>NZ_BMKS01000043.1 GCF_014644455.1 Caldovatus sediminis | reverse complement strand
CGAGCGTCTGATGCGGCAGATGGGCCTGCAGGGCGCCGTGCGCGGGAAGGAGACGCAGACGACCACGTCCAACGCTGCGGCGCCATGCCCGGCGGACAAGGTGGACCGACGGTTCCGGGCGCCGCGGCCCAACGTCCTGTGGCTGTCGGATTTCACCCATGTGGCGACCCGGCAGGGTTTCGTCTACGTGGCCTTCGGCATCGACGCCTTCGCCGCCGCATCGTCGGCTGGCGGGTCTCCAGGACGGCTCATGCCGCCTTGGTCCTCGATGCCCTGGAGCAGGCCCTCCATGACCGCCGTCCCTCGAAAGGTGGACTGACCCACCACAGCGACCGCGGGTCGCAATACGTCAGCATTCGGTACACGGAACGGCTGCTCGAGGCCGGGATCGAGCCCTCCGTCGGCAGCGTCGGAGACTCCTACGACAATGCCCTCGCCGAGACGATCATCGGCCTATCCAAGACGGAGGTCATCTGGCGCCGCAGCCCCTGGCGGAGCCTTGAGGCCGTCGAGTTCGCCACCCTCGAATGGGTAGCCTGGTTCAACAACCACCGCCTCCTCGAGCCGATCGGGAACATCCCTCCCGCCGAGGCCGAAGCGCGCTGCTATGCCGCG
>NZ_BMKS01000042.1 GCF_014644455.1 Caldovatus sediminis | reverse complement strand
ACGGCCTGTTCCGGGACGCCCCGCGGGGCCGCGCCTCCGCCGCCGTCTCGCCCGAGCAGGTCGCCGCTGAACCGCCCCGGGTTCGCCGGAGGCTCCAACCCTTGAGTAAGGTGGAGCCATGACGAAGAAGACCTCGAACCGCTTTTCGCCGGAGGTGCGGGAGCGGGCGGTGTGGATGGTGCTGGAGCACGGGAGCGACCACGCCTCGCAGTGGGCGGCGATCGGCTCGATCGCGGCCAAGATCGGGTGCACGACCGAGACGCTGCGGCAGTGGGTGCGGCAGGCCGAGCGTGACGGGGGCCAGCGCCCGGGGCCGACGACGGCCGAGCACGAGCGCATCAAGGCGCTGGTGAGATCCTGCGCAAGGCTTCGGCCAATTTCGCGATGGCAGAGCTCGACCGCCGCTCGAGGTCATGATCGCCTTCATCGACGATCACCGCGAGGTTTACGGGGTCGAGCCGATCTGCCGGGTTCTGCCGATCGCCCCGTCGACCTACCACGCGCACGTCGCACAGCGCGCCGATCCGGCCAAGACCTCCCCGCGTGCCCGGCAGGACCGGGTGCTCAGGGAGCAGATCCGGCGCGTGCACACGGCCAACTTCGGGGTTTACGGCGCGCGCAAGGTCTGGCGGCCGCTCGGCCGGGAAGGCGTCGTGGTGGCCCGCTGCGCGGTC
>NZ_BMKS01000041.1 GCF_014644455.1 Caldovatus sediminis | reverse complement strand
AGGGACGGCGTCGCCACCATCGTGATCAACCGCCCCAAGGTACTGAACGCCTTCCGCGCCCGCACCTGCGAGGAGCTGATCCACGCCTTCAACAGGGCGGGCTGGGACAAGTCCATCGGCGTCATCGTGCTGACCGGCGCCGGCGACCGGGCCTTCTGCACCGGCGGCGACCAGTCGGCGCATGACGGCAACTACGACGGACGCGGCCTCATCGGCCTGCCGGTGGAGGAGCTGCAGTCCGTCATCCGCGAGGTGCCGAAGCCGGTCATCGCCCGGGTGCAGGGCTACGCGATCGGCGGCGGCAACGTGCTGGCGACGCTCTGCGATCTCACCATCGCCTCGGAGCGGGCGGTGTTCGGCCAGGTCGGCCCCAGGGTCGGCTCCGTGGATCCCGGCTTCGGCACCGCCTACCTCGCCCGCATCGTCGGCGAGAAGAAGGCGCGCGAGATCTGGTACCTGTGCCGCCGCTACAGCGCCGCCGAGGCGCTGGCCATGGGCCTCGTCAACGCCGTGGTGCCGCACGAGCAGCTCGACGCCGAGGTGGCGCGCTGGTGCGCCGAGATCCTGGAGAAGAGCCCGACCGCCCTCGCCATCGCCAAGCGGTCCTTCAACGCCGACACCGACGGCATCCGCGGCATCAGCGGCATGGGGATGCAGGCGCTCGCCCTCTACTACGCCAGCG
>NZ_BMKS01000040.1 GCF_014644455.1 Caldovatus sediminis | reverse complement strand
CGGTGGAGCCTGCGGCCGTTGTAGGCGAGGGCGATCAGGGTCCACTCGGCGGCGACGTTGGCGAGGCCGCGGAGATGGGAGCGGGCGAAGCCGAGGGCTGACTTGATGATGCCGAAGACGGGCCCGACGGTCTGCTTGCGGCGGGCGTAGCGGGCCTTGGCATCTTCGGTCTCCGGCTTGGCGCGCATGGCGAGGCGCCGGGGTTCGGTGATGCGGCGCGCTGCCTTGGGCTGGGGTGGGGGCCGGAAGTCGCAGGGCCGGTGGGGCCGATGGCGACCAGCGGCTCGATGTTCCGGGCCTGCGGGGCGGCGACGGCCTCGGCGGAGGCGAAGCCGGTGTCGGCGAGGACGGTCTGCGGCAGGCCGATGCCCGCCTCCATGCCGAGGATGGTGGCGGCGAAGCTCGGCGCATCCTGGAGGCGTTGGCGTCGAGCCTGGTGCCGCGGGTCGCCACCGTGCCGAGCCGCGGCGGGCCGCTCTCCCTGGCCAGCAGCAGCACCTGCAGGAAGGCCGCCTCGAAGGCGGCGCGGCCGGGTGCGGCGGAAGGCGGCGATGGTGTCGTGGTCGGGATGCAGGTTCGCCGCCACGTAGCGCACGCCGCGGTCGCGGTGCGTCGCCCGCTCGATCCGGCGCGAGGAGAAGATGCCGTCGGCGTAAGCGTAGATCAGCGCCAGCGGCCGCCGCGGGTGGTCCTGCGCCCTGCCGCCGGGGATCGGCCGCACCGCGACGGCGCCGGCCGGCATCCGCCCCACCGTCGCCACCACGCAATGCGCCGCGCCCTCCGCCGGAAGCCACCCCTTGGCATCCGCCGGCAGCAGGAACGACTGGGCCCGGCTGAACGG
>NZ_BMKS01000039.1 GCF_014644455.1 Caldovatus sediminis | reverse complement strand
GCGCCAGGTGGCGCAGCTCGGTCGCGGTGAAGTCCGAACGCAGGGCAATGGCGCGCGCCATGGTGAGAGCCTGTTTGAGAGTCTGTCTCGAATCTCATACGGAACGAGCGACGCGACGCAGCAGTATGATGACGGAGGCGGCGTAGAGGAAGGCGTTGGCGGAGGCGATGGTGGCCTCGAAATCCTTGGCGAGGCGGCGGTTGCGTCCGATCCAAGCGAAGAAGCGCTCGACGACCCAGCGTCGAGCATGGACGGCGAAGCCGACCTGATTCTTGGGCTTGTTGGGCTTGCGGACGATCGCGACGGGGATGGTGGTCGCATTCGCGACGCGGTCGCCGGCGTAGCCGCTGTCCATGAAGGCGAGCCTCACGAAGGGCCAGCGGCAGCGCGAGGCGCGCATCAGCGGTGGTGCGCCGTCGCGGTCCTGGATGTTGGCCGGATGATTGTCGAGCGTCAGACCGCGCCCGTCGGTGTCCACCATAGCGTGGCGCTTGCGGCCGTTGATCTTCTTGCCTGCATCGTAGCCGCGCGGGCCGCCGCTCTCGGTTGTCTTGACGCTCTGGCTGTCGATCACTGCCGCCGTCGGACTGGCCTCGCGGCCCGCGCGCTCGCGGTCGAGCATGACGAGATGATGGTTGATCGCCTCGAACACGCCGCCATCGCGCAGCCGGACGAACCAGCGATAGACCGTGCGCCAGGGCGGGAAGCTGTCGGGCAGCAGGCGCCAGGTGCAGCCCGCCCGCAGCACGTAGAAGATGGCGTTGGCGATCTCTCGCAGCGGCCAGGCACGCCGCCGTCCTCGTCCAGGTGCGGCAGGCAGCAGCGGCTCCAGGATCCGCCATTCGTCGTCCGTCAGGTCACTCGCATAGCGCAGGCCCGTGCGGCTATGCTGCCGCCGGGTGGCCGGGGTCCACATCGCGCCGTTCATCCAAGGTGTCGCAACCCGGTCGAATCACGGCGCGGCCCGGCCATCCAGCCCCATATTGAATGTGTTTCGAGACAGCCTCTCACGTGTGGGATTCCCCGACGCGCGGGTGATGCGATTGACCCTTGTGAGCATCGGAGGCTCACCAT
>NZ_BMKS01000038.1 GCF_014644455.1 Caldovatus sediminis | reverse complement strand
GACGAGGCGGGCGAGCAGGTCGGTGAGGTATCGCTGCGGATCGACGCCGTTGAGCTTCGCGGTCTCGATCAGCGAGGCGATGGCGGCCCAGGCCTCCGCCCCCTCGTCGCAGCCGGCGAACAGCGCGTTCTTGCGCCCGGGTGCGACGGGCCGCACGGCGCGCTCGACGCTGTTGGTGTCGAGCTCGATGCGGCCATCCTCGAGAAGCCGCAGCAGGCCGTCACGGTGGTTCAGCGCGTAGCGGATGGCGTCCGCCGTCGTGCTGCGCGGAGGCAGCCTCGCCGGCATTGCCTCGAACCGGGCGAACAGATCCTCGACCAGCGGGCGACTGCGGATGCGCCGCTCGGCCAGGCGCCGCTCGGGCGGGGCGCCGCGGATCCCGGCCTCGACCGCATGGAGCGCGGCGATGCGGCTCAGCGCCTCCTCGGCGACCGGCGCCCTGGCCTTCTGCGCCAGGTCGTGGAACTGCCGCCGCGCATGGCTCCCGCAGAACGCCACGACGGCCGGGCCCGGCCCCGTGGCCGTATCGGCGAGGCCCTTGTATCCGGCATAGCCGTCGCACTGCAGGATGCCGCGGTAGCCGCCCAGCAGCGCCCGGGCATGCTCGCGCCCCCGGCCCGGGGCGTAGGTGCAGACGACCGCCGGCGGGTCGGCCCCGCCCCAGGGCCGGTCGTCGCGCGCGATGGTCCAGAACCAGCCGGTCTTCGTCCGGCCGCGGCCGGGATCGAGCGCCGGCCACCGCGGTCTCGTCGGCGCACAGCCGCGGCGAGGCGAGCAGGATCGCCTTCATCCGCCGCACCACCGGCGCGATCTCCGCCGCCGCCGTGCCGACCCAGGCCGCCAGCGTCGCCCGGTCCGCCGCGACACCCTGGCGCGCCAGGATCCCCGCCTGGCGATGCAGCGGCAGACGATCCGCGTAGCGCGAGACCATGATGTGCGCGACCGTCGCCTCGGCCGGCAGGCCGCCCTCGACCAGGCGCGCCGGTGCCGGCCGCTGCACCACGACGCCGGCGCAGGACCGGCGGGCAAGCTTCGGCCGGCGCGTCACGATCACCCGGAACCGCGCCGGGATCACGTCGAGCCGCTCGGAGGTGTCGGCGCCGATCTCCGCCGTCGCCGCCGCACAGCACGGGCAGGTCGCGCTCCGCGGCGCCAGCACCACCTCGACGCGCGGCAGGCGGGCGGGCAGCGCGCCGCGGCTGGCCCGGCGCCTGGCCGCGCGCTCGCGCCTGAGGTCCGGGTCGCGCTTCTCGGCCTCGGCATCGGCCTTGGCGATCGCCGTCTCGAGGTCGGCGAGGCCGAGCTCGACCTGCTCCTGATCCTCGACGGCTACGCCGCCCGCAAGACCGCGGCGGTGAAGCGC
>NZ_BMKS01000037.1 GCF_014644455.1 Caldovatus sediminis | reverse complement strand
TGCAGGTCTCGACAACCCAACCCTACCGAGAATCACCGCGGTGGCCGCCCGGGGCGCTCCGCTCCACCAGGGGCTTCGCTACGCGCCCCGGGCTCTGACCCTCCTACACCACCACACGGGACGCCACCGGCCGGTGCGCGATCCAGAAGCTGGCGTCGAACGCCCGCCGGTGGTCGCGGGCAGGCCTGCCGTCCAGCGGGCTCGCTGACGCTGCAAAGGGTTCGAAGAAGGACCATTCCTCGTCGGTCAGCAGCCCACGGATCAACGCCGATCTCCATGCCAGAGATCAGTTTGGAATCACGCCCTAGGCCGCCTGGGAATCTCCCGGCGCCGGTTCGTCCACGCGGCCTAGCCAACCGCGTTGCGGCGGACGCGATCCAGTTGCGTCTAGCGATAACGGCTCCTATAGGAGCTGCCCGAGCTCAGCGGAGAGGTGCCGGAGCGGTCGATCGGGGCGGTCTCGAAAACCGTTGTGCGGGGTGACCCGCACCGTGGGTTCGAATCCCACCCTCTCCGCCATGTCATCCGGCAAGCCACCGTTTTTTTCGGCCATCCCCCGATTTGTCCCCACAAACCTCCCCACACTCAAGCCTGTCGGCCTGTCGAGAATGGTTCGCGGGTGTTGCCCGGCGGACACATGCGGAGCAGGGCGGATCGGGGCGGGCTGCCGGCCAACTGCCCCTGAACCCCGTCAGGTCAACCTGAACTGTCGCAGGCATCTGTTCGCCGGCATGATGTCGGAGCGAATCGCGGGCGGGGTGCATGGCAGGACGATCAGCGGCACAACAGAGACGGGCGGAGCCATCAAGCCCGGCAGCGCTGCTGCTCCGCCAGCGCGCCCTTTCCGCGATAGCGCAGGCCGCCAGCATGGAAACCGCGCGCGCCGTCGCCCATGCCGCTGCCGTGGCCTGGTGGCATTCCCGCGCCGCCTCGCTGGCGCGACCGGGCATCGCGTCGGCGCCGCTGCCCGACGCCCTATCCCTGGCAACCCTTCCGGAAGACACGCTCGCCGCTGCTGCCGAGTTTGGACAAGCGCTCTCTTCGCTGTCTCTCCCCGAGGCCGTGGCCACCCTCGGCGGCCTCTACACGCAGGCCATTCCGGCCAAGCACCGCGCCGCGCACGGTATCTACTACACGCCGCCTGCCCTGGTCCGCCGTCTCTTGGATAAGGCCGAGCGGGCCGGCCACTGCTGGCGTGCGGGCCGTGTGATCGACCCTTCCTGCGGCGGGGGCGCCTTCCTTATGGAAGCCGCTTCGCGCGTGCTGAGGGAGATGGAAGGGGCCGAGCCCGCCATCGCGCTGGCGGCTCTCGGCTCGCGGCTTCGTGGCTGGGACACCGACCCCTTCGCGGTGTGGCTCGCGAACCTGGCCGTCGAGGCGGTGGTGAACCGCGCCGGGTTCGCCGGAGGCCAATCGGCTTGGGTTACGCGGCCGGGGCTGGTGCCTCGCCC
>NZ_BMKS01000036.1 GCF_014644455.1 Caldovatus sediminis | reverse complement strand
GCCGGCCGACAACACATGCGGCCTGACCGTGTGCGAGGCCGCCGCGCCGCATCTCCGCCTCGCCAAGACCTGGCGCGCGGACGGCTGCGAACCCTACGGCACCGCGCGCACGGTGAACCTCTACCCGGCCGCGCTCGACGGGCTCGACGCGCTGCACCGCCTGTTGGCGCGGCTCGCGGCGCGGCCGCGCTGCTGCGTCCTGCGCGGCGCCATCGCCGATCCGGCGCGCGCGCGCGGCGTGCGGCGGCTGCTGCACGACGACCACGCGACCGGCGAGCGGGCGACGCTGCGCGAGGCGGCGCGCCGGTGGGTTGCGCTCGACGTGGACGGCCTGCCGCTGCCCGAGGGCACCGATCCGCGCGCCCTGCCCGCCTGCGCGCGCGCCGCGCTGCCGCACCTCCCGCCGGCCTTCCGCGTCGCGCGTTGCGTCATCCAGGCGACCGCCTCGCACGGCATCAAGCCCGGCGCGCGTCTTCGTCTCTGGTTCTGGTTGGACCGCCCGACGCGCGGCGCCGAGTTGGCGACGTGGCTTGCCGGCGCGCCGGTGGATGCGAGCGCGTTCCGCCCCGCGCAGCCGATCTACACGGCGGCGCCGCTGTTCGAAGGCCGGCGCGATCCGCTGCCCGCGCGGCTGGCGCTGCTCGACGGCGCCGAGCCGGCGGTGCGGGTGCCGCCGGCGGCGTTGCTGACACCGACGCCGCCACCGCGCCCGCCGCGCCCGCGCGCGGCGGACGATGCCGCCGGCGCCCGCGCGCTCGCCTGGGCGCGCGCGCGCATCGCCGCGCAGCGCGAGGGGGCTCGACATGACACGGCGCTCCGCGTCGCCGGGTGGCTTGCGGCGCTGGCGCGGCGCGGCGAGGTGGCGCCGGCGGCGGTTGTCCGCGCCGTGGCCGAAGGCATCGCGGACGCCGGCAAGCCGCGCGCCGAGGGCGAGCGGATCGCCGCCTTCGCGCTGGCGAAGGAGGGCCTGGCGCGATGACCGACGCGGACACTCTCCTCGAAGGCAAGGCGCCGGCCGCCGAGGCGACCGAGGGCACCCGCAGCGCCGACGCGCCCGCCCTGCCGAGCGGCTTCGCCATGCGCCGCGACGGACTCTATTGGTTCCCGCCCGAGGATGACGCGCCGCCGCTGCACGTGTGCGGCCCGCTGACGGTGGCGGCGCTGACGCATGACGGCGAAGGGCGCGACTGGGGCGCCCTGCTGCAATGGCTTGATGGCGACGGGCGCGCGCACGAATGGGCGATGCCGCGCGCGATGCTGGCCGGCGACGGCACCGAGCTGCGCGCTCATCTGCTCTCGCGCGGCCTGTTCGTCGCGCCGGGGCGCCGGGCACGGGAGCGCCTGGCCGAGTATCTGATGCGCTCGGCGCCGGCCGCGCGCGTGCGCGTGGTGGGGCGGCTCGGCTGGCACGTCGGCGCCGACGGCCGTCGCGTGTTCGTGCTGCCCGACGAAACGCTCGGGCCGCCGGGCGCCGAGCGGGTGATGGTGCAGACCGAGCGGCCGGAGGCGCTGCCGCCGCTGCGCCGCGCCGGCACGCTTGAGGACTGGCAGCGCGCCGTGGCGGCGTTGGCGGAGGGCAACTCGCGCCTTGCCTTCGCCATCGGTGCCGCGCTCGCGGCGCCGCTGCTCGGGCTGCTCGACGCCGAGGGCGGCGGCTTCCACCTGCGCGGCCCGTCGTCGTCGGGGAAGTCCACGGCGTTGCACGTCGCCGGCTCGGTCTGGGGCGGCGGCGGGCTGCGCGGCTGGGCGCGGTCCTGGCGCAGCACCGACAACGCGCTTGAGGCGGTGGCGACGGCGCACAACGACCTGCTGCTTTGCCTCGATGAGATGGGCGAGTGCGAACCCGAGGCGCTGGCGCAGGCGGCCTACATGCTCGCCAACGGCTGCGGCAAGGGCCGCGCGGCGCGCGATGGCGGGGCGCGGCGCGTCCTCGATTGGCGCGTACTGTTCCTGAGCAGCGGCGAGGTTGGTCTCGGCGACCGGCTGGCCGAGGCGCGCGGCGGCCCGCGCCGGCTGCGCGCCGGGCAGGAAGTGCGGGTGCTCGACATTCCCGCCGAGGCCGGGCCGCACGGCCTGTTCGAGACGCTGCACGGGCACGCCAGCGGCGCGGCGCTGGCCGACGCGCTGCGCGAGGCGGCGCGGCGCTGTTACGGCACGGCCGGCCGCGCGTGGCTTGAAGTGCTGGCCGCCGATCCGGAGGGCGTGGCGGCGCAGGCGCGCGATTTGATGGCCGCGTTCCTGCGCGGTCACCTGCCGGCCGAGGCCGGCGGGCAGGTGCGGCGGGTGGCGGCGCGCTTCGCGTTGGTCGCGGCGGCGGGCGAGCTAGCCACCGGCGCCGGGATCCTGCCGTGGCCACCGGGCGAGGCCGAGCGGGCGGCGGGGGCCTGCCTCGGGGCGTGGCTTGCCGCGCGCGAGGCCGGCAGCGGCAGCGCCGAGGCCGCGCAGGCGGTGGCGCAGGTGCGGGGGTTCCTGATCGCGCACGGCGCCTCGCGGTTCGAGGCGGTGGGCGAGGGCGGGGAGCCCTCGGGCGAGCGCATCGTCAACCGCGCCGGATGGAGGAAGCGCGGGGACGATGGGCAGTGGCGCTTCTGGATCGCGACCGAGACATGGCGGCGCGAAGTCTGCGCCGGGCTCGATCCGCAGGCGGCGGCGCGGGCCCTGTTCCGGCGCGGGTTCATCGTCGCCGGCGAGGGCGGGCGCCTGACACAGAAGCCGCGCATCCCGGGCCTTGGCCCGACCCGGGTTTACGTGGTGC
>NZ_BMKS01000035.1 GCF_014644455.1 Caldovatus sediminis | reverse complement strand
GAGGAGTCGCGGGAAGGCGTCCGCGCCTTCAACGAGAAGCGCAGGCCCGAATTCCGCAGGTACCAGAAGTAGGCGGCACCCGGGCCGGTTTCGCGATCGACGGGTGGCCCGTCCCTCCTGTCCGGGAACCCGCTTCTTGCGCCCGCACGAAACGGCAACGCCGTGCACAGGCATCACCACGATCAAGGAGGAAAACGGATGTCACTCACCCGTCGATCCATGCTCCGGGCCGGAACCGCGTTCGCCGCGGCGGCCACGGCCGGCGCACGCGGCGTCAGGGCGCAGGGCGCGAACACGATCAAGCTCGGCGTCCTGACCGACATGGCGGGTGCCTACCGCGACCTTTCCGGGCCCGGCTCGCTCGCGGCGACGCGGCAGGCCGCCCAGGAGTTCGCCGACCGGGGCTTCAGCGTCGAGATCGTCTTCGCCGACCACCAGAACCGGCCGGACGTCGCCTCCAACATCGCCCGCCAGTGGTTCGATTGGGAGGGCGTGGACGCCATCGTCGACGTTCCGGGCAGCTCGGCGGCGCTGGCCGTCTCGGGCATCACGCGCGAGAAGAACAAGGTGTTCCTCGCATCGGGGCCGGCGACCGCGGAACTCACCGGCTCGCAGTGCAGCCCGAACACGGTGCACTGGTCCTACGACACCTACATGCTGGCGAACTCGACCGGGGGCGCCATGGTCCGTGCCGGCGGCGACACCTGGTTCTTCATCACCGCGGACTACGCCTTCGGCCATTCGATGGAGACGGAAACGTCCCGCTTCGTCCAGGCCGCGGGCGGGCGCGTCCTCGGATCGGTCCGCTTTCCCTTCCCCGGCACCACCGACTTCTCCTCGTTCCTCGTGCGCGCGCAGTCCAGCCGGGCGAAGGTGATCGGGCTCGCCGCCGGCGGCAGCGACCTCATCAATGCGGTGAAGCAGGCGGCCGAGTTCGGCGTGACGCGGCGCGGCACGAAACTCGCGGCGCTCGTCATGTTCATCACCGAGGTTCATTCCCTCGGCCTCGAGGCCGCGCAGGGCCTCATGCTGACCGAGACCTTCTACTGGGACCTCAACGATCGCACCCGGGCGTTCACCAGCAGGGTCAGGAGCAATTTCGGCGTGCAGGCGCCGACGACGATCCACGCCGGCTGCTACGCCGCGACGCTGCACTACCTCAAGGCGGTCAAGGACATGGGCGTGGCGAGGGCCAAGGCCTCCGGCGCCGAGGCCGTGGCCCGCATGAAGGCGATGCCGACCGAGGACGACGCCTTCGGCGCCGGCACCATCCGACCGGACGGCCGCAAGCTGCATCCGGCGCACCTGTTCGAGGTCAAGGCGCCGCAGGAATCGCGCGGACCGTGGGACTACTACAAGCTCGTCCTGAGCACGCCGGGCGAGCAGGCCTTCAGGCCGCTGGCCGCGGGTGGCTGCGCGCTGGTCCGCAGCTGACCACCGCCACCGGGAACCAGGGAGGACGCAGGGACATGAACGGGTCTGACACCTCTTCGCCGCTGGAGCGCTTCCTGCGCCGCTATGGTGTCCCGGACTACGATCGCCTCGTGGAGCGTGCCGCCAGGGAGCCGGAGTGGTTCTGGGCGGCGGTGATGGAGTTCCACGGCCTCCGCTTCTTCAAGCCGTACCAGCGGCTGCTCGACGTCTCGAAGGGCAAGGAATGGGCCGAATGGTGCGTCGGCGGCACGACCAACCTGGCGTGGAACTGCCTCGACCGCACCATCGCCAATGGCCATGGCGCGAAGCCCGCCATCCTCTGGGAAGGCGAGGATGGCGACCGACGCGCGATGACCTACGCGGAACTGGCAGGGACCGTGGCGCGCGCGGCGGGCGGCCTCCGGTCGCTCGGCATCGGGCAGGGCGACGTGGTGGGGGTGTTCATGCCTGCCCTCCCCGAGGTGATCGCCGCATTCTTCGCCATCGTCAGCATCGGCGCGATCGCCCTGCCGATGTTCTCCGGCTTCGGGGCACAGGCGGTGGTCGAGCGCCTGTCGGATGCCGGCGCCGTCGCGGTCGTCACCGCCGACCGCACCTGGCGTCGCGGCAAGCCGGTGGAGATGGCGCAGGTGATCGCCTCGGCCGCCGGCCAGGTGCAGACGCTGCGGCATGTGGTGGTCGTCGCGCACGATCCCGATGGCGGCGGGCCGGAGACGAAGAACGCCGGCTGGATCGGGTGGCGTCACCTCCTTGCCCGCGGCCATGGCGCGCCGCCGGCTGAACTGCCGGCCGAGGCGCCGGCGATGCTCGTCTACACTTCCGGCACCAGCGGCAAGCCGAAGGGGACGGTGCATTCGCACTGCGGCTTCCTGACCAAGGTCGCGCTGGATTTCGGGCTGATCCTCGACCTCCGGCCCGACGACCGCGTGTTGTGGATGAGCGATTTCGGCTGGCTGATCGGGCCCATGCTGGCCGTCGCGGCGCCGCTGACGGGCGCGACGCTGCTGCTCGCCGAGGGAACCCCGGACTACCCGGAGCCGGGGCGCATCTGGCGGCTCGTCGAGGACCACCGGATCAGCTTCCTGGGCGTGGCGCCGACGCTGGTTCGCGCCCTCATGCAGCAACCGCCCGAGGTGGTGGAGGGCCGTGACCTTTCCTCGTTGCGCGTCACCGCCTCGACCGGGGAGCCCTGGACGCCCGAGGCCTGGAAATGGTTCCGCAGCAAGGTCTGCCGCAATCGCGCCCCGATCCTGAACTATTCCGGCGGGACCGAGATCGGCGGCGGCATCCTGGCGGGCAACGTCCTCCGGCCGGACGTCAAGCCCTGCGGCTTCGCAGGACCCATTCCCGGGATGGGCGCCGTTGTCGTGGACGAGGAGGGGAACCCGCTGCCGCGCGGCCGCGTCGGCGAACTCGCGCTGAACATGCCCTCGATCGGGCTGACGCGCGGCCTGTGGCGGGATCCCGCGCGCTACATCGAGAGCTACTGGTCGAAGATTCCCGGCCTCTGGGTCCAGGGCGACCTCGCCTCCGTGGACGAGGACGGCGACTGGTTCATCCACGGCCGCTCGGACGATACGCTCAAGATCTCCGGCAAGAGGGTCGGGCCGGCCGAGATCGAGGCATTGCTGCTTGCCACCGGGAAGGTTGCCGAGGTCGCCGCGATCGGCGTGCCCGACCCGGTGAAGGGTTCAGCGGTCGTGTGTGTCTGCGTGCCGGCGCGTGGCGTCGTCGCCACGCCGGAGGTGGTGCAGGCGTTGACGGAAGCCGTTGTCGGCGGGCTGGGGTCGTCCTTCCGACCCAAGAGCATCGTCTTCGTCGAGGACCTGCCAAAGACGCGCAGCATGAAGATCATGCGCCGCGTCGTGCGGGCCGTGTGGGTCGGCGACGCGGTCGGCGACCTCTCGGGGCTGGTGAATCCCGAGGCGGTCGAGCGGCTGGCCGCCCATGTCGCCGGCAGGGCAGGACCTGCGGCGGCGGCGATGCATGCCCCCGATCCCGGCACGGAGGGCCCTCAATGACGACGACTCCAGCGGCTGGCCGGGTGCGCGTTGCCGCCGGGTGCCCCATCGGCGGCGCCGTGCCGAGCGGGATTGCCGGTGCCCGCATGTCCAACGTCGGCAAGGCCGCAAACGCCGCGACGTTGCTCCCGCCACCGGGGGAAAGGCCATGACCGTCGTCTCTCAGCCCGCCACCAGGCCGCAGTTCGCCTGGGACGACCCGCTGCTGCTCGACGCCCAGCTCGGCGAGGACGAGCGGATGATCCGCGACT
>NZ_BMKS01000034.1 GCF_014644455.1 Caldovatus sediminis | reverse complement strand
CTCCAGCTGGCCCAGGCGCTGGCCTCGGGCGTGCTGCAGGGCGACGAGCTGCGCTCCATCCTCGAGGCCATGCCGCTGCTGGCCGAGGGCCTGGCGCGCGAGCTCGGCGTCTCCATCGGCCAGCTCCGGCAGCTCGGCTCGGAGGGCCGCCTCACCGCCGAGCGCGTCTTCCCCGCCCTGCTGCGGGCGACCGAGCGGCTCGGCGCCGAGCTCGACAAGGCGCCGCTCTCGCTCGGGCGCGCCTTCGGGCAGCTGACGGCCGCCACGGAGAACTTCCTCGGCCAGCTCGACCGCGCCATCGGCCTGTCCAACGCGCTGGCCCGGGCGCTGTCGGCCGCGGCGCGCGCCGTGGACGGGGTGCGCCAGGGTGCCGGGCTGCTGGGCGAGGGCGAGCGCCTCGCCGGCCTGCGCCGCCAGGCCGAGGCGCTCTCGGCGCAGATCGGTCGGCTGGAGAGCGAGCAGGACGGCCGCGACAGCCTGCGCGCGCCGGTCCGCCGCGGCAGCATCCGCCCCGGCCTGGTCGGCGCCGCCGAGCGGCAGGCCGGCGTCGACAGCCGGGCGCGGCTGGAGGAGCTGCGCCGCGACTACTTCGCCACCCTCGCCGAGATCGACACCGCCGAGCGGGAGTCGCTCAACCGCCGCCTGGAGGAGCAGGAGCGCGCCGGCCAGGCCGCGGCCGACGCCCGCCGCCGCCGCGCGACGCAGGACGTCCAGGAGCTCACCCGCGACCTCGACGACCGGTTCCGGATCAACCGGGAATACGAGGAACGCGTGCGCCGGCTGCGCGAGGCCGAGGCGGCCGGCGCGGTCACCGCCGCCGAGCGCACCCGCCTCGAGGCCCTGGCGCTGCAGGAGCGCGACGAGGCGCTGCGCCGGCTGGAGCCGCGCGTCGCCGCGGTCCGGCGCGCCAGCAACGAGGGTGCCCGGGAGGCGCGCGAGGCCGAGCGCCAGCTGAACGACCTGCTGCGCGAGCGCGAGCGGCTGATCCAGGACAACGAGACCGCCTACGAGCGCTACCAGCGCCGGCTGGAGCGGCTCGCCGACCTGGTGCAGCGCGCCGAGCGCGCCGGCCGGCCGATCCCGGACGAGACGATCGGCCGGGAGGCGCAGCGCGCGCTGGAGGACCTGGAACGCGCCGAGGAGCGCGTGCAGCGGGGCGCGGAACGCACCGCCGACACGGTCCGCGACCTTGGCCTCACCTTCTCCAGCGCCTTCGAGGACGCGATCATCAAGGGCGAGAAGCTGTCCAAGGTCATGGAGGGGCTCCTCCAGGACATCGCCCGCATCATCGCGCGGCGCACCATCACCGAGCCGCTCGGCAACGCCGTCTCGGCCGGCCTCACCAGCCTCGGTGCCGGGAGCTGGTTCGACGGCATCGGCTCGTGGCTCGGCGGGCTCTTTCGGGCCGAGGGCGGGCCCGTCACTGCGGGCCAGCCCTACATCGTCGGCGAGCGCGGCCCGGAGTGGTTCGTGCCGGACCGCGGCGGCACCGTGCTGCCGAACGGCGTCGCGCCAGGTGGCCCGGTCATCCAGCAGACCATCAACATCGACGCGCGCGGTGCCGATGCCGGCGTCGAGGCGCGGCTGCGGCTGCTCGCCGGGCAGATCGCGCGGCAGGCCTCGGCGATGACGCTGGACGCCATCCGCCGCGGCGGCAGCGCCTACGAGACCGTGCGGGGGTAGCCGCCGTGGTCGAATACGCCTGGCCGGAGGCGCTGCGCCCGACGCGGCTGACCTTCTACCTGCAGCACAACACCACCCGCTTCGTCTCGCCGGTCACGCGCGCCACGCAGGTACTGCGGCGCGAGGGCGCGCGCTGGGTCGCGCAGGCGACCTTTGACCCGCTCGACCGCGTCCGCGCCGGCCTCCTCGAAGGGCTGCTCGCGGCGTTGGCCGGTTCGGTGAACACCGTCCGCATCTGGGACTGGCGGCGGGAGTACCGCACCGGCGACCCGCGGAGCCAGGGCGACGTGCCGAGCGGGCCGTTCTCCTACTCGGATGCGACCATCTTCACCGACGGCACCGGCTTCGTGGTGGGCTCGGGCAACCCGGCGCTGGCCGCCGGCGCGCCGCGCGGGGCGCTGGCCATCCAGACCCAGGGCTGGTGGCCGAACGGTGTCGCGGTCGGCGCGGGCGACCTGATCGGCCTGGCGGGGCGGCTCTACATCGCCACCGAGACCGTCACCGCCTCGGGCGCCGGCACCGCCACCATCCCGATCGCGCCGCCGCTGCGCGAGGCGCTGCTGATCAACCAGCCGCTGGTGCTCAGCAAGCCCACCGTCGCCATGCGCCTCGTCTCCGACGACGAGGCCGCCAACCCGACGCGGCCGGGGCGCTTCACCGCGATCACCATCCGCCTCGAGGAAGCTCTGTAGTGTCCGACACGAACGGCACGCCGCGGCTGTCGCCGCATGCCGCCGCCTCCGCCACCTCGCCGGTCGCCGCGCCGGTCGTGCTGGTCGAGCTCGACTTCGCCTCCGGCCCCTTCCGCGCCTGGACCGGGCTCGGCCAGCTGCACTGGGCCGGGAAGGTGTTCGAGGGCGTGGGCTCGATCGGCGCCGTCGGCGAAGTCGAGGAGACGGTCGAGCTGCGCGCCGTGCGGCTGACGCTCGCGCTGTCGCCGGTGCCGCAGGAGGTGGTGGACATCGCACTCGCCGAGCGGAGCTTCCGGCTGCGGCCGGCCCGGCTCTGGGGCGCCCTGCTCGACGCCGAGGGTGCCTTCGTCGCCGACCCGTTCCCGCTCTGGGCCGGGCTGATGGACACGATGGAGGTGACCGACGGCGCCGAGCCGCGGGTCGCGCTCACCTGCGAGAGCCGGCTCGTCGACCTCGAGCGCGCCGAGGTGCGCCGCTACACCGACGCCGACCAGCAGGCCGAGTACCCGGGCGACCGCTTCTTCGAATACGTCCCCGCCCTGCAGGAGGCGGAGATCCGGCTGCCCGCCTAGTGACGCGGCGGCCGGACTGGGCGGTGCGGCTGGCAGCCCTGCTGTCGGCGGTCGACACGCGCCCCTTCGACGCGCATCGCTGGAACTGCGGCCGCTTCGCGCTGGCGGCGGTGGAGGCGGTGACGGGGGAGCGGCCTGCCTTCCGGGTGCAGCCCGATCTGGTCGCCACCGCCGACAGCGCCGGCTTCCCGCGCGTGGCGCCGCTGCTGGCCCGCATGGGCGACGTCGTCCTCGCGCCCGATCCCGACCGCCTCGGCGTGGTGCTCGATGCCGGTCGCGCCGCCTTCGTCGGCCCGCGCGGCTTGCTCCGCGCCCCGCTCACCGCCTGCACCACCGCCTGGAGGATCGGCTGAGATGCCCGCCGCCGTTCCCTTGATCGCCGTCGTCGCCGGCGGCGTTGCCTCCGCCGCGGTCGGCGGCGGCATCCTTGGCGCCATCGTCGGCGCCGGCGCCGCGTTCGTCGTGTCCAGCCTCGGCAACGCGGTCTTCCCGGCGAAGCGCCCCACCGCACCCTCGACCTCGCTCCGCCCGGGCGACGATCCCAGCGCGCCCGGCGCCGGCCGCACCCAGTCCTTCCGCCAGCCGATCACCGAGCACCAGATCGTCTTCGGCCGCTGCAAGGTCGGCGGCCCGATCGTCTTCCTCCACTCCGCGACCGACGAGGCCGGCCGCGCCGATGGCTGGTTCTACGCCGTCGTGGTGCTCGCCGCGCACCGCGTCCGCGCCATCGGCGATGTCTGGCTCGGCGACACGCTGGCGACCGACAGCAGGTTCGCCGGCCTGGTGCGCATCGACCGCCACCTGGGCGACCCCGACCAGGCGGCCAACGCCAACCTGATCGCCGAGACCGGCGGCAAGTGGACCGCGGACCACCGCGGCCGCGGACGCGCCTACGTCGCCGTCCGCCTCAAGATCACCGCCGAGGCCTTCCCCGCCGGCCCGCCGAACATCGCCGCCCTCGTCGAGGGCGCCGACACCATCCTGGATCCGCGCACCGGCGCGACCGGCTGGTCGGACAACCCGGCGCTCTGCCTCGCCTGGTACCTGACCGCGCCCTTCGGCTGGAAGGCGTCCTGGGACGACATCGACATCCCCGCCCTGAGCGCCGCGGCCAACATCTGCGACGAGCTGATCGGCACCCGGGCCGGCGTCACCGAGCGACGCTACACCGTGAACGGCCGCGTCTCGCTCGGCGAGGGCAAGATCGCCATCACCCGCAAGCTCGTCGCCGCCATGGCCGGCGCGCTGGTGGTCTCGGGCGGGCGGTTCTTCATCCATGCCGGCGGGCCCGCGCTGCCGGCCGCCACGCTCACCGCGGACGACCTGCGCGGCGACGTCACCATCCAGGGCAGTCGGCCGCGGCGGGATCTCTTCAACGGCGTCCGCGCCGTCTACGTCGACCCGGCGAAGAACTGGCAGCCGACCGACGCGCCGCCGCTGCTCGCCGCGAACTACGTCGCCGAGGATGGCGGTGAGGCGATCTACCGCGACCTCGAATTCCCGCTGACGACCGCGGTCGCGACCGTCCAGCGGCTGATGAAGGCCGAACTGGAGCGGATCCGCCGCCAGCGCGAGGTGGCATTCCCCGCGAACCTCTCGGCGCTGCGGCTGCGGCCCTGGGACGGGGTGACGGTCGCGCTCGA
>NZ_BMKS01000033.1 GCF_014644455.1 Caldovatus sediminis | reverse complement strand
CAACCCAACCCTACCGAGAATCACCGCGGTGGCCGCCCGGGGCGCTCCGCTCCACCAGGGGCTTCGCTACGCGCCCCGGGCTCTGACCCTCCTACACCACCACACGGGACGCCACCCGCGCTTGCCGCGGAACGCGAAGACATGGCCGCCGAACGGATCGCGCCCGAGCACCTCCTGCACCAGCCGCGCCAGCCCGTCGAAGCCCTGGCGCATGTCCGTCGGGCCGGCCGCCAGCCAGACCCGCACGCCCGGCGCCGGGCCGATCACGCCTCCCGCGCCGCCGCGCGGCGCGCGACCGCGGCGAGACCCGTCGTCACCGCGACCCGCAGCACCCGCCCGTTGCGCAGCACCACCTCGATCGGGACGGGCGCGATGTCCGGCACCGGCGGCGGCGGGGACGCGGTTGGCCCCGCGTCGGGCGCCACCAGACGCACCGGCAGCAGCCGTGGCCTCGCTGCGCGCCGGCTCGGCACCTCGCCACGTGCCGCGCGCCGCCAGCGATGCAGCAGGCTCGTGCAGATCCCGTGCCGGCGCGACACCGTCGTCACCGTCTCGCCCGGCTGGAACGTCTCCGCCACCAGCCGGACCTTCTCCTCCGCGCTGAAGCTCCGACGCCGCTCGCCACGCGTGACGATCTCGACCCGCTCCGAACCCCCGGTGCCAGCACCGGTGCTGGCATCGGTGCCAGCCATTCCTCTTGCCATCGCTTCACCTCCGCGATGGCTCTCCTCTCAGGCCCTCAACGGGCCAAAGCAAGAAGGGACGCGGGGCAACGCTTACCCTTCGTCCGCGTGGCGATGATCCGCATCATGCTCCGGCGGCTGGCCGCAACCACCTCAGCATGAAGCAGAACTTCCCGGATGGGTTCTGAGCCCGGTGGCCGCCGATGCCGGCAGCGGGAGGCGGCAGTGCGCCCTCAGCGCAGCTCCGGCGCCGGCCACGCCATCGCCGCCAACAGCGCCCCCGGCGCCGCCCGCACGAAATTCGTCCAGGTCCGGCAGTCCACCAGCATCCACCCGCGCCCCGGCGGATCGGAGGCCTCGATCGGCGGGCAGCGCCCCGATTCCGCGATCACCCGCGCCATGCGGTCGCGGTCCGGCAGGCGGCTCAGCGCACGGTTCTCCCAGCGCTCCCACCGCACCATGCCGAGGTCGCGCGCGAGGAAGAACCGCTCGAGGTGATCGGCCGTGGTGATCGCCTCGCCCCCGTAGTGCTCGGAGACCACCGCGTCGGCGAGGAACACGCCCGTCGCCCCGCTCGCGGCCTCCCGCCACGGCACGGGCAGCCGCGGCATGCGGCGCCAGCGCGTGTAGCTGACGCCGAAGGCGGCCGGGCACTCGTCCGGCCGGCGGACGATGGACAGCCGCACCACCCGCTCGGTCCACGCCTCGCGCAGCGGCGCCGCCGCGAGCAGCCAGCCGTCCGGCAGCGCGCCGCGATCCGTCCGGCAGCGCGGCGAGGCGAACCACTGCACGCCGCCGCCCGCGTCCTCGGTCATCGCCGCCGCCGCCGCGCCGCCGCGCAGGATCAGCGCCTGCCCGCCATCCCCGCGCCCGGCGTCGAAGACGCCGAAACGGCGCGGCCCGTCGCCGAAATCGAGGGTGTGGAGGATCGCCGGCCGGCCGAGCAGCGTCCCGAGCACCGCGTCGCTCGCCTGGTACCCGTGGGGCAGACGCCGCGCCGCCTCGGCCGCCGGCCAGTCGTGCCGGCGGTACGGCAAGGGCTCGCCCTGGGAGAGCGGTCGCCGGCGCGCACACCCCGGCTCGAAGGGAAGCCGTCCCGGAACCGGCGCGCCCCGCGCATCGAGGCACGCGCTCTGCGCCAGATAGGGCAGCAGGGCATCCGACGCCGCGCCCGGCGCCTGCGCGCGCGCCGCGCCGCCCGCCGCCGGCGCGAGCGCCAGGAGCGCCGCCAGCACGCGCGCCGCCCCGCGGCGGCCAGGCGCCGCGCGCATCGGCCGAGCGATGTCCGGAAACGCAAGACCGCGGCTGGCGGGTCGCCCCGCGCCGCGGTCACGGATGGGCGCCGATTCCCCGCCGTCCCGTCCGGTCGGCGGAGGTGCACGCCGCGTCAGAAGCCCTCGCGCTCGAGGCGCTTGCGCTCGACCTTGCGGGCCCGGCGGATGGCTTCGGCAGCCTCGCGGGCACGCCGCTCGGACGGCTTCTCGTAGTGCCGGCGGAGCTTCATCTCGCGGAAGACGCCCTCCCGCTGCAGCTTCTTCTTGAGCGCCTTCAGCGCCTGGTCGATGTTGTTGTCCCGGACGACGACTTGCACGCGGCTCGATCTCCTTTCCTGGTTGCGTTGGACACGGTCGCGACCTGATATGGGCCAGGATGCGGCCCGATCCAAGGCGATGTGCCCGATCCAAGACGATGTGAACGATCGCGCCGGAACCGGGTTCCCGACAGGGACCGTATCGGTCGCGACGCAGGGGCGCATGCTTAGCACGGCCCCGGGCCGCGCAGGAAGCCCTCCCGCGGCGCGGCCGGCGCGCCTACATCGCCCGACATACGCCGCACCCGCCCAGCGAAGGCAGACGACGCCGCCATGGCCATCCTCAAGATCGCCCGCATGGGCCACCCCGTCCTGCTGCGCGTCGCGGAGCCGGTCGCCGACCCCGCCGCGCCGGAGATCCGCCGCCTGGTCGCAGACATGATCGAGACCATGCACGACGCCCAGGGCATCGGCCTCGCCGCACCGCAGGTGCATGTGCCGCTGCGCCTCTTCGTCTACCGCACCGGCGGCGGCGCGGCCGCGCTGATCAACCCGACGCTGGAGCCGATCGGCGAGGAGGTGGAGCGCGGCTGGGAAGGCTGCCTCTCCATCCCCGGCCTGCGCGGCTGCGTCACCCGCGCCCGCAGGATCCGCTTCCGCGGCCTCGACGCCGAGGGCCGGCCGGTCTCCGGCGAGGCGGAGGGCATGGCCGCGCGCGTGTTCCAGCACGAGACCGACCACCTCGACGGCGTGCTCTACCCGATGCGCATGGAGGACCTGTCGCTGTTCGGCTTCACCGAGGAGCTCGCCCGCGCCGCCGCCGAGGAGGCCGAGCGCAAGGCGGGCGCAGAGGCGGCCGGCGCCGGCAACGGCGCCGGCGCGCGCCCGTGACCGGCGACTCCCTCGAGCGCAGCGCAGAGCGCGACGCCGCGATCCGCGCGATCCTCCCCCACGTCCCCGCGCGCGGCTGGACCTGGTCCGCGCTGCGCGCCGGCCTCGCCGGGCTCGGCCGCGATCCCGTCGAGGCCGCCTCCCTCTTCCCGCGCGGCCCGATCGGCGCGATCGAGGCCTGGTCCGACCTCGCCGACCGCGAGATGAACGAGGCCGCGGCGGCGGCGAACCTCGCCGTCCTGCGCACGCCCGCGCGCATCCGCCGCCTGGTCGAGCTGCGGCTGCGCGCGGCGGTGCCGCACCGCGAGGCGCTGCGCCGCGCCCTCGCGCTGCTCGCCCTGCCCTGGAATGCCGGCGTGGCGGTGCGCTGCGCGGCGCGCACGGCGGACGCGATGTGGCACGCCGCCGGCGACCGCTCGGCGGACTTCTCCTGGTACACGCGGCGGGCGAGCCTCGCCGCGATCTACCTCGCGACCCTCGCCTTCTGGCTGCGACCCGAGGCCGATGCGGCCGATCCGGAGGAGCACCTCGCGGCGACGCTGCGTTTCCTCGACCGCCGCATGGGGGACCTGATGCGGCTGGCGAAAGGCCGCGCGGCGCTGTGCGCCCGGCTGCGCCCGGGCCCGCCGCGGCACCGCGGCACGCCCGCCGGGGAGGGCGGGCAACCCGCAGCCTGATCGGGGCGTTGCCTCGTCGTCACGGAACGGTACGAGGCATCCCCGATGCGCGGCATCCTGCTCTGGCTGATCGGCATCCCGATCCCGATCATCATCCTGCTCTACCTGTTTGGCGTGATCTGACGGCAACCCCTTGGAGAAAGAGCCAAGCGGCCCGCAGAACGACGCTTCGCGCCGTGCCGGCGGCCGTGTACAAGGCAGGCACGGGAGCGGGCGCATGCGGACCCCGGACCGGAACCGTCGCGGTCGGATCCGGCCTCCGCCCGGCGTGCCCGATGCGCCGCGCGCTCCCGCGCCCCACACGCTGTCCTCGGAGAACCCGGCGCGATGTTGTCCTTCCGCTCGATCCTCGCCGGCCTCGGCGCCTTGGCCGTGGCGTCATCGCCCGCCCTCGCCGCGCCCGGCCCGGGCTGCCTGCAGCCGCCCGAGCTGAGCGCGCTCGAGCTGCGCGCGCTGCAGAGCCGGCTCATGGTCGGCGCCGTCGGCTGCCGGCAGGAGGAGGCGTACAACGCCTTCGTCCGCCGCTTCCAGCGCGAGCTCGGCAGCGCCTACCATCAGGCCGAGGGCCATTTCCGGCGGGTCCACGGCAGCCAGGGGCGCGCCCGCTTCAACCAGTTCGACACCCAGCTCGCGCTGACCCAGGAGGAGGAGCGGATCCGGCAGGGCAGCTTCTTCTGTCGCGACACGCAAGTGTACTTCCGCGAGGCGATGGCGCTGGATGCCGGCCAGCTCGCGCGGTTCGGGGCCGAGCGGAACGTCCTCCTGCCCTACCGCGCCGAAACCTGCAGCGAGTCCGAGACGCGCCCGAGCGGCAGCCGGCCCGCCCGGGCGGCGCGCACCACCTCCGCGGCGTCGGCGCAGCGCCGGTAGCAAGAGGGGGCCGCGCCCTGCGGACCGCGCGCACAGGGGCGGGACTCGGCCCGCGCCGAGAATCGCGCCATCATCCCCCCGTTCCGATGCAGCCTGAGGAGGAGCGGGCCGGATGGACGTGCAGGGGGTGGCCGCACTGGTGACCGGCGGCGGGTCCGGTCTCGGCGCGGCGACGGCGGAGGCCCTGGCCACCGCCGGGGCGCGCGTGGTGGTGATGGACCTGCGTGCCGAGAACGCGCAGCAGGTGGCGCAGCGGATCGGCGGCGTCGCCGTGGCCGGCGACGTCTGCGACTCGGCAGCGGTCGAGGCGGCGCTGGACCAGGCGGCGGCGCTCGGCCCGGTGCGCCTTGCCGTGAATTGCGCGGGCATCGCCGCCGCGGCGCGGGTGGTCGGGCGCGGCGGGCCGCACGCGCTCGAGCTGTTCTCCCGCGTGGTGCAGGTGAACCTCGTCGGCACCTTCAACGTGCTGCGCCTGGCCGCGGCGCGGATGGCGCGCACCGATCCGCTGGCCGAGGGCGAGCGTGGCCTGGTCGTGAACACCGCCTCGGTCGCGGCCTTCGAGGGGCAGATCGGGCAGTGCGCCTACTCGGCGAGCAAGGCCGGGGTCGTCGGCCTCACCCTGCCCGCGGCGCGCGAGCTGGCGCGGTTCGGGGTGCGGGTGGTCACCATCGCGCCCGGGCTCGTCGAGACGCCGATGATGGGCGTTCTGAGCCCCGAGGCGCGGGCGGCGTTGGAGGCGCTGCCGCTGTTCCCCAAGCGCCTCGGGCGGCCCTCGGAATTCGCGTCGCTGGTGCTCGCGATCTGCGCCAATCCGCTGCTGAACGGCGCGACCATCCGGCTCGACGGCGCGCTGCGCCTTCCTCCCTAGCGCCGATCGCGGACGGGCGGGAACGGCCGGGAGCGCGAATCGGCTCGACAGACAACGAGCGAGAGCCGTTGTCGCGGGCACAGCCGAGCGAAAACGGCTCTCTCTAAGCTGTCGCTGCCAAGGAGGTTGTCCCTCCGGGGCTGAGTTGGGAGGCTGCGGTTGCGAGGCCAACGACCACCGACCCGGAGCC
>NZ_BMKS01000032.1:2500-5800 GCF_014644455.1 Caldovatus sediminis | reverse complement strand
TATGAGCCTGACGAGCTACCGGGCTGCTCCACCCCGCGTTGGTGGTGGTCGGGCGGTGCGCCGTTGTTCTTCCGGATGGGCTGGTCCGGCCGGGCGGCCCGGCGGCGGCCTACTCTCCCACGCCTTGAGGCGCAGTACCATGGGCGCTGGGGCGTTTCACGGCCGAGTTCGGGATGGGATCGGGTGTGGCTTCCCCGCGGAGGCCACCGGGCCACCTGGCCGGACCGGCCCATCCGGAAGGACGAGGGCGATGTGACGGGCGAGGAGGAGGACGCCACGGCGGCGCGCCGGCCGGCCGTGTCGGCGGTGGCTGCGTGCCGCGCCTGCGCCCCGGCGGGCCGGGGCGCGACGCGCGGCGTGTGTGCCCTTCCGGGTCCTGGCCGCCGGCTCTGGCGGCGGCGACGGAACCGGTCCTGGGCGCTCGCTCGGGCGATTAGGACCGCTCGGCTGTGCGCGTTGCCGCGCCTGCACCTGCGGCCTATCGACGTGGTGGTCTGCCACGGCCCTGATGGGGAGGCGCGGTCTTGGGGGGGGCTTCGCGCTTAGATGCCTTCAGCGCTTATCCCGTCCGCACTTGGCTACCCGGCGGTGCCGCTGGCGCGACAACCGGTGCACCAGGGGTGCGTCCGTCCCGGTCCTCTCGTACTAGGGACGGCTCCCCTCACGCCTCCAACACCCACGGCAGATAGGGACCGAACTGTCTCACGACGTTCTAAACCCAGCTCACGTACCGCTTTAATCGGCGAACAGCCGAACCCTTGGGACCTGCTCCAGCCCCGGGATGCGATGAGCCGACATCGAGGTGCCAAACCTCCCCGTCGATGGGGACTCTTGGGGGAGATCAGCCTGTTATCCCTAGAGTACCTTTTATCCGTTGAGCGATGGCCCTTCCACGCGGGACCACCGGATCACTACGGCCGACTTTCGTCCCTGCTCGCGCCGTCGCGCTCGCAGTCAGGCGGGCTTGTGCCGTTGCACTCACTGGCCGATGTCCGACCGGCCTGAGCCCACCATCGCGCGCCTCCGTTACCGTTTGGGAGGCGACCGCCCCAGTCAAACTGCCCACCACGCGGGGTCCCGGCCCCGGCTCACGGGGCCCGGTTAGACGCCAAGAAGGCGCAGGGTGGTATTTCAAGGACGCCTCCACCGGAGCTGGCGCCCCGGCTTCGCAGGCTCCCACCTATCCTACACAGCGCCTTCCTGGCGCCACCGCGAAGCTGCAGTAAAGGTTCATAGGGTCTTTCCGTCTGACCGCGGGTACCCCGCATCTTCACGGGGAATTCAATTTCGCCGGGTCCATGCCGGAGACAGCGGGGAGGTCGTTACGCCATTCGTGCAGGTCGGAACTTACCCGACAAGGAATTTCGCTACCTTAGGACCGTTATAGTTACGGCCGCCGTTTACCGGGGCTTCGGTTCGGGGCTTGCACCCCTCCCCTTGACCTTCCGGCACCGGGCAGGCGTCAGGCCCTATACGTCGTCTCGCGACTTCGCAGAGCCCTGTGTTTTTACTAAACAGTCGCCACCCCCTGGTCTGTGCCACCCGCCCCCGGTTGCCCGGAGACGGGTCCCGCTTCTCCCGAAGTTACGCGGGCAATTTGCCTAGTTCCTTCGGCATGGTTCTCCCGAACGCCTCGGAATTCTCGTCCAGTCCACCTGTGTCGGTTTCGGGTACGGTCCATATGCCGGGGCTGTTTCCCGGACCGCTCCACCAGCCACCCCAATCCGATAAGGGATGACACGGCTTCGCGGCCGTCACCTCCGGCGGGCCCAGGAATATTAACCTGGTTCCCATCGGCTACGGCTCTCGCCCTCGCCTTAGGGGCCGGCTCACCCTGCGCGGATTGGCCTTGCGCAGGAACCCTTGGACTTCCGGCGGGAGCGGTTCTCGCGCTCCTTGTCGCTACTCATGTCCGCATTCGCACTTCCCCAGCCTCCACCGGCCCTCGCAGGTCCGGCTTCACAGGCAGGGGAACGCTCCGCTACCGCGCCTCCTCGCGGAGACGCCCACGGCTTCGGCGGGCGGCTTGAGCCCCGTTACATTTTCGCCGCAGGACAGCTGTTAGACCAGTGAGCTATTACGCTTTCTTCAAAGGATGGCTGCTTCTAAGCCAACCTCCTGGTTGTCTTGGCCGTCCCACATGCTTTCCCACTTAGCCGCCACTTGGGGGCCTTAGCCGGTGGTCTGGGCTGTTTCCCTCTCGACGATGGACCTTAGCACCCACCGTCTGTCTGCCGCCCTCCGCTCCCCGGCATTCGGAGTTCGGTTGGGTTTGGTAGGGCTTTGGGCCCCCCTAGCCCATCCGGTGCTCTACCTCCGGGGGCGAGCGGACGACGCTCTACCTCAATAGATTTCGCGGAGAACCAGCTATTTCCGGGTTTGATTGGCCTTTCACCCCTAGCCACAGCTCATCCCCGACTTTTTCAACAGGCGTGGGTTCGGCCCTCCAGCGGGTGTTACCCCGCCTTCAGCCTGGCCATGGCTAGATCACCCGGTTTCGGGTCTCACGCCGGCGACTGGGACGCCCTGTTCGGACTCGCTTTCGCTGCGCCTGCACCTCTCGGCTTAGGCTCGCCGCCGACGCGAACTCGCGGACCCATTATACAAAAGGTACGCCGTCACCCCGCCCCGCTCGCGCGGAACTGAGGCTCCGACTGCTCGTAGGCGTCCGGTTTCAGGTCTCTTTCACTCCCCTCGTCGGGGTGCTTTTCACCTTTCCCTCACGGTACTGGTGCACTATCGGTCGCCAGGGAGTATTTAGGCTTGGAGGGTGGTCCCCCCATCTTCAGGCAGGGTTTCACGTGCCCCGCCCTACTCAAGGACCACCAGGAGCCCTACGCCTACGGGGCTGTCACCCGCTCTGGCCGGCCTTTCCAGGCCGTTCGGCTTCTCTCCTGATGGCCACTGGCCTGCTCCCGTTTCGCTCGCCACTACTCCGGGAATCTCGGTTGATGTCTTCTCCTCCGGGTACTGAGATGTTTCAGTTCCCCGGGTTCGCCTCCCGACCCTATGGATTCAGGCCGGGATACCCCCGCAGGGGTGGGTTGCCCCATTCGGACATGCGCGGATCAACGCTCGCTCGCAGCTCCCCGCGCCTTATCGCAGCGTGCCACGTCCTTCATCGCCTCCTGGCGCCAAGGCATCCACCGGACGCCCTTCTCACGCGCCCAGGACCGGTTCCGCCGCCGCCGCCCCGCCGCCAGCCCGCCCCGCCCCCGCCGCCCGCCCCCCTCGGGGACGGCACGACGACGGCCACGGCGAGCACAGGCGCAGCACAGCCGGACGCCGCCGACGGACGCG
>NZ_BMKS01000031.1 GCF_014644455.1 Caldovatus sediminis | reverse complement strand
CGCGGCGGCGGCAGTCATGCTCGCGTCACGCATCGCGGCCGCCCTCCCCGCGCTGCGGCGCCTCGGCCAGCAGCAGCGTATGCGTATGGTCGCCGGCCTCGGCCTCGCGCTTCGGCAGCACCAGCACGCGCAGCCCGCCAAGGCGGCCCATCAGGTAGGACGTGCCCTTCCCGGAGGTCCGGGCGTAGAGCTTGCAGGCGGGCAGCATCGCGCCGCCGCGGTTCGGGTTCTGTCCATCGTCGCGCATGTCGCGATCCTTCCGAGGATGCGCGGCGCTCGGGGCGGTGGCGCGGAAGGCGGGCGGTGCGCTATGCTTGCGCTGTTCATAGTAGTGCCGCATCGCTTCCCCGCCCGGTGCCCCATGCGCCGGGCGGTTTCGTGTCAGGGGGTGGAGAGCGCCGGCAGGCGCAGCGCCGCCGCCAGCAGCAGCAGCGCGACCGGCTCGGCCAGCGGCAGGAACCTCGCGGCGCGCATCAGGCGGCGCTCCGCTGCGCGTCCGCCTCGGACGTGCTGCGCCGGGGAGGCGTCGTCCGGGTGCGCGCCCAGTCGAGCGCGTCTTGCCAGCGATACAGCGCCCGGCCGCAAAACAGGCTGTAGGGCGGACCGCCGCCGCGCGTCGCCTTGGTGCTGAGGGTCTTGGGCGAAACCTTGTAGCCGAGCGCGGTCAGCGCCGCGGCCGTTTGCTCGCGCGTCAGCAGCGCGGCCGGATTGCCGGGAATGGCCGCCATGGATTGAGAGCCTCCATCACTTGCGCGCCGTGGCGCGCGTTTGCGATGGCTCCCTATGTTCACATGCGCCGGCGGCCTGCACCGGGTTATTCGGGCGCCGTTTTGTCGTCGCAATCCTCCCATCGCAGTGCGTCGCGCACCGCGTCGCGGCTCGGCGGCGCCGCAAAGCCTGCAGCGCGGCACACGGCCTGAGTCAGCACCACCGCGTCGCGCTCGCGCAGCTTGAAGCCCAAGTCGGCGAGGGTCGCGCGAACCGCGCGAATGAAGCCACGCCAGCTCGGCTTTTGCGACGCGAGCCCTGGCACGTCCGCGAAGCGCGGCGGCTCCTCAAGCGCGGCGGCAAGGCGGCGCAGCATCTCGGCCGTCGGCTCTGCCTGAAAATAGCGCGGCGCGTCTCGCGCAATCAGCCGCGGATGCAGCAGCGCGGCCACCGCCACCACTGCGCAGGGCGGCAGCGGCTCGCGGCTGATTTCATCCAGCATGTCGGCCAGCTTGCGCGCCATGGCGGCGGCCTTCGCGCGCCGCGCCATGCTCGTGCAGCGGCGCACCGCCCGCGGCAGCGTGCCATGCGCGTCATAGCCCATCCGCAGCGGCGTCAGCACCGCGCCGAGCAGCATGGCCGCGGCGCTCAGTCGGCTCCAGCCTTCGCGCTCAAGCGCGAGCACATGGGCGGCCAGCGCCTCCCAGAACAGCGCGAGGTCGGGCACGGCGAACAGCGCGGCCTCGGTTGCGGTCGCGTCCGCCGGCACGGCAGGGCGCAGCACGTCCGGGAACGTGCTCGGTATAGATGACATGCCGCGCCTCCGATGCGCGTCTCCGAAGGGTGGTCGGCGGGGCAGCCCGGTCGGAGTCCGGGCGTTCGGTCGCGACTCCTAGCCCCGCCGATTCGCAGCCCGGCAGTTCACGCCGCTTCCTTGCGCGTCGGGATCGCGGCCACCGTCGCGGCCAGCCGTGCCGCGGCCTCGGCGAGATCGTGGTCGCGCTGCAAGGCCAGCCACAGATGCGGCCCGTTGCCGCACCACTTGCCCAGCCGCACCGCCATCTCCGGCGTCACCGGCGCGCGCTCGGCGAGGATCGCGTGCAAGGTCTGGCGCGAGATGCCAAGCTCCCGCGCCGCCGCCGCCACGCTCACGCCGAGCGCGGGCAGCACGTCCTCCCGCAGCACCGCGCCGGGGTGCACGGGGCGCATCCGGGGCGGGGCCTTCACCGCGTATTCCCTCGGCATCGTCGCGGCCTCCCTAATGGTATTGCTCCAGGTCCACCCCCAGCGCGTCGCCGTCCTGCCACTCGAAGGTGACGCGCCATGGGCCGTTCACCGCCACCGCCCACCGCCGCGGCCGGCCGCGCAGCGGATGCAGGCGCCAGCCGGGGAGGTTCAGGTCCTCCGGGCGCCGCGCCGCGTGCAGCGCGGCCAGGATGCGGCGGCAGCGCGCCACAAGGTCCGGCCGCACCCCGGACGGGTCATCCCCCGCGAACAGGTCGCGCAGGCCCTTGTGGCGGAAGCTGCGGATCACGGCCGGCCATGATGTAAGGCAATGGCTTACACTGTCAAGCCTTGCCTTACATCCGCCCGCGGCGCCCTCTCAGCGCTATCGGCGCCGGGACGCCAGCCCGCAACGGCCGCCGGGCGGAGCGGCAACACGGGGCCGGCCCCGGGCTCGCGGCCTTCGCCTGCACTTGCTCCGGCCGGCGCCTCGCCCACTGCCCCCCTATGCCTCCTATGCCTCCTATGCCTTCGGCGTCCCGACGCGCGGGATCATGATGCGTGTCCGTCACCCGGCGGTGCGCTGCGCCCCCGGCCCCTCCACCACCGCCGCGGCCCCCTCGCCCGCCAGCTTCCGCAGGATCGTCGCGGCGATGCGGTCGGCGGCGACGGTGAGCGCGTCGCCATGGTGGATGTAGCCGCGCGTCGTGCCGCCGGCGCCCTTGTGCCCGATCAGCATTCCGATGGTCGCCTCGGAATACCCGAGGTCGTTGGCAAGGCTCGCGAAGGAATGCCGCAGGACATGCGGCGTCACGTCCGCCGGCAGCCCGCCCGCCTTGGCGATGCGCGCGAACAGGGAAGGGAAGCCGCTCATCGTCCCGTCACCGCGCGAAGGCGGGAACACCAGCGCATCCGCCGCGCCCGGCCCCTGCGCCCGCAGCACATCGCAGGCGGCGGCAGAGAGCGGGCGGAGGCTCTCGCCCGTCTTGGTGTCCGGCAGGCGGGCGGTGCGCCTGGCGAGGTCCACCATGCCCCACCGCAGCGTCAGCGCCTCGCCGCTCCGCCATCCGGTGAGCGCGAGGAAGCGGGCCGCGGCGACGGCGGCGGGCCACATGCGCGCTTCCTCCGCCAGCGCCAGCCCGCGGCCGAGCGCCGCATATTCGGCGTCGGACAGGCGGCGCTCGCGCTTGCCGTCAGCAAAGCGGATCACGCCACGCACCGGGTTCCCCGGGATCATCCGCTTGCGCTCGGCATAGGCGAAGATCGCGCCGAGCAGCCCGACCGTCCGGGAGGCGGCGCCCTTGCCGCCGCGGACGTTGGAGAGCGCCCGCTTCTTCGCCAGCTTCACGCGCCGCGCCGTCCCGCCCTCGGCCACGTCGTGCATGAACCGCTCCACATCGGCGCGGGTCACGGCGGGGACCTTCATCGCGCCGAGCAGCGGCTTGATGTGGCGCTCTATCCGGCTGCGGTCGGTGGCGAGGGTGGAAGCCTTCTTCGCCACGCCGCGGCGCGTCAGCAGCCGCCCGGCCTCGGCGTCGGCGAGGTAGAGGTCGCAGAGGTCCGCGACGGTGGCGGCCTGCCGCTTCTCCCGCTTCTCGGCGGCGGGGTCGCCGCCTTCCACGCGCGCCGCGGCCAGGATGGCCAGCGCCTGCTCCCGCGCCTGCTCGGGCGTCCAGGGCGCGCCGTGCTTGCCGATGGTGTAGCGGCGACTGCGGCCCTCGCGCGTGCGGTAGAGGACGAAATAGGACACCGCTGCGCCTTTCTGGCGCCGGGCGCCGAAGCCGGGCACGGCCGAGTCGTAAATCTCGCCCCCCGGCGGCAATGCCCTGACTTCGCGCAATCCGATGCGCCGCCGCACCCGCGCCATGCCGACCAGCCCCGCTCGCTAGGTAGCACCTAGGTAGCACATAGGTAGCAGATTGGCGCAAATCCGCACAACGAAGCGCAGCGGCGCAGCGCTGCAATGCAATGGATTTTCAAAGTCTTAGATGACCATGTGCAGCGCGCCGCAACCCGGCGCAACGCCCTATTTTTGCCCGTCCAGGGCAATGCCGATGCCGTCGAACCTGCCGCTCCGATAGGCCGCCATCACGGCGTCGAAGCTGGACCACGTCGCGGGATTGGTGGGCGACGCGGCGCGGCCACTCGGCTGAAACGGCACCTTGGTCCATCGGCTGTCGCGCGGCCGGTAGCCCCAGCACATCCAGGCGGGCCGCTTCCTGAGCGCGGCGGGGATGTTCTCCGCCCGGACCTCCAGTGCGGTCGGACGCGGCGACGTGCCTGTGGGGCACGGGACGCCGGACGCGTCCTCACTTGTTGAAACAACCGGCTTTGTGTATATATTCATCACCACGGATACCCTTCAGAACGCCCCGCGCACCCCGGCCTGGGTGTTGCGGGGCGACTTGTTTCAGGGGACTGGGTGCTCGCCCCGGAACTCGGGCAGCAGGACGCCTTCCGTAGGGGCCTTCCGTGGGGTCCGCTTCAGCTTGGTTGCGGCGACGGCCTCGACATCATCGCGCTCTGCGGCCCGCTTCGCGATCCATTGGTTGATTTCGCTTTCGAGCCATCCCACGGCTCGCGGGCCGAGTGTGACGCGGCGCGGGAACTCCCCCGCTGCTTCCAACTTCCTGACCTTCGACTTACTGCACCCGACGCGCCGCTCGACCTCTGGCCAACGAAGGAAGCGATCTTGTGTAAGCATGTTGGCGGATACCTATTCTGTGATGCGAAGCATATAGGCGCGCCGTGAGCCGATGTGAACCGTTGTTGTCTTAACGCATGCGGGCAGATTATAAGCCGGACTATTGCGATCCGCCGGAATGCGGCCTTTCACTAGGCTTTGAGTGGCCGCGTAAACTTCTGGCGTCTGACCGACCGGCCTGAATCACGTTTTCGTGAGGTTTCGCGGATGGCCACAGAGGGCAGCGCCAGCCTGCCCTCCGACTACACACCGTCGGATCACCTCGCCTTCCGCAGCGGCACTACGTTGCTGACTGCTGCACCGCCGTCCACGTAGCGCATGACGTGCGCGGCCCAGCCGCGTAGCGCCTCGGCCTTCTCCCGCGCCCAGCCGTGGCGCTGATAGACGCCGACGATGCCCGCCCGGCTGCCGCTGACGTGGTTCAGCACGGCCTCGATCACCTCCAGCCGCACGCCGAGGCGTTGCAGGCCGGTGGCGACGGTCCTGCGCAGATCGTGCAAGGTCCACGGCGCGACCTCCGGGCCGCCCTGCCTGGCCGCGTCGGCGAGCGCTGCGTCGAGCCGCGCCTTCATCTTGCCGAAGCCAGATGGCGGGTTCCCGTTCACGCCCTCGAACACCAGCCGGTCCGCCTTGCGGCGCCTCACGGCCCGGATGATCCCGACGGCCTCGGCGGACAGCGGCACGTCATGCGGGCGGCGGTTCTTGGTCCGGTCCCCCGGCAGGCTCCATACTCCCGCCTCAAGGTCCACCTCTGCCCAGCGCATGCCGGCCACCTCGCCGCGCCGCTGGCCGGTGAGGATCAGCAGCCGCAGGATCGCCGTCCAGGGCGCCCCCAGCCTTCCGGCTGCGTGCCAGATGGCGGCAAGCTCGGCGTCGCTCAGCACCCGCTCTCGCGCCACCTCCCTGGCGGGCTGCGGTGTCACCTCCCACGGATTGCGCTCCATAGCACCGCGCTTCACCGCCCAGCCCCAGCAAGCCCGCGCCACGGCGCGCAGCCGGTTCGTCGCCACAGGCCCACGCACCGCCTTCACCGCATCCAGCACCCGCACCGCGTCGGCATGCGCGAAGCTCGCCGCAGGGACGGCCTTCCAGTCGGACAAGGCGGCCTTCAACTCGCGAGGCACCCGTCGTCGATAGCTTGCTGAGCGCTGCGACAGGTGGTGCTCCGCCCACTGGTCGATCATGGCCGTCACGGTGTAGCGGGCCGCCGCCTCGGCGGCCTTCGCCCGTGCCTCGGCTTCCAGGGCTGCCGCCCGTGCTGCCCGCCGCTCGGCGACGGGGTCACGGCTCTCGCGGACCTGCCCGCGCAACACCTCCGCCTGCTTCCGGGCCTGGGCCGTCGTCATCTCCGCGCCAAAGGTGCCGATCACGACCCGCCGCTTCACGTGCGGCCCGGCGTTGTACTGGAACAGGAAGGTCTTGGTGCCCCTGGCCGTGACGCGCAGCCCGAAGCCAGCGAGGTCGGCGTCGAACACCAACATGTCCCGGCGCCCCGGTGGGCACGTCACCGCCTGCACGACGCGATCCGAAAGGCGGACGCGCTGCGTCTTGGTGCCCTCGGCTGCGGACCCTTCGCGGACCCTCTGCGGACCCAAGCACCCCCGACCAGGGGTCTCCGCTCCTTGGCGACCTGTCGCAGTGCCGTCCAGTGATATCAGCGCATTAGGGTCTGCTTCGCGCGCTGCGGACCCGACCGTCCCACCATCTCGTTGGTAGAGCATGCGACTGAAAATCGCAGTGTCGGTGGTTCGATTCCGCCCCTGGGCACCATTCCGTTTTTCCTCGGCGTTCCGGCGTTTCGACATCCTCTCGCCCTCGTAGGGCCCAGGGGTGGTTTGACGTTGCGGGCTTCGGAAGCGAAGTCGCCCCGCTGCCCGGGACGGTTGGCGGTGAGGGTCCGTTCGAGAATCAGCGATGAGCGAGGCGCGGAGCAACGGCGCGTCCCTGGCGACGCGATCATGGCCGGTGGCGTCCCGTGTGGTGGTGTAGGAGGGTCAGAGCCCGGGGCGCGTAGCGAAGCCCCTGGTGGAGCGGAGCGCCCCGGGCGGCCACCGCGGTGATTCTCGGTAGGGTTGGGTTGTCGAGACCTGCA
>NZ_BMKS01000030.1 GCF_014644455.1 Caldovatus sediminis | reverse complement strand
TCGTCTTCCGGCCAAGCCCGGCCATCCGGCCTCGGGTCTCTCGGGTCCACATCCCGAGCTTGAATCACCCCCAGCCGCGTCGCACCAAGCCATTCTCAAACGGCCACTCAGCGACCCCTGAACACGGGCTTGCGCTTCTCGAGCGTGGCGCGGCGGGCCTCCGCCGCGTCCTCGGTCCTGGACAGCTCGTAGGTGAAGTTCTGCTCGAAGCGGTAGGCGTCCCTGGGCGGCATCAGCGTGACGAAGTTGCAGGAGTGCTTGGCGTACTTGATGCCGAGCGGGGACTTGGAGGCGATCTCGGCCGCGATCCTCATCGCCTCCGGCATGAGCTGCTCGCGCGGCAGCGCCGCCTCGATCACGCCGAGGCGGTAGAGCTCGGCCGCCGGGACGCGCATCCCCGTGAACATCATCCGCCGCACGCGCGACTTGCCGAGCAGCTCGGAGAGCATCGCGGCGCCGCCGGCGAGGCCGACGTCGATCTCCGGCATGCCGAACACCGCCTCCTCGGCGGCGAGCATGATGTCGCAGGCGGCCATCAGGCCGAAGCCGGCGCCGAGCGCGGCGCCGTTCACCGCGGCGATCACCGGCTTGGCGCACTCCTTGATGGCGTTGCCGGTCTCGCGCGTGATGCGGTTGTGGTGCCAGTAGGCGCCGGGCGTGTTCGGGTCGGGCCGGTCCTTGAGGTCGGCGCCGGCGGAGAACACCTTGCCCGCGCCGGTCAGCACCGCGACGCGCACGTCGTCGCGGTCGGTGATCGCGTCGAAGATCGCGATCAGCCGGCTGCGCATCGCCGCGTTGATCGCGTTCACCGGCGGGCGGTTCAGCGTCACCACCGCGATGTGGTCGGCGACCTCGAAGGTCACGATGTCGTCGGATGCCATGGCCGCTTCCCGTCCGTCTCAGCCGTCGCGCAGGATCACCGCGTCCACGCCGAGGCCGCCCCCCGGCAGGGCGATGAAGGGGTTGACCTCGACGCTCGCCACCTCCTCCGCGTGCGCCAGCGCGAAGCGGGAGAGCGCGACCAGGGCGTCGGCGATCGCGCCCTTGTCCACCGGCGGGCGGCCGCGCGCGCCCTCCAGCAGGGCGCGGCCGCGGATCGAGTCGATCTGCGCCAGCGCCTCCTCGCGCGAGAGCGGGGCGAGGCGGAAGGCGACGTCGCGGAACACCTCGACGAACACGCCGCCGAGGCCGAACATCACCACCGGGCCGAACACCGGGTCGCGGTGCACGCCGAGCACGGTCTCCACCCCGCCCTGCACCATGGGCGAGACCAGCGCGCCCTCGATGCGCGCGCGCGGCGCGGCCGCGCGCACCTCGCGGAGCATCGCGTCGTAGGCCGCCGCCACCTCCCGCGCGTCGCGCAGGCCGAGCCGCACGCCGCCGACGTCGGACTTGTGCGCGAGGTCGGGCGAGAGGACCTTCAGCGCCACCGGGAAGCCGAGCGCCGTGGCGGCCTCGGCGGCCTCCGCGGCGCTGCGCGCGACGCGCTCGGCGACGAAGGGCACGCCCGCCGCGGCGAGCAGCCGGCGCGCGGCGGCCTCGTCCAGCGGGCCGTCGGGCAGCGGCGCGCGGGCCGTCGCGGGCACCGCCGGCGCTGGCGCCATCGGCGGCCGCGTGCCGAAGTGCACCAGGGCGGCGGCGGTGCGCAGCGCCTCGGTCGGGTCCTCGCAGAGGAAGAGGCCCTTCTCCAGCAGCATCCGCCGCTGCTCGGGCGAGCCGCGCATGGAGAGGATGAAGGCCGTCTCCGGCCGCTGCCTGCGCAGCGCCTCCAGCGCCGGGAGGACGGTCGCGAAGGCGTCCGCGTTCTCGGCGACGAAGGCGAGGAAGGCGATGAACACGTCGAAGCGCGCGGGCCCGTCCGGCTCGCCCATCATGATCGCCATCATGCGGGTGAGCAGCGTGCGGTCGTTGCCGGTCTGCGCCGTGGCGTCCACCGGGTTGCGCGGGCTGGCGAAGGGGACGAGGGCGAGGATCGCCTTCTGCGCCTCCTCCGGGATCTCGGGCATCTCGAGGCCCCGCGCCGCCGCCTCGTCGGCGAGCAGCGCGCCGGCGCCGCCGGAGACGGTGATGACGCCGAGCCGCCGCCCGCGCGGCAGCGCGCCCGCGGTGCAGGCCACGGCGACGTCCGCCGCCTCCTCCAGCGAGCGCGCGCGCCAGACGCCGGCCTCGTCGAAGGCCGCCTGGTAGCCGGCGTCGCTGCCGGCGAGGGTGCCGGTGTGCGAGATGGTCGCCGCCGCGCCGGCCTCGGAGACGCCGACCTTCATCGCCACCACCGGCTTGCCGCGCGCCGCGCAGGCCGCGAGCGCCTCGCGCAGCCGCGGGCCGTCGCGGCAGCCCTCCAGGTAGGTGAGGATCACCCGCGTCGCCTCGTCCTCCGCCAGCCAGGCGATGCAGGCGGCGACGTCCACGTCGGCCTCGTTGCCGGTGGCGACGTAGTGGCTGATGCCGGCGCCGCGGTCGGCGAGCAGCGTGTAGCAGTAGGTGCCGACCGCGCCGCTCTGCGTCGCGATGCCGATGCCGCCGGCGCGCGGCCAGGCGCGGTTGCCGGTGAGCGAGCCGGAGAAGGTGCAGAACACGCCGTCCGCCGGGTTCATGACGCCGAGGCAGTTCGGCCCGAGCAGCCGCATCCCGGATTCGCGGCAGCGCGCGGCCATCCGCTGCTGCACGGCGCGGCCCTCGGCGCCGAGCTCGCCGAAGCCGGAGCTGAACATCACCGCGACCCTGACGCCCTTGCGGATGCAGGCCTCCAGCGCGTCCGGCGCGGCGGCGGCCGGCACGGCGATCACCGCCTGGTCCACCGGCTCCGGGATCGCCTCGAGCGAGGCGAAGGCGGGCAGGCCCTGCACCTCGCGCGCGCCGGGATTGACGGGGTAGAGCCGCCCCGTGAAGCCGCCGCGCAGCATGTTGGCGAGCGGCCGGCCGCCGAGCTTCCTCGGGTCCGTCGAGGCGCCGATGATGGCGATGCTCCGCGGGCGGAACAGGGCGTCGAGGCCGCGCGTGGCCCCGTCCGGCCGGCGCCCTTCCCCCGGCCTGCCGCGCGCGAGGGCGCTCCCGTCGCCGGACGCGCCGCTCATGCCGCCCATCCCTGCTCGTTCTCCGCCGGCTCGTCCACCCGCGCGGCGAGGGCGGCGCGCGCGCCGACCGGATCGCACTGCGCCGCCGCCTCGCGCACGCGGCGCAGGTGGCGGTGCAGCGGCACGTCCCAGGTGAAGCCCATGCCGCCGTGGAGCTGGATCGCGCCCTCGCAGAGCAGCACGCCCGCCTCCGCCGCGGTGGCGCGCGCGACGAGGCGGGCGATGGACTGCCCGCGCGGGTCCTGCCCGGCGACGGCGAGTGCGTGGCCGAGCGCGTGGCGCGCGTTCTCCAGCGCCAGCTTGTGGCGCGCCAGCTCGAAGCGCAGGCCCTGGTTGGCGACCAGCGGGCGGCCGAAGGCGCGGCGCTGGGTGACGTGGGCGATCGCCGCTTCCAGGCAGTGCTCGGCGGAGCCCAGCATCTCCGCCGCGCGCAGCAACTGCGCGTCGGCGCGCAGCGCGGACCAGTCCGCGCCCTCGGCGATCCGCGCCGCCGCCGGCACGCCGCGCAGCGTGACCAGCGCGGCGGGGCGTTCGAGGTCGAGGCCGCTCATGTCCTCCTCGACCGTCACGGCGCCGGGCGCGGCGGCGCGCAGGTCCACCAGCGCGGCGCCGCCCTGCTCCAGCGCCGCGACCAGCCAGCGCGCCTCGCCGGCCATCGCCGCGCGGCCGACGGTGCCGTGCAGCGCGCCGCCCTCCGTCCGCAGCGCGCCGCGCCAGGCGACGGTCGCGACCTCGCGCCCTTCGACGATCGCCGCCGCCGCGTCGGGCGCCGCGCGGGCGAGCAGGCGCGCGAGCAGCAGCGCCTCGGCCAGCGGGAAGGGCAGCAGCTCGGCGGCGCCGGCCGCCACCACCGGCGCCGCGGCGGAGAGCGGCAGGCCGAGCCCGCCCGCCTCCTCCGGCGCCAGCAGGCCGAGGATGCCGTCCTCCGCCAGCCGCCGCGCCGCGCCGGCGGCGTCCAGCCCCGCGCAGGCGGCGGCGGCGCGCCGCGCCGTGCGGGCGATGTCGTCCGTGTCCATCATCGTCGTGCGGTTCCCGTTCAGGCGGCGCGCGGCAGGCCGAGGATGCGGTCGGCGATGATGCCGAGCTGGATCTGCGAGGTGCCGGCGTAGATCGTCTCCGCCCGCGCCCGCATGTAGATCTTGCGGAAGCGCCGCTGCGCCGCGCGCACCTCGGGCGCCGGCGGCAGCGAGGCCTGGCCGAGCAGCTCCATCGCCAGCGCGGCGAAGCGCTGGTGCGCCTCGCTCCAGTGCAGCTTGATCAGGCTGCCGCGCCCGCCGATCGCGCCGCCGGAGACGAGGTCCTCCACCACGCCCTCGACGTAGCGCTTCAGCACCTCGATCTCGATGCGGAACTGCGCGAGGCGCTGGGCGTAGGCCGGGTCGGCGATCAGCGCCGAGAGGTTCGGGTCGGCGCGGCAGGCGGAGACCAGGTGGCGCAGCTCGTTCTCCAGCCGCCAGGCGCGGTACATGCGGTTGGTGGCGCGCTCGATCTCCAGCACGCGCACCGCGGCCTTCCAGCCCTCGTTCGGGGCGCCGAGCGCGTCGGCCTCCTCGACCGGGGCGTTGTCGAGGAAGACCTGGGCGAACTCGGCCTCGCCGTCGATCTGCCTGATCCGCTGCACGGTCACGCCCGGCGCGTCCATGCGCAGCGCGAACAGGGCGAGGCCGCGGTGGCGGTCCTCGAGCGTGCCGGTGCGCGCGAGCAGCAGGCAGCGCTGGGCGCGGAAGCCGCCGCTGGTCCAGATCTTCTGGCCGGTGATGCGCCAGACCTTGCCGTCATGCGTGGCGCGCGTGCGCAGCCCGGCGAGGTCCGACCCCGCCTCGGGCTCGGAGAAGCCCTGGCACCAGATCTCGCGCATCTCGAGGATCGCCGGGATGAAGCGCTTCTTCTGCTCCTCCGTGCCGATGGCGAGGAGGATCGGCCCGGCGAGCTCCTTGCCGATGGAGTTGACGCTCTCCGGCATCGGCAGGCGGCCGACCTCCTGCGAGACGATCAGGTGCTCGCGGAGCGTGAGGCCGTGGCCGCCATACGCCTTCGGCCAGGCGACGCCCCACAGGCCGGCGCGGTGCATCCGCGCCTCCCAGTCCTTCAGCTCCTCGAGGCTGGGCTCGGCCCTGGCGATCGCGTCGGACCGCCAGGCGGGGGGCAGGTTGGTCTCGAGCCAGTGGCGGATCGCGCGGCGGTAGGCGGCGGGGTCGCCGGCGGGCAGCGGGCTCGGGGCGGTGTCGGCGTCCATCGCGGTCACGCCCCCCGCCGGAGGTCGGAGGCCGGGCGGGACGGGAACGGATCGCTGCGGCGGCGCATGGACGGGCACTCCTCCCCGGTCGGCGCCGGGCCGCCGGGCGCTTCCGGCGTGCCGCGACCGACCGCTGCGACGGGAGTGTCCGGCGGCCCGCGCCGGCGATCAACCCTTGCCGGGGCAGGCCGAAGGAAGGAGCATCGGCGGCTTTGCGGCGAGGCCACGTCGCGCCTGCCCCGGCGGGCCGGCGTGCCCGGCGCCGTGGGGCAGGGGCAGTCGCCGGCCGTGCGCCGCCTCGCTCGTCAGATCGTCCATCGCGACGCGTCGCGCCCGGCGCCGTTGTTCACGGGCGCCGCATGCGCGGGCGGGCATTCGGTGACGCGGCCGCCGCGGGCGTGGAACTCGGCAAGGAGGCGCGCCACGTCGTCATCGCTCGGCGGACCGGCGAGCGCTGCGGCGCGGCGTTGCGCCGCGCGGCGCCGGCGGCCCTCGTCGAAGCTCCGCCGGGATTGTTCCGCAGCGGGACGCCTGCGGCCCAACAGGGGGTCGGGCGCCTCGGCCGCGGCGTCGGGGGCGGCGATCATGGGGCTCGGGGCCTCGGCCCAGGCGGCGGGGGTCATCGGTTGCCCTCCGGAACGGTTTTCGTGCCGTCGCACCCTGGCACGCGCCTGTTTCCGGATTGCTTCGATCTGTTTCGCGCCGGTTTCGCGGCGGACCGAAAGATGTTTCGCCGGTTTCGCTCTCCGGCACCACGCCCGTGAGGAGCCGCTGTCGCGGGCTGTGGCGCGCTTCCGCCTTCCCTGATAGGTTGTGCCAATGACCGCGCATCGTCCCTTCTGGCGACCGGCCGTCCTGGCGACCGTCCTCCTCCTCGTCGGCGGCGCCGGCGGTCCCCACGGCGCTGAGCGCGGCGGGGCGGGGCAGGGCGCTTTCGGCGCCTACCTCGCCGGTCGGTTCGCCGCTTCCGAAAGCGACACGCGGGTGGCCGCGGACAGCCTCCTCGCTGCCCTGCGCGCCGATCCGGAGCAGCCGGAGGTGCTGGAGCGCGCCTTCATCGCCACCCTGCTCGACGGTCGGCCGGAGGCGCTGCGCCTGGCGCGCCGCGTGCCCGAGATGCCGTTCGCGGCCATGGTGATCGCCGGCGCCGACGGCCTGGCGGGGCGGTGGGACCGCGCCGAGCAGCGCCTGCGCGCCATGCCTCGCCAGGGGGCGACGCAGGTGCTGCAGCCGTTGCTGCTCGCATGGGCGCAGCAGGGGCGGGGCAACACCGACGCGGCCCTCGGCACGCTGCGCCCGCATCTGGAGGCGGGGCGGCTGCGCAGCCTCTACGCCCTGCACGCGGCGATGATCGCCGACCTCGGCGGCCGGTCGCGCGATGCCGAGCGCTTCGTGCGCGTCGCGCTCACCGACACCGCGGAGCCGACGCTGCGGCTTACCCAGATCGCCGCCTCGATCCTCGCCCGGGTCGGGCGGCGGGCGGAGGCGATGCGGCTGCTCGACCGGCTGGCGCTCAACCACGACGACCTTGCCCTGGCGGTCGGCGAGACGGAGCGCCGGCTGCTGCTGGCCACCCGCCCGGTCGCCTCGGCGGCGGAGGGCATGGCGGAGGCGCAGCTCGCCCTGGCCGGCGCGCTGCGCGGCCAGGGGGCGGCCGACTTCTCGCTGCTGATGAGCCGCCTCGCGCTCCGCCTGCGCCCGGGCTTCGGTCCGGCCATCGTGATGGCCGCCGATGCGCTGGCCGACTCGGAGCAGGCGGCCGCCGCCCTGGCCCTGCTCGACGAGGTGGCGGCCGACGATCCGCTCGCCTCCGTCGCCGCGCTGCGCCGCGCCACGCTGCTCGACCGCCTCGACCGCACCGACGAGGCGGCGGAGGAGCTGAACCGCCTCGCCGCAGCCTTGCCAGACGCGCCGCAGCCCCATGCCCGGCTCGGCGACATCCTCCGCGCGCGCGGCCGCTATGCGGAGGCCGCCGCCGCCTACAACCGCGCGATCGAGCGGCTGCGGACACCGGGCTCCCGCGACTGGGCGGTGTTCTACGCGCGCGGCATCGCGCATGAGCGATCGGGCGACTGGCCGCTTGCCGAGGCCGACTTCAAGCGCGCGCTCGAGCTCTCGCCCGAGCAGCCCTACGTGCTGAACTACCTCGGCTACTCCTGGGTCGAGCAGGGGCGCAACCTCGAGGAGGCGCGGGCCATGCTGGAGCGCGCCGTGCAGCTCCGGCCGAACGACGGAAACATCGCCGACAGCCTCGGCTGGGCGCTGTTCAAGCTCGGCGACCTGAACGGTGCGGTGCACTGGCTGGAGCGAGCGGTCGAGCTGGAGCCGCGCAACAGCGTCATCAACGACCACCTGGGCGACGCCTACTGGGCCACCGGGCGCCGGCGCGAGGCCGAGTTCCAGTGGCGCCGCGCCCTCGCCCTCGGCCCGGAGCCGGGCGAAGGGCCGAAGATCGAGGCCAAGCTGCGCGAGGGGCTGCCGGGCCTGCCGGCGGCGCAGGCGCTGGCGGCGCCGGCCGCGCCGCAGCACCCGCCGGCGCCCGCGCCTGCGGCGCGGTGAACCCGGTCGCGGCGGCGGTCGGGGAGGCGGCGCCGGCAAAGGTCAACCTCTATCTGCATGTCCTCGGGCGGCGGGGGGAGGACGGTTATCACCTGCTGGACAGCCTGGTGGTGTTCGCTGGCGCGACCGACCAGGTGGAGGCCGTGCCGGCGGCAGGGAGGATCGCGCCCTCGTTGGAGGTCGAGGGGCCCGAGGCGGGGGCGCTGTCGGTGGAGGATCCGGCGCGGAACCTGGTGCTGCGGGCGGCGCGGGCGCTGGCGCAGGAGGCCCGGATCGGCGCGCCGGCGGCGGCGGTGACGCTGCGCCTGACCAAGCGGTTGCCGGTGGCGTCCGGGATCGGCGGCGGCAGCGCGGATGCGGCGGCAACGCTGCGGGCGCTCGACCGGCTGTGGGGCCTCGGCTGGCCACGGGCGCGGCTGGAAGGGGTGGCACGGCGGCTTGGCGCCGATGTTCCGGCCTGCATCGCGGCCCGGCCGGTGCGCATGGGCGGGGTCGGGGAGGTGCTCGCCCCGTCGCCGCGGATGCCGGCGCGGCTCGGGCTGGTGCTGGCGAATCCCCGCCTGCCGCTGGCGACGCCCGCGGTGTTCGGGGCGCGGGCCGGCGGCTTCTCGGCCCCCGCCACGTTGCCGGAGGCGGGCTGGCGCGACGCGGTGGGGCTTGCGCGCGACCTCGCCACGCTGCGCAACGATCTGGAGCCGGCGGCGATCGGCCTGTGCCCGCCGGTGGCCGAGGTGCTGGCGGCCCTGCGCGCGCTGCCGGGCTGCCTGCTCGCGCGCATGAGCGGCTCCGGCGCCACCTGCTTCGCCCTGATGGCCGATGCGGCGGCGGCGGCGGCGGCGGCGGAGCGGCTGCCGCGAGCGTGGTGGCGCTGGGGCGGGGGGCTTTACGCGGCGACGGCCTGACGCCTAATCAGCGCGGGCGTGCGTGCGCGGCGCGACGGCTGGGGCGTCGCCAAGCGGTAAGGCAGCGGATTTTGGTTCCGCCATGCGGAGGTTCGAATCCTCCCGCCCCAACCACCCCGGCACGCCCCGAGGCCGCGTGACCGCCCGGGAATGGCTTGGAGCGGCTCGGGTCGGGGGGATTCAAGCCCCGGAATGGATCCGGAGAGACGCGCGGCGGCATGGCCGCGCCTGGCCGAAAGACGAAGCGCCACCCGTCTGACCTGACGGACGAGGGTTGGAGGCACTGCCTCCAACACGCGGCTCGAGCCGCTGACGCCGAAGCGTCGCGCCGGGGCGGGGGCCCACGGTCGACCTGCGCGAGGTGCCGGACGCGATCCGCTGCATGGCGCGCAGCGCAGGCGGCTGCGGATGCTGCCGGCGCGCTTCGGCCCGTGGCGGACGGCCTACTGGCGGTTCCGCGTTCCGACACGGCGAGGGGCTTCGAGGCCATCCCGCGCCGCTGGGTGCGGAGCGCACCTTCGGCTGGTTGAGCCGCTGACGCCGCCGCGTCCGAGACTACGAGAAGCGCCTCGACGTCTCCGGGGCCATGAGGTCGTGTCCCATTGCGTGGTGTAGGAGCGCGATGATCGTCGGCGGGTTGGTTCGCCGGGTCAGGCG
>NZ_BMKS01000029.1 GCF_014644455.1 Caldovatus sediminis | reverse complement strand
ACCGGGTCGGGCCCTTCCCGGCGCGGGTGACGGGCTGGCGGCTGTCGCCGGACGGCGGCGTGGACCTCACCCTCTCCGAGGAGGACCCCGCCGTCTGGGACTGGAACCCGGCGGTGGACGAGCGCGCCGCCGGCGACAGCCCCTCCGTGGTGCTGCCGAACCCCGGCGTTATCGCCGCGCCGGCCGCGATCGCGGTGGACACCCCCACCGGCGTCACCTTCGCCGCCCTCGGCGTGTCGTGGGCGGTGGTCGGCAGCGCCTATCTCGCCGGCTACGAGCTCGAGTTCCGCCCGGCCTCCGTCGCCACCTGGCAGGGCTACGGTGGCGCCCTCGGCGCGACCGCGGCCTCGGTCCCGACCGCCGAGCCGACCGCCGTCCGGGCGCGCGCGGTCGCCCGCAGCGGGGCGGTGTCGGGCTGGCGGGAGGCCCCCATCCCCGGCGCCGTGACCGCGGTGGCTGCCCTCGGCATCACCGGCGGCGTGCGGCTGTCGGGCGGCTTCCCGGCCGACGCGGTGCGCCTGCAGATCTTTGAGGCGTCGTCGAACAGCCTCGCCGCCGCGCAAAAACTCGGGGCCGAGCCCACTGCGCTGCCCTGGGACCGCACCGGCCTCACCGCCGGCCAGGCCCGCTGGTACTGGCTCCGCGCCGTCTCCGCCGAGCGCAACGTCTCGGCCCTCGTCGGGCCCGTCACCGCCACCGCGCTGTAGGAGCCGCGACATGGCCGCCCGCATCGACGACCTGATGGTCCTCGGCCAGAACATCTCCAAGACCGACCTGGCGAAGTACCTCCGCGACCGCGAGGCGGTGCTGCCGCGCGACTTCGGCGGCCTCGGCGACGGCGCCGCCAACGACCGCGCCGCCATCCAGGCCTGCTTCGACCGCGCCGCGGCGGACGGGAAGTTCGCCGTCATCCCGCCCGGCACCTGGAACGTCGACGCCGGGGTCACCCTCGGCGGCGGCGCGCGCGGGCTGATCATGCAGGGGGTGATCCAGTACACCGGCGCGGCGAACGCCCCCGCGACGGTGCTGACGCTCGGCGACGGCGGCACCACCCGCAACGGCGAGAAGCTCTATCTCGGGCTGCAGGTCACGCGGCAGATCCAGTCCGACTGGGCGAGCGAGGCGGACATCGGCATCCTCGCCCGCAACCTCGACGCCTCGCTGCTCGACCTCCGCCTGGTCTCGGGCTTCACCATCGGGCTGCGCACGCTGGGCGACGGCCGTGGCTTCGAGGACACCACGCTGATCCTCGGGCGGATCCTGAACAACCGCTACGGCCTCGACGCGCACTGCGCCACCGCCACGGCCTGGAACACCTCGATCCGCTACTACGGCGGCCACTTCGCCTGCGCCACCGGGATCAACCCCACCCTGGACCGCTATGGCGTGCGCTTCTCCCGCGGCGCGGCCGACGCCTACAACAACCACAACCGGCACGTCTTCGACGCGCCGAACTTCGAGCTGCGCCAGCTCGACCCGAACGTCGCCATCCCCTTCCTGAACGAGACCGACGGCTCGGCGATCATCGGCCGGGCGCTGCGCATGGAGGCCTGCTCGCCGATCGTGGCGCGGCACACCGGGGCGGCGCAGGACTGCGAGTACGAAGTGGCCTGGGCGCAGACCTACGCCATCGGCATCGAGTACACCGCGACGGCCAGCCGCTGCGGCAACGCCGTCCTCAATCGCCACCGCGCCCCGGCCTCGCGCCACCTGCGGCTGCTCGGTGGCATGCCGAACCTCCGGGCCGCGGCCTTCCGACACAGCGCGACCGAGGTCGGCGTTGAGGGGCTGGCCGCAATCGCCACCTCGACCACAACGGCCACGACGCTGGCCGGGCTGTCCTTCAACGGCCTGGACGGCATCACGCCCACCGCGCGCGGCCTGCTGCTGGATGCGCAGAAGGGCTTCGCCTTCGTGGTGGACACCCGCTCGGCCAAGGAGTTCGCCCTGGCGCACTGGCTGGTGGGCGGCGCGGACGGCGGGCGCCTGTTCGTGCGCTGCTTCGACGCGGCGATGGCCGTGCGAGAGGACGTCGCCGGCGACGTGCTGGCCTCGCTCACCACCATGCAGTGGAACAGCCCCTCCAAGGCCTGGACCGGCGGCGCCACGATGGCCGATTCCTCACTCAACCGCCGCATGACGGTGCGGCTCGGGCCCGCGGTCGCCTTCGCCCAGATCGGCATCGTCGGCTTCGACGGGCAGATCGAGCTCGAGGCGCTTCGGCTTTACGGCCTGCCCGAGGCAGCACCGGCGTTGCTTTGCGGCTCACCCACCCTGCCGGTGGGCCAGCGGGAGTTCGCCGCCGAGGTCTCCTGGGATTTGCCAAACCTGGCCCCGGGCGCGACCAGCCTGCTCGACGTGACCGTCACCGGCTGCCGGCAGGGCGACCTGGCGGAGGCGGCGCTGGCCTCCTCGACCCGCTTCATCGAGCTCGATGCGACCGCCTGGACCAGCAACACGGTGCGGGTGATGGCGCGCAACATCTCGCCCACGGCGACCTTCGACCTCGGGCCGGCCACGCTCTCCGTCGCGGTGACGAAGCGGCGGATCCCGTAACGATCCAGGGAAGTCCGTCGCCGGCAACACGGGCCGGGGATCGACGCGGCGCCCAGGCGGGCCTATGTGTCGGCCATGCGGGGTATCCTGCGGACCGTGCTGGCGATGCTGATTCTGGCGCTCATGGCCGGAACGGTGTTGCACGCCACCCGCGCGGCCGCGATGGACCTCGCCATGGCTGCGGCCGCGGCCACCGGTATGGCGATGCCCGGCTGCGACGGATGCGGCGACGACGGGGGCGCCCCCCCGGGCTCCGCCATGGCCTCCTGCGCAGCGCTCTGTGCGACGCCCCCGATGGCGCCACCTAGCTTCGTCCCGCAGTTGGCGCCCTCCGCGCCGGCCGCGGCCGAGCCCATCGTGGACCTGCCCGCTCCGGTCGGGCTGGCCGGTCCACCCGACCTCCATCCCCCCAGAACCATCGTCCTGAGCTAAGGGTCCGCGCCGCTCGCCGGCGCAGGGCCCCGCCACCGCCTGTCCGCGCGTGCGCCCCGCCCGCGCGCGGAGGGCCACCCGCCCTCGCGGAAGGACGACGGACGACCGTGCCCATTTCCCGCCTGCCGGCGCCCGGCCGCAGGTCCCTCATGCTGGGCGGCAGTGCCGCCCTGGCGGCCACGGCCGGCCTGCGCCGCGCCCCCGCCGCACGCGCAGCCGACCGCCTGGGCGGCGGCCCCGCCACGATCCGCCTCGCCGCCCAAGCGGGCACCGTGCCCCTGGTCGGCCCACCCCACCCGGCGACGCTCGTCTGGGGCTACGACGGCCGGATCCCCGGGCCCGAGATCCGGGTGCGCCAGGGCGAGCGGCTGCGCGTCGTGCTGGAGAACCGGCTCCCCGAGGAGACCACGATCCACTGGCATGGACTGCGGGTGCCCAACGCCATGGACGGCGTGCCGCACCTGACCCAGGATCCCGTCCCGCCTGGCGGAACCTTCGCCTACGAGTTCGACGTCGAGGACGCCGGCACCTACTGGTACCACCCGCACGTCAGGGGCGCCGAGCAGGTCGCACGCGGCCTCTGCGGCGCGCTGATCGTGGAGGAGCGCGAGCCGCCGCCCACGATCGACCGCGACGTCACCTGGGTGCTCGGCGACTGGCGGCTGCAGGAGGACGCGCAGCTCGCCGGCGGCTTCGGCAACCGCATGGATGCCGGGATGGCCGGCCGGATCGGCAACACGGTCACGGTCAACGGCCGGGTGCCGGAGGAGCCCTTCGCGGTGCGCGCCGGCGAGCGCATCCGGCTGCGGCTGGTCAACGCCGCCACCGCGCGGATCTTCGGCCTCGTGTTCGAGGGGCACGCGCCGCTGGTCGTGGCACTGAACGGCCATCCGGTGCAGCCGCACGCCCCCGGGGACGGCCGCGTCGTGCTCGGCCCCGGGGAGCGCGCCGATCTCGTGCTCGACATGACGGGCCGGCCCGGCGCGCGCGCCCGCGTCCTCGACACCTTCTACTCCAGGCTCGAATACCGGCTGCTCGACCTCGCCTACGGCCCGCAGCCGCTGCGCGACCGCCCGCAGGCCGCGCCGGTCCCCGCGCTGCCGGCCAACCCGCTGCCCGAGCCCGAGCTCACCCGGGCCGAGCGCCACGCAGTGGTGCTCGGCGGTGGGATGATGGGCCGTCTCGACGGCGCCCGGGTGGACGGCCGCTGGCTGGAGCCGCGCGAGATGCTGCGGCACGGGATCGCCTGGACGATCAACGGCCTCGCCGCCGCGCCCGGGCACCACGTGCACGAGCCGCTGGCGGTGCTGCGCCGCGGCGCGTCCTACGTGCTCGCCTTGCGCAACGAGACCGCTTGGTGGCACCCGATGCATCTGCACGGGCACGCCTTCCGCATCCTTTCGCGCAATGGCGCGCCGACATCGCGGCGCGAATGGGGGGACACGGTGCTGATCCCGCCGCGCGACAGCGCCGAGATCGCCTTCGTCGCCGACAACCCGGGCGACTGGATGTTCCACTGCCACGTCCTCGAGCACCAGGCCGCGGGGATGATGGGCGTCGTCCGCGTGGCCTGACCCGCCCCCCGAACCGAAGGAGACACCCCATGCCCCTGACCCGCCGCACCGCCGCCGTCCTTCTCGCTGCGACCGCCGTCGCGCCGCTGGCCCCGTCGCCGTCGCACGCCGCGACCGACGCCGGCGAGGCCGTGCTCTACAAGAACCCGCAGTGCGGCTGCTGCGGGGGCCACGCCGACCACCTCCGCCGGAACGGCTTCCGGGTGCGCGTGGTGGAGACGCACGACCTCCCGCTCATCAAGCAACGGCACGGCGTGCCGGAGGCGCTCGAGGGCTGCCACACCACGCTGGTCGGCGGCTACGTCGTCGAAGGCCACGTGCCGGCGGGCGTGCTGCACCGGCTGCTCGCCGAGCGCCCGGCGATCCGGGGCATCTCGCTGCCCGGCATGCCGCTCGGCTCGCCGGGCATGAACGGGCCGAAGACCGAGCCCTTCACCATCTACACGCTGCCGCGCGACGCGGCGGCGGAGCCCGCGGTCTATGCGGTCGAGTAGCGCCGGCGCCGAGCCGCGGACGTGCCGCCGGGAGGGCCGACGATGATGCACGGCATGATGGACGGCGGGATGATGTGGGGCATGGGGCTGATCTGGCTCCTGCTCCTCGTGCTCCTCGTCCTCGGGATCGCCGCCCTGGTGAAGTACTTGTTCGGCGGGCGGCGCGGATGACCAGGGGCCGCGCGCTGGCGCTCGGCGCCGCCGCCGTCCTCGCCGGGGCCGTCGGCCTCGGCGCGGCGGCGCTCGGGTTCGGCTGGCTTGGACCGCCGGTGCCGGCCGTCGCCGACGCGGGCGATCCGGCGCAGGTCGCGCTCGGCCGGCGCGTCTACGCCGAGCGCTGTGCGTCCTGCCACGGCGCGAACCTGGAAGGGCAGCCGAACTGGCGGGAGCGCCGGCCCGACGGCCGCCTGCCCGCGCCGCCGCACGACGCCACCGGCCACACCTGGCACCACCCGGACGCGCAGCTGATCGAGCTGACGCGGAAGGGCCTGAGCGGGATCCTGCCCGGCTACGAGAGCGACATGCCGGCCTTCGAGGGCGTGCTGCCGGAGGCCGAGATCGCGGCCGTCATTGCCTTCATCACGAGCACCTGGCCGCCCGAGATCCGCCGCCTGCGGCAAGAGCGCCTCGGCGCCGCGGCCTCCCGGCCCTGAGCCTTCCTCAGAGCAGCTTGCTCAAGGAGATGCACATGCAGACGACACCGACGAACATCCTCCCGCCCTCCGGGGCATGCTGCGCAACGCCGTCCGCGCGGTGGTCCGGCGGCCGCACGTTCCTGGCCGCGGCCTTGGCGACCTCGGCCCTGGGTGCCGCGGGCGCGCTGGCGGCCGGCGGCTGGAGCTGGCTGGTCGCCGCCGGCGTCGCACCGGTGCTGCTAGGCGCGCTGCCTTGCCTCGCCATGTGCGCCCTTGGCCTCTGCATGGGCCGCATGGGGAGCGGGTGCGCCGCCGATCGAGCCGCGACTCCCTCGCCCTCGGACGCGCCGGTGGATGCGCGCTCCGTGCCTGTCCCCTCCCGGCAGGGAGGCACGGCATGAGACGGCGCGTCATCCTCCTCGCCCTCGCGGTGGCGCCCCCGGCCTTCGCCGCCCTGGCCCTGCCCGCACCGGCCGGAGCGCATTCGCTCCCGGACGTCGAGGGCCGGCTGCACGACCGCGAGCGGTTCTTCCAGCCGCTCGAGGCGCGCCCCGCGCCGGACTTCGCGCTGCAGGACGCGGAGGGCCGGCCGGTGCGCCTGGCCGATCTGCGCGGCAAGGTGGTCGTGCTGCACTTCGTCTACGCGAGCTGCCCCGACGTCTGCCCGCTGCACGCGGAGCTGATCGCGCGGGTCCAGGGGATGGTGAACCTCACCCCCATGCGCGACCAGGTGCGCTTCGTCACCGTCACCACCGACCCCGAGCGGGACACGCCCGAGGTGCTGCGGGGCTACGGCGAGGCGCGCGGCCTGGACCCCGCGAACTGGACCTTCCTGACGAGCGGGGCGGCGCGGCCGGAGGAGGGCCGCCGGCTGGCCGAGGCCTACGGCCTGCGCTTCGTGCCGACGCCGGAGGGCATGCAGATGCACGCGGTCGTCACGCACGTGGTCGACCGCGAGGGCCGGCTGCGGGCGAAGTTCCACGGCCTCGACTTCGACCCGACGAACCTCGTCGTCTACCTGAACGCGCTGACCCACGACGAGGAGGGCGGAGGCCATGTTCCGCCGCCCCGCCCGGCGCCGGGCGTCTGGGAACGGCTGAGAGGCCTGTTCTGAGCGGGGCGGAGCGCCGGGCCAATGACGCCGCTCGACCTTTCTCCCTTCGGCCTGGCGCTGGCCTTCGGCGCGGGGCTGGTCTCCTTCGCCTCGCCCTGCGTGCTGCCGCTGGTGCCGGGCTATCTGGCCTGGGTCGCCGGCACCGACCTCGCCGGGGCGCAGGCGCGCCGCGGCAGGACCTTCCGCCTCGGCCTGTTCTTCGTGCTCGGCTTCGGGGCGGTCTTCATCGCGCTCGGCGCCAGCGCCACCGGCCTCTCCGGCCTGCTGCGGCGCTGGAGCGCCGAGGCGGCGGTCGCCGGCGGGGCGCTGGTGGCGGCGATGGGCCTGGTGCAGATGGGCCTGCTGCGCCTGCCCGTGCCGCTGCTGCGCGACCTCCGCCTCCGCCCGGCGCTCGAGGGCGGAACGCCGGGTCAGGCGGCGCTGGTGGGGGTGGCCTTCGGCTTCGGCTGGACGCCCTGCATCGGCCCGGTGCTCGCGGCGGTGCTCGCGGCGGCGGCGACGAGCGCCACGGCGGCCGGGGGCGTGGCGCTGCTCGCGGCCTACGCCGCCGGGCTCGGCGTGCCCTTCCTGCTCGCCGCGCTCTACCTGCCCGAACTGCTGGGCCGGGCGAGGCGCGCCGCCCGCCTCGGCCTGTGGCTGCAGCGCGGCGCCGGCGCGGCAATGGTCGCGATGGGCATCGCGATGGCCACCGGTGACCTGACGCGCTTCGGGGCCTGGATGCTGCAGACCTTCCCGGCGCTGGCGTTGATCGGGTGAACAAAGGAGTGCCCGGAATGCACGCGTCCCCTGGCCACACGCCCGCGCCGCGAGGGCGCGGGGAGCCGACCGAAACCGGAGAAGGCGCACCGTGAGCGGCGGCTCCGGCGGACGATCCGGCACACCGCGGCGGATCGCGCTCGCTACGATCGCGGCGGCGGCAGCGGCTGCGATCGCCTTCGTCCTGCGCCCGGTCCGCCAAGCACACCTCCTTTCCGGGCCCGCCATGCCCTCGACCGCGCCGGCGGACCGGCTCGCGCTCGTGCCCGTCGACCCGCCGCGGCCCGTGCCCGAGCTGCGCTTCGTCCGGGGCGACGGGCGGGCCGCGGCCCTCGGGGAGTTCCGCGGCCGCGCGGTCCTGCTGAACCTCTGGGCGACCTGGTGCGTCCCTTGCCGGGTGGAGATGCCGGCGCTCGACCGGCTGCAGGCCGCGCTCGGAGGCGCCGAGTTCGAGGTCGTGGCGCTCTCCCTCGACCGCGGCGGCCCGCCGGCCGTCGAGGCGTTCTACCGGGAGGTCGGCCTCCGCGCACTCGGCGCCTACGCGGATCCGACGGGCGAGGCGTCGCGGGCGCTGGGCGCGGTCGGCATCCCGACGACGCTGCTGATCGACCGCGAGGGCCGGGAGGTCGCGCGGAAGATCGGGCCGGCCGAGTGGGACGGCCCGGAGATGGTCGGCGCCATCCGGCGGCACCTCGGCCTTTCGGGCGGCGCCGGCGAGGCGGCCGTCGTCGCCCCCACTTCGCGGCGCTGAGGCGAACGGGGCGGACGCGAAGGGAGCATCACGGACGAGCGGCGACCTCGGACCGGTCGCCAAAGGAGGAAGGATGCCGCATCCCCGGTTGGAGGAGCTGATCCTGGCGGCGTTCAGGCGCGCCGATGCCGAAGGCCGCCGGGATGCGGCCGAGCACCTGATGCGTGCCCTCGAGGCGCTCTGCCCCTGCCTCGACGTGGCGCCCGGCGGCTCGGCGTTGGCCGAGGCCTACCGCGACCTGGCGCGGGAGGCTCCGGCGGGACCAGTCGACCACGGGGATGGCAAGGCGGCCCGGCGCCGGGGCGCCGGGAAGCGATTTCACTGAGTGCGCGTGCGGCGCACGCCTGCGCGCGGGACCACGGCGGACGGGCTCAGCCCACCGGCCTCATTCGGCGGCCGCGGGCACCGGGCGCCCGACTCGCCCCGCCCTCTCGGCCCGCAGCTCCCCGAGCGCCTGGCCCACGATCTGCCGGCCGCCCCAGAGGCCGAGCGCGGCCATGACCGAGGCCACGGCGAGGTCCGGCCAGCCGGTGCCGGTGCCGAACACCCCGGCTGCCGCCAGCAGCACGGCCAGGTTGCCGATGGCGTCGTTCCTCGAACAGATCCAGACCGAGCGCATGTTGGCGTCGCCGCCGCGCCAGCGGTAGAGCATCAGGGCGACGCCGGCGTTGGCCGCCAGCGCCAGCACGCCCACCGCGCCCATGACCGGCGCCGCCGGCAGCGTGCCGGCGAGGGCGTGCCAGGCGGTGTTGCCGAGGACCCAGAGCCCCAGGGCGGCGAGCGACAGCCCCTTCAGGAGCGCCGCGCGCGCCCGCCAGGCCAGCGCCATGCCGGCCACGCCCAGGCTGATCGCGTAGTTCGCCGCGTCGCCGAGGAAGTCCATCGCGTCGGCCTGCAGCGAGGCGGAGCCGGCCGCGACGCCGGCCGCCAGCTCGGCCAGGAACATGCCGGCATTGACCGCCAGCGCGATCCAGAGCGCGCGGCGCCACCCCGCCTCGCGCGGGGGCGGGGCGGAGGCGGAACAGGACGGTCCACTGCAGCATCCGGCGGCCATGGCTCGGGCACCTCGATTTTCCGGGCGAGGCGCCACATGTGGGCCTTGTAGCGGCTACAGGGTCAAGGCCATGGCCGAGGATCGGCTGACGATCGGCGAGTTGGCGCGGGCGACGGGGACCAAGGCGGAGACGATCCGCTACTACGAGCGGATCGGGCTGCTGCCCCTGCCTCCGCGCACCGGCGCCGGGAGCTATCGCACCTACACGCCGGCGCACGCTCGGCGGCTCGCCTTCGCGCGCCGCGCGCGGGCGCTGGGCTTCACCATCGAGCAGGTGCGGGCCCTCCTCGGTCTGGCCGGGCGGCGGGAGAGCGACTGCGGCGAGGTCGACGCCATCGCGCGCGAGCACCTGGCCGAGGTGGAGCGCAAGCTGGCCGACCTGGCGGCGCTGCGCGATGAGCTGCGGGGCCTGATCGGCGCCTGCGGACGGGGCGGGACGACGATCGCCGAATGCCGGATCGTCGAGGCGCTGCTGCCGCCGCCCTTCGGCGATCGGAGCGAGGGCTCGGCGGGGACTGCCCGCACCGCGGCGGCACCGGCAAGGCCATCGGCCAGGTCATCCAGGGAATCGCCGGCGGCCGACGCGGGCCCGTCCAGCGGCATCCGATCGATCAAGAGCCCCGGTAGGCACGTGCGGCGCGGAGCAGCGCCTTGAGCATCTACGGCCGCTGGATCCTGCCGCGCCTGATCGACTGGACGATGCGCGCCGAGGATCTCGCGCCCTACCGCGAGCGGCTGGTGCCGCGCGCGCGCGGGCGCGTGCTCGAGGTCGGCGTCGGCTCGGGCCTCAACCTTCCCCTCTACGGCCCGGGAGTCGAGCAGGTGGTCGGCCTCGACCCCTCGGCGGAGCTCCTGCGCCGCGCCGCGCCGCTCGCCGCGCGGGCCGCCGTCCCCGTCCACCTCGTCCGCGCGGCGGCCGAGGCGATCCCGCTCGCGGACCGCAGCGTGGACACGGTCGTGATGGCCTGGACCCTGTGCAGCCTGGGCGACGCCCGCGCCGGCCTCGCCGAGATGCGCCGCGTGCTCAGGCCCGGCGGGGCGCTCCTCTTCGTCGAGCACGGGCTGGCGCCGGAGCCCGGGGTCGCCGCCTGGCAGCATCGCCTCGACCCCCTGTGGGTCCGGATCAGCTGCCACCTGGACAACCCGGTGGACCGGATACTGCGCGAGGCGGGGTTCGAGGTGGTCGAGTTGGCCTCGGGCTACCTCGGCCGGGGGCCGAAGCCGATGACCTTCCTGTACGAGGGGCGGGCGCGGCCGGCGGCCGATCCATGGGCGAGCGGACCGCCAGGTGCCTGGGCCGGCCCTGATCCGACCCGTCGAGCCGGTCCAAGCGGCGCCGCCGTCTCGTGACCCCGATGCGCCCTCCCGCCGGCCCGCACGACGCGCCCTCCGCCCCTGCCTGGCCACGCGGCAGCCTCTTCCGTCGCGCCCTCGCAGCGCCCGCGGCGAACGTGGCGCTCTTCGCCTTCCTGCTGAACTACCCATGGGAGTTCCTGCAGGCGCCGCTGTTCCGCGGCATGGCCGCGGCGCCGCACTGGGAGGGCGTCGTGCTGTGCACCCGCGCCGCGCTCGGCGACGCGGTCCTCGCGGTGGTGGCCTTCTGGGGCGTCGCCGCGGTGGCCGGGACGCGGCGGTGGATCCTCCATCCGAGCGCCCTGCAGGTCGTGGGCTTCGTCGGCGTCGGTCTGGTGATCACGCTGGCGCTGGAGCGGCTGGCGACCGGCCCGCTCGGGCTGTGGGAATACGCGGAGGCCATGCCGGTCCTCCCGCTGCTCGGAGCCGGGCTCGCGCCGGCGCTGCAGTGGATCCTGCTGCCGCCGTTGGTGGCGTGGTTCGTCCGGCGGCAGCTGACTTGACGGGAGGCCGCGGCCCCCTCGGTCGCGTTCAGACGACGTAGCGATCCCAGGCGCCGTAGTGCTCCGCGCTGCGCCGGCCGCGCGGCAGGCTCAGCCCGACGATCACCAGCCCGCTGACGATGTCGTTCCAGGCGCCGGCCACGCCGGCACCGTCCGCAAGCAGCCACGGCGCCGCGACCAGCCACAGCCCGAACAGGACGTTGAGGAACCTGAGCGGCCGCGCCACCTCCGCCATGGCGCAGACCGCGACGGTGATGACCAGCGCCCCGACCAGGTGGTCGCTGTCGGCCAGCAGGCCCTCGGTGCCGAAGACGGCGCGCGAGAACATCAGCCACGCACCGAGGGCGCAGCTCGCCAGCAATGTCCAGGGCAGGGTCACGCCGCGCACCGCAGCCGCGACCTGATCCGCGAGCGGCGCCGCGAAGCCCGGATCCTTCCCCTCCGTCGCGCCGCCGCCGACCTCCGGACCGCCCTGAAGGAAGGTGCGCAGGAAGGGCCGGCCCGCGCGGTGGCTGCGCAGCATGTACTGGCCCATCGCCACCACCTCGTCGAGGGTGAGCGGGATCATCACCAGCATCGCCGCCGCGGCGATGAGGCAGAGCGTGCAGTAGGTGCCGATCATGATCGGCTGGATGATGATGAAGAAGATCGAGACGCCGCCGAGCGGCACCACCAGGATGAAGAAGAAGGTCACCATCCACGGCATGGTGCGCCAGCGCGTGGCGGTGCCCATCGCCCCCATCAGCGCCTCCAGCATGTAGCTGGTCGCGCCCAGCCCCGCGTCGGCGATCGGCCAGGCGCGCGAGACGTCCGACGTGATGATGTGCTCAGTGCCGTTCTTCGCGCCCTCGCCGGAGAAGAAGGGCTCCCAGACCGCGCCGACGTGGCCGAGCTGGTAGGCCGCCATGTAGCGGGCGATGAGGAAGCCGAACAGGCCGAGCGCGATCATCGGCAGGCGCTGCAGCCAGGTGGAGGGCGAGTAGCTCCAGCCGGGCGGGACCGTGGTCTCGTCCATCATGCCCTCGTGGCTCATGCCCGGCATCATCGGCACGAGGACGGAGAAGGCGATGGCGAGCGCGCCCACGACGGTGTCGTTCGCATAGGCCGCCGCGCTCGGCGTCCAGAGGAACAGCGGCGCGAAGAGCAGCCAGAGGCCGACGGCGGTCGTGCCCCATTGGGCCCAGGCGAAGCGCGGCGACAGCGCGAGCGTGCCGAACAGCATCAATAGCGCCCCCGCGAGAATGTCGCTCCAGCCGGTGAGCGCGTTGCGCAGCGCGGCGTCCCAGAGCCCCCGCTCCTGCGTGACGTCGCGGACGGTCGCCGCCGCCGCAGGGTCGAAGAGGGCGAACTGGAGCGGGCTGGTCAGCAGCCAGGCGCCCAGGGCAATGACCAGGAAGTGCACCCAGAGCATGCTCCGGTGCATCGCCGCCATCTCGGCCATGTGGCGCTGCATCGCCTCCCCGTCGTGCTCGCCACCGCCGTGCGCCGCGGGCGGCGCCTCGGAGGGGGCCCGCCCCGCCACCTTCGCCGCGTTGAGCTTGTTGGCCCGGTACCAGCCGACCGGGTCCTCCTTCAGCGCTGCGATCATCCCCGGCAGGGCCTGGCGTAGGCTGTGCCGCGGCTCCCATCCCAGCAGGTCGCGGGCGCGGGTGGTGTCGAGCTCGTAGCTGTCGTCGGCAATGTCCACCATCCAGGACCGGATGAACGGTTCCTCGCCGAGGACCTCCGTCTCCACCCAGGCGCCCGCCTTGGCGAGCGGCTTGGGGATCGTCCAGGTCTCCCAGTCCTCGCCGTGCAGCAGGCGCCCGACCGCGCGCTGCAGCTCGTCGTAGTCCATCACGTCCCGCTCACCGAGGAGCAGCGGCAGCTCCGGCGGCAGGTCCCGCCGCCGCTCGACGACGCGCGCGACGGCCTCGGCGAGGTCGTCGAGGTGCAGGAAGGACTGCCCGGCGCCGAGATGGCCGGGATAGACGTGCCCCTTCGGGCTGCGCTCGTGGATGCGGGCGATCTGGTGCGCGAGGAAGGTGTTGTGGCAGCGGTCGTCGTAGACGCCGGCGAGTCGGAGGTGGACGACCGGGATGTCGCCGCGCCGCTCGTGGATCAGCCGCTCGGCCTCGATCTTGGACGCGCGGTAGGGCAGCTTCGGGTCGAGGGATCGGCTCTCGTCGATGCGCTCCGCGGGTCTGCCGGCGCGATGCACGAGCATGGTGCTGGTGAAGACAAACTGCCCGACCTCGAATTCCTGCAGCCCGTGCAGCAGGCGCTCGGTGCCGCGGACGGTGATCTGCTCGTATTTCGGGTTCGGCTCTCCCGTCAGGTCGAAGTAGGCGGCGAGGTGGATCACCGACGCGATGCGGTTCCCGTGCAGTTCGCGGACCCGTGCCAGGGCCCCGCGCACGCCCTCGTCGGAGCCGAGATCGACCGGGACGAAGCTGCCCGAGGCAGGAAGTTGTTTCGGCTCGTGCTGGTCCAGGACGACGACGGTATGGCGTTCGGCCAGCCTCTCGACGATCGCGCGGCCGATGAACCCGCCGCCGCCGGTGACGAGGACCACATCCCTGTTCTTGGTGCCCACGGCCATGGCTCAAGGTTCTCCGGCGTGTCCGATCGGCCGCGCGGCGCGCAGCCGCCACGCGTTGGCGACGACGGCGCCAGGGGCCAACGACGGTGCCCCTCTCGGATGCCGCTCGCCCCGCGCCCGGAACCCGCCGCCGACAGGCGGCGGCGGGCGAGGCGACGCGACGGTCGGTCAGCCGCCCTGCTGGTTCGGCGCGGGCGTCGACGGGCCGGTGCCAGGCCCGCCCCGGCTCCGCGCCTCCATCATCCGGTTGCAGTTCTCCATCATCCGGTTCATCTGCGCCGGGTCCATCTGCCCCATCATGTTCATCATCCCCATCATGCCGCCGCCCATCATGCCCTGGCCGGGCTGTGGCGCGCCGGGCTGGGCCTGCTGGGCAGTGCCCGCCGGCGGGGCGGTACGGGTGTCCTGGGCGAGCACGCCCTGGGCGGCGACGAACCCGCCGACGAGGGCGGCGGCGGTGAACAGCGCGGTCTGCTTGCGAGACATGTCGGGTTCCTCTTCGTGACGGTTGTTCGGCGTGGGGAGCCAGCCGGACGGCGGATGGCGCCGTCAGGCAGCGTCCCGGCGCGACGGGTGCGCCTCCAGGTCGGAGGCGTCGGCTTGCGCGTGGCAGGATCCGCCGCCGCCCTTGGCCATGCACAGGCCGAGCGCGCACATCGCGGCGCAGGGCAGGACCGAGAGCACGAGCGGCGCGAGCCCGGCCGCCGCCAGCCAGGGCCAGCCGAGTGCCAAGGCGGCGCCGACCAGGGCGAAAACCCCCAGCACCACGGCCCAGCGGCTGCGTAGCCAGGGCGGCAGGCGGCCGACGAGGCCGCGGCGCGGCGGGGCTGCGGCGCGCGCGCTCGGAAGCGACGAGATGGCGTTCATGTCTTTTCTTTCTTCCCTTCTTCGATGCCGGGGACGGTGGCGTCCGCCTCGTGGGGGTGGAGGGCACGCCGGTCCATTCGGAGATCCTCTCCGCGCGCCGGACGGGGTGGCGCCACGCGCCTGCGCGTGGTCGCGCCACGGCGGGAGAGGTCGGCCGCGCCACCCCGGGGGTGGCGCGGCCCGCTCGTCAGGCGGGAAGGATCGGCGGAAAGAGGTCGGGCTCGACGACGAGGCCCGCGCCGACCCCGGGCGGCCCGGCGCCCCAGGTGCGCCCGTGCGGCACGACCGGGATCGACAGACCGGAACTGGGCAGCCCCACGACGGCGCAGCCGATCGCGAAGCCGGGGCAGCCGGCCAGGCACGGTTCCGGTGCGGTCGGGTTGCAGGGGGGGGCTGTGCGGACGCCGTGATGATCCGTCGCGGCGCCATCCATGGCGCCGCACGCCGCCGGCTCTGCCGGCGCAACCGACGCCGCAAGAGCCGGCGCCCCGACGAGGAGGCTCAGGAGCACCAGCACGATCGGCATCCGCTTGAGGATCGCGGCCCGCATGCGGCCAGAATGGCGCCGGGGCGCCTTGGTTTCAATGACGCGAAGTCGCGACGATCTTGCAGGGTCGACGCGGGGAGCAACGGGGCAGGATCGGGGCGAAGCGGCCCAGAGAATTTCGTTCCTGGGTTGCTATCGCTGCTCCAGTCGGTCCCTCGCAGAACATTCTCCGATTTGCCGGCACCGCTTTAAGCCGCAGTTTTCCCGCGCCTCTCTGCGCATATGTTGATGGTGCGAAGGCGGAACGAGCGCGCATTTCGCTCTCCAGGCGGTAGAGACTCTCCGGACCTTGAGGGTTGGGCGATTTGGCCAACAAGGTCTAGGCGGCGTGGACGAACCTGATCCATAGGCGGATCGAGGAGAGGGCGGCGAAGCCGAGGAAGCTATCGGCGGTCTGGTCGCAGCGGGTGGCGACGCGGCGGCTGTTCTTCAGGCGGTTGATGAAGCGCTCGATGCGGCTGCGCAGCGCGTAGAGGGGGCGGCTGACGCTGTGCTGGAGATGGCGGTTGCGCTTGGTGGGGATCTCTGGCGCGGCGCCGCGGTCGCGCAGGTCCTGCCAGATCGGGTCGCTGTCGCAGCCATTGTCGCCGAGCATGATGGCGGGATCGCTGTCGCGGGCCTGCATCAGCGCCTCGTAGTGCGAGCAGTCGGTCTCCTGCCCGGCGGTCACGTGCAGGGCGATGGGCAGGCCGTGGGCGTTGGCCCGGATGTGGGGCTTGCTCGTGAGCCCACCTCGCGAGCGGCCAAGACCCTGCCGATGAGTCCCCCCTTCCGCCGGCGGCGCAGCGGTGCGCCCGGATGCTGGTGCTGTCGCTCCTCTGCAGAAGGTCGGCGTCGCCGCCGCCATCGGCCAAGGCTTCGAGCATCACGTCCCACAGGCCCGAGGCGGTCCATCGTCGGAACTGACGGAATACCGAGTTCCAGTTGCCGAGTTCGGCCGGCAGGGCACGCCACGGCGTCCCGGTGCGCGCGATCCAGAAGCTGGCGTCGAGCACCCGCCGGCGGTCGCGCGGAGGCCTCCCCCCGAGCGGACTGGCGGACACCACGAAAGGTTCGAAGAAGGACCATTCCTCGTCGGTCAGACGCCCACGGATCAACGCCGAGCTCCATGCCAGAGATCAGCTTGGAATCACGTCCAGCCCCGGCTGGGAATCCCCCCAGACGCCAGTTTGTCCACGCGGCCTAGAGCGGTGGCGTCCCGTGTGGTGGTGTAGGAGGGTCAGAGCCCGGGGCGCGTAGCGAAGCCCCTGGTGGAG
>NZ_BMKS01000028.1 GCF_014644455.1 Caldovatus sediminis | reverse complement strand
GCCTCCGATGCTCACAAGGGTCAATCGCATCACCCGCGCGTCGGGGAATCCCACACGTGAGTCAAAAGCCACAGTAGGATCTGATATAATGGAATTGCTGCACCCGTGATGAAGCCGCACCCCCCCGCTCGCGACGAAGGCCATCGCGCCGGCAGCCGTCCGCCTCTTCCGGACCCGCCACGGGGACCATTTCCCCCCCATTCCCCGCCCGGCCGCCAGCTCGCCCGAAACGCGCCCGCCGAGGCGCCCGTCGCGTCGCGAATCGCTCGTGCCTCGCGTCATCGCCGCGGCCGAGGCGCCCGCCGGCGCGGTGCCGGGACCGCGGCGCGCAGCCGACCGGCGCCGCAACCGCCGGCCGCATGGTGGTCCATGCGGCCCCGTCCCGTTAGATTGCCCCCAGGGGACCGATTCGAGACATGAACGACCTGTTCGGCCGGGCGCACTTGACCAGGGCCGCCATCGGCCAGAGCGACACCTATTCCGCCAAGGACATCGAGGTGCTGGAGGGGCTGGAGCCCGTCCGCCGCCGCCCCGGCATGTACATCGGCGGGACCGACGAGAACGCCCTCCACCACCTCGCCGCCGAGATCCTCGACAACGCCATGGACGAGGCGGTGGCCGGCCATGCCGACCGCATCGAGGTGACGCTCGAGCCCGGCAACTGGCTCACCGTGCGCGACAACGGGCGCGGCATCCCGGTGGACCCGCACCCGAAATTCCCGAAGCTCTCGGCGCTCGAGGTGATCCTCACCACCCTCCATTCGGGCGGGAAGTTCTCCGGCAAGGCCTACAGCACCTCGGGCGGGCTGCACGGCGTCGGCTCCTCGGTCGTCAACGCGCTCTCCGAGCGGATGGAGGTCGAGGTCGCGCGCGACCGCACCCTCTTCACCCAGGCCTTCGAGCGCGGCCGGCCGGTCACGAAGCTGAAGAACGCCGGCCCGGTGCACAACCGGCGCGGCACCACCGTGCGCTTCCGCCCCGATCCGCAGATCTTCGGCCGGCACGAGTTCAGCCCGGCGCGGCTCCACCGGCTCTGCCGCTCCAAGGCCTACCTGTTCCGCGGCGTCGAGATCCGCTGGTCCTGCGACCCCTCGCTGATCAGGGACGAGACGCCGGCGCAGGCGGTGCTGCACTTCCCGGGCGGGCTCGCCGACTTCCTCGCGGGCGCGATCGAGGGCCGCGCCCGGGTGGTGCCCGCGATCTGGGCCGAGCAGGTGGAGTTCCCCGACGGCGCCGGCCGCGCCGAATGGGCGCTGACCTGGCTCGAACAGGGCGAGGGATTCCTCAACACCTACGCCAACACCATCCCCACCCCCCAGGGCGGCACCCACGAGGCCGGGCTGCGCGCGGCGCTGGTCAAGGGCCTGCGCGCCTATGGCGAGCTCAAGAAGGACAGGCGCGCGGCCAGCATCACGGCCGAGGACGTGCTCGGCTCCCTCGCCGGCATGCTCTCGGTCTTCATCCGCGAGCCGCAGTTCCAGGGCCAGACCAAGGACCGCCTCACCTCGCCCGAGGCGCAGCGCCTGGTCGAGGGGGTGCTGCGCGACCATTTCGACCACTGGCTCGCCGGCGACCCGACCACCGCCGACAACCTCCTCGCCTTCGTCATCGAGCGCGCCGAGGAGCGCATCCGCCGGCGCGAGCAGAAGGACACGCCGCGCAAGACCGCGACCCGCAAGCTGCGCCTGCCCGGCAAGCTCGCCGACTGCGCGCGCGAGAACGCCGAGGGGACGGAGCTGTTCCTGGTCGAGGGCGACTCGGCCGGCGGCTCGGCCAAGCAGGCGCGCGACCGCGAGACCCAGGCGGTGCTGCCGCTGCGGGGCAAGATCCTCAACGTCGCCAGCGCCAGCGCCGACAAGCTCCGCCAGAACCAGGAGCTCAAGGACCTGATCGAGGCGCTCGGCTGCGGCGCCGGCGAGCGGTTCGACATCGGCCGGCTGCGCTACGGCCGCGTCGTCATCATGACCGACGCCGACGTGGACGGCGCCCACATCGCCGCCCTGCTGATGACCTTCTTCTACAAGGAGCTGCCGGAGCTGGTGCGCCAGGGCCGGGTCTTCCTCGCCCAGCCGCCGCTCTACCGGCTGCAGGGGGGCGGCAAGACCCTCTACGCCCGCGACGACGCCGACCGCGAGCGGCTGCTGAAGCGGGAGTTCAAGGCCAACCAGAAGGTCGAGGTCAGCCGCTTCAAGGGCCTCGGCGAGATGCCGCCCGCCTCGCTCAAGGAGACCACCATGGACCCGCGCCGGCGGACCCTGCTCAAGGTGATCCTGCCGCCGGAGGAGCGGGCGAGGACCTCCGAGCTGATCGAGGCGCTGATGGGCCGCCGCCCGGAGCTGCGCTTCAGGTTCATCCAGGAGAACGCGAAGCAGCTGGATATGGAGGAGGTAGACGTTTAGAGCCCGTCTCGAGCCTCGTGCGGAACGTGCATGCGACGCGAGCGGATGATGGCGGAGGCGGCGCAGGGGCAGGCGATGGTGGCCTCGAGGGTCTTGGCGCAACGCGGTTGCGGCCGACCCGGGCGACGAAGCGCGCGACCGGACGGCGTCGCGCGTGGCCGGCGCAGCCGACTCGGCCAGCGTGGCGAAGTAGCCGCGGCGCAGCTCCTACAGCCGGGTCCGGCTGTCGACGCCGACCTGCCGCTCGGCGGCGCCGGCCAGGCCGGAACGGATGCTGCCGCGGCGGACCGGGGCGCGCAGGCTGGCGTGGCCGTCCTGATTGCCCTCCAGCCGGCCGATCTGCGCCGACAGCGCCTCGGCCTCGCCGCCCGCCACGACCGCGGAAGCCGATACCTGGCGGATGCCTTCCGGAAGGCGATCGCCGCCCTCGGCATCGCGGGGCCGCCCGCCTTGGTCCGGGCGCCGGAGGGCAACGGCTGCGCCGAGCGCTGCCCCCGCTCCCTGCGGGGGACCGGCCCCGGCTGCGGACCTTCGACACCGTCGAGGAGCCGCGCTCGGCGCCGCTCGCGTTCCGCAAGACCCGCACCACCCGGCGGATCGAACGGCACGGATTCGGACCACCCGCCGCGGTCGGGAACGAGCCGCTGCCAACCGCGGCGCTCGCCGCACGGGCTTGCATCCGGCGACCCAGGCACCGCAGGCGGTACACGCCCGACCTCGCGCGCCGCGCCGCGGCCTCGCTCCTCGCCTGCCGATGTCGGGCCCAGGCATCTGCGTCAGTTCCTGTCGGCCCCTGGTGTCGCGCCCATGGCTGCGGCCGCCTCGAGCGACAGCCCGATGCGCGGGAAGGCGGCAATCGCACGGCCGCCGTCCATGACGATGGCACGCCCGGTGACGAAGTCGAAATCGGGCCCGCAGAGCAGCGTCACCATCCGCGCGAGCTCCTCCTCCGTCACCAGGCGGCCGAGCGGCGTCGCGGCGATGGCGGCCGCCTTGTAGCCGGCGAGCCGGTCGGTGCGCGCGCTGGCGATCTGGCTGGGCACCACGGCGTTGACCGTGACCGAGGGCGCCAGCTCCAGCGCCAGCGTCTCGGTCAGCGCAAGCAGCGCCGCCTTCGCCAGGCCGTAGGCGGCGTGGCTGCGGACGAGGCCGGAAGTGGCGCCGATATTGACGATGCGCCCGCGGCCGCGCGCGGCCATGGCCGGCGCGGCCAGGCGCGAGAGAAGCCAGGGCGCCTTGAGGTTCGCGCCCATCACGCGGTCCCATTCCGCCTCGTCCAGCAGCCGCAGCGGCGTGTCGGAGTACGGGCCGGCGTTGTTCACCAGGATCGTCGGCGGGCCGAGGCGCGCGGCGACCTCCGCGAACAGCCGGCGCGCCTGCGCCGCATCGGCGAGGTCGGCGACGAAGGCGGCATGGCCGCCGCCGGGCAGCGCCGCGGCGACCGCCTCGGCGGCGTCGCGGCGCGAGCCGGCATGCACCGCAACGCGCGCCCCGGCTTCCGCGAACGCCCGCGCCATGGCGGCGCCGGCGCCGGAAGAGGAGCCGGTGACCAGCACCCGCTCGCCATCGAAGCGGAGCGACGTCACGGCTCGATCAGCTCGCTCCAGAAGGAGACCGTGTGGCCGCGGTCGAGGTATTTGGAGTAGAGCTCCTCGATCAGATCCTTGCCGACGGTGGCGAGCTCCGCCTCGTAGGCGGCGCGATCGGTGATCTCGATGCGCTCGATGTAGTCCCACGGGCCGCCCTGGACCGGACCGGCCGTCTCGCCGATGCGGTGCGTGCGGTAGCTGACGATGGTCTTCATCCGGCCCGCCACCGCGTAGTCCACCTCGCGCTCGAAGCGCTCGTACGCGGCCGGGTCCACGCCCGGCTTCAGCTTGGCGAGGACGTAGCGCACGACAGTCATGGCGGCGGCTCCCTCCGTTGGATCAGACGAGGTGGCAGGCGACGCGATGGCCCGGCGCGACCTCGCGCAGCGGCGGCTCCGCGGCGCAGGCCTCGCGCTCGAGCGGGCAGCGGCCGCGCAGCGGGCAGCCGCGCCGCGGCGCGATCGGGCTCGGGATCTCGCCGCTGAGCACGAGGCGCTCGCGCCGCGCCTCGGGGTCGGGGACCGGCACCGCGGCGATCAGCGCGCGGGTGTAGGGGTGCAGCGGGCGGGCGAAGAGCTCCGTCGTCGGCGCCTCCTCCACCACGCTGCCGAGGTACATCACGGCGACGCGCTGGGCGAGGTATTTCACCGTCGCGAGGTCGTGCGAGATGAACAGGTAGGACAGCGCGTGCCGCTCCCGCAGCCGCTCCAGCAGCAAGATGACGCGCGAGCGCAGCGACACGTCGAGGGCGGAGGTCGGCTCGTCCAGCACGACGAGGCGCGGGCGCGTGGCGATGGCGCGCGCGATATTGGCGCGCTGGCGCTGGCCGCCGGAAAGCTCGTGCGGATAGCGGTCCATCAGCTCGCGCCCGAGGCCGACCTCCTCCAGCACCTCGGCGACGCGCGCCTGGCGCTCGCGCGGGGCGAGGCGGGTGTGGAGCCGGAGCGGCTCCTCCACCATGTCGCGCACGGAGAGCCGCGGATTGAGCGAGGCGGTGGGGTCCTGGAAGACCATCTGCAGCCGCTCGCGCCGGCGTCGCAGCGCGTCGCCGCGCAGCGCGGCGAGATCCTCGCCCTCGAACTCGATGCGGCCGGAGGTCGGGTCGAGCAGGCGGAGGACGCAGCGCGCGACGGTGGACTTGCCGCAGCCGGATTCGCCGACCAGTCCGAGCGTCTCGCCCTCGGCGATCGCGAAGGAGACGCCGTCCACCGCGCGCACCGCGGGCGGCGGGGCGCCGCGCCACCGCGCCGCCCAGGCGGCCGGACCGCGCAGCGGGAAGTGCCGCACCAGCCGCTCGACCCGCAGCACGATGCTCATGCGACGGGCTCCGCCGCGAAGCAGGCGACCTGGTGGTCCGGAGCGATGGGCAGCAGGGCCGGCCGCTCCTGCCGGCATCGCCCGGTCGCGAGCGCACACCGCGCGGCGTAGCGGCAGCCGGGCGGCGCGTGCAGCAGCGAGGGCACGGCGCCCGGGATCGGCTCCAGCGCCACCTCGCGGTCCACGCGCGGGATGGCGGCGACGAGGGCGCGCGTGTAGGGGTGCACCGGGTCGCGGAACAGCGTGCGCACCGGCGCCGTCTCCACGAGCTGCCCGGCGTGCATCACCGCGACGCGGTCGCAGCTCTCGGCGACGGTGCCGAGGTCGTGGGTGATGAGCAGGATCGCCGCGCCGGTCCGCCGGCCGAGGTCCTTCAGCAGCTCCATGATCCGCGCCGCGACGAGGACGTCGAGGCCGGTGGTCGGCTCGTCGGCGAGCAGCAGCCGCGGCTGCGTCGCCAGCGCCATGGCGATCATCACGCGCTGGCACATGCCGCCCGAGAGCTGGTGGGCGTATTGCCTCGCGCGCCGCTCCGGCTCCGGGATGCCGACCAGGCGCAGCATCTCGACCGCGCGCTCGCGGGCGGCGCGCGGGGGGAGGCCGCGGTGGTGGCGCAGCAGGCGCGCGATCTGGTGGCCGACGGTGAGCACCGGATTGAGCGCCGTGCGCGGGCTCTGCCAGACCATGCCGATGCCGGCGCCGCGCACCCGGCGCAGCTCGGCCTCCGGCAGGGCGAGGAGGTCGCGGCCCTCGAAGCGGATGCTGCCGCGCAGGACGCGCCCGGGCGGCCGCACCAGGCCGAGCACGGCATAGGCGGTCACCGACTTCCCCGAGCCGGACTCGCCGACCAGGCCGAGGATCTCGCCGGGGGCGAGGCGCAGGCCGAGGCCGTCCACCGCCTCGACCGGGCCGTCCTCGGTGTCGAAGCGGACGGCGAGGTCCTCGATCTCCAGCAGCGGCGCGGTCATAGGCCGCGCATCCGCGGGTCGAGCAGGTCCCGCAGCGCGTCGCCGAGCAGGTTGAAGGCGAGCACGGTGACGACGATGGCGAGGCCGGGGAAGAGGAACAGCCACCACGCGCCGGTCACGATCTCGCTCGCGCCCTCCGCGGTCATCTGGCCCCACTCGCTCTGCGGCGGGCGGATGCCGAGGCCGAGATAGGACAGCGCCGCGAGCGTCAGGATCGCGTAGCCCATCGCGAGGGTCGCCTGCACGATAAGCGGCGGGATGCAGTTCGGCAGCAGGTGCACCAGCACGATGCGCCGGTCCGGATTGCCGACGGTGCGCGCGGCCTCGGCGTATTCCATCTCCCGCACCCGCAGCATCTCGCCGCGCACCAGCCGCACGTAGGAGGGCACCTGCGTCACGCCGATGGCGATCGCGACGTTGAGCAGCGAATTGCCGATCGCCGCGGTGATGCCCATCGCCAGCACGAAGGCCGGGAAGGCCATGATCGAGTCGGTCGCCCGCATCACGACCTGGTCGAGCCAGCCGCCGCGGTAGCCCGCGACGGCGCCGAGCACCGCCCCGAGCACCAGCGCGCCGAGCGTCGCGCCGCCCGCGATCAGCAGGTTCACCCGCCCGGCGTGGATGATGCGGGAGAGCTGGTCGCGGCCGTAGAGGTCGGTGCCGAGCAGGTGCCGCCATCCCGGCGGGGCGAGCGGCGCCTCGGGGTCCGGAAGGTTGGGATCGAAGGGCGCGACCCAGGGCGCGAGCAGGGCGGCGAGCGCGATCGCCGCGAGCACCCAGAGCGCGGCGAAGCTCAACCGGTTGCGCCGGAGGCGACGCCAGAAGCGCGCCCCGCGGGCGGGCGGCGCCGCCTCCGCGATGTCGGCCGCCGCCTCCATCAGCCCAGCCGGATGCGCGGGTCGATCAGCCCGTAGAGGAGATCGACGGCGAGGTTCACGACCACGTACATCAGCGCCACGAACAGCACGAAGGACTGGATCGGGCCGGCGTCCTTCGTCATCAGCGAGGTGACCGCGTAGTTGCCGATGCCGGGCCAGGCGAACACGCTCTCCACCACCGCGTTGCCGGCCATGAGGAAGCCGAAGACCACGCCGAGGATGGTGACCACCGGGATCAGCGCGTTGCGCAGGGCGTCGCCGTAGATCACCCGGCGCGGCGGCAGCCCGGCGCCCCAGGCCGCCTTGACGAAGTCGGACTGCAGCGTCTCGAGCATGGTCGCGCGCACCATGCGCGCGACCGGCGCCATCACCGCGATGCCGAGCGTCGCCGCCGGCAGCGCCAGGTGCTGCAGCGCCGAGCGCAGCGCGGGCCAGTCGCCGGCGAGCGCGGAGTCGACGACGTAAAGGCCGGTGACCGCCGCCGGGGGCTGGAGACCGGGAGCGAGCCGGCCGAGCGGCGCCGGCGCCAGGTCGAGCAGGTAGAAGAACACGTAGATGAGGAGCAGTCCGGTCCAGAAGCTCGGCATCGCCACGCCCGCGACGCTGAGCACGCGCCCGGCATGGTCGAGCAGCGTATCCCGGTGGATGGCGGAGAGGACGCCGAGCGGCACGCCGATGCCGATCGCGATCAGCAGCGCGGCGAGCGTCAGCTCGAGCGTCGCCGGCAGGCGCTGCGCGAAATCGGCGAGCACCGGCCGCCCGGTGGACGAGCTGAGGCCGAGGTCGCCCTGCAACAGCGCGCCAAGGTAGCGCAGGTACTGCACCGGCAGGGGCTGGTCGAGGCCCATCTGCCGCTCCACCTCGGCCACGAAGTCCGGCGTGGCGAAGGGGCCCGCCTTCACCAGCGCCGGGTTGCCGGGGAGCATGTAGGCGAGGAGGAAGCCGACGACGGTCACCCCGAACAGCGTCGGCACGGTCAGCGCGAGGCGCCGCAGCAGGAACCCGCCGAAGCCCATCGTCCCCTCAGGCGGCGAGGCGCATGCTGAAGAACCGCTCGAAGGTGTCCCAGCGCTTCTCGACGCCCGTCAGGTCGGCGCGCGCGACGCGGGTCCAGTTGTCGTACCACAGGAATCCCCAGACCGCGTCCTCGACGAGCATCCGCTGGCCCTGCCGGGCGGCGGCCAGCCGCTTCTCCGGATCGGTCTCGTGCATGTTCTCGTCGATCAGGCGGTCGAGGGCGGGATTGCTGTAGCGGGAGGAGTTGGTGCCGCGGGCGTTGGTGTGGAAGTTGAAGAACATGTGGAAGAAGGGGTCGTTGATCCAGGACTGCCAGCTCTCGATCGAGAGCTGGTGGTCGCCGCGGATCGCCGTCTGGCGGAAGGTGGCGTCGGTCTCGCGCGAGATGGTGACGCGGAAGCCGAGCTTCTCGAGCTCCGGCTGGATCCAGGTCGCGGCCTGCTCGTGCGGCAGCCAGCCGACGCGGATCGAAAGCGTGACCGGGATCGGCTCGCTGCCGAGCCCGGCCTCGCGCATCAGCGCCCGCGCGCGCTCGATGTCGTGGCGGTAGGGGGAGACGGTGCCGTCATGGCCCGGCATCAGCGCGGGCAGGGGGCTGCGCATCTGCGCGCCGAAGCCCTGGACCACGTTGGGCAGGATCGCCTGGATCGGGATCGCGTAGTTGATCGCCTGGCGCACCTTGACGTTGTTGAAGGGCGCGCGCTGGCAATTCATGTTCAGCCAGTGGCAGACCGTGTCCGGCACGGTGATGGTCTGCAGGCCGGGGGCGCCCTGCAGGCTGGCGACCGAGCGCGGCGAGAGCCCGGGCCGGCCGCTCACGATGTCCACGGCGCGCCGGCGCAGCAGCAGCACGCGGTCGGCCTCGCTCGGCACGAACTTCACCACGATGCGCCGGAAGAACGGCTCGGGCCGCCAGTGGTTCGGCGTCGCCTCGAGCACGAACTCCACGCCGGGCTCGTTTTTCGTCAGGCGGTAGGGGCCGATGCCGGCGACGTTGCGGCGCATCCACTCGGCCGCCCAGGGGTCGGACGGCGTCGCGTGCGCCTTGACCTCTTCGGGGTCGATGACCGAGTTGGTGATCAGCGCCAGCGCCTCGAGCCCGAGCGGCGTCGGCGCGGGCATGTTGATGGCGACGGTGCGGGCGTCGCGCACGACGAAGGCGTCCGGGCTGTTGATGCGGGTCAGCAGCGGCACCACCACGCGCATGTAGCCGGGTGACTGCACGCCGCGGTCGAAGCCGAACTTCAACGCCGCCGCGTCCACCGGGCGACCCGAGGGGAAGCGCACCCCCTCGCGCAGGCGCAGCACGATGGTGGCGCCGTCGCGCTCGAGCGACCAGGACTCGCAGATGCCGCCCTCGTACTCGCCCGGATGCGAGCGGAACAGGCCGGGCCGGCCCTCGACCGGACGGACGCGCCACGTCAGCGGGCTGTCGTAGATGTTGGCCTGCGCCAGGTAGGCGCCGATGGACTTGAAGGAATGCGGGTCGAGCGTGTCGATGTCGCTGTCGCCCGCCACGACGAGGGTACGCGGATCCTGCTGCGCCTCCGCGCTGCGCCAGACGGCGAAGCTGCTGACCCCGCCGAGGCCCGCCGCCACGGCGCCGGCGCCTGCGGACTGCAGGAGGGTTCTGCGGGCGATCGGTCGGTCCGTCATGTCTTGCTCTCCCCTCTCCTGTCGCGGGTCGGCGCGCCGGGCCGCGGCGCGGACCCGCCCTCGCGGGGCGCCGCACGGCGACGATTGAACGATCCCTCTTGTTCTGATATTTTCAACTCATGTTCCATATGGCGCAACCGAATTCTGCGGGACGAGCGCGACGCACGGCGCCGCGGACCGGCGGGGCCCGCCGCGCGGACGGCGGGGCGCCGGGCACTGCGGGGCGCGCCCCGTGAGCACGCTGGCCAATTGCGCCGCGGTGCTGCGGCTGTTCTCGGCGGAGCGTCGCCAGCTCTCGGTCACCGAGGCGGCGGCGCTGCTCGGCATCCCGAAGAGCTCGGCCTCGCGGCTGCTCAAGGCGATGCGGGAGGAGGGGCTGCTCCGCAACGTCGCCGGCACGCCGCGCTACGAGATCGGCAACCTGCTGTTCGAGGTGGCGCGCCTGCACCGCAGCAGTTCCGACCTGATCGAACTGGCCGACCGGGAATTGCGCGAACTGACCCGCCAGACCGGGCACACCGGCTATGTCTCCATCCTCGACCGCGCCGACGTGCTGGTGATCCGGATGCACCGCGGCACGCATCCGCTGCAGGTCGTCACCCCCCTCGGGGCGCGCGCGCCGGCTTTCGCGACCGCGAACGGCCGCGCGGTGCTGGCGCGCCTGACGGACGCCGAGGTGCGCGCGCTGCACCGCGGCGGGCTGCGGCCGCCCTCCCCCGCGGCGCCGCAGGACATGGAGGCGCTGCTCGAGGCGCTGGCGACGGTGCGCCGGGTGGGGCATTGCACCGCGATCGACGAGGCGATCCCGGGCGTCGGGTCCATCGCCGTCAGCGTCGCCGATCCCGAGCGGCACGAGACGCTGGGCTTCTGCCTCTCCTTCCCCGCGGCCGCGGTGCCGGGGCGGGAGCGTCGGCGGATCCGCGCCCTGCTCGTCGGCGCGGCGCGGCGCATCGCGGCGCGGGTGGACGATCCCTTCTGGCGCGGCATCGCGCCGCAACTCCCGGACGCGGCATGAGAAGGCTCGGCCCGTCCGACATCGAGGCGCTGGCGACCGGCGCCTGGATCCTCGGCACCGGCGGCGGCGGCAGCCCCTATCACGCGCTGCTGGAGCTGCGGCGCCTGCTGGCGCAGGGGGCGGAGATCCGGGTGCTGGACCCCGCCGCCCTCGCCGACGACGATCTCGTCGCCGTCGTGTCCATCCAGGGCGCGCCGCTGGTCATCCAGGAGAGGCTGGTGGACAGCCGCCTGATCGCCCGCGCCGTCCGCGTGATGGAGGAGCACCTCGGCCGGCGCTTCCGCGCCGTGATGCCGGTCGAGATCGGCGGCATGAACGGGCTGCAGCCGCTGCTCGCCGCGGCGCATCTCGGCATCCCGGCGGTGGACGCGGACGCGATGGGCCGCGCCTTCCCCGAGGCGCAGATGACCACCTTCGCGGTCGGCGCGCTCTCCCCCGCGCCGCTCAGCACCGTGGATCCGCGCGGCAACGAGGCGGTGGTGACGCGGGTCGCCGACTGGCCGTGGATGGAGCGGCTGAGCCGGCGCATCTGCACCGAATTCGGCTCCATCGCCGCGACCTGCAAGGCGCCGCGCACCGGGGCGGAGGTCAAGCGCTGGGCGATCGCCGGCACGACGAGCCGCGCCATCGCGCTCGGCCGCGCCGTGCACGCGGCGCGGGCCGCGCACGCCGACCCGATCGCGGCGGTGCTGGCGGCCGAGCGCGGCCGGCGCCTGTTCGCCGGCAAGATCGTGGAGGTGGAGCGGCGGACCACCACCGGCTTCCTGCGCGGCCGGGCCGAGGTCGAGGGGCTGGGCGAGGACCGCGGCGCGCGCCTCGCCCTCGCCTTCCAGAACGAATGGACGCTCGCCGCGCGGGACGGCGAGCCCTGCGCCATGACGCCGGAGCTCATCTGCGTGCTCGATTCGGACAGCGGCGAGGCGATCGGCACCGAGACGGTGCGCTACGGCCAGCGCGTGACGGTCATCGTGCTGCCGGCGGCGGAGATCTTCCTCACCGAGCGCGGGCTCGCCCATGTCGGGCCCCGCGCCTTCGGCCACGACCTCGATTTCCGCTCGGCCTTCGCGGCATGAGGCGCATCGGCATCGATGTCGGCGGCACCAACACCGATGCGGTGCTGATCGAGGCCGGCCGGCTGCTGCGCAGCGTCAAGGCGCCGACCACCGAGGACGTGACGGGCGGCATCGTCGCGGCGCTGCAGCGCCTCGCGCCGGGGCCCGGCGTGGACGCGGTGATGATCGGAACCACGCACTTCGTGAACGCGGTGGTGCAGCGGCGCCACCTCGCGCGCGTGGGCGGCCTGCGCATCGGCGCCCCGGCCACCGTCTCGCTGCCCGCCTTCACCGACTGGCCGGAGGACCTGCGCGCGGCGGTGGACGGCGGCTTCTGGGCGGTGGCGGGCGGGCACGACTACGACGGCCGCGCCTTCCTGCCGCTCGACCGCGCCGCGGTCGAGGCGGCCGGGCTCGAGATGCGCGCGCGCGGCCTGCGCGCCGTCGCCGTCACCGCGCTGTTCTCGCCCCTGACCGGCGAGCACGAGCGGGAGGCGGCGGAGATCCTGGGCCGGATCCTGCCCGACGCCGCCATCACCTGCTCGCACGAGGTGGGCGGCATCGGCCTGCTCGAGCGCGAGAACGGCGCGCTGCTGAACGCCGCGCTGGTGCCGCTCGCCGCGGCCACGGTGCGGCGGTTCGAGGCGGCGATCGCGGCGCTCGGCATCGCCGCGCCGCTCTACCTGACGCAGAACGACGGCACCGTCACCGACGCGCGGCGCGCCGCGCGCTTCCCGGTGTTCAGCTTCGCCTGCGGCCCGACCAATTCCATGCGCGGCGCGGCGTGGCTGTCCGGGCTGCGGGACGCGGTGGTGGTGGACGTCGGCGGCACCACCGCCGATTTCGGCCACCTCCGCGGCGGCTTCCCGCGCGAGGCGAACGCGGTCGTCCAGGTGGGCGGCGTGCGCACCCTGTTCCGCATGCCGGACCTCGTCTCGATCGGCCTCGGCGGCGGCAGCCTGGTGGACGCGGCGACCGGCGAGGTCGGGCCGCGCAGCGTCGGCTACCGGCTGACCTCGGAGGCCCTGGTCTTCGGCGGCGAGACCCTGACCGCGACCGACGTCGCCGTCGCGGCCGGCCTGGTCGCGCTCGGCGACGCCGCGCGCGTCCGCGACCTGCCGCCCGACCTGCCGGAGCGGGTCATGGCGCGCATCCGCGCACGCATCGAGGAGCATGTGGACCGCGTGAAGACCGCGGCCGGCGACGTCACGCTGATCGCGGTGGGCGGCGGCGCGTTCCTCGTGCCCGACCGGCTCGCCGGCGTGGCGCGGGTGCTGCGCGTGCCGCACGGCGACTGCGCCAACGCCGTCGGCGCGGCCATCGCCCAGGTCAGCGGCGAGGTGGACCAGATCTACCAGGGGCTGTCGCGCGAGCAGGCGATCGCCGCGGCCCGGCGGCTGGCCGAGGCGCGCGCCGAGGCCGCGGGCGCCGCCCCGGGGACGCTCTCCCTGGTCGAGGCGGAGGACATGCCGGTCGCCTACCTGCCGGGCAACGCCATGCGCGTGCGGGTCAAGGTGGTCGGCGACATCGCCGCGGCATGAGGCCGCGGCCGGGCAAGCGGAGGAGGCGCCGATGCCGGTGAGGTTCCTGATCAGCACGCTCAAGCCCGGGGTGGACCCGGCCGAGTACGAGGCCTGGGTGCGCGAGCGCGACTACGAGCTGGTGCGCACGCTGCCGAACTACGTGAGCTACCGCGTGCACCGCATCACCGGCCCGATCCAGGGCTTCGAGAGCGCCGGCTGGCAGTACCTCGAGCGCATCGAGGTGAAGAGCCTCGAGCAGCACGACCGCGACCTCGCCTCCCCGGCCGGGGTGGCGCTGCGCGAGGAGCTCTACGGGCGCTTCCTCGACCGCAGCCGCAACATCTACTTCGCCGCCGAGACGATCGAGTGACGCCGATGGGCTACGGGCTCCTGATGCTGGGCAACCAGCCGATGGCGCGGATGGGCGAGATCGCGCGCCTCGCCGAGCGCACCGGCTGCGACACGCTCTGGCTCGCCGACGAGCGCTTCTACCGCGAGGTCTATGGCGGCCTCGCCTACCTTGCCGGCCAGACCTCCCGGGTGAAGCTCGGCCCCTGCGTCACCGATCCCTATTCGCGCCATCCGGCGCTGACCGCGATGGCGATCGCGACGCTCGACGAGATCTCCGGCGGGCGCGCGGTGCTCGGCATCGGCGCGGGGATCTCGGGCTTCGGCGAGCTCGGCATCGAGCGGGTGAAGCCGGCCCGCGCCATTCGCGAGGCGATCGAGCTGATCCGCCGGCTGCTCGCCGGCGAGACCGTTACCTACCAGGGCGAGATCATCTCCTTCCGCGAGGGCAGGCTGAGCTTCAGGCCGATCCGCCCCGAGATCCCCGTGGTGGTCGCGACCAACGGGCCGCTCGGCAAGAGGATGGCCGGCGCGGTGGCCGACGCCGTGATCATGGAGGCGGCCGCCAACGCGGAGGAGATCCGCGCGCTGCGTGCGGAGATCTCGGCCGGGGCCCGGGCGGCGGGGCGCGATCCCGCCGCGGTGCGGCTGATCGCGCGGCTGAACACCTGCATCGCGGCGGACGGCGCGGCGGCGCGCGACGCCCTGCGCCCGACCGTCGCGCGCCTGCTCGGGGCGCGGCGCCTGAAATTCGCCACCGCCGAGCGGCAGGGGCTGACGCTGCCCGAGGACGCGATCGCCTCGGTCCGGGGCGCGCCGTATGCCGCCGGCGTGACCCCCTATCTCCCGCTGCTGCCGCTGGTGACCGACCGGCACGTGGACGCCTTCACGCTGGCCGGCACGCCCGCGGAGGTCGCCGCGCATGTGGCGGAGCTGCGCGCGGCGGGCGCGGATTCGGTCATCATCATGCCCTTCGCCGCACCCGGCGGCAGCATCGAGGCGACGATCGAGGCGTTCGGCACCGAGGTCTGGCCGAAGGCGGCGGCGGGCGGCGGGACGGCATGAGCTTCGCGCTGCACCGCCCGACCTCGCTCGCCGCCGCGCTGGCGCTCGCGGCGCGGCACGGCGCCGCGGCGCGCTTCCTGGCCGGGGGCACCGACCTCGTCATCCAGATCCGCCGCGGCCGTCTCGCGCCCGCGCACGTGATAGACCTCTCCGCCGTGCCGGGCCTCGCGGGCATCGCGGGGACGCCGGAGGGCGGCCTGCGCATCGGCGCGCTGACCACGCTCAAGGCGATCGAGCGCCACCCGGCCTTCGCCGGCGGCGCCCGGCGCGCGCTGGCGGAGGCGGCGCGGGTGGTCGGCGGGCACCAGGTGCGCAACGTCGGCACGCTCGGCGGCAACGTCGTGAACGCCTCGCCCGCGGCCGACACCCTGCCGGCCCTCCTCGCCCTCGATGCGGAGGCGGAGCTCGTCGGGCCGGGCGGGACGCGGCGCGTGCCGCTCGACGCCTTCCTGCTCGGGCCGGGGCGCACCGACCGCGCGCCGGAGGAGGTGCTGACCGCGATCCGCCTGCCGCCGCCGCCCTCCGCGGCGAGCGCGAGCGCCTTCCTCAAGGCCGGGCGGCGCAAGGCGATGGAGATCTCGGTGGTCTGCGCGGCGGCGCGGCTCGACCTCGGCGCCGATGGGCGCTGCGTCGCGGCGCGGCTCGCGCTCGGCGCCGTGGCGCCCACCACGCTGCGCGTGCGGGCGGCGGAGGCGCTGCTCGAGGGCCACGTGCCCGACGCGGGGCGCCTGGCCGCCGCCGCCGCCGCCGCCGCCGCGGCGACCCGCCCGCTCGACGACGTGCGCGCCTCGGCGCGCTTCCGCCGCCACCTCGCGGGCGTGCTGGCGGGACGCGCGCTCGCCGCCTGCCTCGGGCGCATGGGGAACGGGGAGGCGGCATGATGCGGCTCGACTTCACGCTGAACGGCGAGGCGGTGGCCGTCGAGGTGCCCCCCGACTGGACCCTGCTTCAGGTGCTGCGGCGCGAGCTCGGCCTGCTCGGGACCAAGGAGAACTGCCTTGAGGCCGAATGCGGCGTGTGCAGCGTGCTGCTCGACGGGCGGGTGGTGAACGCCTGCATCCTGCTCGCGGCGCAGTGCCAGGGACGCAGCGTCACCACCATCGAGGGGCTCGGCGATCCGGAGCGGCTGCACCCGATCCAGCAGGCCTTCCTCGACCATGGCGCGGTGCAGTGCGGCTACTGCATCCCGGGCATGGTGCTGGCCGCGAAGTCGTGGCTCGACGAGAATCCGGGCCGCCTGCCCGGCGAGGACGAGATCCGCGAGGCGCTGGCGGGAACCCTCTGCCGCTGCACCGGCTACCAGAAGATCGTGGACGCGGTCGCCGCCGCGGCGGCCGCCCTGGCGAAGGGCTGAGGGCGATGGACGGTGTGGCGACGGAACGGCGCGTCGTCGGCCGGCGCCTGCCGCGCCTGGACGGCGCCGGCAAGGTGACGGGGCGCATGGTCTACGCGGCGGACTTCGCCCTGCCCGGCATGCTGCACGGCAAGGTGCTGCGCAGCCCCCTGCCGCACGCGCGCATCCGACGGCTCGACGTCGCGGCGGCGCGCGCCATGGCGGGCGTGCGCGGCATCGTCACCGCCGCGGACGTGCCCGCGGTGCGCTACGGGACGGCGGTGAGGGACACGCCGGTCTTCGCCACCGACCGCGTGCTGTTCCAGGGCCAGGCGGTCGCCGCCGTGGCGGCGACCACGCCGGAGATCGCCGAGGCCGCCTGCCGGGCGATCGCCCTGGAGCTGGACCCGCTGCCCGCGGTGTTCGACGCCGAGGCGGCGCTCGCCCCGGACGCGCCGCTGCTGCATCCGGACTGGGCCTCCTACGCGGCGCTGCCGGTGCTGGCGCGGGAGGGCAACATCGCCGCGCGCGCGCGGATGCGCCACGGCGACGTGGAGGCCGCCTTCGCCTCCGCCCATCGCATCTACGAGCACCGCTTCGCGACGCCGCTGCAGCATCCGGGCTACACCGAGCCGCGCGCCGCCGTCGCGGCCTGGGAGGGCGACGGCAGGCTGACCGTCTGGTGCAACACCCAGCTACCCTTCGACATGCAGGCGGTGCTGGCGGAGATCCTGGACATTCCCTCCGGCCGGGTGCGCGTCGTGGTGCCCGGGATCGGCGGCGGCTTCGGCGGCAAGCTGCGCGTCGGCGTGGAGCACTATGCGGCGCTGCTCGCGCGCCGCACCGGACGGCCCGTCAAGGTGATGACGACGACCGAGGAGGAGCTGACCGCCGCCTATCCGCGCCAGGCCACCACGATCACGCTGCGGACCGCGGTGGACCGCGAGGGGCGGCTGCTGGCGCGGCAGGGCCGGGTGCTGCTGGAATGCGGCGCCTTCGCCAATTCCGGCCCCGGCAGCGCCGCGATCTGCATGCAGATCCTGGTCGGGCCGTACCGCACCCCCGCGCTCGACCTGGAGAGCCTGGCCGTCTACACCAACCGTGTCGCCGCCGGCTCCTTCCGCGCGCCCGCCGGACCGATGGCGAACTTCGCCGTGGAATCGCAGATGGACATCATCGCCGAGGACCTCGGCATGGATCCGCTCGACCTCCGGCTGCGCAACGTGGTGCGCGAGGGCGACCTCGGCCCGGCCGGCGAGGCGCTGGCCGGCGTGAGCGTCGCCGAATGCCTGGAGCGCGCGGCGGAGGCGATCGGCTGGCGCGAGCGGCGGCCCGCGCCCAACCGCGGCAAGGGCCTCGCCTGTTCCTGGTGGATGACCACCGGCGGTTCCTCCGGCGTCTTCGTCCGGCTCGCGCCCGACGGGACCGCGACGCTGGTCAGCGGCGCGGTAGAGATCGGCACCGGCGCGCTGACCGGCGCGGCGCAGGTGCTGGCCGAGGAGCTCGGCCTGGAGCTCGAGGACGTGCGCGTCGCCGGCGCGGACACGCGCGACGCCCCCTTCGACTACGGCGCGCAGGGGAGCCGCACCGCCTTCTCGGTCGGCAACGCCGCGCGCGTCGCGGCGGCGGAGCTGCGCCGGCAGCTCTGTGCCCTCGCCGCGCGGCGCACCGGCCTGCCGCAGGAGGCCTTCCGCCTCGAGCGGCGCGCCGTGGTCGGCGGCGGGCACCGCATCCCGATCGCCGACCTGGCGCGGGAATCGCAGCTTTCGGGCGGCGGGCTGATCGCCCACGGCACCTACATCAACCCGGCGCCGCCCTACGACCCGACGCGGGTGGAGAACCACCCGCTGCCGGTCTTCAACGCGCCGAGCTTCCACGCCCATGCCGTGGACCTCTCGGTGGACCCCGGCACCGGCGAGGTGACGATCCACGACTACGTCGTCGCCCAGGACGTCGGCTTCGCGATCAACCCGACCTGGATCGAGGGCCAGATCGAGGGCGGCGTGGCCCAGGGGATCGGCGAGGCGCTGTCGGAGGAGATCGTCTACCGCGAGGGCCGCGTGCTGAACGCGAACCTCACCGACTACAAGATGCCGACCGCGCAGGACGTGCCGCGCGTGCGCTCGATCCTGGTGGAATGCCCGAGCGCGGCCGGACCCTACGGAGCCAAGGGCGTGGGCGAGCCGCCCTGCATCGAGCCGCCGGCCGCGATCGCCAACGCCATCGCCGCGGCGACCGGGCGGCGCGTCTTCTCGCTGCCCATGACCGCCGAGAAGATCGTGCTCGGGGAGGGCGGATGATCCCGGTGGAGGTCACGCTGCACGGCACGCTGCGCCGCTTCCTGCCGGAAGGCCGCAAGACGCAGCGCCTGGAGGTGCCGGAGGGCGAGACCGTCGCCGGCCTGGTCGCGCGGCTCGGCGCCGAGGGGCAGGTGTGGATCGCCGAGGTGAACGGCGAGGTGGTGCGCTTCGCCCGTCCGCTCGCCGCCGGCGACCGGGTGAACCTGCACGGCATGATCGAAGGCGGCTGAGAGGCACCGGCCGGTGGCGTCCCGTGTGGTGGTGTAGGAGGGTCAGAGCCCGGGGCGCGTGGCGAAGCCCCTGGTGGAGCGGAGCGCCCCGGGCGGCCACCGCGGTGATTCTCGGTAGGGTTGGGTTGTCGAGACCTGCAACCCCAGACCTT
>NZ_BMKS01000027.1 GCF_014644455.1 Caldovatus sediminis | reverse complement strand
ACCGCGCCCGCCGACACCATCCTTGCCAAGCACCAGCGCGGGAAACGTCTGCTGGAATCGCTCCATTAGCCACGTAGGGCCTTTTGGGGAACCCAGAAGCCCTTACGGCGCCCCGGGGCGCCGCCAATCTATTGAGTTAGCTTAGATTTTGGTCGGAGCGGCGGGATTTGAACCCACGACCCCCAGTCCCCCAGACTGATGCGCTACCAGGCTGCGCTACGCTCCGGACCGCGCCCGCGGTCTAGCATCGGCCGCGTCCCGGCGCCAGTCCCGGTCGCCGGGCGAAGCCTTCACGCTTCGCTTCGCTCCCCGCCCCCGCCCTTCGCCAACGCCCGAAGCTCCCCCGCGATCGCCTCGAGCGCCTCCAGGGCCTCGCGCAGCGCCACGGTCGCCGGGTCGGCCTGTGCCGCGAGGGCCGCCGAAGCGGCCGCATCGCCGAGGGGAAGCTCGCCGTGCGGCGTCTCGGCCCCCAAGGGAGGGGAGCCGGCCGTGGCGCCGTCCCACCCGCCCTCGCGCAGCAGCCGCTGCACGCCCTTGATCGTGTAGCCCTGGGTGTAGAGCAGATCGCTGATCCGGCGCAGCAGCGCGATGTCCTCGGGCCGGTAGTAGCGCCGGCCGCCGCCGCGCTTGAGCGGCTTGAGCTGCGGGAACTTGGTTTCCCAGAACCGCAGCACATGCTGCGGGATATGAAGGTCGTCCGATACCTCGCTGATCGTGCGGAACGCAGTCGGGGCCTTCCGAGGGCGCGCGGGAAGACCGGCGTTGCCCGCCGCATCCCCGCTGCGGGCCGGCCCCGTTTCGCCGCTCACCGGGCGTCGTCCCGGCCGCCCCGCGGCAGGGGCTGGCCATTGATGCGGGCCTTGAGGACCTGACTCGGCCGGAAGGCCAGCACGCGGCGGGGCAGGATCGGCACCTCGACGCCGGTCTTCGGGTTGCGCCCGATGCGCTGGCCCTTCTGGCGCACGCTGAAGGTGCCGAAGGCGGAGATCTTCACGGGCTCGCCGGCCTCGAGCGCGGTCGCCATGCGCTCCAGCACCGTCTCGAGCAGAGCGGCGCTCTCGTTGCGCGACAATCCGACCTGGGCGTAGATCGCCTCCGCCAGATGCGCGCGGGTAACCGTGTCCATGCCCGAGCGATCCCTCGCAAGCCATTCAGCTTGCAAGAAAACCGGGATCCATGCCGCCCGTCAACGGCGTTGCGGGCGGGTCTCGTTCCGCCTCCTGGACGCTCAGCGCTCCCTCGGGCCGGTCGGGCCGGGCGCGGCCTGTTCGGTGGCGGGCAGGCCGCCGACCCGGCCGATGTTGCCGAACAGCTCCTGCAGCAGGGTCCGGTCATTCCCCGGCACCGGCGTCTCGCGCCGCACGAAGGTGATTTCCCGGTGATCGTCGGGGCCGAGCTCGCGGATCCCGCTCACCGTGCCCGAGGCGTCGAAGCTGATCACCACCACCCGCTGGTCGCTCTGCCCGAGTCGGCGGCCAGGCCGCTGCCGGGTGACGGCACTGATGTAGTACCATTCGCGATCGTCGAAGGTGCTGCGCGCGCTGGGCGAGCCGAGCAGCGCCTGCACGTCCTGACGGGTCTGCACGCCGGGGGTGATCTGCGCGAGATCCTCCGGCGCCACGCGATTGCCGCGCTGTACCGGCGGCGCCTGGAAGAACGAACAGCCGGCGAGCAACAGCAGCGCCAGCGCCGCGGCGCCGCTCCGCGGCAGGGCGGCGGCGAGGGTGCGCCGGCGGCGGCGCGGCACGGCGTTGACCGGTCGAGGATCGCGGGCCATGTCAGCGCGATGCCATCGCCCCGCCGCGGCGTCAACCGGCCGCCGCGGAGGGGGCCGGATGTCCGCGCCGGCCGACCGGACGGGCGCATGCCGCCCGACCGCCGGCGGCCGGCCAGAGGCCGGCGGCTGGCCAGAGGAAGGGAGTGCCCGCGAGCGTGCCCCGACGGATCGTCGAACGGCTGGCCGGCTGGCTCGAGCGGCGCCGGCCGCATGAGCGGGCCGGCTTCGCGCTCTACGGCGCCGCGGTGGCGGCGGCGCGCTCGCCGGTGCTGTTCGGTCCCGGCTACGCCGCGCCCGACACGCTCGACGGACGCTTCGACCTGGTCGGGCTGCACGCCGCCCTGCTGATCCGCCGGCTGCGCCGCGACCCCGACCCGCGCGGCCCGGCGCTCGCCCAGGCGGTGTTCGACGCGATGTTCTCCGACATGGACCAGACGCTGCGCGAGATGGGGGTCGGCGACCTCGTCGTCGGCAAGCGGGTGCGCCGCATGTGGGAGGCGTTCCACGGCCGCGCCCGCGCCTACGAGGCCGCGCTCGACGCCGGGGACGAGACTGCCCTCGCTCGGGCCCTCGTCCGCAACGTCTGGCGCGGCGCGGCGCCGGGAAGCGGGCCGGACGGCACGCCGGGCGCGCCGGCGCTGCGCCTCGCGGCCTATGCGCGCGCGGTGGACGCGGCACTCGCGCGCCAGCCGCTCGCGGCGCTGGCCGCCGGGGAGGTGGCCTTCCCGCCGGCCGCCGCCGATCCCGCGGAAACGGAGCCCGCCGATGCCGGTGCGCCCTGAGTTCTCCCGCCCGCTGCGCGCCGACCGGATCGGCGCCGAGGGCCGGACCGAGCATCTGCTGGCAAGCCCGGCCGAGCGCGAGGCGCTGGCCCGGCGCTTCGGGATCGAGTCGGTGGACCGGCTGGAGGCCGAGGTGACGCTGCGCCGCGAGGCGGGCGGCCGGATCTCCGCCCGCGGCCGGCTGTCGGCGAATGTCGTCCAGGCCTGCGTGATCTCGCTCGAGCCGGTGCCGCAGCATGTGGAGGAGCCGGTGGACCTGCGCTTCGTGCCGGCCGCCGACGCCGCCCTGGCCGAGGCCACGGGCGAGGAGGAAGCGCCGCAGGCGCCCGATGTCGTGCCGATGGACCCGGGCGGCACCTTCGACCTCGGCGAGGCGCTGGCCCAGCAGCTCGCCCTCGCCCTCGAACCCTATCCGCGCGCGGAGGGCGCCACCCTGCCGCGCCTCGACGCGGCCGGAGGCGAGCCGGCGGCGAAGCCCGCGGCGGGCGGCGCGGCGTCCCATCCCTTCGCGGACCTGGAGCGGATGCGCCGCACCGGCAGGCGATGAGCGCAAGGGGCGCATCGCGCGCGAATCGGCCGCCGCTCTGCTTGCGCCCCCCGAGGTGCGGTGGTAATGCCCGCCCCTCCCGACAGAACTGGCTTGCTTTGATCGAAAGAGGCCCGGCGCCATGGCCGTCCCGAAGAAGAAGGTTTCGCCCTCCCGGCGCGGCATGCGTCGGAGCCACGAGGCCCTGTCCAAGCCGACCTACAACGAGTGCTCGAACTGCGGCGAGCTGAAGCGCCCGCACCACGTCTGCCCCTCCTGCGGGCATTACGACGGGCGCGAGGTGGCGCCTGCCGGCGATGCGCTGAAATCCGCCGTCCACACCTGACGGCGCGCCGCGCCGCCGCCACCGCGCCGGGATCCCGCATCGCCGTGCCGCCCGCCCCGCCCCGCCCAGGCCAGGCCGCAGCCGCCGCCCAGGCGGCGAGCCGCTTCGCGCTCGCGGTGGACGCGATGGGCGGCGACGGCGCGCCGGAGGCGATCCTCGACGGGGTCGAACTCGCGGCGGAGCGGCACCCGAACGCGCGCTTCCTCCTGATCGGCGACGAGGCGCGGGTCGGCCCCGCGCTGGCGCGCCGGCGGCGCGCCGCGGCCGCCTGCACCCTGCGCCACGCGCCCGACGTGATCGGCGGCGAGATCAAGCCGACGCTCGCGCTGCGCATGCGCAACTCCTCGATGCGGCTCGCGATCGACGCCGTCGCCTCCGGTGAGGCGGGCGGCGTCGTCTCGGCCGGCAACACCGGGGCGCTGATGGCGCTCGCCAAGATCGTGGTGAAGACGCTGCCGGAGATAGACCGCCCGGCGCTCGCCGCGATCGGGCCCTCGGCGCGCGGCGACGTGGTGCTGCTCGACCTCGGCGCCAACGTGCAGTGCGACACGCGCAACCTGGTCGAGTTCGCGGTGATGGGCGACGCCTTCGCCCGCGCCGTGCTCGGCCTGACCGCGCCGACCATCGGCCTGCTCAACGTCGGCACCGAGGAGATGAAGGGCGACGAGCGGCTGCGCCAGGCCGCCGAGGTGCTGCGCGAGTCGCACATCGGCCCCAATTTCCGCGGCTTCGTCGAGGGCAACGACATCACCGCCGGCACGGTGGACGTGATCGTCACCGACGGCTTCACCGGCAACATCGCGCTCAAGACCGGGGAGGGCGCGCTCAAGCTGATGCGCGACCTGCTGCGCCAGGTGTTCACCTCCTCGATGCCGGCGCGGCTCGGCTACCTGCTCGCGCGCCCCGCCCTCGACCGGCTGCGCGAGTGGATGGACCCGCGCCGCTACAACGGCGCGATCCTGCTCGGCCTGAACGGCGTGGTGGTGAAGAGCCACGGCAGCGCCGACGCGCTCGGCTTCGCCCACGCCATGGACGTCGCCATGGACATGGTGACGCACGGCTTCCAGGACCGGATCCGCGAGGGGCTCGCCCGCCTCTCCCCGGCCGCCGCGCCGCCCCCCATCGAACCGCCCCGCCTCGCCTCGGCCGGCGCCGGGCGCTGAGAGACGATCGCACCATGCCGACACGCGCGCTGATCGCCGGCTGCGGCGGCTACCTGCCGGAGCGGGTGGTCACCAACGACGAGCTGGCCCGCCTCCACGGGCTCGACACCTCGGACGCCTGGATCGTCGAGCGCACCGGCATCCGCCAGCGCCACTTCGCCGCCGAGGGCGAGACGGCCTCCGACATGGGCGCCGCCGCGGCGCGCGAGGCGCTCGCCCGCGCCGGCGCCAAGCCGGACGAGGTGGACGCCATCGTCGTCGCCACCTCCACGCCCGATTCCGGCTTCCCCAGCACGGCGGTGCGCATCCAGGCCAAGATCGGCGCCACGCGCGGCTTCGGCTTCGACCTCTCCGCCGCCTGCACGGGCTTCGTCTATGGGCTCGGCGTCGCCGACGCGATGATCCGCGCGGGGCAGGTGCGCTCCGTGCTCGTGATCGGCACCGAGGTCTATTCGCGCATCCTCGACTGGACCGATCGCGGCACCTGCGTGCTGTTCGGCGACGGCGCCGGGGCGGTGCTGCTGCGCGCGGCCGACGGGCGCGGCACGCCGTCCGACCACGGCATCCTCTCGACCCACCTGCATTCGGACGGCCGCTTCGGCGACATCCTGCACATCGACGGCGGCCCCGGCTCCAACGCCAGGCACGGCCTGCTGCGCATGGCGGGGCGCGAGGTGTTCCGCCACGCCGTCGCCAAGCTCGCCGCCGCGGTGGACGAGGCGCTGGCCGCGAACGGCCTCGGCCACAACGACGTCAACTGGCTGGTGCCGCACCAGGCCAACCGCCGCATCATCGAGGCGATGGGCAAGAAGCTCCACATGGAGCCCGACCGCGTGGTGCTGACCGTGGACCGCCACGCCAACACCTCCGCCGCCTCCATCCCGCTGGCGCTGGCCGAGGCGGTCGGCGACGGCCGCATCCGCCGCGGCGACCTGGTGCTGATGGAGGCGATCGGCGGCGGGCTGACCTGGGGCGCGGCGCTGGCCCGGTACTGATCAGGCCGGGTCAGGCCGACGCACCCGTTCGGCCGGGACGCGCGCGCCCCTGCCCGCGTCCCCGCACGGGGTTGACCGCACCGCTCGAAGCCCTGTCCGCGCTCTGGACCGGGACCGCGCAGGGCTTCGATGTGCTTGGCGCGCTGCCGCGACCGCCAGGACGTTCCTGGACGTCTCGGGACAGGCGCCGCGCAGTGGGGCGGCTGCGTAGCGGGGGGCGCAACCGGATCGGGAAGCCGTCGCATCCGCCTGCCCGGACGCCAACGACGCATCCGGCGGGCAGGAGCCCAGCCGCGGGGGCGATGACCATTGCGGCGCCGGCAACGTTGCCCATACCATCCTCGCCGACGCCGAAAAGCTTCGGGACAAGTCGAACGACAAGGCGATTGCGGAGGAGAGGCATGTCCGGAATCGCGGGCGACGCCGCCAAGGACCTCGGCAACTGGGGGAGCGTCTTCGGCATCGGGGCGGCGATCTCCGACACGCTCATCGGCGACGCGACGCAGATCGGCGTCAAGGATATCGCGGGAGAATCGATAAAAATAGGTGCGGTGGGGATCGGCGGCAGCGTTCTGTTCACCGGACTTGACGTATTGATGACGGCGGCCGGCAAGAAGAAATACTTCATGAATCCCTATTTCGTTGCAAATGGGTTTTACGACATCGAGTCGCCAAACACGCGGCGCTATTTCAAATGGCGAAAAGGGAAGAAGATAGCCGGCTCCATCCTGTCCGGCGTCGGTTCTATCGCGGCGACCTTCACCACGGTGAACCTGGGAGGCATCGCCCGGCATGGCCGCTCGGTCGCCAATACGATCGAACATATGGTCGCGTTCAAGAACGAAGCAAAAAAGATTCCGCACAGCAAGTTTTTCCAGGACATCGTTGATGTCATGTTCAAATGCAAGTTGATCAAACTCGTTTCGCGCGGCGGCGCGCTGACCGCCGATTCGATTCCCGGCTGCGCAATCGCCAGCGCTGCGATCTCCGGACTCACCGGGATCAGCGCAAACATAGCGCTCAGCCGCCTCAACAACGACAACCTGGTGACCATCACCGCCTGCAATCTGCACTGGCGTGCGTTCCAGGAGATGCAGGTCCTGTCGGCGCAGAGAGCGCTCGGCCCCGGCTCTGGCCCGGCGATGCGCCTCGTGGACAGGCTCTACCACGGCCTTGCGAGCGAGAACCGCTGGTTCGGCGTGCAACCGGTGGACTTCATCCGTGAGCCCTGCGGCTGGATGGTGATCAACGACAAGCTGAACCTGCTCTAACGGCCGGGCGCCGTCACGGCCAGGCTCGCCGTACGGGCGGGTGACGACGGGGCCGGGAGGCGCCGGCCTCTTCCCCCGTCAAGGACCGCTCCGACGCGGAGTCGATATCGCCGGTCAGCCAGGCCTCGCGCCTCGCGTCGCGGCGTGTGCCCGGTCGCGTGCGTCGCCAGCCAGCGAATGCTTCAGCCCGCCACCGCCTGGCGCACCCATTCCGCCCAGGCGAGCGTCCGCGCGTCCTCCCCCGCGCGCCCGACGATCTGCACGCCGAGCGGCAGGCCGCGCGGCCCGGTGCCGGCCGGCACCGTCACGCAGGGCACGCCGAGCGCGGTCCACAGCGCGTTGAACACGGGATCGCCGGTCCAGCCGAGGCCTTCCGGCGCCTCGCCCGGCGCGCTCGGCGTCAGCACGGCGTCGAAGCCCTCGATCGCCGCCGGGAAGGCGGCCCGCGCGGCGGCGAAGGCGGCGCGGCCCTCGTCGAGCGCGGCGGGCGGCTGCGACAGCGCCCAGTCCATCCGCTCGCGCAGCTCCGCGGAGAGCTGGGCGCGCGCCTCGTCCAGCTCCCAGGCGAGCGCCTGGGCCGTCTCCATGTTCATCACGTGGCCATGCAGGTCGAGCGCGCGGGCGACGACGGGCGGCATCTCGCGCGGCTCGACCGCCGCGCCGGCGCGGCGGCAGGCCTCCGCGGCGCGCTCGAGCAGCGCCCGCGTCTCCGGCGCCGCGCGATCCGCCGCCGGACCGAGGCAGAGGGCGAGGCGCGGCGGGCGCGCCGGCCTCGCCTCCGGATCGCCGAGGTCGCGGCCCGTCATCGCGCCCACCGCCAGCGCGCAGTCGGCGACGCTGCGCGCGATCACGCCGATGGTGTCGAGCGACTCGCTCATCACCTTCATGCCGGCGCGGTGGATCGTGCCGAGGCTCGGCTTGTAGCCGACGACGCCGCAGAAGGCCGCGGGGCGGACGATGCTGCCCGCGGTCTGGGTGCCGAAGGCGAGCGGGAAGAACCCCGCCGCCACGCCGGCCGCCGAGCCGGAGGAGGAGCCGCCCGGCGTGTGCCGCGCATTGTGCGGGTTGGCGGTCGGCCCCGGGTGGCGGGTCGCGAACTCGGTGGTGACGGTCTTGCCGATGACGACCGCCCCCGCGCGGCGCGCCAGCGCCACCGCCGCGGCGTCGGCGCGCGGCCGGTGCCCGGCCCAGGCCGGCGAGCCGTACTGCGAGGGCATGTCGGCGGTGTCGATCACGTCCTTGACGCCGAGCGGCAGGCCGGCGAGCGGCCTGTCCGCGAGCCCCGCACGGTCGGCCCGCTCCGCCGCGCGGCGCGCCGCGGCGGGATCGAGCCAGGCGAAGGCCCGGATCTCCGGTTCGCGCCGCGCGATGCGGTCGAGGCAGGCCTCCATCAGGGCGGCGGCGGAGAGGCGGCCGGCGCGGATGCGGCGGGCGGCCTCGGCGGCGGAGAGGTCGGCGGCGTCAGTCATGGGGGCCAAGCCTGCGCCGCGGCGCGGGAAGGTCAAGCGCCCGATGCGCCCCTGCCGCGGCGGAAGCCGGACGGGAACGATCCCCGCGCCCGCTGTCCCCGGCCGACGAGGCCGGCCGCAACAGGCGCCAGGCGCAGGGCTGCCGCGCGTTCGTTCCGCAGGCGCCCTCTGGCGCCGCAGCGGGCGGGGCGTCAGAGTCGCGCGATGCCCGAGACCATCCGAGTGGCGCGTGCGCCGCACGGCGCCCTCGCCTATCTCGTCGCCCTCCCGCCCGAGCGCCTGCCGCCGGTGCCGCCGCACGAGCTGCTGCGTGCCTGGGACGCCGCGCGCGAGGCGGCGATGGCGCGGCTCTGGGGTCCGCCGCGCATGCTGCTGTTCCGGCGCCCCGCCGGCGGCGCGGCGCAGGCGGAAGGCGGCGAGACGACGGAGATCGCCATCGCCGACCGCGACGCCCGCTGCTGGGCCGAGGCCGTGGATCGCCTGGTCGGGCTGGACAGCCTCCGCGGCCTCGCCCTGTGCCTGCGGCTGCTTGCCCTCGTCGAGGTGATGACCCGCGCCGACTGGCTGTCCGGGCTGTTCGACGTGACGCCGGGCGGGCGCGGGATCGAACTGCACCCGTCGCTGCTCGCCGCCGCGGCGCGCCAGCCGCTCGACTCGACGGCGCGGTTCGACGAGGCGGGGCTGGCACGCCTATTGTCGCGCACACTGCCTTCCCCGCCCGCCGGAGTATCCGCTGCATGAGCCGAGTCGCCGTTTCCCCGATCGCCGCCCTGCTCCTCCTGGCGGCCTGCGCGCCCGTCGCGCCCGCGCCGCCGGTTTCGGTCACCGGGCGCGTGACGCCGCCGCGTACCGTCGGACCGGCCGGCGAGCCGCTGTCGCGCGACGCGCTCGTCGCGGCCTGCCGGCGGGAGGCGGAACGTGTCGTGCTCTACCGCGACCGCGGACAGGAGATGCGGATCGACGAGGGGCAGAGCCGCGTCGGCGTGCAGGCCAGCATCCCGACGATCCGCGCCGAGACCGACCGCCTCGCCCAGCAGTTCGAACGCGACCGCCTGACCGAGGAATGCGTGCGCCGGCACCTCGGCGAGGACCCGCTCAGCCGCGGCGGGGCGGCCGCGGTGCCCGCGCCGGCGCCGACGCCGGGCCGCACGACGGGGGGCGGATCCTGAGCGCCGCGCGGCCGCGATGGCCGCGCTCGGCTCCCCCCCGCGGTTCGCCGCGCTCACCAGGGCGCTGTCGCACCGCAACTCGCAGATCTTCTTCGCCTCCTCCCTGCTCGCCTGGATCGGACTCTGGCTGCACCGCATCGCGGTGATCTGGCTGGCATGGGAGATCACGGGCAGCGCCTCCTGGGTCGGCCTGGTGGCGTTCTGCGACCTGATCCCGGCGGCGGTGGTCAGCCCGCTCGCCGGCGCCATCGCCGACCGCGTGGACCGGGTGAAGCTCACCATGCTCACGCAGATCGGCATCGCGACGCAGGCGGCGGCGCTCGGCGCGCTCGCCTGGACCGGGAATCTCGGCATCGTCGCGCTGCTCGTCTTCGAGCTGGTCAACGGCACCGCGCACAGCTTCGCGCAGCCGTCGCGGCAGACGCTGGTGCCGGCGATCGTGCCGCCGGCCGACCTGCCGGCGGCGGTGGCGCTGAACAGCCTGTGCTTCAATGTCGCCCGCTTCGTCGGCCCGGCGATCGCGGGACCGCTGATCGCGTTCTACGGTCCCGCGCCGGCGATCTTCCTCAACACGCTCGCCTACGTGGTGGCGACGCTGACCATGCCGCTGCTCGTCCTGGCGCAGGCGGAGCGGCGGGGGCACTCGGGCCGCGGCAGCCTGCTCGGCGACGTCGTGGCGGGGCTGCGCTACGCGGCACGGCATCCGGGACTCGGCCCGATCCTCGCCCTCGCCGCGGCGATCTCGCTGCTCGCGCGCGGGGTACAGGAGATCCTGCCGCCCTATGTCGAGCGGCTGTTCGGCCGGGGCGTCGAGGGGCTGGCGGTGCTGACCGGGGCGTTCGGCGTGGGCGCCCTGATCGCCGGCGTGCTGCTCGCCACGCGCGGTCGTCTGGCCGGGACGACCCGGCTCTCCAACTACGCCATCGCCGGGCAGGGCATGGCGCTGGCGGGGTTCGTGGCGACCGGCTGGTTCCCCTTCGCCGTGCTCTGCGCCGGCCTGCTCGGTGCCGCCTCCTCGGTGCACGGCATCGCGGTGCAGACCCTGGCGCAGAGCGCCTCGGACCCGGCCATGCGCGGACGGATCCTGAGTCTCTGGGGCCTCATCGTGCGGGTCTTTCCTGCGCTCGGGGCGCTGCTCCTCGGCCTGCTCGCCGAGGCCTTCGGGCTGCGCTGGCCGACGATCGCGGCGGCGCTGCTCGCGCTCGTCGTGTTCGCCTGGGGCATGGCGCGCCAGCCGCGCATGGCGGCGGCGCTGGAGGGGACTCCGGCGCAGGACCCCAAGGGATAAGGGGAGCGAGGAATGCTCGACGCCGCGATCATTGGCACGGGCCACGGGGGACACACGCTGGTCGAGAGCGTGCAGGGGAGGAACGACGCCGGCCTCCGCTTCGCCGCCGGCTGCACCGGCCGGAGCGCGCGCGCGACCGGGCCGCGCGACAGGGCATCCGGCTGCACGCGGGCTACGAGGCGGTGCTCGCCGACCCGGCGGTGAAGGCGGTCGTGCTCGCCACGCCGCACCGCCAGCACGCGGGGCAAGTCGTCGCCGCCGCGCGGGCCGGCAAGCACGTCTTCGTCGAGAAGCCCTTCACCCTGAGCAAGGCGAGCGCCGAGGCCGCGGCCGCGGCGTGCCGCGAGGCCGGCGTGGTGCTCGCGCTCGGCCACAACCGCCGCTTCCTGCCGGCGACGGCGGAGATGCGCCGGATGGTCGCCGAGGGGGCGCTCGGGCGCCTGCTGCACGCGGAGGGCAACATGAGCGGGCCCGGCGCGCTCGGCTACGCGCCGGAGTCCTGGCGCAGCGACCGCGAGGAGAGCCCGCTCGGCGGCATGGGCGGCATGGGCATCCGCATGGTGGACATGCTGATCCACCTGATGGGGCCCTTGGCCAGCGTCAGCGTTGCCGCCGCGCGCCAGGTGCTGCCGGGCCTCGACGACACGACGGCGATGCTCGGGCGCTTCGCCTCGGGTGCCACCTGCACCTTCGCCACCCTCGCCGCGGTGCCGCGGCACTGGCGGGTGACGTTGTTCGGCACCCGCGAGAACCTGGAGATGGACGGGCAGGACCGGCTGCGCTTCACGCCGCTCGAGGGCGAGGGCTGGGTGCGCGAATTCGCGAAGGCCGACATCGAGCACGCGGAACTCGCGGCCTTCGCCGCGGCCGTCGCGGACGGGCCGGCCTGCCCGCTGCCGCTCGAGGAGGCGATCCACGGCGTCGCCGTGTTCGAGGCGATGATCGGCGCGGCGGCCTCGGGCGGGACCTACGCGGTGGCCTAGCCCGGGGCGCGGGCGCGCCGCGTGCATGGCGGGGCCGGCGGCATCGCCGGGCCTCCCGCCGATTCGCGCTGCGCGAAAACGCGCCATGCGGTAAGGAGGCGCCCATGCGCATCGCCATCGCCGGCCGGCGCCGCTTCGTCCTTGCCTGCGCCGCCCTGGGCGGCCCGTCCCTGCTGGCCGCCGCCGGACCGGCGCGCGCCTTCCGGCGCGAGCCGCTCGCCGCCGCGGACCAGGCCGCCTACGCCGCAGAGGGTTGCCCCTCGCCCGAGGGGCTGCACGCGGCGCTGCGCGACGAACTGGCGGCGGCGCTCGGCGACGGCGTGCGCTCGCCCCTGGCCGAGGCGCAGTTGCGGCAGAGGATCGAGGCCCTCGCCCGCTGCCCCTGGTGCGGCTGCCCCGTGCTCGGCGCCGCCGACCACGGCGAGGGAGAGGCCGACCCGCCCGGCCCGCCTGCCGCACCGCCGCACGGCTGAACGCCGGCGCGGCTCGGAAGCCCGACGCGCTGCGCCGCACGCGACGAGGATTCGCGCCGCCGACGCGCAGGCCTGCGCCGCCCGTCGCCGGATTCCGCGGGGCAAGCGGCGGCGCGGCTTGCCGCTGCCCCCGGCCCCGGCCTAGAAGCGGCTGCGGCTGCCGCAACGGAGGAAACGCGCGCGCATGGCCAAGATCACCCGCCACAACTCCAACCCGATCCTCTCGACCGCGGTCGAGTACCACAATTTCGTCTTCCTCTCCGGCATCACCGCCGACGACCTGTCGCAGGACATCACCGGCCAGACCAAGCAGGTGCTGGCGAAGATCGACGCGGCGCTGGAGGCGCAGGGCACCGACAAGACGCGCCTGCTCAGCGCGCAGATCTGGGTCAAGGACATCCGCGACCGCGAGGCGATGAACAAGGAGTGGATCGCTTGGCTCCCGCCGGGCGGCCAGCCTGCGCGCGCCTGCGTGGAAGCGAACCTGGCCAGTCCGCGGCATCTCGTGGAGATCATGATCGTCGCGTGCCGCTGATTCGGCGTCGTGTCCGGAGGCGGCGGGGCGCGAGTCTCGCCGCTCTTTCTTTTGCGAAATTTCTTGTTGCATTCCCGCCACCACACCGTGGCGTGCCCCAATTCCGCCATCATGCATAGGACCCTGGTCCGCGATCGGGCGCATATCCACAGGGGCTTCACGCAAATCACAGAGCATTACGGCCGGTAACGACGACCGGGGTTGTCCTCCCTCAATGCGCGCCGGTAACGCGTTCGTCAGCGAGGCCGATCTCGGCCTCGCGACGGGGTGGCAACGAAGGGGGTCTCATGCGGGCGTCGCGCGTGGGGGCGGCATTTGTCGTGCTGTTGGGCGGCGCTGCCTGTGCGGCCGCCCTCTCTCCAGCCGAGGCGCGCAGCGGGGAGCGTCAGGGAGCACGCCAGCAGGTCGCGGCCCGCGCGGCGGCGCCGATCGCGGCCGCACGGTCGCAGCCGACGGAGCGGGACACGGCACGGCAGGGCTCGCGGGCAGCAGGCGCGCCGTCCTCGATCCTGCGGCCGGCGGTGCTGGTCGCGCCGCAGCCCGATGCGCAGGGGCGCGGCGCGGCGACGCGAAGCGGGAGCGGAATCTCCTGCGTCCCCTATGCGCGGCAGGTGAGCGGGATCGAGATCTTCGGCAATGGGCGCGAGTGGTGGCACAACGCCGCCGGCCTGTACGAGCGCGGGAGCGCGCCGGAGGTCGGCTCGGTGCTGGCGTTTCCGGCCTCCGGCAGCATGCGCCTCGGCCATGTCTCGGTGGTCAGCCGCGTGGTCTCGGGGCGGGAGATCCTGGTGGACCATGCCAATTGGGGAGGGCCGGGCATCCGCCGCGGCACGGTCATGCGCGGGGTCAGCGTGATCGACGTCTCGCCCGGCAACGACTGGACGCAGGTGCGCGTGCAGGCGGGCTGGAGCGCCGGCACCTATGGCCGCGTCTATCCGGCCTACGGATTCATCTACAACCGGCCCGATCCGACCGCCGGTACCCTGCTTGCCGGGCGCAGCCGAGGGGGACCGCACCTCGCGAGCACGGCAGCGCCGTCCGGCAGGGCGCGGCAGGAACGCGTGGAGCTGGCGGAACAGCCGACGGGCGGCGACGCCTCGCCACACGCCCGCGGCCATCTGGACCTCTCGATCCGCATCCTCGAGGCGTCCGTGGCGCGCTGATCCGTTCCGGATGGTGGCATCGGCGGGCGACGGCGCGGGGGCACCGATGCCGATCGTCCCCGAGGGAAGCCGACGCCCGCGTCAGGCCGCAGCCTGCGCCGTCATCTCCCCGCTGCGGTCCCAGAGATTGGGGACGAAGGCGTTGCTGTAGCCGGAGACGAAGCGGCTCCGCCGTCCCGTCGCCGGGTCGAAGACGCTGCGCGTCACCGCGCCGATATTGGCGCCGTAGGCGTGGATGCTGATGCTCGGCCGGTCGGCGAGCGCGTTCCGCACCGTGTGGATGTCGGAGAAGCTCGGGCTGACCGCGACGACCTTGCCGGGGCGCAGGCGGTCCACCCGGCCGGGACGCATCGGGCCCTCGCCGGAGGGGTCGGGCAGCATCTCGGTCGAGATCTCCTCGCCGCGCAGCATGCCGACCAGGCCCCAGACCGTGTGGTCGTGCACCGGGGTGCCCTGCCCCGGCCCCCAGACGAAGCAGACGACGGAAAAGCGTTCGAGCGGGTCGCAGTGGAGCAGGACCTGACGGTAGGTCGGGCCGTGCTGGGCGCACTCCTCCGGCAGCCAGTCGTCGCGCGCGACGAGGGCGGCGAGCAGGTCGCGCCCCTCGGACAGCCAGCGCGCCTCCGGGGCGCGGGCATCGGCGAGCCGGGTCATGGCCTGGACGAAATCCCGCAGCGGGGCGATGTCGGGCATGCGGAGAATCCTCCCTCCCTGCGTTCTCCCTTGGCAGTGCATGCTACGACCCCGGGGCGCGGGAGCAAACCATCGCTCCGGAGGGGCAAGGAGGGTCCCATGCGGCAAGGATCGCCCCGGGCCGGCCCGGACCGGCTGATGCTCGCCCCCGCAGGCGCGGTCCCGAACAACCCGCGCCTGCCGGTGCTGCTGCACCGCGGCGCCCTGGCGGCGGAGGGGGACCGGGCGGCGGCGGCGGAGGCGCTGTTCGCCCGGCACGGCTGGCCGCCCGCCTGGCGGGACGGCATCTACCGCCACCACCACTACCACCCGGAGGCGCACGAGGCGCTGGCGATCGCCGCCGGGCGGGTGCGGGTGCAGCTCGGCGGCGAGGGCGGGCCGGTGCTCGACCTCGCGGCGGGAGACGTGGTGGTGCTGCCGGCCGGCACCGGGCACCGGAATCTCGGCGCCAGCCCGGACCTGCTGGTCGTCGGCGCCTATCCGCCGGGGCAGCGCGTGCGCGCGTTCACGGGAAGGCCCGGCGAGCGGGAGGAGGCGGCGCGGACCATCCCGCGCACGCCCGATCCGCCCTGCGATCCGGTGACCGGCGGCCCATACCCGGCGGCCGGCTGATGCGCCGCGCCCTGCCCGGCCGGCGCGCCGCTACGCCGCCTCGGCCGTCAGCACGATGCGCCCGACCACCTTGCCGTCGCGCAGGCGCATCAGCGCGTCGTTGGCCATGGGCAGCGGTTCCTGGGTGATCGGGATCGGCGGCAGCTTGCCGGACTTGGCGATGTCCACCAGCGCGCGCAGCTCCTTCGGGTTGCCGACGTAGCTGCCCTGGATGGTCAGCGCCCGGATCGGCATCAGCGGCAGCGGGATCGAGAGCTCGCCGCCGAACAGCCCGACCTGCACCAGCTTGCCGCCCTTGCGCAGTGAATCGAAGGCGGCGCGGGCGGAGGCGGTGCCGTTCACCAGGTCGATCACCGCCGCGACCGGGCCGCCGCAGGTGGTGATGATGCGCTTCGCCGTGTCCTCGCCCTGCGCCAGCACGACGTCGGAGGCGCCCTCCGTCTTCGCCGCCTCCAGCTTCTCCGCGCTGACGTCCACCGAGACGATGCGCCGGTGCCCCATCGCGCGGAGGATGGCGATGGCGTTGAGGCCGAGCCCGCCGGCGCCAACCAGCACGATCGGCTCGTCGGGCGGCATCGGCATCACCTTGTTGATGGCGCTGTACACCGTGACGCCGGAGCAGGCGTAGGTGGCGGCGAGCGCGGGATCGAGGCCCTCGATGTCGATCAGGTGGCGCGGCGCCGGCGCCAGCACATGCGTCGCGTAGCCGCCGTGCTGGTAGACGCCGAGCGAGCGCGGCTGGAGGCACATGTTGTCCTCCTCCGCGAGGCACCTGTCGCACTTGCCGCAGCCGACCCAGGGGAAGACGAGCTTGGTCTGGCCGACCCTGAGCCCCTTTCCTTCCGCCTCCGGTCCCCATTTCAGCACCTTGCCGACGATCTCGTGGCCCATCGCCAGCGGCAGGGTCACGCCGCGGTCGGTGAGGCGCATCTTGCCGCGGCTGCCGAGGTCGTACTCGCCCTCCCAGATGTGGATGTCGGAGTGGCAGACGCCGGCGTGGGTGACCTCCAGCAGCACCTGCTCGCCGACCGGCTCGGGGGTGGGGATCTCGATCTCCTTGAGCGGCTTTCCGCACTCGACGACGGCCCAGGCGCGCATGTTGTGGTTCCTCCGGAAGGTGGCCGGGGAGAATGGCGCAACCGCAGGGGGGGTGGTCAATGCGGCACGCGGGCGTCGGCGAGAACGGGCCGTCACAGCGGGGCGTCGGGTGCGCAGCACCTGCGCGAGCGGGGCGGGCGAGTGGATGCCGGGTGCGCGGCAGGCGCGTCGGCCGGGCGGGGCTCGTGACATGCCGGCGGGTGGAGGGGATCGGCATTCCGGACGGGGCGCGGCGGAGAGAGCACGCCGCAGGGGCGGGCAGGGCGAAGGACGAACGGAGCCCGGCGCGTCGCGCCGGCGCCGGGATGGCGCGCAGCGACCTTTCGCGATCCATGGCAGACCGGCCATGGCAGGCCGACGGCGGCCTGGAGCCCCACTACGGCGCGGGGCGATCCGAAGCGGCCGCGGCTCGCGGCAAAGCGGGACAGGCAAGAGGCCGCGGAGGCGATACGGCGGCCTCGGAGACGGATCGCGTCCCCTGGGTCGAACTGCAGCGATCACCAACACGGTCACGGGGGGCACTTGGCAAATAAGCGCTCGAAAATCTCATCATTGTGACGTAACAATCTCGCGATCACGTCAATTCCCCCGCAAGAAGGGCGCGGGATGACCGCGGCCGAACAAGCCGCAGATCTCGGCACGCCCGGCGACGGAGCGGCCGCCCCAGCCACCAAGAACGAACGAGAGGAGGACAGCATGGCGCGTGGTCCAAAGGGGCCGCCGCTGCACAAGCTGCCCGCGCACGTCCTCGAAAAGGGGCCAGGGGTGATCAACCCGCCCCACCTCCGGCCGACGGCCCTCCGGCCGATCCATGGGAATCCGTGACCGGGATCTTCTTCGCCCCGGATGCCGAAGGCGAACAGCAGCTCTGGGCCTTCGACGGCACCTCGGCTTGGATGCTGAGCGACGCGAGCTGGGACCTGGATGTCCGGTCCCTCGTCGGCTTTGCAATGCTCGACGGCGACCTGTACTTCTCCGCCTACGCCGACGGCGGCTACCCCTGTTCCGCCTCGAGGGCGGGGACGGCGCCGTGATCCGGATCGAGGGCTCGATTCCCACGGCGCCCATGGCCCCGACAGCCTCGCCGTGTTCGACGGGGTCCTGTACTTCTCCGCTTTGGTCGGCACCACGTGACGTGCTCCCCGTTTTCCTACCGCGGATAACTTGGATCCGTTCTCCGTTTGCCCCTGTTCAGGACCGTGGTGGCTCGGGCCGAGGGCGCGGAGCCCTCGCGTAGCGCAGCACCCTCGGCCCGAGCCTTCGCGAGAGCGCTGCGTCTGGCAAACTCTTCCGGCGTCCGGCCGCCAAGACTGCCGTGCGGCCGGACACGGTTGTAGTCCTCCCGCCAGGCCTCGATCAGCCGACGCGCCTCCGCCAGCGAGCCGAACAGGTGCTCGTTCAGGCATTCATCCCGCAGGCGGCCGTTGAAGCTCTCCACAAACGCATTCTGCCGCGGCTTCCCAGGCGCGATGTAGTGCCACTCGACACCGCGCTCCTCCGCCCAGCGCAGGACCGCCACCGAGGTCAGCTCCGTGCCGTTATCGCTGACGATCATCGCGGGCACCCGTCGCTCGACCACCAGGCGCTCCAGCTCGCGCACCACCCGCGCGCCGCTGATCGAGGTGTCACCACCGTCGCCAGCGCCTCCCGCGTGAGGTCATCCACCACGCACAGCACTCGAAACCGCCGACCATCGGCCAGCGCGTCAGCGACGAAGTCGAGGCTCCACCGCTGGTCGGCACCCTGCGGCACGGTCATCGGCGCCCGCGTGCCAAGCGCGCGCTTGCGCCCGCCGCGTCGCCGCACCGACAACCGCTCCTCGCGATACAGCCGCCAGATGCGCTTCGGGTTCACCGCCGCGCCCTCCCGCCGCGGCAGGATCGCCAGCCGACGGTAGCCGAACCGGCGCCGTTGATTGGCCAGTTCGCGCAGCCGCTTACGCAACGCCGCGTCCCAGCCATCGGCGCGCTCATACCGGAACGCCGAGCGATCCACCCGATCAGCCTGCAGGCCGCCCGTTCGCTGTAGCCGTGCTCACGCATCACGCGCTCCACCGCCCCGAACCGCACCGCAGGCCTGATCAGTTTTTTCCCGGCAGTTCCTGCAGCACCGAATTGTCCATTACCGCCTCGGCCAGCAGCTTCTTCGCGGTTCTCGTCCTCCAGACCCTTGAGCCGCGACGCCTCTGACAGCTTCAGCCCGCCGTACTTGGCCTTCCAGTTGTAGAGCGTCTGGTCGCTGATCCCGTGCTTCCGGCACAAATCGGCCGTCGCCCGCCCCGCCTCGTGCTCCTTCAGGATCCCGAGGATCTGAACCTCCGTAAAACGGCTCCGTCGCATCGTCCTCTGCTCCTCGACGGATCCAACTTATCCATGGATGGAACCACGGGGAGCACGTCAGCCCGGCTGTCGGTCTGCGGCCGATCCGGCGCCCGGTTTGCAGGGCTGACGGCACAGGCGGTTCGCGCCGCGCCGCCGCCCCCGATGGGCGGTGCAGATTCCGACAGCCGCGACCGCCGCACGCGGTGCTTGAGGATCTTCCGGGCCGGCTCGGTCGAATGGTGGTCGGCCGCCGCAGCCGGCACGATCCTTGCCCGACCTTGACGCGGCGCGCCATCGCGGGATCGCGGCCCGGCCGCCTGCTGCGCGGCGCCGGCCCCGCCGACCCGAGCCTGCGACCGGCCGGCCGCAGAGAGGCCCCTGGCGCTGCCGGCGCCGAGATCCGCACCGCGCAGCGATGCGGGCGAGGGAGCGCCAGGGGCTTGGGCGCGAGGGGCGCAGGCAGGGCGGCCGAGCGCGGATCGCGGAACGCTGGAAACAGTCGGGAGCGCGATACCCCTCGACGAACGGCATGCGAGGGCCGCTGCAGCGAGCGCAGCCGGGCGAAAGCGGCCCTGAGCGACCCCGCGCGTCGCGCCGCGGGCGGTGGTGCCACGCCTGCGGGCACCGGCCCGGCGGGCGCGCCGGGACGTCGTGGCGCCGGCCGGTAGGTCGTGTCCCATTGCGTGGTGTAGGAGCGCGATGATCGTCGGCGGGTTGGTTCGCCGGGTCAGGCGG
>NZ_BMKS01000026.1 GCF_014644455.1 Caldovatus sediminis | reverse complement strand
GGGGTCCGCCGCCGCCGCCTCGGGTCCTTCCTGGCCGGCGCGAAATGCGGTCGGCGGAGGCGCGGCGGTCGGCTAGGCCGAGCTACCGCCTGGGGTAGCATCACCCCGCCACCGGGCCGAGGGCGCTATGCCTGCCACCCGAGGTTGCCTGTTGTCTCCCTCCGGCGCAGGCCAGCGCGCCGCGCGTGGTGGGATTTTTGGTGGGATTTTCCGGCCCCCAGCCTGTAAAGCCTTGTTTTTGTTGTGATGATGGCGGAGGGAGTGGGATTCGAACCCACGAGACCCTTTTGGAGTCTACGCGCTCTCCAGGCGCGCGCCTTCGACCACTCGGCCATCCCTCCAAACGGTCGCGGACCATAGGCTCGTCGAATGACCGCGGCAACCGTCGCTCAGCGGCACGGCCCGGCTTGAACCGCGCCGGGTTTGGCGGGTGGCCCCGACCGTTGGGAGGAGGAGGCCAAGAGCATGGGGAGACGGCGGCGACCCAGGCGCCTGAGGCCGACGCGCGCGGCAGTCCGGAGGGTGCTCGACCACGGAGGCGACCACGCCTCGCCGGCGGCGGCGATCAACTCGATCGCGCCGCAGATCGGCGGCACGGCCGAGCCGCTGCGCCGGTGGGCGCGGCAAGCCCCACGCGGGACCGGGGGCAGCGCCCCGGTCCGACCCCGGCCGAGCGTGAGCGTGAGCGCATGGCGGCGCTGGAGCGGGAGGGCCGCGATCTGCCCCTGGCCAACCAGATCCTGCGCAAGGCGTCGACCTGTCCTGCCCGACCGGCGCCCGACCGCCGCTCGAAGCCGGGATCGCGTTCCTCGACGAACGCCGCGAGGCCCGGAGGGAGAGCCGATCTGCCTGGCTCCGCCGCTCGCCCCGTCGCCCTGCCACGGCCATCCCGCGCGGCGCGCCGATCCTGCGAAGGCCTCGGCTCGCACCCGGCAGGATGCGGTGCTGCCGGCGGCGATCCGTCGCGTCTTCGACGCGAACCTTGGCGTCTGTGGCGTACGCAAGGTCCGGCGGCAGCTCCGCCATGCGGCGAATGGGCCTGCGCGGCGCCGTGCGCAGGGCGGACACCCGGACGACGGTGCCCGACAAGGCGACGCCGTGTCCGGCCGAGCGGGTGAACCGGCAGTTCCGGCCGCCATGCCCGAACGCCCTCCGGGTGCCGGGTTGCACCGCCGTCGCGACCTGGCAGGGCTGCGTCCCCATCGCCTTCGTCGCCGACGCCCTCGCCTGCCCGGCCACGGCCGGCATCGGGCCGTCCATGGGCAAGCATCGGCGACAGCGTCACGACCCTGGAAGCGATCGGCCCCCTCAGCGATACAGCCACCGCCAGGCTCGCGGCCGTGCCCGCCTGACCCGGCAGCCCGATCCGCCCCCGGCGGCCCGATCCGCCAAGGATCATCATCGCGCTCCTCCACCACGCAATGGGACACGACCGCAAGCCTCCCGCACACGGGTCTCTTGGCACCAGATCTCGCGGATCGCGGCCGAGCCGCCCCGGCCGGGGCGGGCCCGCTCAGTCCGCCTTGATGCCGGCGCGGCGCAGCAGCGGCTCCCACCGGGCGCGCTCCTGCTCCAGCGCCCGGACCGTGCCGGCGCCGTCGAGGTACTCGGGGTCGAAGCCGCGGCGGATGATCGCCTCGGCGAAGGCCGCGTCCTGCAGCACCTCGCGCAGCGCCCGCTCCAGGGTCCGCACCGCGACCTCCGGCGTGCGCGCCGGGAAGGCGACCGGATACCACAGCTCGGCGGCGTAGCCCGGCAGCGCCTCGGCGATCGAGGGCAGGTCGGGCCAGCCGCGCGCCCGGGTCGCGGCGGTGTTGGCGAGGGCGCGCACCTTCCCGTCGCGGATCAGCCCGTCCACCGCGGAGGAGCTGGCGAACATCAGCTGCACCTCGTTGCCGAGCAGCCCGGCGACCGAGGGGCCGGTGCCGCGATAGGGCACGTGGACGATGCGCGTGCCCGCCATCTCGTCGAACAGCTCGGCGGCGAGGTGCATCGGCGTGCCGGCGCCCGCCGTGCCGTGGTTCAGCCGGCCGGGATTGGCGCGCGCATAGGCGATGAACTCCCGCAGGCTGGCGGCCGGCACGGTCTCGTTCACCACCAGCAGGATCGGCGTGCTCGCCGTGCGCGCCACCCAGGCGAAGTCGCGCTTCCAGTCGTAGCCCGGGTTGCGGAACAGGATGTCGGCGATCGCCATGCCGTTGCCGTTGAAGAGCACCGTGTAGCCGTCCGGCGGCGACTGCGCGACCACGGCGGAGCCGATGTTGCCGCCCGCCCCGCCGCGGTTCTCGACCACCACCGGCTGGCCGAGCCGCTCGGTCAGCGCCTGGGCGAACATCCGCCCGAGCGTGTCGGTGCCGCCGCCGGGCGGGAAGGGCACGACCATGCGGACCGGGCGCGCGGGCCAGCTCTGCGCCCGCAGGACGCCGGGCCGGGCGAGGCCCGCCGCTGCCGCCAGCGGCAGCAGCGCGCGCCGGCGCAGGGGAGGCGGAGGGGCGGGGACGACGGGACGCATGCGACGGTTCCTCCTGCGGGTTCCGCGGCCCGTTGTCGTCCGGGCCGGCGCGGTTACGCGTCGTTGCCGCGGCGGGGGGCGGTGGCGAGCACGCCGGCCTCCTCCAGCGCGGCGATCTCCTCCGGGGCCAATCCGGAGTCCGCCAGAACGGCGCGGTTGTCGGCGCCGAGCGGACGGCAGGCCTCGTGCACCGCGAGCGGGCGGCGGGCGAAGCGGAAGGGGATGCCCTTGGCGGGCGTGCCGTCCGGGCCGCGCAGCACCGCGGTGCCGCGCAGGAACTCCGGCGCCGCGGCGAGCGCCGCGCCGTCGCGCACCGGCGCGGCGCCGCCCGGCCATTCGGCGCGCCAGCCGCCCGCGCCGTCGGGCACGACCCGCTCGGCCGATCCGGCCGGATCGGCGTTGCCGCGGCGCGGCGAGGGCGCGCCGGCGGCGGCGGCCACCAGCTCCTCGCCGAGCAGGAAGCTCGTCAGCTCGCGCTGCGAGAGGTCGAGATGCGCGCCCTGCCCGGTGCGGTCGCGCTCCAGCAGCGCCGCGACGATGGCGCCGGCGGCGAAGAGGCAGACCACCTGGTCCGGGTAGTTCACCTCCCGCCCGGTGATCACCGGCGCCGCGCCGGTGCCGGTCAGCGCGGCGAGCCCGCCCGTGGCCTCCAGGGTCGAGCCGAAGGAGACCATGTCGCGGTCCGGCCCGTCCTCGCCCTGGCTCGAGATGCTGGCGATGACGAGGCGCGGGAAGCGCCGGCGCAGTTCCGGCACGGCGAGCCCGAAGCGGGCCAGCACGCCACGGCGGAAATTCTCGACCAGCACGTCGGCGCCCGCGAGCAGGCGCAGCATCGCCGCCCGCCCGCGCGGGTCCTTCAGGTCGAGGCAGACCGAGCGCTTGCCGCGGTTGGTGAAGTTGTAGAACGGGGCGCGGTTCCACCAGTCGCCGCCCTCGCCCCTGCCCTCCCAGTGGCGGAACGGGTCGGGCGCGTCGGGCCCCTCGACCTTGATCACCTCCGCGCCGAGGTCGAGCAGCAGGGTCGAGGACGCCGCCCCGGCGGTGATCCAGCCGAGGTCGAGCACGCGGATGCCGGCGAGCGGCAGCGACGCCTCAGGCGAGGGCGGCATCGGTCGCCTCCGCGCCCACCCGCGCGCCGTCCCAGCGCAGCGGCAGGTGCGGCATGCCGCCGGGGCCGAGGAAGCCGCGCGCGCGGTGCTGCGCGTCGTCGAGCAGCTCCGCCGGCGCGAGCACCGGGCCGATCGGGATGCGCCGCGCCTGCGCCGCCGCGGTGATCTCGGCGCGGCTGCGCGCGGCGAACCAGGGGCGCAGCACCGCCATCAGCTCCGCGTGGTGGCGCCGGCGGCCGGCGATGGTGAGGAATTCCTCCCGCCGCAGCCGCGGATCGCCGACCAGGTCGCGCAGCGCCGGCCAGTCCTTGTCCTGGTAGACCAGCGCGACATGGCCGTCGCGCACCGGGAGCGTGTGCCAGTCCTTCGGCAGGCCGGAACGGCTCGGCGCGGCGCCGAGCACCATCACGCTCGCCGGGGCCTTCCAGTTGAGCCAGGCGGTCACGTCGAACAGCGAGACCTCCACCACCTCCTCGCCGCCGGCGCGCAGCGCGGCGAGCAGCCCGGTGCAGGCGGCGAGGCCGGCGGCATAGGCGGGCTGGTGCCCGGCGAGCCGCGCCGGCGGCCCCTCCGCCTCGCCGACGATGTCGAGCAGGCCGGAGAGGGCGAGCAGGCCGAGCTCGCTCATCGGCGGGTCCTCGCCCGGGCCGAAGACCGAGAGGCGCACGCGCACCGGCACCGCGGCGGCATGGGCGCCGAGCGCGGCGGAATCGCCGATCGCGGCGTCGAAGGCGCCGGTCGCGGCCGGGCCGCGCCGCTTGCCGGCGTTGAGGAAGCGGTCGAGCGCCGAGCCGCCGTCCGGCAGCAGCGGCGGCAGCCGCGCGAAGGGCTCGCCGGACTCCGGCACCGGCCGCACCACCTCGGCCCCGTAGGCGGCGCAGAGCCGCGCCGCCATCGAGGCCGCCAGCGCATGCGGCCGCTGCGCGCAGAGCGCGCCGAGATCGAGCACGCGCCGGCCCGCCAGCGGCGCGGCCACGGCGCTCACACCCCCTGCCCGGGGTTCCTGAGGCCGGCGGCGAAGCGCGCGCTGCCCTCCGCCTGCGCCGCGGTCCGCGAGCGGATGGCGAGGTTCACCATCTGCCCGTGGTCCATCGCCTCCTGCCAGTCCGTGATGAAGGCGGGGATGCGGTCCAGCGCCTTCTTGCTCTCGGCCAGCGCCACCGCGTCGAAGCGCGCGATCTGCGCGGCGAGCTCGCGCGCGCGCGGCAGCAGGCGGTCGGGCTCGACGCACTCGTTCACCATGCCCCAGCGCTCGGCGGTGGCGCCGTCTATGCGGTTGGTGGTGAGGACCAGCCACGCCGCCCGCTTGCGGGTGAGGCCGGCGAGCTGGATCGCCGGCCCGGCCATGCCGGGATAGGTGGCGAAGCCCATCTCCGGGCAGCCGATGCTCGCCGCGGTGCTGGCGATGGCGAGGTCGCAGACGTTGATCAGCGTCGCGCCGCCGCCGAGCGCGAGGCCGTTCACCGCGGCGATGAAGATCGCCGGGTGCTCGCGGATGGCGATGTTGACCGCGATCCACTCCTCGCCCGCGGTGCGGATGCCCTGGGCGAGGTCCTGCTCGCGCTCCTTGAGGTCCATCCCGGCGCAGAAGCTGCCGCCGGTGCCGGTGAGGACGATCGCCCTCGCCTCGCCGCGCAGGGCGGCGAAGGCGTCGAGCAGCGCCCGGCGGCTGGCGCGGTCCATGGCGTTGCGCCTGGCCTCGCGGTCCATGCGCAGCTCGGCCCAGCCGTCGTGGCGGGTGACGACGAGCGGGCCGGTGCCGATCGGCGCGGTGTGGTCCATGGACGCTCCCTCCTCGCCGCCCGCGGCGGGGCGACGGCGCATTCCCTCCGCGCCGGGACAGCCTGCGCGCCGTTTGCCCGCTGTCAACGGCCTTCGCTAGGCTGGCGCGCCGAGGAGGACCCCGCCCCATGCCCGCGCCGCTGATGCTGCTCTGGACCGACCACGACAAGCCCTACCGCGAGGCCATCGCCCGCGCCGGGCTCGAGGACGGCCGCATGCGCTTCGCCTTCCTGCCGCGCTCCGCCCAGCCGGACGAGGCCCTGCTGGCCGAGGCGGAGGCGCTGTTCGCCTGGGGCGCGCCGCCCGGGATGCTCGCGCGCATGCCGCGGCTGCGCTGGATCCAGGCGCTGACCGCGGGCGTCGAGGCCTGGCTGGCGCGGCCCGACCTGCGGCCGGAGGTCGTGCTGACCTGCGCGCGCGGCACGCACCGGGTGCAGATGCCGGAGAACATCCTCGGCGCGCTGTTCCACATCACCAAGCCCTACCACGCGGCGGCGCTCGACCAGCGCGAGCGGCGCTGGACGCGGCGCGTCTCCGAGACGCTGGCGGGCAAGACGCTCGGCATCCTCGGCCTCGGCGCGATCGGGCGGGAGGTGGCGCGCAAGGCGGCGGCGCTGGAGATGCGCGTGATCGGCACGCGCCGCGGCGGCGCGGGCGCGATCGAGGGGGTGGAGCGCGCGCTCGGCCCCGAGGGCACGGAGGCGGTGCTGGCGGAGTCCGACTTCGTGCTGCTGCTGCTGCCGACGACGCCCGAGACGGAGAACCTGATGGACGCGCGCCGCCTGCGCGCGATGAAGCGCAGCGCCTGGCTGCTCAACTTCGCCCGCGGCCACCTGATCGTGGACGAGGACCTGGTCGCCGCGGTGCGGGAGGGCGTGATCGCCGGCGCGGTGCTCGACGTGTTCCGCGAGGAGCCGCTGCCGCCCGAGCACCCCTTCTGGACCACGCCGGGGATCACGGTGCTGCCGCACATCGGCGGCCTGCACCCGAAGCGCGACGAGATGGTGGCGGCGCTGCTGGCCGAGAACGCGCGCCGCTTCCGCGACGGGGAGCCGCTGCGCGAGGCGGTGGACCGCGCCAAGGGCTACTGAGCGGCCGGCGCGGCCGCGCCGCGGCGGCGGCGCGCCCCGGGCCGCCGGGCAGCGCGCCGGCGAAGGCGCCGCCCTCCGGGCTCGGCGCTACTCGCCCACCGCGTCCAGCACGTGCAGCGCGTGCGTGAACGTCGCGCCCGCGCTCAGCGCCACCGCGACGCCCAGCGCCTCGGCGATCTCCTCCCTGGTCGCGCCCGCCGCCTTGGCCTTGCGCACATGGGCATCCATGCACCCCTCGCAGGTGGTGATGGCGGTGATGGCGACCGCGATCAGCTCGCGCGTCTTCGCGTCCAGATGCTGCGCCTTGGCGGCGGCGCCGGAGAGCGCGGTGAAGGCCTTCACCAGCTCGGGGTGCAGCGCCGAGAATTCCCTGCCGCGCTCGCGCAGCGCCGCCCGGTAGGCATCCCAGTCCTTGATCGCGCTCATCGCATTCCTCTGCACAGGCAACGGGCGCGGCCCCCCGGCCGCGCCCGCGCATCATCGCAGCGACGGCGCCGGGAGGCTACTCCACCACCTCCGGCTCCCGCTCGGCCTCGCCGTCGCCCTCCTCGGGCTTGGGCAGGGCGGGCGGGGCGGCCTCCACGTACTCGAAGGTCAGCGCGCCGTCCTTGAGGCCCACCTTCACCGCCCCGCCCTTGGCGAGCCGGCCGAACAGCAGCTCCTCGGCGAGCGGCTTCTTGACGTGCTCCTGGATCACGCGCGCGAGCGGCCTCGCGCCGTAGAGCGGATCGTAGCCCTTCTCCGCCAGCCACTCCTTCGCCGCGGAGGAGAGCTCGATCGTCACGTTGCGGTCGGCGAGCTGCGCCTCGAGCTGCATGACGAACTTCTCGACCACGCGGGCCACGATCTCCGGCGTCAGGCCGGAGAAGGCGATGATCGCGTCCAGCCGGTTGCGGAACTCCGGCGTGAACAGGCGCTTGATCGCCTCCTCGTCCTCGCCGACGCGCGCCGTGCGCTCGAAGCCGATGGCGGGCTTGGCGAGGTCGGCGGCGCCGGCGTTGGTGGTCATGATCAGGATCACGTTGCGGAAGTCCACGGTCTTGCCGTTGTGGTCCGTGAGCTTCCCGTGGTCCATCACCTGCAGCAGGATGTTGAACAGGTCCTGGTGCGCCTTCTCGATCTCGTCGAGCAGGAGCACGGCGTGCGGGTGCTGGTCGATCGCGTCCGTCAGCAGCCCGCCCTGGTCGAAGCCGACATAGCCCGGCGGCGCGCCGATCAGGCGCGAGACCGAGTGGCGCTCCATGTACTCCGACATGTCGAAGCGGATCAGCTCGATCCCCAGCGTCTTGGCGAGCTGCTTCGCCACCTCGGTCTTGCCCACCCCCGTCGGGCCGGAGAACAGGTAGTTGCCGATCGGCTTCTCCGGGTCGCGCAGCCCGGCGCGCGAGAGCTTGATCGCGCTCGCCAGCGCCTCGATCGCCTTGTCCTGGCCGAAGACCATGGCCTTGAGGTCGCGCTCGAGGTTGCGCAGCGTCTCCTTGTCGTCGGTGCTGACGCTCTTGGGCGGGATGCGCGCGATCTTGGCGACGATGTCCTCGACGTCCTTCACCGTGACCGTCTTGCGCCGCTTGTTCTCGGGCAGCAGCATGCGCGAGGCGCCGACCTCGTCGATCACGTCGATCGCCTTGTCGGGCAGCTTGCGGTCGTGGATGTAGCGCGCGGAGAGCTCGACCGCGGCGCGGATCGCCTCCGGCGTGTAGCGCACCCGGTGGTGCTTCTCGTAGTTCGCCTTGAGGCCCTGGAGGATCTTGACCGTGTCCTCCACCGTCGGCTCGTTGACGTCGATCTTCTGGAAGCGGCGGACCAGCGCGCGGTCCTTCTCGAAGTAGTTGCGGTACTCCTTGTAGGTGGTCGAGCCGATGCAGCGCAGCGTGCCGGAGGCGAGCGCGGGCTTGAGCAGGTTGGAGGCGTCCATCGCCCCGCCGCTGGTCGCCCCGGCGCCGATCACGGTGTGGATCTCGTCGATGAAGAGGATCGAGCCCGGCATGTTCTCGAGCTCGGCCACCACCGCCTTCAGCCGCTCCTCGAAGTCGCCGCGGTAGCGCGTGCCGGCGAGCAGGCTGCCCATGTCGAGCGCGTAGATCGTGCTCTTGAGCAGCACCTCGGGCACGTCGCCCTCGACGATGCGCTTGGCGAGGCCCTCGGCGATCGCCGTCTTGCCGACGCCGGGATCGCCCACGTAGAGCGGGTTGTTCTTGGTGCGGCGGCAGAGGATCTGGATCGTGCGCTCGATCTCGGTCTCGCGCCCGATCAGCGGGTCGATCTTGCCCTGCTGCGCCTTCCGGTTGAGGTTGACGCAGTAGTTGGAGAGCGCGTCCTGGCCGCGCCCGCCGGGCCGGCTGCCGTGCGGCTTCTCCTCCCGCTCGGACTGGTCGTCGGCGGAGGAGGGCGTGCCCTGCACGGGCCGCGGCTGGCTGCGCCCCGGCGCCTTGGCGATGCCGTGGCTGATGAAGTTCACCGCGTCGAGCCGCGTCATGTCCTGCAGCTGCAGGAAATACACGGCGTGGCTCTCGCGCTCGGAGAACAGGGCGACCAGGACGTTCGCGCCCGTCACCTCGTCGCGGCCGGAGGACTGCACGTGGATCGCGGCGCGCTGGACGACGCGCTGGAAGCCCGCGGTCGGCTTGGGATCGCCGCCGCGCTCCGTCACCAGGCCGGCGAGGTCCTTGTCGAGGAACTCGACCAGGTCGCGGCGCAGCTTGTCGTTGTCCACGCCGCAGGCGCGCAGCACCGGCGCCGCGTCGGCGTCGTCGGTGAGGGCGAGCAGCAGGTGCTCGAGGGTGGCGTATTCGTGCCGGCGCTCGTTCGCGAGGGCGAGGGCACGGTGGAGCGTCTGCTCGAGGTTCCGGGACAGCATGGTCGTTACGACGCTCCTTCCAGGGAGTCCGCGCCGTCAAAGCCCGGCGGCGGAGCCGGTTCCGTCACTCGCGCGACAGGTAGGCATCCCGCGCCCGTTCGGCATCTCCGCCATCCGGCCGGTCTTGACGGGTGCGCGGATAGGATCGTCAGCGCCTCATTCCTTCTCGATGGTGCATTGCAACGGATGCTGGTTCTGGCGGGCGAGGTCCATGACCTGCGTCACCTTCGTCTCGGCGACCTCGTAGGTGTACACCCCGCACACCCCCACGCCGCGGCGATGCACGTGCAGCATGATGCGGGTCGCCTCCTCCCGGCTCTTCTGGAAGAAGCGCTCCAGCACATGGACGACGAACTCCATCGGCGTGTAGTCGTCGTTCAGCATCAGGACCTTGTACATCGAGGGCTTCTTGGTGCGCGGCCTGGCCTTCACGACCACCCCGGTCTGGGGGTTGTCGCCGCCCTGCGTGCCGCCGCCCCTGCCCGGGAACTTGTCTGGATCGCTCATGCTCGCCTTGGTCCGCGGGCTCCGGCAATGCCCGCCTGGGAGCAGGATATCGGACGCAACGGGGCGCAGTGAAGGGCCACGCGCGCGTGAGGGGGCGCGGTCGCGGCGATTCCGCCCCGGGCATGCCTCGCCCCCGGGCATGCCTCGCCGACGAGATCGCGGGCGAAAACGGGCCCGGCCGCGCCCCGCCGCCCCTCCCGCCTCTCGGCGTGCAGGAAGCGGCCGGGCGCGGCCGGGCCTCGCTCGCGCGGCGGCGCATCGGCCAGCCCGCAGGAACGGCGGGGGGCGAAGCACCCCCGCCGCGCGCCGGCCGGCGCGGGCGTCGTCCTCAGGCCGTGATCGGCCGGCCGAACTTCTCGAAGGCCAGCGTCGCGCGGGCGGCCAGCGGCGCCGCGGTCTGCTCGGCGAGGCGGAGCGCCGCCTCCTGCAGCCGCGCCGTCTCGGTCAGCGTGCGCTCGATGGTGGCGCGCGCGAAGCTCGCCTGCAGGTCGGCCGCCTCCTTGAGGCTCTTCGCGCCGACCAGCGCCTTGGTGTTCTCCAGCGCCTGGTCGGTGAGGCCCTGCACCATCGCGAAGGTCTGGCGCGACAGGTCCTGCACGCCGACCGTCCAGGTCTGGGCGGACTTCGCCACCGCCTCGAGGTTGCCGCGGCCGAACTCGACCGCCTCGTTGGCCGCCTTGAAGAGGCCCTCGGCCGTCTTCGTCGCCTGCTCCATGCTCTGCTCCACCGTCGCGCGGGCCTGCGCCGCGCCCTCCTCGATCAGCCGCCTCGCCTGGGCGACGCCGGCGGCGCCCGCCGCCCCCGCCTCGGCGGAGAGCTTCTTCACCTCGGCCACCTTCTCACCTGCCATGGTCGTCGGTCCTTGCCCGTGGGGTCCACCTGGTCCGTGCGCCAGGCGCCGATCGGCCCTGGCGCGCCTGCCTGCGCCGCATTTTGCTGCAGTGCAGCATGCTGCCTAGCTAGGCGATGCCTCCCGGGCCGGCAAGGGATTTTTTGCAGCGCACAAAATTTTCCGGTCGCGCGGCCTTGAGGGCACCCCGGAAATCGGTGCGGTTGCAACGGAGGAATTCGCTCTAACCTGTTGTCTTTGCGATTTGTTCCCGCTCTGTCCCCGTGGACATCCGCCGAGCACGCTCATTACGATGACACCGCCGGTTGAGGCCGGATCGCCGGGGGGAGGCGGTCCGCGCACAGGGGGGACCGCATGCGCTTCATCCGTGCTGCCTGCCGCCACGGCCTCGCCGCGGCGGCGGCCCTCGCCGTCGCCTTCGGCCTGCCCGGAGGCGGCTCGGCACGGGCCCAGATCGGAAGCGACCGCTACGCCGCCATCGTCGTGGACGCCGGCAGCGGCACCGCGCTGATCGCCGCCCACGCGGACGCGCCGCGCCATCCCGCCTCGCTCACCAAGATGATGACGCTCTACATGGTCTTCGAGGCGCTGCGCGAAGGGCGGCTCTCGCTGTCCACGCCGATCACGATCTCGGCCGAGGCGGCCGCGCGCCCGCCCTCGAAGCTCGGCCTGCCGCCGGGCTCGCGCATCACCGTCGAGCAGGCGATCCTCGCCCTCGTCACCAAGTCGGCCAACGACGTCGCGGCGGCGGTGGGGGAACACCTCTCCGGCGGCTCGGAGGCGCGCTTCGCCCAGATGATGACGCTGCGCGCGCGCTCGCTCGGCATGACGCGGACAACCTTCCGCAACGCCTCCGGCCTGCCGGACCCGGACCAGGTGACCACCGCGCGCGACATGGCGCTGCTCGGCCGGCGCCTGATGCACGACTTCCCCGAGCGCTTCGCCTACTTCTCGACGCCGAGCTTCTCCTTCCGCGGCCGTCCGCTCCGCAACCACAACCGGCTGCTACTGGAATACGAGGGCGTGGACGGGATCAAGACCGGCTATGTCCACGCCTCCGGCTTCAACCTCGTGGCCAGCGCCCGCCGCGACGGGGTGCGGCTGATCGCGGCGGTGTTCGGCGGCGCCACCGGGCGCGAGCGCGACCACCACGTGATGGCGCTGCTCGACCAGGGCTTCGCCCGCATGGGCGTGGCGGAACGCCCGCAGACGGGGACGAACAGCCTGGTCGCAGGACGGCTGCCGCAGACCATGGGCGCGGCGCGCGCCGCCGCGGCGACGCAGCAGCGCGGCGGCGCGCGCGCGAGCGCCGCGCGCGCCGGCGTCGTCCGCACCACCTCCGCGGCCGCGCGCCGCCCGGCAGGGACCCGCGCCATCCAGGCCCGCCGTCCGTCCGGTCCCGAGGCGCGCGCCGCGGCACGGCCGGCGACCGCCAGCGCCGCGCCGCAGCGCCGCGGCACGGCGCGCGCGGCGACGCCGAGCCGCCGGCAGGTCGAGCAGGGCGACACGAGCAGCGGCACGGCCGCCCGCGCCGGCGCCGCCACGACGCGGCCGCGCCAGGCCGGCGCCGCGCCGGCGCGCCAGGCTCCGGCCGCGACCTCGGCCACACCCCGGCCCGCGCAGGCGGGCGGGGGCCGTTCCGCGCCGCGCGGCTGAGCGGCGCCCCCGCGTCGGAGAGCCCGGCCGCCCGCCGCGGCGGCGCCGGCCCGTCAGGCGTAGCGCCGCAGGATCTCCCGCATCGCCGGCGCCAGGTCCTCGCGCTTCAGCGCGAAGGCGACCTGCGCCTCCAGGAATCCGGCCTTGTCGCCGCAGTCGAAGCGCCGCCCCTCGTAGCGCAGGCCGTGGAAGGGCTGATGGCCGATCAGCTTCGCCATCGCGTCGGTGAGCTGCACCTCGCCGCCCGCGCCGCGCTCCATCCGCGCCAGATGCCCGATCACCTCCGGCATCAGCACGTAGCGGCCGATGATCGTCAGGTTGGACGGCGCGCGTTCGACCGGCGGCTTCTCCACCAGCCCCTTCACGCCGACCAGGCGGCCCATGTCGCGCTCCACGTCCAGCACCCCGTAGCGGTTCACCCGCTCCCGCGGCACCTCCTCGATCGCCACCACGTTGCCGCCGGTCTCGCGATAGGCCTCGGCGAGCTGGGCGAGGCAGGGCGTGTCGCACAGCATCAGGTCGTCGGGCAGCAGCACGGCGAAGGGCTCGTCGCCGATGAAGGCGCGCGCGCACCAGACCGCGTGGCCGAGGCCGAGCGGCACCTGCTGGCGCACGGTCACCACCGAGCCCGGCTCCACCGCGGCGGCGCGCAGCAGATCGAGCTCCGCCCGCTTGCCGCGCTCCGCGAGCGTGCGCTCGAGCTCGTAGGCGACGTCGAAATGCTCGACGATCGCAGTCTTGCCGCGGCCGGTGACGAAGCAGAACAGCTCGATGCCGGCGGCGCGCGCCTCCTCCACGGCGTACTGGATCAGCGGCTTGTCCACCACCGGCAGCATCTCCTTCGCCATCGCCTTGGTGGCGGGCAGGAAGCGCGTGCCGAGGCCGGCGACGGGCAGGACGGCCTTGCGGAGGGGCTTGGTCACGGCGGGCGGATCCTCCGATGGGTTGGACGAAATGACGTCAGGCGAACACGGCCAGCGGCCGGAATTGCGGCGAAGGCGGGCGCGAGGCATGGCCCGGCGCGGCGGGGCGCGCAACCGCGCCGGAGGCGGATCGGCGGCGGGGCGCCCTCATCCTCGCAGCAAGGTGTCCCGCGCCTCGTTCAGCCGCGCCGCGATCCAGGCGCTGCCGCCGCGGTCCGGATGGGCCGTGCGCATCAGGCGCCGATGGGCGGCGCGTATCTCCTCCTCGGTCGCGCCCTCCTCGAGGCCGAGCACGGCCAGCGCCTCGGCCCGGTCCATGCGCCCGCCGCGGTCCCGCGGCGGCGCCCCGCCCGCTCCGCCCTCCCCGGCGCCTGCCATGCGCCAGGCGGGCTCGACGCGGTCGAGCCAGGCCTCGAGCAGCGGCACGCTCTCCGGGTCCTCGGCCCGGCAGTCGCCGAGCAGGGCGAGCAGGTCGGCGAGCCCGAGCTCGGCCAGCTCCGCCCCGGCGTAGCGGCCGCGGCGCACCCGGCCGGTCATCTGCCCGGTCGCATGGTCGAGCGCCATGGTCAGCGTCGCGGTGCTGACCTGCGTCTCGCCGGCCCCGGCGGCGTCTCCGTTCGTCCCGGCCCCGACCGGCCGCGAGAAGCGCCGCATCGTCGCCCAGCGCTGCCACAGGCCCCAGAGCAGCGGCGCGGAGAAGGCGAGCAGGCCGAGCGCCTGGGCCGCCCGGCCCGAGGCGACCAGCAGCGCGAGGAGACCGATCCCGAGGGTCGCGCCGGCGACCAGCACCGCGACCCGCAGGGTCGCGATGTTCGCCCGCGCGAAGCCCTGCAGCAGGACGATGACCGCGAGGAGCGCGATTCCGCCGAGCGCGAGCCAGACCAGCATCCTGCGCGATCCCCCTCAGCCCGCCGAGGACGAGGACCGCCCGCGGCGGCCTTCGCCGGGTCCCGGCCGCGCCGTCGGACGGCGCGGCGGCCTTGCGGCACGCCTCGCTGCCGCCCCCCGCTCCGGCGCCGTCGCAGGCCCTCTCGCCATCGCCCGCTCGCGGCGGTCTAGCGGCGCGGCGCGGCGGCCGGCGCCGGCAGCTGGCCGGCAATGACCTGCGCCGCGCTCCCGGGCAGCCGGAGGAGGGCGGCATGGCCGCCGGCGGCATAGACCGCGACCGCGCGCAGCAGCGCCCGCAGCGTCTCGGCGCTGGCCGAATCGAAGGGCGCGTAGGCGCCGCCCGCGACCCGCGCGATCTGGCGGAAGGCGTCGCCGGCCCGCGGGTCCGCGCCCTCGTGGAAGCAGAACACGGGGGTGCCGCGCAGGCGGAGCTCGCCCGCCTCGTGGCAGGCGGGGTCCACCTCCTCCTCGAAGGCGTCGCCGACGAGGACGAGGGCGTGGACGCGCTCCTTCGTCGTCTCCGCCTTCGCGTGGCGCAGCGCGCGCAGCACCTGGGTCTGGCCGCCGAGGCACTGCACGCCGGCCATGCGGCGGGCGAGCTCCTCGGCCTCGGTGAGGAAGGGCGTGGCCGCGAACTCCCGGTGCCCGCGCCAGTAGGCGAGCTGCACGGCGAGGCCGCCGAGATCGCGCGTGGCGAGGAACATCTCGGCCTGCAGGTGGCAGGCGCGGTCCCAGCTCGGCTGGCGGCTGGCGGTGGCGTCCACGGCGAAGATCAGCCGGCCGCGCCGCCCGCTCGCCGGGCGCACCGGCTGCGGCAGGCTCTCGACCTTGCGCAGGAAGGCGGCGACGGCGTCGGAGGCGGGCACGACCCCGCCGCCGGACCCCGCGCTGCGCCCTCCGCCGGGACGATCGGGCGGCTTGCTCATAAACAACTATGTGTTCCCGCGCGCCGGCTTCTGCCAGGGGTGGCACGGATCCGCCGTCGGCCGCGACCCGGCGCGCCCGGCGACACGCCAGCTAGTGGTGGCGTCCGAGCGCGGCTCGGGTTCTAATGCGTTGCGGCGGCGCGCGCGATCCCGCGCCGCCGATGCCGGCGGCTCCGGGACCCCCTGGCGCCGAGCGAGATCAGCCCGGCCCGACCAGACCGAATGGGGGAGCGATGTCCCTGAAACGCAAGATCGCCACGACTGCCGCCGCTGCCGCCTTGCTCGCCGGCATGGGCATCCCGGCCCTCGCGCAGCAGAAGCCGCCGCCGCTCGAGCCCGGTGCGACCCGGCCGGGCGGCAAGCCGGCGCCGTTGGCGAGCCCCGCGCCCGCGGCGCCTCCCGCGGCCCCGCCGCCCGCCGCGGCCGCCCCGGCGGCGCCGGCCGTGCCGGCCGACGAGCCGGCCGCCGTCGCGCGGCTGCGCAGCCTGCTGCCGCCCAACAGCACCCTGAACTATGCCGCCGCGGAGACGACCGACCCGGCCCGCGGCGCCGTGCGGCTGACCGCCGTCACGCTGCGCAACGGGGCGAGGAGCGTCACCGCCGACGAACTGATCCTCGACGGGCTGCGCGAGGACGGCGTGGCCGAGGCGATCGCGCGCAACCTGACCGGTCGCGAGGGGGAGGCGGTGACATTCACGCTCGCGGAGCTGCGGCTCGGCGGCATGGTCGTGCAGCGCCCGCCGGACCAGCAGTTGATGCCCGACATGATCCGCGCCGACGCGATCCGCCTCCAGGGGTTCGCGGTGCCCGACCCGGAGGCGAGCATCGCGTTCCGCCAGCTCGACATCGAGGAGTACGGCCCGGGCAGGCCGACCAGGCTCGCCCTTTCCGATCTCGACATCGGCATGCCGCGGAACCGCGAGGCCGACCGCGTCCGCCTCGGCCGTCTGCTGGCCCGCGGCCTCGATGCCGCGGCGCTGCTCCGCGCCGCGGTGGAGCAGCAGCCGCCGCCGCCCCTCGCCGCCGGCCGCCAGGCGCTGGAGATGGAGGATCTCCAGGTCGGCGCCGGCGGGCGGACGATCGTCAGCGTCGCCTCGGCCCGCGCCAGCGGCGAGCAGGACGCGCAGGGCTCGGGCACCGGCAGCCTCGCGATCCGCGGCATCCGCGTCGAGCCGATGCCCGGCCTCGACGAATGGCTGCGCCGCTTCGGCTACGACGCCCTGGTCCTGGAGCTGAGCATGGACGGCCGCTACGACGCGCCGACCGGGCGGGTGGAGGTGAGCTCCCTCTCCTTCGGCGGACGCGACATCGGCGCCCTCGGCCTGTCCTTCGTGATCGACGGGGCGACGCAGAAGGCGATGGAGGCGCTCGACTTCAGCGGCATCCGCCTGATCTCGGCCGGGGTCCGCTACGTGGACCAGTCCCTCTACGCGCGCTTCATGCGCGACCACGCGCGGGAGATGGGCGCACCGGAGCAGCAGCTGCGCGAGCAGTACGCGGCGATGGCGGGCGGCTTCCTGACCGCGCCGGGCAAGAGCGGGCTCGACGGGTTGCGCGAGGCGGTGCAGCGCTTCATCCGCGGCCAGGCGCGCGAGATCGAGGTCACCGCCCGCCCCCCGCAGCCGCTCTCCATCGAGCAGTTCCAGGGCCCGCCGCCCGGCGGCCCGGCCGAGATCCAGCAGCTCCTCGGCCTGGCGGCGACCGCGCGCTGAGCCCCGGCGCCGGGAGGCGGAAGGAGGCGGGGGCCGGGCGGCATGATCGTCGCCTTCCTGCATCGCCTGAGGGCGCGGCGGCACCGCCTGCTGCGGCCGCCGGGCCTGGTCGGCCCGCTGGTCTGGCTGCTCGCCATGGTCGGGCTGTTCGCGGCGGCCATGGCGGCGCTCGAGGGGATGCCGCCGGAGGAGAGCCTCTGGCTCGCCGTGGTGACGCTGACCACGGTCGGCTACGGCGACGTGGCCGCGCAGACGGTGGCGGGGAAGCTCGCCACCGTCCTGCTGCTGATGGCCGGCGGCGTGTTCGTCCTCGCCAAGCTGGCCTCCGACTGGTTCGACTGGCGCGACGCGGTGCGCGAGAGGAAGCGCCGCGGCTTCTGGAGGTGGGGCATGCGCGACCACGTGCTGATCGTCGGCACCCCGGGCGAGGGCGAGGCGGCGGTGCGCCTCTTCGCCGGCCTGGTGCGCCAGCTCCGCGCCACGGCGGCCTTCCGCGACGCGCCGGTCGCGCTGCTGACGCGCGCCTTCGACGGGCGGCCGGAGGGGCTGCCGCAGGTCCTCTGCGACCTCGGCGCGGTGCATGTGAGCGGCGCCCCGACCGACCCGGACGCGCTGGCGGCGACCGACGCGGGGCGGGCCAGGGCCCTGGTGGTGCTGGCGGACGCGCCGCAGGACCCGGTCTCCGACGCGGTGGCGATGGACGTGCTGGCGCGGGTGCGCGCGCTGGCCGAGGCGGCGGGACGGGGCGAGCCGCCGACCGCGGTGGTGGAGTGCGTGGACGACCGCAACCGGCCGCGGCTGATCGCCGCCGGCGCGGTGGCGGCGGTGCGGCCGTTGCGCACCTATCCGGAGATGCTCGCCCGCGCCCTCGTCACCCCGGGGGCGGAGCGGCTGCTCGAGGACCTGTTCACGCCGGACGGGAACGAACTGCACCGCGTGCCGCTCGACCGGCCCTGGCGCGGGCGGTGGGCGGAGCTCGCCTATGCGGTGCTGCGCGCCGACATCGGCACGGCGATCGCCTACGAGGCGCCGGACGGCGCGGTGGTGATGAACCCGGGCGGCCTGCAGGAGGTGGTGGCCTCGGCGCTGTTCCTGATCCAGCACGACCGGCAGGAACCGCTGCTCGCCTCGCGCCTGCCCGGCGCGCTGCGCGCCGCGCTGGTGCCGCCGGGGGAACCGGCGGCGGCCGCGCCGGCGCCGGCCTAGCGCTGATCGCGACCGGCCAAAACCGGCGGGGGGCGCGAACCGGCCCTGCGGCAACCGGAGGAAGCCATGGCCGCGAGCAGGGCCGAGCGGAAGCGGCCCGAGCGCGAACACGGCACGGCCAGGAGGAGAGACCCGAGCATGAGCGCCGAACAACGCCTGAAGGACCTGGGCCTGATCCTGCCGCCGCCGACGCGGCCGGTGGCCAACTACGTGCCCTACCGGATCGGCGGCAACCTGCTGTTCCTCTCCGGCGTCGGGCCGAACCGCCCGGACGGCAGCTCGATCCGCGGCAAGGTCGGCGCCGACCTGACGGTGGCGCAGGCCTACGAGGCGGCGCGGATCTGCGGGCTGAACCTGCTCGCCAACATGCGCGCGGCGGCGGGCTCGCTCGACCGCGTGGACACCGTGCTGAAGGTGCTCGGCATGGTCAACGCGGTGCCGGACTTCGGCGAGCAGCCGGAGGTGATCAACGGCTGCACCGACCTCTTCGTCGAGGTGCTGGGCGAGAACGGGCGCCCGGCGCGCTCGGCCGTCGGCATGGGCAGCCTGCCGCGCGGGATCGCGGTGGAGATCGAGGCGGTGGTGCTGCTCAGGGGCTGAGCGCCGCGGCGGGCGGCGGCCGGGATCGTTCCCGGCCGGCGCGCCCGGAGCGCACCGCCCGTCAGACCTCCTCGTTGATGACGCAGGGCTCGGCGAGATCCTCGAGGAACTCGGGCCGCATGTGCCTGACGAACGATCCGACCTGGGCGAGCCGCTCGCGCAGCGCCTCGAAGCTCAGGAAGGAGCACACCTCGCTCATCGGCGGCTTGAGTTTGGCGAACACCGGGCGGTTGACCTCGGCGAGCACCTTCTGGCGGCGTTCCTTCGGCGCCACGATGTAGAGCGGGATGTTCAGGTTGGGCTGCATGGCGATCAGGTCGGCCATCCGCAACAGGCCGGAGTAGACCTGCGTCGTGCTCTCGATCTCGAAGGCGCCGAAGATCGAGTTGCCTTTCAGCCAGATCACGTCGATCAGCTCGATCGTCCTGACGGTGGCCGGATCGAAGCTCAGCGGCAGCTTGTCCTTGAAGCCGGGCAGGCCCTTCAGCGGCTGTCCCTTGTAGGACTTGCCCTGGTCGTTCTTCGCCACCCACACATCGAGCCCGAGGTCGCTGGCGAGCTTGGCCAGAAGCCACTGGATCTCGGTGTGGGCGGACTCCTCCGCCTCGGCGGCCAGGCCGAGCGTCGCGACGACGGTCCGGGCGCCCGCCGCGGCCGGCGCCGCGGCGCCCCCGGTTTCCGGCTCGTCCTCGGGAACCGTCACGGTCTCGCCGGACGCCATCTTGAGCACGGGCGGCACCTTGTTCAGCTTTGCCGGATCGAAGGGATGGGGCGTCGGGTTGCGCACCGCCTCCATCACCGCCGCGACCACCGCCTCGCCATCCGCCGCCGGCCACTTCGCGGGCGACTGGCGGAAACGGACGGTCCAGGCGTGCGGGCTCTTGAGGTCGTGGAACGCCGACAGCCTGTCCTTCATCGAGAGGACGGGCACCGCCGTGGCCGGCTCCAGTTGCGCCACGACGCGCACCGGAAGGCGGGCGGGAAAGACGGCATCCTTCCAGATCGGCTCGCTGCTCTGGAACGGTGCGCCCGTCACTTCCAGTATGCCGATCCAGCGCGAGATCCCTGTCAGATAGCAGAGCAGGTAATCGCCCGGCCTGATCTGCCCCACCGTTTTCCGGCGGCTCTCCCTGAACCCGGCCGTCGTGCCGCCGGCGGCGAGGAACGCCTGCCACGTCGCCCAGGTGAACAGATCGAGCCAATAGCTCCTCTGCTCCTTCGGCATGGCTACGTTCCCCCCGCCGTCTCCGCCTGCTGCGCCTGCGCCACCGCCAGCGCGGTGACGTTGACGATGCCGCGCGCGGTCACGCTCGGCACCAGCACGTGGATCGGCTTGCGCATCCCGAGCAGCAGCGGCCCGATCTGCAGCCCGTCGGTCGCCGCCTTGACCAGGTTGAAGGCGATGTTCGCCGCATCCAGCGACGGCGCCACCAGCAGGTTGGCGCTGTCGGAGAGCGCCGGGTCCGGCACCGCCCGGGCCCGGATCGCCGGCACCAGCGCCGCGTCGGCGTGCATCTCGCCGTCCACCTCCAGCTCCGGCTCGCGCGCGCGGATCAGCCGCAGCGCCTCGCGCATCCTCTTCGCCGAGGGCGCGTGCGAGGCGCCGAAGGAGGAGTGCGAGAGCAGCGCCGCCTTCGGCACGATGCCGAAGGCGCGCACCTGCTCGGCGGCGAGGCAGGTCATCTCGGCGATCTGCTCCGGCGTCGGCTCCACGACCAGGTGCGTGTCCACCACGAACAGCGTCTCGCCGGTGCGCATGATCACGCCGGAGAGGGCATAGACGCGGCCCACCCCCTCGCGCATCCCGATCACGTCGAAGGCGTAGTGCCAGTGGCGCATCCAGTCGCCGGTGCCGCCGGCGATGCAGGCGTCGGCGAGCCCCGCCTCCAGCACCATCGCGGCGGCGATCGTCGGGCGCGTGCGCAGGCGGCGCTCCGCCGAATCGGGCGGGACGCCGCGGCGGCCGACCTTGCGCTGGTAGAGCGGGAGCAGCGGCCCGAACACCTCGGCGTCGGTCTCCGGATCGAGCACGCGCACGCTCTGCGCGAGGTCCATGCGCAGCCCCATCGCCCGCACGCGCTCGGTGATCACCGCGCGGCGGCCGATCAGGATCGGCTCGGCGAGGCCCTCGTCGAGCACGGTCTGCACGGCGCGCAGCGTCCGCTCGTCCTCGCCCTCGGCGTAGACGACGCGGCGCGGGGCGCGGCGCGCCGCCTCGAAGACCGGGCGCATGAGGTTGCCGGAGCGGAAGACGAAGCGCTCCAGCCCGTGGCGGTAGGCGGCGAAGTCGGCGATCGGGCGCCGCGCGACGCCGCTCGCCATCGCCGCGCGCGCCACCGCCGGCGCGATCTCCAGGATCAGCCGCGGGTCGAAGGGCTTGGGGATGATGTAGTCCGGCCCGAACACCGGCGCCTGGCCGCCATAGGCCGCGGCCACCACCTCCGAGGCCTCCATGCGGGCGAGACCGGCGAGCGCCTCCACCGCCGCCATCTTCATCGCCTCGTTGATCGCGGTGGCGCCGACGTCGAGCGCGCCGCGGAAGATGAAGGGGAAGCAGAGGACGTTGTTGACCTGGTTCGGGTAGTCGGAGCGGCCCGTCGCCACGATCGCGTCCGGGCGCGCGGCGTGCACCGCCTCGGGCAGGATCTCGGGCTCCGGGTTGGCGAGCGCCAGCACCAGCGGCTTCGGCGCGAGCAGCGGCAGCCACTCCGGCTTCAGCACGCGGGGGGCGGAGAGGCCGAGGAAGATGTCCGCCCCCGGCAGCGCCTCCGCCAGCGTCCGCGCCCCGGTGGCGCGGGCGTAGCGCGCCTTCCACGGGTCCATCAGCTCGGTGCGGCCCTCGTGGACCACGCCGGCGATGTCGCAGACCGTGACGTTCTCGCGCCTGAGCCCCATGCTCACCAGCAGGTCGAGGCAGGCGAGCGCGGCGGCGCCGGCGCCGGAGCAGACGAGCTTCACCTCCTCCAGCCGCTTGCCCTGCAGCAGCAGCCCGTTGCGCACCGCGGCGGCGACGATGATGGCGGTGCCGTGCTGGTCGTCGTGGAAGACCGGGATGCGCATGCGCTCGCGCAGCGCCCGCTCGACGACGAAGCACTCCGGCGCCTTGATGTCCTCGAGGTTGATCGCGCCGAAGGAGGGCTCCAGCGCGGCGACGATCCCGACCAGCCGCTCCGGGTCGCGCTCCTCGACCTCGATGTCGATGGCGTCGATGCCGGCGAACTTCTTGAACAGGACCGCCTTGCCCTCCATCACCGGCTTGCTCGCCAGCGCCCCGATCGCGCCGAGGCCGAGCACGGCGGTGCCGTTGGAAACCACGGCCACGAGGTTGCCGCGCGCGGTGTAGTCGAGGGCGGCGTCGGGGTCGCGCGCGATCGCCTCGCAGGCGGCGGCCACGCCCGGGGAGTAGGCCAGCGCGAGATCGCGCTGGGTGGCCATGCGCTTGGTCGGCTCGATGCTGATCTTCCCGGGGCGCGGCAGGCGGTGGTAGTCGAGCGCGGCCGCGCGGAAATCCTCGTCCATGGGGGCGCCTCCGTGGTGGCGCGAGCATGCGCAGCCGCCGCCGCCTCGGCAACAGCGCCGCCGCCGGCGGTGGCCTCAGGCCGCCAGGCGCCGGATCAGCGCCGCCCAGCGGTCCAGCTCCGGCAGGATCGCGTCCGCCTTGGCCGAGGCGAGCTGCACGATCGCGCGCTCCACGCCGAGGTCGCGGTCGCGCCGCAGCAGGTCGAGGTCCTCGCTCACGCCCCAGATGGTGATCGGGACGGAGCGGCCCGCCTCCGCCTCCATCCTGCGGAATTGCGGGATCAGCGCCGCGACGTCCTCGTAGGCCGGGCGCCTGCGGTGCGGCATCCAGCCGTCGCCGTAGCGCAGCGCCCGGCGCGCCCCGTAGGGGAAGGCGCCGCCCACGATCACCGGCGGGTGCGGCTTCTGCACCGGCTTCGGCCAGGTCATCATCGGGCCGAAGTTCACGAACTCGCCGTGGTATTCGGGCTTCGACTGCGTCCAGATGACCTTCATCGCCTCGATGCGCTCGCGCGCGAGCCTGTGGCGGGTGGCGAAGGCGGTGCCGTGGTTCGCCATCTCCTCGGCGTTCCAGCCGTTGCCGACGCCGAACAGGAACCGGCCGCCCGAGACCTGGTCCAGCGAGGCCACCAGCTTCGCCGTCTGGATCGGGTCGCGCTGCACGACGAGGCAGACCCCGGTGCCGACCTTCAGCCGCGTCGCCGCCGCCGCGGCGGCGGTGAGCGAGACGAAGGGGTCCATCACGTCGTAGTACTGCTTCGGGATCTCTCCCCCCGCGGGGAAGGGCGAGCGGCGCGACAGCGGGATGTGCGAGTGCTCCGGCGCCCAGACCGATTCGAAGCCGCGCTCCTCCAGCGCCCGGGCGAGCTCGCCGGGCGCCATGGAGTAGTCGGTGAAGAACATCGCCGCGCCGATCTTCATGGGCGCCTCCTCCCCTCGTGCCGGTGACCGGGACGCGCGATTAGGCCATGTGAGCGGCGGGGGCGCCAGGGCCGGTCGGCCGCGCCGCGCCGCGAGGGGCGGGAGTCGTTGCGCCCGCGGCGGGCGGGTGGCGGCGGAGCGGGCCTGGCGGCGTCCTTGACAGCGCGGGCCGCCTGCCGGAGAGCGGTCCCGCGTGGTTCGAGCGCCGGAGGTCCGCCGTGAGCACCCCCGTCAGGGGCAAGCGCATCAGCATCCCGCAGATCCGCGGCCGCAAGGGCGGGGATCCGCTGGTCTGCCTCACCGCCTACACCACGCCGATGGCGCGCCAGCTCGACCCGCACGTGGACCTGCTGCTGGTCGGCGACTCCCTCGGCATGGTGCTCTACGGCTTCGGCAGCACGCTGCCCGTGACGCTGGAGATGATGATCGCGCACGGCGCCGCGGTGGTGCGGGGTTCGGAGCGCGCCTGCGTCATCGTGGACATGCCCTTCGGCAGCTACGAGGAGAGCCCGCTGCAGGCCTTCCGCAGCGCCGCCCGGATCATGTCGGAGACCGGCGCGAGCGGCGTGAAGCTGGAGGGCGGCGCCGAGATGGCGGAGACGGTGCGCTTCCTGACGCAGCGCGGCATCCCCGTCTGCGGCCATGTCGGCCTGATGCCGCAGGCGGTCAACCTCGCCGGCGGCTTCCGGGCGACCGGCCGCTCGGAGGAGGAGGCCCGGCGCGTGATGCAGGACGCGCAGGCCGTGGCCGAGGCCGGCGCCTTCGCCGTGGTGGTCGAGGGCACGCTCGAGCCCGTCGCGGCGGCGATCACCGCCGCGGTGCCGGTCCCGACGATCGGCATCGGCGCCTCTCCCGCCTGCGACGGGCAGATCCTGGTCGCGGAGGACGTGTTCGGCCTGTTCAGCGACTTCAAGCCGCGTTTCGTCAAGCGGTACGCAGAGCTCGGCGCGCAGATCGCCGCGGCCGCGGCGGCCTATGCCGAGGACGTGCGGGCCCGCCGCTTCCCCGCGCCGGAGCACTGCTTCCTGCCGAAACCCGCGCCGCGCGCCGGCGGCTAGAGCCGTTTCCGCTCGGCTGTGCTCGCGGCAACGGCTCCCGCCCGTCGTTGGGCGAGCAGGGTCGCGCTCCCGGCTGTTCCCGGCCGTCCGCGATCGGCCCTAGCGGCCTGTCGGATTCCCGTGCGGCCGGAGATGGTCCAAGCTGGCGTGCATGACGCGGT
>NZ_BMKS01000025.1 GCF_014644455.1 Caldovatus sediminis | reverse complement strand
AACCGCAGGCGCAGCCTGAAACCTAGCCGTTCTGCGGCCTTCCGCGCGCGGTCCGACCGGTCAGGGCGGCCGATCCGGCGCGCAGGGTCGTAGCAAACCCCGTAGCACGAACGCGCGCCGTCCCGCGCGGCGGCGGCCATTGCCAAATTGGCGCCCAGGACTGGTGACAACATTGTCGCTCTTGCGCTCGGGGCTGGCTGGTAGCATAGTCACCCCTGTCAGCAGGTGGTGGGGGCGCCCCCCCCCAAGGGGGGCGCCAGAGCACCACCGACCGGAGGCCTCGCGGCTGGGAGGCGTCCGGCAGGCCCGCCAGGGGGCCTGAGCGCGACGGAAGGCCGCCCCCCTCGCACCGGGGGGGCGATGGCCGAGCTGTCAGCCGGCGCAGGGGTGGTGCCCTGCGCACTGGTCCGGTGCCGCGCCGAGAGGCGCGGCGGTGGTGTCCGGACTAGACCACCGACCCTCGCCGGGGGGCCGAGGCCCCCCTAATCCAGGGCCTGGGTCGGTGGCGACGGGGACCCCGCAGGGACCGGGCGGGGGCCGACCCCAAGGGGGGGTGACCCCCCATCCTGCGGCCGGACCGGTCAGCCGCAGGAGCCGCCATGGGGACCTAAGGCGGCGTCCTGGCAACAGCAGACCCGCGCCGGGGGGGGCGCCCCCCCGGCAATGCCGGTGGCGCACCGGCATCAGGGGGTATGCGAGGGGGCGGGCCGCCGGGCCCGCCCTTTTTTTTGGCCGCGGCGCGCGCCGGGCGCTAGCCGCGCAGCGCCTCCCCCGCCAGCCGCCAGCACGTCGGCCACCGCTCCGGATGCGGCTTGCCCGGCCGCCAGAGCCGCAGGTAGCAGGCCCACGCCGCCCGCTCCTCGGTCGGGATCGGGTGCGGGTCCGTCCACAGCAGCAGCCGCGCGAAGGCGCAGGCCAGCGCGTCGTTCTGTTCCAGGGCCGCCCACACCGTCTCCGGCTCCGGCTTCACCAGCAGCGCCTCGCACACGAAGCGCGCCCGCTCCGCCGTCGCCCGGTGGCGCAGCACGCCGGCCACACCACCGCCCCGCTCGAACTGCCAGAACCCCATCGCGTGCGCGACCGGCACCTGGCGCCGGTGCCGCAGCCCGCTCTCCTGCACCGCGATGGCGAGCAACAGCCGCTCCGCCTCCGCCGTGTGCGGGATCCGGCAGGCCTCCTCAAGCCAGGCCAGCACCGGCCGCACCGTCAGCCGCAGCAGCAGCGCCGGCGTCACCCCGCCGCCCTCCGCCTGCGCAGCCGCTCCACCTGCGGCCTCAGCCGCTTGGCGAGCAACAGCTTCGCCCGCGCCAGGTCGAGGGCGCACACCCGCACCTCGGGGAACAGCTCGGCTACCAGCGTCCAATGCCGGCCCGAGCGGCTGGCCCGCACCCGCAGCCGCTCCCCCAGCACCTCGATCGCGAGGTCCATGATCCGCCTCCTGGATGTCGGGGCGTGCCCGTCACCAGCACACGCCCCGGATGCGCACGCGCAGTTCGTGGTAGTCCGAGAGCATCCGCCGCAGCTCGGAGTCGCCCGCGAGCTGCTCCATCTCGGCCAACGCGCGTCGCTGCGCCTCGCGGTCGTAGACGGCGAGCGGCGGGCAGAACGGCCGCGGCAGCCGCGGCTCAGAAGGTGCCGTCGCGCAGGCGCTGCTCAGCGCCGCCAGCAGCGCGGTCGCGCTCGACCGCCGCATTGCCCGCCTCCGTCGCCCGCGTCTGCGCTGCCTCGGCCACCGCCGCGCGCCGTTCCACCGCCGACCAGATGGCGGCGAACAGCACCACCAGCGCGCTCGCCGCCTCATGCGCCGTCCCGGTGTCCAACCAGCCCTTGGCCGCGAGCCAGCCGGCCCCGTAGGTCAGGGCGTGGCGCAGCAGGGAGAGCAGGGCCGCCTTCATGCCCCGCCCTCCGGCCGCCGCTGCCGCAGCGCCTCGATCGCCGCCTGGCAGGCGGGATCGGCGGCGAGATGGCCGAGCGAGGCCACCGCCGCCTCGATCGCCTTCTCGCGGTCGGAGAGGTCGTCGTTGCGCGCGATCGCCTCGACCCGCGCGCCCAGCGTGATGGCGCACGCCGCCGCGTCGATCGCGGCGCGCTGGTCGAACTGCGCGCACGCGGCGACGGAGAGCGCCGCCAGGGCGGCGCCCGCGATGGTGGTCCGCATTGTGTGGTCTCCTGTCTGCGGCCCGCCCCGCGCGGGCCGATCCGCCTCAGCGGCCGCGGATCTGGGAAGCGACGCCGATCGCCAGCGCGATCAGCACCGCGGTCGTGAGCGCCTTGACGACCGCGCGCCAGGCGGTGCGGCGGGCGTCGCGCCAGGCCTCGAGCAGCCCGCGCAGCTCCCGCACGTCGCGGGCCGCGGCGTCGTCGTGCAGGCCGATCTCGCGCAGCGCGCGGCGGGCGCCCTCCTCGGCGGCCTCGGCCATCAGCGCGCGCAGCGCCGTGGCCTGGATCGGCGTCGTCGTCTCGGCCATCGGCGCCCTCAGAGCTTGATCATCACGTTGAGGAAGCCGGTCGGCTGCATGTTGTTGTGCGCGCCGCCGCCGCCGGCATTCGCTATGCTGACGGTGTGCGTGTGGTCCGACACGGCATTGACGGTGATGGTGTGTGAGTGCGCGCCCTGCGTGTCCGACCAGCCGCTCGAGGGGCCGATGGCCTGGCCCGCGCCGCCGGCCTGGTTGACCCCGTTGAGGCCGCGCGGGAACTCGATGAGGTGCGCGTGCGCGCCCTGCGTATCGGCGGACGCCGTGTGGCTGTGCGCGCCGGCCGCGCCGGTCGAGCCGGTATGATTGTGCGCCGGCATCTCGGCGATGCTCAGCGCGTGCGTCTCGGCGCCGAGCCATTGCCCGAGAGCGCGGCTGGTCAAGCCGCTACCGGCGCCGGCCACCGCCAGCGCGCGGCCCAATGCGCGCGGCAGGGTCAGCGTCTTGCCGGCGTTGAAGTCGGCCAGTGCGCTCGCCCCGCGCCCGCCCGAGACCGGCGCCCAGGTGTCCGCCACCGTGTTCCACAGCAGCTCGTAGAGCCGCCAGGTGTCGGCGTTCGCGCGCGTCGTCGCGCCGCTCCCCGCGGCGCCGATCGAGCCGTCGTTCATCAGCACCCAGCCCGCAGCGGCCGTGCTGCGGTAGGTCGTCCTCACGTCGCCCGGCGCCCAGTCGGCGTAGGCCGGGCGGTCGAGGACGAAGCAGTCCGCCGCGGCGTCGTAGAAGCAGTCGAGCCACTGCCCGGCGGCCCAATCGCCGGTCCACGACGCCACCAGCGCGCCCGCACGGAACACGTTGAGCGGCTTCGTCGCGAGGCTGTTGACCCGGAGCGTGCAGTCCGTCGAGGCGGCGAACGCAGCCCGGAAGTGGACGCGCATCCCGTCCACCAGCGCCGGCGGCGCTGGGGCGCACGCGACGCGGATGTTCCGCGCATTGCCGGTCGCCGTGCCGCCGTACATCGGCAGCGAGACGCCGGCCGCGTCCACGCTGAGCCCGCCGTTCTGGCCGATGTATGCCATGCGGCTCGCCGGCACCTCGCAATAGACTGTGCAGGCGCCGGCGAAGTTCAGCTTCGCCGTGGTCCCGGCGCTGTTCCACAGCACCGTGTCCCGGCTGATCGTGTCCGGGCTGCCGTGCGTCAGCGTGCCGACGCCGGCCTCGAGCTGCGTGGCGTCCTGGATCCAGTAGAACACCTTCGCGCCGCTCGCGAACTGGCTACGGAAGCGGACCCGCCCGGTCGCCGCGCCGATGAGCGAGACGGTGCCCGTGCCGGGCGCGTTGGCGGTCTCGACGATCGCGTTGCCGAGCATGTCACAGCCTCTCCGAGAATCGCGCGCGCCAGGTCCGCAGCTTCGTCCCCGGCGCGATGAATCCGACCGGCGCGAGCATCCGCATCGGCCCGAACACGGCCTCGCGGTTGCGGTCCGCGCTGGCGGGGAACGGCACGAACAGGACGTTGCGGCCGAGCGCGGCGGCCTGCTCCATCGCCATGAGCTGCGCCCACATGTCCGCGTCCTCGGTCCACTGGTGCGAGACCTCCCAGGCGCGCTCCGCCCACAGCAGCTCGTACCAGGTCTGGCCGCCGCGGGTGCGCGCCTCGCGCGCTGCCCGCTCGGGGGCGAACACCGTCTCCGGGTGGAAGTTGAAACGTGGCTGCCAGGCCGGCCCGGCGTAGGCGAGCGCGACGCGGACGAAGCCGTCTCCGTTCGACGGGTCCTCGATGTCGCAGCGCGCGTAGCGCCCCGCGATCTCCGCGGGCGCGACGTGCACGCGCTGCGAGGCCGCACGCGGGATGCCGTCATCCAGCCACCCGCTGTCGTAGGCGGCGGCGCCGTCGAGCGTGCTGCCGTCCGTGCTGATCTGCAGGCGCGACCCGTCGTTGAGGGCCGGAGTGTAAACCGCGATCCGACGGACCCCCAGCGTGGCCGCGACCGCCGAGCCGACCAGCGCGAGGCGGGTCAGCGTCGCCGGCATCGCCGCCGGGGCGTGCGTGCTGTGCGCAGTGCCGTTCGTCGCGCCCGTGAACGTCGTGTCGTCCCACACCATGACGGTGCGGACCGTGGCGCCGACCGAGACCGGGATGTTGGAGGTGTCGGCGCGGATCGTGCCGCCCTCGTGCAGCAGGCCGTCCACCATCCCGGTGCTCGGCGTGTATCGGATCGTCACCCGGTTGCTGTTGGAGCCGTCGTCGAGGCGGATGTCGGCCGTGCCGGTGCCGACGCCGGTCTCGGCGACGACGAATTCGGCGAACAGGGCGCCGCCGTCCGGACTGTTGCGGTAGTTGTCGCCCGGCGCCCAGGTCAGAACGTCGGCGTTGCGCGTCGTGGCCGCCGGCGAGCCGACATCGGGCAGGATCGGCAGGCTGGCATGTCCGCCCTGCTCGAGCTGCGGCGCGCCGATGCGCAGCGTCACGTCCGCCGCCTGGCCGTTCGTGAACGCATAACGCAGGAACATCCTGGTGTAGGCGGTCGAGGCGTTGGCGAAGGTCGCCGTCACCGATGCCCGCTGCGTGCGCAGCGGATCGCCCGTCGGCGCCACCGCAGCGGTGTAGGAGGCGAGCACCGCGCCGCCGGAGTCGAGCTCCTGCAGGAACAGGGTGAGCGTCACGTTGGTCGTCGAGCCGGAGACCAGGCGGAGATAGACGCTCGCGGTCCAGGTCTGGCCCTGCGCCGCGGCTACGGCCGTGCTGGTGTCGAAGATGCAGTCCCGGTTGAAGGTCGCGGTCGGCGTGCCCGCATAGCCCAGGTCGATGCCCGGGATGCCGCTCTCGGTCACGGAGGCCGTGACGGAGCGGGTCATCCCGTTGAGCGTCCCGCCGACGGTCCAGTTGGTCGGGGTGCCGCCGGGCGAGCCGGTGGACGCGCCCTCGCCGCGCGGGTTGCGGATGCCGTTGGTCCGCGCCTGCGGCTCGAAGATGTGGCCGAGATACGCGAGCGTGACCGGGTCGTAACCCTCGCGCGGCACGCCCGCGCCGAACTCGGTCAGCGTGCCGGCCGCATCGAACGCCCGCGCCTTGGTCGCGCGCGTGAAGGTCGCGCCCGAAGGCAGCGAGAACCCCGGCGCGAAGTCGAGCAGCGCCGCCGGGGTGCGCTCGACGATGCTGTCCCGGCCGCCGACGCGCCAGCGCACCCGTGCCCCCGGGGTCAGGTTGGTCCGCGCCAGCGCGAAGGCGCGCCAGCGGCTGTTGGCGAGTCCCGTGTCGGCGGCGAACCACGCGCCGGCCTGCGGCGTCAGCACGCCGACGGCGGTCTGCCACGACGACGCGGGGTCGCCATGCTCGGTCACGAGGTTGCTCACCGGGAGCTCGCTGGCCTCGCTGCCGGCGGTGAGCGCCGCGGTCAGCAGGTGGTTGTTCCAGCCGAAGACCGCGTTGCTCATACGAGGATTTCCAGCACGGCCACGTCGTCCTCCAGCACGCGCAGCCGCTCGCCGACGATGGCGCCGGCGCGGCCCTGGCGCAGGTCGTCGAGCGGGTACTCGATCCAGACGCGCTGCCCGACGTCGGCGTTGACCGCGAGGGCGAGCGGCACCGTCACCGCGAGCAGCCGCCGTCGCACGCCCCAGAGCGCGCCCAGGCCGGCGACGATCGTCTCCGCGTCAGCCTTGCGCGTCACGGCGCCGCCGAAAACCTGCGGGTCGCTCGGGCGGCGGTAGGACGACAGCACCGTGGCGCTGCTCCATCCGGCGATCCGCGCTGGCTCGCTGATGTACCCGCGCTCGGCGGCGGTGATGCTGCCGTGCAGGTCGGCGGTCGTCGGCCCGGCCCAATTGCGCTGGTACGCCAGGCGCAGCCGGTATGGCGGCGGGTCGAGGCCCTCGGGCAGATCGAGGACCGCGACATCCATGACGGCGGCCGAGGTCAGCACCAGGTCCGGCGGCGCCGCCGGGTCGGGCGCGCGCAGCAGCCACGGCCGCAGCTTGCCGTCCCGCGTGTGCACGAGCTTCGCGCCGATGGACTGCAAGCAGAAGTCCAGCACCGCGACGGCCTGCACCGGCTCGGTGCCGGTCCAGTAGCCGCCGATCATCGTAGGCAGCGCCGCGAACGAGGACGCGTCCACAAGATCGGTCGGCATCTGCAGGTCCTCGAGCAGCGTGTAGCGCATGACATCGCCAAGGGCGGCAATCGCGCCGGCCTGCGGGAACGCCCCCGTCACGTCCACCGTGATCGGGTGCGCCGGGTTCGAGCCGAGCTGGAACAGGCCCTTGCTGTTGTCGGTGCGGTACTGGCCAGGGGGCGTGCTGCCCGAGTAGAGGTTTGTCGTGTCCCCGGCGTAGGCGATGCCGCCGGTGTGGCCGCCCTCGTAGAGCGCGACCACCGCGCCGGGGCCGTCCGTATACTGGAAGATGAGGTTCCCGGGGTCTACGAGCACGGCGGGGACGCGGCGCAGCGGATTGGCGGCGTTGCCGCCGCGCGCCCGCGGCTTCGGCTTGCCGGCCAGGTCCTCGCCGCCCTCGAGCCCGCCGCTGCCGGCGTAGAGCACCGACTGGATCGGCCGCTCGAGCCAGTATCCCAGGTCGCGCAGCGGCACGACCAGCGCGTCCTCCTGCGCGAGCCACGGCGCCGCGAGGCAGCGCAGCAGGAGCGAGAGCTGAGCGAAGGCGGGCTCGCGCCAGATGCCGCGCGCCGCGCCCCAGACGCGCCGGCCGACGTAGAGGCGCACGTCGCGCGAGTCCGAGTTGAAGCCGGCGGCGACGCCGGAGAGCGCGCCGTCGGCATTGCGCAGGACGGCGCGGCCCCAGGCGACGCCGGTGCCGGTCTCCCACGGGGCGACCAGCACGCGGCGGTCGATCGCCGGCGCCTCGGCCAGGCGCGCGGGGTAGGCGCGCACACCGCCAGGGTCGGTCGGCCGCGTCACGTAGCCGGAATCGCTGGCGCGCAGCGTGGTGGTGGCCGAGAGCTGCGAGCCGGTGAGCTCGACGGTCCCGCGCGCGCGCGTGCCCCAGCCGAGGGCGAGCTCGAAGTTGCCGACGACGGGCGAGGCGGCGTCGATCTCGATCGCGACCAGCAGCGGGCCGCCGGAGGGCGCGAGCGGCATCAGGCGGCGATCCGCGCCGGGGCGCGGCTGCCCTGTTCGACGGCCGCGCGCAGGCGCCGCACCTCCTGGCGCAGCGCCGTCAGCTCCTCGCGCAGCGTGTCGGTCTGCCGCCGCGTCTCCTCGCGGTAGATGGCGTCGGTGAGCTGGCCGGGCGCCATCTCGCCGACCCGCTCCAGCGCGTCGGTGACGCGGCGGAACGCCTCGACGTAGCCGACGCCGGAGCCGTGGACGCCGCGCGCCGCCTGCAGGTAGGCGTCGGCGTAGCCCTGGAGCTGCGCGATCGAGGACCAGTCGCCGGCGGCCGCCGCGCCCGCGACGGCCTGGAACTGCCGCTCGGCCTGGCGGAACTGCTGCTGCGGCGAGAGCGGCGACAGCGGCGAGTAGGTCAGGCTGCGCGCGTAGTCGGCGAGGCTCGTCACCTGCGCCGCGGCGATCTGCGCGCGGCGCTCGACCGAGGCCGGGTCCTGGCCGAGAAGCTGCTGCCGCAGCCGCTCGCGCTCGAGGCGCTGCACCTCGCGCATCTCGGCGACCAGCTCGGCGATCCGCGCCGGATCGGTGCCGAGCGACCGGAGCCGCGCCTCCGTCTCCAGCTGCTCCATCCGGGCGGCCAGGTCGAAGAGGCGGAGCCGCGCGCGCCGCGAGGCGGGGTCGTCCTCCTCGGCCTGGGCGCGGCGGAGGTCGAGCTGCGCGATGATCTGGTCCTGCTGCACAGCCGCCTGCCGGCGCTGCATCGCGATCTCGCGCTGCAGGCGCTCGCGCTCCAGGCGCTGGACCTCCGCGAGCTCGGCCATGAGGCGCTGCATCTCGGCCGGGTTCCACTCGGCGAAACCGAGGTCGCGCAGCCGGCGCTCGAACTCGGTGCGCTCGACGCCCGCCTGGAGGTCGAACGCCCGCATCCGGGCGCCGCCGGCGAGGGCGAGGTCGCCCATGGCCATGGCCCGGCGGCCCTCTAGCCCGGCGAGGATGCCGCCGAACTCGGCGTTCCACTCCTCGCGGAAGCGCTTCACGGCGCGGTCGCGGGCCTCGACCAGGCCCTCCTCGGCGAGGCCGAGGCGCCGGGCGCTCTCGATCGCCTCGCCGAAGGTCTGGTTGAGCTGGCGCCAGCGCTCGACCCAGGTGGACACCGCCTCGCCGGAGCGGATCAGCGGCTCGTAGACGTTCTTGATCCAGTCGGCGCCGCCGATCAGTTCCTCGAGGCTGCCGATCGTGCCGGCGCGGAGCATCCGCTCGACGTAGGGGTTGTCCGAGCGCAGCCGGTGGATGTTCCCCATGATCATGCTGGGGATGTCCGGATACTGGTTCGGATGTCCCTGCGCCGCCGGGCCGACGCCGATGTAGCCGAACGAGCCGGCCTGGGCCGGGTCCACGTAGATGCCGCGCTCGTACAGCAGCCTGTTGACCTCGCCGGCCGCCTGGCGGATCTGGGCGTCGATCTGCGCGAAGTCGCTGACGTGCTTGCTGCGGCTGTCGAGCACCCCGAACTCGCCCGCGCCCGTGCTGCCGAGGATGATCGCGCCGCCCGGGTGGGTCTTGGCGCCGGGCAGGAACAGGCTGGCGAGCGCCAGCGCGGCGCCGGCGATCCAGCCGTAGACCGGGATGGCGCTGGCCGCCGCGGCAGCGCCGAGCAGGCCGGACGACGCGGCCGCGCTCGCCCCCATCAGCGCGCCGCCGGCGGCCTGGGTGTAGCCGCCGACGCCGCCGCGCTGCAAGCCCGAGTAGATCCCGTAGGCGCCGCCGGCGATGCCGGCCAGGCCGCTCAGCGCGGAGCCGTATGTGAGCACCGGCAAGGGCCCGGCGGGCAGCGCGGCCTGCAGGGCCTCGACGGAGCCGAGCCCCAGGGTGCCCGGCGCAGCGGCCGTCGCGCTCCCGAACACGGGGGCCTGCAGGAACGAGTCGATCAACGGAATGCCGACGGACCCGATGCCCTGGCCCGACAGGAAGCGGTAGATCGAGGTGAGGTAGCCAAGCGAGTTGATGTTCAGGCCGCCGACGCCGAACAGCCCGCCCCCGCCGCCGCCGACGCCGACGCCGGCCTTTGGCTCCCCGCCCAGGCTGACCGGGGCGCCGTAGCCCAGCACACCGCCCGCGGGCGACACGAGCACGGACCGGCCGCCGCCGCCGCCGAACAGCGGCCCCAGGATCGACACCGCGCCGGCGTCGCCGAACAGCCCCGCCACGATCGGCTGCACGACCGGCCGGATGATCGCCTCCGCCGCGATCCGCGCCATCAGCGAGCGGAAGGTGCGCTCGAAGGTCTCGAGCATCCCCTGCCAGCCGCGCGAGTTCCTGCTGAACAGGTCGGCGAAGCGGTCGCTCGCGTAGTTCACGATGGAGTCGGTGACGCGCTCCGCCTGGCGCTGCCGCGCCTCCTCCGCGCGCTCGACCGCCCGGCGCTGTTCCTCGATCGCGCGCTGCCATTCGCGCTTCTGCTGCTCCTCGAATCGCTGCTGCTCACGGGCCTGCTGCTCGGCCAGGCGCTGCGCCTCGCGCGCCGCCTGGTCGGCCCGGCCCCGCGCCGCGCGCGCCGCCTGGTCGGCCGACCGCTCCGCCCGCTGCAGCGCCTCGTCGCGGCGCTGCAGCGCCGCGGCGAGCTGCTGCTCCGCCTCCGCCAGCTCGATCACGCCCGAGGCCAGCGCGCGGCGGATGGTGGTGACCTCGCGCTGGTAGGCGCGCTCGATGCCGATGCGCCGGTCGGTGCTCTCGCGCAGCGCCTCGTAGGCGCCGCGGGCGGCCTCGGCCTCGATCCGCGCCCGCTCCTCGGCGCCGCGGATCGCGACCTCGGTGCGCTCGCGCTCGGCGCGCTCCTGGATCTCGATGAGGCGGATCTCCGCCTCCTCCAGCCGCCGCGCCGCCTCGGCGACCTGCTGCTGATAGACCGCGTCGGCGCTCTCGCCGGCCTGCTCGGCGGCGACGCCGAGCAGGCCCTGCCGCACGGCGCCGCGGCGCGCCCCCGCGGCGCCGCCCTGCGCCGTCGCCAGCCCGGCCCGGGCGCTCTCCACCGCCCGCGCCGCCACCGCCTCGGCGCTGTAGAAGCCGATGACCCCCTTCAGCGCGCCGTCCAGCGCCCCGACCGCCGCGGCGAGGCCGTTGATCGCCGCGGTGGCGGCCTGCAGCGGCCCGAGGTTGCCGATGCGGACCAGGAACTCCTGCACGTTCTGGCTCAGCGTGTCGTAGGCGCCGGCCAGCCCGCCCGCTTCCGCCGCGCCGGCGCCGCCCACCCGGCGCTCCAGCGCCTCGAGGATGACGCGCTGCGCCTCCGCCACCTCGCCGGTCTCGACGAGCGCCTCGATCACCCGCTTCTGCTCGGCGGTGAAGACGACGCCGATGCGCGTCAGGGCGGAGAGCCCCTCGGCCGGATTGTCCAGCGCCCGGCCGAGCTGCACCGCGGCGCTCTCGATGGTGCCGAAGCCGACCGCGGCCAGGTCCTGCGCCGCGCGCAGCGCGCGCTCGAAGGTCTGGCCGGCGATGCTGCGGAAGGTGAGCAGCTTCTGCGCCGCCGCCTCGACCCCCTCGGTGCTGGCGAGCGTCCCCCGCGCGATCTCCTGCGACATGGCGCGGATCTGCTCGGCGGTGAGGCCGGCGGTGTGGCCGGTAGCGCGCAGCACCGCGTCGGTCCGCATGCCCAGCCGCTCGAATTCCTCCGCCGCCCGCACCCCGGCGGCCATCGTCGTGGCGAGCGTGGCGACGGCCGCCGTGGCAGCCGCCGCCGCCACGCCGAGCGCGGACATGCCCGCCGTGCCCGCCTGGGAGAAGCCGGACAGCGCCGTGCTGCCGATGCCGAGCTGCCCGGCGAAGCCCTGCACCTGGCCGCCGACCTGGGCCAGCGCCCGGCCGAGGACGCCGGTATTCTGCGCCGCGCGCTCCGTCTCCAGCGCGTAGCCCTGCGTCCGCTGCGCCGCGCGGTCGGTCGCCTGCTGCGCGCGCTCCATCGCCGAGACGAGGCTGGGCGAGGAGGTCCGCAGCGTCTCCCAGGCCCTGGCGAGGTCCTCGTTGCTCCTCGCCGCCTCCTGCATCTGCTGGCGGAACTGCTCCAGGCCCTCGGCGGAGAGGCGGAAGGAGTAGGACTGCGCCATCAGCGGCCGCCTCCCGCGGCGCCGACGGTGGCGAGCGCGCGGTCCATCAGCGCCGGCATCTGCTCCTGCGCCTCGCGCATGATGGCGGCGGGGTCGAACACGCGCGGGATGCGCGCGGTGCGCACCAGGACGAACATGGCGATGAAGTCCTCCCCGATGCCGGACTGCACGCGGGCGCGCGACTTCGCGGCCTGCATGCGGCGGCTGCGCGCCGTCAGCACGCCGCGCGCCCGCCGGCTGGAAGGGATCGCGAGCACGCCGATCGAGACGCCGCGGCGCCTGTGGTTCGGGATGTAGACGAGGCCAGGAAAGGCGCTCGGCGGCAGCAGCCGGCCGCGCCCGTCGCGCTGGTTGTGCAAGGGAATCGCGAGGGCCTTGCGGTCCCGCACGGTGATCACCGCGCCCTCGGCCATCTGCCGGAGGATCGTCTCGGCCTGCCGGCCGCGCGGAAAGATCACGCCGGTGGGGTTGTAGGCGAGCCGCGCGCCGCGCGGGTGGACCTCGGCGCCGATGACATTGGGCAGGCGGCGGCTGGTGCTGCGCGCGCGGATCTCCTCGCGCATGCGGGCCAGGGCGAACTGCGTCGCGCCGGTGACCGCCGCCTTGAGCGCGAGGAGGATGTCCGACTGCGCCGCGCGCACGGCATCGGGCCGCACGCCGCCGGAGACGCGGATGGCGATCATTCTGTTGCGCTGCCGGATTCCAGGGGGTTACGGTCGGGCGGGCCGTCGCCTGCGGCCCTGAAAGGAGACCAGATGCGTCGAGCGTCGGTTGCTGCCGCCGTGTGCGCGGCGCTGGTGGGCTGCGCCGCTCAGCCGTCGCAGTTCGTCCTGCCTTCGCCGCCCGCTGAAGTGCCGCCATGGGAGCGGCAAGCGCATGAGCGCATACGGCGCGAGGAACGCCTCGTGGCCCTCGCCCTCGCCGGCTCGCCCGATCTGCCGACCGCCCTTAGGCGGGCCGCGGAAGAGAACGCCGCCGAGGATGGATTGCCGCCGGCGCCCGGCCCCCGAGCCAGTCGAAGAGAGCGGCAAGCCGCCGACGCCGCGCGCGAGGCCAAGATCCGCGAAGAGGAAGAGCGCCTTCGCCAGCGCGTCCAAACCATGGCGCAAGCCCGCGCCGCTACGGTGCGCGACCAGCAGGCCGCGGCCGTCTGCGCTGCCCGCGCGCAGATGGCCGCCGCCATGTACCCGGACCGCAGCCTGGTCCGCCTCGACGCGATGATCGCCGGCGCCCAGGTCCACCGGGCCTGCGTGGACATGTACCGCGCGACCGGGATGGTGCCGAACTTCTAGCCGAGGACGGCTGAGCTACCCCCGCCGACGCTCCCGCTCGCCCTCGCTCCAGGCGTCGTCCGCCGCGGCGAGGACGTTGAAGGCGTGCATCAGCCACGCCGCCTGGTCGTTGACGCCGCCCGCGTCCGGCAGCGGCCCCAACCCGCCCATCCCGCCGCGGCTCAGGTACCACAGCCGCACCGCGTGCAGCGCCCCCGGCGGGCAGGCGAGCCGCGGGTTGGCCCGCCACTCCATCTCCGGCTGGTCCTCGCCCGCCGCCGGGATCACCCAGCGCCCGCCCCCCGGCGGCCGGGCGCCCACCGCGAAGTCGCGCGGGCTGCGCAGGACGAGCAGCGCAGCCCTCAGGCTTTTCCCTCGACCGCTCCCGGCCGGCGCAGCGCCTCGGCGCGCGCGAGCAGCGCCTCGACGTCGGCGAGCGGCAGCGCCGCCAGCATCTCCTCGCTCGCCGGGCCGTCGCGCTCGCGCCGCCAGTCCGGCAGCCCATCGCCCTCCCACGCCGCCAGCGAGGCGCGCAGCAGCGCCATCCGGGCGCGCCGGTCCGCGCGCGCCAGCGCCGCCCGCTCGGCCACCACCTCCGGGTCGTCGGCCACCGTGGCCTCCGCCAGCGCCCGCCGGCGGGCCGTCCGCAGCACCTCGGCCTGGGCGGCACGCAGCTCGGCACGGTAGCGCGCATGCTCCTCCGGCGGCTCCTGCGGGTGCGGGCGCGTCAGGATGACCGAAGCGGCCACCGTGTCGGCCTCCTCGTGCGCGTCCACCGCCGCGATGTACGCCGCCGCCTCCGCGCCGTGCCGGCGCTCGAGCGCCCGGCGCACGGCCTCGTTGAGCATCGCCGGGCCGCCATGGAAGGCGCCGGCGCGCTCCGCCTCGATCTCCGCCGCCTCGCCGTAGGTGATCGGCCGCAGCACGTATCGCCGCCCGGCGATCTCGACGGCCTCGCGCTGCCGCACGCCGGTGACGTGGGTCTCCGCCATGGGGGGCCTCAGAAGCAGGCCAGGAACATCGTCGCGTCCGGCGTGTCGGGCGCCAGCGCGATCGCGTCCACGCCGAGCTCGCTCCGCTCCTGCGGCTGCAGGTCCACGACCTGCGCCGAGGGGCAGGACAGCGCGAAGCGGTTGCCCGCCACGCTGCCCCACTGCGCCGCGAAGGGCATCGGCGTGCCGGCGCGGAAGGCGCCGGAGCGCGACGGCGTGTTGGTGGCGTGGCTGAACGGGTCGAGGGTGATGCGCGGCGCCGCGCCGGTGATGATCGGCGGGTCGAAGCCCTCGCCGGCCTCGGGGTTCTCCGGGTAGGCGGTGCGCACCGCCATGTCCCAGCTCGCCGTCGCGCACGCCGCCAGCGCCCGGTTGAGCTGTGCCACGCCTCCGGCCCAGCGCGGCGGCTGGCGCGTCAGCGGCGTGTAGTTCGTCGGCAGCGCCACGGCCTCGTTCATCGCGGCGACCATGCCGGTCAGCCGCACCGTCAGCATCGCGTGCCGGCCGGCGGCGAGCGCGACCGACCACGAGCCCTTGCAGCCGAGGATCTTGTGCCGCAGCCCGTCCTCGTAGGCGTAGCAGGTCAGCGACTTCTCCTGCGTCTCGTCGCTGGTCGGCCTGTACAGCACGTTGATCGGGATCTGCAGCAGCGTGCTGGTGTCCAGCGCCGGCGAATACGACTTCGCCAGGGTGACGACGCGACCGGCGGTGTAGTCGAGCACGACGTCGGTGCTGCCCGCGGCGGGGTTGCCGCTCAGCAGGATCGGCATGCCACGGTACTGCTGCGCCGTGGTGCCGAACGGGGTGGCGGCCGTCACCGTCGTCGCCGTGCCGGCGGTCGCCGCGGTCGGGGCGCCGACGGCGGCGGCCGTGACGGTCTCGACCATGCGGCAGGCGAGCAGGAGCTTGCCCCACTCGGGCGCGGTGCCGGCGGCGCCGGAGCCCGTCACCGGCAGGGTGACGGCGATCTCGGCGCGCAGCCCGCCGGGGATCGGCGGCAGGTCGTCGTAGCTGCCGGTGACGACCGGGTTCGGCGTCTGGTCCTGGACGAAGCGGATCTCGGCCTGGCAGGTCACCCAGTCGCCGGGAGCGGGCGTGCCCGAGATGGCGTCCGTGCCCTGGGTCGTCTCGGCCCTGAAGGCGACCATGGACAGGCGCTTGCGGATGGTCGTGGTCATGGCGGATTACTCCCGGTCCTCGGGCGCCGCCCGGCCACGGAAGGGCCGGGCGGCCGCGGGCTGCGACGCCTCGGCGGGCGGGGCGGGCGGCGGCCAGGCCTCGGCGTCGCCGGCCTCGACCAGCCGCCGCGCCTCCTCCTCGGGCAGGTCGAGGCACAGATCGGGGCGGACGGTGCGACCGGCGATCTCGCACGGCCGCAGGGTGCGGACTTGCATGGCGGACGGGTTCCCTCAGGGAGCGGTGGCGACGTAGGGGCCGCCGACCGCGGGCACGCGCAGGTCGAAGCGGATGGCCCAGGTGAAGCCGCCGACGGCGGCGGAAGCGGCGTCGAGCGCCGGCGCATCGGGCTCGAGCGAGACACCAGCGACCATCAGGTCGTCGTCCTCGGCGTAGGCGATCGCCACGCCCAGCAGCGCGGCGGCGCAGCGCGCGTGCAGCTCGTTGAGCGCCGCCTCGAGCGCCGCGTCGGGGTCGTCCGCGCCGTCCGGCGCGGCGACGTAGCCCTCGATCGCGGCCTCGCAGTCGAGGCGGATCGCGCCGAAGGCGTCCGCCGGGTCTTCGCGGTGCCCGCCCATGCGCAGCACCAGGCGCGGGCATTCCTGCTCGGCGACGACGCTGCGGCGGCCGCGCTCCACCGGCACGTCGGGCAGCGCCGCGGCGAGGCGCGCGGCGATGGCGGCGAGCGCCGCCTCGCGGGCCGGGACCGTGGGCACGACGCTACTGCCGCAGCGTCAGGCGCCAGGCGGCGCCGGTCACGTCGAGCTCGGCCGTCTCGACCCGGAACGTCTGGCCGCCGACCGCGAGCGTGGCGCCGCGCGGCGGCCGGTCGTGCACCAGGGCGGTCGGCAGCATCGCCGCGTGGCCGGCGGCGCTCAGCCCGGCCGGGCCGGGCAGCACGTCGCCCTCCTCGCGCGAGAGGACGACGCGCACCTCGACCGGGTCGCTGCCCGGCGGCGTGTAGACCGCGTCGGCGCCGAGCGCGGAGCGGGCGAGGACGACCGCCGCGGCGGAGAATGGATCGTCCGGCACGGCGGCCGCCGCCTCAACGGTCGTCGGTGAGGCGGACGCGGACGGTCGTCGCGGTGCTCGCCTTGGCCGCGACGGCGACGCCGATCCGCATGTTGTCCGTGGCCGTCTTGGTGGCGCGCCTGTTCGTGTCGTCCCAATAGACGACGTCGCCGACCGCGAGGTCCTGGCCGGAGCCGGCGTCCTCGGCGACGAGATCGAACACGCCCTGGGTAACCAGCGCCACCGGCGCGCCGCTCTCGGCGTCCGTTTGCGCGACGCCGAAGAGGGCGCCGACCTTGCAGCCGCCGCCAGAGGTGAGCGCGTAGGGCGCGGCGACCGTCACGCGGACGCCGTCGTGCACGTAGTTTTTCGCCATCGGGGATCTCCCCTCTACGGGTTGCGGGGCAGGACGGGCGGCGCCGCGCCGCCCGTGGGGGATCAGGTCGGGGCGGCGCCGGGGTTGTAGTACGCGCCGCGGAAGTCGATCGCGCCGACCGCGAAATCGTGCACGACATCGAGCACGAGCCCATCCGTACCCGGCACGTAGCCGTGGGCGCGGATCTGCGGCGCCGACTGCCCGTTGACGTAGCCGTACACGTACACCGGCGCCTCGGCCGGGTCCGCGAACAGATACCAGCGGTAGTCCGGGATATTGGCGTCGCTGACCACCGTGTACCGGCCGGAGAACACGTTCACGTTGCCCGCCTGGTCCGGCACGATCGCGGCCGTCGCCCACTGCGCCGCCACGAACTCCATGCCCGGCGAGCACACGAGGTACCGCGGGGTGATGTTCAGCGCGAGGCCGTCAAGCGACCTCTGCCTGCGCATCGCCGCGAAGCCGGCCCCCAGTGTCGTGTGGCTGACCACGCCGCCCTGGGTCGCCTTGTTGGCCCGCGACGCGGCGGTGCCGAACACCGTGGTGTTGCCCTCCGCCAGCGTCGGGCCGTCGCCGTTGGCGAGCCCCATCAGCGCGTAGGCCAACGCGTTCTCCTGGGCGGCGACGCGGCGGCCGATCATGGCGCCGAAATCGGTGAAGGCACCGAGGTCGTCGTCCACCAGCATCTGGCGCGTCACCCGGATCTGCCGGGCATAGGTCTTCGCCCGGACGGCCTCGCGCTTCTCCGAGACGCTCCCGGCGGTGATGTTCCCGCCCTCGGCGAGCTCCTCCAGCGCGGGGAAATCGCCCGCGGTCAGGAACTTGTGCTCCTTGAAGTCGTTGAACGGGCGCTGCGCGAAGAAGGTCTTGAAGCTCGGCGCCGCGGCCCGGTAGCCGGCCTCCAGCATCTTGTTCCCGGCGTTCTCGAGCAGCAGCGGGAAGTCGCTCGTCGAAAGGAACGCGCGCTGGATCAGCTCCGTGCGGTTGCGCGGGCCCACGCGCTCGCCACGTGCCTGCGCCAGCTCGACCAGCATGTCGGTCGGGCGCAGCGAGGCGAACTCGCGGTACCGCTCCGTCGCCGGCCTGAAGCCCGGCATGGTGCGGACCACGATGGCGTCGGCCATCGCGTCGATCAGCGCCGCCGGGTCATCGCCAGAGACGCCCATGCGGGACACTGGGGTCAGCGGCGGCGCCTTCACCCTGGCCCCCTCGGCTACGATCGCCTCGAACAGCGCGGAGCGGAGCTGCTCCGGGGCCCAGCTCTCATCCACCGCGCGCTTCTCCAGCGCCGCGGCGGCGGCGCGGTCGAGGATCGCCGAGGCGGTCTCGGTCACCTCGCGCAGCGCCGCGATGCGGGCGCGCTCCGCCGCACGGGCCTGCTCGACAGCGGCGGCGGTGTCAGCGTGGTTCTGGGCCGGAGAAACCGGCCCCTCGACGACGGGTTCGGCCATTCGGCCCTCCTTCGGATTGGGATCGCCAGGCAGCGCCGCGGTCGCGGACGCCTCGGCCGCGCGCACCTGCGCACTGGCATCGGCCGGGACAGGGACGAGGGAGATCTCCGCCGGCTGCCAGCGCACGGCGCGGCGGACGCGCATGCCGTCGTCGCGCCGAGTCTCCTTCCACTCGGAGACGAAGTAGCCGACGGACACATTGCGGACGATGCCGGCGCGGATGTCGGCGAAGATCGGCTCGACCTCCTCGCGCGCCGAGAATCGGAGCTTGGCTCTGCCCTCTCCCCTCTCGATCCAGGCGCGCTCCACGACGCCGATCACGTCGCCGAGGTCCCAGTCGCGGTGCGTGTTGAGCACCGGCGCGCCGGCGTTGAGGCGCGAGAGGTCGATCGCGCGCTCGCTGATCTCGAGCTCCTCGATCCAGGACTCGCCGGTCAGGAAGTCGCGCCGCATGACCGCCGCGCCGGTAGTCCAGGTGACCTCGACCGTCCGCGCCTCGGCGTCCAGGCTGCGCGGCGCGAAGCGCGCCTCGAGCCGCATCGTCGGGCCGCCGCGCGTCTCAGCCGCCGCGCCGCCGGCGGCGGCCTCATGCGTCTCGCTCATCATGCGTTCTCCGTCCCGGCCTGATCGCGCGGCAGCGCCGCGCCGGTCGCCGCGATCTCGACGGCGGCGTTCTGCGCGGCGTCCTGCGCGCCCCCGGCGCCGGCCGTGCGCCGCGGGTCGATGTCTGAGATGATGCCGGCCTCGTCCATGTCGGCGTTGGCCTGGCGGAACATCTCCACCACCTCGCCCCACTCGTAGCCGAACTGCCCGACCGCCTCCTGCGGCGGCATGAACAGCGACCGCACCTGTGTCTTGAGCGCGAGCGAGTCCTTGAGCGGGTCCACCATCTCGGGCGCCGGCGGGACGTGCGTGACCGCCGGCAGCGTCGGCGGCCACAGGCCCAGCACCGCGCCCGCCGCATGGAACCGACGCGCGACGCGATCCACCAGCAGCGGGATCAGCATCGCGTACTGCACCTGCGCGAGCAGCGAGCGGAACTCGATCTTGCCGGCGCGCAGGCTGGAGTAGTTCGCCTGGGTCAGGTCGCCGGAAACCTGGTCGTAGGTCAGCCCGGTCCCGACCGCCGCGGCCTCGAGCGTGCGCTTCGCGAACCCCTGATGCGCGCCGCCCGAGGTCGGGTTCACCACGTCCACCGTCCCGCCGCCGCGGCGGTAGAGGATCATCCCCGGCTCGAAGGCCTCGACCGCCTGCCCGCGCGCGTCCCTGAGCAGATGCGCGCCCGGCCCGGTCAGCGCCTCCTCGCTGTCGTCGGTCACGATGGCCGCCATGCAGGCCTCGATCTCGGCCTTGCGCAGCAGCGCCGCCTCGTACTGACCGAGATCGCGCAGCGGCCACAGCACCGGCGCGAGCCACGACACGTCCCGCATCTGCCCAGGCCGGCGGCGGCGGAACAGATGGATGATCTCGGCGGCCGGCACCCGCTCCGGCTCGCGCGGGCGGCCGGACAGAGGCCACAGCGAATCATCGTGCGGCAGCAGCCAATACGCCACCGGCGCGCCGGCCGCGTCCGTCTCGATCCCCTGCACCACCCGATTGCCGGCGACCGTGCCAGTGCGAGACCAGTCGAGCCAGTCGCCCTCCATCACCAGCAGCTCGAGGCCGACCGGGTTGGCGGGTGTCGGCCGCACCTGGCGGAACCGGATCAGCGCCTCGCCGCTCTCGACCACGGCCCGCATGGCGAGCGCCTGAATGCCTGGCCAGGACAACACGCGCTCCGCATCGCAGGCAGGCGTCGCCGCCCACCGCGCCCACGCCTCAGCGTGCGGCGACCCCTTCGGCCACCGCGTCGTGATGCCGGTCCCGACGGCGTTGGCGACCCAGAGGTCTACGATGCGTGCCGCATAGGCGTTGTTGCGCACGGCGTCGCGGGCACGCGCCGCGACGGTGAGCGCGGCCGGGCCGGTCGCCAAGTTGGGGCCGCCGCGCGGCGGCCGCCACGGCGGGCGGCCGGCAGGGTCGCGGGCCGCCGCGAAGGCGCTGAGGGCGGCACGGACGGCCGCCAAGGCCCGGCGACGCAGGCTCACCGGAAGCCGTCCCCCACCACGGCGACGGTCACGGCCGGCCGGCGCGGCGCCGCGTTCGCGGCCCCGAACAGCGCCTCCAACGCCGCGGCGATGTCGCGGATCGAGCGGTACTCGACCGTCCGTCCCTCGAAGGTCACGCGCGAGGTCCCGTTCAGGTACGCCGCGGCCAACGCATGGCCGCGCGATCCCGGCGGCTGGGCGAGCGCCCAGGCGAGCACGTCAGGCGTCATGCGATCAGCCCCCTACCAGGCGGCGACAGCGCCGCCGCGCGGGCGGAACACGATCCCGTCGACCGGCGCCGCCGCCGGAGGCGGCGATACCGCCGTCGCAGGCGCGACCGCCTCCGGCGGCACGGGCCGCTGCGCTTCCTCGCGCTCCGCGAGACGCCGCCAGAACGCATCCCCGCCACGATCCGCCCCGAGCAGCGCCAGGGCCGCGCGGGCATAGACCGCCATGTCGAGCTGTTCGTTCCTGTCCCGCAGCTTGCGCCATTCCTGCCGCGCGAAGCCGCGCCGGTCCTTCACGGTCACGAGCTGCTCGGCCACGAGCTGCCGGACCAACTCGGGCTCCATCCACTCCGGCAGATGGACCCACCCGCGCGGTATCGATCCGTCCTCGCCGCGCGACAACCACAGGCGGCGGTAGAGGTCCGCCTTGTAGACCGACACCGCGACCGTCCACAGCCTGAGCCCCCGCCGCAGCTTCCGTCCGCCCTCGGTCACGTCCACATGGGTCGGGCCCGACACCGGCTGCGCGCGCGCCCACCCCTCGACGCCCTTCAGTGGCATGATGCGTGGATCGCGCGACCGCCGCAGATGCGCATACACCGCCGACGTCGCGGTGCCACCCGTGTCTACGCCCACCTTGGCGATGCGCATCGTCTCGCCGCCGGCGCATTCCCAGTCTCGCGCCAGCATCGCGGCCAGCGCGTCCCACGGCTCGGACGATGCCGGCGAACCGGGGAACACATCAGTCTCGACGAGCCAGCTCTCGAACCCAGGCCCCCATCCCCATACCGCGACCTCGATGCGGTCGCCCTGCACGTCCACGCCGGCCGTCAGCACGGACACCCCCGCCGGCACGACGCCGCGCTCCATGCCAGCCTCGCGGCGCTCGAGCAGACGCGCCCAGTCCGGCGCCTCGCCACGCTCCTGCCACGTCTCGCCCAGGGCCGTGTTGACCCAGGCCTTGAACGTCTCCGGCCGGTCCTTGGCCGCGAGGAAGTCCGCCACGGTCTCCGCCAGCCGGCGCCAGGGCGAGCAGAGCTCCGAAATGTGGAACCCGGCCGTGCCGGCGAACGGCGCCTCGGCGCGCCATTCGCCCCGGCGGACCGCCGCCCAACGCTCCGCGTCCGACCAGCCCGCACCGCAGTGCGCGCAGTGGTAGCGCGCCGTCTCCGGACGCCCGTCCGCCCACTGCACCTGCGCCCAGCGCAGCGTTTGCCGCTCGCCGCAGTGCGGGCACGGCACCCAGTAGCGGCGCCGGTCGCTCTGCTCCCACGCGGCCTCGATGCGCGACACGCCGGCGATGGTCGGCGTGCTGCCCATGAGGACCTTCCGGTTCCAGAAGGTCGCCGTGCGCTTCCGGCCCAGCGTGATCGGATCGCCCTCGGTGCCGGCACTCGCCGGGTAGCGATCCACCTCGTCGAACAGCACCACGCGGATCGGCCGCGAGGCCAGCGACGCCGGACTGTTCGCCCCCGCGATCGTCAGATGCCCCCCGGGGAACATCTTGTGCAGCAGCGTGTTGGCGCCATCGCGCGAGCGTGGGTCCGCGACCCTGCCGCGCAGCGCGGGCGAATCGCGGAGCATCGGAGCCAGGCGATCCTTCGACCAGCTTTCGCCCATCTCCACCGTGGGCTGCACGACCAGGAGCGGCGCGGGGTCCTGGTGGATGTGGTACCCCACGACGTTGTTCAGTATCTCCGTCCACCCGATCTGGGCGGACTTCATCACCACCACGGTCTCGACGTCGGGGTCGGAGACCGCATCCATGATGCCGCGCTGGTACTCCGCGCGGTCAGTCCGCCACCGCCCGGGCTCGGCGCTGGCCTCTGCGCTGAGCACGCGGAAACGGTCCGCCCATTCGCTCACCGTCAGCCGCGGAGGCGGCGCCCAGACCGCCAACGCCTCCGTCACCGCCTCCGCCATCAGCGGGCCGGTCGGGAGCGGCAGGTACAGCGCGGGTAGCGGCGAGCTCGCCGCAGCACTCATGCACCAGGTCCGTCAACTTGTCGCGAACCACCGCCGGGCTCGTCTCCCCCAGCAGCAGAGGGGCCGCCTTCGCCGGCAGGCTCAGCAGACGGGCACGGGCGTGGGCGAACGCCACCTGCATGCCGGCGACCACGTCCTGCCGCGGGACCAGCTCGCCGCGGGTGACCGCGTTCTTCATCTCCTGCGCGTCGGCCTGCTCCTTCGCGAGCCGCGCGCGCTCGGCATTCAGGTCCAGATCGTCGGGAGAGGCGCCGCGCTGCCGGGCCGCCAGCGCCTCAATGCCCGCCCGCAGGATCGGCCTCAGCGCAATGCCGCCATCCGGGTGTGCCGGCAGCCGCCCGTCCGCCTTGCGGCCGCTGATCACGCGCTCCGAGACGCCAACGGCGCGCGCCAGCTGCCCGGCGGTCGCCACCTCCGGGAGCGGAGGAGATGCCACCTTTGGCATGATTATTGCCTAGCGATATGCCGCGCCTTTGCCCACCGCATTTGCCGCCGGCGCGGAAGGACCCGCTGTTGCGCCGCGACGCGGTGCGCGACGCACTGCGATGGGAGGATTGCGACGACAAAACGGCGCCCGAATAACCCGGTGCAGGCGCCCCCAAAATCGCCCCCAAAATCGCCCCCAAAATAGAATGCAGGACGGGGATTTCAGGGCAGTTTTTCGGGGGCGTCGGCTGCATTAAACCAGGGGCCATCGCAACCGCGCGCCACGGCGCGCAAGTGATGGAGGCTCTCAATCCATGGCGGCCATTCCCGACAATCCCGACGCGCTGCTGACGCGCGAGCAAACGGCCGCGGCGCTGACTGCGGCCGGCTATCCGGTGGCGACCAAGACCCTCGCCACCAAGGCGACGCGCGGCGGCGGTCCGCCCTACAGCCTGTTTTGCGGCCGGGCGCTGTATCGCTGGCAAGACGCGCTCGACTGGGCGCGCACCCGGACGACGCCCCCCCGGCGCAGGGACGGAGTGTTTGTCCCCGGTGTGTCCCCACCGCAACGACAAGGGCTGCACGCGATGGCCGTCCCCCGGCGTGACCTGCTCGGCGGCTGGCGGGCATGGCGGGCGGCCGAGGCGGCGTCCTCCGACCCCCCTCCGCCCGGGCCGGACGGCGGGGAGGTGGGGCGGCGGGGCGGCGGCCCCCAATGAAAAACACCCGGAGCCTCGCGGCCCGGGCGCCAGACACACTCCCGCGGGGATTTCAATACCTCTCCACCGCCCCCATTGCAAGGGGCGATCGACAGGTGCTGCCTGGTTATTCCGCTGGCCCCTCCCACTCCGGATCGCGCCATGCGTAGTCGCGGGGGATCCGCATGGCGTCGGCCATGGCGTCGAGCGCCGCCTGCGCGGTCGCGAGGTAGCGGACGCCGGGGTGGGTGCCCTCCATGAGGGCGATGAGGACGGCCTGGTGGGCGGCGCTGAGCTGGCGGAGAGTGCGATGCCAGCGGTCCCACGGGGTGGGCTGGTCAGCGTCCTCCGCCTGTGAGGCCGGCGGTGGGATCTGCCGCCCCGGGGCATCGGCGTAGGGCGGGCTCATGGATGGCTGGACGCCGGCGGCCACGTACAGCCTGAGCAGCGCCAGCGCGGCGGCGTACTGGCGGTCCGTGATCTGGGCCGCCCGGTGCATGCGGTCGACGAGGTGGGCGTCGAGGTAGCGGACGGCCTCGGCGCGCTCACGGCCGATGCCACGCTCGCCTGTGGCGACCTGGACGCGGATGCGGGGCCGGCTGGACATGGCGGGGCCGTCTGCGCCGAGATCGGCGGCGGCGGTCTCCATGCCCTGGCGGCGCTTGTGGCTCATCGTGCAGCCTCAGCGATGGCCCGTGGAGGAACGGCGCCATCGGCCACGGCAGGCGCCGCGGGGTGATGGTTCACCACCACCACCACCACTCCTTCCCTCTAACCCCCCCCACACCCCCTTTCTCTCTACTCTTTTCCTATAGAGGTGAGGTGGTATAGGTGGTGAGAGGCTAGGTGATAGGCCGGTTTCGCGCCTCACCACCTCACGCCTCCGCACCGCCCTGAGGTGGTGAGGATGGCGAAAATCCTCACCACCCCCCAATTCCTCACCACCTCGGCCCGGCATTCTCACCACCTCGGCCGGCATTTCCTCACCACCTCTGTCCATGGCGTGGCCGCGAGCGCGTCATGGCGGCTCGGGCTCCCGGATCCAGATCCGGATCGCCCGCCCATCCCGCCATCGGTATGCCCGCACATATCCCTCGGCGCGGAGGATGGAGGCGATGCGCATCTCCTCGCGCTTGCCCTGCCGCTCGGCGGGCACGCCGATGGCGTCGAGCAGGGCCCGGCTGTTGGGCGGGACGCCCTCGGCGAGCTTCGCGCGGATGCGCTCGGCCCAGATGTCCTCGGCCATCCTGGCCTGCTGCTGGCGCGAGGCCGCCATGCGGGTGTCGTCGTCGTCGAGCCAGATGGTCTCCCCGGCGGCCTCGCGGGCGGCGGCCTCGGCCCAGAGCTGCTCGCGGTGGTCGGCGACCCAGGCGGCGTCGGCGTGACGGCAGGCGACGGGCCAGATGCGGCGGTTGCCGGAGCTGTCCCGCAGATAGTCGGTGGCGTTGGTCGTGCCGACGAACACGCACTGCCGAGGGCGTTCGACGTAGCTCTTGCCGTAGGGCGGCCGGTAGCGGTCCACCTGGCGGGAGAGGAACGACTTGATGGTCTCGACCTCAGCCCGGATCAGGTGCTCGATCTCGGCGAACTCGAGCCCCCAGACGCCGCAGAGGGCCATGGCGGCGTCCTTGCTGCCGAGGTCGGCCGGCACCGCATCGGAGAACCAATGGGCCCCGAACAGGGCGCGGCAGGCGCTGGACTTGCCGATGCCCTGGGCGCCCTCGAGGACGAGGAGGGCGTCGAACTTGCAGCCGGGGTGGCGGACGCGGCGGACGGCGGCGACCAGGAACTTGGCGCCGGCCGCGCGGTGGTAGTCGTCGTCTGGCGCGCCGAATGCGCGGCGGAGCCAGTCGTCGAGGCGCGGCGTGCCGTCCCATCGGAGGGAGGCGAGCCAGTCGCGGACCGGGTGGTATCGGCGGCGGGCGGCCTCGGCCAGCATGGCCTGCTCGGTGGTCTCGCGGCCGAATCGGTGCGCCCAGACGCGCTGGAGGTGGGCTTGGACCAGGGCCACGTCCTCCGCCTGCCAGGTCCGCGGATAGGGCCCTGCGGCCGGCGGATCGCCCTCATGTGCTGGCGGAGGCGGGCGGAGGAGGAGGTGCTGGCCGGCGAATTCGTCGTAGCCGAGCATGCCCTCGAGGATCGGGTCGAGCGCGAGGATCAGCAGCGCGTTGGCGAGGGTCGGGAGCACGCGCCGCTGGTCGTCGCGGGCGAGCGCCAGCAGCAGGCGCGGGGTGCCGGCCGCGCCGGAGGATGGGGCGTCGTCCACGGCCGCGTCGATCCTGTCGCCAAGGGGCCGCTGGTGGTTCATGCGCGCGCCTCAAGGGGGCTGGACGCGCCGGCGCGGAGGCCGGATCGGATGGTCGCGCGCGCCTCGGCGTCGTCGAGGCCGGCGCGGCGGGCGGCGGCGTAGAGGGCGGAGGCGGCCTCGGTCTCGCCGAGCAGGCCGGCGCCGAGCCAGCGGCCGACCACGAACGCCTCGCGGTTGAGGGTGGCGTTGCGGGTGCCTGCCGGGGCGTCGAGCACGCGGCAGACGGCGCGGTCGAGGCGACGGAGGGCGCGGTCGGTGGTGGCGATGATCGGCGCGGCCGGGGCTGGCGGAGGCGGCGGGGGCGCGCAGGCGCGGAGGAGCCAGTCGGGCGCCGGGGGCGGCGGGAGTTCCCACGGGGCGACGATCCAGCGGTAGGGTCGGCCGGTGCGGCGATGGCGCGATGGCGGCACGGTGGTGACGACGCGCGGGCCGCGCACGTCGAGGCCCGGCTCGGGCCATCCGGTGCGGCTGCGCGCGGGGGCGTGGGCTGTCCAGGCGAAGAACAGGGCGAGGCCGCCGCCGCCGGAGCGGAGCATGGGGCGGGGCGGGATCGGGCCGTGGCGCTCGACCAGCGCGCGGAGGGCGGCGATGCCGTCCGCGGCGTGGTCCGGCGAGGGCACGTCCACGTCGAGCGCCCAGACGCCGGAGCCGGGGCCGGTGGCGACGGCCCAGTTCGCGCCGGGGTGGTCGCGGTGCCAGCGGGCCAGAGTGGCGAGGTCGTGCGAGGCGTCGAGGCGATAGCCCTTCCAGAGGCCGGCGCGGGATCGCCTGGCCTGCGGGACGAGGTGCCAGCCGAGGCGGGCGAGGCGTTCGAGGTCGGTGGGGAGGGTCATGCCACGCGCCTCGGCCAGAGCTCGCGATGGAGGCGGAGCAGCGCGCCGGCCTGCGCCCAGGTGATGCGCTCGACCGGGCCGTTATAGGCTCGGATGGCGAGCAGGAGCGCGTCGCGGTTGGCGCGCTGGTCGGACGTGCAGCAGATGTCCCAGGCGCACTCCCAGGCGCGGCGCTGGATCTGGTAGGGCACGGGGACGATCTGCTCGAGCGTCACGGCATTCGTCCGTAGAGCAGGCACTCGCCGAGGCGCTGCATCTCGCGCTCGACGTCGGCGGGATCGGCGAGGGCGCGCCATCGCTCCCACGCGGCGAGGAACTGGCGGAGCTCCTCGCGCATCTCGCTGTAGCGGTCGCGCTCGGCGCGGCGGGCGGCAGGGGCGGCGGGGTCGAGCATCAGCGCGGCTCCGCGCGGGAGACCAGGACGAGCTCGGAGGCGCGCCCGAGCGGGATGGCGAGCGCCGCGGCGATCTCGCGCGCGGATTTGCCGGCGCGCGCCATCTCGCGCGCCTCCTCCTCGACCGCGCGCTCGCTGTCGGCGGGCGCGACGGGCCTGGCCGCTCGCGCCGCATTCAGCGCCCGCATGCGCTGGCGCGCGGCCTCGCGCTGCTCGGGGGACCAGCGACGCCGCCCGCGCGGAGTCTCAGCCGGAGGGGCCGGCGCGGTCTGCTGCGCCCGCGCCAATGCCGAGAGGCCGCGCATGCGCTCGGCCTGCGCCGCGCGCTGCTCGGGCGTCCAACGCCGCTGGCCCGGGCGCCGCCCGCCCTGCTCCGGCTCAAGCACGCCGGCGAGCATGGCCACGGCGGTGCGCAGGATCGCGCGCGCGACCCGTTCCTCCTCCGGGATCTGCGCGGCGATGGATTCGAGGATGCGGAGCGTGTCGGTCATCGGCTGATGCGGCCGGCGAGGAGGAACAGGGCGCCGGCGATGGCGCCGATGGTAAGGGCGGCGAGCAGCAGCGCCGCGGCGGGCATGGCGAGGGCGAGGGCGCAGGAGATGCGCCAGCGCGGCGGCGGAGGCGGCGCGACGATGAGGGCGTGCTGATCGGGGCGCGCGCCGCCGCCCTCGATGACGCGCAGCGGCGGGCGGCTCATCGGCCGATCTCCCGCGCCAGCGCCTCGAAGGCGTCGGCGACGCGGCTGAGCCGCTCGGCGCGGCGGTCGAACTGCTCCGCGATGGTCGCGACGTCCGCGTATTCGGCGGCGCGCTCGCGGTGACCGGCGGCGGTCTGGCGCAGATGCGAGACGACGTGAGGGCGGTCGCCCGGATCCAGCGCGGCGGCGAAGGCGCTGAGGGCGGCGAGGATGCGGGCGCGGTCCTCATGCTCGGCGGCATAGGCGGCGTCGCCGTGCCGGCCGCCGGCGGCGAGTGCGCGGCAGAGGCGCGCCTGTTCGAGCTCGGAGACGCGCCAGCGGTCGAGCATGGCGATGGCGCTCATGGCGTCGGGCATCGGCTCGTCCTCCGCGTTGGCACGCCGGCGGCCAGGAGCGCGGCCTCGGCGGTCTCGATGGAGTCGCACACGATGACGGTGTGGCCGAGCGCGCGGGTGCGGTCGTGCATGTCGCGCTGCGTCGGCGACAGGCGGCCCTTGGGGGCCTTGAACTCGAACCAGACCGCGCGCCCGCTCGGCAGCAGCGCCACGGCATCGAAGAAACCCGGCAGCATGCCGCTGGCCTTGAGCGCCGCGCCGAACCGCGCCCGCTGCTCGGCCGTGCGGCCCATGCCGCGGCGCTCCGTGTTGATCGCGGCGACGATGCTGCCGGGCGGCAGCGCGAGGCGCAGGAACCGGATCACGCTGCGCTGCACGTCGCGCTCTGGATGGCCGCGCTTCGGCGGCGTGGCGTGCGGCAGCCACTCGCGCGGGTCCGCGAGCGAGGCCGGCTCGGCGCCGGAGGCGACGCCGGTCATGCGCGCACCCTCGCTCCGATGACGCGGAACTCGCCGTCGTCCTCCGCGCGGCGCCGGCACGGATCGCACAGGCGATGGTGCGGGCCCTCGCTGTGGAAGGATGCGCGGCAGCGCAGGCAGGCGCGCATCCGTCCTGCCGCCCCCCGCCGCGTCTTCGGATGCTCCGCCGCCGCGGTGACCCAGGAGTCGTCGGGCGCGGCGATGACGCGACGCGGCCCGTCGCTGCGGAGGGCGATGAGGCCGAGCGCGCGCGCGTGCCGGACCAATATCTGCGCGACGTTGCGCTCGCAGCCGAGATCGGCGGCGAGGTCGGCGTTGGAGGGGCAGGGGCGGCCGGCGAGCGCGGCCGCGCGGATGAGCTCGATCATACGTCGGATGCGCTCCCTCGTCAGGGGCGAAAGAGGCCCCGGCGCCGGGCGATCCGGCGCCGGGGGAGTTTCGCCGATGGAGGAGAGAGCGACCGCGCGGGAGGACACGCAGCCTCCCGCGCTGCTGGCGGGATTGCCAGCCTCGGTGGCCGCCTCGCGGGCGGCGCATTCGATCGTGCCGCCCGCGGGTGTGGGCCCGGCGGGCGGGACTGGGCGTGGCGCGGCGCTCATGCGCGCCCCCTCAACCGACGCCAGCGGTGGGTCCACCGCTCGGCGAGTTCGGCGTGACGCTCAGCGCGCCACGCATGGAATTCCTTCAGCGCCCGAGCGAGCGCCGCCCCCAATCGTCGGATCATCGTCCCCCCGGATGGCAGCGAGGCGGGCGCGCACGGCGGCCAACCTCGCGAGCGTGCGCTGCTCCTCCTGCGCCAGAATCTCGGCCTCGCGGGCGCGGAGCTGCTCCGCCTCCCAGGCAGTGACGCTGCGGACCTCGCCGGCGAGGTAGGCGCGCACCCGGCGCGCGGTGATGCCGAGCTGGCGCGCGGCCATGTGCCATGCGTGCTTGAGCCCCCGGTCCCGGTGGGGCTCGACGGCGCGGGCGACGATGCCGCGCAGCTCGGCGATGGTCAGCTCAGCCGTGGCACTCATGGCCACGCCCTTGGCACACTGTGCCAAGCCCTTGGCACGCATCCGTGGTCTCCTCCGTCCCGTGGAGAGCGGGACGGTTGGAAACCGGATGGAGGGCCTGGACAGGATCGAGGCGCAGATCGGCGGGCGGGGCTGCCACCCTGTCCGCCGCGCGCAGCGAAGCGGCCTTGGCGCGCAGCGCCCGGAGGTCAGGCGTCATGGCGGCGGCATCCACGCGCAGCGTCACGGTGGATGCCGGCTTCGCGGGCGCTGGCCTCGGCGCGAGCGGCAGCAGCGGCGGGTCGTCCGCCCCGGCGCCGGGGCGATGCTCCGCCATCACGCCGCCTCCGCCGGATCGTTCGCCGCCGCGTGCTGCGGCTGCGGCGCGGCGGCCGGCGTCGGCGTCTGGTAGAAGGCATTGGGCGTCACCGCACCGCCGGTCGCCATGACGATGCGGCGCATCACGTCGGGCTCGGGAATGCGCTCGCCGGCCTCATACCGCTGGACCGTGCGCGCGCTATGCACGCCTAGGCGCTCAGCCATTTCGGCGAGGGACAGTCCGTGAAGCTGGCGGAACTCGCGCAGAGTCATGGTCGCCAATCTGGCCATGATGGCCAGAGCATGTCAAGCCATTATGGCCAACATGAGGGTCGGCCAAGCTTAGCCGCCTTGGCCAGAGACGAAGGTCCGGGAATTGGCCAGTTTCCGGCCGCCATGACAGCCCCCCGCAACAGGATCAAGGAGGTTCGCGAGGCTCGCGGGCTCTCGCTCAACGACCTAGCCGAACGTGTCGGCGCGGATCACACTACGGTGTGGAAGCTCGAGAGGGGCAAACGGCGCCTGACGGCGGAATGGTTGAGCCGATTGAGCAAGGCCCTAGATGTTCCGGCGCCCAGCCTCGTTCCGGACTGGGCGAACCTGCCCACGGCCACGCTCGCAAACGACGTTCCGCCCTTGCCCGAGCGAGAAGACATGCCCCGCGATGTGCCCGTTTACGGCACGGCGCGGGGCGGGCCGGAGGGAACGTTCTTGCTGCAGCGTGGTGAGGCGGTTGATTACGTTAGGCGCCCGCCGGGCATTGCGAAGGCCCGCGACGCTTTCGCCCTCTATGTGGAGGGCGACTCGATGGTTCCGTGGCGGCGGGCGGGTCAGCTCGTGTTCGTCAACCCGCGTCGGCCGGCTGCGGTCGGTGACCATGTGGTAGTAGTGCTTCAGGACGGTGAGGACGGCTCGATGCCGGCGCTGCTGAAGCGGCTGGAACGGCGCACGGCCGAGAAGCTGGTGCTCTCGCAATACAACCCGGAGATCGAAATTGAGATTCCTACCAGCCGCGTCGCGCAGATTTGGCGCGTGATGGAACTGGAGGAGTTGCTTGGCGTCTGATCGCGGGGTGTAACGCCGATCACAAAATCGTGATCGGCCCTTGGCCATTGTGGCCAGACTTTCCGGCTTGAGTGGCTTGGCCAAATAGGCCATGCTGGCCTCCACCCCAGCGAGGGAGGAGGCCATGCCCGATACCGCCGCCGCCGCCGCCGCGCCCACGCTCGATCTCACCAAGCTCGACGCGCTCGGCCCGCTGAAGGCCGGCGCGCACCCCGGCCCGGACGCGGGCGCCTGCGTCATGGAAGCGCTCAGCTACGTCGCCGGCGAGCCCTGGTCGGACAGCCCGGACTGCTGCTGCCCGGTCATCGCCGCGTTCCTGCGCGCCTGGAACGACGGCCTGCCGGATGATGAGCGGGACGCGCTGCTGCGCCCGCTGATCCCCCGCCTGGTCGGCACGCGCGCCACGCCCGCGGTCGAGCGCCGCCGCGCGCTGCTGGCCGCCGACTGGATGGTGCGCGAGCACACGCCCGCGTGGCTGCGGCCCGCCGGCCTGACGGCGCAGGCCGACGCGCTCGCCGGGCTGCCCGAGATCACGGACGTTGCGCAGGTGCCGTCCATCCGCAGCGCGATCGAGGCGGCGCAGCGCGACGCGGCCGCCGCCTGGGACGCCGCCTGGGCCGCCGCCGGGGCCGCCGCCTGGGCCGCCAGGGCCGCCGCCAGGGCCGCCGCCTGGGACGCCGCCAGGGCTGCCGCCAGGGCCGCCGCCTGGGACGCCGCCAGGGTTGCCGCCTGGGTCGCCGCCGGGGACGCCGCCTGGGCCGCCGCCGGGGCCGCCGCCTGGGCCGCCAGGGCCGCCGCCTGGGACGCCGCCAGGGTTGCCGCCAGGGACGCCGCCAGGGCCGCCGCCTGGGACGCCGCCTGGGCCGCCGCCTGGGTCGCCCTGACCCCCACCCGCCTCGCGCAGCAGCAGAGCGCGCTCCGGCTGGTGGCGCGGATGATCGACTGCGCGGAGGGCTGAGCCATGCCCGACACCGCCACCGCCGTCCCGGCGCCGCCGGCCACGCTGCCGTTGCCGGGCTTCCCGCCGGCCCCCGTGCATGACCCGCTGCACGACGCCGAGGTCGAGATCAGCGCGTGGAGGCCGTGATGGACGGCACGATCACGCTGGCGCGCCCCGCGGCGGCCGATGACCGCGCGCACGATGTCTCGCAGCTCGGCGCCGACCGCCGCGCCGCGCTCGCGCAGGCCCGCGCCTGGATCGCGCGGGCGGCTGAGCGCCACGCGGCCGGGGACCGCGCGCGGGCGGCCCGCGCGCTCTACTGGGCCGCGGCCGAGCGCGACCTTGCCGCCCGCTACCGGCGCGCTGCCGCCCTGCGCGCCGCCGGGATGGGCCTGTTCGAGGCCATGCACGCGGCCGGCCTCCATACGGGGGCGGGCCGATGATCGCCGCCATCGCCGCCTCGATCCTCGCCGCGGCGCTGCTCATCGCGCTGCACACCGCGTTCGGGCCGGCGGCGCTGCTGCTCGGCATGGCGGCGCTCGCGCTCATCGGCTGCGCCGCGTTGGCGCTCGCCGACCTAGATGCGGAGGGCGAGTGATGCACATCCACCGCCGCCGCCTCGCCTTCCGCGTCGTCCCACCCCATGCGCAGCCACCACGCAACGGCACGCGGCGGCTCTCCGACGTGGTGGCGGTCGTCTTGGGCGCCGCCCTCGCCTTCTGGATCGGCTGGACGGCCATGCACGCCTGCGGGGCGACGCTCGCGGATCTGCCGCTCATCGAGGCGTGGCGATAAGCAGCCTCGAAGATGCGCTCGAGGCGCTGCGCGCCGTCGCCGCGCGCGCCGCTGGCGCCGACGCGGCGATGCGGGCCATGCAGGCCGCCGCCGCCGACGCGCTGATGGCGCGCGACCCCGAGGAGGCGATGCGCGCGACGCTGCGCCTGATCCTCGCGGCCGAGGATGTCGCCGCGTCCGCGGGCGCGACGGTGCAGGCCGCGCGCGCCGCACTCTGCCGCGCCATCGAGGAGACGGGCGCGCCGGCCGTCGTCGCCGGGAAGCACCTCGCCACCGTCGCCGCCGGGAAGCCCGGCGTGCGGATCACCGATCCGGCGGCGATCCCGGACCGCTTTGTGCGCACCGTGCGCGAGCCCGACAAGGCCAAGATCGCGCGCGCCCTTAAGGCCGGCGAGCCGGTGGCGGGCGCGATGCTGAACAACCCCGCTCCGCACCTCCGCATCCAGACCAGGGAAGCCACACGATGAACCAGATCGCCCCCGTCGCGCCGCGCGACGAAGATGCGCTGATCTCTGTTCTGCAATCGTCCGTGTACCCGGGCGCATCGCCCGACAGCATCCGGCTGGCGCTCAGCTACTGCCGGGCGGCTGGCCTCGACCCGATGCTCAAGCCCGTTCACATCGTCCCGATGTGGGACAGGAACGAGAAGCGGCTGCGGGACACGATCATGCCCGGCATCGGCCTCTACCGCATCCAGGCCGCCCGCTCCGGCGCCTACGCCGGGAAGAGCGAGCCCGAGTTCGGACCGATCGTGACGCTCAAGCTGGGCGGCAGGGAATACCGCGTCCCGGAGTGGTGCAAGGTCACGATCAGACGCGTCGTGGCCGGCCACGTCTGCGAATTCACCGCGAAGGAGTGGTGGATTGAGAATTACGCCACCGCCGGGAAGGACACGGACGAACCGAACGCCATGTGGGCGAAGCGTGCGCGCGGCCAACTCGCGAAGTGCGCGGAGGCGCAGGCCCTGCGCATGGCCTTCCCCGAACTGGTCGGCGCGCAGCCGACCGCCGAGGAGATGGAGGGCAAGGATCTGGCGCCGCTCCCGCCCGCGCGCGGCCCTGTGGTGGAGCACGAGGCGCAGCAGCGCCAGCCGGAGTGGCAGGCCATGCAGTGGCCCGTGTGCGACCGGAACGGCAGGTGTCGGGAGATGGGCGATCCCGATGCGTGGGAGGCCGAGATGCTGCGCCGGATCGAGGTGATCCAGACGAACAGGTCGCTCGATCCAGCGATGAAGCCTGTGCTGATCCGGCAGGTCCGCGACGCCAACCGCGCGGTGGTCGAATGGCTGTGCGAGCGCGGCTATGCCGCGCAGGTCGAGGGCGTGGTGGCCGCATTCCGTGCGGCGCTGGGCGAGGCCGAGCCGGTGAACGGCGCCGGAGACGACGGCATCCCGCCCGGCCTGTTCCAGACGACGCCAAAGGAGGTCTCAGCATGACAACGATCGAGGACTTGGAGCAGGAGGTCGAGCGGCTGATCGAGGCGGCCGGCTGCACACCTGACAACGGGCACCGGTACTGGGCGCTGCGCGACGCCGCGCTGGGAGGCGCGCATGGCTGAATGGGATGGACGGCCGCAGAATCCAGAACGGATGGGGTGGCACTGGCTGCGCTCTGTAGCCGGCGATCTAGCCCTCTGTCCGATGTGGTGGGACGCCTATCGACGGGCATGGCGTCTGAGCACTGGACGCCTGCTGTGGTCCTCTGCGCTGCTCGGCGACAGCTGGCGCTACGTCGGCCCCTGCCTGCCACCGGACGAGATGACCGCCGCGCTGGCCGCCGCCCGGCGCGAGGGCGCGGAGGAGATGCGGACCCGGGCTGCGGCGTTGTGCTTGCGCCGCGCCCATGCGTCCGCGGAGGACGACCTGACGCCGATCGAGGAGGCCGTCCGCGATGAGGCCATCTACTGCGCGCGCGCCATCCGCGCGCTGGAGATCGAGGGATGACGATTTACGCCGAGTTCCCGTGCGGCGCGCGGATCAAGGCGGAGCGCCGGTTCGTCGCCGAGGCCAGGAAGGCCGGCCGCGATACGGTCAAGACGCTGTTCGGCCAGCCGCATGTCAGGGTGGCCGTCTGGTCGCCGCAGCAGACACAGGACCGGCCGCTCAACCCGGATGGCACCCGTGCGCGCTGCCTCTCGTGCCCGATGGATGGGCGCCGGGCACGGGCCTATCGCCGCGAGTTCCGCGCGCTCATCGGCGACTGGCCGACCGATGGCTCGCGCCCCGAGACGGGGATCGTGGTGACGTGCCATGCGCGGGAGATCGAAGTGGGAGACGCGCCATGACGCGAGAGGGACTGATCGAGGCGATGGCGCGGGCAATCGCTGAGAACCCAGCGCCGCCAAATCGCATCCAGGGCTTCCACTACCCGCCGCACTACGTGGTGCGGGACGTGTATCTGCCGCCCGACAAGCAGGAACTCTACCGCGGACCGGACACGGACGAGGCCAGCGTCCAGGCGGCATTGCGGCACGCGCGCGCCATGTTCCCGGCCCGCGCCGCGCTCGCCGCGCTGGAGGCGTATGGCGCGGTGGTGGTGCCGATGGAGCCGACCGACGACATGATTTTCTCGGGCGGCAACGCGGCGCAGTGGCCCAGCATCCGCATGGAAGGGCCGCACCCGGCATCGAAGGCCACAGCAAAGCGCGTTTTTACCGCCATGCTCGCCGCCAGCCCGTTCGAGCCGGAGGCCCGCGATGAGTGACCCGATCCGCGCCGCGCGCGAGGCGGCGGCGAAAGCCTGCATCGAACGGCGCGCCGATTACTACGGCGGCTGCGTCGGAGACCCGCTAGGCCATGACGACGGCGGGGCGTGCGACGACACGCATTGCCCTTGCATGGACGGGGCTCGGATCGACGCATCCGCCGCCATCTCCGCCTTCCTGCGCACTCCCGGCCTTTCGGACGCGCTGCACGCGCTGATGCAGCGGCCGGAGAACGTCGGCCGGCCGTGGACGGAAGTGCTCGCGGAGGCGGTGGAAAGGGGCGATGCCTGACGCGCCGCCGCCCACCCCCTGCACCATTCCGTGCGGCGCTGGGCGAGCAGGAACGGCAGCAGCAGCGGCGGTAGCAGCACCGGCGGCGAGACCGCCATCGACAGCAACGACGGAGGTAACGATAACGATGACATTCCATGCTGACCCTTCTGATCTCAAGGTTGAAGACAACCTGCCGCTGCCCGCCCGGGTGAGGGCGCGGGAGCGGAACGACCGCATCCGGGCGCTGCTCCGCGCCCTGCGGCCCGGGCAGTCGGCCTTCCTTCCCTGCCCGGAGGGGATGAAGCCGACGTGCTGGCGGAGCCGCATCGCCGTCGTCGCAAGCCGCCTGCTCGGCGCCAGGCAGGTGGCGACGGCGCATCGCGAGGAAAACGGCCTGTGCGGCGTGCGCGTGTGGCGGCTCGGAGGCCCCGATGCCTGAACCCGAGAACCCGAGTTTTGACCCCCTGAAAATCGGGTCTGCTGCTGAACGAGCGGCCCCAGGCGGCCACCGGCGCGCGATGACCGCCGCCGATCCCATCGGCGCGCCGGCGGGACAGGACTGAGCATGGACCGCCGCATCCAGATCCGGGAGGCCGCCGCGCTGCTCGGCGTCTCGCCCCGCACGGTGCGGCGCCTGTGCCAGCGCGGCGAGCTCAAGGCCGCCAGGGTGGGCAAGCTCTGGACAACGACCGTGCGACTCGTGCACGAATACCTGAACCGCCCGACCAGCGGCTCCCCGAACACCGGCCCGAAGCGTTCCCCACCGTGCCGTCCACCGCGCGCAACCTGCTCCTCCGCAACGGGGTCTGGTACGCGCGCATCCAGATCAACGGCCGCGACGTCTGGCGAAGCCTACGAACGGCTGATGAGCGCGAGGCTCGCAAGCGGCTCAAGGAGGTCCGCCGCCAGGCCGAGCTCGAGCGCGCGGGCCTGACCCCGCCCCCTCCCCCGCCGCCCGAGGAGATCCGGCTGTGGGAGGACGCGGTGGTGCGCTGGTCGCAGACCCACCTCCCCGGCAAGCGGGACAGCACGGCGAAGCGCTACCTCACCTCGCTCGCCAAGGTCGAGGCGCACCTGAAGGGCCGCCCGCTCGCCGGGATCACGCAGGCCGTGCTCAACGACTACGTGGCCGAGCGGTTGGAGGACGGCGTGACGCCGGCGACCGTGCGGCGCGACCTGACGGCCGTGAGCCTGGTGTGGCGCGCGGCCAAGCGCGCGGGCTGGGTGCGGGGCGAGAACCCGGCGCTCGCCGAGCTCGAGGAGATCAAGGAGCTGCGCGAGCCGATCCGCCCGGTGCGGCTGCGCGACCTCGCCCTGCTGCTGCGCCGCTGCCCCCCCGCCTTCGCCGCCCTGATCCGCTTCCTCGCCCGCACCGGCTGCCGGCAGGAGGAGGGGGCGAGCCTCGAATGGCAGGACGTGGACCTCGCGCGCGGCACCGTCACCTTCGCGCGCACCAAGACCCGCAGCCCGCGGGTGATCCGGCTCTCGCCGCGCACCGTCGCCATGCTGCGTGCCCTTCCGCGGCACCCGCGCCTGACCTATGTGTTCTGGCATCCCGGCGGGAAGCACGGCCCCGACCGGTTCCGGAATGTCGCCTCGAACTTCCGCGAGCTGGTCACTCGCGGGCTGCGGTCCGGGGCGACCGGGGCGGAGGGCGACGGGTTTCGTCGGTGTGGCCCGGCCGCCTTCCGCCCCTTCCGCTGCCACGACCTGCGCCACACCTGGGGCATCCGCGCGCTGCAGCGCGGGATGCCGATCTTCGATGTGTCGCGCCACCTCGGCCACGCGACGGTGCAGACCACCGAGGGCTATGTGCGCTGGTTGCGGCAGGCGCCGGGCTGAGGCGCCCCCTGTGGGCCGATGCAGCCCCCGTAGCAGATCCCGTAGCAGGCCCTGGCAGCGGATCGGACAGCCGTAGCGGAAACCGCCGTCCTGTGGCCATCAAGCCCTTGAT
>NZ_BMKS01000024.1 GCF_014644455.1 Caldovatus sediminis | reverse complement strand
CTCAACGCCTTCCCTCATGCGCCCAGACTCGCAGGGCCAGGCCAGCATGGGAATCACCAACGGCGATCAGACCACTAGCTGTTCGGGCCGCGCTCCATCGAGTAGGGCTGCCAGCGGCGCAAGCCGGACCGCTGCAGCACCGTCGGGTTCACGCAGCTCATCGGCCAGCGGCCGGTGAGCACGAGCGCAAGCTCCTGCCCGACGCGGCGCTTGCGCGCAGGATCGAAGCGCGCGGAGGCGGAGGCGTTGTGCGGCGAGAGGATGACGTTGGTCATCCGGTGCAGCGGGTTGTCGGGCCTGGTCGGCTCCACTTCGAACACGTCGAGACCGGCGCCGGCGATCCAGCCCTCCTGCAGCGCCCTGATCAGCGCGGATTCGACGACGGTGGGGCCGCGGCCAGTGTTCACGAAGATCGCGTTCTTCTTCATCTGTCGGAAGTGCTTCTCTTGCAGGAAGCCCTTCGTCTGCGGCGTGTCCGGCAGGTGCATGGACACGAAGTCGCTGTGCGTCAGCAGTTCGGAGAGCGATGCCGGCTGGACGCCATAGGGCGTCATCAGCAGCTCCTCGACATAGGGGTCGAAGGCGAGCATGCGCAGGCCGAAGGGCGCGGCGCGGCGCGCCGTGGCGCGGGCGACGCGGCCGAAGCCGATGAAGCCGAGGGTCTGGCCCATCAGCCGCGGGATTTGCAGGAGCTGCGGGCGGCCCTCCCCCCAGCGGCCCTCGCGCACCATGCGGTCCTGCTCCAGCGCGCGGCGGTGCGCAGCGAGCAGCAGCATCATCGCGTGATCCGCGACCTCCTCGATGAAGGTGTCGGGGCAGTTGGTGACGGGGATGCCCTTCTCGGTTGCGGCGGCGACGTCCACATAGTCCACGCCGACGGTACCGAGGGCGATGACTCGGCAGCGCTCCAGTGCCTCGATCATGCGCCGGGTGAACTTCATGCCCTTGGCATAGACCGCATCGGCGTCGCGCGCGGCGGCGATGAAGCCCTCTTCGGTCGCCGGACACTCGACGATCTCGGCGCCGAGGCCCTCGAGTGCCTCCATCTCGTACTCATAGCCGCCGCCGGCTACCGTGAAGCTGGCGCCGGCAGGTGTCACGATCTTGAACTTCGTCATCTGGCGATCCCCCGCGGTCGGTCGTGGGAGGGGATTGCGCCATAGACGGCGTCAGACGTCCACCTCTGCCTCGTCAAGCAGGGCCGTGTGGCGCATGTGAGGAGAAGGAAAGGACTCTCGGGACGGGTGATTGCTTCTCGCCACCAAGCGCTGCGCGCACGCCCTCCACGGTGCCAATCAGAAGACTGCTGCTTAGACGAACTCCATCAGACCCCGAACAACCTGTACCGGCTGACGGGCAGGTCGGTGGTGCCGAACCCGGGCCGAACCCCGCATGGCCGCGTTCCACATCATCGAGGGCCCCCGCAATCCGACCGGGTGCCAGTCGGCCCTGGGCCACCTCTCGTCCGGGAATACGAAGCGAAGAGCATGGCCGACAACACCCGGTCGCCAACCGCTGACCGTCCATCGAAGCAGTGGCCATCTAACAGCAGGCCGCGCGAGAGACAGGGATGGAGGACGCCAGCCGAGGCTCTCGACGCAGCGCCACAACCGGTTCAGGGGCGCTGCAGCGATACGGTGAAGCGGTGAAGCCTAGCCACTACGCCTCGGATCGCCCCCTCGAGCGCGACATCGGAACCGTCATCGACCTGCCCAAGGCCGCGGTGGTCCGGTGGCGCGGATCCTGGCGTCGCCGGGAAGCCGCCGAGTTGGCCGGCTCGGCGTGGGTGACCGGTTCCATAGCGCCGCCTCCTCGCGCCGCTCGGTAAACCATGCCGCCAGGGGCGGGCGGCACCACCACGCCCCGATTGAGAAGGCTGCCCTGGCGGGCAACTCGAACCCGACAGCTTCCGGCGGGCCCGGAGCGGGTCAGGCGTGGCCTGGTCCCCTCGGTTCGGAATCCACCTTGCGCCAGCCGACCGACCATGCAGCATGCGCCGTATGGCATGGAGGACCGCTCTTCTCAGGGGCGGCCGGCAGTCTTGCGGAGGAGCGGTATCCGGGGATGAGGGGGGTGAGGGGCACGAGTTTGCCTGCGACCCGGCTGGCCTGAGACACGGCGCATGGCAGCATCCGGCCTGACGGCTGCGGTCGTCGGAGGCTCTGTCGGCGGTCTGTTCGCCGCCAACATGCTCGCACGCCGCGGCTGGCGGGTGCGTGTCTTCGAGCGCGTCGCTGGCGGCCTGGAGTCGCGCGGCGCCGGCATCGCGATGCACCCCGAACTCGACGCGATCCTGGCCGCGGCCGGCGCCAGGCCGGACGGCCCCCTCGGGATCCGCGTCGCGGGGCGGACCGCCTACGACCGCAGGGGGCGGCAGATCGCCTTCCACCCGCGTCCGCAATACCTCACCGCCTGGGCGCGGGTGTTCAATCCGCTGCACGCCGCCTTCCCCGCCGAGCATTACCACCGCGGCCGCGAGGTGGTGGCGGTCGCAACCGGCGCCGCCGGCAGGGCGGCGCTGCGGTTCTCCGACGGCGAAACGGTGGAGGCGGACCTGGTGGTCGCGGCGGACGGGTTCCGCTCGACGGTTCGGGCGCTCCTCGCGCCGGAGGTGGTGCCGCGCTACGCCGGTTACGTCGCCTGGCGCGGCATGGTTGACGAGGCGGCGCTCTCTGCGGGCTTCCGCGATGCGGTCTTCGGCCGCTACGCGTTCGTGTTCCCGCCGCGCAGCCAGTTCATCGGCTATCCCGTCGCCGGCCGCGACGAGTCGCTGGAGCCCGGACGGCGGCGTTACAACTTCCTCTGGTACTGCCCGGTCGACGAGGGCGGGCTCGCGGACCTCCTCACCGACGAGACGGGGCTCTGCCACGAGTACTCGATCCCGCCGCCGCTGATCCGCCGCGCGCATGTCGAGGGCTTCCGGCGGATGGCGGCCGCGCTGCTGCCGCCGCCCTTCGCCGAGGCGGCCGCGAGGGCGGACCAGATCATGCTCCAGCCCATCTACGACGTCGAATCCGCGCGCCTCGTGTTCGGACGGGTCGCGCTGCTCGGCGACGCCGCATTCGTCGCGCGCCCGCATGTCGGCATCGGCGTGCTCAAGGCCGGACAGGACGCGCTCGAGTTGGCGTGTGCGCTCGCCGGGAGCGCCTCGATCGAGGCCGCCCTAGGGCGCTACGAGGCGGCGCGGTCGCGCGCCGGCCGCGATGCCGTGCGCTTCGGCCGCTGGCTCGGCGCCTTCATCGGACGCCGGCTGGAGGCGCCCTGGAGCGACCCGGAGCTGAGGCTGCCGCCTGAGCGTCTCATCGCCGTGAGCGCCACCCCGGTGGAACAGGTGGTCGGAGAGATGCCGTGTCCGTAAGGCGCGGTGGAGCGTATCCCCGTGCGCTGCGGCCCGGGCGGCGCGCGGCCGATGGGCGGGAACCCGATCCGGGCTAGAGTGGCGCCGCGCGCCACAGCGCGGCCTGGCAGGAATGCGCCCCTCGAACGGGGCAGGGGAGGAAGGACATGACACACACGAAGATGACGACCGCCGCCGGCGCCTCGCGCCGGGAGGTGGTGCGCGGCATCGGCGCGGCCGGGCTCGGCCTGGCGGCCGGCGCGGCGACGGCGCGCCGGGCTCGGGCGCAGGCGCGCGGGCCGGTCAGCCTCAGCTTCTGGACCTTCGAGAACCCGCAGCAGCGCCCCTGGATCCACAAGCGCATCCGGCTATTCACCGAGCGCAATCCGAACGTCCGGGTGGATTTCCAGTACTTCCCCTTCGGCGACCTCGGTCAGAAGCTCAGCGTCGGCTTCGCCACCGGCACCGCGCCGGACGGCTTCGTCAGCCAGGACTGGTTCATGCCCACCTGGCTGTCGCGCAACCTGCTCGCCCCGCTCGACGTGCGGAAGCTCGGCTACGCCTCGGGCGAGGCCTTCGCCGCCGACTTCCCGCCCGCCTTCGTCGAGGGCGCCACCCACAACGGGCAGGTGTACGGCTATCCGCTCTGGTTCTACGGCTTCTGCAACTACCTCAACACCCGCCATTTCGCCGAGGTCGGGCTCGACGCCGAGCGCGACTGGCCGAAGAGCTGGGAGGAGCTCGGCGAGGTCGCGCGGCGCCTCACGGTGAAGGAGGGCGACCGCTTCGTCCGCCAGGGCTTCAAGTTCGCGATGCACGCCGCCCAGTGGACCATGATCCAGTTCAATCCGATCTTCCACCAGTGCGGCGGGCGCTGGTTCGACGCGCAGGGCCGCTGCACGATCAACAGCGAGGCCGGGGTGCGCGCCATGACCATCCGCGCCTCCATCGCGCGCCAGTACGGTGCCGAGGATCCTGCCGACACCATCGCCACCAACCCGCTGCCGCAGATGGACTGGCTGCGCGAGCGCTGCTCCATGTTCTTCTGCCATCCGATCCCGCCCGCGGCGATCACCTCGCAGAACCCGCGCATGGAGCAGGAGCGGTACTACCGGCCGGTCCAGTACCCGGGCGTCGAGCGCGGAAAGGGATATTCGACGACCTACGGTTTCAACCTCGTCGTCAACGCCCGCGCGCCGCGCGAGAAGCAGGAGGTCCTGCACGAGCTCTACCGGTTCATGATGAGCGACCCCGCCGACGCCTGGGCCGACGCGGCGCCCTTCCCGCTGGCCCGCAAGAGCGGCTGGGTGGACAATCCGAGCGTGCAGCGGTTCCCGCACGTCGCCGAGATCATCCGCGCGCGCGACGAGGGCGTGCCGCTGCCGCGCACCACCGTCTACAACGAACTGGCCGACCAGGTGCACCGCGGCGTCCAGCGCATCCTCCTGAACCGGGCGGACATCAAGGCCACGCTCGACGGGATCGCCGCGGCGGTGGACCGCGCGACCGAGGCGGCGCGGCGGGGCTGACGCGCGCCCGCCGCCGACGGACCACGCATCCCTGGCGGCGACGGCACGCGACGCGGCGCGCCGCCGCCTCCGGACCGAGGACCCGATGAGCACAGCACATTCCGCCAGACTGCCAGACGCGGCCGCGCCCGACCGCGGCGAGCGCGCCGCCGGCGCTCGCCTGCGGCGCGGCGGCCTCCGCTTCGGGCGGCGGCTGCAGCTCGTGGGCGCCGCCTTCGTGCTGCCGGCGCTGCTGTTCTTCCTGGCCTTCAAGTTCGGGCCGATGCTCTGGGCGATGGAGCTGAGCCTCAGCGCCTACGACATGGTCTCTGCGCCCCGCTTCGTCGGGCTCGAGAATTACGCGAAGCTCGCCGAGGACCCGGTCTTCCGCGCCAGCCTGATCAACACCTTCGTCTACATCGCCGGGTCCACGGCGCTGATCACCCTGGCCGGACTCGCGCTGGCGCTCGCGATCAACACCGCGGTTCCGGGCGCGCGGCATTGCATGACGGCGATGTTTCTGACCAACCTGATGCCGATTATCGCGGTGACGCTGGTGTGGCGCTTCCTGCTGCACCCGTTCGGGCTAGTGAACCAGCTCCTCCAGCCCTTCGGCGTCGGGCGGGTGGACTGGCTGACGGACGAGAACCTCGCCATGCCGGCCATCATCGCAGTGACGGCCTGGCGCTTCGCGCCCTACTTCATGGTGGTCTTCCTCGCCGGCCTGCTCGCGATCCCGAAGGACTACTACGAGGCTGCGGAGATCGACGGCGCCGGGGTGGTGCGCCGCTTCGTCCACGTGACGCTGCCGCTGCTGATGCCGACCCTGTTCTTCGTGGTCGTCGTCTCGGCGCTGCTCGCCTCCCGCATCTTCCTGATGCCCTATATCATGACCGGCGGCGGCCCGGGCGACGCGACCCGCGTCCTTTCCATGCTGATCTACGAGACGGGCTTCTCCTACCTGAAGATGGGCGAGGCGGCCGCGATCTCCGTCGTACTCTTCGCGATCATGCTGGTCTTCACCGTGCTCCAGATGCAGATCTTCATGCGCAGCGAGAGGGCGCACCTGCGATGACGGCAGCCTCCCGCGCCCCCGCCCGCCGCCCGCGCCCGGCGCACCTCCGTTCGCTGCGGCGCTGGCTCGGCGCCGCGCTGCTGGCGGCGCTCACCGTCCTCGTCGTCCTGCCGATCCTGTGGATGGTCACCACCTCCTTCCAGGCCGGCGAGAAGATGTTCCAGCTCACGACGGAGTGGATCCCGACGGTCTGGCATCCGGAGAACTACCCGAACGCGCTGTCGCGCGCCGCCTTTCCCACCTACTTCTTCAACAGCGGGGTGGTGTCGGTGGCGGTGATGGCCGGGAACGTCGTGTTCTGCACGCTGGCCGGATACGGCCTGGCGAAGTTCCGCTTCCCGGGCGACCGCTTCATGCTGCTGCTGATCCTCAGCACGCTGATGCTGCCGCTCGAGGTCACGCTCGTGCCGACCTTCCTGGTCGTGTACAACCTCGGCTGGGTCAACACCTACCAGGGCATCTTCGGGCCGCTGCTGGTGGACGCCTTCGGCGTGTTCCTGATGCGCCAGGCGATCCTCTCGGTGCCCTCCGACTACATCGAGGCGGCGCGGATAGACGGGGCGAGCGAGCTGCGCATCCTGTGGCAGGTGGTGGCGCCGCAGTGCCGCCCGGCGCTCGCGGTGCTCGCGGTGCTCTCGTTCCGCGACAGCTGGGACCAGTTCCTTTGGCCGCTCACCGTCGTCTCGCAGGATGAGTACCGCACCTTCCCGCTCGGCCTGGTGAAGTTCGGCGAGTACTACGGCAACCCGGCGACCGAGCAGATGGCGATCGCGGTGCTCGCGACCATCCCCGTCTTTCTGCTGTTTGCCGTGCTGCAGCGCTGGGTCAACCGCGGCTTCGGGCTGAGCGGCTTGAAGTGACGGGATTGCCCGACGCCGACGCCATTCGAGGGAGCCCGAGCATGGACCGGATCAGGATCGCCGTGGCGCATCGCGGGGCCGGTCTCGCGCCGGTCTTCGCCGCGGTCGAGGGCGGCTTCTTCCGCGCGCAGGGGCTGGAGCCCGAGCTCGTCCCCTGCCACGGGCATCCGCCTTCGCTCGCGGCGCTGATCGCGGGCGAGGTGGAGTTCACCAACTCGGTCGGGGCGGAGCTGATCCTGGCGAACGAGCGGCACGGCGGCGACGCGGTGGTGATCGCCTCCGCCATCGGGCGGAGCGCGCAGCAGGTCTCGGCGCGGCCCGGGATCGCGTCGCTCGGGGAGCTCCGCGGCGCGCGCTGGGGCGTCACCGCGCGCGGCGACGCCGACGAATGCGCGATCGCCATGGCCTTCGAGCGCTGGGGCTGGGACGTCGCGAGGGACGCGGAGATCGTGGTGGTGGGCACGGACGGGCCGCGCCTCGACCTGCTGCTTGACCCGGCGCGGGTGGACGCCGCGATCATGCACGCGCCGGAGCCCTTCCAGGCGGCGAAGCGCGGCTGGGCGCTGGTCGCCGACCTCGGCCGGCTCGACGTGTCGATCCAGAACAGTTGCGCCGCCACGACGCGGCGGCTGCTGCGGGACCGGCCGGAGCTCGCGCTGCGCTACGTCCGCGCCTTCTGCCGGGCCGTGCACCGCTTCCGGCACGACGCGGAATTCGGGGTCGGCGTCCTGCGCAAGTACGGCGGCGAGACGGACGAGGAGGTGCTCGGGAAGACCTGGGTGCTGTTCGCGCGGCTGATGGGCGGCATGATGTTCCCGAGCCTCGAGGGCATGCGCAATTCCGCCCTCCTCTTGCACCGCGTCGGCGCGATCGGCCGCCTCGTCCCGCCGGAGGAGGCCGTGGACCTCGAGCCGGTCGCCGCGCTGGAGCACGAGGGATTCTTCGACCACCTGCTCGGCCTGCGGCGCTGAGGGGGCGCGCCGACGATGCCCGAGCCGATCATAGACGCCCATCACCACATCTGGCGGCTGGCGGCGACGCCCTGGCTGAACGGGCCGCCCGTGCCGCGCATCTTCGGTGCGTACGGCCCGCTCCGCCGCGACTACGGCATTGAGGAATACCTCGCCGAGGCGACACCCTGCGGCGTCGTGCGCTCGGTCTTCGTGCAGGTGAACGTCGCCCCGGGCGCCGAGGTGGAGGAGGTCGCCTGGGTCCAATCCGTGGCCGACCGCGCCGGCGGTTTCCCGCACGCGATCACCGCCTTCGCCGATCTCGCCGCGCCGGACGTCGGCGCGGTGCTGGACCGCGCCCTGGCCGCCGGGCGGGTGCGCGCCGTGCGCCAGCAGCTCCACTGGCACGAGAAGCCGCTCTACCGCTTCGCCGCGCGCCCGGACGTGATGAACGATCCGGCGTGGCGCCGCGGCCTCGGCGAGGTGCGGCGGCGCGGTCTCGCCTTCGAGCTGCAGGTCTTTCCGGGCCAAATGCGCGACGCCGCTGCGCTGGTCCGCGCCTTCCCGGAGATGACGTTCATCCTGCTGCACGCCGGCATGCTCGAGGACCGCAGCGCCGAGGGCTGGGCGCTGTGGCGCCGCGGCATGACGGAGCTCGCCGCCTGCCCGAACCTCGTCGTCAAGCTCTCCGGCCTCGGCACCTTCGAGCGCGCCTGCTCCGTCGCGCTGTGGCGACCGGTGATCGAGGCGACGGTGGAGCTCTTCGGGCCGAACCGCTGCCTGTTCGGAAGCAACTTCCCGATCGAGAAGCTCTGGACGAGCTATGCCGAGCTCGTCGCGACGGTGCGCGCCTGCCTGGAGGGCTACGCCGCGGAGGAGCGCCGCGCCATCCTCCACGACACGGCCGCGCGGATCTACGGGCTCCCGGACGATGCACGGAGGTGATCACGCCATGAGGATCGGTGTCGCAGGTCTCGGACGGATGGGCGCTGCCATCGCGCGGCGGCTGCTCGACGCGGGCCATCAGGTGACGGTCTGGAACCGCACGGCCGAGAAGGCCCGCCCGCTGGCCGAGGCCGGCGCGGCAGTGGCTTCCAGGCCGGCCGATCTCGCCTCGCGCGTCGAGACGGTGATCACCATCCTGACCGACGCCGCGGCCATCGAGGCGGTCTATCACGGCCCCTCCGGCCTGCTCTCCGGCGACGTCACGGGCCGGCTGTTCATCGAGATGAGCACGGTGCGCCCTGAAACCGAGGTCGCCCTCTCCCGCAAGGTGGCGGAGGCCGGCGCCACCTTCGTCGAATGCCCGGTCGGCGGCACCGTGGGCCCGGCGCTCACCGGCAAGCTGCTCGGCCTTGCCGGCGGCGACGCGGCGGCGGTGGCGCGCGCGCGGCCGATCCTCGACCAGCTCTGCCGCCGCGTCGAGCATGTCGGCCCGGTCGGCGCGGGGGCGAGCATGAAGCTCGCGATCAACCTGCCGCTCGCCGTATTCTGGCAGGCCTTCGCCGAGGCCTACGCGCTCTGCCGCCACCTCGGCGCCGATCCGGCCTGGCTGGTCGAGCTGTTCGCCGACACCTCCGGCGGGCCCAACGTCATCCGCGCCCGGGGCGGGGCGGTCGCCCAGGCGCTCGCCGGCAGGAGCCCGGGGCCGCCGACCTTCGACTGCGATTCGATCCGCAAGGACCTGCGCACCATGATCGCCGAGGCCCGCGCGCGCGGCTACGAGCTGCCGGTCGCCGAGCGCGCCCTCGCCGTCTACGACGAGGCGAGCCGCGAGGGCTGGGGCGGCCGCGACGGCGTCGAGCTTCCCGCCTACTGGTCGGGCCGGAAGGCGTGAGGCGCGCATGTCCGGGACCACGGAGCGGCCGGTCGGGCTGATCGGCCTCGGCATCATGGGTTCGGCGATGAGCGCGAACCTGATCGCGGCGGGCTTCACCGTCGTCGGCCATGACATCGCCGCGCCGGCGATGGAGGCGTTCGCACGCGCCGGCGGCCGACCCGCCCGCTCCGCCGCCGAGGTGGCGGCGCAGGCGGAGATCGTGCTCACCTCGCTACCCTCGACGGCGGCGCTGCACGCGGTGGTGGAGGAGATCGCCCGCGCCCCGGGCGCGTGCCGCATCCTGCCGGAGACCAGCACCTTCCCGCTCGAGGACAAGGAGAGGGCGCGCCAGGCGCTCGAGGCGGCGGGCGTGGTCATGCTGGACTGCCCGCTCTCCGGCTCCGGCAGCCAGGCGCGCGTGCGGGACGTGCTGGTCTACGCCAGCGGGCCGCGCGAGGCCTACGACCGCTGCCTGCCGGTGTTCCGCGGCTTCTCGCGGGCGCCGCACTTCCTCGGCGCGTTCGGCAACGGGATGAAGATGAAATTCGTCGCCAACCTGCTGGTCGCCGTCCACACCGCGGCGGCGGGCGAGGCCTTCGCGCTCGCCCGCAAGGCCGGCCTCGATCCGGCGCAGATGTTCGAGGTGGTAAGCGACGGCGCTGGCGGGTCGCGGGCGCTGCAGGTGCGCGGCCGCATGCTGATCGAGGACCGCTACCTCCCGGTGGAGACCATGCCGCTCGAGCTGTGGCGCAAGGACATGCGCGCCATCGCGGATTTCGCGAGCGCGCTCGCCTGTCCGACACCGATGTTCTCGGCTACCGTGCCGCTGTTCAACGCCGCGGTGGCCTCGGGCCTCGGGGACCAGGACACGGCCGCGGTGTGCGCGGTGATCGAGACCATGGCGGGCGTCCGCAGGCCCGGCGCGGGATGATCGGGACGCGAGGGGCGCGGCCGGTCCTCGGCGGACGCCCACGGCACGCGCCGCTTCCTCGCCGCGACGGGGAGCGTCGTCGGGCCGAGACCGAGGGAGGCCGCGGGGCGGGATGTTGCGCGCCATCAGCCGGGCGGCCCGAGGCGCCCTTCGGAACGGGCGACCCGCTGACCGGGCCGACCCTCGGCGGCCGCTGACGCCGGAAGGGAACGCCGGCCGCCGCGCCAGCGAGGCTCGCGCGACAAGGCCCGGCTCGCGCCTCACGGCCGGCGCGCCGCTGGGGGGCAACCGAGCATTGGGCCGACGCCGGCGGGCCAGGCGCCGCTGGGCCTGCGCCCCGTGCCGGGGCGCGTCGCCGCGACGGCGAAGCTGGCGCGGGGTGTTCCGCCCAAGCCGGGCGGCGGGATCGTTCGGCGCCGGGCGGGAGCAGCGTCGGCCGCGGGCGGGCCGGCCGCCCTGTCGGCTCGGCTGCGTGCGACGCGCCCTCCTCGTTCCCCGCCTGCGCCTTGGCATCGGAATTGGCGGGGTATGGGGGCATTCACCGCCACGGCGCTTTCGGCGCGCCCGCTCCCGATCGCGAGGTCCCGCAACGGTCGGCGGTTGATATGGAGCACCCGTGCACGCACTCCTGGCGGCGCCGCAGGCGCGGCGAGCAAGCCGCGTGACCTGGCCGCTGCTGCTCGTCGTCTGGCTCTGCTGGGGCCTCAGCTACCCCGCCATGGCCTGGACGCTGGAGGCGGTGGACCTGATCACCGCCCGCCTGCTTGCCAACGCCGGCGCCGGGACCCTGCTGCTGCTCTGCGCGCGCGCCCCGGGCCGGCGCGTCCTGCCGCGTCGCGAGGAGTGGCGCGGCGTGCTCGCGCTCAGCCTGCTGGTCATGGTGGTCTTCCCCTTCGCGCTGATCGCCGGCGTGATGCTGGTCGGGCCGGGGCAGGCCGCCATCCTGAACTACACCATGCCGGTCTGGGCCTCGCTGCTCGCGGTGCCGGTGCTGGGCGAGCGGCTGGACCGCCGCACCCTGATGGCGCTCGGCCTCGGGCTCGCCGCCGTCCTGCTGGTGCTGGCCGGCACCGTCGGGCCTGAGGGTCCGAGCGGCCTCGGCGTGGCGCTCGGCCTGGCGGCGGGCGCCACCTTCGGCGCCGGCACGGTGCTCGCCAAGAAGCTGCGCTTCCGCAGCCCCATGCTGCTCATCACGGCCTGGCAACTGCTGCTGGGGACGCCGCCGGCCTTCGCGGCGTGGCTGGTGCTTCACGAGCACACCTACCTGCGCCCGGACGTGGGGCGCGGGCTGTTCGGCCTGTTCTACATGGTCGTGTTCGCCAACGCGCTCGCCTACGCCGCATGGTTCCCCCTGGTGGGGCGGCTGAAGGCCAGCGTCGCCGGCCTCTCGCTGCTGGTGGTGCCGTGCATCGGCGTCGCCAGCAGCGCGCTGCTCGTCGAGCGCGAGATCGGCCCCTTCGACCTGGCGGCCCTGGCCTGCGTGCTCGGCGCGATCGCCCTGGTGATCCGGCGGCCCGCGGCGGCGGACCGGACGGGCCGGTGACATAGGGGGCGCGCGCCCACCAGCCTCGGGGCGCGGTCGGATCGGCCCGGCGGCTGGCCGCCCCCGCGCCCGCTGGCCGGTGCGCGCGGCGGTTCTGCGGCGCGACGGGAGCCCAGCGTGCCGTGCCGTTCCGCCGGGCGTCGGCGGCCTCAGCGGAGCGGCCCGAGTTTCCCGAGCTCCATCGCCTTGATCTGCAGCGCCAGATACTTCGAGTTGATCCGGCACTGCGCCAGGCCGCCGGCGATGAACCACAGGCCCTCCTGCGGCGTGCGCTTGTACATGTTGTTGAGCTCGCCGTCCTCGCCGATGCCCCAGACCGGTCCGATGCGCTCGAGCATGTCGTCGCCGAGCGTGCGCCGGACGAGTTCCTGCTGCGGATAGTAGCCGGTTGCCAGGACGATGAGGTCGGCGGGGACCGTCGAGCCATCCTTCAGCAGCGCGCCCTCGGCGGTGAAGCGCTCGATCCGGTCGTACTGCAGGAGGCCCAGTTCGCCCTTGATCAGGAGGGCCGAGCTGCCGGCGTCGAGGTTGTAGCCGCCGCCGCGGCGGAAGTACTTCATCTGATGGCCGGTCTCGTCCTCGCCGACATCGTGCTTGAAGCCGATGCGCTTGAGGCCCTCGATCATCTCCCTGTCGAGCTCAAGCATGCGCTTGGTGACGGCCTTATAGGCCTGGATCATCAGGGGGGGCGTCGCCGACGCGACGATCAGGTCGCAGTCCTCGAGCGCCCCCCCTTCGTCCCAGATCGCCTCGTTGAGCCTGGCGCTCGGGTCGATCGACACGACGGTCGTGGAGCCGCGCTGGATGAGCGTCGCGCGCGCGCCGTGGCTGTGCAGGTCGAGCGCGATGTCGTTGGCGCTGCTGCCGGTGCCGAGGATGAGCGCGTTCTTGCCCTTCCAGGCCGCGCCGCTGTCGAAGCCCTCGGAGTGGATGACCGTTCCCTTGAAGTCCTCGATGCCCGGCAGATCGGGGATCATGGGATAGCTGCTGACCCCGTTGGCGAAGACGAGGTGCCGGGGGCGGACGATCCGCTCGCTGCCGTCGGAGCGCTTCAGCCGCGCCGTCCAGCGCTTCGCCGCCTCGTCCCACGCGCCGCCGACGAACTCCGTGCCGGTCCAGCAGTTGATCTCCATGGCGTCGGCATAGAACTCGAACCAGTTCGCCAGCATGTCCTTCGGGATGTACTTCGGCCAGGTCGGCGGGAACTCCATGTAGGGCAGGTGGTTCAGGTGGATCGAGTTGTGCAGCGCCAGCGAATGGTAGCGGCGCCGCCAGCTGTCGCCGATGCGCGGCCACCTCTCGACGACGAGCGTGTCGACGCCGAGCTGGTTGAGCCGCGCGGCGACCGAGAGCCCCGCCTGGGCGGCGCCGATCACGAGGACCGCCGGCTCCCGGTCGTCGTAGGCGCTGGCCTTGCGGCGCATGTCCGCCCAGTTGTCGCCGCCGAAATTCCGCGAATAGGCGGCGCCGGTCGGCCGGTTGGGGCCGATCTTCTCCTCGTGTCCCTTCAGCGCCTCGAGCGTGGTCGAGATGTGCCACGCCTTCATCGTGCCGTCGCCTCCGGGCGCCGGTGACAGGCGTATGATGCCGGCGCCACGGCCATCCGCCGTGGAGAACTCGTAGATCGCCTCGATGCTGTCGATGCCGAGGCGCGTCACCCGGCGCGGCGGCCTCCGGTCCCGCGGCAGGTGGAAGCCGTGCGCGGCCGTGCGCGCCTGCTCCGCCGCGAGGCGCTCGGCGATGCCGTCCCGGCCCGCGACGGCCGTCATGTGCCAGGTGAACGCGAGGATGTCCCGCCAGTGGGAGTCCTCGTGGAACAGGGCGCCGATCCGCGCGGGGTCGCGGGCCGCGAGCGCTGCCTCGAAGGCCCCGAGCCAGTCCGCCGCCGACCGTCGCGTCTGTTCCGCGAGCTGGAACTCGCGAAGAGCTTGATCGAAATCGTCCACTGTCGCCTCGCCGCGAGACATTGCTTCCGAGCCCTGGTCTGTTCCGACTTATAGTCAGCCGGTCGGAGATGTGTCCACGCGGGCATCCTGGAACGAGGGACGCGCGGCCCGCAGCCTCGGCTGCGGGCAGGCGAAGGCGCACGCTTGGCGTTCCGCCGGGCTTCGCCCTTCAGGGCGGCCAGCCGCATCGCCAGCTGCGCTGTCGCCGCCGTGATGGCCCGCAACGAAGGCTCGGCCGGTCATCGGTCGCGGATCGATGCTGACGCTGCCGGGGCGATGGCGGTTCCGGGACCGCTCGGCCGGCCCTCGGCAGATCGGGAACGCGCGCCCATCAGCGGGACGCCGCGTCCCGTCCCCAGGGCGCCGTCGAAGCCGCGAATGTCCTGGAAAATGGCTCCCCGAGTAGGACTCGAACCTACGACCCAGGGATTAACAGTCCCTTGCTCTACCAACTGAGCTATCGGGGATCAGCCGGGCGCCGGCTATAGCAAAGCCGCCGCGCCGGGGAAAGCCCACCCGGCGCCGGGATCGGGGCGCTGGAGGTCCGGGGCGGAATTGAACCGCCGTACAGGGTTTTGCAGACCCTTGCCTAGCCACTCGGCCACCGGACCGCACCCCCGCGTCGGCGGCGGTCTCCCCGCACCCCATATCAGCCCCCGCGCCGCCCCGGTCAAGCGGTCCTGGCGCAGCCCGGCCGGCGCCCCGTCCCCGGCCCGGCTTGGCGCGCGCACCGGCCGCGGCCTATAGAGGCGCGATCTTCTCGGGCGCGGGACGGCACGGCATGGACTACGCGGACGCGCGCAAGCGCATGGTGGACGGGCAGTTGCGGCCCAACAAGGTCACGGATCCCCGGCTCCTCGCGGCCATGGGCGTGATCCCGCGCGAGCGCTTCCTGCCGGAAGGGCCGCTGCGCGCCCGCGCCTATGTGGACGAGGACGTCCGCCTGCCCGGCCCGGGTGGGCGCGCCCTGACCGAGCCGATGGTCCTCGCCCGCCTGATCCAGGCCGCCGTCCTGCGGCGCGGCGACCGGGCGCTGCTGCTGCCCGCCGGCACCGGCTACGCCGCCGCGGTGATGGCGCACATGGGCGCCCGCGTCATCGGCCTCGAATCCGACGAGACCCTGGTCCGCTTGGCGCGGGCCGCGCTGGCGGAGGTCGCGGCGGCGGAGGAGGCGCGCATCCTCCTCGCGCCCATCGCGCAGGGCCACGCCGCCGGCGCCCCCTACGACGTGATCCTGATCGAGGGCGAGGTGGCGGAAGTGCCCCACGCCCTCGTCGAGCAGCTCGCGGAGGGCGGCCGCCTCGTCACCGTGCTGGCGCGCGAGGGCGGCATCGGCCGCGCGGTGCTCGGGCGCCGCATCGGCGGGGCCTTCTCCGTCACGCCGGTCTTCGACTGCGCGATCACGCCGGTCCGCGAGTTCTCCCCGGCTCCGGCCTTCGTGTTCTAGCGGGCGGGCGCGGGCGTGCTGGCGCGGAACGGCCCCTGCGCGTAACCTGTCGGCGACGGAGGAGAGACACCACCGCATGCCGTGCCGCATCCGCAGCCGACTCCGCCGCGTCCTCGCCGCCGCGCCCGGCCGCATCGGCGGCGGGGCCGCCGCCGCGCTCGCGCTGCCGGCGCTCCTCGCCGCCGCCGTGCCGTCCGCCTCGGCGCAGACCCTGCAGGAGGCGATGGCGCACGCCTACGCGAACAACCCGACGCTGCTCGCCGCCCGCGCGCAGCTCCGCGCGGTGGACGAGAACGTGCCGCAGGCGCTGGCCGGCTGGCGGCCGACCGTCGTGCTCGCCGGCGCCGCCGGATACGCCGAGGCGACGGCGCGCACGCAGGCCGTCACGCCGGTCGCGCGCGACCGCTTCGGCAACGTCGTGGACCCGGGCGGCGTGCCGTTCTCGAACTACACCGACGTCAGCCGCAATACGCTGAACATGACCGCGACCGTCACCCAGCCGATCTTCCGCGGCGGCCGGACGGTCGCGGGCACGCGGCGGGCGGAGAACCAGGTGCTCGCCCAGCGCGCCCGCCTGCTCGCGACCGAGCAGCAGGTGCTGCTCGACGTGGTCGTCGCCTACGTCCGGGTGATCCGCTTCCAGGAGGAGGTCCGGCTCAACACCAACAACGAGCAGGTCCTCAGCCGCCAGCTCCAGGCAACCAACGAGCGGTTCCGGGTCGGCGAGATCACCCGCACGGACGTCGCCCAGGCCGAATCGCGGCTCGCCGGCGCCCGCGCCCTGCGCGCGCAGGCCGAGGGCGACCTGCAGACGGCCCGTGCCACCTTCCAGCGCCTGGTCGGTCTGGCACCGCAGCGCCTCGTCCCGCCGCAGCCCCTGACCACGCCGGTGCGCAGCCAGGTCGAGGCCGCCCAGCTCGCCGCCGTGAACAACCCCAACGTGGTCGCCGCGTTGTTCGACGAGGCGGCGGCGCGCGACCTGGTGGACGTGCAGTTCGCGAACCTGCTGCCGCAGGTTTCGGTGCAGGGCCAGGTGTTCCGGATCGACAACAACCTCCAGCGGGGCACCCGCACGACCGGCAGCCAGGTGACGGCGAACGTCTCCGTGCCGATCTACCAGGGCGGCGCCGAGCACGCCCTGGTCCGCCAGGCGCGCCAGCAGGCGCAGCAGGCGCGGCAACTCGTGGAGGACCGTCGGCGCGAGGCCACCCAGCAGGCCTCGCAGGCCTGGGAGACCCTGATCAGCGCCCGTGCCCAGGTGGACGCTAACCGGGCCCAGATCCGTGCTGCGGAGATCGCCCTGGATGGCGTGCAGCGCGAGGCCATCGTCGGCTCCCGCACCACCCTCGACGTGCTGAACGCCGAGCAGGAACTGCTCAACGCCCGGGTCGCCCTGGTGCGCGCGCTGGCGGAGGTGGTCAACGGCTCGCACGCCCTGGCCGCGGCGGTCGGGCGGCACACGGCGCGCGACCTCGCCCTGCCGGTGCAGCTCTACGACATGGAGGCGTACTACCGGGAGGTGCGCAACCGCTGGTTCGGCACGGGCGACTACGCCGAGGCGGCCGAGGCGCGGCCGGCCGGCGGCGCGGCGACGGAGCGCCGCGCCCGGTGATCGGCGGACGCGACCCGAAGGGGCGCGCCGGGGGAATGGCCCCGCCGGACCCCAACATGGAGGACATCCTCGCCTCGATCCGGCGCATCCTGAACGAGGACGACGCCGGCGGGAGCGCGGCGGGGGCGGCCGCGTCATCCGTGCCGCCCGCCGGGGAGGCCGAGCCGCTGGCCCTGACCGAGGAGATGCTGGTCGAGGCGCCGCCGCCTGGGCGCGGCGCGACGGAGGCCGGTCCGGCCGAGCCCCGTGTCGCCCCCGGGCCGCCCGCTCCCGCGCCGATGGAGGCTCCTGCCATGGACGAATCCGCGCCGCGCGCCGATGCGCCGCCGCAGGCCGCCCCCGCGACGGACCGGCCGGAGCTGGTCGCGCCACAGGCCGCCGCCGCCGCCGCCGCCGCGGTCGGCTCCCTGCTGCGCGCCGTCGCCGCCGAGCGGAGCGCCGCGATCGCGCGCGGCGGGCCGACCCTCGAGGACGTGGTGCGCGAGGAGATCCGCCCGCTGCTCAAGGAATGGCTCGACCAGCACCTGCCGCCGCTGGTCGAGCGGCTGGTCCGCGCCGAGATCGAGCGGGTGGTCGGCCGCGCGCTGTCCTGAGCCGGCGGCGCGGGCGGCCGGCGCCCAGGCCGGCCCTTGACGGGGGGCGACCGGCGCGGAAGGGATGCGCGCCATGTCGGACCCCGTTGTGCACGCCTCGCCCCTGGGCCTGCTGCCCAGGACCTTCGACCCGAAGGCGGTCGAGACCCGGATCTACGAGGGCTGGGAACGCTCCGGCGCCTTCGCCGCCGATCCCGACAGCCCGGCGCGGCCCTTCACCATCATGATCCCGCCGCCGAACGTCACCGGCAGCCTGCACATGGGCCATGCGCTCGACAACACGCTGCAGGACATCCTGATCCGCTGGCGGCGCATGCAGGGGCGCGACGCGCTGTGGCAGCCGGGCACCGACCACGCCGGCATCGCGACGCAGATGGTGGTCGAGCGGCTGCTGGCGCAGGAGGGCCATCAGGACCGCCGCACGATGGGGCGGGAGGCGTTCCTCGCCCGCGTCTGGGAGTGGAAGGCGCAGTCGGGCGGCGCCATCACCCGCCAGCTCCGCCGGCTCGGCGCCTCGCTCGACTGGCCGCGCGAGCGCTTCACCATGGACGAGGGGCTCTCCGCCGCGGTGCGCGAGGTCTTCGTCACCCTCCACAAGCAGGGGCTGATCTACCGCGACAGGCGGCTGGTGAACTGGGACCCGCAGTTCCAGACCGCGATCTCCGACCTCGAGGTGGAGAGCCGGGAGGTGAGGGGCCACCTCTGGCACCTCCGCTACCCGATCGAGGGCGAGCCGGGGCGCTTCATCGTGGTCGCGACCACGCGGCCGGAGACGATGCTCGGCGACACCGCCGTCGCAGTGCACCCGGAGGACGCGCGCTACCGCGACCTGGTCGGCAGGCGCGCGGTGCTGCCGCTGGTCGGCCGGGCGATCCCGATCGTCGCCGACGAGCACTCGGACCCCGAGAAGGGCACCGGCGCGGTGAAGATCACGCCGGCGCACGACTTCAACGACTTCGCCGTGGGCAGGCGCCACGACCTGCCGATGCCGAGCGTGCTCGACGCCGAGGCGCGCGTCGTGCTCGACGAGATCGCGCCGGAGATGCGCGCGGTGGAGGGGGTGGCCGATCCGGAATTCCTGCGCGGCCTCGCCGGGAAGGACCGCTTCGCCGCGCGCCAGGCGATCGTCGCCGAGCTGGAGCGGCTCGGCCTGGTCGAGAAGGTGGAGCCGCACGTCCACCAGGTGCCGCACGGCGACCGCTCCGGCGTGCCGATCGAGCCGCGGCTGACCTGGCAGTGGTTCGTGGACGCCAAGACGCTGGCCAGGCCCGCGATCGAGGCGGTGGAGACCGGCCAGACCGTGTTCGTCCCGCGCCAGTGGGAGAACACCTTCTTCGCCTGGATGCGCGACATCCAGCCCTGGTGCGTCTCGCGCCAGCTCTGGTGGGGCCACCAGATCCCCGCCTGGTACGCGCCCGACGGCGAGGTCTTCGTCGAGCGCACCGAGGAGGAGGCGAAGGCCGCCGCGCGGGCGCATTTCGGCCGCGACGTCCCGCTCGCGCGCGACGAGGACGTGCTCGACACCTGGTTCTCCTCCGCGCTCTGGCCGTTCTCGACCCTGGGCTGGCCCGAGCGGACGAAGGAGCTCGCCCGCTACTACCCGACCGACGTGCTGGTGACGGGCTTCGACATCATCTTCTTCTGGGTCGCGCGGATGATGATGATGGGCCTGCACTTCATGGGCGAGGTGCCGTTCCGCACGGTCTGCATCCACGGCCTGGTGCGCGACGAGCGCGGGCAGAAGATGTCGAAGTCCAAGGGGAACGTGATGGACCCCCTGGAGCTGATAGACGAGTACGGGGCCGACGCGCTGCGCTTCACCATCGCCGCGCTCGCCGGGCCGGGGCGCGACATCAAGCTCGGGCGGAAGCGCGTGGAGGACCACCGGGCGTTCGGCACGAAGCTGTGGAACGCGGCGCGGTTCTGCCAGATGAACGGCGTCCGGCCCGATCCGCACTACGACCCCGCGAAGGCGACGGCGCCGCTGGCGCGCTGGATCCTGGACGCGTCCAACACTGCCGTGGCGGAGGCGAACGCGGCGCTGGAGGCGTTCCGCTTCGACGAATACGCCTCCGCCTGCTACCGCTTCGTCTGGCACACCTTCTGCGACTGGTTCGTGGAGTTCGCGAAGCCCGTGCTCAACGGGCCGGACGGGGCGGAGAAGGAGGAGGTGCGCGGCGCGGCGCAGCACGTGCTCGGCGTGATCCTGCGCCTGCTGCACCCGGTGATGCCCTTCATCACGGAGGAGCTGTGGGACCGGCTCGGCTACGGACCGGAGTGCAGCCTGATCCGGGCGGAATGGCCGCGGCCGGTAGAGGTCGAGGGGGCCGAGGAGGCGCGGCGCGAGCTCGACTGGGTGGTGAGGCTGATCTCCGAGGTGCGCGCGGTGCGCTCGGAGATGAACGTGCCGCCGAGCGTGACGGTGCCGCTGCTGCTGCAGGGCGCGCGCGCCGAGAGCCTGGAGCGCGCGCGGCGCTGGATCGAGGCGATCCGCCGCCTCGGCCGCGCGACCGAGGTGCGCGCCCTCGACGGCGCGCCGCCGAGGGGCGTGGCGCAGGCGGTGGTGGAGGAGGCGACGGTGATGCTGCCGCTCGCCGAGGTGATCGACCTCGGCGCGGAGCGCGCCCGGCTCGCGAAGGAGCGCGCCCGGGCGGCCGCCGAGGCGGAGAGGATCGCCGCCAAGCTCGGCAACGCCAGCTTCGTCAGCCGCGCGCCCGAGGAGGTGGTGGAGGAGAACCGCGAGCGGCTGGCCGCGGCGCAGGCGGAGATGGCGCGGCTCGACGCGGCGCTGGCGCGGATCGCGGGGTAGGCCGGAGCGCCGGGCGCCCCCACGCCTATCGCGCCCCCGGCGGGCCGGGACCGGCCCTCCCGGCGCCTCGATCCCGCGCCCGCCGGCGCGCGCCCGGACGCCTTGCCCGGCGCGCCGCCGCGCGCGAAGGTCTGCCCAAGATCCCTGCGGGGGACACCGCCGATGACGAGCCGCACGAAGTGGGACAAGTCGAGGCTCCCCAGCCGCCACGTCACCGTGGGGCCGGAGCGCGCGCCGCACCGCTCCTACTACTACGCGATGGGGCTGACCGAGGAGGAGATCGGCCAGCCCTTCGTCGGCGTCGCCACCTGCTGGAACGAGGCCGCGCCCTGCAACATCGCCCTCTCGCGCCAGGCCCAGTCGGTCAAGCAGGGCGTGAAGCAGGGGGGCGGCACGCCGCGCGAGTTCACCACCATCACCGTGACCGACGGCATCGCCATGGGCCACCAGGGCATGAAGTCGTCGCTCGTCTCGCGCGAGGTCATCGCCGACAGCGTGGAGCTGACGGTGCGCGGCCACTGCTACGACGCCCTCGTCGGCCTCGCCGGCTGCGACAAGTCGCTGCCCGGCATGATGATGGCGATGGTCCGCCTCAACATCCCCGCCGTGTTCATGTATGGCGGCTCGATCCTGCCCGGGAAGTTCCGCGGCAGGGACGTGACGGTGGTGGACGTGTTCGAGGCGGTCGGCCAGCACGCCGCCGGCAGGATGTCCGACGCCGACCTGCACGAGCTGGAATGCGTCGCCTGCCCGGGCGCCGGCGCCTGCGGCGGGCAGTTCACGGCGAACACCATGGCCACCGTCTCGGAGGCGATCGGCCTCGCGCTGCCCGGCTCCGCCGGCGCGCCGGCGCCCTACGAGGACCGCGACCGCTGGGCCGTGGAATCGGGCAGGGCGGTGATGGAGCTGATCCGCCGCAACCTCCGCCCGCGCGACATCGTCACCCGCAAGGCGCTGGAGAACGCCGCGGTCGTGGTCGGGGCCACCGGCGGCTCGACCAACGCCGCGCTCCACCTCCCCGCGATCGCGCACGAGGCCGGCATCCGCTTCACCCTCGACGACGTGGCGGAGATCATGCGGCGCACGCCCTACATCGCCGACCTCAAGCCGGCCGGGAGGTTCGTCGCCTTCGACGTGTACCGCGTCGGCGGCGTCCCGGTGATCATCAAGGCGCTGCTCGACGCCGGGCTGCTGCACGGCGACTGCCTGACGGTCACCGGGAAGACGCTCGCCGAGAACCACAGGGACGTCGTGTTCCCGTCCGACCAGGACGTGGTCCGCCCGGTCAGCCGCGCGATCTCCCCCACCGGCGGCGTCGTCGGGCTCAAGGGCAACCTCGCCCCGGAGGGCGCGATCGTGAAGGTCGCCGGCATGAAGACGCTGCGCTTCGAGGGCACCGCCCTCTGCTTCGACTGCGAGGAGGACGCCTTCAAGGCGGTCGAGGCCCGCGCCTACAAGCCGGGCGACGTCATCGTCATCCGCTACGAGGGGCCGAAGGGCGGGCCGGGCATGCGCGAGATGCTCGCCACCACCGCCGCCATCTACGGCCAGGGCATGGGCGAGCAGGTGGCGCTGATCACCGACGGCCGCTTCTCCGGCGCGACGCGCGGCTTCTGCGTCGGCCACATCGGGCCGGAGGCCGCGGTCGGCGGCCCGATCGCGCTGCTCCGCAACGGCGACCGCATCGTGATCGACGCCGAGAAGGGCACGATCGACGTGCTGCTCGACGAGGCCGAGCTCGCCCGCCGCCGCGCCGCCTGGACGCCGCGCAGGACGGACTACAACAGCGGCGCCCTCTGGAAGTACGCCCAGACCGTCGGCCCCGCCTGTCTCGGCGCGGTGACGCATCCGGGCGCGGCGGAGGAGACCCACGTCTACGCCGACCAGTGACGGCGCCGCCGCACCGCACGCCGCCGAGGTGCTGGAGATCCTCGGCGGCGGGGCGCGGGGCGCGCACCGCTTCGCCGCCTGGCCGAACCGCGCGGTGCCGGCCGGGGGTCCGGGCCTCTACACCGTCTGGCACGAGGACGGGCGCTTCCTCTATGTCGGCCTCGCCGGCGCCGGAGGCGGTGCCGGGGGGCTCTACGGCCGCCTGAAGAGCCACGCCTCCGGCCGGCGCGGCGGCGATCCGTTCTGCCTGCTCGTCGCCGATCGCCTCGTGCTGCCGCTGCTCTCGCGCGCCGAGATCGAGGGCATCGCCGCGGGCCGCATCCCCTTCGATGCGCTGCTGCGCGCCTACATCCGCCGGCGCCTGCTCTACCGGTTCGCGCCCATGGCCAGCGCCGGCGAGGCGCGCGGCCTCGAGGCGGCCCTGCGCCGTGGCGCCTGGCGACACGGTCCGCCGCTGCTGAACCCGGACCCCGTGGCGACGCCGACCGGTGCGGCCCCCTTCCGTCCCGGCCGAGAATGATAATCTGCGGATGCGGATCCTTGCGGTCCGCCTCATCACGCTGCACGCCCGCGCTGCCGGCATCGCGGCCGGTTCCGGGCGAGCGCGGCATCGCAGCGTCAGAAGGATAATGCCATGAGCGCGCGTTCCTCCGGGGCCTTGCTGCTGTGGATTGCCGGCCTGGGGCTCGGCGGCTGCGTCTACGCCGAGCCGGTGGTGGTCCCGCCGCCGGCCTATGTCGCGCCGCCGCCGGCCTATGTCGTACCGCCACCGCCCGTGGTCGTGCGGCCGCCGCCCCCTGTCGTCGTGCGACCGCCACCGCCGCCCGTCGTGGTCCGGCCCCCGCCCCCCGGCCGGGGCGTCTGGGTGCCCGGGCATTACGACTGGCGCGGGCGTTGGATCCCCGGGCATTGGCGCTGGCGATGAACCCTCTGAGCGCAGGAGGGCCGGCCGGGAGAAGGCCGGTCGCCTGATCCCCCTGCGCAGCCGGGGGCGCCGTCGCCGCCGAGCCGCGGCGGAGGGTTCCGTCCGGCCGGGTCGTCGCCCCCCGCACGGCGTGGCGGGATCGGCAGCGCTTGCCCTCGCGCCGCCATCGTGCCGCCGCGCTCCCGCCCTGCCGCCCTGGCATGCGCAAAGGCGTGCCTCCTCGGCCCGGGTCGCTCGCCGACACGCGTCGCGGCGCCGGTCGGGTCCGCCGGCATCCCGGCCGAGGAGAAGAGGAGGTCGGCGCCGATGTCTGCCCTGCGTCGCGTCGTTTCCCTGACGGTGCTTGCCGCCGGACTCGCGGGTTGCGTGGTCTATCCGGACGGGACGATGGTGCCGCTCGCGGCGCCGCCCCCGACCGCCTCGGTCGTGGTCGGCGTCGGGCCGACATGGGGAGGGTACGGCCACTACTACCGCCGCTGGTGGGGCGGCCATCACCACCCTTGGCACGGCTACTACGGACCGCTTCTCCCTCATGGGTGGCGCCGCTGGTAGCCAGGCGAGGCCGGCCTGACGCGGCGACACCGTTGCGGCGGCAACCCGATCCGCGGCGCCGCGTTGCGCAGGGCGCATCCGTCCGGGCGCCCGCCGGGCCCGCGTCGCGTCCGAGGCACGCCGACGATTCGAGCAATCATCAACAGGAGGGCCAGACATGTCGCTCCCCCCCAGGCTCACGGATTCCCTCTCCCGGCGCCGGTTCGCCGGGATCCTGCTGTGGGCGGCCGTGCTGCCGACGGGCGCGCTGCTGGCCGCCACCGGCGCGGCGACCGCGCAGCCGGGCTTCTACCCGCCGCCGCTGCCGCCGCCGCGGCCGGATCGCCCATTCGGCCGTCCCCCGAGCCGGCTCCATGTCTGGCGGCCGGGACACTGGCGCTGGACCGGCCGCGGCTATGTCTGGGTCCCCGGACGATGGGTCACCCGCCCGCCGCGCCGCGGCTGGCGCCACGGGTACTGGGTGCAGCGCGGCGGGCGCTGGATCTGGGTCGAGCCGGGCTGGTACTGACCGGCGGCGCCTCGGGGATGCGGACGCGTCCCCCTGCGTCACGCACGGTCACCGCGCGGCGCGCCGCGATGGACCGCTTCGGCGGTTATGGGCGCGCATCGGTTCCCATCGGGGAGCGCCCGGTGCGTGACGCCTTCTCCCCGATCCACGGCCTTTGGCCCCGCCGCCTGCACCTATGTCGAATATGTCGAACGGCCCCCCGTCGGCGACGGTGGTCACGCCCCCGCCCCAGCAGCCGACCGTCGTGGCGCCGCCGCCGACGGTGACGGTGCGCCCGAGCCGCTGAGCCGACGGACGGCGAGGCGGGCGCCCCATTCCTCCCCGGCGCGCCCGCGGCGCGGGAGGGCCGCGGCCGGCGTCAGCGCAGGGTGCACCAGACCGGAGCGTGGTCGCTCGGCTGCGGCTCGACCCGCGGCGCGATGTCCACGCCGCAGCCGGAGAGCCGCTCGGCGAGGTCCGGGCTCAGCAGGATGTGGTCGATGCGCAGGCCGCGGTTCTCCTCGAAGGCGGGACCGTAGTCCCAGTAGGTGTAGAGCCGGTCGTGCGGATGCAGGGCGCGCAGCGCGTCGGTCAGGCCGAGGTGCAGCAGCGCCCGGAAGCGCGCCCGCACTTCCGGACTGACCAGCGCGTCGGTCGGCGGCAGGGCGCCCGGGGCGAGGTCCTCCCCGGTCGGGCAGACGTTGAAGTCGCCGAGGAGCGCGAAGGGCAGGAAGGCGTCGAGCCGCGCCTCGGCGAGGTCGATCAGCCGGTCCATCCAGCGCAGCTTGTAGGCGAAGCCTTCCGCGCCGCCGGAATTGCCGTTGGGCAGGTAGACGCCGCCCGCGCGGAGCCCGCCCTCGGTCTCCACTTCGAGGTAGCGCGCCTGGCCGTCCTCCGGCTCGCCCGGCAGCGCCTCCGCCACCACCTCGAAGGGGATGCGGCCGAGGAGGGCGACGCCGTTGCGGCCGCCCGGCTGGCCGACGGCATGGACGCGGTAGCCGAGCGCCTCGAACTCCAGCCGCGGGAACTCCTCCGCCCGGCAGCGGGTCTCCTGGAGGAACAGCAGGTCGGGCCGCTGGCGCTCGAGGAAGCGGCGGACATGCGCGGCGCGCTGGCGCACCGAGTTCACGTTGAAGCTGGCGAGCCGCAGGCGTGGCGGCGGCGCCCCCGGCCCCCCCCCGTCCATTCCCCGGGCGTGCCTTCAGCCGAGGCTGAACGAGGCGCCGCAGCCGCAGCCGCTGGTCGCCTGCGGGTTCCTCACGGCGAAATGCGCGCCGATCAGCTCCTCCTGCCAGTCGAGCTCGGAGCCGGCGAGCAGGTCGAGCGAGACCGGGTCCACGAACACCCGGGCGGGGCCGGCCTCGACCACTAGGTCGTCGGGCTGCGGCGCGTCCTCCAGCTCGAAAGTGTACTGGAAGCCGCTGCAGCCGCCGGCGACGACCGCGAGGCGCAGCCCGGCCCCGGGCCGGCCCTCGCGGGCCGCGATCGCGGCGATCTGGGCGCCGGCGCGGTCGGTGACGCGGAACGCGGCGGGGGTGGCGGCGGTGCCGTCGGGCATCGGGTCGGATCTCCTCGGGCGGAAAGATAGGCGGGGCAGGGGGTGGATTCCAATCGCCGGGGAGCGCCGGCGCACAGCCGGCCGGCCGCGCGCCGGCGAGTTGCGACGCTCTTCCCCCGATGCTAGGGGCCGCGCCGCAATGCGCCTCGCTCCCTACGCGGTCAGGCCGGAGACCTCGCGCGGGCGACTCCATCCGGAGGCCGGCGGCGACTCGCGCTCGCCCTTCCAGCGCGACAGGGATCGCATCATCCATTCCACCGCGTTCCGGCGACTGCAGTACAAGACGCAGGTGTTCGTCTTCCACGAGGGCGACCATTTCCGCACCCGCCTGACGCACTCGATCGAGGTGGCGCAGATCGCCCGCTCGCTGGCGCGCGCCCTGTCGCTCGACGAGGACCTCGCGGAGGCGCTCGCGCTCGCCCACGATCTCGGCCATCCGCCCTTCGGCCATGCCGGGGAGGAGGCGCTGAACGCCGCGATGAAGCCCTACGGCGGCTTCGACCACAACGCGCAGAGCCTCAAGGTCGTCACCGCGCTGGAGACGCGCTACGCCGGCTTCGACGGGCTGAACTTGACCTGGGAGACGCTGGAGGGCCTGGCGAAGCACAACGGCCCGCTGCGCCGCCCGCCGCCCTACATCGCCGAGTACGACCGGCGGCACCCGCTCGAGCTCGGCACCCATGCGAGCGCGGAGGCGCAGGCCGCGGCGCTGGCCGACGACATCGCCTACAACAACCACGACCTCGACGACGGGCTCCGGGCGCGGCTGTTCACGCTGGAGGAGGCGGCGGCGCTGCCGCTGGTCGGCGAGGCGCTGGAGGAGGCGCGGGCCGATGCGGGGCCGCGCGCGCCGCCCGACCGCCTCGCGAGCGAGACGATCCGGCGGGTCATCAACCGCATGGTGCTCGACGCCGTCGCGGAATCGCGCCGGCGCCTCGCGGCGCTCGCGCCGCGCGACGCGGACGCGGTGCGGGCGGCGGAGCGGCCGGTGGTGGCGTTCTCCGACGCGATGGCGGCGGTGAACCAGGCGGTGCGGGACTTCCTGTTCCGGCGCATGTACCGCCACTGGCGGGTGAACCGCACCATGGCGAAGTCGAAGCGCGTCGTGCAGGTGCTGTTCAGCCTGCTGCACGGCGGGCCGCAGATGCTGCCCCCGGAGTGGCGCCGCCGCGCCGGCGAGGCGGGCAGCCCCGAGGCCGCGCGGGTGGTGTGCGACTACATCGCCGGCATGACCGACCGCTACGCGCTGGAGGAGCACCGGCGCATGACCGACCCGGACATCCCGGGCTGATTGGACATCGGATGACGACGCCCATCCCAGCCGCCGGCGCCGCCGCGCGCGAGAACATCTTCACCGGCATCCGCGACGCCGTCCTCGCGGCGCTCCGCGCGCTCCTCCCCGACCTGCCGGAGGAGGCGCTCGCGCGCGTGCAGGTCGAGCCGCCGCGCGACCCCGCGCATGGCGACATGGCGACCAACGCCGCGCTGGTGGCGGCGAAGCCGGCGCGGATGCCGCCGCCGCGGCTCGCCGCGCAGCTCGCCGAGCGGCTGGCCGCGCTGCCGGAGATCGCGGCCGCCGAGCCGGCCGGCCCCGGCTTCGTCAACCTGCGCCTGCGCGAGTCCTTCCTGCGGGCGCAGATCCCGGTGATCCTGCGCGCCGGCGAGTCCTACGGCGACTGCGACGTCGGCGCCGGCGTGCGCGCCGATGTCGAGTACGTCTCCGCCAACCCGACCGGGCCGATGCATGTCGGCCACTGCCGCGGCGCGGTGGTCGGCGACGCGCTGGCCAACCTGCTGATCAAGGCCGGCTGGCGCGTCACCAAGGAGTACTACGTCAACGACGCCGGGGCGCAGGTGCAGGCGCTCGCCTACGCCGCCTACTGGCGCTACCTGCAGGCGATCGGCACGCCGCTGACCGAGGACGAGTACGCCCAGCTCACCCCGGGCGGGCTGCAGTACCGCGGCGAGTACCTGGTCCCGGTGGGCGAGGCGCTGAAGGCCCGCTACGGCGCGGCGCTCGCCGACGAGGACGCGATGCCGGCCGGGCCGACGGTGTGGTTCGACATCGTGCGCGACTTCGCCGTGGACGCGATGATGGCGCAGATCCGCGATGACCTCGACGCGCTCGGCGTGCACCACGACGTCTTCGTCAGCGAGCGCGCGCTGGTCGAATCCGGCGCGCTGGAGCGGGCGGAGGCGCTGCTCGCGGCCAAGGGCCTGATCTACCGCGGCATCCTCGAACCGCCCAAGGGCAAGACCCCCGAGGACTGGGAGCCGCGCGAGCAGGAGCTGTTCCGCGCCACCCTGTTCGGCGACGAGGTGGACCGGCCGCTGCGCAAGTCCGACGGCTCCGGCACCTACTTCGCCAACGACATCGCCAACCACCTCGACAAGATCGAGCGCGGCCACCAGGCGCTGATCCACGTCTGGGGCGCCGACCACGGCGGCTACGTCAAGCGCATGCAGGCGGCGGTGCAGGCGCTCTCCGACGGCAGGGCGACGCTCGAGGTGGTGCTGACGCAGATCGTCCACGTGGTGAAGGGCGGCCAGCCCGTGCGCATGTCGAAGCGCGCCGGCACCTACGTCACGCTGCGCGACCTGATCGAGGAGGTCGGCAAGGACGCGGTGCGCTTCACCATGCTGACGCGCAAGGCCGACGCGCAGATGGAGTTCGACCTCGACAAGGTGGTCGAGCAGTCGCGCGACAATCCCGTGTTCTACGTCCAGTACGCGCACGCGCGCTGCCGCTCGGTGCTGCGCCAGGCGGGCGATCCGCCCCCGGCGGCGCTGGCGGAGGCGCCGCTCGATCGCCTGACCGATGCGTCCGAGCTCGCCCTGGTCCGGCGGCTGGTGTCCTGGCCGCGGGTGGTGGAGGCCGCCGCCGTGGCGCGGGAGCCACACCGGATCGCCTTTTTTCTCCATGACTTGGCAGGCGACTTTCATGTATTGTGGAACAGGGGGCGTGACGACTCGACGTTGCGCTTCCTGCGGGCGGATGAGCCGGAGGCGACGCGGGCGCGCCTGGCGCTGGTGGCGGCCACGGCGGGGGTCATCCGCTCCGGCCTCGCGGTGATGGGGGTGACGCCGGTCGAGGAGATGCGGTGAGCGACGCGATCGTTCCGTCCTATCGCGTCCGTCCGCCGGAGGACGGACTGTCCTGGCGCCTGCTGGCGATCGCCGGCGGGGTCGCGGCGGTCTTGGCGCTGGGCGCCGCGGCCTGGTGGGGCGCGTCGCGCCTGGGGCTCGGGGGGCCGCGCGGGGTGCCGGTGATCGAGCCCGATCCGCGGCCGGTGAAGGTCCGGCCGCAGGACCCCGGCGGGCTGCGCGTCGCCTATCAGGACGAGTTCATCTTCGACCGCAACGCGCGCGAGCGCGCCCTGCCGCCCGAGGACGCGCAACTGGCGCCGGGGCCGGAACGGCCGGCGCTCGAGCGGTTGCGCGCGCAGATCGCGCCGCCGCCGGCGGTGATGGCGCCCGTCGCGGCGCCCGGGCCGGCCGGCGCGGCCGGGGCCGAGCCGGGCCAGGCTGCGCCCCAGGCCGCATCGGCGCCCGGCCAGGCCGCCGCCGCGTCGGCGCCGGCCGCGGCGGAGGCGCCCGATTCGCCCGCCGCCTTCGCCCCGGTGGCCCATGGCCGCATCCAGGTCCAGCTCGGCGCCCTGGCCTCGGAAGAGCTGGCGCGCGCCGAATGGGAGCGGCTGGCGCGCCGGATGCCGGAGCTGCTCGCCGCCTTCCGCCCGCAGATCCTGCGTTTCGATCGCGGCGAGGGCGCGCCCCCCATGTGGCGCCTGCGCGTCGGCGGCTTCGCCGACGCCGCCACCGCCCGCGCCTTCTGCGAGCAGGCGCGCGGCCGCGGCGCCGCCTGCGCCGTGATCGGCGGCTAGTCCGGGAGGCCCCGACGATGCGTGCCCCGCCCGCGCCCCGCGCCGCCATCGTCGGCATCGCCGGCCCGACGCTGACCGACGAGGAGATCCTGCTGTTCCGCCGCACGCCGCCGCTCGGCGTGATCCTGTTCGCGCGCAACATCCAGGACCCGCCCCAGCTCGCCGCCCTGACCGCGAAGCTCCGGGAGCTGCTCGGCCCCGAGACGCCGATCCTGGTGGACCAGGAGGGCGGCCGGGTGGCGCGGCTGCGCCCGCCGCACTGGCTCGCCTACCCGCCCGCCGCGGCCTTCGAGCGGGCGCCGGCGGCGGTGGTGCGGGCCAACGCCTCGCTGATCGGGCTCGACTGCGCCGCGTCGGGCATAGACGTGGTCTGCGGCCCGGTGCTCGACCTGCGCCTGCCGGACGCGCACGGCGTGATCGGCGACCGCGCCTTCTCCGCCGACCCGGCGGAGGTGGTGCGGCTCGGCCGCGCCTTCGCCGCCGGGCTGCGCGCCGCCGGCTGCACCCCGGTGCTCAAGCACATCCCCGGCCACGGCCGGGCCCTCGCGGACAGCCATCACGAGCTGCCCTGCGTCGGCGTCGACCGCGGCACCCTCGCCGACGACCTGCTGCCCTTCGCCGCGCTCGCCGAATCGCCCGGCGTCTGGGCGATGACGGCGCACATCCTCTACCCGGCGATTGATGCCGAGCGCTGCGCGACCCTCTCGCCCCGCGTCATCCAGCAGGTGATCCGCGGCGAGATCGGCTTCCACGGCGTGCTGATCAGCGACGACCTCGCCATGGGCGCGCTCTCCGGCGCGCCGGCGGAGCTGGCGCGGGCGGCGCTGGCGGCCGGCTGCGACATCGCCCTGCACTGCACCGGGCGCCTGGCGGAGACGGCCGCGGTGCTGTCGGCCTGCCCCACGGTCAGCGACGCCGCCGCCGAGCGCCTCGCCGCCTCGCGCGAGGCGGTGGCCGAGGCGTCGCGGATGCGGCTCGATCCGGTGGTGCTGCGATCGCTGCGCGACGGCTGGCTCGCCGCGCCAGTGCCGATCGCCGCGGCCCTCGCCGCCGGCGCCGGGCGCGACACCCATGCGGACCCGCCCACCCATGCGGACCCCACCGCGTGATCCTGCCGGAATGGCTCTCCGGCCTCGCCGTCGCGGTGACGGCGGCGGCGTTGGCGATCACCCTGCACGAGGCGGCGCACGGCTACGCGGCCCTCGCGCTCGGCGACGACACGGCGAAGCGGGCGGGACGGCTCAGCCTGAACCCGATCCGCCACGTCGATGCCCTGGGCACGGTCGTGGTGCCCGGGGTGCTGGTCCTCGGCCAGCTGCTCACCACGGGCGCGGTGAACTTCGTCTTCGGCTGGGCGAAGCCGGTGCCGGTTGACATCACGCGGCTGCGCCACCCGCGCGGCGGCATGGCGCTCGTCGCCGCGGCGGGGCCGGGGATGAACTTCCTGCTCGTGCTGCTCGCCTTCCTGTTCGGGCGGGCGACCGGGCTGCTGCCGCTCGTCCCGGCCGCGGACCTGCCGGGCTGGGCGCCCGAGGCGGTGCTCGACTTCCTGGTCCTGTTCGTCATCGCGAACGTGGTCCTCGGCCTGTTCAATCTGATCCCGATCCCGCCGCTCGACGGCAGCCGCATCGTCGCCTGGGCGATGCCGCCCGCCCTGGCGATCCGCTACCTCATGCTGGAGCGGGCCGGGCTGCTGGTCGTGCTGATCGTCTTCTTCCTGCTGCCGCAGGCGGTCGAGGGCTTCGATCCGCTGGGCTGGTTCCTGCGCAACCTCGCCGGCCCGGTCCTGCGGCTCGCCTTGCTGCCGCCGGCTCCGGGAATGCCATGACTACGGCCGAGCCCGGGGCCGCCGCGCCGCCTGTCCTCCACCTGCGGCTCGACGGCTTCGAGGGGCCGCTCGACCTGCTGCTGGAGCTGGCGCGGGCGCAGAAGGTGGACATCGCGCGGATCTCGATCGTCGCGCTGGTGGACCAGTACCTTGCGGTGCTCGAGGCGGCGCGCGGCCTCAGGCTGGAGCTCGCCGCCGACTGGCTGGTGATGGCGGCCTGGCTCGCCTGGCTGAAGTCCCGCCTGCTGCTGCCGCCCGAGGAGGCGGCGCAGGGCGACGAGGACGCCGAGGCCCTGGCCGGTGCCCTCGCCGACCGCCTGGCCGCGCTCGAGGCGATCCGCGCCGCGGCGCGCTGGCTGAACGCGCGGCCGACCCTCGGCAAGGACGTCTTCGCGCGCGGCGCGCCGGAATCGCTGCGGGTGGAGGACCGTTCGGGCATCGCGACCGACCTGCCCGCGCTGCTGCAGGCCTATGTCGCGGCGCGGCGGCGCGCGGCGGCGAAGCGGCCCTACCGGCCGAAGCCGCGCCGGCTGTGGTCCGTGCAGGAGGCGCTGGCGCGGCTCTCCCGCCTGCTCGGCGAGATGCCGTCGTGGGCGGTGCTGCACCGGTTCCTGCCGGAGGGGCTGCTGGACCCCGTCGAGCGACGCGCGGCCCTTGCCAGCACGCTCGTCGCAGGCTTGGAGATGGCCCGCGACGGCGGCGTCGAGCTGCGCCAGGAGCGGGCCTTCGGCCCGATCCTCCTGCGCGCCCGGCGCGCGGAGGAAGGGCAGGCACGGGATGTCCGAGCGGCGTGAGACGGAGGAGACGGCCGGCGTGCCGGCAGGGCCGGGCGCGGCGACGCCCGGCGCCCTCCCTGGTCCGGCATCCGGGGATTCCGCCGGAAGGTCGCGCCCGGACGGGCACGGCGCCGCGGCGCTCGACGGGACGCAGCAGCCCTGCGCCGACGCGGCGATGCGGCCATCCGGCGCCGGCGCGGAATCGCCCCTTGCCGCCGAGGCAGACAGCCCGGGCGGGAACGCGCCGGCCGCAGGCGCCCCGCCGCCCGATTCGGCTGCGGCCGAGGACGCGCTTCGCATCGCGGAGGCGGTGCTGTTCGCCTCCGACCGGCCGGTGCCGCCGGCACGGCTCCAGACCGTGCTGCCCGCGGGGACCGAGGTGGCCGCGGTCCTCGCCGGGCTCGCGGCGCGCTACGCCGGGCGCGGGGTGGAGCTGGTCGAGGTGGCCGGCGGCTTCGCCTTCCGCACCGCCGCCGACCTCGCCCCGCGCCTGACCAGGGTAGTGGAGGCCCCGCGCCGCCTGCCGCGGGCGGCGATGGAGGCGCTCGCCGTCATCGCCTACCACCAGCCCTGCACGCGCGGCGAGATCGAGGAGATCCGCGGCGCCTCCCTCGCCCAGGCGACGCTCGAGTCCCTGCTCGAGCTGGGGCTGATCGCCCCGCGCGGCAGGAAGGAGGTCCCGGGCCGCCCGACCCTGTGGGGCACGACGCCCCGCTTCCTCGAGCAGTTCGGGCTGAAGTCGCTCAAGGACCTGCCGCGGCGCGAGGAGCTGGTGGCACCCGAGCCGCCGTCCCTGCCGCTGCCCGGCGCTGCCTCGCCCTCCTCGCCGCCGTGACGCTGCGATTCACCGGCATCCGCCACGCCTATCCGGGGCGGGGCGAGGTTCTGCGCGGCATCGATCTCGAGGTCGCGCAGGGCGAGATCGTCTGCCTCCTCGGCCCTTCCGGCTGCGGCAAGACGACGCTGCTGCGTCTCGCCGCCGGGCTGGAGCCGCTGCAGGCCGGGCGGCTCGAACTCGGCGGGCGGGTGATCGCCGAGCCGGGCCGCGAGGTGCCGCCGGAGGAGCGGCATGTCGGCTTCGTCTTCCAGGACTACGCACTGTTCCCGCATCTGACCGTCGCCGAGAACATCGCCTTCGGCCTGCGCTTCGTGCCGAGGGGCGAGCGCTTCTGGCGGGTGATGGACGCGATCGCCCGGGTCGGCCTCGAGACCTACGAGAAGGCCTATCCGCACATGCTCTCCGGTGGGCAGCAGCAGCGGGTGGCGCTGGCGCGGGCGCTGGCGCCGCGGCCGACCGTGCTGCTGCTCGACGAGGCCTTCGCCTCCCTCGACGCGCGGCTGCGCGAGCAGGTGCGCGACGACACGCTGCACGTGCTGCAGACCGCCGGGATCGCGACGCTCCTCGTCACCCACGACGCCGAGGAGGCGATGTTCATGGGCGACCGCATCGCCCTGATGCGGGAGGGCGTGATCGTGCAGGCGGGCACGCCGAGCGAGCTCTATCTGCGCCCGGCGGACCGCTTCGTCGCGACCTTCCTCGGCGAGGTGAATCGCCTGCCGTCGCACGTGGCGGCGGGCGTCGCCCGCACGCCGCTCGGCCCGGTGCCGGCGCCGGGCTTCGCCGAGGGCGCGGCGGTCGAGGTGCTGGTTCGGCCCGAGGGGATCCGGCTCTCGCCGTCGTCCGGCCTGGTGGCGACGGCGGAGGTGGAGGCCTTCCGGCTGCTCGGCGCCACCAGCCTGGTCCACCTGACCCTGCCGGACGGCGCGACCGGCGGGCCGATCCACCTGCACGCGCGGCTCGGGCCCGGCGCGGCGCTGGCGCGCGGGCAGAAGGTGGCGGTGGGCCTCGATCCCGAACGCGCCTTCGTCTTTCCGCCCGAGGATACCTAGATAGGGGCGACAAGGGCCGATTGGCGGGGTGGCGGCTTCCTGCTAACGGGAGCCGGGCCGCCCCTCCTCGGGGGCTTTCGCAGGGACAGCATGTTCGACCTCGCCTGGTCCGAGATCGTGTTGATCGCCGTGGTGGCGCTGGTCGTCATCGGGCCGAAGGACCTGCCCGGGGCGATCCGCGGCCTCGCCCAGGGGATCCAGAAGCTTCGCCGCATGGCCGGCGAGTTCCAGACCCACGTGGACGAGATGGTCCGCGAGGCGAAGCTCGACGAGGTGCGGGACCAGATCAACCAGATCCGCAACTTCGACCTCAAGGGCGAGATCGAGAGGGCGGTGGACGCCGACGGCACGATCCGCAGGACCTTCGAGGAGGACCCGTTCCGCCCGGGCACGGCCGCGACCTACGGGCCGCCGGTACCCGAGCCGCCCGCCGCCTCCGGCGAGGCGCCGACGGGGGCGATCGCCGACACCTTCGGCCCGCCCGGCGCCGCGGCGGAGCCCGCCGGACCGCCGCCGCCCCCGCCGGGGCCGCCGGCCTTCATCCCGCCCGAGGTGGTGCGCGCCGCCGAGGCCGCGAAGGCGGCCGCCCCTTCCGCGACACCGCCCGACGCCGCGACCGGGGAGGACCCGGCGCGATCCCTGGCGCCGCCCGCCCCGCCGCCGATGCCTGCGGCCGGCCTCCCGCCCGAGCCCGAGGCGACGCCCGCGTCGGGCGCGGCCGGCGAGCGGCAGCCACAGCACCATTCCAGCCCGATCTGAGGCGCCAGCGCCGTGCCGCGCGACGACATCAACCGCCCCGAAGAAGACGATCCCATCGACGACAAGCCGATGCCGTTGATGGACCACCTGCTGGAGCTGCGCCAGCGGCTCCTGTGGTCCCTCGCGGCGTTCGTGGTCGCCTTCCTCGCCTGCTACTACTTCTCGGCGCAGATCTACGGCTTCCTCGCCCGGCCGCTGGCGAACATCCTCGCCAGCGAGGGCGGCGGCGACCGCCGCATGATCTACACCGCGCTCTACGAGGCGTTCTTCACCTACCTGAAGGTCGCGTTCTTCGGCGCGGTGTTCTTCAGCTTCCCGGTGTGGGCGACGCAGCTCTGGCTGTTCATCGCGCCTGGGCTCTACCGGAGCGAGAAGCGGGCGCTCCGGCCGTTCCTGATCATGTCGCCGATCCTGTTCGTGATGGGGGCGGCGCTCGCCTACTACTTCATCTTCCCGCTCGCCTGGTCCTTCTTCATCAGCTTCGAGACGCCGGCGGGCGCGGGCGGCATCCCGATCCAGCTCGAGGCCAAGGTCAACGAGTACCTCGACCTGGTGATGGCGCTGATCCTCGCCTTCGGCGTCGCGTTCCAGCTTCCGGTGCTGCTGATCCTGCTGGTGCGCGTCGGCATCATGCAGGTCGAGACGCTGAAGAAGGGGCGGCGCTACGCGATCGTGGCGATGTTCGTGGCGGCGGCGATCCTGACGCCGCCCGACGTCATCAGCCAGGTCGGCCTGGCGCTGCCGATGATCCTGCTCTACGAGCTCTCGATCCTGTTCGCGACCTGGTCGGGCCGGAGGGGGGACGCGAAGGGCGGCAAGGCGGGCTAGGGCCTCACGCGATGCACGACATCCGGTTGGTGCGCGCCGACCCGGCGGCGTTCGACGCGGCGCTGGCACGGCGGGGGCTGCCGCCGGCCTCCGCCGCGATCCTCGCGCGCGACGAGGCGCGCCGCGCCGCGCTGACGGCGCTGCAGGAGAGGCAGGCGCGGCGCAACGCGCTCTCGCGCGAGATCGGCATCGCCAGGCGCCAGGGCGCCGACACCGCGGCGCAGGAGGCCGAGGCGGCGCGGCTGCGCGAGGAGATGGCGGCGCTGGAGGCCGAGGCCGCCGCTGCCGAGCGCGAGCAGACCGAGCTGCTGGAGGCGCTGCCCAACATCCTCGACCCCGACGTGCCCGACGGGGCCGACGAGGGCGCCAACAAGGTCCTCCACCAGCACGGCGAGCCGCGCGAATTCCCGTTCCCGCCGAGGCAGCACTTCGAGCTCGGCGAGGCGCTCGGCCTGATGGACTTCGCCGCCGCGGCGAAGCTCGCCGGCAGCCGCTTCGTCGTGCTCAGGGGCGCGCTGGCGCGGCTCGAGCGCGCGCTCGGCCAGTGGATGCTCGACCTGCACACGCGCGAGCACGGCTATGCCGAGTGCGCGGTGCCGCTGCTCGTCAACGACGCCGCGGTGTACGGCACCGGCCAGCTCCCGAAATTCGCCGAGGACCTGTTCCGCACCACGGACGGCCGGTGGCTGGTGCCGACCGCCGAGGTGCCGCTGACCAACCTCGTGCGCGAGGAGATCCTGCCCGAGGCGGTCCTGCCGCTCCGCCTCGCCGCGCTCACCCCCTGCTTCCGCTCGGAGGCGGGCGCGGCGGGGCGCGACACGCGCGGCATGCTGCGCCAGCACCAGTTCACCAAGGTCGAGCTGGTCTCCGTCACCACGCCCGAGGCCTCGGCCGAGGAGCAGGAGCGCATGACGCGCTGCGCGGAGCGCGTGCTGACCGGGCTCGGCCTCGCCTGGCGGCGCGTCGTGCTCTCCGCCGGCGACACGGGGTTCAGCGCCGCCAAGACCTACGACCTCGAGGTCTGGCTGCCGGGGCAGGGGGCATGGCGGGAGATCTCCTCCTGCTCGAACTGCCGCGACTTCCAGGCGCGGCGGATGAACGCGCGCTACCGGCCGAAGGACGGCAAGGGCACGGCCTTCGTGCACACGCTGAACGGCAGCGGCGTCGCCGTCGGGCGCGCGCTGATCGCGGTGATGGAGACCCACCAGCAGGCGGACGGCAGCATCCTCGTCCCGGAGGTGCTGCGGCCCTGGATGGGGGGCGTGACGGAGATCCGGCCGGGCGCGTGACCGGGCCGACCGGCGCGCCGGGCGGGGCGTGCCGGTCCACGGGCCCGGGCGGACCCCGGCCGCGCATGGCGCGGGCACCGCGGGCGAGGCGCGCGGCGGGCCCGGCCAGGTGCCGGGGCCGCTCGCGCCGGGCGGCGTCCTGCGCGGCCGACGGGGCGGACCCGGCCGCGCAGGACTTGATGGCCATCGCCGCCGCGCCGATCGGCCGGAACCTCGTCTTCGCCGCCTGAGGCGGACCCGGGGCTTGCGCCGGCGGCGGCGCCTCACCCCGCCGCCGGCGGCCTGCGCCCGCTGCCGACCAGGAAGCCGATCGGGATCACCAGCCCCTCTCCCTCGCGGCGATAGGCGGCGGCGCGGCGCTCGAAGGCGGCGCGGATGCGGGCCTGCGTCTCCGGCGTCTGGCCGCGCAGCGTGGCGCCGGTGATGGCGAGTCCCTCCAGCCCGCCGCGCCAGAGCGTCTCGCTGTCCGGCACCGCGTGCGTCGTGGCGTGCGCCGCGAGCGTCACCTCCTGGAGCCCGGCGCCTTCGAGCAGCGCGCGGAAGGCGCCAGGGTCGCAGAAGCGCAGGGTGGAGTGGCGCGGCACCTCCGGCGGGGGCACGGCGCCGGCCTCGGCGAGCGCCTCGCGGAACAGCGCCTGCAGCCGCTGGCGCTCCGGCGCGTCCCACCAGGCGAAGGCGAGGCGCCCGCCGGGGGCGACGACGCGGGCGCACTCGGCGATCGCCGCCTCGGGGTGCGGGAAGTGCCCGAGGCCGAAGCTGCACACCAGCGCGTCGAAGCTCGCCGCCGGGAAGGGCAGGGCCTCGACGTCGGCGACGCGGAAGGCGATGCCCGGATGCCGCGCGGCGGCGAGCGCGACCATGCGCGGCGCCAGGTCCACCCCCGCCGCCCGCGCCCCGCGCGCCGCCGCCGCTGCCGCGACATGGCCCGGCCCGGAGGCGACGTCGAGCACCCGCATCCCCGGCCCGACCCCGGCGGCGTCGAGCAGCGCCGGCGTGGCGAGGGCGGTGACGGGGGCGAAGAACTCGGCGTAGCGCTCCGCCGCGCGGTCGTGCGCGGCGCGTTCGAAGCTGCGCAGCCGTTCCGCCTCGTCCATCCTGCGATCCCCCTGCCGTGCGCCGGCCAGCATGGCGCGGCGCCGCGCGCCTGTCAGCCGCGGCCGCCGCCCGAGAGCGGGGGCCGGAAGCGGTCCGCCACCGCCGCGCCGAGGATGCCCGCGAGCATCAGCAGCACCATCGGCAGCGGCGTCCCGTCGCCGACCAGCCCGGCGAGCGCCCCGGCGGTGGCGGCGAGGGTGAACTGCAGCGCGCCCATCAGGGCGGAGGCCGTGCCGGCATGCGCCGCATGCCGCGACAGCGCCCCGACCGCGGCGTTCGGCATCACCAGCCCGCCGCAGGCCATGGTCGCCGCGATCAGCGCGACGACGGCCGCGAGCCCCCCGGTCCCCGTCGCCGCGGCGGCGGCCAGCAGGGCGAGGCAGCCGAGGCTGGTCCGGTTCGCGGCCCGCATCACCCGGTCGGCGCCGAAGCGCGCGGCGAGCGGCGGGTTGGCCTGGGAGCCGGCGATGAAGCCCGCGGCGCCGAGGCCGAACAGCACGGCGAAGCCCTGCGGCGAGACCCCGAAATGGCCGATGAGGACCGGCGGCCCGCCGGCGATGAAGGCGAACAGCGCGAACATCGTGCCGCCGCCCATGAGGGCATGGGTGATGAAGGCGCGCTCCCGCGCCACCGCGGCGTAGCGCGCGGCGAGCTCGCCCGGCCCGAGGGCCACGCGGCGCGCGGGCGGCAGCGTCTCGGGCAGCTGCCGCCAGACCAGCAGGCCGGAGGAAAGGCCGTAGAACGCCAGGACCCAGAAGATCAGCCGCCAGTCGCCGAGCAGGAGGAGCAGGCCGCCGAGGCTCGGCGCGAGGATCGGCGCCGCGCCCATCACCAGGATCAGGCGCGCCATCATCCGCGCCGCGGCCAGCCCGTCGGCGAGGTCGCGGACCACTGCGCGCGGGATGACCATGCTCGCCGAGCCGCCGACCGCCTGGAGGAACCGGCAGAGGGTGAGGGTACCGAGGTCGGGGGCCAGGGCGCAGCCGAGCGAGGCGAGGGTGAAGAGGACCGCGCCGGCGATCAGCGGGCCGCGGCGCCCGAACCGGTCGGCGAGCGTGCCCTGGACGATCTGGCCGATCGCCAGCCCGGCGAACCAGGTGGCGAGGGTGGCCTGGGCGGCGCCCGTGCCGCCGGCGCCGAATGTCGCCTCGATGGCCGGGAAGGCCGGCAGGTACATGTCCGTCGCCAGCGGACCCAGCGCCGTGAGGTAGCCGAGCAGGAGCGGCAGCCAGCCCGGCACGGCGGAACCGGACGACGAGGGGGACGCGGTCCGGTCCGCCACCGGATCCGGGGCGCGGCGGGCCGGGGCGGCCGGCGGATCCGGGTCTCCTTGGGAAAGGTTCAACGGCCTGTGGTTCGCTCGTCTGCCGGCCGGCGGGCGCGGAGTGCGGCGGGATGCACGCTTCGGGCCGGCTCGGTCGGCGCTGCCCTGTAGCGCATGCCCCGCGGCCGCGCCACCCGGGCGTGAAATCGGCGTCAGCTGTGGCCTTCGGGGCAGGAGGACCGGAAGTCCCGGCTTTTGCGGGAAATGTTACGAAACCCTATCCAACGTCAGGTTGTATTGCCGGTAGGGAATAATCAATCTTTCGTCAGTCTTGCATCAGGAGAACCCTCCAATGGCCTACCCCCTGGTCCCCCCCGAGGCCGGCGTCGGGTTCGGGCGCCTCCGGCGACCCTCGCCCGAGGCCGAGATCCGCCGGGAGATCGGCCGCGTGCTCGGGACCCTTGCCGGCCAGCGCCGCGTCCGGCGCATCCGCCCGCCCACCGAGGCGGAGGTCGCGCACGCCGTGGCCGAGTTCCACGCCCGCGGCGGCAAGGTGACGGTGTGCCCGACCGCGCATGCCGTGCCGATCTGCAACGGCGCCGGGCGAGAGGCGCAGCGTTGGACCGTCTGACGGACCGGGCGGCCGGCGGGTCGCGGGCGGCGCCGAGGGACGAACCGAAGCGTCGCGCAGCCATCTCGGCGATTCGCCGCCGCCCCGGCCTCGGACACCGCCGGGACAGTCCACGCGGCGTCCGGTCTGCCGGCCGCCTTCGGTTCTTCGCTCGCTCCCCGGGCACTGGCGCCGACCCGCGGCGCCGTAACAGCGCGACGTCGGCGCCCGCGGCACGACCGGCGCAGGAGGAGATCCCGACATGGACACAGCGGCCAGGACGGCGCCGCCGGAGGCGCGGATCTCCATGATCGCGACCGCCTTCCGCTGGGCGACGCGACTCGCCGTGGCCAGCGCGGTCGGCGCCACCGTCACGCCGATCACGCTGGCCCCGGAGGGCTTCGCCGGCTGCGTGCCGCCCGAGGCAGAGACGGCGAGCCTTGCCTGTCTCGGAGATGCGGGCCTCGGCCTGGCGGCGGCGTTGGCGGGGCTCGCCGTGGCCTTCGCGGTCCTGAGCGCTCTGGTGCGGCGCTACCAGCGCCGCGTCGAGGACAGGTTGCTGGTCGTGGAAGTTCGCTCCGCCGCCGCACGGGGCCTCCGCGGCTCCGGGTGATCGGCACTGCTGCGACCGGGAGTTGCGGGCCCTAGGCCGCGTGGACAAACTGGCGTCTGGGGGGATTCCCAGCCGGGGGCGGAGGTGATTCCAAGCTGATCTCTGGGTAAGCGTTGCGCTGCGGTCCTTGTTCGCGGCGTGCGTCAGGCGTGATCTGTTTTCGCCCGGCGCCAGGGCATGAGATCGTCGATGCGGCTCTGCGGCCATCCTCCG
>NZ_BMKS01000023.1 GCF_014644455.1 Caldovatus sediminis | reverse complement strand
GGGGTCCGCCGCCGCCGCCTCGGGTCCTTCCTGGCCGGCGCGAAATGCGGTCGGCGGAGGCGCGGCGCATCGCTAGGCGAATGAGGAAAACATGCCTAAATTTGCTCCCCGGATGCAGGACTATCGGCCGCTGGCGGCGAACATCACGGTCACGAAGGCCGAGCTGGCCGCGCGGCTCGGGGTCACGCGCGGGCGCGTCTCGCAGTGGCTCGCGGCCGGTTTGCCGGTCGGGCCGGATGGGCGGGTGCCGCTGCTGGCCGCCCTCGATTGGGTTCTCGCCACCCTCGACGGCGGCCGGGCGGCGGCGACGCGGCGGGCGGCGGCGGCGTGGCGGGATGAGACGATCTTCCTCGCGACGGCGACCGAGGCGGTGTCGGCGGTGCTGGCCGAGGTGCCGGTCGCGGTGGCGCTGGCCGCCGCCGAGGTGGGCATCGGGCGCGCGGAGGCCGAGCGATTGGGGAATATGACGTTGCTCTTCATGGGGACGGAGGCGGCCGAGCAGTTGCGGGCCGCCGGCGCGCCCGAGCCCCTCTTGCCGCACCCGGAGGCGTGGCGGGCGGGGGTGAACTGGGCGAGCCTCTTCGGGGCGGACGGGAGAAGCCGGGTCGCGGGCGCGCTGCGCGCGGCGACTGCTCTGGCGGAGAGGGGCGAAGGATAGCGCCGCCTGACCGGCGGCGGGGACGAACCGATCCTGCCCGGTTGCTACCTATCTGCTACCTAGGCTTTTTGCGGCTCGGGGCGGCGCCGCCGCTATCTCCTTGAAAATTTTGGCGTCCCCGGCGCGATTCGAACGCACGACCTTTGCCCTGGACGGCAGCCGGACAGCGCCGGGCTCGTCCTGGCGGGCGTGGACCTGGACGACGTGACGGGGAGCCCCGAGCGCGAGGTGGGGGCGCGGCAGATCGTCGCCGCGTTCGGCAGTTACGCCGAGTGGTCGCCGAGCGGCGAGGGGGTCCGCATCTTCTGCCTTGCCCGGCCGCTGGCGAGGGCCGTCACCGGCGACGGTATCGAACTCTACACCGCCGGACGCTACCTCACCGTGACCGGCCATGTGCTGACGGAGGGCGGCGCGTGATGCCGCGCGACGTCGTGCCCGCCGCAGAGGCGTTCGCCGCCCTGGCGGCGGAGATCCAGGCCGGGGCGGCCGGGCCGTCCCCATCCGGCACCGGGCAAGCACCCTCCGCAGCTGAGATATTCCCGGAGCTGGGCGACCTGCCGGAATGGCTGCAAAACTGGTCAGTGCCCGCGTGGAAGGCCAACGCGGCGCTGCGAGGGGCGCCAGACCTGGAGCGGCTGCGCGACGCTCTGCTGGCGACCGATCCGACCCGGCTCAAGGACCGAAACACCTGGCGCCACCGCTGCGTGGCGCCTCTGGCCCACGAGGCGGTCCTGTTCCCTGACCTGGAACCCGAGCTGCGCCGGCTCATGCACGAGGCGTCGGACCGGCCGGGCGCCTACGACGGGGCCTACCCCGCCGCCGAGAACGATGCCGAGTGGGATCGCCTGCTGAGCGATACCGAGGCGCGCCTGGATCAGGGACGCGAGTGCACCACCCTCGGGACCATCTTCGCCATGGCGCGGGAGGACGGGTGGCGCGACGGCGCGGGGGGTGCCGCGCCAGATACGGGAGATGCCTCCTCCCGGCTCGACATCGCAGCCCTGCACATCGCGGCGCGGCCCGCCAGGCGCACCAAGCGCAAGACAATGCTCGGCGGCGTGGCGATCATCGGCCATGTCTCGGTGATCGTCTCCCCTGGCGGACTGGCGAAGTCCACCATCGCCACAACCGGCTGCGTCGCGGTCGCCAGCGGAAAGCCCATCTTCGGCGTCCCTCTCGTGCGGCCCATGCCGGTGCTGATGGTCAATGCCGAGGACGACAGCGGCGAAGTTCGCCTGCGGTGCGAGGCGTGCCTGGCCCACTTCAAGATCCCGCTGCACCAGGCCGGCGACCTCTATGTCTGCGGCGCCGATGCCCTGGGCGAGTTCGCCTTCACGGAGGTCGATCCGACCACACGCCGCGAACGCCTTCGGCTGCGGGACATCGGGCGGCTGCGGCAACTGATCCGCCAAACCCGAGCGAAGCTCGTCGTGCTCGATCCGTGGAGCGCGCTGGTCCCCGTCGGGGCCAACGACAACGGCCTCATGTATCAGTTGATGCGCGCGCTGAAGCAGATCGCGGCCGAGCTTGAATGCGCCGTCGTCATCGTCGCGCACACCCGGAAGGGCGCCGCCGCCAACGGGGATGGGGCCGAAGGCACCCTCGGCGCCGTCGCGGTCCCGAACGCCGCCCGCGCCGTATTCGCCGTCGTCAGGCCGTCCCCGTCGGAGTGCGAGAGGCGCGGTGTTGCTCCGGGCGACGAAGGCAACATGCGCGACTTGGTCGCGCAGAAGGCCAACCTCGTGCCGGGCGGGACGGTGCTCTCGTTCAGGCTCGTCGGCGTGCCGATGGACAACGCGGAGCCGCCCGAATGGCCCGAGCAGGATTGGGTCGCCGTCGCCGAGCCGTTCGTGCCTCAGGCGCCGGGCAGCTTCATCACGCCGCAGATGCAGCGGGAGGCGCTCGTGACGCTGGCGAAGGGCGCGCAGGGCGGGACGTGCCACTACAGCCTGAAGCCCCAGGCCAAGTCGCGCTTCTACCTGCCCGATGTGGCGGCGGCGCTGACGCCGCACCTGCCGGGCGCGCCCGCGTCGAGGCGCGAGGGTTATGCGAAGAGGATCGTGGACGACCTGCTGGCGCGCGGCTGGATCGGGACGACGCAGGTTGTCGTGCCGAAGACCAGGGGCGGCGGCCCGAACAGGCGCGAGGGGGTCGTTGTCCGATGGGTGGTCACGCCCTGGGCAGGCGATCCGCAGCCGGGACCGTTCGTCGCATGACCATCGCGCCCCAACCGCAGGCGCCTCAGTCGCCTCAGTCCGCCTCAGTCCCATTGAGGCGACCGAGGCGGGCGGCGAGGCCGCCCCCCAGGGGCGCGCCTCAGTCGCCCTAGGGGGTATGGGGGGAACTGAGGCGAGGCGGGCATTGAGGCGCGCAACGGTCTGCCCCGCCCTCCGCATCCTCGCCCGTTCGGCGCCCGCCGGTGTTCCCCGTCGTGCGCCGCCGCGTCCCCAAAGGTCCGGCCCCTGCCCCATCCGTCGAACCACCGCGTCCGCTGATCGGAGCCTATCGCCATGACCGCCGCCTCTAACCCCCTCGTTCCCGTTTCCGTCCTCAAGGAGCTACCCATCATCCGCACCATGCAAGTGGCATCTGCTGACGGTCGAGTAGGTATGGCTCGGGCTGCGCAGGGTGGCGATCTGTGGGGCAGCGGTCCTTGCTTGACGGAGCGGAACGAAGCCCTCGCCTGGCAGGCCATGTGCGCCAAGCTGACCGGCCTGCCGCCATCCCCCATTCCTCTATGGCAGGAAACGCTGGACCGGTTGTTCCGTAGCTACCGTGAGGGCCGGGGCGCACTGGCCAGTATGAGCTTCGCGACGGACTTGTTCGTGCGCGTGACTTGGTGCGCCTCCAGAACGTTGCTATTGTTCACCTATTGGTCAACCACGGAGGAAGACGTTGCTGCGGAACATCCTCGCCGGCGCCCCACTGATCCTCCTGCTCGCCAGCGGCTGCGGCGGGTCGAGCGGGGTCCTCCAGCTTGGGCCCGACACCTACCGCTCCAGCGCCGAGGCGCATCCCCTGGCGGGCGGGACCGCCGCCGCCGAGCAGACCGCGCTGGAGGCCGCGCAGCGCCACTGCGCCTCTCTCCACCGGGCAGTCCTGGTCCAGGACATCGGGACCGCCCCGGCCACCAGTTGGAACAACGCCAGGGCCTCGGTGAGCTTCCGCTGCCTCGCCGCCGGCGACCCCGAACTGCGGCGGCCGACTTTGGAGCGCGCGCCCAACGTAATCATTGAGGACCGGCGAGGAAGGTAGGAGCCGGGCGGGCGCGACCCTACGCTCGGATAGCGAAGTCGAATCCTGGCACCGGCAGCGGACCTGCATCGGCCTGCCCGGCATCGCTGGCACTCTCGCCCGCTTCGATCCCCTGAGCATCTTCCGGGATGGCGTCCGCCACGGACCCTACGGGGCGCTGTGCGACAGGGACCGGCCGCGCCGGCTGGCGTTCCTCCACCCCGCTCAAGTCGAAGGTGATAGAGAAGGTAGGCGCCGCAGGCTTGTCCACCTGCGCGCCGATCCCTTGCAAGCGTGCCGCCGTCTCCACCGCCTTGATGAGCGGGCCGCTGACGGCCGCCAAGCTGGCGTGCAGGCCATCATCGGCGGCGCTGGCGCTCGCCCCTTCCAGCCGGTCCAGCAGCCGCCCCAGGCGGCCCACCAGCCCTTGCAGGGTTAGCACATCGGCTGGTGCTGCCTCGGCCTGCCCGGAGGCGATGGCCTTTGCCCGCTGCACCTCGGCACGGATCGCGGACGCTGGGGCGACCATCTTCGCAGCGGCGGCCAGCTTGGGCGCCAAACACCGGGTCCGGTGGCGGGCCAGGGCGCTCTTGGACAGGCCGAACTTCGCGGCGGTGGCGATCAGGGGAGCACCGGACGCCAGGGCGGCGTCAATCTCGGCAACCCTGGAATGGAAGCAGGCGGTGCAGCGTGGGCCTCTCATGCGGTATCCCAATACCGCATTTCCCGTGTTCCCACATCTGCCCGCGCGCTACGTGGGAAGGAACAGCACCAGGGGGGAGGGTCCATCGCGTGGTCCCACCCCCCACCCCCCCCGGCCACCCCAAATCCTCGCACCCATACAGGTAAGAAGCGAACGGCACCGCCTCACCTCTGCAAGAATACCCACGCGCAATACCAAGTCGCAGATTGACAACACACCCCAACATCCTGCCAAATTCTTTCGGCGCCACGCTGCGCCATTCCCCACAACCCAGAGCCTTCGATTGCTATCGATCCGAGGGCCATAGCCGGAGCATTTTCATGCTTACCGCACCTTGGCACGTTTCGATTGATGAGATTGAGGCCGCGCTTACCGGTCAGTCCCTACCCGCCGCAGCGCGCGACGTGGCGCCGCATTATGCCTGCGCGACCTTCATGGAGCGTTGGTTTGAAGCCATGGACCGGAGGCTTGGCCAGCGTGGCGTGGATGCGGTGCCCGAGGCCGAGTGGATCGCCCAGGCATCGCGGGCGGAGGTGGATGCGCTGCGGCGGTTGCCGGTGCATCTAATGGCGCGGTGCTGACGCCGGCTTGCAGTCATGTGGTGCAGGGGCGTCCTTCGGGGCGCCCTTTGCATGTTACGCCCTCACTCCAGCCCCCATACAGGTCCGAACCCGACGCCAGTCGGCGGCCATGCAACCCCGCCCCCCGCATCGCGCCGCACCATTACGCCATCACACCAGCAGCCGCGTGGCGTGGTAGAATGCCGGTCGGGTTCAGCTTCGGAGCGGCCTCGGGATCGCATGGGTCCGCAGAAGGTCCGCGACACGAAAACACCCCTGAACCGTGCGAGGATCAGAGGATGTCGAAACGCCGGAACGCCGAGGAAAAACGGAATGGTGCCCAGGGGCGGAATCGAACCACCGACACTGCGATTTTCAGTCGCATGCTCTACCAACTGAGCTACCTGGGCCCGATGGCGCATGACGCGGCGGCGCGCCATGCGCGGCAGAGGCGGGCGCAATAGCCGAGACCGCACGATCTGTCCAGCGTCGGCGGTGGCACGACAGAGAGGGGCGCATCGCCGGGGCCGCCGCCCGCGTCACCTCTCCTGCTCGCCGTCCTCGGCCCGGCCGGGCGTCCGAGGGCCCTCCTCCGTGGGAATCGCGTAGGCCCCGGTCAGCCAGCGCCCCAGATCGATCCGGGCGCAGCGGGCCGAGCAGAAAGGGCGGTGGGGCGGGGCCGGTGCCCGGCCGCAGACCGGGCAACGCTCGACGGGCCGGCGCGCCGGCCGTCCCGGCCCGCCACCGTCAGCCTCGCCCATCGCCAGTCGCCTCCTCGATCGCCTCGGCGCCGGGGGAGATCGTCGGATCGGCGCGCAGTTCCAAGCCCTGGCCGAGCGCGGCGGCGCATTCCTCCAGCGCCTCCGGCCAGGCGCGCAGCGCCGCCGCCACTGCCGGCGCCGCGCGCAAGGCGAGCGGCCGCCCGGTGCGGCGCGCCGCCGCCTCGCGGACCACGCGCCGCAGCGCCGCGAGGCCCCGGGTCAGCGGCGAAGGCTCGGGCCAGCCGAGCACCTCGTGCAGCGGCGCGTGCACCCGCGTCCGCGCGATCTCGGCGAAGCCGAGGCCGGTGAGGCCCACCAGCCGGGCGAGCGGATCGGGCGCGAGCGCGGCGCGCAGCCGCTCCAGCATCCGTCCCTTCCGGCGCCGCGCGGCGAGCCCCGCCAGGTCGAGGAAGATCGCGCCGCCGAGGCGGCGCAGCCGGATCTGGCGCGCCGCCTCCTCCAGGGCGGCGCGGTTCAGCGCCTCCTGCGCCCGCTGGTCGCGCGCGCCGGCGGCGGGGCCGGCATCCACGTCCATCGCCACCAGCGCCGGCGTCGGGTGGATCAGCAGCCGCCCGCCGCCGGGCAGCGGCACCTCGGGGCCGGAGAGCGTCTCGACCTCCGCCTCGAGCGCCTCGTCGAAGGCCGGATGGGGCAGCAGCCGCACCCGCGCCGGGCCGATCGCGGCGCGCAGCCGGGCGGCGAGGGCGGCGCCGTCGGTCTCCACCATCGCCTGCGGATGGGCGAGGGCGAGGCGCAGCGCCGCCTCCGGCGCACGCCGGAGCAGCGCCGGAACAGGGGTTCCCGCGGCGGCCGCGGAGGCGGCCAGCGCCGCCTCCTCCTCGGTGAGCCGCGCGGTGACGCGCGGCCCCTTGCCGCCCTGCGCGGCCCGGGTGACGCGCACCGCCAGGGCCTGCCCCTCCCGCAGCACGCGATTGAGCGGCGGCGGGCGGGACTCGGGGCCGGACGGCGCCGCCACCTCCGCGGCCGGCAGGAAGCCGGTCTCGCCGCCGGCGAGCGCCACGAAGGCCCCGCCCATCGCCGGCGCGAGCGCGATGACGCGGGCGCGGTGCAGGTCGCCGATGCCCTCGGGCCGCGCCGGCCGTTCCACTTCGTAGTCCAGCAGCGTCTCGCCGTCGGCGTCGAGGACCGCGATGCGCCGCTCGCCCGGCCCGACGCTGACGCGGATCAGGGCGGCGCGGCCGGCGCCGGGCCGGGGCGCGCCGCCGCTCATGGCCGCAGCCAGCCGATCCCGCGCAGGAGCTGCGCCGTCTCGTAGAGCGGCAGGCCGACCACGTTGGAGTAGGAGCCGGCGAGGAAGCGCACATGCGCCTCGGCGCGGCCCTGGATGGCATAGCCCCCGGCCTTGCCCTGCCATTCGCCGGAGGCGAGGTAGGCCTCGATCTGCGCCTCGGTCAGGCGCTGGAACAGGACGATGGAGTCGGCGAGGCGACGCAGCCGCCGCCCGTCCGGCAGGGCCAGCACGACCGCGGTATAGACGTTGTGCCGCCGGCCCGAGAGCAGTGCGAGGCAGGCGCGTGCCTGCTCCGCGGTCTCGGCCTTGGGCAGGATGCGCCGACCGGCGGCGACGACGGTATCGGCGGCGAGCACGAGGGCCTCGGGCGCGCCGGCCGCGGCGACCTCGGCCTTGGCGGCGGCGAGGCGGGCGGCGAGCTGGCGCGGCAGCTCCCCCTTGCGCGGCGTCTCGTCGATCGCGGTCTCGACGATCCGGTCGGGGATGATGCCGATGCGGGCGAGCAGCTCGCGTCGGCGCGGACTGGCCGAGGCCAGGACCAGCGGCGGCCGGCGGCCGCCCTCGACGCCCATCGTCCGGGTTCCCCCTCGCCGGACGGAGCTACTTGTAGCGGAAGGTGATGCGGCCCTTGGTGAGGTCGTAGGGGGTCATCTCGACGTTCACCCGGTCGCCGGCCAGGACGCGGATGCGGTTCTTGCGCATCTTGCCGCTGGTGTGGGCGAGCACGATGTGGTCGTTGTCGAGCTTCACCCGGAACATGGCGTTCGGCAGCAGCTCCACGACGGTGCCGCTGAATTCCATCATATCTTCTTTCGACATCAGGTTCCTTCTTCGCGCGGACGGGCGTCGTCGGTCGCAGTGGCCCGGCAGGGGCCGGTGCCGGGGGTCTCGGGCGGGGGTTGACCGACGGCGCGGAAGATGAGTGGGCCGGTGGGCGGGGTCAAGCGCGCGGCCATCCGGGCAAGGCCGTGGGACCGGGCAGGCTGGCCGGTCGCCCGGTCGCGAGCCGCAGCCGCATCCGCGCCGCCGCCGCGCTCGCCGCGGGCCTGGGGGGCAGGCGGGCACGGTTCCTGCGATCAGGTCCGCGTCTTGCCGCCGCCCGGAAGGAGCCGGAGCCGCGCGGCGGGCGCGGCCGAGCGGAAACGGGCCTAGGCACCGCGCCCGGCCAGCCGCACCGCGACGCTGCGCGCGTGCGCATCGAGCCCCTCCGCCTCCGCCAGCGCCACGGCCGCCGGTCCGATCGCGGCGAGGCCGGCCTGGTCGGCCTCGATCCAGGTGGTGCGCTTGAGGAAGTCGAACACGGACAGCCCCGAGGCGAAGCGCGCCGTGCGCCCGGTCGGCAGCACGTGGTTCGGGCCGGCGACGTAGTCGCCGAGCGCCTCCGGGCAGAAGCGGCCGAGGAAGGCGGCGCCGGCGTGGCGGATGCCGGCCAGCGCGGCGCGCGGCTCGGCGAGCATGAGCTGCAGGTGCTCGGGCGCGAGGCGGTCAACCAGCGGCGCGGCCTCCGCCCAGTCGCGCACCAGGATCACCGCGCCGTGGCGGCGCCAGCTCTCGGCGGCGATCGCGGCGCGCGGCAGGGTCGCGAGCTCCGCCTCGACCGCCGCGACGACGGCGTCGGCGAAGGCGGCGTCGTCGGCGACCAGGATGGACTGCGCCGCCTCGTCGTGCTCGGCCTGGGCGAGCAGGTCGAGCGCGACGTGGCGCGGGTCGTTCGCGGCGTCGGCGAGGATCACCACCTCCGAGGGGCCGGCGATGGAATCGATGCCGACGCGGCCGAAGACCTGGCGCTTCGCCTCCGCCACATAGACGTTGCCGGGGCCGACGATGCGGTCCACCGGGGCGAGGCTCTCCGTGCCCCAGGCCATCGCCGCCACCGCCTGCGCGCCGCCGAGGCGCCAGATCTCGCTGACCCCGGCGCGCCGCGCCGCAGCGAGGACCAGCGGGTTGAGCGCGCCGTCCGGCGCCGGCACGCACATGGCGAGGCGCGATACGCCGGCGACGCGCGCCGGGATCGCGTTCATCAGCACCGAGGAGGGATAGGCGGCCTTGCCGCCCGGCACGTAGAGCCCGACCGCGTCGAGCGGCGTCCAGCGCAGGCCGAGGCAGAGGCCCGCCTCGTCGCGCATCTCGAGGTCGCGCGGCATCTGCGCGCGGTGGAAGGCCTCGATCCGCCGGGCGGCGAGGTCGAGGGCGGCGCGCAGCCCGGCGGGCACGCCGCGCAGCGCCGCCTCGATCTCCTCCTCCGTCACGCGGAGCGCCGCGGCGTCGGCCGGGCGCCAGCGGTCGAAGCGGGCGGTGTACTCGACGAGCGCCGCATCGCCCCGCGCGCGCACCTCGGCGATGATCGCCGCCACCGCCGCGTCCACGCGCGCCGTCGTCTCGCGCGCCTGCGCGAGCAGCGCGGCGAAGCCGGCCTCGAAGCCCGGATCGGCGGTGGAGAGGCGGATCATCGCGCGCTCGCCGAGGCGAGCGCGGCGCGGAAGCGGGCGATCCAGCCGCCGATCACCTCCGGCCGGGTCTTCAGCGCCGTGCGGTTGACGATCAGGCGGGAGGTGACGTGCGCGATCACCTCCGTCTCCATGAGCCCGTTCGCCTTCAGGGTCGCGCCGGTCTGCACCAGGTCCACCATCAGCCGCGCGAGGCCGAGCGAGGGGGCGAGCTCCATCGCCCCGTTCAGCTCCACCACCTCCGCCTGCACGCCGCGCGCGGCGAAGTGGCGCCGGGCGATGTTCGGGTACTTGGTGGCGACGGTGACGCGCGACCAGCGGCTCGGGTCGTCGCGCCCGGCGAGCTCGGCGGGCTCGGCGACGCTGACGCGGCAGCGGCCGATGCCGAGGTCGAGCGGGGCGTAGATCTGGTCGTAGTCGAACTCCATCAGCACGTCGGCGCCGCAGACGCCGATCTGCGCCGCGCCGTGGGCGACGAAGGTCGCGACGTCGAAGCTGCGCACCCGCACCACGTCGAGGGCGGGATCGTCGGTCGGGAAGCGCAGGCGGCGGCTGTTCTCGTCGGCGTAATCCGGCTCGGGGCGGATGCCGGCCCGCTCCAGCAGCGGCGCCAGCTCCGACAGGATGCGCCCCTTCGGCACCGCCAGGACGAGCGTGCCGGAATCCGCCGGGGTCGCGGGATCGAGAGGGGTGGCGATGTGGGTGTCCATGGGGGCGTCTAGCACGGGGAGGTGGCGTCTGTCCCGTCCGGTCAGCCCGGGATGCGCTCGATGTCGGCGCCGACGGCGGCGAGCTTCTGCTCCACCCGCTCATACCCCCGGTCGAGGTGATAGACCCGGTTGACGATCGTCTCGCCCTGGGCCGCGAGGCCGGCGAGGACCAGGGAGACGGAGGCGCGCAGGTCGGTCGCCATCACCGGCGCGCCGGACAGCCTCGGCACGCCGCGCACGATCGCGGAGGCGCCGTGCACGTTGATGCGCGCGCCCATCCGGTTCAGTTCCGGCACGTGCATGAAGCGGTTCTCGAAGATCGTCTCGGTGACCATGGCCGCGCCCTCGGCCACCGACATCAGCGCCATGAACTGCGCCTGCATGTCGGTGGCGAAGCCCGGGAAGGGCTCGGTCATGACGTCGGTGCCGCGCAGGCCGTCGAGGCGGGAGACGCGGATGCCGCCCGGCTCCTCCTCCACCGCCACGCCGGCCTCGCGCAGGATGCGCGCGACCGCGCCGAGATGGTCGAGCCGCGCGCCCTCGAGCAGCACCGCCCCGCCGGTGATCGCCGCGGCGCAGGCGTAGGTGCCGGCCTCGATGCGGTCCGGGATGACGGCGTGGGTCGCGGGGCCGAGGCGGCGCACGCCCTCGATCCGCAGCCGGTCGGTGCCGAGGCCCTCGATGCGCGCGCCCATCGCGATCAGGCAGCGCGCCAGGTCCTCGATCTCCGGCTCGCGGGCGACGTTGACGAGCTCGGTCTCGCCCTCGGCGAGGGTCGCGGCCATCAGCAGGTTCTCGGTCGCGCCGACCGAGACCTGCGGGAAGAGGATGCGCGCCCCGCGCAGGCCGCGCGGCGCCTTCGCGTGGATGTAGCCGGCCTCGAGCGCGATCTCCGCGCCCATCTGCTCGAGGCCCTTGAGGTGCAGGTCCACCGGGCGCGTGCCGATCGCGCAGCCGCCGGGCAGCGACACGCGCGCCTCGCCGAAGCGGGCGACCAGCGGGCCGAGGACGAGGACGGAGGCGCGCATCTTGCGCACGATGTCGTAGGGCGCGACCAGGTTCCCCGCCGCGCCGGAGAGGGTGAGGGTGCGCGCCGCCCGGTCGTGCGCCACCTCGAGGCCGTGCTGGGCGAGCAGCGCGCCCATGGTGGCGATGTCCGCGAGGTCGGGCACGTTCGTCAGCGTCAGCGGCCCGTCGGAGAGCAGCGCCGCGGCCATCAGCGGCAGCGCGGCGTTCTTCGCCCCGCTGACCGGGATGCGTCCCTCGAGCGGCCGGCCGCCGCGGATGCGGATGCGGTCCATCCCCTCCCCCGGAGCGTCCCTAGAGCTTCGGCAGCGCGACGCCGCGCTGGCGCATGTACTTGCCCTGGCGGTCGGCGTAGCTGACCTCGGGCGGCGCGTCGCCCTTGAGGAAGAGGAACTGGCAGATCCCCTCGTTGGCGTAGATGCGCGCCGGCAGCGGCGTGGTGTTGCTGATCTCGATCGTCACCTGGCCCTCCCATTCGGGCTCGAGCGGGGTGACGTTGACGATGATGCCGCAGCGCGCGTAGGTGGACTTGCCGAGGCAGATCACCAGCACCTCGCGCGGGATGCGGAAGTACTCGACGGTGTGGGCGAGGGCGAAGGAGTTCGGGGGGACGATGCAGACCGGCCCCTTGCGGGTGACGAAGCCCTTCTCGGAGAAGGCCTTCGGGTCCACCACCGCGTTGTCCACGTTGGTGAAGATCTTGAACTCGTCGGCGACGCGGGCGTCGTAGCCGTAGGAGGAGAGGCCGTAGGAGATCACGCCCTCGCGCCGCTGGCTCTCGACGAAGGGCTCGATCATGCCGTGCTCGGCCGCCATGCGGCGGATCCAGTGGTCGGGCATGATCGGCATGGGCGGGGCGGGCCTTCGGGCGGGTTGGGCGGCGGACGGGCGGACGCGCGGGCGCGGCCGGGTCGCCCGGCGCGCGCGGTCTCGGGCGCGGAGCGATAGCGCGGCGGGGGCGGCGCCGGCAACCGCGCGGAGGGACGGCGCGCTAGGACCGGCCCCCCTCGGGCGGCGCCGGCGGCGGGGCGGGCGCGGTCCGCTGCGCCGCCTCCCGCGCGCGGGCCTGGGCCTTGCGCCGGCGGAGGTTCTCCCGCAGCGCCGCGGCGAGGCGGTCGGCGCGGGGAGACGCCGCGCCCTTCGCAACGCGGCCGGGCGAACGGGTCGGCGGAGGCGGCGGGTCGTCCTGCGGCGGGGGCATGGCGGAGGCGAAGGTGGCGCGACGCGGGGGGCGCGGCAAGCCGGCAGGGGTTGCGAGGCGGGAGGTCAGGGGCTAGTTAGCCGCCTCCTGCAGGCCCGGACGGGCCGACCATGCGCCCGGGCTGCTGTAGCTCAGTGGTAGAGCACTCCCTTGGTAAGGGAGAGGCCGCGAGTTCAATCCTCGCCAGCAGCACCAGCCTGGTTTCCGAGGAAGCCCCGACGAGCGCTGCCCGAGCCTCGGCACCGGCGAACCCCCCGGCCCTGCCATGCCCGGCGACCGCATTCGCGCCGCGCGCCGTCCCCCGACCACGTTCGCCCATCCGGCGGCGCGACCGGCCCCGAGGGCGCCAGCCGCCCGGCGGCATGGGCAGGCCGCTCGTGCCGGTGGCGCTGCTGTAGGCGCGGCGGATCGCGCGCACCTCGTCCGTGGGCGCCTGTCGGGCACGGCCGCCGGGCCGCGCCCGGGACATCGGATCAGCGATCGCCGCCCGCGGGACCGCCGGTCGCATCGTCGCCATGACATCGGCGGCGCCGGATATCGTCCGGTAGCGCGCCAAGGGCGCGCGTGAACCGGCGAAGGCGATCATTGCCCCTCGGCCACGAAGCGGCCTACACAATGCCGACGCTGCCGGCCCTGTGTCCGCGTCCGCTACGCCCGGGCCGGACGGCGGCGTGCCGCGGTTGAGCGCCGGTCCATTCCCGCGTCCCGAGGGCGCCTGGCGGTCGGTCTGGCGAAGGGGGCGTGCCGCGTGCCCGCCGTCGGACCGGCTGCCGCACTCGCGCCGCGCGCCCTGCCTTCGCCGACGGCACCGCGGCGACGCATCGAGGCGGCGTTGGGGGGAGGGGCGCCCGCCAGGGGCGGCATGGTCGCGAGTCCGAAGCCGGGCGCGGCGTTCAGGGGGAGGGGAAGACGATGTGGTCGCGGGATCTCGTACGGTCACTCTATCCGCGGGCGGCCGAGGCCCATGTCGCGAGCTTCGCCCGGCAGGCCGAGGCGCTGCTCGCCCGGTTCGAGATCGGGCATGCGCCGAACCGGCTTCATTTCTTCCTGGCCCAGATCGGCCACGAATCGGCCGGCCTGACCGTCACCGTGGAGAACCTGAACTACCGGGCCGAACGGATCCTCCAGATCTGGCCGGGCCGCTTCACGAGCCTCGAGGCCGCCCGCGCCTGCGCCGGGAACCCGGAGCGCCTGGCCAACACCGTCTACAGCGACAGGATGGGCAACGGGCCGTTCGAGTCCGGCGATGGCTGGCGCTACCGCGGCCGCGGCTACCTCCAGCTCACCGGCAGGGACGGCTACAGGAACGTCGGCCGCATCGCGGGCCTCGACCTGGTCGAGCGCCCGGATCTGGCCGCGGCCCCGGACCACGCCCTGCTCGTCGCCTGCGCATTCTGGGAATGGAAGGGCCTGAACCGCCTGTGCGACGGCGGCGACTACGTGGCGGTCACGCGGCGCATCAACGGCGGCACGGTGGGGCTCGCCGACCGGCGCGCCTGGCTCGACAAGGTCCGCCGCACCTTCGCCGAGCCCGACGCCGAGCCCCAGCCTACGGCCGAGGAGGCGGTCGCGGTCCAGCGCGCGCTCCAGGACAAGGGATACGTGGAGGTGGGCGCGGCGGACGGCATCGTCGGGCGTCGCACCATCGCCGCCATCACGCGCTTTCGGCAGGAACACGGGCTGCCGCCAGGCCTGATCGACGAGGCGCTCCGCGTCGCCCTCGGCATCGTCGCGGCGTAGGAGGCCGCGGCGGGAGGAGGCCGACGCGGATCCCGGCGCCGGGCGGGCGTGGAAGCGGAGAAACCGGGGGACCGCGCGGCATGGTGCCATCGCGCCGCCACGCCGCCGAAGCGTCGCCCGGCAGGCGCTCCCTCCTCGAAGCGCCGCGCGGTCCGCCGGCGAGGGCGACGCACGGCCGCCGGCCTCGCGCGCCGTGGCAACCCTGGCCCTCTAGGCAGGGCGCGCGCCCGCCTTCCATACTCGCGCCCGGAAACGGGAGGGTCCATGAAGATGCGTAGAACGATCGTCTTCGCCGGCATGGCCGTCGCGCTCGGCTGCGCCGTCCTGAACGGCACCACGTCGGCGCAGGGCGAGGCGCCGCCGCAGCTCACCATCTTCACCGGCCCGCAGGGCGGCTCGTGGTACGCCATGGGCGGCGGCCTCGCGCGCCTGTTCCAGGAAGCGGGCGTGCGCGCCTCGAGCGAGGTCGGCGGCGGCGTCTCCAACATCGCGGTGGTCGCCGCCGGTCGCGGCGAGATGGGCTTCACCATGAGCGTCGTGCCGCCCGCCGCCGCGCGCGGGCAGCCGCCCTTCCGGCAGCCCATCACCAACATCCGCGGCATCGGCACGCTCGGGCCGAACCACGTGCACATCGTGGTGGCGGCCGACAGCGGCATCACCAGCATCGCCGAGCTGCGCGGCCGCCGCTTCGCCTCCCAGCCGGTCGGCAACGTGACGACCGAGGCCTTCCGCCTCGCGCTCGAGGCCGCCGGCATGCGCGAGGAGGATCTCGAGATCACGCGCGGCGGCCAGGGCTACGGCGCGGCGCAGATGAAGGACCGGCGGGTGGTCGGCTTCACGGCGACGACGCTCGCGCCGAGCCCCGCTTTCCTCGAGGTGGCGCAGAGCCTGGACGTGCGCTTCCTGCCGATCGACGGCGACCTGCGCGCGCGGATGCGGCAGCTCAACCCCGGCTTCCGCGACGGGGAGCTGCCGGCAGGCCTCTATCGCGGCCAGGTGGAGGCGGTGCCGACCGTGGTGACCGACCAGCTCATCTTCGTGCGGGCGGAGATGAGCGACGCGCACGCCTACTGGATCGCGCGCACCCTGGCCGAGAACCTCGACAAGCTGCGCAACATCCACGTCTCGCTCGCCGGCCTGCAGCTCGCCGACCTCGCCCAGGCGCCCGGCGTCGAGTTCCATCCGGGCGCCGCCCGCTACTGGCGCGAGAAGGGGCTGCTCCGCTGACCGGCGGCGGCCGGCGAGGACGGCGCGAGATGAGCGCGGCGGCGGCCCGCGGCGGCGGGATTGCCCACTGGCTCGGCCGGGCCCGCACCGCCGTCGCGGTCGCGATGTCCGGCTACCACCTGTGGACCGGCTTCCTCGGCACGCCGGTGGGGGAGGTGCACTTCCCGCTGCATCTCCTCCTCGCCCTGCTCGTGCTGTTCCTCGCGCGCGGCTCGGACGGGCCGGCGCGGCCGCTCGCGCTCGCCTGGGACTTCGCCCTGATCGGCGTCGCCGCCGCCGCCACGGGCTACCTCTTCCTCAACGCCCGCTACATCACCGAGCGGATGCTCTTCGTCGAGCCGCTGACGACGACGGAGACCGTCCTCGCCGCCGGGCTGCTCGTCGTGGTGCTGGAGGCGGCGCGGCGCACGGTGGGCTGGGTGCTGGTCGCCGTGCTCGCCGTGTTCCTTGCCTACGCGCTGTTCGGAAACGCGCTGCCCGGCGCGCTCTGGCACCGCGGCTACAGCCTCGAGGCGGTGCTGGAATACAGCTACCTCACGACGGAGGGCCTGTTCGGCGCGCCGCTGGCCGTCATGGCCAACTACGTCTTCCACTTCGTGCTGTTCGGCTCGCTGCTCGCCGCGAGCGGGGCCGGGGACTTCTTCACCAACCTCGCGCGCGCCCTGACCGCCCGGGCGGTGGGCGGGGCGGCGAAGAGCGCGGTGGTGGCGAGCACCTTCATGGGCATGCTCACGGGCAGCTCCGCCGCCAACGTCGTCACCACCGGCGCCTTCACCATCCCCACCATGAACCGCAGCGGCTACAGCAAGGAGTTCGCGGCGGGCGTCGAGGCGGTCGCCTCCTCCGGCGGGCAGGTCACCCCGCCGATCATGGGGGCCGCCGCCTTCATCATGATGGAGTTCACCGGCACCACCTACGCCACCATCATGGGGATCAGCGTCATCCCGGCGGGCCTCTACGCGCTCGCGGTCTACATCATGGTGGACCTGGAGGCGCGGCGGCTCGGCCTCGCCGCCGCCGCGGACCCGGGCGCGCCGACCGCGCTCGCGGTGCTGCGGCGGCAGGGCTACCTGCTGATCGCGATCGTGGTCATGATCGGCATCCTGGTGGACGGCTGGACGCCGACCACCGCCGCCGTCTGGGCGATCGCCACGCTCGTCGCGCTGCTGGTCGTGCTGGACGCCGAGAACCGGCGGCGCATCCTCACCGTCTGCTGGCAGGCCATGGCCGATGCGCCGCGGCTGGTCGCGCCCGTCACCGTGGCCTGCGCGGTCGGCGGCATCCTGGTCGGCATCATCGGGCAGACCGGGCTCGGGCTTCGCCTCTCGGGCGTCATCCTCGACGCGGCGGGCGGGCACATGATCGTGCTGCTGGTTCTCACCACCATCATGGGCGTGGTGCTCGGCATGGGCATGCCGACCTCGGGCGCCTACATCATCATGGCGGCGCTGCTCGCGCCGGGGCTGGTGCAGGGCGGCGTGACGCTGCTCGCGGCGCACATGTTCATCATGTGGGTCGCCTCCAAGTCCTCGATCACGCCGCCCGTCGCCATCGCCTCCTACGCCGCCGCCGCCGTCGCGGGCAGCGATCCGTGGCGGACGAGCTGGGTGGCCTTCCGGCTCGGCCTGTCCATCTTCCTCATCCCCTACATGTTCGTCTTCGGGCCGCAGCTTCTCGGCATGGGCGAGCCGCTGGAGGTCGGGCTGGCGGTGGCGACCGCCTCGCTCGGCATCTTCGCCCTGTCGGTCGCCATCATCGGATGGCTCTTCGCGCCGCTCGGGATGATCGAGCGTGCGGTCTTCGGAGGCGCCTCGCTGCTGCTGATCAAGCCCGGGTCGCTGACCGACGTCGCGGGCGTCGCTCTCGTCCTCGCCTTCGGCGGCCTCGCCTGGCTGCGCCGAGGGCGCGCGGCCCGCCGATGACGGCGCGCGGGACGGCCGGGCGTCGGGGGCGGCGCGGCGGGCGTCGCGACGCGGCCCGGGCAGCGGGGCTGCGCCGGCGGATCGCCCGAGGCCGCCGCGTCCCCCGGCCGGCGCCGTGGCCTCGCGGCCCGACGAGGCCTGCTCGGGCGAACGGCGCATGAGCGGCGGATCGGACATCGCCGTCCTGATCGACGTCGGCAGCACCTGGACCAAGGGCGTCGCCGTCTCGCTCCCGGACGGCCGGCTGCTGGCGCGGCGCCAGCACCCGACGACGCGCGGGGACGGCGCCGGAATCATGCGCGGCGTCGCGGCGGTGACGGCCGCGCTCGGCGCGGCGACGCCGGGCCGCCACTTCGCGTTCCGCGCCGCGGCGAGCAGCGCCGCCGGCGGGCTGCGAGTCGCCGCCCTCGGCCTGGTGCCGGACCTGACCGGCACCGCCGCCCGCCGGGCGAGCCTCGGGGCCGGCGCGCGCGTCGTCTTCACCGGCAGCTACGTCCTCGCGCCCGAGGAGATCGAGGCGATCCGGGAAGCACAGGCCGACATCGTACTGCTCACCGGCGGCACCGACGGCGGCAACGCGCAGGTGCTGCTGGAGAACGCGCGGCGGCTCGCGCAGGCGCGGCTGCCGGCGGCGGTCGTGCTCGCCGGCAACCGGTCGGCGCGGGCCGAGGCGCGGGCGCTCCTCGCCGCCGGCGGGTGCGAGGTGCGCGTGGCGGAGAACGTGCTGCCGCGGCTCGACGCGCTGAACGTCGAGAGCGCCCAGGCGGCGATCCGCGAGGTGTTCCTGGAGCGCATCGTGGTCGCGCGCGGCATCGAGGCGCTGCGCGACTGGGCCACGCACGGCCTGCTGCCGACGCCGCGCGCGGTGCTCGACGCCGCCGCCTTCCTGGCGGACGGCCCGCCGGCCCTCGGCACCACTGTCGTCGTGGACATCGGCGGGGCGACCACGGACGTGCACTCGGTCGGCGGGGCGGAGCCGGGGCCGGGCGCGGTGCTGCGCGGCCTGCCGGAGCCGCGGGCGAAGCGCACGGTCGAGGGCGACCTCGGGCTGCGGGTCAGCGCCGCGGCGGCCTCGGACGCGCTCGGCGCGGAGGCCCTGGCGCAGGCGGCCGGCACCAGCGCCGAGGCGCTGCGCCGCGAGGCGCAGGCGCGCGCGGAGCGGCCGGAGCTGCTGCGCGACGCCGCGGACCCGATCGACCGCGCCCTCGCCGTCGCCGCCGTCGCCGAGGCGCTGCACCGCCACGCCGGGGAGATCGAGCCGATCCCGCTGCGCCAGGGCATGGTGCTGCAGGTCGGCAAGGACCTCCGCAGGGCGCGGGCCCTGGTCGCCAGCGGCGGGATCTTCGCCGCGCGGCCGGACGCGGCGGCGCTGCTCGGCGAGGCGCTGGCGCGCGCCGGACGGCGCGGCCGCCTGGTGCCGGAGGCGCCGCGCCTGCTGGTCGATCGCGACTACGTGCTGTTCGCCGTGGGCCTGCTCGCCCCCCATCATCCGGGGGCCGCCGCCGCCCTCGCGGCGCGCAGCCTGGAGGGGACGTCCGATGCCGCCGCCAGCCCTGCCGCCCCGGTGACCGCGCCATGAGGCAGCCGATGAAGATCCTCTCCGCCACCGGCCAGCTCGGCTACGGCATTCCGGAGGAGGCGCTGCGGCGCGGCGTCGCCGCGGGGCCGGACGTGATCGGCGCCGACATGGGCTCGATAGACCCCGGGCCCTACTGCCTCGGCTCGGGCGAGATGGTGGTGGGCGGCGAAGCGCTGCGCCGCGACATCCGCCTGGTGCTCGAGGCCGCCAAGGAGACCGGCGCGCCGCTGCTGATGGGGTCCGCCGGCACCGCCGGGCGCTCCGAGCAGCTCGACGCCGTGGCCGAGGTGATCGAGAGCGTCGCGCGCGAGCGCGGCCTCCGCTTCCGCATGGCGCTCATCCGCGCCGACATCCCGCGCCGGACGGTGCGCGCCGCCCTGCGCGCCGGCGCGATCCTGCCCAGCGGCCCGGCGCCCCCGCTGACCGAGGCCGACCTCGACCAGGCGACCGCCATCGTCGCGCAGATGGGCGTCGAGCCATTCCAGCGCGCGATCGGCATGGGCGCCGACCTGGTCGTCGCGGGGCGCGCCTGCGACACCTCCATGTTCGCCGCGGTGCCGATCATGCGGGGTTACGACCGCGGCCTCGCCATGCACATGGCCAAGCTGATCGAGTGCGCCTCGGCCTGTGCCGACCCCGGCGGGCGGGACGCCTCGATGGGCGTGATGGGCGACGGCTGGTTCACCGTGGAGTCGATGGCGCCGCGGCTGCGCTGCACCCCCGTCTCGGTCGCCGCGCACGCGCTCTACGAGACCTCCAACCCGTTCCGGCTCGAGGAGCCCGGCGGGATCATCGACCTGACGGACTCGCGCTACGAGCAGGCGGACGAGCGGCGCGTGCGCGTCACCGGCTCCGTCTGGCGCCCGACCGGGCGCTACTACGTGAAGCTCGAGGGCGCGCGGCTCGCGGGCCACCGCTGCATCGCGATGGGCGGCATCCGCGATCCGCGCATGATCGCCGCGGCGGAGCACGTGGCGGAGGAGGCGCGTGCCGTCGTGACCCGCACCTTCGCCGGCGCCATAGACCCGGCCGACTACACCCTGCAGTTCCGCATCTACGGCAAGGACGCCGTGCTCGGCGCCGCGGAGCCGGAGCCGATCCTCGCCGGCGTGCGGGAGATCTTCGTCCTGATCGACGTGGTCGGGCGGACGGAGGCGATCGCCAAGACGGTCTGCGGCGTGGCGAAGCAGTACTACCTGCACCTGCGCTACCCGGGCATCCTCTGCACCAGCGGCAACGTCGCCCACCCCTTCTCGCCGGACGTCCTGCCGGCGGGGAAGGTGTACGAGTTCAACGTCCACCACCTGATGCCGGTGGACGACCCCTGCGCCCCGTTCCCCATCGAGATGCGCGAGATCGGAGGCACCGCCCGATGAGCACTCCGGCCCCTTCGGCGAGCAAGGGCACCGTCGTCACCGGCGTGATCGGCGACGACGTGCACGTGATCGGCATCCGCATCATGGAGTACGCGCTGCGCCGGTCCGGCTTCGCCGTCGTCTCGCTCGGCCCGCTCGCCTCGCAGAAGGAATTCGTCGAGGCGGCGATCGAGACGGCGGCCGATGCGCTGTTCGTCTCCTCGCTCAACGGCCATGCGGAGCTGCACCTGCCCGGCCTGCGCGGGGCCTGCGTGGAGGCCGGCATCGGCGACATCCTGATCTACGCCGGCGGCCAGCTCACCATCCGCCAGCCCGAATGGTCGGGGGTGGAGCGGCGCTTCACGCAGGGGATGGGCCTCGACCGCGTCTATCCGCCGGGCACCAGCCCCGACGTGCCGATCCGGGACCTCGCCGCCGACATCGCGGCGCGACGACGGCGCGCCGGGGCGGCAGCGGAGGCATCCGAATGAGCGCCGCCACCCGTTCGCGCCCGGCCGCCGCCCCGCCGGTCACCGCCGGGCGCTGGGACGACGCGCGCTTCGAGGCGGAGCGCGCGCGCGTCCTCGCCGGCTGGCGCACCGGGGCGGAGGTGGACCTCGCCGAGGCCGCCGCCCTCCACAAGCGCCGCCCGGCGCTCGCGAACGTGCCGCGCAAGCGCGCCTGGGGGCGCGAGACCGGCACCGTCCTGATCCAGCCCTACGGCGGCGTGACCACGCTCGCCGGCCACACGGAGCTGGTGCGCCACCTCGCCGAGGTCGGCGAGGCGGACATCGTGCCGACGACGGTGGACAGCCAGACCCGCAACCTGAAATACGCCAGCGCCGAGGAGGCGCTGCGGGCGAGCGAGCGCCAGGGCAAGGAGCTGCTCAACGGCTTCCCGATCGTGAACCACGGCGTCCGCGGCGCCCGCCAGGTCGTGGAGGCGGTCGAGGTCCCCGTGGAGCTGCGCATCGGCACGGTGGTGCCGCAGCTCGCCTGCGAGATCGCCTTCGCGGCGGGCATGTCGTCGGTCACCGCGGGGCCGATCTACTACACGGCGCACTACTCGCGCGACACCGGATTCGCCGAGACCATCGCCAACTGGCAGTACGTGTTCCGCCTGATCGGCCGCTACGCCGAGCTCGGCGTGCCGATCGGGCTGCAGATCCACGGCATCGGCACCTCGACGCCGTTCCCGAACACGCTGCTCGGTGCCGCCGCGGTGCTGGAGACGCTGATCGCGGCGGCGCAGGGCGCGCGCAGCTTCGCCGTGGACGCGCGGCTGATGGGCAACCTGGCGCAGGACATCGCCGGCGTGCGCGCCATCCGCGAGATCGTGGAGGAGTACGTCGTCCGCCGCTTCGGCTACGCCGACGCCGCGATCACCATCGACCGCAAGAGCTGGGGCGGCAAGTACCCGGAGGACACGGCGCGCGCCTTCGGCATCGTCTGCTACAATGCGGTGAGCGGCGTGCTCGCCGGCGCGGACGAGTTCATCGCCAATTCCGTGCAGGAGGGGGTGGGCATCCCGCTCAAGGAGGCGAACGCCGACACGCTGAAGGCGATCCGCCAGGTGGTCGGCGTGATGCGCGGCCAGCGAGCGGCGCTCGCGGGCGAGGAGGTGGAGACCGAGGTCGAGCACATGAAGGCCGAGATGCGGGCCATCCTCGATGCGGCGCTCGACCTCGGTCAGGGCGATCCGGCGCTGGCGACGGTGCGCGGCTTCCAGGCCGGGCTGCTCGACATCCCCTTCGCTGCCAGCCGGCACTGCCGCGGCGAGGTGATGGTCGCGCGCGACGCGGCGGGGGCGGTGCGCTACCTCGATCCCGGCCGAGTGCCTGTGCCGGCGGCCGTGCTCGCGCGCCACCGCGCCTGCCTGGAGCGGCGCGCTGCCGCGCGCGGCCGGCCGATCGACTACCAGACGATCGTGGACGACATCTTCTCCATCTCCCGCGGCTTCCTGGTGAGGGACTGAGCGACATGGCGAGGCTCGAGGACATCGCGCGGGTCATCCGCAGCAAGAACGCCGGCCCCTACTGCGTCACCCTCGACATCCTGTTCGGCGACGAGGCCGCCTACCGTCGCGTCGAGCGGTCGGGCGCGATCACGCGGGAGCGCATGGCCGCGCTCTACAGGCGGCCGGTCGAGGCCGTCGAGGTGTTCCACCACCCGGCCGCGCTTGCGATGAAGGTGAGCTTCGCGCGCCAGGTGCCGGCAGGATCGGTGCAGGACACCGACCTCTACGGAGCGCAGCAGCACGTGCTGCTCTATCCGATCGAGGTTCCCTGAGACGGCGCCTTCCCCGAGGCGCCTCGCGCCCGCCGCGAGTTCGGATTGGAACGGTCGCCGCATGCGCTTCATCGTCCTTGTCCTCGATGGGCTGCGGCCCGACCTCGTCGTGCCCGCGACGATGCCCCACCTGGCGCGGCTCGCCGCGGCGGGCGCGCGCTTCGCGCGGGCGCGCAGCGTCTTTCCGAGCGAGACGCGCGTCGCCTGCGCCTCGCTCGCCACCGGCAGCCGCCCCGGCGCGCACGGCCTTGCGGCCAATACGCTGTTCGACGCGGGCGTGCTGCCGGACCGGCTGCTGCGCACCGCGGAGGCCGGCGACCTCGCGCTGCTCGTGCCGCCCGGCGGGGATTCGCCGCTCGGACGGCCGACGCTCGGCGTGCGGCTGGCCGCGGCCGGGAGGCGGCTCGCGGTCGTTTCCGGCGGCACTTCCGGCTCGGCCTTCCTGCTGTTCCCGGAGGCGGAGCGGCTGGGCGGCTTCCGCTGGAACGTCGCCGACACCGCGGGCGCCGCGGCCGCGCGCGTGCGCGCGCGGTGCGGCCCGACGCCGCCGCAGGCGGTGCCGAACGCCGCGCGGGTCGTCTTCCTCGGCCGGGTGCTGACCGAGCTGGTGCTGCCGGAGCTGCGCCCGGACGTCGCGCTGCTCTGGTGCCCGGAACCGGACCTGAGCGGCCACTACCTCGGCCTCGGCGCCGGCGCGACGCGCGAGGTCGCGCTGCGCGCGGCCGACGACCTGGTGGGCCGGGTGGCGGCGTGGCGGGATGCCCAGCCGGACGCGGCGGAGATCGGCCTCGTCGTCCTCTCCGACCACGGCATGGTCACCGGGCCGCGCAAGGTCTCGCTGGCCGAAGCGCTGCGGCGCGCCGGATTCCGCGCCGGGACGAGCCTCGACGCGGGCGCCGACGTGGTCGTCGCGCCCGGGGCCGCACCGGGCCTCTGGCTGCGGGACGCCGCGGCGCTGGCCGGCCCGGTCGCCGGCTTCCTCGCCGCGCAGCCCTGGACGGCGGCGCTGCTGGCCCGCGATCCGGCGGCGCTCGGCCTCGCGGACGCGCTGCCGCTCGCCCTGTTCGGCGCGGCGCACCCGCGCGCGCCCGACCTGATGCTGGCCTTCGCCGGCGAGGAGGCGCCTGACCCCGGCGGCCTGCCCGGCACCGCGCCGTTCGACGTCGCGGACGTGCCGGAGGGTGGGGCGATGCACGGCGGGCTGCACCGGCGCGAGCTGGCGACGGTGCTGCTGATGCAGGGCGGCCCCTTCCGCCGCGGCGCAGTGGTGCAGGGCGCGGCGGACCTCAGCGACCTCGCCCCGACCCTGCTGCACCTGCTCGGCACCGCCGCGGAGGGCATGGAGGGCCGCGTGCTCCGCGCCGCCTGGGACGGCGCCGCCGACGCGCCGCCGGAGCGCGAGACCCGCGCGCTGCCGCGCGGCTTCGCGCTCGAGCTGATGCGCCAGGAGGGGCGGCGCTATCCGACCGCCCTCACCCGCGCGGTCTGAGCCGCCGCCCGCCCACCCCGGGCTCAGCCCCGGTGGTCCAGCCCGATGTCGAGCACCGTTGCGCTGTGCGTCAGCCAGCCGATGGAGATCAGGTCGACGCCGCTGGCCGCCACCTCGGGCGCGGTCTGCGGGGTGATGCGGCCCGACGCCTCGGTGATCGCGCGGCCGCCGACCATCGCGACCGCCTCGCGCAGCGCCGGCGGGGCCATGTTGTCGAGCAGCACCGCGTCCACGCCGAGCGCCAGCGCCTCCTCGAGCTGGGCGAGGGTGTCCACCTCCAGCTCGATCTTCACCATGTGCCCGACCCGCGCGCGGGCGCGCTCCACCGCCGGCCGGACGCCGCCGGCGATGGCGACGTGGTTGTCCTTGATCAGCACCGCGTCGTCGAGCCCGAAGCGGTGGTTGGAACCGCCGCCGACCCGCACCGCGTACTTCTGCACGGCGCGCAGCCCCGGCATGGTCTTGCGCGTGCAGCATATGCTCGCGCGGGTGCCGCGCACGGCCTCCACCACCGAAGCGGTGGCGCTGGCGACGCCGCTGAGGTGGCAGAGGAAATTGAGCGCCGTGCGCTCGGCGGTCAACAGGCCGCGCGCCGGGCCCGAGAGCGTCGCGATCACGTCGCCGGGCGCGAGCCGGGTGCCGTCCGGCCGCTCCACCGCCGCCTCGATGCGCGGCTCGACCAGCCGGAACGCGAGCAGCGCCAGGTCGAGCCCGGCCACCACCCCGGGCTGGCGGGCGGTCAGCGCGACGCGCGCCTGCGCCTTGGCCGGCACGATGGCGTCGGTGGTGAGGTCGCCGGCGCGGCCGAGGTCCTCGAGCAGGGCGGCGCGCACCAGCGGCTCGAGCATCACCATCGGCAGGGAAGGGATGGTCATCGTTCCGACCTCCCGCGAGGTCAGATCGCCAGCATGCGCTCGACCGCGCGGCGGGCGCGGTCGGCGACCTCCGGCGCGATCGTCACCTCGTGCCGCATCTCCTCCAACGCGGCGCGGATCTTGGGCAGGGTGATGCGCTTCATATGCGGACAGAGGTTGCAGGGGCGGACGAAGGAGACCCCCGGGTGCTGCGCGGCGACGTTGTCGCTCATCGAGCACTCGGTGATCAGCGCCACGCGGGCGGGCCTGTTCCGGCCGACGAAGTCGCTCATCATGGCGGTGGAGCCGGCGAAGTCCGCCTCCGCCACCACCTCCGGCGAGCACTCCGGATGGGCGAGCACCACGACGCCCGGATTCTCCCGCCGGAGCTGGCGGATCTCGGCGGCGGTGAAGCGCGCGTGCACCTCGCAGTGGCCGGCCCAGGTGATGACCTCGACGCCGGTCTCCTTCGCGACGTTCTGCGCCAGGTACTCGTCGGGCAGCAGGATCACGCGCGGCGCGCCGAGGGACTCCACCACCTTCCGGACGTTGCCCGAGGTGCAGCAGATGTCGGACTCCGCCTTCACCGCGGCCGAGGTGTTGACGTAGGCCACAACCGGCACGCCGGGATGGCGCGCGCGCAGCAGACGGACGTCGGCGGGGGTGATGCTTCCGGCCAGCGAGCAGCCGGCCCCGAGGTCCGGGATCAGCACGGTCTTGCCCGGATTGAGCAGCTTCGCCGTCTCGGCCATGAAGTGCACGCCGGCGAGGACGATGACCTCCGCGTCCACCCTCGTCGCCTCGCGCGCGAGGGCGAGGCTGTCGCCGACGATGTCGGCGACACAGTGGAAGATCTCCGGCGTCTGGTAGTTGTGCGCCAGCACCACCGCGTTGCGCCGGCGCTTCAGCGCGAGGATCGCGTCGATGTCCTCGGCGAAGACGGGCCATTCGATGGGCGGGATGACGCGCCGGACGCGCTCGTAGAGCGGGGCGGTGCGGTCCAGGACGGCGGCGTCTGCGGGCATGCGTCCTCCTTATGCTCGGAAAGAGCAAAAAAGGGGCCAGGAAAAGGGCCCGTCGGGCCCCTAATTATGCTATTGCCGAGCATAACAGGCCGTCAAGCGCGGCCGCCGGATGCCGGACCGGAGGCGCCTCAGACCCCGCGCGCGAGGGGCAGCTTGGTGCCGGCGGCGGCCCGCTCGTGCAGCACCTGCGGGCGGAAGCGGAACAGCTTGGCCGGACGGCCGCCGGTCTCGGTCGCAACCTCGCCGGTCTCCTCCACCAGGGCCTGTTGCTCGATCAGGCGGCGGAAGTTCTGCTTGTGCAGGCGCAGTCCCGCCAGCGCCTCGACCGTGCGCTGCAGCTGCAGCAGGGTGAAGCTCTCCGGCATCAGCTCGAACACCACCGGGCGGTACTTGATCTTGGCGCGCAGCCGGGCAATGGCGGTCGCGAGGATGCGGCGGTGGTCGTGCAGCATCGGCGCGCCGGGCAGCGCCTCCGCCCCGTCGCCGCCACGGCGCCGGATCGCCTCAGGCACCAGCCCCGCCTCGAACAGCAGCTCATAGCGCTGCAGCACCAGCTCCTCGTTCCAGGGCAGGCCGCCGAGCGCGAAGGCGATGCGCGCGCGCCGCTGGCGTTCGCGGCGCAGGGCCGGCTCGCTTGCCGCCGCGGCCCAGGTCCGCAGCGCGGGGGCGATGGCCTTGGCGACCATCGGCGGCGGCCCGTCGCGCCAGTCCTCCCACGGGAAGTAGCGGTACCAGCTCCGCCAGCTCGCGTCGTGCTGCCCCGCGGCCCGGGCGGCCTGGCGCGTCAGGGCGAGGTAGCTGATCGAGACGAACCGCCGCGCCGCGTCCTCGGCCGAGCGGTCGCGGTCGGCGAAGGTGTAGAGCTGCTCGACATAGCCGAGCGGGTGGCCGGTCTGGCGCTCGACCCAGGCGCGAAGCCCCGCCTGGAGCGAGCGGTGGCCGGTCTCGAACGGGCCCGAGGGCAGCAGCGCGCCGTCGCGGATGGTCAGGACGCGCGGCTCGTCCTCCGCGACGGCGACCAGCACCGCGATCAGCTCGACCTCGATGGACTGGGCAGGGGCGGCGGGCACGGCGGACAGCGGTCGGCTCCGGCTCGGGTGACCCTGACCCGAGGCGACGGGCGGGCCTGGATCCTCATGGCACGCCGCTGCCGTCGCCGCCACCGCGCCGGGCGCCCGCTCCAGCGGCGGCCCCGCCAGGCGGAGCGCGCCGTGGCAGCGCTCCGCGCCACGGGCCGGGTCGTCGAGGAGGAACAGCGTGCCGCCATCGGTCATGCCTGGGTCTCCCTGGTGCGGCCAGCGGCGGGGCGCGGGTCCTCGCGGTGCAGCGTCTCGCTCATGCGCAGCGCCACCACGGCGCCCGAGGCGAAGGTCAGCGCGGCGACGACCCAGAGGGCCATGCCCAGGCCGAGCGCGTCGGCGACCACGCCCGCCACCACCGCGCCGAAGGCGTAGCCGAGGTCGCGCCACAGACGGTAGACGCCGACCGCCGAGGCCCGCCAGGCCGGATGCGCGACGTCGGCCACGGCCGCGAGCAGCGTCGGATAGACCATCGCCGTGCCGAGGCCGAGCAGCACCGATCCCGCCGCGAAGCCGGCGAAGCCCGCGGAGAGCGCGATCGCCGCGATCCCTGCGGCCTGCACCGCCATGCCGCCGGCGATGAGCCACTTGCGCCCGGCGCGGTCGGACCACGCTCCGGTGACGAGCTGCGCCGCGCCCCAGACGGCGGGATAGAGCGCCGCGAGCGCGCCGATCTCGGCGAGGCCGAGGTCCGCCCCCGCGAACACCAGGGGGAACAGTCCCCAGGCCGCCCCGTCGTTCAGGTTGTTCGCCAGCCCGGCCTGGGTCGCGCTGGAGAGGTTCCGGTCGGTCAGCGTGGCGCGCAGGAACACCTCGCGCTCGGATGGCCGCGCCGCGCCGCCCGGCGACGGCGCGCCGCCGGGACGGGTGCGCGCCTCATGCTCGGCATGGTGCCGGGTCTCGCGCACGAGGAGCACCGAGAGGCCGAAGCCCAGCGCGACGAAGGCGACGCCGAGCCAGAAGGGGGCGGGGCGGAGCCCGTGGCGCGCGGCGATCCAGCCGGTCGCCCAGGCCGCGAGTGCGACCGCGAGGTAGCCGGCGAACTCGTTCAGCCCCATGGCGAGGCCGCGGTTGCGGGGCCCCGCGAGGTCGATCTTCATGATCACTGTCGTGGACCAGGCGAGCCCTTGGCTAACGCCGAGCAGGACGTTCGCCGCCACCACCCACTCCCAGCCCGGCGCCCACATCAGGACGAAGGGAACCGGCGCGGCGAGCGCCCAGCCCGCCACCAGCACGGGCCAGCGCCCGTGGCGGTCGGACAGCCGGCCGGCGAGATAGTTGGTGAAGGCCTTCGAGAGGCCGAAGGCGAGGATGAAGGACAAGATCGCCGCCCGCGCCGCGAGGCCGAACTCCTGCTCGGCGATCGCGGGCAGGATGCTGCGCTCCATCCCGACCATGCCGCCGACGAAGGCGTTGACCAGCACCAGCAGCGAGAACTGCCCGAGGTTGGCGCGGAGGCCGAGCCGGAGCTGGCCGGCGGCGGCCGAGCTTGCGGTCGGCATGCGTGCTCCCCTCCGCCCGGCGGGGCCGACACCCTGAGCCCGGCCGATCCTCATGCGCGAGGGCGACGCCCAGCAGGCGCGGCGTCCCGCGTGCCACGCGCCGGGCCTGGCGGTCAAGGCGGGCAAGGAAGACAGGAACGAGGGCCGCTCATCGGCACGGGCGCGCCGCCGGCGCGGGCGGCGGCGCGAGGTGGTGGAAAGCCGGGCCGCCCCGCCCGGCGGTCCGTCCGCGCGCCGGCCGCTACCCTCGGAACTGCCCGCCGCCGTCGGCGTCGAGCACCGTCCCGCTCATGTAGCTGGCGCGCGCCGAGGCCAGGTACACCGCGAGGTCGGCGATCTCCTCCGGTTCCGCCGCGCGGCCGAAGGGCAGGTTGGCGTCCATCTCGCGCCAGCGGCTCTCGTCGCCGAAGCGGCTCCTGGCGCGCGCCCTGGCCAGCGTCTCGTGGCGCTCCGTGCGCGTGGCCGCGGGGTTGATGCCGACCACCCGCACGCCCTTGTCCACGCTCGCCGCGCCGAGCGCGTTGGTGAAGGCGATCAGCGCCGCGTTGCCGGCCGCGCCGCAGATGTAGTCCGCCCGCGACCGGCGGCCCGCCATGCCGATGATGTTGACGATCACGCCCCGGCCGCGCGCCTCCATCACCGGCAGGTAGAGCTGGGTCAGGTGGATGTAGCCGAACACCTTCAGCCGCCACGCCTCCTCCCAGCGCGCCAGCGGGATGTCGCGCAGCGTGCCGCCCGGGATGGCGCCGGCGTTGTTGACCAGCACGTCAACCTCCGGATGCGCCGCGTGCAGCCCCTCGCGCGCCCTGGCGTCGGAGAGGTCGGCGGCGTGCACGGCGACGCCGACATTGTGCCTGGCGCGGATGCCGGCGGCCGCCTTCTCCAGCGCCGCGCCGTCGCGCGAGGCGAGGATCAGGTCGCAGCCCTCGGCGGCGAAGGCCGTGGCGCAGGCCAGGCCGATGCCCTTCGATCCGCCCGTCACCAGCACGCGCTTGCCGCGCAGTTCCAGGTCCATGGCGCGCTCCCTCCCCGCCTCGCTCGATGGCGGGCGGCGGCGGGGCCGCCGCCCACGCCCAACCCTCTCCCGCGGCGCGGGTGAGGGCAAGGGCGAGCGGCGCCGAGCGCATCCGGGCCGGCCCCGGCCGACCGATGGCAGCCCGTCTCGCCCCTCTCCGCAGCGGGACCGGGCCCAGCGGACCGCGGGGTGCGGGGCTCCACGGCGCGGGCCAGAGGGCGCGGACGGACTCGACCGCGTCGTCATCGGCGACGGGGTGGAAGCGGGCGAAGCGGATCGTCAGCCGCGTCGTCTGCGCCACTGCGAGCTTCCGGTCGCCCGGCAGGGTGCCGAGGGACAGGCGGGCGATCCGGCCGGGGGAGTCTGGCCGGAACGCCTCGCCCTCGGCGAGATCCGGCCGCGGCGGACCAGGCGGGTGGTGCACGATCCGGCCAGTCCGACCGGCATCCGCCTTCCCGCCGCCTCGGGGAGGGAGCGGGCATTGCGGGCGGGCCCCCGCCCTCAGATCAGCAGCTCGATCAGGAACGGGCCGTTGCGGGCGAAGGACTGCGCCATCAGGTCGGCGCAGGCCTCGAGGGTGCTCGCCTGCGCCGCCTCCACGCCCATCCCGTTGGCGATCTGCACCCAGCCGATGTCCGGGTTGCCGAGGTCGAGCATGTCGAGCGCCGTCCGCCCCGGATTGGCCCCGACATTGCGGTACTCGCCGAGCAGGATCTGGTACTTGCGGTTGGACAGCAGCAGGGTGGTGACCGGCAGCCTCTCGCGCGCCTGGGTCCAGAGCGCCTGCACGGTGTACATCGCCGAGCCGTCGGCCTGCAGCGCGATCACCCGCCGCCCCGGCGCGCCGATCGCCGCGCCCACCGCGACCGGCGGGCCGTAGCCGATGGCGCCACCGCAGTTCTGCAGCCAGTCGTGCGGCGGGGCGGCGTGGGTGTGGGGGAAGAAGCCGCGGCCGTAGGTGACCGCCTCGTCCACGACGATCGCCTCCTCCGGCATCAGCGCGGCGATGGTGCGGGCGAGGCCCTCGGGCGAGAGCGGGCCGCGCGCCGGCTCCGGCCGCGGGCCGGGATCGGGCATCGGCGCCTCGCGCGGCGCGCCGAGCGCGTCGGCGAGCGCGCGCAGCGCCGACTCGGCGTCCTGCTCGACGCGGGTCAGCACGTGCACGGCCGCGTTCGGCGGGTAGAGGATCGAGGGCTTGCCCGGATAGCCGAAGAAGCCGACCGGCGCCTTCGAATTGACCAGGACGAGGTGCTGCACCCAGCCGAGCGCGGCGGTCGCCTGCTCGACCACGTAGGGCACGCGCTCCAGCGGCAGGCGACCGCGGCCGCGCTGGATGCGGGGGTTCGAGCCCTCGCACATCATCCGCGCCCCGGTCGCCGCGGCGATGCGCTGGGCCTGGCGCTGCGCGCCCTCCATCAGTGCCATGCCGCCGAGGAGCAGGAGCACGTTCTTCCCCTCCCGCAGCACGCGGGCGACGGTCTCGATCGCGTGCGGGTCGGCCTGCGGGGCGGCGGGAACGGGAAGCGCCGGCGCGACCGCGCCGCCCTCGTTCCAGGAGCTGTCGGAGGGCAGGATCAGGCTGGCGACCTGGCCCGGCGCGGTGCGGGCGACCTGCACCGCGACCGCGGCGTCGGCCCCGACCTCGGCCGAGGTCGTGGCGGTGCGGACCCAGGCCGAGGCACCGCGCGCCCAGCCCTCGGTGTCGGCCGTGAGCGGCGCGTCGTGCGGGCGGTGGTAGGTCGCCTGGTCGCCGACGATGTTGACGATGCCGCTGCGCGCCCGCCGCGCGTCGTGCAGGCCGGCGAGGCCGTTGGCGAGGCCGGGGCCGCAGTGCAGCAGGGTCGCCGCCGGCCTGCGGGCCATGCGCCAGTAGCCGTCGGCGGCGCCGGTGACGACGTTCTCCTGCAGGCCGAGCACGCAGCGCATCCCCGGGATGCGGTCGAGCGCGGCGACGAAGTGCATCTCGCTCGTGCCGGGGTTGGCGAAGCAGACGTCCACCCCGCTGCCGAGCAGGGTGTGCACTAGGCTCTCGGCTCCGTTCACCGCGTTCTCCTCTGGCGCATTCCGGCCTGGGCCGGGGCGCAGGGTGGCCGGGCCGGGGCCCGCCTGCAAGCCTGGCGGCGCGCCCCGGCCCCCGCCTTCCACGGGGAGGCAGGGCTTGCCGTCACGCGACTTTGCCGCGATTTTGTTCCGACTGCCGAAGAAAGCGAAGCCGGGGGGCAGCCGAACGGCGCCGCAGAGCGCCGTCGCGTGGAGGGGGGAACGGGCTGGGATGCCGCGGCTTGCGCTCGCGTTCTTCTGTTCGGGGTTCGGCGCGCTGCTCTGCCAGATCGTATGGCAGCGCATGCTCGGCATCTTCGCCGGCTCGGATACCATCAGCGCCGCGCTGGTCGTCGGCGCCTTCCTGATGGGCCTCGGCCTCGGCAGCCTGATCGGCGCGAAGGTGGCGGACCGGCTGCGGCCGATGCACGCACTGCTCGGCTTCGCGCTGTGCGAGGCCGGCGTCGCGGGCTTCGCCCTGCTCTCCAAGCCCTTCCTTTACGACCTTCTGGCGCACGGCCTTGCGGGGGTGGTGGACGCGCCCGCGGCGGTGTTCGCGCTGTGCTTCGCCGGGCTCGTGCTGCCGACCACGCTCATGGGCGCCTCGCTGCCGCTGCTCTCGCGCGCGGTGGCGAACTCGCTCGCCACCGTCGCGGAGCGCATCGGGCGCCTCTACGGGCTGAACACGCTCGGCGCCGGGTTCGGCGCGCTGCTCGGCGGCTGGGTGCTGGTGGGCCATCTCGGCTTCGTCGGGACCCTGGCGCTCGCCGCCGCACTCGACCTGTTCGCGGCGCTGCTCGCCCTCTCGCTCGCCCGCGGGATGCGCGAGGCGGCGGCGCCGGCGGTCGGGGCTCTCGCCCCCCTGCCGCCCGGCGAGGTGCCGGCGCCCTATGGCGGGCTGCCGCTGTGGTGCGGGCTGGTCTTCCTCTCCGGCTACGTGATCGTGGCGCTGGAGATCGTCTGGGTGCGGATGATGGGACAGGTCGGCCAGTACCACGCCTACCTGTTCCCGACCGTGCTCGGCGTGTTCCTGCTGGCCGACGGCCTCGGCATGGCGGTCGCGGCGCGCATGGTGCGGCGGATGCGCGATCCGCGCCCCGCCTTCTTCGCCGCCCAGTCCGGCGGCTTCGTCCTGGCCGCGGCGCTGCTCGTCGCGCTCTGGCTCGCCCTGCCGCACTGGCCGCTTTCCGAGCTGATGCTGCCGGACCACTCGCGCCTGCGCGGCGGCGCGCTCGCCGCGACGGTGGCGCTGGCCGTGCTGGTGGTGGGGCCGCCCGCCTTCCTGATCGGCATGACCTTCCCGTTCGTGCAGCGCGCGGTGCAGCAGGACCTGGCGAGCGTCGGCGCGCGGGTCGGCTGGGTGCAGCTCGCCAACATCGCCGGCAACGCGGCGGGCTCGGTGGGGACGGGGCTGTTCACGCTGCATGTCCTCGGCACGACGGGGACGCTGCGGCTGCTCGCCGCGCTCTCGCTCGCGCTGATGCTCTACTGGCTGTGGCGGGCTGGGACTGACCGGCGGCGCTCCGAGGTCGCACTCGCCGCCGGCTGCGCCGCGGCGCTGCTGCTGCTGCCGGGCAACGCGGCGTGGTGGCGCCGGCTGCACCTCGAGCGGCCCGGCCAGGTCGTCGCCTGGGCGGAGGACCGCTCGGGCGTCGTCTTCTTCCGTGGCGACCGCGGCGCCGTGCCCGACGAGGGTCCGCGCGGCCCGTTCTTCATCCAGGGGTTCAGCCAGGGCAGCATCCCGTTCCTGCCGATCCATCAGTTCCTGGGCGCGCTCGGGCCGATGCTGCATCCGGACCCGCGGCGGGTGCTGATCATCGGGGTCGGCAGCGGCGGCACGCCCTGGGCGGCGGGGGTGCTGCCGGCGACGCGCGAGGTGCGCGCGATCGAGCTGGTCGGCCCGGTGCTGACCGCGCTCGCCGGCATCGCCGCGGCGCATCCCGGCGGGCCGATCGCGGAGATGCTGCGCAGCCCGCGCTGGCGCCTGGAGCAGGGTGACGGCCGGCGGGCGCTGGCGCGCGACGAGACGCACTACGATGTCATCGAGGCCGACGCTATCCTGCCCGAGGGATCGCACTCCGGGCTGCTCTACAGCCGCGAGTTCCTCGAGCAGGTGCGCCGTCGGCTCGCCCCCGGCGGGCTCTACGTGCAGTGGGCGCCGACGCGGCGGGTGGTGGAGACCTTCGTCCGGGTCTTCCCGCACGCGATCCTGATCCGTCCCGGCCCGGTGCTGGTCGGCAGCGACCGGCCGATCCCCTTCGACCGAGAGCGGCTGGCCCGACGCTTCGCCGACCCTGCGGTCGTCGCGCATCTGCGGCGCGGCAACGCGGCGTTCGGCGACTGGGTCTCGATGTTCGCCGCGCCCCCGGCGGTCTGGTCACGCGACGACGTGACGCGCGATGCGGCCGACGAGGCGCCGCTGACCGACGTGTTCCCGCGCGACGAGTTCTACCTCAACAACCCGTCGGAGAGCGCAGAAGCCGCGCTCGACCGGGCCGCGCAGGATCCTCCGCAGCGCCACGGCGCGACGCCGGGAGGGGCGCGCTGAGCCCGTCGCGCGGCGCGCACCGGGCGCCGGCCGCGCCCGAGCGTCCCGCCGGTCGCTGGGCGTGACCCACCGCCGCCGCGGGACGCTTGCGGCGCCGTCCGCGGCTCGGCATCGTCGCGCGGCGAGGCGGCGGCACGGGAGCGGCGGCATGGTCGGATCAGCCGGTGGCGGCGAGGCGGTCGAGGCGCGCGGCGGCCTGGCGCGGTTCCTGACGCTCGGCTTCGCGGCGGGGTTCGTCTCGGTGCTGGTGTTCCACCAGGGCGCGGTCTGGCTGCTGCACGCGGCCGGCCTGCTCACGAACCCGCCCTTCCCGCTGCGCGCGGTGCCGCCCTTCGGCGTGCCGCAGGTGTACAGCCTCGCCTTCTGGGGCGGGGCGTGGGGCGTGGCGGTCGCCGCCATCCTGTGGGCGCGTCCGGGCTGGCATCCGGTGCTTGTCGGGCTGCTGGTCGGCACCATCGGCTGCGTGCTGGTGGGATTCACCGTGGTGGCGGCACTGCGCGGCCAGCCGCTGATGGGCGGCTGGGACCCGAACCGCTGGTGGCGCAGCGTCGTGATCAACGGCGCCTGGGGTCTCGGGACCGGCTTGCTGCTGCTGCCTTTCCGCCCGCGCCGCAGTGCGGGCTGAAAGCCCGTGCCGCGCGCGCCATGCCGAACACGGCGCCTGCCGGCGCCAGGGGGAACGAGGGACGATGACGGGAACAGGCCGCCGCATGCGTTACGTGGTCTCGCGCCGGGCGGCGCTCGGCCTGCTCGGCGCCGGCGCGCCGCTGCTGGTGCCGGCGGCGCCGCCGGCGCGGGCGCAGCCGCGGCTCGACCGGGTGAGCTTCATCACCAACTGGCGCGCCCAGGCCGAGCACGGCGGCTTCTACCAGGCGCAGGCCGCAGGCCTCTACCGCGCCAGGGGGCTGGAGGTGGAGCTCCGCCAGGGCGGGCCGCAGCTCAACCCGGCGCAGCTCCTGCTCGGCGGCCGGGTGGACATGGCGATGTCCAACGGCATCGAGGCGCTCTACTTCGTGCGCGAGCGCCTGCCCTTCCTCTGCATCGCCGGCATCTTCCAGAAGGACATGCAGGTGCTGATCGCGCACCCGGACACCGGCGTCACCGGGTTCGAGAGCCTGCGCGGGCGGACGCTGCTGATCGGCACCCAGGCGCGGGCGACCTGGTGGCCCTTCATCCGCGACAAGTACGGGCTGCGCGACGAGCAGGTGCGGCCCTACACCTTCAACCTGCAGCCCTTCCTCGCCGACCGGATGCTCGTCCAGCAGGGCTACCTGGGCAGCGAGCCCTATTCCATCCGCAAGGCCGGCGTGAATCCCGTGACGCTGCTGATCCACGACGCCGGCTTCGAGAACTACGGCACCACCATCCACATCGGCCGCCGCACGATGGAGGAGCGGCGCGAGGTGATCCGGCGCTTCGTGGACGCCTCGCTGGAGGGCTGGGACCAGTACCTCAAGGGCCCCGCCGGCGGCTTCGACACGGGCGGGGCGAACGCGCTGATCAAGCGCGACAACCCGGAGATGACCGACGACCTGATCGCCTACGGCACGCGGATGATGAACGAGGCGGGCATCGTGCGCTCCGGCGACGCCCTGACGCTCGGCATCGGCGCCATGACGGATGCGCGCTGGGAACGCTTCTACCGCGCGGTCGCCGCGGTGGGCGTGCTGCCGCAGGACCTCGACTGGCGGCGGGCCTATTCGCTCGACTTCGTGAACAAGGGGATCGGCAGGGCGTGACGGCGCCCTCGCCCTCCCCGCCCGCGACGCGCGAGGGCGCCTCCGCGGCCTCCGCCCCGCTGGTCTCGCTGCGCGGCGTGGGGAAGCGCTTCGCCAACGGCACGCTGGCGCTGGAGGGGGTGGACCTCGACATCGCGCCGGGCGAGTTCCTCTCGATCCTCGGCCCCTCCGGCTGCGGCAAGTCCACGCTGCTGCGGCTGATCGCCGGGCTCGCCGAGCCGTCCGCGGGCCGCGTCGCCTGGGCGCCGGGGCATGAGGAGCGGCGGCGCGAGATCGGCTTCGTCTTCCAGGACCCCACGCTGATGCCCTGGGCGACGGCGCTCGACAACGTGCGCCTGCCGCTGCGCCTCGCCGGGCTGCCGCGCGCCGAGGGCGAGGCGCGCGCCGCGGCGGCGCTGGCGCGGGTCGGCCTCGCGGGGTTCGAGCGGGCCTGGCCGCGCGAGCTGTCGGGGGGCATGCGGATGCGCGTCTCCATCGCGCGGGCGCTGGTGACGCGGCCCTCGCTGCTGCTGATGGACGAGCCCTTCGCCGCGCTCGACGAGCTGACGCGCCACCGCCTGAACGACGACCTTCTGGCGCTCTGGGCGGAGAGCGGGATCACCGTGGTGTTCGTGACGCATTCGGTGTTCGAGAGCGTCTATCTCTCGACGCGGATCGCGGTGATGGCGGCGCGGCCCGGGCGCGTGGCGGCGGAGCTGCGCCAGGACGGGGCGCCGGCGCCGCGCGAGCCAGAATTCCGCACCTCCGCCGCCTACGCGGCGCTGTGCCGCGAGGCCTCGCACGCGCTCGCCGCGGCGACGGCCGCAGCGCCATGAACGGGGGCGAGGGCCTGCTGCGCTGGGCGGCGCCGGGGCTGCTCGGCCTGGCCGTGCTGGCGCTGTGGGAGGGGCTGGTGCGGGCCTACGCCGTGCCGGACTACGTGCTGCCCGGCCCGGTCGCCATCGCCCGCGCGCTGGCCGCCGACTGGCCGCTGCTCTCGGCCTCGCTCCTGGTGACGCTCGAGGTGGCGGCGCTGGCGCTGGTCGCCGCGGTCTCGGTCGGCGGGCTGCTCGCCGTGCTGTTCGCGCAGTCGCGCTGGGTGGAGCGCGCGCTCTTTCCCTACGCCGTCGTGCTGCAGGTGACGCCGATCGTCGCCATCGCGCCGCTGATCCTGATCTGGGTGGACAGCGTGACGATCGCGCTGCTGATCTGCGCCTGGATCGTCGCCTTCTTCCCGATCCTCTCCAACACCGTCCTCGGCCTCAACTCGGCCGACCGCAACCTCGCCGACCTGTTCCGGCTCTACGGGGCGACGCGCTGGCAGGCGCTGTGGCTGCTGCGGCTGCCCTCGGCCCTGCCGTTCTTCCTCGCCGGGCTGCGCGTGGCCGGCGGGCTCGCCCTGATCGGCGCGGTGGTGGCGGAGTTCGTGGCCGGCGCGGGCGGGGCGGGATCGGGCCTCGCCTTCCGCATCCTCGAGGCCTCGTTCCAGCTCCGCATCCCGCGGATGTTCGCGGCGCTGGCGCTGATCTCGGCCTGCGGCATCGCGATCTTCGCCCTGCTAGGCCTGGTGCAGCACCTGCTGCTGCGCCGCTGGCACGAGAGCGCGCTGCGGCCGGAGCGGTAGCACCCGCCGCTTCGTCGCGCGCCGTCAGGCGGAGCGGGCCAGGGGCGCGGCGCCGGCCTCGCCCAGCCAGGCCATCATCGCCTGCGTCAGCTCCGCCGAGGCGGCGCTGAAGGGGCCGTTCGGGCCCATGTCGGCCTCCGCCCCGGCCCGGTCGCCGCGCAGCGCCTTCTGCAGCGTCGCGCAGGCGCAGAGGTGGAAGCGCCCGTGCAGCGCGCGCACCCGGGCGTAATGCGGCGAATGGCGGACCACCTCGGGCAGAGCCGGTCCGTACAGCCAGCGCCCGAAATCGCAGGCGTCGTCCCGCGCGACCACGGCGGGATCGAGATCGCTGCGGCCGGTTTCGATCGCCGTCCGCAGCCTGGCCTTCCACAGGCCGTGCGCGCCGATGGCTTGTCGGATCTGGGCTTCGATGGACATGGGGGCTCTCTCGCTCCGGTTCGGGCGTGGCCACCGTGCCACCATGGGCGTTGCGGGAGGCTTAAGGGGCGAAGGTCGCGTCGCTGGGCATCCCTCGCTCAGCCCCGCGGCAGGGGCGGCACCCGCAGCACCATGCCCGGGCGCAGCGCATCCGCGCGCTCCAGCATGGGCTGGTTGGCGTGCAGGATGCGCAGGGCGCCGGTGGCGTCGCCGTCATGCGCGCGGGCGATGTCGTCGAGCGTCTCGCCGGGCCGGACGACGTGCAGCGCCGAGCCGGCGGGGCCCAGCATGGCGTCGGCGTGGCGTCGGCCCGGGCCCGCCTCGCGCAGCATCTCCTCCGCCATGTCGGTCGCCGCCGCGCCGGGCGGGAGCCGCGCGAAGGCGCCGAGCGTGTCGAGCAGCGAGGCCGCGCGCCGCTCGGTCAACCGGTCGTCCAGCCGCGCCACGCCCGGCAGGCTGGCGAGGGCGACCAGCAGCTTCTCGTGCGTTTCGGCATCGGGGACCTCGCCGCTCAGGTGCAGCATGCCGGTCTCGACCGGCTCCACCCGCACCTCGGCCGGGGACAGGCCAAGCTGTGCCAGGGTCGCCGCGATGCGCGCGGCGCCGGGCAGCGGCAGGTCGTCGCTCCCGCTGCGGAACACGTAGATCGGCATCGGCCGTCCCTCCTCGCCCGTTCCACCCTGGGGTGAACGTCGCCATGCGCCGGCGGGTTGCGCCGGCGGCGGCGCGGCGCCACCTCCTCTCCGCCATGGACGAGACGACCGCCGCATCCGCCCCGGCGCTCCGCGTGCAGCCGGACCCCGCCGATCCGCGCCTCACGCGCCGCGTCGCCGGCGTGGACCACACCGGGGCGCGCATCGAGACGAGCGTGACGGTGGAACGGCCGCTCACGCTCTACCTCAACGGCCAGGAGATCGTCACCATGATGACGATCCTCGACCGGCCGGAGGACCTCGCCATCGGCTACCTGCTGAACCAGGGCATGCTGCGCCGCGACGACCGGGTGACGGCGGTCGAGTACGATGACGACCTCCAGGTGGTCGTGGTGCGGACCGAGCGGCGCACGGACTACGAGGAGAAGCTGCGCAAGAAGACGCTCACCAGCGGCTGCGCCCAGGGCACCGCCTTCGGCGACCTGATGGAGGACTTCGAGAACGCGCGGCTTCCGCCCGCGGAGCTCCGCACGAGCTGGCTCTACCGGCTGCTGCACCGGATCAACACCCTGCCGACGCTCTACCTGGAGGCCGGGGCGATCCACGGCTGCGCGCTGTGCTGGCGCGAATGGCCGCTCGTCTACATGGAGGACGTCGGCCGGCACAACGCGGTGGACAAGATCGCCGGCTGGATGTTCCGCCACGGCGAGCCGCCCGGGGACAAGATCTTCTACACCACCGGGCGCCTGACCTCGGAGATGGTGATCAAGACGGTGCGCATGGGCATCCCGATCCTGGTCTCGCGCTCCGGCTTCACCGCCTGGGGGGTCGAGCTCGCGCGCCAGGCGGGGCTGACGCTGGTGGGGCGGTGCAAGGGGAAGCGCTTCGTCGCGCTCGCCGGCGAGGAGCGGATCGTGTTCGACGCCGATCTCCGCTACGTCGAGGAGGAGAGCGCGAAGCACTGGCGCAAGAACAGCAAGGAAGCGGCGGCGGGCGATGCGGGCTGACACGCTCGGCGTGGTGCTGGCCGGCGGGCTGGCGCGGCGGATGGGCGGCGGCGACAAGCCGCTGCGGATGCTCGCCGGGCGGCCGATGCTCGCGCATGTGATCGAGCGCCTGGCGCCGCAGGTGGCCGCGGTGGTGGTCAACGCGAACGGCGACCCGGCGCGGTTCGCGGGCTTCGGCCTGCCCGTGGTGGCGGACGGGGTGCCGGACCATGCCGGGCCGCTCGCCGGCGTGCTGGCGGCGCTCGACTGGGCGGCGGAGCGGCGGGGCGGCTGCGCCTGGGTGGTCTCGGTGCCGGGCGATTCGCCGCTGATCCCGCGCGACCTCGTCGCGCGCCTGCACGCCGCGCGCGCGGCGGCCGGCGTGCCGCTGGCCTGCGCCCGCTCGGGAGGGTTCGCGCACCCGCCGGTCGGGCTGTGGCCGGTGGCGCTGCGCGGGGACCTGCGCGCGGCGCTGCTCGCCGGCGAGCGCAAGATCGACCGCTGGACGGCGCGGCACGGCTGCGCCGAGGCGGAGTGGCCGGCCGCGCCCTGCGATCCCTTCTTCAACGCCAACACGCCGGAGGAGCTCGAACGGGCCGAGGCGCTGCTCCGGTCGTGCGCCGCGCGCGGGGACGGGGCCGCCCCGGCCGCGGGGGACGCGAGGGCCGGCATCGGGTCCCTCGAAGCGGCGGCGAAGCGGTGCTAGACAGCCCTCGCGACCGGCGAAAGGAGGCTCCCTTGGCCGAGGTGACGATCTACCACAACCCGGCCTGCGGCACGTCCCGCAACGTCCTCGGGCTGATCCGCAACAGCGGCGTCGAGCCGCGCATCGTCGAGTACCTGAAGACCCCGCCGACGCGCGAGGAACTCGCCGAGCTGATCCGCCGCATGGGCGTCCCGGTGCGGGCGGTGCTGCGGCGGAAGGGCACGCCCTACGACGAGCTGGGCCTCGACGACCCGTCGCTCACCGACGACCAGCTCCTCGACGCCATGATGGCGCATCCGATCCTCATCAACCGGCCGATCGTCGTCACGCCCCTCGGCGTGCGGCTCTGCCGCCCCTCCGAGACGGTGCTCGACATCCTCCCCGGGCCGCAGCGCGGCGCCTTCGCCAAGGAGGACGGCGAGAAGGTCGTGGACGAGCACGGCCGGCGGATCGGCTGAACGCATCGGAAGAGCGGGCCCCTGACGCGACCGGCTTGCCCGGAGATCCTCGGCAAGGCCGTACCCCCGCCGCTTGCGGCGGCGCACCCGCGCTCGCCGCGGCAGGATCGTGGGCATGGCCGATGCGTTCATCGCCTCGGGGTCGGGCAGCCTGAGAAAGGGGTTGGACAGCCTCAGAGCCCGCTTCATAACGGCTTCGCCAATCGCCTTAGGAGGACAGTAGCGGCGAGGACGAAGAAGGCGATGGCCGAACTCGGCGTGGCCTCGTGGTCGCGGGCGAGGCGGCGGCAGCGCCCGGTCCAGGGGAAGGCGCGCTCGATGACCCAGCGGCGGGACTGCACGGCGAACCCGGACTGGCCAGGCTTCGGCCCGACGAGTTCGACGCGGACCTGCGTGGCGCCTGCGACGCGCGGCCCGGCATTGACGCGATCTGCATAGCACGACGCGAAGAAGGGCCACGGGCGCCGCGAGGTTCGCAGCCGCGCGATCCCGCCATGGCTGTCGTGCAGGCCAGCGGACGAGAAGCAGGTCCGCACAGGTCTTGCCGTGGAAATCGGCCGGGCGTTGCAGCACCTCCCCGACCTCCACCATGCGGCTGTCGTCCAGGTGCAGCGGGTGCGGCCCGTCCAGCACTTCGCCGTCTTCCGCGACGGCGGCGGCGCGGCACCGTGCCTCGGCCGGGTCCGTGCCGCGCGCGACCAGCTCCGCGGCGCGCTCCGCCTCCCACTGGTCGCGCTGCATTCTCGCGTCGAGCCCCGCATCGCCGCGCAGCGTCGCCTCGGCCAGCGCCAGCTGCCGCTCCTCGACCTCGGTCAGCGGCGGCAGCGCCGCGCGCGTGTCCAGGGCGCCGCCCTCGCGGACGGTGCAGGCGCGGGCGCCTCGTACCAGATCCACCCGCTCCGGCCGCCGGCGGCGGTGTCCACGGCCGAGCAATCTGGACCGCGCCGCTCTTGGCGGACGAAGGCAAAGCCGAAGCCCGCCAGCACGCGCCGCTTGTGCAGCCGGTCCACGAACACCGCGGCGTCGCCGCCGTTCTGGATCGGGACGAAGACGTGCAGGCCGCCGCCCGGCGTCGCCCGCTCGCTCGCGGCGTTGCGGATCCCGGTGCTGACGCTGGGGCGGATGACCACCGCGGCCTGCGCGAGGGCGAGGCGGACGCGCTCCAGGACTGCGAGCAGGCCACCACCGCGCTCCAGGTGCTCGCGCACCGGCGCGAGCATGCCCCTCGCGTCGCGGTCGAGCCCGAGGACCGCGGGCTGGCCGGCGGCGTGGCCGAGGAACCACTTGCTGCACGAAATGACGGGGCGGCCCTCACGGGACACAGAGGCGTCCGCCTGCGTCGGCATCGCTCTCAAGCGCGCATCCGTGACGACATCGGCTGTGTCGGCGCCAACCGCGCGTCCGAGCATCCGTCCCAGGACAAGCGCCTCGGTCGAGGCGAGCCCTTCGAGCAGGTCGCGGAGCTGCGCGCCGAGCGGGCGGGACGGGTCGAGACCGCAGCGCACGGCCTCGCCCGCCTACACGATGTCCCCGTCACCGGTCGCCTGGTAGATCTTGGTTATCGACGTGCGTGAGCGCAGGACCGCGACAGCGAGGCCGGCGGACACGCTGTCCGGGGACACGGCCAGGACAGGCTGCGCGTTCTGGCCGGGCGGACTGTCCGGGCCCGTGTCCTTGCCCTCAATGGCCGCATCGAGCACTTCGGTGCGGTTCTGCCGTTCCTGCTTTTTGGCAGCGAGGTCCGCAGCGAGTGCACCGGCGAGATCCCGCCACGGTTCCTGCGCGACGCCGACCTGGGGTGCGTGCTCGTTGTCGCGGAGGATGTCGGCGAAGTCGAAGCCGCCCCTCATGCGGCCTCCTCCGCCCGCGGGAGCATGGCGCGGTCGGCTACGTGGGCGGGGCGCGACGAGATCAGCGCCAACTCGGGCCGGCGGCCGGAGCGAGAATCGAGGAACGGTGTCGCGAAATTGCCGACCTCGATAATGCCCATCCTCATCCTGCCGACGTCGAAGGCCCACGCCACGGCGGTCGAAACGGCGGTCACGAGCGCGCGCCGCGCCTCGGTGTCGTCCACGGTTACCTAAATGACGGTCTGGCGTAGGTTGGCCGGAAGGATCCTCGCCAAGTTCGGCGGGACGCCCCAGCTTGCGCCCGGGATGCTTCGCACACGGCGTCGAGGTGTCCACGATGTGCGCGTTGAAGTCGAAGCGCAGCCCGTCCGTGCAGACGATGATCGGGACGTCGTCTTGGTCCGGCCAGCGCTCTCCCTGCTCGATCACGTCGGGAGAGAACTGTGGCAGCAGACTCCCGGCCGGCCGCGGGTCTGGAGGAAGCCTCGGAGGCAGCGGCCCTGCGAGCAGTGCTTCCGTGTCTTCGAGGTGGATAGTGGGTTCGGGGTCGGATGCCATGTCTGGCGTCCCTTTTCCCATGCTGTCCGTCCACAGCGCTTTCAAGGCATTCGCGGTTTGCTATGTGGCGGCGGGGTTGCTGAGAGTCCGTTTGACAATCACCGATGGGCGACGCGGCGGAGCAGAAGTGCTCGCATGGCGACATGGATCATGGCCTCGGACACGTCGAGGCGCTTCTCGTAGTCGCGGACGAGACGGCGCCAG
>NZ_BMKS01000022.1 GCF_014644455.1 Caldovatus sediminis | reverse complement strand
TCTCGCCTTCTTCGTCCTCGCCGCCGCCACCGTCCTCCTCAGGCAATTGGCAAAGCCGTTATGAAGCCGGCTCTTAAGGTTTGAAGCCTCCGGCAAGCCCGCCGCGGTTCAAACCCGGCGCGGCTCATGGTCACCGGGGCACATGGCTTGCGTTCGAGGGCAACACATGCCAAAACCTGCCGTGCCGTGGAGCGCGGGCGTAGCTCAGGGGTAGAGCACAACCTTGCCAAGGTTGGGGTCGAGGGTTCGATTCCCTTCGCCCGCTCCAGTCGCCGCTTCCCTCAACTCTCTCCGCCAGGGTTGCCGCCGCGCTGAGGCGCAGGTTTGGCCGAGGTTGGCGCGGCGGGGTTGATGGTTCGAAGCCGAACCGACCGGCGTTTTAGCGCCGGAGAGAGCCAAAACTCTCCGAACCTTGAGGGTAGGCCGATTTTTTCCAACAACCATCAGGTGATTGATATAGGTGGAATTTTTGGCGCCCTGATCCTGCAACGGTTCGCCAAGCCTTCGCCCGTCCGGACGCAACCAACAGCGAATGGACCGCTCATCACCCCCAGGCCGCCAGGCGTTCAGAACAGGACCGATTGCACAGGCGTCTGCCGGGCCGCGATCTCCCGGAGAGAGGCGACATTCGCGCGTCCGGTCTCCCGGCTTCGTCGCAGCCGCATGGCGCCTCGGGCCAGCAGCTGTGCATTACCGGGCGCGACCTCTTCGATGTTCTCATAGTCGGCGACGAAAAGCGGCTTGCCGACCTGGAGCGTCCGCAGCCCGGCGGCCAGGGTGCCCCCCGTCTCGCCTGCCTCGACGACGATCATCGCCCGGCTCAGCGCGATGATCACAGCGTTGCGCTCCATCGCCCGATAGGCTTGCCAAGTGGCCGCTGGCGGGAACTGGCTGATCACCAGCACGCGGCTCCAGTCCCAGACAGGCCGGAGATCCTGCCGGATCCGGAAGCGGTCGATCCCCTCCGCCAGCACCAGGATCGTCGCTCCGCCCTGGGCGAGCGCTGTCCGATGGGCTGCCAGATCAACCCCGGCGGCGTTGCCAGAGATCACGGTGAACCCGGCCTGAACCGCCTGTTCCGCACAGTCGACGGTCACCGCGATCCCCTTCTCGCTCGCCTTCCGGGACCCGCAGAAGCCGAGCCCCGGCGTGTCGAGAAGGGCAAGATTGCCGAGCGCGGAGAGGATCGGGGCCTTCCCGCCCCGGCTCATGCCGAGGGGATAGCCCGGCCGACCTGGCTCCAATCGCGCGGCCGATGGCATATCGGGCATCGCGCCGGTTCTCCCTGTCCTGGCATGCCTTCTACCAGTCTCCCCGACGTCATGCATTATCGGTGTCGCGCCAGGTCTTCACGGCGCAGAGGCCGTAGATCTCGCCTGCCCCGGCTGCTCGCAGGACCGACGCCACGAACTGGATGCTGATGCCGGACTGGTATTTGTCGTCGATCAGGATCACCGCCAGGCGTTCCGAGAGCGGAGGGTCGAAGCCGAGGCCGGATTGCTCCCAGGCGGCCCACTTCTCCTCGAGGCGCGCCGCCTTGACCGTGCCCTTGGGGGCGGCGAAGCGGAAGCGCGGGGTGAGATCCTCGATGCCCAGAGCGGCGGCGATACGCCCGGCGAGCAGGGATGGCAGGTCATGCGCCTTGCCCGGGCGTGGCGGCACCGCAGCGATCAGCCTCGCCTCGCGATAGCCGGGCACCGCGCGGATCGTGGCGATGAACGCCGCCTGAAGCTGGCTGATCGCCTCCTCGTCCGGGCCAGCCTTGGCGCGTGCTTCCAGCGCGCCGAGCGGGGTATGCCCGGCCGGCTGTCCGTCCGGCCCCTTCTCCAGATTGATGCCGAGGGCGAGGGACATGTCGAGGCAATCCCGGAGGAAGACGCGGGTACCCTGCTGCTTCACCCACGTCTCGATCCGTGCGTATTCCTCCTCGGTCTGGATGGACCGCCAGTAGCCCGGCCGATTCGGGTTCTGGAAGAGACGCAGGCCGAGATCACTCTCGAATATCCGCCCGATGGTCTCGCAGAACGGCACGTTCAGCGTGCCTGCGTAGGGCGGCTGGCTGCGCTTCGGTTCATGCGCATGGGTCGTACGGAAGCAGATGCGCCGAGGATGGTTGTCGGCCAGCAAGGCTACGACGCGTTGCTGCGTGATCGGAGGAGGGATCGCCTGGTCGAAATCTGTCATCCGCGCCACATCCTCACCAGCGCCTTCTCTCCACGGCGACGCCGCTGAAGGTGAGTTGTTCGATGCAGTCAGCGCTTCCGAAACGGCCGCACGCGATGCCGGACTTCACAAGTCGCAGCGCCGGCCGCGGTCCAGCAATCACCCGCCATTCCCGCGCATTCTCGAAAAAGACCCGCTGATGGCCGCTGGGTGTCGAGAGGAAAACGCCGATGGTGCAGCCCGATGTGCCACAGAACGGCATGCCGGCGCCTCGGCTGGCTTCGCAGGCGAAGGACCTGTAGTCGATGATGTAGTCGGCTTCGCCATCGCCGTTCAGATCCAGAGCCGTCTCGAAGCCCTGCCGACGGACCGGGCGTCCGCCTTCGCGCACGCAGGCTGTCATCGCATCCAGAACTTCGCGCCGGTAGGCGGGCTGCAGGAAGCTGTTCCAACCCCGTCGATATTCCGGATCTTCCCGACGCCGCTGATCGGATGGGGTCAGACGACGCTGCGCCTCCTGGCATGCTTCGAGAAACGCTGGGTCATCCGCCGGGCATGGGGGCGGTCTCGGCAGGCTGCGATTGCGGGCCCAGAACAACGCGCCGTCCCGCCGCAGCCCTTCAAGACGGACGAACCACGCCTCATAGGCGTCGCGATCGCGAAGCCCGTCGCGGAACGCCTGAGGTTCATGCGCGACAAGGCGTGCCGGCGTGTTCTCGCCCTCGGCATCATCACCGCGCGGGGCTGGCGCCGATTGTCTTGGAGCAGGCGTCTCTGCCCGAGGCGTCCGGGCGGGAGGTGGCGGGATCATGGCCGCAGGAGGAGCCGGCGACGGGGCCCGTGGACGCGGCGAGACTGCTGATGCCATGGCTTCCAGCGAGACGACACCCATGCTGCGAAGTTCGGCTGCGGACAGCCAAGCCATGTCACCCGGTCTCGTCCGGACCGTGCGGCCGATAATGGCATCGGGTACGCCGAACCGCGCCAGTTCTCTGGCCAGCGCCGTCGTCATCGCCAACGTGCCGCTTGTCTCCTCCCCGGCGATATGGGCGCTGTGCACGCCGATCCGCGCCGTATCGGACGCGATCCGCTCCGTGGCTGCGGCAAGGATCAGGAAGCAGGCCGATGCACACAGGCCGTGAGGCGGCACGCCGACCGTCATCCGCCAGCGCGCCACCATGTCGGCGATCTCGGCGGCGCCGACCAGATTGCCCCCCGGACTGTCGATCATTACGACCACCTCCCGCCCGGGCCGAGAACGGACCATGGCGCGGAAGCGTTCCGGGTCCTGGCGCTGGATCGGTCCGCTGAGCAGCAGAATCGAGATCTCCTCGCCCGGCGTTTCAGGAAGGAACGCCATGTCGAGCGCCCGCGCGCCGGACGCGATGCACGCCATGAGGGTTGCTGCGACGGCGCCCGCGAGGATCCTGCACCTCATCGCCCCTACCTCATCGGCTGGCGCCGCCGGCGCGGCTGTCCAGGGCGCACCGCCATGATCACCCCACCCCGAACACCCGCATCGCCTCATCCCCGTAGTGGTTGATCACCTTCACCGCGATGCGGCCGGACTTCGGCGGCGGGAAGGGGCGGCTTTCGCTGGCGCGGAGGGTGGACCAGGCGGCCTCGTCCACCTCGGCCTTCAGCGCCGCCTTCAGCTTCTCGAACGGGTCCTTGCCGCCGAGGAAATAGGCCTGGCGGACGAAGAAGCTGTCCCCGTCATAGTCGGTGTCCACGAACCAGCAGGCGACATCCTCCTCCAGATTCCGGGAGGAGCGCACCTCGCCCGTCGTCGGGTCGAAGATGTCCACGCCCTTGAGGCGCACCACGCAGGCGCCGTCCGGCCTCCGCTCCAGCGCGATGTCGGGCTCGCCGAACACCACGAAGAGGTTGCCGCCGCCGGCCTTGTAGGCCTCGGCCGCGTGCAGCTCCTGGCTCATGCGCGCCTTGAGCACGGTCAGGCGGCCGAGATTCATCGTCGTCTCGCCCACCTGCGGGTCGAAGGCGAAGCCGCAGACCACCAAGGCATCGGCCCAGTCGCGGCATTCGCGCGCGGCCTCGCGCACCAGATCGGCGCCCACCGTGCCGTATTCGGGGCCGATGACGATGGCCGCGCGGCGCGGCTGGTCGCCTTCCATCCAGGTCGCCTCGGCCGCCACATGGCCCTTGCCGGGCCAGGGGCGGATGGTGGCGAACATCAGCCGCTCGTTCTTCTTCGTGTTCTGCACCCCGGCCTTGGCGAGGTTGTCGAGCACGGCGGTGACGAAATCCTCCGCCCCCGCCGGGGCGGCGCGCAGGCGGCGGCGGGGCGGCGGGGCCTCGCCGGCCTCGGCGGCCAGCGCCTCGACCACCGCCGCCTCCTCCTCGTCGGCGGGCAGGACGCGGTGGGGGGAGAGGCTTTCGACCGTGAAGGGGCCGGTGACGCGCAGCGCATTGCGCTTCGTGTAGGGGCGGTCGTGCAGCAGCTCGACCTCGGCGTTGCGGGCGATGGAGGCGTCCATCTCCGCCTGGCGCTCGCGCTTCGCCTGCCAGAAGGCGGCGTGGGACGCGCGGGCGGCCTCGGGCGCGCCCTCGGGCAGGCTGCGCGGCACCTGCCATTCCTCATGGGCCGTGCCGAGGGCGGCGTTCAGCGCGGCGCGGGCGGCGTCGAGCGCGGGCTGCCATCTGGCGTGGATGACGTCGATCTCGGCGTTGTTGGCCACCACCGAGGAGGTGATGCGCGCCGCGCGCTCCAGCACAAAGCCCTGGCGGATGTCGCCGGCGAAGGGGCCTGGCTCCGGGGGCCGGCCGGTAAGATCGGCCTCCTTCGCCGCGCCTTCGCGGCTGTCGCGCAGCAGGAAGGCCGCGTGGCGCGCCGCCATCAGCCGGGTGCGGGCCAGCGCCAGCGCGACGCGGGAGGTGTCGATGGTGATCCAGCGCCGGCCCCAGGCCTCTGCCACCGCCGCGGTGGTGCCGGAGCCGCAGGTCGGGTCCAGCACCAGATCGCCGGGGTCAGTGGTCATCAGCACGCAGCGCTTCACCACCTCCTCGTTGGTCTGCACCACGTAGATCGGCCGGCTGGCCCCGCCGAGCCCGTCCCACCAGTTGGAGAGGGTCTTGAAGGCGAAGTCGTCGAGGTAGCGCTTGAAGCCGGGGGCGGACGTGGTTCCGGTCAGTCGGCCGGCCATCACCACCCGCTGCATCGGCGCCACCTCGCCCTCCGCCGCGCGGCTCGGGTGCCGCCAGCATTGGCCGCGGGGCGGCGGCACGAGCACGCCGCGATAGGGCACCGGGTCCATCTGGTTCGGGCGCTCGCCGCCATTGGTGATCGGCCAGGAGCGGAAGAGCCGCGCGCCCGGCCAGTCGCGGAAGAGCCGCTGCGGGCGCAGGCGGTAGTCGGTCGGCGTGCCGTCGGGCGCGGCGAGATCGGCGAGCTTCACCTCCTGCCCGTCCGGCAGTTCGACAAGGGTGAACTCGTCCAGCGTCTCGGCATCCAGTTCGCGGGGTTCGAAGAGCGGGCGGAACTTCAGCCGCCCCTCGGTGCGCGGCGTGCGCCCGTACCAGAGGATGTAGTCGTTGACCGGATCGATCAGCGTGCTGCGCTGGCTGCCCTTCTTCTTGACCAGCAGCGTCACCACCGCGCAGTCCGGGCCGAACACCTCGTCCAGCAGCGCGCGCATGCGGTGCGCGTTCTCCTCGCCGATCTGCACGAAGATGCTGCCCGACTCCGCCAGCAGTTCCCGGGCGACGACGAGCCTGTCGCGCCAGAAGGCGAGGTAGCTGTGGATGCCGTCCCTCCAGGTGTCGCGGAAGGCCTTGATCTGCTCGGGCTCGCGGCTGAGATCGCGCGCCGTCTCGCCCACCGTGCGGCTGCGCGTGGTGGGCTGCCAGTTGCTGGCGAAGCTGATGCCGAAGGGCGGGTCCAGGTAGATCATCTGTACCTGGCCGCGCAGCCCCTCCTTCTCGGCCAGGCTGTTCATCACCAGCAGGCTGTCGCCCAGGATCATGCGGTTCGACCAGTTCTCCGCATGGCGGTAGAACTCGAGCCGCGTCTCGGGGTCGGCGATGCGGTCGAAGCCGCCGAACAGGTCGGCCTGCGGCTCCGCCCCCTCGCGGCTGACGCGCAGCAGGTCGCGGATCAGCGCCTCGGGCAGCACCTTCTCCTGGATGTAGATCGGCACCGTCGGCACGGCCAGCGGCTCGGCATCCAGCGCGTCCTTGCCGCGCCAGACGAGCTGCGGGTCGAGATCGGGGTTGCGCGGGTAGAGCATCGGCTTCGCCCGCGCCTCCTCCTCGGCCATCAGCGCCGAGGTCTCGGCGGTGGGGATGTTGCGGCGGGTGACGTCGGCGGGGTGGCGCAGCGTCTCCACCTCAGTCGCGGCCTCGGGCTTCGGGGTCTTCTTCGCGGGGGGCATCGGCGGGTCCGGTCTCAGGCGGTCAGCGCGAAGGGCGCGGGGCGGGGCGGGCGGCGGGCGAGACGGGCGCGGATCGCCTCCGCCACATCATGCGGGCCATCGAGCCGCAGGAAATCCCAGCGGCCGTAGCGGCCGGCGGCGTTCACTGCCGGCACCCAGAGGCGGGCCATGGTGTCGTGCTTGGCGTCGTCCTGCGCGTCGCGCGCGCCCTTCACCTCCAGCACCAGGTGCAGCGGATCCTCGGGCCCGGCGCCATCGTCCAGCACGGCGATGAAGTCGGGGCGGTAGAGGTGGTCGGCTCCGCCATGCTCGTAGGGGATCTCGAAGCCGAGGCGGTCGTTCTTCGCGTAGCGCAGCACCTCGGGCATGGCTTCCAGCGCCTGGGCGGCCGCCGCCTCCCAGTCGCTGTCGCAGACGACGAGGTTGATCTGGCATTTCGCCGGATCGGTCTGCCAGAAACTGGTCTTGGTGGTGGTGAAGGCGAGGTGGCGCGTGCTGCCCGTCTCGTTGTAGGGGTCCATGATCGGGCGGAGGCTCGCGGTCGCGTCCTGCTGCTCGATGCAGGCGCGGTAGATGCGCTCCGCCGCCTTGTCGCCGACGTCGCGCCAGAGCAGGTAGGCGGGGAAGGTGCCGCCCGCGCAGGCGAGGCATTCCTCCATCCAGCGCCGGGTGATGGCGAGCAGCGAGGGGAAGAGCCAGGGCTTGCGGTTGCCCTCCGCGTCCTTGAACCAGCGTTCCAGCGTGTAGCCGGCCAGGTGGAAGGCGATGGCGGCCGGGCGCGTGGCCTTCAGCTCCTCGAGCGAAAGGCGGATGTTCTCGCCGACGAAGGGGGCGTTGATGGCGTCCGGCGGCGCCATGTCGGGCGTCAGCGTCAGCCGGCTTTCCGGCGTGAAGGTGGCGCGCAGGCGCCCCGGCGGCAGCACGACGCGGTAGCCGAGCACGCGGGGGAAGCGGATCTCCTGCGCCTCGCGCTCCGGCAGCACGGCGTGCACGCGGGTGGTGGGCTTGGGCGGGCGGTAGTCGGCCGCCGAGTTGGCCGGGACGAAGGTGAAGGGAATGCCGAGGACATCGGCGTATTCCGCGTCGAACATCGGGTTGCCGGCCTCGTCCGTGCGCACCGGGTCGTAGGAGACCCGGCGCAGCGCGCGGCCAATCACCTGTTCGCAGAGAAGCTGCGTGCCGAAGGCGCGCACGCCGAGCACATGGGTGACGGTGCGCGCATCCCAGCCTTCGGTCAGCATGGAGACGGAGACGACGCAGCGGATCTGCTCGCCGAGCCGGCCCTGCTGGCCGACGGTGTTCATCACCTCGCGCAGCAGGTCTGCATCCGAGAGCGACTCGGCTTCGGCGTGGCGGCCGCGGGCGCGCAGTTCCCGCTTGAAGGCCTCGATCTCGGGCGCGGCGAGCTTGCGGAAGGCGTCGGAAAGCGCCTCGCCGCTCTCCAGCTCCTCGCTGTCGATCAGGATGGTGCGGGCGCGGTCGGCCATGCGACGCTGGCCGGCCCCCCCATCCTCGACATTCGAGAGCAGCGGCAGCTTGCCGGGTACCAGCACCGTCCGCTCGGTCCCGTCGGGCAGGCGTTCCGTGCGCTCGTAGCCGGCGATCCAGTCGTAGACGAGCTTGGAGGTCGCGGTGTTGTTGCAGACCACGATGAAGACCGGGGGCGTCGGACCGCCCTTGCCCTGCCAGTTGGCGAAGACCTTGGCGTAGTGGCCGTAGAGCGCCTGGAGCGCGCCGACGAGCTGGCTCGGCAGATCCTCGGGGTCGAGCGCCTTGGCCTGCTTGCCGCGGCCTGCCTTGGGCAGCCGGTCGCGGATATGGCGGTAGACATGGCGGTAGATCGGCTCGTCCGCGCCGGGCACGTCCTGCACCGGCACGCGCGGCACCTTCACGATGCCGCATTCGATGGCGTCGATCAGCGAGAAGTCGGAGACCACCCAGGGGAAGAGCATTCCTTCCGGGTAGCCCGAGCCGCGCAAGAAGAAGGGCGTGGCCGAGAGGTCGTAGACGGTGACCGGGTGCTTGACCGCTCGCTGCAGCGCCTCGATGCCGCTGATCCAGAGACGCGCGGCGGCGTTGTTCTTCTTCGCCTCGGCCTTGCCTTCCGCGTCCAGCTTGTCGTCGCCGCCGGGCTTCTCGCGGTAGCAGTGGTGCGCCTCGTCGTTCAGCACCAGGATGCGCTTGCGGCCGAGCAAGGGGCCGCAGACGCGCTGGATCATCTGGCCCTCGGTCTCCAGCGTCTCCACAGGGCCGTCGCGGCCGCCGAGGATGGCCTTGGCGAGCTTCGGCGCCTCCATCGTCTCGCGCCTTTGGAAGGCGTGGTAGTTGGTGATGACGAGGCGTGCACGCTGGAGATCGTCCCGCATCTCGCGCGGGACGAGATCCATCGCCGCATAAACGTTGTGCGGATCGGAGGGGTGCAGCACGCGCAGCCGGTCGCGGACGGTCAGGCCCGGGGCGACGACCAGGAAGGCATCGGTGAAGCGGGTGGAGTTGCGGGCGCGGGCGGCGTTCAGCGTGTGCCAGGCGATCAGCATTGCCATCACCGTCGTCTTGCCGGCGCCGGTGGCGAGCTTGAAGGCAATGCGCAGCAGGTCGGGGTTCGCTTCGGCGCTGAGCACGCGCAGCCGGTCGAGCTCCTGCTTCGGGGCGACCTCCGTCAGCCAGATGGCGGTCTCGACCGCCTCGACCTGGCAGAAAAACAGGCGGCGTTGCCGCGCAGGGTCGCGCCAGTGCTGCAGCAGGCGGGCGGTGACGGGGGTGACGGTGGCGCGCAGCCCAGAATCGCCGAGGGCGCGCCAGGCACCGACCTTGGCGCGGATCTCGTTAACGTAGTCGTTGGGCTTGCGCTGGCCGAGATTGTCCTCGAGGGCGAGGCTGCCCTGGTCCTTCACCTTGTGCTTGGGCGGCGGGACCGGGACCACGAACTCGCTGCGGCGGCGGCCCTCGGCGGGGAAGCCCGTGGGGATGCCGTTCTCGTCGAGCACCCAGTGGCGGGTCGGCTCGGCGAAGGGGCTGTTGAGAATCGGGTTGTCGATGACGGCGGGTGGCACATGAAAATGCTGCCACGATTGTCGCCGGCGTGCACGCCCCGAAGCGGGACCGGGAGATCAGCCCTGCCCGAGGGATGTGCGCTGCTCCTGCCACGCGGTGGGAAGCCCGGCCAGCAGGGGGGCGAGGGCGGCGCCCTCCGGCTGCCGCCCGTCAAGGATCGCTTCGACCAGATCGGGCGCGAGGAGGGTCAGGCGCAGCAGACAGCCGAGATATCCCCGCTCGATGCGCTCCCCCTCCGCCATCTCGCTGATCGAGGCGTAGCGCCCCTGGTCGAGCAGCTTCTGGTACCGGAATGCCCTGGCCAGCGCCTTCACCAGCGCCGGGTCGGCGCGGGTGGGGATGGCGGTCTCGGCGCCGGCCGGGGGGACAGGCTGGACCACGGTCTTGCGGCCCGGCCGCCGCCGGATCTTCAGCGGCACTCGCACGGTGATGCTGGTGGCGCCGGTCATGCCGCCCTACCCTTTGTCTGCTGCTTCGGCAGTGCCTGACGCCGTGATCCTGGCATGCCAGGATCACGGCGCGGCGGCGGCGCCGGGATGGTTGTCATGCTGGCTGCCTTGCATGGCTCGGAGGGCAGATCCCCCGGCGCCGCCATACCGCCTCGACCGCTGATTGGGCTCTGCGATCCATCGCTGTGTAGGGCGACGACGGCGCGGGCGGGATGCCGGACTACCCTCGAACTCGAGGAGGCGTCATGCGGAGGATCAGCGTCGGCATCGACATCGCCAAGGACATCCACTGGGCCTGCGCCACCGACGCCGACGGCGCGGTGCTGCTCGACCGCAGGCTCGACAACACGCCGGAGGCCATCGCGGCCCTCGCCGGGGACCTGGCCGCGCTCGGGGGCGAGATCCGCATCGGCCTCGACGTGCTGGGCGGCATCGCCGGCCTCCTCGAGGCCATGTTGGCTGACCGGGGCTTCCAGCTCGTCCACGTTCCCGGCCTCGCCGTCAACCGCGCCCGCCAGGGCATGGTGGGAGGCGAGAACAAGTCGGACCCGCGCGACGCGCGGGCCATCGCCGAGCAGGTCCGCACCCGCGCCGACCTGCGGCCGATCGAGCCCGCCACCGAGCTCGACCTGGAGATCCGGTTGCTGGTCGGTCGCCGCCGCGACCTGGTCGCCGGGCAAACCCAGCGCATCAGCCGCCTGCGCGACCTGCTCGCCGGCATCTTCCCAGGCCTCGAGCGCGGCCTGGATCTCACCACCAAGGGGCCACTGCACCTGCTGACGAAGTTCGTCACCCCCGGCGAGCTGCGCGCCGCCGGCAGGAAGCGCTTGGTCCGTCACCTCCAGGCCGCCGGCAGTCTCCCTAACATCGAGAGCCTCGCCGACCGGGCCCTTGCCGCCGCGGCCGAGCAGACCATCGCCGTGCCGGCCGAGCGCATGACCGCCCGCCTCATCCGCGAACTGGCCTCCGAGGCGCTGGCGACCCGCACCCGCCTCCTCGAACTCGACCGCGAACTTGAGGCACTGCTCCAGCGCCACCCTGACGCGGCCCTCATCCGCAGCCTGCCCGACATGGGGGCCGTGCTGACCACCGAGTTCATCGCCGAGGCGGGCAACCTGTCGCGCTTCCGCTCGGCCGATGCCCTCGCCTCCGCCGCGGGCATGGCGCCCGTCCTCCGACAATCCGGCCGCGCCCGCTTCCTCCGCAGGCCCGCCGGCGGCAACAAGAGCCTCAAGCGGATCTTCTACCAGTCGGCCTTCTGCTCGCTCGGCCACGACGACAGCCGCGCCTTCTACAGCCGCAAGCGACGCGAGGGAAAACAGCACCACCAGGCCGTCATCGCCCTCGCCCGACGCCGCGTGGACGTGCTCTGGGCCATCCTCCACTCGAGGAAACCCTTCCAGACCGCCTTCAAAACAGCCGCTTGACGGGCGCATTAGGCTGCCCTCCGCGTGGCCGGCGCCATGGCACCGAGGTCGTGCACCAGCCCGGCCAGCCCCTCGACGCGCAGGCGGATGTCGGCATCGTCCGGCCCTATCACCACCCGCTCGACCAGCGCGTGCACGATCCGCGCCTGCTCGGCGGGGAACAGCTCGTCCCAGAGCGGATCGAGCCGATACAGCGCGTCGCGCACGTCCCGCTCGGTGAGGTCTGGCGCCTCCCGCCGCGCCGCGAGCCAGGTGCCGACCACGATCTCGGGCTGCCGCAGCAGCGCACGGACCTGGGCGATCACCGCACCCTCGATCTCCGCCGCCGGGACGCGCCGGACAATGCCGCTGTCGCCATTGGCGTCGCCCTTCAGCACGCGCTGCGCGACGTAGTAGCGGTAGTGCCGCCCCTTCTTCACGCAATGCGTCGGCGACAGCGCGCGGCCATCGACGCCATAGATCAGCCCCTTCAGCAGCGCGGGCGCGAGCTGCCGGTTCTGCGCGGCGCGCTTGCGCGGGCTGACCTGCAGGATGGCATGCGCACGGTCCCAGAGATCGCGGGGCACGACGGCTTGGTGCTCGCCGCGGTAGATGTTCCCCCTGTGCGTGACCTCGCCGTTGTAGGTCCGCAGGTTCAGGATCTTGTAGACATCCCCCTTGTCGAGCGGCCGACCCGACTTGGCGGTCACACCCTCGGCCTGCAGGCGGCGGACGGTCTCGACACCCGAACCGGTCTCGACGAACAGCTCGAAAACCCGCCGGACCCGCGCCGCCTCGGCCTCGTTCACCACCAGCTTGCGGTTGGCGACGTCGTAACCGAGCGGCACCTTCCCGCCCATCCACATGCCGCGCGCCTTCGACGCCGCGAACTTGTCGCGGATCCGCTCGCCGATCACCTCGCGCTCGAACTGCGCGAAGCTCAGCAGGATGTTCAGCGTCAGCCGCCCCATGCTGGTCGTCGTGTTGAAGCTCTGCGTCACCGAGACGAAGGTCACCCGGTGCGCCTCGAACGTCTCGACCAGCTTGGCGAAATCCATCAGCGACCGGCTGAGCCTGTCGATCTTGTAGACCACGATGACGTCGATCAGGCCCGCCTCGATATCGGCCAGGAGCCGCTTCAGTGCGGGCCGCTCCAGCGTGCCACCGGAGAATCCGCCGTCGTCGTAGCGGTCGCGCACCAGCCCCCAGCGCTCGGCGCGCTGGCTGGCGACGTACGCCTCGCAGGCCTCGCGCTGGGCGTCGAGGGTGTTGAACTCCTTGTCCAAACCTTCGTCCGTGCTCTTGCGGGTGTAGACCGCGCAGCGGAGCTTCTTCGTGGTGGCCAGCATCACCGCGCCGGCGGCGGCGCGCGTCCTCATGCCGAGGTTCCAGGCTGCCGCAGCCCGAAGAACACCCAGCCATTCCAGCGCGTGCCGGTGATGTGCCGAGCGATGGCGGAAAGCGACTGATAGGGTCGGCCCTCGTACTCGAAGTCGTCCGCGCGCACGGTGACAACATGCTGCACGCCGTCATACTCGCGCAGCAGCCGCGTCCCCGGCAGCGGCCTGCTGTCGGCGCGGACCCGGCGCAGCACCACGTTGCCGCCGTCGAGCTGCTCGCCGAGTGCCTCGAGCCGGGCCCGCGTCCCCGGCTTCAGCCCGCCATAGGCCAGTTCCTGCATGCGGTAGGCCAGCCGGCTGACCAAGTAGGGCCGATTGAACGGCGGCGGCTCCTTGCCGAAGAGGACCCGCCACTGCTCCTTCAGCTCCGCCGCCGTCGCGGTCTGCAGCGCTGCGAGGCGCGGCAGGACCTGGGCGGGCGGGATCTTCGGGACGGTGGGCGCGGGCGGCGGCGCGTCCTGCCGCTTGGCCACCCTGGTCGATCGTCGGGTCATGCGACTCCCTCTCTCCTGGGGTTCGCATGACGGCGCTGGCGGGCGGTGGAGTGTAGGCGAACGTCTTCCGACCCCCGGGCCTCCTCCGCGTCGCGGGCGAGATCCTCGGCAGCGCGGCTCCGCAGCCGCAGCAGGCCCGCGGCGAGGATGGCGCAGACCTCGCGGAGGTGGGGTGGGAGATGGGAGTTGGCGGGGGAGGACGATGGTCTCGGCACGCGCCGCTGATGGCAGACGCGCCGCACCATCCGCAATGCACTGAATTGCGCCCGCGAGGTGGTCCCGCGGCGGCCCGGCTACATCCCGATCTGGCGCCCGAGCCAGATGACCCGGCCGACCACGGCGATGCCCTCGGGCGGCAGGTCGGCGAAGGTCGGGTAGTGCTCCTTGTTGTCGGAGATGATGGTGACGCGGCCCGTGGTGGGGTGCACCACCACGCGCTTGACCTGCAGGCCGCCGTCCGTCCTCAGCACGTAGATGCCGTCCTTGCGGCCGGGGCGGGTCTGCGAGAGGTCGACCAGCACGTTGTCGCCCTGGCGCAGGGTGGGCTCCATCGAGTCGCCGTCCACCGCGATCACCGCGAGCTGCGACAGGTCGGCCCGCGTCACCCGGCGCAGCCAGTCTGCCCGGAAGGCGACCCGGTGGATCGGCGCCCCGTCCTCCGCCTCCAGCCCCGGCCCGGCCGAGGCGGCCGCGTCGTAGACGGGGAGCATGGCGAAGCGGTCGCCGCCGATCTGCACCAGCTCCGGCCCGGCGGTCCTGCCACGGCCGGCGGGAGGCGCGCCGTCCGATTCGAGGTAGGCGAGGATCAGCGGCACCTCGTGGGCGCGCAGCGCGCGCTTGCCGGTCAGCAGCCGGCTGACCTGGCTGTTGTCCACCCCGAGCGCGGCGGCGAGGCCCTTCTGCGTCTTGCCCGGCCGCGTCAGCCCCTCCCGGATCTCCTCGATCGTCAGCACGGCGCCGTCGCCCGATTCGTTCGCCGATTCGCGGCGGGGCTCGCCGGTGGCTGGGTCATGGTCGTGTCTCCGAGGGAACCGTCGCGAGCCTCTCTAGACGACGGATCCCCCGGCGCCAAGCGTCCGCATTGCGTGATCCGCAACACGACGATCTGATTCGCAATCTCCCGAAGATAGTGCATTGCGCCGGTGATGCGGCGCGGCCTACCCATCCGGCCATGCCGCTCGTCGACCCCGCCGCCACCGTCCTCGCCCGCTTCGGCGGCTCGGGCCCGCTCGCGCGCCGCCTCGGCCTCGACCGCAGCGCCGTCCACCGCTGGGCGCTGCCGAAGGCCCGCGGCGGCAGCGACGGGCTGATCCCCGCCCGCCACCACCGCCGCGTCCTGGAGCTCGCCGCCGCGGAGGGCATCGCGCTCACCGCCGCCGACCTGGTCGGCGCGCCGCCCGCGGCCGACGCACCGCCCGAGCCCGGGGCCGACGACGGATAGCCGTCGCTTCCCTCTCTCCTCTCCCGACAACCCGCCGTCATCGCCCGTCCCGGAGCATCGCCCCGTGCTGTCCGCTCGTCCGCCGATTCCCGAAGTCGATCTCGCCGCCGCGGTCATCCACCGCGCCATCGAGGACGCCCTCACCCCCGACGACCGCCTCGCCCGCCCGCGCGTCATCGCGACGCCCACCGGGCCGCACCGCGGCTTCACGGTCGGGCTCAAGCCGCGCGAGCGCGAGGAGGCGGTGCGCTTCCTGCTGGACACGGCGCCGGGCTGGGCGGGCGCGCGGGAGGCCTGGTGCGACGCCGCGGGCGTCGACCCGGACGCGATCCGCCGGCACGTGCTGCGCCACATCGCGCCGGGCTCCATCCCGGCCGACATCCGCCGGGCGCTTCGCCTTCCGGTGCTCGCGACCGCCGTCGCGGCGGAACCCCGGAGCCTCCCCGCCGTGCCCGCCCCCGTGCAGGCCGTGGCCCCGATGGCGGAGGCGGCCTGATGCGCCCGCTGCCGACCAACCGCCCGACGCTCGACGCCGCGCGCCGCATGCCGGTGTCCGAGCTCCTCGCGCTGCCGGCCGAGCACCTGGCGCTGCTGCAGGAGGAGGCGCGCGCCGGCCTCGACGCCGCGAAGCGCGCGCAGGACTGGATCGAGGGCGCCATCGCGCTCCGCTACGAGCAGCGCGCCATCGCCGCCCGCACCCAGGCCGGCAAGGACACCGGCACGGTCCGTTTCCAGGACGGCGGTGTCGAGGTCACCACCGAACTGCCGAAGCGCGTGGAGTGGGACCAGCGGCGGCTCGCCGCGCTGGCCGAGCAGATCCGCGCCGGCGGCGAGGAGCCGGGCGAGTACCTGGAGGTCAGCTTCAAGGTCTCCGAGCGCGCCTACACCGCCTGGCCCGAGCGCATCCGCAAGGCCTTCGAGCCGGCGCGCACGGTCCGGACTGGGCGGCCGGCCTATCGGCTCACCATCCTGTCCGAGGCGGAGCGGCGCGACAGCCCGCATGCCGGCGCTCAGTCCATGTTCGGGGGGATCGGCTGATGGCGCTGCGCATCGTCACCGCCGACGACCGCCTCTCCGCCGCCGCGAACAAGACCACGCTCGTCATCGTCGGCGAGAGCGGCGCCGGCAAGACCACGCTGGTCAAGGCGCTGCCCGAGGCCGAGACGCTGTTTCTCGACCTCGAGGCCGGCATGAAGTCGGTCCAGGACTGGCGCGGCGACAGCATCCCGATCCGCTGCTTCGAGGACATGGTCGTCATCGCCTCGCTGATCGGCGGGCCGAACCCGGCCATGCCGCCGACGGCGTTCTTCTCGCACGAGCACTACGCGCACTACGCCGCGCAGCATCCCGAGCTCGTCGCAATGCTGGCGCGGAAGTCGATCATCTTCGTCGACAGCATCACCGACCTGACGCGCCAGGCGATGGTCTGGGCCAAGAAGCAGCCCGAGGCCTTCTCGGAGAAATCCGGCAAGCCCGACACCCGCGGCGCCTACGGCCTGCTCGGGCGCGAGGTGATCGGGCTGCTCAAGCACCTGCAGCACGCGCCCGGCAAGACCGTGATCCTGGTCGGCATCCTCGAGAAGCACACCGATGAGTTCGGGCGCACGGCCTGGCAGCCGCAGATGGAGGGCGGCAAGGCCGGGCGCGAGCTGCCCGGCATCGTCGACCAGGTCATCACCCTCGCGTTGTTCTCCCGCGATGGCGACGGCGCGCTGGTGTTCGACCCGCAGCGCGGCACCGAGCGCCGCCTCGTCTGCACCGCCGGGAACCGCTTTGGGCTGCCGGCCAAGGATCGCTCCGGCCGCCTCGACGAGACCGAGCCGCCGGACCTCCGCGCCCTCCTCCAGAAGATCAACTCCCGACCGACCAAGGCCTGAGACCAGGAGATCCCTCGATGTACGACATGAACGATGCCGAGCTGCCGCGCAGCTCCGACCTCATCCCGGACGGCACCTTCGCCAAGGTGACGATGGTGATCCGCCCCGGCGGCCTCGACGGCCAGGGCGAGGTGGATCGCGGTCTGCTCAAGGCGGCCCGCAATGGCGGCGACGTCAAGATGATCGACGCCGAGTTCACCGTCCTCGTCGGGCCGCATGCCAAGCGGAAGTTCTGGCAGACCTTCACCGTCGCCGGCGGCAAGGTCGACGAGCAGGGCGTCTCGATTGGCTGGAAGATCTCGAAGGGAACCTTCCGCGCGATGATCGACAGCGCGCTTGGCCTCGATCCGCAGGACACGGGCGAAGCCGCCAAGGCCAAGCGGGTGCTGCGCGGCCTCGCCGACCTCTCCGGCATCACCTTCGCCGCCAAGATCAAGGTCGAGCCGCCTTCGGATCCCCGCTATGGCGACAGCAATCGGCTCGATCGTGTGGTGCTGCCCGGCGAGCCGGAGTACCGGCGCATCATGGCGGGCGAGACGGTGCCGCCGTCGCCCTCCACGCACCGGGCTCCGCGACAAGCGCCCGCACCGACGCCGACGACGCCAGCCTGGGCGAACACGGGCGCGACCCAGGCGCCGGCGGCCACCGCCCCCGCATGGGCAGCCCCCGCCTCCCCGCCGCCCGCCCAGCCCCTGCCGCCTCCCGCCCAGGCGCCGCTCGCGGGCGGCCCGGCTTGGCTGAACGGCTGATGGCGGCATGGCGCGACGACGCTGGAGCGGCCGGCCGCGGGAGGTGCGGCCGCCTCCGGGCCGGCAGCCGCCGCGCGGCTGCACGCCGGAGGACCAGGTGCGCCGCCTGGTCTGCGCCCTCTGCGGCCGCGAGGCGAAGGGCTTCGGCTACGTGCACGAGATGCGGCTCGACGAGGTCCCGCACCACCGCTTCTGCAGCATGGCCTGCTGCGACGCCGGCGGCGCCCTGGCGCGGAGGTCGAACGGCGTGATCGACAGGACGCCGATGGAGAGCCGCGCGGTGAAGGAGGCGCGCCGCCCCTTCGCCGAGGTGCTGCAGGAGCTCGGCCTGCTGGCCCCTTTCGCCGACCGCAGCGCGGCCGAGATCGACCGTCTGATCGAGGCCTGCGTGGACGGCTTCCAGGCGTCGATGCGGCGCCAGGCCGTCGAGCGCGACCCGCTCGACGACCCGATTCCATTCTAGGAGCGGAGCGTGCTCGACCTGAACCACGGCTCCGGCGCGGTCTACGGGCGCGGCGACGCGCCGGCCGGCGACACGGAGGCGGTCACCGCCCGCGTCAACGCCGCGATCGATGCGGCGCTGCTCGCGCGGCAGCGCCGCCAGTTGCCGCGCGACTATCTCGGCGGCAGCCGCATCGGCGAGTCCTGCGCGCGGAAGCTGGTCTATGAGATCACGCACGCCCCGAAGGATCGCGACTTCGACGCCGGCATCCTCCGCGTGTTCGACGCCGGTCACCAGTTCGAGGCGCTGTCCATCCGATGGCTCCGCCAGGCCGGCTTCGACCTGCGCGACCGCGGCGCCGACGGCGAGCAGTTCGGCTTCGCGGCGGCCGGTGGCCGGCTGCGGGGGCACGCGGACGGCGTGATCGTCGCGGGGCCGGACATCGGCCTCCGCTGGCCCGCCCTCTGGGAGCACAAGGCGCTCGGCCAGAAGTCGTGGACCGACCTGGCCAATCGCGGGCTGCGGCTGTCGAAGCCGATCTACTTCGCCCAGGTGCAGCTCTACATGGCCTATCTCGGCCTGGACGTCGCGCTGCTCACCGCGCTGAACCGCGACACGCTGGCGCTCCGGCACGAGGCCGTCCCGTTCGACGCCGCCGAGGCGCAGCGTCTGTCTGACCACGCCGTCGACATTCTGCGTGCCGTCGAAGCTGGCGAGCTGCCGCCGCGCATCGCACAGGCGCCTGACTTCTACCTCTGCCGCTTCTGTCAGTATGCCACTCGGTGCTGGGAGCCGAACTCATGAGCATCACGCCCTCGCCCCAGCAGGCGGACGCAATCGCGGCAATCGTGCATTGGTACCGCCAATGCCGCAGCCAGCAGCAGGTGTTCCGGTTGTTCGGCTATGCCGGTACGGGAAAGAGCACCATCACGGCGCTGGCGATCCAGGCGCTGGGGCTCGATCCCATGCCGCGCATCGGTGCGATCACCGGCGGCGCGCTCTTCGCGGCGTTCACCGGCAAGGCCGCGCTGGTGATGACGCGCAAGGGCACGCCGGCGTCCACCATCCACTCGCTGATCTACCGCGTCTCCGAGGCGACGCCGGAGGAGATCGCGCGGGTCGAGAAGGAGCTGTTCGATCTGCAGCGCGACCTCGGCAGGATGGGGCCAGCGGAGCGGACCTTCGCCGAGACGCAGATCCGCCGGCTCGAGCTCAGGCTCGCTGACATCCACCGCCCGACGTTCCTACTGAACGACCAGTCGCGCGTTCGCGACGCAGACCTCATCGTGCTCGACGAGGTTTCGATGGTCGGGCCCGAGATGGCGGCCGACCTGCTGGCCTTCGGCAAGCCGGTCCTGGTGCTCGGCGACCCGGGCCAGCTTCCCCCGATCAAGGCAACCGGCGCCTTCACCGAGGCGAAGCCCGACGTGATGCTGACCGAGATCCATCGGCAGGCCGGCGAGAGCGCCATCATCCGCCTCGCCACCCTGGCGCGGCAGGGGATCGCGATCCCGCCGGGACCGCACGACGAGCACGTCTGGAAGCTGCCGCGCGACGCCGTCAGCGCCGCACAGATGCTCCGCGGTGGCCAGGTCATCTGCGGCCGCAACAACACACGGCTCTGGTTGAACAGCGCCATGAAGGCCGCGGCCGGCTTCCCCGCGCCCTATCCTGCTGGGCAGAGCGAGAAGATCATCTGCCTGAAGAACCGCCACGACCTCGGCCTGGTCAACGGCATGTTCGTGTCGCTGGCCGACATCCGCGACGAGGGCGGGCTCGCCTTCAGCGCGACGGTGACCACGGAGGATGGCACCGCGATCAGCGGTCGGCACCGCTTCTACAAGGGCCACTACGACGATCACGTCCAGCGCGACCCCGATCGCGAGCGGCGCGACTGGCGTGAGCTGCGCGGCCTGATCGAGACCTCCTGGGGCTACGCTATCACCTGCCACAAGGCGCAGGGCAGCCAGTGGGAGAACGTGATCGTCTACGACGACCGCCTCTCACGGACAGCCGAGGAGCGCGCGCGCTGGCTCTACACCGCGATCACGCGCGCGGAGCGCGGGCTGGTGATCCTTGATTGACCTGAACGACGCCGGCGCCGCGCCCACACGCTACAACCTTGAGGAGATCGTCCGCCGGCTTCGGGACACCGCTCACGCCTGGGTGCCGGGCCTGTTCCCGAACGGGCGGCGGCAGGGTGACGAGTGGCGGCTGGCCAACATCGGTGGCGCCCCGCCGCGCCGCTCCGGCTCCTGCGTCATCATGCTGCGTGGCGAACATGCAGGGAACTGGCACGACTTCGATGGTGGCGAGGGCGGCGGGCCGCTCTCAACGCTGGCGCACGGCACCGGCTTGGCCGACCGGGCGCTGTTCGCGCACGCGGCGGGGATGACCGGCTGGACCGGCGAAGGTCCCGTCCGCCAGGAGCCGCCGCCGGCGCCGAAGCCGGAGCGCGACGCGACGCACGAGATCGCCTTCATCCGCGAGTACGCCCTGCCGATCCGGGACTCGGCGGCGGAGCGCTACCTCCGCGGGCGCGGCCTCGCCGTGCCGGAGGGCGCCGACCTGCGCTTCCACCCGGACCTCGCGAACTTCGAGACCCGCACCGGCTACCCCGCGCTGATCGGCCTCGTGCGCAACCTCGCCGGCGAGGTGGTGGCGGTGCACCGGACCTACCTCCGGGAGGACGGCGAGGCGGTCCGCAAGGCCGACATCCCGAAGCCGCGCATGGTGCTCGGCCGGAGCGGCGGTGGCACGGTCCGCCTCGCGCCATTCGGCCAGCACGGCGTGCTCGGGCTGTGCGAGGGCATCGAGACGGGCTTGGCCGCCATGCTGGCCTGTCCCGGGCTGCCGGTCTGGGCCGCGCTATCCACCGCCGGTCTGGAGCAGGTCCTGGTGCCGGCCGAGGCGCGGCGGGTCGTCATCCTCGCCGACCACGACGCATCCGGCGCCGGTCTCCGCGCCGCCGAGGCAGCCGCCGCGAAGCTCCGCCTCGAGGGGCGCCAGGTCAGCATCGCGCTACCGCCACGCGAGGGCGACGACTTCAACGACATGCTGCTGCGTGAGGGCCCGGAGGCGATCGCCGCCCTGGTGAACGGGGCGATGCGCGGCTCCGCCTCCAGGCCTCCGCCCCAGGAGCCCGAGACGGGTCGGCACCTGCCCATCGGCTTCGTGGAGCCGGCACACCCGCTCCCCACCGCCCGGGCCGACGAGGGCAACCTGGACCGCGCCACCGCCCGCGCCTGGGGCCTCGTCCTCGGCGCGAACCGCTCGCCCTGGCTGTTCCGGCTTGGTGGAGAGCCATCCTGGGTCGTGCCCGACGACGAGGGCCGACCGGTGCCGGTGACGGTCCGTGAGGAGCGCCTGCGGCACATGCTGGCGAAGCTCGCCGACTGGCGGAAGCTCAACGCCAAGGGCGACCTGGTGCCCGCACCGCCGCCGACCGGCGTGGTGAAGTCGATGGTGGCAACGCCCGATCCGGCGCTGCCTGTCCTCGCTGGCATCGTCACCGCGCCGGTGCTCGGACGCGGGGGCGTCCTCCTCACCGACCCCGGCTACCATCCCGACGCGCGGCTGCTGTACCGGCCACCGCCGGGCTTCGCGCTGCCGCCAGTGCCCGAGCGCCCCTCCGCGGCGGACATCGCCGCCGCCAGGTCGCTGCTGCTCGACGATCTGCTGGGCGACTTCCCCTTCACCTCGGAGGCGGAGCGGGCCCATGCGCTCTGCCTGCTGCTGCTCGGCTTCGTGCGGGCGATGATCGACGGGCCGACGCCGCTGCACCTCATCGAGAAGCCCACGCCCGGCACCGGCGCCACGCTGATGGTCGACGCGATCGCCACCATCCATACGGGCTGCGGCGCGTCGGTAATGACGGAGGGGCGCGACGACGAGGAGTGGCGGAAGCGCATCACCGCGAAGCTGCGGCAGATCCCCTCGCTCGTGCTCATCGACAACCTGCGAGGAGAACTCGACAGCGCAGCTCTCGCCGCCGCGCTCACCGCGCCGTTCTGGGAGGACCGCATCCTCGGCGCCTCGGAGATGGCGCGGCTGCCCATCCGCTGCACCTGGGTCGCCACCGGCAACAACCCGAGCTCCTCGCATGAGATCGCCCGGCGGCTCGTGCGCATCCGCCTCGACGCGCGCACCGACCAGCCGTGGCGCCGCGGCGGGTTCCGCCACCCCGACCTGATGGCGTGGGTGCGGGCCAACCGCGCGAGGCTGGTCGCGGCCTGCCTCACGCTCTGCCGCGCCTGGGTCGCGGCGGGCCGTCCGCGCGGCGAGCGGAGCATCGGCAGCTACGAGGCCTGGTCGCAGGCCATGGGCGGCATCCTCGCCGTCGCCGGCGTGCCCGGCTTCCTCGGCAACCTCGAGGAGCTGATGGAGGCGTCGGACGCCGAGGGCGGTGCTTGGCGCGGCTTCGTGCAGACTTGGTGGGACCGCTTCGGCACGGCCGAGGTGAGCGTCAGCGACCTCTTCGGCCACGCGAAGCTCGCCGATCCGCCGCTGCCGATCAGCGCCAAGGACGAGAACGGACAGCGCGTGCGCCTCGGACTCGCCCTCCGGAAGATCCGCGACCGCGCCTTCCGAGTCAGCGATCGGCTTGTTCACGTCCGGCCGGGCGCGTCGCTGCACAACGCGCAGCGCTGGCGTCTCGTCCCAGCCGCAGCGGAAGCCCCCGGAGGACCCTATCAACCCTCACCGGCGGAGGCTCCGGCGGTGAGGGTTGGGCCTCTCCGGGGAGGGTTGGCGCCCAACCCTAACACCGAAACAAGCCAGGATTTTCCTGGGCTCGGTGAGGGTTGTGAGGGTTGGGAGGGTTTTTCCACCCCCCACACACGCGCGCACGCGCACGCGCGCATGATGCGGCAGGGGCCGGGAGAACCCTCCCAACCCTATCAACCCTCACAAGGCCCTTGTGCCACCGGGCTTTCCGCAGGGGAGGGTTCAGAAGCAACCCTCCCAACCCTCCCATCGCCCCTTTGGCGCGAGGGCGTGCCGTGACGCGCCGACCGCACAGCACGGGGCCGCCGATCCGGCCGCTTCCACCCAAGCCGGGCAGCGACGGCGAGCTCCGCCAAGAACCGCGCCGTCGCCGCCCTCACCACGATCGTCCCCTCTCGGAGACCCCATGGCTCCCCTGACTCTCCCCATGCCTGCCGCCGGCGCAAGCGGCCCGCCCGTCGCGGCCCCGCTGCCGACGGCCCTCGGCCGTCCCGCCGTCCTGGCGCTCGACCTCGGCACCACCACCGGCTGGGCGCTGCGCGGCCGCGACGGCGCTATCACCTCCGGCACGGTGACCTTCCGCCCCAGCCGCTTCGAGGGCGGCGGCATGCGCTATCTGCGCTTCCGCGGCTGGCTCGGCGAGCTGGCCGGGTTCACCGGCGGCCTCGCGCGCATCGCCTTCGAGGAGGTGCGCTCCCACGCCGGCACCGACGCCGCGCATCTCTACGGCGGCTTCCTCGCCCATCTCTCCGCCTGGTGCGAGGAACGCGGCGTGGCCTACGAGGGCGTGCCGGTCGGCACCATCAAGCGCTTCGCGACCGGCCGCGGCAACGCCGACAAGGCGGCGATGATCGCGGCGGTGCGGGCGCGCGGCTTCGCGCCGGCCGACGACAACGAGGCCGACGCCATCGCCCTGCTGCTGTGGGCGACCGATCCGCAGGGGTCAAACGCATGCGTTTGACGGGCATGAGGCTGCCCGGTGCGCCGCAGCCGCCCCGGTCGAGTCTGGACCTGACACGCAGCCCGACTACCGCGGTGGACCTCGACGCGATGCGCGCCGCCGCCTGGCACCGGCACGGCGTCGCCGCCCTGGCCGTGGAGGACATCACCGACCCCTGGCTCCGCCAGGCCGTCATCAACGAAGCGAACCGGCGCTGGGGGCGCCGGCACGGAGGGGACCAGCATGGCCGGTAAGCGCAAGGCGAAGCGCGCCACGATGCGGCACGAAGACCTCTCCAAGCCGTCGAAGTGGCGGCTGCAGCACGGCGGCTTCGAGGAGGGCGTCCGCGGCACGGACCCCGACACCGGTTGCCCGGTGCAGCACCGCCGCGCCGTGGACAGTCTCGGCGTGCTGCTCGCCAACGGCAGCATCACGCCGCAGATGCACGAGGCCGGCGTGGTGTTCCGGACGCTGTTCCAGCGTGCGGCGCTCGACCGCGTGCGGACCATGCCGCTGATCCGCATCCCGGGCGGGTCGCCCGACCTGCTCACCGAGAGCCAGTCGGTGGCGCGGGAGCGGGTCGTGCAGGCGATCGACGCGCTCGGCGGCTTCGGCAGCCCGTCCGGCAGCGTGGCGTGGTACGTCGTCGGCCTCGAGCATTCGATCCGCGATTGGTCGCTGCGGCAGGGCTGGAACGCCAGGCCGATGAACCCGGCCCATGCGCAGGGCGCGCTGGTGGGCGCGCTGGGCGTGCTGAGCGTGCACTTCGGCCTCGTCCGACGCTCGCGTGCTGCGGCGTCCGCAACGCCGTTCCTGATGCTGCCCGCCTTCGAAGAAAAATCTGCGCGGGCATGAACGAGTGCATGGACGCACGTGAATTCGGCGTGCTTCCTTGCGATCACTGGCGAGGCGTGGGTCTCGCCGCCGGGTGGCTCGCCAGCCACCCGGCATGATCATCGGCAGCGTGGCTCGTGAGCCGCAGGGTCCTTCCTTCGCCCGCCGTATGCGGGGGGCAAGCGCGCGCGAGGCCCCTAGCGTCTGCCCCGTTTTCCAGGTTGCCAGCGCCCCCGGTTGCCGCCCGGCGCAGGGCGTAGCCGCTCCTCACCAGCAGGTCCCGCATGCCCCAGCCGCCCTGGCAGGCGAGCGCCGTCGAGGCGCGCGCCGTCGCCTCCCTGCTGCCCTACGCCGGCAACGCGCGCACGCACTCCGCCGAGCAGGTGGCGCAGATCGCGGCCAGCATCCTCGAGTTCGGCTTCGTGGCGCCCGTCCTGGTGGACGAACGCGGCGAGCTCATCGCCGGCCACGGCCGGCTGCTGGCCGCGAAGTCCCTCGGCCTCGACGCGGTGCCGACCATCGTCCGCGCCGGCCTGAGCGAGGCGCAGAAGGCGGCCTACCGGCTCGCCGACAACCGCATCGCGCTCAACGCCGGCTGGGACGAGGCGCTGCTCGCGGCCGAGGTCGCCAAGCTGCAGGAGACCGGCGGCATCGACCTCGCGCTGACCGGCTTCGACCCGGGCGAGATCGATCGCCTCCTTGCCGGCCTGGACGCGGCGGCAACCGAGCCCGGCAACGCCCCCGTTGCCAGTCCCGGCGTGCCGGCAACGGCCTCCCCTGGTGGCGCGGCGGCTGGCAACGCGGACGAGGACCCCGCCGACGCCGAGCCGGACGCGCCGCGCCAGGCCGTCACCCGCCCCGGCGACCTGTGGCTCCTCGGCGAGCACCGCCTGCTCTGCGGCGACAGTACCGACGCCGCGGCGGTGGCCCGTGTCGTGGGCGCGGACCGCGCGGCGCTGCTCTTCACCAGCCCGCCCTACGGCAACCAGCGCGACTACACCACCGGCGGGGTCTCCGATTGGGACGCGCTGATGCAGGGCGTGTTCCGCCACCTGCCGCTCGCGCTGCGCGACGACGGCCAGGTGCTGGTGAACCTCGGCCTGATCCACCGCGAGAACGAGTGGCTGCCCTACTGGTCCGGCTGGCTCGACTGGATGCGCGCCCAGGGCTGGCGGCGCTTCGGGCTCTACGCCTGGGACCAGGGGCCCGGCCTGCCGGGCGACTGGAACGGCCGTCTCGCGCCCGCCTTCGAGCTGATCTTCCACTTCAACCGCCAGGCCCGCCGGCCGAACAAGATCATCCCCTGCCGCTGGGCGGGGCACGTCAATAGCAGCCACGGCGGCATGCGCGCGAAGGACGGCACGGTCGGCGAATGGCAGCACGCCGGCCAGGGCGTGCAGGAGACCCGGATCCCCGACAACGTGCTCCGCATCACCCGCCACAAGGCACGCGGCATCGAGACCGAGCACCCGGCCGTCTTTCCGGTCGCGCTGCCGGAGTTCCTGATGCGCGCCTATGCCGACGAGGGCGACGTCGTCTTCGAGCCCTTCGCCGGCTCCGGCACCACGCTCCTCGCCGGCCAGCGGACCGGGCGGCGGGTGCGCGCGATCGAGCTAGCGCCCTCCTACGTGGACCTCGCCATCGCGCGCTGGCGACGGCTGCATCCCGATCTGGCGGTCACGCTCGCCGACGACGGGCGGGACTTCGACGCGGTGGCGGCCGCGCGGGCGGAGGCGCTGTCCGATGCGGCCTGACCTCCAGCTCGAGACGATGCCGGTCGCCTCGCTCGCGCCCTACGCGGCGAACGCCCGGCTGCACCCGGCCGAGCAGGTGGCGCAGCTCGCCGCCTCGATCGCCGAGTTCGGCTTCAACGTCCCGGTGCTGGTGGACGACGCCGGTGTGCTGATCGCCGGGCACGGCCGCGTCCTCGCCGCGAAGGCGCTCGGCCTCGAGGAGGTGCCGGCGATCCGGCTCGGACACCTGACGGAGGCGCAGGCGCGCGCCTTCCGGCTCGCCGACAACCAACTGGCGCTGAACTCGGCCTGGGACGAGAGCCTGCTCGCGGCCGAGCTCCGCGCGCTGCGCACCGACGAGTTCGACCTCGGGCTGATCGGCTTCGACGGCGCGACGCTCGACCGGCTGCTGGCCGACGTGGCGCCGGGCGTGCCGGCCGCGCCCGCCGGGGATCCCGACGCGCCGGCGCCGGAGCCGCCGGCCGCGCCGGTCACCCGGCCCGGCGACCTCTGGGCCCTCGGCCCGCACCGGCTGCTCTGCGGCGACAGCACCAGCGCCGGCGATGTCGCGCGGCTGCTCGGCGGCGCGCGACCGCACCTCATGATCACGGATCCACCGTACGGCGTGAACTACGACCCGGAATGGCGCAACGAGGCCGGCGTCTCGGCCACGATGCGCACCGGCAGGGTGGCGAACGACGACCGCGCCGACTGGCGCGCGGCCTGGGCGCTGTTCCCGGGTGATGTCGCCTACGTCTGGCACGCCGGCGTGCACGCGCGCACGGTGATCGAGAGCCTGGAGGCGGCGGGCTTCGCGGTGCGCAGCCAGATCGTCTGGGCCAAGCCGCGCTTCGTGCTGGGCCGCGGCGACTACCACTGGCAGCACGAGCCCTGCCTCTACGCGGTGCGCAGGGGCGCGACCGGGCACTGGCAGGGGGCGCGGGACCAGGCGACGCTCTGGGCCATCGCGGCCGGCGGCGACGAGGACGCGGCGACGGTGCACGGCACCCAGAAGCCGGTCGAGTGCATGCGCCGGCCGATGCTGAACAACAGCGCGCCGGGCGACGCGGTCTACGAGCCGTTCTGCGGCAGCGGCAGCGCCATCGTCGCGGCGGAGACCACCGGCCGGGTCTGCCTCGCGATGGAGCTCGACCCCCGCTACGTGGACGTCGCGGTGCGGCGCTGGCAGGCCTTCACCGGCCGGCCTGCGGTGCTGGCCGGGGAGGATCGGGTCTTCGGGGACGTCGCCGCCGCGCGCGGCGTTCCGGTGCCGACCTGAGTCCGGCGCGGCCGCGGGAGGCCTTCGGAATGCGGACGGTGCGGGTGTAGCCTGCCGCCATGGCAGATCCCTTCGACCTCGAGCGCTTCGTGCGGGCGCAGGAGCCCGTGATCGCCGACGTGCGCCGCGAGCTCCGGGCGGGGCGGAAGCGCACGCACTGGATGTGGTTCGTGTTCCCGCAGCTCCGCGCCCTCGGGCGGAGCCCGACCGCCCAGCGCTACGGCATCGCCTCGCTGGCCGAGGCGCAGGCCTACATGGCGCACCCGGTGCTCGGGCCGCGGCTGATCGAGTGCGCCGAGCTGGTCCGCGCGGTCCAGGGCCGGTCCGCGCACGAGATCTTCGGCAACCCGGACGACCTGAAGCTCCGATCGTCCATGACCCTGTTCGCGGCGGCCCGCCCCGAGGCGGCGGTGTTCGCCGAGGTGCTGCGGCGGTACTTCGGGGGCGAGCCGGATCCGCTGACGACCGAACTGCTGGCGAAGGGCTGACAGGCCGACGCCGCCGCCCGCGATCGGCGGGCGGCGGCGCCAGGGTGCCGGCTCGCCTTGGCGTCAGCCGGCGATGCGGTAAATGGTGAAGGACCCCTTCGCGCCCTCCTTGCCCGGCCCGACCTGGCGCACCCGCTCCGCGGCCTCGACCGCGATGCCCTGGCGCTTCTTCAGGCCGGCGAAGAACCCCCGCACGGTGTGCGGCGCCCAGCCGGTGGCCTCGGCGATCTGCGCCACCGTCGCGCCCTCCGGGCGGCGGAGCATGGCCAGCACCGCCTCCTGCTTCGTGCCCTCGCGCGGCTTGCGCGGCGCGCCAAGCTCGCGCGTCCTGGGAGCGGGCTTCGCCAGCACCCGGCGGAGCGCGTCCATCGCGTCGGCCAGGTCGTAGCGCCCGTTCGCCTCGTCGTCCCAGGCGTCCAGCACCCGCCGCGCGGCGTCGCGCAGGCCGGCGCGCGGGGCCGCCGGGCGGGGCGCCGCGAGGGCGGCGTCGAGCAGGGCGAGGTCCTCCGCGCGGGTGGCGTCGTCCGGCGCCCCGGGCGCGCCCTGGGCGGGCTCGACTGCGCCGGCGGAGTTGTCCTGCGTGGGCGCCTCCGGCGCGGCGGCGACCGGCTCGACGCCGATCGCGCGGAGCCCCGCGTCGGTGATGCGCAGCAGCAGGCTCTCGCCGTCGATCGTCCAGAGCGCCCGGGCGTCGTAGTCGGGGCGGTGCACCGCGACGACCAGGTCGGCCTTGAGCAGCGCCTTGCCGACCGTCTGCCGCGCGGCGGCGGGCAGTCGCTCGGGCGGCACCGCCAGGTGCTGCGGGTGCTGCGCGGCGGCCGTCAGGATCGCGCGCTGGGTGTCGGTGAGCTTCATCGTCGGGGTCCTCGGTCACGCACCCGACCAGCCGGGTGCTACCGCCCCGAGCCCCGCCGGGCGGACCCGGTCGGGGCGGTGCGGCAGGGGCGCCGCGTCAGCCGGCGTATTCGCCCCGCCTGAAGTGCTGGTCGGCGATGTCCTTCAGCTTCGCGGTGGCGTCGGCGAGCCAGGCGGTTTCGCCCCAGAGCACCGCCTCGGGATCCGCCCCGAAGTGGTCGTCGCTGGCCTGTCGCAGCTCGGCGAGCAGGGCGTCGAACTCCGCCTTCTTCGCCAGGAAGGCCGCCAGGCTGCGTTCCTGGTTGCGGGCGGCGCGGGCTGCGCGGTCGGTCATCGTGGTCTCCGTCTGCGGCGCGGTGCTCCGCGCGTGACGGACCATTCGCGCTGCGGCGGGGGCTGAGCCAAGCGCCATCGGCGCTCCGTTGATTGCTTTCTCCGAGGGGTTCCGATCAGATCATGATCGCCGCCGCGCCGCCGGGCCGCGTGGCCTCGCAGCGCGAGGTGGCGCGCCGCCTCGGCGTCTCCCACACGGCGCTGCAGAAGGCGCAGCGCGCCGGCCGCATCGCGCCCGAGCCGGACGGCGCCTGGGACGTCGAGAAGGTCCGCGCGCGGCTGGCCGAGAGCAGCGACCCGGCCCGCAGGACGGGGGCCATGGCCGCGCCCGCGGCGCCGCCGCTGCTCCCGCCGGCCCGGCCCGTTGCGCCTCCCGCTCCTGCGCCGCCGCCCGCCGCGCCCGATCCGCTGCCCCGCGCGGCCGGCAGCACCTTCCACGACGCCCGCACGGCGAACGAGGTGCTGAAGGCGCAGGAGCGCCGGCTGCGGCTCGACGAGCGCAAGGGCAAGCTGGTCGACAAGGCCCGCGCGCTCCTGCTGGTGCACCGCCTCGCCAAGGAGGAGCGCGACGCCATCCTCGCCTGGCCCGCCCGGGTCGCGGCCGAGATGGCGGCCGAGCTCGGCGTCGACGCGCACCGGCTGCAGACCATGATGGATGCACGCCTGCGCCAGCACCTGGCCGAGCGGCACGACGTGCGGGTGAGCGTCGGCTGATGGCGACGGGCACGGACATACTGGCCGAGCTCGGCGGCTTCGACGGCGCGGCCGAGATCCTGCAGGCCTGGCGCGACGGCATGGCGCCGGAGCCGGCGCTGCTGGTCTCGGAATGGGCCGACCGGCATCGCGTGCTCGGCAGCCGCGGCTCCGCCGAGCCCGGTCCCTGGCGCACGGCGCGGACGCCCTATCTGCGCGAGATCATGGATGCGCTGTCGCCGGCGCATCCGGCGCGGCGCGTCGTGTTCATGAAGGGGGCGCAGGTCGGCGGCACCGAGTGTGGCAACAACTGGATCGGCTACGTCATCCACCACGCGCCCGGGCCGATGCTGGCGGTGCAGCCGACCACCGAGCTCGCCAAGCGCTTCTCCGACCAGCGCATCGACCCGCTGGTCGAGGAGACGCCGGCGATCCGCGAGCGGGTGGCGCCGGCGCGCTCCCGCGACAGCGGCAACCGCCAGCTCTCGAAGGAGTTCCCCGGGGGGCAGCTGGTGATGACCGGCGCCAACAGCGCGGTCGGCCTGCGCTCGATGTCGGCGCGCTTCCTGTTCCTCGACGAGATCGACGCCTATCCCGGCGACGTCGAGGGGGAGGGCGACCCGATCGCGCTGGCCGAGGCCCGGGCGCGCACCTTCGGCTGGCGCCGCAAGATGCTGCTGGTCTCGACGCCTACCATTGCCGGCCTGTCGCGCATCGAGCGGGAGTACCTCGCGACCGACCAGCGCCGCTACTTCGTGCCGTGCCCGCACTGCGGGGCGATGCAATGGCTGCGCTTCGAGCGGCTGGTCTGGGACGAGGGGGCGCCCGACACCGCGCGCTATCTCTGCGAGGCCTGCGACGCCCCGATCGGCGAGCAGCACAAGGCGGCGATGCTGGCCGCGGGCGAGTGGCGGGCCACCGCCATGGCGGCGGACCCGCACGCGATCGGCTTCCACATCTCGGCGCTCTACTCCCCGCCGGGCTGGATGCCCTGGTCGGAGATCGCCCGGCTGTGGCTGGCGGCGCAGGGGGACGACCGCGCGATCAAGACCTTCCGCAACACCGTGCTCGGCGAGACCTGGCAGGAGGCGGGCGAGGCGCCGGACTGGCAGCGGCTCTACGACCGCCGCGAGCATTGGCCGATCGGTACCGTGCCGGCGGGCGGGCTGCTGCTGACGGCGGGCGTGGACGTGCAGCGCGACCGTCTCGAGGCCTCGGTCTGGGCCTGGGGGCAGGATCGCCAGTCCTGGCTGGTCGAGCACCGCGTGCTGGCCGGCAATCCGTTCGAGGCGGCGGTGTGGGAGGAGTTGCGGCGGCTGCTCGGCGAGACCTGGCGGCACGCCAGCGGCCACCGCCTGCCGGTGGCCATGGCGGCGATCGACAGCGGCGACGGCATGACCACGGCGGAGGTCTACGCCTTCGTGCGGCGAGCCGGCGCCGGCCGCGCCATCGCCGTGAAGGGCCAGGATGGACTGCGCGCCGCGGTCGGCCAGCCGGCGGCCACCGAGGTCCGCCGCAATGGCCGGAAGCTCGGGGGCCTCAAGCTCTGGCCGGTGGGCTCCTCCTTCCTGAAGGGCGAGACCTATGGCTGGCTGAAGCTGGAGCGGCCGACGGCGGAGAGCGGTGACCCGTTCCCGCCCGGCTACGTCCACCTGCCGTTGCACGCGGCGGGCGAGGAGTTCTGCCGCCAGCTCACCGCCGAGCAGCTGGTCGCCCGCGCCGGCCGGAACGGCTTCCGGCGACTGGAGTGGGTGAAGACGAGGGAGCGCAACGAGGCGCTGGACTGCCGGGTCTACGCCCGCGCCGCCGCCGCCGCGCTCGGCATGGATGGCTGGGGCGAGGGCCGCTGGGCGCGGATGGCCGATGCGCTGTCGCTGCCGGCGCAGGAACCCGCGCTGGCGACACCGAACGCCCTAGCGCCCGCACCATCGCCCGCCGCAGCCGATCTGCGCCCTCGCGGCTGGCTCGCCCCGCGGGGCGGCTGGCTGCGCTGACCCTGGAGACCCTCATGGCCGCCATCGTCCCGGTCCGCACCAGCATCGCCGCCGGCCAGGCGCTGAGCGCGCCGGTCGCCAGCGTCGGCTACGGCGTCTGCCTGCTGCTGCTCCCCGCCGCCTGGACCGACGCCCCGCTCACCCTGCAGGGCTCGCTCGACGAGGGCGAGCCCGCGGCCTGGGCCGACCTCCACGACCACCTCGGCAACGAGGTGGTGCTGACCGTCGCCGCCGGCCGGGCGCTCACCCTGCCGCCCACCCTGCTGCTCGGCTGGCGCTGGTTGCGGCTGCGCTCCGGCCTCGCCGCCGCGCCGGTGGACCAGGCGGCGGAGCGTCTGATCACCCTCGGCATCCGGCCGCTCGCATGACCGCGCTGTTCCAGCACTACCTGCCGCCCGCCCCGGCGATGCTGCCCTATGTCCCGGGGCGCTTCTACGCCTCGCAGCATGCGCGCGCCGCCGGCGGCGCGGTGGCGATGACGGCGAACCGACTCTATTGCGTGCCCTACGTGCTCGCCCGGCCCGGGCTGTTCTCGGCCATGGCGGTGAGCGTGACCACCGGCGCCGCCGGTTTCCTGCGCATGGCGCTGGCCGCCGACAATGGCGCCGGGCGGCCCGGCGCGGTGATCGAGGAGCCGGTGACGGACGCCGACACCGCCGCCGCCGGCGGTGCGGTCTGCCCCTTCGGGCAGCCGCGCTGGATCTCGGCCGGGGTCTGGTGGCTGCTGCTGTGCTTCTCGGGCGCGCCCTCGGTGCGCGGCACCAGCACGCAGGCGTTCAGCGGCGGCAACACGCTGCTGCTCGGCTCGGCCGCGGCGGACGGCGGCGCCGGTGGCGGCACGACGGGCAGCGAGAACGGGTTCTTCGCGGCGCTGACGCACCAGGCCGGCGTGCCGATCATGCCGAACCCGCCGAGCGGCCTGTCCTACCTCGTCAACGCGGCGGCGCCGCTGCCGACGCTCCGGGCCGCGTGATGGATCCCGCTGTCCTGGCCTGGGCGCTGGCGCAGCCGGCCGGCAGCCGTGCGGCCGCGCTCGCTGCCGCCTACACCGGGGGCACCACGCGGGTGAGCTTCGAGGGGCGCACCGTGGAGTACCGCAGCCTCGACGAGCTCGGCCGGGCGCTGGCCACGCTGCATGGGGCAGAGAACGGCGCGGCGCGGCGGCCCTCGGTCACACTGGCGAGCTTCGCGCGCGGAGGCGGTGCATGATCGATCGCGTGACCCGCCGCCTCCGCGATGCCTGGGCAGTTCTCCGCGGCTACGCCGCGGCGCAGGACCACCGTGCCTCGGCCTGGGCGCCCGCCGGCGGCAGCGCCAATGCCGAGGTCGGCATGGCCGCCGCCACGGTGGCGCGCCGTGCCCGCGACGCCGTGCGCAACGACCCCTACGCCAGCCGCATCGTCGACCTCTGGACCGGCAACGCGGTCGGCGCCGGGATCACCACGCGCTGGCCGGACGCCGCGCACGGCCGGGCGTGGCAGCGCTGGGCGGAGGGCACGTCCTGCGACGCCGAGGGCCGCCTCGACCTCTACGGCCTGCAGGCGCTGGTGATGCGTGCCGTCGTCGAGAGCGGGGAATGCTTCGTTCGCTTCCTGCTGGCGCCGCCTTCGCCCGTCAACCCGATCGGCCTGCGGCTGCAGGTGCTGGAGTCGGACCTCCTCGACACGGCGCGCAACGGCATGCTGGACGGCGCGCCGACCATCCAAGGCATCGCTCTCGGCGACGCCGGCGAACCGATCGGCTACTGGCTGTTCCCGGTCCACCCGGGCGCCTGGATGCTGCCCGGCGCCGGCATGGCGAGCGTGCGCATCCCGGCGGGCGACGTGCTGCACATCTACCGCAAGCGCCGGCCCGGCCAGCTGCGCGACGTCTCCTGGCTGGCGCCGGTGCTGCTGCGGCTGCGCGACCTCGGCGACTACGAGGCCGCCCTGCTGATGAAGGCCAAGATCGAGGCCTGCCTCGCCGCCGTGGTCACCGAGGAGGGCGACGAGGCGCTGACCGGCGCCGCCGCCGGCCTGCTCCGCGACGCCCAGGGCCGCGCCGTGGAGAGCTTCGAGCCGGGGATGATCCTCTACCGGCGGGGGATGGGCTCGGTGGAGGTGGTGAACCCCTCCGGCGGCGGCAGTCACGCCGCCTTCGCCCGCCGTGCCCTCGAGGCGGCCGCGGTCGGCGCCGGGCTGACCTACGACCAGGTCTCGGGCGACCTCACCCAGGCGAACTACTCCAGCCTCCGCGCCGGCAAGATCGAGTTCCGCCGCCTCTGCGAGCAGGTGCAGTACGGCATGCTGATCCCGATGCTGGTGCGGCCGATCGCCGAGCGCTTCCACGCCCAGGGCGCGCTGCTCGGGCTGTGGGGGGCGGACATGCCAAACGGCGTCAGCCACGTTCCGCCCGCGCACGAGATGATCGACCCGCTGAAGGACACCACCGCGCTGATCGCCCAGGTGCGCGCCGGCTTCGTGCCGCAGCCCGAGGCGGCCGGGGCCTTCGGCTACGACTTCCGCGCCGCGGTGGAGATGATCCGCGAGGCCAATGCCTTGCTCGACGAGGCCGGGATCTCGCTCGACACCGATCCGCGCCGGGTCGCGAAGTCCGGTGCGGCGCAGGACGCCGCGCAGATGGCCGCGGTCGAGATCGCCGCCACCGGCGCCGCAGCGCCGCCCCGAGACATAGCACCCCAGGGCTGAGCATGACCGAACCTATCGAACCGGGCGGCAGCGATGCCGCGCCGGAGCCTGCTGCTGCGCCCACCGCGGCGGACGTTCCGCTCGTGGCGCAGCGCGCCATCACCGCGCCGGCCACCGTCGATCGCGCCGCGCGCACCGTGGAGGTGGTCTGGAGCACCGGCGCGCGGGCCCGCAACTTCGTCCCCGCCCTCGGCCTGATCACCGAGGAGCTGGAGATGTCGCCGAATGCGGTGCGCATGGAGGCGCTGCGCTCCGGCCGCGCCCCGGTGCTCGACACCCACCGCCGCGGCGGCGCCCGCGACGTGCTCGGTCGCGTCACCGCCGCCCGCCTCGAGCGCGGCCGCGGCTACGCCACGCTGCAGTTCTCCGCCGCCGCCGATGTCGAGCCCGTCTGGCAGCGCATCGCCGACGGCACGCTGCGCGCGGTGAGCGTCGGTTATCGCGTGCACCGCTACGAGCCGCGGCCCGACGCCGCCACCGGCGAAACCGTCCACCGCGCGGTGGATTGGGAGCCCTTCGAGATCTCCGTCGTGCCGGTCCCGGTGGACCGCGACGCGGCGGTCCGGGCTCCCACGACGATTGCGGAGCAATCGCCGTGGGGACCCGTCCGGGCGCAGGGGGACCAGGGCCTCCCCGCACCGGCGATCGAACCCGCCCTGCCTGACGAGGACTCACCCATGCCCGAGACGACGCCGGAAGCCCCGGCCACGCCGGCGCCGTCTGCGCCGCCCGCTATGCCGCCCCAGGAGCCGACCGTGACCACCACGCCCCCCGCTGCGGCCGCCGCCCCGGCGCCCGAGCCGACCCGCGCCGCACCGGACCTCGATGCAGTCCGTGCCGAGGCGCAGCGCGCCGAGCGCGAGCGCATCGCCGGCATCGACGCCGCCGTGGAGGCCGCCCGCGCCTTGCTGCCGGCGGAACGCATCACCCCGATCCGCGCTGAGGCCATCGCCCAGGGCTGGACCGGCGACCAGGCCCGGCGCGCCCTGTTCGACGCCCTGGTGGCGCAGGGGCCGCGGCCGTCCATCCCCGCCCGCCCCGAAACCGGCCCGAGCCACGACGACCCGGCGCAGATCCTCGATGCCATGGCCGAGGCGCTCGCCGCCCGCGCCATGCCCGGCTACCAGCCCCAGGGTTCCGGGCGCCACGCCGAGTTCATGGGCTGGCGTCCCTCCGACATGATCGGCGAGCTGCTGCGCGCCCGCGGCGAGCGGAGCGTGCCCCGCAACCCCACGCTGCTCGCCGAGCGCGCCTTCCACACCAGCTCGGACTTCCCGCTGCTGCTCGCCGCGGCGGCCAACAAGATGCTGCTCGCCGCCTACCAGCCGGCGCAGCCGACCTATCGGCAGGTCTTCCTCCGGCGCGACTTCCGCGACTTCAAGCCGCACCGGCATCTCCGGATCGGCGACTTCCCGACCCTGCTGCCGCTCGCCGAGAACGGCGAGATCCAGGTCGGCACCATGTCCGAGAGCCAGGAGATCGTGCTGCTGCAGACCTTCGCGCGGCGCCTCCGCGTCACGCGGCCGATGCTGGTCAACGACGACCTCGGCGCCTTCACCGACTTCGCCGCCGCGATCGGCCGCCGCGTCGCCGAGTTCGAGAACGCCACCGCCTACAACCTGATGAACAGCGCCAATGGCGACGGCCCGACGCTGACCACCGGCAGCGCCCCCGTCTTCGCCACCGGCGCCGCGCGGGCCAACAAGGCCAGCACCGGCACGGTGCTCGACACCACCACCATCGGCGCCGGCCGCACCGCGATCATGAAACAGCGCACGCTCGACGGCCTGCCGATCTCGATGGGCCAGACCATGCGCTTGCTGGTCGGCCCGAACCTCGAACTCGCCGCCCGCCAGGCGACGGTGGTCGTGCAGGCGAGCGAGATCGGCAAGGCGAACGTCTTCGCCGGCTTCGTGCAGCCGGTGATCGAGCCGCTGATCCCGGCCAACCGCTGGTACCTGTTCTCCGACCCGCTCGCGGCGCCGGTCTATGTCTACGGCTACCTCAACGGCGCCGAGGGGCCGCAGGTCACCACCGGCCCGGTGCAGGGCGCCGACGGGGTTGAGGTCAGCGTGATCTTCGACTTCGGCGTCGGCGCCATCGACTGGCGCGGCGCCTGGTTCAACCCGGGCACCTGATCCTTCCCACCACCACAGCAGCTTCGCCGAGGGCGTCCGTCCCCCGGGTCCCTAGCCAAGCATCCGCTCGGCTGGGCGGGGTGGGACGCCTTCGGCGTTTCAGGAGACCCTCCCATGCGCAACTGCCTCCGTCCCGACGCGCGTTCCATCCCGATGGTGGTGCCCTACGCGGGAGGCATCCTCGCCGGCCAGGGTCTGCTGGTCGGCGCCTTCTTCGGCGTCGCCGCATCGGACGCCGCCCAGAACGCCACCGTCGAGTGCGAGACCCGCGGCGAGTTCGAGCTGCCCAAGGAGCCCGCGCTCGCCATCAGCCCGGGCGCGCGGGTGTTCTGGGACGACACCAACCGCCGCATCACCACCACCGCCACCGGCAACTTCCAGGTCGGGCTCTGCACCGTCGCTGCGCTCGCCGCCGACGCCACGGTGCGGGTGATGCTGGCGCGCGTGCCGGCCTCGGGGACGTGATGGCCGCGCTCCTGGCGCGCGACCACGCGCGCCTCGCGGGCGTGCACCGCGACCTGGTGCGCGTCGTCGAACGGGCCCGCCTGGCGGTGCCCTTCATCGTCACGGAAGGGCTGCGCTCCCGCGAGCGCCAGGCCCGGCTGGTCGCGATCGGCGCCTCGCGCACGATGGACAGCCGGCACGTAACCGGCCACGCCGTCGATCTGGCCTACTGGCTCGACGACGGCGACGGCGCGGTGGAGCAGGGCGAGATCCGCTGGGATTGGATGCTGTATGAGCAGATCGGCGCGGCGATGAAGGCCGCGGCGAAGGAGCTCGGCGTGCCGATCGTCTGGGGCGGCGACTGGGCGTCCTTCCGCGACGGGCCGCACTTCGAGCTCGACCGCAGGGCGTACCCGTGACCGGTGCGACCATCCTCGCCGTGCTCGGGCGCCATGCGCTGCCGATTGGGCTCGCGGCAGCAATCCTGCTGTCCGTCACGGCTGCCTGGCACTTCCGGTCGCAGCGCGACGCCGCCCGCCTGGATGCCGCGACGGCCACGCGCACCGCTGAGGCCAATGCGGCGGCGCTGGCCCGCGCCACCGCCGAGCACGCGCGCCAGATCGCCGCCCTAATCGGCGAGGCCGAGCGCGCCCGTGCCCAGGCCGCCCGCCTCGGCGCCAACCTGGAGGCCCTCCGCCGTGACCCGAGCCACGCTGCCGGCGCTGCCCCTGTGCTGCGCGATGCTGTCGAGCGCCTGCGCGCCGGCCGCGCCGCCGGAGATCCGGCTGCTGCCGCTCCGCCTCCCTGACGCGCTGCTGGTCTGCGCCCCGGCGCCGGCGCTTCCGGCCACGGATCACCTCACGCAGGGCCAGGTGGCGGAGCTGCTGCTGGCCTACGACGCCGCCCACGCCGACTGCGCGGGGCGGCTCGCCGCGGTGCGGCGGCTCAACCCCGCCGACGGGGGCGAGCGGTGAACGCCTTCGCGGAGGCGATGGCCGTGCTGGTCGCCGATCCGAACCTCGGGGCGGAGGCGGTCTACCGGCAGGGCGGTGTTGGCGCACCGATAAGTCTCCGCGTCCTGCAGTCGTCGCCCGACCGCGTGGCGGATGCTTTCGGGACCGAGATCCTCTCGGCGACGGACATCCTCTCGGTTCCCATCGCCGTCCTGCCCGACCTCGCCGCCGGCGACAGCTTCGCCCTCGGCCCCGAGCTGCTCACCGTCACGCACGCCGAGCGCGACGCCTCCGGCACCGCCTGGCGCGTGTTCTGCCAGCGATAGGAGCCCCGCCATGCCACAGACCACCCTCAGCCTGCTGGAGATGCTGCGCGACCTGCTGCTCGGCGCCGCCGCCGGCCTCGCTGGCGGCTTCGTGCGGTGGAACAACCCCGAGCGCCGGCGCTTCGGCTGGTGCCTCGCCTGGGAGGTGCCCTCCGCCGCCCTGGTCGGCAGCGCCGGCTATGCGCTCGGGGGCTTCCTCGAGTTCAACGAGTACGGCCGGTTCCTCTTCGCCTTCGTGTTCGGCTACCTCGGCCAGGCGGCGCTGCATGACCTCGCGGTGGCGATCATCCGGCACCGCACCGGCCTGCCGCCGGGCGGCGGCACGCCATGAGGCTGACCGCCACCATCCTCGGCGACCTGCGCCGGCAGCTCGCCGCCGAGGTCCGTGCCGGCGAGCGCGCGGCCATGCAGGCGATCCGCGCCGAGACCGAGCAGGTCAAGCAAGAGCTGCGGCGGCAAGTCACCAGCAGCTTCGGCGGCAACGCGCGGGGGATCGCCAATGCCTGGCGCTCGCAGGTGTTTCCCCGCTCCGGGCAGTCGCTCCGCCCCGCCGGCCTGGTCTGGACCAAGGTGCCGAACGTCATCGACGCCTTCGAGCGCGGGGCGCTGATCCGCGCCCGGAGCGGGACGTACCTCGCCATCCCGACCGGCTTCAACGCAGCGCGCGGGCGCCGCGGCCGCGGCGGTCGAACGCATGCGTTCGACGGCCTGCGGGTCACCCCGGCGCAGATGGTCGCCTCCGGCCAGGGCTTCCTCCGCCCCTTCCGCTCCGGCCGCGGCTTCGTCTGGTGCCTCCCTCTCCGCCAGGGCGAGCAGACCGGCCGGCGCCGCCGCACCCGCCTCATCGCCGGCGGGCTCGCCGAGATCGGCACCGGCAACCGCAAGGGCCGCGAGGCCTGGGCGCGCGGCATGCTGGAACGGGGGATGGTGCCGATGTTCCTGCTGCTGCCGCAGGTGAAGCTCGCCAAGCGGCTGGACGTGAAGGGCGCCGCCGAACGGGGGCTGCGCCGGCTGCCGGGACGCTTCGTGGCGGCCTGGGAGCGCGAGAGCGGGAGGCCGGCACCGTGAGCATGCGCGAGACCGCGATCGCCGCGCTGCACGGCCGGCTGCAGACAGCGCTCGCCACCCGCAACCCCGCCCCACTGGTCCTTCGCGGCGAGACCGTGCCGCAGCGCCTGCCGCCGGGCGGGCTGGTCGTCATCCGCGACGGCGAGACCGTCGAGGAGACGGCGATCCTGTCGCCGCTCGCCTGGGCCATCGAGCATCGCGCCGCGATCGAGGTCACCGTCACGGGTGCGACGCCCGCGGCCCGCACCGCGCTCCTCGACGCGCTGCTGGTGGATATCGCTGTCGCCGTCACCACCGACCGCACCCTCGGCGGTGCGGTGGAATGGGCCCAGCCCGGCGCGCCCGAGTTCGAGGATGTCGAGGTCGAGGGCGCCGCCGCCGCGCGTGCCGCGTCGGTCCCCGTCACGCTGTTCTTCACCGTCGCCGGCTCGCCGCTGGCCTGACGCCTCCTCTCGCTGATCCCGGAGATCTCCGATGCCCCGTGCCATCGGCGCCAATTGCCGCCTGCTCATGAGCCCCGAGGCGACCTACGGCACCGCGCCCGCGGGCGACTGGATGCGCCTGCCCTTCCTCTCCTGCGACCTCGGCGCCGAGCAGCCGCTGCTCGACGCCGACGTCATCGGCGTCGGCGGCAGCCGCGATCCGGCCGCGCCCTTCCTCGACACCGTCACCGTGCAGGGCCAGGCGGTGGTGCCGGTGGACCTCATCAACATCGGCCACTGGCTCCGCCTGCTGCTTGGGGCCCCCACCACCACCGGCACCAGCCCGGACTTCGTCCACAGCTTCGGCTCGGGCGCCGCCGCGCTGCCGTCGAACAGCCTCGAGATCGGCTACCCCGACGTGCCGAACTACGACCTCTGCACCGGCGTGCGCGCCGACACGCTGGAGCTCGACTTCTCGCCGACCGGCCCCGCCACCGCGACCTTCGGGCTGATGGGGCAGGGCTCGACGCGCGGCGCCGCGAGCGCGGGCGGCACGCCGACCAGCGCCGCCTACACCGCCTTCCACAAGGCGCAGGGGGCGATCAGCCGCAACGGCGCCGCGCTCGCCCAGGTGACCGGCGCGCGGCTGACCTACGCCAACGGCATGGAGATGGTGCGCACCATCCGTGCCGACCGGAAGGTGGAGGGGGTGGATCCCGGAATTGCGCGCTGCACGGGTCAGGTCACGGTGCGCTTCGCCGACACCACGCTGCTGACCCAGGCGCAGGACAACGCCCCCGCGGAGTTCACCTTTTCCTACACGATCGACGCCAACCGCAGCCTCACCGTCACGCTGCACGAGGTCTACCTGGCGCTGGCCAAGACCCCGATCGAGGGCCCGGCCGGCGTCGAGGCGAGCTTCGAGTTCCGCGCGGCCTACAACGCGACTGCGACGCGCATGATGACCGTGACGCTGAAGAACCAGCAGCAGGCGAGCGAGTACGCCTGAGGTCCGCTCGCGGCGTGCGAGCGTAGCTCTGGGCGGAATCCAAACGTCAAGTCGTGTCCTACCAGCGCAGCTCGCGATTCACACAGGCACGGACGGTCCCGAGGTCGAGGGAGCTGAAGAAGGGGTGCCATGGCCGCGGCGCGATGAACGCCATGCGCCCCCCGCCGCCATCCCACACGGGGACGACCGTGCCGGCGAGGCCAGCGCTGCGCGAGCGCAGCTGGATCTCCGCGATCACGGCGCGCTGCGTCCCAGGATCCTTGTGGCCGAAATCGGCGGCGAGCGGCGCGATGATGAGATCGACGCCTTGCTCGCGGACATGGGCGACGGCCAGGCTGGGCATGGCGCGGGTCTCCTCGGCTCAGCGCGCAAGCAGCGCGGCAAGAGGGTTGTGCTGCTCGTTGAGCGTCGGCGCGTAGTGCCGGATCAGGCGCCGCTCGGCTTCGGCGTAGCCGACCGGGTCGCTGACACCCGGAACGTGCACGAGCAGATAGCGGGCGCCTCGACGGATCGCCTCGTCGCGTCGTTCATGGTCGGAAAGGCGCCGGCTGAGCGCTTCGGCGCGGCCGACGTAGAGCGGGACGTAGGTGAGCCCCTGAAGCGCCGCGAAGATGTAAACCGCGTTCGGTGCCGACGGGCAGGCGTGGATGTCGTAGACCGCAAAGCGGTAGCGATAGCCGGCTCCGTCGTCGCCCCAGACGTGGCCCAGCGGGGCTGGCGGTGGCGGCAGGCCGGCGAGGATCGAGGCGAGGGGGCTGCGCTGGGGGGACGGGAAAGCCATTGACATTGCTCCTGCGAACGTGCGTGGCCTGCCACCGTCGAAGCGGTTGACGGAGTCGCAGCCGATGGTTTACAAGACATACAACTAATCAGAGTTTGTCAACCAAAAAGGAGGATGCCATGCTCGGTGACCGCTTGCGCCTCGCACGGAAGCGGACCGGCATGTCGCTGCGCGCGCTCGAGGATGCCGTCTCCGGAAAGGTCACCGCGCAAGCGCTCAGCAAGTACGAGCGCGGCGAGATGACCCCGAGCTCAGATGTGCTGCTTGCGCTGAGCCGAGCACTCAAAGTGTCGGTGCCCTATCTGCTGGCCGTCGAGGAAGCGAAGCTCGGTGAGGTGGACTTCCGCACCCGCGCGAGCACCTCGGCGAAGGACCGCGCGCGCGTCGAGGCCGCGGTGCTGGAGTGGGTGGAGCGCTACCTGCAGCTCGAACGCATCCTCGGTCTCGACAGCGCGTCCTGGTCGGCGCCGTTCGGCGTGCTACGTGGCCTGAAGTCGCTCGACGAGGCCGAGGAGCTCGCGGACGAGGTGCGGGTGCAGTGGAAGCTGGGCCTCGACCCGATCCCGAATCTGACCGAGCTTCTCGAAGAGAAGGGCCTCAAGGTCCTGCTTGAGGACCTACCGGATTCCGTCTCGGGCTTCACCTGCCTGGTGCAGCGGCCAGGCGGGCTGGCGCCAGTGCCCGTCATCGTGGCGAACCGCAGAAAGTCGCTTGAGCGGCGGCGCCTGACCCTGGCACACGAACTCGCGCATCGCGTCATCGATCCGGCAGGCCTTTCCGAAAAGGAGGAGGAGCAGGCGATGACCCGTTTCGCCAGCGCGCTGCTGATGCCGCGCGACCACCTCGTGTGCGAGGTCGGCGCGCGGCGTCACCTGCTGAGCTACCGCGAGCTCATCGACTTGAAGCGCATTTACCGCGTGAGCGGCGCAGCACTGCTCGTGCGCCTCCGCGACATCGGCGTCATCGATCAGGCGGGCCTGACCTACGCCTTCCAGAGCGTGGCGCGCAGCTGGCGTTCGCAGGAGCCCGAGGAGCTCGAGCCGGCGAGCGAGCGCGGCGAGCGCGAGAAGCCGCGCCGGCTGCGACGGCTCTGCATGCGGGCGGTGGCGGAGAAGCTGATTTCGCTGCCGAAGGCGGCCGATCTGCTACGCGAGCCGGTGGCCCATGTCGAGGCGGAGCTGAAGGGGCCGCAGGCGGTCGATGCGGATCATCATCAGTGACACGAGCGCGCTGATCGACCTGCGCAAGGCGGTGCTTCTCGAGGCGCTGCTGCGGCTGCCCTACGAGGTCCAGGTGCCCGACCTGCTCTATGAGGACGAGCTACTCAGCATCCCCACGATCGAGAAGCGGGCGCTGCGTCGGCAAGGCCTGCGCGTGATCGGGCTGAGCGGCGCGCTGATCGACCGCGCGGTCGCCCTCGGACGTGAGAACCCGGCGCTCCGGCTCTACGACTGCTCCGCCTGGGCCCTGGCGGAGGTGACGGAGGACTGCATCCTACTCACCGGCGACGGCCGCTTGCGCGCGGCGGCCGGCAGCGCGATCGAGGTTCACGGCGTGCTCTGGGCATTCGACGAGATCCAGCGCCATCGCACAGCCAGCGTTGCCGCATTGCGCGCGGCGCTTGTGGTCTGGAGCGAGGACGCGACCGTCTGGCTTCCCGAGGGCGAAATCAGGGCGCGGCAGCGCCGACTTGGTGGACGCGGATAGCCAGACCCTACCCGCTCCGATGAATGCGCGGACGGTGACCGGCGCCGCACCATACATCCCGACCGGGAGGGCGCCCGGAGGGCGTCGACATGCTGGCCCTGCCGCAAGGATTAGGTAATGGCAGCGCCGGCTACACGCCGATCCGCTCCACCTCGTCGAGGGAGGTCTCGTCGCGCCGGCAGTCGTAGAACTGCGTCGCGCGGACGCTAGCGTGGTCGGCCACCCGCCCGCAACGGCCCACGCCAGCGTTCCTCGAGGCGGTCCAAGTGCCGGCTACGAGGTCGAATCCAGATCGGACTTCGCGGTTCTCGCCGCGCATTGGCTCCCTGAACGAGTCCCACCATCGCCCGAGTGTCAGTCGCCGCTTCGCCACCAGGCTGACGCGGAACAACCTCAATGACGGAGTAGCGCATGCTCACCCTCGACCTCCCGGCCGAGCCGTACTGGCTCGACCTGCCGCGCGGCGTGCGCGTCGAGATCCGACCGGTGACCACCGCGGTCATGGCAGCCGCGCAGGCCGCCGCCGCGCGCCGGCTCGCCGCGATCCGCGTCGCCGACCCGGACCTCGACCCCGACATGGCGCGCGGCCTGTCCTTCGCCTTCCTGGTCAAGGCGCTCGCCCGCCACGCCGTCACCGGCTGGGAGGGCGTGGGCGACGCCGCCGGCCAGCCGCTGCCGCTCTCGCCCGAGGCGGTCGAGCGCCTGATGGACCTCGACGACATCGCCGCCGCCTTCTGGGACCGGGCCACCGCACCCGTCGCCGCGGTGGCCGCCGAGGGAAACGGCTGAGGGCCCGCGCCGCCTGGCACTTCGGCCGCGGGCCCGACTACTGCCGCGGCTGCGCCGCCCTCGGCCGCGACTGCGCCGACGCCTGCCCCTACGCGGCGCACGCCCCGACCAGCGTCGAGGGCCACGCCTGCTGGGCCGCCGGCACGGCCTGCGCCGAGGCGAGCATGGCCGGCCTGACGCTCGACACCGCCGGCGCGCTGTCCGCCGCGCGCGAGCTCGGTGCGACCGGATGGATGGCCGCCGACCTCCTGCTCGCCATCCGCATCGGCATGGCCGAGGGCGGTGCTGAGCGGAGCGCGTCGGCGCCCGCGGCCTAATCCCCGGGCCGGTCGCTCGGCCGCAGCTCCAGGATCGGGGCGAGCTTGCCGATCTGCTCGGCGATGCGCGGAACGCCGGCCTTGCGGAGCGCGACGACATACTCGGGGAGGTCGAGCGGCGGGGCGCGGTAGTGGCCCAGATCCTCCCGCACCGCATCGGCGAAGGCCGTCGGATCCATACTCTCGATATCCAGCAGGAAATCGTCCGGGTGCACGACGTGCAGGCCGTAGGGCGCCAGGCGCGCCGGCGGGAAGTCGGCGACGTTGAACGTCACGATGCAGCTCGCCTTGCAGACCACGGCCGCGGCGAGCACGTGCCGATCGCCGGGATCCGGCAGGACCATCGCGTCGATGAGCGGCTCGTAGCCCGTCACCAGCGCGTCCAGCACCGACGCGTCCATGAGCTCGCGGGTCCGCGCCAGATCGGCCGCCTTCAGGTCGGGCCGCCTCTCCAGCAGGGTGCGGATCCACTCCTCGTGCACCCTGTCGCTCCACCGCGCCCGGAACAGCTTCGTCTGGGCGAGGAAGAGGATCAGGCTGCGCAGGCGCGCCCCGTAGAAGACGTTCGCGTCGAAGAACGCCGTGAAGGTCGAGATCACACCTCAGTCCAGTTCCAGCCGGCGCGCCTCCGCGGCCATCTCCGCCAGCGCCCGCTTCCGCTTCTCGGCGGCGGCGCGCTCGTAGGCCAGCAGGTCGGCGAAGCGCACGCGGCGGTGCCGGCCGACCATGCGGTGCGGGATCTCGCCCCGGTCGATAAGGCCGATGAGGAAGGGCCGCGACACGTTGAGGTAGTCGGCGGCCTGCTGCGTGGTGAGCTCGGCCTCGTGCGGGATGACCGAGATCGGCCGCCGCTCGGCCATGGCGCTGAGCACGGTGAGCACGACCTCGACCGCGCGGGCCGGCAGCGGGACGACCACGTTGGGCTGCTCGCGCAGCACCAACTGCACGCCCTGCCCGGCCCTTGCGGCGGGGGCCAGGCTGGCGGCGGCGGTCTTGGCGATGGCGGCCTCGGCCTCGTCGGCGACGATGGGCTCGGCCTGGTCGAGCAGAGCGAGCATGGGGCCCTCCGGTGCCTTCTGGTTGCCCGCCCTTATACGCAGCAAACGCATTAAACGCAACTGACGAAACCGCTAGCCGGAGGGGGCTGCATGGCCGACGCCACCCGCCGCGTCTCGGTCCGCCTCTCGCTGGACGACGCCGCCCGGGTCAAGGCGGAGCTGCGCAAAGTCGGCGAGACCGGCCAGCGCTCGCTCGACCGGATCAAGGGCGGCGCCGAGCGGGCGTCGCGCTCGCTCGAGCTGCTCGACCTCGCCGTGCGCGGCCTGCAGGTGGCCGGCGTGGCCGCGGCGGCCCGCGCCCTGGTGCAGGCCGGCGACGCGCTCACGCAGGGCCTGTCGCGCCTGCAGAACGCGACGGGCTCGGTCGAGCGGGCCGGCCAAGTCTACGAGGCGCTCTACCGCAACGCGCTCTCGACCGGCGTCGCGGTGTCCGAGAGCGTCGACGCGTTCCAGCGCTTCGCGATCGCCGCCCGCGAGATCGGCGCCACCTCCGACCAGGTGGTGCGCCTCGTCGGCGGCCTGCAGCGCGTCGCCATCGTCTCCGGCGCCTCGACGGGGGAGATCTCCAGCGCCACCC
>NZ_BMKS01000021.1 GCF_014644455.1 Caldovatus sediminis | reverse complement strand
AGACACCACCGCCCCATGCGCAGACCGCAGACGCAAAGCCGACAGGTTGCTAGGCCGCCTCCGCGAGGAACGCGCGCAGCGCCGTGCCGGGCGCGTCCGCCGCGGCGTCGAGGAGGGCGGCGCCCCGCGCCGCCGCCACCGCGCCGGCGTCGGCGCCGCGCAGCGCGGCGCGGCTCGCCGCGACCCATCCTTCGGCGGCGGCGCGCTGCTTCTCGATCGCCATCGCCGTGAGGCTCGCCGCCGCCTCGGCCGGCCGGGCCCAGAGCCGCGCGCCGCGCAGCGCGAACACCCAGCCGCTCTGCCAGGCGAACCAGGCGAACCCGGCCGGGTGCCGCATCGGGCCTCTCCTCGCGGAACCGCCCCCATCGGCGGCGTCAACGCGCCGCCGGGGGGCGGACGCGCATCACAGCTTCTCGAGGATCGCCTCGGCCTTCGACACCTCGAAGGCGCCCGGCGCCTCGACGGCGAGGTGCGTCACCTTGCCGTCCTTCGCGACGAGGGCGAAGCGCTGGCAGCGCACGCCGAGGCCGCGCGGCGTCAGGTCCATCTCCAGCCCCAGCGCCTTGGTGAAGGCGGCCGAGCCGTCGGCCAGCATCGTCACCTTGTCGCCCACGCCCTGGTCCTTGGCCCAGGCGCCCATCACGAAGGCGTCGTTCACCGCCATGCAGACGATGGTGTCCACGCCCTTCGCCCGGATCGCGTCGGCCTGCTGCACGAAGCCCGGCAGGTGCTTGGCCGAACAGGTGGGCGTGAACGCCCCCGGCACGCCGAACAGCACCACGGTCCTGCCCTTGAAGATCTCGTCGGTCGAGACCTCGCGAGGCCCCTCCGCCGTCGCCTGCATCACCTTCACCGAAGGGATGGTGTCGCCGACCTTGATCGCCATGGATGCTCCCTCTCCGTTCCTGACCGGGCGTGACTGCGTGACTGGAGGTCCGGGTCCGATTGCCCGACCGCGCCGCTTGGGCACTGTCCGTGTAGCGTCTGCCGGCCGCGCTGTCATGGGGGCGGCCGCCGCTCCCGCAACGGTGGCGCCGCCGGGTTGCACCGCCGCGGCCGCGCCGCCATGTTGAGGCAGCCATGGCCAGACGCGCGATGCCCGCCTCGGACTCCCTGGGCGAGGGAGGCTACCTCGCCGGCCAGCTGCTCATCGCCATGCCCGGGATGCAGGATCCGCGCTTCGCGCACTCGGTGATCTGCCTCTGCGCCCATTCCGCCGAGGGCGCGATGGGCATCGTGGTGAACAAGCCGCTGGACGGCCTCTCCTTCGACGACCTGCTGCGCCAGCTCAACCTCGACCCGGTGCCGCCGCAGCGGCGCATCCGCCTGTTCGCCGGCGGGCCGGTGGAGGGCGGGCGCGGCTTCGTGCTGCACACCACCGACTGGTCCACCGAGGGCAGCCTGCCGGTCAGCGGCGAGGTCGCGCTGACCGCGAGCGTGGACATCCTCAAGGCCATCGCCGGCGGCGGCGGGCCGCGGCGGGGCATCCTCGCCCTCGGCTACGCGGGCTGGGGCCCGGGCCAGCTGGAGGAGGAGATCCAGCGCAACGCCTGGCTCTCCGTGCCGCCGGACGAGGCGCTGCTGTTCGGCGAGGACGACGAGCGCAAGTGGCGCGACGCGCTGGCCAAGCTCAGGATAGACCCGCTGCTGCTGTCGAGCACCGCCGGCCGCGCCTGAGCGGGGCGGGCCGCGCGGGGCGGGGCACCGTCACCGCCGCCGGGCGGGCCCGGAGCCTCATCGCTGCCCGGTGGCGGTCGTCGTCGCGTCACGGGCGAGCAGGGAAGCGGCGCAGCGGCCGCCGGTTGCGTCGCCGGTCACCGCCGCCACCGCGGCGCACAGCAGCGGAACCCGCTCCGGCCACCGCTCCGCGGGCGGCGGCGGCGTGCCGGCGGCGAAGCGCGTCGTCCCCGCCCCGATCGCGATCGCGGCGACGAAGCGCGGCCCCTCCGCGCCGAGATGGGAGGCGGCGACCGACTCGTCCGCCGCCGCCAGGGCGGCGTCGGCCGCCGCGCCGCATCCGATGGCGAGCACGACCGGCCCGGCGCCCGCGTCCCGCCGCAGCGCCCGCAGGGCGCCGAACAGCGTGACCAGCGGCGCCGCATGCCCCGCGGCGGCCGGGGCGGCGTCGAGTTCCAGCACCCCCGTTTCCTCGGCCAGCAGCGCGGCGATCAGCCGGTCGCGCACCCCGCCGGCATCGCATCCGGCGCCGCCGAGCAGGACGGCGACCGCATCGCCCAGCGCCCATCGTGGTGGAACGGCGAGGGGTGCCATGCGCAGCGGCGCCGGGGCCGACGGCCCCGCCGGCGCCGGCGCCGCCTCGAACCAGACCGGCAGGGTATCATGCGGCGGGGCGCGGAACCCGGCAGCCGAGGGCGCCGCGGCGCCACCGACCGCGAGGACGAGCAGCGCGGCGCCGATCGCCCGCCCGCCAGGGAGGCGCAGGGACCGCGCGGTCGCGATGCCGGGGCGGCGATGTCCGCGCATCGGGGGGCCTGTCCGCTCCGCGGCCGGCCGGGCCGGCCCGCCGCCGCCCGCATCCGGGTCACACCCAGCGGAGCGCGATCCCGGCTCGCCCGGAAGCTGGGGAATTCCGGTATGCTTCCGTCCCGGCCGCGGAGCCGGCGCATGGACCCTTCCCTGCTCGCACTGCTCGACCGGCTGGCCGCCGCGCGCAGCATCGAGGCCGCCTGGTCGGAGGCGGTCGCCGGCTTCGCCGCGATCGGCGTCGCCTGGTGCCACCATGCCTACGCCCCGCCCGCCTGGTCGCCGCCCGGCGCGCCGGCCCGGCTGCGGCTGACCACCCTGCCGCCCTCCTGGACGGCGCACTACGAGGCGAGCGGCTTCTCCGGGACCGACGCGGCGCGGCGGCGCTGCGCGCACGCCGTCGCGCCCTTCCCGGTCGGCGAGGAGTTCGCCCTGGCGCTCGGCGACCGGGCATGGGCGCGGATGTGCGCCGAGGCGGCCGCGATCGCCGGCATCGGCTGCGGCCTCGCGGTGCCGCTGCGGCCGGCGCCGGGGGCGGCGCAGGGCGGCTTCACCCTGCTGACCCGGCTGCACGGCGCGGCCTTCGCCGCTTGGCGCGGCGCCCACGAGCGCGTCGCCGTGCTCGCCGCGCACGCGGCCGCGCAGCGCATCCTCGAGCTGGCCGAGGACCCCGCGGCCGCCGCGGCGCAGCGCCGCCTCAGCCCGCGCGAGCGCGAGTGCCTGCTCTGGCTCGCCGCCGGGCTGCGCAACGACCGCATCGCCGAGCGGCTCGGGATCGCCACCGCGACCGTCGCGCTGCACCTCGCCCGCGCCCGCCGCAAGCTCGGCGCCGCGACGCGGGAGCAGGCGCTGGCGAAGGCGCTGTCCCTCGGGCTGCTCGCGCCCTGACGCGGCGGCGCCGGGGCCGCCGCCTCACCAGCGCAGGCCGCGCACCGCCGCCAGCGGCCGCACCGCGTGCTCCGCGAGCGCCTTGCGCAGCGGCTCCGGGCCCGGGTCCTCGCCATGCGCGTCGGCGGCGAGGCCGGTGAGGGCCCAGACCGCGTCGAGCCCCGCCGCCTGCGCGCCGGCGAGGTCGGTGTGCGGCGAATCGCCGATCGCCAGCACGCGCTCGCGCCGCCGCACGCCGAGCAGGTCGAGCACCGGCGCATAGACCGCGGGGTCGGGCTTGCCGATCTCCGCCACCGCGCCGCCCATCTCGCGGTAGCGCGCGGCGAGGGCGCCGGCGCAGATCAGCCGCTCGCCGGCGACCATCACGGCGAGGTCCGGATTGGCGCAGACCATCGGCAGGCCGAGGCCGGCGCAGGCGGCGAGCGTCTCCTCGTAGGGCGCGACGCTCTTCGGCCCGCGCCGCGGGTCGGGGCCGGTGTTGAGCACCCAATCCGCCCGCGCCGGGCTGTCCGCGAAGGCGAGGTCGAGGCCCTCGATCACCGAGTGGTCGCGCTCCGGCCCGATGTGGAAGACGCGGCGGCCGAGGCGGGCGAAGAACGGGTCCTCGCGCCGCGCGAGGTGCCGCCAGACCAGCTCGCCCGAGGTGATCACGCCGTCGTAGTGCGCGCCCCTGGCGATGCCCATGCCGGCGAGCTGCCTCTCCACCACCCGGGCGCGGCGCGGGGCGTTGGAGAGGAAGGCGACGCGCTTGCCCGCCTCGCGCAGCCGCGCGAGCGCCTCGACGACGCCGGGATAGGGGCGGCGCCCGTCGTGCACCACGCCCCAGAGGTCGAGCACGAAGCCGTCGTAGCGCGGCGCGAGGGGGGCGATTCCGTCGAGGATGTCCATGCGTGTGCTCAGGCGTCCGTTCCCACCGCCTCGGAGAGGCGCGCGAAGCCCTCGCGCCGCAGCAGGGCGGCGAGGTCGTCCTTGATCCGGCGGATCAGCGCCGGCCCCTCGTAGGCGAGGGCGGTGTAGAGCTGCACCAGCGACGCGCCGGCCCTGATCTTGGCCAGCGCGTCCGCGCCCGAGGCGACGCCGCCGACGCCGATCAGGACGAGCCGCCCGCGCGCCAGGCGATGGACGCTGCGCAGCACCGCGGTCGAGAGCGCGAAGAGCGGCGCGCCGGAGAGGCCGCCCGCCTCGCCGCGGTGGCGCGAGCGCAGCGTCGCCGGCCGCGTGACGGTGGTGTTGGAGACGATCAGCCCGGCGACGCCGCGCGCGACGCAGGTCTCGACCAGCGGGCCGAGGGCGTCCCCGGCGAGGTCGGGGGCGATCTTGACGAGCACCGGCGGGCGGCGCGGCGCGGGGGCGGCGGCGATGGCGTCGAGGATCGCGGCCAGCCGCTCCTCGCCCTGCAGGTCGCGCAGCCCCGGCGTGTTGGGGGAGGAGACGTTGACCGTCACGTAGTCGGCATAGGGCGTGACGGCGGCGTAGGCGGCCGGATAGTCGCGCTCCGGCTCCGCCCCCTCCTTGTTGATGCCGATGTTGACGCCGAGCGGGGCGGGCAGCGGGCGCGGCAGGGCGGCGAGGCGGGCGAGGAAGGCGTCGAGGCCGCCGTTGTTGAAGCCCATGCGGTTGATCACCGCCCGGTCCTCGGCGAGGCGGAACAGGCGCGGGCGCGGGTTGCCGGGCTGCGGCCGCGGCGTGACGGTGCCGGCCTCGACGAAGCCGAAGCCGAGGCGCATCAGCGGCAGCACCGCCACCGCGTCCTTGTCGAAGCCGGCGGCGAGGCCGACCGGGTTGCGGAAGGAGAGGCCGAAGGCCTGGGTCGCCAGGATCGGGTCGTCCTCCGCCGGATCGGCGCCGACGAGGCCGGCCCGCAGCGCGAGCAGGGCGAGATCGTGCGCGCGTTCGGGGTCCATGCCGCGCAGCAGCGGCATGAGGGCGGAGGCGAGGCGGGGGGTCATGTCGGCGGCCTGAATGCCCGACCGGCGCGGCGCTGGAAAGGCCCGCGCGCCGCGGCGCGTTGACGCCCGGCGGCGCGGCGGCGAGAAGGAGGGCGGCGGCCGGCCGACGACCGCCGGGCCGGGAGGGAACATCGCGCGTGCGGGGACCGGCGCTCCTGGTCGCGGGGATCGCGCTGTTCGGGCTGCTGGACGCGAACAGCAAGCTGCTCTCCGGGCAGTACGGGCTCGGCCAGGTCGTGTTCCTGCGCTACGCCGTGCTGGTGCTCGCCTTCCTCGCCGCGCGCGCGGCCTGGCGCGGGGCCGGCGGCGAGCTCGGGACGCGCCATCCCTGGCTGCACCTGATCCGCGCCGCGGCGATGATGGTCTCCGCCGGGGCGTTCTTCCTCGCCTTCCGCCGGCTGAGCCTGGCGGAGGGCTACCTGGTGTTCTTCACCGCGCCGTTCTGGGTGCTCGCCCTCGCCGCCCTGGTGCTGCGCGAGCCGGTGCCGCGCATCGCCTGGGCGTGGAGCGCGGTGGCCTTCGCGGGCGTGGCGCTGGCGGTGGCGCCGCGGCTGCTCGAGGAGGGCGCGAGCTTCTCGGCGGCGGGCTACGCCTTCGCGCTCTGCGCGACCTTCTCCTACGCCACCACGATGACGGTGAACCGCCGGCTGCGCGGCGAGAGCGGCGCGGCGCGGGTGCTGCTCTGGCCGACGCTGCTCGGGATCGCGCTGTACGGGCCGCTGGCGGCGCTCGACTGGACCACGCCCGGCCCGCGCGACGCGGCGATGCTGGCGGCGAACGGGCTGTTCGCGGGGGCGGCGGTGGTGTGCACGGCGGCGGCGTTCCGCCACGCCGACGCGGCGCGGCTGGCGCCGTTCAATTTCGTCGGGCTGCCGGTGTCGCTGCTGCTCGACCTCGCGATCTGGGAGGTGTGGCCGCGGGCGACGACGGTCCTCGGCGGCGCGGTGGTGGTGTTCGCCTGCCTGATGAGCGAGCGGGCGATGCGGCGGCTGCGGGCCGGGCCGCGCGGGCGCTGACGCGGGAAGACCCGGCGCCGTCCGCCCGCGCCGGGCGGAGCGCGACGGCATGCGCGGCGGCGGGCCAGGGGTCGTCCCGGCCCGCAGGGCGCCTCGCCGCGCTCGCGGGGCGCCGCGCGGGGGCCCTTGCGGCGGTCCTCGCCGGTGCCGCGGCAGGCGCCGGTCCGCGGCCGGGGGGCCGCGCCTCAGCCGCGCGCGTTCCGGCGCAGCAGCCAGAGCCGCTCATGCGCGGCGATCAGCGCCTTGATGTCGTGCCGCTGGCCGGGGGCCGTCGTGCCGCCGCCGCGGAGGATGGCGGCCTCGGCCGTGCGCAGCAGGGCCGAGGCCACCTCGTGCTCGCCCTGGTCGCAGGCCTGGTGGAAGGCCCGCAGGATCGTGCCGGCGAGCCGCTGCGCGCGGCCGGCGCGCGCACGGCGCGCGCGCGAAGGGGAGTCGCATCGCCGGACCAGGGATCCGGGCCATGCGGTCGCAGGCGTCGCGGTCATCGGCCATGTCCTCCGTGCAGCGATCGGGCCCCGAGGCCGGCCCGGCCCGCGACGCCGCCCACCGCCGCCGGAAACCGCCCTCCCTCCGACGTCCCATGCGCTTCAGGTCGTGCGGCGAGGATGCGGCACCGCCGCTGCGCCGACCATTGCACCGTCGTTAAGGATTTCCGTGAAAAAGGCGCTGCTCACGCGAAAGGGAGGCCAGGGGGGACCCCGGCGCACCGCCGGGCGGCGCTCAGCGGCCGGCGTCGTCGAGCCGGTAGAAGACCAGGCCGCCGATCTCCGCCACCGGCACCGCGCCGATCGCCCAGCGCGGCAGCGTCGCGGCGTCGTGGTAGCGCGTCGCGCCGCCGGTGGGGTCGGGCAGGGCGCCGGCCACGGCGCGGGCGGCGACGCGGCGGCAGAGGGCGAGGGCCGCATCGCCCTCGGGCGCGTCGGGCATCGCGGTGCGGCGCCGATGGCGCGACGTCCCGCAGGGGAACCGCAAGGGCGCGCGGCAGACGCCGGCGATGCCCCGGCCCCGGTGCGACGGGCCGCCCGGGGCGGCGGCGAGGCGCACGCGGTTCATCACCACCGCCGCCACCGCCTCGACGGCCCGCACGGGGCGGCCGGCGGCCTCGCCGAGCAGGGTGCGGGCGAGGATCTCCGTCGCCGCGGCGCGGTCGCGGCCCTCCCGGCGCGGGGCGGCGCTCATGCCTCCTCCTCCCCCGCCGCGCCGCCGAGGCGGGCCCCCGCGGCGCGGTGGCCCCCTGCGGCCGTCGCCTTCTGCGCGGCGTCGAGCGCGGCCGCGGCGGCGGTGGTGGCGCGCGAGACCTCCTCGAGCTTCGACTCGATGCGCAGGAGCTGCTGCGAGAGGCGGCGGTCGATCTCGCGCACCAGCGAGAGCGGGACGTAGGTGCGCGCGACCTCGAGCTTGAAGGCGGCGAGGTCCTCGCGGGTGCGGCCGAGCGCCTCCGAGTCGCGCTCGTCGGCGCGGTCGATGCGCGCGTGCAGGTCGCGGCGCAGGCCGTGCAGCATGTGGAACAGGGCGGCGACGACCGGGATCTCGATCACCGAGATCCACCAGGTCGGCTCGATCTGGATGGGGGTCATGCGGGGCTTGCCTTCTTGCGGGGGCGGGCGGGGCCGATCACCTTGCGGGCGGGCGATCGCCCCCCTCTCTGCTGGACGCGACGCGAGCGATGTGGAACGAGCCCTACCTGGAGACCTGCTGCCGCTCCGCGCTGCACCGGCTGACGCTGGTCGGCGAGCTCGGGCGGCCGCCGGGGCTCAAGGACGGGCCCTGCCTGGAGCGGCTGGCGGGCATGGGCCTCGCGCGGCGGCGCGAGGCGGACGGGCGCTACGAGATCACGCCGGCGGGCGTGGCGCGGCATGCGAGCGAGGTGCTGAAGCGGGCGGGGTAGCGCGGCGGCCGCCGTCAGGCGCCCCGCCACTCCGCCCTTCGCGCCGCCGCCGGCACCGCCGGCAGGCGCACCGGCTCGGCGAGCAGGCAGCCCGCCACCGCGTCGAGCGCGTCGTCGCGCGCCGCGCCCGGCGCGTCCGGCCGCCAGGCCGCCATCTCCGCCGGGAAGGGCGTGCGCCACACGCCCTCGTGCGCGTAGAGGCGGCGCGCGGCGAGCGCCGGCTCCAGCGCGGCGAGGATGCGCTCCGCCTTCGCCCGCGTGCTGGCGTGCTCGATCACCGCGCAGGCGGCGCCGGCGCGCGCCATCTCGCGCCGCAGCAGCGCGGGGAGGAAGCGGCCGAGCCCGTTCGTCTCCACCCGCACCGCGGGCAGCATCAGCGCGCGGGCGATGGCGGCGACGGCGCGGCACTGCTGCGTCGCCGGGTCCTCCGGCCGCTCCGGGTCGTGCGCCAGGTAGGCGAGGCGGTGCAGGTAGCGGTTGCCCTCGCCGTCGGCGTAGACGGCCGCGAGCACCGAGGCGTCGCCCCCGCCGCCCGCCCGCCCGTAGGCCGGGTCCCAGAACCCGCCGCCGGAGACGAGCCGCCGGCCCAGCAGCGTCAGCACCGCGCGCCCGCCGGCCTCGCGGTATTCCGGCTCCTCCGCGTAGCGGACCAGCGCCGCGGGATCGAGCCGGGCGGCGCCGTCGGCGACCGCGCGCAGCAGCATGTGCCGCGCGAATTGCAGCGGGCCCACGCGCCGGCGCAGCGCCGCGATCGCCTCCGGCGGGAAGCGCTCCGGCCAGACGCTGCGCCCGGCGGCGTTGAGCAGCGGCAGGGCGAGGCGGCGGTAGCCGGCGAGGAACACCTCGTCGTCCTCCCCCTCCGGCGCGCGGTAGAGGCTGTCGGCGCAGTGCGGCGTGCCGACGTAGAGGATGGTGCCGCCGGGGACGAGGACGAACTCGGTCTCCGCCAGCCGCTCGCGCAGCTCGGCGCGCTTGGCCGGCGTGTCGCTGTTGCCGGCGACCTCGACGTCGTCGCAGACGATCAGGTCGGCGTGGCTGCCGGTGATGTTGCCGCCGACGCCCTGGGCGAGCATCGAGGGATCGCGCAGCACCGCCCGGCGCGCGACGGTGAAGCGGTCCGCCGCCCACGCCTCCGGCCCGGCGGGGCGGATCGCGGCGCAGAGCGCGTGGCGCTCGACGATGCGGCGCACCGTGGCGACCATCTTGGTCGCGAGCGCGTGGTCGGCGGCGAGGACGAGGATGCGCGCGTCGGGATCGCGCGTCAGCGTCCAGGCGCAGTAGAGGCCGACCAGGGTGCTCTTGCCCGAGCCGCGGAAGGCGGTGAGCAGCAGCCGGCGGTCGCCGGCGTTGCGGCGGGCCTGGAGCCAGCGGGCGATGCGCCGGTGCAGCACCGGCGTGTCGAGCCGCTGGCGGCGGTTCCAGACCCAGACGAATTCGAGGAAGTCAGCCGGCCGCGTCGGTTCCGGCATCCGCCGCCTCCTCCTCGTCCTCCTCGCCCGGCGGCAGCAGGGCCATCTCGCTGCGCGCCTCGGCCAGCGCGGCCTCCGCCTGGATCAGCGCCGCGTCGCGGGCGGCGCCGATCTCCCCGCCCATCGCGCGGGTCAGGCGCAGCAGGTGCTCGAGATGGGCGAGCGCGGCGCGGCAGGCGGCGTGGCGGGCGGCGAAGGCCCTGGTGTCGGTCCCCTCCGGCGGGGCGGCGGCGAAGGCGCGGTAGTCCTCGACGACGTGCAGCACCATCTCCGCGAGCCGGGCGGCGGGATGCCGCGCGGCGGCGGCGCGACGTCGCCTCATGCCTTCACCACGCGCGCGCGCACCGTGCCGGCGCCGAGGTCGATGGTGACGCCGCTGCGGTTCCACGCCGTCACCGTCACCACGTCGGACGCGCCGACATTGGCGAGGAAGACGATGCCGGAGGTGGCCAGGCTGAAGCCGGCCTGCGCGAAGTCGCCGGCCCGCGCGCCGGGCAGCGGCACGTTGACCTGCGTGCTGGCGCCGGCGGCGAGCGAGGGCGGGTCCCAGGCGAGCTCGGCCGTCAGCTCGCGCCGGCCGTGCGGCAGCCAGGGCAGGCCGTAGAGCAGGGGCGGCGAGAAGGCCGGGTCGCAGCAGAGGCGCAGCGCCCGCACCTCGTAGTCGGCGGAGATGCGCGCGATGCCGATGATGGCGTAGGCGACCTGCGGGGCGAGGCGCACCACCTGCAGGCGCAGCAGCCCGGCATCGGTCATGTCGGCCGAGCCCTGCCACCAGCGCGCCGTCGCGTTGTAGGCGAGCGTCTGGCCGGAGGCGAGGGCGAGCGGCCCGGCGGCGTCGGTCAGCAGGGCCCGGTTGGCGTCGAAGCACTGCACGACGAGGCGCGGGCCGTCGGCGTCCACGGCGAGGGCGAATTCGCGGCAGCGCCGCGCGTCCACGACGAAGCCGAGGCCGCGCCCGCCGGTCAGCAGCACGCCCGCGTCGGTCAGCACGTACTGGTCGAGCCCCGGGAAGGCGAAGTGCTCGAGCAGGCCCGGGCTGCCGGAGACGCTGGTGGAGAGGCAGGCCAGCCGCTCGAAGCCGGTCTCGGTGTTCGACCAGCGCAGCGCCGCCGCGCGCAGCGAGGGGACGGCGGCGACCTCGCGCGCGAACTCGCGATGCGCGGCGGCGCGATGGTAGCGCCGCACCACCGAGCCGGCGCGCGTCGCGCCCGGCGCGTAGTCCACGTCCACCTCGTAGCCCTGGCTCGCCCAGGCGACCTCGTAGAGGTGGTCCTCCGCCGCGCCGGTGTGGCGGGCGACGTAGGGCGAGCAGCCCTCCATGCGGATGCCGCGCGCCCAGACGGCGCGGCTCGACACCTCGGAGAGGAAGGGGATGCCGCTGATCGGGCGCCCCTCCGCCTGCAGCTCGAAGTTCGGGCCGTCGAAGAGGTGGCGGTTGTGCGCGATGTAGGCGCCGGGCGCCGCGGAGAGGCGCACGCCGAACCGGTCCTTGTCCGTGTGCAGCGCGGAGGCGACGGTGAAGTGGCCGCCGTAGTAGCGGACCGAGGTGTTCCACCCGGCCGCGGTCGCGGTGCGGATGTCGAGGCCGATCCGGTTGTTGCTGAAGCGGCCGAGGACCAGGGTGGTGTCCTCGAAGCCGCGCTCCTCGCCGAGGGTGCGGGCGCCGATGGTGAAGCCCTCGACCTGGCGGATCTCCACCCGGCTGGCGTCGAGGTTGCGCAGCACGATGCCGATGTCGGCCTCGTCGAGCCAGTCGGAGACCGTCTCGCGGACGACGCGCAGGCCCTCGTAGAGCTTGGCGGCGTTGCGCACCGCGGCGCCGTCGCCGAGGGTGAGCGCGGCCTGGCCCGCGGGCCCGGCGTAGAGGATCGCGCCGCGCATGGTGAGCCCGGCGGCGGCGCCGGGGAGCGAGAGCGGCTGGCCCGTGCGGTAGGTGCCCTCGCCGATCTCGAGGTGCCGGCCCGAGGCGGCGGCGGCGTTCATCGCCGCCTGCAGGGCGGGGCCGTCGTCCGCGACGCCGTCGCCCACCGCGCCGAGGTCGCGGGCGGAGAGGCGCTCGGCAAGCTTGTCCTCGACCGTGCGCGGGATGCCGCCCGGGTGCGGCACGCTCAGCGTCGGCTCGCCGCGGGCGAACACCGTGGCGTCGCCGAGGCTGTCGAAGCCGAGCAGGCGGTTGGCGCGCGCCTCGCGCGGCGGCAGGGTCAGGCGCCCGCCGGCCTCGGAGGGGTCGAGGCGGATCGCGCCCGCGGTCTCCGCCGCCACGTCCTGCAGGGCGGCGGTCTGGTAGTCGAGCTCGTCGTTCAGCGTGCGCGCGCGCAGCACGCCGTTCTCCTGGAAGTCGGTGGTGCGCGCGATGCGCAGGCGGCGGCGCAGCGCGACCAGGGAGCCGGCCGCGGGCGGCGCGGCGAACACCACCTGGCCGCCGCCGGACTGGCCGGCGCCGGTGACCGCGTAGCCGCCGGACTGCAGCACGCGGTTCAGCCGCACCTCGAGGTCGGCGGCGGCGAAGATCGGGAAGGGATAGGTGAAGGCGGTCTGCACGCCGTCCGCGACGTAGAGCGCGTGCGGCGCGACGTCGCCGATCGTGATGTGCTCGGGCATCGGGGGGACCTTGCGATCGAGGTCGGGAGGGGGCGCGGGCCGGCGCCCGGCTAGTCGAGCAGGCTGCGCAGCGCGGTGCCGAAGCTCCGGCCCGCGCGCAGGTAGGCGTTGAGCGAGCCGTCGGGCCGCAGCAGGCTGGAGCGGCCGGTGGAGAGCCGCAGCGCGTAGAGCGCGTCGTCGTCGGCCTGCGCCGCGGCGGCGTCGCGGGCGAGGCCCTGGGCCAGCGCGGCGCCGGAGCCCTCGTCCGGGTTCACGCCGCCGGCGGCGAGGCGCGTGCGCGCGGCGGCGATGGTGCGGCGCAGGCGCTCGGCGCGCTCGCGCGCCCGGGCCTGCTGCTCGATCTGCAGCTCCTGCTGGCGCGCGGCCTCCTGCGCGGCGAGCTCGCGCGCGCGCTGCCTCTGATACTTCTCGATCTGCTGCCCCTGGCGGATGTTGGCGTAGGTGGAGACGCCCGCGCCGATCAGGGTCGCGAGCGAGGCGAGCTGGGCCATGTCAGTCGTTCGTCCTCGTCTCGGTGGTGACGGAAAGCAGCGTCAGCGGCAGCGGCGCGTCGCCCTCGACGCGCCACAGCGGGGCGAGGCTGTCGCGCCGCCAGCCGAGGCCGCGCAGCGTGACGTCGCCGGTGAAGGGCGCGGGCGGCGCGTCGAGCACGGGCGTGTCGAGCCGCCGGAACGGCACGGGCTGCGGCCCGCGCCCGAGATCCACGGCGAGCGCCGCCGTGCCGAGCAGGCGGAAGGTCGCCGAGACCAGCCGCACCGGCCCGGTGCGCGCGGCGCCGCCGGGCGCCAGCACGTCCGGCGGCAGCGGCTCGACCAGGTGGCGGAAGGGCAGGCCGAGCTGCACCGCGCGCGCCGGCGGATCGAGCGTCACCGCGCCGTCCAGCACCGGCGCCGGCGCGCGCACCGAGCCGTCCGCCAGCACGCCGACCGTGCGGCCTTCGAGGTGCGCGAGGCCGGACCAGACCGCCTGCGGCGCCGCGGCCTCCGCGGCCACCGCCGCGTCGAGTCCGAGCGTCGCGTCGAAGCGCTCGAGGAAGAACCGGCCGCCGCCGTGCCGCTCCACCACGGCCCAGACGGTGCCGTCCACCTCGGCGAGCGCGCGGAAGGCGCCGTCGGTCTCCTGCCGCGTCCAGGCGGTGACCTGCTCGGCGCGGAACAGCGTCAGCGTGCCGAGCGCGCCGTCCGCCATCGCGAGGTGCAGCAGGCGGAGCGCCGGGTCGTAGCACATCGCCGCCGGCGCCTCGACGAGATGCCGCGCGAGCAGCGCCAGGTCGTTCGCCTGGTAGCTGTCGGCGACCTCGGTGTAGGCGAACTCGCAGACGCCGCGGCCGCCGCGGGCGACGAAGATGGTCGCCCCGTCCACGTCCACCGGCGGCACCTGGCGGTCGGTGGGCGAGCCGACCCGCGTCTGCCGGTGGAGCTGGATCGAGGCCGGGGTCAGCGGCTCGCCGCTCACCATCCACTCGGCGCCGGAGGTGAAGACCTGCAGGTGGCGGCCGGAGAAGACGGCGCGGATCGCGTTCGCCTGGTCGGAGACGAGGCCGAAGGCGATCGCCTCGTCGTCGAGCCCGCCGCCGAGGTCGAAGTCCGCCGGCGCGCCGGTGCGCGACATCCACAGCCGGTTCGGCAGGTCGCGCGAGCCGCCGAGCACGAGCCGGTCCTGGTGGAAGCAGGCCGAGACCGGCCAGCCGCGGGCGGCGGAGAAGGCCGCCTCGTCCCATTCGGCGGTCGGCGCGGCGGCGGCGAGCGCCTCCTCCACCACGGCGGTGGCGCTGGTCGCCGACGCCACCCCGGTGACCAGCACCTTCCCGCCGCCGAGACGGAAGCGCGCGCCGGCATGGCCGGCGAGGAAGACGGGGGCGGAGGCCGTGAGCGCGATGGTGCCGGTCGTCGCCGAGGGCGCGAGCGTCACCCCGGCCGGCGCGAAGCGGTGGAAGGGCTCGCGCGCGAAGGCGAAGGGCGCGATCGTCCAGGCGCCGCCGTCGTCGCGCGCCACCCGCTGCGGCGGCATCGCGGGGTGGAGCAGCAGCAGCGAATCGGCGTTCTGCGTGAACGCCATCTGCGGCAGCATGGCCGCGGTCCAGGGCGCGGCGACCTCCGCGATCCGGTCGTCGCCGCGGAACACCGAGAGCGCGCCGGCGGTGAGGGCGAGCAGCCAGGTCTCCCCGGCGCCGTGCTCGAAGGCGACGAGGCGGGCCGGACCGGGCAGCTCGGCGACGAAGCGCAGGCCCGGGCGGCGCGTCACGCCGCCGGTGGGCTGGAGGAAGACGTTGCGCAGGCGCCGCGCGCCGTTCTCCCAGACGCGCAGGTCGCCGCGGCCGAGCAGCTCGGGCGCCAGCTCGCCGGCGGCGAAGCTGGTCTTGGCGCGGCGGATCGGGCTGGCCATGGGCGGCGCTCAGCTCCCCCGCGCCGCGATCAGCGGGAAGCCCGCGAGCGCGGCCGTCGTGTGCTGCTGGCTGTCGGCGAGGCGCGCGGCGCGCAGCTCGCCCTCGGCGAGGCGGAACAGCAGGTCGGCGCGCGAGGCGCTCTCGGTGATCGGGATGCAGAACTCGGCGGCGAGCCGCGCCACCAGGGCGGCGGCGAAGAAGGCCGGGAAGGCGCCCTCCTCGGGGCGGAAGATGTAGGTCAGGGTGATGCGGGCGGAGTTCGCGTGCAGCCGGTCCTCGGCGATGCGGTAGGGCACGCCGCGCCCCGCGCCCTCGCCGCCGGCGGAAAGCGCGCGCAGGAAGTCGGGCGGGAGCTGGAAGGCGTAGGCGAAGTCGGCGACCGGCACGGCGGCGAGGCGCGGCAGGGTCGTCTGGCCGGTGGCGAAGCTCCACGGATGCGCGGAGAGCAGCGCGTCGCGGATGCCGGGATAGAGGTTGGCCGCGACCTCGGCCTCGGCGGTGCCCTCGTCGAGCGAGGCGACGGGCCGCGCGCCGATGCGGATCAGGGCGCGCGAGCAGAGCGCGAGCGCGGACAGGGCCATCGGGGGCTCCGGAAAGCGTGGGACGGGAGGGCCGCCCGCCGGCGGCGCGGCCGGCGGGCGGGAGCGGTCGGGGCGCGGCCCGCTACTCGAAGCAGCGCATGCGCACGACGCCGGTGTCGTCGATCAGCACCGCGCCCTGCGACATCATGTTGTTGACGAAGTAGGCGGCGCGGTCGCCGTGCCAGGTGATGTCGGTCACCACCTCGCTGCCCACGGCGTGGCCGACCGCGGTCTTGTGGTAGAAGTAGCAGTAGCGGAGCTGCCCGGTCTTGGTCAGGCCGGAGTGCGGGATCCACAGCGCGCCGAGCCAGCGCTTCGCCTGCGTGCCCTTCCAGGGCAGCTCGTCGTCGCCGATGTAGTCGGCGTTGGCGAACTCCTCGATCTGCAGCAGCTCGCTCCACTGCTTCCAGCCGACGACGGCGTAGCGCTGGCCGTCGTCCGGCACGTCGGCCTCGCCCATCATCTCGAAGGCGAGCAGCACCTTCTGCCGGGTCAGCCCGTCGGTGTCGGTGATGCCGGTGCCGGTGCCGCTGGCCTCGCGCGTCGCGGTGTCGAGGGCGGCGATGATCAGCTCGTCGGTCTTGCGGCCGAGCGCGTAGGCGCCGGCGGCGGCGACCACCGCGCGCTCGTCGAGCGCGGTCTTGAGGTCGTCGAAGTGGTCGATCCACTCGCCGGCGTAGTAGTCCTGCAGGAAGCACTCGGCGTTGGCGTATTCGAGGTTCATCACCGGCACGGCGCCGTTGCGCGCCTTCGACGCCGCCGTGCCCTTGCCGACGCGCGGGAACACGGTGGAGGCGCCCTTGACGCCGGTCTTGGAGCGCACGGTCGGGCGCAGCTTCGAGCCCTGGCGCTGGTAGGCCTCGTGCACCTCGGCCTCGAACTGCTTGATGAAGGCCTGCTCGATGTTGATGGACATGCGCGGTCGGTCCTCGCGGGGATGGAGGGGACGGGGCGCCGCCGCGCGGTTGGCCTCGCGGGGCCGCGCGGCGGCGCGGGGCGCCCGCGGCCCCGGGGGGTTGGCGCGGGCGGCAACGGGGCGGGGCGGCGGCATCCCGGACGGGCGGGCGGCAGGCAGGGCGGCGCGCCCGGCGCGGGACGCGGGGAGGATCGTCCTCGCGCGCCGGGGGCGGGCCGCCGCGGGGATCGCGCCAGGATGCGGCACGGGGCGCGATCCGGCCTGCCGCCCGCCCCGGGGCCGCCGATGCGCGCCGGAAGGGGCGGGCGGGCGCATCGGCGGCCGGCGGCGGGGCGAGCGGCGCGGGGAGGGCGGGCCGCTCGAGCCCCGCCGCGCAGGCGGCGGCGGCGCGCCGCGCCGCGCCGCCGCCGCCGACCAGGCGCCGGAAGCCCTCGGTGACGCGGCGCACGAATTCCGGCTCGCGCGTGCGCCAGTAGCGCGGGTCGCGCATCAGCGCGCGCAGCGCCGCCTCGTCGGGGGCGTCCTGCGCCTCGGCGTCGCGCGCGAGCGCCGGCTCCTCCTTCTGCATCATGCGCTGGAGCGTCAGCACGCCCTCGTAGGTCGAGGCCAGCGCGTCGAAGACGGAGGCCGGCAGCCTCGCCCTGCCCCAGGCGGCGAGCTGCGCGGCGACGCGGCGGAACCGCTCCTCGCCGCCGAAATGCGCGCGCAGCCGGTCGAGCTCGCGCTCGGTCTCCAGCGCCTGCGCCGCCTCGGCGACCAGCGGCAGCAGTCGCTCCGCCGCCAGGTCGTAGACGAGCTGCGCCTGGGCGCAGGTGAAGCCGGCCGCGTGCAGCCGGGCGTTGATCTCGGGGTCCGGCCCGCACAGTTCGTGGCGCGCCTCGATCGCGTACTCCTCCGGCGTCTCGGGGACGCCGAGGGCGCGGCGGTAGCGGCGCTTCTCCTCCTCCGGCGCGTCCTCGGGCGGCGGGGCGAGGCGCTGGGAGAGGCGGCGCTCCAGCTCGCGGTAGGACTTCAGCAGGGCGTCGAGGCGCACCGCGCCGCGCTCGGCATCCCAGAACTTCTCCGGCACCTCGGGCGGGCGCCGGGGCGCGGCGGTGGCGTCCTTCGCCGCCTCGCCGCCTTCGGCGAGCGCGGTCTCGAGCAGGTCCTCGGCCATGCGGGCGGTCACTCCTCAATCGCGTTGGGGGTGGAGGGCGGAAGCGGGCGCAGGATCTCGGGCGGCGCGCCGAGGGTTCGGGCGAGCCAGCGGGCGGCGGCGGCGGTGTCCACCTGCGCCGCGCCCTCGGCGCCGAGGGCGCGCACGGCCTGGAGGAAGAGCAGCGTGTTCGCCGCGTCCGCCCGGCCCTGCACCTGGGCGAGCGGGCTCGCGTAGCGCAGCCGCACCTCGCGCCCGTCGAGGATCACCGGCGGGACCTCGCCGCGCCGGCGCAGGATGGCGAGGCAGCGCGCGACCAGCGGCGTCAGCAGCTCGGCCTGCAGGCGGCCGTAGGTGGCGCCGAGCAGGCGCGCGGATTCGGCGCTGCGCTCGATCACCTCGGTCGCGGTCATGCGCGCCGCGGAGTCGCGCGCCGGGCCGAGCCGGTCGGCGAGCAGGGCGCGGCGGATGCGCGCGCGCAGGTCGTCGAGCACGAGCTGCGAGACGTCGAAATCCCCCGGCGCGGCGAGCGGCGTCAGGCCGGAGGAGCCCGGCGCCTTCGGGATGATCGCCCCCGGCACTAGGCGCACCGTCGCCGGGTTCAGCACCCCGTCGTCCTCGGCCTGCCAGATGCCGGTGGCGGCGATCGAGGCGTTCTTCAGCACCAGCTCGACCACCTTGTTGGCGGTGCGGATGTCGGGCAGCGCCTTCGCCACCGGGCCGCGGCCGTAGGTCTCGCCCGGCGCCTTGAGCCAGCGGAAGGCGACGAAGGGCGACTCGGCGAAGCGGCCCGCGGCGAGGCCGACCGGCGCCGCGCCCGGCAGGTCGAGCACGGCGGCGTAGCGGTAGCCCTGCGCGGCGCCGGCCTCCGGCCAGACGGCCTCGACCACGGCATGGCGCGCCGCGTCGTCCTCCGCCGCCTCGCGTGCCGCCTCGGCCTCGATCGCGCGCGGCAGGGCCGCGCCCGGCCAGCGCGCGCGGATCGCGGCGGCGGGGAGGCGGGCGGTGCGGAACACCGTGTCGAGGCGGCCGGAGGGGCCTTCCTCCAGCACCGCCTCGCGCAGCGGCACCGCGGCGAAGCGCAGCGCCGAGGCCTCGCCGGGCGGCGCCTCCTCCACCAGCAGGACGCCGGTGCCGGCGATGACCAGGTCGAGGAAGGCCTGGTGCAGCTCGAGGGCGAAGTTCGAGCGGTCGAGGTGGCCCTGCAGCGTCTCCGCCACCTCCTCCAGGGCGCGCGCGGCGGCGGCGCCCTCCGCGGTGTCGCCGATCCCGCGCGCGGGCGAGAGGCCGAACCAGCGCGACCAGGGCGGCGCCAGCTCGGCGAGCAGCGAGGCGGCGAGCTGCTCCGCCGCGTCGGCGGCGGTGGCGTCGAACAGCGCGGCGGCGCCGCTCGCGGGCGGCAGGACGTGGTCGTAGCAGTCCTGCCAGAGGGCCTCGTGCGGGCGGCGGCGCTCCAGCGCGCGGCGCTGGCGGGCGAGGATGTCGGCCGGGCTCATGCGGCGCCCCGCCGGGGGGGGCGGCGCCGGATGGTGCCGCGGGGCCCGGCGGCCGGCGGCGGTGGCGGCGGCGTGTCGCGGAAATGGCCACCCATGGGCGTGCGCTTCCCCTCTCTCGCTGCGGGACGGACGGGCGACCTCCGCGCGCCCGGGAAAAGGCCGCGGGCCCGGCCGCCCGGGAGGAGGCGGCCGGGCCCGCGGTGGCAGGGTCCGGGGAACGGGAGGAAGGCCAGGGCGCAGTTCGCCCGCTGGCGAGGGGAGAGCTACACCGGGGCGGCGGGGGCGGTCAAGGTATTTTTTCCTAGACCGGCGAGACGCCGCCGCAGCTTGCGGAACAGCCCCCGCGGCGTCAGCGCGAAGGGCGCCCCCGCGCCGAGCAGTGCCCGGCACAGCGCCACGCAGGTGAAGGGGGCGAGCGGCGGCAGCCGGCGCCGCCGCGCCGGCCCGGGCGCGAACGGGCCGAGCACCGCGAAGCCGGCCCGCCGCCAGGCGCGCGGCAGGTCGAAGCCCGGCGGCAGGTCGAGTCGCGCCACCACCAGCCGCCCGGACAGCGGGTCGAGCACCGTCCAGCCGCCGGCGGCGTCGCGCAGCGCGGCGAAGCAGTGCCGGAAGCCAGGGCGCAGCACCCGCAGCCAGGGCTGGTCCGCCCGGCCGCCGAAGGCGATCCACACCTGCGGTGGCCCCCCCGGCGCGGCGACGCCGCCGGCCGCGCGCAGATGCGCGAGGCGCGGCGCGCCGGCGCGCCCGGCGCCGCCCGCCGCGGGGCGGGCGACGGCGCGCCCGGGCGCGGCGCTCACGCCACGATCCCCTTGACGCGGAGCGGCCATTCCAGCCGGTCCAGCGCCTCGCGCCAGAGCCGCCAGTCGCTGCGCTCGCGCGGCGCGCGCGGATCGGGCGGCACGCCGCGCTCGCCCCAGATGCGGAGGATGCGCGCGTGCACCAGGTCCACGCGCCGCTGGCGGTAGAGCCGGTCGAGGCACTTCACGACGTCGTCGGGCTCGCAGGGCCGCAGCGTGCGGCCGGCATTGGCGACGATGCGCGCCCCGTCGCGGCGGGCGACGAGGGCGGCCATGGTCCAGAACCAGGCCTCCTCGGCGTCGCGGAAGGGGACGGCGCGGGAGAGCGGGGAGAGGCCGGCATGCGGGGCGGCGCGGGAGGCGGCGGTGCGGGGGGCCATGCGCGGTCGGGTCCTCCGACGTGTGGAACATTCGTAGAACATAACCACCAGTTGTTGCCGCCGGCAAGCCGGAATGTGCAAATGTTCCTATTGAACGGGGAGGCGAGACCTAGGATATTCTGCCCATGCGGCCCGCACGCTCCGGGGAGGCCTCCGCTTGAGGCACGACGACATCTGGCGCGCCATCGACGCGCTCGCGGCGGAGCATGGCCTCTCCGCCTCCGGCCTCGCGCGCAAGGCCGGGCTCGACCCGACCGCCTTCAACCCCTCCAAGCGCGTCGGCGCCGACGGCCGCGCCCGCTGGCCCTCCACCGAGAGCGTCGCCAAGGTGCTGAGCGCCACCGGCACGGGCTTCGACGCCTTCGCCGCCCTCGTCACGGGCGCGGCGAGCGCGCTCTCGCACGGCGCGGCCGGGCGCGGCGGCGGCGGCGGGGCGCGGCGCATCCCCCTCATCGGCCTCGCCCAGGCCGGCGGCGAGGGCTATTTCGACGACGGCGGCTACCCGGTCGGCGGCGGCTGGGACGAGATCGCGGTGCCGGAGATCGGCGATCCCAACGCCTACGCGCTCGAGATCAGCGGCGATTCGATGGAGCCGGTGTTCCGCGACGGCGACATCGTCATCGTCTCCCCCGCCGCCCCGGTGCGGCGCGGCGACCGCGTGGTGGTGCGCACCCGCAAGGGCGAGGTGATGGCGAAGGAGCTGCGCCGCCAGTCGGCCCGGCGGATCGAGCTCGCCAGCCTCAACCCGGCGCACCCCAGCTACGGCTTCGAGCTGCCGGAGATCGCCTGGATGCACCGCATCGTCTGGGCGAGCCAGTAGCCCCCGCCGCCGCGCGGCGCGGTCAGCGCACCGCCGTCCCGCCCACCGTCAGCCCGCTCAGCTTCAGCGTCGGCTGCCCGACCCCGACCGGCACCCCCTGCCCGTTCTTGCCGCAGGTGCCGATCCCCGGATCGAGCGCCATGTCGTCGCCGACCATCGTCACCCGGGTCAGCGCGTCCGGCCCGTTGCCGATCAGCGTCGCGCCCTTCACCGGCGCGCCCACCTTGCCGTCCTCGATCAGGTAGGCCTCGGAGGCGCTGAAGACGAACTTCCCGCTGGTGATGTCCACCTGCCCGCCGCCGAAATTCACCGCGTAGAGCCCGCGCTTGACGCTGCGCAGGATCTCCGCCGGCTTGTGCGCCCCGCCCAGCATGATCGTGTTCGTCATCCGCGGCATCGGGATGTGGGCGTAGCTCTGCCGCCGCCCGTTGCCGGTGGGCCGCGCGCCCATCAGCCGCGCGTTCTGGCGGTCCTGCAGGAAGCCGACCAGGATGCCGTCCTCGATCAGCACCGTGCGCTGCGAGGGCGTGCCCTCGTCGTCCACGGTGAGCGAGCCGCGGCGGTCCGGGATCGTGCCGTCGTCCACCACCGTCACCCCCGGCGCCGCGATGCGCCGCCCGAGCAGCCCGGCGAAGGCGCTGGTCCCCTTGCGGTTGAAGTCGCCCTCGAGGCCGTGGCCGATCGCCTCGTGCAGCAGGATGCCGGGCCAGCCGGGGCCGAGCACCACCTCCATCTCCCCCGCCGGCGCCGGCACGCTCTCGAGGTTCACCAGCGCCTGGCGCAGCGCCTCGTCCACCGCCGCCTTCCAGCCCGCCTCGTGCACGACGCGGCCGTACCCGAAGCGCCCGCCGGTGCCGTAGCTGCCGGTCTCGCGCCGCCCGGCCTGCTCGACCACGACCGAGACGTTGAACCGCACCAGCGGGCGGAGGTCGGCGACGCGCGTGCCGTCCGGGCGCAGCACCTGCACCGCCTGCCACTCGCCGGAGAGCGAGGCCATCACCTGCACCACGCGCGGGTCCCTCGCGCGCGCGTAGGCGTCCACCGCGGCGAGCAGCGCCGTCTTGGCCTCGAACGGCATCCCGGCGAGCGGATTCGCGTCCGTATAGAGCTTCGCGTTGGTCGCCCGCGGCGCCACGTCGAGCGTGCCGCTCCGCCCCTGGCGCACCGCCTTCACCGTCTCCGCCGCGCGCTTGAGCGCCGCCTCGGAGAGCTCGGCCGAGTGCGCGTAGCCCGCCGCCTCGCCCAGCACCGCGCGCAGGCCGAAGCCGCGCGTCGCGTCGAAGGCGGCGGCGCGGATGCGGCCGTCCTCGAGCGACAGCGCCTCGCTCTCGCGGTATTCGAGGAACAGCTCGCCGTCCTCGCTCCCCGCCGTCGCCTCCGCCAGCAGGCGCTCGGCCGCGGCCCGGTCGAGCCCTTCGGGGCCGGCGAAGAACAGCGCGTCGGTGGCGGAGAGGGGATCGGTCGTCGTCTTCGTCGGCGTCATGCCGGCATGGCTCCTTCTGCGGCGGCACCTTCGGGCGGCAGCAGCCGCTCGCGCGGCAGGCGCACCGTCGCGGTGGTGCCCGCCCCCGGCGCGCTCTCCAGCGTCAGCCCGCCGCCCTGCGCCTCGACCAGCGCGCGCGACAGCGGCAGGCCGAGTCCCGAGCCCGCGAACCGCCGCGCCAGCGAATCGTCGAGCTGGGTGAACGGCTCGAAGGCGCGGGGGATGTCCTCCGCCGGCATGCCGATGCCGCTGTCCGTGACGCGGAACAGCAGGTCGCCGGTCGCCGGCTCGATCGCCGCGGAGAGCGTGACGCTGCCGCCCGTCGGGGTGAATTTCACGGCGTTGGAGATGAGGTTGAGCAGCACCTGGCGCAAGCGCCGCTCGTCGGCGCGGAGCCGCGGCAGCCCCGGCTCCAGCCGCAGCGACAGGACGAGGCCCGCGGCCCCCGCGGCCGCCTGCATCACCCGCACCACCCCCTCGGCCAGCGCCGCCGGGTCGAGCGGCGCCTCGGTGACCTCGAAGCCGGTCGTCGCCGCCCGCGCCACGTCGAGCACGTCCTCGATCAGCGACAGCAGGTGCCGCCCGGCGTCGTGGATGGCGCGCGCGTATTCCTGCGCCGGGCCGTGCAGGCCGGGCTGCGCCAGCAGCGCCTCGGAGAAGCCGATCACCGCGTTCAGCGGCGTGCGCAGCTCGTGGCTCATCATCGCGAGGAAGCGCGACTTCGCCCGGCTCGCCGCCTCCGCCGCCTCCTTCGCGCGGCGCAGCTCCTCCTGCGCCCGGCGGTCGGCGGTGACGTCGGTGTAGGTGCGCACGAAGCCGCCGTCGGGCGTCGGATCGGTGGTGACCTCGATCGCCATCCCGTTCGGCCGGGTGCGCTCGTAACGCCGGCCCTCGGCGATCCCCGGCCGGGTCGCCAGCCAGGCGGCGGCGGCCGGGCCCTCGCCGAACTCGCCGCGGGCGAGCTGCAGCCGGCGCAGATCGGCGAGGTTGCGGCCGGGCGCCAATTCCTCCGGCGTCAGCCCGGTCATGCGCGCGGCCAGCGCATTGGCCGCGACCACGTTCCCCTCGGCGTCGAACAGGCAGATGCCGTGGCGGGTGTTCTCGAGCATCAGCGTCAGGATCTCCGCCCGCCGGCTCGCCTCCTCCCGCGCCCGGTGCAGCTCCGTCACGTCGGTCACGACCGAGACCCAGCCGCCGTCCGGCAGCGGCGCGGTGCGGACCTCGATCGCCGTGCCGTCCGGCCGCACGCGGTGCCGCGCCTGCGGCCGGTCGAGCGGGCGGCCCAGCTCGCGCCGCGCGATCTCCTCCGGGTCGCCGGGGCCGAACTCGCCGGCCCGGGCGCGGCGGCGGATCACCTCCTCCAGCCCCTCGCCGGCCGCGATCGGCGCGCCGCGCATGATGCGCCCGTAGGCCGCGTTGACGCGGGCGAGCCGGCGGTCCGGGCCCCAGATCGCCACCCCGTGCGGCAGCGCCTCGAGCACGCCGTCGAGCAGGGCGGCGCGGCGGCGCGCCTCGTCCTCCGCCCGCTTCAGCGCCGTGACCTCGGCCACCTCGATCAGGAACCCGCCATCCGGCATCGGCTGGCTGCGGAAGCGCAGCACCTCCCCGCTCGGCCGCTCGCGCTGGTAGGTGGTCGGGCGCGAGCGGTCCATGGCGGCGCGCTGGCGCACCACCGAGTCCGCGTCCGCGTTGGTGAACTCGCCGGCCGCCGCCAGCTTGCGCAGCACCTCGGTGAGCGTCAGCCCCGGCCGCACCTCGTCGCGGTCGAGGCCGACCAGCTCCGCGTAGGCGGGATTGAACAGCACCAGGCGCTGCCCGGAATCGTACTGCGCGACGCCGCTCCGCAGCTGCTGCAGCACCCGCTCCAGGCGCCGCGCCCGCGCCGTCGCCTCCCGCTCGGCGGCGAAGTGGGCGGTCAGCTCCACGGAGCTGATCACGAAGCCGCCGCCCGCCATCGGCACCGAGTGGAGCTCGAACACCCGCCCGTCGGCGCTGCGCGTCACCCGCCGCGTGACGCTGCGGCGGTCGAGCCGGAGCGCCGCCTCGGCATGCGCCTCCGGATCGCCCGAGCCGTAGATGCCGCGGAACGCGACCAGCCGCACGAAGTCGCGGAACGGCATCCCGGGCGGCGCCAGCGACGGGTCGAGACCGAGCCCCTCCCACACCGCGGCGTTCACCAGCAGCACCCGGTCGGCGGCATCCACCACCACCACCCGGTGCGGCACCGCGTCGAGCACGGTGCGCAGCGTCGGCCCCGCCGGGTCCGGTTCGTGGTCGCGCGACGTCGGGGTCCCGCTCACGGTCCCCTCGTCCCCGCGCCGTCGCCGCGCGCCGGCGCGCGGCGCAGCCCGTGCAGCGCGACCAGCGCCATGGTCAGCACCAGCACCGCCGCCGCCTGGTGCAGCGTGCCGAGCCAGACCGGCACCACCAGCAGCAGCGTCGCGACGCCGAGCGCGTACTGCAGCGCCACCGCGCCGAGCAGCCCGGACACCGCCCCCCGCCGCGCCGCCGCGCCCGGCCGGCCGCGCCAGGCCGCGTGCGCCGCCCCGGCGGCGGCGAGCAGCGTCAGCGTCGCGAGCAGGCGGTGGTGGAACTGCACCGCCGCCACGTTCTCGGTGAGGTTCCGCCAGGCCGGCTCGAGCCACCAGTAGCCCGACGGCACCAGCCGCCCCTCCATCAGCGGGAAGGTGTTGTAGTCGAGCCCCGCCCGGATGCCGGCGACGAAGCCGCCGGCGAGCATGGTCAGCGCCGCCAGCCCGGCCGTCGCCCACACCCAGCCGCGCAGCGCCCGCGGCGCCTCCTCCGCCGCCGGCGCCGGCCGCAGCAGCGACAGCGCGGTCCACAGCAGCGCCGCGTAGAGCGCCAGCGCGAGGCCGAGATGCGCCACCAGCCGGTAGGGCGAGACCGCTGTCCGGTCGGGCTCGAAGCCGGAGGCGACCATCACCCAGCCGACCACCCCCTGCATCCCCCCGAGGAGCAGCAGCAGCAGGAGGCGCGGCTTCAGCCCCGCCGGGATGCGCCCGCGCGCCCAGAACCAGAGGAGCGGCAGCAGATAGGCGAGCCCGATCAGCCGCCCCCAGAGGCGGTGCACCCACTCCAGCCAGAAGATCCGCTTGAACCCCTCGAGACCGAAGCCCTGGTTGACCAGCGCGTACTGCGGGATGGTCCGGTAGAGGTCGTAGAGGCGGTTCCACTCGGCCTCCGACAGCGGCGGCAGCGTGCCGGAGAGCGGCGCCCACTCCATGATGGACAGGCCCGACCCGGTCAGCCGCGTCGCCCCGCCGAGCGCCACCATGATCCAGACCATGGCGCAGACCAGCAGGAGCCAGCGGGCGAGGGCGCGCGCGTCGCGGCGGGCGGCGGCGGGATCGGCGTCCACCGCGCGGCCGGCAGCGGCGGGGGCATGGGTGGCCGCCGCGGCGGCCACGGGCATGTGGCGAGCGGAAAGCGACATCGCCAAAGTATAGGGCCTGGCAGGGCCGCGCGCAGCCCGCGCCTCCCGCGGGACCGGCGCGCTTGTCCCACCCGCCCCGGCCCTGCTAACCGCCACGCCGCATGTCCGCCCCGCCAGGTGCGGAGTCGCGCTCGCCGCCGGTCGCGGCGTCGCGCCCCCCGCTGCCCGCCGCCGCCCCCCCTGTGCTGGAGCCCGCCGCGTCCGCCGCGACGGCGCCGCCCGCGCCGCCCCTGCTCTCGGTCGTCGTCCCGGTGCGCAACGAGGGGCCGAACATCCTGCCGCTGATCGCCGAGATCCGCGCGGCGCTCTCCGCCGCGCCGGAAGGGCCGATCGCCCACGAGATCGTCTACGTCGACGACGGTTCCACCGACGACACGGCGCAGCGGCTGCGCGAGGCGGCGGCCTGCGGCGCGCCGCTGCGCGCGCTGCGCCACCGCACGAGCTGCGGGCAGTCCGCGGCGATCGTGACCGGCGTCAAGGCCGCGCGCGGCACCTGGATCGCCACCCTCGACGGCGATGGGCAGAACGACCCGGCCGACATTCCTCGCCTCCTCGCCCGCGCCCGCGAGGAAGCGGCCGCGGCGGGCGCGGCCAGGGCGGGCGCCGTCGGGGCGGTGCTGGTCGCCGGCCACCGGGTTCGCCGCCAGGACGGCCCGGTCAAGCGGATCACCAGCCGGCTCGCCAACCGGGTGCGCGCCCGGCTCCTCGGCGACGCCACGCCCGACACCGGCTGCGGCCTCAAGATCTTCCCGCGTGCGCTGTTCCTCGAACTGCCGCACTTCGATCACATGCACCGCTTCCTTCCCGCCCTCGTGCTGCGGCAGGGCGGGCGGGTGGTGAGCGAGCCGGTGAACCACCGGCCGCGCACCCGCGGCCGGAGCAACTACGGCACGCTCGACCGGCTGGCGGTGAGCCTGTTCGACCTCGTGGGCGTTGCCTGGCTGCAGCGGCGGTGGCAGCGGCCGGCGGCGGAGGCGCTGGTGACGCCGCCGGACGACGCGGAGCCGACGGCATGACGGGCGCGGCCTCGCCCCCCTCCGCCGCCGCGCCCGGGGCCGCCGCTGCGGCGGCCCGGGCCCGGCGGCGCGGCGCCCTGCTCCGGCTTCTGCTGCTCGCGGCCGGCTTGGCCGCGGCCGGGCTGGTGCTGCGCGAGCTCGGCGCGGCGCCGGGGACGGAGTGGGTGGACCGCCACGTGCGTGGCCAGGGAGTGCTGGGAGAGGCGGTGTTCCTCGCCGTCGGCGCGGTGGCGGCGGCGGTGGGCGTGCCGCGGCAGGGGGTCGCCTTCCTCGGGGGCTATGCCTTCGGCGCGGTGCGCGGCTCGGGCCTCGCGCTGGTCGCGCAGCTCCTCGGCTGCGCGCTTTCGTTCTACTGGGCCCGCCTAGTCGGGCGCGACTGGGCGGAGCGGCGCCTCGCCGGCCGCTTCGGCCGCCGGCTGCGGCCGCTGCGCGACGTGCTGGCCGGCAGCCCGTTCGGCGCGACCCTGGCGATCCGCCTGCTGCCGGTGGGCAACAACCTGGCGCTCAACCTGCTGGCCGGCATGGCGGGGATCGCGGCGCTGCCCTACTTCGCCGGCTCGGCGATCGGCTACGTGCCGCAGACGGTGGTGTTCGCGCTGCTCGGCAAGGGCGTGCGGGTGGACGGGCTGTGGCAGGTGGCCCTGTCGGCGGCGCTGCTCGCCGCCTCGATCGCCCTCGGCCTCCGGCTGCTGCGCCGCCACCGCGCGGCGCAGGCGTTCGAGGAGGCCGGCCCCGGCTGACGGGGCCGGCGGCCCCTTCGGCTCAATGCAGCGAGAACACGCCGTTGGCGTAGCGCAGCTCCGCGGGACGGGTCAGTGCGGCGGAGGCGACGCGGACCGAGTGCAGCGGCCCCTCGATCTCGCGCCGCCAGAAGTCGAGGAAGCGGTTGAGTTCCGGGAAGTGCGGCGCGAGGTCGATCTTCTGCCAGATGAAGGTCTGAAGGACGCCCGGGTGGTCGGGCATGTGGTAGAGGATCTCGGCGGTCGTCAGGCGCCAATCGGGGAACCTGACGAGATCGTCCTTGCAGCTCAGCAGCATGGTCTCGCTCTCTTCTCGGGTCCTTCCTCTGATCGCGGGATGCCGGGGAGCGGTTCTTGGTCCCGGCGGTCCCATGGTGCGTCCGGGGTCATTGCGTGGCTCGCCGGGCTGGATGCGATGGCGTCATGTCCTCCGGAACGCGGTTCGAGGCGACGGGTTGGCTATAGAGTTGACATGAAAGTGCGGGGGCGGCGCAAGAAAAACCTTTTGGTTCAAGCGGTTAGCACTCGCGCTCGGCGGATGCTGCTTGCCGCTTGACGCCTCTCGCGGCACGCCCTAGATCGCTGGCACTCCTCTGGGGGGAGTGCTAACGGGCGCCCCGCCCGGGCCCGCCCCGCCGGGGCGCCGCAGAGCGAGCCATCACGACCTTCGAATCGGGCTGAACAGGAGAGGACCGAGATGAACTTCCGTCCCCTGCACGACCGCGTCCTCGTCCGCCGCGTCACCGCGGAGGAGAAGACGGCGGGCGGCATCATCATCCCCGACACCGCCAAGGAGAAGCCCCAGGAGGGCGAGGTCATCGCCGTCGGCCCCGGCGCGCGCAACGAGCGGGGCGAGCTGGTGCCGCTGGACGTGAAGCCGGGCGACCGCATCCTCTTCGGCAAGTGGTCGGGCACCGAGGTGAAGCTCGGCGGCGAGGAGCTCCTGATCATGAAGGAGTCCGACGTGATGGGCATCCTCGAGAACGCCTCCGCCGCGAAGAAGGCCGCCTGAGCCCTCCTTCCGAACAACCGATCGAAACATCGAGGTAGACAGAGATGGCAGCGAAGGACGTCAAGTTCGGCGCCAGCGCGCGCGAGCGCATGCTGCACGGCGTGGACATCCTGGCCAACGCCGTGAAGGTCACGCTGGGGCCCAAGGGCCGCAACGTCGTGCTCGACAAGAGCTTCGGCGCGCCGCGCATCACCAAGGACGGCGTCACCGTCGCCAAGGAGATCGAGCTCGCCGACAAGTTCGAGAACATGGGCGCGCAGATGGTGCGCGAGGTGGCGTCGAAGACCAACGACGTCGCCGGCGACGGCACCACCACCGCCACCGTGCTCGCCCAGGCGATCGTGCGCGAGGGCGCCAAGGCGGTCGCCGCCGGCATGAACCCGATGGACCTCAAGCGCGGCATCGACAAGGCCGTCGCCGCGGTCGTCGAGGAGCTGCAGAAGCGCTCCAAGAAGATCACCACCTCGGCCGAGGTCGCCCAGGTCGGCGCCATCTCCGCCAACGGCGAGCGCGAGATCGGCGAGATGATCGCCCAGGCGATGGAGAAGGTCGGCAACGAGGGCGTCATCACGGTCGAGGAGGCGAAGTCCATCCAGACCGAGCTCGACGTCGTCGAGGGCATGCAGTTCGACCGCGGCTATGTCTCCCCGTACTTCATCACCAACGCGGAGAAGATGATCGCGGAGCTGGATGACCCCTACATCCTGATCCACGAGAAGAAGCTCTCCGGCCTGCAGCCGATGCTGCCGCTGCTCGAGGCGGTGGTGCAGTCCGGCCGTCCGCTGCTCGTCATCGCCGAGGACGTCGAGGGCGAGGCGCTGGCCACCCTGGTCGTCAACAAGCTGCGCGGCGGCCTCAAGGTCGCGGCGGTGAAGGCGCCCGGCTTCGGCGACCGCCGCAAGGCGATGCTCGAGGACATCGCCATCCTCACCGGCGGCCAGGTCATCTCCGAGGACCTCGGCATCAAGCTCGAGAACGTGACGCTCAACATGCTCGGCCGCGCCAAGAAGGTGCGGATCGAGAAGGAGAACACCACGATCATCGAGGGCGCCGGCTCCAAGGACGAGATCAAGGGCCGCTGCGAGCAGATCAAGGCGCAGATCGAGGAGACCACCTCGGACTACGACCGCGAGAAGCTGCAGGAGCGCCTGGCCAAGCTCGCCGGCGGCGTGGCGGTGATCCGCGTCGGCGGCGCCACCGAGGTCGAGGTGAAGGAGCGCAAGGACCGCGTGGACGACGCCCTGCACGCGACCCGCGCCGCGGTCGAGGAGGGCATCGTCCCGGGCGGCGGCGTCGCGCTCGCCCGCGCCTCCAGGGTCCTCTCCGGGCTCAAGGTGGACAACGACGACCAGCGCTTCGGCGTGGACATCGTCCGCCGCGCGATCCAGGCGCCGCTGCGCCAGATCGCCGAGAACGCGGGCGAGGACGGCGCCGTGGTCGCCGGCGAGGTGCTGCGCAAGGACGACTACAACTGGGGCTACGACGCCCAGGCCGGCGAGTACAAGGACCTCGTCGCCGCGGGCATCATCGACCCCACCAAGGTCGTGCGCACCGCGCTGCAGGACGCGGCCTCCGTCGCCGCGCTGCTGATCACCACCGAGGCGATGGTCGCCGAGCGGCCGGAGAAGAAGGCCGCCCCGGCCGGCGGCGCCGGCGCCGGCATGGGCGACATGGACTTCTGATCCGCCCGGATCGGAAGCGGAGCGAGGGGGCGGCCCGCCGGGCCGTCCCCTTCTTCGTCCCGGCGCGCCCCGCCTCGGCAGGCCGTGATGCCGGCCGCGCCACGCGATCATTGACTTCGCCCCCCCGATCTGCGCCCATGGTCGGGCCAACCGCTCTTGGCTCGCCGTGCCGTGCCTCCGGACCGCCGGGTGCCTCCATTGCGTCCCTGAGACCCGGTTGATCCGCGCAGGCGATGGGCGCCCGCGCGGCTCCTGAGAGAAGAGGAGCCCGCATCGCATGGCGATCGGCACCGTGAAGTGGTTCAACGCAACCAAGGGTTACGGCTTCATCGTCCCGCAGGACGGCGGCAAGGACGTGTTCGTCCACATCACCGCCGTGCAGAAGGCCGGCCTCCAGGGCCTGAACGAAGGCCAGAAGGTCAGCTACGACGTGGTGATGGAGCGCGGCAAGGCCGCGGCCACCAACCTGAGGGCGATGTAGCGCCACCACCGCGCGGCGCGGGCCCGGCGCCCGCGCCGCTGCCGGCGTTCAGCCGCCGGCGCGCGCCTCCTGCACCCAGACCCGCACCGCGCCGCTCTCGCGCAGGAAGCGCTCGGCGCGCTCGCGCAGCTCCGCCGTCGCCGCCCTGAGGCCCAGCATCGGGCCCTGTGCCTCCGCCGCGGCCTTCACGCCCGGCGGCGGGTTGCCGGTGGAGGCCGGCTCAAGCGAGGTGCCCACCACTTCGCCCGCCGCCCCGGTCGCGCCGGCCGCCAGGGCCGCCGCCGCCGGCAGCACCGCGCCGCCGGTCGCGATCACCGCCCCCGCGGCCAGCATCCCGGTCGCCGCCATCGCCGTGCCCACGCCGAGCTGGCGCTGGGTCCGCGCGCTCGCGCCCCTCGGATCCTCGTCGGGCGGCTCGATCGGCGCCGCCTCGGGCGCGCGCGTGCGCGCCTGCCGGCGATGGAACGCCTCCTCCTCGTCGAGCCGCGCCGCCGCCGCCGGCAGCGTCGCCGCGTCCGCGAACTCGCCCCAGACGACGGGGACGGTGAGCGGCGTATCGTCGTGCTGGCCCGTCCATTCGGCGCTGTTCGCCCTGATGGCCATGCCGGAGACCTCCGCTACTCTCGCGTCCCGGATGGGCGCGTCCCACCGCGGGCAACGCCCGCCGCACCGCGCCGTTCCGGAGGGCCGCCCCATGTTCGACCTCGCCGCGCTGGAGGACGCCGCCGGCCTCGTCCGCGCGCACCTGCCGCCGACGCCGCAATACGCCTGGCCGCTGCTCGCCGCCCGCGCCGGCTGCGAGGTGTGGGTCAAGCACGAGAACCACACGCCGACCGGCGCCTTCAAGGTGCGCGGCGGCCTGACCTACATGGATCGTCTCGCGCGCGCGCGCCGCGGCGCGCAGCGGCGCGGCATCGTCTCCGCCACCCGCGGCAACCACGGCCAGAGCCTTGCCTTCGCCGGCCGCGCCTTCGGCGTGCCGGTCACCATCGTCGTGCCGCACGGCAACAGCACGGAGAAGAACGCCGCGATGCGCGCCCTCGGCGCGCGCCTGGTCGAGCACGGCCACGACTTCGACGCCGCGCGCGAGGAGGCGATGCGCCTCGCCGCCGCCGAGGGGCTGGAATTCGCCCCCTCCTTCGCGCCCGAGCTGGTCCTCGGCGTCGCCACCTACGCCCTCGAACTGTTCCGCGGCGTGCCCGCGCCGCTCGATGCGCTCTACGTGCCGATCGGGCTCGGCAGCGGCATCTGCGGCTGCATCCTGGTGCGCGACCTGCTCGGCCTGCCGACCGAGATCGTCGGCGTGCAGAGCAGCGGGGCGCCCGCCTACGCCCTCTCCCTCGCCGCCGGTCGGCCGGTTTCCACCGGCAGCGCCGCGACGCGCGCCGACGGCATGGCGACGCGCGTCCCCGACCCCGACGCCTTCGCCATGATCCGCCGCGGCGCCGCGCGCATCGTCACGGTGACGGACGATGCGGTGGCGGAGGCGGTGCGCGCCTACTGGCAGGACACCCACAACCTCGCCGAGGGCGCCGGCGCCGCCCCGCTCGCCGCGCTGCTCCAGGAGCGGGCGCGGATGCGCGGCCGGCGCGTCGGCCTGGTGCTCACCGGCGGCAACATCGACCTCGACCTGTTCCGGGACTGGGTCCTCGGCGGCGGCTGATACGGCGGCATCGGCCGCGAAGGAGGCCGCCCGTCCATCCCCCATCCGCATCGCGACCGCGGCCCGCGCCGCCCGCCATCGCCCCGCCATCGCGACGCACCGGCACGGGACCCGGCCCGCGGACACCGGACCGGGCCTGCGCGACACGCGCCGCCCCGGCCTCCTCCGCCCCCGTCGGGCGCGACGCCGCCGCGCCCGCGCTCCGATCCGGCGCGGGCGACGGCCCGCGAGCGCCGGCATCGCGGCCTCTCCCCGTCGGCGAGAAGCCGTTTTTCGCTCGGCGGTGCTCGCTGCAACGGTTCTCGCTCGTTGTCTGCCGAGCCGATGCGCGCTCCCGGCTGTTTCCAGCCGTCCGCGATCTGCTCGAGCGCTGCATCGTCGTCGAGCCCCTCGATCCCGGCCGCGCCGGCGGGCCCGCGGAACCCGCACGCCGCCACCCGCCGCACCGCGCGGGAGGCGGCGCTCAGGTCGCGGAAGCGCCGCCGGCCGCCGCCGGCGCGGCCGCCCCGGGGCCGTAGCCGAAGGCGCGGCAGTAGGTGGCCGTCGCGGCGAGCACCTCCGCCGCCGCCGCCGGTGCCAGCGCCTCGCGGTACTTGCCCACCCGTCCGTCGCCGACATGCCCGGGATGCCAGAGCGTCTTCGGGTCGTGCCGGCGCGGATCGGGCGTCGCGCCGTAGACGCCGGCCCGCTCCAGCGTCGCTACCGTCTCGCGCACCCGCTCCGGCGTCAGCGCCGCGGCGATGGTGGCGCAGGCCGCCTCCGCCACGGCGAGCCGGAGGAAGGCGGCGAGGCGGGCGACGGTGCCGGGCGCGGTCGTGAACCCGTCCTCGTAGCGCAGCACCAGCACCCGCGGCTGCTCGCGCAGCAGCATCAGGTGCCGCGCGCAGTCGGCGACCGCGCGGACGCAGTCCGGCACCGGCTCGCCGAAGCGCTGCGCCATCGAGACCACCGCGTCGCGCGGATCGCGCACCGAGACCACCATCGGCGCCCGGTAGATCGCCCCGAGCACGCGCAGCGACCGGTCCGGCCGGTGCGCCTTGACCACCAGCGGCGAGCCGAGGCGGGTGAATTCGGGCAGGTCGCGCAGGCTGTCGGCGAACAGGCCGCGGATCTCGGCCTGGCCGGTGGCGTGCGCGAGCAGCGCGCGCACCGCGTTGAACACCCAGGTCGAGCCGCTGCCGAACTGCCCGGCGCAGAGCACGAGGCGCGGCGCCGCCGGCCTGGCGGCGCCCCCTCGCGCGCGGGTCGTCCCGGCGGTCGTGTCGTCCGAAGGGGGCATAGGCGTCGATGTGATGCACGCGCCGCGCGATCGGGCAAGTGCCCCTGCGCGCGGATCGCCCGCGCCCCCGGGGGCGGCGCCCTCAGATCACCTGGTAGCGCGCCCGCGCCGCCCGCTCGATCGCGCCGGCGACGAGCCGGTCGAGGTCGAGCGCGATCCGCAGGTCCTGCAGGAAGCGCAGCTCCTCCTGGCTCGCGTCGCCATCGGCGGCTGCGACCTCGCAGGCCAGCACATAGGCCGTCTCGCGCAGCCGCGGCGGCAGCGCCTCGCGGATCATCGCGCAGGCGCGGTCGAGTCCGTCCGTCTCCTCGAGCAGCCGCAGCACCGTCTCGGTCACCAGCTCGATCTCGGCGGCGTTGAAGTCGGCGAAGGCGGGCAGCTCCTGCACCAGCCGCGACATCATGGCGAGCTCGGCGTCCGACATGGCGCGGTCCGCGGCGGCCATCAGGACCATGGCGCAGATCAGCGCCTCCTGTGCGTTGAAGCGCTGGACCGCTCGGCCCGAGCCTTCGCCGCGGAGCTCGGCGGGCGCGGCCCGATCGGCGGGGGCCAGGGTGGCGGGAGGCATGGCGGAATCTCCTTCGCCGTCCTCCTCGCCCGCCCCGGCGCGGGGGTCAACCATGGCCCGATCACGCCTGTGACAGGAGACACGGCCGGGGCGTCACCGCGCCGCCAGGAACGCCCCGGTCTCGGCCACCGCCTCCTTCAGCCCGACGCGCCGCGCCACCACCCCCGCCGGCAGTCCCGCGAGCAGGCGCGAGGGGCAGGAGCGGTCGAGCAGCACGAACACGCCGCGGTCGTCGGCGCGCCGGATCAGCCGCCCGAAGGCCTGGCGCAGCCGGTGCCGCGTCAGCGCGTCGTCGTAGGCCTGCGGCCGCCCCCCGGAAAGATGGGTCCGCCGCTCGCGGTGCAGGATCGAGGGCCGCGGCCAGGGCACCCGGTCGAACACCAGCAGCCGCAGCGAGCGGCCCGGCACGTCCACCCCGTCGCGCATCGCGTCGGTGCCGAGCAGGCAGCTCTCCTCCTCGGCGCGGAAGACGTCCACGAGCGTCGCGTTGTCCATCGCGTCCACGTGCTGCGCGTAGAGCGGGATGCCGGCCTCGGCCAGCGCCGGGGCGATGCGCGCATGGGTCTCGCGCAGCCGGCGGATCGCGGTGAACAGGCCGAGCGCGCCGCCCCCGGCGGCGAGGAACAGGGCGCGGAACGCCGCCGCCACCTGCCCGGGGTTGTCGCGGGCGACGTCCGTGACGACGAAGGCCCGCGTGCGCGCCGCGTAGTCGAAGGGCGAGGGCACCGCCGCGCGGATCGCCGGCAGCGGCAGGTGGACCGCGCCGGTGCGCGCCTCCGCCGCGTGCCAGGCGGCCTCCGGGTCCTCGTCCTCGCCGGCGACGGCGTCGCGCAGCGTGGCGGAGGTGATCAGCAGCCCGTGCGCCGGCGCCGCGACCGTCGTCGCGAAGGGCACCGTCGGATCGAGCCAGTGGCGGTGCAGCCCGGCGTCCACCTCCCGCCCGTCGCGCCGCTCCAGCGCCAGCCAGTCCACGAAGTCCGGCCGCTCGCCGGCGGCGCGCGGCGGCGCGGCGAGCGCCCCGAGCATCGCCGTCCAGGCGGCGAGCGGGGCGAGGGCGCGGCGCTCCAGCGCGCGGCACTGCGCCTCGATGCGGATGCGCTCGCCGAGCTCCAGCTCCTCCGCCTCGTCCTCGAGCCGCGCCGCCAGCCGCTCGCGCAGCGCCGCCAGCGGCTCCCTGAGGCGCGCCAGGGCGCGCCCGAGCGCCTCCGCCGCCTCCGCCAGCCCCTCGCCGAGCGGGTGGAGGTCGCATTCGAGGTCGTACATCCCCGCGTCGTCCGCCGGGGCGCGCGCCAGCACCTGGCGCCGCACGCGGCGCAGGAAGGCCTCGGTCGGGTTGCGCCGCCCTCCCTCCCCGCCGCCGGCCCCGGCGCGCTCCTCGGCGACGCGCGTCATCCAGCCCGGCGCCGGCAGCGCCGCCCGGGCGGCCTCCAGCGCCGCCTCGAGTGGGGCGTGCAGGTCCGGCCGGTCGCCGACCAGCTCCTCCAGCCGCCGGCGCAGCCCGCGGGCGCGGCTGCGCGCCCCGCCCTCGGCGCCGAGCAGCCAGCGCCGCAGCTCCGCCGTCTCCGCCCCGGTCAGCGCCGCGGAGAAGGCCGAATCGGCGGCGTCGAACAGGTGGTGCCCCTCGTCGAACACCAGGCGGATCGGCCGCCCGTCCTCGCCGCCGCCGAACGCCGCCTGCACCATCACCAGCGCGTGGTTCGCCACCACGATGCGCGCCGAGCGGGCGCGGCGGATCGAGTGCTCGACGAAGCAGCGCTTGTAGTGCGGGCAGGCGGAATGGATGCACTCCCCGCGCCGGTCGGCGAGCGGCCAGATCGCCGCGGGGCCGAACAGCTCGGCGAGCCAGCCCGGGAAGTCGCCGCCCATCAGGTCGCCGTCGCGCGTCGCCAGCGCCCAGCGCGCCACCAGCGCCAGCGGCACGACGAGGCCGGCGAGCGTCGCCTGGCCGAGCAGCTCCTCCATATTGAGCAGGCAGAGGTAGTTCTCCCGCCCCTTGCGCACGACGACGAGGCGCCGCCGCTCCTCCGGATCGGGATGCAGGCGCGCCAGCTCCTGCTCGATCTGGCGCTGCAGGTTGCGCGTGTAGGTCGCGATCCACACCGGCGCGCCGTTCTTCTCCGCCCAGAGGCTCGCCGGCGCGACGTAGCCCAGGGTCTTGCCGGTGCCGGTGCCGGCCTCGGCGAGCACGAGATGCGGCGCGCCGCGCTGCGCACGCGGGGCGAAGGCGGCCGCCGCGGCGGAGGCGTAGTCGGCCTGCTGCGGCCGCTGCTCCGCCGCCCCGCCGAGGATCGCGGCGAGCCGCGCGCGCGCCTCCGCCGGCGTCACGGGGTGCGAGGCGGCGGGCATGGGCGGCGCGGTGTCCTGCCACTCCGGCAGGCGCCGCCAGACCCGGAAGGCGTCGAAGGAGGGGTGCGCTCGCGGCCGGCCGAGCGCGGCGAGGACGGACTCCGCCCAGGGCCAGTTCGCCGCCTCCCGCATCCTCGCCGCCAGCGCCGCCGCGTCGCGGTTGAGCGGCCGGTCGCGCGCGGCGGCGAGGCGGCGCAGCAGCTCCGCCGCCAGCTCCGGCAGCAGCGCCGCGGCGGCCTGGTCGTCGCGCGGCGGGTCCCGCTCGAGCGCCAGGGCGAGCCCGCGCGGCGTCGGCGCGGCGGTGCGCGCCGGCAGGCAGAAGGCGAACAGCTCCAGCAGGTCGTACGCGACGGGGAACAGCGGCAGGCCGAGCCGCCGCGCGGTCGCGGGCGCGTGCACCAGCATCGGCGGGGGCAGGTCGCGCAGCCGCGCGGCCAGCCGCTCCGCCGCCAGGGTCTCGATCTCGCCCTCCGGCGTGACGAGGCTGGCGCGGCCGTCGCCGCCCGCTACCAGCGCCGGCGCCGCCGGCAAGGCGAGGCGCGGCGGAGTCGCGGAGGCGGCGGGCGGCGCGGGCGGCATCGCGCCATTCTAGGGGCGGAGCGGGGATCGCCGATACCGCCCCTGCCCCCTGCCGAGCGCGATCGGGGCCGCCGGGGGCCGGGGCGGCGGCCGTGCCGGCCGGCCCCTCCCGCCGCGGCATGCCGGCAGCCGCCTCGGGCGGCGGGTCCCGCCGCCCGGGGTCGCGCGCCCCGGCCCGCGCCCCTATAACCCCGGGCCGAACACGCAGCCCTGGTTCACCGAGTCCCGATGCCGGACGCCATTCGCCCGCCGCCCGACCTGTCCGCCGTCAAGGCCTGGCCGTTCGAGGAGGCCGCCAAGGTCGCCGCGCGGCTCGCGGCCTCCGGCAAGGGCGAGGCCCTGTTCGAGACCGGCTACGGCCCCTCCGGCCTGCCGCACATCGGCACCTTCGGCGAGGTGGCGCGCACCACCTGGGTCCGCCGCGCCTTCGAGCGGCTCGCGCCGGGCGTGCCGACGCGCCTGATCGCCTTCAGCGACGACATGGACGGGCTGCGCAAGGTCCCGGACAACGTGCCGAACCGGGAGATGCTGGCGCGGCATCTCGGCAAGCCGCTGACCGCCATCCCCGACCCCTTCGGCACGCACGAGAGCTTCGGCGCGCACAACAACGCGCGGCTGCGCGCCTTCCTCGACGCCTTCGGCTTCGAGTACGAGTTCGCCTCCGCCACCGACTACTACCGCTCCGGCCGCTTCGACGCGGCGCTGCGGCGGATGCTGGAGGTGCACGAGGAGGTCCGCGCGGTGATCCTGCCCACCCTCGGGCCGGAGCGGCGCGCCACCTACTCGCCCTTCCTGCCGATCCACCCGCGGACCGGCGCGGTGATGCAGGTGCCGGTGGAGGAGGCGCGCCCGGCGGAGGGCACCATCGTCTGGCGCGACCCCGAGACGGGCGAGCGCTTCGAGACCCCGGTCACGGGCGGGGGCTGCAAGGCGCAGTGGAAGGCCGACTGGGCGCTGCGCTGGTACGCGCTCGGCGTGGACTACGAGATGTCGGGCAAGGACCTGATCGACTCGGTCCGCCTCTCCTCGCGGATCTGCCGCATCCTCGGGGCCGAGCCGCCGATCGGCTTCACCTACGAGCTGTTCCTCGACGAGCACGGGCAGAAGATCAGCAAGTCCAAGGGCAACGGCCTGACCATCGAGGAGTGGCTGCGCTACGCCCCGCCGGAGAGCCTCGGCTACTTCATGTACCAGGCGCCGCAGCGCGCCAAGCGGCTGTATTTCGACGTGATCCCGCGCACCGTGGACGAGTACCTGGGGAGGCTGGACGAGGCGGCGCGGCAGGCCAGAACGATCGCCGCCCGCGGGGCCGAGCTCGGGGTGGCGGACGTCGAGGAGCTGGTGCGCGCCGACCGCATCGCCCGCCAGGCGCGCGACGCGCTCTGGTCGAACCCGGTCTGGCACATCCTCGGCGGCGAGGTGCCGCAGTCCTTCACCGCCGTGCCCTTCTCGATGCTGCTGAACGTCGTCTCGGCGCTCGGCAGCGACGATCCCGGGCACCTGATCCGCTACGTCGAGCGCTACCTGGGCCGCCCCCTGGCGGCGGGCGAGGCGGCGGAGACCGCGCTGCTGCGCCGCCTCTGCGAGCACGCCATCAACTACTACAAGGACTTCGTCGAGCCGAACAAGCGCCACCGCGCGCCCACCGCGGCGGAGCGCGCGGCGCTCGAGGCCCTGCTGCACGCATTGCGCGAGCGCGTCGGCGACCTCGACGCCCTGCCCTTCGAGGAGCGCGCGAGGGCGATCCAGGACCTCGTCTACGACGCCGGCCGGCGCGAGCCGTTCCTGGAGCGGACGAAGGACGGCCGCATGGGCGTCTCGCGCGCCTGGTTCAACGCGCTCTACCAGGTCCTGCTCGGCCAGCCGGAGGGCCCGCGCTTCGGCGGCTTCGTCGCGCTGTACGGCATCCCGGGCACCATCGGCCTGATCGAGTCGGCCCTCGCCCGCGGCGGCGCGGAGGAGGAGGCCGCCCCGGCGTGAGCCGCGCCTGGCCCCTGATCCGCGCCTACGGGCCCACCGTCTTCGGCCTCGCCCTCCTCGTCGGCGCGATCTACGTCCTCCAGCGCGAGTTCCGCGGCCTCTCGGTGGCCGAGGTCGGCGAGGCGCTGCGCGCCATCCCGGCCTCCTCGCTCTGGATCGCCGCGGGCTGGACCGTCGCCGCCTACATGCTGCTGACCATCTACGACCGGCTCGGCTCGATCTACGCCGGGCATCCGGTGGGCTACGCGCGCACCTCGCTCGCCTCCTTCTGCGCCTACACGCTGGCGCACAACCTCGGCTTCGCCGCGGTGTCGGGCGCCGCCGTGCGCTACCGCTTCTACGCCGCCTGGGGCCTGTCGCCGCTGCAGATCGCCAAGGTCGTCGCCTTCACCTCGCTCACCTTCGGCCTCGGCGGCTTCGCCCTCGGCGGCGCCGTTCTCCTGTTCGAGCCGGAGGTGGTGCCCTTCGTCGGCGAGGGCGCCTCGCTCTGGGTCCCGCGCGCATTCGGCCTGCTGCTGTGGGCGGCGGTGATCGCCTACATCACCCTTGCGCGCTTCGTGCCGCACCTGCACCTGTTCGGCCACCGGATCGACCTGCCCGGCTTCCGCATGGCGCTGGCGCAGACCGCGCTGGCCAGCACCGAGGTCGCGGTGACGGCGGCGATCCTCTACTCGCTGCTGCCGCCCTCCGAGGATCTCACCTTCCTGATCTTCCTCGGCGTCTATGTCACCGCGCTGACCGCCGGGCTGCTCGCGCACGTCCCGGGCGGCATCGGCGTGTTCGACGGCACCATGCTGCTCGGCCTGCAGCACCACCTGACCACCGCCCAGCTCGTGGGCGCGCTGCTGCTGTTCCGCCTCTACTATTACGTCGTGCCGCTGTTCCTCGCCGGCGCGCTGTTCGCCGCCTTCGAGCTGTCGCAGCGCCGCGCCGCGATGGCCCGGATCACGGCGGCGGTGGGCGGCGGCGCCCCGTTCGAGGTGCCCGCGCTCGCCTCGCTCGTCGGCCTCGGCGGCACCGTGCTCCTCTTCATCGGCGCCCTGCCGCCCCGGGGCTCGGCGATCGAGGCGTGGGGCGGGTACGGCGCGGCGCTCGCCTCGCACTTCGCCGCCTCGGTGGTCGGCAGCCTGCTGCTCGTGATGGGCTACGGCCTGCTGCGGCGGCTGCGCCTCGCCTGGGGGGCGGCGCTCGCGCTGCTGCTCCTCGGCGCGGTGATCACCGGGCTGCGCGGCGATCCCTGGTGGGTGGCGGGCGCCTTCGTCTTCGTCGCCGGGCTGCTCGCCACGCTGCGCGGCGCCTTCTACCGCGATGCCCGCCTGCTCGCCGAGCCGCTCAACGGCGAGGCGCTGTTCGCCATCGGCGCGGTCGCCGGCTGCGCCCTCGTCCTCGCCCTGGTCGCCTACGGCGGCGCCGTCGCGGGCGAGAGCTGGTGGCGCGTGGTGCTCTCCCCGCTCGCCCCCGATTCGCTGCGCTTCACCGTGGGCCTCTCCGCCGTGCTGCTGCTCGTCGCGCTGGTCCGCCTGCTGCGGCCGGCGCGGTTCGCGCCCGTCCCCTACGATGCCGAGGCGCGCCGGCGCCTCGCCGCCCTCGGCGCGCTCGCCCCGGCCGAGGCCGACGGCGCGGTGTTCGGCGAGCAGGGCCGCGCCGGCTTCGCCTTCCTCAAGCGCGACGGCGTCTGGCTCGGTCTCGGCGACCCGATGGGCGAGGAGCGCGACCGCGTCTCCGCGGTCTGGCGCTTCCGCGACATCTGCGAGCGCGCCGGCGTGGACCCTGCCTTCTGGCGCGTGGGCCCCGATCTGCTGCGCGTCTACGGCGACATCGGCCTGACCGCCTTCCCGATCCTCACGCCGGAGAGCCGCGGCCTGCGCTACCTCGCCTGCCGCGCCGAGCGGGACCTCGAGCGCCTGCGCGCGCTGCTGCCGGAGGAACCGGTGCCGGCGCCGCGCCGCGCCAGGGCAGCAGCCTGACGCGAGGCGCCCGTGATGGCGGCTCCCGGGGAAATGTGTTGCCGGCACCGTGCGGGCCGCGCATCAGGCGGTTGAGGGGAGCGGCGGATGCGCATCGCGATGGTGGGGGCCGGCTATGTCGGGCTGGTCTCGGGCGCGTGCTTCGCGGAATTCGGGGTCGAGGTGCGCGTCGTGGACACCGACGCCGCGCGGATCGCCGCGCTGCGCGAGGGCCGCATCCCGATCTACGAGCCGGGCCTCGACCGCCTCGTCGCCGACAACCTGCGCGACCGGCGGCTCTCCTTCACCACCGACCTCGCCGCGGCGGTGCGCGGCGCCGACGCCGTGTTCCTCGCCGTCGGCACGCCGAGCCGGCGCGGCGACGGCCACGCCGACCTCTCCTACGTCTTCGCCGCGGCCGAGCAGGTCGCCCGAGCCGCCGAGGACCCCCTGGTGCTCGTCACCAAGTCCACCGTCCCCGTCGGCACCGGCCGGCGGGTGCAGGAGCTGGTGCGCCGCGTCCGCCCCGACCTCGACATCGCCGTCGCCTCCAACCCGGAGTTCCTGCGCGAGGGCAGCGCGATCGGCGACTTCATGCGCCCCGACAGGGTCGTGATCGGCACCGACTCGGAGCGCGCGCGCGAGGTGCTGCGCCGCCTCTACCGCCCGCTCTACCTGATCGAGACGCCGATCGTCGCGACCTCGATCGAGACCGCGGAGCTGATCAAGTACGCCGCCAACGCCTTCCTCGCGATGAAGATCACCTTCATCAACGAGATGGCCGACCTGTGCGAAGCCGCCGGGGCGGACGTGCACGACGTGGCGCGCGGCATCGGCCTCGACGGGCGGATCGGGCGCAAGTTCCTCCACCCCGGCCCGGGCTACGGCGGGAGCTGCTTCCCCAAGGACACGCTCGCCCTCGCCCGCACCGCGCAGAGCCTCGGCGCCCCGGCCCGCCTGGTCGAGACCACCATCGCGGTCAACGAGGCGCGCAAGGCGCGCATGGCCGAGCGCGTCATCGCCGCCTGCGGCGGCTCCGTCGCCGGGCTCGCCATCGCCGTGCTCGGCCTGACCTTCAAGCCGGAGACGGACGACATGCGCGACGCCCCCTCGCTCGCCGTCGTCCCGAGGCTGGTCGAGGCGGGCGCGAGGCTGCGCGCCTTCGACCCCGCGGGGATGGAGAACGCGCGCGCGCTGCTGCCCGCGGCGGGCATCGAGTACGCGGCCGGCGCGTTGGAGGCGGCGCAGGGCGCCGACGCGCTGGTGCTGCTGACCGAGTGGAACGAGTTCCGGGCGCTCTCGCCCGACCGCCTGCGCGCGGCGATGCGCGGCGACGTCGTGCTCGACCTGCGCAACGTCTGGGACCCGGCCGCGATGCGCGAGGCCGGGTTCCGCTACCACTCCATCGGACGCCCGTGACGGGCCAAGGCGCGGAGACTTCGCGAATGACCGTCTTCCACCACCGCTTCGACCCGACCGTGCTGCGCGAGTACGACATCCGCGGCGTCGTCGGGAAGACGCTGAAGCCCGAGGACGCCTTCGCCATCGGCCGCTGCTTCGGCTCGATCGTCGTGCGCGAGGGCGGCCGGGGCCGCGTCGCGGTCGGCTACGACGGCCGGCTCTCCTCGCCCGACCTCGAGCCGCAGCTCGTCGCCGGCCTGCGCGCCTGCGGGCTCGAGGTGCTGCGCATCGGCCTCGGCCCGACGCCGATGCTCTACTACGCCGCCCACGCGCTGGAGACGGACGGCGCGGTGATGGTCACCGGCAGCCACAACCCGCCGGACTACAACGGCTTCAAGATGATGCTCGGCAGGAAGCCGTTCTTCGGCGCGCAGATCCGGGAGATCGGCCGCATGGCGGCGGAGGGCGACGTGGTGCCCGCCTCCGCCGAGGGCTCCGACAGGCGGGTGGACCTCGCCGGGGACTATGTCGCCCGCCTGCTGCGCGACTACGACGGCGGCGAGCGCCGGCTCCGCGTCGTCTGGGACCCCGGCAACGGCGCCGCGGGCGAGGTGCTGAAGCGCCTCGTCGCGCGCCTGCCGGGCGAGCACTTCGTCATCAACGCCGCGGTGGACGGCACCTTCCCCAACCACCACCCCGATCCCACCGTGCCGCGCAACCTCGCCCAGCTCATCGAGGAGGTGGCGCGCGAGAAGGCCGATCTCGGCATCGCCTTCGACGGCGACGCCGACCGCATCGGCCTGGTGGACGACCAGGGCGGGATCCTGTTCGGCGACCAGATGATGGTGATCCTCGCCCGCGACGTGCTGCGCCAGCGCCCCGGCGCCACCATCATCGCCGACGTCAAGGCGAGCCAGGTGCTGTTCGACGAGATCGCCAGGGCCGGCGGCAATCCCCTGATGTGGAAGACCGGCCACTCGCTGATCAAGGCGAAGATGGCCGAGACCGGCGCGCCGCTCGCCGGCGAGATGTCGGGCCACATCTTCTTCGCCGACCGCTGGTACGGCTTCGACGACGCGCTCTACGCCGCCGTGCGCCTGCTCGGCGTGCTCGCCCGCTCCGACCGCCCGCTCTCCGCGATCCGCGCCGCGCTGCCCAGGGTGATCAACACGCCGGAACTGCGCTTCGACTGCCCGGAGGAGCGGAAGTTCGCGGTGGTGCAGGAGGTCAAGGACCGCCTCGCCGCGGAAGGCGCCCGGGTGCAGGACGTGGACGGCGTGCGCGTCCTCACCGAGGACGGCTGGTGGCTGCTGCGCGCCTCCAACACCCAGGCCGTGCTGGTCGCGCGGGCGGAGGCGCGGAGCGCCGAGGGGCTGGAGCGGCTGAAGGCCGAGATCGCGCGCCAGCTGCGGGCGAGCGGCCTCCAGGCGCCGGACTTCTCGGCCGCCAACGCGGGCCATTGAGGGAGACGCACGCGCCGTGCGCGACCGCGGCCGGTGTCGCGGATCGGGCCGGATGCGACCGGGGGCGGCGGAACCGCCGCGCCGCGGCACGTCGACGCGGGCGTGCGCGCCGGCTCGCGGCCCGCATGAGGGCAGGCGCGCGGTCTTGTCCGGCCTGACGCGCCCGTCCTGGCGCGCGCCGCGAACGCCCCCGCCGGGCCGGGGGCGGTTCGGCTAGTCGGGGCGGATCCCCGCGGCGCGGATCACGCGTTCCCACTTCGCCAGCTCGGTCTCCATGATGCGCCGGAACTCCGCCGGGCCGGCATCGCGCAGGTCGAGGCCGGCGCCGGTGATCCGCTCGCGCACCGCCGGCGCCTGCACGGCGGCGCGCAGGTCGCGGTGCAGCTTCGCCACGATCGGCTCGGGCAGGCCGGCGGGGCCGAGGAACCCGTACCAGGCGCCGACCTCGAAGCCGGGATGGCCGAGTTCCGCCACCGTCGGCACCTCCGGCAGCTCGCGCCAGCGCTCGAGGCTGGTCGCGGCGAGCGCGCGCAGCCGTCCGGCGCGCACCTGCTGCGTCGCGACGGTGGAGTTGAGGAAGGAGGCCTGCACCTGGCCCGAGACCAGCGCCGTCATCGAGGGCGCCGAGCCGTTGTAGGGCACGTGGGTGAACGGGAAGCCCGCCTCCACCCCGAGCAGCGCCGCGGCGAGATGCGAGGCGTTGCCGACCCCCGCCGAGCCGATCGTCACCCCGCCCTCCTGGCGCCGCGCCAGCGCCTGGAACTCGGCGAAACTGCTGGCCGGCACCGAGGGGTGCACCACCAGGATCATCGGGTGGTACGCGACCTGCAGGATCGGCGCGAAGCCGCGCACCGGGTGGTAGGTCAGGTGCGGCATCAGCGGCGGGTTCATGACATGCGCCGAGGCGGCGAGCAGCAGGGTGTGTCCGTCCGGCGCGGCGCGCGCGACGTGCTCGGCGCCGATCGTGGCGCCGGCGCCGGGCCGGTTCTCGACGACGACCGGCTGGCCCCAGGCCTCGAACAGGCGCTCGGCGATGGCGCGGGCGATGATGTCGCTCGGCCCGCCCGCGGCGTAGGGCACGACGATGCGCACCGCGCGGTTGGGGAACCCTCCCTGGGCGCGCGGGCGCCGCGGCGCGGCCAGCCAGGCCCCGGCCCCGATCGCGAGCAGATCCCGGCGGCGGTGGCGGCGGCCGCCGGGCGGCGTCGGCGTCGGCGTCATGGCGTCGGTCCTCCCTCGGAAGGCGCGACTATCGCACGCCTCCGCCGGAGCCGGCGAGGCTCGGGCCCGCGCCCGGCACGGGGGCGAAACCGTGTCGCGGGCCGCGACCCGTCGCGCCCACCCGTTTCGTCGGCGGCGCGCGGCTCCCCGCGGCGACGACCTTGGCCATGCCCGGCACGGCGACCATCTCTGAGAGTGGCCGCGGGCGGCGGCACCGTGTGGCGAAGGTGCCGCACGCATGCGCGGGCGCGACCCGGCGGAACAGGAATGACCGACACGACCATCGTCCCCTTCCGGATCACCGTCTGCGGCATCGAGGAACTGAACGGTCATTGCGCGGCCGGCGTGAGCCACGTGCTGTCCATCCTCGACCCGGGCTGGCCGGTGCCGGAGGCGTTCGGCGCCTACGGCGAGCACCGCAGGCTGGAACTGCGCTTCCACGACGTCATCGAGGAACTGCCCGGGACGGCGCCTCCGCGCGCGGAGCATGTGGACGAGCTCCTGGCGTTCGGCCGCGGCCTCCTGGCGGAGCCACTCCCGGCCGGCGGGCACCTGCTCGTCCACTGCCATGCCGGGGTGTCGCGGTCCACAGCGTCCCTGGCGCTGATCCTCGCCCAGGCGCTGCCCGACCACCCGGCCGGCGGGATCCTGGCGGAGGTCCTGCGGATCCGGCCGAAGGCCTGGCCCAACCTGCGCCTGCTCGAGCTCGGCGACGCCGCGCTCGGCCGGGGTGGCGAGCTGGCCGCGGCGGCGCGCGCGGTCTACCGGCGGCAGCTCGCGGCGCGGCCCGAGCTCGCGGAGCAGATGTCGCAGGGCGGCCGGGGGCGGGAGGTCGTGGCCGCCACCGGCTGGCGGACCGCGGCCGGCCCCTTCGCCGCCGCGCCGCCGATCCGCCGCGAGGCGCGTTGAGGATCGCGGCCCCCGGCGGGCCGGCGGCCCGGAAGCGTCGGAGGATCCATGCAGGGGCCGGACGACGAGCTGGACGAGCTGCGCGGCGAGATCGTCGCCCTCGAGACCGCGCTCGCCGCCGCCTTCGGCGAGATCGCCGCGCTGCGGGCCGCGGTCGAGGGCAGCGGGGTGGAGGCGGCGCGGCGCGCGATGGAGGACATGGCGGCGCAGCTCGAGGGCGCGCTCCTGCGCGGCGTCCTCGGCGCGGAGGCCGCCGGGCGGCCCGCCGCGGCGGCGGGGTTCGAGCGGCGCATCGAGCAGATCGCCCACGCCCTGCGCAACGCGATCGCCTTCCGCGACCGCTGAGCGCGGCCGGCTCTGGGCGGCCGCCGGCGCCGCCGAGGCGGCGGTGTCGGTCCTGCCCGGCCGCCCCGCCCTCGGGGGGCTGCGCTGGCCGGTGACGGCGCTGACCGCCTCGCCGGCGGCGATGGCCCTGGCGCGGCCGCCGCACGGGCTGACCTTCGCGGCGCGGCCCCTGGCGGCGATGGCGATCCCGGTCCCGGTGGCGCCCGGCGGTCTCGCGGCAAGGGCGCAGCCGGTGCCGGCCTCGCCCGGCACCGGCCTCGTCGCGGCGGGATTGACGCGCGGCGCGGGTCCGCCCTAGGCGCGGTCCCGCGCGGGCGGGCTTCCGGGCGACGGCGCCGCCCTCTGCCGCGGCGGTGCCGGCGGCGCTCCGGCCGCGGCGCATCCGGGGCGGCCGGGCAGGGGGACCCGACGCGCCGCATCCCCGCATCCTGCCCGCCCGCCGCCCGGGAATCCCCATGTCGCCGCCACCGATCCGCTTCGCCGACATCGCCGCCGAGACCCCGACCCGCGACGGCCTCGCCGCGCGCTACGCCGAGCTGAACGCCCTGCTCGACCGCGGCGGCGCGGCGGCGCGCGCCGAGGCGCTGGCGCGCTGGGACCGCCTGCGCCGCGCGCTCGAGACCTGGAGCGCGCTGGTGCGCCTGCGCTTCGCCCAGGCGACGGACGATCCCGCGGCCAGGGCGGCGCGCGCATACGCCGACGCCCTCGCGCCGGTCGCGACCGGGCACGAGGTCGCGCTGAAGCGCCGGCTGCTCGCCGACCCGGACCGCGCCGGGCTGGAGGCGGCGACCGGCGGCCACGCGCCGCGCCTGTGGGAGATGGACGTCACCACCTTCGACCCGGCGATCGCCGCCGAGCTGGAGGAGGAGGCGCGGCTCTCCGCCCGCTACACCGAACTGCTCGCCTCCGCCCGCTTCGCCATCGGCGGGGCCACGGTCAACCTGGCGGGCCTCGCCCCCTTCGCGGAGGACCCCGACCGCGGGACGCGGCACGACGCCGAGCGCCTGCGCTGGGACTTCTTCGCGGCGAACGGGGCCGAGCTCGACGCGCTCTACGACGCGCTGGTGCGGCTGCGCCACCGCATGGCGCGCACGCTCGGCTACGCCACCTACGCGCCGCTCGGCTACCGCCGCATGCGCCGCACCGACTACGGTCCGGAGGAGGTCGCGCGCTACCGCGACGAGGTGGCGGAGCGCGTCGTGCCGCTGGTCGCGCGCCTGCTGGAGGCGCGCCGGCGCGCGCAGGGCTGGGACCGCCTGCGCTTCTGGGACGAGGCGCTGGTGGACCCGGAGGGCAACCCGAAGCCCGTCGGCGACCACGACGCGCTGGTCGCGCAGGCGCGCGCCCTGTTCGACCGCCTGCACCCCCGGCTCGGCGCCTTCTTCCGGCTGATGGAGGAGGGCGGGTTCCTCGACCTGAGGAACCGACCGGGCAAGGCCGGCGGCGGCTTCTGCACCGCCTTCCCGACGCACGGCGTGCCCTTCGTCTTCGCCAACTTCACCGGCACGCATCACGACGTCGGCGTCCTCACCCACGAGATGGGCCACGCCTTCGAGATGGGCCACGCCTTCCAGTGCTGGGAGAGCCGCGACCAGCCGCTCCTCGACCTGCTCTGGCCGACCATGGAGGCGGCGGAGATCCACTCCATGGGGCTGGAGTTCCTCGTCCACCCCCACATCGGCCTGCTGGTGGGCGAGGACGCGGCGGAACGGTTCCGCCGCATGCACCTGGTCGCCTCGCTCGCCTTCCTCCCCTACGCCGCCTGCGTGGACCACTTCCAGCACGAGGTGTACGCCCACCCCGACGCGACGCCCGGGGAACGGCACGCGATCTGGCGACGGCTGGAGCGGCGCTACATGCCGTGGACCGACTACGGCGACCTCGCCCATCCGGCGAAGGGCGGGCGCTGGCAGGCGAAGCACCACATCTACGACGCGCCCTTCTACTACATCGACTACGCGCTGGCGCTGTGCTGCGCGATGCAGCTCTGGGCGCGCGCGGCGCGCTGGACGCCTATGTGGCGCTGTGCGGGCGCGGCGGGTCGGCGCCGTTCCGGGCGCTGGCGCGGTCGGCGGGGCTGGTCTCGCCCTTCGCCCCCGGCGCGCTCGCCGGGGTGGTGCGCGCGGCGGAGGCGGCGCTCGCGGCCGCCTGATCCCGGCGGGAGGGAGGCGAGACGCCATGGCGCGACGGCATCCATGGGCGACTGTCCCGGCAGACGCCTGCTCCTCGGCCTTGCGGGCGGCTCAGGCTGCCGCCGCTGCGGCTCGAGACCTACGCGACGGCGCTCGTCTGGGGCACGCCCTTCCGGCCTGCGGTGCGGCCGGCCGCCCCGCAATGGATCGAGGCGCGCGGCGACGGGCGCGGCAACGCCGTTCTGCGCTGGTCCCCGAAGCGCGAGCCGAACTTCTGCACCTGCGAGCTGCTCCGCTGGCGCCGGAAGGACCGCCTGCGCCCATCGCGCCGGTGCCGCTGCGCGGGGCGATGTGGGCGGGCACCGCGCCGCCGCCGGGCGTGGCGCACGTCTACGCGGTGTGCGCCGTCTCCGCCTCGGGCGCGTGGGGCGCGCCGGCGTGGAGCGGCCGGTGCGCCTCTGACCCCCCGGTGGCGCGAGGGTGGCCGGCGGCGGCCTCCTGCTCCTCGCTCCGCTGCACCGCCCGGCAAGCCGCCGGGTCCGGAGGTGGAGGACCGGCGTCGGCGCTGGGGAGCCGGCGATGCCGAGGCGCAAGCGGCTTGCCGGCGTCGGGCGCCCCGCCGCGGGCTCGCTCCCCGCGGCGGAGCCGCGCGGGCAGATCGCGGACCGCTGACACCGCCGGGGGGCGCGAAACGGCGCGACGGACGAGGCCGGTCGCCGCGCGGGTGGCCGGGCGAGGACCGCCCCCGTCCCGCCGTGCGACGCTCATTCGCCCTCCGGCCCGGTCATCCGGCTGAGGGCGTGCCGCAACCGATCGAGCAGACGGAACAGCTGCACGCACTCCTCGGTGGAGAAGTCCGCCAGGGCGTCCTCGTAGTACCGGCGGATGTTGACCAGCATCTCCGACCAGACCCGATCGCCCGCCGGCGTCAGCCGGACGTGGCGGAGCCGGCCATCGCCATCCGCGGCGCGGACCCGCTCGACCAGGCCCGCGCCCTCCAGCCGGTCCAGCACCGCGGTGAGGTTCTGCCGGCTGACCATCAGGAAGGCGATCAGCTCCTTGACGGCCATGCCCCGGTCGCGGACCGCCGGGCGCGAGAGCGCCCCCAGCACGGCCCACTGCTGGGTGGTGGCGCCGAAGCGGCTGACCGCGCGGGTTCCCGTTTTGTGCATCAGGTTGGAGGCCTGGTACAGCCGCAGGAACAGGCGGTTGGCGATGTCGAACCGGGCCGCCGCGTCGTCGCGCATCGGCGGCGTTTCGGGCGCTCGATCTTTGGCGAGGTGATTCATCAATATCTTGCCTTATCGGCGGAGATGAAGCATACCATTGCCATATCCGGCCCGCCAGCGTGTCGGGCGGCCTGACCATGGTGGGTTGAGGGAGCAGCGACATGACCTACGAGGACATCCTGTTTGACGCCA
>NZ_BMKS01000020.1 GCF_014644455.1 Caldovatus sediminis | reverse complement strand
CGATGCTCACAAGGGTCAATCGCATCACCCGCGCGTCGGGGAATCCCACACGTGAGTCAAAAGCCACAGGATCTGGTATCATGCCTAACGCACGCCGCGAACAAGGACCGCAGAGCAACGCTTACCGCCGAGCTGGCGGAGACGAAGGAGAAAGCGGCGCAAGCGGGGCCGTGGCCGACGCCGCCAGCAGGGCACGAGAAGTGCCCGCGTTGCGGCAAGCCGACGATCATCAGGGAGCCGGAGGATGCGCCCGGCGCCTACTTCCTCGGCTGCTCGGGTTTCCCCGCCTGCAGATGGACCGGGGATTTGCCGGAGGGATGACGCCGTGCGGCTGAAGCCCCACCGAAGCCCCGAGCCGGAGGGAACCTGTGGATAACGCGGCCAAATCTTGGTGGGCGCACTAGGATTCGAACCTAGGACCCGCTGATTAAGAGTCAGCTGCTCTACCAACTGAGCTATGCGCCCGCCAAGCGCCCGGCGGCACCCACCGATGCAGGGCCGGCTAGATAGCGCCCCGGGCCGGCAAATCAAGCCCGAAATCCGCCCTGTCGCCTTCCTTCACTCGCGGGGCGGCTCGAATTCCACGCTCCGGTGCACCCAGGCCGAAAGCAGCAGGCCGAAGCCCAGCATCACGGTCAGCATCGCCGAGCCGCCATGGGAGATCAGCGGCAGCGGAACCCCTCCGACCGGGATGGAGCCGGTCACCATCGCAACGTTGACGAAAACATAGAGGAAATAGTTCGTCCCCAGGCCCACCGCCAGCAGTCGCCCGAACTGATGCCGACAACGCAGCGCCACCAGATGGCAGAACACCACCACAAGAAGCATCAGACCGAGCACGGTCATGGCACCCACAAGGCCAAATTCCTCCGCCAGCATCGTGAAGATGAAGTCGGTCTGCTTTTCCGGAAGGAAGTTGAGGTGCCCCTGTGTGCCCTGCAGGAATCCCTTGCCCCACACCCCGCCGGAGCCGAGTGCGATCTTCGACTGGATGATGTTGTAGCCAGCCCCGAGCGGATCGCTCTCCGGGTCGAGGAAGGTCTGGATCCGCGCCTTCTGGTAGTCGCGCAGGTGCTGGTAGGCGATGGGCGCGGCCACCGCCGCTGCCCCAAACGCCAGCGCGAACTTCCACCAGCGGACTCCCGCCGCCCAGAACACCGCGGCCCCGACGGTGGCGGTGATCAGCGCGGTGCCGAGATTGGGCTGCTTCAGGATCAGGGCGACCGGAACGGCCACCGCCACCACGGGCGGGATCAGGAACAGGGGGTTGCCCACCCGCTCCCAGCTCGCCCTGCGGAACCATGCGGCGAGCGCAAGGACGAGCAGGATCTTCATCAGCTCCGACGGCTGCAACTGCACCGGACCGACGTCGATCCAGCGCTGCGCGCCCTTGCCGACGTTGCCATGCACCAGCACCAGCGCCAGCAGCGCGAGACCGCCCGCATAGGCCGGCCAGGCGAGGCGCGCGATCACCCGAATGTCCACCAGCGCCACGGCCAGCATCACCACGAGCCCGAAGCCGAAGCGGATCGCGTGCCGCTGCGCGTAGGGCTCCGGCGCCCCGCCACCCGCCGAGTACAGCGCCACATAGCCCACCGTCGCGAGGAGGCAGAGCAGCAGCACGAAGCCCCACGGGATCCGCCAGAGCTTCGCCAGGATGACGGCGCCTCGGTCGTGGGCGAGGAGCCGGCGCTCGAACACCGCCGTCATGGTCGGGCGGCCCCCGCCAGGCGCGGTCCCGGCACGGCCGGACCGTTGCCGCCGGGCCGCAGGCGCTCGAACGCCTCGATCAGGATCTCGCGCGCGAGCGGCGCCGCGGCGCCGGAGCCGCTGGTGCCGTGCTCGACCACGACCGAGACTGCGAAGCGGGGATCGTCGTGCGGCGCGTAGGCGACGAACAGCGCGTGCGGCCGCCATTCCCGCGGCAGCTGGCTGACGTGGAAGCCGCGCTCGCGCTGCTCGCGCGTCACGCGCCGCACCTGGGTGGTGCCGGTCTTGCCCGCCATCTGCGCGCCGAGGGAGGCGGGCAGGCGGGATCGCCGCGCCGTGCCGCCCTCCTCGTTCACCACCGCCCACATGGCCTCGCGCACCAGCCGCAGATCGCGCTCGGGGATGCCGAGCGGGGGCCAGTCCTCGGGCCGCGATCCGGGCGCGGGGCGGCCACCGACCGCCCGCGTGAGGCGCGGCTGCACCGCCCGCCCGGTGGCGAGGCGCGCCGTGTAGGTGGCGAGCGCGAGGGGGCTGAGCTGGTAGAAGCCCTGGCCGATGCCGTGCACGACCGTGTCCCCCAGCGCCCAGGGCCTGCCCTGGGCCTCGCGCCAGGCGCGGGTCGGCACCAGGCCGCGGCGCACGCCGGGCAGCTCGATCCCCAGGTCCACGCCGAGGCCGAGGCGGCGCGCCATCGCCGCGATGCGGTCGATGCCGAGGCGCTTCGCCATCTCGTAGAAATAGACGTCGCACGAGTACTTCAGCGCGGCGCGCAGGTCCATCCCGCCGTGGCCGCCGCGGTTGTGGCAGTGGAACCGGGCGTTGCCGAGGTCCATGTGCCCCGGACAGTGCACGCGCTCGCCGGGCGTGCAGACGCGGGCCTCGAGCGCGGCCAGCGCGACCGCCATCTTGAAGGTCGAGCCCGGAGCATAGAGGCCGTTCGTCGCCTTGTTGATCAGCGGCGTCGCGCGGGAGGCCGTCCATTGCCGCCACTGCTCCGCGGAGACGCCGGCATTGAACAGGTTGGGATCGAAGGAGGGCTTGGTCGCCATCGCCAGCACCTCCCCGTTGCGCGCGTCGAGCAGGACGGCCGTCGTGCCCTCCTCGATCTTCCCCCGGATCGCCTTCTGCAGCTCCGCGTCGACGGTGATCTGCACGTCCTGTCCGGGGACGCCCTCGCGCCGGTCGAGCTCGCGGATGACGCGGCCGACCGCGTTGACCTCGAGCTGGACCGTGCCGGCGCGGCCGCGCAGGACCCGGTCGTGGTGCCGCTCCACCCCGGCCCGGCCGACGCGGATGCCGGGCAGCGCGAGCAGCGGATCGTCGCCGATGTCGGCCTCCGCGGGCGCCGCGACGTAGCCGACCACGTGGGCGAGATCCTCGCCCTCCGGGTAGATCCGCGTGGTGCCCATGTCCACGACGATGCCCGGCAGGTCGGGCGCGTTCAGCTCGATCCGCGCCATCTCCTCCCAGTCGAGGAACTCCCGTACCACGACGGGTACGAAGCGGCGGCGCCGGCGCACCTCGCGCTCGATCCGCGCCCGCTCCTGCTCGGCGAGCGGGACGATGCGCGAGAAGGTGTCGAGCGTGGCGGTGACGTCGGCGGTCTGCTCGGCGACCAGCAGGGCGCGCCAGTTCAGCCGGTTCGCGGCCACCACGCGCCCCTCGCGGTCCAGCACCCGGCCGCGCGGCGGGGCGATGAGCCGGACGCTGATCCGGTTCTCCTCGGCGAGGGTGGCGTAGCGCGCGCCCTCCTCGACCTGCAGCCGCCAGAGCCGGTGGCCGAGGAAGCCCAGGGCCCCGATCTGCGCGGCGGCGAGCACGAGGGCGCGGCGGGTGAAGACGCCGCGGCGGCGTTCCTCCTCGCGCCGGGCGCTGGTGCCGAGGCTGCCGCCCAGGCCCTGTCCCGGGGCGGCGCGGCGGCGCCAGCGCGGGCCGGACCTCCGCGGCAGGCCGATCACGCCGCCTCCTCCTCCGCCCGGCTCACCACCCGGAGCAGCCGCGCCATCGGCCAGGCGAGCAGGGGGTAGAGCCCGGCGGAGAGCAGGAAGAGGTGCCATGCCGGGGCGAGGGCGGGCACGCGCAGCGTCAGGAGGAGCTGCAGGACCCAGCCGAGTGCCGCGGCCGCCCCCGCCGTGACGCAATAGAGGATCCAGGCCACCGGAAAGCTCTGCCGGGCGATCGGCCGCCGCCAGCGCACCGCCGCGCCATGCACCGCCAGCAAGGTGAGCACCCCGGCGCCGAGCGGGGCGAGGCCAAGCAGGTCCTGCAGCAGGCCGAGGGCGAAGACCACCGGCGAGGACATCGCCGCGGGGCGGTGGACCGACCAGAAGAACACCGCCGGCAGGCCGATCGCCGCGACCACGCCCGGCGGCCCGGCCGGCGCGGCGGCGAGGACCATCAGTCCGGCCGCGGCGAGGCCCGGCAGGCTCGCCCGGCCGAAGGAGTCGAGCCGCTGCAGCAGACCGGGGGGCGACGCCTTGCGTCCCGGCGGGGCGGGCCGCGGCGGCGTGGCGCCGCGGCCCGTCATCGCCGCGCCATGGCGGCAGTTCCGCCGCCCCTGCGGGGCGCCGGCCGCGCCACCGCCTCCGGCGGCAGGATGCCATCGGGGCCGAAGTCGAACAGCCGCACCAGATCGAGCCGGTCGAGCCGGGCGAACAGCTCGACCTCCGGCGCGCCGGAGGCGGACCAGCGCACCACGCCGACCGGCAGGCCGCCGGGAAAGAGATTGCCCTCGGCGCTGGTGACGAGCCGCTCGCCCTCGGCCGGCCGCGTGCCTTCCGGCCAGTAGGCCAGGCGAGGCCGCGGACCGTTGGTGCCGATCATCAGCGCGCGCGCCCGGCTGCCCTCGAGCGCCACCGGGATGCGGCTGTTGATGTCGGTGGCGAGCAGCACGCGGGCGGAGCGAGCGCCGACCTCGGTCACCCGACCGACGAAGCCGCGCTCGTCGAGCGCCACCTGGCCCTTGCGGATGTCGTGGCTGGGGTGGAGGGCGAGCAGCACGGCGCGCGCATAGACGCCGCCGCCGTCGGCCACCACCCGGGCGGTGACGAAGCGCGGCGCGGGGTCGGGGATGAAGTCGAGCTGGCGCCGGAGCAGCGCGTTTTCCGCCTCGAGGGCGTGGGCGGCCGCCTGCCAGCGGCGGAGGCGCTCGTTCTCCTCGCGCAGGCGGGCGTTCTCGGCGCGCAGCGCGACCAGGGTGCGCGCCTCCTCCGCCGCGTCGCGCGCCGCACGCAGCGGCTCGGCCACCGCTGCCCAGATCGGGGCGAGGGCGTCGGCGAGCGCCGTGCGGGCACGCTCGGCCAGCAGCGCGTCGGCCTTGCCGAGCAGCATGGTCGCGAAGGCCGCGGCGACCATCACCGGCAGCGTCAGCCGGGCCAGCGCCTGCCGCAGCGGGATGCTGAGACGCAACACGGTTCGGTCCGCCCCCCTCCGCCGGGCGTTGTCCCCCGGCCGCCCCCCCAGGCTACCCGTCGATTCAGTACATGGAGGTTAGCACATGGCGAAGCCGCTTCATCTCCTCAAGCGCCCGGCCGGTGCCGAGCGCGACGCAGGAGAGCGGTTCCTCGGCCACCGTGACCGGCAGCCCGGTCGAGTCGCGCAGCACCTGGTCGAGGCGGTTGAGCAGCGCGCCGCCCCCGGTCAGCACGATGCCCTTGTCCACGATGTCGGCGGCGAGCTCCGGCGGCGTGTTCTCGAGCGCCACCTTCACCGCCTCGACGATCTGGCTGACCGGCTCGGCGAGGCTGTCGGCGATCTGGCGCTGGCTCACCACCACCTCGCGCGGCACGCCGTTCATCAGGTCGCGCCCCCTCACCTCGGTCAGGGTGCCCTCGCCGCCGTCCTCGGGCGGCGCGGCGGAGGCGATCTCCATCTTGATCCGCTCCGCCGTGCTCTCGCCGATCAGCAGGTTGTGGTGGCGGCGGATGTAGCTGATGATCGCCTCGTCCATCTTGTCGCCGCCGACGCGCACGCTGCGCGCGTAGACGATGCCGCCGAGCGAGATCACCGCGACCTCGGTGGTGCCGCCGCCGATGTCCACGACCATGCTCCCCGACGGCTCGGTCACCGGCAGGCCGGCGCCGATCGCGGCGGCCATCGGCTCCTCGATCAGCAGCACCTTGCGGGCCCCCGCGCTTTCCGCGCTCTCCTGGATGGCGCGGCGCTCCACCGCGGTCGAGCCCGAGGGGACGCAGACGACGACCATCGGCGAGGCGAAGCTGCGCCGGTTGTGTGCCTTGCGGATGAAGTGCTTGATCATCTCCTCCGCCACCTCGAAGTCGGCGATGACGCCGTCGCGCAGGGGGCGGATGGCGGCGATGTTGCCCGGGGTGCGGCCGAGCATGTGCTTGGCCTCGTTGCCGACCGCGAGGACCTGCTTGCGCCCGCGCAGGTCGGCGATGGCCACGACCGAGGGCTCGTTCAGCACGATGCCGCGGCCCTTCACGTAGACCAGCGTGTTCGCGGTGCCGAGGTCGATGGCCATGTCGGCGGAGAGGAAGCCGAACAGGCGGGAGAACATGCGAGCAGCCTTCCGGTGGCAGCAGAGGGGGCGCCCGGCGTCCGGCGCTGGCGGGGGTCACGATGGCGCGCGCGGGCCGGGGCAGGCCGCCTTACCCGCCCCGGCGCCGCCGCTCAAGGCCGGAATTGGCAGGGACCGCAACCCGTTGGCAAGGCAGGCGTTTTTCGCCCAGCACCCACCGGCGCCAACAAGCGGAGACCTGCCACGATGACGCGCAAGCTCGGCCTCGCCCTCCTCGCCGCCGCCGGTCTTGGGCTGTCCGCCTGTGGCTACACGACCACCGACCGGGCAATCTCCGGCGGCCTGCTCGGCGCCGGCGCCGGGGCGGGCATCGGCGCCCTGGCCGGCGATGCCGGCACCGGCGCGCTGATCGGCGGCGGCCTCGGCGCGCTCGGCGGCGCCGCGACCAGCGGCAGGAACATCAATCTCGGCCGGCCGATCTGGCGCTGAGGCGCACCGCCGCCGCAGCCGCCGCCCTCGCGGGGGCTTCCCATCCCGCGCGGGGCGCCTGCCCGCCATGCCTGACCGCGAGGCGATGGGCAGGGCCGCCCGCAGGCAAGCGTCCCATGCCCGATCCTGCGATCGGCGCCGATCCGCCCAGGACGCCGGCGCCGGGCCGCCGGCCGTCGGGGGGAGCCCGGCCGCGGCCGCGGCTCGGGTGGGTCCCGCCGCCGCACCGGCCTGCGCCCCTCGCCCGCCCCCCGGCGTCGGGTCAGGCCCCGCGGATCACGCCGACGACGAGCGAGACCAGGAACAGCACCAGGAAGATCGCGAACAGCACCTTGGCGATGCCGGCCGCGGTCGAGGCCACGCCGCCGAAGCCGAACAGGCCGGCGATCAGCGCGATGACGAGGAAGATCAGCGTCCAGTAGAGCATGGGGCGACTCCGACTGCGTCCTCGCCGCCCAACGCCCCCGCTGCCGGAGGGTTGCCCATGCCGAACGAGCGGGGACCGCGGCCCGCGCTACTCCTCGCGCTCGAGCCGCTCGATGTCCTCGTCGGAAAGGCCGAAATGGTGGCCGATCTCGTGGATCAGCACGTTGCGCACCAGGCGGAACAGATCCTCCCCGGTCTCGATCCACTCGAGAAGGATCGGCTCGCGGAACAGGAGGATCGTGTCGGGCGCCGAGGGGACGTCGCCGACGCTCTTCTGCGTCAGCGGCACGCCGCGGTAGAGGCCGGTGAGCTCCCAGGGGCTCTCGAGGCCCATCTCGGCCAGGATCTCGTCGTCCGGCGCCTCCTCGACCACGATCGCGGTGCCGCGCACGAGGCTGCGCAGCGGTTCGGGGATGGCGGCGAGGGCGGTCTCGGCCATCTCCACGATGTCCTCGGCGGTGGGGGGCGTGCCATGGCGCATGATGGGCGCCACCGGACGCCGCGCCGCCGTCCGCGTCAAGCGGTCCGGGAGGAGAAAGAGGAGGAACGACGCGCCATGGCCCCCATCGCCCGGCTCGACCCCGCCGCCCGCGCCGCCCTGCCCGGCATCCTGCCGGGCTGGAGCCTGATCGAGGGCCGCGACGCCATCCGGCGCGGCTTCCGCTTCCGCGACTTCTCCGAGGCCTTCGGCTTCATGGCCCGCGTCGCCCTGCTGGCCGAGAAGCACGACCACCACCCGGAATGGTCGAACGTCTGGAACCGGGTGGAGATCACGCTGACGACCCACGACGCGGGCGGGCTGTCGGAGCGCGACGTCGCGCTGGCGCGCGCGATCGACGCGCTGCTGGGGGAGGGGGGCGGCTGAGGCGCGCCTCAGCCGCCCCGGCCCGTCAGGCGCGTCCCGCCGCGAGCAGCCGGCCGAACAGCGGCACCGCGGCGGCGAGCTCGGCGATGCGCGCGCGCTCCTGCGGGGTGTGGATCGTGTCCGAGGATTCCGGGCCGAGGACGACGCAGGGGGCGATCGCCTGCAGCTCGCAGGCGTCCGTGCCGTAGGGGACGGTGCGGGCGCGCTGGTTGGTGTGCTGCACGGCGAGCTGGATGAGCGGGTGGTCCTCGGGAAGCTCGGGCGGCGGCCCCTCGCGCTGCTCGGTCAGGCGCACCCCGGCGCGGGCGGCCGCGGCGCGGACGGCCTCGACGACGGGCGTGGGGTCTATGGAGTGGCTGTAGCGGTACTTGATGCCCGCGGTGGCGCGCGCGACCGTCACGTTCAGCGCCGTGCCGTGGTTGTCGAGGACCAGGTTGAAGTCGGAGAAGGGCGGCTCGTAGGCGGGGTCCTGCAGCGAGGGGTCGCTGCGCAGGCGCTCGTACAGGCTGCGCATCTCGGCGAGGAAGGGGATGAGCTGCCAGTTGGCGTTCACCCCGGTGCCGAGGGCGGAGTGCGCCTGCACGCCCTCCGCCTCGGCCGTGAAGTTGATGTGCGAGCGGTGGCCGCGCACCGGGGCGAGGCGTGTCGGCTCGGCGACGACGATGCCGAGGAGGCCGAGGGAGCGGGCGAGGGCGGAGGACTGCGCGATCAGGCGCGCGCCCTGCTTGGTGGTCTCCTCGTCGGTGGTGAGGAGGAGGGTCACGGGGGTGTCCCTGTCGGCGGCCCTGGCGGCGAGGATGGCGGCGGCGACCTGGCCCTTCATGTCGGCGCTGCCGAGGCCGTGCAGGAAGCCCTGCTCGTCGATGCGGGCGGAGAAGGGATCCTCCTGCCAGCCGGTGTCCGGCACGGTGTCCATGTGGCCCGAGAGGGCGTAGCCGCCCGGCGGGCCGCGATGGGCGACGAGGGCGCGCTTCCGCACGCCGCGGGCGTCGGCGTAGTCGAGCCGCTCGATCTCGAAGCCGGCGAGTTCGGCCTCGATCCGCTCGGCGAGGGGGAGGTTGGAGACGAAGGAGCGGCTGTCGATTCGGACCAGGTCCGCGGCGAGCCGGGCGACGGCGGTTTCGAGTTCGGTCATGGCAGGGGGAGGATGGACTTGCGGAGGTGCGTGCGGCAAGCGACCTTCCCGCCGCCATGACGACGCCGCCCGCCGCCTATCTGGACCCCCGCACCGGCCGCACCTGGCCGCTCGATCCGCCGCGCTGGTGCGGCGACGGCCGGGCGCCGCTGCTGCTGACGCCGCTGCCCGGCCTGAGGCGCGACGCGATCCGGCGCGAGCGGCGCTCGCTCTGGCGCTACGCCGCGGCGCTGCCCTTCGCGCCGGAGGACCCGATCAGCCTGGGCGAGGGCTGCACGCCGCTGGTCCCCCGCCGCGTCGCCGGCGCCACCGCGCTGCTGAAGTGCGAGTGGTTCATGCCGACCGGCAGCTTCAAGGACCGCGGCGCCAGCGTGATGCTCTCGCTGCTGCGCGCGCAGGGGGTGAGGGAGGTGCTGGAGGATTCCTCCGGCAATGGCGGCGCCGCCGTCGCGGCCTACGCGGCGGCCGGGGGGATGCGGGCGAAGATCCTGGTGCCGGCCGGCACCTCCCCGGCCAAGACCGTGCAGGCGCGCGCGAGCGGCGCCGCGATCGAGCTGGTCCCCGGCAGCCGCCAGGACTGCGCGGAGGAGGCGTTGCGCCAGGCGGAGCGCATCTTCTACGCGAGCCACAACTGGCATCCGTTCTTCCTGCACGGCACCAAGACGCTGGCCTACGAGCTGTGGGAGGACCTCGGCTTCCGCGCGCCGGACAACGTGATCGTCCCCTGCGGCGCGGGCTCGAACGTGCTCGGCTGCGGCATCGGCTTCGAGGAGCTGAAGCGCGCCGGCGAGATCGCGCGGCCGCCGCGCATCTTCGCCGCGCAGCCGGAGAACTGCGCGCCGATCGCGCGCGCCTTCCTCGGGGCGCCGGCGGCGGCGCCGGCGCCGACGATCGCCGAGGGGACCGCGATCGCCCGGCCGATCCGGCTGCCGGAGGTGCTCCAGGTGCTGCGCGACACCGGCGGCGGCGCGGTGATGCTGAACGAGGCGGAGATCGGCGCGGCGACGCTCGACCTCGCGCGCGGCGGCGTCTATGTCGAGCCGACCTCGGCCCAGGCGGCGGCGGCCTTCGCCAAGCTGCTGGCGAGCGGGGCGATCCGCGCCGAGGAGACGACGGTGGTGGTGCTGACCGGAACGGGCCTCAAGGCCACGCCGCGCATCGCCGAGCTGATGGGGGTGTCGCTGTGAACGGTCCGCGCGTCGCGCTGCTCGGCTTCTCGATCGAGTGCAACCGCTTCGCCCCGCCGGCGGAGCGCGAGGACTTCGCGCACCGCTGGTTCGAGGGCGAGGCGATGCTCGCCGACGCCCGCGCGGCCGCGCCGCGCATGCTGGCCGAGATGCCGGGCTTCGTCGCAGATATGGACGCCGCGGGGCCGTGGCGGCCGCGCCCGATCCTGCTCGCCATGGCGGAGCCGAACGGGCCGGTGCGCGGTTCCGTCTTCGCCGGGATGATGGCGATCTGGCGCCGCGGCCTGGAGGCGCTGCGCGGGGAGGTGGACGGGGTCTACTGCGTGCTGCACGGCGCCGGCCTCGCCGAGGGCGACGACGATCCCGAGGGCACGGTGCAGCAGCTCGTCCGCGACATCCTCGGCCCGGAGGTGCCGGTGGTGTGCAGCTACGACCTGCACGCCAACGTCTCCGACCGCATGGTGGCGCTGTGCGACGTCTTCGTCGGCTACCGCACCAACCCGCATCTCGACCTGCGCGAGCGCGGCGCCGAGAGCGCGCGGCACCTGCGCCGCCTGATGGGCGGCCTGCGCGCGCACCGCGCCTTCCGCCGCCTGCCGATCGTGGCGCCGACGGTCAGCATGCTGACCGCGCAGGGACCCTACGCCGAGGTCATCAACCTCGGCCAGGAGCGGCAGGCGGGCGATCCGCGCATCCTCAACGTCTCGGTCATGGGCGGCTTCGCCTACGGCGACACGCCCTTCAACGGCATGGCGATCATCGTCACCGCGACCGAGGCGGAGGCGGCGGAGGCGCTGGCGGATGAACTCGCCCTTGCGACCTGGGAGCGCCGGCATCGTTTCGTGGCGCACCTCACGCCGCTGGAGGATGCCGTGCGCCGCGCGAAGGAAAGTCCGGTGCCGCTCGCCTTCGCCGACGTCGCCGACAATCCGGGCGGCGGCGCGCGCGGCAACACGATGTACATCCTGGAGGCGTTCCACAAGGCGGACGTGCGCGACTGCCTGGTCGGCATCATCCACGACCCGCTGCTCGCCGCGGAGGCGCACCGCCTCGGCCGCGGCGCGCGCCTCACGGCGCGGTTCAACCGTCCGCAGGGCACGCTCGCGGCGGACGACCCGTTCAGCCGGCCCTTCGCGGCGGAGGCGGAGGTGCGCGCGCTCTCCGACGGCCGGGTGACGGGGCGGCGCGGCATCTACGCCAACACGGCGGTGGACCTCGGCCCGACCGCGGCGCTGCAGATCGGGGGCATCACGGTCGTCGTCGTCTCGCGCCGCGCGCAATGCGCCGATCCGGTGTTCTTCGAGCATCTCGGCCTTGACATCGGCGCCGCGCGCGCGGTGGTGGTGAAGTCGCGCGGCCATTTCCGCGGCGGCTTCGACGAGTTCTTCCGCCACGAGCAGATCGTCGAGGTGGACTGCCCCGGCCTGACCAGCCCGATCCTCTCCCGCTTCGACTGGAAGCGCCTGCCGCGCCCGGTGCTGCCGCTCGATCCCGACGCGAGCTGGTCGCTGCCGGCGCGCGCCCGCTGACGGACCGCCCGGGGGCGTCCTGGCGCGCGCCGCGGTTGCGCCATAGTGTGCCTGCCATGACGACCCTGGACGACCTGCCGACCCCCTGCCTGGTCCTCGACCTCGGCATCCTCAAGCGCAACCTGGCGGCCATGGCCGACGCCATTGCGCGCCATCCGGGCGTGCGGCTGCGCCCGCACCTGAAGACCGCGAAGAGCCGCGAGGTCGCGGCCCTGGCGGCGCCGGGGGGCGGTCCGATCACCGTCTCGACCCTCGCCGAGGCGCGCTACTTCGCCGAGGGCGGCTGGCGCGACCAGATCTACGCCGTCGGCATCGCCCCGGCGAAGCTCGACGCGGTGGCGGCGCTGAACGCCGCCGGCGCTGACGTGAAGGTGATCACCGACGATCCGGACGCCGCCGCCGCCATCGCCGCCCATCCCGGCCCGGTGCGCGCCCTGGTCGAGGTGGACGTGGGCGAGGGCCGCGGCGGCGTCGCGCCGGACTCGGAGGCGCTGCTGGCCGTCGCCGCCCGCCTCGGGCCGCGCCTCGTCGGCGTTCTGGCCCATGCCGGGCACTCCTACGCCGGCCGCTCGCCGGGCGAGATGGAGGCGATCGCCGAGGCCGAGCGCGCCGGCGTCGTGCGCGCCGCCGAACGCCTGCGCGCGGCGGGGCACCGGGTGGAGATCGTCTCGCTCGGCTCCTCGCCGACCGCGCTGCACGCGCGCTCGCTCGCCGGCGTCACCGAGGTGCGCGCCGGCGTGTACATGTTCGGCGACCTGTTCCAGATGCAGCTCGGCACGCACGGGCCGGAGGACATCGCGCTCACCGTCCTCGCCTCGGTGATCGGGCGCAAGCCGGAGCGCAACGCGGTGCTGCTCGACGCCGGCGCCCTGGCGCTGTCGAAGGACCGCAGCACCCAGGCCGCGCCGCGCGACTACGGCTTCGGCCTGATGCTGGACCGCGCCGGCCGCCCGAGCTTCGGCGATGCCATCGTCGTGCGCACCCACCAGGAGCACGGCGAGGTGCGCGGCGAATCCGGCCCGCTGCCCTTCGACCGGCTGCCGGTCGGGGCGCGGGTGCGCGTCGCGCCGAACCACGCCTGCCTCACTGCCGCCGCATACGACCGCTATCATGTGGTCGAGGGCGGCGAGCAGGTGATCGCCGTCTGGGGCCGCGTCAACGGCTGGTAGAACGGCGGCCGGCGGCGCCGGGCGGGCGCGACTTGCGCCGGCCGGCGGGATGGGGTTAGGAGGCCCGCGGGCCGCAGGGGCGCCGCACGCCGCCCCGGTGTCCCCGGCGGGCCCGACGGATCGGAGAGTCGCGTCCTTGGTCATCCTCGTCACCGGCGGCATGGGCTTCATCGGCTCCGCGGTGGTGCGCCGCCTGCTGGCGACGACCGATGCCGTCGTCGTCAACGTGGACAAGCTGACCTACGCCGCGAGCCCGGACTCGCTCGGCCCCTGGCTGCGCGACCGGCGCCACGTGCACGTCCGCGCCGACATCTGCGACGCCGCCGCGATGCGCGCGGCGTTCGCGCAGCACCGCCCGCGCGCGGTGATGCACCTCGCGGCGGAGAGCCACGTGGACCGCTCGATAGACGGGCCGGCGGACTTCATCCGCACCAACGTCGTCGGCACGCAGGTGCTGCTGGAGGCGGCGCGGGAGCACTGGCTGTCGCTGGACGCGCCGGCGAGGGCGGCGTTCCGCTTCCACCACGTCTCCACCGACGAGGTGTTCGGCTCGCTCGAGAGCGCGGACGACCCGCCCTTCCGCGAGACGACGCGCTACGACCCGCGCAGCCCCTACTCGGCCTCCAAGGCGGCGTCCGACCACCTGGTGCGCGCCTGGCACCACACCTACGGGCTGCCGGCCTTCGTGACGAACACGACGAACAATTACGGGCCCTGGCAGTTCCCCGAGAAGCTGATCCCGCTCGTCGCGCTCAACGCGCTGGAGGGCAAGCCCCTGCCGGTCTATGGCGACGGCTCCAACATCCGCGACTGGATCCATGTCGAGGACCACGCGGAGGCGCTGGTGCTCGCGTTGCAGCGCGGGCGGCCGGGCGAGACCTACTGCCTCGGGCCGCGGCAGGAGCGGACGAACCTGCAGGTGGTGAAGGCGATCTGCGCCACGCTCGACCAGCTGCGCCCCGACCCGGCCGGGCCGCGGGAGAGGCTCATCACCTTCGTCAAGGACCGGCCGGGGCACGACTTCCGCTACGCCATGGACCCGTCCGCGGCGGAGCGGGCGCTGGGCTGGAAGGCGCGGCGGGACTTCGAGACGGGCCTCGAGGAGACGCTGCGCTGGTACCTCGACAACGAGGCGTGGTGGCGGCCGATCCGCGAGCGGCGCTACGCCGGGCAGCGCCTGGGGACGGCGGCGGCATGAAGGGCATCCTGCTCGCCGGCGGCTCCGGCACCCGGCTGCATCCGATGACGCTGGCGGCGAGCAAGCAGCTCCTGCCGGTCTACGACAAGCCGATGGTCTACTACCCGCTGGGGACGCTGATGCTGGCGGGAATCCGCGACATCCTGGTGATCTCCACGCCGCAGGACCTGCCGCAGTTCCGCCGCCTGCTCGGCGACGGCTCGCAGTTCGGCGTCGCGCTGAGCTATGCCGAGCAGCCGCGGCCGGAGGGCATCGCCCAGGCCTTCCACATCGGCGCCGAGTGGATCGCCGGCGGGCCCTGCGCGCTGGCGCTCGGCGACAACATCATCTACGGCCACGGCCTGTCCGACCAGCTCCGCACCGCGGCGACGCGGGCCGAGGCGGGCGAGGCGACGGTCTTCGCCTACCGCGTCGCCGATCCGGAACGCTACGGCGTGGCGGAGTTCGACGCGGCCGGGCGCGTGCTCTCGCTGGAGGAGAAGCCGCCGCGGCCGAAGTCGGACTGGGCGGTGATCGGCCTCTACTTCTACGACCGGCGCGTGACCGAGCTGGCGCGCGGCCTGCGGCCCTCGGCGCGCGGGGAGCTGGAGATCACCGACCTCAACAGGGTCTACCTGGAACTCGGGGCGCTGCGCGCGGAGCGGCTCGGCCGCGGCTGCGCCTGGCTCGACGCCGGCACGCCCGCCTCGCTGCTGCAGGCGGCGCTGTTCGTGCAGACCGTGCAGGAGCGCCAGGGGCTGCAGGTCGGCTGCCCCGAGGAGATCGCCTTCCGCATGGGCTTCATTGACGCGGCGGCGCTGCGCGCCCGCGCCGCCGCGCTCGGCAGGACGGCCTACGGCGCCTACCTGCTGGATCTCGCGGAGGGACGGCACGCGTGAGGGTCGAACGCCTCTCCATCCCCGACGTGCTGCTGATCGAGCCGCGGCGCCTCGCGGACGAGCGCGGCTTCTTCTCGGAGGTGTACAGCCGCCGGGCCCTGGCCGAATGCGGCGTGGACGTGGAGTTCGTGCAGGACAACCACAGCCTCTCGCGCCAGGTCGGCGTGGTGCGCGGGCTGCACTTCCAGGTCCCGCCCTCGGCGCAGGGCAAGCTGGTGCGGGTGACGCGCGGCGCGGTGTTCGACGTCGCGGTGGACATCCGCCACGGCTCGCCGACCTTCGGGCGGCACGTCGCGGCGGTGCTGAGCGCCGCGAACTGGCGCCAGATGTGGATCCCGCGCGGCTTCGCCCACGGCTTCTGCACCCTCGAGCCCGACACCGAGGTGATCTACAAGGTGGACGCCTACTACGACCGCGCCGCGGATGCGGGGATCCTGTGGAACGACCCCGCGCTCGGCATCGAATGGCCGGTGACGGCGGAGGCGGCGGTGCTGTCGGAGAAGGACCGCGCGGCGCCGCGCCTCGCCGATCTGCCGCGGCACTTCACCCATCCGGGCTGAGCGCGATGCGGCGCGTCCTCGTGACCGGGCGCGGCGGCCAGGTCGCGACCGGGCTGGCGACGGCGCTGCCCGCGCGCGGCTTCGAGGCGGTCCTCGTCGGCCGCCCGGAATTCGACCTGGAGCGGCCGGAGAGCATCGCCGCCGCGATCGCCGAGGCGCGGCCCGACGCGGTGGTGAACTGCGCCGCCTGGACCGCGGTGGACGCCGCCGAGGACGAGGAGCCGGTGGCCTTCCGCGCCAATGCGCTCGGGCCGGCGCGTGTCGCCTCGGCCTGCGCGCGCGCCGGCGGCGCGCCGCTCATCCACCTCTCCACCGACTACGTCTTCGACGGGCGCAAGGGCGCGCCCTATACGGAGGAGGACGCGCCGAACCCGCTCGGCGCCTATGGCCGGACCAAGCTCGCCGGCGAGTGGGCGGCGCTGTCGGGCGCGGAGCGCGTGGTCGTGCTGCGCACCGCCTGGGTGCACGCGCCGACGGGGCGGAACTTCGTGCGCACCATGCTCGCCCTCGGCGCGCAACGGCCGGAGCTGCGCGTGGTGGCGGACCAGCGCGGCTGCCCCACCGCCGCGCCGGACCTCGCCGACGCCATCGCCGCGGTGCTCGCGCGCCTGCGCGAGACCGGCTGGCGCCCGGAGTATCGGGGCGTGTTCCACGCCGCAGGTGCGGGCGAGACGACCTGGCACGGCTTCGCCGAGGCGATCTTCGAGGCGGCCGCCCCCTTCGGCGGGCCGCGCCCGAGGGTGGTGCCGATCGCCACGGCGGAGTATCCGACGAAGGCGGCGCGTCCGGCGGACGGCCGGCTGGCGTGCGGGAAGCTCGCGCATGTCTTTGGCGTGGGGCTGCCGCATTGGCGCGACGGCCTCGAGCGCGTGGTCTGCGGCCTCTACGAGATCGGGTGAAACGAGCATATTGTGGTATGCGGCCGTGCTAGGTAACCTGCGCGCAAACGCGATCAACGCCGCGCGGAGCTATGTCCGCCGCCGACCCTGGCTCAAGCGCCGCCTCTTGCGGTTGCTACGTCCGCTCTGGCCCTATCTCCAACCGCGCTTGGTCCGCCAGACCGACACTAACTACCGTAGCTGGATCCGCCGCTACGACACGCTCTCAGACGCCGACCGCGAGGCGATTCTCGCCCACATCGCGCGGTTGCCGCGCCGACCGCTGATCTCCGTGGTGATGCCGGCCTACGAGACGCCGGAGCGTTTCCTGCGCGAGGCGATCGCCTCGGTCCAGGCGCAGCTCTACCCGCACTGGGAGCTCTGCGTCGCCGACGACGCGTCCCCCTCGCCGCACGTCGCCCGCGTACTGGAGGAGGCGGCGCGCGCGGACGCGCGGATTCGATGGGTCCGCCGCGAGACCAACGGCCACATCTCGGCGGCCACCAACACTGCGCTCGCGCTGGCGACCGGCGAGTGGGTGGCGCTGATGGACCACGACGACCTGCTCGCCGAGCACGCGCTCTACGAGGTCGCGGTTGAGATCAACGCCAACCCCGACGCCGCGCTGATCTATAGCGACGAGGACAAGGTGGACGCTGGGGGGCGGCGGAACGCCCCTTATTTCAAGCCGGACTTCGACCCGGACCTGCTGCTCGGGCAGAACCTCGTCAACCATCTCGGCGTCTACCGGCGCGACCTGCTGACGGCGATCGGTGGCATGCGAGAGGGGTTCGAGGGCAGCCAGGACCACGACCTCGCGTTGCGCGCCGTCGGCGCCTGCGGGGCGGAGCGGGTCCGCCACATCCCGGCCGTACTCTACCACTGGCGGCAGGCCGCCGGTCCCGCCTCCTTCTCGGAGGCGTACCTGGCCCGCTGCGTGGACGCCGCCCGCCGCGCCGTCGCGGAGCACCTCGCCGCGCGCGGCGTCCGCGCCGAGGTGATCACCGCGCCGCTCGCCCCGGCGTATCTGCGTGTGGTCTGGCCGCTGCCGGACCCCGCGCCGCTGGTCTCCGTCATCATTCCGACGCGCGACCGCGTGGATCTGCTCCGCGGCTGCGTCGAGGGCCTGCTGCACCGGACCGGCTACGGCCCGATCGAGGTGCTGATCGCCGACAACGGCAGCGAGGAGGCCAGGACGCGCGAGCTGTTCGCGATGCTGGCGCGCGACGCGCGCGTGCGCGTCCTGCCGATGCCGGGGCCGTTCAACTACTCGCGGCTCAACAACCGCGCCGTCGCCGAGGCGCGTGGCGAGGTGCTGCTGCTGCTCAACAACGACACCGAGGTCCTCGAACCGGGCTGGCTGCGCGAGATGGTCTCCCACGCGGTGCGGCCGGAGATCGGCGCGGTCGGCTGCAAGCTGCTCTACCCGAACGGCCGCGTGCAGCATGGCGGCGTCATCCTCGGCATCGGCTGGCCCTGCGGCGTGGCGGGCCACCATTTCGTGGGCGCCGCGGGCGGCGCCGCGGGCCCCTTCGGGCAGCTTGCCCTCGTGCGCAGCACCTCCGCCGTGACCGCCGCCTGCCTCGCGGTGCGCCGGCACGTGTTCGAGGAGGCCGGCGGTCTCGACGAGGAGAACCTGCCGGTCGCCTTCAACGACGTGGACCTGTGCCTGCGGATCCGCGAGCGCGGCTACCGCAACCTCTGGACGCCCTTCGCCGTCCTCCGCCATTGGGAATCGGTCTCCCGGGGCCTCGACCTGGAGGGGGAGAACGCCCGGCGCTTCCGGCGCGAAATCGCCTACATGCGCCGGCGCTGGGGGGCAGTGCTCGACAACGATCCCTTCTGGAACCCGAATCTCTCGCTGTCGGACAGCATGCGCACCCTCGCCTGGCCGCCGCGACGGGAGAGACCCTGGCGGTGCGCCGCGTCGTGACCGGCGCGGACAAGGAGGGTGCTGCCGTCCCGATGGTCGGACCGAGCCTCACCGACCTCGCCGACATCGAACCGGGAGCCCGGCGCTGGCTGCACGGCCTGCCCGGCCTGCCGCGCCTGCGCCACTGGCCGCAGTTGGCGAAGGAGCTGGGGCGGCTGTCCCGGCGCGCCGCGGAGCGGCTGGGCGAGGTGGCGCGGGCGGCGGTGCTCGATCCGGCGATGCGCCTCGGCATCCGGCCCGAGCCGCTGCTGCGCGTCGAACCCGGCGGGAGGAGCGATCCGGCGCGGAAGGGCGTGGCGCTGTTCGTGCACTTCAGCCCCGACGGCCGCATCTCCCGCATGGTGCGGCGTCAGCTCGAGACCTACGATCGGCTCGGCTTCGAGACCGTCTTCCTCTCCAACGCTCCGCGCATCGCCGAGGCCGACTGGCAGGAGGCCCGCGCGCGCGTGGCGCTCGCGGTGCATCGGCGCAACTTCGCCCTCGACTTCGGCGCCTGGCAGGACGTCGCGCCGCTGGTGCTGCGGCGCTGGCCGCAGGCGGAGGAGCTTCTTCTGGTCAACGACAGCGTGCTGGGGCCGATCCGGCCGCTCGACCCCGTGTTCGCGGCGATGCGGGCAGCCGGGCCGGGCGTGTTCGGACTGCTGGAGAGCATCCAGGGCGGTCCGCACCTGCAATCCTGGTTCCTGCTGGCGCGCGGGCGGGAGGTGGTGGCCGATCTCGTCGCCTTCCTTGCCGCGCTCCGCCTGAGCGTCTCGAAGTGGCACGTCGTCCAGCGCGGCGAGCTGCGGCTCGCGCGCGCGATGCGGCAGCGAGGGCACCGCGTCGCGGCGGTCTATTCCTATGCCGCGCTGCTGGAGCGCGCCCTGTCCGATCCCGCGGAGCGGGCCTACCTCGCCGCGGCGCTGCCGTGGCTCGAGCCGCGCCGGGCGCTCCCGGAGGCCGAAGCGGTGGCCGCGATGCGGCTGCGGCTGCTGCGACGGCCGGTGAACCCGGCGCGCCTCTTCTGGCGCGTGCTGTACGGGCCCGCCGGATGCCCGCTGATCAAGACCGAGCTCATCCGCCGCAACCCGGGCCGCCTGCCCGGGGTGGAGGTCTGGCGCGAACTGGTCCCGCCCGATCCGCCCTGCCCGCTGCCGGAGATCGAGGCGCACCTGCGCCTGATGGGCGCGGCGCCGGCACGCTGAGGTCGGGTCAGGCGCGGCTCCTCACCGCAGCACCTCGAACATGCGGTAGGTCCCATCGAGCTCGGGGGGCAGCGCGAGCGGGCGCAGCCAGGGTGGCGGATCGCCGGAACCGCGCAGCCGTGCTTCCAGGCTCTCCGGATGCATCGGGCCGAGGTTCGGGGGCCGCGTGCGCAGGCAGAGGAGGATGAACCGGACCCCGCGCCGGTCGAGGACCGCGCGCGCGGTTGCCTCGTCGCGCGCGGTGAACACCGCGACCGTGTCCTCGAAGGCCGCGCCGCCGCGATGATACGGCGCCGAGACGTAACGGTAGGGCGTGAGATAGGCGAGTTCGGGCGTGATGTCCGGACTGGCCGTCAGGATGATGGGGTCCGCATCGCCTGGAGCGGAAGGTCCGGCGCCAGGCCGCGCCGCGACAAGCCAGCGCGCCAGCGCGTCCGTGCGGCAGGCGTGCTCCGCGGACTCGCCCGAGGCGTTCGGGTGCGGCATGAGGAGGGCGAGATAGGGTGTACACGTCACCACCGCGATCGCGGCGGCGACGGCGAGCGCGCGGACCATCCGCCCAGGGAGGCGCAGGGCGAACCAGACCAGCCCCGCGCCGGCGATGCCGGACACCGCGGCGAGATCCACGACGAAGCGCCGGTGCGTCATCGTCGCGGCGAGCGTCACGGCGAAGGGCAGTGCGAGGACGAGCCAGGCCGGCCAGCGTCGCCCATCGCGCGCCCAGGCCAGGAGGGCGATCGGCAGCGCGAGCAACGGCCCCGCCGCCACGCCGGCCCAGGCCAGGAGGTCGAACAGCCCCTCGCGCGTCGGCGCGAGCGGCTGCATCTCCCTCACCATCGGCAGGAACAGGGCGATGCTGCCCGCATCGGCGCCCGCGAGCGAGCCGGAGAGCGCGCGCGGATAGAGCGCGAGCAGCACCGCGACGGCCCCGCCCGCGAGGCCCGCGCCGAGCGCCAGCCGCCGCGCGCGGTCCGATGCGCCGAACCGCATCGCCATGGCGAAGCTCCCGGCCGCCAAGGCCGCGATCAGGACGTGCTGCGCCGAGACCTTGTCGTACTCGCCGACCAGCCAGCGTGCCGGCGGCTGCTCCACCGCGACCGCGACGGCGAGTCCCGCCAGCATCGCGCCGGCGATGCGCATGCCCTGCCGGGCGAACGGCGTCCCGTCCGGCGCGACCAGCCAGGCGAGGCCGAAGGCGGCGAGCGCCGGGCCCGCGACCAGCAACGCCTCGGGCGAGACCCAGACGCCGAGCGCGAAGGCGAGCCCGGCGCCGATCGCGGCACGCCCGGTCTCCCGCGGCTCCAGCGCCGCGCGCAGGGCCGCCCCGAGACCCACCACCGCAGCGATCAGGATGAGCATGTGGTGGTCGGTGAAACCCGCGCGGCCGTAGCCGAAGGCGATCGGCGGGGTGCCGATCAGGGTCAGCGCGGCGAACCAGGCCACCGTGCCAGGCCAGAGTGCGGCCGCCGCCCAGGCGGCGGCGAATGCGGCGGCGATGTGCTGCACGGGGGCGGAAAGCGCGCCCGACCAGAAGATCGCACGGCGTGCGTCCACGCCCGCGAGACGCTCCGCCACGAGCGCCGGACCGAGAATCAGCACGTCGAGCGGCCGCGTCCAGTGCATGGACAGGCCGTAGGGCGCGTTGAGCCGCGCGATGTCGGTCGCGTACCAGTCGCCGGTCCGCCGCAGCGCCTCCACGCGCATGGTGCGCACATAGGCGTCGGTGTCGCGCAGGCGGCCCTCGACGGCGATGCCGTGCGGCCCGGTGGCAAGGCGCGCATGCACCGCCAGTCCCACCAGCAGGACGAACAGGGCGAGGATCGGGATGCGCCGGGCTCGCCGGCGGCGCACCGGCGTTGGCCGATCGGGGATCACCTCGCGCATGCGCTCCCTCACGCGGCCGCGGGCGGCCAGTCCTGCGCCCAGGGCTGCACCGCCTCGAGGCACGCCGCAAGATCGAGCAGGCGATGATCGGCGTGCCACGGCGCCACGAGCTGCAGGCCGACCGGCAGGCCCCCGGCCGTGCGCCCGCAGGGCACCGACAGCGCCGGGTGGCCGGTGAGGTTGAAGGGAAAGGTGTAAGGATACCAGGTGGCGCGGATGCGGCCCGCCTCGCCGCTGCCGCCACCCACCGCGAAGGGCGCGAAGGGATCGAGCCCGGCGGGCGGAGCCGGCGCGCTGAGCGTCGGCGTGGCGAGCATGTCCACGCCCGCTTCGAACAGTGCGACGACGCGGCGGAAGAGCGTGGTGCGGTGCGCCGTCGCGGCGAGGATCTCGGCCGCGCTGCGGCGCTGGCCACGCGCGACGGTCTCGCGCAGGCTGGCGTCGAGCCGGTCCGCCGCGGCCGGCAGATGGGACGCGAGCCGGCCGGCAAGCCCCGCCTGGAGGAGGACGAGGAAGGCCTCCTCCTCGGCGGCGAGGTCGCTCTCGACCGGCTCGACGGCGGCGCCCATCGCCTCCAGGGCGCGGATCGCGGCGGTGGTCAGCGCCTCCACCTCGGCGTCGAGCAGGCGGTTGCCGACGCGCGGCGCCCAGCCGATGCGCAGGCCCTCGAGGCGCGCGCCGAGCGGCGCGGCGTCGGGCGGCAGCGCCGCCGCATAGGGATCGCGCAGGTCCGGCCCCTCGATGACGCGCAGCATCAGCCGTGCGTCGGCGACGGTGCGGGCCATCGGGCCGATGGTGCTGGTGTTGCCGAACAGGTCCGGCGCGTGGACGTGCGGCACGCGCCCGAGGGTCGGCTTCAGCCCCAGGATGCCGCAGCACGCCGCCGGGATGCGGATCGAGCCGCCGCCGTCGGTGCCGAGCGCGATCGGCCCGAGGCCCGCGGCGACCGCCGCCGCCGCCCCGCCGGAACTGCCGCCCGGCGTGTGCGCGGCGTTCCAGGGATTGCGCGTGATGCCGGTGAGCGGGGAATCGGTGAAGGGCTTGTGGCCGAACTCGGGCGTCGTCGTCTTGCCGATCAGGATCGCGCCGGCGGCGCGCAGCCGCGCCACCGGCGCCGCGTCCTCGCCCGGCACGTTGTCGGCGAACAGCGTCGAGCCCATGGTGGTGCGCAGCCCGGCGGTGTTCGTCAGGTCCTTCACCGAGAAGGGCACGCCGTGCAGCGGGCCGAGGGGCTCGCCGCGCGCCACCGCATCCTCCGCCGCGCGCGCCGCCGCGCGGGCCTGGTCGGCGGCGACGGTGACGAAGGCGTTGAGCACCGGCTGGCTGCGCTCGATGGCCGCGAGCACCGCCTCGACCAGCTCGACCGGCGAGAGGCGGCGGGCGCGGATGGCGGCGGCCGCATCGGCGGCGGAAAGGCGCGTCAGGTCGTTCGGCACGGCTCAGATCATCCAACGGCCGCCGTCGATCAGCAGGGTCTGCCCGGTGACGTAGCGCGCATCCTCGCTGGCGAGGAATGCGACGACGCCGGCGACATCCTCCGGCTCGGCGACATAGCCCATGGGAACGCTGTTGCGCACCTTGTCGATCACCTCGGGCGGCAATCGGTCATGGGCACGGGTGCGGATCGCGCCGGGCGCGACGGCGTTCACGTTCACCCGGAACGGCGCGAGCTCTCGCGCGAGGGCGCGCGTGAAGCCGATCACGCCCATCTTCGCCGCGGCATAGTCCACCATGCCGACATCGCCATAGAAGGCGCTTTCCGTGGACATGTTGACGATCCGCCCGGCGCGGCGCTCGCGCATGCCCGGGACGACCTGGCGCGAGACCAGCATCGTCGTCATCAGCGAGACGTTCAGGACGAAGCGCCAGGTCTCGGGTTCGGAGTCGTGGAACTGGCGCGACCGCTCGCGCGCACTCTGGCCGACATTGTTGAACAGGATGTCGAGCGGGCCGAGATCGCGCGCGATCCGGGCGAAGGCGTCCGCCACCGCCGTCTCCTGCGTCAGATCGGCGGCAAGCGGCAGCACGGCGGGCGCGCCGACTGCGCGGCAGGCCTCGGCCGTCGCGGCGAGGGCATCGGCCTCGATGTCGATCAGGGCGAGGCCGGCGCCCTCCGCGGCGAACCGGAGGGCGGTGGCGCGGCCGATGCCGTTCGCCGCGCCGGTGATGGCGGCGCGGCGGCCGGCGAAGCGGAGGGTGGAGGCGGCCATCAGTGGAAGGTCCTTCCGCCGTCCACTGCGAGCGCCGCGCCGGTGACGTAGCCAGCCTCGTCGGAGACGAGATAGAGCGCCGCGGCGGCGATCTCCTCCGGCGTACCGATGCGCTTGATCGCGTAGCGGTCGAGGATCACGGCGAGCTCCGCCTGCGGGTCGGCCGCACGCTCCCAGGAGCGGCGGAACATCGGCGTGTCGACAATGCCCGGGCAGATCGCGTTGACCCGGATGTTGTCGGCGGCGAGCTCGATGGCGAGCGTCTTGCCGAACATCACCACCCCGGCCTTGGAGGCGCAGTAGGCGGTGCGGTCCGGCAGCGGCCGCAGCCCGGCGCCGGAGGCAATGAGCACGATCGCACCACCGCCCGACGCACGCATCGCCGGCAGCGCGGCGCGGCAGACCAGCATCGGCGCGGTAAGGTTGACGCCGATCACCCGCGCCCAGTCCTCGGGCGACATCGCCTCGACCTTGCGGATCAGATCGACGCCGGCGGCGCAGACGACGCCGTCCAGCCCGCCGAGCGCCGCCGCGGCCCGCTCCACGGCGGGCGCGACCGCGGCGGTGTCGAGCAGGTCGCAGGGAAGCGGCGTGCCACCGCCTTCCCGCGCCGCGGCTTCCAGTCCCGTCGCGTCGCGGTCGAGCAGCGCCACGCGTGCGCCCTCCGCGGCGAAGCGGCGCGCCGTCGCGCGCCCGATGCCGCTCGCCGCGCCGGTGACGAGCACGCGGCGTCCCCGGAGCCGGGCCATGACCTTGCCCTCCCTCACGTGAAGCGGTGGAAGCCGACCCAGCGCTCGGCCAGCACCAGCGCGAGCGCCGTGGTCAGGATCAGGAGCGAGGAGACGGCGGCGACGGTCGGGTCCACGCCGAACTCGATGGCGGTGAAGATCTTCACCGGCAGCGTGGTGTTGCCCACACCGGTGAGGAAGATCGAGACCGGCACGTTGTCGAAGGACGTGATGAAGGCGAACAGGGCGCCGGCCACCATGCCTGGACGCATCAGCGGCAGCGTGACCTTCCAGAAGGCGGTCGGGCGGCTCGCGCCAAGGGTGCAGGCGGCGTCCTCAAGTTCCGCATCCAGGCCCGAAAGGCTCGCGAGGGTGGTGCGCACCACATAGGGCACGGTGATGACGACATGCGCCACGGCCAGCCCGGCGAAGCTGCCGGCAAGCCCGAGCGCGGCGTAGAACTGGAGCAGCGCCACGCCGATGACGACGCCGGGAAAGATCAGCGGCGACATCACCACCGCCGAGACCGCGGCCTTGCCCGGCAGGGCGCGTCGAACCAGCGCGTAGGAGGTCGCAGTGCCGATCGCCAGCGCCGAGAGCGTCGCGACGGAGGCGAGCAGCAGCGAAATGCCGATCGCGGAGAGGTAGTCAGCGCTCTCCAGCACGCGGCCGTACCAGCGGAGCGTCACCCCCTGCGGCGGGATGGTGAGGTAGGCGGTCGTGCTGAAGGAGGCGAGTACCACCACGGCGACCGGCAGCATCAGGAAGCCAAGGACCAGCGCGCAATAGAGCCGCGCCACCCACCGGCGGGCGACCGCGTTCACGCCCGCGCCTCCCACCGTCGCGCGAGGCGCGTCCCCAGCAGGATCAGCGCCAGCACGATCAGCGTCATCACCACCGCCATGGCCGAACCGGCGGGCCAGTTCAGGAGCTGGAGGAACTGCTCGTAGATCAGCGTGGACATCACCTTGTAGGTCGGCCCGCCGAGCAGCCGCGGCGTGACCAGCGCGCTGATCGTCAGCACGAAGACCAGGATCGAGCCGGAGAGGATCCCAGGCGCCGAGAGCGGAAGCGTCACCCGTGCGAACACCGCCCAGAAGCCGGCGCCGAGGGTGCGCGCCGCGTCCTCCACCTCGCGCGGGATGTTCTGGATGACGGCGACGAGCACCAAAACCATGAAGGGCAGGAAGATGTGGGTCAGCCCGATCAGCAGGCCGGTGAAGTTGAACATCAGCCGCAGCGGCTCCTCGGCGAGGCCAAGGCCGATCAGCCACTGGTTCACGAGGCCCCGCCGCGCGAGCAGCGCGATCCAGCCGAAGGTGCGCACGACCAGGTTGAGCAGCAGCGGGAACACCACGAGCAGCGTCAGCCAGTGCCGCCAGCGCGAGGTCGAGCGGGCGAGGACGTAGGCGAGCGGGTAGCCGATGACGAGCGTGAGCAGCGTGACGACGAAACCAAGCCCGACGGTGCGGAGGATGATCTCGAGGTAGAAGCTGTCGGTCAGCGCCTTCGCGTAGTGCCCGAGGGTCAGGCCCTCGCCGACGCCGGTGCCGGCGACGTAGGGGCGGAGGCTCGTCGGGATCAGCGCTGCCACCGGCAGCAGGAATGCGAACAGGAGGAGCAGCAGCAGCGGCGAGAGCAGGCCGAGGCCGGTCAGGTCCCAGCGGCGCTCAGGCATCGGCCGTCTCTGCGGGCAACAGGATCATGTCGTCGGCCGTCCACCAGGCGGTGACCTGCGCACCTCGCGGGAAGACGGCATTCGACGGCGCCTCGGCCTGCAGCTCCAGCCCGCCCGGCAGGCGCAGCAGATACTGACACTGCGCGCCGGCGAATGCGGCCAGCGCGACCTCGGCGAGGTGGACGTTCGCCGCATCCGGGGGCGCGTCACCGAGGCGCAGCTTCTCGTGCCGCAGCGCCAGCCGGACACGTGCGCCGGGCGGAGCGGCACCGCGCACGACCAGCGGCACCCCGCCCGGGCCGGAGAGATGCAGGAGGGCGTCGGCCGCCCCCACCACCACCGCGTCCAGCAGGTTGGTCCGGCCGACGAAGCCGGCGACGAACGCGTTGGCCGGCCGCTCGTACACCTCCTGCGGTGCGCCGACCTGCTCGATGCGGCCGGCGCGCATCACTGCGACGCGGTCGGCGAGGGTCAGCGCCTCCTCCTGGTCGTGGGTGACGAAGATGGTGGTGATGCCGAGCGACTGCTGCAGCCGGCGCAACTCCACCCGCATCGCGTCGCGCAGGCCGGCGTCGAGGTTCGACAGCGGCTCGTCCAGGAGCAGCACGCGCGGCTCCGTCACCACGGCGCGGGCCAGCGCGACGCGCTGCTGCTGGCCGCCGGAGAGCTGCCGCGGGAAACGCCCCTCGAACCCCTCGAGCCGCACGAGCGCCAGCGCTTGCGAGACCCGGCGCCCGATCTCCGCCTCCGGCACGCGGCGGCGGCGCAGGCCGAAGGCGACGTTCTCGAACACGCTGAGGTGCGGGAACAGTGCGTAGCTCTGGAACACCAGGCCGAGGTTGCGCTTGTGCGCCGGCGCGCGCGTGACGTCCGCGCCGCCGATCAGCACCTGGCCGGCGTCGGGCTCGATCAGACCGGCAATCATGCGCAGGACCGTCGTCTTGCCGCAGCCGCTCGGGCCGACGAGCGCGACCATCTCGCTTTCGGCGATCGCAAGATCCACGCCGGCGACCGCGACGGCTGCGCCGTAGCGCTTGGTCAGGCCTCGTAGCGAAACGGTCGCCAAGGCGGGATCAGCGCGCGATCTCGCGGTTCCAGCGCTCGGTCCAGGCCGGCAGGCTGCGCGCGACGATCTCGGGCGGCGGGAAATACATGCGCTCCACCGATTCGCGGTAGGGCACGAGGCGCGCCAACTCGTCGGGGAGCTCCACGCGCCGGTTCGTCGGGCCGGCGAATTGCCGCTCCGCGAAGCAGCGTTGCGCCTCGGCGCCGAGGGCGCGGTCCATGTACTGCTCGGCCAGCGCCTTGCTGCGCGCGCCGATCGGAATGGAGAAGGTGGGCAGGATGCCGACCGCGCCCTCGCGCGGGAACACCACGGCGACCGGCACGCCGCTGCGCGCCGCCGCGCCGACGCGGTCGGAGAACCAGACCGCGGCGGCGATGTCGCCGCGCTCGATCAGCTGCACGACCTGGTCGGCCTGGGTGTAGAGCGTGACGACGTGCGGCCGCAGGTCACGGATGGCGCGGAAGCCCGGCTCGACATTCTCGACCGAGCCGCCGTTGATGCGCGCCGCCGCGATCAGGAAGTGCTGGCCCGAGGTGGCGGTGATGTCGCCGATCGCGAGCTTGCCGCGCAGCGACGGGCTCCAGAGGTCCGCCCAGGCCTGCGGCGGGTTGCGCAGTTCGCGCGGATTGTAGGCGATGGCGGTCGAGGAATACATGAACCCGATCCACCGGCGGTCCGGATCCACGGCGGAGGGATAGATGTCGGGGAGATTGGTCAGGCGCGCGGCATCCACCTGGTCGAGCAGGCCTTCGTTCTTCGCCTGCACCGCGACCTGGAGGTCCATGTAGGCGATATCCACGTCCGGCCGCCCTCGCGTCGCGCGCAACCGCGCCGCGTTCTGCACGGAGTTGCCGAGCACGAAGTTCACCCGCGCGCCGGTCGCGCGCTGGAAGGGCTCGGCGACGCAGGTGCGGACGTTCTCGGCGAAGCTGCCGCCGAAGAGCGCGACGTTGAGTTCCTGCGACCGCGCGGTCGTCGCGGCGGCGCCGGCGAGGAGCCCGGCCGCCATCGCGGTCGCGGCGAGGCTACGGCGAAAGCGTCCCATGGCACAGCCCCCCGGAGACGTCCCGGCAGAGCCTAGGCACCGCGAAGGCGGGGGGTCAACCCTGCGGCGGGCGGGCGCGGATCGCCGCCTCGTTGGGCTCGACGCCCCAGCCCGGGGCGGTGGGCAGCACGAACGCCCCGTCCTCGATCACCGGCGGCGCGAGGACCAGCTCGTCGCGCCAGGCGACGCTGTCGATGTCGATCTCCATGACGCGGAAGTTGGGGATCGCGGCGCAGAAATGCGCCGAGATGGCGGAGGAGAGGTGGCCGTAGAAGTTGTGCGGCGCGCAGTTCAGCTCGTAGGCGTCGGCCATCGCCGCGATCTTCACGCTCTCCCCGAGGCCGTTCCAGACCACGTCCACGATCGGCACGTCCATCGCCTGCGCCTCGAAGTAGGGGCGGAAGTCGCGGCGGCCGTGCAGCGTCTCGCAGGAGGCGACGGGGCAGGGGGCGCGGCGGCGGATGTCTGCCAGCGCGCCGGGGTCGTGGGTGTCGATCTCGAGCCAGGTCAGGCCGAAGGGCGCCACGGCCTCGGCCATGCGGATGAAGCCCTCGGTCCTGAAGTGGAAGTTGAGGTCGAGATGGATGCCCATCTCCGGCCCCACCGCCTCGCGGATCGCGGCGAGCTGGGCGCGCATCTCGGCGAGCAGCGCGTTGTCCCAGTTGAGCTCCGGCCAGCCGGCGTGGCGCCCGAAGCCGGGCGCGAACTGGCCGAGCGCGCCGTCCGGCCCGATGCGCAGGATGTTGGTCTTGAGCGCCCGGAAGCCGAGCGCCTTCACCTCCGCCGCGTGTTTCGCGAGTTCGTCGAGCGTGCGGATGCGCGGCAGCTCGGCCCCGCGCCGCCCGCCGACGCGATAGGTGCCGAAATGCGACCAGTAGACCGGGATGCGCGTGCGCAGCGGCCCGCCGAACAGGGCGCAGACCGGCACCCCGGCCGCCTTGGCGCGGACGTCGAGCACCGCGTTCTCGATCGCCGCGATCGCCTGCTGGATGACGCCGCCGCGCGACTGGCGCGTCAGCACGTGCAGCTTGGCGACGATCAGCTCCGAGGCGCGCGGGTCCATGCCGACGACGGCCGGCGCCAGTTCCTCGATCACGCGCGCGAGGCCGGGGCTGCCGAAGCTCTCGTTGAACTCCGACCAGCCGACGATGCCGTCGGCAGTCGCCGTCTTCAGGAAGGAGAAGGTGCGCCAGCCGGCGTCGCAGCGCAGGATCTCGAGACGCTCGATCCTCATGCCCGCGTCACTCCTTCACGGCCCCGGTCAGGGAGGAGACGTAGTAGTCCACAAAGAAGGAATAGAAGATCGCCACCGGCAGCGACCCCAGCAGCGAGCCCGCCATCAGCGCCCCCCACTGGTACACGTCGCCCGAGACCAGCTCGGTCAGGATGGAGACCGGCACGGTCTTGTTCTCGCTGCTCTGGATGAAGGCGAGGGCGTAGATGAACTCGTTCCAGGACAGGGTGAAGGAGAAGATGCCGGCCGAGATCAGCCCGGGGACGGCGAGCGGCAGCGTGATCCGCCGCAGGATCTGCAGCCGCGTCGCGCCGTCGATCAGCGCGCACTCCTCGAGCTCGTAGGGGATGGACTTGAAGTAGCCGATCAGCAGCCAGGTGCAGAAGGGGATGAGGAAGGTCGGGTAGGTGAGGATCAGCGCCAGCGGGCTGTCGAACAGGCCGAGCCGGTAGACCATCGTCGCCAGCGGGATGAACAGGATCGAGGGCGGCACGAGGTAGGCGAGGTAGATCGCGAGCCCCACATAGGCGCTGCCGCGGAAGCGCAGCCGCTGCACCGCGTAGGCGGCGAGCACGCTGGCGAACAGCGAGAGGACGGTGGCGCAGACCGCCACCGTCATCGTCGTCAGCAGCCAGCGCGGATAGGCCGTCTCGAACAGCAGCTTGCGGATGTGGTCGAGCGTCGGCGAGTGGATCCAGAACGGGTTGTAGGTCTTGTAGTCGTAAAGCTCGGCGTTCGGCTTGAACGCCGTTATGGCCATCCAGTAGAAGGGGAAGAGCAGGACGAAGACGAAGACGGCGAGCGGCAGGTAGAGCACCACCACGCGCCGCGCGCGGCTGTCCCAGCTCAGCATCTCCGGCTTGTCGACGGTGGGCGCGCGCGCGGTGTCGGCGCCCGAGGCGGCGGCGAGGGCGTCAGTCATTGCTCTCTCCCTGCTGCCACTTCCGCCGCGCCAGCGCGAAGTAGCTGAACAGCGTCGCGAAGACGAGGAACGGGATCATCGCCACCGCGATCGCCGCACCCTCGGCCAGCTCCTGCCCGGCGATGCCGCGCTGGAAGGCGAGGGTGGCCATGAGGTGCGTCGAGTTCACCGGCCCCCCGCGGGTGATCGCGTAGACGAGCTGGAAGTCGGTGAAGGTGAAGATGATCGAGAAGGTCATCACGATCGCGAGGATCGGCATCAGCAGCGGCACGGTGATGCGCGTGAAGCGCTGCCAGGGCGTCGCGCCGTCGAGCAGCGCCGCCTCGTAGAGCGAGGGCGAGATGGTCTGCAGACCCGCCAGCAGGCAGATCGCGACGAAGGGGATGCCGCGCCAGATGTTCGCCGCGATCAGCGAGAACCGCGCCGGCCAGGCCGAGCCGAGGAAGTCGAAGTAGCGGTCCCGCAGCCCGAGCACGTCCACGAAGACGTAGGAGATGATCGAGAACTGGGGGTCGTAGATCCACCAGAACGCGATCGCGGAGAGCACCGTCGGCACGATCCAGGGCAGCAGGATGATCGCCCGGATCAGGCTCTTGAACGGCAGATGGTTGTTGAGCAGCAGCGCCAGCCAGAGGCCGAGGGCGAATTTTCCCACCGTCGCCACCGCCGTGTAGAACACGCTGTAGAACACCGCCGTCCAGAAGGTCGGGTCCCCCATCAGGTACTCGAAGTTCTCGAGCCCGACCCACTGCCCGCTCCGGCCGATCCTGGTGTCGGTGAAGGCGAGCCAGATGCCGAGGCCGAGCGGGTAGGTGAGGAACACCATCAGCAGCCCGACCGCCGGAAACAGGCAGGCGACGATCAGGAAGGGCTTCGAGTCGAAGACCCGCGCCAGCCAGCCCGGTTCCTGGCGGGCGCGCGACCAGCTCGGCGCGGCGGTGACGGACATCGCGTCCTCCCTGCGGGGGCGGGGCGCGCCGGGCGCGCCCCGTCCTGCTCGCTCAGCGGTAGATCCGGCGGGCGCGGCGCTCGGCCTCGCGCACCGCCTGCTCGGGCGTGGCCTGGCCGGAGGCGACGGAGGCGTACATCTGCACCATGATGTACTCGGAGTTCACGGTGCCGGACGCCGCAGTGATCGGTCCCTTGTAGCCGCTCCAGAACGGGTGGTTCATGCCGTTCCGGTAGGGGCCGAGCTTCGGATCGGAATCCCACACGGCGCTCCGGCTGTAGTTCCTGAGCGAGTGCGACCAATAGCCGAGGCAGCCGGTCAGCCAGGGATCGTACTGCTCGGACTCCATCATGAACTGGATGAACGCCTTGGCGGCGTTCGGGAAGCGCGTGTGGCGGAACACCATGGCATTGAGGATCGTCGCCGACTGCGGCGGCTGGTCCACCCGGCCCTTCGGCAGCGGCGCGTGGTCGGTGTCCTCGGCGATCGCCCGCGTGTTCGGGTCGTTCTTGAGGGCGTAGTAGAGCGAGATGCCGTTCGCCGTCAGCCAGCACTCCTGCGCCGCGTAGGCCCGGTTGTTCGACGGGTCGAGCCAGGAGAGCGTGCCAGGCACGAAGGTCTGATACAGCTCCTTGACGTAGTTCAGCGCGTCCAGCGTCTGGCGGCTGTTGATCGCGATCTTGCCCTCCTCGTCCACCAAGTAGGCGCCGTGCGCCCAGGTCATCCAGTTGGCGAAGCCATTGCCGTCGCCCACCGCGTTGCCGAGCGCGAAGCCCGCCGGCTTGTTGAGGCGCTTGAGCGCCTGGCAGAGCCGCAGGAATTCGCCGAGGTCGTCCGGAATGGACTGGAAGCCGGCCTCCCGCACCGCGGAGATGCGATAGACGATCGGCCCGGTCGTGCCGCCGAAGGGGATGCCGATCCAGTTGTTCGTGGCGTGGCGCTTGCCGTACTTCTCGGCCAGGAACATCCAGCCGCCGTAGCGCCGGCCCAGGTACTCCGCCACGTCCGACAGCTCGATCAGCTTGTCGGCGTAGATGTGCGGATCGTCCGCCCAGCCGAGCACCACGTCCGGGCCGGTGCCGGTGTTGGCGGTGACCGCGGTCTGCGGGCGGATGTCCTCCCAGCCGACGAAGTCGACCCGCACCGGAACGTTGAACTGCTGGCTGAATTTCTGCGCGTTCTCGCGGAAGATCACCTCGTCCGGCTCGACGAAGCGCGCCGGACGGATGACGCGGAGCTGCGCCCCGCTCTCGATCGGCAGCCGCGGCGCCTGGACGTCCTGGCGCGGGATCGCCTGGGCGAGGCCCTCGCGCGAGAGCGCCGCCGCGGCGAGAGCGCCGGCGCCGAGGCCGATCGCGGTGCGGCGCGTGTACCGGTTGGTCATTCTTGCGTTCCTCCCTAGCGGGTATCGGGTCAGAGTCTCCGGCCGGTCTCCCGGTCGAACAGGTGGACGAGCGCCGGGTCCGGCAGCACCGGCAGCACCTCGCCGGGCTTCGTCCCGATCCGCTCGCGGAAGGCGCCGACCACCGAGGCGCCGCCGACCCGCAGCAGCACCTGGGTCTCCGATCCGGTCGGCTCCACCACCTGTACGGTGGCGGGGATGCCCTCGCCGGGCGCGAGGCGGAAGTGCTCCGGCCGCACACCGTAGATCAGCGGCCCCGCCGGCGCCGCGCCCGGGCCGTTCGCCGGCGGCAGCGGCCAGGCGGTGCCGTCGGGGGAGCGGAAGGCGCCGCCCTCGATCCGCCCCTCGATCATGTTCATCGCCGGCGAGCCGATGAAGCCCGCGACGAACAGGTTCGCCGGCCGGTCGTAGAGCTCGAGCGGCGGGCCGATCTGCTCGACGTTGCCGCTGTTCATCACCACGATCTTGTCGGCCATGGTCATGGCCTCGATCTGATCGTGCGTGACGTAGACCGTGGTCGTGTTGAGCCTGAGCTGCAGCTCGCGGATCTCGGCGCGCATCTGCACCCGCAGCTTGGCGTCGAGGTTGGAGAGCGGCTCGTCGAACAGGAACACCTGCGGGTTGCGCACGATCGCGCGCCCCATCGCCACGCGCTGCCGCTGGCCGCCGGAGAGCTGGCGCGGGTAGCGGTGCAGCAGCCCCTCGAGTCCGAGGATCCGCGCCGCGCGGCCGACCTCGGCCTCGATCACCTCCCTGGGTGCCTTCGCCAGCGACAGCGAGAAGCCCATGTTGTCCCGCACCGTCATGTGCGGGTAGAGCGCGTAGTTCTGGAACACCATCGCGATGTCGCGGTCCTTGGGCGGGACGTTGTTCACGACCCGCCCGCCGATCGCGATCTCGCCGGAGGTGATGTTCTCGAGCCCCGCGATCATGCGCAGCAGCGTGGACTTGCCGCAGCCCGAGGGGCCGACGAGGACGACGAACTCGCCGTCAGCGATCTCGACGCTGACGCCGTGCAGGACCTCCGTCGAGCCGAAGCTCTTGCGGACGTTGCGGACCGAGACGCTCGCCACCGCCTTCGCTCCTCACCAGACGGGCCGGGCGACCTCCGTCTCCTTCGAGGTGATGAACTCGAGGAGTACCGGCACGCCCTCCTGGGTCTTGCGGATGCCGCGCCGGATCGCCGGCACGATGTCCTCCGGCCGCTCGATGCGCTCGCCGTGGCCGCCGAAGGCCCGCGCCATCGCCGCGTAGTCGCCGGAGATGTCGGTCGAGCGGTACTTCTCGGTGCTGATCGGCATCACCTTGAGCTCGATCGCCATGGAGAAGTTGTTGAGCAGGACCGACATGATCGGGATGCGCTCGCGCACCGCCGTCTCGAAGTCCATCCCCGTGAAGCCGATCGCCGCGTCGCCCCAGACGTTGATGCAGAGCTTCTCCGGCGCCGCGAGCTTCGCCCCCATGGCGAGGCCGAGCCCGTAGCCGAGCTGCGTCGTCTTGCCCCAGCCGAGGTAGGAGAGCGGGGTGCGGCTGACCCAGAAGGGCGAGAGCTGGTCGCGCGGCGAGCCGGCGTCGTGGGTGATGATCGTGTTGTCCACGTCCACCGTGTTCCACAGGTCGCGCAGCACGCGGTAGGGATTGAGCGGCGCCGCGTCGCTGTCGCGCTTCTCCCGCCACTGCGCGAGCCACGGCTCGCGCACGGCCTGGATCTCCGCCGCGACCTTCGACGGGTCGCGCCTCTCCCTGATCCGGTCCTTCAGCTCGGCGAGCAGCATGTCGAGCGTCAGCGCCGCGTCGCCCACCAGGCCGAGCTCGATCGGGATGTCCTTGCCGAGATGGTTGGGATCGAGCGTCGCCTGGATGATCGGCTTCCCCTTCGGCATGGCGATGCCGAAATTCGTCGTGCTGAAGCTGCAGCCGACGCCGAGGATCAGGTCGGCGTTCTTCAGGAAGTGCGGCACCGTCGCCTGCACCGCGAGCCCGCCCGAGCCGAGCGCGAGCGGATGGTCCTCCGGGAAGCTCGACTTGCCGCCGAGGCTCGTCGTCACCGGCGCCGCCAGCAGCTCGGCCAGGGCGCGGAGCTGCGGCCAGGCGCGCGCCCAGTGCACGCCGGTGCCGGCGTAGATCACCGGCCGCCTCGCCGCGGCGAGCATCGCCGCGGCGCGCGCCACGTCCTGCGGGTCGGGCGCGTAGCGGGCGAGCGGCACCGGCCGGTAGTCGAGCGGCTCCGGCACCTCCTCGTTCCACATGTCGTTCGGGATCTCGACCAGGCACGGCCCGCCGCGGCCGTTGCGCATGCGCGCGAAGGCGCGGCGCAGGATGTTCGGCACCTCGGCCGCCAGCGTGATCGGCTCGGCCGACTTGGTGAAGCTCCGCATCGAGGCGACGGAGTTGAAGTTCGGCTCGACATGGGCGAGGCGGCGCGGATAGCCCATCGGCAGCACCAGCACCGGCACGCTTTCCGAGAAGCACTGCGCCACGCCGCCCATCGCGTTCTCGGCGCCCGGGCCGTGCTGCATCACGAACACGCCGGGCTTGCGGCCGGAGGTCATGCGCGACTGCGCGTCGGCCATGTGCAGGCCGATCCGCTCCTGGCGCACGATGATCGGCCGGATGTCGGCCGCCGCCGCGTGCTCCAGCATGTGGTTGACCGGGTAGCCGGCGATCCATTCCACGCCCTCGCGCTTCAGGATCTCGGCGATCGCCGTGCCAAGCTTCATACCCGGCCCCTCCCAGGGGGACGGCGCGGCCCGCCGCCCATCCGTCCGTTCCATTCCTTGGCACGAACCCTAGCCGGCCCGCTGCGGGCCTGGCAACACGAACCGCCGTTCGGTCAGTCGCCCGCCCTGGCCCGGTCGCGCGCGTAGATGCCCATGGTGCTGTAGGGCGGGTAGGGCGGGATCGCCCCGATCGCCTGCATGTCCACCTCCACCAGGGCGGGGCCGGGGACGGCGAGGGCCTTCGCCACGGTCGCGCCGAAGGCGCCCGCCTCGGAGACGCGGAAGAAGGGCATGCCGACCAGCGCGGCCAGCGGCTCGAGCTTCGGCAGCTCCGGGTCGGCGGCGAAATGGCGCCCCTCGGCGACCGCGTTCTGGATCACCTTGATGATCCCGTAGCCGCGGTCGTTCATGACGATGATGACCAGCTCCGCCCGCTCCTGCGCCGCGGTCCAGAGCTCGGCCAGGTTCACCGCGAAGCCGCCGTCGCCGGTCATGACCACGGTCTTGCGCCCCTGCGTCCCCGCGGCGAGCGCCGCGCCGATGCCGAGCGGCAGGCCGGGGCCGATCGCCGCGCCCACCGGATGGACCGAGTCGTGCGGGCCGAGCACCGGGAAGATCCGGTTGCCCCAGGTGGTGTGGCTCATCGTCACGTCGCGCACCCACACCGCGTCGCGCGGCATCGCCTTGCGGATCTGCGCGGGGAAGTCGGCATAGGGGCCGAGGCCCTCGCAATACTCCGCGACGGCGCGGCGCTTGGTCTCCTGGAAGTCTGCCGCGAAGCCGGGGTCCACGGCGATGCGCCCCTTCAGCCGCTTCGCGAGGCCCTCCATCACCAGCGCCGCGTCGCCGTGCACGAACAGCGTGCTCCGATAGGTCCGGCCGTTGGCGCGCGGGTCGATGTCGGCCTGGACGATCGTCTTCGGCAGCTTCACGGACAGCTCCGCCGTCTCGTGCGCGCGCAGGCGCGAGCCGGCGACGAGCATCGCGTCCACCGTCTGGTAGAACTCCTGGATGCGCGGCGAGCCGTTGCCGTTCATCCCGCCGAAGGTCATCGGGTGATCCTCGGGCACGATGCCGCGGCCGTTCCACGAGTTCACCGCGCCGAAGCCCAGCTCCAGCAGCGCCATCGCCTGCGCGCGGGCGTGCTTGGCGCCGTTGCCGAGCCAGACCATTGGCCGCTTCGCCTTCGCGAAGATTTCCGCCGCCTCGTCCAGCGCCTTCTCGTCCGGCACCAGCGGCCCGGGGATCGGCAGGACGAGGTGGTCCAGCCCCGCCGGCCGCTCGACCGCTGCGCGCTGGAGGTCGATCGGGATCTCGACGCTCACCGGCCCGGCGGGCGCCGTCAGCGCCTCGGCGGCGGCGCGCGTGAGGATGCCGAAGGCCTCGCCCGCCGCGCGCACGCGATAGGCGGCCTTGCAGACGCTCGCGAGCATCGCCGTCTGCCCCGGCACGTCGTGGACCGAGCCCATGTCGCGGTCGAGGAAGCGGGTCGGCGTCTGGCCGGTGATGTGCAGCACCGGCGAGCCGGCGAAGCGCGCCTCGACCAGCGCCGGCACCGCGTTCGCCGCCCCCGGCCCGGTCGAGGTGATGAGCACGCCGAGCCCGCCCGAGACGCGCGCATAGGCGTCGGCCATGTGCCCGCCGCCCATCTCGCCGCGCGGCGCGACGAAGCGGATCGCGTTGCGCCGCCCGATCGCGTCCAGCATCGGCACGTTGTGCACCGAGACGATGCCGAAGGCCGTGGTCACGCCGCAGGCGTGCAGGAACTCGGCCACCAGGTCGGCGACGGTGTAATCGCTGCTGCTCACGTGCCTGCCCTCCCGCGCATCGGCGCGAGTGTGCCACGAAGCGGCGGCGCGGGAAGGGGGCCGGCGCGCTATTCCTCGGCCGGGCGGCCGGAGCGCAGGCGCTTGATCCCGGCGCGCCGGGCCTTGCCCTCCAGCCGCCGCCGCCGCGCGGCGCGGCTCGGCCTGGTCGGCCGGCGCGGCGGGGGCGGCGGCTCGGCCGCCTCGCGGATCAGCGCGACCAGGCGCTCCAGCGCCTCGGCGCGGTTGCGCTCCTGCGTGCGGTGGCGCCGCGCGGTGATGACCAGCACCCCCGCGCGCGTCAGCCGCCGCCCGGCGAGCCGCATCAGCCGCGCGCGCACCGCCTCCGGCAGCGAGGGCGAGCGCGCCGCGTCGAAGCGGAGCTGCACCGCCGTCTCCAGCCTGTTCACGTTCTGCCCGCCGGGGCCGGAGGCGCGCAGGAAGCTCTCCTCCACCTCCCGCTCGTCGAGGGCGATCGCATCGGTGACGCGGATCATGCCCCCTGCGCCGCGTCCTCGCGGATCATCGCCGCGCCCTTCTCCGCGATCATGATGGTCGGCGCGTTGGTGTTGCCCGTCGTCAGGGTCGGCATCACCGAGGCGTCGATCACCCGCAGCCCGCCGATCCCGCGCAGGCGCAGGCGCGAATCGACGACGCTCGCCGGGTCCTCGCCCATGCGGCAGGTGCCGACCGGGTGGTAGATCGTCGTGCCGTTCTGGCGCATGTAGGCGTGCAGCGCCTCGTCCGATTCGACCTCCCGGCCGGGGAGGATCTCCCCGGCGCTGTGGCGGGCGATCGCCGGCGCGGCGAGGATGCGCCGCGCCTCCCGGATGCCGGCCGCCAGCACCATCCGGTCGGAGGGCACCGCGAGGTAGTTCGGCCGGATCGCCGGCCGCTCGAAGGGATCGGCGCTGCGCGCCATCACCGTGCCGCGGCTGTCCGGCCGCACCGGGCAGACCGCGACGGTCATGCCCGGCTCGCGCTCCAGCACCCCGAACTTCCCGGCCTCGTAGCTCGCCGGCGTGAACAGCAATTGCAGGTCGGGGCTGGCCAGCCCCTCGCGCGAGCGCAGGAAGACCTGCGCCGTGGTGACGCCGAAGGTCAGCGCGCCATTGCCGAACAGCGCGAACCGCACCGCCTCCCGCGCCAGGCGCAGGCCACGCGCGAGCTGGTTGGTGGAGACCGCGTCCCGCACCCGGTGCTGCACGCGCGCCACGTAGTGGTCCTGCAGGTTGGCGCCGACCCCGGGCGCGTCCAGCACCACCTCCACCCCGATCGACCGCAGGTGCTCCGCCGGGCCGATGCCCGAGACCTGCAGCAGGTGCGGCGAGTTCACCGCCCCGCCCGAGAGGATCACCTCGCGCGCCGCGCGCAGCTCGCGGTCGGCGCCGCGCTGGCGGAACCGCACGCCGACGCAGCGCCGCCCCTCGAACAGCAGCCGCGTCGCCAGCGCCTCCGTCTCCACGCGCAGGTTCGGCCGCCCGCGCGCCGCGGCGAGGAAGGTGCGCGCCGTGGAGCCGCGGAACCGCCCGTTGCGCGTCATCTGCGAATAGCCGACGCCCTCCTGCTCCGCGCCGTTGAGGTCCCTGCGGAAGGCGTGGCCGGCCTGCTGCGCCGCCTCGACGAAGCGGTGGGTCAGCGGCAGGATGGTGCGGTAGTCCTCGACGCGCAGCACGCCGCCCCTGCCGCGATACGCGGGATCGCCCGGCGCGTAGTCCTCCGACTTCCGGAAGTAGGGCAGCACGTCGTCGTAGCTCCAGCCGCGGCAGCCCATCTGCGCCCAGCCGTCGAAGTCGGCCCGGTTGCCGCGCACGTAGAGCATGCCGTTGATCGAGCTGGAGCCGCCGAGGACCCGCCCACGCGGCCAGCGGATCGCCCGCCCCTCCGTGCCCGGCTCCGGCTCCGTCAGGTAGTTCCAGTTCACGCGCGGATGCTCGAGCAGCTTCAGCATCCCGGCGGGAATGTGGATCCAGGGCAGCCTGTCGCGCGGCCCCGCCTCGAGCAGCACCACCCGCGCCCCGGTCTCGCTGAGCCGGCTGGCGACGACGCAGCCCGCCGAGCCGGCGCCCACCACGATGTAGTCCGCGTCCATCCCGCTTCCCCCGGGGCCCGGCCGCGCCTCCGGCCTGCCGCTTCCCGGTCCGTAGCCGCGGGCCGGTTCCGGCTCAAGCCGGCGGAACCGGGTTGCCGGGGGGCGCCCGGCGATGCTCAATGCTCCGGGCCGGCCCCGCCCTCCTCCTCGTCCCGATGGCCCGTGGCGGCGCTCCGCCCCTTTGCCCGCCGAGGGGACCCGACCTGCATGGACCGCTCGATCTTCCACCCCGACTTCAAGGCCCGGCCCTACTGGTGGGAGGCGGTGGAGATCGGCGACGACCCGCCCGCCGAGCTGCCGGCAAGGGCCGATGTCGTGATCGTCGGCGGCGGCCTCACCGGCCTCAACTGCGCGATCGAGCTCGGCCGCGGCGGCGCGCGGGCGGTGGTGCTGGAGGCAGAGGAGTTCGGCTTCGGCGCCTCCACCCGCAACGGCGGCGCGGTCTCCGCCGGGACCAACCTCGGCAAGGGCATGTCCGGCGCCGGCACGCAGGACGCCGCCGCGCAGGCCGTGCTCCGCGCCATGATGGCCGACGCGGCGGCGAGCCTCGCCCATGTCGAGGCGGTTGTCGCGCGCGAGAACATCGCCTGCCACTACGAGCGTTCCGGCCGCTTCGTCGGCGCCTGGACGCCGCGCCACTACGACGCCATGGCGCGCAGGAGCGAGCTGTTCAACGCGCACGCCGAGGCCGAGGCCGTCATGGTCCCGCGCGCGCGCCAGCGCGAGGAGATCGCCTCCGACTACTACTTCGGCGGCATGACGGTCGGGCGCAGCGGCAAGCTCCATCCGGCCCTCTACCACCGCGGCCTGATGGGGGCGGCGCGGCGGCACGGCGCGATCCTGCTCGGCCGCACCCGCGCCGGGCGCCTGGCCCGCACCGCCGGGGGCTGGTCCGTCGAGACCACGCGCGGCCCCGTCGCGGCGCGCGAGGTGGTGATCGCCACCAACGGCTACACCGGCGGCCTCACCCCCGACCTCCGCCGCCGGCTGATCCCGCTCGCCTCGCACATCATCGCCACCGAGCCGCTGGATCCGGAGATCGCGCGCGGCCTGATCCCGAAGGGCCGCACGATCTCCGACACCCGGCGCGTGCTCTGCTACTACCGGATGTCGCCCGACGGCACGCGGGTCCTGTTCGGCGGCCGCGCGCGCTTCACCCAGGTGGGGCCGGAGGTCTCCGTCCCGGCGCTGCACGCGATGATGCTGCAGCGCTGGCCGCAGCTGAAGGGCGTGCGCATCACCCATGCCTGGACCGGCAACGTCGCCTTCGCCTTCGACCACCTGCCGCACATGGGGGTCACGCCGAAGGGGCTGCACTACGCGATGGCCTGCAACGGCTCGGGCGTCGCCATCCTCTCCTATCTCGGCGCCCAGGTCGGGCGGAAGATCCTGGGCGGCGGCAACCGCGTCACGGCCTTCGACGGGCAGGACTTCCCGACCAGGCCGCTCTACACGGGCCACCCCTGGTTCCTGCCGATGGTCGGCTCCTGGTACCGCTTCCGCGACTGGCTCGACCGGCGCGTCGCCTGAGCGGCGCGGGCGGCGCCGCTCAGCCCCGGATCTTCGCCACGGTCGCGGTCGTGCTCTGCCCGGGCAGCAGCTCGGCCAGCCTCACCTGCCCGCCGTATTCCTGCACCAGGTCCCCGCCCACCACCTGATCGAGCGTGTAGTCGGCGCCCTTCACCAGCACGTCCGGGCGCAGCAGGCGGATCAGCTCCTCCGGCGTGTCCTCGTCGAACACCGTCACCAGGTCCACGCTGGCCAGCGAGGCGAGCACCGCCGCGCGTGCCGCCTCGCCCTGGATCGGCCGCGCCGGGCCCTTCAGCCGCTTGACGCTGGCGTCGGAATTCAGCCCCACCACCAGCCGGTCGCACCAGCTCCGCGCCTGCTCCAGCAGGTGGACGTGGCCCGGATGCAGCAGGTCGAAGCAGCCGTTGGTGAAGCCGATGCGCCAGCCGCGCCGGCGCCAGCGCTCCACCTGCTCCTCCGCGGCGGCACGCGAGACCACCTTGCGCAGCGCGCCGCGCTCGGCCGAGAGCGCCTCGAGGATCTCCTCCTCCCGCGCCACCGCCGTGCCGACCTTGCCGACCACGATGCCCGCGGCGATGTTCGCGAGCCGCGCCGCGACCGGCAGCGCGAGCCCCGCCGCGAGCCCCGCCGAGACCACCGCCACCACCGTGTCGCCGGCGCCGGAGACGTCGTGCATCTCCGCCGCCTCGGCCGGGAAGTGGCGCACTGCGCCCGTCTCGTCGAGCAGCGTCATGCCGTCCTCGCTCCGCGTGACGAGGACGGCGCCGAAGCCGTGCGCCGCGCGCAGCGCCCGGGCCGCGGCGACGATGGCCGGCTCGCTGTCCACGGGCATGCCGGTGGCCTCGCGCAGCTCGGCGCGGTTGGGCGTGATCAGGTCGGCCCCGGCGTAGCGCGCGTAGTCGCGCCCCTTCGGGTCCACCACGACCCTGCGCCCGGCGGCGCGCGCCGCGGCGATCAGGCGCTGCGGCGTCTCCCCCGCCAGCACCCCCTTGCCGTAGTCGGAGAGCACCATCACCGCCGTCGCCGCCACCGCGTCCGAGGCGATGCGCACCAGCCGGTCCGCGAGGCGCGGATGCACCGGGCTGACGATCTCGTGATCGGCGCGCAGCAGGTGCTGGCCGTTGGCGATGAAGCGCGTCTTGGTCGTCGTCGCCCGCCCGCCCTGCACCAGCAGCCAGGGCTCGACCCCCGGCTGGCCGCCGATCAGGCCGGTGAGGTCCGCCCCCGCCTGGTCGTCGCCGACCACCGAGACGAAGGCGACCGCCCCGCCGAGCGCCGTGAGGTTGCGCACCACGTTCCCGGCGCCGCCGGGCATCGCCACCTCGCGCTCCACCGCCAGCACCGGCACCGGCGCCTCGGGCGAGACGCGGCCGACCGTGCCGTAGACGTAGCGGTCGAGCATCGCGTCGCCGACCACGAGGACGGAGGCGCGTCGCAACTGGCGCGCCGCCTCCGCCAGCTCGGCGGTGGGGATCTCGGGGAGCGGCCGGTCGTCGGCCGGCGCGGGGCCTTTCATCGCGCCCGGCCTAGCGCAACCGATGCGTGTCGCGCAAGGCGGCCGGCCCTGCCCGGGCGGGCGCCGGAACGCCCGCGGGACGGCGTCCGCTCAGCCGCCGCGCGCCTCCCGCGCGATGCGCCGGCAGTGGTCGAGCGCGGCGCCGATCAGGTTGTCCGTCGCCTCCGGCGTGCGGAAGGCGGCGTGGCTTGCAAGCACCACGTTCGGCAGGCGTGTCAGCGGGTGCCCGGCCGGCAGCGGCTCCTCGGCGTACACGTCGAGGCCGGCGGCGCCGAGCCGCCCGGCGGCCAGCGCCTCGACCATCGCCGCCTCGTCCACGATGGCGCCGCGCGCCGTGTTCACCAGGATCGCCCCGGGCCGCATCCTGCCGAGCCGCTCGCGCGAGAGGAAGCCGCGCGTCTCGTCGTTCAGCAGCAGGTGCAGCGAGACGACGTCGCTCCCGGCGAGCAGCGAATCGAGGTCGGTCACGGTCACGCCCGGCGGCGCCTCCCGCGGCGTGCGGTTCCAGGCCAGCACGCGCATGCCGATCCCGGCGCAGAGCCGCGCCATCTCCGTCCCGATGCCGCCGAGGCCGATCAGCCCGACCGTCTTGCCGGTGAGCTGGCGCCCCTCCGGCCGCGGCCAGCCGCCGGCGACGATCTCCCGGTGCATGTCGCCGAGGCCGCGCGCCGCGGCCCACATCAGCGCGAAGGCCATCTCGGCCACCGCCGTGTCGCCGTAGCCCTTGATGGTGTGCACCTGCACGCCGAGGGCGGCGAGCTCCTCCGGGTTCATGTAGCTGCGCGCGCCGGTGCCGAGGAAGACGATGTGCCTGAGGTCCGGCATCCGCCGCACGATCTCCGTCGGGAACTGCGTGTGGTCGTCGATCGCGATCGCGGCGCCGGCGAGCAGGGCGGGCAGGGCCTCCGGCCGGATGTCGGGATCGCGGTGGATCGCGACGGGGATGTCGTCGGGCCGGCGTAGCCGCTCCATCACGTCGCCGAGCGAGGGGGTGGCATCCACGAAGACGGCGCGCATCGGGCTCGCATCCTGGGGCTGGTTGGGGAGGGAGGCATGGTATCGCGGCCCGCCGCCGGCGCGTCCAGCCTCGTCAGCCCGGGGCGAGGCGCGCGAAGGTCAGCTCGTGGCGGTTGTGCGCGCCGTGGAACAGCACCGCGCCGGGGATCGCCGCGAATTCCGCCGCCACCGCGTGGTCCGTCGGGCCCTGGAACTTCACCGTGCAGACCAGGTGCCGCGCCTTGCCCGCGGCGATCCAGCGCCGCACCAGGCCGAGCAGCCGCGCCGGGTAGCAGACCACGTCGCTGAACAGCCAGTCCACCGGCGGCTCGCGCCGCGGATCGAGCGCGAAGGCGCTCTCCGTCCGCACCGTCACCCCCGGCAGCGCCGCCACCGCCGGGTCGAGCGGCGCCTTGTCCACCGCCACCACCCGCGCGCCGAGCTTCGCCAGCGCCCAGCTCCACCCGCCCGGCGCCGCGCCGAGGTCGAGGCAGGTCTCGCCCGGCAGCGGCCGGCGCCCGAGCCGAGTCAGCGCCTCCCACAGCTTGAGGTAGGCGCGCGAGGGCGGGCCCGTGCGGTCCTCGACGAAGCGCACCTCCCCGTTCACGAACGGGCTGGTCTTGCTCGGCGAGGCGAGCACCAGGTCCGGCGCGAGCAGCGTCCAGGCGCCGAGCGGGGCGGTCGGCGCCGGCTCCGGGAACACCAGCGGGCGCGCCTTCACCGGCGGCAGCGCGGCCGCGATCAGCGCCGCGCGGCGGTGGTGCGCGGCGGCGTAGAGCGACCAGTTGCGCTGGATCGCGCGCAGCGCCGCCGCCGCGGCCTTGATCGAGGGCGCCGGGACCAGACGCGGCGCGGTCCAGACATCGAGCGCCCAGGCGGCGAGGCCCGGCGGGTCGGGCGAGAGGGCGAGCCGGCCGTGCCAGGCGGCGACGCGCCGCCCGGCGCGCGCCAGTTCCTCCGCCAGCTCGGCCTCGTAGCCCTCGGCGGCGAGCCAGGCGCTGGCGACGCCTTCGGGCGGCGGCCGCCCCTCCACCCGCGCCGCCGCCCCCGCTCAGCGCCGGATCGCGGCGAGCAGCAGCAGCGCCCAGCCGAGCATCAGCGTCGCGCCGCCGTAGGGCGCGAACCGCCCGACCCCCGCGACCCCGAAGGCGCCCGCATAGACCGCGCCGCAGAACACCAGCACGCCGAGCACGAAGGCGGCGCCGGCGGCATCCGCCAGCCCGCCGCGCCCCTCGGCGAGCAGCCCCGTCGCGAGCAGCGCCAGCGCGTGCCAGCCCTGCATGGTCAGCGCGTTCTGCACCGCGGCCATCCGCGCCGCGCCGATCCGCTGCGGCAGCCCGTGCGCCGCCCAGGCCGAGAGGGCGACGGCGGCGAGGCCGAACAGGGCGCCGAAGGCGAGCCAGAGCCGGTGCATGGGCGGCTGGATAGCGCGGCCCGCCGGTGCCGCGCCAGGGCGGGACGCATCGCCCCGGGCGGGCGCGGCGCGCGCCCGCGTCAGCGCGCCGCGGCGCCGAGGCGCTGGCGGTTCGCCGCCAGGTGGGCGAGCCGCGTCGGCTCGGGCAGCCGGTAGCCGCGCCCGGCGGTGCGCAGCACCCATTCCACCGCGCTCTCCAGCCCGACGCGGTGGCCGACCGACACATAGAGGGGATTCGCCCGCGCCCGTGTCCGCAACGCCATGGCGATGGCGCGCCCGTGCCAGACCAGTGGCACCCGCGCGCCCGGCTCGGCGCCGAGCATGCCCGCCGGCTCGCCGACGAGGACCGACTTCGCCACGCCGATGGTCGGCAGGTCGAGCAGCACGCCGAGATGGCTCGCGATGCCGAGCCCGCGCGGATGCGCGATGCCGTGCCCGTCCACCATCACCAGGTCGGGCTTCGGGTCGAGCCGCGCCCAGGCGGCGAGCAGCGCGGGCACCTCGCGGAAGCCGAGGAAGCCCGGGATGTAGGGGAAGGCGGCGACCCGCGTCGCGCCGGACTCGGCGAGCGGCCGCAGGGTCCCGGCATCCAGCGTCACCAGCGCCGCATGCACGCGCTGCGCCGGGTCGAAGCGTTCGGCGCTGGTGTCGGCGCCGCCGAGGCGCGCGACGGGGCCGTGCGCGTCCTGCGCGATCACCCGCTCGGCCATGGCGCGCTGCGCCGCGCGCGCGGCGTCGAGGTCCGGCGGGTGAAGCCAGTCCGCCGGCGCCCCGTGCAGGGCGGCGAGGCCGAGATCGGCCGCCCTGTCCTCCGCCATGTGCTCGTCCTGCCGTGCCGACCGGTGCATCGCCGGCATTCTCCCCCTCGCCGCACCTGCGGCAACGCCCGAGGACGAGGCAGGGTCCCGCGCCGGGCGCCCTTAGAACCCACCGCGCCAGCGCAGCACGGCGAGCACCGCCTGCGCCTCGCCGCGCCGGCCGTCCTCCTGCGCGATGCGCGCATGCTGCCAGCCCAGGTCGAATCCGAACCCGCCGCCGAGGTCGCGGCCGAGCGACACCTCGACCCACTGCCCGGCCGGCAGCGCCTCCAGGGACCGCTTGCGCTGGTCGCGCTGCCAGACCGCCGCGGCGCGCCAGGACCCCTCATGGTGCTGCACGCCGAGGGTCGTGAAGCGCCGCCGCTCGGCCAGCGGCACCTCGATCATGTCGTCCTCGATCCCGATCTCCACCCGCGGGCGTCCGCCGGCGTTGCGGAACTCGACGTGCTCGGCGAAGAGCCGCGTGCGCGAGTCGCGGCCCCATCGGAGCTCGTAGCGCAGGCCCACCGCGTAGCCCCATTCGCGTGCCGTGCCGTCGCGTCCCGGGGCGCGCGAGACCATGGCGAGGTGGTAGGCGAAGTCCGGCAGCCAGGGGATGCGGTCGCCGTCGAGCGCGACGGCGACGTTGTCCAGGCGGCCCGTGTTGCCCGGCCCGCCCTGAGCGCGCGTGTTGCGCGCGAAGCGCTCGTACTCCCCCTCGCAGCACCGCCGGCGGGTGAAGGCCGTGCTGGAGAGGAAGGTCGTGTCGAGCGTGAAGACCGCGGCCGAGAGGTCGTGCTCGCCGAAGCGCGGATCGGCGAGGACGGTCCAGGTGGCGCCGAAGCCCAGCGCCTCGGCGACCTCGTAGCCCTCGTCCGCGCGGATCGGCGGCAGGATGCCGGGGAAATCGTGGAAGCCGCGTCCGAAGGGCGCCGAGAACTTCCCGGCATAGAGCTGGAGCGCGTCGGTCGCCCGCCAGTCGAGCCGCAGTTCCTGGAGAAAGGCCGCCTGGGCATAAAAGCCGCGCAGCGCGGCGTTCGGGCTGCGCTCACCGATCGGCTCGACCTTGACGACACTCTGGATCGAGAGGTGCGGCGAGAGGTGCAGCCCGGCGGCGATCTCGCCGAACAGGAAGAGGTCCCCGCCACGCCGCGCGCGCTCGGTCGCACGATAGGTGCCGACGGCGTAGAGGCCGAGCGCTGCCTCGCCGGAGACCTGCGGATAAAGGGACGCATCGCCGTCGGTCGCGGGCGCCGCCGCCGCAGGGGCGGGGATCTCCTGCGGCCGCGCCGCGCGCCATGGCGCCGCCGCCACGGCGACGGACAGCGCCAGCGCCGCGGCGCCGACGGAGGCGGGCGCGACCGTCCGCCGCCACCGTCCGCGCATCACGACGCGCCCCCGCGCATCGCCGAGACCAGTAGCGCCACGTTGTGGCGGAACATCGCCTCGTAGGTCGGTGCCGGCCCGTCCGGCGGACTCAGCGCGTCGGCGTAGAGCCGGCCGACGATGCGCGCCCCGGCCTCGCGCGCGAGGCGCTCGAGCGTCGCGGGGTTGCCCATGTTCTCGAGGAACACCGCGGTGATGCCCTCGGCGCGGATCTGGCGGATCAGCCGCGCGACCTCCGCCGCGGAAGGCTCGGCCGCGGCGGAGACGCCCCGCAGGGCGAGGAAGCGCACGCCATAGGCCGCGCCGAAATAGCCGAAGGCCTCGTGGTCGGTGACGACCTTGCGCCGTGCCTCCGGCACGGTCGCGATCTGCGCCCGCACCCAGGCGTCGAGCGCGGCGAGTCGCGCGACGTAGGCCTCGGCGTTGCGCCGGTAGTGCTCCGCGCCGGCCGGATCGGCGGCCGCCAGGCCGGCGGCGATGTTGCGCGCATAAATTTGGCCGAGGCGCAGGTCCTGCCATGCGTGCGGATCGGGCACGCGACCCGGCGGAACGGCGTGCTGGCGGCGGCGCTCGACGTCGGAGCCGCCGTGGTGGTGATGGCCCGTCGCGGCGTCCATCACGCGCGGCGTAATGCCAGCGGTCGCTGTGACCACGGGCCCGCGATGGCCGGCGGCGCGCCTCAGGCGGTCGAGCCAGGGCTCGAAGCCGAGGCCGTTGCGCACCACCGGGGGTTCACCGCGGAGCGCCGCGACGTCGGAGGGGCGCGGTTGGAAGCCGTGCGCGTCGTGATCCGGCCCGACGATCACCTGCAGGTCCACGCGCGACCCGCCGATCTCGCGGACCATGTCGCCGAGGATCGAGAAGGAGGCGACGACGCGCAGCGCCGCGCCCTCCGCGGGCGCGTGCTGGGCGGAGGCTGCGCCGCCGCCGCGCGCGGCCAGCACGGTCCAGGGGAGGGCGGCGAGGAGCAGGCGGCGGCTCGGCATGGGGCGCGACCTCGTAAAGTAATGTTATAATATAACGTATCACGGTCGAATGCGCCCGGCAACAAGAGGTGCAGCCGCGCCCTCTGAGCTCACCCCAGCCCGCGCCGTCACCCGCGTCGGAACAGCCGCAGCAGCCGCTCGAACAGCCGGCCTGCCCCGAGGCCGCCGCCGGCCGGCGGCCGCTGCTGGTGCGCGACATGCGGCCGCCGCGACGGCGGCGGCAGGGCGCTCGCCACCGTGTGCCGCCCGGAATCGCGCGCCTCCACCAGCCGGCGTTCCAGCCCGATCACCTGCGCCACCGGCTCCGGCGGGCGCGACCGCGCGAGCGCCTCCGCCGTCGCGAGCGCATCGTCCCACGCCTGCGCCCGGCGCAGCGCGTCCACCACGCGCACCGTCTGCTCCGGGTTGAGCGGCGGGCCGGCGCGCCACAGCGCCACCGCCTCGCGCCGCCAGGCGCGGGCGAGGTCGGGCCGGTTCAGGTCGTCGGCCACCCACGCCGCCTGCAGCGTCGCCTCGGCCGCGGCGTGCAGCGCCCCGGTCTCCTCGAGCACGTGCGCCCAGGCGAGGAAGCGCCGCGCCAGCAGCGGATGGCTCGTCTCGGCCAGCAGCGCGCGGAATGGCGCGGCGGCGACGGCCGCGGCCGCGCCGGGGTGGGCGCGCCCGATGTCGGGCGCGGCGTAGCCGCAGTGCGGGCATTGCTGCAGCCACAGCGCCATGGTGCCGCGCACCGGTTCCCCGGGCCGGAGGTCGAGGTCCGGCGCCTGTTCCGGCGGCGGCGGGCGGAACGGCGGCTGGCGGCTCTCCGTCCCGCACACGCCGCAGCGCACCACGCCGCCCGCCCCGTCCGGGCGCGCCGACGCCGCCTCGGTCCGGGGCGAGTGCGGGGGCGGCTGGAAGGGCGGCGGCGCGGCCATGGTCTCTCGAAGCTAGGATGCGCAGGGCACGAAGCGAAGGGGGCGCCGCATCGCAACGCGCGGCGCGGCACAGGGTGGCGGCAGCCCCCGATCCCCCGGGCCGCAAGGCCGCCCGCCCCATTGCCCCGCGCCTCCCGCCGCGCCAATCATGGGGCCCGAGATGCCCCGCGGTGACCTTTTCCCCGACATCGCCCCCTACGAGACCGGGCTGCTGCCGCTGACCGGCGGCCATGTGATGTACTGGGAGCAGGTCGGCAACCCGCGCGGGCAGCCGGTGCTGTTCCTGCATGGCGGCCCGGGCGCCGGCGCCGGCGCGGTGCACCGGCGCTTCTTCGATCCCGCCCACTGGCGCGTCGTGATCTTCGACCAGCGCGGCGCCGGCCGCTCCCGCCCGCTCGGCGAGCTGCGCGAGAACACCACCCCGCACCTGGTGCGCGACATCGAGGCGCTGCGCCGCTTCCTCGGCATCGAGCGCTGGCTGCTGTTCGGCGGCTCCTGGGGCTCGACGCTGGCGCTCGCCTACGCGCAGGAACATCCGCAGCGGGTGACCGGCTGCGTGCTGCGCGGCGTCTTCCTCGGCCGACGGGCCGAGGTGGACTGGTTCCTCTACGGCCTGAAGCGCGTCTTCCCCGATGCCTGGGCGGCCTTCGCCGAGCACGTGCCGCCTGCCGAGCGGCACGACCTGCTCTCCTCCTACCTGCGCCGCCTCACCGACCCCGACCCCGCGGTCCACCTGCCCGCCGCACGTGCCTGGAGCCAGTACGAGGGCTCCTGCTCGACCCTGCTGCCGAGCCCGGAGACGGTGGCGAGCTTCGCGCAGGACCGCACCGCGCTCGGCCTCGCGCGGATCGAGGCGCACTACTTCGCGCACGACCTGTTCCTGCCGCCCGAGGGGCTGCTCGGCCGCATGGACCGCCTCGCGCACATCCAGGCCGAGATCGTGCAGGGCCGCTACGACATGGTCTGTCCGCCGGAGACCGCCTTCGAGCTCGCAGCCGCCTGGCCGAAGGCGCGCCTCACCATCGTGCCGGACGCCGGGCATTCGGCGCTGGAGCCGGGGGTGCGCACGGCGCTGGTCGCGGCCGTCGAGCGGTTCAGGCGGCGGAGCTAGCAGCCTGTCGGCTTTGCGTCTGCGGTCTGCGCATGGGGCGGTGGTGTCTGAGGTCGGGCGAGCCGCAGGC
>NZ_BMKS01000019.1:2511-59391 GCF_014644455.1 Caldovatus sediminis | reverse complement strand
ACGCACGACGTGCACGCGCTGATCCTCGGCCGGGCGCAGACCGGGCTGAACGCCTTCGGCGGGTGAGCGGCGGCACCGCCGATCTCCTGATCGAACGGATCGGCGCCGCCGGCGACGGCGTCGCCGCGCTGGCGGACGGCACGCCGGCCTTCATCCCCCACACCCTGCCCGGCGAGCGGGTGCGCGCGCGCCTGCTCGGCCGCCGCGGCGAGGGCCACGCCGCCCTCGCCGAGGCGATCCTCGCCCCGAGCCCCGACCGCGTCGCGCCGCCCTGCCCGCACTTCCTCGCCGGCTGCGGCGGTTGCGCGCTGCAGCACTGGGCCGACGCCCCCTATGCCGCCTGGAAGCGCGCGCGCGTCGCCGAGGCGCTGGAGCGGGCCGGATTCGCCGATCCCGCGGTCGCCGAGCCGGCGCGCACGCCGCCCTGGGCGCGCCGCCGCGCCGATCTCGCGCTGCGCCGCGCGCCGGACGGGAGCGTCGCCATCGGCTTCCACCTGCGCGGCAGCGCCGCGGTCCTCGACCTCGCCACCTGCCACATCCTCGACCCGCGGCTGTTCGCGCTGCTCGACCCGCTGCGCGCCGCGCTGCGGCACCTGAACGCGCTGCGGCGCGAGGGCTCGGCGATCCTGAACCTGCTCGACACCGGGCCCGACCTGCTGCTGCGCACCGACGGGCCGCTCAACGCTCCGGATCGCGCCGCCCTCGCCGCCCTCGCGCGGGCGCAGGCGATCCCGCGCATCGCCCATGCGCGCGGCGAGGCCCCGCCGGAGACCGCGGCGCAGCTCGGCCCCGCCGCCATCCGCTTCGCCGGCGTCGCAGTGGCGCCGCCGCCCGGCGCCTTCCTCCAGGCCAGCCCTCAGGGCGAGGCGGCGATCGTCGCCGCCGTGCTCGCCGGCCTGCCCGAGAGGCTGCCCGCGCGGGCGCGCATCGCCGATCTCTACGCCGGCGTCGGCACCCTCAGCTTCCCGCTCGCGGCGCGCGCCCGCACCCTCGCCTTCGAGGGCGCCGCCGAGGCGCAGGCCGCGCTCGACGCCGCCGCGCGGCGCGCCGGCGCGCGCGTCGAGGCCCACCGCCGCGACCTCGCGCGCCAGCCGCTGCTCCCCGTCGAGCTCGGCCAATTCGCGGCGCTGGTGCTCGATCCGCCCTACGCCGGCGCCGCGGCGCAGATGGCGCAGATCGCACGCGCCGGGCGCGACGCCGCACCGCCGCGCGTGATCTACGTCTCCTGCAATCCCGCCGCGCTTGCCCGCGACGCCGCGGTGCTGCGCCGCGCCGGCTATGCGCTGCACGCCGCGACGCCGGTGGACCAGTTCCTCTGGTCGGCGCAGATCGAGGCGGTCGCCGTCTTCGCGCGCGGCGGCCGCGCCTGACCTGGAGCCGATCGCGGACGGCCGGGAACGGCCGGGAGCGCGAATCGGCTCGGCAGGCGACGAGCGGGAGCCGCTGCAGCGGGCGCAGCCGAGCGGAAACGGCTCTAGCGCGGCTCCGCCCGCGAGAGGTAGAGCATCACCGCTTCGCCGCGGCCGAGGACCTCCTCCGCCGTGCAGGGTCGGGCGCGGCCGTCGCCCTCGACCAGCCGCAGCGGGAAGAGCTGCGCGAATTGCGCGAGCAACGCGGCGGGCTCGGGCACGCGTCGCGCGTCGAAGTCCATCAGCACGCGCAGCCGCGGCTGGCGCGCGATAAGGCCCTGCATGCCGCGCCAGACCTCCCCCTCCGCGCCCGGGACGTCGATCTTGACGAGGTCCACGGGCTCCTCGGCGAAGTCGTCGAGCGCGACGGTCGGCACGGCATGCAGCCGCACGCCCTCGGCGGCCGGTGCCGGTGGCTCGGGCGGCTCGCCGGGAAGGATGCGGGCGGCCTGGGGGTCGGAGATCGGCACCTGCAGCCGCACCGCGCCGCCGCCGCGCGCGCAGACCGCCGCCGCATGCGCGCTTGCCTGCGCGATGCCGTTCAGCGCGAGGCTGCGCACCAGCAGCGCGTGCACCTGCGGGTTCGGCTCGAAGGCGCGCACCCGGCCTTCCGGGCCGACGAGATCGGCGAACACCAGGCTGTAGTAGCCGTAGCTTGCGCCGACGTCGAACGCGGCCTCGCCGCGGCCGAGGTTGCGGGCGACGAACTCCGTCACCCAGTACTCCCAGAAGCCGTCGAGCGCGAGGTGCGGCCCGAGCCCCGAATCGGTGCCCTCGACGAGCAGCTTGTGGTGCGCCAGCACGCGGCAGAGCAGCGTGCCGTCGGGCAGGGCGAGGGTCTGGGTATGGGCGCGGATCACCGCCTCCACCTCCCGCCGGTTGCCTAGGCGGAGCAGCTCGGTGAGGAGGAAGGCGTCGCGCCGGCCGTGGGCGTAGCGGCTGCGCAGGAGCGCCAGCTCGGCGCGGATGTGGAACATCTCCTCGCGCAGCGCTGCGAGTTCCTGCCGCAGCCGCCGCCGCTCGCCGGAACCGGGCCGGGCGCGGAACAGCCCCGAAAGGAGGCGCAGGAGGGGGCTGCCCTGCTCGCGGCCGCGAGCGCGCTCGGGTGGGGGAAGGATCGTCCCGAAGCGATCCCGGCTCGACACGCGCGGCGGCCCTCTCCGGGTGCAGGTTGGCGGGGCGGCAGCGCGCCGTCGGACCAGGCTCCACCCTGGCCGGGCGCCGCGCAGCGCCGACCCGGACGGCGCCGCCCCGTTGCGGGCTTCCCTGCTAGCCCAGCTTCGGCGTGGCCTCAACACCTCGTGAAGCGAGCAGCCGGCGGACCGCGAACCGCTCCCGAAGCAAAAATCGGATTCGCTTCGGATTCGCTTGATTCCGTCCCGCGCCCGGCCACCCTAGGGACGCCAGATCCAGGGAGGTGGGCCGATGAACGAACGCGCCAGCGATGTCTCGCCCGGGCGCCGCCGCGCTCTGCTGCTCGGCTCCGCGGGCCTCGCGCTGTCGGCGCCGACGGTGCTGCGCCCGCGCGACGCCGCGGCGCAGTCCGCCGCCCAGGGCGCGACGCAGGCGCCAGCCCCTGCGCAGGCGCCGGGCTTCTACCGCTTCAGGCTCGGCGCCTTCACCGTCACCATGGTGCACGACGGCGTGTTCCGCCGCCCCGTCGAGGGACTGGTGCGCAACGCGCCGCTCGCGGAGGTGCAGGAGGTGCTGCGCGCGTCCTTCCTGCCGACCGATCAGTTCATCATTCCCATCACTGTCACCTTCGTGGACACCGGCCGGAACCTGGTCGTCTTCGACACCGGAACCGGGGGCCAGCTCGCGCCGACCGCGGGGCAGCTCGCGGCGAACATGCGCGCCGCCGGGCTCGACCCGGCGCGGGTGGGCCTCGTCGTGGTCAGCCACTTCCATGGCGACCACATCAGCGGCCTGACCACGCGCGAGAACGAGGTGGTCTTCCCCAACGCCGAGATCGTGGTGCCGGAGACCGAATGGCGCTGGTGGACCGATCCCGGCAACGAGAGCCGCAGCCCGCAGGGGCAGCGCGGCAATTTCGCCAATGCGGCCCGGCGCTTCGGCCCCTACCGGGACCGGGTGCGCCAAGTCGCGGACGGGGCAGAGGTGGCTCCGGGCATTCGCGCCGTCGCCGCCTACGGCCACACGCCCGGCCACACCTGCTACCTGGTGGCCGACGGCAACGACCAGATGATGTTCGTCGCCGACACCACCAACCGGCCGGAGCTGCTGGCGCGCAGGCCCGACTTCCACGTCGCCTTCGACTTCGACGCCGAGATGGCCGAGCGGTCGCGACGGCGCCTCTACGACCGCGTGGCGGCCGACCGCATGCGGGTCACCGGCTACCACTTCCCCTTCCCCGCCACCGGCTACATGGCGAAGGAGGGCGACGGCTACCGGTTCGTCCTGGCGGACTGGTCGAGCGGCCTCGCCTGACCCGCGGCCGCGCCGGCCCGCGGACCGGGGCGGCGGCGCATCGCCCCCCTTGAACCGTTGCCGCCCCGGGGCGACATCGCAGCGCCATGGACGCACTGATCGCCGGCTACCGGCAGTTCCGGGCGCTGCGCTGGCCGCAGGAGCGCGAGCGCTTCGAGGCGCTCGCCCTCCACGGCCAGCAGCCGCGCGCGATGGTCGTCGCCTGCTCGGACAGCCGCGTGGACCCGACGACGGTGTTCTCCGCGGCGCCGGGCGAGCTGTTCGTGGTGCGCAACGTCGCCAACCTCATCCCGCCCTACGCGCCGGACGCCGCCTATCACGGCACCAGCGCGGCGCTGGAATTCGCGGTGCGGGTGCTGCGCGTGCCGCTGCTCGTCGTGATGGGCCACGGCCTGTGCGGCGGCGTGCGCGCGCTGCTGGAGGGGCCGCCGGAGGGGGCGTCGGACTTCGTCGTGCCCTGGATGCGCATCGCGGAGGCCGCGCGCGGGCGCGCGCTGCGCTGCGAGCCCGCCGAGGCGCGCCAGACGGCGTGCGAGCGCGAGACGGTTCGCCTCTCGCTCGAGAACGCGATGACCTTTCCCTGGGTGCGCGAGGCGGTGGAGGCGGGGCGGCTCGCGCTGCACGGCTGCCGGTTCGACATCTTCACCGGCACGCTCGAGATGCTGGGCCCGGACGGCGAATTCGCGCCGGTGCGCGCCTAGGGCAGATCGCGGACGGCCGGGAACAGCCGGGAGCGTGAATCCGCTCGGCAGACAACGAGCGGGAGCCGCCGCAGCGGGCACAGCCGAGCGGAAACCGCACTGGCGCGGGGGCGCGCCGTCCCCCGCGTCCGCTCAGACGTGGAAGCTCTCGCCGCAGCCGCAGCGGCCCTTCTCGTTCGGGTTGCGGAAGACGAAGCCGGCCGACATCGGCTTCACCTCGTAGTCCATCACCGTGCCGATCAGGAACAGCGAGGCCTTGCGGTCGACGAGGATGGTGACGCCGTTGTCGGTCACCGTCTCGTCCCCCGGGCCCGCGGCGTCGGCCCAGGAGAGGTCGTAGGAGAGGCCCGAGCAGCCCTTGGCCTTGACGCCGACGCGCAGCAGCCTGCCGTGCTCGCCCTTGGCGTAGAGGGCGCGCAGCCGCTCGGCGGCGGCGTCGGAGACGCGCATCAGGGGGGGCAGCGCGCGCTTCGGGCGGGTGGTCGCGGGCGTGTCGGTGGTGGCGCTCATGGCGGGGATGTCGCCTCCGGTCAGTACATGTTCAAGGCGAGGCGGGCGTCTTCGCTCATCCGGCTCGGGTCCCAGGGCGGGTCCCAGACGACCTCCACCTGCACGTCGGTGACGCCGGGGACCATGCGCACCGCCTCCTCCACCTGGCCCGGCAGCTCCTGGGCCGAGGGGCAGGAGGGGGTGGTGAGCGTCATCTCGATCTTCACCCTGCCGTCGTCGGCGATCTCGACGGCGTAGATCAGGCCGAGCTCGTAGATGTCGACCGGGATCTCCGGGTCGAACACCGTCTTGAGCATCTCGATGATCTTCCCCTCGTCCACGCGCGCGGCGGGCGGCGCGGGGGGCGGGGTCTCGCCCTCCGGCGTCCAGGCGGCGTGGACGGGGGCGGCGGCCGCGGCGGGCTGCTCGGTGATGGCGGCCTCGTCACTCACTGCTCGCCTCCTTGGCTCCTTCGAGCGCGGCCTTCAGCGTGTGCCAGGCCAAGGTCGCGCACTTCACGCGGCTCGGGAATTCGTGCACGCCGGAGAGCGGCGCGAGACGCTCCATGTCCTCGGCGATCGCGCCGTCGCAGGCCGGGCAGGTGCCGGTCATGGCGAGGGTGCGGACCTTCTCGCCCATCTCCTTCGCCTGCTCGGGCGTCTTGCCCTTCACCGTCTCCGTCATCAGCGAGGCGGAGGCCATCGAGATGGCGCAGCCGCGGCCCTGGAAGGCGGCGTCGGCGATGCGCCCCTCGGGGGAGAGCTTCAGCCACAGCTCCATCCGGTCGCCGCACATCGGGTTGTCGCCGCGCGCGGAGCGGTCGGCGTCCTCGATCCGGCGGAAGTTGCGGGGCTTCCGGCCGTGGTCGAGGATCACCTCCTGGTAGAGGTCGCGCAGGTCGTCGAACATCAGGCGAAGAACTCCCGCGCCCTGACCAGGGCGTCGGCCAGGAGGTCGATCTCCTCGCGCGTCGTGTAGAGGCCGAAGGAGGCGCGGCAGGTGCCGCCCTCCAGCCCGAAGCGCGCGTGCAGCGGCTCGGCGCAGTGGCGCCCGGCGCGCACGGCGATGCCGGCGCGGTCGAGCAGCGTCGAGAGGTCGTGCGGATGGGCGTTGTCGAGCGCGAAGGAGAACACGCCGCCGCGGTCCTGCGCGCGGCCGAGCAGCGTCAGGCCCTCGACGCCGCAGAGGCGGCGCATCGCGTGGTCCACCAGCGCCCGCTCGTGCGCCTCGATCGCCGGCAGGCCGATCGCCGCCACGTAGTCGAGCGCGGCATGCAGGCCGACGGCCTCGATGATGGGCGGGGTGCCAGCCTCGAACTTCGCGGGCGGCGGGGCCCATTCGCTGCGCTCCAGCGTCACGCTCGCGATCATGTCGCCGCCGCCGAGGAAGGGCGGCATGCGCTCCAGGTGCTCGAGCCGCGCCCAGAGCACGCCGATGCCGGTGGGGCCGTAGAGCTTGTGGCCGGTGAAGCAGTAGAAGTCGCAGCCGATCGCGCGCACGTCCACGCGCCGGTGCACCGCGGCCTGGCTGCCGTCGAGCAGCACCTTCGCCCCGTGCGCGTGCGCCAGCGCGACGATCCGCTCGGCGGGCGTCACCGTGCCGAGCACGTTCGACATGTGCGTGACGGCGACGAGCCCGACCTTCCCGTCGGCGAGCTTCGCCGCGAGGTCCTCGAGGTCGAGCTCGCCGTCGTCGGTCACGCGGCAGACGCGCAGTCCGATCCCCCGGCCGTCGTCGCGCAGCATCTGCCAAGGCACCAGGTTGGCGTGGTGCTCCATCTCGCTGACCAGCACCGCCTGGCCGGGCCGCATCACGCCGCGGCCCCAGGAATGGGCGACGAGGTTGATCGCCTCGGTGCTGTTGCGGGTGAAGACGATCTCGCGCGGATCGGCGGCGTTGAGGAAGCGCGCGGCGGCGGCGCGCGCCGCCTCGTAGGATTCGGTCGCCACCTCGCTCAGGTGGTAGGCGCCGCGGTGGACGTTGGCGTAGGCCGTCTCCATGCAGCGCACCATCGCCTCGATCACCGCGCGCGGCTTCTGGGCGGAGGCGGCGGAATCGAGGAACACCAGCGGCTTCCCGCGCACGGTCCGCGCCAGGATCGGGAAGTCGCGGCGCACGCGCGCGACGTCGAGCGCCGGGGCGGGCTGCAGGGCGACGCTCATGCCGCGAGGCCCTCCTCCTGCCGCGCCCACCAGCCGGCCACGGCGGCGTCGAGCGCGCGCCGCAGCGGCTCGTCGGTGACGCCCTCGACCGCCTCGTGCAGGAAGGCCTCGACGAGCATCGCGCGCGCCCTGCCCTCCGGGATGCCGCGGCTGCGCAGGTAGAAGACCTGCTCGGGGTCGAGCTCGCCCACCGTGGCGCCGTGGCTGCACTTCACGTCGTCGGCGTAGATCTCGAGCTGCGGCTTGCTGTCCATCTCCGCCTCGGGCGAGAGGAGCAGCGCCCGGTTCATCTGGTAGCCGTCGGTCTTCTGCGCCGCCTGGCGGACCAGGATCCGCCCCTGGAACACGCCGCGCGAGCGGCCCATCAGCACCGTATTGTAGGTCTGCCGACTGGTGCAGGAGGGCGCGGCGTGCTCGAGCGCCGTCGTGGTGTCCGCGTGCTGCTCGCCGACGAGGAGCTGGGCGCCGTTCATGTGGCAGGCGGCGCGCGGCCCGACGAGCGCGACATGGATCTCGTTGCGCACCAGCCGGCCGCCGGCGTTCAGCGTGAAGTTGTCGTAGGTCCCGCCGGCGGCGACCCGCGCATAGACGGTGGAGAGCTGGAAGGCGCGCGGCGCCTCCTGCTGCAGGCGGCCGTGGGTCAGCCGGGCGTCCTCCGCGACCGCGATCTCGAAGACCGGGTTGTGCAGGTAGCGCGCGCCCTCCGGCGCGGTCGCGGTCTCGATCAGCGTCAGCCGCGCGCCCCTCGCCAGGCGGACCAGGTGGCGCGGGTGGAAGGCGGCCGGCCGCTCGCTCGCCGTCGCCAGCGAGAGCAGCTCGAGCACGCCGCCGTCCGCGTCCTCCGGCAGGTCGAGCAGCAGGCCGTCCTCGAACAGCATGGTGTTCAGCGCCGCCATCGGCTCCTCGGCGGGCCGGGCGAGGGCGCCGAGGCGGCCCTCCAGCGCGTCCAGCCCGTGCGCGACCGAGGCGGCGGCGAAGGGGAGCCCCCCGAGCGAGGAGAGGTCGGGACGGAAGCGCCCGTCCACGAACACGGCGCGCGCGCCGGCCAGCGGCGGCGGCAGGTCCATCGCGTCGTCCACCGCGGTCAGCGGCTCGTCGAAGCCGGCCTCGGCGACCGGGGCGAGGTCGGTGTACTTCCATGCCTCGACGCGCCGCGTCGGGAAGCCCTGGGCGCGGAACGCCTCCGCCGCGCCGTCGCGCAGCGCGGCGAGCCAGGGCAGGCGCCCGCCCGGAAGCCGCTCGCGCAGCCCCTCGAAGCGGTGCAGGAAGCCCGCGGCACCGGCCTTGTGCGTCACGACGTTCATGCCGCCTGCGCCTGGAGCGCGGCGTAGCCCTCGCGCTCCAGCTCCCTCGCCAGCTCCGGCCCGCCCGAGCGCACGATGCGCCCGCCCACCAGCACGTGCACGCGGTCCGGCACGATGTGGTCGAGCAGGCGCTGGTAGTGGGTGATGACCAGCGCCGTGAAGTCCGGCCCGCGCATCGCGTTCACGCCGTCGGCGACGATCCGCAGCGCGTCGATGTCGAGGCCGCTGTCGGTCTCGTCGAGCACCGCGAGCCGCGGGCGCAGCAGCGCCATCTGCAGGATCTCGTTGCGCTTCTTCTCGCCGCCGGAGAAGCCGACGTTGACGCTGCGCTTCAGCATCTCCTCCGGCATCGAGAGCGCGCGCAGCCGCTCGCGCGCGAGGCGGAGGAACTGCATCGCATCCAGCTCCGGCTCGCCCCTCGCGCGGCGGATCGCGTTCAGCGCCGTGCGCAGGAAGGTGGCGTTGCCCACGCCCGGCAGCTCCACCGGGTACTGGAAGGCGAGGAAGAGCCCCGCCGCGGCGCGCTCCTCCGGCTCCAGCGCGAGCAGGTCGAGCCCGTCCCAGGTCGCGCTGCCGCCCGTCACCTCGTAGCCCTCGCGCCCCGCCAGCACGTAGGCGAGCGTGGACTTGCCCGAGCCGTTCGGGCCCATCACCGCGTGCACCTCGCCGGCCGGCACCGCCAGGTCGATCCCCTTGAGGATCGGCTTGCCGTCCACCGCGGCGGTCAGTCCCTCGATCTTCAGCATGTTCAGCCCACCGAACCCTCAAGCGAGATCTGCAGCAGCTTCTGCGCCTCGACCGCGAACTCCATCGGCAGCTCCTTCAGCACCTCGCGGCAGAAGCCGTTGACGATCAGCCCCACCGCGTCCTCCTCGGAGAGGCCGCGGCTGCGGCAGTAGAAGAGCTGGTCCTCGGCGATGCGGCTGGTGGTCGCCTCGTGCTCCACCTTCGCGCTCATGCAGCGGTTCTCGATGTAGGGCACGGTGTGGGCGCCGCAGCGGTCGCCGATCAGCAGGCTGTCGCACTGGGTGAAGTTGCGCGCGCCGACCGCCTTCGGGCTGATCCGCACCAGGCCGCGGTAGGTGTTCTGCCCGTGGCCGGCGCTGATGCCCTTGGAGATGATCGTGCTCCTCGTCCGCGGGCCGAGATGGATCATCTTCGTGCCCGTGTCCGCCTGCTGGAAGTTGTTGGTGATGGCGACGGAGTAGAACTCGCCGACCGAATCCGGCCCCTGCAGGATGCAGGACGGGTACTTCCAGGTGATGGCGGAGCCGGTCTCCACCTGCGTCCAGCTGATCTTGCTCCGCGCGCCGCGGCAGGCGCCGCGCTTGGTGACGAAATTGTAGATGCCGCCCCGCCCCTCGGCGTCGCCCGGGTACCAGTTCTGCACCGTGGAGTACTTGATCGTCGCCTCGTCGTGCGCGACCAGCTCCACCACGGCGGCGTGGAGCTGGTTCTCGTCGCGCATCGGCGCGGTGCAGCCCTCGAGGTAGCTGACGTGGCTTCCCGCCTCGGCGATGATCAGCGTGCGCTCGAACTGCCCCGTGCTCTTCGCGTTGATGCGGAAGTAGGTGGACAGCTCCATCGGGCAGCGCACGCCCTTCGGGATGTAGACGAAGGACCCGTCGGTGAAGACGGCGCTGTTCAGCGCGGAATAGAAGTTGTCGGCCGGCGGCACGACGCTGCCGAGGTACCTCCGCACCAGCTCCGGGTGCTCGCGCACCGCCTCGGAGATGGAGCAGAAGATGATGCCGTCCTTCTCCAGCCGCTCCTTGAAGGTGGTGGCGACGCTCACGCTGTCGAACACCGCGTCCACCGCGACCGGCGCGCGCGCCGTGCCGTCCGGCGAGGTGGTGACGCCGGCGAGCCACTCCTGCTCCTTCAGCGGGATGCCGAGCTTCGCGTAGGTCTTCAGCAGCTCCGGGTCCACCTCGTCGAGCGACTTCGGCCGCCGCTTCGGCGCGGCGTAGTAGTAGGCGTCCTGGTAGTCGATCGGCGGGTACTTCACCGCCGCCCAGCGCGGCTCGCTCATCGCCTGCCACGCCTTGAAGGCGCGCAGGCGCCACTCCAGCAGCCACTCGGGCTCGCCCTTCTTGCGGCTGATGAAGCGGATGATGTCCTCGTTCAGCCCCTTGGGGGCGAACTCCATCTCGATGTCCGTCTCGAAGCCCCACTTGTAGGTGCCCTGGGTGACGGACTGGACGGTCTCGAGCGTCTCGTTGACGGCTGGCATCTCGGTCGTGACCTATGCGGTGGCGGCGAGGGGCGCCGCAGGGCGGGCCGGCGGCGCGACCGGCGCGGCGCGCGGCGGGGCGAGGTCGGCGATGGTGATCCCGGACAGCGCGTCGCGTATCGCCCGGTTCACCGGGTCCCAGCGGCCGCGAACGGGGCAGAGGTCCTCCGCCTCGCAGTGGCCGACCGCCGAATCGACGCAGGCGGTGAGCGCGATCGGCCCGTCTATGGCCGTAATCACCTCGGTCAGCGGCATCTCGGCGATCGGCCGGGTCAGGCGGTAGCCGCCGCGCGCGCCGCGCAGCCCCTCGACCAGGCCGGCATGGGCCAGGATCTTGAGCACCTTGGCGACCGTCGGCTCGGCGATGCCGGTCGCGGCGGCGAGGTCCGGGGCGGCCTGCACGCCCTCCCCTTCCTCGAGCCGCGTCAGCACGACGACGGCGTAATCGGTGAGCTTCGAGAGACGCAGCATCGGATCGCCCCGCCGGGCCCTGCCTCCACGCTAATCCGGACCTTTCCGGTCCGGATTGCAGATGCCCCCGCCCCCGCCCGGAGTCAAGCGCCCCCGGGCGCTTGTCCAGGGCGCCCCCGGCCCGCATGCTCGCCGCGTGCTGTTGCGCACCGGGAGGGACGGGCATGCCTACGCTTCGCGCCAACGACGGGGTCGAGCTCTACTACGAGGAGGTCGGCTCCGGCACGCCGATGGTCTTCGTGCACGAATTCGCCGGCGACCTCCGCTCCTGGGAGCCGCAGCTCCGCTTCTTCGGCCGGCGCTACCGCTGCGTCGCGTTCAACGCCCGCGGCTACCCGCCTTCGGCCGTGCCGGGCGATCCCCGGGCCTACTCCCAGGACCGCGCGACGGACGACATCGCCGCCGTCATCAAGGGGCTGAACCTCGCTCCGGCCCATGTGGTCGGCCTCTCGATGGGCGCCTTCGCGACGCTGCATCTCGGGCTGCGCCATCCGGCGCTCGCGCGCAGCCTGGTCGCGGCCGGCGTCGGCTACGGCGCGGAGCCCGGCAAGCGCGACCAGTTCCGCGCCGAGGTCGAGGCCACCGCCGCCCGCATCCGCGCCGAGGGGATGGCGCGGATGGCGGCCGTCTACGCCCGCGGCCCCACCCGCCTGATCCACGAGGAGAAGGACCCGCGCGGCTACGCCGAGTTCCGCGCCCAGCTCGCCGAGCACTCGACGGAAGGCTCGGCGCTGACGATGCTCGGCGTGCAGCGGGAGCGGCCCTCGCTGTTCGACCTCGCGGACCGGTTCCGGGCGCTGCGCCTGCCCACCCTCGTCCTCTGCGGCGACGAGGACGACCCGACGCTGGAGCCGGGCATCTTCCTCAAGCGCACGATCCCCACCAGCGCGCTGCAGGTCCTGCCGAAGTGCGGCCACGCGATGAACCTGGAGGACCCGGACGCCTTCAACCGCGCGGTGCTCGACTTCGTCACGCTGGTGGACGCCGGCCGCTGGACGGCGCGCATCCCGGGCACGCTGGGCGGGGGGATCATCGCCGCGAGGGAGGAGCGCTGAACCGCCGGCGGAGCCCCCGGTCCCGCCCCCCGGGCGCGGCGGGCCCCGCATCGGCGGCCGTCGGCGCGCCCAGCATCCGGCGCGCCGCGGTCATGAAGCGGGCGCGAAACAGGATCGCGCCGGATTGAAACCGAAGAAACACGGTTCTTGATCCTTCGCAATCGGGCTGCAACGCGGCTGCGGCATGCTCCAGCGCGTCGCCGGGCGCCCCCGGCCCGGCGGCGAAGGATCTCAGAGCCATGCGTGCCCCGCCCCCCGCCCCTTCGGCGACCCGCCGCAGCCCGCGTCTTGCGGCGGTCGCCCTTGGCCTGCTGCTCGTCCCGGCCGCCGCCGGCGCCTCCCCCCTCTCCCCCCATGCCGGGGCGATCGGGGCGGGCAGCATCGCGTCTCCGAGGCTTCCCGCCGCCCTGTCGCCCTCGACCGGCGAACTGCCGCGCTGGGGTGCGATCTACGCCACGCCCTCCGCGATCGGCTTCGGCCTGACGGTGGGGCGCGCCGACCGGCAGGAGGCCCGCCGCGCCGCGGAGCGCGAGTGCCGCAGCGCCGGCCTCGGCACCGACGGGCCCGCCGCGCGGTGCCGGCTCCTCGCCGAGTTCGCGGAACGCTGCGCCGCCGTGGCCCAGGGCATCGAGCATCGCCCCCCGCAGGGGCGCGGGGCACGCCGCGCGCCTCCGGGCTATGTCGTCACCTCGGTTGCCGCGGGCGCGGGACGCACCCTCGACGAGGCCGAGACCGCCGCGATCGAGGCCTGCGAGGAGGCCGACCGGCGCGGCTTCTGCCTGATCGCCGCCTCCGCCTGCGCGCCGCGCTGAGGCGCGTCCGGGACGGGAGCGGACGGCGGCCCCCCCTGGACTCGCGCGCCCGCGCCGCGCTCTGATGCGCGCCTGCGCAACGGGAAGGAGCGATCCGGCGCGATGGACGGAGGCGTGCGAGCCCAGGGCTATTCCCCGAGGACCTTCCGGGCCCTCACCTTCCACGACGCGACGGCGCGCTTCCGCGACGGAGCGGACACGCCACGCGCCTATCTCGAGCGCTGCCTGGAGACCATCGCCGCGCGCGAGCCGGTGGTGAAGGCGTGGGTCGTGCTGAACGAAGCCGGCGCCCGCGCCGCGGCGGACGCCAGCACGGCGCGCTGGAGGCAGGGCCGCCCGCTCTCGCCGATCGACGGCATGCCGATCGGCATCAAGGACCTGCTCGAGACGAAGGACATGCCCACGCAGATGGGCGCCGAGGCCTATCGCGGGAACTTCCCGAAGCGGGACAACGCCGCCGTCTGGGCGCTGCGCCAGGCCGGCGCCGTGATCCTCGGCAAGACCGTCACGGCCGAGCTCGGCGGCGCGCATCCGGGACCGACCACCAATCCCTTCGACCCGGCGCGCACGCCCGGCGGCTCCTCCTCCGGCTCCGCCGCCGCGGTGGCGGCGCGGATGGTGCCGGCGGCGATCGGCTCGCAGGTCGGCGGCTCGATCATCCGGCCGGCGGCCTATTGCGGCAACGTCGCGCTCAAGCCGACCCAGGGCGGGATCAACCGCGGCGAGCGCCAGGCGACCTCGATGAGCACCCACGGGCCGCACGCCGGCTGCATCGAGGACATGTGGCAGGTCGCCATCGAGATCGCGAGGCGCGTCGGCGGCGATCGCGGCGCGCCCGGCCTGTTCGGCCCCGACCATCCGCCGGCGGCGGCGAGGCCGGAGCGGCTGATCGTGATGGAGACCGAGGGCTGGGCCGCGCTCGACGCCGCCACCAGGTCGGCCTTCGAGACGCTGCTCGAGCGCCTGCGCGGCGCCGGCATCACCCTGCTCCGCCGCGCCGACCACCCGCTGATCGAGGCCTTCGAGCAGTCCATCGCCGACGCCCGCGCGATCTGCGGCGCCATCACCGCCTGGGAGAACCGCTGGGCCGCGCGCAACCTGGTGGACCAGCACCCGGACGGGGTGAGCGAGCGCTACAAGGCGGTGCTCGCGAGCGCGGAGCGGATGACGCCGGAGGACTACCGCCTCCGCCTGCTGCGGCGCGAGGAGGCGCAGCGCCGGCACGCCGCCATCGCGCCGCTGGCGGATGCCGTCGTCGCCCTCGCCTGCCCCGGTCCGGCGCCGCCCTGGTCCGGCGACGTGCCGGGCCAGCCCCTGGCGCCGCGGCCGACCGGCGACTTCGTGTTCAACGCGCCGAGCTCCCTGCTCTTCGCGCCCGCCGTGACGGTGCCGCTGATGGCGGTGGGCGGCATGCCGGTCGGCGTGCAGGTCATGGGCCAGCCGCACACGGACGCGCGCGCGACGGCGCTGGCGCGCTGGCTGCTGGAGAACGTCGCGCCGGTGGAGGCGTAGCAGCGCGACCATGCGCCGGCTCCGCCGACCGCTCGCGCTCCTCGCCGCGCTGCTGCTGCTGCTCGGCGGCGCGGCCCTGCGCGTCACCCATGCCTTCGGCGTGGCCGCGCCGCCGGCCGGCTCCGCCGCGGCGCCGGAGCGGCCAGCGGCTGCGGAGGATCCGCATGGCGCCTGCGGCGCGGTGCGGATGGTCGCGGGCGTGATCCAGGTCGGGGACGGCGCCTGCGACCCGCATGGCGAGGGTCGGGCGCGCGCTTCGGCCTGCGCCCTGGCTTGCGCGGCGGCCGAGCACCTGCTCGGCGTCTCGCCGCCGCCGCGCCCCGTTCTCGCCCGCAACGCGTTCGGACCCGCTCCGCCCCTTGTCCGCGCGGGCCACGATCCGCAGCCGGAGCCTCTCCCCCCGCGGACGGCGTAAGCGCGGCCGGCCTCGCGCCGACCGCACCGCGACCCGCGTCATTCGCCAAGGAGAGGATGAGAACGACCATGAGCACGACCCTGTCCCGTCGCGCGGCCGCTTCGGCTGTGCTGTTCGCCGCGTCCATGCCGCCGCTCGCCGCCCCGCGAGCGCAGACCGCGGGACGCCACCACCCGCCGGCCGCCGACGCCGCCCCGGCGCAGGCCGAGCCGCCGGCGGTGCAGGCGTTCCGCGCGGTCGCCGATCGCATGCATCGCGACATGCAGATCAGCTACACCGGCGATCCCGATCGCGACTTCGCCGCGGCGATGATCCCGCACCATCAGGGCGCCATCGCCATGGCGCGCGTGGTGCTCGAGCACGGCAGGGATCCCGAGATCCGCGCCCTCGCCGAGGGCATCATCCGCGCCCAGGAGAACGAGATCGCCGTTCTCCGCGCCTGGCTCGCGCGCGCGGCACGGTGAGCGCCGCCGGTCCGGCGGGGACCGCCGCTGGCCCTCGCCGGACCGATCGCGCGCGGCCGGGACGCCGCCCGTCCGTGTTGCGGCGGCATCACGGTAGGACGACGCGCCATGAGGCTTTCCTCCGGTCTGGGAGCGGCGCTGCTGGCGGCGGTCCGTGCGGTGCAGATGCGCCTGCGCGAGGCCGGCCGCCGCGCAGGCGCCCGGGCTCGATCCCGACAACCTCGCGGTCATGCCGGGCGGCCTGCGCTGAGCGCGAGGGCAGACCGGGCCCGGCGCCGCCGGGCGCGCAGCGCCGTGCCGGCGTCGGGCGGGCGGATTCGCGCCGTCGCGGACCGGCTGCTACGATCGCCGCACGCGCAGGCCTCCGCGCCTCCCGTCCCGCGCGGCCGCCACCCGCCGGGGGGCGCGTCCCGGCCGGCCGCGACGGGAGAACGCCATGCCACGGATGAAGGGCGGCGAGCTGATCGCCGAGTTCCTGCTCCGCGAGGGGATCGACCACGTCTTCGGCCTCTGCGGCCACGGCAATGTCGGCATGCTCGACGCGCTCTACGACCGGCGCGACCGCATCCGCCTGATATCGCCGCGGCACGAGCAGGTCGCGGCGCACATGGCCGACGGCTACTTCCGCGTGAGGCACCGGCCCGCGGCGACGCTGACCTCCTGCGGCCCGGGCTCGGCCAACATCGTCATGGCGCTGGCGGTGGCGCAGACGGACAGCTCGGCGCTGCTCGCCATCACCGCCAACGTGCCGACCTCGCAGTTCAACCGCTCGCCCTTCCAGGAGCTGAACCGGCACTACCAGGCCGACTTCCCGAGCGTGCTCCGGCCGGTGGTGAAGCGCGCCTTCCAGCCGACGCGGGTGGACATGCTGCCGCTCGCGCTCAGGCAGGCGGCGCTGACCATGCTGAGCGGCCGGCCGGGCCCGGTGAACCTCGACGTGCCGTTCAACCTCTTCCAGGAGGAGGACGAGGTCGAGGTCCCGGCGGCCTGGAGCGCGACCAACCCCCGCCGCAGCGGCGCCGCGCCGGAGGAGGTGGCGCAGGCGGCCGGGATGCTGCTCGCGGCCGAGCGGCCGGTGCTGTTCATCGGCCACGGCGTCACGCTCTCCGAGGCGGGCGCGGAGCTGACGGCGCTCGCCGAGCGGCTGCGCATCCCCGTCATCAGCTCGCCGAACGGCATGGGGTGCCTGGACATGGCGCACCCGCTCTCGCTCGGCTTCATCGGGCGCAACGGGGCCTATCCGGCGAACCAGGCGGGGCGCCACGCCGACCTCGTGCTGGCCATCGGCGCGCGCTTCGACGACCGCTCCGCCTCCTCCTGGATCCCCGGCTATTCGTGGAACTTCCCGGCGGCGCGGCTGATCCATGTGGACGTGGACCACGCCGAGATCGGCCGCAACTACACGCCGGACCTCGGCATCCTCGCCGACGCGCGCACCTTCCTGCGCCAGCTCCTGTCCGAGATCGAGGCGCGCCATGCGCCGCCCGGCGCGGGCCGCCTCGCCGCCTGGCACGCCGAGATCGCCGCCTGGCGCAAGGAGTGGGACGACTTCACGCGGCCGAACTTCGAGCGCCACACCTCGCCCATGCGGCCCGAGCGCGTGGTGGCGGACCTGCGCCGGGTGCTGCCGGAGGACGCGATCCTCTCGCTCGACTCCGGCGTGCACCACAACTGGTTCATGCAGTTCTGGACCGCGCGCCGGCCGCAGACGATGCTCAACACCTGGGGCTTCTCGGGGATGGGCTTCGGCCCCTCCTCGATCCTCGGCGCGAAGCTGGCGGCGCCGGAGCGGGTCTGCGTCTCGGTCTGCGGCGACGGCGGCTTCACCATGGTGCCGCACGTGCTCTGCACCGCGGTGGAGTACGACATCCCGGTGGTCTGGGTGGTGTGGAACAACTTCGCCTGGGGGGCGATCCGCGACATCCAGTACGGCCTTTTCGGCGGGCGCGAGATCGGCACCGGCTTCTACGCCGGCGAGAACCGCCGCCCCTACAACCCGGACTTCGCCGCCTGGGCGCGCGCCGCCGGGGTGGAGGGCGTCACCGTGACGCGCTCCGAGGACTTCGCCGGCGCGCTGGAGCACGCGGTGAAGCTCGGGCGCCCGGCGCTGCTCGACGTGCACGTGGACGCCGAGGTGCGCCCGCCCGCCACCGGCACCTGGGCCCTGCCGCCGATCCCGCACAAGGAGCCGGTGTTCGGCGCGCCCTGGGTGCCCGGAGCGGGCCCGGCCGGCGCCTGACCAGCGCCGGGCAGGAGCCGCCGCAGGGCGAAGCCGTCCCGCCACGACGGCCCGGTACCGGGCGTGCGGGCGGAACCGGGGCGGCCGTGCCGACCGGCCCCGGGAGCCAGAATCGCCGGGCTTTCCGGGCGTCGGTCGCAGGGCGCAGGCACGCGCTCCGCGCCTCGCGGCTGCGGGACCTCCGCCTTTCGAGCCGTCCATCACCGGAGCTTGATGCCTGGCCACCTGGGCTTGATGTGCGGCCCGACCGCGGCCGGCCGTATGCATCCAGCCTGAATGACAGCCTTTCTCCCTGCCCTCGCACCGCCGCGCGCTGTCCGAACGGCGACGGCGGAAAGGGGGGTGCGCGACCACTGATCGCCGCGCCTTGCCGGAACGTTGCGACGCTCCACGCCAGCGGGCCGCCTTCGCGCCCGGCGGGGGCAGGCGGCCCGCAGGCCGGGACGGCCCGGCTCCCGGTCCCGCTCGACCGCGGGCGCATCGAGTTCGGGGAGGACACGACGCCGGCATGGATGCACATCCCGACCTCGCCGTATCCCCCTCTGCTTCGCCGCTGGCGAAGGTGATCGGCGCGCTCGGGATCGGCGACGAGATCGACTGGCGTCCCGACCACCTCGCGGCCAGCGCCTGGCTCGAGCACGTCCCTTTCGCCTTCTGGGTGGTCAAGGCGCTCAGGCCGCGCGCGATCGTCGAGCTCGGCACGCATTGGGGAGTCTCCTACGGCGCGTTCTGCCAGGCGGTGGACCGCCTCGCGCTCGCCACGCGCTGCCACGCCGTCGACAGCTGGGAAGGCGATCCGCACGCGGGCGGGTACGGCGAGGAGGTCTTCGCGGCGGTGCGCTCCCTGAACGACACCCGCTGGCGGCGCTTTTCCACGCTGCTGCGCATGACCTTCGCCCGGGCGCGGGAGTTCTTCGAGGCGGGCGAGGTGGACCTGCTGCACATCGACGGCTACCACACCTACGAGGCCGCCGCCGGCGATTTCCGCCTGTGGCGGGAGACGCTCTCCGACCGCGGCGTGGTGCTGTTCCACGACACCAACGTCCGCCAGGACGACTTCGGGGTCTGGCGACTCTGGCACGAGATCAAGGCCGACCATCCTCACTTCGAGTTCGTGCACGGCCACGGCCTCGGCGTGGCGGGCGTCGGCGGCGCGCTGCCCGCGCCATTGCGCGCGCTTTTCGCCGCCGCGGAGGACCCCGGAGCGGCCGCCGCTATCCGCGGGCTGTTCGCGTCGCGCGGCGAGGCGGTGCACCTGCGCTGGCTCGCGCACGACGCCGGAGCGCGGCTGCGTGCGGCGGCGGAGGAGCGACAGGGCCTCTCCGCGCGGCTGCAGGCGCTCGAGGAGGCGCATGGGGCAGCCATCGCCGCCGCCGACGAGCGGCTGCGGGCCGCCGAAGAGAGACTGCGCTCCGCCGAGGCCGCGTGGCGGCAGGTCGAGCGGCGCGAGGCGACGTTGCGCGACCGGCTGCGGATGGCCGAGCGCGGGGCCGAGGCGCTGCGCGCCCGAACCGCCGAGGCCGAGGCGGCGGCGCACCGTCTCGCGCAGGACGCGGCCGCCCTGCGCGCACGGTGCGACGCCCTGGTGCGCTCCACCTCCTGGCGCATCACGCGGCCGCTGCGCGCTGCGGTCGGCCTCGCCCGACGCGAGCCCGCCTATGTCGCGCGCCTGCGCGGCCTGCTCGGGCGCCCTGCCGCTCCCCCCGCCGCGCCTGTCTTGCCCGGCGCGCCGGTGGCGACGCCCGCGCTGGCGCCGGCGGCCCCGCCCCGTCCCGCCCCGCTGGCCTGCGCGACCCTGGTGGCGAGCCGCCTGCCCGCGCCGTTGCTCACCTTTCCCGATCCCGACAGCCCGCGCCGCCTGACCATGCTGACCGACAGCATCAACGCGGGCAGCCTCTTCGGCGGGGTCGGCACCGCGATGATCCTCGCCGTCCTGCTCGCGCGGCGTCTCGGGGTGCCGCTGCGCGTCGTGACCCGCACCGAGCCGCCGGAGACGGCCAATTTCGGCGCCGTTCTGCGCGCGCAGGGCGTACGCTGCGACGGCAACGTCGAGTTCCTGCACTCCGGCCCGTCGGGCGTCGGGCGCAGGGTGCCGATCGGCGCAGGCGACGTCCTGCTCACCACCTCCTGGTGGACGACCTGGGCGGCGCTCGCCGCCGTCCGCCCGGACCGGATCATCTACCTGCTGCAGGAGGACGAACGGCTGTTCTACCCGGCCGGCGACCAGCAGCTCCGCTGCCGGGAGGTGCTGTGCGACACGCGGCTCCGCTTCGTCCTCAACACCGCGGCGCTGCGCGACCACCTGGCGCGGGACGGGATGCGCGGCGTCGCGGCGAACGGCATCGCCTTCGAGCCCGCCTTCCCCGAGGCCATCTACCACCGGGAGCCGCGCCCGGCAGGGGCGAAGCGGCGGCTCTTCTTCTACGCCCGCCCGAGCAACGACCGGAACCTGTTCCTCAGGGGCCTGGAGGCGCTGTCCGGCGCGCTGGTGGCCGGCCACTTCCCGCCCGAGGAGTGGGAGCTGCACTTCGTCGGCAAGGACGTGCCGGAGCTGGTGATGCCCGGCGGCGTGCGCCCGCATGTCGCCGAGAACCTCCCCTGGGAAGAGTACGCGGCGCTGGTCCGGAGCGTCGATGTCGGCCTGTCGCTGATGTACACCCCCCACCCGAGCTACCCGCCGCTCGACCTCGCGGCGAGCGGCGCGGTCGTGGTCACCAACCGGTGCGGCGCCAAGACGTCGCTCGACCACTACTGCCGCAACATCCTCTGCGCCGAGCCGTCGGTGGAGGCGCTGGTCGCGGCGCTCGCCGAGGCGGAGGCGCTCGCCGCGGACGAGCCGCGGCGGGCGGCCAACCACCGAGAGGCGCGGATCGGCCGGGACTGGGAGGCGGCCCTCGCCCCGGTCGTCGAGCGCCTCGCGGCGGCGGGCTGAGGCGTGTTCCTCCTTCCTTGCGAGCGCATCGCCTATGCCGACCCCTGGACGCAGCCCTTCGCGGTGCGGCTGGCGCTGCTCGGCCGCGGCAGCCGCCGCGTCGCCTATTTCTACGAGCAGCCGGACACCAGCACCTTCCGCTACCGCGTGTGGAACATGATCGAGGCGCTGCGGGTGGCGGCGCCGGACGTCGGCGCCGCCTGGTTCTCGACCGGGGACCTCGAGCACGCCGACGCGATCCTGGGCGCCTGCGACGCCCTGGTGGTCTGCCGCGCGCGCTACTCGGTCGGCGTCGCGCGCCTGATCGCCGCGGCGCGAGCCCGCGGGCGCCGGGTGCTGTTCGACGTGGACGACCTCGTCTTCGACGACCGCTACGTGCAGCTCGTGCTCGAGACGCTCGACAACCCCTGCGGCGAGGCGGACATGGACCACTGGTTCGCCTATTTCGGCCGCCTCGGCGCGGCGATGCGGCTGTGCGAGGGCGTCATCGCCACCAACGAGTACCTGGCCGCGCGCGCCACCGCCTTCTGTGGCCTGCCGACCGCCGTCGTCCCCAACTTCCTCAACGCGGCGCAGCTCGAGGCCTCGCGGCGGGCGCTGGAAGCCAAGCGCGCCTCGGGCTTCGCGCGCGACGGCCGGGTCCACCTCGGCTACTTCAGCGGCACGCCGACGCACAACCGCGACTTCCAGATCGTCGCCGGTGCGCTGGCCCGGCTGATGCGGCGCGATCGGCGCCTGGTGCTGCGCCTGGTGGGCTTCCTCGACCCCGGAGAGGCGCTCGCGCCCTTCGCCGACCGCATCGAGCGCCACCCGCTGCAGGACTTCCTGAACCTCCAGCGGCTGATCGGCGAGGTCGAGCTGAACCTGGTGCCTCTGCAGGACAACGCCTTCACCAACTGCAAGTCGGAGCTGAAGGTGTTCGAGGCCGCGGCCGTCGGCACGCTGAGCGTCGTCTCGCCGAGCTTCACCCTGCGCCGGGCCGTCGCCGACGGCGAGACCGGCTGGCTCGCGCCGGCGCAGGGCTGGGAGGAGGTCCTGGAGGGCGCGATCGCCAGCCTCGACACCGCCGCCTACCCGACGATGACCGAGGCGGCGCACTCCGCCGCACTCACGCGCCACGGCCCGGCGGCGCAGGCGCCGGCGATCCTGGCGGCCATCTTCGGCGGCTGACGCGCTGTCCACCCGGCGCCCGAGGGGGCATCACCGCGGGCCCGGCGGCGAGCCGGGCCATCCTCGGCCGCGCGAAGCGCGGACCCGGCCGACCATGCGCCCCTGGGCGGCGACCCGATTGCCCGAGCGGCGGGCGCGAGACGCCGGTCGCGCCCTGGTGAGCCCGCGGCCTGCCGGAGCGGCTCGGGGACGCCGGCCGGGCCGCCGCCCCGGGCACGCTCAGATCCGCACGCGGTCCGGCGCCACCCAGCGCAGCGCCTCCGGCCAGATCACCTCGGCCGGCGTCACCTCGCGCCCGAGCCGCCCCATGCCGCGGAGCTGGTCGATCGCGAGCCGGACGTTCGCCACCGTGTCCTGCGTGATGTTCAGCCGGTGGTCCACCTTGGTCATCAGCTCGGCGACCAGCGCGCGGTCCTGGCGGAGGAAGCGTGCCACGTGCCGCACCGCCTCGTCGCGGTTGCTCCGGATGAACTCGGTCGCCTCGATCATCGCGCGCAGGAAGCGCTCGGTCGCCGGGCGATTCTCCTGCGCCCAGCCCCTGTTCATGTACATGAAGTTGCGGATGATCTGGATCGTCTCGTTGCTGACCAGGATGCGGGTGTTGGGGATGGCGCGCAGCCCCCGGGTCAGCCAGGGCTCCCACACCGCGTAGGCGTCTATGTTGCCGCGCTCGAGCGCGGCGACCATCTCCGGCGCCTCGACGTTGACGATCGTGTAGTCGGCCGGGTTGAGGTTCAGCTTGCTGACGACCGAGAGCCAGAAGGTCTCGCTCCCCGTGCCGCGCGCGACTCCCACGCGCTTGCCCTTCAGCTCCTCCATCGAGGCGATGTTGCGCCCGAGCACGCCGATCCAGCGCAGCAGCGCCACGCCTTCGGCGACCACCACCACGTTCGGGTCCACGATGTGGGCCGAGACGCCGGCCTGCTCGGCGCCGTAGGCGGCGTTGATCTGGTTGCCGATCAGGAAGGCGACCATCGCGCTGCCGGACGGGCCGGTGTTGACCGTGACGTCGAGCCCGTTGCGCTCGAAGATCCCGCCCTCCCTCGCGACGTAGAACTGCGCGAAGGAGGGGTCCACGCCGGTGGCGATGGTCATCCGGATCGGCGCCTGGGCGCGCGCCAGCGCGGGCGCGGCGAGCAGCGGCAGCGCGGCGGCGAGCGCGGAGCGGCGGGTCGGCATGGCGGACGTCCTCCCTTCTCGGTTCACATCGTCGGGTTGAAGCGCCCGGCGAAGGCGCGGATGGCGAGGCGGAACAGCCGGTCGGTGGCGAAGCCGAGCAGGCCGAGCGCGACCAGGGCGACGAAGATGTCCTCGATCTGCATGAACAGCCGCGCGTCCCAGAGCATCTTGCCGAGCCCGTCGTTGGAGGCGACCAGCTCCGCCGCGACGATGGTGACGAAGGAGTTGGCCATCGCCAGCCGCATGCCGGTGAGGATGTAGGGCACCGTCGCCGGCAGGGCGACCAGCCGGAACACCTGCAGGCGCGTCGCGCCGAGGCACTGTGCGGCGCGGATCTTGTCCCGCCCGACCGCGCCCACCCCCGCGGCGGTCGCGATGACGACGACGAAGACCGTGGTGTAGGCGATCAGGAAGACCTTGCTCTCCTCGCCGATGCCGAACCAGATCACCGCCACGGTGATCATCGCCACCGCCGGGATGAAGCGGAAGAACTCGGTCCAGGGCTCGAGCAGCGCCCGCACCGGGCGGAAGCTGCCGATGGCGAGGCCGATCGGGATGCCGGCCGCCGAGCCGATCAGGAAGCCCTGCAGGATGCGCCGCAGCGAGGCGCCGACCTGCTCCTGCAGGATGCCGTCCGCGATCAGCGCCGCCGCCCGCTCCAGCACCGGCAGCGGCGGCGGGAACAGGGCGGAGCGCACCAGCAGCGTCGCCGCCAGGTGCCAGAGCGCGAACAGCAGCGCGAAGCCAGCGAGATAGCCGGCGACGGTAGCGGCGCGGCCGTTCATGGCCGCGCCATCTCCTCGTGGATCAGCGCGTGCACCCGGCGGAAGACGGCCATGAAGGCGTCGGAGGTGCGCTCGCGCGGGAAGGGCAGGTCCACCGGCAGCACGGCCTTGAGCGTGCCCCCCGGCCCGCGCGTCATCACGCCGATGCGCGTGGCCAGCGCGCAGGCCTCCTCGATGTCGTGGGTGATGAACAGCACGGTCTTGCCCGTCCCCGCCCAGATGCGCGAGAGCTCGCCCTGCAGCGTCGCGCGGGTCAGCGCATCCAGCGCGCCGAAGGGCTCGTCCATCAGCAGGATGCGCGGGTCGTTCGCCAGCGCCCGGGCGATCTGGATGCGCTGCTTCATCCCGCCCGAGAGCTCCGACGGGTGCTTGCCCCCCTGCCCGGCGAGGCCGACCAGCTCGAGGAAGCGCTGCGCGTGCGCCCGCCGCGCGCGCCGCCCCATCCCGCGCAGCCGCGGGCCGAAGGCGACGTTGTCGAGCGCGCTCAGCCAGTCGTAGAGGCTGTCGTGCCCCTGGAAGACCACGCCGCGGTCCGCGCCGGGCCCCTTCACCTCCCGCCCGTCGAGCAGGATGCGGCCGGCGGTCGGCGGCTCGAACCCGGCGACCATGTTGAGCACCGTGGTCTTGCCGCAGCCCGAGGTGCCGAGCAGGCAGAAGAACTCCCCCTCCGCGAGGTCGAGGGTGAAGTCGCGCACCGCCTCCCAGGCGCCGCCGCGCCCGCGGTAGGTCTTGCCCACGCCGTCGAGGGAAACCAGCGCCACGCGCCTCGCCCGCCCCTTGTCGCCCGTGCGCACTCTAGGGGAAGGACGCGGGCGGGCAACCGGGCTTCACGCCCCCCGGCGCCCGGTCTAGAACGGGCGACGCAGCAGCACCCATCGGGGAGACGCCCAGCATGATGCTCGAAGGCAAGGTCGCCGTCGTCACCGGCTCCGGCGGCGGCATCGGGCGGGAGATCGCGCTCGCCATGGCCGCGGCCGGCGCCAAGGTCATCGTCAACGACGTCGGCGCGAGCCTCTCGGGCGAGGGCCCGACCTCCGCCACCCCCGCCGAGCAGACCCGGGAGCTGATCCGCCAGCGCGGCGGCCAGGCCGAGATCTCCACCGACAGCGTCGCCGACTGGGCCAGCGCGCAGAAGATCGTCCAGGCGGCGCTCGACCATTTCGGCCGCATAGACATCGTGGTGAACAATGCCGGAATCCTGCGCGACCAGATCTTCCACCGCATGACGCCGGAGGAGTGGCTGGCCGTCATCGGCGTGCACCTGAACGGCAGCTTCTTCGTCTCCCGCGCCGCGGCGACGCACTTCCGCCAGCAGCAGTCCGGCGCCTATGTCCACATCACCTCGACCTCGGGCCTGATCGGCAACTTCGGCCAGGCGAACTACTCCGCGGCGAAGCTCGGCATCGCCGCGCTGTCCAAGTCCATCGCCCTCGACATGGCGCGCTTCAACGTGCGCTCGAACTGCATCGCGCCCTTCGCCTGGTCGCGCATGACCAGCTCGATCCCGGCCGAGACGCCGGAGCAGAAGGCGCGCGTCGCCAAGATCCAGCAGATGGGGCCGGAGAAGAACGCGCCGATGGCGGTCTTCCTCGCCTCCGACGCGGCGAAGGAGGTGACGGGGCAGATCTTCGGCACGCGCCACAACGAGATCTTCCTCTTCTCGCACCCGCGCCCGGTGCGCTCCATCCACCGCTCCGAGGGCTGGACGCCGGAGCTGATCGCCGAGCACGCCCTGCCGGCGCTGAAGACCGCCTTCGCGCCGCTCGACCGCAGCGGGGACGTCTTCAGCTGGGATCCCGTCTGAGGCCGGCGCGCATCGCCGCCGCCGGTGCCGCGCTCCTGTCCGGCGCCGCGGCGGCGGAGGCGCCGCCGGAGCTGGTCCGCGCGGCGGAACTGCTGCCGCCGAGCGCCGAATTCGCGATCGTCCGGCGCTCCGCCGTCTGCGCCTTCGCGCCGGAGGTGCGCCACCTCGACCGGCTCCCCTCGGCGCAGCCCTGGACCCGTCCGGCCGCGATCGTGCTCTTCGACGGGCTGCCCGGGCAGCCGCCGGGCACGCGCGCGGTGCTGATGCGCCCGACGCGCGAGGCGCTCGCCCGCCAGGTCGTCGCGCAGGCGCTCGCCGCCGGCGAGGCGCGACCGCTCGACCGCCGCCTCGCGCCGCTCGACACGGCGGCGCGGACCGCCGCCTATCTCGCGCTGTTCGTCCCTCCGCCGGCCGATCCCGGCGCCACCGCTTCCTGCACCGCACCAGGCCAAGGCCCGTGACCAGCTCCGCCCCTTCCCTCGCCAGCGCCCTGCTCAATCCCCGCCGCATCGCCCTGATCGGCGCCTCCGGCGATCCCTCGCGCGTCACCGCGCGGGCGCAGATCTACCTGCGCAGGCACGGCTTCGACGGCGATCTCTACCCGGTGAACCCGCGCGCCGAGACCGTGCTCGGCGAGCGCGCCTTTCCCTCCCTCGCCGAGGTCCCGGGGCCGGTGGACCTCGCCTACATCCTGCTCGGCACCGCGCAGGTGGAGGGGCAGATCGCCGCGGTGGCGGCGAAGGGCGTGCCCGTCGCGGCGGTGCTCGCCGACGGCTTCGCCGAGGCGGGCCCCGAGGGCCGCGCGCTCCAGGACCGGCTGGTGGCGGCGGCGCGGGCGGCCGGGGTGCGGCTGCTCGGCCCCAATTCGATGGGCGTGGTCAACCTCCGCGCCCGCACCGCCTGCAGCGTCAACGCGGCGCTGGAGGCGGAGAGCCTGCCCGCCGGGCGGCTCGCGCTGGTCTCGCAGTCGGGCTCGATGATGGGCGCGATCCTGTCGCGCGGCGCGGCGCGCGGCATCGGCTTCTCGCACCTGGTCGGCACCGGCAACGAGGCCGACCTCACCGCCGGCGAGATCGCCGCCATGCTGGCGGACGACCCCGAGGTGGACGCGGTCCTGCTGTTCCTCGAGGCGATCCGCGGCGCGCACCACTTCGCCGAGGCGGCGCGCCGCGCGCACGCCGCCGGCAAGCCGATCATCGCCTACAAGCTCGGCCGCAGCCCCTTCGGCGCGGAGCTCGCCACCAGCCACACCGGCGCGCTGGCGGGCTCCGACGCCGCCGCCGACGCCTTCTTCCGCGCCCACGGCATCGCGCGCGTGACCACGATCGAGGCGCTGCTCGAGCTGCCGCCGCTGCTGATCGGCCGCAGGCCGCTCGCCAGGCCGCGCCGCGCGGTCGGCGTGATGACCACGACGGGCGGCGGCGGCGCGATGGCGGTGGACTGCCTCGGCGTCGCGGGGATCGAGGCGCGCCCGCCCGACGCCAGGGCCGCTGCCCTGCTCGCCGCGGAGAAGCTGCCGCACCACGGGCGCCTGATCGACGTCACCCTGGCCGGCACCAGGCCGGAGCGCGTCGCCGCCGCGCTCGGCGCCCTGCTGGCGGCGGAGGACACCGACCTCGCCCTCTCCGTCGTCGGCTCCTCCGCGCAGTTCCGCCCGCACGACGCGGTCGCCGGCATCGTCCGCGCGGCCGAGGCGGCGGGGCGCGGCGGCAAGCCGGTCGCGGCCTTCCTCGTGCCGCAGGCCGACGCCTCGCTGCGCCTGCTCGCGGAGGCCGGCATCCCCGCCTTCCGCACCCCCGAATCCTGCGCCGACGCGATCCGTGCGTACTGCGACTGGCGCGCGCCGCGCGCGGCGCCGCCGCTCGCCCCGATCGCGCACGCCCTGCCGGCGGCGCCCGACGAGGCCGATGCGCGCCGCCTCTTCGCCGCCGCCGGGCTCGACACGCCCTTCGCGGTGGCCGCCGATCCCGGCGCGCTGCCCTCCGAGGCGCGCTTCCCGGTGGCGCTGAAGATCCTCTCGCCCGACCTCGCCCACAAGACCGAGGTCGGCGGCGTGGCGCTGGACATCCCCGACGCCGCGGCGCTGCAGCGCGAGGCCGCCGCCATGCTCGCGCGCGTGCGCGCCCGCGCGCCGGCCGCACGGATCACCGGCTTCCTCGTCCAGCCCATGGCGAGGGGCCTCGCCGAGGCGATCCTCGGCTTCCGCCGCGACCCGGAGGTCGGCCCGCTGGTGCTGCTCGGCGCCGGCGGCGTGATGGCGGAGCTGTGGCGCGACACCACGCTCCGCCTCGCCCCGGTCACCGAGGCCGAGGCGCGGGAGATGATCGCCGAGGTGCGCGGCCTCCGCCCGCTCGCCGGCTGGCGCGGGATGCCGCGCGGCGACCTGGAGGCGCTGGCCCGCGCCGTCGTCGCCGTCTCCCGCCTCGCCGCGCTGCCCGAGGTCGCCGAGGCCGAGGTCAACCCGCTGATCGTCGGCCGCGAGGGCGAGGGCGTCATCGTCGCCGACGCCTGGGTGGTGCGCGCCTAGGGCCCCTTCCCGCGCGCCGCGCCCGGTGCGAGGCTGCGGCCCATGGACCCCGCCGCCCTCCTCGCCGCCCGTTACGGCGCCGCGCCCTTCGCCCCGCCGGCCGACCTGCCGCCGGCGCTGCTCGCGCTGCTCGACCGGCGCGTGACCCGGCGCTACCGGCCCGATCCGGTGCCGGAGCCCCTGCTCGACACGCTGCTCGCCGCCGCCCAGTCGGCGCCGAGCAAGTCGGACCTGCAGCAGTACAGCATCGTCGTCACGCGCGACGCGGCGAAGATCGCCAGGGTCGCCGACTGGATCGGCACCATGCCCTGGATCAGGGACGCGCCGGTGTTCCTGCTGTTCTGCGGCGACATGCGCCGCGGCCAGCGCCTCTGCGCGCTGCACGGGCGCGAGCACGCGAACAACAACCTCGACACCTTCCTCAACACCGCGGTGGACGCCTCGCTCGCCATGGGCGCCTGCATGGCCGCGGCGGACGCGGCGGGCCTCGGCACCTGCCCGATCAGCTACGTGCGCAACCACCTCGAGAGGATCGGCCCGCTCTTCGGCCTGCCGAAGGGGGTCTATCCGGTCGCCGGCCTCACCCTCGGCTGGCCGGAGGCGCGCAACGCCGCCTCCGTGCGCCTCCCCCCGCGCGCCGTGGTCCACCGCGAGCGCTACGACGACGCGGCGTTCCCCGAACTGGTCCGCGAGTACGACGCGCGCCGCCCGCCGGCGCGCCCGCGCTACCCCGAGATCCACGGCCCCGCCCCGCAGGGCTGCGTCTGGAGCGAGAACGCCGCGCGCCAGCTCTCCGTGCCGGAGCGCTACGGCTTCGCCACCTGGCTGCGCGGGCGGGGCTTCGACCTTGCCTGACGACGCCGCCCGTCCCGCCGTCGAGTCCCCCGCCGCCGACAATCCCGGCGGTGCCGACGCCGAGGGCTTCCGCCCGCCGCGGTCGCGCCCCGTCCATCCGCGCAACGCGGCGACGCTGATCCTCTGGCGCGCGAGCGCCCGGGGCGGCCCCGAGGTGCTGATGGGCCGCCGCCACGCGCGGCTGCGCTTCATGCCGAACCTGATGGTCTTTCCCGGCGGCCGCGTGGACCGCGCCGACCACCGCGCGCCGGCGATCTCCGAGCTGCGCCCGCAGACGCGGCGGATGCTGGAGCTGCGCGCCGGGCCGTCGCTCGCCCGCGCCCTCGGCATCGCCGCGGTGCGCGAGCTGTTCGAGGAGACGGGCCTGGTGCTCGGCGAGCGCCGCGGCGGGCGGGTCGCCGCCGACCTCGCGCGCCTCGACTATCTCTGCCGCGCCGTGACGCCCGCGGACCGGCCGATGCGATTCAACGCCCGCTTCCTCGTCGCGCCGGCGGAGGCGGCGCACGGCACGATCACGGGATCGGGCGAGCTGGAGGATCTCCGCTTCCATCGGCTGGACGAGCTCCACGCCCATCCGGTCGCCTCGATTACCCGCATGGTGCTGGACGAGTTCCGCACCTGGCTCGCCCTCAGTGAACGGCAGCGCGCCCGGCGCGACCTGATCGTGTACAGCGGCAAGGACCATCGGCGCGCCGAGCGCCGAACACCGGCCACCTCCCGTTCCGGCGACGACATTTCTCGTTGACGGACCGTGCCGGTTCTTGCACCCTTTTCGCGTGTCCTTGGTTCGGGGAGCGTGCGCATGACCGACAAGGTCTTCTTCATGCCCTTCGATCCTCGCCATCCGGGCTTCGTCTTTGCGCAGTTCGAGTATGGTTCGACGAAGGGCGGCATGGACAAGAACCAGGTCCAGATTGATCACGAACTGGCGAAGGGCCACCGCGCGATCACGGTTTGGTGGCGGCCGGGCAAGAAGAACCCCTTCATCGCCGGCATGTCGGACGGACAGATCTATATCCGCGGCCACGGCATGCCCGGCTACAAGTCAATCGAGGGCGGTCGCGGCGGCGAGCGGGTGGACTACGACGTCGTGGTGGACCGCCTGCTCGAAAGCGGCCTGCGCAAGACCTTCGCCGGCAAGATCAAGTGCTACAATTGCCATAGCGCGGAGTTTGGGGACACTCTTGGGAGCGCCGATCCCGAGCTGGTCGGCACGCCCTTCGCCCAGCTCGTCGCCGACGAGCTCTACGCCCGTGGCGTTCGGAACTGCACCGTCTTCGGCTACTGGGGCGCGATTGACAGCTTCGTCAAGGACGGCTCGGAAGGGCGCCACAAATACGTCCGGGTGAAGCAGCTCGTTGACGGAAAGGTGCAGCAGGTGGAACGCGGCCGGGCGAGCGAGGCGCGCTACCAGTTCTTCGGCCGCCCGCGGCCGAAGAAGCCCGGGTTCTTCAAGCGCCTCTTTGCCTGACCGGCGGCTCCGGCTCTAGCGCGCCGCCCAGCCCGGCCCGTCGCGCTCGACGACGCCCTCGCGCTCCAGCTTGATCAGGTGCGCGAGCAGGCTGCGCGCGGCGCCGCGCACCAGGCGCGGATCGAGCTCCGGCCCGTAGACCGGCGGCACCAGCGCCTCCGGCGTCGCCCCCGGCCCGGCCCGGCGCAGCGCGTCGAGCACCATCGCCTCGCGCTCGCGCCGGTGCGCCGCGAGCGCGGCGACATGGGCGTGCGGCTCCGGCAGCGCCGGCCCGTGGCCGGGCAGGTAGAGCCGGTCCGCCTCGCCCCGCGCGGCGAGCTTCGCGAGGCTCGCCATGTACGCCGTCATGTCCCCGTCCGGCGGCGAGACGACGGAGGTGGACCAGCCCATCACGTGATCGGCGCTGAACAGCACGCCGGAGGCGCCGTCCATCTCGAGCGCGAAGCAGAGGTGGTTGGCGCAGTGGCCGGGCGTGTGCAGCGCGGTCAGCCGCCAATCGGCCCCTTCCAGCACCGCCCCGTCGGCGAGGCGCCGATCGGGGATGAAGGCGTGGTCGCCCCCCTCCCCGCCCTCGCCCGCCGGCGTCATGTGCGGCCCGAAGCCGTGCGTCGGCACGCCGCCGCCGAGCGCCGCGACCAGCCCCGGCACGCCCTGCGAATGGTCGTGGTGCGTGTGCGAGACGAGGATGCGCGTGATCCGCTCCCCCTCCGTCGCGCGCAGGATCGCCGCGCGGTGCGCCGGGTTCTCCGGCCCCGGGTCGAGCACCGCGACGTCGCCGCCGCGCCCGATCAGGTAGGTGTTGGTGCCGCGGAAGGTGAACGGCCCCGGATTGCCGCAGAGGATGCGGCGCAGGCCGGGCGCGATCTCCTCCACCGCGCCGGGGGGCAGCGGGTCCTCGCGGCGGAACGGGATGCTCATGGGGGTGCCTGTCCTCTCCTCCGCCTCGCCAGGACCAGCTCGCGGTGCAGGATGTAGAGTCCGGCGGCGACGATCAATGCCGCCCCGAGCAGCATGGTCAGCGTCGGCGCCTCGCCCCAGATCGCCCAGCCCAGCGCCACCGACCACAGGATCGAGCTGTAGGAATAGGGTCCGAGGGCGGAGACCTGGGCGCTGGCGTGCGCCTCCGTCAGCATCACCTGGGCGACGCCGCCGACCAGGCCGATGCCGAGGATCAGCAGCACGTCCCCCCGGCCCGGCGCGACCCAGACGAAGGGCAGGATGGCGGCCGTGAAGGCGGTCATCAGCAGCGACTGCCAGAGCACGATCGTGGCGCTGCTCTCGGTCGCCGAGAGCTGGCGCACCAGCAGCGTCGTCCCGGCCGAGAACACGCCGTGCAGCACCGCCACGACGACGCCGAGCTGCACCAGCGGCGGCATCGGGGCGCCGCCCTGGAACGCCCCCTTGCCGAGGGCGATGACCAGGATTCCCGCGAATCCCACCAGCACCGCCGACCAGCGGTGGATCCCCACCCGCTCGCCGAGGAAGGGGATCGAGAGGACGGTGACGAACAGCGGCGTCGTGTAGGTCAGCGCCGTCTGCTCGGCGAGCGGCAGCACGGTGAGCGCGAAGAAGCTGCTCGCCATGGCGAGCGTGCCGGTGCAGGCGCGCAGCAGGTGGCCGGGGAAGCGCCTCGTGCGCAGCAGCGCCGCGACCTCGCCCGGGCGCCGCGCGCGGCGCAGCGCGATCGCCATCACCACGGGGATCGCGAGGGCGTTGCGGAAGAACATCACCTCGACGAAGGGGATGCGGCCGCCGAGCTCCTTCACCATCGCCGACATGAGGGTGAAGAGCGCCGTGGCGGCGAGCATCAGGGCCGCGCCGCGGCGGATGTCGTGGCGGAGGGAGGAGGTCACGGAGGCACCCTGGGACCGAGCGGGCGGACGCGGCGGCCGCCCGCGGCGGCGCCGGCCCGTGCGGGCGGCGTCCGCGCCTGCCCGCAACGGGGCATCCTACTACAGGAAACGGCGCCGGCCGCCCCCCGCGGGAAACGCGAGTCGCCCCCGCGGAATCAGCCCCTTGGCGCCGCTCGCGCGGCCGCCTCCTGCCGTGCCGCCGCCCGCCTCACCCGCTCGCGATGCAGCGTGTATAGCCCCGCAGCGACCACGATCGCCGCGCCGCCGAGCGTGGTCCAGGACGGCACCTCGGCCCAGATCAGGAAGCCCAGCACCCCACCCCAGAGCAGCGGGCTGTACTCGAAGGGCGCGAGGACCGAGACCGGCGCGAGCGCGAAGGCGCGGCCGAACAGCACGTGCGCCAGGGCGTTCGCCGCGCCGAAGGCCGTCAGGGCGGCCGCCGCGCCGAGGCTCGGCACCCACGCGCCCGAGGGCGGCGGGAAGACCGGCAGCAGCGCCAGACCGACCGGCACGTGCGCGACCATCAGCCAGAAGGCGATCGCCGCCGGCGTGTCGCTGCGGGCCAGCACCCGCGTCCAGATCCGCGTCACCGCCATCGCCGCCACCGCGACGAGCAGCACCGGCGTCTCGATGCGCCAGAGATCGCCGCTCGGCTGGAGCATGACGAGCACGCCGCCGAAGCCGACCAGGGTCGCGGTCCAGCGCCGCCATCCGACGCGCTCGGCCAGCATCGGCACCGCGAGCACGGTCATCAGCAGCGGCGCCGTCGCGGCGACGGCATAGGAATCGGCCAGCGGCATGCCCTGCGCCCAGGCCCAGTACCAGGCGCCGGACACGGCCGTGTGCAGCAGGCTGCGCGCCGCGAGCAGGCGCCGGTCGCGCGGGAACAGGCCGCGCCCGCGCGCGAGCAGGGCGACGCAGCCCGCGCCGATCACGCCGCGCCAGATCATCGCCATCGCCGTGCCGACCTCGGGCAGCGCCCATTTCACCGCCGCGTCGGTGCCGGAGATGACGAAGTAGGCGAGCGCCACCAGCGCGATGCCGCGCATCGTCTCCTCGCCGCCCGGCGCCAGCGGCGAGACAGCGGGAGGGGCCGCCGTGGCGCCGGGTCGGGTCGCGCCCGGTCCGGCGCCGGGCGCGTCAGGCAATCCGTGCCTCGACCTGCATGCAGGTGGCGCCGGAGTCGTCGCGGGTCTCGGCGCGGCCGATCTTGCCCTCGAAGGTCCCCACCAGGTCGAGCCGGCGGTCGGCGAAGGCGGGCCGCCGGCCGCGGAAGGAGAGGCCGGCCAGGCGCGCGCCCGCCGGCAGGTGGTCGAGCAGGTGCTGCGCCAGCAGCGTCGCCTGCAGCGGCCCGTGCACGACGAGGCCCGGATAGCCCTCCACCTGCGTCACGTAGGGGTGGTCGTAGTGGATGCGGTGCCCGTTGCCGGTCAGCGCCGAGTAGCGGAACAGCAGCACCGCGTCGGGGGTCAGGCTGGCGGTGAAGGCGCCCGGACCGGGCGGCGGCGCCGGCTCGGCGGGGCGCACCGCGGCGCCCTCGGTGCCGCGGTAGACGATGTCCTGCTCCTCGGTCAGCGCGAGGCCGCGCGGGCCGGAGACCTCGTAGCGCACGGTGACGAACACCAGGCGCCCGGATCCGCCGGTCTTCTCCTCCACCTTGAGGATGGTGGCGACGCGGCGCACGCGATCGTCGATGCGGAGCGGCGCCTCGCCGAATTGGAGGCGGCCGCCGGCCCACATGCGCCGCGGCAGATCGTGCACGGGCGGCAGGAAGCCGCCGCGCCGCGGGTGGCCATCCGGCCCGAGCTCCTGCGGCGGCCTCCAGTCCTGGAACAGCATCCAGTGCCACAGCAGGGGCAGCGTACCGTCCGTCGGCGCGGCGCGGCCGAGCGTCGCCGCCATGCCGGCGACCAGCCGCGGATCCACCCGGTCCTCGCGCGTCTCGCTGCGGCCGACGTATTCCTGGTAGGACACGGCGCTACTCCTCCCGCACGAACAGCCTGTAGCCCTCGATCTCTCCGACCGGCCGATAGCGCTCCCAGGTCTCGGCGAACAGGGGGTGGCGGGTGAAATACTCGATGAAGTCGAACTCGCCGTCGCACCAGGGGATGCCGGGATTGCGCGAGACCAGGACCGCGGCCGGCGGCGTGCGGGCGAAGTCCTCCGCCACCGTGCGGTAGACGAAGAATTCCGCGCGGCTCATCTCCCAGGTCTCGCGGTAGCGCGCGGCGTCCTCCGGACAGGTACGGTAGACGCCCTGCAGCAGCCAGAGGTTCATGGTGCGCAGCGTGGAGCGCGAGCGCGCATAGTTCAGCGCCGGATAGACGGGGTAGATGTCGGGGCTCAGCACCAGCAGGCGCTCGCCATAGGCCTCGCGCTTGAGGAAGGCGGCGATGCGCCCGGCGCGGTCGCCGTGGAACCACAGTTCGCGCCAGGGTGCCTCGCCGCCATGCGCGGCGTAGAGGGCGAGGCCGATGGTGGCGATCGCGGCCGCCGCCGGCGCGGCCGCGGCGCCACGGTCGCCGCCGCGCGCGGCACCCGGCCCGCCCCCGGCCGCCAGCGCGCGGTCGAGCCAGCGCGAGAGCGCGGCGGCGGCGGCCCCGGCGGTCAGCATCGTCACCGGGAGGGCGTGATAGGTCCAGCCCTTGTGCTGCACGACGGCGGCCACCAGGGCGCCGACGGCCGCCGCCGCGAGGACCTGGGCCAGCGGGCCGGCGCCGCGCCGCAGCGCCACCGGCAGCACCGCGGCGAGCGCCAGGGCGGCCGGGCCGAGGATCGGGGAGATCAGCACCTCCCACGCGCTGTACCCGCCGATGTCGAGGTAGTAGGCCCAGACCAGCGGCACCACATGGCCGAAATAGTCGGGAAAGAACACCGGAATGGCGGCGAGGTAGGCGAGCCAGAGCGCCGCCATCAGCCAGGGCACCGGATCGCGCAGCGCCCGCGCCGGCCCGCGGTGCAGCAGCACCACCGCCTCGACCAGCGCCGGCACGGCGAGGAAGTGCGGCTTCAGCGCGAATCCGAGGGCGGCGAGCAGCGCCACGCCGAACGCCAGGCGGCGCGGCGGCGGCGCCACCCCCTCGATCCGCCGCGCGGCGAGCGCGCAGTAGGGCAGCGCCGCCACCGCCATCAGGTGCTCGCGCTGGGCGAAGTCGTAGGCGGCGACGACGCAGATCGTCGGCACCATGGCACGCATCACCGCCGCCTCGACCGGCCCCTGCCGCGCCAGTCCGGCCGCGCCGCGCAGCAGCGCCGCCGTCAGCCGCCAGGACAGCGCGCAGAGGCCGAGCGCGCAGAGCAGCAGCGCCTGCACGGGATCGAGCGGCGTCCAGGCCGCGAGCGCCGCCGGCACCAGGGTCAGCACGAAGATCAGCGGCGGGTTGACGTCGATCAGGTCGCGGTAGAGCCGCTCCCCGGCCAGCCAACGCTCGGCGAAGTTCAGCACCGCCGCCACGTCGTGGTTCAGCGGCGGCGCCAGGATCACGAGGAGATAGAGCAGCGCCGGCGCGAAGGCCGCCCAGCGCAGCAGCCGCGCCTGCGCCGCCGCGAGGTCGAGCGCGCCGCCGAGCGCGGCGCCTGCCCCCGGCGGCAGGCCGGCCGCGGCGGTCGCGTCGTCGCCGCGGATAGCGAGCGAGGCGGCGTGGGGCTCAGCGCGCGCGGGGCGGGGGGACGGGCTCATGCCGACGACGCAATATCCGATCCGCGGCTCGATTTCCGCAACCTCGATCATCGGCCGCGCATTGCGGCGAGCATGCGGCGGCCCTGCGGCGGCGCCATAGCAGGGGCTGCGCGACCGGGCGACCGCTCCCCGGCGGGGGGCCCGCCGCCGCGTCTTGTCCGCCAACCGGGCGGGTGCCACACCACCGCCCGTGGAGACGGCCGAATACGCCCTGATGGACGTCGTCGAGGACCGGATGTGGTGGTATCGCGCCGTCCACGCCCGGGTGCTCGACGCCCTCGCCCGCCGCCCCGGCGACCCGTCGCGGCCTGTGCTCGACGCCGGCTGCGGCACAGGCGGCCTGCTGCGCCGCCTCGGCGAGCGGTACGGCGACCGCCGCCTCCTCGTCGGCGTCGAGTACTTCGAGCCCGCCGCCCGGCGCGCCCGCGCCAAGTCCGGCGCCGCGGTGGCCGTCGGCGACGTCCATGCCCTGCCCTTCCCCGACGGCGCCTTCGGCGCCGTGCTGAGCGTGGACGTGCTGTGCCACCGTCTGATCGAGCCGGAGCGCGGCCTCGCCGAGATGCGCCGGGTCCTCGCCCCGGGCGGGACGCTGGTGCTCAACCTCCCCGCCTTCGAGTGGCTGAAGAGCGCGCACGACCGGCGCGTGCACAACGCGCGCCGCACCACGCTCCGCGCCGCCCGCGCCCAGCTCGCCGAGGCCGGCTTCGCCCGCATCGAGGCGCGCTACTGGAACGCCCTGCTGCTGCCGCTGATGGTCGTCCAGCGCAAGCTGCTTGCGGCAAGGGAGGAGGCGGCGAGCGACGTCGCCCCCTATCCGCCATGGTTGGACCGCACGCTGCACGGCGTGACCGAGCTCGAGCGGCGGCTCGCCGCGCTCGGCCTGCGATATCCCGCGGGCGGCTCGGTCCTGCTGGTCGCGACGCGGCCGTGAGGAAGGATCGCTGAGCCCATGCCCACGCCACCCGCCCCCGGCACCCCCCCCGATGCCGGCGCGCACCCGGTCGGCCTCTCGATCGTCGTCCCGGTCTATCGCGGCGAGGCGACGATCGGGAAGCTCGTCGAGGCGCTCTCGGCGCTGCGACCCGCGGGCGGGCTCGAGATCGTGCTGGTCAACGACGGCAGCCCGGACAATTCGGGGGAGGCGTGCCGCGCGGCGCAGGACCGCGCGGCGGTGCCCGTCACCTACATCGAGCACGCCCGCAACTTCGGCGAGCACAACGCGGTGATGACCGGCCTGCGCCACGCGCGCGGCGCCTACGTCATCACCATGGACGACGACCTGCAGAACCCGCCGGAGGAGGTGGTGCGCCTCTACGACCACGCGCGCCTCGGCGGCTGGGACGTCGTCTACACGCGTTACGCCGAGAAGATGCACGAAACCTGGCGCAACCTCGGCAGCCGCTTCGCCAACTGGGTGGCCGACCGGCTCCTCGACAAGCCGAAGGGCCTCTACCTCTCCTCCTTCCGCTGCATGAGCGCCCTGGTGGTGCGGGAGGTGACGAAATACCGCGGCCCCTACCCCTACGTGGACGGGCTGATCATGCAGGTCACGCAGCGCATCGACTCGATCGAGGTGAAGCACTACGCGCGCGCCGAGGGCCGCTCCAACTACACGCTGCGCCGCCTGGTGCGACTGTGGCTCAACCTCGCAACGAACTTCTCGGTGCTGCCGCTGCGCCTCGCGGTCTTCGCAGGGGCGGGCATGGGCGTGCTCGGCCTGATCGGCGCGGCGATCGTGATCGTCGAGGGGCTGATGGGGCACACGCCCTCAGGCTGGGCCTCGACGATGACGATGATGCTGCTGATCGCCGGCGTGCAGTTCCTGATTCTCGGCGTGCTCGGGGAGTATGTCGGGCGCGCCTTCCTCTCCGCGAACGGCAAGCCGCAGGGCGTGGTGCGCGAGGTGGTGCCGCCGCGGCCCGCCGCGCCGCTCGCCGCAGCCGCGGACCGCGCCGAACCCGGCCTGGCCTCGCCGTGAGCGCCGCGCTCCACTGGCTCGCGCTGGCCGCCGCGATCGGCACCTCGCTGGTCGGCCAGGTGCTGCTGAAGATAGGCGCCTCCGGCTCGGTCCACGCAGCGGGCGGCTTCCTCGACCAGATGCTCCGCTGGCAGACCATGGTCGGGCTGGTGTGCTACGGCGGCGCGGCGCTGCTCTACATCGTCGCGCTCCGGCGCATCCCGATGAGCGTGGCGCTGCCCAGCACCGCCGCGGGCTATGTGGTGATCGCGCTGATCGGCCACTTCGCGTTCGGCGAGCCGATGAGCATGCAGCGGGTGGCGGCGATCACGCTGATCTGCCTCGGCGTGGTGCTGCTGGCGAGCGCGTGACCGGGCGCGGCGGCGCCGCGCCCCGCGGCATCCTCGTGGTCGCCGCGGCCGCGCTGCTTGGCGGCTGCGCGGCGCCGCCGCCGGTCGCCGCCGCCGGATGCCCGGAAGGCGCGCGGGCCGCGACCGTGCTCGAGGCCTATTTCGGCCGCTCCGGCCCGGCGGAGGCGCCGCGCGTCTCCGAGGCGGCGTTCGCGCGCTTCCTCGCCGAGGAGGTCACGCCCCGCTTCCCCGAGGGACTGACCGTGCTCGACGGCCTGGGGCACTGGCGCAGCCCCGCCACCGGACGCATCGCGCGGGAGCGGAGCAAGGTGCTGGTCCTCGTGCTGCCGGAAACCGACGAGGCGGCGGCGCGCGCCCGCCTCGCCCCGGCGACGGCGGCCTATGGGCAGCGGTTCCGCCAGGAATCGGTGCTGGTCGTCACCCGAACCGCCTGCGCCAGCTTCTAGGCGCCGCCGCTCCCACGCTCCATCTGCGGGCGGACACGGCCAAGAAGGGTCGCCCTCTAACCTCCGCCCCGCATGGCCGCCGCGCGGCGGCGGATCTCCTCCGGCGACACCTCCTCGACATGCGTCGCGACGTGCCAGACATGCCCGAACGGGTCGCGCAGCGTGCCGCCGCGGTCGCCGTAGAACTTCGTCTCCACCGGCTGCATCACGGTCGCGCCTTTCGCGAGCGCCCGCGCGAACACGGCGTCCACGTCCTCGACATAGAGGTGGATCGTCACCGAGGCCGTCTCGCCCCGCGGCGCCACGAATTTCCCCTCCGGCCAGGGGTCGGCGAGCATGATGACGGACTCGCCGATCTCGATCTCCGCATGGCCGATCCTACCGCCCGGGGCGGGCAGGCGCATGCGCTCGAGCGCGCCGAACACCTCCGCGTAGAAGGCGAGCGCCCGCTCGGCGCCCTCGATGGCGAGATAGGGCGTGACGCGCGGATAGCCGGGCGGGATCGGCGGCACGCTGGCGGCCATGGCATCCTCCTGAATCCGGTTGACCCCTGATGCGCCGACTTTGCCGCGGCGATCGGTCGGAATCAAGAACAATAAGGGAACATGCGCGTGGCGCCGGCAGCCGCCGGGCGCCCCGGCGCCGTCCACATGACCTCGGAGGTCATCGAATTCCTGGCGCTCCCATGCGCCACTCCTCCGCACGGACGGAATCACGTCCCGAGCGGTGGAGGATGCACGATGCACAGGCGAAGCGCGCCGCGTTCGGCCGCAATCGCGACGGTCGGCGCCGCGATGGCAGCGCCAGCGAAGGCCCAGGGCATGCGCTCAGGCTACCTGCCGGGCGCGCTCGCCATCGTCGTCTCGCTCCGCGTCAAGCCGGAGCGCGAGGCGGAATTCCTGCACCTGCTCACCCCCGTGCTCGACGCCATGCGGCACGAGGCAAGCTTCATCGACGCCGCGCTGCATCGCGATCCGGAGGATCCGACGCATTTCATGCTCTACGAGACCTGGGCCGCCCGCCGCGACCTGGTCGAGGTGCAGATGAAGCGCCCCTACCGCGCCGCCTACGAGGCGCGCCTGCCCGAGCTGCTGCGCGAGTCGCGCCGGGCGACGATCTGGCAGCCGCTGCGCGGCGACTTCGCCGGGCTCGCCACCCGCCGCTGAGCGGAGGACCGGGTTGAGCCGCCGCCTGCCCGCCCTCAGCCCGGCCGCGGCCCCTCCGCCATCTCCACCGCGCGCTCCAGGTCCACCGAGAGCAGCCGCGACACGCCCCGCTCCTGCATCGTCACGCCGTAGAGGCGGTGCATCCGCGCCATCGTCAGCGGGTGGTGCGTCACGATCAGGAAGCGCGTGCCGCTCTCCGCCGCCATGGCGTCGAGCAGGTCGCACAGCCGCTCCACGTTCGCGTCGTCGAGCGGCGCGTCCACCTCGTCGAGCACGCAGACGGGCGCGGGCTGGCAGCGGAACACGGCGAAGATCAGCGACAGCGCCGTCAGCGCCTGCTCGCCGCCCGAGAGCAGCGACAGCGCCGCGAGCTTCTTCCCCGGCGGCTCGGCGAAGATCTCGAGCCCCGCCTCCAGCGGATCGTCGGAGCCGACCAGCGCGAGGTGCGCCCGCCCGCCGCCGAACAGCCGGGTGAACAGCGCGCGGAACTCGGCGTCCACGCGGTCGAACACCTCGCGCAGCCGCTCGCGCCCCTCGCGGTTCAGGTGGCCGATCGAGCCGCGCAGCTTGGCGATGGCGGCGCCGATCTCCTCGCGCTCGCGGGTGATCGCGGCGATGCGCTCCTCGACCTCGCGCGCCTCGATCTCGGCGCGCAGGTTGACGGGGCCCATCTCCTCGCGCTCGCGCCCCAGGCGCTCGAGCCTGCGGCGCGCCTTCTCCTCCGCCGCGTCGCTCAGGTCCTCCGCCGCGGGCAGGGCGCCGGCATCCGGCCCGAGCCGTTCGGCGATCCGCTCCTCCACCGCATGCGCCGCGGCCTCGGCCTGCGCGGCGGCGGCCTCGGCGCGGAGCTGCGCCTCGCGCGCGGCGGCGAAGGCGGCGTCGGCGGCGCGGCGCGCCTCGGCGGCCTCGCGCGCCCCGGTCTCCGCGGCGCGCAGGACCTTCGCCGCCTCCCGGTGCGCCGCCTCGGCCCCGGCGAGCAGACGCCGGGCGGCCTCGCGGCGCGCGGCGGCGGCCTCCGGCGCCTCGGCGAGGATCGCGCGCTCGGCTTCCGCCTCCGCGTGCCGGGTGCGGAGCTCGGCCAGGCGGGCGGCGGCGTCGGCGCGGCGCTGCGCCCAGGTGGCGCGTTCCCCGGCCAGTACCTGGCGCCGGGCCGCATTGCGCCGCGCCTCGGCCTCCAGCGCGGCGGCCTCGGCGCGGGCGGCGGCTTCGGCATCGCGCGCGGCGGTCAGCGCCTCGCGCGCGCGTTCCAGCCCGACGCGGATGGCGGCGAGATCCGGCAGCGCGGCGACCGTCTCGCGCGCGGCGGCGAGCGCCGCCTCCGCCTCGGCGCGCTCGGCGGCCACGGCTTCGAGCTGGGGCAGGATGGCGGCGTGGCGGCTCTCCGCCTCGGCGGCCTCGGCGGCGAGCCGCGCGACGGCGGCGCGGGCGGCCTGCTGCGCGGCCTCGGCGGCGGCGCGGGCCTTGCGCGCGGCGGCCTCGGCGGCCTGGGCACGGGTCGCCTCGGCCTCCGCGGCATCGCGCGCGGCACGGGCGGCGGCGAGGTCCGGCAGGGCGGCCCGGGCGGCCCGAGCCTGGCCGAGCGCGGCCTGCGCGGCCTCGAGCTCGGCGGCGAGGCGCCCGAGCTGCGGTTCGATCGCGGCTAGCCGGCTCTCCGCCTCGGCGGCGGCCGCGGACAGGCGCGCGGCCTGCGCCCGCGCTGCCGCGAGCGCGGTCTCGGCCGCGGCACGGCGGTCCCGGGCGGCGGCCTCGGCGGCGACCGCCTCGCGCTCGGCCGCGGCGGCCGCGTCCCGCATGGCGAGGGCGGCGGCTGGGTCCGGCAGGGCGGCGAGCGCCTCCTCGGACCGCCGGAGCGCCGCCTCCGCCTCCTCACGGTCGGCGGCGAGACGCTGCAGCTGCGGCGCGATGGCCGCGAGCCGGCCCTCCGCCTCGGCGGCGGCGGCGGCGACGCGGGCTGCCTCGGCGCGCGCCTCCTGCAGCCCGGCCTCGGCACGGCGGCGCGCCTCGCGGGCGGCGGCCTCGGCGGCGGTTTCCTGCGCCTCGCAGGCGGCGGCGGCGATCTCGACCTCGCGGGCGGACCCGGCCTCCGCTTCGGCCGCGCGCAGCCGTCCTTCCGCCTCGCGCAGCCGGTTGCGCTGCTCGAGCCGCACCGCCTCCGGGTTCGGCGCGCCGGGGCGCAGCGTGTGCCCGTCCCAGCGCCACAGCGCGCCGCCGCGCGACACCAGGCTCTGGCCGGGAGCGAGAGCGTGCTGGAGCGCGGCCCCGTCCACGCCGTCCGGCAGCAGCCCGACCCGCGACAGGGCGCGGGCGAGCTCGGCCGGCGCATCCACCAGTGCCGCGAGCGGCACCGCGCCCCCCGGCAAGGCGGGTGCCGGCCCGAGCGGCGGGAGGGCGCGCCAGTAACGCGGCGCGTCGGGGTCGAGGGCGGATTCCAGCGCCTCGCCGAGCGCCGCGCCAAGCGCGGATTCCAGCCCGGGCGGAACGCCCAGCGCATCGAGCACCGGCGCCGCCGCGCCGTCGCGCGCGCGCGCGCCGAGCGCCTCGGTCAGACCCCGCACCTCGGCGGCGGCGCGGGCCCGTGCCGCGTCGGCCTCGGCGGCGCGGCGGCGCGCCTCGGCATGGGCGGCGGCGGCGGCGGCGCGCGCCGCCTCGGCGGCCTCCAATGCGGATCGCGCGTCGTCGAGGGCGGCCTCCGCCGCAGCCGCGGCGCGCTGCGCGGCCTCCAGCCTTTCCGCTGGGATGCGGCGGGCCAGCGCGGCTTCGTGCGCGGCCGCCAGTTCGGCGTGCTGTCGCGCGACGCGGGCGGCGCGGTCCGCCGCCGCGGCGCGGTCGGCAGCGGCGCGGGCAAGGGCGGCCTCGGCCTCGGCGGCGCGGCGGCGTGCCTCGGCATGGGCGGACTGCGCGGCGGCGCGCGCCGCCTCGGCAGCCTCGAGCGCGCCGCGCGCCTCGGCCAGCGCGGCCTCGGCCGCCGCGGCCCCGGCCGCCGCGGCGGCGAGGCGCTCCGCCGGCACGAGGGCCGCGGCCGCGGCGGCGCGCTCGCCGGCCAGACGGTCATGGCGCTCGGTGACGCGACGCGCGCGTTGCTCCGCGGCGTGCAGCGCCGCCTCGGCCTCCCGCGCGCGGGCGGCGGCGGCGGCGGCCTCCTCGGTCGCCGCGATGGCGGCGCGCTCCGCGGTGCGCGCCGCGTCCTCGGCCGCGGCCAGCGCGCCGGCGGCGGCCGCGCGTCGCTCCGGCATGGCGGCCTCGGCCGCCGCAAGAGCCGCGTCCTCCGCGGCGAGCCGGTCCTCCGCCGCGGCCGCATCGGCCTCCAGCGCGGCGGCGTGTTCCAGATCCCGCGCGATGTGCGCGAGGCGCGCGGTCGCGGCATCCAGCGCCGCACGGGCGCGCCGCTCCTCCTGCTCCAGACCTTCGGCCTCGACGCGGCGGCGCTCCAGCGCGGTGCGCGCCGTCGCTTCGGCCTCGCGCGGGCCGGGCAGGTCGCGCTCGGCCTCGAAGGCGCGGATCGCGGCGGCCTCCGCCTCGGCCCCGGCGCGCTGCGTCGCCGCCCGCGTCTCGTCGAAGGCGGCGCGCGCCGTGGCGAGCGCGGCCATCGCCCGCGCGCGCAGCAGCGCCAGCCACTCGGCCTCCGCCTGCCGCACCAGGCCGGACAGGTTGCGGTAGCGGTTGGCCTGCCGCGCCTGCCTCGTCAGCGACTGGCGCTGGACCTCGAGCTGGCCGAGCAGGTCCTCGGCCCGCGTCAGGTTGGCCTCGGCCTGGCGCAGCTTCAGCTCGGCCTCGTGGCGGCGGGCGCGCAGGCCGGCGATGCCCGCCGCCTCCTCCAGCACCTGGCGCCGCTCCTCGGGCCGCGCGCCGATCAGCGCCGCGACCCGCCCCTGGCTCACCATGCCGGAGGCGCGCGCGCCGGAGCCGAGGTCCATGAACATGGTCTGCACGTCGCGCGCGCGCAGCTCGCGCCCGTTGACGCGGAAGCTCGTCCCCTCGCCGCGGGCGATGCGGCGCACGATCTCGAGCTCGGCCGCGTCGTGGTTGGGCGGCGGGGCGAGGCCGAGCGCGTCCTCGAGGGTCAGCGTCACCTCGGCGATGTTGCGGCCGGGGCGCATCGCGGTGCCGGCGAAGATGACGTCGTCCATCTCGCCGCCGCGGAGCGAGCGGGCGGAGGTCTCGCCCATCGCCCAGCGCAGCGCCTCGACGACGTTGGACTTGCCGCAGCCGTTCGGGCCGACGATGCCGGTGAGGCCGGGCAGGATCTCGACCGTCGTCGGCTCGGCGAAGCTCTTGAAGCCGGCGATGCGCAGCCGGCTCAGCACGGCGCGGCGCGCGGCGGCGCGCTGCTCGGCGCTGCGCTCGGGCGGGCCGGCCTGCAGGATCTCCGCCCCCTCCCCGCCCGCCGGCGCCTCCCCCTGCGCCGTGGGCGGCGGGATCCCGTCCTCCGTCACGCCTGGCGGGCCTGGGCCAGCAACTGGGCGAAGCGGTCGAAGCCGACGTTGCCGGCCTGGCGGACCTTGCCCGCCGTGCCGAAGATGAAGGTCGGCGTGGACTGCACCCGATGCTCCTGCTCGCCGCGCAGGCGGCTCTCCAGGACGAAGCGCTGCAGCGGCTGGTCGTAGGCCGCGGCGTCCACCTGCTCGCGCGTCATGCCGGCGACGGCGGCGATCCTCGCGAGCTCGGCCATGTGGTCGGCGCCGCGGGCGAACGCCCAGCGGTCCTGCGCCGCGAACAGCGCGGTGAGGAAGCCTTCGTAGCGCTCGGGCGGCAGGGCGCGGGCCACGCAATGCGCCGCCAGCGCGAGCTGATCGAGCGGGAAGTCGCGGAACACCAGCCGCATCTGCCCGGAATCGACCAGCTCCTTCTTGACCCGCGGGTAGGTGTCACGGTGGAAGGCGCCGCAGTGGCTGCAGGTGAGCGAGAAGTACTCGATGACCGTCACCGGCGCATCGGCGCGCCCGACGGAGCGCTCGGCGAAGCGCGGATCGGCGGCGGGTGCTGTGGCGCCCTGGGCGCGCGCCGGCGGAACCAGGCCGCCGGTGCCGGAGCGCCAGAGGCCGGCGGCCGCACCGAACCCGGCGGCGCCGGCGAGGAGGAGGCTGCGTCGGTGCAGGATCATGGCATCTCCTTCGGGGGCGGCGGATTCCTCAGGAATCGGCGCCCCGCCTCTGGCTGCTCCGATAGACCCCCCGGGCGAGCTTTTCCAGCGCGGCCCGCAGGTCCGGCGCGCCGACGCGGCCGAGCGCCTCGCTCACGCGCGACGGCAGCCGGTCGGTCGCGGCCGGCATGCCGCCGCGGCGCGCGGCGTGTCCCGCGCCGGCGGCAGCCGCCGGCGCCTGGACGAAGCGCAGCCGCTGCACGGCGACGCGGCCGCAATGGGCGTTGATCCGGGCGATCAGCTGCGGCGCGAGGTGCGCAAGCTCCAGCGCCACCGGACCGGCGCAGGCGAGGGTGAGGGTGCCTTGCGCCAGCCGGCGCGGGACGGCCAGGGCGGCGAGCGCGGGGCCCACCACCTCGGGCCAGTCCGCCATGATCTGCGCCGCCGCCGGGCTGCGGCGCCGGAAGGCCGGGCGGGTCAGGCGCGGAACGATCGCGCCGAGCGGCCGCGGGCCGCCATGGCCGCGTTCCGGCTCCCTGCCGCCCCGGCGGTCCGCCGGGTGATCCGGCTCTCCCTCGCCGCTCGCCGTCATCCTCGCCCGTGACTCCTTCCGCCGCCGCGCTGCTCCGCTGGTACGACCGGCACCACCGCGACCTGCCCTGGCGCACCCCGCCCGGCCAGGGGACGCGCGCCCCCGATCCCTACCGCATCTGGCTCTCCGAGGTCATGCTGCAGCAGACCACGGCGGCCGCGGTCGCGCCGCGCTTCCAGCGGTTCCTCGCGCGCTTCCCCAGCGTCGAGGCGCTGGCCGCGGCGCCGGAGGCGGCGGTGATGGAGGAATGGGCCGGCCTCGGCTACTACGCGCGGGCCCGCAACCTCCACGCCTGCGCCCGCCAGCTGGCGGCGTCGGGGGGGTTTCCCCGCGACCCGGCGGCATTGCGGGCGCTGCCCGGGATCGGCGCGTACACCGCCGCGGCGGTCGCCGCGATCGCCTTCGGCGCGCCGGTCGTGCCGGTCGACGGCAATGTCGAGCGGATCGTCGCCCGGGTGTTCGGGGTGGCGGAGCCGCTGCCCGGAGCGCGGTCCCGCCTCGCCGCGCTGGCCCAGGGCTTCCTCGGGCAGGCCGCGGCGCGGGCGCGGCCGGGCGATTTCGCCCAGGCGCTGTTCGACCTCGGCGCCGGGGTCTGCACGTCGCGCCGGCCGGCCTGCGCCCTCTGCCCCTGGCGGGCGGGCGGCTGCGCGGCCGAGGCGCGGGGCGAGCAGGATTCGCTGCCGCGCCGGGTGGCGAAGCGGGCGCGGCCGCATCGGCACGGCGCGCATTTCCTGCTCGCCGATCCCGCGACCGGGCGCATCCTGCTGCGGCGGCGACCGCCCGGGGGACTGCTCGGCGGCATGTTGGAGCTGCCGGGCACCCCCTGGCGAACCGCGCCCTGGGAGCGGAACGAGGCGCTGACGCACGCGCCCTGGCCCGGGCTGCCCTGGCGCCTGGTTCCGGGGACCGCGGCGCACGGCTTCACCCATTTCACCCTCGACATGCAGCTCTACGCCGCCGCGCTGCCGGCGGGACCGGCTGGCGAAGCGGCGCGATCCGCGTGCCGGGCCGCGGCGGGCTGGGAGTGGCGGCCGCCCGCGGCGGCCGCCGCGGCGCTGCCGACCGCCATGCGCCGGCTGCTCGACCTCGCGGCAGAGGACGGGACCCTTCCCCGGGCCGAACCGCTGCGTCCGGCGGAGCCGGGCGCGGCCGCCGCGCGCCGGCGCACCGTCCGGTCGGGACGGAACACTGGGCCTCGGCGGCCCGAACGCCCGTGACGCCGAGAAGGGCGTGCCCGCTGCCCGAGGCCGATCTCGCGCTCCCCTCGCACATGGCCGCCAACGGGGTTGCGGCCGGGCGGTCCGGTGCCGCGCGGCACGGACCGCCCGCAGCGTGAAATTCGCGCGCGCGTTGAAGGCCGATTCGGGGTTAAGATTGTTTTGATCGCCTTCGCAGGGGCGGTCGCCGGATCGGAGCTCGCGTGCCGCGGCGCTGCCGACCGCCACCGCAGGCGGCACGGAAGAGGCGTCCGCTGGGCGCGCCGTGCCCGGCCGGCAGCGTCGACTTCAGCGGCGGAGCGGGGCGCTGGCGTACGGGACTTGGCGATGAGCATCGGATTGCCTCCGGGCAGCAGCGGAGGCCTCCACGGGGCAGTTCTGACCGAACCGCCCTGGACGCCCTCGCATCCCCTGGCGTCGGCAGCCACGGCCGGAGCCGATCCGCAGGTCGCGCCTGCGGCCGCCACCGCGGAGGCGGAGCCGACCCGGACCGAGGCGGCGCGGGGCGGCGCCGGCCGGGCGCCGCTGCCCTGGGCACGGGCCGCGGCACCGCCGGTGTTGATCCTGCTCTCGCTCTTCCTGCTCGGATACTTCGCCGGCGCGCTCGCAGGGCATGCCGCGGCGCTCGGCCCGTCGCGGGTCGCCACCTTCTGGCCGGCGGCCGGGCTCTACCTCGCCGCCCTGCTGATCGCCGGCGAGCGCCGGCGCTGGCCCGCCGTGATCGTCGCCGCGGCGGCCGCCAACCTGGTCGCGGATGTGCTGCTGCTCGGCCGCACCATGCCGGCCACCCTCGGCCTGATCGGCGCCAACACGATCGAGGGCCTGCTGGGCGCCGTCCTGGTCCAGCAGTTGCGCCGCTCGAAGGAACCCCCGCGCCTCGACCGGCTCGGCGACCTGCTTGCGGTGCTCGCCGCGGCGGTGACCGCGCCGGCGATGGGGGCGACGCTCGGCGCCGGTGCCACCGCCGATCCGCTGGCCGGCGGGATGCTCGAGACCTGGAAGGTCTGGTGGGCGGCGGACGCGGTAGGCATCGCGGTCGGCACGCCGGTCGTCCTCGGCCTCGCCGCCTGGGGCGGGCAGCCGGTCCCTCCCGTCGCGGTGCTGCGCCGGCGCGCCGCCGAGGCGTTGGCGGCGCTCACCCTGGTCGCGGTGCTGGCCTCGCTCGTGTTCTGGGATTCGCGGGTCCAGGGGCCGGTTTCCTTCCTCGCCCTGCCGCCGCTGCTGTGGCCGGCGCTGCGCTTCGGGCCCGGCGTGGTGGCGCTGTCGGTCAGCGTGCTGACCGCCGTCGCGATCGGCGGCACCAGCGCGGGCTACGGGCCCTTCGCCAGCGAATTCCTGCCCGCCTCGGCCCAGATCGTGCTGCTGCAGATCTTCCTCGTGGTCGCCGCCGGCACCGCCCATGCGCTCAGCGCGGCGGTGGCGGAGCGGCGCGCCGCGATTCAGCGGCTGGCCCAGCTCAACGCCGAGCTCGAGGAGCGCGTGGCCGAGCGCACCGCCGAGCTCAAGGCAGCGAATGCACGGCTCGCGGAAGGCGAGGCGCGGCTCCGCCTCGCCCTCGGGGGCGCGGGGCTCGGCACCTGGCAGCGCGAGCTGAACGGCGGCGGCGCGAGCTGGGACGAGCGCGCAGCCGAGATCTACGGCGGCCTCTGGATGGGGGGCGAGGGCGGCGGCGATGCCGAGGCCCGGCTGCGCGAGCGCGTCCACCCGGACGACTGGCCGAAGCGCGAGGCGGCCCTTGCCGCCGCCCTTGCCGGCGCGACGGACGGCTTCGCCGTCGAGTACCGGGTGCGGCGTCTGATCGGCGGCGGCGGCTGGAACTGGGTCGCGGACTACGGCGCGGTGGTCGCGCGCGATCCGGCGAGCGGCGCGCCGCTGCGCCTTGCCGGCGTGGTGCAGGACATCAGCGAGCGCAAGGCCGCAGAGGAGCGCCAGGCGCTGCTCGCGCGCGAGGTGGACCACCGCGCGAAGAACGTGCTGGCGGTGACCAAGGCGCTGCTCCGCCTCTCCCGCCGCGACGACCCCACGAGCTTCGCCGAGACGGTGGAGGGCCGCATCGACGCGCTGGCCCGCGCCCACAACCTGCTGGCGCAGAACCGATGGTCCGGGGCGGAACTGCGCAACCTCGTGGCCGAGGAACTCGCGGCCTATGCGGGGCGGGTGGAGTTCCTCGGCCCGCCCGTGCGCCTCGCGCCCGACGCGGCCCAGCCGGTGGCGATGGTGCTGCACGAGCTGGCGACCAACGCGGCAAAGCACGGCGCGCTCTCGGTGGCGACCGGGCGGGTGGTGGTGAGCTGGGCGCCGATGCCGGAGCCGAGCGGCGGCCTGCGCCTGACCTGGACCGAATCGGGCGGACCTCCGCCGGCCCGGAGCGCCGGCGGTGCGGCCCCGGCGGCGACGGTCCCCTCCGGCGGCGGCGGATTCGGCTCGCGCCTGATCCAGCAGACGGTGCGCCACCAGCTCGGCGGCACGGTGACGACGGAATGGGCCGAAGAGGGGCTGCGCTGCATCGTGACCATCCCGGCACGGCGCCTGCTGCCGGGAAGTGCGGGGGGCCCCTCCGGCCAGCAGGCGCCAGCGGCTGACGGCACGGTCAAGCCGGCGCGGGAGCCCGCCTGACGGGCGAGCCGCCGAACCACCAGGGTCCCTTCCGAAGAGAACGAGGCGACGGAGACGGCTCAGCCGCTCCGCCGCCGGCGGCGATTCGCCAGACCAGTCCCCGGCTGCCGAAACGCAGCCAGAGGGGCGGTGACGCCGCGAGTTACACCCCAAAACGGAACGTAGCTAGAACACGCCGGCAGGGCATGGCGCTACGCCGCGAAGGATAGGGGGTCCGGGTCGCCGCGTCAGCAGCAGATGTCGAAGATTCTCGTTCGATGTGGCGCGCAACGGAACGGCGTGAGACGACAATCGGTTTTTCAACCATACGTCGCCAGTCCGCGGGAACGAAAAGCGAAGGACCTCCACCGTCGCGTCAGGTCCGCCCCGGGACGGCGCGCCGCCATCCCCCCCCGGCAGGCGCCGGGGCGGCCGACTCCGCCGCAAGCTCGCCGCGCAGCTCGTCCAGCACCCGGAGGCGGCCGTCACCCCCGAGGCAGTGCCAGAACAGCCAACCGTTGCAGGAGGGCGCCTCCTGCACTGCGGCGCCGACCTGGTGGATCGAACCCTGCGCGCGGCCGCAACGGATCGAGCCGTCGGCGCCGACCTCGGCGACGAAGCGCCGGTGCCGGTCGTAGAGGCGCGAACCGGGCGGCACCAGGCCGCGCTCGACCAGCGCGCCGAAGGGGATGCGCGGCTGCTCGCGCTTCGAGGGCAGGGTCAGCGCCGCGCTCTCCGGCAGCGGCTCGACCGCCGCGATCCGCGCCTCGGCCGCGGCGGCGTAGGCGGCGTCCCGCTCGATGCCGATGAAATGCCGGCCGAGCCGCTTCGCGACCGCCGCCGTGGTGCCGGTGCCGAGGAAGGGGTCGAGCACCACCTCTCCCGGCGCCGTGCAGGCGAGGATGACGCGGTGCAGCAGTGCCTCCGGCTTCTGCGTCGGGTGCAGCTTTCCGCCCTTGGCGTCGCGCAGCCGCTCCGCGCCGGTGCAGAGCGGGATGAACCAGTCGGAGCGCATCTGCACGTCGTCGTTGAGCGACTTCATCGCCGCGTAATTGAAGCGGTAGCGCGACTCCTGCCCGCGCGCCGCCCAGATCAGCGTCTCGTGCGCGTTGGTGAAGCGTCGGCCGCGGAAGTTCGGCATCGGGTTCGCCTTGCGCCAGATCACGTCGTTCAGGATCCAGAAGCCGAGGTCCTGCAGCGCCGTGCCGAGGCGGAAGATGTTGTGGTAGGCGCCGATCACCCAGATCGTGCCGTCCTTGCGCAGCACGCGCCGCGCCTCGGCGAGCCATTCGCGCGCGAAGGCATCATAGGCGGCGAAGTCGGCGAAGCGGTCCCACTCGTCGTCCACCCCGTCCACGAGGGAGTCGTCCGGGCGGCGCAGCTCGCCGCGGAGCTGCAGGTTGTAGGGCGGATCGGCGAAGATCGCGTGCACCGAGGCCGGCGGCAGCCGGCGCATCAGCTCCACGCAGTCGCCGACCAGGATCCGGTCGAGCGGCAGGTCGAGGCCGGTGCCCAAGGGAGAGCGGTCCTTCCAGGCGGGAGAGCGCTAAGTGCTTAGAATCGCTTGCGCGACTCGGGCGTGTCAACCGCCGCGTGCGGCGGGTCGAGCGCGAGTCGCGCCTGGTCCACCGGCGCGAAGCCGGGGCGGTGGTGCGGCGTCGGGCCGAGCCGCGCCAGCGCCGCGAGATGCGCCGGCGTCGGATAGCCGGCATGGCGGGCGAAGCCGTAGCCCGGCCAGCGCGCATCGAGCCGCCGCATGGCGTGGTCGCGCAGCACCTTGGCCACGATCGAGGCGGCGGCGATGGAGAGGCTGCGCGCATCGCCGCCGACGACGCAGCGCAGCGCGCAGCGCGCGCCGGCGGGCAGCGGCGGCGGCCGGTCGCCGTCCACCAGCGCGAGGTCGGGCGGGCCGCCGGGCAGCCGGGCGAGCGCCCGCGCCATGGCGAGATGGGTGGCGCGCAGGATGTTGAGCCGCGCGATCTCGGCCACCGAGGCGGCGCCGATGCCGATCTCGGCCCGCCCTGCGGCCGCGGCCTCGCGCAGCGCGGCGAAGGCGGCCTCGCGCGCGGCCGCCGACAGCCGCTTGCTGTCGTCGAGCAGCGCGGCGAGGCCGCGCGGCGGGCGCCGCGCGAACACCACCGCCGCGGCGAGCACCGGGCCGGCCAGCGGCCCGCGCCCCGCCTCGTCCACCCCGGCGACGCGCGCGGCCCCGGCCGCCGCCTCGAGGCTGAAATCCGGCATGGCGCCCAGCCATAGCCCGGCCCGGCGCGATTCGCATCGGCGCGGACGAGGAAGCGCCATCGCGCCCGGGCCGCGTCCTGGCGTATCCTCGCGCCCATGGACGCCTCCGCACTCCGCATCTTCGAGGCGGTCGCGCGGCTCGGCGGGATGAGCCGGGCGGCGGCCGAGCTCAACACGGTCCAGTCGAACGTCACCGCCCGCATCCGGCAGCTCGAGGCGCGGCTCGGCGTCGCGCTGTTCGAGCGCCACGCCCGCGGCGTCTCCCTGACCCCGGCCGGGCGGCGCCTGCTGCCCTATGCGGCGCGGCTCGTGCACCTGCTCGAGGAGGCCTGCCGCGCCGCGCGCGACGACGGCACGCCGCGCGGCCCGCTGCGGGTCGGCGCGCTGGAGACGACGGCCGGGCTGCGGCTGCCGCCCGTGCTCGCCGCCTTCGCCGCCGCGCACCCGGCGGTGGACCTCTCGCTCCGCACCGGCACGACCTGCGAACTGGTGGAGGAGGTGCTCGCCGGCCGGCTGGAGGGCGCCTTCGTCTGCGGCCCGGTGGACCATCCCGACCTGGCGGAGGAGACGGTGTTCCGGGAGGAGCTCGCCGTGCTCACCGCGCCCGGCGTCGCCTCGCTGGACGCGCTGGTGCGGCGTGGCGAGGTGCGCATTGTCGTGCTGCGCGCCGGATGCTCCTACCGCCAGCGGCTGGAGACGATCCTGGCGCGGCGCGGCGTCCCCCGCCCGCGGCTGCTCGAGTTCGGCACGCTGGAGGCGATCCTGGGCTGCGTCGCGGCCGGGCTCGGCGTGACGCTGCTGCCGCGCGCGCTGATCGGCCCCGTCTGGCGCGAGGAGAACCGGGTCGCGGTCCACGCCCTCCCGCCCGCCGAGGCGCGGGTCGAGACGGTGTTCATCCGGCGCCACGACGGCCATCTCTCAAGCGCGCTCGCCGCCTTCCTCGCCTGCGCCCGGCCGCCGGCGACGGCGCAGGCCGCGGCCTGAGCCGGGCGCGCCGCCCGGCAATCATCGCGAACGCAGATCGCACCGATCTGGATAAATCGTTTTTCGCGATAGGATGGCAGGGCTAGCCTGCGGTCCCCAGCCGCCGAGGCGATGCCATGACGGACCCGTCGAGGACCCTCCCCTCCCGCCCCGCCCGGACGAAGACCACCGCCTCCGCGCGCGCCCGCGCCGCCGCGTTCTGCGCACGGTTCGGCCTGCGCGTGCCGATCCTCCAGGCGCCGATGGCCGGCGCCTGTCCGCCGGCGCTCGCCGCGGCGGTGGCGAATGCCGGCGGCATGGGCGGGATGGGCGCGCTGATGATGACGCCCGAGGCGATCCTCGCGTGGGCGCGCGATTTCCGCGCGCGGAGCAACGGCAGCGTCCAGATGAACCTCTGGATCCCGGACCCGCCGCCCCGGCGCGACCCCGCGCGCGAGGCGGCGGTGGCCGACTTCCTCGCGCGCTTCGGCCCGCGCCCGGCGCCGCCCGGCGAGGGTCCGCTGCTGCCCGACTTCGACGCCCAGTGCGCGGCGATGCTCGCGGCGCAGCCGGCGGTGCTCTCCTCGATCATGGGCGTGTTCCCGGAGCGCGTCGTCGCGGCGATGAAGGCGCGCGGGATCGCCTGGTTCGCCTGCGCGACCACGCTGGCCGAGGCGCGCGCCGCCGTGGCGGCCGGCGCGGACGCGATCGTGGCCCAGGGCGCCGAGGCCGGCGGGCATCGCGGCGCCTTCGAGGCCGCCGCGGCCGAGGCGCAGCTGACCGGCCTCTTCGCCCTGGTGCCGCGCCTCGCCGACGCGCTGGACGTGCCGGTGATCGCCGCGGGCGGGATCGCCGACGCGCGCGGCGTGGCGGCGGCGCTGACGCTCGGCGCCAGCGCGGTGCAGATCGGCACGGGCTTCCTGCGCTGCCCCGAGGCCGGGATCCACCCCGCCTGGGCCGAGGCGCTCGGCCGCGCGGAGCCCGAGGGAACGATGCTGACGCGCGCCTTCAGTGGCCGGCTCGGCCGCGCCCTCGCCACCGGCTACGTGCGGGCGGCGGCCGCCCCGGACGCGCCGCCGCCCGCGCCCTACCCCGTGCAGCGCGTGCTGACGACGCCGATGCGCGAGGCGGCGCAGGCGGCGGGCGAGCTGGATCGCATGCAGGCCTGGGCCGGCCAGGCGGCGGCGCTGGCCCGCGCGGAGCCGGCGGCGGAGCTGGTGCGCCGGTTGTGGGAGGAGGCGCAGGCGCTGCTGCCGGCCTGACGGGGCGCGGATCGCGCCGGCTCCGGCGCGCCCGGCCGGGCTGCCCGATCCGCCCTCCGCCGGGGCGCTTCCGCCCGGCTGCGCGCGCGGCGACGGCTCCGGCGCGTCGTCGCTCGGGCGGATTCGCGCTCCCGGTCGCCCGCGATCCGCTCAGAGCAGGGCCAGCTGCCCCTCCGGCACCGCCGCGGACCTGTTGGCGGATCCCGGGGCGAGCGGCGCCTTGTCGTCGGGCACCCGGAACCGCGTGCAGTCGAGCCCCGGCCCGCGTTCCGCCCGGTCGAGGCCGAACCGCTTCAGCGCGACGCGGAAGCGCTGCGCGATCATCGCCGCATAGGCGCCGGTCCCGGTCTGGCGGAGCCGGAAGCGGCCGTCGTAGAGCGCGCCGCCGCGCGTCTCGCGCACCAGCGCCAGCACGCGCGCGGCGCGGTCGGGGAAGTGCGCGCGCAGCCACTCCTCGAAGAGCGGCCCGATCTCGTGCGGCAGGCGCAGCAGCACGTAGCCCGCGCCGAGCGCGCCGTGCGCCGCGCACGCCTCCAGCACCCGCTCGATCTCGGCGTCGTTGAGGCCGGGGATGATCGGCGCCATCAGCGCGCCGGCCGGCACCCCGGCGCGGCGCAGCTCGGCGAGCGCGGCGAGACGCCGCGCCGGCGCCGCCGCGCGCGGCTCCATCCGCCGCGCCAGCGCATTGTCGAGCGTCGTCACCGAGAGGCAGACATGCACCAGGTCGCGCGCCGCCAGGCGCTGCACGAGGTCGAGGTCGCGCAGCACGCCGGCCGACTTGGTGACGATCGTCACCGGATGGCCGAAGCGCTCCAGCACCTCGAGCACGCCGCGCGTGATCCGCAGCGTGCGCTCGACCGGCTGGTAGGGATCGGTGTTGGCGCCGAGCGCGACCGGCCGCGGCACGTAGCCGGGCCGCCGCAGCTCCTTCTCGAGCAGCGCCGGCAGCTCGGGCTTGAACACGAGGCGGGTCTCGAAGTCGAGGCCCGGCGAGTAGCCGAGATAGGCGTGGGAGGGCCGCGCGTAGCAGTAGATGCAGCCGTGCTCGCAGCCGCGATAGGGGTTGATGGACCGGTCGAAGCCGATGTCCGGGCTGTCGTTCCAGGCCATCGCCGAGCGCGTCCGGTCGCGGATCAGCGTGGTCGGCAGCGGCGGCAGGTCGGCGAGCTCGGCGGCGAGGGTGCCCCAGCCGTCGTCGAAGGCCTCAGCGGTGGTCTGCTCGAAGCGGGTGGAGAGGGCATTGGTCAGGGCGCCGCGGCCCTTGCGGGCGAGCGGCGGCGCCGCAGCGGGGGCGTGGGACAGGTCGGCGCCGTCGGGCATGGCTCCTGTTCCTCTTCCGTTCGCTCGAACCCTGCCAGACGAGGGGAACGGCCGTCAAGAACGCAATGAGAACTTCGATCGCCGCACCTGTCGCCGCGAAAGGGATCCATCCGGTCCTGTCTCGCGCCGCCGCGACATGGCGTCATGGCCGCCCGACGCCCCGGGCCGGTTGCCGATGGCGAGACGACCGTGCGATGCAGCAATCGCGCCACGCCCGATACGGGTCGAAGCGGACCCAATTCGACAAGGGATCAGATTGATGCAGGAAGGCACCATCCTCGACCGCGCCCTCACGCGCCTCGACGAGGCGGCGCGGCACCTCCGGGTCGATGGCGATGTCCTCGAGCGGCTGAAGTATCCGCGCGAGACCACCAAGGTCCGCCTGATGATCCGCATGGACGACGGCTCCCGGAAGTCCTTCCTCGCCTGGCGCTGCCGCCACGACGACACGCGCGGCCCGACCAAGGGCGGCATCCGCTTCCACCCCGACGCCACGGCCGAGGAGGTCGAGACGCTCGCCTTCTGGATGACCGTCAAGTGCGCGGTGATGAACCTCCCCTACGGCGGCGGCAAGGGCGCGGTGCAGGTGGATCCCCGCACCCTGTCGAAGGCCGAGCTGGAGCGGCTCTCCCGCGCCTACATCCAGGCCTTCGCCCGCATCATCGGGCCCGACCGCGACATCCCGGCGCCGGACGTCTACACCAACTCGATGATCATGGGCTGGATGGCCGACGAGTACGCGACGATTGTCGGCCAGTCCGTGCCGGCGGTCATCACCGGCAAGCCGATCGCGCTCGGCGGCTCGCTCGGGCGCAACGACGCGACGGCGCGCGGCGGCTACTACCTCGTCCGCCACCTCGCGCGAGAATTGGGGCTGCCGCCCGACGGGATGCGCGTCGCCGTGCAGGGCTTCGGCAACGCCGGCCAGTACATCGCGAGCCTGATGCGGGCGGACGGGCATCGCATCGTCGCGGTCTCCGACTCGGGCGGCGCGGTGTACCGCGCGGCCGGGCTGGATATCGGCGCGCTGCTGGAGGCGAAGGCCGCCGGCCGCTCCGTCGCCTCCCTCGCCGGGGAGAACGGAGTCCAGGCGCTCTCGCCCGAGGACCTGGTCGCGGTGGAGTGCGACCTCCTGGTTCCGGCCGCGCTCGAGGACATGATCCACGAGCGGAACGCCGACCGCATCCGCGCGAAGGTCGTCCTGGAGCTGGCGAACGGCCCAGTCACGCCCGAGGCGGACACGATCCTCGACCGCAAGGGCGTGGTCGTGCTGCCCGACATCCTCGCCAACGCCGGCGGCGTCACCGTGTCCTATTTCGAGTGGGTACAGAACCGCCAGGGCTACTACTGGTCGGAGCAGGAGGTGCACGAGCGGCTGCGCGCGATCATGGAGCGCGAGGGCCGCGCCATCTGGGCGCTGTCGCGCGAGCGCGGCATCTCGCCCCGCACCGCCGCCTACGTCCATGCCCTGTCGCGCCTCGCCAGCGCCATCGAGGCGCATGGGACGCAGCAGTTCTTCGCCAGCTGAACGGGGAGGAGGGCGGCCACGGGGACCCTGGCCGGCGGCACCACCCTGAGCGTGGTCGTGCCGACGCTGGACGCCGCGGGCGCGCTGCCCGCGGCGCTCGCAGCGCTCGGCGATGCGGCGGACGAGGTCGTCGTCGCCGATGGCGGCAGCGCGGACGGCACGCCCGCGGTCGC
>NZ_BMKS01000019.1:0-2474 GCF_014644455.1 Caldovatus sediminis | reverse complement strand
GCTGTTCCTGCACGCCGACACCGCGCTGGCGCCGGGCTGGACAGCGGCCGTCGCCGGCTTCGTCGCCGACCCGGCCAACGCGGGACGCGCCGCCTATTTCCGCTTCGCCCTCGACGATCCCGGGCCGCAGGCCCGGCGGCTCGAGCGCCTGGTGGCGTGGCGCTGCCGGGTGCTCGCCTTGCCCTACGGCGATCAGGGGCTGCTGATCGCCCGCCGGCTCTACGATTCGGTCGGCGGCTACCGGCCCGACCTGCCGCTGATGGAGGACGTGGACCTGGTCCGCCGGCTCGGGCGCCGGCGCCTCGCCCCCCTCGACGTGGCGGCGGTGACCTCCGCGGCGCGCTGGCGGGCGCAGGGGTGGCGGCGCCGCTCGGCGCGCAACCTCGCCTGCCTCGCGCTGTGGTTCGCCGGCGTGCCGGCGCGCCGCATCGCCGCACTCTACGGGCGATGACGGGCGGGCCGCGGGCGGCGGCGGGGCACCGCGACCGCCGGCCGGTGCTGGTGGTGTTCGCCCGCGCGCCCCGGCTCGGCACGGTGAAGCGGCGGCTGGCGCGCGACATCGGCGCGCTGGCGGCGCTGCGCTTCCACCGCGCGAGCCTCGCCGCGACGCTGCGCCGGCTCGGGCGCGACCGGCGCTGGCGCTGCCTGGTCGCGCTTACCCCGGACCACGCGGCCCGGCGCTGGGGGCCGCTCGCGCCGGGGCGGGAGCCGCCGCGCGTGCCGCAGGGCCACGGCGACCTCGGCGCGCGCATGGCGCGGGCGATGCGGCCGCACCGCCCGCGCGTGGTGCTGGTCGGCTGCGACGTCCCGGACCTCGGCGCGGGCGACGTGGCGGCGGCGTTCCGCGCGCTCGCCGGCGGCGCCGACGCAGTGTTCGGGCCGGCGGAGGACGGCGGCTACTGGCTGGTGGGTTTCGGCGCGCGCCGCCCGCCGCGGCCCTTCGCCGCGGTGCGCTGGTCCGGCACCCACGCGCTGTCCGACACGCTCGCCAACTGCGCCGGGCGGCGCGTCGCCCTGCTGCGCCGCCTGCGCGACGTGGACACGGCGGCGGATCTCCGCGCCCTGCGGCGGGGGACCGCCCTCCCCTGAGCCGCCGCGGCTGCGGCGCCTCGACCCGCGCCCTCTCGCGATGGCGGCGGCGCCGCCAGGGAACCATTCCGGCTCGCGCCGCCGCGCGGGTCACGCCACCGGGCGGTCGCGCTGACGCGACTTGCCGCCGCGGCGCGCGGCGCCGAGGCTGCGGCGCGGCGCGATGCGGAGGAGACCGATTGGTGCGCGGCACGTTGCTCCGGCACGGATGGCGAACCGGCCCGACCCTCGCGGCCCCGACGCGGGCGGCGCTGCGACTGCTCCTGATGCTCCTGCCCGCCGCGGGGGGTTGCGCCGGAGCGCCAGAAGCGGGGCGCGATACGGGCGACGCCGCGATGGCCTCGACCGCAGCCATGGCGGAACGCCTGCCGTCCGAGCTCCTCGGCCTGCGCCGCTACGCCACCGAGCGCTTCGTCCTGCCGCGTCTCGGCTCCGGCCTCGCCATCCGCTACGCGCCGGAATCCGGCGGCGCGCTCGCCTCGGTCGTGCTGGTCGCGCGCGACGAGTCGGGCATCGCCGGCGACGACCCGCGCCAGCCCGCCGCGGAGGAGGAGTTCGGGCGCATGTTCATCGAGACGCTCGGCCTCGCCCATCCGGCGGCGCCACGGCACGGCACGCAGCAGCCGGAGGAGCAGTTCCTCGTGGCGCTGCACGGCCAGCCGCTGGTGCGCTGCGCCGCGCTGTCCGAGGCCGCGGCGGACGGGCAGCGGCTGAACGGGCTGCGCTGCCTCGGGGTCGCGCAGGCGCGCTTCATCCGCGTCTTCCTAACCACCACCCCCGGAACGCTCGGCCTGCGCGAAGCCGCCGGCTTCGCCGCCCTGGTCACCGCGCTGCTGCAGGACGGCGCGGCCGCGTCCGGGGATCCGGGAGCGGCGCCGGCCGCGCCCCCGGCGGAGGGCCCCGCCGCCCCCGGCCCGGCGTTGACGCCCGGCGCGGACGACGGGCCGTGGGAGCGCGGGCAGCGGCCGCTGCTGCAGGGCCGCGGACCGGTCTACCGCATCTGAGCCGCATCGCGGCCCGGCATCGGCGCGGCGCCGGGCGATCGGCGGACCTGTGCCATGATCGCGAGGCGATGGCGGTGATGAGGGTGGGCTGGCTGGCGAGGGGGTTCCAGGCGTCGGCGCCGGCATCGAGGATGGCGTCCGGGGGTCGTGGCCGCAGCTGGCGGGCTCGTTCGCCCGGAGCGGGGCCCGGATGGTCGTGACGGGGTTCCGTTCCGACTGTTATCCGACACCGTGATCTAGCTGTCGCTGCCAAGGAGGTTGTCGCTGGTCAGTCGGCTGATGGGCGGCCTTCCGGCGAGCGCGGAGTGCGGCCTGAGGCTGTTGCGGCGGCAGAGCCAGGCGGGCATGGCGCGCGCCCTCTCGGCGGAGGTGTGGAAGGGG
>NZ_BMKS01000018.1 GCF_014644455.1 Caldovatus sediminis | reverse complement strand
GGACCGCGCCCGCCGACACCATCCTTGCCAAGCACCAGCGCGGGAAACGTCTGCTGGAATCGCTCCACTAGGCCGGCGGGAGGCCGGGCACCGCGACGCGCTTCATCGCCTCCGCCGCCGCCAGGTAGAGCACGACCAGCGCGGCGATCGCGCCGAGCACCGCGCCGGGCAGGGGCGCGAAGCCGAGCGCCTGCGCCGGCGGGCCGAGGGCGAGGAACAGTGCCACCGCCAGGGCGCCGAGCGAGGTCGCGGCCAGCACCGGATGCGGCGGCCGGGCGCGCCAGACCGGCCCACCGCTGCGGATCAGGAAGATCACCAGGATCTGCGTCGCCATGGACTCGACAAACCAGGCGGCGCGGAACTCCCCCGGCGAGGCGCCGAACCCCCACAGCAGCACGGCGAAGGTCGCGAGGTCGAACACGGAGGAGAGCGGGCCCATCACCAGGGTGAAGCGCAGCACGGCGTGCATGTCCCAGGCATGCGGCGCGGCGAGGTCCTCGCGCTCCACCGCATCGAACGGGATGCCGATCTCCGAGATGTCGTAGAGCAGGTTGTTGAGCAGGATCTGCGCCGGCGTCAGCGGCAGGAAGGGGATGGCGAGCGAGGCCGCCGCCATCGAGAGCATGTTGCCGAAATTCGAGGAGGTGCCCATGCGCACGTACTTCATCACGTTCGCATGGGTGCGCCGGCCCTCCTCCACCCCGTCGGCCAGCACGCCGAGGTCGGGCGCGAGCAGGATCAGGTCGGCGGCGCCGCGCGCCACGTCGGTGGCGCCCTCGACCGAGATGCCGGCGTCCGCGGCGCCGATCGCCGGCGCGTCGTTGATGCCGTCGCCGATGTAGCCGACGGTGTGGCCGCGCGCCTTGAGCGCCAGGATCACGCGCCGCTTCTGGTCCGGCGAGACGCGCGCGAACAGGTCGCACGCCTCGGCGCGCGCGGCGAGCGCCCGGGCGTCGAGGCGCGCGATCTCCTCGCCGGTCATCAGGCCGCGCGCCGGGAGGCCGAGGCTCTCCACGAGGTGCCGCACGACGGGGGCGGCGTCGCCGGAGACGATCTTCACCCGCACGCCCGCCGCGGCGAGGCGCGCGACGGCGCCCGCGGCGGAGGGCTTCGGCGGGTCGAGGAAGGCGCAGAAGCCGGCGAGGACCAGGTCGCGCTCGTTCTCCGGTCCGAAGTCGGCGGCGATCTCGGCCTCCGCCGGCTCGCGCCAGGCGATGCCGAGCAGGCGCAGCCCCTCCGCGCCGCGCGCCTCGGCGCGGGCGAGCAGGGCGGCGCGCGTCGCCTCGTCCAGCGGCCGGGGCGCGCCGCCGGCCGGGCTCTCCACCGCGGTGCAGGCGGCGAGCACCGTCTCCGGCGCGCCCTTCACCACCAGCAGGCGGGGGCGGCCCGCATGCGCGGCGAGGACGGAGGAGCGCCGCCGCTCGGCGCCGAACGGGGCCTCGGCCAGCAGCGTCCAGCCCGCGGTCGCCTCCGGCGGCGCGGCGGCGAGGATCGCCGCGTCGAGCGGCGTGCGGATGCCGCCCGCGAGCCCCGCGTTCAGCGCGGCGAGCGAGAGCACCCGCGGCGAAGGGCTGGCGCCGTCCGGCCCGGTGCAGTCGCGGAGCACGATGCGGGCCTCGGTCAGCGTGCCGGTCTTGTCGGTGCATAGCACGTCCATCGCGCCGAGGTCGTGGATCGCCGCGAGCCGCTTCACCACCACCCGGCGCGCCGCCATGCGCAGCGCGCCGCGCGAGAGCGTGACGGTGGCGACCATCGGCAGCAGCTCGGGCGTCAGCCCGACCGCGAGCGCGACCGCGAACAGGAAGCTCTCCAGCGCCGGGCGATCGAAGGCGAGGTGGGCGAGCAGCACGAACAGCACGAGGAAGATCGTCAGCCGCAGGAGCAGCAGGCCGAGCGCGCGCAGCCCCCGCTCGAAGGCGGTCGGCGGGCGGCGGGCGGCGAGCGCGGCGGCGACGTCGCCGAGCCGCGTCGCGCGCCCGGTGGCGACGACCAGCATGGTCGCCGCGCCGGCGACGATCGCGGTGCCGGCGAACAGCGCGTCATAGGCGTCGGCGGGGCCGGCGGCGCCGGACGGCCCGGGGCGCTTGGGCACGGGATAGGGCTCGCCGGTGAGCAGCGCCTCGTCGGCCTGGGCGCCGCGGCTCTCCAGCACGATGCCGTCGGCCGGGACCAGGCTGCCGGCGGCGAGCTCGACGACGTCCCCGGGGACGATCTCCTCGACCGGGAGGGCGATCGGCTGGCCGTCGCGCCGCACCGTGGCGCGCACCGCGACGCTCTCCCGCAGCGCCGCGGCGGCGGCCTCGGCGCGGTGCTCCTGCGCCACGTCGAGCGCGACGGAGACGGCAACGACGGCGGCGATGATGGCGAAGCCGGGCCAGTCGCCGGTCAGGCCGGAGAGGGCGGCAGCGACCAGCAGGATCGCGACGAGCGGCTCGGCAAGTCGGCGCAGGACCCTGGCGGCCAGGTGGCGCCGCTGGCTCTCGGCCACCGCGTTGCGGCCGTGCCGGGCGAGGCGCCGCGCCGCCTCCTCGGCGCCCAGTCCGGCGGGGGAGGTGGCGAGGCGGGCGAACAGATCCCGGGGCGGCAGGCTCCAGAACCGCTCCGGCGGCGTGGGCCCTGAGGCCGAGCCGGACCCCGCGGGCGCGCCCATGGCGGGGGTCAGCGCGGCATTCCCCGCCCGACCCGCTCGCGGGGGACAGTGATCGGGCGGCCGGAGGGACGGGCGGCGGGCGCCGGCCCGGGCGAGGACGCCGGGCCCGTCCTCGCGGCGCGGGCAGCCGCGGCGGCGGGCATCGAAGCGACGAGGGGCGTCCGCATGGCGGCCAGGCGCTCCGCTGGGTCGGTCGCATGATCGCGCCGCGCCGGCGGGCCGCGCAACAGCCGCGCAACCGCGGCGAAACGGGATGGCCGGCGGCGAAAACCGCCGTCGCCTCCGCGAAGCGGTCGGAAATCGCGGCGACACGGGCGTCGGGCAGGGTCGGCGCAGGAGGACACCATGGCCAAGACGATCCTGCGCATCGCCTGCTTCGTGACCCGGGACGCCGAGTGGAAGAACGTGGTCGGGCATTACGGCCGCCGGGCCAACGAGATGCTCGCGCCCTACGGCATGGAGATCGGCCACCGCTACGGCGGCGGGCCGATCGTGCCGGACACGATCCCCTACAGCGGGGACCGCTTCTGCAAGGCCGGCGATCCTGGCAGCATGCGCCAGAAGTGCCACGAGCTCTGGCCGAACGGGAAGGGCCTGCCGGTCATCGTCTGCAACTTCCCCCCGGGCGACGGCACCAACGGCGTCACGGTCAAGCCGGAGCACGAGGACGCAGCGGCGTGAAGTGGCTGCCCTACGTGCTGATCAACGCGCGCAACTTCGTCGTCTCGGGCTCGGCGCTGCTGCACGGGATGATCCACACGGCCGGGCTCGACGACGCGCGCCACGACGGCGATCCGGCCAGCGTGTTCCACGCGCACGGGAACTCGGCGGCGGTGAAGACGCTGAGCCGCAAGCACGCCGACCGGCTGCGGCCGGCGTATCACGCGGAGCGGGGCTGATGCCCGCCGGCGCCGGATGTCGCGATGCCTCATGTCGCGATGCCTCTGCGGCCCCGGGCGCGGCGCTGGTCAGGGCCGGCAGCGACGTCCAGGGCCGGCACGAGGCCCGCGCGCGGCATTCCCCCGTGGATGGGCGCGGCCCGCGGTCAGGCCCGCATGCCGGGCGGCGGGTCGCAGGGGGTGGTGCCCATCGGCCCGGGGATCGAGAGCTCGAGGATCTCCACGTCGTCGGAGGTGGCGATCTCGTTGTGCTTCATCCCGCCGGGAATGAGGATGGCGTCGCCCGGCTCGAAGCGGTCGCGGGTGCCGTCCTCGAACTCGAGCTCGACCCAGCCTTTCAGCACGTAGACGAACTGCGCCTCGCACTGGTGCGTGTGCCAGCCGGTCGGCTCGGTCATGCCGGAGATCGCCTCCATCACCTGGGCGCGCATCCGCCCGCCGGTGGCGTCGGAGACGCCGAGGTCGCGGTAGCGGAAGAACTTCCGGCGCCCGGGCACCAGCGGCGCGGTCGCCTTCTTCGCGATGCTGAGCCTGATGTCCGGGCGCCGCGCGCCGGGCGTGGAACCGTCCATGGACCCCTCCCGCAGGGCTTTCCGTGCCCTTGCGGGCGCAAGCCTATACCCGGCCGTCGCCGCCCGCCAATCGCCATTCGGCGACGGGGCCGTCCGTGTCCCGGCGCCGGGGCCCGGCGGGCCGGGCGCCGGGCCTCAGCGCTGCAGCGCCTGGACCAGTTCCTGCGTCACCTTCTTGGCGTCGCCGAACAGCATCATGGTGTTCGGGCGGTAGAACAGCTCGTTGTCCACGCCGGCGTAGCCGCTCGCCATGCTGCGCTTGACGAAGAACACCGTCTTCGCCTTCTCGACGTCGAGGATCGGCATGCCGTAGATCGGGCTCGAGGGATCGGTCTTGGCGGCGGGGTTGGTGACGTCGTTGGCGCCGATCACGTAGGCGACGTCGGCCTCGGCGAATTCGGGGTTGATCTCCTCGAGCTCGAACACCTCGTCGTAGGGAACGTTGGCCTCGGCGAGCAGGACGTTCATGTGGCCCGGCATGCGGCCGGCGACGGGGTGGATCGCGTACTTCACCTCGACCCCCTCCTTCTTGAGGAGGTCGGCCATCTCGCGCACCACCTGCTGGGCCTGCGCGACCGCCATGCCGTAGCCGGGGACGATGATGACCTTGGACGCGTTCTTCATGATGAAGGCAGCGTCCTCCGGACTGCCGACCTTGACCGCGCCGCGGTCGGCGCCGCCCGCGGCCGGGGCGCCGCCCTCGGTGCCGAAGCCGCCGAGCAGGACGTTGATGATCGAGCGGTTCATCCCCTTGCACATGATGTAGGAGAGGATGGCGCCCGAGGCGCCGACCAGCGCGCCGGTGATGATCAGCAGCAGGTTGCCGACGGTGAAGCCGATGCCCGCCGCCGCCCAGCCGGAGTAGCTGTTCAGCATCGAGACGATGACCGGCATGTCCGCCCCGCCGATCGGGATGATCAGCAGGAAGCCGAGGGCGAAGGCGAGGATCGCGATCAGCCAGAACAGCACCTCGCTGCCGCCGGAGACGAAGGCGGCGATCAGCACGACCAGCAGGACGCCGAGGCCGAGGTTGAGCCAGTGCTGGTTCGGGAAGAGGATCGGCGCGCCCGACATCCGCCCGTCCAGCTTGAGGAAGGCGATCACCGAGCCCGAGAAGGTGATGGCGCCGATGGCGAGGCCGAGCGACATCTCGACCAGCGAGGTGGTCTTGATGTGGCCGCGCGTGCCGATGCCGAAGCTCTCCGGCGCGTAGAGGGCGGCGGCGGCGACGAACACCGCGGCCATGCCGACCAGGGAGTGGAACGCGGCGACAAGCTGCGGCAGGGCCGTCATCTGGATGCGCGTCGCGATGTAGGCGCCGACCGCGCCGCCGATGGCGAGGGCGAGCAGGATCAGCGCGATACCGCCGCCCGCCATGCCCGGCCGGAACAGCGTCGCGACGATCGCGATCGCCATGCCGACCATGCCGTAGACGTTGCCCTGGCGGCTGGTCTCCGGATGGGAGAGGCCACGGAGCGCGAGGATGAACAGGACCGAGGCGACGAGGTAGGCCAGGGTGGAGACGGTGACGCTCATCGTCCTGGCCTCAGCCCTTCCGCTTGAACATGGCGAGCATGCGCCGCGTGACGATGAACCCGCCGAAGATGTTCACGGAGGCGAGGAGCGCGGCGAGGAAGCCGAACACCACCGCGACCCAGCTCGCGCCCAGGCCGGTGGCGAGGATGGCGCCGACGACGATCACCGAGGAGATCGCGTTGGTCACCGACATCAGCGGCGAGTGCAGCGCCGGGGTGACGTTCCACACCACGTAGTAGCCGACGAAGCAGGCGAGCAGGAAGATCGTCAGCAGGTAGAGGAAGGGCTCGACCGCCGCGGCGGCGGGGGCGGCCGTGGCGGCCGCGGCCTCCGCGGCGCGGCGCGCCTGCTCGGCGAGCTCGAGCGCGCGCTGGGCGGTCGCGGCCGCCTGGTTGGCAAGCTCGGTCGGGTTCATTCGGCTGGGTCCCCCCTCACGCCGCCTTGGCCGGCGCGAACTGCGGATGCACCACCTGGCCGCCGCGCGCGAGCAGCACGCCGCGGACGATCTCGTCGTCCTCCGGGAGCCTGGGCGCCTTCGCCTCCTTGTCCCAGAAGGTGGCGAGGAAGGTGAGGAGGTTGCGGGCGTAGAGGGCGGAGGCGGCCGCCGGGATGCGCCCGGGCCAGTTGGTGTAGCCGAGGATCTTCACGCCGTTGTCGGTGACGACCATCTCGCCCGGCCTCGTCAGCGCGACGTTGCCGCCGGCGTCCGCGGCGATGTCCACGATCACGCTGCCCGGCCTCATCGCGGCGACCATCTCGGCGGAGACGAGCTTCGGCGCCGTCCGGCCCTGCACCAGGGCGGTGGTGATCACGATGTCCTGCTTGGCGATGTGGCCGGCGACGACCTCGGCCTGCTTGCGCAGGAACTCGGCGCTCATCGGCCGGGCGTAGCCGCCGGCGGTCTGGGCGGCGCGGCTCTCCTCGTCCTCGTGGCCGACGAAGGCGGCGCCGAGGGACTTGATCTCCTCCTTCGCCGCCGGGCGGACGTCGGTGGCGGTGACGCGCCCGCCGAGCCGGCGCGCCGTGGCGATCGCCTGCAGGCCGGCGACCCCCGCGCCCATGACGAAGACGTTGGCGGCGGGGATGGTCCCCGCCGCCGTCATCAGCATCGGGAAGGCCTTGTCGTAGGCCGCCGCCGCCTCGACCACGGCGCGGTAGCCGGCGAGGTTGGCCTGCGAGGAGAGCACGTCCATGGACTGGGCGCGGGTGATGCGCGGCAGCAGCTCCATCGCCGCGGCGTCCACGCCGCGCTCGGCGTAGGCGCGGGCGGCGGCCTCGTCGGCGCCGAGGATGCCGATCAGGAGCGCGCCGCGCGGGATCAGCGCGAGCTCGTCCGGCCCGCCCTCGCCCGCGGCGAGCGGAGCGCGGACCTTGAGCACGATGCCGGCGCCGGCGAGCGCCGCCGCGGCGTCGGGCGCAATCTCGGCGCCGGCCTCGCGATAGGCGGCGTCGGGGATGCCGGAGGCGAGGCCCGCCCCGGTCTCGACCGCGACCGCGCCGAGGCCGAGGCCGAGCAGCTTCTTCACCGTCTCCGGCGTGGCGGCCACGCGCGTCTCCGCGGCGCGGCGCTCCTTGAGGACTGCCAGTCGCATGCGCGTCCATCCCTGAACCGAGCGCAACTAGCGCGAGGGGGGTGCGGGTGGCAAGGCGCGGCGGGCCGCGCCCCGGCGCGGAACGGGCGCGCGCCGGTCAGGCCGTGGCGAAGCGCACGACCTCCCCCTGGCGCGACTCGCCCGCCAGGCAGAGCGCGGCGAGGGCGGGCGCGACCTCGGCCGGCCGCGGCAGGGTCGAGGGGTCCTCGCCGGGGAAGGCCTGGGCGCGCAGCCGCGTCGCCACCGGGCCGGGGTCGAACAGGTTCACGCGCAGCGGGGTCTTCGCGACCTCCTGCGCCCAGGTCAGGACGAGGTGCTCGGCGCCGGCCTTCGTCGCGCCGTAGAGGCCCCAGTAGGCCCGCGGCGCGCGCACGCGGCCGGTGGTGACGAACACGGCGCGGCCGGCGTCGGAGGCGCGGAGCGGCGGGTCGCAGGTGCGGATCAGGCGCCAGGCGGCGCTCATGTTGACGGCGACGGTCTCGGCCCAGTCGCGCGGCTCGATGTGCGCGACGGGCGTCAGCTTGTTCAGCACCGCCGCGGCGTGGACGAGGATGTCGAGCCGGCCGAAGCGCGCGACGACGCTCGGGCCGATGGCGTCGATCTTCTCCGCCTCCCGCGCGAGGTCGAGCGGCAGCAGCGTCGCCGGCCCCCCGCCGGCGGCCTGGATGGCGTCGTCGGTCTCCTCGAGGCCGCCCTGGGTGCGGGCGAGGAGGACGCATCGGGCGCCGAGGCGGGCGAGCTCCACCGCGGCCGCGGCGCCGATGCCGCGGCTCGCGCCGGTGACGAGGGCGACCCGGCCCTCGAGGGGGCGCGCGCCGCTCACTGCGTCGCGTGCAGCAGCGAGAGCTGGCGCTCGCTGTTGTCCTGCTGGTCGGTGAGGGGGATCGGGTAGTCGCCGGTGAAGCAGGCGTCGCAGAAGGCGGGCCGCGCCGGGTCGCGCCCCGGCCTGCCGAGCGCGCGGTAGAGCCCGTCGTGCGAGATGAAGGCGAGGCTGTCCACGCCGATGATGCGCGCCATCTCCTCGACGTCGTGCGTGGCGGCGAGCAGCTTGGACCGCTCCGGCGTGTCTATGCCGTAGAAGCAGGAATGGGTGGTCGGCGGGGAGGAGATGCGCATGTGCACCTCGGTCGCGCCGGCCTGGCGCACCATCTCGACGATCTTCTTCGAGGTGGTGCCGCGCACGATCGAATCGTCCACCAGGACCACCCGCCTGCCCGCGAGCACCGCGCGGTTCGCGCTGTGCTTGAGCTTGACGCCGAGGTGGCGGATCTGGTCGGTGGGCTCGATGAAGGTGCGGCCGACGTAGTGGTTGCGGATGATGCCGAGCTCGTAGGGCAGGCCCGCCTCCTGCGCGTAGCCCATCGCCGCCGGGACGCCCGAGTCGGGGACGGGCACCACCACGTCGGCCGGGACGCCGCTCTCGCGCGCGAGCTCGGCGCCGATGCGCTTGCGGGTCTCGTAGACCGGCGTGCCCTCGACGACGGAGTCGGGGCGGGCGAAGTAGATGTACTCGAAGATGCAGAACCGGCCGGGGCTGCGGCCGAAGGGCTTGATCGAGCGCACGCCCGCGTCGTCCACGACGACGATCTCGCCGGGCTCGACGTCGCGCACGAACCCGGCGCCGACGATGTCGAGGGCGCAGGTCTCGCTCGCCAGCACCCAGCCGCTGCCGGCGGCCTGGGCCTCGCCCTCCCTGGCCGGCAGGCGCCCGAGCACGAGCGGCCGCACGCCGAGCGGGTCGCGCGCGCCGATCAGCGCGTGGTTGTGCAGCGCGACGAGCGAGTAGGCGCCCTGCACCTGCTTCAGCGCGTCGATCAGCCGGTCCACGACGGTCGAGTAGAGGCTGATGGCGATGAGGTGGATGAACACCTCCGAGTCGGTGGTGCTCTGGAACAGGCAGCCGCGCCGGACCAGCATGCGCTTGAGGCCGTGCGCGTTGGTGAGGTTGCCGTTGTGCGCGACGGCGAGGCCGCCGAACTCGAAATCGGCATAGAGCGGCTGGACGTTGCGCAGCGCCGTCTCACCCGTCGTCGCGTAGCGGTTGTGGCCGACGGCGGCGCGGCCGGGCAGGCCCGCCATCACCTTGGGGTCGCTGAAATTGTCGCCGACCAGGCCGAGGCCCTTGTGGGCGTGGAAGCGGGCGTTGCGCACCTCCTGCCCGCCGCCCTCGAGGCTGACGATGCCGGTCGCCTCCTGCCCGCGGTGCTGCAGCGCGTGCAGGCCGAGCGCGGTCAGCGCCGCGGCGTCGGCGGCGTCCCAGACGCCGAAGACGCCGCACTCCTCGTGCGGCTTGTCGTCGTCCGTTGGCGGCAGGGGGCGGCAGCGGGTCGTCATGCGCGGAGGGATCCTCACGTCCGGTCGCGCGCCGGCGGGCGCAACAGGTCGTCCAGGCCGGGGACCGGGCGCTCGGGCGGCCCCTCGATCCCCGGCCGGATCTCCGGCGGAAGCTGCGCGACCAGCCATCGCGCCCCGTCGGACACCAGGGGCAGGGCGCGGGCCTCCCGCACGTCCGCCGGCCAGCGGTCCATGGGGAAGAAGCGCTCGGCCAGGATATAGGCGAGCACCACCACGAACGCACCCCGCGCAAGGCCGAATACCAGCCCCAACGCACGGTCAACCCCGCCGAGGGCGGAGCGTTCCACGCGCGCGGCGATCCAGGCGACGACGACCTTGAGCACCAGCAGGACGACGAGGAAGACGCCGCCGGCGGCGACCGCGTTGGCGAGCCAGTCGGGCTCGACGTGCTCGCCGACCCAGGGGCGGACCTCGGGCCAGGCGAGGAAGGCGGCGACGGCGGCGGCGACCCAGGCGCCGATGCCGAGCACCTCCCGCACCAGGCCGCGGAAGAAGGCGAGGATCGCCGAGACGGCGAGGATCGCCAGGACTACGCCGTCCACCCAGTTCATCGCGCAGGCGGTATAGCGGGGCGCAGGGGCGGCGTCACCAGCCGCTCGCGGCGCGTGGCGCCGCGGCGGCGCGATTGTGACGCGCGGGCCGAGGCTCGGCGCGCCCGCGCCGGCCGCCGGCTCCGGCGCCTGGCCGCTCAGCTCCGCAGCAGGCCGGCGCGACGCGCCGCCTCGCGCGTCCATTCCGTCTCGCGGCGCAGGATCGCGGCGAAGCCGGCGGGGCTTGCCTCCTCCTCGCTCGCCACCTGGCTGCCGGTCTCCTCCAGCCGGCGCCGCACCTCCGGATGGGCTACGGCGGCCTTCAGCGCATCGTGGAGCGCGGCCATCGCCTCCTGCGGGACGCCGGCCGGGGCGACGACGCCGACGAAGGAGGCGGCGCGGAAGCCGGGGACGCCGGACTCCTCCACGGTCGGCAGCTCCGGCGCGACGGAGAGCCGGCCGCCGGAGGTGAGGGCGAGGATCCGCACCGCGCCGTCGCGGTGCAGCGGCAGGACGGTGGCGACCTCGACGAAGGCGCCGGCGACGGTGCCGGCGACGAGGTCGGGCGTCAGCGCGCCGCCGCTCTGGTAGGGGGCGTGGGTGATGTCCGCGCCGGTCGCGGCGTTGAACATCTCGAGCGTCAGGTGCCCGGTGCTGGCGACGCCGGGGGAGCCGAAGACGACCCGGCCCGGATTGGCCCTGGCGTGGGCGACGAGCCCGGCGACGTCGCGCGCCGGCTGGTCGCGATGCAAAACGAGGGCGAGCGGCGTACGCACGATCAGCCCGAGCGGGGCGAAGTCGCGCAGCGGGTCGTAGCCGAGGTCGGCGCGGGTGATGGGGTTGATCGCCATCGGGCCGTTCGAGCCGATCATCAGCGTCAGCCCGTCCGGGCGCGCGCGCGCGACGGCCGCCGCGGCGACGCTGCCGGCGGCGCCGGCGCGGTTCTCGACCACCACGGGCTGGCCGAGCCGCTCGCCCATGTGCGGGCCGATGACGCGGGCAACGAGGTCGGTGTTGCCGCCCGGCGCGAAGGGGACGATCAGCCGCACCGGCCGGTCGGGCCGCCAGGCGGAGGCGCGCGCGGGGGCGGCGAGGGCGGCGGGCGCGGCCGCGAGGGCCTTCAGGGTGGCGCGGCGCGTCGTGGGCATGGGCATCTCCTTCGCGGCTGTGTCGCGGCGATGCGCGGGGTGGGCCGGCCGCCGCTTGTGGCGGGGCCGTGGCGGCGGATCAAGCCCGGGCGGGGGCCGCCGCGTCGCGCTCGCGCGCGCTGCGCCGCCGCTGCGCGGCGGCGGCGAAGGGGGCGACGAGGTCGGCGATGTGGCCGATCTCGATCAGGCGGAGCGCGTCCGGCGCCGCCGGCGGCATCCGGCCGCCGCGCGCGAGCCGGCGCGGCAGGGTGGCGGCGGAGAAGCCGAGCTTCTGCGCCTCGCGCAGCCGCGCCTCGGCCTGCGCGACCTGGCGGACCTCGCCGGACAGGCCGACCTCGCCGAAATAGACCATGCCGGGATCGGTCGGGCGGTCGGTGGCGGCGGAGACGAGCGCGGCGGCCACCGCGAGGTCGGCCGCCGGCTCGGCGATGCGCAGGCCGCCGGCGATGTTGAGGTAGACGTCGTTCTGGCTGAGCGAGAGGCCGCAGCGCGCCTCCAGCACCGCGAGCAGCATCGCGAGGCGGCCGGAATCCCAGCCGACGACGGAGCGGCGCGGCGCGCCGCCGGCGGAGGGGGAGAGCAGCGCCTGGACCTCGACGAGCACGGGGCGCGTGCCCTCGAGGCCGGCGAAGACGGCGCTGCCCGAGACGTTGCCGCGGCGCTCGGCGAGGAAGAGGGCGGAGGGGTTGGGGACCTCGACCAGGCCGCGCTCGGTCATCTCGAAGACGCCGATCTCGTCGGTGGCGCCGAAGCGGTTCTTCACCGCGCGCAGGATGCGGAACTGGTGGCCGCGGTCGCCTTCGAAGTAAAGCGTGGCGTCCACCATGTGCTCGAGCACGCGCGGGCCGGCCAGCGTGCCCTCCTTGGTGACGTGGCCGACCAGGACCAGGGCGAAGCCGCGCGCCTTGGCGAGGCGGATCAGCTCCGCGGCGCAGGCGCGCACCTGGGAGACGGTGCCGGGGGCGGAATCGAGGCTGTCGAGCCAGACCGTCTGGATCGAGTCCATGACGACGAGGGCGGCGTCGCGCTCCTGGTCGAGGCTCGCGGCGATGTCGCGCAGCGCGGTGGCGCAGGCGAGGCCGAGCAGGCTGTCGGCGAGGCCGAGGCGGAGCGCGCGCAGCCGCACCTGCTCCACCGCCTCCTCGCCGGAGACGTAGAGGGCGCGCCGGCCGGCGGCGACGCGCGCGGCGGCCTGGAGGAGGATGGTGGACTTGCCGATGCCCGGATCGCCGCCGACGAGGACGACGGAGCCGGGCACGAAGCCGCCGCCGAGGACGCGGTCGAGCTCGGCGAGGCCGGTGGCGATGCGGGCGGGCGGGGCGGAGCGGCCCTTGAGGCCGACGAATTCGAGGCGCCGGCCGGCGCCGGCCCTCGCCGCGGGGCCGGCGGGGGGGCGCGATTCCGGCGCCTCCTCCGCCAGGGTGTTCCACTCGCCGCAGGCGTCGCAGCGGCCCTGCCACCTGGGGTGGGGGGCGCCGCAGGCCTGGCAGACGAAGCGGGTGCGGTCCTTGGCCATCAGCCGACTCGGCGAGAACGAAACGCGGACATCGGCCGGTGTAGCCCGGTGCCGGGCGCGCCGGAAGGGGCGGGCGGGGCCGCGGCGCGCGGCGGGCCGCTCAGGCGCCGGCCTCGATGGCGCGCCACTCCGCGCTGCCGTGGAACGCGATCAGCGCGGCGATGCGGTCGAGCAGGTGCGGGTGGGTGGCGAGCGCGGCCGACAGCCGCGCCAGGCGGTCGCGCCGGAGGCGCCCGTGCTGTGCGAGCAGCGCCTCCAGGTCCACCTGGCCGGCGAGCTGCGGACCGACCGCGAGCTTCAGCATCGTCCCCACCGCGGCGCGGATGTCGCGGCAGGCGACGAGGCCGGCGCGGTCGGCGGTAAACTCGGCGCGACGCTGCCAGCGCAGCAGCAGCAGGTGGGCGAGGACCTGCACGGCGGCGAAGGGGCCGGTCCGCATGCTCGGCAGGCCGCGGAGCAGCAGCAGCCTGGCGTGGCCGCACTTCAGGTGGCCGAACTCGTGGCCGAGCACGAACAGCGCCTCACGGTCGTCGAGCGCCTCGAGCAGGCCGGTGTGGAGCACGACCGTGCCGCGCGGGCCAAGGCCGAGGGCGAAGGCGTTCATCGCCGGGCTCTGGGTGACGAACACCTCCGGCGGCCGCATGTCGAGCCGCAGCGCGGCGGCCATGGCGAGCGCGCCGTAGCGGGAGAACTGGGTCCCGCCGACGCGCACCCCGGCGCCGAGGAGCCGCTTCTGCTGCACCATCACCATGAGGGCCGAGACCGCCACGCCGACCAGCCCCACCACCAGCGCCTGCGGCAGGGCGAGGACCGGGAGGAGGAGCAGGAGCGGCAGCCACAGCGCGAGCAGCTCGCCCGGCGCCCGCAGCCGCGCCGCGGTGATCGGCGCGCGCGTGCGGCGGCCGGCTGGCGCGGCGACGGTGGCGGTGCGGCCGGACATGGCGGGGGCCGGCGGCCGGTCAGGCCGCCTGCTGCAAGGTGGGCGCGATGTCCTGCAGCGTCACGCGGCGCATGTCGCGGGGGTACCGCCTGTCCTCGAAGGGGCGCGCGCGGTGCATGGTGCAGCGGTTGTCCCACATGACGAGGTCGTGCTGCCGCCAGTGGTGGCGGTAGACGAACTCGCGCCGGGTCGCGTGCTCCATCAGGTCGCGGATCAGCGCCATCGCCTCCGGCACCGGCCAGCCGTGGATGCGGCCGATGTGCGAGGAGAGGTAGAGCGAGAGGCGGCCCGAGCCCGGATGGCGGCGCACCAGGCGCTGCGGCACGGGCGCGAATTTCTGCCGCTCCTCCTCGGTGAATTCGGTGAAGCCGAGCTGTCCGCGCGAGAACAGCAGCGAGTGGTCGCAGACCAGGTCCCTGACCTTGGCCTTCGTCTTCTCCGGCAGCGCGTCCCAGGCGGCGCGCATGTCGGCGAACTCGGTCTCGCCGCCCTCGGGCGGGACGACGCGGCCGTGCAGCAGGGAGTAGAGTGCGGGTGTCGCCTTGAAGCTGGAATCGCTGTGCCAGAGGCGGTTGCCGAGGCTGAACATGCGCCGCCGGTCGTCCGCGGCGAGGATGTTGCCCTCCTCGTCGAGGTTGGAGATGTCGTTCATCTCCTGGTGCTTGAGGCGGTGCTTGTGGGCGTCCACGGTGGCGCGCGTCGGCTCGAGCGGGCCGAGGGCGCGGCCGAAGGCCATCTGCTGGTCGTCGTCGATGTCCTGGCCGCGGAAGACGAGGACCGCGTAGCGGTCCATGCCGCGGTGGATCTCCTGCGCCAGCTCGGGCGTGACGGGCTCGCGCAGGTCGATGCCGGAGACCTCGGCGACGAAGAGGGGATGGAGCGGGGTGAAGGTCAGGGCCATCGGCGGACGTCCTCGCGGAAGCCCTCGGCGGTCGCCGGGCGGACGGATGCCGGCGTTGGCCGGGGCGATCCCGGGGAGCCTGCGCCGGGCGGCGCGGGCGGGTCAAGCGGCGGCGGGGGCGACCGGCGCGGGTCCTACCGCCTGAGCTCCATCTGGATCGGCCCCTCGCGCTCGCCCCGCGCGAACTGGTCCACGATCGGGTTGCCGGTCTGGCCGAGGCTCGCCGCCGGGCCGGTCCAGACGATGCGGCCCCTGTGGATCATCGCCGCGTCGTCGCCGATGCGCCGGGCGCTCGCCATGTCATGGGTGATGCTGACCGCGGTGGCGCCGAGGCGGCGCACCACGTCCACGATCAGCCCGTCTATCACCGCGCCCATGATCGGGTCGAGGCCGGTGGTCGGCTCGTCGAAGAAGATGATGTCGGGCTGGGCGGCGATGGCGCGGGCGAGCGCGACGCGCTTCTGCATCCCGCCCGACAGCTCCGCCGGATAGAGGTCGCCGACCGAGGGGGCGAGGCCGACCTGGGCCAGGATCTCGGCCGCCTTGTCGCGGGCGGCGCGGCGGTCGATCCGCCCCTGGGCGAGCAGCTTGAAGCAGACGTTCTCCCAGACCGGGAGCGAGTCGAACAGGGCGCCGTTCTGGAACAGCATGCCGATGCGGTCGTTCACCGCCTCGCGCTCGCGCCGCGACATCGCCAGCACGTTGCGCCCGTCGATCTCGATCACGCCCTCGTCCGGCTCGATCAGGCCGATGACGCACTTCAGCATGACCGACTTGCCGGAGCCGGAGCCGCCGAGGATCACCATCGAGCGCCGCGCGCGCACGTCGAGGTCGATGCCGTCGAGCACGACCTTGCCGTTGAACGCCTTGCGCAGGCCGCGCAGGCGGATCTTGGGGGTCGCGGCGCCGCCGTCGTCCCTCATCGCGCGAAGAGCAGGTCGGTCAGCACGTAGTCGAGCGCGAGGATCAGGATCGAGCTCGACACCACGGCGGAGGTGGTGGCGCCGCCCACGCCCTGCGCGCCGCCCCGGCTCGTGTAGCCGAACCAGCAGCCCATCAGCGTGAGGATGAAGCCGAACACGGCGGCCTTCACCAGGCCGTGGATCACGTCGCCGGCCTGGAGGAAGTCGAAGGTGGAGCGCAGGTAGGTGGCGGAGGTGAAGTCGAGCCGGAGGGTGCCGATCAGCCAGCCCCCCATCACGCCCAGGATGTCCGCCACGATCACCAGCAGCGGCAGGGCGATGGTGCCGGCGAGCAGCCGCGGCGTGACGAGGTACTTCATCGGGTTGGTGGAGAGCGTCACCAGCGCGTCAATCTGGTCGGTGACGCGCATGGTGCCGATCTCGGCCGCGAAGGCCGCGCCGATGCGTCCGGAGACCATCAGCCCGGCGAGCACCGGGCCGAGCTCGCGCGTGATGGAGAGGACGACGACGTTGGCCACCGCGCCCTCGGCGTTGAAGCGGGCGAAGCCGGTGTAGGACTGCAGCGCGAGGACCATGCCGGTGAACAGCGCGGTGAGCGCGACGACCGGCAGGCTGAAATAGGCGATCTCGAGCAGGGCGCGGGCGAACAGGCGGCCGTAGAAGGGCGGGCGGACGAGGTGGGAGAGCGCCTCCAGCGCGAACAGCGCCACCGCCCCGGCCATCCGGCAGACCCGGAGGCCGGCGCGGCCGATCGCGGCCACCGCGTCGAGGAGGAGGTCCAAGGCGCTCAGCCGTTCCGGTGGACCCGCCGGTAGCGCGGGCCGAGCGAGGTCAGGATCTCGTAGCCGATCGTGCCGGCGCGCGCGGCGAGGTCGTCCGGAGTGGTCCCGGGCGCGTCGCCGATCAGCGCGATGCGGTCGCCGGCGCGGATCTCCGGCAGGTCGGTGACGTCGAAGGTGGTCAGGTCCATGGACACCCGGCCCAGCAGCGGCACCGGCCGCCCCGCGAAGGACCCGACGACGCCGCGGTTGGAGAGCGACCTCAGATAGCCGTCGGCGTAGCCCGCCGCAACCGTGGCGACCCGCATCGGCCGCTCCGCCCGCGCCGAGGCGCCGTAGCCGATGGTGGCGCCGGCGGGAATCTCGCGGACCTGGAGGACCGGGGCCTCGAGGCGGACGACCTGGCGCATCGGGTTCGGCCGGCCCGGGGTGGGGTTGATGCCGTAGAGCGCGCAGCCGGGGCGCGCGAGGTCGGAGGCGAATCCGGCGCCGAGGAAGAGGCCGGAGGAATTGGGCAGGCTGCGCGGGAGGCCGGGCGGCAGGCGGGCGCAGGCGGCGGCGAAGCGCTCGGCCTGCAGGCGGTTGAGGGGGTGCTCCGGCTCGTCGGCGCAGGCGAGGTGGGACATGACGCAGCGCAGCGCGAGGCCGGCGAGCCGGGCGTGGTCGGCGGCCAGCGCGTCGAGCTCGCGGGCGTCGAGGCCGAGCCGGGCCATGCCGGTGTCGAGGTGGAGGATGGCGGGGACCGGCGCGCCGCGGCGGCGGGCGTGCGCGGCGTGGGATTCGATGTCGCCGAGGGTGTTGAGGACCGGCAGCAGGGCGGCGCGGTCGGCCTCGGCGCAGGGGGGGAAGCCGTTGAGGACGGCGATGGCGGGGCCGGGGCCGAGGGCCTCGCGCAGCGCCAGGCCCTCGGCGAGGTGGGCGACGAAGAAGGTGTCGCAGCCGGCCTCGCGCAGCGCGCGGGCGACCGGGGCGGCGCCGAGGCCGTAGGCGTCGGCCTTCACCACGGCGGCGACGGCGCCGGCGGGATGGCGCGCGCGCAGGGCGCGCCAGTTGGCGACGACGGCGGCGAGGTCGATGGTCAGGACGGCCTGGGTGGCCTCGGCTCCGGGGGTCTCCATCGTGGCCCGTTCCTGCCCCGCGGGCGGGCGGGAAGGCAAGCGGGCGGGCGGCGGCGGGCCGTCGTCGGGCGTGGCCGGGGGGCGCCGGACGATCCTCAGTCCCCGTAGCCGTCGCTGCCGTGGCGCGTGTCGAGGTCGCCGAAGCGGGTGAATTCGGCCTCGAAGAACAGCTTCACCGTGCCCGTGGGGCCGTGGCGCTGCTTGGCGATGATCAGCTCGGCCTTGTTGTGGGCCTGCTCCATGTCGCGCTGCCACTTCTCGACCGCCTCGGCGAACTTGTCGGGGTTGTCGAAGGCGAGCTCCTTCGGGGCGCGCTGCGCCAGGTAGTACTCGTCGCGGTAGACGAACATCACCACGTCCGCGTCCTGCTCGATCGAGCCGGATTCGCGCAGGTCGGCGAGCTGCGGCCGCTTGTCCTCGCGGCTCTCCACGGCGCGGGAGAGCTGCGAGAGGGCGAGGACCGGCACCGACAGCTCCTTGGCGATCGCCTTCAGGCCCTGGGTGATCTGGCTGATCTCCTGCACCCGGTTCTCCGGCCGCTGCCCCGGCGCGGGGCGCATGAGCTGGAGGTAGTCCACGATCACCAGGTCGAGGCCCTTGGTGCGCTTGAGGCGCCGGCAGCGCGTGCGCAGGGCCGAGATGGTGATCGCCGGCGTGTCGTCGATCCAGATCGGCAGGGCGGCGAGCTCGCGGCTGACCTCGACGAAGCGGTCGAAGTCGCGCTGGCCGATCTCGCCGCGCCGGATGCGGTCGCCGGAGATGCGCGATTCCTCGGCGAGCAGGCGCGTCGCGAGCTGGTCGGCGCTCATCTCGAGCGAGAAGATGGCGACGCCGCCGCGCGGGACGGCGTTCGGGTCGGCCTCCTGCGCCGCGCGCAGGATGGCGCGCGCGGCGCCGAAGCCGATCTTGGTGGCGAGCGCCGTCTTGCCCATGCCCGGGCGGCCGGCGAGGATGATGAGGTCGGAGGGGTGCAGCCCGCCGAGCTTGGCGTCGAGGTCGCGCAGGCCGGTGGCGAGGCCGGAGACGCCGCCGGGCGAGGAGAAGGCCCTGGCCGCGTGCTCGACGGCGACGGTCAGCGCGCGCTCGAAGGCGACGAAGCCGCCCTCGGTCGTGCCGTCCTTGGCCAGCTCGAACAGCGCCTGCTCGGCGGCCTCGAGCTGCATCGCGGCGTCGAGCTCGGGCTCGGCGCCGAAGGCGCGGTTGACGATGACCTCGCCGAGGTCGATGAGCTGGCGGCGCAGATAGGCGTCGAAGATGACGCGGCCGTACTCGCCGGCGTTGATGATGCCGACCATGGCGGAGAGGAGCTGCGCCAGGTAGGCGGGGCCGCCCACCTCGTCGAGCAGGCCGGAATGCTCGAACTCCGCGCGCAGGGTGACGACGTCGGCGAGCTGGCCGGCCTCGATGCGGCGCTGGATCGCCTGGTAGATGCGGCCGTGGACGGGGTCGGCGAAGTGCTCGGGGGCGAGGAACTCCGAGACGCGCTCATAGGCCTTGTTGTTGGCGAGCAGCGCGCCGAGCAGCGCCTGTTCCGCCGCGAGGTTCGACGGCGGCAGGCGCTGCGAGAGGCCGAGCAGCCCGCCGGCGCCACCCCCCCCGGCGGGACTCGGCGGATCGATCGTGTTCATGGTGCGACGCTAGCGCGCGGGACGGCCCCCGGCTTTCCTGTGGACAGGCTGCGATATGTGGATAACGGGGATGGTGTGGAGAGGGCGCCACGCTGTGGCGCCCGCGCCTCACGCCCGCGCGACCCGCTGCGCCGGGTCGGACGGCGACGGCGCCGCCGCGGCGGAGGGCGCCACGGCGGCTCCGGCGGCGGCGCGGCGCTCCGCCTCGAACATGTAGTCGCGCGTCAGCGGCAGGGCGTCGAGGCGGCGCGCGAGCTGGAGCTGCCAGTTCATGTGCCCGCCGATGCGGAAGGCGAGCTCGGAGCCCGCCAGGTAGAACTCGAACATGCGGCAGAAGCGCTCGTCGTAGAGGCTGGCGATGGCGTCGCGGTTGGCGGCGAAGCGCCGGCGCCAGTGCGCCAGGGTCTGGGCGTAGTGCAGGCGCAGGATCTCGATGTCGGTCGCCCACAGCCCGGCCTTCTCGACCGCGGGCAGCACCTCGGAGAGGGCCGGGGAGTAGCCGCCGGGGAAGATGTACTTGGCGAGCCAGGGGTTGGTGCTGCCCGGCCCGTCGGAGCGGCCGATGGCGTGGATCAGCGCCACGCCGTCCTCGCGCAGGGAGTCGCGCACCACGCGGAAGAAGGTCCGGTAGTGGTCGATGCCGACGTGCTCGAACATGCCGACCGAGACGATGCGGTCCACCGGGCGGTTCCAGGCGCGGTAGTCCATCAGCTCGAAGCGCACGCGGTCGGCGAGGCCGGCCTCCGCGGCGCGGGCGCGCGAGACCTCGAGCTGCTCGGTCGAGAGGGTGATGCCGGTGACGCGCGCGCCCCAGTCGCGCGCCAGGGTGAGGGCGAGGCCGCCCCAGCCGGAGCCGATGTCGAGCACCTCGAGGTCGGGGCGGTCGAGCTTCAGCTTGGCGGCGATGTGGCGCTTCTTGAGCGCCTGCGCCTCCTCGAGCGTCTCCTGGCCGGTCGGGAAGTAGGCGCAGGAGTACTGCCGGTCGCGGTCGAGGAAGAGCGCGTAGAGCCGGCCGTTGAGGTCGTAGTGGTGGGCGGCGTTGCGGCGCGCGCGCGGCGCCGGGTTGAGCTGGTCGAGGCGCCGCCGCGCGAGGCGCCACATCTGCATCAGCCCCTCGCCCGGATGGCTGCCGCGCGACTCGTTGACGTTGAGGCAGACCAGCTCCAGCAGGTCGTAGATCGAGCCGTCGAGGGGGACGAGATCGCCGTCCATGTAGGCCTCGCCGAAGGCGAGGGCGGGATTGAAGATGAGGCGCCGCACCGCGCGGTGCGTGCGGATCTCCATCCCTGCGGCGGGGCCGGGCCGCTCGCCCCGGTAGCGGCGCAGCGTGCCGTCCGGGAAGCGGACGACGAGCGTGCCCTGGCGGACCAGACGTTTGAGGATGGCGTGCAGCAGCATGATCCGTCTCTCCAGGGCAGGATGTTGGGAGGCGGCGCGCGTGTCGTCCAGCGGGGCGAGGGGGCGGTGGGGAAGGCGCGCGGCTGCGGCGATCAAAGGCGCGTGCGGAGCGGGCGGATCGCGGGACGCGCCGCGTTCGCGCGGCCGGCTGCATTCGTCTGATTGCATGCCGCAATGCGGCGCGGGGGCCGGCGCGGCGGGCACGCTCTCGACGCCGTGCCAGCCAAAGTGGCCAGGGGCGCCGGGCCGGCTTCGTCCGCTCCCGCGTTCCGCGGTGCGGCGGAGCCCGGCGCGCCGTCGCGGGCGGGCGGCGTCGGCGCCCGCGCGACAGACCGCGGCGCCGCCATGCCGGCGGCGCCGGAGGCCGCAAGGGGAGGTGACCGGCCCGGCCGGCGCCAGGGCGAGGGGCGGGACGATGCGGGCGATGTCCGCCGGCGCCGCCCGCGCCGCGCGGGTCAGGCGCGCGGCCGCTCGGCCGCGCCGCCGCCCTCGCCGGCGAGTTCGGCGGCGAGCTGCTCCTCGAGGCTCGCGGCCTCCTCGACCGCCTCGGTCGGCGCCGCCTCGCCGCGCGCCTGGCGCTCGGCCTCCTCGGCGCTGCGGGCGACGTTCACCGTGACGGTGATCGCGACCTCCGGGTGCAGCTGCACCCGCACCTGCCAGAGGCCGAGCGCCTTGATCGGCTGGTCGAGCTGCACCTGCTGGCGGTCGATGGTGAGACCCGCCGCCTTGCAGGCCTCGGCGATGTCGCGTGCGGTGACCGAGCCGTAGAGGCTGCCGCTCTCGCCGGCGCTGCGGATCAGCACGACGGCGAGGCCCGCGACGCGCTCGGCGACGCGCTCGGCCTCCTCGCGGCGCTTGAGGTTCTGCGCCTCGAGCTGGGCGCGCTCGCGCTCGAAGCGCTCGAGGTTCTCCCTGGTGGCGCGGATCGCCTTGCCCCGGGGCAGGAGATAGTTCCGGGCGTAGCCCGGCTTCACCCGCACCACCTCGCCCATCTGGCCGAGCTTCTCGATGCGCTGCATCAGGATGACTTCGATCATGTCGGAGTGCCTCCGGAGGAACCGGGCGGGCCGGCGGCGCTGCCGCCGGGATGCCGCCACCATTGCGCGAAGAGACCGAAGGCCGTGACGCCCAGCACGGCCAGGGTCGAGGTCATGGGAAACAGGATCGCGGCGTAGAGCGCGCCGAGCATCGCCCGCCGGCCGGGCCGGCCGGCCGGCAGCGCCGCGTGGATCGCCGCCAGGCCCTGGAGGAACAGCGGCACCAGCAGCGCGAGCGCGATGCCGAGCCCGACCCCCTCGGATCCGGCCGCCGCCCACCACAGGAAGGCGAGGGCTGGCAGCGCCGGATACCAGCCCGGCAGCCGCGCCGCGACGCTCCAGCGCGGCGTGGGCGCGAGGGCGAGGCCGGCGCGGGCCAGCAGACGCTGCGCGAGCGCGGCGTTGGCCGCCATGGCGACGGCGAAGACGAGCCCGAGCATCCCCGGCTTGAGCCGCGCCGCGACCTCGATCGCCTCCTCCGGCACCTCGAGCCCGCTGTGCGCGAAGGAGTGTTCGAGCGTGCGGCGCATCGCCCCCTCGAGCCCGCCGGGCTCGCCCGCGAGGGCGAGGCTCAGGGCCAGGGTCACGCCCGCCGGCCACAGGCCGAGCAGCGCGAAGGGGAGGGCGGGGCGGATCCGGCCGCCGCGCAGGCCGAGGGCGAGCAGCAGGAACGCGGGCAGGCCGAAGCCGGCGAGGAACAGCAGCAGCGCCAGCGTGGACGCGGCGAGGGCGATCGCCGCCGATGCCACGGCGAGCGCCCCGGCCGCGGCGCCGAGGCCGAAGCCGAGCCCGGCGAGCAGGATCGGCAGCGGCGAGGCCCACAGCGTCAGCCCGCCGAGCGGCAGGCCGCGCACCGCCCACAGCGCGGCGACCGCCGCGAGCAGGCCGCCCGCGCCGGCCGCGAGCCAGCGCGGGTCGCTGAGCGCGGTGCCACTCCCGCCGCCGCTGCCGCTCATGGCCTCCGCCGTCCTCGTCACCGCGGTGCGCGCCCGGTCCTGCGGCCGGCGCGGCCGGGTCAGTCCCTGATCACGTAGGGCAGCAGGGCGAGGAAGCGCGCCCGCTTGATCGCCAGCGCCAGCTCCCGCTGCTTCTTGGCGCTGACCGCGGTGATGCGGCTCGGCACGATCTTGCCGCGCTCGGAGAGGAAGCGCGAGAGCAGGCGCACGTCCTTGTAGTCGATCCGCGGCGCGTTGGGCCCGGAGAAGGGGCAGGACTTCTTGCGCCGGTAGAAAGGCCGCCGGGCGCCGACGGCGGGACGGCGGGTGGCGGGGGTGATGTCGAAGCTCTCGGACATGGGCGGACAGGCCTATTCGTCGGTGGCGGCGGGCGCGGCGGGCTCGACCTCGTCGCGCGAGCGGGCGCGGAACTCCTCGCGGTCGTCGGCGCGGGGGGCGCGGCCCGAGCCGAAGCGGCCGGCCGGGCGCGGGCCGCGGAAGCCCCGCTCGCGCTCCTCGCCGCGCTTGGCGACGATGGCGGAGGGCGCCTCCTCGATCGCCTCGACGCGCAGCGTGAGGGAGCGCAGCACGTCCTCGTTGAGGCGGAGCTGGCGCTCGACCTCCTGCATCGCCGCCGGCTCCGCGGCGACGCCGAGCAGCATGTAGTGCGCCTTGCGGTTCTTCTTGATGCGGTAGGCGAGGCCGCGCAGGCCCCAGTACTCGCGCTTGCGCACCTGGCCGCCGCGCTCGGCGAGGACGGAGGCGACCTGGTCGGCGATGGCGTCGACCTGCTGCGGGCTGACCTCGCTGCGTGCGAGGAATACGCATTCGTAGAGCGGCATCGAGGTTCCCTCTGGCTGTCTCGGCCCGGGGCGCGCCCGGCTCCCGGGGCGCCAGCGGGCATAGCCGGCGCGCGATGCCTCCGCGCGGCCGGCAGGGGAAAAAGGGGTTAAGCATGGGGAGCGGGCGGGGGCAAGCCCGGAAGGCCGGACGGGGCCCGGACGATCGCGGAACGGCAGGCATGCGCTCCGATCCTCCGGAAGCGGCCTCGCGCCCTCGACACGGGCGAGGTGAGGCGGGGCGGGCCGGATGGCCGGGCCGATCGTGGTCCGACCGGACCGCGCGGGCCTGGGCGGCGCCGCGACCTGGACCCGACCATCCGGCGGCAGCACGGCCGCCCCTGCTCGGCGGGCCTGGCCGGCTGCGCCGCATCGCGCGGTCATGTCGCCCGGCACGGCGGCGGCGCCCGCCGCGAGCGATGCCGCCCCGGGGGCCGCAAGGGCGATCGGCCTACTGCGCCAGCGCCCGCGCGGCCTCCGCCACCGCGGCGACGTGGCCCGGCACCTTCACCTTGTGCCAGGCCCTCGCGATCCGGCCGTCGGGTCCGACCAGGAAGGTGGACCGCTCCATGCCCATGTAGGTCCGGCCGTACATGGACTTCTCGACCCACACGCCGTAGGCCTGCGCCACCTTGTGGTCGGCGTCGGAGGCGAGGGGGAACTGCAGGCCGTATTTCCGCGCGAATTTCTCGAGCGCCGGCAGCCCGTCGGGCGAGACGCCGATGACCTCGATCCCCAGCTTGCCGAGCGCCGGCAGCGCCTCCTGGAAGCCGCAGGCCTCCCTGGTGCAGCCCGGCGTGTCGGCCTTGGGATAGAAGTAGAGCACGAACGGGCGGCCCCTCATCGCCGCGAGGCTCACCTCGCGCCCGCCGGTCGCCGGCAGGCGGAAGTCCGGCGCCGGCTGCCCTTCCGCCGGCGTCGTCCCTGCCGTGGTCGTCGCGCTCATGCGCCGTTCTCCTCCGCTGCCGTGACCTCGACCGGGCCGATCCGGCGCGCGAACACCGCGCGGACCGTTTCGGCCGTGCGCTGCATCTGCGCGCGCAGCCCGGCGAGGTCAACCGGCGGGTCGGGCGCCAGCACCGGCGCGACGCCGCGCAGCAGCGCCGCCGCGACCGGGCCGGGCAGGGAAGCCTCGCGCCAGCGGCCGACGGTCAGGCGGATCAGGCCGAGGATGGTGCGCCACAGCCGGTCCGCCCGGATCAGCGCCGCGGCCTCCTCCGCGGGCAGGATCCGCGCCTTGCCGAGCGCCGCGAGGGCGTGGCGCGTGGCCGGCGCGAGCAGCGACGGCCGCTCCGCCGCATGGGCGAGCTGGAGCGCCTGGGCGACGAACTCCACCTCCACCAGCCCGCCCGGCATCAGCTTCACGTCCCACGGCCCCTCGGGGGGCAGGTCGCGCAGCATCCGCGCCCGCATCGCGGCGGCGTCGCGCAGCGCCGCCTCGCCCGCGCCGGGGCGGGTGAGGGCGCCGCGGATCGCGGCCGCGATCTTCCGGCGCAGCGCCGCCGGCCCGGCGACCGGCCGCGCCCGGGTCAGCGCCATGCGCTCCCAGGTCCAGGCGTCCTCGGCGTGGTAGCGCTCGAAGGCGGCGAGCGAGACGGCGACCGGCCCCTTGCTGCCGGACGGCCGCAGCCGCATGTCCACCTCGTAGAGCCGGCCCTCCGCGCCCGGGGCGGTGATCGCGGCGACGACGGCGTGGGCGAGGCGGATGAAGTACTGGCTCGCCGGCAGGGGCCGCGGGCCGCCGGTGCTGGTCTCGGCGCCCGGCGGGTGGTCGTAGATCAGGATCAGGTCGAGGTCCGAGCCCGGCAGCATCTCCCGCCCGCCGAGCTTGCCGAGCGCGACGACCGCGAGCGCCCCGCCCGCGACCCTGCCGTGCCGCGTCGCGAAGTCCGCCGCGACGCGGGGCAGCAGCGCGCCGATCGCGGCGTCGGCGAGCGCGCTGCGCGCCTCCCCGGCGGCGTCGGCGTCGAGCAGCCCCTCGAGCGCGGCCGCGTCGATCTCGAACTTGCGCTCGCTGGCGAGGCGGCGCGCGGTCTCCAGCGCCTCCTCCAGGTGGCGCGCGTCCTTGACGAGGGCCGGCAGCGCCGCGGCGGGCCCGGGGCCGGCGACGACGGAGGCGAGCGCGCCGGACAACAACCCGTCGAGCGCCTCGGCGTTGCGCGCGAGATGGTCGGCGAGGGCCGGCGCCGCGCCGAGCAGGCCGGCGAGCCGGTCGAGCAGCGCGGGGTTGTGGTGCAGCAGCGACAGGACCTGGACGCCGGCGGCGAGCCGCATCAGCACCGCGTCGAACCGCGCGAGCGCCACGTCGGGCTGCGGCTGGCGGGCGAAGGCGGCGAGCAGGGCCGGCATCAGCGCGGTCAGCAGCTCGCGCGCCCGCTCGCTGCGCGTCGCGCGCGGCCGGCCGTGGTGCCAGCCGCGCACCATCGCGGCGACGCCGGAGGGGTTCGTGTAGCCCATCGCGCGCAGCGTCTCGATCGTGGCGGGGTCGTCCTCGACGCCCGTGAAGACGAGGCTGCCGCCGGCCTCGGCGGAGGCGAGGCTCGGCTCGGCCTCGAACAGCCGCGCGTAGTGGCGCTCCACGCGCATCAGGTGGGTCGTCAGCGCGGCGCCGAAGGCCTCGGCGCCGTCGTAGCCGAGGAAGCTCGCGATCCGGCCGAGGCCCTCCGCGTCCTCGGGCAGGCGGTGCGTCTGCCGGTCCGCGATCATCTGCAGCCGGTGCTCGACGGTGCGCAGGAACACGTAGGCGTCGGCGAGGTCCGCCGCGGCGCGGCGGTCGAGCTTGCCCGCCGCGGCGAGGGCGGCGAGGGCGCCGAGCGTGGTCGGGTCGCGCAGCGCGGGATCGCGCCCGCCCCAGATCAGCTGCAGGACCTGGGTGGTGAACTCGATCTCGCGGATCCCCCCGCGGCCGAGCTTGACGTCGAGCCCGGCGACCTGGATCTGCTGGTAGGCGCCGCGCTCGGCCTTGTGGGCGTGGATCTGCCGCTTGATCGAGTGGATGTCGGCGACCGCGGCGAAGTCGAGGTGGCGGCGCCAGACGAAGGGGCGCAGCTCGCGCAGGAAGGCCTCGCCCGCCGCGCGGTCGCCGGCCACCGGGCGCGCCTTGATCATCGCCGCGCGTTCCCAGTTCTGGCCCATCGACTCGTAGTAGGTGATCGCCGCCGGGATCGAGACGGCGAGCGGCGTCGCCGCGGGGTCCGGGCGCAGGCGCAGGTCGGTGCGGAAGACGTAGCCTTCGGCGGTGCGCTCCTCCATGAGCCGCACGAGTTCGCGCGCGATGCGCACGTAGCAGGCCTGGGCGCGTTCGGCGTGGTAGGCTGCCGCCTCGGGGTCGAAAAGGACCAGGAGATCCACATCCGAGGAGTAGTTCAGCTCGCGCCCGCCCAGCTTGCCCATGCCGAGCACGACGAGGCCGGAGCCGCGCGCGATGGCGCGCGGGTCGGAGCGGCCGCCGCCCGGCAGGCGCAGCTCGCCGCGCCGGGCGGCGTCGCGCAGCAGATGGGCGCAGGCGTAGTCGAGCGCCGCGTCGGCGAGGTCCGAGAGCGCCCCCGTCACCCGGTCGAGCGTCCACAGCCCGGCGATGTCGGCGACCGCGGCGATCAGCGCCCCCTGCCGCTTGGCCTGGCGGAGCAGCGCGCCGACCGCGGCGCGGCCGGCCCCGGGATCGGCCCGGCCGAGCGGGTCGAGGGCGAGGGCGAAGGCCTCGTCCGGTCCGCGCTCGGCGAGGCGCAGCAGGGTCGCCGGCTCGCGCAGCGCCAGCTCGGCGAGGAACGGGCTGTGCCCGCCGAGCGCGCGGAGCAGGGCGGCGCCGGCGGCGCTGGCCGCGAAGCCGCGCTCGGCCGCGCCGCGCTCGGCGAACTGCTCGACCAGCCGCGCCGCGGCCTGCGGGTCGAAGGCGGTGGGGGGCAGCCGCTCCGGGCTGAGGGATGGCGGCGGCATGACCGCGGAGGCGTGCCGTGAGCCGGGCGGGCGGTCAAGCGTGGCGCTGGGCCCGCCGCCTGCTCGGCGCGCTCTTCGCGCTGGCGATCCTGGGCGGGCTGGCGCTCGGCGCGCTCGCCTGGCGGCTCGCCCAGGGGCCGATGGAGCTGCCCGCCCTGGCGCGCGAGATCGAGCGCCGGGTCAACGCCGGGGCCCCCGACACGCGCCTCGAGGTCGGCGCGGCCCGCGTCGCCTGGGAAGGCTGGCGCGCCGGCCACCTCTCGCCGATCGACTTCCTGCTCGAGGACGTGCGCCTGGTCGAGCCCGATTCGGGGCGGGTCCAGGCGGTGCTGCCCGCGGCGTCGGTCTCGCTCTCCCTGCCCTGGCTGCTGCGCGGCGAGATCGCCCCCCGCGTCATCGAGTTCCGCCGCCCCGTGCTGCGCCTGGTCCGCACCCCGGAGGGCGCGCTGCGCTTCGGCTTCGCCGCGGCCGCGCCGGAGGAGGCGGCGGCGCTGCCAGCCGAGGAGGAGGGCGCACCGGCGGACGGCGGCGGCCATGCCGCGCGGCTGCTCGCCGAGCTCATGCGCCCGCCCTCCCAGGCGACGCCGCTCGCGGCGCTGGAGCGGATCGAGGTCGAGGGCGGACTGTTCCTGATCGTGGACCGCCAGATCGGCCGGGTCTGGTGGCTGCAGGAGCCGAACCTGGTGCTTCGGCGCCGCCCGGAGGGCGGCGTGCAGGGGGCGGGGACCGCAACCCTCCGGCTCGGCGCCGAATCGGTGCCGATCCGACTGAGCGGCAGCGCCAGGGGCGAGCCGCCGCGCATCGAGCTCGGTCTCGCCCTGCCCTCGATCCGCCCGGGCGCCCTGGCCCGCGCGGCCCGGGGACTGGCTCCGCTCGGGCTGCTGGACGCGACCGCGGAGGTCGCGCTGCACGCCGCGCTCGACGGCCGCACCTGGCGGCCCGAGGCGGTGCAGGGGCGCCTGCGCGCCGGGGCGGGGGCATTGGACCTCGGCGACGGCCGGCGCATCCCGATCGCGGGCCTGGAGGTGGACGGCTCCGTCACGCCTGCGGCGCTGCGCATCGAGCGGGCGGTGCTGCGGCTCGCCCCGGCCATCGGGCCCTCGCCGCCGGCCGAGGCGGCCGCGCCGGCCGCGCCGCTGCCGCGCCAGCGGCCGGCGCCGCGGCGCGAGACGCGACCGGAGGCGCCCTCCGCCCCTGCCGACCCGCTGGTCGGACCGACGATCACGGCGGAAGCCGAGGCACATCGCATCGAGGGAGGGTCCTGGCGCGGCGCGGTGACGCTGGCGCTGGACGCCGTCCGCTTCGCCGATCTCGGCGCCTACTGGCCCGAGGGCGTGGCGCCCGGCGCCCGCGACTGGATGCTGCGCAACGTCACCGACGGCACCGTCCGCGACGGGCGCTTCCGGGTCGAAGGCGAGATGGCGTCGCCGGACGATCCGGGCGGGCTCGTCGTCACCGCGCTCTCCGGCACCGCCGAGGCGGCCGACGCGACGGTCCACTGGCTGCGGCCGATCCCTCCCGTGGAAGGCGTCGCGGCGACCGCCGAGTTCGGCCTCTCGGAGATCGTCCTGCGCACGCGGGGCGGGCGCCAGCAGGGCACGCGGCTCGAGGCGCGGGAGGGCGCGCTGCGCTTCCTGCTCGGTTCGACCCCCGAGAGGGCCGATCTCGAGTTCCGCCTGGCCGGGCCGGTGCAGGACCTGTGGGAGGTGCTGCGGCACTCGCGGCTGCGTCTGCTGGACCGACGGCGGGTCGGGATCGAGAACCCGAGCGGCATGCTGGAGGGGCGACTCTCCCTCGCCTTTCCCCTGGTCGCCGCCCTGCCGGTGGAGGAGCTGCGGATCGGTGCCGAGGCCCGGCTGACCGCGGTGCGGCTGCCGGGCGTGCTGCTCGGGCACGACATCGAGCGCGGGACGCTCGCGCTCGAGGTGGACAACGACGGGCTGCGCGCGTCCGGAACCGGCCAGTTCGTCGAGACCCCGGTCCGCTTCGGCGTCGAGATGGACTTCCGGGCCGGTCCGCCCGACCAGGTGATCAGCCGCGAGACGGTGAGCGCCCCGCGCGTCGGGCCGCGCAGCCTCGCCGTGCTCGGCGCCGATCCAGGAGAGGTGCTGGAGGGCGGCACGGTGGCGGTGGAGGCGCGGCACGAGACCCGCCGCAACGGGCAGGGCCGGACGATGGTGCGCGCCGATCTGCGCGACGCGGCGCTGGCGCTGGCCCCGCTCGGCTGGCGCAAGCCGCGGGGCCAGCCCGGCCTGGCCGAGGCGGAGCTGCGCCTGCGCGGCAGCGCGCTGCAGTCCGTGGAGGGCGCCCGGGTGGAGGCCGGCGGCCTCAATCTCCGCGCCCGCGTCCCGGCCTTCGTCAACGGCTGGCCCGATCGGATCGAACTCCAGGAGTCGCGGATCGGCGGCACCCGCCTCGCCGGCACGGTGCAGCCGCCTCGCGAGGGCGGCGAATGGCAGATGGCGCTGCGCGGACCGGTGCTCGACCTCCGCCAGGCCTTCGCGGCAGAACGCGAGGCGTCTCCGGACCAGCAGCAGCGGCCGGCGACGCCACGGGACGCGCCGGGCGCGCCGGCGCTGGCGGTCACCGCGCAGTTCGAGCGCGTGGTGCTCGGCGAGCGGCGCCAGCTGCTCGGGCTGGTCGCGCGGGCGCGGGTGGACGGCCGGGGCGTGCTGCGCGCGGCGCAGGCGCGCGCCCGCACGGCGGAACAGCCGTCCGGCGGCGCGGTCGCCTTCAGCCTCACGCCGCAGCCGGATGGCCGGCGCCGGCTCAGCCTGACGGCGGAGGACGCCGGGGCGCTGCTGCGCGCGCTCGACATCGCCGGCAACATCGGCGGCGGCACGCTGCAGGTGGACGCCGCCTACGCGGAGCCGCGGCCCGGCGCGACGCTCAGCGGCACGGCGGACATGTCGGACTTCGTGGTGCGCGACGCGCCGGCGATCGGCCGGCTGCTGCAGGCGCTCACCGTCTACGGGCTGATGGAGGCGCTGCGCGGGCCGGGCCTCGGGTTCGCGCGGCTGGTGGCGCCGTTCTCGCTCTCGCCGGAGGCGATCGTGGTGCACGACGGGGCGCGCGCCTTCTCGGCCTCGCTCGGGGTGACGGCGCGCGGGACCATCGACCGGCGGCGCAACACGATCGACATGGAGGGGACGATCGTCCCCGCCTACGTGTTCAACCAGCTCCTCGGCAACATCCCGCTGCTCGGGCGGCTGTTCAGCCCGGAGACGGGCGGCGGGCTGTTCGCGGCCACCTTCCGGCTGCGCGGACCGCTCGACGATCCGCAGGTGATGGTGAACCCCCTGGCGACGCTGACGCCGGGCTTCCTGCGCGGGCTGTTCCGGCTGTTCGACCAGCCGGCGCCGGCGCAGCAGTAGGCGGCGACCGGCGGCGGGCCGCGCGATCAGCCTGCGGGGCGCACCAGGATGTGGCGCTTGCGGCCGACCGACAGCTTGGCGACGCCGCCGCGCAGGTCGTCCGGCGTGACGGCGCGGGTCTCCTCCGCCACCGGCACGTCGTTCAGCCGCACCCCGCCCTGGCGCACGAGCCGCCGCGCCTCGCCCTTGCTCGCCACCAGCCTGGCCGCGGCCAGCAGGTCCACCACCGGCGCGGGCAGCGCCGCGGCGATCGTCGGCAGCGTCTCCGCCGCCACGCCCTCCTCGAAGGTGCGGCGCGCGGTCTCGGCGGCGAGCTCCGCCGCGGCGCGTCCGTGCAGGAGCGCGGTCGCCTCCGTCGCGAGCAGCTTCTTCGCCTCGTTCACCTCGGCGCCGCGCAGCGCGGCGAGGCGGCGCACCTCCGCCATCGGCAGGTCGGTGAACAGGGCGAGGAAGCGGCCCACATCGGCGTCGTCCGCGTTGCGCCAGAACTGCCAGTAGTCGTAGGGCGAGAGGCGGTCCGGATTGAGCCACACCGCGCCGGCGGCGGTCTTGCCCATCTTGGCGCCGCTCGCCGTGGTGATCAGCGGGGTGGTGAGGCCGAAGGCCTCCGCGCCCTCCATCCGCCGCACCAGGTCGGCGCCCATGACGATGTTGCCCCACTGGTCGGAGCCGCCCATCTGCAGGATCACGCCGTGGCGGCGGTAGAGCTCCAGGAAGTCGTAGGACTGGAGCAGCATGTAGTTGAACTCGAGGAAGGTGAGCGCCTGGTCGCGCTCGAGCCGGAGCCGCACGCTGTCCATCGTCAGCATGCGGTTGACGCTGAAGTGCCGCCCGATGTCGCGCAGGAAGGGGATGTAGAGCAGCGAATCGAGCCACGCCGCGTTGTCGAGCATCAGCGCCCCGCCCGGCCCGAAGTCGAGGAAGGGGTCGAAGCTGCGGCGGATGCCGGCCTTGTTGGCCTCGATCTCCGCCTCGGTGAGGAGCTGGCGCGTCTCGTCCTTGCCGGAGGGGTCGCCGACCTTGGTCGTGCCGCCGCCGATCAGCACCACCGGCCGGTGCCCGGTGCGCTGGAACAGCCGCAGCAGCATGATCGAGAGCAGATGGCCGACATGCAGGCTGTCCGCCGTGCAGTCGAAGCCGATGTAGGCCGAGACCGGGCCGGCCCGAAGCCGCGCGTCGAGCGCCTCGGCGTCGGTGATCTGGTGGACGAAGCCGCGCTCCCTGGCCTCTCGCAGGAAGTCGCTGGTCGGGGCGGCGCTCATGGCGTAGGGCTCTCGGGGACCTCGGGAATCGGGCGGAGCGGCTAGCACGGCGCGGCGATGCTGAGAACCATCGGGCTGATGAGCGGCACCTCGCTCGACGGGGTGGACGCCGCCTGGGTGGAAACGGACGGGGAGCGCATCGGCCGCCTCGGCCCGCGCCTGACGCTGCCCTACGACCCGGCGCTGCGGCGCGACCTGCGCGCGCTGCTCGACGCGGCGCCCGGGCTCGGCGGCGACGAGCCGGAACTGGCCGACTGCGTGCGGCGCCTGACCGAGCGCCACGCGGAGGCGGTGGCGGCGCTGGGCGAGCCGGCGGACCTGATCGGGTTCCACGGGCAGACCATCCTCCATCGCCCGGCGGAGCGGCGGACCTGGCAGATCGGCGACGCGGCCCTGCTGGCGCGGCTGACCGGCATGCCGGTCGCGTTCGACTTCCGCTCGGCGGACGTCGCGGCGGGCGGGCAGGGGGCGCCGCTCGTGCCGGTGGTGCACGCGGCGCTGGCCGAGGCGCTGCCGAAGCCGCTGGCGGTGCTGAACCTCGGCGGCGTCGCCAACGTCACCTGGATCGGCGAGGACGGGGCGCTGCTCGCCTTCGACACCGGGCCGGCGAACGGTCCGCTCGACGACTGGGCGCAGCGGCGCGCCGGGCGACCCTTCGACCGCGACGGGGCGCTGGCCGCCGCGGGCCGGCCGGACGGAGCGGTGCTGGCGCGGCTGCTTGGCCACCCCTATCTCGCCGCGCCGCCGCCCAAGAGCCTCGACCGTCTGGACTTCCACCGCGCACTGGGGGCGGCGGGCATCGAGCATCTCTCCGCCGAGGACGGCGCCGCGACGCTGGTGGCGTTCTGCGCCGTCTGCGTCGCCGCCGCGGCGCGGCACCTCCCGGCGCCGCCGCGGCAGTGGCTGGTGACGGGCGGCGGGCGGCGCAACCCGGCCCTGATGCGGGCGCTCGCCGGCGCGCTGGCGGAGCCGGTGCGGCCGGTGGAGGTCGCGGGCTGGGACGGGGACGCGCTGGAGGCGCAGGCCTTCGGCGTGCTGGCGGCGCGCGTGGCGCGCGGGCTGCCGCTCACCTTCCCGGGGACGACCGGCGCGCCGCGGCCCCTGCCGGGCGGACGGATCCAGCCGCCGCCGGGGCGCTGAGCATCCGCCCCTCGGCGCCGGACGGGCGCGCGTCGGAGGGGCGGTCCGCGCCACCTGCCGGGCGCCCCCCGGAACGGAAACCGCCGGCCTCGCGACGGGCCGGCGGCTTCGGGCGAGGGGCGGGGAGGCGGTCGCGCGCGCCGCGCGGCTCGAGCCGTTTTCGCTCGGCCGTGCTCGCTGCAACGGCTCCCGCTCGTCGTTGGCCGAGCCGATTCACGCTCCCGGCTGTTTCCAGCCGTGCGCGATCTGCTCTCAGTCGGCGGCGAGCGGCATGCGGCTGCGGTTCAGCGCGGCCCGCACGTGGTCCTCCGCCATGTCCACGACCTTCGCGGTCTGCTCCGGCGTGAAGACGTGGCCGGCGCCCGGCAGCACGCGGTAGTCGAGCCTGATGCCCTTCTGCGTGTTCAGCTTCTCGACCAGCTTCCGCACGCTGCCCTCCGGCACCAGCTCGTCCTCGGCGCCATGCACGACGAGGCCGTTGCAGGGGCAGGGGGCGAGGAAGCCGAAATCGTAGTGCGAGGCGGGCAGGCTGACCGAGACGAAGCCGCCCATCTCCGGCCGGCGCATCAGGAGCTGCATGCCGACATAGGCGCCGAAGGAGTAGCCGGCGACCCAGAGCGCGGAGGCGCTCGGGTTGACCGCCTGCAGGAAGTCGAGCGCGGCGGCGGCGTCCGAGATCTCGCCGATGCCGCCGTCGTAGCGCCCCTGGCTGCGGCCGACGCCGCGGAAATTGAAGCGCAGCACCGAGAAGCCCATGTCGCGGAAGCGCTCGAACAGCGCATGCACCACGCGGTTGTTCATCGTCCCGCCGTGCAGCGGGTGCGGGTGCAGGACGAGCGCTACCGGCGCGTTGGGCTGCTTGGCGTGGTGATAGCGGCCCTCGAGCCGGCCGTCTGGTCCGGCGAACATCACTTCTGGCATCGTCGCGTCGCGTCCGGTTCTCTCTGCGCCGTCGGTGCGGCCCGGCAGTCCGGCGATGCACCGGCGGGGGCCCGCCGTGCCTTGCCGCAATCCCGGACGTCCAGGCGCACCGCCGCCTGGTTGGGGAACCCGGGAGCCGATCCGGGTGCGCCCGGCCGCACGCCCCGAAGGACGCTCGGCCCCTCCGTTCCACCGAGATCGGCGCCGCTCGGGTGCCGATCGGGGATCGCCCCGACCGCCCCCTTCGGGCCGGACCACGCGTGGTCCAAAGACGACCGCCGCAATGTTGACTGACCAACTCGGAAAATCTAATTTCCGCCACGGCGCAGGTCGCACCGCGGTTCGCCGGCCAGGGCACGCGCGCTTCGGTCGCACCGAGATCGCCCCCGGGTCAGGTTCCCGTCCCGGGGGCCGCGGAAATATAGGGATCGGCGCCCGGCTTTCATAACGGATTCATGGTATGGCGCTCATTTGGCTGTGCATGGCAGCAATGCCCCGGCCGGCCGGCGGAGGGGGGGCATGAAGCTGTCCACCCGTGGGCGCTATGCGGTCATGGCGCTGGCCGAGATGGCGGCGCGGGAAATGGCCGCGCGCGACCGCGCCCCGGAAGCGGTGCGATCGCGGGCGCCGACCTGCCTTGCCGAGATCGCCGCGGCCCAGCAACTCTCGGTTGCGTACCTGGAGCAACTCTTCGCGAAGCTCCGCCGTGCCGGACTGGTGGCGTCCGCGCGCGGCCCCGGCGGGGGATACCGGCTCGCGCTGCCGCCCGCGGCCATCGCGATCGCGGACATCGTGGACGCGGTCGAGGAGCCGATCACCACCACGCGCTGCGAAGGCGGGAATCCGGGCTGCCTCGCGGCCGGCCTGCGCTGCCGCACGCACGACCTCTGGCACGAGCTCGGCGCGCAGATCCGGCTGTTCCTCGCCGGCGTGACGCTGGAGGACGTGGTGCGGGAGCGGGTGGCCGGCCGCGCCGCCGCGCCGCTGCCGCCGCGCGCCGAAGGGCCGGCCGCGACGGCCGCGGCCGTCGTGGCGGCGGCCAACGGGGACTAGCGCGATGGCGCGCGGGCCGGTCGGCGGCGGGCCGGCGGGCGGGCCCGCCGGATGCTATCTCGACGCCAACGCGACCGAGCCGATCCGCGGCGCGGCGCGCGAGGCGGCGATCGCCGCCCTCGACCTGGTCGGCAATCCGTCCTCGGTCCACGGCGCCGGCCGGGCGGCCCGGCGGCTGCTCGAGGACGCGCGGGAGCGGGTGGCCGCGCGCTTCGGGGCGCGGCCGGCCGAGGTGGTCTTCACCGCCGGCGGAACGGAGGCGAACGCGCTGGCGATCCACGCGTTCGGCGCCGGCCGCCGCATCCTGTTCGGCGCGACCGAGCACCCCTCGGTCCTGGCGGCGGCCCGCGCGGTGGCGGGCGACGCCGCGGCGAAGGTGCCGGTGCGGAGCGACGGCCGGGCGGATCTGGCCGCGCTCGCCGCGCTGCTGGCGGGGTCCGGCGGCGGGCCGCCGGCGCTCGTCTGCCTGATGGCGGCGAACAACGAGACCGGCGTGCTGCACCCGCTCGCCGAGGCGGCGGCGCTGTGCCGCGCGCACGGCGCGCTGCTGCACGTGGACGCGGTGCAGGCGGCGGGGCGGGTGCCGATCTCGCTCGCCGCGCTCGGCGCCGACAGCCTGGCGATCTCCGGCCACAAGCTGGGCGGGCCCAAGGGGGCGGGGGCGCTGCTGCTGCGGCCCGGCCTCGACCCGACGCCGCTGATCCCGGGCGGGGGGCAGGAGCGCGGGCGGCGCGGCGGGACCGAGCCGCTGCCGGCAATCGCCGGTCTCGCCGCCGCGGCGGAGGAGGCGCGGCCGGAGGACGCCGCGACCGAGCTGGCGCCGCTGCGCGACCGGCTCGAGGCGGAGGTGCGCGCCCTCGCGCCGGAGGCGCGGATCATCGGCGCGGCGGCGCCGCGGCTGCCGAACACGAGCTGCATCCTGCTGCCCGGCGTACCGGCGGAGACGCAGGTGATCGCCCTCGACCTCGCCGGGGTGCGGGTGTCGGCCGGCGCCGCCTGCTCCTCCGGCAAGGTGGCGCGCAGCCCGGTGCTGGAGGCGATGGGGCTCGGCGAGACGGCGGCCGGGGAGGCGATCCGCGTCTCGCTGCCCTGGAACGCGACGGCCGAGAGCGTCGAGCGGTTCCTCGCCGCCTGGGCGCCGCTGCGCGAGCGGGCGCGGCGCCGCGCCGCGTAGCGGCGGCGCCGCGCGGCATGGCCGGCCTGCGCCGGCGCCGTCTTCCGCCCGAGCGGGGGGAGTTCCACATTCGCCCCATGTCCGCGCCCGACCGCCCCGTCTATCTCGACAACCACGCGACCACGCCGGTGGACCCGCGCGTGCTCGCCGCCATGCGCCCCTGGTGGGAGGAGAACTTCGCCAATCCCGCCTCGGTCGAGCACGCGCTGGGCCGCGCCGCCGAGGCGGCGGTGGAGGAGGCGCGGGCGCAGGTCGCCGCGCTGATCGGGGCCGAGGCGCGGGAGATCGTCTTCACCTCCGGCGCGACCGAGGCCAACAACCTGGCGATCAAGGGCGCGGCGCGCTTCGCCGCGGCGCAGGGGGACGAGCGGAAGCGGATCATCACCCTCGCGACCGAGCACAAATGCGTCCTCGAGAGCGTGCGCGACCTCGCCGCCGAGGGCTTCGAGCCGGTGGTGCTGCCGGTGCAGGCCGACGGGCTGCTCGACCTCGACCGGCTGCGCGCGGCGCTCGCCGGGGCGCCGACGCTGCTGGTCTCGGTCATGGCGGTGAACAACGAGATCGGCGTCATCCAGGACCTCGCGGCGATCGGCGCGATCGCGAAGGAGGCCGGCGCGCTGTTCCACACCGACGCGGCGCAGGCGGCGGGGCGGATCCCGCTCGAGGTGGAGGCGATCCGCGCCGACCTGCTCTCGCTCTCCGGCCACAAGATCTACGGGCCGAAGGGGATCGGCGCCCTCTACGTGCGACGCCGGCCGCGGGTGCGGCTCGCGCCGCTGTTCTCGGGCGGCGGGCAGGAGCGCGGCCTGCGCTCCGGCACGCTGCCGGCGCCGCTGGCGGTGGGCTTCGGGGAGGCGGCGCGGATCGCCGCCGCCGAGGGGATGCTCGACGCCGGGCGGATCGCCGGCCAGCGCGACCGCTTCCTCGCCGCGCTGCGGGCCGAGGTGCCGGGGATCGCGCTGAACGGCCATCCCGAGCGGCGCGTGGCCGGGAACCTGAACCTGACCTTCCCGGGGCCGGTCAGCGCGCAGGCGATCATGGCGGCGGCGCCCGCGGTCTGCGTCTCCACGGGCTCCGCCTGCTCCTCGGCGGAGGTCGAGCCCTCCTACGTCCTCAGGGCGATCGGGCTGCCGGAGGAGCGGGCGCGCGCCACCTTGCGCATCGGGATCGGCCGCTTTACCTCCCCGGCCGACGTGGACCGGGCCGCCGCGGCGCTCGCCGCCGCCTGGCGCCAGGCCCTGAGCGAGGCTTCCCGAGACGCGGCGGAGTGACGATGCCCCGGATGACCTTCATCGAGCGCGACGGCACGCGCCGCGAGGTGGACGCGCCGCTCGGCCTCTCGGTGCTGGAGATCGCGCACCGCCACGGCATCGACATCGAGGGCGCCTGCGAGGGCTCGCTCGCCTGCTCGACCTGCCACGTGATCGTGGACCCGGCCTGGTTCGGCAGGCTCGCCAAGCCGACGGAGGACGAGGAGGACATGCTCGACCTCGCCTTCGACCTGCAGGAGACGAGCCGGCTCGGCTGCCAGATCATCATGACGGAGGCGCTCGACGGGCTGGTGGTGAAGCTGCCCGCCGGCACCCGCAACGCGATGGGCTGAGGGGAGCGGCGCGCCGTGGCACGACCGTGGGAGACGGAGTTCGGCGCCGAGGGCGGCCTCTACCGCCGCCTGCGCGCCGCCTGCGCCTCCGACTGGGAGGCCTACACCTGGCACCCCTTCGTGCGCGCGATCGCCGACGGCACGCTGCCGCTCGCCGCCTTCCGGCGCTACCTGATCCAGGACTACCTGTTCCTGATCCACTTCGCCCGCGCCAAGGCGCTCGCCGTGTTCAAGGCGGAGGGCATCCAGGCGATGCGCGAGAAGACCGAGGGCATCGCCGCGATCCTGTCCGAGACGACGATGCACCTGCGCTACTGCGCGGAATGGGGAATCCCGCAGGACGAGGTGCTGGCGACGCCGGAGGCGGCGGAGACGGTCAGCTACACGCGCTACGTGATTGACCGCGGGCTGGCCGGCGACATCCTCGACCTCGAGGTGGCGCTGGCACCCTGCACGGTGGGCTACGCCGAGGTGGCGCTGCGCATCGAGAACGACCCGAAGCGGCGGCGCGAGGACAATCCCTACGAGAGCTGGATTGCCACCTACATCGCGCCCGGCTACCAGGCGCTGGCGCGGGCCGCCGCGGCGCGGATCGACACGCTCGGCGCCTCGCACGGCGGGGAGGCGCGGTTCCCGATGCTGTCCGCGATCTTCTCCGAGGCGGCGCGGCTCGAGGCGCGGTTCTGGCAGATGGGCCTCGACGCGGCGCGCGGCGCGACCCCGGAATACGAGAAGGTCCACCGCTGATGCGCGCGCCGCGCCCGCGCCCGGGCCGGGGATAGCCATGCGCATCCTCGTCGCCATGTCGGGCGGCGTGGACAGCTCGGTGGCGGCCGGCCTGCTCGCCGAGCAGGGCCACGAGGTGATCGGCGCCACGCTGCAGCTCTACGACCACGGCGCCGCGACCGGCGCGCGCAAGGGCGCCTGCTGCGCCGGCCAGGACATCCACGACGCGCGGCGCGTCGCCGACGCGCTCGGCATCCCCCACTACGTCCTCGACCGCGAGGCGCGCTTCCGCCGCGCGGTGATCGAGGACTTCGCCGACACCTACGCCCGCGGCGAGACGCCGATCCCCTGCGTGCGCTGCAACCAGACGGTGAAGTTCCAGGATCTGGTGGAGCTCGCCCGCGACCTCGGCTGCGAGGCGCTGGCGACGGGGCACTACGCGCGCCGCGTCGAGGGGCCGGACGGCGCCGAGCTGCACCGCGCCGCCGATCCGGCGCGCGACCAGAGCTACTTCCTGTTCGCCACGACGCGGGCGCAGCTCGCCTTCTGCCGCTTCCCGCTCGGCGCGTTCCCGTCCAAGGCGGCGGTGCGGGCGGCGGCGGCGCGGCTTCGCCTGCCGGTGGCCGAGAAGCCCGACAGCCAGGACCTCTGTTTCGTGCCGCGCGGCGCCTACCACGAGCTGGTCGAGCGGCTGCGGCCGGAGACCGGCGCGCCGGGCGAGATCGTGCACGCGCTGGAGGGGCGTGTGTTGGGCACGCACCGCGGCATCGCCCGCTACACGGTGGGGCAGGGGCGAGGACTCGGCGGCGCCGCGCGGCAGGGCGAGGAGCGACTGTTCGTCGCCGGCATTGACGCCGGGCGGCGGCGCATCCTGGTGGCGCCGCGCGGCGTGCTGCCGCGGCGCGAGGTCGTGGCGGGCGAGGTCAACTGGCTTGCCGCGCCCCCGGCCGCGCCGCTTCCCTGCACGGTGAAGCTGCGCGCGCGGGAGGCGCCGCAGCCGGCGCTGGCCCACTGGGACGGTGCGGCGCTGCGGCTCGTGCTGGAGACGCCGGGCATCGCGGCGCCCGGGCAGGCGGCGGTGCTCTACGACGGCGACCGGGTGCTCGGCGGCGGCTTCATCCGTGCGGCGCAGGCGGAGGCGGAGGCGCCGCGGCGCGCAGTGGCGTGACGGTTGACAGGCGCAGGGGTGGGGCCTAACTCCGGCGCGTCCCGTTCCCGGTTGGCGGCGTAGCTCAGCTGGTTAGAGCACGGCACTCATAATGCCGGGGTCGGCAGTTCAAGTCTGCCCGCCGCTACCAGGTAACTCAGCGATTTCCGTGACTTAGAACCCCATTGACAGGTCCGCATCTGGACAATCAGGGACTGTCAGGGGCCGATTCCGGGCCAACGGACTGGGCAAAATCTGGGCAGCGCCCCGGCAGTCACGCCAGCCGCGTGATCGCCTCGCGCCGGTGGTCCCCTCGGATGCTCGCGTAGCGCCGCACCATCTCCAGCGAGGCCCACCCGCCGAGCTCCATCAGCGTCACCAGATCCACGCCGGCCAGCACCATCCGGCAGGCCCAGTCGTGCCGCCAGTCGTGGACGCGGAAGCCCTTCACACCCGCCGCCCCGCAGGCGGTGGAATGCGCCTTCGCCAGCGGATTGCCGCCGATCTCCCGCGTGTCGTGGTAGGGCTCGCCCCGGCTCGACAGGAACACCGGCCCCTTGCCCGGCTTCCCGGCGGCGTGCCACAGCCCCCACAGCATCAGCCGCACGCGCGGGTGCATCGGCAGCGCCCGTGCCCGCCGCGCCTTCGCCCGTTCCGCCGGGACGCGGATCGTCTCCGTCCGCCAGATCACGTCCCGCCAGTCGAGCCGCAGCACCTCGCGCGTCCGCATCCCCTGGTAGGCCAGAAGCAGCACGGGGCACGCGGCGTGCGGGTTGTAAGCGGCGAGCAGACGGCGGCGTTCATCGTCCGTCAGGTGAGCGATGCGCTCCTCGCGGCGGCGGCGAACCGGCGGCGGCGGCGGGGGCGCGGGCACGTCTCGGACTGCGCAGCCGGCGCGGACGGCGGCCATCAGCAGCGCTCGATATCGCGTCGCCGTCCCCGGCGAGTGCCGCGCATGTGCTCCCTGCCATGAGGACCACGCCTCGCGCAGCCGAGCGAGCGTGTAGCCGCCGATCAGGTCGTTGAGGCGGCCGAACTTCAGCGCATCGAGCCGCGCGACGCCGCCAGGGCGCGCCAGATAGCTCTCGATGCACTCGGCGATGGTCAGGTGGCGCGCCCGCCCGGCAGGACCGTCCAGGTGGGCAGCACGGATGCGGGCTTCCTCGGCCGCCGCGATAGCCTGCGCGTCTGCTCGCGCACGCGCTCCTGTGCTGAGTTCGGCGACCGCGATACTCTCGCGGCCGATGCGGATGGCTCCTCCAGCCGCGCGGCGATCCTGCCGCCTTGCCGCGCAGGTTGCGGGCGGCCGCCGCTCATGTCGGGTCGGGCGCGCTGCGGGCGCGATTGGCGCCGCTGGCGCCGCACGCATGGCGCCCTGGCACGCCGCGGTTCACGGCCGCGTGCGGGGTGATGCCGCGCGCGGCCAGCCGGATGGCCGGCAGGCGGCACGGCGCCGCGCGCCGGCGGGGCGCTCCGGCCGATCGTCGGGGCGAGGTGGCGCGAGGGCGCCGCCCGCGGGCTTCGCGCGATCGGCGGCGACGACCGGCGGGCAGGCATGCCGAAGGACGCGCCGCCGCCATTGTGACCGTGATCACGCGCTGCGCCCGGCCGGACACGGGCGAGCCGTAGGGGCGCCGTGGCAAGCCCCCGGCGCTCGCCCGGGCGATCGGGGCGGCCTTGGTGGCCGGGGATGGCGGGGGCAGGTCGGCCCGGGCGGGGGCTTCGGCGCCGCCGCGCCACCCGGTCGCGCCCGTCCGGCACCGGAGGCGCGTTTGCAGGCTGCCCGACTCGGTGCGTAAACTGTAGCCGGGCTCCGCGCGCCGGCTTGCGGCCGGCGGGAGCGCGGCCGATCGAACATACCGCGGGTGGCGCGGTGCCGGACGGCCGCGGAACGGGGCCGGATCGCTCAACCGCGCGCTGGGACGAACTCGGATGGCTGCGTCGCACGAAGCACAAGTCCTCACCGGTACGGCGTCGGATCTCGACCACGACGCCATCGTCATCGGCGCCGGCATGTCCGGCATGTTCCAGCTGATCCGCCTGCGCGAGCTCGGCATGAAGACGCAGGTATTCGAGGCCGGCACCGGCGTCGGCGGCACCTGGTACTGGAACCGCTACCCGGGCGCGCGCTTCGATTCGGAGAGCTACTCCTACGGCTACTCCTTCGACAAGGATCTGCTCAAGGAGTGGAGCTGGACCGAGCATTTCGCGCCGCAGCCGGAGACCGAGCGCTACCTCAACCTGGTGGCCGACAAGTACGACCTGCGGCGCGACATCCGGTTCAGCGCCCGCGTGACGGCGGCCGCCTGGGACGAGGCCCGCCGCGGCTGGACGGTGACGCTGGAAGACGGCAGCAGGCACAGCTCCCGCTTCCTGATCACCGCGATCGGCGCGCTCTCGGCGCCCACCATGCCGAACTTCCCCGGCATGGACGAGTTCAGGGGCGAGTCGTACCACACCGCCCTCTGGCCGAAGACGCCGGTGGAGTTCGCGGGCAAGCGCGTCGCCGTCATTGGCACCGGCGCCTCGGGCGTGCAGGTGATCCAGGAGGTCTCCAAGACCGCGGCGCAGCTCACGGTGTTCCAGCGCACGCCCAACTGGTGCGCGCCGCTGCACAACGCCAAGATCTCGCCGGAGGAGATGGAGGAGATCCGCAGCCGCTACGACGAGATCTTCAAGCGCTGCGGGGAGACCTTCTCCTGCTTCCTGCACACGCCGGACCCGCGCAACACCTTCGACGTGACGCCGGAGGAGCGCGAGGCCTTCCTCGAGAAGCTCTATTCCGAGCGCGGCTTCGGCATCTGGGTCGGCAACTTCAAGGACATGCTGACCAACCGCGCGGCGAACGAGGAGATCTCCCGCTTCGTCGCCAACAAGATCCGCCAGCGGGTGAAGGACCCGAAGGTGGCGGAGATGCTGATCCCGAAGGACCACGGCTTCGGCACGCGCCGCGTGCCGCTCGAGACCAACTACTACGAGTGCTACAACCAGCCCAACGTCAAGCTGGTGGACGTCAGGGCGACGCCGATCGAGCGCATCACGCCCACCGGGATCAGGACCTCGGACGCCGAGTACGAATTCGACATCATCATCTACGCCACCGGCTTCGACGCGCTGCGCGGCGCCTTCGACCGCATCGACTTCACCGGCAAGGGCGGAATCAAGCTGAAGGACAAGTGGGCCGACGGCGCGACCTCGCTGGTCGGCATGCTGGTCGACGACTTCCCCAACATGTTCATGCTGCTCGGGCCGCACACGGCGCTCGGCAACATCCCGCGCAGCATCGAGTACAACGTCGAGTGGGTCACCGCCCTGCTCCGCCACATGCAGGCGCATGGGAAGACCTACGCGGAGGCGCGGCCCGAGGCGGTGGAGCGGTGGATGGCGCACGTCATGGAGTGCGCCGTCGGCCTGCTCTCGATGGAGGTCGATTCCTGGATGACCGGCGTCAACCGCAACGTCGAGGGCAGGCAGAAGCGCATCGTCGCGCGCTACACCGGCAGCGCGCCGACCTACCGCGCGTGGTGCGACGAGGTGGCGGCGAAAGGGTACCGGGACCTCACGCTGGCATAGGCCGCGGCCGCGCGCGGGCCGGCCGGCCCCCGCATCGGCGGGCACGGGCGGCCTGGCGCGGCCGGAACAGGGGGACGCCGCGGCCGTCGCGCCGCCCGCGGGGAGGGGAGGGCACACCGCATGGAACAGCGCAGGCTCGGGCGCACCGGGCTCATGGTCTCGGTGCTCGGCTACGGGTGCGGCGCGGTCGGCGGGCTGATGGTGCGCGGCGCGCCGGCCGAGCAGGAGCGCTCGATCGCGCGCGCCATCGAGGCGGGGATCACCTACTTCGACACCGCCGCCTCCTACGGCGATGGCGAGTCGGAGCGGAACCTCGGCCGCGTGCTGAAGGCGCTCGGCGCGCCGGACGTGCTCGTCGGCACCAAGGTGCGGATCGCGCCGGAGCAGCGCGGGCGGATCGGCGCCGCGGTCGTCGCCTCGCTCGAGGACAGCCTGCGCCGGCTCGGCCGCGACCAGGTGGACCTCTTCCAGCTGCACAACCCGGTCTCGGAGACGCCGGCGCCGGCGGAGCTGACGCCGCAGGCGGTGCTGGAGGAGGTGGTCCCGGCCTTCGAGCGGCTGCGCGCGCAGGGCAAGACGCGCTTCCTCGGCCTCACCGCGCTCGGCCAGCCGGCGGCGCTGCGCCGGGTGATCGGCGCGCGGGTGCTGGACACGGCGCAGATCCCCTACAACCTGCTCAACCCGAGCGCCCGCGCGCCGCTGCCGGCAGGGCTTGGCGTGCACGATTTCGAGGGCTCGATGCGCGACGCGGCGACGGCGGGGATGGGCGTGATCGGCATCCGCGTCCTCGCCGGCGGCGCGCTGAGCGGCGAGGAGGCGCGGCACCCGGTCGCGCAGCCGGAGGTGGCGCCGATCGGCTCCGGCCCGAGCTACCGCGCGGATGTCGAGCGGGCGCGGCGGCTCCGCGCCCTGGTCGCCGAGGGCCACGCGGGCGACCTGGTCGAGGCGGCGCTGCGCTACGCCATCGCGGCGCCGGAGATGGGCACGGTGCTGATCGGCACGGCGACGCTCGACCAGCTGGAGCACGCGCTGGCCGCGGCGGCGAAGGGGCCGTTGCCGGCCGAGGCGCTGGCGCGCGCGGCGGAGCTGCAGCGCGGCCTCGCCGGCGGCTGAGCGCGCCGCGCCCCTGGCCGCCGGGCGGCGGCGCGCTATCCTGGGCCCCGCCCAGGGGGGAGGAGACGCCGATGGCGACGCAGCGCCGGCCGCGCATGGTGGTGATGGACAGCCCGCTCAGCGCCATGGAGGTGGCGCGCGAACTGGCGCCGCCCGGGTTCGAGATGGTGGTGGCGCGGTTCGGCACGCCGGAGTTCGCCGAGGCGATGCGGGAGGCCGAATACCTCGTCGGCTTCGGCAGCCCGGCGATGGACGACGCCTTCTTCCGCGCCGCGCCGAAGCTCCGCCTGGTCCAGCTCCTCAGCGCCGGCTACGACACCTGCGACCTCGAGGCGGCGCGGCGCGCCGGGGTGCCGATCTGCAACAACGGCGGGGCGAACGCGACCGCCGTCGCCGAGCACGCGCTGATGCTGATGCTCGCGGTCTGCCGCCGCCTGGTCTGGCAGCACCAGAACGTCGTCGCCGGCCGCTGGCGCGGCAACGACCCCTCGCAGGTCAGGCTCTACGAGCTGCGGGGCAGGACGCTCGGCATCGTCGGGCTCGGCACGATCGGGAAGAAGGTGGCGCGGCTCGCCAACGCCTTCGGCATGGGCGTCCTCTACCACGACATCGTGCGGCTGCCGGAGGACGCGGAGGACGCGCTCGGCGTGCGCTTCCGCCTGCTCGGCGAGCTGCTCGGGGCGTCGGACATCGTCTCGCTGCACGTGCCGCTGACGCCGGCGACGCGGCACATGATCGGCGCGGCGGAGCTCGCGCGGATGAAGCCGAGCGCCTACCTCGTCAACACCTGCCGCGGGCCGGTGGTGGACGAGGCGGCGCTCTGCGAGGCGCTGCGCGAGGGGAGGATCGCCGGCGCCGGCCTCGACGTCTTCGACCAGGAGCCGCCGCCGGCGGACAACCCGCTGTTCGGCCTCGACAACGTGGTGCTGACGCCGCACTACGCCGGGCCGACCTGGGACAACCAGGTCGCGCGCTTCCGCAACGCCTTCGACAACTGCCAGCGCGTGGCGCGGGGCGAGAAGCCGCTCTGGATCGTGCCGGAGCTGGCGGGCGCGTAGGGCCGATGCGGTCGGCCGGAAGCGGCCGGGCAGGCAACCGGAGGCGCCGTCGCGGCGAGCGCGGCCGGGCGAAGACGGCTCCGGCGCGCGGGTTCAGCGGGCGGCGGCGCGGCGCTGGCGGCGGCGCGCGCCGCCGAGCGCGACCAGCAGGAGGCCGATCGCGGCGAACGGCAGCCAGCCCGGCAGCAGCAGGACCGGCAGCAGGACGTCGTCCCACAGCCAGGGCGCGAGGTGGCGCTGCACCCCGGCCTGGAACGTGTTCAGGAAGGGCGGGTGGAGGCGATAGATCGCCTCGCCGAGCGGCGCCGACGGCCCGAGCAGGCCGGCGGGCAGCACCGCGAGCAGCAGGAACGCGATGCCGAGCGCGATCGCCGCCGTGCCTGCCGCTCCGCCCGGCCGCCGCGCGCTACGCCCAGAGGCGTTCATTCTGCAGGTTGACGTAGAGGTGCGCGACGAACTCGCCGTAGCCGTTGAAGATCCGCGTCGGGATGCGCTCGCCGGTGCCGAGGACCCGCTCGGTCGCCTGGCTCCAGCGCGGGTGCGGCACCTCCGGGTTCACGTTGGCCCAGAAGCCGTACTCGTTGCCCTGGACGGTCTCCCAGAAGCTCTTCGGGCGCCGGTCGGTCAGGGTGATGCGCACCAGCGACTTGCCCGACTTGAAGCCGTACTTCCACGGGAAGTGCACGCGCAGCGGCCCGCCGTTCTGCGGCGGCAGCGGCCTGCCGTAGGCGCCGACGACCAGGAAGGCGAGCTCGTTCGCCGCCTCCTCGATGGTGCATCCCTCGATGTAGGGCCAGGGATACCAGCTCTGGCGCAGGCCCGGCATCACCTCCGGGACCGCCGCGGTCTCGAACCGCACGTAGCGGGCGGAGGACAGCGGGCGGACGCGGTCGAGCAGGGCGGAGAGCCGGAATCCGGTCCACGGGACGACCATGGACCAGGCCTCGACGCAGCGCAGGCGGTAGACCCGCTCCTCGATCGGCATGGCGGCGATCAGGTCGTCAATGCCGAACTCGCGCGGCTGCTCGACCATGCCCTCGACCTTCACGGTCCAGGGGCGCATCGGCAGGCGCTGGGCGGCCCTGTAGATGCTCTTGTGGCTGCCGAACTCGTAGTAGTTGTTGAAGGTGGTGGCCTCGTGCTCCGGCGTGATCGCGCGCTCGACGCGGTAGCGCGGGTTGCGCATCGCGGGCGGCAGGGGCGAGCCCTCTGCCGGGGCGCCCGCGTCCCGCGTCTGGCCGAGCGCCGGCGGGGCGGCGGCGAGGCCGGCGGCGGCGAGGCCGAGGACGGCGCGCCGGTTGGTCGCGATCGCCTCCGGCGTGACGCGGCTTTCGGGGATCTCCCATCCTCGCCGGATGCGGATCAGCATGTGGGGTCTCCCTCGGGGCTCGGCAGGGCTCGGTCACAGTTCGGGGCGGGCCCCGCAAGGTCAAGCGTGGCGTCCGCCTTAGCCTCCTCCCGACCGCGCCGCCGGCTCCGGGCGCGGCAGTCGCGCGGCCGGCGGCAGCCCCTCCGCGGTCTCGACGCGCCAGAGGCGGTAGCGTTCCGCCTCCACGCCGCGCCGGGCGCGGACCAGGGTGGTGCCGAGGGGGACCGCGCCCGGCCAGATTGGGGGACCCTCGCCGCGCCTTTCGCTGCGCACCAGCACGCCGGTCACGCCCGGTGCCGGGGCGGGCAACGCGAAGAACCGCCAGCGCGCGTCCATCGCCACGACCGGCACGCCGGGCGGCAGGCGGTAGGCAAGCCCGCTCGCCAGGCCGTACTCCTCGGCGGCAACGAAGGCGGCGCCGGCGGTGACGCGGGCGGATTCGACCGCGGCGGCGAACTCGTCCCAGCCGCCGAGCCGCGCCAGGGTGGGGTCGGTGCGCCGCGGCAGCGGAAGGGGGGCGGCGACGGCCTGGAGATAGACGAAGGCGGTCGCCGCCGCGCCGAGGGCGAGGGCGGGGGCCCGCAGGCGCTGCCAGCGCGGGCCGAGCAGGCAGGCCGCGGCGATGCCGGCCGCGGGGTAGAGGATGGCGGGCCAGTTGCCCTGCACCCGGCTGCCGAGCGACTGCCACAGCAAGAGCAGGGCGCCGGGCACGGCGAGGGCGGCGAGGAGCAGCGCCGCGCTGGCGGCGGCCGTCCGCTCCCCGCGCGTTGCGGGCCGGGCGAGGCGCAGCGCGGCGACGGAACCGGCGACGCACAGCACGAAGACCAGCGGCGTCGCCAGGCCGAACTGGCCGGCGACCAGCTCGCCGAGGAAGCGCAGCGTGAGGCCGCCGGCCCCGGCGTCGCCGGCGCGGCCGCCCTGCTTGGCGAAGCTTGCCCAGTCGTGGGCGGCGTTCCACGCCAGCACGGGGGCGAAGGCGGCGAGCGCCAGCGCCCCGCCGGCCCAGAGCTGCCAGGACCGGAACCAGCGCCGCGCCGGCGGCGAGGCGAGGAGCCAGAGCAGGATGCCGAGGCCGAGCAGCGCGGCGGTGTACTTGCTCGCCAGCGCCAGCCCCGCGGCGAGGCCGACGAGCAGCCACCAGTTCGCGTCGCCGTCGCGGTGCAGCCGCGCCAGCGCCCAGAGCGCGAGGGTCCAGAAGAACAGCAGCGGCGTGTCCGGCGTCATCACCACCGCGCCGACGCCGAGCGCCAGGGTGGCGTTGAGCAGCGCCGCCGCCCAGGGCCCGCAGCCGGGCCGGTCCGGCACCAGCGCCGCCGCCGCGCGGGCGAGCAGCACGGAGCCGAGCGCCACCGAGAGCGGCCCGAGCAGCCGGATGCCGAGCGGCGTCTCGCCGAGCAGCGCCGTGCCGGCGCGGATCCACAGCGCCACCATCGGCGGGTGGTCGAGGTAGCCGGGCTGCAGGCCGCGCGACCAGACCCAGTAGTAGGCCTCGTCCGGCGCCAGCGGCACGGCCGCCGCCAGCGCCAGGCGCAGCGCCGTCGCGCCGAGCAGCGCCCAGGCCCAGACGCTCATTCCGGCAGGATCGTCATCGCGCGCGCCAGACCAGCGTGGAGGAAACCGCGTAGTTCCACACCAGGGTCAGCAGCGCGCCCGCCGCTCCGGCCACGCCCCAGTCGAAGATGCCGTCGCGGAGCAGCAGGCTGGCGACGCCGACATTGGCCACCGCACCGATGCCGCAGACGAGGTAGAACAGCAGCAGGCCGCGGACTAGCCGCGCCCCGCGCAGGCGCTGGTCGCGGTAGGTGATGCGGTTGTTGAGCAGGAAGTTCGCCGTCATCGCGGCGAGCGTCGCGGCCCATTGCGCGGCGCCGAAGCCCATGGCGAGCGCGCCGTGCGCCAGCGACAGCACCGCGAGGTGCACCACCAGTCCGACCGCGCCGACGGCGGCGAAGGCGAGGAAGCGCAGCGGCACCGCGCCGCCCAGCGCCTTGTGCAGCAGCAGGCCGAGGTACTCCACGAGCACCAGCGCGTCGAGCTTGCTCTCCCCGGCGGCGCGGGCGCGGAAGCGGTAGGGCAGCTCCAGCACGCGCAGAGGCCGCGGCGCGGACAGCAGCAGGTCGAGCAGGATCTTGAAGCCCGTGGCGCTCAGCCGCGGCGCCAGCTCCTCGGCGAGCGGCCGGGGCAGCATGAAGAAGCCGCTCATCGGATCGGCGACGCGCACCGGCAGCAGCGCGCGGGCCAGCGCCGCGCCGGCCCGCGAGACCCCGCAGCGCAGCGGGGAGAGTCCTGCCGCCGCGTCGCCGCCCGCGACATGGCGGCTGCCGACGGCGATCTCGGCGCGGCCCTGTTCCAGCGCCTCGAGCATGCGCGGCAGCACCGTCTCGTCATGCTGGCCGTCGCCGTCGATCACGGCGACGTAGGGGGCGGCGGAGGCGAGCATGCCCTCGAGGCAGGCGGAGGCGAGGCCGCGGCGGCCGACGCGGCGGATGCAGCGCACCCGAGGATCGCGCGCGGCGATCTGCTTGGCGATGGCGGCGGTGCCGTCGGGGCTGTCGTCGTCGACGAAGATGACCTCCCAGGGCGTGCCCTCGAGCGCCGCGGCCAGCCGCTCGACCATGGGGATGACGTTGGCCGCCTCCTGGTAGCAGGGGACGATCACGGACAGCCGCGGCGGGACGAGGCCGGGCGGCGAGGGCGCGGTCAGGGGTGCGGGTTCCGCCGGGACGGCGTCGGCGAGGCGCATCGGCACGGCGGATGTTCCACGGCGGGCGAGGCGGGGCAAGGGCCACGCGCGGCCCTGGCGGTCAGCGCCCCGGGCGGGTGGCGGCGGGCGCCGTCCAGCCCCAGCGGAGGGGCGGCAGGACCTCGGCGGCGCGCGCGACCAGGCGCGACGAGGCCCTGTCGGGCCGGCCAGCGGCGGCGGAGGATGAGGATGAGGCTGCGGTGGCGCAGCGCCGCCGCTGGAGCAGCGCCCGCGCGGGGTCGCCGGTGAGCGGCAGTCGGCGCCGGGCGAGCTCGGCCGCGAGGTCGGACCGGCGCGGCGAAGGGGGCGCACGGCCCCTCGCGGATCGCGCGGTTCGCGGCGAACCGGGCGCGCTCCTGATGGCAGGCGACGGCGCGCAGGAAGCCGAGCGCCTCGGGCGGGAAGCCGACGAGGCGGGCGGGGGCCGCGGCTCGCCCGGTGCGCGTCCGGCGGCCGCGGATGCGGTCCGTCGCGATGCGCCCGTCCTCGTGCCGCCGGCCATGGAGCGACGGGGCCGCGGCGCGCCGGCGAGGAACAGGGTCCGGAGGTGCGGATCGCGGGGCGAGCGCCAGGCCGGGCGGCCCGCGCCCGGCGCAGCCGGCCGCAGGCGAGGGCCGGGGCCGCGAAACACGCGAAACACGGTCGCCGGCATCGCGGCATCATGGCGAAACATCGCCCCGCTAGGAACGAAGCCGCCAAGGCGAACGGATCGGGAGCGCGCATGAGCAGGGACGGCGGCCAGACGCTGAGCGGCGGCGCCGCGGCCTTGTGGCTGCGCGTGAGCGATGCCTGGCTCGGGGCGGCGACCGCGGCGGGCCGCCGCGGCGGCGCCGGCCCGCGCCTCGGCCGGCGCCGCGCCGGCGCGGGCGACCGCGACCCGCGGCGCGGCGACGCGGCGGGGTGCGCCGGCGCCGCGCCCGGCTGTCCCCCGTGTCCCGGCTGAAGGCGATCCCGCCGCCCGGCCGCGCGCAGCCCGCTCCCGCGCTGTCGGCGCTTCCGGCCACCCTCGCGCACGGAGAGAGACCCACCATGGCTCGCATCGACATCTGGTTCCTCCTCCTGGCGGCGGTCTGCCTGACGGCGGGCGTCTCGATGGGCATCGCCATGGGCATCCTGCACGATTTCAGCCTGGCGCCTGTGCACGCGCACGCGAACCTGGTGGGCTGGGCCTCGCTCGGGCTGTTCGGGCTCACCTACCGCGCCTGGCCCGGCCTGCGCGATGGCTGGTCGGCGCGGCTGCACTTCGTGCTCAGCGCGCCGGCGGCGGTGCTCTTCCCGCTCGGCATCTATCTCTCGATTGCGCAGGAGCAGCCGATGCTGGCGATCGTCGCCTCCTTCCTCTGGCTCGGCGGGGTGCTGACCTTCCTCGGCAAGCTGGCGCGGCTCGCGCTGACGACGCGCGAGGAGGCGACGGAGGCGGCGCCGGCGCCGGTCCTGCCGATGCCGGCGGAGTAGGGCCGATCGCGGACGGCTGGAAACGGCCGGGAGCGTGAATCGGCTCGACCGACGACGAGCGGGAGCCGTTGCAGCGCGCACAGCCGGGCGAAGACGGCTCCGGCGGGCTACTGCGCCGTGTAGCCGCCGTCTATCACCAGCTCGGCGCCGGTGACGAATTTCGCCTCGTCGGAGGCGAGGTAGAGGATGCCGTAGGCGATGTCCTCCGGCTCGCCGAGGCGGCCGATCGGGTGCAGCGCCTCGGTCCTGCGGCGCGCCTCCTCCGGGTCCTCGAGCTGGGCGAAGGCGTGCTCGACGAGCGGCGTCCAGATGTAGCCGGGGTGGACGGAGTTGACGCGGACGCCGTTGCCCTCGCGCGCGCAGGCCAGCGCGGCGGACTTGGTGTAGAGCCGCACGCCGCCCTTCGAGGCGGTGTAGGCCCCGCTCCGCGTGCCGCCGACCAGGCCGAGGATCGAGGAGAGGTTCACGATCGAGCCGCCCGGCCTCGGCCGGTTGCGCTTCATGGCGCGGATCGCGTGCTTGGTGCCGAGGAAGACGCCGTCGAGGTTGACCGCCATCACCCGGCGCCAGTCCTCCAGGCCCTGCTCGTCGGGCGGGCGCGCCGGCCCGCCGATGCCGGCGTTGTTGACCAGCACGTCGAGCCGGCCGAAGCGGGCGAGGGTGGCGGCGATCACCCGCTCCCACGCCGCCTCGTCGGTGACGTCGTGCGCGAGGAACAGCGCCTCGGCGCCGTCGGCGCGGATCGCGGCGGCGACCGCCTCGCCCTGCGCGGCGTCGAGGTCGGTGAGCGCGACGCGCGCGCCCTCCCGCGCGAGCAGCCTCGCGGTGGCGGCGCCGATGCCGGAGGCGGCGCCGGTGACGAGGGCGACCTTGTCCTGCACGCGGCCGGGCATGGCGGCGTCTCCCCGCGCTAGGCCGCGGCCGGCACCGGCTCGACGGCGTAGCTGTCGAGCGGCGGGACGGCGCGGATCATGCGCCGCTCGTGCAGGAAGCGCGTGAAGCGCTCGTAGCGGTTGCGGTCGAGCGCGCCGGGGGAGAGGGAGAAGCGCGTCAGCGTGTCGCGCCAGGCGCGGCGGTTCAGCTCGTTGTCCAGCTCGCGCCGCGGGCCGGCGATGAACATGCGCCACGACTCCTCGGGATCGTTGACGAGGAAGTGGGTCGCCGCGTCGACCGCGTCCACGAAGCGGCGCATCACGGGATCGCGCGCGCGGTCGCGGTGGGCGACGTAGATCAGCTCGTCCCAGACGGGCAGCCCGTGCTGCTCCGGGAAGAAGGGGCGGCCGGGACGGTTCTCGATGTCGAGCTGGTTCAGCTCGAAGTTGCGGAAGCCGCCGATGATGGCGTCCACCTGGCCCGACATGAGCGCGGTGGAGAGTCCGAAGTTCACGTTGACGAAGCGCACGTCGCGCGCCGAGAGGCCGACGCTTTCCAGCATCGTGCCGACGAAGATCTCCTCGAACCCGGCGACGGAGAAGCCGATGCGTTTGCCGCGCAGGTCGGCGAGGGTGCGGACCGGTCCGTCGCGCAGCACGGTGAGCGTGTTGAGCACCGTCGGGACCAGCGTGCCGATGCGCACCAGCGGCAGGCCCTGCTCGATCGCGAGCGGGAGGTTCTTCTGGTAGTACACCGCGATGTCGCCCTGCCTCGCGGCGACCAGCTTCGGCGGGTCGGAGGGGTCGGCGGGGGCGACGATGCGCACCTCGAGACCCTGGCGCGCGAAGTGCCCGCCCTCCTGCGCGACGATGATCGGCGCGTGGTCCGGGTTGACGAACCAGTCGAGCAGCAGGGTGAGGCGCGCGGTCGGCGGCGGCGCGGGCCGGGGCTGCGCGGCGGGCTGCTGCGCCGCGGCGGCGGCGGGCAGCAGCAGCGACGAGGCGGCGAGCGCGGGCAGGGCGCGGCGCGGGATCTCGGCGGTCATGGCGTGGTGGTCTCCCCCTCGGAGATGCGGTCCGGTTGCCAGGGCAGGACGGCGCGCAGCAGCGCGTCGAGCGCGAACCACAGCGCGAGCGCCATGGCCGCGAGCACGAACAGCGCGGCGAACATCAGGTCGGTCTGGCTGCGCCCGTTGGCGTGCAGCATCAGGTAGCCGAGGCCGGCCGAGGCCCCGACCCACTCGCCCACCACCGCGCCGATCGGCGCGAAGGCGGCGGCGACGCGCAGGCCGGAGGCGAGGGCGGGCAGCGCCGCCGGCAGGCGGATGCGGAGCAGCACCGCGCGGCGCGGGGCGCCCATGGCGGCGGCGAGGTCGAGCCAGCCGGGTTCGGTGCGGCGCAGCCCGTCGTAGAAGGCGGAGGCGACGGGGAAGAAGATGATGATCGTCGCCATGGCGATCTTGCTCGCCATGCCGAAGCCCATCCACAGGGTGAGCAGCGGCGCGATGGCGAACACCGGCACCGCCTGCGAGGCGAGCAGCACCGGCAGCAGCCAGCGCCGCGCCGGCGGGAAGGCCATCAGCAGCAGCGCCACCGCCGCGCCGAGCACGGTGCCGAGCACGAGGCCGAGCAGGATCTCCTGCAGCGTGATCCAGGCGTGGCCGAGGATGATGTCCCAGCGGTCCACCAGCGCGGTCGCGACGCGGGCGGGCGAGGGGAGGATGAAGTGCGGCTGGTCCGTCGCCCAGACGAACAGCCACCAGAGGGCGATCAGGCCGATGCCGGAGACGAGGGCGCGCGCCGCGGCGGCGGCGGGACGCGGCCAGGCGCGGCGGGCGGGGAGCGGCGCGGCGCCCGCTCGCCGGGACGCCGCGGCCTCGGCGAGGCCGCTCATGCTGCCTCCGCCGTGGCCTCGGCGAGGCTCTCGAGCAGCGCGGCCTGGGCCGACAGCACCGCGACGTCATGCGCCTCGCGCGGCGGAGTGGCGGCGGGCACCGCGACCTCCACCGGCACCGCCGGCGTGCCGCGCAGGACGAGCACGCGGTGGGCGAGGCGCATCGCCTCCAGCGGCTCGTGCGTGACCAGCAGCACGGTGCGGCCGGCGAGGAGGCGCGCGGCGAGGCCCTGCAGGCGGTGGCGCGTCGGCGCGTCCACGGCGCTGAAGGGCTCGTCCATCAGGACGAAGGGCCGGTCCTCCATCAGGGTGCGCGCGAGCGCGGCGCGCTGGCGCATGCCGCCGGAGAGTTCCGTCGGCCGCGCGCGCTCGCGCCCCGCGAGGCCCACGGCCTCGATCAGCCGCAGCGCGCGCGCCCGGTCCGGCGCCTCGCCGCGCAGCCGCGCGCCGAGCATCACGTTGCCGATCAGGTCGAGCCAGGGCAGCAGCAGGTCCTGCTGCGCCATCCAGGCGAGCCGCCCGGCGACCGGCCCGCCGTCCGAGGCGGCGATGCGCGTGCCCTCCGGCGCCGGCAGCAGGCCGGCGACCATGCGCAGGAGGGTGGATTTCCCCGAGCCGGAAGGGCCGAGCAGCGCCGTCGTCTCGCCGCCCCGCAGCTCCAGCGCGAAGCCGCCGAGCACCGGCACGCCGGCGAAGGCGAAGCCGGGGACGCGTAGCGAGAGGCCAGGGGAGGAAGGAGGGCGGTCGCGGTCCATCGATCCCTTCGCCGGTCCTAACCGGATCAGGTTCCAGGGGTCGCGGGCCCCATGCCCGCCTCTCAGCCCGAAAGGGGGCTCCCCCCGATGACGCCATCCCGTATGGGCCGGGCGGCGCCGTCTTGCAAGTGCCGCCCGGCCGGGCTCTCTCGCGCCGATGCCCCCGCCCGATCCGCCCGCGGCGCGTCCGATCTACGTCGGCGCGGAGATCTATCGCGGCTCGTCCTGCGGGCGGAAGCATCCGCTGGCGATCCCGCGGGTCTCGACGACGACGGACCTGTGCCGCGCGCTCGCCTGGCTGCCCGACGCCGCCTATCGCGAGAGCCCCTGCGCGGCGCCGGAGGAGCTCGCCCGCTTCCACACGCCCGAATACGTCGCTGCGCTGATGCGGGCGGAGGCGACGCGGTCGGTGGGCGAGGCAGAGCGGGCGCGTCACGGCCTCGGGGCGAACGGCAACCCGGTGTTCCGCGAGATGTTCCGCCGGCCCGCGACCGGCGCCGGGGGCACCATCCTGGTGGCGCGGCTCACCGCGTCGCGGAGCGGCGTCGTGCACGCGCCGGGCGGCGGCACCCATCACGGCCGCGCGGACCGGGCGAGCGGCTTCTGCTGCCTGAACGACGCGGTGCTCGAGCTGCTCGACGGCGGGATGCGGGCCTCTCGGACGTCCTCTACCTGGACACTGACGCGCATCGCGGCGACGGCGTGCAGGACGCATTCCACGACGATCCGCGGGTCTTCACGCTGTCGGTGCGCGAGGCCGGGCGCTGGCTCTTCAGCGGGGCGGCGGAGGACCGCGCGGGAAGAGGGCGGGCCGCGCGCGATATCCCGGTCCCGCCCTGGTTCAACGACAGCGAGACGGACCACGTGCTGCATCACGCGATCCTGCCGATCGCCCGGCGTCTGCGGCCCAAGACGATCATGCCGCAGCGCGGCACCGATGCGCTGGAGGACGATCCGCTGGCGCGGCCGTCGCTCTCCAACACCGCGCACCGGGCGGTGGGGGGCGCTGACCGGTCTCGGGGGGCAGCGGCTCATCGTGCTCGGCGGGGGCGGGTACAATCCGTGGTCCGTGGCGCGCTGCTGGGCGGGCGTGTGGGCGACGCTGAACGGGCATGCCAGCCAGGAGCGGCTGCCGGAGGTGGCCGAGGCGGTGCTGCGGGGCCTCGCCTGGCATCGCGCGGCAGGTCGCGCGCCGCCCGAACGCCGGTTCACGACGCTGCGCGATGCGCCGCGGCCGGGCCGGTGCGGGCGGAGGTGCGGCAGGTCTTCGCGCGGGCGCCGGAGGGGTGAGGGAGACGCGCCCGGCCGCGGGCCGCTCAGCTCGCCGACCAGCCGCCGTCGATCGGGATCGCCGCGCCGGTGATGTCCGCGCCCGCGGGGCCGCAGAGGAAGGCAGCCATGGCGGCGACCCGGTCGGCGGCGATGAAGCGGCGGCTCGGCTGGCGGTCGGCGAGGAAGGCGGCCTCCACCGCCGCGCGCGCGGCCGGGTCGTCGCCCGCGGCCGCGAGCTGGGGCGCGAGGCGCGTCTCGATCGCCGGGGTCAGGGTGGAGCCGGGGCAGAGCGCGTTGCAAGTGATGTCCTCGCGCGCCGTCTCCAGCGCCACGGCGCGCGTCAGGCCGATCAGCGCGGTCTTGGTGGTGACGTAGCCGGCCCGCCCGGCCGCGCCGATCAGGCCGTAGACCGAGGACATGTTGAGGATGCGGCCCCAGCCGCGGGCGCGCATGCCGGGCAGCGTCAGGCGGATGGCGTGGAAGGCGGCGGTGAGATTGACGGCGATGTCGGCGTCCCAGTCCGCGGGCGCGAGCGCGTCCACCGGGCCGAAGTGCCGCGTCACGGCGTTGTTGACCAGGATGTCCACGCCGCCGCCGAGGCCCCGCTCGGTCGCGCACACCAGCGCCTCGATCTCCGTCCGGTCGGCGAGGTCGGCGCGGCAGTAGAGGACCGGCGCGCCGTGCCGCTCGGCGAGGGCGCGACGCGCGGGTTCGGCCTCCTCGGGGTCGGCGAGGCCGTGGAGCATGACGCCGCAGCCCTCCGCGGCGAGGCGCGCGGCGATGGCGAGACCGAGCCCGCCGGTCGAGCCGGTGACGAGGGCGCGACGGCCCTTCAGCGGCGGCGGGCTCATGCCGGCGGGCGCGGATCGGCCATGGCGCCGGTCACATACCGGCGCGTGCGCGGCGGGACAAGCGCGCGCGGGATGCGGGCGCGCGCGGGGCGCTTGTGGCCCTCCGCCGGGACGGCCGCCATGCCGGTCGGGATCGGTCCCGGGCCTCGCGCGAGGGGTCCGGGCGCCCGCGTGGGAGAGGAGGAGCGGCGATGCCCGACGGGCGGGTCGGCACGGCCGCTGCGACGACGGAAACCGGGCGTGGCGGGGGATTGCGCCTGACGCCCCTGCCCCCGGTGTTCGCCGCGCGCGCGGAGGGCCTCGACCTCTCCCGCCCGCTCGCGCCGGAGGCGGTGCGGGCGATCGAGGCGGCGATGGACCGCCACGCCGTGCTGGTCTTCCCGGGCCAGCAGCGCCTCGACGACGAGCGGCAGCTCGCCTTCGGCCGCAACTTCGGCGAGGTGGAGGAGACGCCCACCCCGGTGGAGCAGGGGCGGCGCCGGCTGCCGGACAACCGGATCAACGACGTCTCCAATCTCGGCGTGGACGGGAAGATCCTGCCGGCCGACGACCCGGCGGCGGATGTACAACCTCGGCAACCTGCTCTGGCACAGCGACTCGAGCTTCAAGCCGGCGCCCGCCAAGTACTCCATGCTGCACGCGCGGGTGATCCCGCCCGCGGGCGGCGAGACCGAGTTCGCCGACATGCGCGCCGCCTGGGACACGCTGCCGGAAGCGATGAAGGAGACGGTGCGCCGCCTGGTCTGCGAGCACTCGCTGATCTTCTCCCGCGCCCAGCTCGGCTTCGACGACCTCACCAAGGAGCAGAAGGCGCGCTGCGCGCCGGTGCCGCAGCGCCTGGTGCGCCGGCACCCGGGGTCGGGACGGCTGTCGCTGTTCCTCTCGGCGCACATCGGGCGCGTCCGCGGCTGGCCGGTGCCGAGGGGATGGCGCTGATCCGCGACCTGACCGAGCACGCGACCCGGCGCGAGCTCGTCTACCGCCACGTCTTGGCCGTGGGCGACCTCGCCATTTGGGACAACCGCTGCACCATGCACCGCGGCCGGCGCTACGAGGGCAAGCGCTACCCGCGCGACATGCGCCGCGTCACGCTGGAGGACGTCTTGCCGACGCTCGAGCAGCCGGTCTGAGGCGGCGCCGCGCGTCCTCGGAGGCGGTGCGGCATCACTCGATCTGGATGTTCAGGCGACGGATCAGCTCCGCCCAGCGCGCGCGGTCGGCGGCGATGAAGTCGCGCAGCGCCTCGGGCGTGGTCGCGCTCGGCTCGGCGGCCTGGGCGCGGAACAGCTCCTGCACCGGCGGCGCGTGCACGGCCTCGGCCGTCGCCCGGGCCAGCCGCCGCACCACTTCCGCCGGCATGCGCGCCGGACCGGCGAGGGCGAACCAGTTGCCGCCCTCGACGCCGACCCCGTGTTCGCGCAGGGTCGGCACATCGGGCATCGGGTCCGCGCGCCGGTCGGCGGCGAGGGCGAGGATGCGCACGCGGCCGCTGCGCGCCGCGCCCATCGCGGTGCCGGCGAGGAGGAACATCGCATCCACCTGGCCGCCGGCGACCGCGGTGACGGCCGGCGCCGCGCCGGTGAAGGGGACGTGCAGCAACTCCGCCCCCGTGGCCTGGATCAGCTTCTCCATCGTCAGGTGGGAGACGCTGGCGATCCCCCAGGAGGCGAAGGTGAGCCGGCCGGGCGCGGCGCGGGCGGCGGCGAGGAAGCCGGCGAAGTCCGGGACGTCGCGCAGGCTGGGCCCGACGACCAGCGTGGCGGGGACGCGCGCGTAGAGGCTGATCGGCGCGAAGTCCGCCTCCGGGTCGTAGGGCAGGTTGCGGCGGACCAGCGGGTTGATCGCATGGGTCTCGGCGCTCGCGACGTAGAGCGTGTAGCCGTCGGGTGCGGCGCGCGCGACGGCCTCGGCGCCGATCGCGCCGGTCGCGCCGGGGCGGTTCTCGACCACCACGGGCTGGCCGAGCGATGCGGTCATGACCTGCGCGAGCGCGCGGGCCGAGACGTCGGTGAAGGCGCCTGGCGGCCAGGGGACGACGATGCGCACCGGCCGGTCCGGGAACGCGGCGTGCGCGGCGCGCGATCGTCCGGCAAGCATGGCGGCCAGCGCGGCGGCGGCGCCGACCAGGCGGCGGCGGAGGCGCAGGGACATGGCGCATCCTCCCTCGATGCGGCGCGGCCAGGGTGGCAGCAGCCGCGCGCATCCTTCCTCGGCGACGGGGCGAGCCTCGCCCTCGCTTCGGTGAAGGTCAACCGGCATGGCGCCGGGCGCGTTGCCGCGCGCGGTGCGGAGTCCTAGCATCCGCGTCGGGAGGACGGGATGGATACGCAGGTCCGGGGCGACAAGACCTTCGCCGGCGCGATGCTCGGCGACTTCGTGGCGCGCTTCCCGCGGCAGGAGGCGCCGGCGGCGCTGCGCCACGAGGCGAAGCGGTCGCTGCTGAACTTCTTCGGCTGCGCCCTCGGCGTCGCGCGCGACCCGGCGGTGGAGACGGCGATCCGGGTCCTGCGGCCCTTCTCCGGGCCCGGCGAGGCGAGCCTGATCGGGCGGGCGGAGCGGCTCGACGCCATGGCGGCGTCCTTCGTCAACGCGGTGGCGGCGAACCTGCTCGATTACGACGACACGCATCTGGAGACCGTGATCCACCCGACCGCGCCCGTGGCGCCGCCGGTCCTCGCGCTCGCCGAGCGGCGCGGGCTGCCGGGCGCCGAGGTGCTGCACGCCTTCCTGCTCGGCGCCGAGGTGGAGTGCCGCGTCGGCAACGCCGTCTCGCCCGGCCACTACGCGCGCGGCTGGCACATCACGGCGACCTGCGGCGTGTTCGGTGCGGCGGCGGCGTGCGCGCGGCTGCTCGGCCTGGACGGCGCGCAGACCTGGCACGCGCTCGGCATCGCCGCGAGCCAGGCGGCCGGGGTGGTCGAGAACCTGCCGAGCGCGGCGAAGAACGTCGGCGTCGGCAACGCGGCGCGGAACGGGCTGTTCGCGGCCCTGCTGGCGCAGCAGGGCTACGCGGCCGCGCCGGCGGCGATCGAGGGGCCGCTCGGCTGGGCGCGCGCGGCGGGCGACGCGCCGCGGCTCGCCGCCATCGCCGAGGGGCTGGGCGAGCGCTGGGAGATCATGAAGAACACCTACAAGCCCTACCCGTGCGGCATCGTCCTCCACGCGGTCATTGATGCCTGCCTGGACCTGCGCGCGCGGCACGGGCTGTCGGCGGCCGACATCGCGGGGGTGGTGGTGCGGGGACACCCCTTGCTGCTCGCCCGCGGCGACCGGCCGGTGGGGAACGAGCGCGACGCGCGGGTGAGCATCCACCACAGCGCGGCCGTCGCCTTCGCCTTCGGGGCGGCGGGGGTGCGCGAGTTCTCTCCCCCCGTCGTCGCGGACCCGGCGGTGGCGGCGCTGCGGCGGAAGGTGCGGGCGGAGGCGGACGGGTCGCTCCCGGTCGGCGCGGCGGCGGTCGAGGTCGAGACGGCGGGCGGCGGGACGCTGCGCTCGGTCGTGATGCACGCCCGCGGCAGCCGCGAGCGGCCGCTCTCCGATCGGGAGCTGGAGGCGAAATTCGCGGAGAACGCCCGCCTCGGCGGCTTCGCGGGCGACACGGCGCGGCTGATCGAGGAGGTCTGGCGGCTCGACGAGGCGGGCGGCGTCGGGCCGCTGATGGCACTGATGTCGGGACGGGGCGCGGTGGGCGGCGGCCAGGGCGCTCGGCCGTCTTCGCGTGCTTGAGGAAGCGCGGCGCCGCGCCTATAGGCGGCGGACGCGCCGGCCTTGGCGGCGTGCCCGCCGCCGGACCATGACGCAGCGGAGGACGCCCTCGCCATGCCCAGGACGCCGGACTACTTCCACGGCCGCACCATCGTCATCACCGGCGCGGCGAGCGGCATCGGCCGCGCCACCGCACTGATCTTCGCGCGCGAGGGCGCCAACGTCGTCTGCGCCGACGTGGACGCCGAGGGCGCGCGCCGGACGGCGGAAGGGGTGGCGCAGCTCGGCGCGAAGGGGCTCGGCGTGGCGACGGACGTGACCTCGCGCGCCCAGGTCAACGCACTGATCCGCCGCGCCATCGAGGAATTCGGCCGGGTGGACTTCCTGTTCAACTCCGCCGGCGCGGCGGGGCGGCGGTGCGGGTTCCTCGAGATCGACGACGAGCTGCTGGAGCGGACCTTCGACCTCAACGTCAAGGGCACCTTCTACGCCATGCAGGCGGTGCTGCCGCACATGCTGGAGAACGGCGCCGGCGTGATCGTCAACATGGCCAGCATGTCGCACAAGCGCGGCGGCCCGGGCGCCTCGGTGCACTACGCCTCGGCCAAGGGGGCGGTGCTGACCATGACCCTCGGCGTGGCGCGGGAGTTCGCCGACCGCGGCATCCGCGCGATCTCGATCTCGCCGGGGCCGGTGAACACGCCCTTCGCGCGGGCGGCCAACACCCCGCCGGAGCTGATCCGCCGCTTCGTCGAGGACGTGCCGATGAAGCGGATGGCGGAGCCCGAGGAGATCGGCGAGCTGGTGCTGTTCCTCTGCTCCGACGCCTGTCCCTACATGACGGCCGACACGGTGTACGTGAACGGCGGCGGCGGCTGGCGCTGAAACGGCGCCCCCGACCGCCGCCGCGGCCCCGAGGGAGACGGCCCATGGAGACGGACCGCCGGTCCAACCCGCTGTTCGGCCCGAACCGCTTCAAGCTCGGCGTCTTCAGCGCCAATTGCGACGGCGGCCTGACGATGAGCCTCGCCCCCGAGCGCTGGCGGGCGGAGTGGGACGACATCGCGGCGATGACGCGCATCGCCGACGAGGCCGGGCTGGAGTTCATCCTGCCGGTCGCGAAGTGGCGCGGCTACCAGGGCAAGGCGAACATCTACGGCCGCTCCTTCGAGACGCTGACGCACGGCGCGGCGCTCGGCGCGCTGACGAAGCGGATCGCGATCTTCTGCACCGTGCACACGCCGCTGGTGACGCCGGCCTTCGCGGCTAAGGCGATCGCCACGGTGGACCACGTGACCCACGGGCGGGCGGGCCTCAACATCGTCTGCGGCTGGAACCAGGAGGAGTTCGACCTCCACGGCGTCACCATAGACCAGGAGCGGCGCTACGACCACGGGCTCGAATGGTTCCGGGTGTGGTCGAGGATGCTGCAGGGCGGGCCGGAGTTCGACTGGGACGGCGAGTTCTTCAAGCTCAGGCGCGTGCACACCAACCCGGTCTCGGTGCAGCGGCCCTGGCCGGCGGTGATGTCGGCCGGCTTCTCGCCGAAGGGGCGCGACTTCGCCGCGCAGGCCGCCGACGTGCTGTTCACCAACATGACCGAGCTCGACCAGGCGCCGGCGATGCTGTCGAGCCTCGCGGCGCACATGGCGCGCCACGGCCGGCGCGTCTCGGTCTTCACCATGGCCCATGTGGTGTGCCGCCCGACGCGGGCGGAAGCGGAGGCGTTCTACCACTACTTCGCCGAGGAGATGGCGGACGAGGAGGGGCAGGACTACTACCGCCGTACCCGCGGCGTGACGGTGAAGGACGCGGAGGGGCGCGAGATCGGGCGCCCCTTCGAGACGCGCTTCACCCGCGCGACCGGCAAGCGCTTCGCCGGCGCCTATCCCGGGGCCTATCCGCTGGTCGGCACGCCCGACGACATCGCGGCCGAGATGGCGCGGATGAGCGAGGCGGGGCTCGCCGGCACCTCGGTCGCGTTCCTCGACTACCTCAAGGAGATCCCGTACTTCGTCCAGGAGGTGCTGCCGCGCCTGGAGCGCCTGGGACTCCGCCGGCCGGTCGCGTAGCGGATCCGGAGGTCCGGCGGGGCGTCGTCAGCGCAGCGCCGGGGCGTCCTCGCCGGTGCCGTCGAACAGGTGCAGCCGGTCCGGGTCGAAGCCGAGCGCGACCGTCTCGCCCGGATGCAGGACGGTCGCCGCCGGCGTGCGGACGATGATCGAGCCGCCCTCGACCGCGACGAAGTGGAAGCGTTCCGGCCCCGCCAGCTCGGAGACGGTGACCCGGGCCGGGATGGCGCCGGGCGCGTCCGGCGCGACGAGGCTCACGTGCTCCGGCCGGATGCCGAGCGTCGCGCGGCCCGAGGAGGGGAGGGCCTGGGGCGCGTCCCGCGGCAGCACGACGGTGATGCCGGGGCCGGTGAACAGGGGGCGGCCCGCCTCGGTGCGCACCTGGCCCTCGATCATGTTCATCGAGGGCGTGCCGATGAACTCCGCGACGAAGCGGTTGGCCGGGCGGGAGTAGATCTCCTCCGGCCGCCCGACCTGCTGCATCACGCCGTGGTTCATCACCACGATGCGGTCGGAGAGCGTCATCGCCTCGAGCTGGTCGTGGGTGACGTAGACCATCGTGGTGCGCACCTTCTGGTGCAGCGCGGCGAGCTCGGCGCGCATGTGCACGCGCAGCTTGGCGTCGAGGTTGGAGAGCGGCTCGTCGAGCAGGAAAACCTCCGGGTCGCGGATCAGCGCGCGGCCGAGCGCCACGCGCTGCCGCTGGCCGCCGGAGAGCTGGAGCGGCCGCCGGTCGAGCATCGGCTCGATCCGCAGCATGGCGGCGATGGCGGCAACCTTGCGCGCGCGCTCATCCCTCGGCGCGCCGCGCTTCCTCAGGCCGTATTCCAGGTTCTGCCGCACCGTCATGTGGGGGTAGAGCGCGTAGCTCTGGAACACCATGGCGATGTTGCGGTCGCGCGGCTCGAGCCGGGTGATGTCGCGCCCGTCGAACAGGATGCGGCCGGAGGTGGGCGTCTCCAGCCCGGCGATGATGCGGAGCGCGGTGGTCTTGCCGCAGCCGGAGGGGCCGACGAGGGAGATGAACTCGCCGTCGGCGATGTCGAGGGTGAGGTCGGCGAGGGCGTGCACGATGCCGCCGGCGCCGCGGAATTCCTTGTGCAGGCGCTCGATCCGGACGTTCGCCATGGGCCGCTCAGCCCTTCACGCCGCCGGCGCCGAGGCCGGTCACGAGGTAGCGCTGGATCAGGCCGAAGGCGAGCGCCATCGGCAGGGTCGCGAGGGTGGACGCCGCCATGATCAGGCCCCAGTTCGTGTCGGTGGTCGAGACGAAGCGCATCATGCCGGGCGGCAGGGTGCGCAGGCTCTCGTCCGAGATCAGGATCAGCGCGAACAGGTACTCGTTCCACGCGAAGAGGAAGGCGAAGATGCCGGTGGCGATCAGGCCCGGCACCGCCTGCGGCAGCACCACGTCCCACAGCGCGCCGAGGCGGCTCGCGCCGTCGATCAGCGCCGCCTCCTCTAGGTCCACGGGGACGGAGGCGAAGAAGTCGCGCATCACCCACATCACGAAGGGCACCGCGAAGGTCAGGTAGGCGAGCGACAAGCCGAGATGGCTGTTGGTGAGGCCGAGCTGGCGGAACAGCAGCAGCAGCGGGATCACCAGCAGCGCGCCCGGGAACATGTAGGCGAGCAGCACCAGGCGGCCGTACGCCTCCTTCCCGCGCACGCGGAAGCGGGCGAGGGCGTAGGCGCCGAGGCTGCCCACCACCAGCGCGAGGCCGGTCGAGACCAGGCAGACCTTCAGGCTGTTCACGAACAGCAGGCCGAAGTCGGTCAGCCAGAACAGCTCGACGTAGTGCCGCAGCGTCCAGGTCTCCGGCACGAAGGTCGGCGGGACGCGGAACACCTCGGTCTGCGGCTTCAGCGAGGTCGAGGCCATCCAGTAGAGCGGGAAGGCGACGAAGGCGAGCAGCAGCAGGACCAGCGGGTAGAGGCGGGCGGCGTTGCGCGGCGGCATCAGTCCGGCTCCTTGCGGAGGAAGGCGAAGTAGACCGACATGACGGCGATCAGCAGGAAGAACATCACGACGGCGATGGCGGAGCCGCGGCCGAGCTCGTAGGTGCCGAAGGCCTGCTCGTAGACGAGGATCGGCAGCGTCATGGTGGCGCGCAGCGGGCCGCCGCCGGTGAGCAGGAACACGATCTCGAAGTTGTTGAACATGAAGATCGTGCGCAGCAGCGCCACCACCAGCAGCACGTCCTTGATCTGGTGCAGCGTGATGTCGAGGAAGCGGGCGACGGCGCCGGCGCCGTCGATCCGCGCCGCCTCGTAGAGGTCCTGCGGGATCACCTGCAGGCGCGCCAGCACGATGACGACGACGAAGGGCAAGTACTTCCAGACGCCGACGAAGACGACGCCCCAGAAGGCGCTGTCGGGGTCCGAGAGCCAGGCGATCGGCGCGCCGACGATGCCGGACGCGACCAGTAGGTAGTTGATGACGCCGTAGAGCGCGTTGTAGAGCAGCATCCACACCAGCACGACCGAGACGACCGGCATCATGTAGGGGAACAGCACCAGCCCCCGCACGAGGGAGCGTCCCTTGAAGGGCTGGTGCAGCAGCAGCGCGACCGCCGTGCCGAGCACGATCTGCAGCCCGACCGTCGCTCCGGCCCAGAAGGTCGAGATGGTGAGGGAGTGCCAGAACTCCCGGTTGCCGAACAGCCAGACGTAGTTGCCGAGGCCGACCCAGACACCCTCCGGGTCCAGCACGTGGCGCTGGAAGAAGCTGGTCCAGATGCCGTAGCCGAGCGGGAAGACGAGCAGCACCAGGAAGGTGAGCGCGCTCGGCAGCAGCAGGATGACGCCGAGGTGCTGGTCGCGCAGCGCGGCGAGCAGGCCGCCGGCGCGGCGGGCCGCCCGCCACGACGCGCCGCCCTCCCGCGCGAGGGCGGCCTCCGCCTCGTTGGGTGCCATGCGGCGGCCGTCCTACTGGCGGATGTCCCTGGTGGCCTCGACCGCCTCCTTGTGCGCCTTCTCCACGGCGAGCGCGACCGGCTCGCGGCCCAGCACGATGCGCTGGACCATGTCCGGCAGGATGTTGCGGGCCTGGAAGGCGTCCCACTTGTAGTTGAAGGGATGGTTCGGGCTCTCCTTCGTCGCGGAGATGCCGAAGTCGATCGGCTCGATCAGCGTCGTCACGATGTCGGGGTTCTTCTGCACCCATTCGTGCTGCCGCAGCATCGGCAGCACGGAGTTCCGCGTCGGCACGACGTGCGCGATCACCGGCTCCATCATCATGTACACCTGCCGCGGCTGCATCAGGTACTTCACGTACTCCAGCGCCGCGCGGCTGTTGCGGCCGCGGTAGACCACGAACTCGTCCCAGCCGAGCGAGGTGGCGCGCTTGCCGCCGTGCGGGATGTGCACGGTCTTCGTCTTCTGCAGCAGGTCCGGCGCCTGCTGGTAGAGGTGCGAGAGCACCCGGCCCCAGTAGAAGGTCGTCGCCGACTTGCCGGAGGTGTACGCGGCGGAGGCCTCGCGGAAGCCGTACTGGCCGATGTCCGGCGGCGAGAAGCGGCACATCTCCGCGTAGTAGGTCATCGCCCGCCGCACCTCCGGCGTGTCGAGCGAGACGTTCAGCCGCTCGTCGAAGATGTGGCCGCCGGCGGCCCAGATGGTGATGCTCGACTGGATCTCCGTGTTCCAGGTGCGTCCGGCGGGGAAGCAGGCGCCGTAGATGCCGCGGGAGGGGTTGGTCAGCCGCTCGGCCGCGGCGCGGTACTCGTCCCAGGTGGTGGGCAGCGCGAGGCCGGCCTCCTGGAACAGGTCGGTGCGGCACCACAGGACGGGCCACTGCATGCCGTAGGGGATGGCGGCCTGGATGCCGTTGTAGTGCCAGGCCTCGAGACTGGGCTTGTGGAAGTCGTCGCGGCCGAGCTCGTCCACCAGCGGCGCGAGGTCCACGAGCAGGTTGCGCCGCGCCGCGCTCGCCATGAAGCCGGTGCGGCTCGATCCGGCGACGATCTCGGGCGGCGCGCCGGCGATCAGGTCGGCGGAGATCTTGCGGACGAGGTCGTCCCAGGAGGCGTATTCGGGGCGGATCGTCACGGTGCGGTTGACGCCGGCGAAGCCCTGGATCAGCTCCTGCCACACCCGCACCTGGCTCGGGTCCGTCTCCGGCGTGAGGAAGCGGATCGTGGCCTGCGCCTGCGCCCGCGCCGGTCGGGCGCCGCCCGCGGCGAGGCCGAACCCGCCAAGCAGGCCGGCCGCGAGAAGCTCGCGTCGCTTCATGTCCATTCCCTCCCTGGTCGCCTGGCCCCTCGGCCCGGTCGTCGCGTTGTGCGGCGAGCTTTGCAGGGCAGGACGGAGCGCTGCAACGGTCAATGACGGGGCATGGGCATCCTGCGCCCGCCTGCCCCCGGCGTCTTGCGCCGTGGTGCCGATCGGCGGTTCGCCGCCGCGAGCGTCGCCGGCATCGCGCGCCCGTGATTTTCCATTTGACCGGGCCGAGGTGGCTGCGCAGGCTCGCGAGCGGGCCGCGCGGCAAGGACGCGACTGGCGGCGGGGAGGATTCGCGGATGCCGGACGGGAGGCGCGCGACGCGCCGCTGCTGGCCCGGACCGTCCGGGCGGCGTGTCGAGGCCGCGACCGGCGCGGGGGCGGAGGCACGCGATCCCGACAGGGGCGCCGCTGCGCGACCGCGGCGCCCGGCGCGCCGCGGCCGTGTCCGCCCCCGGCGCCCTTCCGTCCATCGCGCAACCGAACAGCACGAGGATGACCATGCGCGCATTCGCCCGCCGCCCGCTGCTCGCCGCCGCCGTCGCCGCCCCCCTCTATCCGCAGGCCGCGCGCAGCCAGGACGCTTCGGACTTCCCGCGCCAGCCGGTGCGCCTCATCGTGCCCTTCGCCCCCGGTGGGGCGACGGACATCGTCGCGCGCATCCTGGCGCCGGGCATGCAGCAGGCCCTCGGCGGCCGGCCGGTGGTGGTCGAGAACCGCGGCGGCGCCGCCGGCCTGATCGGCGCCGAGGCCGTCGCCGCCGCGCCGCCGGACGGCCACACCATCATCATCCTCACCATCACCAACTCGGTGCTGATGGTCGGGCTGCAGCCGAACGCGCGCGTGGATCCGCGCCGGGACTTCCAGCCGGTCTCCCTGGTGGCGACGCTGCCCATGGTGCTCACCGTCGGCAAGCACGTGCCGGCGCAGAACCTGCAGGAGCTGATCGCCCTGATGCGGACCCGCCCGGGGCGCATGACCTACGGCTCGGCCGGCCCCGGCAGCATCAACCACCTCGGCGGGCACCTGCTGAACCAGCGCACCGGGACGCAGGCGGTACACGTGCCCTACCGCGGCTCGGGCCTGGTCTTCGCGGACATGATCGCGGGCAACGTGGACATGCTGATCGAGGGCATCCCGTCCCAGGCGCCCTATGTCCGCAACGCCCAGCTGCGTGCCATCGCCGTGCTCGCGCCGGAGCGGAGCCCGCTGCTGCCGGAGGTGCCGACGGCGATCGAGCAGGGCCTCTCCGGCTTCCAGATCATCAACTTCATGGGGATCTACGCGCCGGCCGCGACGCCGCCGGCGGTGATCGCGCGGCTCGAGCAGGCGGTGCGGGCCGCCGTGCGCGACGAGGCCGTGGCGCGGCGCCTGCGCGAGACGGGCTCCGAGCCCGCCGGCACCACCGCCGCCGAGTTCAGGGCGTTCTGGCAGGCCCAGCTCGACCTGTGGCTTCCGGTGGTCGAGGCGTCCGGCGTGCGGCTCGACTAGGACCGCCGGTGCCGCCGCGGCTCAGCCTGGCGGTCGCGCCAGGAACCCGCGCACCAGCCTGCAGCGCTCCTCCGCCGCCGCCATCAGGTAGGAGAGGTCGCTGCCGGCCGAGACGTAGCGCGCGCCGAGGGCGACGAACTCGGCGAGCAGCTTCGGCCGCCCGGCGAGGCCGCCGATGCCGACATGCTTGCCGTGGCGCCGCGCCGCGGCGATGGTGCGCGCGTAGGCCTCGCGCACGAGGGGGTGGTCGAACTGGCCGCCGATGCCGAGCTCGGCGCAGAGGTCGTTGGTGCCGATGAACAGGATGTCCACCCCGTCCACGGCGGCGATCTCCTCGACGCGATCGAGGCCCTCCGGGCCCTCGATCATCGCCAGCACCGTCGTCCGCTCGTTCAGCAGCCGGCGGGATTCGACGGGAGGGTAGCCGCGGAAGCGGAGCTGCGGCAGGCCGCCGCCGACGGAGCGGTGGCCGAAGGGCGGGAACTTCGCCGCGGCGACGACCGCGCGCGCCTCCTCGGCGGAGCGCACGTGCGGGGCGATCACGCCCATCGCGCCCGCGTCGAGCACGCGCGAGACCCACTCCGGCGCGTGGCTCGGCACGCGCACGAAGGGCGTGATCCCGGCGCCGAGCGCGGCAACGCAGATCTGCCCGGCCTGGCGGAGCGACATCGGGCAGTGCTCGAGGTCGATGTAGAGCGAGTCGTAGCCGCAGGTCCTGGCGATCTGGGCGATCTCGACGCTCTCGACCAGGCGCACCGTCATCGAGACGGCGACCTCGCCCGCCGCGAGCCGCTCGGCCACGGCGTTGCGGACGACGCTGTCCAGGGATTCGTCGGCCATGCGGGGCGTCATCCTCCCGGCGGGCGCGGCACGGATGCGCCCTCCGCGTCGCGGTCGTCCCCCGCCAGGATCGCGGCGAGGGCCGGCGCGTCCGCGTCCTCCGCCGCCAGCGGGTCGCGCGGCAGCGCGCGGTGGCGCAGCGCCATGCGGGCGAGGGCGAGGCGCTGCCCGTCGCGCAGCCGCGCCGCCTCCCACGCCATCGCCGCGGCGCTGGTCACGTGGTAGAGCGCGGAGGCCGCCTGGCGGGCGAGGGCGTGGTCCCGCTGCGCCGCCTCGGCCAGCGCCACGGCGCGGTCCAGCGCGGGGAGCGCCTCCGGCAGCGCCTCGCCGTTGCCGAGCAGGCCGCGCACATGCGCCGCCAGCACCGGCAGCGCGCCCTCGCGCGCGGCGGCGCGCAGCACGTCGAGCGCGACGATGTTGCTCGTGCCCTCCCAGATCGAGCCGAGATGGGCGTCGCGCAGCAGGCGCGGGTCGGGCCACTCCTCGATGTAGCCGCAGCCGCCGCGCACCTCCATCGCGTCGCCCGTCACCTGGCGCGCGTCGCGGCAGGCGCGGAACTTGATCAGCGGCGTCAGGATGCGCAGCAGCGGGTAGGCGCCCGGCTCCCCGGCGTCGCTGCGGCGAAGCGCCTCGGCGGTCTGGAACATCATGCTGCGCGCCTGCTCGGCCCGGACCAGCATCTTGCCGAGCTGGCGGCGCATCAGGGGCAGCTCGATCAGGCGCCGGCCGAAGGCGACGCGGCGGCGGGCGACGAACAGCGCCTCGGCGACGGCGCGGCGCATCAGCCCCGCCGCGCGCACGCCGTTGGAGAGGCGCGAGTTGTTGACCATGTCCGCCATCTGCTTGAAGCCGGCCTCGGGCTCGCCGACCAGCCAGGCGATGGCGCCTTCCAGGCGGATCTCGCCGCTCGCCATGGAGCGCGTGCCGAGCTTGTCCTTCAGGCGCACGATCCGGTAGCGGTTCGGCGCGCCGTCGGGCAGGGTGCGCGGCAGCAGGAACAGCGACACGCCCTTGAGGCCCGGCGGCCCGCCCTCGCGCCGCGCCAGCACCATGGCGAGCTCGGCATCCGGGTTGGAGCAGAACCACTTGTCGCCGGAAAGCGCCCAGGTGCCGTCCGGCAGCGGCGCCGCGCGCACGGCGGTGGCGGCGATGTCGGAGCCGGCGCCCTGTTCCGTCATGAACATCGCGCCCTGGTGCAGCGCGTCGAGGTCCTGGCTGGTCAGCGCCGGCAGGTAGCGGGCGACGAGGGCGGGATCGCCGAACCTGCGCAGCGTGCGCGCCAGGCTGTCGGTCATGCTGACCGGGCAGCACAGGCCGAACTCCGCCTGCACGAAGAGGTAGGTGATCGCGTACTTCACCGCGGGCGGCATCGGCTCCGGCCAGCCGAGCACGCCGCCGCGGTGCGACATGGCGGCGAGGCCGTATTCGGCGAAGGCGATGCGCTCCATCTCGCGGTAGGCGGGATGGTACTCGATGCCCTGCGCCTCCTCGCCGGTGCGGGTGCGGTGGCGCAGCACCGGCGGGTTGCGGTCGGCGGTCGCGGCCAGCTCGTCCAGCGCGCCGCCGGCGAGGCCGCCGAGGCGGTCGAGATGCGGCTCGATGTGCGCGACGAGGTCGGCGGGCAGGTAGAGGTCGAGCAGCCGCCGCATCGTCGGATCGGCGCGGTAGAGGTTGATTCCGCGGCTGTCGGGCACCGCGGCGGCCCCGCTGGGCGGGGCGAGGGGGCGGATGTGCATGCTGCCGTCGTCCTTGCGGTCCTTCCCTGCCGGCGCGGCCTCAGTTCGGCACCACCAGCTCGACCAGCGGCGCGTGCTGCTGGCCGCCATAGGCGTCGCCGTCGTCGGGGTCGCACTGGACGCAGGGGCGGGGGATGGAGATCTTGATCGCGCGCGCGGCGTCGTGATGGAAGAGCATCACCTCCGATTCGGGCAGCCGGTAGAGCGCCGCGAAGCGCGCGCGGGTCAGCGCGCCGCTCGCGATCACGCGGCGGTAGGTCGCCTCGTCGCCGAACATCACGTCGAAGGTGAGGAGGAACGGGCCCGCGTTCTTGGAGCGGATCAGCCTCGCCAGCTCGCCGAGCGTCGCCATGGCCGGTCAGACCTCCAGCATCTCGGTGCGGAACATCTCCAGCGGGTCGTCGGGCCGGACGACGTGGTGCAGGGTGAAGCGGTAGACCGGCCCGCGGTCCATCTCCGCCGGGGTGAAGGGGAAGGCGAGGCCGCTGATCAGCCCGCCCCATTCCGGGATCGGGTAGTGCAGCGCGAAGTGCGCGAAGGACTTCGCCACGGCGCGCGCGGTCTCCTGCCGCGCGGCGGTGACGGTGATCAGCAGGCAGACCTCGTGGCCGAGTTCGCCGGCGCGCGGCTCCAGCCTGCCCATCACGCCGTCGCGGCCGTAGACGCGGATGCGCAGGTCGTAGCCGCCCGGGCCCGGGCCGAAGCCGAACGCCTCCCGCGCCCGCTCGGCGAAGCGCGCCTGCATCCCGCCGAGCCAGGCGTCGAGCTGGCGCAGGATGTAGGGCTCGCGCACGCCGGCGACGATGACGGACTGGTAGCCCGCGAGTTCGGCGCCCTCCAGCTTGATCGTCACCTGCCCGGACGGGCGGAAGCGGGAGCCGCGCACGCGCACGCTGCGCGCGTCGAGCGCCTCGTAGGCCGCTTCCGTCGTGTCGATCACGCCGGAGGGCTCGGTGACGAGGAAGGGGTCGGCGTTCTCGTAGAGCGTGTGCGAGGCGACGCTCTGCGGCGTGCAGCGCATCTCGGGGTCGCAGGGGGCGACGTCGAAGTGGTCCTCGCGCACCCAGGCGAAGAGGCAGTCCGGGCGCTTGCGCTGCACCACGGCGGCGGTGCCGCATTCCAGCGTCTTCGCCGCGTGCCAGGCGGGTCCGGCGCCGGCGCCGCGCATCAGCGGCACCGCGGCGAAGAGCGAGGTGTCGGTCGCGCGCCCGGCCAGCACGACCTCCGCGCCGGCCTCGAGCGCCGCGACGATCGGCTCGTGCCCCATGGCGCCGACGATGTGGGCGCTGCGCTCGATCACTCCCTCGTCGAGCGGCGGCGCGGGGTGGAGCGGCAGGATGCGCCCCTCGCGCAGGCGGCGCTTCAGGTAGTCCCTGTCCTGCTCGCTGCGGATCAGGGCGAGGCGGAAGCGCATCCCCTCCTCGCGCGCGATCGCGAGCACGATGTCGCGCGTCCAGTCCACGCCGGCGTCGCCGCCGCCGAAGCCGCAGGAGCCGACGATCATCGGCACGCCGAGCCGCGCCCGCGCGCGCAGCATCAGCCGCAGGTCGCGCGCCGTCGCCTCGCGCGAGAAGAACGGCGTGCCGCTGCCGAGATAGGCGGGGCCGCCGTCGGTCGAGCCCGCATCGGCGGCGATCACGTGCGGCGCCAGCGCCACGCCGCGCTCGAGCGAGGATTCGAGGAAGCCCGATCCGAGCATGCCCGTGGCGGAGAGGACGCGGACCTCGGCCGTCATCGCCCCAGCTCCCACCGTGCGAGAAAGCCGCGGCCGCCGGCGGGGATCAGGGCGGAATCGCTGTCGGCGTAGTCGGCGTAGAACAGGTAGGCTGCCTCCACCGTGAGCGAGCGGTGGGCGCTCTGGTGCGTGTGCGTGTTCACGGCGTGCGCGACCGCGAGCGGCAGGCCGTGCACGAAGCACTTGTGCGTGGCGTACACGGCGTGCTGGATCAGCCTCCCCATTTCGCTCTTCCGCGCCGGCGGCATCGGGCCGCCGGAGGGCCGGCCCTCCGGATCCGGCTCGCACTCCAGCGGCTTGCTCACGTCGTGCAGCAGGCACATCGCGATCAGGTGGTCGCGATCGTAGGCCGTGCCGTGCTCCGCCTTCGCCACCTCGGCGAGCGCCAGCGCCATGCGCGTGACGCCGCGGATGTGGTCGGTCAGCCGGCGGTGGCGCTCGGCCTCGAGGTTCTTCGGGACGTCCTCGAAGCGCTCCCAGGCGCATTCCGCCGCGACCTCGAGCCAGATCGCGGCCACGCCGCGCCGCAGCGCCGCGTCCTTGATCCGGTCGATCTTCGGGAACAGGCGCCGCAGCCCCGCCTCGTCAATGCGCACCGCCATCGGGCCGGCCCTCCACCGTCTCCTGCTCGATCGCGTAGTATTCGTCGAGGCCGATCAGATCCTCGATCGCCTTGCGCGCGCGCCGGCAGTCCTCCTCGCCCATGCCGGTGAAGGCGCCGGTCGCGCGCAGCTCGGCCAGCGCGCGCCGGTTCGCCTCGAAGGCGGTCAGCAGCATCACCTGCGCGTCGATGCAGGCGGCCCAGCCCATCGCCTTCAGCTCGGGGACGGCGGGAATCGGCCGGCCGTCGCGGTTGCCGCGGCTCATGACGTAGACGAGCGGCAGTCGGCACTCGCGCGGCGCGCGCTCCGTCTCCTCGAGGGTGCGCGGGAAGAGGAGGCCCATGTCAGCGCCCTCCTCGGCGGCGCGGTTGATGCGCCGCGCGGCCTCCTCCAGCCCGAACTCGCGGCAGGTGTCGGTGCGCGCGATGATCACGAAGTCCGGGTCGGTGCGGTCGCGCTCGCGACAGGCGTAGCGGATTTTCAGCGCGAACTCCTCGATCGGCGCGGCGTGCACCTGGTACTTGTGGTAGTGCGCGCGCTTGGGGAAGAGCTGGTCCTCGATGTGGATGCCGGCGACGCCGGCGCGGATGAACTCGCGCACCGTGCGCATGGTGTGCAGCGGGTCGCCGAAGCCGGCGCCGGCGTCCGCCAAGAAGGGGATCGGCACGGCGGCCGCGGCCTCCGCGGCGATGGCGATCTGCTCGGTCATGGTCAGCAGCGGCTCGGTGACGCAGCGCGAGGCGCCGCTGACGTAGCCGCCGCAATAGCCGGCCTCGAACCCGGCCTGCGCCACCAGGCGCGCGCCGAGCGGGTCGTACACCGAGGGCATGTGCAGGAAGGTCCCGGCGCGGAGCAGCGCCCGCAGCGCCGCGGTCTTGCTCGGCATGGCCTGGGTCACTGGGCTCGCCCTCCGGCTTGCGCGGCGCAAGGGCCGCCGGCTGCCGGGACTCTCGGCCGTGCCGCGGGCCGCGTCAATCGCGCATCCCCTTGCGGTCCGCCGCGCCTGATGCGAGCCTCGCCGCGAAGGGAGGAGGCGGACTGGGCATCGCCCGGCGGATCGGCCGAACCCTCCCGCGCGCCACCCCTTGCCGGACATCCGCGATGCCGCTTCGCCTGATCGACCGCCTCGAGACCTTCGGCATGGCGTTCTTCTTCTCGGCCGCCCTGGTCGTGGGCGTCGCTCAGGTCTTCGCGCGCTACGTGCTCAACGTGGGCGTGGTCTGGTCGGAAGAGGCCTTCGTCAAGTTCACGGTCTGGGCGTGCCTGATCGGCGCCGCGCGCGCGGTGCGCGACGGGCTGCACGTGCGCGTGGACCTGGTCCTCCAGCATCTGGCCCCGCCGATGCGGCGCGCGGCGGAGCTGCTGAACATCGCGATCAACCTCGCCTTCTGCGGCGTGATGCTGTGGGCCGCGCTCGGCTATCTCGACTTCCTGTTCGTGGTGGGCACCACCAATGTTGAGACCGGCATGCCGGAGTGGGTCGCCTACCTGGTGACGCCGCTGTTCCTCGCGCTGATGTGCGTGCGCTATGCGGCGCTGGTGCCGGCCGCCGTCGGGTCGCCGAGCGGCGATCCGTGGCAGCCCGCCGGCGCTCGCGCCCCGGCCCCCTCGGTGCACTGAGCGGGGGCGCCGCCGTGTCCGCCGCCGTCGCCACCGCCCTCGGACTGTTCGTCCTCCTCGCCGTCCTCGGGGCGCCGATCGCGGTGACGCTCGGCGCCTCCACCCTCGTCGCGCTGCTGCTGTTCGACCCGATCCCGCTGCCGCTGGTCGGCCAGAAGATCCTGTCGAACATCGACAGCACGACGCTGATGGCGGTGCCGTTTTTCTTCCTCGCTGCCGCCTTCATGGAGACGGGCGGTATCGTGCGCCGGCTGGTCGCGGTGGCGCAGGCGCTGGTCGGGCACCGGCGCGGCGGCATCGGGATGACGGGCGTGCTCGCCTGCATGTTCTTCGCCGCGATCTCCGGCTCCTCCGGCGCGACGGTCGCGGCGGTGGGCGGGATCATGATCCCGGCGATGATCCGGCACGGATACTCCAGGCGCTACGCGGTCGGCTCGATGACGACGGCCGGCTCGCTCGGCATCCTGATCCCACCCTCGATCCCGATGGTGCTCTACGGCTTCCTCACCGAGACCTCGATCCCGAAGCTCTTCATCGCCGGCATTCTGCCCGGGATCCTCTTCGGGCTGCTGCTGATGGCGCTGGCGCGCGTGCTCGCCGTGCGCGATCGCGTGCCGGTCGCGCCGCCGCTGCCCTGGACCGAGCGCCGCGCCGCGATCCGCGACGCGCTGCCGGCGCTGAGCCTTCCGGTCTTCCTGATCGTCGGCATCTACGGCTTCCCCGCCTTCGAGATCTTCGGCCACCGGTTCCAGGGCGGCGCGATCTTCACCCCGACCGAGGCGGCGGTCGTCTGCTCCGCGCTGGCGGCGGTGATCGGCACCCTGGTCTACCGCGAGACGACGCTCCCCGGCCTGGTCCGCACCATGCTCCTGGTGACGCCGCGGATCGGCATGATCTTCTGGATCACCACCATGGCGATCCTGTTCTCGTTCTTCCTCACTCAGCAGGGGGTGCCGGCGGCGCTCGCCCAGTGGATGGTCGAGGTGCAGATGCCGCAATGGCTGTTCCTGCTCCTCGTCAACGTCGTCTTGATCATCGCCGGCATCTTCATGGACGGGGTGCCGATGATCCTGCTGTTCATGCCGATCCTGTTCCCGGCGGCGATGGAGCTCGGCGTGGACCCGCTGCACCTCTGCATCATCGTGGTGGTGAACATCGAGCTGGCGCTGATCTCGCCGCCCGTCGGCATCAACCTCTACGTCTCCTCCACCATCGCCAACGTGCCGATCCACGAGGTGGTGATCGCCTCGCTGCCCTGGGTGGCGGTGGCCTTCCTGATGCTGCTGCTCGTCACCTACGTGCCCTGGCTCTCGACCTTCTTGCCGGGCGTCCTGTTCTAGGGCGATGCTCCGGCGAGAAGACCGCACAGGGAGGGAGCCCGCCATGACCGTCCCCCGCCGCGCCGCGTTCGGCGGCCTCGCCGCGATCGCCCTCGGCACGCCGCCCGGCGCCGCGCGCGCCCAGGCGGCGACGCGCATCGTCATCAACAACGACACCCAGGCCACCTCGCTCAAGGGCCAGACCTGGGAGCTGTTCAAGCGCGAGATCGAGTCCGATCTCGGCCCGCGGGTGCAGGTGCAGCTCCACCATTCCGGCACGCTCTACGACCAGCGCGGCCAGGTGCAGGCGCTGCAGCTCGGTGCCATCCAGTTCATCGCGCCGGTCGCGGGCATCTACGCCGCCACCGCGCCGAAGCTCGCCGTGCTCGGCCTGCCCTACCTGCTGCCGACGCCGCGCGCCCTGCAGGCGGTGATCGAGGACGAGGAGCTGTCCCGCGCCCTGTTCGACGAGCTGCGCGCCAAGGCGATGGAGCCGGTCGCCTTCTGGCTCAACGGCTACCGCGACGTCGGTCGTCGCGGCACGCCGATTCTGCGCCCCGCCGACATGCGCGGGGTGAAGATCCGCGTCCCCTCGGGCGCCAACTACGTCGAGGCCTTCCGCGAGCTCGGCGCCAACGTGGTGACGATCAACTGGGGCGAGGTGCCGACCGCGCTCGCGCAGGGCGTGATCGACGCGGTGGAGCCGGTGGCGAACGCCTGGCTCGCCAGCAAGCTCTACGAGATCGCCGACCACATCACCCGCATCGGCTACATCCTGGACTTCTACGTCGTCTGCACCAACAAGGCCTGGTGGGACCGCCTGCCGGCGGAGCGGCGCGACGCGGTCCGCCGCAACCTCGCCAAGGCGACCGAGTGGAACTGGGCCAACACGGAGCGGATCAACGAGGAGGCCTACCGGCGCATCGCCTCGCTCGGCGCCACGGTGCACACGCTGACGCCGGAGCAGCGTGCCGAGTGGCGCGAGGCGATGCGCCCGGTCTGGGCACGCCTCGGCAACCCGCTGGTGGGCGAGGCGGTGATGCAGCGCCTGGCCCGGATCGGCGAGGCCAGCAGCTGAACGGCGCGCGTGCGGGCGACGCCGTTCCCCGAGTCGCCCGCGGCACCTTGACGCCGCGCGCCACGATGCCGTCTTACGCCCGCGCCACGGGGGCCGTGGCGGCCGGCTGCGTCCGGCCCTCGCGACAAGGAGAGCAGGCATGGTCGAACACGACCGGCGACCGACCCGTCCGCGACCCCGAGCGGCCCAGGGTCGCGCCGGTTCCCGGGGGCGAACGGTGCGATGAGCGAGGCGTCCGACGACCCCTACGCGCTGCTCGGCGTCAAGCGCGACGCCTCGGCCGAGGAGATCCGGAGCGCCTACCGCAAGCTCGCGCGCAAGCTGCACCCGGACCTCAACCCGGGCGACAAGGCGGCGGAGGAGCGTTTCAAGAAGGTCACGGCCGCCTACGAGCTGCTGGGCGACCCCGAGAAGCGCGCGCGCTTCGACCGCGGCGAGATCGACGCGACCGGGGCGGAACGGCCGCAGGCCCGCCGCTTCTGGCGCGAGCACGCCGGCGCGGCCGGCGACGCCTATGCCACCGACGCCGGCTTCGCCGACATCCTCGACGCCGACGACCTGCTCGCCGCGATCTTCGGCCGCGGCGGCCCGGGCCGGCGACCCGGCGAGACGTTCGAGGGCGCCGGCATCCGGATGCGCGGCGGCGACCTGCGCGGCCGGCTCCACCTCGAGTTCCTGGAGGCGATCAACGGCGCCACCAAGCGCCTCACCCTGCCCGACGGCTCGGTGGTGGACGTGCAGGTCCCGCCGGGCGCGCACGACGGGCAGGTGCTGCGGCTGCGCGGCAAGGGCCTGCCGGGCGTCGGCGGCGGCCCGCCGGGCGATTTGCTGGTCGAGCTGGAGGTCGGCGGGCATCACCGCTTCACCCGCCGCGGCGACGACATTCACCTGGAACTGCCGGTGAGCCTCGTCGAGGCGGTGCTCGGCGCCAAGGTCGAAGTGCCCACCCCGGCCGGCCCCGTGATGGTCACGGTGCCCCCCGGCAGCAACACGGGCACGGTGCTCCGCCTGCGCGGGCGCGGCGTGCCGCGCCGGGACGGCACCCGCGGCGACGCCTATGCCGAGCTGCGCGTGTTCCTGCCCGACAAGCCCGATCCCGAGCTCGAGGCCTTCGTGCGCGGCTGGCAGGCCGGTCGCGCGCACAACCCGCGGGAGGGGAGGCAATGATCGCCCGCGCCGAGTTCCTGCTGCGCGCCGAGATCAGCGAGCAGACCTTCGATGCCTGGGTCGCGGAGGGCTGGATCTGCGGCGGGCCGGACCTGTCCGAGGCCGAACTGGCGCGCGCCGCCCTGATCCGCGACCTCACCGAGCGGCTCGGCGTGAACGCCGAGGGGGTGGCCGTCGCGCTCGCCCTGATCGACCAGATCCACGGCCTGCGCCGCGCGCTGCGGCAGGTGAGCGCGGCGCTCGACCGCCTGCCCGAGCCGCTGCGCACGGAGGCGCTCGCGGCGCTCCGCGCCGCGGCCGAGGGCCGCGACGGTCCCGCGCCGGGCTGAGCGCGGCGTGGCCGCCTACCGCCTCGCGCTCGACACCGCCGCGCTGGCCCGGCAGGCGCGGCTGAACCGCCTGCAGTCGGCGCTGCTGCTGCTCGGGCTCACCGCGCTGGCCGCGCTCTCGGGACTGATCGTCGCCGGCCTGCCGGGGCTGCTGGTGGCGGCCGGCGTCGCGCTGGCGCTGCTGCTGTTCGACCCGGAGCCGGGCAGCGCGGTGTTCCGCCAGCTTCTCGGCGGCGTGCCGCTGCCGCCCGAGGCGGCGCCCGAACTCCACGCGGTGGCCCGGACCCTGGCCCGCCGGGCGGGCCTGCTGCGCGCTCCCGCCCTCTACCTGCTGCCCTCGCCCGTGCTGCAGGCGATGGCCGCTGGCGACCGCGCGCGTCCGGCCATCGCCCTCACCCTCGCCCTGCTGCGCGCCCTGCCGCCGCGCGAGGTCGCCGCGATCCTCGCGCACGAGATCGCGCATCTCCGGCACGGCGACGTACGGGTGATGCGGCTCGCGGCCGCGGCGTCCTCGCTGACCCGGATCATGGGCACCTTCGGGGCGCTGATGCTGGTGCTCTGGTTCCCGTTGCTGCTCGCCGCCGGCGAGGCGCCCTCGCCGATCGCCTTCCTGCTGCTGATGGCAGCGCCGGTGCTCGGCGACCTGCTCATCCTCTCGCTCTCGCGCCGGCGCGAGCTCCTGGCCGATGCCGGCGCCGTCGAGCTGACCGGCGACCCCGGCGGCCTGGCCGCGGCGCTGATGCGGCTCGAGCGCATTCAGGGCGACGACTGGGAGCGCCTGGCCAGCCGCAGCGGCGCGCGCTGGCTGCGGTGGTTCCGCACCCACCCCACGATCCGCGAGCGGATCGCGCGCCTGTCGGAGACGATCGCCCTCGTCCCCTCGGTGCCCGAATGGCCCACCGAGGTCCGGGACGGCTGGCTGCCAGCCGGGGGGCCGCCAGGCTGGGGCGGCGGCGTCGGGCCGTGGCGCGGCCGCCTGGGTCAGCGCGTGGCCGGCCGCTGGCTCCTCTGATACGCGCGGCATCAGAAGTTGACCTGTGCGTAGGCGGGTGAGGCGATGGCGGTGCTGCGCTCGGGCTGATCGGCGAGCCAGTTCCAGGCGTCGCCGCAGGCGTCGAGGATGGCGTCGTAGCTGTCGAAGACGCGGTTG
>NZ_BMKS01000017.1 GCF_014644455.1 Caldovatus sediminis | reverse complement strand
TGCATGGGCGCTTTCGGCCCCTGCCGGGTGAGGGATTCGAACCCCCGGCCTTCGGTTTACAAAACCGCTGCACTACCGCTGTGCTAACCCGGCCCGGGACCGCCTTCTAGCACCTCGCCGCCGCGCCGCGAATGCCGGAGCCGCTGCCGCTCGACATCGGCCGCCCGGCCGGCTCACCCGGGCCGCAGGCGCAGCACCCGCCCGGCCCGTTCGTCGGTCAGCAGGTAGAGGAACCCCTCCGGCCCGACCAGCACGTGGCGAAAGCGCGCGAGCCCCGGCAGCAGACGCTCCTCGCCGGTCACCCGCTCGCCCTCGACGGCGAGCCGCACCAGCGCCGGGCGGTTGAGCGCGGCGATGAACAGGTTGCCGCGCCAGCGGGGAAAGGCCTCCGCGTCGTAGAACGCGATGCCGGAGGGGCTGATCACCGGCGTCCAGACCCGCACCGGATCCTCCATCCCCGGCGCGCTCCGCCGTTCGGAGATGACCGAGCCGTCGTAGTCCACCCCATGCGTCACCAGCGGCCAGCCGTAATTCGCGCCGCGACGGATGATGTTCAGCTCGTCCCCGCCGCGCGGGCCGAACTCCGACGCCCAGAGCAGGCCGGTCCCGGGCTGGAAGGCGAGGCCCTGCGGATGCCGGTGGCCGTAGGACCAGATCTCGCCGCGCGCATCGCCGCGCCCGGCGAAGGGGTTGTCCGGCGGCACGCCGCCGTCGCGCGCGAGGCGCAGCACCTTCCCGGCCAGGTCGTCGAGGCGCTGCGCGCGCCGCGCCTCGACGAAGCGGTCGCCGGTGGAGAGGAACAGGTGCCGCCCCCCCTCCGGCTCGAAGGCGATGCGGCAGCCGAAGTGGTTGCGCCCGCGTGCCTGCGCCGGCGTCGCGTCCAGCACCGTGCGCACCGCCTCGAGCGCCGTCGCGTCCGCCGAAAGCCGCGCGCGGGTGAGCCGCGTCAGCGCCCCGCCCTCCGCCAGGGCGGCGTGGCACAGGAACAGCTCGCGCGAGGCGGGAAAGTCCGGCGCCAGCGCGATGTCGAGCAGCCCGCCCTGCCCGCCCGCCTCCACCGCCGGCACGCCGGCGAGCGGGGCGGAGACGCGGCCATCGGGCGCGATCAGGCGCAGCCGTCCCGGCCGCTCCGTCACGAGCAGCCGGCCGTCCGGCAGGAAGGCGCCACCCCAGGGATGCTCGAGCCCGGTGGCGAAGACCTCGACGCGGAAGTCCGCGGCCTCGGAGCGCACCACGCCGGCCGGCGGCGGAGTCTGCGCGCAGGTGCCGCCGGCCGCGAGCAGCGTGGCGAGGAGGACGACGCGGGCAAGCCGACTCGGCATGGGGGCAGGGTAAGGCACCGGCCCCTCGACGCCAAACGGCCGGGCCGGCGCCCTCCGCGCCCCCGCCGGCTGCGCTACCCGGCGGCGGCCGGCCTCAGCACGCCGCGGCGGATCTGGTCGAGCTCGATGCTCTCGAACAGGGCGCGGAAATTGCCCTCGCCGAAGCCCTGGTCGCCCTTGCGCTGGATCAGCTCGAAGAAGATCGGGCCGATCACGGTGCCGGTGAAGATCTGCAGCAGCCGCCCGCCCTCCGGCGTCGGCGCGCCGTCCATCAGGATGCGGTTGCGGCGCAGCCGCCCGAGGTCCTCGCCGGTGTCGGGAAGGCGCTTCGGCAGCAGCTCGTAGTAGGTGTCGGGCGTGTCCATGAACGCCACGCCCGCCTCGCGCATCGCCTCGACGCTGGCGAAGATGTCGTCCGTGCCGAGGGCGATGTGCTGGATGCCCTCGCCGCGGTAGGCGCGCAGGAACTCCTCGATCTGGCTCCTGTCGTCCGCGCTCTCGTTGATCGGGATGCGGATCATCCCGCAGGGCGAGGCCATGGCGCGCGAGCGCAGCCCGGTCAGCCTGCCCTCGATGTCGAAGTAGCGGATCTGGCGGAAGTTGAAGAGCCTCTCGTAGAACTGCGCCCAGGCGTCCATGCGGCCGCGGTGGACGTTGTGCGTCAGGTGGTCGATCACCGTCAGGCCGCGGCCCGTGGGATGCGGATCCGGCTCGCCCAGCCAGCGGAAGTCCACATCGTAGATGCTGCCGCGCGGACCGTAGCGGTCCACGAGGTAGATCAGCGAGCCGCCGATGCCCTCGATCGCCGGGATGTTCAGCTCCATCGGCCCGACCTTGCCCTGCACCGGCCTGGCGCCGAGCGAGACGGCGCGCTCATGGGCGTGCCTCGCGTCCGCCACGCGGAAGGCGATGGCGCAGACGGAGGGGCCGTGCACGCGGGCGAAGGCCTGGGCGAAGCTCTCAGGCTCGGCGTTCAGGATGAAATTGATGTCCCCCTGGCGCCACAGCGTGACGTCCTTGGAACGGTGCCGCGCCACGGCGGCGAAGCCGAGGCGCGCGAACAGGTCCTCGAGGTAGGGGATGTCGGGCCCAGTGAACTCGACGAACTCGAAACCGTCGGTCCCCATCGGGTTGGCCTCGCCGATCCGGCCGGCGCAGGCGGAGCGGTCGGGCGGGATGTCCATCGCGGCGGTCCTCCCTCAATGCTCGCGGAGCGGCACCTCGACGTCGGCAGGCTCGGCGCCGCCGGGCGGGATCGGCTCGGCGTCGCGCGCGGCCTCGAGCATCGCCGGCACGCGCCCGGCGGCGGCGAACAGCTCGGCGTGGTCGTCGAGGACGAAGTAGGTCGGCTGCAGGTCGTCTATGAAGTACTCGCTGCGCAGCACGCGCCAGAGGTCGAAGCGCAGGCGGCGCGGCTTCTCGCCGATGGTGGCGTGCAGCAGCTCGGCGCGCGAGGACATGATGCCGGCGCCGTAGGCGCGGATCTCGCCGTCCTCGCAGAGCAGGCCGAACTCCACCATGAACCAGTAGAGCCGCGCGAGCGGGCGCAGCGCGCCGATCGCGAGCGCCCGTTCGCCCATGCGGCCGTAGGCCTCCATGAAGCGGGCGAAATCGGGCTGCATCAGCGCCGGGACGTGGCCGAAGAAGTCGTGGAACACGTCCGGCTCGACGATGTAGTCGAGCTCCGCGGGCCTGCGGATCCAGTTGGTGACGGGGAAGCGGCGCGCCGCGAGGTGCCCGAAGAACGCGCCGTCCGGGATCAGCCCGGGCACGGCGACGAGCGACCAGCCCGTCGCCTCGCGCAGCCGCGTGGAGGCGCGCGCGAAGTCCGGCACGCCGCCGGCGCAGTCGAGCCGCGCGAGGCCCTCGCGGAAGGCGCGCGCGGCGTGGCGCGGCAGCAGCGCGGACTGGCGCGCGTAGAGGGTGCGCCAGGTCGCATGGTCGGCCTCCGCGTAGTCGGCCATCTCCTGCGGCAGGGTGTAGTCGGGGCGCGCAGCGGCGTAGTTGCCGCGGAGCGTCCTCGGCAGTCCTTCTGCGGTCGAGGTTCCCATGGCCGGACAGCCTCCCCGTCCTTCTTCGGCCAAGAAACGCGCGGACCCTAGGCCGGGTGGCGGAGCGAAAGACCGCGATTTGACCGCCCGTGCGGGCTAGACTGGCCGGAATCCACTATTCGAGGGCCTTTCCATGGCGAAATCCACCACCGGCCTGGACGCGGCCGACCGCCGCATCCTGCGCGCCCTCCAGCGCGACGGGCGGCTGCCCATCGTCGCCCTCGCCGAGCAGGTCGGGCTCTCCCCCACCCCCTGCCAGCGCCGCGTGCGGCGGCTGGAGGAGGCCGGCGTCATCACCCGCTACGCCGCGGTCGTGAACCCCGCGCGCATCGGCCTGCCGCTGCAGGCCTTCGTGCTGGTCACCCTCTCCTCGCACGCCGAGGAGGCGGTGCAGGCCTTCCAGCGGGCCCTCGCCGCGCGGCCGGAGGTGCTCGCCGCCTATGCGATGAGCGGCGAGATGGACTACCTGCTCCACGTGCTGGCCGCGGACTTCGAGGCCTACGCCGAGTTCGCGCTGAAGGCGCTGCTGCGCATGCCCGGCGTGAAGGAGACGCGCTCCTCCTTCGTGCTCGCGACGCTGAAGCCGCCCGGCGAGGTGCCGGTCTGAGCGCGGCCGCCCCTACCCGGCGAGGAGCGCCAGCACCGCCCCGCCCTCCTCGATCTCCGCGCCGCGCGCCGCCGCGCGCGGCAGCAGGCGGCGCAGGTAGAACTCCGCCAGCGCGCCGTAGCGCGCCGCATCCGCCGCCCGCGCCCGCGCCAGCATCCAGCCGCCGAACACCCAGCCGGCGGCGTCGAGATAGGCCGCCGCGCTCGCCTGCGCCTCGTCGGCGCTGCGCGCCTGCGCCGCGAGCACCGCCTCCGTCGCCCGCGCGAAGCCCTCCAGAGCCGCGTCGAGCCGCGCATCGAGCCCGCGCGCCTCCGCGATCAGCGCGCGCATCGCCGCGCCCTCGTCGCGCGCCAGCTTGCGGCTGACGAGGTCGATCGCCTGGATGCCGTTGGTGCCCTCGTAGATCGGCGCGATCCGCGCATCCCGCAGCACCTGGGCGGCGCCGGCCTCCTCGACGAACCCCATCCCGCCATGCACCTGGATGCCGAGCGAGGCGTTCTCCACGCCCCGCTCCGTGCACCAGGCCTTGACGATCGGCGTCAGCAGCGCGAGGCGCGCCTCCGCCCCCGCATCGCCGAGCAGCCGCGCGCGGTCCCCCGCCGCCGAGGCCTCCAGCGCCAGCAGCCGCCCGGCGAGCGTCGTCGCGCGCATCTCGGCGAGCATCCGCGCCACGTCCGGCAGGCGCGCGATCGGCGTGCCGAACTGCACGCGCTGCGCCGCGTAGGCCTCGGCCAGCGCCAGCGCCCGCGCCCCGTGCGCCACGCCCTGCACGCCGACCGCGAGGCGCGCGTTGTTCATCATCGCGAACATCGCCGGCAGGCCGCGGTGCGGCTGCCCGACCAGCTCCGCCTCCGCCTCCTCGAACAGCATCACGCAGGTGGGCGAGGCGTGGATGCCCATCTTGCGCTCGATCCCGCCGCAGCGGATGCCGTTGCGCCGCCCGTCCGGCAGGAATTTCGGCGCCCCGAACAGCGAGATGCCGCGCGAGCCCGGCGGCGCGTCCGGCAGCCGCGCGAGGATCAGGTAGAGCGTGTTCTCCGAGCAGTCCTGCTCGCCCCAGGTGATGAAGATCTTCTGCCCCGTCACCGCGTAGGTCCCGTCGCCGCGCGGCACCGCCCGCGTCCGCAGCGCGCCGAGGTCGGAGCCCGCCTGCGGCTCGGTCAGGCACATCGCGCCGGACCAGCGCGCCGCGATCATCGGCGGCAGCCAGGCCGCGGCCTGCGCCGGCGTCGCGTGGTGGCAGAGCAGGTCTATGGCCCCTGCGGTGAGCAGCGGGCCGAGGGCGAAGGAGGCGTCGGCCGCCAGCACCAGCTCCTGCACCGCGTTCCACAGCGCGCCCGGCAGGCCCTGGCCGCCGAGCGCGACGCCGTGCAGTTCCGCCGGCGCCGCCAGGGACTGCCAGCCGCCCTCGATCCAGTCGCGGTAGAGGCCGGGATAGTGCGACGGGGTGCGCACCACGCCGTTCTCGTAGACCGCGCCGTGGCGGTCGGCCTCCTGCCAGCCCGGCGCGACCTTCTCGCGCGCGAAGCGGTCCGCCTCCGCGACGATGGCGGCGATGTCCTCGGCGGAGAGCGGCGCGCCGGCGGCCTCCGTCAGCGCCGGCAGCCCGACGACGCGCGTCAGGCCGAAGGCGAGGTCCTCCGCGGCGGTGGTCGTGGCAACGGCGGTCATGCGGCGTCGGTCTCCCCTGCGAGATCGGCGAGCAGGCCGGGCGGCGGGGGCGCCTCGCCGGCCGCCCAGGCCGGAAGCCCCGCGGCGAGCGCGCCATCGCACGCGGCGCGGGCCAGCGCCAGCCCGAGCAGCGGGCCGAATTTGAACCCGTGGCCGCTGAAGCCGGACATCACGAAGCAGCGCGGCGTGAGGGGCTCGAGCACGAAGCGCTCCTCGGGCGCGACGTCGTAGTAGCAGGCGCGCGCCTCGAGCACCCGGTAGTCGGCGGCGTCGCGCAGCCGGGCGCGGGCCAGGGCCAGCACCGCCTCGGCTTCCGCGGCCGTCGCCTCGCGCGGATCGGCCTCCGGATCGCCGGCCAGCGAGAAGCGGTGGTCGCCGATCTTGAGCGGCGTGCCCGCCACCGGCGGCACGACGTAGAGGCCCCTGCCCTCCCCGGTCAGGCGCAGCAGCAGCATCGGCGCCGCCTCCCACGCCGCGCGGTGGCGCGCCGGCGGCTCCAGCATCACCACCACCTGCCGCGAGGGCGTCACGCCGCGCCCCGCCGCCAGCGCCTCCGGCAGCAGGCGCGGCGCCCAGGGGCCGGCGGCGACGACCAGCACATCGGCCACGCGGTCGGACCCGTCGAACAGCTCCACCGCGGGGACGTCCGAATGCAGCCGCACGGCGCGGCCCCGCTCGAAGACGACGCCGCGCCGGTGCAGCCGCGCGGCGAGCGCGGCGACGATCCGCCGCGCCAGCAGCACCCCGCCGGGCGCGAGGTGGAAGGCATCCGCGATGCCCTCGGTCGCGAGCATCGGCAGGCGCGCGGCGAGCGCCCCGGGCGCCAGGTCGGTGACCTCGCGCCCGTCGCCGCGCAGCGCCGCGCGGCTCTCGGCGATCCAGCCGGCGCCCGGCGCCTCGGCCATCGCCACCACGCCGGTCGGCACGTGCAGGCGCTCGCCGAGCTCCTCCCAGAGCAGGTCCCAGGCGGCGTAGGCCGCGTCCACCATGCGCATGTAGCCGAGCCGCGCGCCGTAGGCGTGGCGGATCAGCCGGTGATGGTCCACCGAGGCGCCGCGCGGGTTGGGCGCGTAGGCCTGGTCGAGGACGCGCACGGCGAACCCCGCCCGCGCCAGTCCCCAGGCGGCGGAGAGGCCCATGATCCCGGCGCCGAGCACGAGGGCGGTGGGAGCGGAGGGAGGAGGCATGGCTGCACACGATGGGGCGGGACGCGCCGGCTGTGAACCATCGTGCGCACGCGCCCGTCGCGCATGGCGCGTGCCCCGGTCCCCGCGGGCCGATCGCCGGACGGGCAAGCGGCGAGGGTTGTGCAGCGCCGGCCAGGCACGCACCGTGGCTCCGGCTGCCCTGCGACCCGCCGAAGGCGCTCCTGCGCCGACCTTGCCACCCCTGCCACGCCCGGTGCCACCGGCATGACGCTTCCGCCCCCCAGGCTCCACCTGCCCTACGCCCCCGGCCCCTTCCGCATGGCCATGGGCCTCACCGCCGTCCCCGAGGCGGAGTGGATCGAGATCGACGCCGGCTACCCCGCCCAGCTCGCGCTGCGCCGCGCCCTCCTCGCCGAGCGGCGGACCGAGGTGCTCGCCGCCCTGCCCGGCAGCGGAGCGGCGGCCCGGGAGCTGCTGGCCTGCCTCGCCGCCAACCTCGCCGCGCACCATCCGGAGCGGTTCCGCCTCGCGGGCGGCCGGGTGGAGAACCGCCTCGCCGGCGAAACCTGGCCGCTGCCCCGCGATGCGACGGAGGCGGAGGAGGCCCTCGCGACCCTCGGCCACCTCGTGCAGGAGGATTTCTGCCTCCTGAGGCCCGATGCCGAAGGGCCGCGCCTGATCGCCGCGGTGCTCTGCTTTCCCAGCCGCTGGCGGCTCCGCGACAAGCTCGGCGCGCCGCTCGCCGCGGTGCACGGGCCGGTGCCGCTCTACGCCGAGCGCCTGGCGCGGCCGGTGGACCGGTTCCTCGCGGCACTGGCTCCGGGTCGCCTCGCCCTGCGCTTCAACTGGGCCGTGCACGACGACCCGACGCTCTTCCAGCCCGGGGGCGGCGGCGACACGCTCTGCGCCGTCACGCCCCGCGACGCCGGCGACCGCCTGTTCCTGCGCGTCGAGCGCCAGACCTTCCGCCTGCTGCCGGAGAGCCGCGCCGTCGCCTTCGGCATCCGCACCCATGTCGCGCCGCTCGCCGCGGTCGCGGCGGAGCCGGGCGAGGCCGCCCGCCTCGCCGCCGCGGTACGCGCCCTGCCGCCGGAGATGCGGCGCTACAAGGGCCTGCACCGCTTCGAGCCGGCATTGCTCGCCTGGCTCGATGCGCGCGCGGCGGGGTAAGGCGGCCGCCGCCCACTGCGGCGCCGCGGCCGGGGCGCCGCGCCGGGCCGTCGCCGGGCACCCCGGGCCTCAGGTCAGCAGGCGCACCAGCCAGAGGCTGAGCGCCGGGAAGGCGACGCAGAGCGCCAGCCGCACCAGGTCCATCGCCAGGAAGGGCAGCACGCCGCGGTAGGTCCGCGCGATCGGCACGTCCCGCGCAAGGCCGCTGACCACGAAGACGTTGAGCCCGATCGGCGGCGCCGTCAGCCCGATGCCGACCACGATCAGCACCAGGATGCCGAACCAGATCGCCGTCTCCTCCTGTCCCGCGAGGCCGAAGTCGAGCGCGGTCACCACCGGGAAGAACACCGGCAGCGTCAGCAGGATCATCGCCAGCTCGTCCATCACCGCGCCGAGCAGGATGTAGGCGAACAGCAGCGCCGCGAGCACCGCGTAGGGCGGCCAGTCCATCCCGGCGATCCAGACCGAGAGCAGGTCGGGCGCCTGGGAGAGCGCGAGGAAGGCGTTGAACACCTCCGCGCCGAGCAGGATGGCGAAGATCATCGCCGTCGTCTCGGCGGTGGCGAGCAGCGCCTCGCGCACGTGCCGCGCGTGCAGCGTGCCGCGCAGCACGCCGACCGCGAGGGTCGCGGCGCAGCCGACCGCCGCGCTCTCGGTCGGCGTGAAGATCCCGCCGTAGATCCCGCCCACCACGACGACGCCGATCACCAGCACCGGGATGACGTTGAGGAGGGCCTCGCGCCGCTGCTCCGGCGGCACCGCGCCGCGCACCGGCGGGCCGAGCGAGGGCCGCCGGCGCACCAGCACCGCGATGGCGAGGACGTAGAACAGGGCCGCGATCAGCGCCGGGACCAGCGCCGCCATGAACAGCTTGGCGATGTTCTGCTCGGTGCTGATCGCATAGACGACCAGGATGACGGATGGCGGCACCAGGATACCGAGCGTGCCGCCGACCGCGATCGTCCCCGTCGCGAATCCCGGCTCGTAGCCGTAGCGCCGCAGCTCCGGCAGCGCCGCGCGCCCGAAGGTCGCCGTGGTGGCGACGGAGGAGCCGCACACCGCGCCGAACCCGGCGCAGGCGACGATCACGCCCATCGCCATCCCGCCGCGCCGGTGCCCGACCAGCGCGTTCGCCGCGGCGAACAGGTCGCGCGCCAGGCCGCCCCGCTCCGCCAGCGCGCCCATCAGGATGAACAGCGGGATGATCGAGAGGGTGTAGTTGGCGAACAGGAAGAAGGGCGTCGTCTTGAGGTAGTTGAGCAGCGGGTCGAGCCCGACGATGTGGTAGTAGCCGCCCGCGCCGACCGCCAGCATCGCCAGCGCCACCGGGGCGCGGATCGCGATCAGACCGAGCAGCACGGCGAAGCCGGTGCCGGCGATGACGAACTCCGGCGCCATCAGGCCTCGTCCCGCAGGAAGCGCGCGACCCAGTACGCCGCGGCCGCCGCCGTCGCGGCGAAGCAGAAGGCGCCGATCGCGATCGCCCACCAGATCGGCACGCCGAGCAGGCCGATGGTGCGCGTGCCGGTCGCCAGCGCCTCCGCCGCGCCGACCGCCATGCGCTCCGCGAGCAGCGCCATGCAGCCGGCCCAGACCAGCATCCAGAAGGCGTCCGCGAGGCGGTTCAGCCGGCGCGGCAGCCGCGTCGTGAAGGTGTCCACCAGGATGTTGGCGCGCATCAGCGTGCCGTAGGCGAGGAAGCCGAGCACCGCGAGCCCGGAACCGAGCGAGACCAGTTCGAAGTCGCCCTTGATCGGCCCGCCGGCGAGCCAGCGCAGCAGCACCGATGTGGAGGTGAGGAAGGCGACGCCGAGCAGCGCCGCGCCGCCGGCGAAGGCGAGCAGCCCGGCCAGCGTCGCGATCGGCCCGCGCGGCGGCGCGACCGGCTTCCGGTCCATCCCGTCCACGGCGGCGCCGGCGCCGCGCCGGCTTGCGTCAGGCGATTCCCTGGCCGTAGCGCGCGATCAGCGCGCGCGCCTCCTCGAGCAGCGCGCCGCCGTCGATGCCCCGCTCGCGCATCTGCCCCACCCAGGCCTCGACCACGGGCTGCGTCGCGCGCTGCCAGCGGGCCTTCTCCTCCTCGGTGATCTCGACGATCTGGTTGCCGCGGCGGCGCACCGCCGCCTCGACGACGGGGCCCTGCTCGTCCCACACCTTCGCCGCCATCGCCGCCGCCGCCTGGCCCGAATTGGCGTCGAGCACCTGGCGGAGATCGGCCGGCAGGCTGTCGTACCTCGGCTTGTTCATCGCCAGCACGAAGCTCGTCGTGTAGAAGGTCGGGCTGCCCGGGATCTCGGTGTGGTGGCGCACCATCTCCTGCAGGCGGATGGCGGGCACCACCTCCCACGGCACCACCGCGCCGTCGATCACGCCCTGGGTCAGCGCCTCCGGCACCTGCGGGATGGGCAGGCCGATCGCGGTGGCGCCGAGGGCGCGCAGCCCCTCCCCGGCCATGCGCGTCGGGAAGCGCAGCTTGAGGCCGCGCAGGTCCTCCATCGTCCGCACCTCGCGCCGCGCGTGCACGAGGCCGTGGTCGTGCGCCCAGGCGGTGATGATGTGGGTCTCGCGGAACTCGTCGCGCATGTGCTTCTCGAACAGCTCCTGCGTGACGCGCGCGTTCACGCTGGCGCGCTTGTGCGCGACGAAGGGCAGCTCGATCACCTCGATGCGCGGGAAGCGGCCGGGGGTGTTGCCGGGCAGCGTCCAGACGATGTCCGCCACCCCGTCGCGCGCCTGGTCGTAGAGCTGCGGCGGCGCGCCGCCGAGCTGCATCGCGGGGAAGATCTGGATGCGCAGGCGGTTGTTGCTCTCCTCCTGGACCTTGCGCGCCCAGGGCTGGAGGAAGTGCCGGTGCACGTTGGAGACCGCCGGCAGGAAGTGGTGCAGGCGCAGCGTCACCTCCTGCGCCTGGGCGCGGGGGACGCGCAGCACCGCGGGGGCGGCAAGGACGGCGGCGGTCGCGCCCCCGAGCAGGGCACGGCGGCGAGGCATGTCGGTCATTGGCGGCGTTCCCAGGACGTTCCAATTGGTTGAGCGCAAAGGCTAGCCGCCCGTGCGCCCGTTTCAAGCGGAACCGAGCGCCGCCCGCAGGCTGCGCGCCCGCTCCGCGACCTTCGCCGGGGCGTCGCCGGGCCGGTAGAGCGCGGAGCCGATGCCGAACCCCGCCGCCCCCGCCGCACGCCAGGCGGCGAGGTTCTCCGCCCCGATCCCCCCCCACCGGCAGCACCGGCGTGCCCTTCGGCAGCACGGCGAGCAGCGCCTTCAGCACGGCGGGCGAAGCGGCCTCGGCCGGGAACAGCTTGAGCGCGTCGGCGCCCGCGCGCAGCAGCGCGAAGGCCTCGCCGGGGGTGAAGAATCCCGGCACGGCGGTCAGCCCCGCGGCCTTCGCCGCGCGCACCAGCGCCGGATCGGCGTGCGGCGTCACCATCAGCCGCCCGCCCGCCCGCGCGAGCTCGGCGACCTCCTCCGCCCGCGTCACCGTGCCGGCGCCGACCAGCGCCTCCGCCTCGCCGAACCGCGCCGCGAGGCGGCGGATGCTCTCGAAGGGCTCGGGCGAGTTGAGCGGCACCTCGAGGATGGCGAAGCCCGCGGCGACCAGCGCCTCGCCCACCGCCTCCGCCTCCTCCGGGCGGATGCCGCGCAGGATGGCGAGGAGCGGGCAGCGGGCGAGCCACTCACCAATCGGTCTCATCGAGGCGTCCTCCGATCAGGGCCAGGCCGCGCGCGGCGGCGTCGGCGTCGTGGATGCGGCAGGGGATGCCGAAGGCGCCGAGCGCGCGGCGATAGAGCGCGACCAGCGATTCCGCGCCGGCCAGGTGCACCGGCGGCGCCACGCCCGCCTCCAGCGCCGCCGCGACCTCGTGGCCGATCAGCAGGCCGGAGAGGTAGGACCCCGCCTGGTCCGGCGGCAGCTCCCCCGTCAGCGCCAGCGCCCGCACGCCGAACAGGTGGTGCAGCAGCCCGCCCTTCTGGCGCGCGCGCGCCGCGCCGCGGTCGAAGGCGCCGGGATGCGGCGGCGCCTCGGCGTCCAGGCTGCGGGCGAGGATGGTGTGGGCGGAGAGCGCGGCGAAGGCCTCGCCGGTCATGTAGGTGGCGAAGCCCGCCACCCGCCCCGCGCGGATGCGCACCCACTTGCAGTGCGTCCCGGGCAGGCAGAGGGTCGCCTCCGGCGCCGCGCCGATCGCCGCGAGCAGGCCGACGACCTTCGTCTCCTCGCCGCGCATCACCTCCGGCACCCCGGCGGCGTCGCGGGTGGCGAGGCCCGGGACCAGCCGCACCCGCGCCGGCCCCTCGAAGGGCACCCGGATGGTCGCGCCGGCGATCTCCGCCACGCCGGCGGGGCAGGCGAGGTAGGGCGCCTCCACCCAGCCCTGGCGGCTGCCGACCATGCCGCAGAGCAGCACGCGGTCCTCCCCGGCGGCGATCCAGTCGCCCACCGCCTCGCGCAGCACCGCGGGGAACCCGCCGGGCGGGACGGTCAGGACGCCGCGCTCCGCCTCGCGCCTCTCGCACACCGTGCCGTCCGCGGCCAGGCGGTAGGCGCGCAGGCTGGAAGTGCCCCAATCCACGCCGATCATCCCGGTGACGTGGCGCCGCCCGCCCGGGAACGCAACCGGTCCTTGCACACGGGGCGGGGAGTGCCCGATCGTCGCCATGACGCCGGGGATGACCGAAACCGTTCGGGGCGCGGACCGCCCCGGGGAGGAACGGCAGATGAGGGCAGCACTCCTGGCGGGCGCCGCGGCGATCGCGTTCGGCCTCGCGTCCCAAGCGGCGACGGCGCAGATCGCCGTGTCGGGCAACGACAACAAGCGCACCCTGGTCAACGGCGTGAACACCCTGGTGCAGGACCCGCGGCCCGACACCGTCTCGATCATCGACCTCAACGGCCGGACGCCGCGGCTGGTGGCGGAGGTGGCGGCGCCGCACTCCGTCGTCGGCCCGCCCCTGTCGGTCGCGGTCACGCCGGACGAGCGGCTGGCCCTCGCCTCCTCGGCCGAGAAGATCGACCCGGAGAACCCGCGCCGCACCATCCCCGACAACCGCGTCTCGGTGATCGACCTGCGCGCCAGCCCGCCGCGCGTCGTGCAGACGCTCGAGGTCGGCAACGGCCCGTCCGGCATCTCGGTCAACCGCGCGGGCACGCTGGCGCTGGTCGCCAACCGCGCCTCCGGCACGGTGAGCGTGCTGCGCATCCGCGACGGCCGGGCGAGCGTCATCGGCACGGTGGAGATCGGCCCGGCGAGCGCCGGCGTCAGCCACGCGCCGTTCACGCCGGACGGGCGCCACGCGCTCGTCACCCGCGACGGCGACAGCTACATCACGGTGCTGCGCATCGAGGGCGAGACCGTCACCAGGCTGGACCGGGGCATGAGCGCCGGGCTGCGCCCCTACGCCCTGCACGTCTCGCCGACCGGCGCCTGGGCGATCGTCGGCAACGTCGGCCGCGCCAGCTCCGGCAACACCGGCGACATCGAGACCGTCAGCCTGATAGACCTGACGCGCGAGCCCTTCCGCGTGGTGGACACGGTCTCGGTCGGCACCACGCCCGAGGGCGTGATGGCGAGCCCCGACGGCCGCCACGCCGTCGCGGTCGTGCACAACGGCACCGGCCGCCCGATCGGCCATCCGCTGCGCGGCCAGGCGGAGGTGAAGCTCCTGCGCATCGAGAACAACCGCATCCGGGTGGTGAGCGCGGTGCCGGCCGGCGACTGGGTGCAGGGCATGGCCTTCTCGCGCGACGGCCGCACCCTGCTGATCGGCAACATGGCCGACAAGACCATCGGCGTGTACCGGATCGAGGGCAACCGCCTGCGCGACACCGGCCAGCGCATCGCCGTGGACGGCGGGCCGGCGGCGCTGCGCACCGCCGAGGTCGCGCCCCCGTCCGCGCCGGCGGCGCGCCGGCCCGAGCGGCGCCGCGACCGCGCGGAAGCGGCGACGCGGTAGCGCGGATCGCCGGCGGCGCGGACGGGGGCGCGCATCGGCTCTGCAGGCGACGGGCCGGGGCCGTTGCAGCGGACGCGGGCGGGCGGGAACGGCTCCGGCGGCCGGCGGCGGGCGAAGGGCGGCGGGACGTGGCGCGGCTTCGACGTGTTCCGCCTCGCCCCGCTCGCCTTCGTCTGCCTCTGGTCGGGCGGCTTCACGGCGATCAAGTTCGGCCTCGGCGGCGCCGGGCCGTTCGGCCTGCTCGGGCTGCGCTATGCCGTCTGCGTCGCGATCCTCGCCCCGCTCGCCCTCGCGCTCCGCCCGCGCCTGCCGCGGGGCGCCGCGCTCGCGCATCTCGCGGCGAACGCGCTGATCGTCCAGGTCGGGTACTTCGCGCTGATGACGGTCTCGCTCGGCCTCGGCGTGAGCGCGGCGGCGGCGGCGCTGATCGTGGCGCTGCAGCCGGTGCTGGTCGGGCTGCTCGCCCCGTCGCTGGTCGGCGAGCGGGTCGGCGGGCGGGTCTGGCTCGGCCTGGTCCTCGGCCTCGCCGGCGCCGCCGTGGTGATCGCCTCGCGCGGCGCGCTGGAGGCGCGCGGTCCCTGGGGCCTGCTCGCCGCGCTCGGCGCGCTCGCCACCATGACCGCGGGCGTGCTCTACGAGAAGCGCTTCGGCCGGCCGCACCACCCGGTCGCGGCGAACCTGGTGCAGTACCTCGTCGGCGCCGCCGCGACCCTGCCCCTCGCCGCCCTCACCGACGGGCTCGCCATCGCCTGGTCGGTGCCCTTCGCCCTGGCGCTCGCCTACCTCGTGCTCGGCAATTCCCTGCTGTCCATGAGCCTCCTCTTCGCCATGGTCCGCCGCGGCGAGGCGGCGCGCGTCTCGGCCCTGTTCTTCCTCGTCCCGCCGGTCGCGGCGCTGATCGCCTGGGCGCTGCTCGGCGAGGCGCTGGCGCCGATCGCCTGGGCCGGCATGGCGCTCGCCGCGGCCGGCGTCGCCCTCGCGGCGCCGCGGCGCCCGCCGGCATGAGGCGATCGCGCCGGGCGCGCCCCCCCCGCCGCGGCGCCAGGGCGCCGTCAGCCCCCCGCCGGCGCCGCCACCCCCGCCTGCCCGCCCGGCGCGCTCGCCAGCGGCACGCCCTTCGTCGTCGAATACTCGAAGTGCAGCGCCTGGCCCGGGAAGACCCGCGCGTGCATGGCGTGCGCGGCCATCGCCGCCTCGGAGAAGCCCTGCAGGATCAGCTTGAGCTTGCCCGGATAGGCCGCGACGTCGCCGATCGCGTACACGCCGGGCAGGGTGGTCTCGCAGGTCGCCGGATCCACGCGGATGTGGTGGCGGTCGAGCGCGAGCCCCCAGCGCGCGATCGGCCCGAGGTCCATGGAGAGGCCGAAGAAGGCCAGCAGGTGGTCCGCCTCCACCCGCCTCGTCTCGCCCTTCAGCGTCGCCAGCACCACCGCCGAGAGGCGCCCGTCCTCGCCCTCCAGCCCGTGGAGCTGGTAGGGGATCGCCAGCTCCAGCTCGCCCCGCGCCGCCGCGGCCTCGAGCTGCGCCGCGCTCTCCGGCGCGGCGCGGAACTTCGGCCGGCGGTGCACCACGGTCACGCGCGCCGCGATCTGCTTGAGCGACAGCGCCCAGTCCACCGCCGAATCGCCGCCGCCCGCGATCACCACGCGCTTGCCGCGGAAGTCCTCGCGCCGCGCGACGAGGTAGCGCACCGCGCCGCTCGCCTCGAACTCCTCGAGCCGCGCGAGCGGCGGCCGGTTCGGCCCGAAGGCCCCCGCGCCGGCGGCGATCACCACCGCCCTGCAGCGGATCGAATCGCCGGCCGAGGTGCCGAGCACGAAGCCCTCCGCTTCCTCGCGCAGGCTCTCCGCCCGCCGGCCGAGCAGGTAGAGCGGGGTGAAGGGCGCCGCCTGGCGCTCCAGCCGCTCGATCAGCTCGGCCGCGCCGATCTGCGGATGCGCCGGGATGTCGAAGATCGGCTTCTCCGGATAGAGCGCCGTGCACTGCCCGCCGATGGCGTCGAGCGCGTCCACCACCGCGCAGCGCATGCGCAGCATGCCGCACTCGAACACCGCGAACAGGCCGACCGGCCCCGCGCCGATGATCGCGACATCGGTCTCGACCGTTGCGGGCATGGTCACTCCCCTTCTCCCGGGGGACCTGATAGACGACCCGGCCGAGGGGATCAAAGCCGGAACGCCCTGCTTGAGGGGTGGCCCGGGCGGAGGGCACACTCCGGCCGGGACCGCGCGGCCGCCGATTCGGCAACCGGCGGGCCTCACGGCCGGGCGGCGATGCGCGTCCCGGTCGGAACCGGGCCTGCCCGTGCGACGCGAGCGATGGAAGAGCAGTTCAGGGTGCATCTCTCCGATCTGTCGGCGACCCGCGCGCTGGCGGCGCGCCTCGCCGCGGCGCTCCGGCCCGGCGACGTGGTGCTGCTCGAAGGCCCGCTCGGCGCCGGCAAGAGCGAATTCGCCCGCGCCCTCCTGCGCGCCGCCGCCGGCGACCCGGCGCTCGAGGTGCCGAGCCCGAGCTTCACCCTCGTGCAGCAGTACGACCTGCCGGGAATCGGCCCGGCGTGGCACTTCGACCTCTACCGGCTGCGCGGGCCGGAGGAGGTGGCGGAACTCGGCTGGGAGGAGGCGCGGCAGGGCGTGGTGCTGGTGGAATGGCCGGACCGGCTCGGGTCCCTTGCGCCGCAAGGCGCGCTCCGCATCGCGCTCGCCCCGGGCGCGGGCGAGGAGGAGCGCGAGGCGGTCCTCTCCGGCTGGCCGGCGGAGCGGCTGGCCGCGCTGGTGCGCGCGCCATGAGGGACGACCGGGAGGAGGCCGCCGCCGCCTTCCTCGCCGCGCACGGCTTCGGCGCGGCGCGGCGCGAGCCCCTGCCCTCCGACGCCAGCTTCCGCCGCTACGTCCGCCTGCGCGGCGGCCCGGTCCCGGCGCTGCTGATGGACGCGCCGCCGCCCGAGGACGTCCGGCCCTTCCTGCGCGTCGGCCGGCACATCGCCGGCCTCGGCCTCTCCGCGCCGGCGGTGATCGCGGCGGAGGAGGCGGCGGGCTTCCTGCTGCTCGAGGATTTCGGCGACGCGACCCACGCGGCCCTGCTCGACTCCGCCGCCGCCGATCCGGTCGCGCTCTACGCCGAGGCGGCGGAGGCCCTGGCCGCGCTGCACGCCGCGCCCCCGCCGCCGACCGGCCTGCCCGAGTGGGACTCGGCGACCATGGCCCGCCTCGCCGCGGCCACCTTCCTCGACTGGTGGTGGCCCGCCGCCTTCGGCGCGCCACCCGCCGAGGAGGTGCGCGCCTCCTTCGGCGCCGCGCTGCGCGCCATGCTCGCCCCCTTCGACGGCGCCGGCGCCTTCGTCCACCGCGACTTCTTCGCCGCCAACCTGATGCGCCTCCCCGACCGCGACGGCCCGCGCCGCACCGGCATCCTCGACTTCCAGGACGCGGCGCGCGGGCATCCCGCCTACGATCTCGTCTCGCTGGTCGAGGACGCGCGGCGCGACGTGCCGGAGGCGGCGCGGCAGGCGGCGGTCGCGCGCTACCTCGCCCTGCGCGGGCCGGCGCTGGACCGCGAGGCGTTCGAGGCCGCCATGGCCGCCTGCGCCGCGCAGCGGCACCTGCGCGTCGCCGCGCTCTGGGTGCGGCTCGCGCGGCGCGACGCGAAGCCGCGCTACCTGGTCCACGCGCCGCGCACCTGGGCGCTGCTCGAGCGCGCGCTGCGGCATCCGGCGACGGCGCCGCTCGCCGCCTTCCTCGAGGCGCACGTGCCGCCGGCGCTGCGCGGCAACCCCGCCTGCCTGGAGGCCGCCGCGTGATCGCGCTGACGCACGGGATGGTGCTCGCCGCGGGCCTCGGCACGCGCATGCGCCCGCTGACCGACGAGCGGCCCAAGCCGCTGCTGCTGCTCGGGGGCCGCAGCCTGCTCGACCACGCGCTGGACCGGCTGGAGGCGGCGGGCGTGACCCGCATCGTCGTCAACGCGCACTGGTTCGCGGACCAGATCGCCGCAGCCGTCGCCGCGCGCGGCGATCCCGGGATCCTCCTGCAGCGCGAGGACGACCTCCTGCTGGAGACCGGCGGCGGCGTGCGGCGCGCCCTGCCGCACCTCGGCGCCGGCCCCTTCGCCGTGGTGAACGGCGACGCCTTCTGGCTCGACGGGCCGACGCCGGCGCTGCGGCGCCTCGCCGCCGCCTTCGATCCGGCGGCGATGGACGCGCTGCTGCTGCTGGTCCGGACCACCCATGTCGAGGGCGAGGTCGGCCACGGCGACTTCCTGATGGACCCGCTCGGCCGGCTGCGCCGGCCGCGCGAGCGCGAGGTGGCGCCCTATCTCTTCGGCGGCGTGCAGATCCTCTCGCCCCGCCTGTTCGAGGGCACGCCGGAGGGCCGGCCCTTCAGCCTGAACCGGCTCTACGACAAGGCACTCGCCCCGGGCCGGCTCTACGGCCTGGTGCACGACGGCGTGTGGTTCCACCTCTCCCGCCCGCGCGACCTCGCGCAGGCCGAGGAGGCGCTGCGCACCGGCTTCGAGCGGAGGCAGTTCTGATGGCGCGGCCGGAGGCGATGCGCCTCTTCGACATCCCCGCGCATCTCCCCTTCCTCGACTGCCTCGCCGCCGGCGTGCTGCTTCTGCACGGGGACGACGGGGGCGCGGGGCGCGCCGACCCGGAGGCCCTGTCGCGCGCGACCCTCCTCCTCCCCACCCGCCGCTCCGCCCGCGCGCTGCGCGAGGCGTTCCTGCGCCTCGCCGTGGCGCAGCCCGCGCGCGGCGCGGGCGGCCCCGGCCGGCCGGAGGATGCGGACCGGGCGATGCTGCTGCCGCGCATGCGCGCCCTCGCCGGCCTCTCCACGGAGGACGCGGACGAGCTGGCGCTCCCCGTCCTGCTCGACCTGCCGCCGGCGGTGGAGCCGCTGCGGCGCCAGTCGGTGCTGACCGGATTCGTGATGCGCCTGCCGCAGCGCCACGGCGGCCCGGCGACGCCGGAACAGGCCTGGGGCCTCGCCGGCGCCCTCGCCACCCTGCTCGACGAGATCGCGCTGGAGGAGCGCGACCTCGGCATGCTCGCCACCGTCTCGCCGGAGCTGTTCGCCGACCGCTGGCTCGACCGGCTCGCCAGGCTCGTGCCGGAGGAGCACGCGCGCCACTGGCAGATCACCCTGACCTTCCTGCGCGGCGTCGTCGCGCAGTGGAACGCGTGGCTGCGCGAGCAGGGCCTGCTCGACGTCGGCGTGCGCCGCGTCAAGGCGCTGCAGGCCCAGGCCGAGGCGTGGGAGCGCGACCCGCCGGCGCACTGGGTCATCGCCGCCGGCATCGGCGTCGGCGGCACCATCCCGGCGGCGGCGGCGCTGCTCGAGGTGGTGGCGCAGCTGCCGCGCGGCGCGGTGGTGCTGCACGGCGTGGACCGGCGCACCCGGGGCGAGGTGTGGGACGCGATCAAGAACGCCCCCACCCACCCCTTCTGCTCCCAGGCGCGGCTGCTCGAGGACCTCGCCGCGGAGCAGGACCGCATCCGCACCTGGCCCGGCTGCGAGCGCGTCTCGCACCGCGCCGCGCCCGAGCGGCGCGCCGAGCTGTTCGGCATGGCGCTGCGCCCCCCCGAGGGCATGAGCGCCTGGACGCGGCGCGAGCCGGACCACTGGCGCCCCGGCCTCGACGGCCTCTCGCTGCTCACCGCCCCGGACGCGCAGCAGGAGGCGGTGGCGATCGCCCTGCTGCTGCGCGAGGCGCTGGAGGACCCGCGCGCCCGCGCCGCCCTGGTCACGCCGGACCGCGACCTCGCCCGCCGCGTCTCCGCCGAGCTCGCCCGCCACGGCATCGTCGCCGACGATTCCGCCGGCGAGCCGCTGTCCGAGACCCCCGCCGGCGCCTTCCTCCGCCTGGTGGCGCGCATGGTCGCGGAGCGCTTCGCGCCGGTGCCGCTGCTCTCCGTGCTCAAGCATCCGCTCTGCGCCGGCGGCATGGAGCGCGGCGCCTGGCTCGCCGCGGCGCGGCTCCTGGAGCGCCGCGTCCTGCGCGGCCCGCGCCCGGCGCCGGGGGTCGAGGGCCTGCGCGACGCCACCTCCGCCGTCCTCCGCGGCGAGCGCGACGCCGAGGCCCTGGCCCAGGCCAACGCCCTGCTCGAGGCCCTCGCCCGCGCCCTCGGCGGCTTCACCGCGCTCGAGGACGCGCCGGCGCGCCCGCCCGGCGACCTCCTCGCCGCCCACCTCGCCGCCGCCGAGGCGCTGGCGGCGACCGAGACCGAACCGGGCGGCCTGCGCCTCTACGCCGGCGAGGAGGGCGAGCCGCTCGCCTGCCACCTCGCCGCCCTCGCCCCGGCCTTCGCCGAGCTGCCGCCGATCGCGCCCTCCGCCTATCCCGCCCTCTTCGACGCCGCGCTCGCCGGCGTCGCCGCGCGGTCGGTGCGCGCCAGCAAGGGGCGCGACGGCGGCCCGCATCCGCGCGTCGAGATCCTCGGCCTGCTCGAGGCCCGCCTCCTCTCCTTCGACCGCGTCGTGCTCGGCGCGCTCGACGAGAGCGTCTGGCCGCTCGCCACCGACCCCGGCCCCTGGATGAGCCGGCCGATGCGCAAGGCGTTCGGCCTGCCGGAGCCGGAGGCCCGCATCGGCCGCGTCTGCGCCGACTTCCTCCTCACCGCCTGCGCCGCGCCGACCGCCGTGCTGACCCGCGCCGCCAAGCGCGGCGGCAGCCCGACCGTGCCGGCGCGCTGGCTCACCCGCATCGAGACCTTCCTCGCCGGCCAGGGCGGGCTTGCCCTCCCCGCCTCGCCCGCCGCCGCCTGGGCGGCGCGGCTCGACCAGCCGGCGCGGGTCGCGCCCTGCGAACGGCCGGCGCCGAGGCCGCCCCTCGCCGCGCGGCCCGAGGAGCTCTCGCTGTCGGACGTCGCGACGCTGCTCGCCGACCCCTACGCGATCTACGCCAGGCGCGTGCTGAAGCTGTTCCCGCTCGACCCGCTCGATGCCGATGTCGGCCGCGCCGAGTACGGCACGCTGGTCCACGCCGCGCTCGCGCGCTTCATCCGCCGCCTCGACGACGCCCGCGCCTGGCCGGGCGAGGCCGCCGCGCGGCAGTGGTTCGCGGAGGCCGCGGAGGCGGCGCTGGCGCAGGCCGGCGCGCCGCCCTCCCTCGCCGCCTTCTGGCGCCCGCGCCTCGCCCGCATCGGCGACTTCGTGGTGGCGCAGGAGGCGCCGCGCCGCGCCGCCAACGCCATCCGCCGCAGCCTGGTCGAGGCCGAGGGGCGCCTCGCCCTCGCCCGCCGCGGCGACCGCGCGGTGACCCTGATCGCCCGCGCCGACCGCATTGACGAGCAGGCCGACGGCCGCCTCGCCGTCGTGGACTACAAGACCGGCAAGCTGCCGAAGGCCGCCGCCGTCGAGGACGGCTCGCAGCCGCAGCTCCCGCTCGAGGCGGCGATGGCGCTGCGGGGCGCCTTCCGCGGCCTGCCGCCGCGGCCGGTCGAGCGGCTCGAGTACTGGCGCGTCTCCGGCGGGCCGGATGCCGGCGAGGTGCAGGGCGTGCGCGCCGGCGCGGCGGAGGTGGAGGAGCTCGCCGAGCGCAGCCTCGCCGCCGCCGCCGCCCTCGCCGAGCGCTTCCTGCTGCGCGGGGACACCACCTTTCCCTCGCACCCGCATCCCGGGCGCCCGTCGCGTTCCGGCGACTACGACCACCTCGCCCGCGTCGCCGAATGGGCCGGCGCCGAGGACGCCGGCGCCGAGGGGAGCGGCGGCGCGCCATGACCGCCGACATCAGCCCCCGCCAGCAGGCGGAGATCGCCCAGGCGCGCGCCTCCGATCCCGCCGTCTCCGCCTGGGTCGGCGCCTCCGCCGGCTCGGGCAAGACCAAGGTGCTGACCGACCGCGTGCTGCGCCTGCTGCTGGAGCAGGACCAGCCGCCGAACCGCATCCTCTGCCTCACCTTCACCAAGGCGGCGGCGGCGGAGATGGCGACGCGCCTCGCCAAGCGCCTCGGCGAGTGGGCCGTGGCCGACGACGGGACGCTCGCCCGCCACCTCGCGGCGCTGACCGGCGCCGCGCCCGACGCGCGCCGCCTGCGCCACGCCCGCGAGCTGTTCGCGCGGGTGCTGGAGCTGCCGGGCGGGATGCGCATCTCGACCATCCACGCCTTCTGCCAGTCCCTGCTGCGCGCCTTCCCGCTGGAGGCCGGGCTGACGCCGCAATTCGGCGTCGTCGAGGAGGCCGACGCCCGCGCCCTGCTCGCCGAGGCGCGCGAGGCGGTGCTCGCCGCGCCCGGCGCGCAGGCCGAGGCGCTGGCGGCGCTGGCGGAGCTGGTACCGCCGGACGACTTCTCGAAGCTGGTCGCGGCGCTCGCCGGCGAGCGCGGCCGGCTGGCCACGGCGTTGAGCCGCACGAAGGGCCTCCCCGGCCTGCGCGCCGCGCTCGCCCGCCACCTCGGCCTCGCCGACGCCGCCGACGAGCGGGCGCTGGTCGCCGCCGCCTGCGCCAGCGACGACGCGGCGCTGCTCGCCGCCGCCCGCCTCAAGCAGGCGAGCCGCAACGACAATGACCGCGCCCGGGCGGAGCGGATGCTCGCCTGGCTGGAACTGCCCCGCGAGCAGCGCGCCGCGCGCTGGGACGAGTGGTGCGCGATCTTCCTCACCCAGGACGGGACGCCGCGCGCGACGCTCTGCACGAGGCAGGTCGGCGCGCGCCACGCCGAGATCGTCGCCGCGATGCAGGCCGAGGCGCAGCGCATTCTCGCGGTCGAGGCCAGCCGCCGCGCCTGCCGGCTGCTCGCCGCCACCTCCGCCCTGCTCGGCCTCGCCCAGCCCGTCCTCGAGGGCTACGAGGCGCGCAAGCGCCACCGCGGCCTGCTCGACTACGACGACCTGATCGCCCGCGCCGAGGCGGTGCTGCGCGACCCCGGCAGCGCCTGGGTGCTGTTCAAGCTCGACGGCGGCCTCGACCACGTGCTGCTGGACGAGGCGCAGGACTCCAACCCGGCGCAGTGGGGCATCGCCGCCGCGCTGACCGAGGAGTTCTTCGCCGGCGAGGGCGCGCGCCCCCTCGCCGGCGGCGCGCCCGGGCGCCGCGACGGCGACGCCGCCGATCCGCCGGCGCCCCGCCCGCGCACCGTCTTCGCGGTCGGCGACGTGAAGCAGTCCATCTACGGCTTCCAGGGCGCCGACGCGACCGGCTTCGCCACCTGGCGCGCGCATTTCGGCCGCGCCTGCGCCGCCCTCGGCGGGGAGCTGCGCGAGGTGCAGCTCAACGTCTCCTTCCGCTCCACCGCCCCGGTGCTCGCGCTGGTGGACGCCGTCTTCGCCGAGGGCGAGGCGCGCGACGGCGTGGTCGGCGAGGGCGAGCGCCTGAGCCACCGCCCCGACCGCGTCGGCCAGGCCGGCGCCGTCGAGCTCTGGCCGATGCTGGAGGCCGGCGAGGTCGAGGACCCCCCGCCCTGGGAGGTGCCGGACGAGCCGCCGCGCCACGCCGCCGGCCCCGAGGCGCTGCTCGCCGAGGCCCTCGCCGCCCGCATCGCGACCTGGCTGCGCGAGGGCGAGCCGCTGCCCGCCCGCGGCCGGGCGATGCGCCCGGGCGACATCCTCGTCCTGGTCCGCCGCCGCACCGGCGGCTTCGTCCCGCGCCTCGTCCGCGCGCTGAAGGAGCGCGGCGTCCCCGTCGGCGGCCCCGACCGCATCGCGCTCGTCGAGCAGATCGCGGTGCAGGACCTGCTCGCGCTCGCCGACGTGCTGCTGCTGCCGGAGGACGACCTGCAGCTCGCCGCGCTGCTCAAGAGCCCGCTGGTCGGCCTCACCGAGGACGAGCTCTTCGCCCTCGCCCACGACCGCCCCGGCTCGCTGTGGGAGGCGCTGCGCGCGCATCGCGGCTCCGCGGAAGAGCCGCGCCTCGCCGCCGCGGCGGAGTGGATCGCGCGGCTCATGGCGCGCGCCGACCTGATCACCCCGCACGCCCTGTTCGCCGAGGTGCTCGGCGAGCACCGCGGGCGCGTGAAGCTCCTCGCCCGCCTCGGCCCGGACGCGGCGGACCCGGTGGACGAGTTCCTCAACGCCGCCCTCGCCTACGAGCGCGCCCACCCGCCGAGCCTGCAGGGCTTCGTCCACTGGCTCCGCCAGGGCGGCGCGGAGGTGAAGCGCGAGGCGGAGTCCGCCGCCGACGCCGTGCGCATCATGACCGTGCACGGCGCCAAGGGGCTGGAGGCGCCGGTCGTCATCCTGCCCGACACGGTCGGCACCGGCCGGGAGGACCGCGCCGTGCGCTGGACCGCGGACGGCCTGCCGCTCTGGGCGCCGCGCAGGGAGCACCACGCCCCCGCCTACGCCGCGCTGCTCGAGGCCGAGAAGCGCAAGCGCGCCGAGGAGGAGCACCGGCTGCTCTACGTCGCCCTCACCCGCGCCGAGGACCGGCTGCTGGTCTGCGGCTGGCAGAGGAAGAAGCGCCCCGCCGGCTGCTGGTACGACCTGATCGCCGCGGGCTTCCGCCGGCTGGAGGGCGCGGCGGAGCTGCCCTTCGACCCGGCCGCCTTCGGCGCGCCGCAGGATTGCGGCTTCGCGGGCGACCGGCTCCTGCGCTGCGACTCCCCGCAGACCGTCCCGCCCTTCGATCGCCGGCGCCCGGTCGCGGCCGGAGAGGCCGCGACAACGCCCCTGCCGGACTGGGCCCACCGCCCCGCCCCGCCCGAGGCCGCCGAGGCGGCGATCGCCCCCTCGGCGCCGCCGGGCGAGCGCGAGATGCCGGCCGCCGCGCCGCGCGGCCAGGCCGACCCCGCCGGGCGGCGCTTCCGCCGCGGCCAGCTCGTCCACGCCCTGCTGCAGCACCTGCCGGACCACCCGCCGGCCGAGCGGGCGGCCGCCGCGCGCAAGTTCCTCGCCCGCCCCGGCCACGGGCTGAGCGCGGAGGAGCAGCGCGAGACGCTGGAGGAGGTGCTCGCCCTGCTGCGCCGGAGCGAGATCGCCGTCGCCTTCGGCCCCGGCAGCCTCGCCGAGGCGCCGATCGCCGGCCGCGTCGGCGGGCGGCTGATCGCCGGCCAGGTGGACCGCCTGGTGGTGACGCCGGGCCGGGTGCTGGTGCTCGACTACAAGACCAACCGCCCGCCGCCGGCGCGGGCCGAGGACGTGCCGCCGCTCTACCTGCGCCAGATGGCCGCCTACCGCGCGGTGCTCCAGGCGGCCTTCCCCGGCCGCGCGGTGGAGTGCGCCCTGGTCTGGACCTATGGCGCGCGGCTGATGCCCCTGCCGGGCGAGCTGCTCGACCGCTACCCGCCGTCCTGAGGGTCTGTCTCGAATCTCATGCGGAACGTGCGACGCGACGCAGAAGGACGATGGTGGAGGCGGCGTAGAGCAAGGCGTTGGCGGAGGCGAATGGTGAACCGCGGCGGGTTTGCCGGAGGCTGTTTGGCGTGGGTTCCGCCGCCAGGGGTGTGGGCTCCTGTGGGGTATGGTGGCGCGCCTCCGCCTCGGCGGCAGGGATGTTGACGATCGGCTCGTGGAGGCGGCGGTTGTTGAACCGGTCCACCCATTCCAGGGTGGCGAACTCCACGGCCTCCAACCCACGCCAGCAGCGGCGGCGGATGAGCTCGATCTGAACAGGCCGATGGCGCTCTCGGCCGGCGCATCGTCGTAGCTGTCGCCGACGCTGCCAACCGAGGGCCCGATGCCCGCCTCGGCCAGAGCCGTTTTCGCCTCGCCGTGCCCGCTGCAACGGCTCCTGCTCGTCGTCGGCCGAGCCGATTCACGCTCCCGGCGGTTTCCGGCCGTCGGCGATCGGCCCTAGGGTTGGGCGCAATGCGCCGCAAGGGCAGCCGGCCGCCGCGCGCACGGGGACCGGCGCCGCTCCGGTGCGGCGGCGACCTGCACTCCGGCCGCACCGACGGGCGAGGTCCTGCGCAGCCGGTGCCGCGCCGGCTCCGCCGCCACCATGCTCAGGCGCCGGCCCTGAGGCGGGCCGCGCAGGCGACAGCGAAACCACGCGCCGCGCGCCCCCCGCTCAGTCGGTGAGGAAGGGGCTGACCGCGCGCCGGCCGGCGGCGGGCGGCGCTTCGGGGAAGGCCGTCGCGAGGTAGTCCACGATCAGCCGCCGATGCTCGGCATCCAGCGGGTTCATCCCCTGCCGCTCGACCATCCAGTCGATCAGCTCGTCCCATCGCTCGCGGCTGAGACGCGAGCGGCGGATGACCGCGGTGCTGTGGCAGGCGGTGCAGGCGGCGAAGGTCTCCTCGCGCCCCTCGCCGGGCGGCAGCACGTCGGGCGTCTCCTCCGGCTGCGCCACCGCGGCGAGGCGGGCGGCTTCCTCCCGCGCCGCGGCCTCGCGCGCCGCCGCCTCCTGCTGCGCGCGCTGGAACGCGATGGCGGCCGGCGTCGGGGGCGGCGGCCGCGCCGCCTCCCGCACGCCCCAGAGGCCGTGCTTCTGGCCGAACAGCACGACGACGGTCAGGATCAGGCAGACGACCAGGGCCCTCGTCAGCGTCATCGCCGGCACGCCGCGCCGTGGCCTAGCCGACCAGTACCGCCGCGCGGCTGATCGGGTTGGCGCCGTAGCCCTGCGGGTTCCAGTTCCCCGCCACATGGGGCTGCATGCGCCCGTCGCTGTCGGTCGCGCGATACCAGATCTCGTAGTAGCCGTCGGTCGGCAGGCTCACGCGGCCGCTCCAGCGCTGCCAGGCGTAACGGTTGGCGGGATCGGCCACCCGCATCTCGTGCCAGGTCGCGCCGTAGTCCACGGAGACGTGTACCGCCCGCACGGTCTTGTCTCCGGCCCAGGCGAAGCCGCGGACGTCCAGGTTCCGCGTGCCCGCCGGCAGGCGCGTCCCGTGCGCGATGTTGGTGAGGACCGAGCGCACCGGCATGGATTCGAGGTCCACGAAGTCGCGCCCGTCGTTGCGGCTGCCCGGGACGATCGGCTGCACCGGCACGCGGTAGGAGGTGCCGCCCATGCCCTGGCCGTCGTGGGGCCGGTCGCGGATCCAGATGCGCGTCAGCCACTTCTGGCTCAGCGAGCCCGGCCAGCCAGGCGTGACCAGCCGCGCCGGGGCGCCGTGGATCAGCGGGATCGGCTCTCCGTTCAGCCGGATCGCGATGATCGTGTCCTCGTCGAGCGCCTTCTCGATCCGCATGCCGCGGCTGATCGCCTGCCGGTTCGGGTCGCCCGAGAGGTGGGGGTCGGCGCCGAAGTGCCCGGTGAACTTCCCGCTCTCCTTCAGGCCGGCGGCCTGCAGCAGGTCGCGCAGCCGCACCCCCGTCCACTCGCCGCAGGAGACGGCGCCGTTGCCCCACTGGTTGCCGCGGGTCTGCGGCGAGAAGAAGGAGCGGCCGTTGCCGCCGCACTCGAGCTGCAGCCGGCGCGTCACCAGCGGGAAGCGCCCGCCCTCGAGCTCGCCGACCGTGATCTCGAGCGGCTGGTTGACCTCTCCGTCGATGCGGATCTTCCAGGCCCGCGGGTCGCGGGGCGCCTCCGGCACCTGGCCGTTGTTGCGGACGAACATCTTCGAGGCCGGCGTCACCTCGTCGTCGAGCAGCGTCTCGGGCGTCTCCGCGTTCAGCGGCCGCTCGCCCTGCAGGATCAGGGGCTCCTTGCCCTCGAGCCGGATCATCTGCGGGCCGCCCTGGCCGCCGCCCCCCGACGGGGCTGGCTGGGCGAGCGCGGCGGGCAGGAGCCCCTCCGGCATCCGCCCGGCGAACGGGATCGCGGCGCCGAGCGCGGCCCCCATCGAGGCGAGGGCGGCGCCCCGGAGCGCGCCGCGGCGGCCCCAGACCAGCGCGTCCGCCCGTTCCGGATCGTCCTGGTAGAGCTCGAGCAGTCCGCGCTCCGGACGGCCGATCTGTCGCTTCTGCTTCATGGCTGTTCCTCCCTCGGGGATGGTTTGCCGGCTCTCTCTCAGCCGACGCAGACCCGCGGCGATGCTTGGCCGCTGGCCATCCGGGTGTCGGCGCGGCGCCGCGGCCCCGCCCGCACCTCGCGTGCCGCCGCGAAGGCGACCTCGCGCAGTTCCTCGCGCGGCAACGCGGCCGTCACCGCGTAGCCGAGCCGGCCGTCGAACCAGTAGTAGGTCACGTACCCGCCCGGATGGTCGGCGCAGCGCAGCGGTTCCGCCGGCGTGCCGGGCGCCGGCCGCACGTAGAACGAGAGCCGGGTGTCGCCCCCGACCCGCTCGTACATCACCACCCCCGCGGGGCCGTGGGGCGAGGGCAGCAGATGGCCGTCCAGCGGCCGGAACCCCGCGGCCAGCAGGTCCGGCACGACGACCGGGGTCCGGAGCCGCTCCGTCAGCCAGTCCGCGAGGTCGTCGGCATCGGCGGCGACCAGCACGGCGGGGCGGCGCGCCTCCTGCGCGAAGACGCGGTGGGCCGCGGCGGCCTCGGCCATCGGCGGCGCGTCGGGTGCGGCCGGTCCCATCCAGCCGCCGCGGGCGAGCCAGCCCGCCCCGGCGCCCAGCAGCACCAGCAGCACCGCCGCCGCCGCCCCGCGGAGCTGGCGCCAGCGGCGCTGGCGCAGCCCGGCGCGCAGATGCGCCACCCGCAGCCTGGCCGGGATCGGCTCGCTCGCCTTGTGCGCGAGGGCGGAGCGGAGCGCGTCGCGCTGCGCCGCGAAGGCGCGCACGCGGGCCGCCGCCTCCGGATGCTCCGCAAGGTAGCGGCGGACATGGGCGAGGCGCGCGGCGTCGAGCCGCTCGTCCACATAGGCCTGCAGGTCGTCCTCGCCGATCGGGGGCTGGTCGCGCGGCTCGGTCATCTCATCGCACCACGCGCAGGGGGACGGGCGCCGCCGGCTCGCCGCCGCCCTCGGTCAGCCGGCGCAGGCGCTCGCGGCCGCGGCTGAGGCGCGACATCACCGTGCCGACCGGCACGCCGAGGACGCGGGCCGTCTCCTCGTAGCCGAGGCCCTCCACCCCCACGAGCAGCAGCGTCGCCCGCTGCTCCTCGGGCAGCGAGTCCAGGTGCTGCAGCACCTCGGCGCACTGCACCGCGCTGTCCGGCGCGTGCGCGGCGGTCGCCTGCTCGGCCAGGCCGGCGAACTCCCCGAGCAGGCGCGCGCGGCGCGCCTCGCGGCGCCGGCCGCTGACGTGGGCGTGATACAGGATGGCGAACAGCCACGCCCTGAGGTCGCCGTCGCGACGCCGCAGGCGCCAGCGCCCCAGGGCGCGCTCCAGGCAGTCCTGGACGAGGTCGTCGGCGGCGTGCGGATCGCGCAGCAGCGACCACGCGAAGCGGCGCAGCGCGGGGATCGCGGCCTCGATGCGCGCATCGCGATCGGTCAGCATCCGGTCCTTCGGCAGGGGCTCGGCATGGGCGTCGGGTGTTCCGCCCATGGGACGCCCGGCGCCCGGGATTTATTCCCGGCCGGCGCGCCGCAACCCGGCGCGGGCCACATGTCCGGTCGGCGGCGTTGCCGGCGCGTCGCGCAGCCCGCTACGATCGTCCCGCCCGCGGGGCGGGCCGCCGCACGGCGCGGAAGGATCGCCGCATGACCCGGGAGCTGCATCTCAACCTCTTCATCCACGCCCGCGGGCACCACGAGGCCGCCTGGCGGCATCCGGCGGCCTCGCCGCTGCCGCTGACGGACATCCGCTACTACCAGGACCTGGCGCAGCGGGCGGAGGCGGGGCTGTTCGATTCGATCTTCCTCGCCGACCAGCTCGCCCTCGGCGACGACGTCGCGCACGCGCCGCGCACCTGGCTGGAGCCGATCACCGTGCTGGCGGCGCTGGCCGGCGCGACCAGCCGGATCGGGCTGATCGCCACCGCCTCGACGACCTACACCGAGCCGTTCAACCTGGCGCGGCAGTTCGCCTCGCTCGACCACATCAGCGGCGGGCGCGTCGGCTGGAACATCGTCACCTCCTGGCTCGCCGCCGCGGCCGGGAACTACGGCGGCGAGCGGCAGCTCAGCCACGCCGAGCGCTACGCCCGCGCCGAGGAGTTCATGCAGGTCGTCACCGCCCTCTGGGACAGCTGGGCGGACGACGCGGTGCTGGACGACCGCGCCTCCGGCACCTACGCCGATCCGCGCGGCATCCGCCCGATCAACCACCAGGGCGCGTACTACCGCGTCGCCGGGCCGCTGAACCTGCCGCGCGGCCCGCAGGGGAGGCCGGTCCTCGTGCAGGCCGGCTCCTCGGACACCGGCCGGCGCTTCGCCGCGCGCCACGCCGAGGCGGTGTTCACCGCGCACCAGGAGAAGGCGGCGGCGCGGGAATTCTACGCCGACCTCAAGGCGCTGGCCGCGGCCGAGGGGCGCGCCCCCGAGCAGGTGCTGGTCCTGCCCGGCCTCAGCCCGGTGATCGGCTCGACCGAGGCCGAGGCGCAGCGCATCGCGCGGGAGCTGAACGACCTCAGCGATCCCGAGGTCGGCCGCAAGCGGCTCTCCGGCCGGTTCGGCGGGCACGACTTCTCGCACCTCCCGCTCGACCGGCCGCTCTCGCCGGAGGACTTCCCCGATCCCGGCACGGTGGAGGCGGCGCGCAGCCGCACCGAGGTGATCCTCGGCCTGGTGCGGCGCGAGGGCCTGACGCTGCGCCAGCTCCTGCACCGCCTCGCCGGCGCGCGCGGCCACTACACCATGGCCGGCACGCCGGAGCAGGTCGCGGCGCTGATCGAGGACTGGTTCCTGGCCGGCGCGGCGGACGGGTTCAACGTCATGCCGGCGGTGCTGCCGGGGATGCTCGACACCTTCGTCGCCGAGGTGGTCCCGATCCTGCAGCGCCGCGGGCTGTTCCGCCGCGAATACGCGGGCCGGACGCTGCGCGCGCACTACGGCCTGCCGCGCCCGCCGGTCCGACCCGCGCCCGCGGCGCGGCCCGATCTCGCCGCGGAGTGAGGGGGCGCGACGGGCGCCTTCCGCTGTTCCGCGCGACCGCGCTCGCCGCGACGGCCCTCGCGCGTTGGTGCCGGGCGGTTGGCGCTCCCGCCCGTCCCCAGCCGTCGGCGGTCGGCTCTCGCGCTCGGCGCGGGGTCAGCGGCCGGGGCGCGGCGCCGGGGCCACCGTGACCTCGCAGGCGCCGCCAAGCCCGGCGCGGCCGAGCGCCACCCGCGCGATCCCGAACTGCTCCACCACCCAGGCATTGGTCTCGAGGTGCGGCGTCGCGCGCTCGACCGTGTAGCGCGACGGCCCCTCGGCGACGCACAGCGGCAGCAGGATCTGGTCCCCCATGTGGAGATCGAGCGCCGCGCCCGACACCCGGTGCGCGCGCAGCGCGGCGCAGGCCTCCTCCGCCACCGCCTCGGCCGGCCTGCCGCGCGCGCCGAGCGCGGTGAACCCGGCGCGCGCCGCCTCGTATTCCGCGGTGAGGAAGATCCCGGCGCCCGGGCAGGCGGCGGCGACGCGCTCCGCGCGGATCTCGACCGGCGCCGCGGCGTCGGCGAGCAGCGCCCCGGCGCGCGCCGCCATGCGCTGCGCGACGTGGGCGGGGAGGTTGGCCGCCACGGCACGCCCGAAGATGCGCCGCAGCGGCCCGCGCCCGGTCAGCTCGCTCGCCGCGACCGAGCCTCCCCGCGGCGGCCCCTCGATCACGGCGCGGATCTCGCCGCCGCCGGCCGGGTACCAGCCCCAGGCGCCGAGCGCGACCGTCGCCCGGATCCCCAGCCGGTCGAGGGTCGGCAGCCAGACGTCGCGCACGAAGTCGAAGCTCGGGCTCCACGGCAGGTGCGTGCCGCCCCGCAGCGTCAGGCGGCTCTCGCCCGCGGCGAGGGCGAGCGGCAGCAGCACGGTCTGCAGCACCAGCGGCGCCGAGCCGGCGCTGCCGCCCTCGCGGGCAAGCGAGACGTCGAAGGTATAGGCGCCGCTCGCCACCGCGCGCCGCGGCACGAATTCCAGCGCCTGCGAGCCGAGGCGGTCGCCCTCGAGCCGTGCGTCGCAGAGCGCCGCCGCGGCCCGGACCGCCGTCAGGTGCTGGGCGGCGAGGCCCGGGACGCGGCGGGCCGCGCGGATCCGCTCGAAGCGGACCGGCCGCCCGGTGAGCGCCGCGAGGCTGAGCGAGGTGCGCAGGATCTGCCCGCCGCCCTCGCCATGCGCGCCGTCGATAACGAGTGGTCCGGTCACGCGTTGCCCTCCGCGAGGACCGCCTGCGGATGTCCGAGACGCGCGCAGCCTGTCTCGCTCCGGCCGCCGCGCGCCTTGACCGGGCGCAATGCGGTCCGGCCCGGCGCCGGGGATCCTGCCGCGCGGGGCCGGGCCGGATGGCCCCGGCCCGATCCGCCTGCCGTCCAGGGAGGCGTGCGCCGCCGATGGAACGCGAGCCTGCCGCCGCCGCGCGGCCCGACTGGAACGTCGTCGTCACCCTGCCGGAGCGGACCTTCCGCGAGGCGTCCCGGCTCCTGCGGCGCTGGGGCAGGGTCCGGCGGACCGGCTTCCATAACGTGCTGGTGATGACCGTGGAGGATCCGCGCCGCTTCCTCGCCGAGTTCGCGGCGGCCCTCGCCGAGGCGCCGGGCCTGCGCAACTTCGTCTCGCACGTCGTGCCCGCCGATCGCGCCTTCGACTTCCGCGATCCCGCCGAGTTCGAGGCGCGGGCGCGGGAGGTGGCGCTCGGCTGGCTGCCGCGGCTGGCCGGGCGGAGCCTCCTGGTGCGGGTGCGCCGCCGCGGCCTGAAGGGTGCCCTCTCCGCCCATGCGGAGGAGCGCGCCCTGGCCGACGCCGTGCTGGCCGCGCTCGAGGCCGCCGGCACGCCGGCGCGCGTGGACCTCGAGGACCCCGATTGCGCGATCCAGGTCGAAACCGTCGGCGGCCGGGCGGGTATGTCGCTGTGGTCGCGCGAGGAGCGCCGGGCCTTCCCCTTCCTCGGGATCGCATGAGCCGGCGCGGGGCGGGGCCGGGAAGGGCAGGCAAGGGAGACGAGCCATGCGGGTCAAGGCGGCGGTCGCGCAGCGGGCGGGGGAGCCCTTCGCGATTGAGGAGCTCGACCTCGGCGACCCGCGCGACGGCGAGGTGCTCGTGCGCATCCATGCCGCCGGGGTAAGCCATCTCGACCTGCGCGTCCGCGATGGCGAGCTCCTCACCCCGCTGCCGGCGGTGCCGGGGCGGGAGGCGGCGGGCCGGGTCGAGCGCGTCGGCGCCGGCGTGGGCGGCGTCGCGCCGGGCGATCGGGTCGTGCTCACCTTCCTCGCCGGCGAGCGGGGGCCGGGCGCGGCTCCGGCGGGGTGGCCCTACGGTCCGGACGTGTTCGAGATCAACTTCTCCGGCGTCCGGCGCGACGGCTCCTCGCCGCTCCGCCGCCTCGACGGGACGCCGGTCGCCGGGGCGTTCTTCGGCCAGTCCTCCTTCGCCACCCACGCCCTGGCGCGCGAGGAGAACCTCGTGCGCGTGGCGGAGGAGGCGCCCTGGCCGGTCCTGGCGGCGCTCGGCGGCGACGTGCAGATCGGCGCCGGCGCGGTCATCGGGACGCTGCGCCCGCGCCCCGGCGACTCGATCGCGATCTTCGGCGCCGGGGCGGCGGGGCTCGGCGCGGTCCTCGCGGCGCGGCTCGCCGGCTGCCATCCGATCGTCGCGGTGGACATCAAGGCCAGCCGGCTGGCGCTGGCGGAATCCTTCGGGGCGACCATGACCGTGGACCCCGACGGGCTGGAGCCGGTCGGGGCGATCCGCGACCTCACCGGCGCCGGCGCCGACTTCTCGCTGGACACCACCGGCGCACCGGCCGTGGTGCGGCAGGCGGTGGAGTGCCTGGCGCCGGGCGGCGTCTGCGCTCTCGCCGCGATGGGGCCGCAGGACGCGGAGGCGACGCTCGGCCTGACGCGGCTGCTCCTCGGCCGCACGGTGCGCGGCAGCCTGTTCGGCGGCTGCGCCCCTGCGGTGCTCGTTCCCCGGCTGCTGGAATTCCGCCGGCAGGACCGCTTCCCGGTGGACCCGATCATCCGCACGTACCCGCTCGAGGAGGTGAACCGCGCGGCCGAGGACCTGGTCAGCGGCATGGCGGTCAAGCCGATCCTGCTGATGGGCTGAACGTCACCCGCGACCGTCGCCGCCTTCCCCCCCGAACACCTCGGAGCGGCGGCGGGCGAAGTCGTGGCGCGCGAGAAGGTCGGCGATCGCCGCCGCGATCTTCTCGCCGCCCCGCGCGGAGGGCTCGATCGGGTTGGCGTAGTCCTCGTCCCGGTCGCAGACCAGGCGCAGGTCGATCAGCGGCAGGCCGCGGGCGAAGGCCTCGCGGGTGATGACGTCGTTGAACGCGGTCAGGGCGGCCGCCGCCAGCGCGCGCTGCCGCGGATCGGGCAGGCGCGCGTCGTAGATGGTGCAGACCGCGGTCGGCAGCCCGCGCGCGAGCACCGCCCCGAGCATCGCGCGGTAGCGGCGCCGGAACCGCGCCCCGATGCCGGCGATCCGGGCGAGCGCCTCCGCCACCGTGCGCACTTCCTCCCCGAGGACCTCCGCGTGGCCGAGGGCGTCGTTGCCGCCCACGCTGACGACGAGGTGGCTCGCATCGGGCGGCAGGCGGTCGAGCTGGAGGCCGACCTCGTCGGTCACGGCGCCGTCCACCGCGCGCAGCGTCGCGCGCCAGCCCGCGGCGGCCGGCAGGCGTGCGCGGAGCTGCGCCACGACGTCGGGCTCGCCGTGGCCGAGGTGGGAGGCGTTGTCGAAGGTGGAATCGCCGAGCAGGACGACGTGGCCCATGACGTGCTCCATCCGGCCGGCCGCGCGCGGAAGGCCCGCCCCGATGGCCGGCGCCCGCGCGGGCGAATGCCGCGGATTCCTCCGCCCGCCGCGCGCCAGGAGTGGCCGCGGGGCGCCCGAATCCCCATATGACGCACGCGCCGCCACGTCGCCGCGCCCCCTCCCTCGCAGTCGGTGGAGTTCCCGGTCCGTGCCTGCGGGCTCCGGGCGCGGTCCCGTGGCGGCCTGGCGCGCGGCCGGCGCGTGAACCGAGACATGGCGGTTCCCTAGAGGTTTTCGACGATGAGGACGAGCGAGTCTGCAGATGGACGCAATGATTGCATACGAGGTGGTCGGGCGCGACGAGACTGAGGCAGGAACGCCGCACGAGCTGCGGCGCCCCTCGGACCTGCTCGCGGCGCTGGCCGACCGCGAGGGCGAGGCCGTCGAGCCGGCGACCGCCCTGGACGAGCTGGAGACCCTGCTTCCGGCCGATCCGGCCTGCGCGGAGCGGCAGGCGTTCCGCGACGGCAACGGACACGCTCCGGCCCCGGCCGAGCGCGCCGCGGAGGCTGCGGCGGGAGCGGCGGCCGAGGCGCCCGCCGCCGCCCGCGCCGACGATCCCGTGCGCATGTTCCTGCGCGACATGGGGGACGCGCGGCCGCTGGCGCGCGAGGAGGAAATCGCCATCGCGCAGCGGATCGAGGCCGGTCGCGACGCGATGCTGGCGGGGCTGTGCGCGAGCCCGACGACCTTCGCCGTCCTCGCCGGGTGGCGCGAGGCGCTTGCCGCCGGCCGCACCCCGCTGCGCGAGCTGATCGAGCTGGAGGCCGCCGCGGTCGAGCTCTCCGCGGCCGCGGACGCCGCCGAGGAGGGCGGCGACGGGGCGCCGCAGACGACGCTCGAGGCGCGGCTGAAGCCCGAAACCCTGGCTGCGCTCGACGCGCTCCTCGCCGCGCACGGGCGGCTGCGCGAGCTGCGCGGCGCGGCGCGCGCGGCGGAGCTGCGCGCGCTCGGCGGCATGGTCCGCGACCTCCGCCTGCGACCGGCGCGCATCGAGGAGCTGGCCGGCCGCGTGAAGGCGGCGCACCGCCGCCTGGCCGCGCTGGACGGGCGCGCGCTGCGGCTCGCCGAGGCGGCCGGGATCGCGCGCGAGGCGTTCCTGCGCCTCTGGGACGGCAGCGAGCCCGGTGCCGGGCGCCTTGCGCGCGCGGCGGCGCGGAAGGGCAGGGACGCCGCCGCGCTGCGGGAGCTGCGGGCCGGCCTCGCCGAGGTGCGCGCCGGTATCGCCGCGCTCGAGGCCGAGACGGGCCTTCCGGCCGCGGCGCTGCGGCGCGTGCACGCGGAGGTCGCGCGCGGCGAGCGCGAGATGCGGCAGGCGAAGGAGGCGCTGACCCGCGCCAACCTGCGCCTGGTCGTGTACCTCGCCCGCCGGCTGCACGGCCGCGGCCTGGCGCTCGGCGACCTGATCCAGGAGGGCAACATCGGCCTGATGCGCGCGGTCGAGAAGTTCGACTGGCGCCGCGGCTTCAAGTTCGCGACCTATGCGAGCTGGTGGATCCGCCAGGCGATGACGCGCGCCATCGCGGACCAGGGCCGGACCATCCGCATCCCGGTGCACATGGGCGAGACCGCCGGCCAGATCGCGCGCGCCCGCCGGCGCGCCGCGCAGGTCTCGGGCCGCGAGCCGACGCCGGAGGAGCTCGCCGCGAAGCTCGGCATGCCGCTCGAGAAGGTCGAGGCGGCGCAGCGCCTGGCGCGGGAGCCGCTCAGCCTCGACGCGCCGATCGCCGGCGGCGAGGAGGAGGACGGGCGGATCGGCGACCTCGTCGAGGACCGCGACGCCGTCATGCCCTTCGAGGCCGTCGCGCTCGCCGGGCTGCGGGAGGCGGCGGGCCGCGTCCTGTCCGACCTGACGCCGCGCGAGGAGCGGATCCTGCGCATGCGCTTCGGCGTCGGCACCGGCGCCGAGCACACGCTCGAGGAGGTCGGCCGGCAGTTCGGCGTGACGCGCGAGCGCATCCGCCAGATCGAGGCGAAGGCGCTCGCCAAGCTGAGGAAGTCGCCCCACGGCCGCATGCTGCGGAGCTTCCTCGAGGGCTGAGGCGCTGCCGGCCGGCCGTCTCACTCCGCCGGCAGCGGCCGCCCCGCGGCGGGCGGCGCGGGCGCCGCGGGCGGCAGGAGGCCGTCCGCGGCCTCGCCCAGCTCGGCGCGCCAGGGGCGCCAGCTCTCCATCGCCCGGAGGACGAGGGCGAGCACCGCCGCGACGACCAGCGCCAAGACCCAGAACGGCACGCCGAGCAGCATGTCGAGCGTCAGCCGGCCCTGGCCCGCGGCGCCGATCCAGGGCGCGAGCGCGGGCTCGGCATAGGTGAAGGCCAGCGCCCCGAGCAGCCCGCCGGCGAGGGTGAACCAGGGGTCGCGGTAGCCGGCGCCGATCTGCGCCAGCACCGTGCCCGGGCAGGCGCCGGCGAGGGCGATGCCGGCGCCGAGGATCAGGCCCCCGACCGCGTCCGCCACCGGCAGCGTCGCCTTCGGCGCCAGCCTGGCGAGGCCGAACCCGGTCAGCGCCGCCAGCACCACGAGGCCCATCGCCACGCCGGCGAGGAACACCCGCAGCATGATGAAGTTGCGGAGCTGGAACTGGCCGAGGATCACCGCGGGCTCGAACACGCGGCTCTTCTCCAGCAGGAAGCCGAAGACGATCCCCATCGCGAGGCCGAGCAGGACGGCGTTGAGCACGCTCATGGCGTCTCCTCCCTCAGCGCACCGGACGGAGCAGCATCGCCGTGGCGATGCCGCCGGCGAACATGGCGGCGACGGCGATGAAGGAGCCGATCGCGAGCTGCGCCATGCCGGACAGGCCGTGGCCGGTGGTGCAGCCGTCGGCGATGCGCGCGCCGAGCAGCATCACGAAGCCGCCGACGAAGGCCATGCCGAAGCGCCCGCCGGGGCCGAGCCCGGTCGCGCGCCGCCAGACCGGCGCGATGCCCCGCCGCCGCGTCCCGGAGAGCGAGGCGGAGAGCAGCGCGCCGAGCGCGATGCCGACGACCAGCGCGACCTGCCACCAGTTCTTGGCGCCATCGAGATGCGCCGCGGCGTAGCGGATGGCGCGGATGCCGGGATCGAACACCTCGGCCGCCGCGGCCGCGACCGTGACGTAGGAGGAGGAGGTGCCGAGCGCCGTGCCGAGGAGGAGGAAGGCAGGGATCTGCAGCAGCCCGATCGCCGCCCCCGCCAGGTAGGGCGACCAGGCCTTGTCGGTGAGGCGCGCCATGCTCGTGATCTCCCTTCGCCCGGCCGGGGGATCGGTCTCCCGGCCGGCGCGCGGATGATCGAAGCCGGCCCGCGGCCCGCATTGATGCCGGTCAAGGGGCCCCCGCGGCCCGCACCATAGCCTGCGGGTCGGGCAGCGAGGGCGTGCGCGGCCCCCTCCGGAGCGGACGCCGCCCCGGCCAGCCGCGCCAGGCGGCGGCGCCTGCCGCCGCGGAGGGAGAGGGGATGCGCCAGACCGAACTGCATCGGCCCGACGGGGGCCGCCTCCGCATCGTCACCGACGATCGCGGCACCGACGTCCTCGACGCCGAGGGCCGGGCGATCGCCACTTACGGCTCCGACCGGCACGAGGAAATGATCGCCCGTTACGAGGAGGCCGGCTGGCGCGTCGCCGAGGACCGCGCGGTGCGCCCGGAGATCCTCGCCCGCACGCCACCGCCGCCGGCCGCGGACGCCGACTCGGTGCGGGGTCCGCAGGACCTCGCGCAGCCCGACACCGAGGACGCCTGATCGGGCCTGCGGCCCCCTCCCCCGGCGCCGCCGCGCCGCGCGCCGTTCAACGGTGCGCGAGACGCCGGCCGGAGGCGGCCCTCGCCCGGCGCTTGACGCAGATCAGGCGCGCCGCGGCCCGCGCTCCCTAGCGTTGCCGCCGTGCCGCGCGGCGCGGCGTGGGAGGACCGCAGGATGACGATGACGCTGTCGAGCCCCGCCTTTCCCAATGGCGGAACCATTCCCAGGACCTACACCTGCGACGGGCGCAACGTCTCGCCGCCCCTTGCCTGGTCGGGCGTGCCGCGGGAGGCGGGCGCCCTGCTCGTGCTGTGCGAGGATCCGGACGCGCCGCGGAGCGTGTTCCGCCACTGGGTCGCCTTCGACCTCCCGCCTTCCCTGATCGGGCTGCCGGAGGGGGCGGGCTCGCCGGAAGGGGAGCGGCCGTTCCGCCAGGCGGTGAACGACTTCCGCCGCGTCGGCTACGGCGGGCCGTGTCCGCCGCGCGGCGATCCGCCCCACCGCTACCGCTTCCGCCTGCTCGCGCTGCGCCGGCCGCTCGGGGCCGACGTCACGGCGCCGGCGCCGACCTGCGCGGAGGTGATCGCGGCGGCGCATCCGCACGTGATCGCCGGCGCCGAGCTGGTCGGCCGCTATGGCCGGAGCGCCGGCGGCTGAGGCGGCGCGCCGTCGCCGCGGCTCACGCCCGGGCGGGTCCGCTGCCCGCCCGGTGCGGCGCGGCGGGCGCCAGCACCGCCCCGGCCGGGGCGACGAGCACCTTGTCGATGCGGCGGCCGTCCATGTCGACGACCTCGAAGCGCCAGCCCTGGGCGACCGCCGCGTCGCCCACCTGCGGCAGACGGCCAAGCGCGCCCAGCACGAAGCCGGCCACCGTGTGGTATGGCCGCTCCTCCGGCAGCCGGAGGCCGAACCGCTCGGCCATCTCGTCGGCCGGCATCCAGCCCGCGAGCAGCCAGGAGCCGTCCTCGCGCCGGACGGCCTTCGGCTCCTCCTCGCCGAGGTCGGCGCGGAAGGCGCCGACGATCGCCTCGGTGAGGTCGGTCGGCGTGACCACGCCCTCGAAGTTCCCATACTCGTCGTGCACCAGCGCCATCGGCACCGCGGCCTCGCGCAGGGTCGCCAGCACGTCGAGCGCGTCGGCCGTGTCCGGCACCGCTGGGGCCTGCTGGGCGAGCGCCCGCAGGTCCGGCTGCTCCCCGCGCAGCAGCGCGGCGAGCAGGTCGCGCGACCGGATCACGCCCAGGAGCGCGTCGGCCGAGCCGTCGCCGACCGGCAGGCGCGAGTGCGGGGAGCGCAGCGCGACCTCGCGGGCGGCCTCCACGCCCGCCGTGGCGTCGATCCAGTGCACCTCGCCGCGCGGGGTCATCACGGCGCGCACCGACCGCTCGCCGAGACGCAGCACGCCCGCGATCATGCGCCGCTCGACCGCCTCGATGGCGCCGGACCGCTCCGCCTCGGCGACGAGCTGGCGCACGTCCTCCTCGGTGACGCGCTCCTCCGGCTCCTCGGCGCTGTGGCCGAACAGGCGGAAGATCAGGTCGCCCGAGGCGTCGAGCAGCCAGGCGGCGGGCGTGGCGACGCGCGAGACCACCGTCATGACCGGGGCGACGAGGCAGGCGACGCGCTCGGCGTTGCGCAATGCCAGACGCTTCGGCACGAGCTCGCCGACCACGATCGAGAGGTAGGTGACGGCGAGCACCACCAGCCCGAAGCCGAGGAGGTCGGCGAGGCCGCGCGGCAGGCCTAGCCCGGCCAGGATGGCGGCGAGGTATCCCCCGAGGGCGGCGCCCGAGAAGGCGCCGGCAAGGATGCCGACCAGGGTGATCCCGATCTGCACGGTGGAGAGGAAGCGGGCCGGGTCGTCGGTCAGCGCCAGCGCCGCGCGCGCGCCGGGCCGGCCCTCCTCGGCCAGAGCGCGCAGCCGCGGCCGGCGGGCCGCGACGAGCGCCAGCTCCGAAAGGGCGAAGAGGCCGTTCAGCAGGATGAGGACGAGGACGATCGCGAGCTCGAGCATGGGCTTCCCCGGCGGCGACCGTCGCGGACGCGCCGCGCCTGCCGCCCGCTGCCATCGGCCCCAGCCTAGCGCGGATGGCGGCGCGGGCCGACCGCCCGGCGCCGACCGCCGGCGCCCGTCTGCCGGCGCCCCGCCCGCCGCGAGGGCCGGCCGCCGGGCGGGCTTCGGGCCGCGATGCCGCGCGGCGCGGCGTCTGGCGACGCCGTTCCCGCGCCGGTCGGTCCCGACCCGCCCCCGTGCGCGGCCGCGGCGGACTGCCGGACGCAGGCGGTGGCGGTCCAGGCCGGGACGATGCGACGCTGCGCCGGGCCCGCCTGCGCCAGGGCGCGCAGGCAGAACAGCGCGTCCGCCGCCGCGCGCATGTCGGTCGCCCGCGGCCGCCCGCCCGGCTTCGCAGGCAAGATCAGCCGCTCCAGCCCGGGCCACTCCGCATCCGTCAGGCCGCTCGGATGCTGGTCCGATGCCCGTCGGTGCCGACCACGATCCGCCCCCATCCACATCGCGCCGCCTCCACCCAGGGCGGCACAAACGGGATCGCCCGTCCCGATCCGCAGCAACCCGTTTTGGGTCAGGCTCTTAGCTTCGCCTTCACCATTGCCCGGCAGTCTCCGGCGCGGTGGGAGGAAACGCCGCCATGACGACGACCGCCGACACGCCACTCGCCGACCGCGCGCGCGAGGCGCGGCAGGCGCTCGCGCGCCACCTGTCGGAGCTGAGGCGCATCCACCTCGCGCTGGCGGAGGACACCCGGGCGCTGAAGGCCTTCACGGTCGAGGGCCAGGCGCTGATCGAGATCGAATTGGCGAGCGAGATGCTGGAGCAGTACCTCGTCGCCAACGGCGCGTTCCTCGAGAACATGCGCGGCCGGTTCGAGGCGCGGCTCACCCTGCTGCGCCGTGGCGAGCCCTCCTTCGCGCCCGCGCGCGCAGCGGCGGCAACGGTGCCGCCGTCGCCGGCAGGGCATGGCGCCTACTGGCTCGCCTTCTCGCGGCTCTGCGCCGTGCTGCGCCGCGCCGCGCGGGCGGCGGAGGCGTAACGCCGGCGCGCCCGGCGCCCCCACCGCCGGGGAGCGAGGCGCGGCTGGCGCGGGGGAGCCGCGGGAGGCGATCGCGGCGTGACGCGCCTCAGCCCGGCTTCAGGTGCTCCCGCAGCCGCGGCATCAGCTCCACCAGGTTGCAGGGCCGGTGCCGGGAATCGAGCTGGAAGACGAGGATGTCGTCCCAGGCGTCCTTGCACGCGCCCGTCGAGCCCGGCAGGGCGAACAGGTAGGTGCCGCCGGCGACGCCGCCGAGCGCGCGCGACTGCATCGTGCTGGTGCCGATCTTGCGATAGCTCAGCATCCGGAACAGCTCGCCGAAGCCCTCGATCTCCTTGTCCAGCACGCGCCGGAAGGCCTCGGGCGTGACGTCGCGGCCGGTGACGCCGGTGCCGCCGGTGGCGATGCCGCAGTCCACCTCGGGGTCGGCGATCCAGCGGCGCAGCACCGCCTCGATGGCGTCCGCCTCGTCCCGGACGATCTCCCGCGCGACGCAGCGGTGGCCGGCGGCCTCGATGCGCTCCTGCAGGGTCTGGCCGGAGCGGTCCGTGCTCATGTCGCGCGTGTCGCTCACCGTGAGGACGGCGATGTTCACGGGGAGGAAGGGGAGGCTCTCGTCGATCGGCATGCGCGTGGCGTCTCCCGCGCGGCGCCGGGCGGGACGGCCGGACCCGGCGGCGCTCGGAGGAAGATCTAAGGCCGCGGCGGCACGCGCGCCATCCCGCACCCGGCGCCGCGAGGCCGGGGCGGACCCGCCCATCTTCCTCGCCGGGACCAGCCCGACCGCGGCCGGGCTGCCGGGCCGACGCGCAGGCAGCGGAGGGCGCGCGGCGCCGCCCGCGTCCCCTCACCGCTCCGCCGCGACCCGGCGCGGGCTCTGCCGGAGCATCGCCTCGACCTCTTCCGGCCCCGCGAAGCGGGGGAACTGCCCCGCGGCCAGCGCATCGAGGCTCGGCGCCGGCAGGCCGAGGCGCGAGGCGTAGATCCAGGAATGCGCCAGCACCCGCCGGACATAGACCCGCGTCTCCGGAACCGGCAGGGACTCGATGAACAGGAACGGGTCGTCGCGGTGCCCGTTCGACGGCAGCCAGCGCGATAGGTTGCCGGGCCCGGCGTTGTAGGCGGCAAGCAGGCGGATCAGGTCGTCCCCCACCGTCTCGTGCCGCGCGAGGTAGAGCAGGTAGCGCTGGCCGAGCTCCAGGCTGAGCCCGGGGTCGTGCAGCCGCTGCGCGCCGTTCCCGTTGCGCAGACTGGGATCGCGGGCGACGTAGCTCGCGGTCGCCGGCATGATCTGCATCAGCCCGCGCGCCCCGGCAGGCGAGACGGCGCGCGGGTTGAAGTTCGATTCCTGGCGCGCGATGGCGTAGAGCAGCGCGGGATCGATGCGGAACCCGTCCGGCGGGTCGAGACGCGGCAGCGGGAAGCGCGCGAAGTCGCGCGGCCTGCCGTCGGCGCTCTGCGCCAGGGCGGCGAGCTGCGCGCCGAGATGCGTCATTCCCGCCTGCGCGGCGGCGAGCAGCATGGCGCGCGCGAGCGGCGGGTTGTCCTCGGCGAGCGGCCAGAGCTGGCGCAGCTCGGCCTCCGCCCGCGCCGTCTGGCCGATCTGCAGCAGCGCGAGCGCGCGCCAGCCGCCGGCGGTCTCGGCCAGCGCCTCGCCCTCCGCCTCGCCGGCCAGGTCGCTCTCCCAGGCGAGGCCGGGGGCGAGGCCGAGGGCGCGCCGCGCGACCAGGCCGTAGAAGGTGCGCGGCTCCTGCGCCGCGCGCGTCATCCAGGGGACGTAGAGCTGCGGCTTCCGCGCCCGGACCGCGGCGCGCGCCGCCCAGAAGGCGGCGGCCGAGCGCAGCGCCGCGGTCGCGTCCTCCGCGCGCGCGGCGGTCTCGAAATAGGGCAGCGCCAACTCGTGGCGGCCCATCCCCCAGGCGGCGAGGCCGGCGACGAAGCCCGGCTCGCCGGCGGCGGCCCGCGCGGCGGCGCGGCGCCGCGCCGCCTCGGAGGCGAGGCGGAAGGCCGCCTCGTCGCGGCCCTGCTGGAACAGGGTCAGCGCGATGTCGGCCTTGAGCAGCGCGGCGTAGGCCGGGGTCATGCCGCGCGCGCGGGCGATCTGCGCGAGCGCGCGCTGCTCCTCCCCGGCGCGCGCCAGCTCGCGCACGGTGCGGTCGAGCGCGGGGTTGCGGCGCACCGCGCGGGCGGCCATCGGCGGGCGCTCCTCCGGCACCACCACCTCGGCGTCGGCATCGAGCGCGCCCTCGACCGGGCGCGGAACCGGGGGCAGGGCGGCGCCGCGCGGCAGGCGCCGGGCGAGCAGGGCGTGGATCGCCGGCGCGTCCGGGTGGTCGCCATGGGCGGCAAGCCAGGCGCGCAGCGCGGCAGGCGCGGCGGCCTCGGGCGCGCGCAGGAAACGGTCGGCGAGCACGTGGCCGATCAGGCGGCGGTCCTCGAGCAGCTCCGCCTCGCGCGCCGCGGCCTCCATCGCGCCGGCGGCCTGGAGATCGAAGATCCGCCGCAGGCGCGCCGCCTGGGACGGGGCGAGCGGCCGCGGCAGCCCGATCGCGTGCGTCCCGCCGGCGGCCGCGCCGGGAGTCGCGGGGCGGCCGAGGCTAAGACTGAGCTCGGTTGCCGTCGGCGTGGCGGTCTGGGGGCCGGCCCGCACGGGCTGTGCGCCGGCGGGCTGCGATCCGAGCCCCAGGGCACACAGGAGTGCGCCCCAGAGGGCGCGGCGGGCCATGGGGCAGATCGCTCGCATGGCGACCCCGCCGTTAGCGGCGGACTAACGCCCCTGGCAACCCCGAAACGTGCGGCGCTGTCCCGTTTTTAATACGTTTCACGGCGAATCAAAGGCTTGGCAGCCGTTCTGCGATCACAAATCCGGCATCGTTACAATCGGCCCTCGGCTTCGAGGGTCCGGCGCAGCAGCAGGAGGTCGGCCCAGGCCTCGCGCTTGGCCGCCGGGTTGCGCAGCAGATAGGCAGGATGCAGCGTCGCCAGCGCCGGCACCGGCCGGTCCAGCCCCTCCACCGGCACCGCGTGCCAGCGCCCGCGCAGGCGGGTGATCCCCTCGCGCGAGCGGAGCAGCGCCTTCGCCGCCACGCCGCCCAGCAGCACGAGGTGGTGCGGGCGGACGAGCGCGATGTGGCGCAGCACGAAGGGCAGGAACAGCGTGATCTCGCCGTCGGTCGGCGTGCGGTTCCCCGGCGGGCGCCAGGGCAGGATGTTGGTGATGTAGACGTTGCGCCGCCGGTCGAGCCCGATGCTCGCGAGCATCCGGTCGAGCAGCCGGCCGGACTGGCCGACGAAGGGCTTGCCCAGCCGGTCCTCCTCGGCGCCCGGGGCCTCGCCGATGAACATCAGCCCGCTGTCCGGCACGCCGTCGGCGAAGACCAGGTTGGTCGCGGTCTCGCGCAGCGGCGAATCGGCGAAGTTCGCGATCGCCGCGCGCAGTTCCTCCAGGCTCCGCGCGGCGGCGGCGGCCTCGGCGGCGCGGGTCGCGGCGGGCGGCGGGGCGCGGGGGACGGCGGCGGCGCCCGGCGGCGCGGCAGCGAGCACGCCGGGCGGCGCGGCGGCGAGCACGCCGGGCGGCACGCCGAGCGCCCGCGGCCCGGCGGTCCGCGCCGGGCGCGCCCGTGCCCCCTCAGGGTCGGGCGCCGTGGCGGCGCGGTCCGCCGGCGCCTCCACCAGCGCCTCGTCCGCACCCCATTCGAGCTGCAGCCGCAGCGCGGCGAGCAGCGCCGCGCGGTCCTCGCCGTCCATGCCGGCGATATCGGCGCGCGGGCGAGCCCGGCGCAAGGGGCGGTGCGGGGCGCCCCGGGGTTCCGCGCCGCACGGACCGAGGCTAAACGGAACGCAACACCGCGAGCGAGGGGACGGCAGGCATGGCCGAGGCGGACGCGACCGAACAGCGCGAGTCCATGGAGTTCGACGTGCTGATCGTGGGCGGCGGCCCGGCGGGTCTCTCCGCCGCGATCCGCCTCAAGCAGCTCGCGCCGGACGCCGCGGTCTGCCTGGTCGAGAAGGGCAGCGAGATCGGCGCCCACATCCTCTCCGGCGCGGTGCTGGAGCCGCGCGCGCTCGACGAGCTGCTCCCCGACTGGCGCGAGGACCCGCCGGCCCTGGCGACGCCGGCCCGCGAGGACCGGTTCATGTTCCTCACCGCGAGGCGGGCCTTCCGCCTGCCGACGCCGCCGCCGATGAACAACCACGGCAACTACATCGTCTCGCTCGGCAATGTCTGCCGCTGGCTCGGCGCCAAGGCGGAGGCGCTCGGCGTCGAGATCTACCCGGGCTTCGCCGCCTCCGAGACGATCGTCGAGGACGGCGCGGTGAAGGGCGTCGTCGCCGGGGTGATGGGGATCCGCAAGGACGGCACCAGGGGCCCGAACTACCAGCCGGGCATGGAGCTGCGCGCCCGCTACACCCTGTTCGCCGAGGGCTGCCGCGGCTCGCTCTCCGGCAAGCTGATGGAGCGCTACAACCTGCGCGAGGGCGTGGCGCCGCAGACCTACGGCCTCGGCATCAAGGAGCTGTGGGAGATCCCGAAGGAGAAGCACCGGCCCGGCCTGGTCTGGCATTCCGTCGGCTGGCCGCTCTCCGGCGACACCTATGGCGGCTCCTGGCTCTACATGCTGGGCGAGAACCTGGTCTCGATCGGCTTCGTCGTCGGGCTCGACTATCGGAACCCCTGGCTCTCGCCCTTCGAGGAGTTCCAGCGCTTCAAGACGCATCCCGAGGTGCGGAAGGTGCTGGAGGGCGGCAAGCGCATCGCCTACGGCGCGCGGGCGCTGAACGAGGGCGGCTTCCAGGCGATCCCGAAGCTCGTCTTCCCCGGCGGGGCGCTGATCGGCGACTGCGCCGGCTTCCTCAACGTGCCCAAGATCAAGGGCACGCACACCAGCATGAAGTCCGGGATGGTCGCGGCGGAGGCGGTGGCGGAGGCGCTGAAGGCCGGGGCGCCGCCCGCGGTGCTCGACGCCTATCCCGAGAGGCTCAGGGCGAGCTGGGTGTGGTCGGAGCTGCGCGCGGTGCGCAACATCCGCCCGGCCTTCGCCAAGTTCGGCCTGTGGGGCGCGATGGCCTGGTCGGCGGTGGACGCCTACGTGCTGCGCGGCGGCGCGCCCTGGACCTGGCGCCACCACGCCGACCACGAGACGCTGCGCGACGCCTCCCGGGCGAAGCGCATCGTGTACCCGAAGCCGGACGGCGTGCTCACCTTCGACCGGCTGTCCTCGGTCTATCTCTCCAACACCAACCACGAGGAGGACCAGCCCTCGCACCTGGTGCTCAGGGACCCGTCGCGCTGGAAGCCGGTGAACTGGGACCGCTACCGCAGCCCGGAGAGCCGCTACTGCCCGGCCGCGGTGTACGAGGCGGTCGGCCCCGAGGCGGAGCGCGAGCTGAAGGGCACGCCGGATGCGCAGGCCGACCAGGTGCCCGGCGCCGCGGCCGAGGCGGGGAACGGCGGCGTGCGGCTGGTGATCAACGCGCAGAACTGCGTGCACTGCAAGACCTGCGACATCAAGGACCCGACGCAGAACATCGAGTGGCGCACGCCGGAGGGCGGCGGGGGGCCGAACTACATCGGCGGGATGTAGCGGAGGCGGCGGCGCTCCGTCGTCAGCCGAGGTCGCTGGAGAGCCGGATCTCGATTCCGGGCCTCTCCGCGATCCAGGCGCTCAGCCTTGGGTCCCTCAGGCAGGGGGAATCCGGCGACCAGCCGGGACGGGCGGTCCTGGCCTTCAGGTCGGGCGCACCGAATACGAAGCGTTCATCGTAGCGACGATACAGGGTTTCGAAGAACCGCTCGATGCGGAGCGGGCTATCGGGCGTGGGGAATTCCGGCGAGATCGCGCCGGCCCGTGCCCCGGCTTCTACCGCCAAGAGCGAGACGGCCTCATAGCGGCTGACATCGTCGCGGATTCCGCGTCGCCCGGTGATCTCGCACAGCGCATTGTGGAACCGTACGAGGGAGGCCACAGGGCCGCCGTCGGCCTGGAACGCCACGTCGTTCGCCGCCATCCGCCGCGCGCCGCTCGCCACTTCCGCAGCCGCGCTTTCGTCGCGGCGATTCGCGCGGACCACGAAGAGGAACCCGAAGACCAGCGCGGGGTAGGTGATGTGCAGGTTGGTGCACTCGCCGATCAGCTCCTCCATCCGATTGGTGAGGTTCCGCAGCGCACCGGTCATGCCCTTGCAGGAGACCGCCAGCGCGGGACCAATGGTTGGCCGCGCGATCACCACATCCACGTTCTTCGTCTTCAGGCCACCGAGGACGGTCCGCTCCTCGCCAGTCGCTTGCGTCTCGTCGTAGTGGAGCAGCAGTTCGCGCCTGCCGCGCTCGACGCGGAAGGGCGGCCGCGGGGCAATGTCGTCGGGGAGGAAGCCGCCTTCCAGCACCAGGCGGGAGGCGACGTACCAATGCAAGGGCTTGATGTGCTGCTGGCTCCGGGTCGGTCCGTCACAGGTCGCGAAATGCCGCAGGGCTTCGGCGCGGGAGATCCAGGCGCACACCCTCCCCTCGGCGTCGCCCGCTCGCTCCCGATCAGTCGTCATAGTGCCGCCAGGCGCGCATGGTCCTGACCGCCTCCTCGATCACCTCGGCATCCAGGCTCGCCGCCTGGTGGGGGTCAGGCACGATCACGCGCGCCGCCTCGCCGGGCTCGAGCTTGAGCATTCCGCCGCCGAGCGGATGGCCCTCGATCTCGCAGCTGAGCCTTACGAGCGGTTGGTCCCAAAGGGCCAGCAATCCCGCGGCGGTCATGCCGTTCTTCAGGCGGACGCTGTGCACCGCGTTCGTGCAGGTGCAGCGCGCCAGATTGGCGACCAGGTTCGGCTGGACGCCGGACATGTAGCTGAGGAACAGGTCTGGAACCTGCACATCGGGAACGCTGAACCAGGGATCCCGCGTCCGGCACTTGTACGCCTCGCGGGCCCGGCGGCCTGCTTCGCTTTCGAGGTAGCGATGCACGGCGGCAGGCAGGTCGCGGGTCTTCGGGAGACGGAGCAGCAGGATCGGCTCGTCCGCGGCGCGCCATCGGTCCACGGTGTCCTCATCAAGAGCGTCCGCGGGGAGAGCCCGTGCGGTCCGCACCGACGGGAGCAGGAATTCCGCGGGGATTCGCCACCGCTCGGCGTCGGACGGGCGAAGGTGGAAGAATGCGTTGTCGCCCGTGACGTAGCCGATGCCGACCGCGGCAATGTCGCCCAGGCGGCGCGCCCACGAGGCGGCGCTGGCCCTGCGGTAGAGCGCGCGGGCGGCGTCCGCGAGCACGAAGGGGCGGAGCCTCCGCTGCCAGATGCCGCGCCACTCGTCCACAGGCACGCGGACGAATTGCCGCGGCGGGGTGGACATGGGGCGGAATCGCGGCAAGGCGGTAAAGCGGATCTCCGATGTGCTGCCGCCGAAGCCATCGGCGTACAGGAGCCAGCAATCCTCGCTGAGATCGGGAAAGAGCTTCTCGCGGAAGGCGACGATCTGCACGCGGTCGAATCGCCGGACCAGGTACTCAATGAGCGGAGCGCTGTAGGGCGCATGGCCGATTTCAGCCGGCACCACAAAGGCGAGGCGACCACCCGGCTTCAGCAGCCCGGCCGTGGCGACCAGGAATGGGGCCCAGGAGGAGCTCAGACCAGAGAATGTAGCGCCCAGGCGGGCGCAGAGCGCCAAGGCGCCGGATCGGACGGAGCCCTTGAAACGCTGGTAGCGGATGAACGGAGGATTGCCGGCGGCGCAGTCGAACCGGTCCGCGGTCCGCGCCGCCCAACTGAAGAAGTCCTCGTGATGGACCACGGCGCCCGGAGCGCTTGCCAGCGCCGCCTGAACGGTTGCTGCATGCGGCTCGACCCCGACGCTGTTGCCGTGCTGCGCGAGGAACCGGCCATCTCCACAGGACGGATCGAGGAGCCGGTCGCCAGGCGACCGCACCGCCCAGCGGATCAACGTCTCCACGACGGCCGGCGGGGTGAAGTACGCGCCGGCCTCCTTCGCGTCCGTTCGGACAAGCGGCACGGAGCGCGCTTGTGCTCCCGCGGAGACACTTGGCAGGCGGGATGTGGACAATGGCACGGGGTCCGTCGGAGAGCGGCTGCAGTCCTGGGCCCGCATGGCCATGTCGGAGTCCCGCGAATCGGCCGAATGATGGCGCATCGCCTGGAAGGCTGCCCGGCGTCCGCCGGCAACTCAAGTTCGGATGCGCAGCCGCGCGGAGACCGCGGGCAGCGGCCTTTCCGGACGGTTTTCGCGTCCCGCCCCTATGGTGCCCGGAGCCGAGGCGCGGCTGGTGGCGCCTGGCCACCCTCCTGGTCTGCCCGCCTCGACGCAATCAGCCACGCCAATTGCACGCGCCAATTGCACAAGAGGCGCCGCTCGTTGCCCAGGATCGTTCAGTCCGTCGCCGTCTCCGCCTCCGCCCGCCAGCGCACCGCGGTCACCCCGGGATCGAGGCCGAGGCGCCCGACGACGCGCTCCAGCGCCGCATCGGCGCGCGCCGGCGCGGCGAGGCCGGCCTGGACCTCGACGCTGTTGGTGTCGCGGATCACAGCGCTCTCGAGCCGCGTCAGGCGGAGGGCGGGGGCGGCGGAGGCGGCGACGTCCTGCACCAGGGCCGCGCGCACCCGCGCCGCCTCGGCCGCGCGGCAGACGATGGAGACGGCGTAGCGCTGCTCCGCCTCCGCCGCCTCGTCCCGCCGCGAGGCGGCCGGCGCGATGCGCCGCTTCAGCGCCCGCACCAGCGGACGGAGCAGCAGGTGCACCGCGAGCACGAGGGCGGCGAGCAGCGAGGCGTGCAGCAGCGCGCCGAAGCCCGCGAGCATGCCGACGCCCGCCGCGCACCACAGCGTCGCCGCGGTGTTCAGCCCCTTCACGTCGGCGCCCTCCCGGAAGATCACGCCGGCGCCGAGGAAGCCGATGCCGGAGACGATCTGCGCCGCGACGCGGGTCGGGCTCACCTCCCCCGGCACGAGCTGCGAGGAGACGACGAAGCCGGCCGCGCCGAGCGCGACGAGGGCGTTGGTGCGCAGCCCCGCGAGGCGCTGGCGCCATTGCCGCTCGACGCCGATCGCGGCGCCGAGCCCGGCCGCCGCCAGCAGGTTCACCGCGCTCTCGCCAAGGCCGATCGCCATCGCGCCCTCCCAGCCCGGGGCGGAACGATGCGGCCCGCCTCCCCGGCCGCACAACGGGGCACAACGGGGGCGTGGCGGCATTCGGGTGGGCGGGCACCGCCGGACCCGCGGCATCATCACGGTCCGGGCGTTGACGCCGCGGCCGGAAGCGCCTTCCCCGCCCCCGTGCCCTTCCGCCTCTTCGAACGCCGGATGGAGCCGGTGGCGCGGCCGGGGGGCGCACGCCTCGCGCCTGCCCGGCGCGCCGGTGCCGGCCGGGCCGCCGCCGCGTTCGCTGCCCGGCTCCTGCCGGCACTTCGCGCGTGAGGCGCGCGGGCTGTTCGCGGCGCTGTTCGTCGCCGGCCTCGCGGTCGCGCCGCCCGCCCTGGTCATCGCGGTCTTCAACGGCCGGGTCGTCGCTTCTTCGGCCCGGAAGGCGGGACATCGCCGTGATGACCCAGGGATCGCGCCGCGATCGGGGGCGCGATCCAGAACACGGTTCTGCTGCACCGCGCGATCCCCGAACGTCCGCTGCAGCGGCGGTGGATCGCGATTGCGCGCTGGCTGCGCGAGGACGCCCCGATCCCGGTGCTGGACGCGGCGACCAGCGCGCTCGATTCGGGGGTGGAGGCGGCGATCCAGGAGCACCGCGCGGACCTCATGGCCGGCAAGACGGTGATCGCGATCGTGCACCGCCTCTCCCCCGTCGCGCGCATGGACCGCCCGGCGGTGCCGGAGGAGGGCCGCATCGCCAGGCGGGGCACGCACGCGGGGCTCCTCGCCCGCGGCGGCGCCCACGCGCGCCCGTGGGAGCGGCAGTGGGGCGGCTTCGCGGCCGCCCCGGCGCGCGGCGCGGAAGGCGATGGCGCGCGGCGCGATGCGCGCCCGAAGCCCGCATCGCCTTGACACCCCGGGGGCGAGGCCGTAGGAGCCGCACGCCTTCCGGCCCGGGGGACCGGCGGGAGGAGCACGCGCGTGGCAGACCGGGACGACTTCGATCGGCGCCTGCAGGAAGCCCGGGCCCGTCAGGGCCTGGACGCCGCCCCGAAGGAGCGCGGCGGGCTTCCCGGCGGCGCCTGGGGGATCGGCTTCCGGGTCGGGGTCGAGCTGGTCTCGGCCCTGGTGGTGGGACTCGCGATCGGCTGGGCGCTCGATCGCTGGCTCGGCACCGGCCCGTGGCTCCTCCTGCTGTTCGTCGTGCTGGGGGCGGCCGCCGGGGTGCTGAACGTCTATCGCGTCTTCATGCCCCGCCGCGGCCCGCGCTGAACACGGGAATTCCGCGCCGGGACCCGCGCCCGGCCGCCTTCGCACGGGGGATGCCGCCTTGGCCGCCGAGGGAAATGCGATCGACGCGCTGAGCCAGTTCGAGCTGACGCCGGTGCTGGGCGTGGTCGGGGCGTCGGTCGGCTTCACCCAGTCCAACGCGCACATGCTGCTCGCGGTCGGGCTGATCACCGCCCTCATGATGTGGGGCACGGCGGGCCGCGCGGTCATCCCGGGCCGCCTGCAGGCGCTGGCGGAATCGGCCTACGAGTTCGTGCACGACATGGCGGTGGGACAGATCGGCGAGGAGGGGCGGCGGTTCTTCCCGTTCCTGTTCTCGCTGTTCATGTTCATCCTGTTCGGCAACCTGCTCGGCCTGCTGCCCTACGCCTTCACCTTCACCAGCCACATCGCCGTCACCTTCACCCTCGCCGCGATCGTCTTCGTGCTGATCACGGCGGTGGGCATCGCGATCCACGGCTGGCGCTGGTTCGGCTACTTCAAGCCGGAGGGGCTGAGCCCCGCGCTCGCCGTCCTGGTCGTGCCGATCGAGATCATCTCCTACCTCTCGCGCCCGATCAGCCTCTCGGTGCGCCTGTTCGCCAACATGGTCGCCGGGCACGTGATGCTGAAGGTGTTCGCCTCCTTCGTGGTGATGCTCGGGACGGCGGGCTTCCTCGGCTTCCTCGGCGCCGCGGCGCCGCTCGCGATCAACGTCGCGCTGGTCGGCTTCGAGTTCCTCGTGGCCTTCCTCCAGGCCTACGTGTTCGCGATCCTGACCAGCATCTACCTGCACGACGCGGTGCACCTGCACTAGGCAGCGGGCGCGCCGCGCCGGCCTGACCACCCCCACCCACAGGACAAGGGAAGGACCTGTCTCCATGGACGTTCTCGCCGCGAAGGCCCTCGGGGCCGGCCTCGCCGTCATCGCCCTGGCGGGCGTCGGCATCGGCATCGGCAACATCTTCTCCGCCCTGGTGAACAGCGTGGCCCGCAACCCGGGCGCCCGCGATGCCGTCTTCCCGATCGGAATCCTGGGCTTCGCGCTGACCGAGGCGGTGGCGCTGTTCGCGCTGCTCATCGCCTTCCTCATCCTGTTCACCTGAACGGCGCGACCCCACCCCCCTTTCCCTTCCCCGAACGGAGGGCTTCCGGGATGACCCGGTGGATCCGGCTCGCGGCGGCGGTTCCGGCGTGCCTGCTCGGCGCGCCCGGGACGGCGGCGCTCGCCGCCGAGCCGCAGTCGGGCGGCATGCCGCAGCTCGACTTCGGCAATCCGCTGATGATCGCGCAGATCGTCTGGCTGCTGCTGATCTTCGGGCTGCTCTACTTCGTGATGGCCAACTACGCGCTGCCGCGCGTCGGCGAGATCCTGGAGGAGCGGCGGCGACGCATCGCCGCCGACCTCGAGGCCGCCCGCGCCGCCAAGGCCGAGGCGGACGCCGCCGCCGCCGCGCACCGCGAGGCGACGCTGCGGGCACGAACGGAAGCCCAGGCCGCGGTCGCCAGCGCGCTGCAGGAGGCGCAGGAAGAGGCGCACCGGCGCGCCGAGGCGCTGAACGCCCGCCTCGCCGAGCAGATCGCGGCGGCCGAGGCGCGCATCGCCGCGGCGCGCGACGCCGCGATGGGCGCGCTGCGCCAGGTCGCGACCGACACCGCCGAGGCGCTGGTCGCCCGCCTGATCGGCCGCGCCGACCGGGACGCGGTGGAGGCGGCGGTGGGCCGCGAGCTCGCCACGCGCCGCCAGGAGGCCTAAGCCGATGCCGCACACATACGAGCACTTCTGGCTCGACCCCAAATTCTGGGTCGCGGCGAGCTTCGTGTTGTTCATCGCGCTGGTGGGCCGCCTGGCGTGGCGACGGGTAACCGCCATGCTCGACGGCCGCGCCCAACGGGTGCGCGAGGAGCTGGAAGAGGCCGCGCGGCTGCGCGAGGAGGCCGAGGCGATGCGCCGCCAGGCCGAGGCCGACCGCCGCGCCGCGCAGGCGGAAGCCGAGGCCCTGCTCGCCCGCGCCCAGGCCGAGGCCCACCGCATCGCGGAGCAGATCGCCGCCGAGGCCGAGGCCGCGGCGAAGCGCCGCGAGCGCATGGCGATGGACCGCATCGCCGCCGCCGAGGCCAGCGCGCTCGCCGAGGTGCGCAACACGGCGGCCGAGGTGGCCACCGCCGCCGCGCGCGCCGTCATCGCCGAGCGCCTCGACGCCCAGGCCGACGCGGCGCTCGTGGACCGCGCCATCAACGACCTGCCGCGGGCGCTGCGCGCAGCCTGACGCCGCCGCGTCGGCCAGACGCCAAGCGCGGGGGACGCGCGGGTCCCGCCCCGTCGGCGTGCCGGCGCGTGCCGTCGCCGCATCCCGGGACGCGGACAGGGCTCGCTCGGGAGACACGCCGGGCGCTGCCGGCGCGCCCCCTACAGCGTAGCCGGGCCGCGGGTGGCGGCGCCGGCGTCCGGGGGCGGAGAGGCGGGCGATGCCGCAGACGCCGTGCCCGCTGGTGCAGCCGCGGCCGAGCTGCGTCCCGAAGCCGACCAGCAGCCCACCCAGCGCGAGGAGCGGCCAGGACGCCTCGATGCGCAGCGTCGGCCTGCCCCCGAGCAGCGCCGCAAGGCCGGCGCCGAGCACGAGCCCGGCGAGGAAGAGCAGCCGCCAGGCGGCATCGGCCCCCCGTCCCCGGAGGGCACCGGGCCGCAGGAGGCCGCCGGCGATGCCGCTGATCCCGGCGATCCGGCCGGTCGCGGCATGGAGCACGGCCGCCGCGAGGCCGATGAGCGCGCCCCCGAGGAGCGCGCTCGCCGGCGTGAAGCCCTCGATCGTCATCGCACCACCCGAACGCCGATCCCGTGGAAGTCGCTCCGCTCGTTGCCGGGGGCGGGCTGGATGTGGCGGAGGACCCGCCGCTCCGGGATCGAGACCACGGTGAATCCCGGCGTGGTGCCCCGCGCGATGTGCGGCATCGAGACCGGGTTCGGGCCGCGCGTCGTGATGAAGGCGAAGCGCGAATCGGGCGAGATCGCGACGATGTCGGGAGTCTGCCCGACATTCGGGATCTCCGCGACGATCCGGAAGGTCCGCGGGTCGATGACGATGGCGTTGGAGGTCACCCGGTTCACCATCCAGATCTCCCGCCCGTCGGGCGTGGCCCAGGCGCCGTGGGCATCCTCGCCGCGGCTCTCGCCCCGGTGCACGACCTCCCGCGTGGCGGTGTCGATCGCGTACCACACGCCGACGCCGTGGTCGCCTCCGTTGACGAGCATGTGGCGGCCGTCGCGCGTCAGCACCGTGCCGCAGTTCACCCGCAGCTCGTCCGGCGGATAGGCGGCGACGAGCCGGAAGGTCTCGGTGTCGAGCACGACGAGGCCGCCATTGGCGAGAGCGGGCCCGAGCGTAACGTACGCACGGCGGCCGTCCGCCGCGTACTGCTGGCACACCGCGCCGATGTCCCGGAACCGGTCGGCCTTCTCCCGGAACAGGGGGGGCGTCCGCGACGACGAGGCTGCGCCCGATCTCGAACCGGCCGGCGTGCGGGTCGATCAGGATCTCGACGAGCTTGCCATCACGCTCGACCTGTGGACTGCCGATCACCGCGACGATCGCCTGGCGCCCGTCCGGCCGCACGGTGGCCGCGTGGCTCGCCGGGCCGGTCTGCAGCACGGCCACCACCTGGCGGTCGGCGGCGCGGACCACCGCGACGTTGCCGGAGGCGGTCGCCGCGATCAGCGCGTAGGCGCCGTCGGGCGTGAAGTCGATCATGTGCGGCACGCGCACGCCGTGGCCGCTCATGTCGAGCTTCGCCACTTCCTCGAGCCGGTCGTTGAAGACGTGGAGCGTCGAGGTGCCCTGGTCGAGGGCCCAGACCTCGTAGGGTTGCGCGGGCGCGGGTGCGGGCGCCAGCCAGAGTGCCGCCACGAGGGCGGCGATCCGGATTCGCATCGTTCCCTCCCGACCTTCGCCCGTGCTGGCCGGCGCGGGCCGGTCGGATTCTCCATCCCGGCGTGCGGGCAGGCCAAACGTCCCGCATGGCGCCCCCCTCCGCCTGGACCGGACCCATGGAGCCGCGCCGCATCGCGCCCGCGCGCACCGTCCCGCCCTCGAGGAAGGGGTCGGGCACGCCGCCGCCGCGACCGGCGCCGGTCAGTGCGCGGCGGCGAGCGCCGCCTCGGCGGCGAGGCCGAGGCACTCCTCGAGCTGCGTGCGCAGGCGGCGGAGATTGCGGTGCCCCGCGAAGCTCCGGCGGAGCGCTGCCAAGGTCTCCGGCTCGAGTTCGGGCAGGTCGGCGGGGGCGCAGCCGAGGTCCTCCGCCACCGCGCCGCGCAGCCCCTCGAGCGTCGCCGCGAAGGCGCTGGCCGGCGGCGGCTCGATCCGGTGGACGGAGAGGCGCGAGAGCAGCGGCGCCGGGATGCCGCGCGTCTCGTTCGCCGCCAGGATCCACAGCACGTGGCGCAGGTCGGCCGTGGTGCGCAGGCACTCGTCGAACCAGGCGCCGGCGCTCTCGGGCTCGACCATGGCGAGCAGCGTGTCGTGGGCGCGGCCGTTGCTGTCGCGCGAGCCGCCGGCCTTCTCCACCTCGTCGAGGAAGAAGACCGGGTTGGGCGCGCCGAGCCGGGCGATCTCGGCGATCGGCCAGGCGGGGGTGGCGCCGGACCAGCCGCGCGCGGTGCCGGCGAGGCTGCGGTTGTCGGTGGCCCCGCCGAGGTTGAGCGCGGAGAAGGGCAGATCAAGCGCCTGCGCCACGCGCCGCGCGAACCAGGTCTTGCCGACGCCAGGCGGGCCGACGAGCAGGATCGGGCGCAGCCGCGGCGCCGCGCGCCCGGCATGGGCGGCGAGCGCGAGGGCGCGGCGGATCTCGGCGAGCGGCGCGGCGAAGCCGGGCGCGCTCTCCGCCAGCGCGGCGAGGCGGGCCGCGGCGTCGCGCGGCACCCGGCGCAGCGGCAGCGGCGCCTGGAGCGGACGGTAGGCGTCCCACTCCGCCCGGTCGTTGGGCGGCTCGAAGGGCTGGAGGACGGTGACGCCTGCGGGGTCCGGCCCCGCCTCCGCCGCGCGCTCGGCAGCCGCCGTGGCCGGTCCCGAGGCCTCGGCCCCTGGCGCGCCGGCTCCCGCCGCGCCGCGACCGGCCAGGGCGATGCCGACGGCCTGGGCCAGCCGCTCGGCCAGCGGCTGGCCGCTCTCCACGGGAGGGACGAAGCGCACCCAGAGATCGGCGGCGAGGCGGGCGGCGAGGACGAAGCGGCGCAGCCGCGGCTCCGCGTCCTGGGCGCCCTCGCCCGCCAGGGCCCGGGCCTGGCCGTGCAGGCGCAGCAGCAGCGCCTCGACGCAGGCGAGCGCGGCGGCGCGGGCGGTCGCGAGGCTGGCGCCGCGCTCGGCGACCACGCGCAGCGCGGCGAGGACCAGGTCCGGCCCGTGCGCGAATCGCGGCGCGACGGGAGCGAAGCGGCGGGCGAAGTCGAGCAGGCCGGCGTCGTCGCCCGGCCCCGCGATGCGCTCGCCGAAGCGGGCGGGGAAGAGCGGCGAGCGGATGTGGGCGAGCAGCGCGCGCTCGAGCGCCGTCACCTCCTCGGGCTCGATGGAGAGCCAGAGCCAGAGCGGCGGCTGGTCGTCCCCGGCGCCGAAGAGCAGGGCGGCGTCGCCGGTCGCCGGGGCGGGGTCGGCGGATGCGGGGTCGGCGGCCGGGTCTGCGCCGCGCCGGCCCGTCGCGCCGGACGGGGCGGGGGGCGGCGGGGCGGCGCCCTGTGTCTGGGTGGCGTCGGCGGCGAAGTGGGAGTCGGGCAAGGCGGGGCCCCCCTTACGCGGTCGGCTGCGATGGCGGATCACGAATATGCGATCAATGAATACTGGATACTAGAAGAAGGGAACCCTCTTCCTCCCGCTCCGCCGCGCCTTTCCGCAGGCGCATGTTTCCACCGGCGGTTCCAGCCGGGCACCCCGCGCGCCCCTCCTGCGCCGCGGCCGCCCGGACCCGCCCTCCCCCCTCCCCGGCCGCCGGCCACAGCGTCAGCCCGACGGCAAGCGGCAGCAGCCAGACGATGCGCGCCTGGTAGCGGTCGTGCGGCCCGCTCAGCGCGCCCGTGGCGAAGGCGTTGGCGAGGAGCCCGGCCAGCACGCAGGCCAGCAGCCCGAGCCGGAGCCCCTCCCCCGCCCGCGCCGCCCGCCACAGGGCGAGCGGCAGCAGCAGGGCGGCCAGGACCAGCACCGGCAGGTGCGGCGCGAGCAAGGGCGCCGCCCGCGCCTCCAGCACGCCGCGCTTCTGCGCCCCCGCGCGGTAGGCCGCCAGCTCGCGCGCCGGGAAATGCGCGGCGATCTCGCGTCCGGGGATCAGGGCGAGGAAGCGGTCGTGCAGCGTGTCGCCGACCCGCGCGGCGAGCAGCTGCCGCAGCGTGTTGCGCAGCATCGCCGCCGCCACGCCGAGCGGCTCGCGCCGGAGCGTCGCGGCCAGGATTGCCTGCGCCTCCGGCGCCATCCGCGCGCCGCCGGGCATGCCCCCCGGCAGCGGCGTGCCGTCCGGCTCGCGGTAGAGCGGGCTTTCGGGCGACCACAGGAACTCGTCCGAATCCATCGGCAGGCGGTCGAGGAAGCCGCAGAGCCGCCAGCCGGCGCCGGGGCAGAGCGCGCGCAGCGTGCGCGTCGCCGGTCCGTCGTCCTGCAGCCGCGCCAGCAGGAAGGTCGCGCCGTAGGGCGAGACCGCGAGCCGGCCATGCCCGATCGCGTTGCTCGCGAGCAGCAGCGCCAGCGCCGCGCCGAGCGGCGCCACGGCGCGCAGCGCCGGACGCGCCCGCCGGCTCAGCACGGACACGGCCGCGATCACGCCCGCCGCGACAACGAGATGCGCGAGATGCGAGGCGATCGCGAGGGTGGCGAGCGCGCCGAGATACCACGCCTCGCCGCGGCCGAGCCGGTCGCGCGCCAGGCCGAGCAGGAACAGGCCGAGCACCGTCACCGGCGCGAAGAGGTCCGGCATCAGGAAGGCCGCCGTCCAGGGCGCGCTCGTCAGCGCCGCGAGGCCGGCCGTCACCGCCAGGTGGCCCGCGGGCGAGGCGGTGCCGCGCAGCGCGCGCTGCGTCACCCACAGCAGGTGCGACAGGACCAGGCCCTGCGCGACGAGCGGTCCCCAGAGCGAGAGGCGCTGGTGGAACAGGTGGAGGAACGGCCCGTAGACGTAGGGCTTGTCCCAGATCATCAGCGGCACGAGGGTCTGCGCGAGGAAGGCCCCGGTGTCGCTGAAGACGATCGGGTAGCCGTTGAGGAAGGCCGGCCAGACCAGCAGCGCCGCGCCGGCGATCACGGCGAGGACGCCGCCCGCGCGCGAGCGCGTGGGCGGCGCGATCATCCGGCCGCGCGTTCCGGTTCCCGTCGGCGGGCCGGCGCATCCGCGCCCGCCCCGCCCCAGCGCGCCGCCGCCGCCTCGTCCTCCGCGCGCGCCGCGACCCAGCGCCGCTCGCCGTCCGCGAATTCCTCGCACTTCCAGAACGGGGCGCGGGTCTTGAGCCAGTCGATCAGGAAGGCGCAGCTCTCGAGCGCCGCGGCGCGATGCGCGCTCGCGGTCAGCACCAGCACGATCGGCTCGCCGGCCAGGATGCGTCCGACCCGGTGGATCACCGTGCAGCCGGTGAGCGGCCAGCGCGCCTCGGCCTCCGCCGCGATGCGCCGCAGCGCGCGCTCGGTCATCGCCGGATAGTGCTCGAGCACCATCGCGCTGAGCCCGTCGTCGGCGCGGCAGACGCCGAGGAAGCTCGCCACGGCGCCGACATCGCTGCGCCCGGCGGTCAGCGCGGCGGTCTCCGCCGCCAGGTCGAACAGCGCCTCCTGCACCCGGACCGTCGCCATGGCCTGTCTCAGCCTCCCGTCACCGGCGGGAAGAACGCCACCTCGTCGCCCGGCGCGACCGGCGTGTCGGGGGTGGCGAATTCCTGGTTCACCGCCGCGCGCACCTGGCGCGGATCGGCGAAGGCGGCGGCGTGGCCGGGGCTGCGCGCGGCGAGCCAGCGGATCAGGCCCGCGACGTCGCGCACGTCCGCAGGCGGCGCGGCCTCCTCCTCGGCGACGCCGACCTTCTGCCGCAGCCAGGCGAAATAGAGCACGCGCATCGGGCTCTCCCTCACGCGCCGCGCACCGGTCGCGCCGGGGTCGGGAGGCGGGGCGGGGTCGGCGGCATCCGGCGGCGCCCGCTCAGCGCGGCGTCGGCACGACCCGCACCCGCCCGTCGGGCCCGATCAGGACCGTCGTCGGGCCTTCGGGGACGGCGACGCCGCCCCCGGCGGTGCCGGGCTCACCGAAGGTCTGGTACTGCTCCGTCCCGCCCGTCGTGACCGCCTGGCCGCCCGGATAGGGGATGACGCGCCCCTCGACCCGCGCCGGAGGGGGCGTCACCGGCAGGGCCGGCGGCTGCGCCGGGAGGCGAAGCTCGGCTCTCGGCTCCGGCGGTGGCGGCGGGGCCGAGGAGCTGCCGCGGCGCGCCGGGCGCCGCGCCGGGGGCGGGGGTCGCTGCTCGGCAGGCGGAGGCGGCTCGGCGCGCATCCCCTCGGGCCGGTAGGGCGGGATGTCGCGCAGGGCGTCAGCCGGATCGGCGAGGGTGACCCGCGGCGCCTCCTGGAGCGGCCATATGTCGCCCGGCTCGGGGGTCAGCGGCGGGACGGGCACCTCGGCGGCCCCGCCGCCGGTGACGCGCCGCACCGTCAGGCTGTCCATGTCCACCACGCGGGCGCCCACGGGCGCCCAGGGGGGCGTGACGTCGAGCGCCGCGCAGCCCGGCAGGGCCAGCGCGGACGCCGCCAGGACGCCGGCCGCGACGGCGCGTCGTCGCGCTCCGGCATCGCCGCTCGCCAGCGCCGCCACCATTCCCTTGCCGCCGTCGCCGATCATGCCGCCCGCGCTCCCCCAGGTCCCTCCGGCTCGCCGCCGCCCCGCACCATGCGCCGCCGGTCCGGGCCGCTCAAGGCCGCACCGCGGGCGGATCGGTGGCCTCGACCGGGCGCGCCGCGCCGGCGGCGGGCAGCGCCTCGACCGGGCCGGGATGGTGCGCCGATGACGCGGCCGCCGCATGGCGCTCGCCCGCCGCGTGGCGCAGCCCGGCCTGGAGGTAGTCCCAACCGGTCGCCAGGGTCAGCACCGCCGCGGTCCACAGCATCGCCTCGCCGATGAGCGAGATGGGCAGGACGTCGAGGAAGATCACCCCCGCCCCGGAGTCGCCGGCGAGCAGCGTGCCCAGCGCGCCCATCTGGAATCCCGTCTTCCACTTGGCCAGCCGCGTCACCGGCAGGCCGAGCCTGATGCCGGCGAGGAACTCGCGCAGGCCCGAGACCAGGATCTCGCGCAGCAGGATCACGATCGCGGGATACAGCCCGTAGTCCGAGAGCCGGCCGTGCCCGGCGAGCAGCATCAGCGCCGCGCCGACCAGCAGCTTGTCGGCGATCGGGTCGAGCATGCGCCCGAAGGAGCTGATCTGCCGGCGCTGCCGCGCGATCCTGCCGTCGAAGTAGTCGGTGATGGCGGCGAGGGAGAAGACGACGCAGGCGGCGAGGTCCGCCCAGGGCCGCTCGAGCGAGGCGAACAGCACCACGAGCGGGATCGCGGCGATGCGCGAGAGGGTGAGCAGGTTCGGAAGGTCGGTCGGCACGGGGCTGTCCGGCGGCGCTCGGGTGCGGTTCAGCCGGGGGTTCTAGCGGCGACGGCGCCGGGGTGGAAATGCCCGTGGATGCGCCGCGCCAGCGCCGCCCCGACGCCGGGGCAGTTCTCGAGATCGGCAAGGCCGGCCTGCTTGACGGCGCGCACCGAGCCGAAATGGTTCAGCAGCGCGCGCTTGGTCGCGGGGCCGACGCCCGGCACCTCGTCGAGCTCGCTCCGCACCAGCGATCTCGAGCGGCCGGCGCGGTGCGTGGTGACGGCGAAGCGGTGCGCCTCGTCGCGCAGGCGCTGCAGATAGTAGAGAACCGGATCGCGCGGCGGGAGCTGGAAGGGCGCGCGTCCCGCCTGGTGGAACCATTCGCGCCCGGCGTCGCGGTCCGCGCCCTTCGCGATGGCGACCACCGGGAGGTCGTGGCAGCCGAGCTCGTTCAGCACCGCGCGCGCGGCGTTGAGCTGGCCGAGGCCGCCATCAATCAGCACGAGGTCGGGCCAGGCGCCGGATTCGCGCAGCGGGTCCTCCTTCGCGGCGCGGCCGAAGCGGCGCTCGAACACCTCGCGCATCATGGCGAAGTCGTCGCCCGGCCTCGCGGGGCCCCTGATGCCGAACTTGCGGTAGGCGTGCTTGAGGAAGCCGGCCGGGCCGGCGGCGATCATCACGCCGTAGGCGTTGGCGCCCTGGATGTGGCTGTTGTCGTAGACCTCGATCCGCTCCGGCGCGGAGGGGAGGTCGAACAGCTTCGCCACGCCCTGCAGCAGCGCCTCCTGCGCCGTGCCCTCGGCCAGGCGGCGCTCCAGCGCCTCGCGCGCGTTGGCCAGGGCGTGCTCGACGGCGGCGCGCTTGTCGCCGCGCTGCGGCCGGTGCAGCTCGACCCTGCGGCCGGCGCGGGTGGCGAGCGCCTCGGCGACCAGCGCCTGCTCCGGCAGCTCGTGGCTGAGCAGGACGAGCGGCGGCGGCGCCAGGTCGTCGTAGAGCTGGGCGACGAAGCTCTGCAGGACCTCGCCCTCGCGCTGCCCGGCCCTGGCGTGGCTGAGGAAGAACGGACGGTTGCCGTTGTTGCGGCCGCCGCGGAAGAAGAAGACCTGCACGCAGGACTGGCCGGCGAGCTGGTGCAGCGCGATCACGTCCGCGTCGCCGACGCCCTCCATGTTGATCCGGTCGCGCCCCTGCACGTGCGTCAGGCCGCGGATGCGGTCGCGGATCGCGGCGGCGCGCTCGAATTCGAGACGCTCCGCCGCCTCCTCCATCTCCTGCGCCAGGCGCCGCTGGATGGAGGGCGTGCCGCCGGAGAGGAACTCCTTCGCCTCGCGCACCAGCGCGGCGTAGTCCTCGCGCGCGATGCGCCCGACGCAGGGCGCCGAGCAGCGCCGGATCTGGTGGAGCAGGCAGGGCCGGTCGCGGCTCTCGAACACCGTGTCGCGGCAGGAGCGCAGCAGGAAGACGCGCTGCAGCGCGGTCAGCGTCTGGTTCACCGCCCAGGCCGAGGCGAAGGGGCCGAAGTAGCTCGCGCCCTTGCGGCGCTCGCCGCGGTGCTTGGCGATCTGCGGGTAGGGGTGGTCCTCGGTCAGCACCAGCCAGGGGTAGGACTTGTCGTCCCGCAGCACGATGTTGTAGCGCGGGCGCAGGCGCTTGATGAGGTTGGCCTCGAGCAGCAGCGCCTCGGCCTCGGAGGCGGTGGTGACCACCTCCAGGCTGCGCGTCTCGTGCACCATGCGGCGCAGGCGCTCGGGCAGGCGGCCGATCCGCGTGTAGGCGGCGACCCGCCGGCGCAGGGCGCGCGCCTTGCCGACATAGAGCGCCTCGCCGCGCGCATCGAGCATGCGATAGACGCCCGGCGAGAGCGGCAGGGTCGGAAGCGCGGTCTCGATCACCCGCATGCCTTCGAGGACGGGCGCGGCGTCGCGCCGGCCTGTCCCCGATTCGTTCACCGCTGCCATGGCGCTGACCTATGCCGCCGGAAGGCGCGGCTCAAGCCCGCGCTTGTCCACCAAAGCTGTGGAAAACTCTGTGGAAGGAGATTGCCCAATCCGGTTCCGGCGGCGGTCACACGCCGGTCACATTTGACTGCCCGGTTTTTGTGCAAACCCGTACCAGCTCCTTAAGCCGTTGAAATACCGTTAAGTTACGACTGCGGGCCGCTCGCGTCATGCGTCAAGAGCAACTTCGCGATTGACGCGGCGTGGGCGGCTCGCGCAGCCGTGACGGCGGTGGACAAAACGTGCGCCGAACCCTTCCAGGGCCGCCTAAGGTCGCTGCCGGCGCCGCTGCCGCTCGACGGCGACGCCGACCGACTCGGCGTCGGCGACGGCGTCCGGCTTCTCGACCGTCACCCGCACCGCCCGCACCCGCGGCTGCTCGGCCAGCACGGCGAGGGCGATGCGCTCGGCCAGCGTCTCGGCCAGCCGCACATGCCCCTCGGTCGCGGCGCGCCGCGCCGTCTCCGCCAGCCGGCCGTAGTCCACGACGCGGGCGAGCCGATCGGCGCCGATGCCGTCGGGCGCGGCGTCGTCCTCGACCGCCGCCTCGATGGCGATGCGCACGCGCTGCGGCGCGCGCTCCTCGTGCGGATGCACGCCGAGGCGCGCGCGCACCTCGAGCCCGCGCACGAAGACGAGGCGCAGCCCGCGCGCCGCGTCCGGCGCGAAGCCCTCGCCGCGCGCCGCGTCGCCGCTCATTCCGGCACCGTCCCGGCGGCGCGCGAGGGCGACCACTGCAGGTGCTGCCCGCCGTCGAGCGCGATCATCTGCCCCGTCATCGAGGGCAGGGCGAGGATCGCGCGCAGCGCCCGCGCCACCTCCTCCGGCGAGGTGCCGCGCCGCAGCGGCGTGGAGGCGCATTGCCGCGCGAACTGCTCCGGCGTCTGCCGCTTCGAGGGCAGGGCGGGGCCGGGGCCGATCGCGTTCACCCGGATGCGCGGCGCGAGCGCGAGGGCGAGGCTCCGCGTCAGCCCCCAGAGCCCCACCTTGGAGACGGTGTAGGAGACGAAGTGCGGCGTGACGGACCACACCCGCTGGTCGAGCATGTTGACCACCACGCCCTCCGCCGCCTCCGGCAGGGCGCGGGCGAACGCCTGCGTCAGCACGAAGGGCGCGCGCAGGTTCGGCTCGAGATGCGCGTCCCAGCTCGCGCGCGTCGCGTCGTGCCACTCGTCGCGCTCGAAGACGCTGGCGTTGTTGACCAGCACGCCGATCGGGCCGCCGAGCGCCTCGGCGGCGCGCCCGAGCAGCGCCGCGGTCTGCGCCTCCCGCGCGAGGTCGGCGCCGAGGGCGACGGCGGCGCGGCCGCGCGCGCGCACCTCCGCCGCCGCCGCCTCGGCCTCCGCGGCGCTGCGGCCGTAGTGCACGGCGACGTCGAAGCCCGCCTCGGCGAGCGCCCGCACCATCGCCCGCCCGAGGCGCCGGGCGCCGCCCGTGACCAGCGCCGCGCGCGGGATCGAGTCCGCGACCGGCCAGGCCGCGGCGGCGCCCTCCGGGGCGGCGCGGGCCGGCTCAGCCACGGCGGCGCCCGCCACGCCCGCCGCCGGCGCGCTGCGGCGCCGCCGGCCGCTGCCGGCCCCGCCTCGGCTCGTGGCCGCCGCCGCCCGGCCCGAGCGGCTGCGGCCGCCAGTCCCGCGCGCCGCCGCCCCGCGGGCGCGCGGCCGGCGGCGCGTCCAGGCCGAGCTCCAGCGCCTCCAGCCGCCTGATCTCGTCGCGCAGCCGCGCCGCCTCCTCGAACTCCAGCTCCGCCGCCGCGGCGCGCATGCGCTTCTCGAGCTCCGCGATCGTCGCGCGCAGGTCCTTGCCGACGAACTCGGTCGCGCTCTCCGAGTCCTCGACCGCCTCGACCGTCACGTAGTCCTGCTCGTAGACGCTCTGCAGCACGTCGGCGATCTGGCGCCTGATGGTCTGCGGCGTGATGCCGTGCGCCTCGTTCCAGGCCATCTGCTTGGCGCGGCGGCGCTTCGTCTCCTCCAGCGCGCGGCGGAGCGAGTCCGTCATGGTGTCGGCGTAGAGGATCACCCGCCCCTCCGCGTTGCGCGCGGCGCGGCCGATGGTCTGGATCAGGCTGGTCGTGGAGCGCAGGAAGCCCTCCTTGTCGGCGTCGAGGATCGCGACCAGCATGCATTCGGGGATGTCGAGCCCCTCGCGCAGCAGGTTGATCCCGACCAGCACGTCGAACACGCCGAGGCGGAGGTCGCGGATGATCTCGATCCGCTCCAGCGTGTCCACGTCCGAGTGCAGGTAGCGCACCCTGATGCCCGCCTCGGCCATGTACTCGGTCAGGTCCTCGGCCATGCGCTTGGTGAGGGTCGTGACCAGGACGCGCCCGCCCCTCGCGGCGACATCGCGGCACTCGGCGAGCAGGTCGTCCACCTGGCCCTCGACCGGGCGCACGACGCAGACCGGGTCTATCAGCCCCGTGGGGCGGATCACCTGCTCGGCGAAGGCGCCGCCGGTGCGCTCCAGCTCCCACGGACCCGGCGTGGCGCTGACGAAGATCGTCGCCGGGCGGTAGGCGTCCCACTCCTCGAAGCGCAGCGGGCGGTTGTCCACGCAGCTCGGCAGGCGGAAGCCGTACTCGGCGAGCACGCTCTTGCGGTTGTAGTCGCCGCGGAACATGCCGCCGAGCTGGGGGACGGTGACGTGGCTCTCGTCCACGATCAGCAGCGCGTTCTCCGGCAGGTACTCGAACAGGGTCGGCGGCGGCTCGCCGGGGTTGCGGCCGGTGAGGTAGCGCGAGTAGTTCTCGATCCCCTTGCAGGAGCCGGTCGTCTCCAGCATCTCGATGTCGAACATGGTGCGCTGCTCGAGCCGCTGCGCCTCGAGCAGCCTGCCCGCGGCCTCCAGCTCGGCGAGGCGCTGCTTCAGCTCCGCCTTGATCTGCGCGATCGCCTGCCGGAGCGTCGGCCGCGGCGTGACGTAGTGGCTGTTGGCGTAGATGGCGACGGAGGCCATCTCGGCGGTGACCTCGCCGGTCAGCGGGTCGAACTCGCGCAGCGCCTCGATCTCGTCGCCGAAGAGCGAGACGCGCCAGGCGCGGTCCTCGAGGTGCGAGGGCCAGACGTCCACCGTCTCGCCGCGGATGCGGAAGGTGCCGCGCTGGAAGGCGGCGTCGTTGCGCCGGTACTGCTGCTCGACCAGGCCGCGCACCAGCGCGTCGCGCTCGATCCGCCCGCCCCTGGCGAGCCGCACCACCATGCGCGAGTAGGTCTCGACCGAGCCGATGCCGTAGATGCAGGAGACGGAGGCGACGATCACCACGTCGCTGCGCTCGAGCAGCGCCTGCGTCGCGGCGTGGCGCATGCGGTCGATCTGCTCGTTGATCTGCGCGTCCTTCTCGATGTAGGTGTCGGTGCGCGGGACGTAGGCCTCCGGCTGGTAGTAGTCGTAGTAGGAGACGAAGTACTCCACCGCGTTCTCCGGGAAGAACGCCTTCATCTCGCCGTAGAGCTGCGCGGCCAGGGTCTTGTTCGGGGCGAGGATCAGCGTCGGGCGCTGCACCGCCTCGATCACCTTCGCCATGGTGAAGGTCTTGCCGGAGCCGGTGACGCCGAGCAGCACCTGGTCGCGCTCGCCGCGCGCGAGGCCCTCGACCAGCTCGCGGATCGCCTGCGGCTGGTCGCCGCTCGGCTCGAAGGGCGAAACGACCTTGAGCCGCCGCTCCGCGGGCGGCGGCGGGCGCTTCTGCGGGAAGAACAGCACCGGGGGCGCGGCGAGCAGGTTCATCGGCGGCGGTTCGATCCGGCGGAGGGCGGCGTCGGGGCACCGGCCCCGCGGCAGTTCGGCGTCACGACCAAGATGGGGCCGCCGCCGCGTCCCGTCGAGCCGGCCAGGCCGGCGCCGCGGCCAGCGGCCGCTACTCCGCCGCCCGCTTCGTCGCCGCGGCGGCCGCCTTCGCCGCCTCCGGGAAGCGCGCCCGCACCACCGGCCCGTCCGCCGCCCAGGCGAGGCAGGTGTCCACCAGCCCCGGGCTGCCGCTGCCGCTGCGCCCGCCGATGGTCTGGTAGGCGACGGTGGCGAGCTGGCCGAGCATCTCGCGCAGGTGCGTGCAGCCCGCCGTGCCGCCCACCCGCTCCCGCACCGCGCGGGTGAAGCCCGGGCCGATGCGCAGGCCGACGAGGCGCTTGAAGTTCGCCGCCGCCGCCGGGCAGACGGCGTAGGGCGTGTGGTCCGAGACCGCCTCGACGTCGTGGATCAGCATCGCCTCGTCCACCGTCAGGCGCAGCCACATGCCGTGCAGCGGCTCGCCCGGCGCGACCGGGCCGCGGTCCATGGTCTCGAAGGGCTCGGTCTTGGTGTCGGTGAGCTGCCCCTCGATGTCGTAGAGCCCGTCCTCGCGCTGGTAGCCGCGCATGACGAGGCTGCGGGTGTGCAGGAGCTGCCGTCTCGCGGCGGCGGGTGGCAGGGGCATGGGCGAACGGGTCCGGCCTGCTGCGGTGACGTGCTGCGGCGCAGCGTGACCGTCCCTATGCCAGCCGGGCGAGCGGAAGGCCAGACCGCGCGGCGCGCGGCCGTTCCTGACCGGCCATGCGCGGCACGCGCCGCACCCCGGCGCGCCGCCCGCGGCGGAGCGTGCCGGCCGCCTTTGACCCGTGTCCCGGGCGGAATCTATGGTGACCGCCGGTGACGGGTGGCTGCCATGGTTGCCGGCCGGAACATTCGGCTGAAGCGGATCTACGACCCTCCCGAGCCCGGTGACGGCGCGCGGATCCTGGTGGATCGGCTGTGGCCGCGCGGCATCAGCAAGGAGCGCGCCGCGCTGACCGCCTGGTTCAAGGACGTCGCGCCGAGCACCGCGCTGCGCCGATGGTTCGGGCACGAGCCCTCCCGCTGGCCCGCCTTCCGCGAGAAGTACCGCGCGGAGCTCGAGCACCGGCCCGAGGCTCTCGCCGCCCTGCACGAGCTGGCCGGCCGGGGTCCGCTCACCCTGCTGTTCGCGGCCCGGGACGAGGCGCACAACGAGGCGGTGGTCCTCCGGGATGTCCTGCTGGAGGACGGGGGCCACCGCGGTGCGGCGGGCAACGCCACGGCGCCCCCTGCGCCCGCGCCAGGCGCGCGCCGCCGGCGCTAGGGCAGATCGCGGACGGCTGGAAACGGCCGGGAGCGCGAAGAATCTGCTCGGCAGACGACGAGCGGGAGCCGTTGCAGCGGGCACGGCCGGGCGAAAACGGCTCTATGCGCCTGCCGTGGCCCCGCCCCTGCGGTATTCGCCGACCCCCTCGCCCAGATAGGCGCTGTTCGCCTCGCGGAGCCGCGCGCCCGCCTCGTCGTAGAGGAAGGGCAGGAAGACGTAGCGCCGCCCCTTGGTCACCGGCAGCGCCTCGTGCAGCAGCGAGCAGGAGAACACCACCGCGCCCCCGGTCGGGGCGCGGTAGCTGCGCGTGCCGAACTCCGGGAACCGCAGCTCCCCGCCCTCGTATTCCTCGGCGTTGAGGTTCAGCGTCACCGCGAACCTGCGGTGCGCCGTGCCCCGCGTGGTGTTGTCGCGGTGGGCGGCGAAGTGGCCCTGCTCGGCCGCGTCGTAGCAGGCGACGATGTAGCGCTCCATGCGCGTGGCGCGGAACTGGAAGGCCTTCTCGATCTCCGGCAGCAGGCGCCGGACGATGCGCGCCCGCGCCGCCGCCCTCGCCGCCTCGTCCTCGATGACGTAGTCGGCGCGGCGCTTGTGGGCGGGGTCGTGCACCGCCACGGTCCGGCCGTCCACCTCGCGCATGAAGCCCGAGGGCTGGCCGCCGTGCCGCTCGTAGAGGCCGATCAGGTGGCGGCAGAACTCCGGCTCGAACACCCGCGGCACCAGCAGCACCGGGGCCCAGGGCGCGGCGACGCCGGCGTGCCGCTCCGGCGGCGGCAGCGCGGCGAGGTCGCGCATCACCGCCTCCGCCTCGGCCAGCGGCCGCACGGCCAGCACCCGCAGCGTCGGATCGAGCACGACCCAGAACGGCCGGGACAGCGCGCGCGCCCCGCCGCCGGCGCCGTCGCCGATGCGGTCCGGCTCGGGCGGCGGCGCCGGCATGAGGGCGCCGTAGAGCCGGCTCACCGCGCCGTCGAAGTCCCAGAAGTGGCGGATGCCGGGCAGGGACTGCACCAGCCGGCCCTGGCGCCGGTCCTCCGGGTCGAGGGTGACGCAGAACAGGGCGATGCGCCGGTCGTCGAACAGCGCGCGGTGCGCCGCGATGGCGGCGAGCGCCGGCCGCGCCTCCGGCCGCCCGGCCGAGGCCAGGAAGCACAGCACCACGTAGCGCCCGGCGACGGAGGAGAAGACGTAGTGCGGGTTCGCGCCGCACGCGGCGGTGAACCAGGGGGCGGGATCGCCCGGGGTCAGGCGCGGGGGCTGCTGCGTCTCCGCCATGGCGCTGCGGGTCTCCCTCGTGAGCCTCTCCCGCGGGCGAGGATACCCCGCCCGGGCGTCGGAAGCGAAGGGGACGGCGGCGCCGGCCGGGTCAGATCCGCTCGCTCAGCCGGATCGCGACCCTGCAGCCGGCCCTGATCGCCGCCGAGAGCAGGCGGTAGGCGGGCGCCCGCTCCGCCTCGTGGGCGAGGCCGATGTCGCGGTGCTCCAGCTCCTCGGCGCGGAAGCGCGCGATGTCGGCGCGGAGCGCCGCCTCGTCCTCGCCGAGCGCGGCCTCCTGCGCGCGGTAGTGCTCGTCTATCGCCTCCTCGACGGCGACGGTGCAGGCCATGGCGGCGCGGTGGCCCAGCAGCGCCGTCGCCGCGCCGAGCGCGAAGCCGGCGACGTGCCAGAGCGGCAGCAGCGCGGTCGGGCGCACGCGCCGCTCGGCGATCAGGCGCGCGAAGGTGTCGAGGTGGTGCTGCTCCTGCGCCTGCATGTGGCGCAGCATCGGCTCCCAGCGCGTGCCGCGCAGCACCGCGATCTGGCCCTCGTAGATGCGCTTCGCGCCGTATTCCCCCGCATGGTCCACGCGGATCGCGCGCGCCACGACCTCGCGGGGCGTGGGGTCGCCCGGCAGGCGGGGCTCGCCGGTGGCGGCGCGCGGCGGGGCCCCCTCCCCCGCGGGCACGGCGCTCACCGGCGCGGCCTCCGCCCCGCGAGGAACAGGGTGAAGCCGCCGAGGCCGAGGGCGTAGAGCAGGTTCATGCCGGCCATGGAGATCGGCACCCCCTCGATCAGGAAGGTCGGCGCGTCGCAGGGCTTGGTCGGCGCCGCGGCAAGCCCGCGCATCAGCTCCTCGACGCTCGTCGGGGCGGTGCCCGAGGCGGTCGGCACCTGGCATCCCGGCAGCGGCGAGGGCCACCAGTCCTGCTCCACCCCGACGTGCAGCACCGCGATCGCGCCCGAGGCGAGCACGGCGACCCCGGCGAGGCCGAGCAGCACGCGCCGCGCCCGGCCGACCAGCAGCGCCGCCCCCAGGGCGAGCCCCGCCGCGACCCAGTAGGGCCAGCGCTGCCAGAGGCAGAGCTCGCAGGGGGCGAGCCCCCACCAGTCCTCGCTGCCCTGCGCGAAGAGCGGCGCGGCGGCGGCGAGCGCGGCGACCAGGAGGGCGGTGGGGACGGAAGGGTCCATGGCGGGGCTACATTGCCCCTCCCCGCCTCCGGCGCAACTGGACCCGCCCCCCGCGGCGCCCCTACCGTGACGGCCCCGCAGCGGCAGGAGGGAGGCGCGCCATGCTGACGATCTGGGGCCGGACGAGCTCGAGCAACGTGATGAAGGTGCTCTGGCTCTGCGACGAGCTGGGCGTGACCTACGACCGCATCGACGCCGGCGGCGCCTTCGGCCGCACCCGGGACCCGGACTACCTGGCGAAGAACCCGAACGCCCTCGTCCCCACCATCGAGGAGGAGGACGGCTTCACGCTGTGGGAGAGCAACACCATCCTCCGCTACCTGTGCAACACGCGCCCCGGCGGCGCCGCGCTCTACCCCGCCGCGCCGCGCGAGCGGGCGGAGGTCGAGCGCTGGATGGACTGGCAGCTCTCGCGCGTGACCGGGCCGATGACGACGCTGTTCTTCACCTATGTGCGGACGCCGGAGGAGGACCGCGACCTCGCGGCCGCGGCCAGGGCCAGGGACGCCGCGGAGGAGCTGTGGGGCATCCTGGATGCGCGGCTCGCCGGGCGCGAGTTCATCGCGGGGGCGGCGTTCACGATCGCCGACATCGCGCTCGGCATCCAGGCCCACCGCTGGTTCAACCTGCCGGTCGCGCGGGCGGAGCGGAAGAACCTGCGCGGCTGGTACGAGCGCCTCGGGCAGCGGCCCGCCTACCGCAGGCACGTGATGGTGCCGATGGCCTGAGCGCCCGCGGCCGCGAGGCCGCAGCGGAGGCTCCGGCCGCGCGCTACGCCGCCTTCCCTCCCGGCTCCGCCAGCGCGGCCCCGCCCTCGAGCGCGGCCAGGAAGCCGCGTGACCAGGCGGTGGCGTCGTGGGTGGTCACCGCGTCCATCATCTGCCGCCAGCGCGCGATGCGCTCCGCCGCCGGCATGCTGAGCGCGCGGTCGAGCGCCTCGGCGATCGCGTCGGGGTCGAGCGGATTGACCACCAGCGCGCCCTCGAGGTCCCCCGCCGCGCCGGCGAAGCGGGAGAGCACCAGCACGCCCGGATCCTCCGGGTCCTGCGCGGCGACGTACTCCTTGGCGACCAGGTTCATCCCGTCGCGCAGCGGCGTGACCAGCCCGACCCGGGCGATGCGCATGAAGCCCGCGAGGGTCGTGCGCGCCACCGCGCGGGTGATGTAGCGCAGCGGCACCCAGTCGAACTCCGCGTACTGGCCGTTGATCCGGCCGGTCAGCTCGTCCAGCTCGCGCCGCAGCGCCTGGTACTGCGCGACCTCGGCGCGCGAGACGGGAGCGAACTGGAGGTAGGTGACGGCGCTCAGGTGCCGCCCCTCGAAGCCCGCGAGCAGCCGGCCGTAGCCGGTGAACCGGTGCGGCAGCCCCTTGGTGTAGTCGAGCCGGTCCACGCCGATCACCAGCGCCCGACGGACCAGCGAGGCGCGCAGGCGCGCCGCCTCCGGCCCGCGCGCCGCCCGTTCGGCCATCGCGGCGAAGCCCTTCGCGTCGATGCCAGCCGCCCAGGCGCCGACGCGCCGCGCCGCCTCGGGATGGCCGCCGCGCGTCAGCGCCTCGCGCAGATGCGCCGCGTCCTCCTCGGTCTGCACGCCGATCACGTCGTAGGCGGCGAGGTCGGCGAGCAGCTCCTCGGTGCGCGGCAGGGCGCAGAAGACGCTGCGCGGCGGGAAGGGGACGTGGAGGAAGAAGCCGATCCGGCGCCGCGCCGCCGCGCCGCCGGCCCGCCGCAGCTCGGCGCCGAGCGGGAAGAGATGGAAGTCGTGCACCCAGACCGTGTCGTCGGGCCTGAGCAGCGGCGCGAGCGCCGCGGCGAAGGCCGCGTTCACCGCGCGGTAGCCGGCGTAGTCCTCGCGGTCGAACTGCGCGATGCCGAGCCGGTAGTGGAGCATCGGCCACAGCGAGGCGTTGGCGAAGCCCTGGTAGTAGCGGCGGAAGTCGCCCTCGCCGAGGTCGAGCGTGGCGTAGGTGAGCCGCCCGTGGCGGGCCAGCCGCGGCCGCGTGGAGGTGGCCTCGGCGATCTGCCCGCTCCATCCGAACCACAGCGCCTCGCGCTCGGCGAGCGCCTCCTGCAGCGCGACGGCGAGGCCGCCCGCGCTGGCGGCGCGCTCGCGCGGGTTCGGCACGCGGTTGGCGACGATCACCAGGCGGCGACCCCGCTCCGCGGCCGTCGCCGCGGCGCGCCTGGTCACGACCGCGCCCCCTGCGGCCGCGGCGGCACCGCGCCGGAGCCGGACCGAGAAGGCGCCGCATGCCGCGGGGGCGCGGCGGGGCGTCGCGTCGCCGTGGCGGGTCGGGCCTGTCCCTCGTCCATCTTTTCCTCCGTCGCAGCCGAGACGTCCGCCTCCTCCCCCGCATGCGCGGCGAGCCAGGCGCGCAGCCGGGCCGGCGTGCCGAACGCGTCCTGCAGCCGCAGGCCGATCCCGCCGCCGGAGCGGGCCTCGGCCATGCCCTCCTCGTCGGTCGCGTCGTCGCCGACGAACACCGGCACGCGCCCGGCGAAGGGCGGGCGGGTCATCAGCGCGGCCACCGCGCTCGCCTTGGAGACGCCGCGCGGGCGCACCTCCCACGCCTTGCGGGCGGCCAGCAGCGCGAAGCGCTCGGGCTGCTCGGCAACCAGCGCCGACAGCAGCTCGCGCGCCGCCTCCCCCGCCTCGGGGCCGGCGAGACGGTAGTGCAGCACGAAGCCGTGCGCCTTCTCCTCGAGCAGGGCGCCGGGGAACCGCTCGGCCAGCGCGGCGGCGCGGGCGCGCCATTCGGGCGGCGGCAGCGGCAGGTGCGGCCCGATCACCGGCGCGCCCGGCCCGAGCCGCAGCGCCGCCCCGTGGTCGCCGACCTTCACGACCGGCAGGGGGAGGAACCGGTCGAGGTCCCGCATCGGCCGCCCGCTCACCACCGCCAGCGCGCCGTCCAGCCGGCGCGCGAGCCGACCCAGCACCGACAGGAGCGCGGGCGGCACCCGCACCGCGTCGGGCGTCGGCGCGATCTCCACCAGCGTCCCGTCGAAGTCGAGGAACAGGGCGGCCCTGGGCGGCAGGGGCGGCGGCTCGGGGAGGGACGACGGCACGGACATGAAGGAAAAGATAGGATCAGCTCACGGGATGTTCAGTCACTTGGCGCGGAACAGCACGGCGGAAGGGCACGGGGTTCGCGCCCGCACGCCCGCTTTCCCCGCCCTGATCGGGCCGAGGCGACAGCCGGCGGAGCCTTGTACCAGCCTTCGAACCGGGCGATCCACGCTTTCGGGCCTGGGGCCGCGTCGCCCGCGACCTTTCGCTCCCGGCCGCGGTCCCCGCGCTACTCGTCGCGCCGCGGCCGCGCGAGCAGCCGGCCCATCGCGTCGCCGACCGTCACCTCGCCGGCGAGCAGGCCCGCCACCGCGGCGCAGATCGGCAGCTCCACCCCGGCCCGCTCGGCCCGCGCGACGATGGCCGGCGCGGTCTCCACGCCCTCCGCCACGCCGACGCGCGTCGCGATCGCCTTCTCCAGCGGGACGCCGCGCGCGAGCTCCGCGCCGAGCGAGGTGTTGCGGCTGCCGGGGCCGGTCGTGGTCAGCAGCAGGTCGCCGAGGCCCGACAGGCCCGCCGCCGTCTCCTGACGCCCGCCGAGCGCCACCGTCAGCCGCGACAGCTCCGCGAGGCCGCGCGTGACCAGCGCCGCGCGCGCGTTCTCGCCGAGCCCGGCGCCGATCACCGCGCCGGCGGCGATGGCGATGACGTTCTTCGCCGCGCCGCCGACCTGCACGCCGATCGGGTCGTCGCCGCCGTAGAGGCGGAAGCCGGGCGTCGCCAGCAGGTCGGCGCAGAGGTTGCGCAGCGCCGCGTCGTGGCTCGCCACCACCGCCGCCGCCGGCAGGCCGCGCGCGATCTCGTGCGCGAAGTTGGGGCCGGAGAGCACCGCCGCCGGCGTGCCGGGCCGCGCCTCGGCGACGATCTCGAGCGGCAGCAGGAGCGTGTCCTTCTCCACCCCCTTGGCGCAGACGATCAGCGGCGCGCCGGTGTCGGGCAGCGAGGCGAGCACGGTGCGCATGAATTGCGTCGGCACCGCGACCAGCACGAAGGCGGCGCGGTCGAGCGCCTCGGCGGCGTCGGCGGTCACCCGCACCAGCGGGCCGAGGCGGGCGCCGGGCAGGTAGCGGGCGTTCTCCCGCGCCGCCTCGATCTCCGCCGCGCGCGCCGGGTCGCGCGCCCAGACCGACACCGGGTTGCCGCCGCGCGCCGCCTGCACGGCGAGCGCGGTGCCCCAGGCGCCGGCGCCGAGCACGCACAGCTTCGGGCGCTGCGGATGGTTGCGCTGCGGCATACGGCCTACTCCTCCACGATCCGCGTCACCGCCCAGCCCTCGCCCGAGTCGCGCGCGCCCAACGCCGCGAGCATCGCCGCCAGCATCGGACCGCATTCCTCCGCGAAGCGGAAGGGGGCGTTCGCGACCACCAGCCCGCAGCCGTTCAGCCGGGCCGGATCGGTCGGCGCCCGCAGCCAGAGCTCCGCCGCGATCAGGTCGCGCGCCCCGCCGGCCGCGAGGGCGGCATGGAAGGCGCGCACGGGCGCGCGGTGCTTGATCGGGTACCAGGCGGCGAGGATGCCGGCGCGGAAGCGGCGCCGCAGCAGGGCGACGGACGCGGCCAGGCGGTCGAACTCGCCCTCCTGCTCGAAGGGCGGGTCCATCAGCACCAGGCCGCGGCCTTCGGGCGGCGGGGTGAGGGCGCGCAGCGCCTCCCACCCGTCGCGCCGGTGCACCGCGACCTGGCGGTCGCCGCGGAAGCGGGCGGCGAGGGCGGCGTGGTCCTCCGGATGCGGCTCGACGCAGACGAGGCGGTCCTGCGGGCGCAGCAGCGCGCGGACCAGCGCCGGCGAGCCGGGATAGCGCGCCGGCGCGCCGAGCGCCCGCACGAGCGCGACGTAGTCGGCGAGCGGCCCGGCATCGGCGAGGCCGAGCAGCCGGCCGACGCCGCCGCGCCACTCGCCGGTGCGCTCCGCCTCCGGCGCGGAGAGGTCGTAGGCGCCGCGCCCGGCATGGGTGTCGAGCACCGCGAAGGGCGTCTCCTTGCGGCGCAGCGCGTGCAGCAGCCGCACCAGAAGCGCGTGCTTCATGCAGTCGGCAAAGTTGCCGGCGTGGAAGGCGTGGCGGTAGTTCACGGGGCGGGCCGGGTAGCCGCCGTCGCCGGGCGCCGCAACCCGTGCGGGGCGCATCGCCGCCCGTCGCCCGGCGGCCTTGCCGCGCGGCGGTCCCGCGCCTAGCGTCCGCGGCGACGGCGACCGAACAGGGGCGGGCGTGCTCGCAAGGCTCCGACGATGGCTTTCCGCGCCGGGCGGACGGACGCTGGCCAGGCGGCAGGCCGCCGCGCTCGAGCGGCTGGAACGGCGGATCGAGGGCGTCGCCGCCCGCCTCGAACAGGTCGCGGAACGGATCGAGGCGGTGCGCATGGCGCAGAGCGCGACGCTCGACGACAGCACCGCCCTCACGCTCTGCGCCTCGGGGCACATGATCCTGGTGGATACGCGCTGCCGCGACATCGCGCCCCACCTCATGATGAGCGGCGTGTGGGAGCCCGAGTACCTCGCCGCGTTCCGCCGCCTGATCCGCCCCGGCGACACCGTGTTCGACATCGGCGCCAACCACGGCGTGTACACGCTGGCCGCCGCCGCCGCGGTCGGCCCGGCGGGGCGGGTCCACGCCTTCGAGCCCAATCCCCGCTATGCGCGCCTGGTCGAGCAGTCGGTGCGGCTCAACGGCTTCGCCTCGGTCGTGCGGGTCCACCGCGTGGCGGTGAGCGACCGCGCGGGCGAGGCCCGGCTGCGGTTCGGCTTCGCCCACGCCGGCGGCGCGCGGCTCGCCCCCGACGACGCGGAGGAGCCGGCCCCGCAGGGCGCGCCGCGGGCGGCGACGGTGCGCAAGGTCGCGCTCGACGCGATGTTCCGAAGGCCGGAGACGGTCCCGCATGCCGTGAAGCTCGACATCGAGGGGCACGAGGGCTTCGCGCTCCTCGGCATGCGCGGCCTGCTGGAGCGATCGCCCGGGGTGCGGCTGATGCTGGAATTCGCCCCCCGCCTGATGCGCGACGCCGGCATGGGCGCGGAGGCGACGATCGCGCTGCTCGAGGGCCTCGGCTTCCGGTTCTGGACCGTCGGCGCGGACTCGCGGCTGGTGCCGACGGAGGCGTCCCAGCTCAGGGCGATGGAGGGGGGCCTGATGAACATCGTCGCGGCGCGCCAGGCGCCGGAGGCCTGACCGCCGCAACGGCCCCCGGGGCGGACCGGGCGCCGCCCCTGGCGGGGGCGGCGCGGTGCACCACCTCTCCGCGGCGTCCGCATCGGCGCGCGAGGACGACATGCTCGGGACCGGTCCCCGGCGAGACGGCACGAGGCCGCGCGGGCGCGTTGCGGCCCCGTCCGGCCCGCTGCTCGCCCTGGCCCTGGCGGTATTCGCCGCGACCGCGGCGCGGGCGCAGCCCTCTTCCGCCACCATGCCGCCCGACATGCTGCAGCGCCTCGCCGCGGAGGCGCGCGACCTCGCCCTGCTCTGCCACGAGGTGCCGCCCGGCCGCGGCGGCGAGGCACGCCGATGGCGGGAGCCGGAGGTGGGAGGTGCCGGTGCTCGACGCCCTGGCGCTGGCCTTCGGGGCGGAGGCCCGGCGCGCTCTCGCCGTCCTCGCCGCGCTCGACCCGGAGGCGGCGGCGCGCCGGCGGCGCGACGCCGCGGCGCGGCCGCCCGGCCCGGTCGGCCGCATGCTCGCCGACCCGCAGAACGCGCTGCGGTTCCGCGAGAACCCGGCCTACGGCGCGGCGCTCTACGCCGCGCAGCGCGCCGAGCTGGAGGACTGGGCGGCGGGCCTCGGCGCGCTCGCCGCCCCGCGCGGCGTCGTGGTTCCGCTCCCGGTCGGGCCGGCGGAACCGGCGGCGGCCAGCGCCGCGCCGCCGCCGGCGCTCCGCCATTACTTCGGCGTGCCCGCGTATCCGCTGCTACCGGCGCCGCAGGCCAGGCGGCCGCGCCGCGTCGCGCCCCGCTTCCGCCCCGCCCCGCCCCCGCATCTCGTCGAGCGGCCAGCGCGGCCGGGGGGCGTGATCGAGCGGGTCCGCAAGCCCGAGGCGCAGCCGTTCGATCCCCGCCCAGGCCACCATCACGGCGTTGTCCGTGCACAGCCGCAGCGGCGGGGCCACCAGCCGGACCTTCCTCCCCCCATGGGCGGCCTCGGCCTGCGCCGCTAGCGCCGCGCGCACCGCCGCGTTCGCCGCCACGCCGCCGGCGACGACCAGGGCCCGCGCCTCGGGCAGCATCGCCAGTGCGTGCGCCGCGCGGTCGGCCAGCACCTCGGCCACCGCGGCCTGGAAGGAGGCGGCGAGGTCGGCCTTCCCCCGCGCGTCCGCCGCGGCACCCCTGGCGACCAGCTGCGCCACCGCGGTCTTGAGCCCGCTGAAGGAGAAGTCGCAGCCGGGCCGGCCGAGCAGCGGCCGCGGCAGGGCGAAGCGCGCCGGATCGCCCCGCGCCGCCAGCCGCTCCAGGTGCGGGCCGCCCGGCCAGGGCAGGCCGAGCAGCTTCGCCACCTTGTCGAAGGCCTCGCCCACCGCGTCGTCGAGCGTGGTGCCGAGCCGGCGGTAGCGCCCCACCTCCTCGACCGCGACGCACTGGCAGTGGCCGCCGGAGACCAGCAGCAGCAGGTAGGGGAACTCCGGCGCCCCGCCCTCGATCAGGCCGGGCAGCCGCACGGTCAGCGCGTGCGCCTCCAGGTGGTTCACGGCGACGAACGGCACCCCCCGGGCGATCGCGATCCCCTTGCCGAAGCTCGCGCCCACGATCAGACCGCCGATCAGGCCGGGGCCGGAGGTCGCGGCCACGGCCGCGAGGTCGCCGGGCGCGAGGCCGGCGCGATCCATCACGGCGCGGGCGAGGCGCGGCAGGTGGCGGAGGTGCGCGCGCGCGGCGAGCTCGGGCACCACGCCGCCGAAACGGGCGTGCTCCTGCTCCTGGCTGAGCACCGCCTCGGCCAGCACCGTGCCGTCGCCGGCCAGCACCGCGGCGGCGGTCTCGTCGCAGCTCGATTCGAGGCCCAGCACCGCGCCCTGCGCAGCCATCGCCACCTTCCGTCCGTCCCGGGCCGGCTCTAATAGGCCCCGGCATGTCGGCCGGCCATCCACCCCCCGTGCGCGGGCGGCAGCCCGAGCCCCCGCAGGATGTCCCGGCGCAGCCGCGCCGTCCTGGCGGGCGGGTGCGCCCGCACGGCCGCAGCCTGCCGCTCCGCGTCGGCACGCGGGGCTCGCCGCTGGCGCTGTGGCAGACGCGCTACTTCCTCCGGCTGGTCAGCGGCTTCTGCCCGGTGCTGCGCGCGGCGCAGGCCTTCGAGGAGCACGCCATCACCACCTCCGGCGACCGCGTCCAGGACCGCAGGCTGGCCGATCTCGGCGGCAAGGGCCTGTTCGCCAAGGAGATCCACGAGGCGCTGCTCGACCGCCGGATCGACTTCGCCGTGCACAGCCTGAAGGACCTCGAGACCGAGCTGCCGCCCGGCATCGTGCTCGCCTGCACGCTCAAGCGGGAGGACGCGCGGGACGCGCTGATCCTCGGCCCCGCCTGCGCCGGCGCCACGCCCGACCCCGCCGATCCCTGGGGGGCGATCCCGGCGGGCGCGATCGTCGGCACCGCCTCGGTCCGCCGCCAGGCGCAGATCCTGCACGCGCGGCCGGACCTCCGCGTGGAGGTGATCCGCGGCAACGTGCAGACCCGGCTCGCCAAGGTGCGCGCCGGGGACCGCTACGCGGCGTCGCTGCTCGCGCTGGCCGGGCTGCGGCGGCTCGGGCTGGAGGCCGAGGCGGCGCTGGTGCTCGACGCGGAGGCGATGGTGCCGGCCGCCGGCCAGGGCATCGTCGGCGTCACCGTGCGCGCCGACGATACCGAACTGCGCGAGCTGCTTGCCGCCATCGAGGACCCGGAGGCGCGCGCGGTCTCCACCGCCGAGCGCGCGCTGCTCGCCGCGCTGGACGGCTCCTGCCGCACGCCGATCGGCGGGCACGCGCGGCTGCTGCCGGACGGGCGGCTGCACCTGACCGGCCTGGTGGCGCGACCGGACGGCAGCTTCCTGCTCAAGCGGAGCCTGACCGGGGCGGTCGCCGACGCGGCGCGGCTCGGCCGGACGCTCGGCGAGGGCCTGAGGGCGGACTCGCCGGCGGACATCTTCGCATGACGGCGCTGCCGCCGCCCGCGCCCGACGCGGTGCTGGTCACGCGGCCGGAGCCGGGCGCCGAGGAGACGGCGGCGCGGGTGGCCGCGCTGGGCTGGCGGCCGGTGCTGGCGCCGGCGCTCGTGCTCGCGCCGCGGCCGCGCGGGGTGGCCCGCGCGCTCAGCGGACGCCCGGCCCAGGCGCTGATCCTCACGAGCCGGGCCGCGGCCCGCGCGCTGACGCCGTTTCCCGCCGCGCCGCCGGTGTTCGCGGTCGGCGCGGCGACCGCGGCCGAGGCGCATGCCCGGGGGTTCACGGTGGCCGCGGCGGCGGAGGGCACTGCCGTCTCGCTCGCCGCGCTGGTCGCCCGCCGGCTCGACCCCGCGGCGGGGCCGCTGCTGCTCGCCGTCGGCGAGGGCTATGGCGAGGAGCTGGCCGGCGCGCTGCGGGGGCAGGGCTTTCGCGTCCTGCGCCGAGTGGTGTATGCCGCGGCGCCGGCACGGACCCTGCCGGAGCCGGCGCGCGCCGCGCTCGGCGCGGGCGAGGTGGCCGTCGCCCTGTTCTTTTCGCCCCGCTCCGTCGGCGCCGCCATGGTGCTGCTGCGCCGGGCGGGGCTGTCGACCGCCGTGGCGCGCATGGAGGCGCTGGCGATCAGCACCCGGGTGGCGGAGGCGCTGGACGCGACCGCCCCGCCGGGAGGCTGGCGCCGGGTCCGCGTCGCCGCGCGGCCGGACCAGGACTCGCTGCTGGCGCTGCTCGGCCCCCGTCCCGGCCGGGCGGCGACGGCGGAGCAGGCGTGCGACTCGGAGGACGCGGAGTGGGTGGACGAGGCGCCGCGGCGCGGCGCGGGAAGCGCAGGAGTGGCATGAGCGACCAGACCCCGAAGGACTCCAACGCCGCGCCGGGCGCCGCGCCGCAGGAGCGGCCGCCGGCGGAGGCGACCGGCGGCGCGGCCACGCCGGACACCGCCAGCGGCGGGCCGCAGGGAGCGAAGGCCGCGGAGGGAGCGCCGGCGGTGCCGCCCCCGCCGCCCCCGGGCTTCCTCGCGGCCGGGCGCTTCGGCGGCATCGAGCCGACCGCGCTGGCGGTGCTGGCGGTGGCCGGCGTGGTGCTGGTCCTCGCCGTGATCTGGCTGTGGCGCTCCCCGGTCCCGTCCTCCGATGCCGAGAACCGCGTCGCCGCGGCCGCGGCCGCGGCCGAGGACGTGAACCGGCGCGTCGCCGCGCTGGAGACCGCGGTCGGCGCGCGTCTCGAACGGATGGAGACGGCGCTCGGCGAGCGCCTCGCCGGGCTTGGCGCCGCCGCGGAGCGCGCGCAGGGCGGCCTCGCGGCGCTGGAACGGCGCCTCGATGCCCTGGAGCGGCAGGCGCAGGACCTGCAGCAGCGGCCGCCCGCCGAGGCGCCGCCGCCCGACCTCGCGCCGCTGGAGCAGCGCCTTGCCCGGCTCGAGGCCGCGGTCCGTGGCCTCGAGGCGCGGCCCGCCGCCGACCCGGCGGCGCTCGCCGGGCTGCGCCAGGCGGTCGAGCAGCTTTCCGGCCGCGCCGAGCGGGCCCTCGAGCGGCAGGAATCCCTGACCGCCCGGCTCCAGGCGGTGGAGGCGGAGGCAGCGCGGCGCAACGAGCAGCTCGCCCGCACCCTCGGCGAGCGCCTCGCCGCGCTGGAGCGCACCGCGATCGAGCGCACCATGGCGGCCGAGCGAACCGCCGCCGAGGCGCGGCAGGCCGCGGAGCAGCGCGCGGCCGCGCTGGAGCGGTCGCTCGCCGAGCGCCTCGCCGCGCAAGCCGAGGCGCAGGCGCGGCGGCTCGCCGCGATCGAGGGCCGCGCCGCGCGGCTCGCGGCGCTGGACGCGCTGCGGGCGCGGCTCGATGCCGGCCAGCCGCTCGGCCCGGCGCTGCGCGCGCTCGGCCCCGAGCCGCCGCCGGAGCCCCTCGCCCGCTTCGCCGATGCCGCGCCTCCCACCGAGGCGGCGCTGCGCCTGAGCTTCGAGCAGCACGCCCGCGCCGCGCGCGAGGCGAGCGAAGCGCGACCGCCCGAGGGCGAGGCCGGCGTGCTCGACTCCGCCCTTGCGCGGCTCTCCGGCCTAGTGACGGTGCGCCGCGGCGAGACGGTGGTGTGGGGCGACGCCGCCGCGGCCGAGCTCGAGCGTTCGCGCCGGGCGCTCGAGGCCGGCGACCTGGAGGCGGCCCTGGCGCCGCTCGGCCGGCTGCCGCCGGCGGCGCAGGAGGCGATGCGGCCCTGGGCGGAGCAGGCGCGGGCGCTGATCGAGGCGCGCGCCGCGCTGCGCCGGCTCGCCAACGCCGCGACGGCCTCGGCGGGCTGAGCCGCGATGCGCCGCGCCCTCGCCCTCCTCGTCCTGCTCGCCGCCGGCGTCGCGCTGGCGCTCTGGCTCGCCGATCTCGGCGGCATGGTGGAGATCCGGGTGGGCGACACCTGGATCGGGGTGAGCTTCCCCATCGCCCTGCTGCTGCTCGTGCTCGCCTTCCTGCTGCTGCACGGGCTGCTGCGGACGATCGCCTGGCTGCGCGGCTGGCCGGCGCGCCGGCGCGCCCGCCGCGCGGCACGCCAGCGCATCGAGGGCGACGCGGCGGTGACGCGCGCCCTGGTCGCGCTCGCCGCCGGCACGCCCGGGCAGGCGCGCATCGAGGTGCGCCGCGCCCGCCAGCTCCTCGGCGACACGCCGCAGACGCTGATGCTCGGCGCCGAGGCCGAGCGCCTCGCCGGGCGCGAGGAGGCGGCGGCGGAGCTGTTCCGGGCGCTGGCCGCGCGCCAGGACAGCGCGCGCTTCCTCGGCCTGCGCGGCCTGCTGCGCCAGGCGATGGCGCGGCAGGACTGGGCGGCGGCGCAGCGCCTCGCGCGCGAGGCCGAGGCGGTGCAGCCGGGTGCGGCCTGGGTTCGCGAGGAGCGGGCGCGGCTCGCCCTGCTGACGCGCGACTGGCGCGAGGCGCTGGCGCTGGGTGCGCCGGAGGCGCCGCGCGCCGTGCTGGCGCTCGCCGCGGCGGCACAGGAGCCGGATCCGGCCAAGGCCGCGGAGCTGGAGCGCACGGCGGTCGCAGCCGACCCGGGCTTCGCCCCGGCGGCGCTCTCCTACGCCCGCCGGCTGCGCGCGGCGGGGAGCGCCCGGCGGGCGCGCGGCACGCTGGAGCAGGCCTGGATGCTGGCGCCGCATCCCGAGATCGGCCGCGCCTATCTGGAGGAGGGCGAGGACGCGCTCGCCAGGGTGAAGCTCGCGGAGGAGCTGGTCCGGCGCAATCCGGACCATCCCGAGAGCCGGCTGCTGATGGCCCGCGCCGCGCTCGACGCCGGCCTGACGGGGCGCGCGCGGAGCGAGCTCGAGGCGCTGGTCGCCACCCCGGGCGCGGCCGATCGGCGCGCCTTCCTCCTGCTCGCCGAGCTGGAGGAGGCCGAGCACGGCGACAGCCCCGAGGGCCGCGCCGCCCAGGCGCGCTGGCTGCGCGACGCGGCGAACGCGCGGCCGGAGCCGCGCTGGCGCTGCACCAGCTGCGGTGCCGAGCACCGGGCGTGGGAGCCGGCCTGCGACGCCTGCCAGTCGGTGGGGCACATCGTCTGGGCGGCCCCGGGAACGGCGGTGACGGGCGCCGCCAGCGGCGCCGGGCCGGAGCAGGCGCGGGCAGCGGCGGAATAGGCGGAAACCGGCCGCGGCCTGCCCGCCTCCTGCCGGATCAGGCCGCGCCGCGCCGCACCACCGGCGCCGGCGCGCCTTCGATTAGCACGTTGACGCAGGCGGGCCTACCGCTGGCGAAGGCACGCTCCAGCGCCGCGGGCAGCTGCTCGATGCCGGTGACGAACTCGCCGTGCGCGCCGAGCGCGGCGGCGGCCAGGTCGTAGCGCGTCGCCGGCGCCAGGGCGCAGCCCTCGGCCCGGTTCGCGCCGTACTGGCGGAGCTGGATCTGGTACTCCGCGTTCCAGCGCGAGTCGTTGCCCACCACCGCGACGAAGGGCAGGCCCAGGCGGCAGGCGGTGTCGAATTCCGCCATGTGGAAGCCGCAGGTGCCGTCGCCGAGCACCGCGAGGACCGGGCTCTCCGGCCGCGCGCGCTTCGCGCCGATGGCGAAGGGGATCGAGGGCCCGATCGCGCCGGCGACGCCGTTGATCAGCCGGTGCGGCGCGCGCAGCAGCGCCTGCGCCCACTGCCCGATCTCGCCTCCGTCGCTGACCAGGACCGCATCCGGATGCCGGTCGAGGAAGGGCTGCAGGGCGCGGCACAGGCCGATCGGGTGGACCGGCGCGCCGGGGGCGGAAACGACGGCGTCCCAGGCGGCGGGGCGGTGCGCGAGGGCCGTGCGCAGATCCGCCGCCCATCCGGCATGCGCCGCGGCGGTGCCGGTCGCCCCCGCCGCGGCGGCCAGCGCGCGCACCGCCGCCGAGGCGTCGGCGAGGGCCGCGAAGGCCAGCCGCTCGCCCAACGCCCTGGCGGCACGCGCGAGCAGCGCCGGATCGGGATCGAGCACGATCCAGCGGCAGCCGGGCGCGACCGCGGGGGCGCGGCCGAAGCGGAGCGTGAAGTCGAGCGGCTTGCCGAGCAGGACGACGAGATCGGCCTCGGCCAGCGCCTCGGCGAAGGCGCCGAGCGAGGGGTCGTTGACGCCGCGCGGGCTCTCCATGCCGGGGACGGGCAGGCCGAGCGCGGTCTCCAGCGTACCGAGCAGGCGCCGCCCGGCGCTGGTGCAGAGCGCCGGGCCGGCGACGAGCAGCGGCCGCGCCGCCGCCGCGATCTCGGCGAGGACCGCGGCGGCGGCGCGAGGGGCGAGGGGCATCTCCTCGGCGGCGAAGGCCTCGGCGGCGGGCCAGACGATGGCGCCGGCGTCCACCGGCGCCTCCAGCACGTCGGCCGGCAGACTGAGGTGGACGGGGCCCGGCCGGCCGGAGCGGGCGATGCGCGAGGCGCGCGCGACCTCCCCCGGCAGCGCCGCGGCGGAGCGCACCATCCACGAGGCCTTGGTCACCGGGGCGGCATAGTCGGCCTGCCGCATCTCCTGGAACCCGCCGAGGCCGAGCTCCGACAGCGCCGCATGGCCGGAGAGGAGGAGCACCGGCGTCTCCCCGCCCATCGCGGTGCAGAGCGCGGCGGCGGCATTGGCGTGGCCCTGCCCGGCGGTGACCAGGGCGACGCCGACCTCGCCCGTCAGGCGGGCCCAGGCGTCGGCCGCGTGCACCGCCGCGGCCTCGTGGCGCATGTGGGCCAGCGCCAGGTCGTCGCGGCCGATCGCCGCGTCGAAGACCGACATGATGTGGTTGCCGGAAAGGGTGAAGACAGGACGGCGCGCCCCGTCACGCCCCAGCGCATCGAGCAGCGCGTCCGCCCCCCTGCGCGGCTTCGCGGTCCGTTGGCTCAAGACGGGCGGCGGCATCTACGATCCCTCGCTCCACCCCGGGCGCGCCCCGGTCAAGACACGAGATCCAACCCGGCCTGACGGCGGACAAGCAGCACCGGTGCGGCAGGGCCACAAACGGGGCCGCGGCAGGCTGCGGAGGCGGCCAACTTCGGCATCGCTCAACACCCCGCAACCTGTTGATCTGGCGAAGGGAGCGAACCCGGATCCGAACCTTCGCCACTCGTCGTCGCCGCGCCGGGCGGGCCGATCGTGCGGCGGTGGGAGCCCGGGCCGCGCTTCCCTCCGGGCTGGCCCCCGACGCAGCGGTCCCTCAGATGGCGCCCTGATCAACCGGACAGACGGACGAGACAACCGCCGCATTCCCACATGGCCCCGCCGACGCGGGCTTGCAGCCCTTCCTGAAGGGCACAGGCATGCCGCCGCACCGCCGATCCGGGACCGCGGGCTCCCGGATCAGTTGCCGGCCAAGATCCTGTCGCGACTTCAGTCTCCCTCGGGGCCGGACATCCGCGCAAGGCCGTCGTGCAGCCGTCGGACAGGCGGAACGGCACCACGCACTCCTCGGTCGAGAAGCCCGTCAGAGCATCCGCGCAGCACGCACGTATGCCTTCCCGCGTCTCCGCCCACACCCTCTCGCCCTCTGGCGCCAGCCGGACGTGGCGGAGGCCGCTATCACGCGAGCCGCGGACCCGCTCGACCAGACCCGCTGCCTCAAGGCGGTCCCGCACCGCGGTGAGGTTCCGCCGGCTGACCATCAATCAGGAAGGCGGTCAGCCCCTTGACGGTCATGCCCTGATCGCGAGCGGCCGCACGCGGAGGCGCCCCGGGCACCGCCCATTGCTGCGTCGTCGCGCCGAAGCGGCTGACGGCGCTTGTCCCCGTTTTGTGCATTCGGGTTGGAAGCCTGATGGGGGCGCAAAACAGGCGATTGGGACACCGAAGCGGCCTGCCGCGTCTTCCGGGGCGTGGGGAAGTGCCGGTGCGGAAGCGGCTCGTCCACAGGCGCTCCATCAATGTATTGACATACAGGCCCGGATTATGGCATGGATTTGCCATATCGGGCGGGCCAGCATCTCTCCCTCTCGTCCGTCCGGCGAACCGATCCGCACGGAGGACCCATGCGCGGGCTCAAGGACAAGGTCGTCATCGTCACCGGCGGCGGCGGCGGCATCGGCGGCGCGACCTGCCGGCGCTTCGCCGAGGAGGGGGCGAAGGTCGCCGTCTTCGACATCAACCGCGCGGCCGCCGAGGCGACCGCCGCCGCCATCGCCGCCGCCGCCGGCGCCGCGCGCGCCTTCGCCTGCGACATCACCGACCACGCGGGCGTCCTTGCCGCGGTCGCCGCGGCGGAAGCCGAGCTCGGCCCCGTCGGCGTGCTGGTGAACAACGCCGGCTGGGACGTGTTCCGCCTGTTCAAGGACAGCACGCCGGAGGAATGGCAGAAGCTGATCGCCATCAACCTGGTCGGCGCGCTGAACATGCACCACGCGGTGCTGCCGGGGATGATCGCGCGCAAGGCGGGGCGGATCGTCAACATCGCCTCCGATGCCGCGCGCGTCGGCTCCACGGGCGAGGCGGTCTATGCCGCCTGCAAGGCCGGGCTTGTCGGCTTCTCCAAGACGCTGGCGCGCGAGCATGCGCGGCACGGCATCACGGTGAACGTGGTCTGCCCGGGCCCGACCGCGACCACGCTGTTCGAGAGCTACAAGCAGGGCGCGGGCAGCCCCGAGAAGCTGGAGGAGGCGTTCCGCCGCGCCGTGCCGATGGGCCGCATCGGCACGCCCGAGGACCTGCCCGGCGCCATCCTGTTCTTCGCCTCCGACGACGCCGCCTACATCACCGGCCAGGTGCTGAGCGTCTCCGGCGGCCTGACCATGGTGGGTTGAGGGAGCAGCGACATGACCTACGAGGACATCCTGTTTGACGCCA
>NZ_BMKS01000016.1 GCF_014644455.1 Caldovatus sediminis | reverse complement strand
ACCGCGTCATGCACGCCAGCTTGGACCATCTCCGGCCGCACGGGAATCCGACAGGCCGCTAGGGCCGATCGCGCTCCGCTTGCGCCGCGGCCTCGGGCGCCGCCGCGGAGGAGGCGAGCGGCACCGCTGCCATCGCGTTGAACGGCGAACCGTCCACCAGCTTCTTGGACCAGGTGAGGTAGACCACCGCGCCCCGCTCCTTGTCGAGGAAGCGGTGCACGCGCGTCTCCTTGAAGAAGACCGAGGTCCGGCTCTCGTAGACCTGCTGCCCGCGCTCCCCGCGCCGCGCCCGCTCGGAGGCGCGCACCGGCCCGGTCGCGGCGCAGGAGAGCGAGAAGCGCGCCGGGTCCTCCGCCAGCCCGACCATGCCCGAGAGCCTGCCGGTGCGCGCCTGGCTGATGTAGCAGGCGACATCCTCGACCTCCGGATCGGTGAAGCGCTCGACCACCGCGCGGTGGCTGAGTGTCAGGCCGAGATTGGTCAGCGCCGTGTTCACGTGGCCGATCTCCCGCGTCTCCGATCCCTGCGCCAGAGGCGCCGAGGGCGCGGCGGCGAGGCCGGTGCGGACGAGGCGGCGATCCTGGCGCGCATGGTCGGATCCTCCTTCGGGCCTGCCGACGCGCCCGTGCCGGCACAGTTCCCGCCGGTGATGCGCGGCGCCCCATCGCGCCGCGCCTCAGTCGCCGAGCGCCACGCCCTCGCGCCGCGGATCGGCGCCGCCGAGCAGCCCCCGCGGCGTCACGCGGATTGCCTGCAGGCCGGAGGCCATGGGGCCCACCTCCACCTGGTGCCCGCGCGCCGCCAGCGCCGGCGCCAGCGCCGCGGCGGCGGTGCCCTCCTCCAGCTCCACCGGCCCGCCCAGGGTGCCGACATGCGGCAATGCCACCGCCGCCTGCGGGTCCAGCTCCCAGTCGAGCATCGCCACCAGCGCCTGCGCGACATAGCCGATGATCCGCGCCCCGCCCGGCGAGCCGACCACCGCGTGCAGCCGCCCCGCCTCGTCGAACACGATGGTCGGCGCCATCGAGGAGCGCGGGCGCTTGCCGCCCTCCACGCGGTTGGCGACCGGGCGGCCCGCGATCTCGGGCAGGAAGGAGAAGTCGGTCAGCTCGTTGTTCAGCATGAAGCCGCGCACGGCGAGGCGCGCGCCGAACACGTCCTCGATGGTCGTCGTCATCGCCACGGCGTTGCCGGCGGCGTCCACGATCGCGACATGGCTGGTGCCGTGCTCGGCCTGCGCCGGCTGCGGCGCCGCCGGCGCCCGCGCGTCGCGCCAGGGCGGATTGCCGGCACGGGGGGCGGGAAGGGCGCGGCCGCGCTCGATGAGCTGCGCGCGCACCGTGAGATAGGCGGCATCGAGCAGCCCGCGCACCGGCACGCGCACGAAGTCCGGATCCGCCAGGTAGAGCGCGCGGTCGGCGAAGGCGAGCCGGCCGGCCTCGGCCAGCAGGTGCGCCGCCTCCGCCCCGCCCGGGTCGAGCGCCGCCATGTCGAAATGCGCGAGCAGCCCGAGGATCTGCCCCACCGCGACGCCGCCGGAGGAGGGCGGCGGGAAGCCGCAGACGCGGAAGCGGCGATAGGGCGCGCAGACCGGCGCGCGCTCGCGCGGCGCGTAGGCGGCGAGGTCCGCTTCCGTCATGCCGCCCGGGTTCGTCGGGTGCCCGCGCACGGCGGCGACGATCGCCGCCGCGATCGGGCCGCGGTGCAGCGCCGCCGCCCCGCCCGCGGCGACGGCGCGCAGCGTCCCGGCGAGGGCGGGATTGCGCAGGGGGTGGCCCTCCGGCAGCGGCCGGCCGTCCGGCAGCAGGAACAGCGCGCGCGCCTCGGGGTCGCCGGCGAGGCGCCCGGCCTCCCCGGCGATCGCCGCGGCGAGGCGGCGGGACACCGGGAAGCCGCGCTCGGCCAGCGCGATGGCGGGCTCCACGAGGCGCGCCCAGGGCAGGCGGCCATGCGCGCGATGCGCCGCCTCGAGCATCGCCACCGTCCCCGGCACGCCGACCGCGCGGCCCCCCACCGCCGCCTCGTGGAAGCCCATCGGCGTGCCGTCCGGGCGCAGGAACAGCGTCGGCGCGGCGGCGGCCGGCGCGGTCTCGCGCCCGTCCCAGGCGTGCAGGGCGCGCGCCTCGCCGTCCCAGAACAGCAGCAGCGCGCCGCCGCCGATGCCGCTCGACTGCGGCTCGACGAGGGTGAGGACCATCTGCACCGCGACCGCCGCATCCATGGCGTTGCCGCCCTCGCGCAGCACGGCGCGCCCGGCCTCGGCGGCGAGCGGATGCGCGGCGGCGACCATGTGGCGCCGGGCGAGGACCGGCTCCGCGCGCGGGACCGCCGGGAGGACGAGGAGGAGCGCAGCGAGCAGGATCGTCACGGCGCGACGGCGCATGGCGTTCTCCGGACCGATCTGGCATCCCTAACGCGATGCCGCGCCACGACGCCAGGGCGGCGCGCGAGGCCGCCGAGGCCCGCGGCCGCGCCGCCGAATCCCGCGCCGCCGCGGCGCTGGCGCGCGAGGGCTGGACCATCCTCGCCCGCCGCGTGCGCACGGGGGCGGGCGAGCTCGACCTGATCGCCGAGCGCGACGGGCTGCTCGCCTTCGTCGAGGTGAAGGCGCGGCCGCGGCTGGCGGAGGCCGCGGCGGCGCTCGCGCCGCGCCAGCGCGCGCGGCTGATGGCGGCGGCGGAGGCGTGGCTGGCGGCGAATCCGGGCCACGGCGCGGCGGGGATGCGGTTCGACGTGATGCTCGTCGCCGCCGACGGCGCGGTGCGCCGGATCGCCGACGCGTTCCGGATCGGGGATCCGGCCGGGACGGCGTGAATTCGCCGTCAAGGCGCCGCGCGCCGGATTCCGCCGTCCCGCGCCGCGCGCCACGCTCCGGCGCGCCATGACGACCATCGCGCGCGTCGCCACCTTCGCCTTTTTCGGCATCGAGGCCGTCCCCGTCGAGGTCCAGGTCCAGCTCGCCCCCGGCCTGCCCGCCTTCCTCGTCGTCGGCCTGCCCGACAAGGCGGTGGCGGAAAGCAGGGAGCGCGTGCGCGCCGCGCTCACCGCGCTCGGCCTCGCCCTGCCGCCCAGGCGCCTGCTGGTGAACCTCGCCCCGGCCGACATCGCCAAGGAGGGCTCGCATTTCGACCTGCCGATCGCGCTCGCCGTCCTCGCCGCGATGGACCTGCTGCCGCGCGAGGAGATGGCGGGCTACGCCGCGCTCGGCGAACTCGCGCTCGACGGCTCGATCCACGCGGTGGCCGGCGTGCTGCCCGCCGCGCTCGCCGCCTCGGCGCGCGAGCTCGGGCTGATCTGCCCCGCCGCGCAGGGCGGCGAGGCGGCCTGGGCCGGGCAGGTGGAGGTGCTCGCCGCGCCGGACCTGCCGGCGCTGCTGAACCATTTCCGCGGCGCGCAGGTGCTCTCGCCGCCCTCGCCGCCGCCGCTCGCCGCCGGCGGCGCGCGCGCCGGCCCCTGCCTCTCCGAGGTCAAGGGACAGGAGAGCGCGAAGCGCGCGCTGGAGATCGCCGCGGCGGGCGGCCACAACCTGCTGATGGTCGGCCCGCCAGGCGCGGGCAAGTCCATGCTCGCCGCGCGGCTGCCGGGGCTGCTGCCGGACCTCACGCCGGCCGAGGCGCTGGAAGTGAGCATGATCCACTCCGTCGCCGGCATGCTGGAGGACGGGCGGCTGGTCACGCGCCCGCCCTATCGCGAGCCGCACCATTCGGCCTCCATGGCGGCGCTGGTCGGCGGCGGCAGCCGCGGCCGGCCCGGCGAGATCAGCCTCGCCCACCGCGGCGTGCTGTTCCTCGACGAGTGGCCCGAATTCCCGCGCCCCGCGCTGGAGGCGCTGCGCCAGCCGATGGAGACCGGGCGCACCACCATCAGCCGGGTCCACGCGCATGTCACCTATCCGGCGCGGTTCCAGTGCGTCGCGGCGATGAATCCCTGCCGCTGCGGCCATCTCGGCGACGCCTCCCGCGAATGCGGCCGCGCGCCGCGCTGCGGCGAGGACTACCAGATGCGCCTCTCGGGTCCGCTGCTCGACCGCATGGACCTGACGATCGAGGTGATGCCGCTCGCCCCCGGCGAGCTGGCGCGCGCGCCGGCGGGCGAGTCCTCGGCCGCGGTCGCGGCGCGCGTGCAGGCGGCGCGCGGGCGCCAGCGCGCGCGCCACGGCCCGGACGGCCCGTCCTGCAACGCGGAGGCGGAGGCGCGCCACCTGCACCCGACGCTCGACGCCGAGGCGGACCGCCTGCTGGAGACGGCGGTGGCGAGGCTCGGCCTCTCGACGCGCGGGCACGTGCGGACGATGCGCGTGGCGCGCACCATCGCCGACCTCGCCGGCTCGGAGAGGGTGCGCCGCGTGCATGTGGCGGAGGCGCTCGCCTTCCGCCGCAAGGTGCCGGGACGGGGCGTGGCGGCGGCGTAGGCGCCCGCGCCGCCTCACGCCGCGTCGTGGAAGATCACCCCGAGCGTGAAGCGCGTGCCCGAGCGCACGCGGCTGACGCCGTGGCGCATCGTCACCCGGTAGGTGCCGCGCGTCCCCCGCACCGGCCGGCGGTGCACCGCGAACACCGCCGCCTCGCCCTGCGCGAGCGGCACCACCTCGACGCGCGACTGCATGCGCGGGCGCTGCTCGGCGAGCACGAACTCGCCGCCGGTGAAGTCGCGCCCCGGCGCGCCGAGCAGCACCACCGCCTGCAGCGGGAAGGCGACCGCGCCGTAGAGGTCCTGGTGCAGGCAGTTGTGGTCGCCCGGCCCGTAGCGCAGCAGCAGCGGCGTCGGCCGCCTCTGTCCGGCCGCGTGGCAGCGCGCGGCGAAGGCATCGAGCGTCGGCGGATACGCCGTCTCCTCCCAGCGCGACGCGATCGGCGCGAGCGGGGCGTAGAGCGCGCGCCGCAGCGCGGCGACCAGCGGCGGGAGGGGGTTGGCGAAATACCGGTATTCCCCGCGCCCGAAGCCGTGCCGCGCCATGACGACGCGGCTGCGGAAGCGCGATTCCTCCGCGTAGAGCGCGACCAGGGCGGCGCATTCCTCCGGCGTCAGCAGCGGGCCGAGCGGGGCGACGCCCTGCGCGTCCAGCTCCTCCGCCAGGCGCGCCCAGGGGAGGGCGGCGACGCGGGCGGCGATGGCGTCCTCGGCGGTGGCGGGTGCGGGTGCTTCGCTCATGCCCGCAGACTGGCACGGACCGGGCCGGCGCGCCCTCCGCCCGGTGCGGCGGCGCGGCGGGAGCGGCGGCGTCCCCTTCGCCGCAGCGCGCGCCGCCCCGGTGCCGGGCGCGCGAGCCCCGCCATGGCCGTCACCGGCGCGTCGTGGAGGCGCGCGGGAGCCTTCCCGCGCCTCCTCCGCCGGCGGAGCAGCGCATGGCCGGGGCGGACCGTCCGCGGTCCGGCGGGCGCCGGCGCGGTCGTGGCCGGCTGGGCCCGCCTCGGCCCCTCGCGGACACGCGGGTCCGGGTGGGATAGGGTCGCGCCATGAATCGTGCCGGCGTCGCCCTCGCCCTGCTGTCCGCCGTCCTGTTCGGGGCCAGCACGCCCTTCGCCAAGCTGCTGCTCGGCGCGGTGGACCCCTGGCTGATGGCCGGGCTGCTCTATCTCGGCGCCGGGAGCGGCCTGGCGGCCGTCCACCTGTCGCGGGCGGCCCTGCGGCTTCCGGCGGTCGAGGCGCCCTTGCGCCGCCCGGACGCGCCCTGGCTCGGCCTGGTGATCCTGACGGGCGGCGTCGGGGGGCCGCTGCTGCTGATGCTCGGCCTCGCCCGCACCGAGGCGGCGAGCGCGTCGCTCCTGCTCAACCTCGAGGGCCTGGCGACGATGGGCATCGCCTGGCTGGCGTTCCGCGAGAACGTGGACCGCCGCCTGCTGGTCGGCGCCTTCGCGATCCTGGCAGGCGCCGCGCTGCTGTCCTGGCAGGGGCGGGCGTCCCTCGACGGGGGCGCCGCCCTGATCGCCGGGGCCTGCCTGTGCTGGGGGATCGACAACAACCTGACGCGCAGGCTGTCCTCGGCCGATCCCGTGCAGATCGCCATGCTGAAGGGGCTCGTCGCGGGAACGGTCAACCTGGTCCTGGCCCTGGCGAGCGGCGCGGACCTCCCCTCCGGCGGCGCCGTCCTGGCCGCGGGAATCGTCGGCTTCCTGGGCTACGGCGCGAGCCTCGCCCTCTACGTGCTGGGCCTGCGCCATCTCGGCGCCGCGCGCACCGGGGCGTACTTCTCGCTGGCGCCGTTCGTGGGGGCGGTGCTGGCCGTCGCCCTGCTGGGCGAGCCGGTCTCGGCGAAGCTGCTGGCCGCGGGCTGCCTGATGGGCGTGGGGCTGTGGCTGCACCTGTCGGAGCGGCACGACCACGAGCATGTCCACGAGGCGCTGGAACACGAGCACCGGCACCGTCACGACGAACACCATCGGCACGAGCACGGCCCGGAGGCGCCGCCGGGGGAGCCGCACACCCACTGGCACCGGCATGAGCCCCTCGTGCACCGGCACCCCCACTACCCCGATCTGCATCATCGCCACGACCACGGGCGCATGCCGGCGCCCGGCAGGGACGCCTGATTCCGCTCCGTCCGCCGTCGGGGCGCGATGCCGGCGCGGGCGGTCGTTCGCCGCCCGCCGCCGGGCTCCCCGGTCGCGGCCGGCGGGGCGGCCACCCGGGCCGGATCCTCGCGCTCCGCGACGGCGATGGCGCCGCGCCCTCCGGCGCGCCGACCGGGATGCGTCAGCCCCGGGCCCGCCGGCGCCTACCCCTCCACCGGCACCCCCGTCAGGTCCTTGCTGGTGCGGATCGTCTGCAGGGTCTGCACGCGGCTGACCATCGCCGCGCCGGTCAGCCGTGCCGTCAGCGCGTTCTCGTGCGCCGTGTCACGCGCCACCAGGCGCAGCAGGAAGTCGCCGCCGCCGCGGATCATGTGGCACTCCCGCACCTCCGGCCACTCCGCCACCATCGCCTCGAACGCGCGCAGCACGCTCTCCTTCTGGCTCTCGAGGCCGACCAGGGCGAAGAAGGTGACGTCCCAGCCCAGCGCCGCCGGATCCAGGTCGGCGTGGTAGCCGCGGATCACCCCCGCCTCCTCCAGCCGCCGCACCCGGCGCAGGCAGGGCGGCGCCGAGAGCCCCACCCGGCGCGCCAGCTCGACATTGGTCATCCGCCCCTCGGCCTGGAGTTCGGCGAGGATGCGCCGGTCCGCCTCGTCCAGCGCGAGGGGCGGCTCGGCGGAGGGCGGAGCGTGGTGCGGGGGAGGATGTCTCATTCGTTGCTCGGCGGGACGGGTCGGACGCAATATCCTTGCTGGCCGCCGCGGGTTCAAGGCCGCGCCATCGAGCCCTCCGGGTTGTGGGAATCGGTGCGCCGGCCGATATGCTCCGGCGGCCCTTCGGCCGACCGACCGAGACAGACCCGCCAGCACCCCCGAGGTCCCCCCCTTGTCCCAGAGTGCCGCCGCCCCCGTCCTGCACCGCACGCGCCTGCTGATCCTCGGCGCCGGCCCGGCCGGCTACACGGCGGCGATCTACGGCGCGCGCGCCGGGCTCGGTCCGCTCGTCGTCGCCGGGCTGCAGCCCGGCGGGCAACTCACCCTCACCACGGACGTCGAGAACTACCCGGGCTTCGCCCAGCCCATCCAGGGGCCCTGGCTGATGGAGCAGATGCAGGCCCAGGCCGAGCATGTCGGCGCCACGATCGCGCAGGACGTGATCGTCAGGGCGGACCTCTCGCGCCGGCCCTTCCGCTGCGAGGGGGATTCGGGCGCGCTTTACGAGGGCGACGCGCTGGTCATCGCCACCGGCGCCCAGGCGCGCTGGCTCGGCATCCCGGGCGAGAAGGAATTGTCCGGCTTCGGCGTCTCCGCCTGCGCCACCTGCGACGGCTTCTTCTTCCGCGGCAAGGAGGTCGCCGTGATCGGCGGCGGCAACACCGCGGTCGAGGAGGCGCTCTACCTCGCCAACCTCGCGAAGGGCGTCACCCTGATCCACCGCCGCGACGCGCTGCGGGCGGAGAAGATCCTGCAGCAGCGCCTGTTCGCGCGGGAGAACATCCGCGTCCTCTGGGACACGGTGGCCGAGCGCGTCCTGGCCTCGGAGGGCAAGATCCGCGCCGTGCGCGGCCTCGCGCTGCGCAACGTCAAGACGGGCGAGGCGAGCGAACTCGCCGTGGACGGCGTGTTCGTCGCCATCGGCCACGACCCGGCGACGGCGCTGTTCAGGGGCCAGCTCGACATGGACGCGGAGGGCTACATCCGCACCACCCCCGGCTCGACGCGCACCAGCGTCGAGGGCGTCTTCGCCGCCGGGGACGTGCAGGACAAGGTCTTCCGCCAGGCCGTCACCGCCGCCGGCACCGGCTGCATGGCCGCGCTGGAGGCCGAGAAGTGGCTCGCCCACCGGCCGGCCGACGCGCCGGCCTCGGCCTCCTGCGCCGCCGAGTGATCCGAGGGGAATGGGGCCGGGATGCCGCTCGACTGGGACAAGCTGCGCGTCTTCCACGCCGTCGCCGAGGCCGGCAGCTTCACGCATGCGGGCGAGACGCTGAACCTCAGCCAGTCCGCCGTCTCGCGCCAGATCCAGGCGCTCGAGGAGGCGCTGCAGGTCCCGCTCTTCCACCGCCACGCCCGCGGCCTGATCCTGACCGAGGCGGGCGAGAACCTCTATCGCACCGTGCGCGAGGTGTTCGCCAAGCTCGCCATGACCGAGGCGCTGCTCACCGAGAGCCGCGAGCGTCCGGCGGGGCGCCTCAAGGTCACCACCACCACGGGCTTCGGCGCCACCTGGCTCGCCCCGCGGCTGAAGCGCTTCCTCGACATGTACCCGGAGGTGACGCTGACGCTGCTGCTCGACGACGCCGACCTCGACCTCGCCATGCGCGAGGCGGACGTGGCGATCCGCATGCATCCGCCGCGCCAGCCGGATCTGATCCAGCGCCACGTCGCGACCTTCGGCTACAAGGTCTGCGGCTCCGCCGAGTATCTCAAGAGGGCGGGCATCCCGCAGCGGGCCGAGGATCTCGACGCGCACCGCCTGATCATCTACGGCGACTACCGCCCGCCCATCGAGAGCGTGAACTGGCTCTCCGAGACGGGCCGCCGCCCCGGGACGCCGCGGCGCGGAGCGGTCGAGGTGAACTCGCTGCCGGCGATGCTGCTGGCGGTGCGGAGCGGCCTGGGGCTCGCCGCGCTGCCCGACTACATGGGCCCGGAGCTCGACGATCTCATCCAGGTGCTGCCGGACCTCAAGGCGCCGCGGATCGAGGCCTACTTCGTCTACCCCGAGGAGATGCGCCACTCCAAGCGGGTGGCCGTGTTCCGCGATTTCCTCGTGGCGGAGCTGGCCGCCTTTGGGAGCTAGGGCCGATCGCGGACGGCTGGAAACGGCCGGGAGCGTGGATCGGGACGCGCGGGAGCCGTTGCCGCGGGCACGGCCGAGCGAAAACGGCTCTGGCGGCCTGTCGGATTCCCGAGCGGCCTGAAACCGGTGATGCATGGGCGGCATGGCGCGGCTCATCCCGTGCGGCCGCGACCGGGCCTTGCTGCTGCCGCTCGTGGTGGTGGCGGCGGTGGGGCGGATGCCGGCCGGCACCGTCGCGGTGGGGCCGATCCCCGCGGCGGGGCGCAGGACCGCCCGCGGCGGCCGCTGGCGCTGCCGATCTCCCGCCGCGCCAGCGGCATCTTCTCCTCGCGTCGGATCGGGGCTGACGCGCGGCATGCGCTCCAGCCCCGCGGGCGGGGCGAGGCCGCCGCGCACTCGTCCTTGCCCTGTCCGGCGTCCGGTTGGCGCGAGCCGGCCTGCGCCATCGCGCTGCTCGTCGCCTGCGGCGGCTCGCTCTGAGCGTTCCGGCGCGCTCGTAAGGGCAGGCCCTGGGCCGCAAGTTGGAAATCCGCAAATCCGCACAGTTCAGGGACCCACCGGACATGTCCTGACGCACAGCGCACGGGGCAACGGGGGGCGGTGGCAGGGGCACCCCGCTGCCCCGGCCGGCATCGTCCGCCGCGCTGCCTGCTTCCACCGGCCAGGCCCGGCCGGACACGCGGCCGGACCGGACAGGGCGTGTCCGCGGACGCGCCCCCAGGGGGGCGGACCGCGCCGTGTCGCGTCCGCCCGCGCCAGATCGGGCGAGGGCGAACTCGATCCGGTCGCCGTCCGTCGTCGCCATCACGCTCAGCGCGTTCCGTCTCCCGCTCGATGTGTCGCTGGGCGGCCCTGGCCTCCGCCTCGGCGAAGCTGACGATTCCGGCGTGATGCTCGTGCCTGACCGGTCCCTCCGCCGACGGGACCGGCATCGCACCCAAGGCTGTGTCCTGGTCGCCCGCCCGGTGTCGCGCGGTACCGCAGGACAGCGCGGGGCAGGGAAGGACCCGCAGGGCACACGGCCGGCGCAGCCCGCGCGGCGGGCGCGCGTGTCGGCCGACACGACGGACACGACCGACGCCGGCCGGCGCAGTGGCATGCGGTCATTCGCGGGAAGGTGATTGCGGGGGCGGCGCAGGGCCGAGTGCCGCTCGCGTGAGCACGGACGGGAGCAGCGCGGCCCCTCCCCGCCCCTTGCGATCGGCACCCCGTCTCGCGGGGGCACGCCCCGGCGGCAGAGCAGCGGGCCCGTTGGCGCCCACCATATGCCGCGGGGCCATGGGCACGAAAGAAGAAGCCCGCCAACCCATGGGATTGGCGGGCGAGTAAACAGGGAGGCTTCACGTCTGGGAGACGAAGGGGTTCATGGCGCTGCCCTCGGCGGGCATCGCCCTGAACGACCCCGTCCGACGAAGTCGGTCGGACAATTCGCATGCTAACGGATTCGCGCCATGCGCGATTCCGGAAATCGGACGGGCCGCCATGCGAAATGCACATGACGATCCGGGGGGAGGCGGCATCAAGCCTGCCCGCCGGCGGCGTCGCCTGCTGCAGGCGTCGGCCCGGCATGATCGGGGCCACGCGGCGGCGGCGTCGGTAGGGCCGCGGAGGCGGAAGCGGGTGAAGGCGGCGAGGGTGTCGTGGTCGGGGAGCGGGTTCGCCGCCACGCAGCGCACGCCGAGGTCGGGCGCGTCGCCCGCTCGATCCGGCGCGAGGAGAAGATGCCGCTGGCGCGGCGGGAGATCGGCAGCGCCAGCGGCCGCCGCGGGCGGTCCTGCGCCCCGCCGCCGGGGATCGGCCCCACCGCGACGGTGCCGGCCGGCATCCGCCCCACCGCCGCCACCACCACGAGCGGCAGCAGCAAGGCCCGGTCGCGGCCGCACGGGATGAGCCGCGCCATGCCGCCCATGCATCACCGGTTTCAGGCCGCTCGGGAATCCGACAGGCCGCTAGGCGGCGGCCGTCTCCCGCAGCAGCGCCCGCACCCGCTCGGCGGCGGCGGCGCCCTTCAGGGCCTCGCGCCAGGCGTTCTCGGCCACGCGCTGATGGACCGACACCGCCTCCTCCGCCGAGGTGACCATGGCGACGCCGATCGCCGCGGTGGGCGAGGCGTCCGGGGCGAAGGGGTTGCCGACCACGTGCGCCCGCTCGCGCCCGCGCAGCACCTGGAAGCCGCCGACCGGATCGGGGCCCGGGAACAGGCCGAGCTGGACCCCGATCGGCACCGTCTCCATCAGCTCCGCGATCGCCATGGCCTCGGACCGCGCCGCGTCGCGGCAGCGCTGCCGCGTGCGGTCGGAGACGGCGAGGCCGGGGGCGATGCCCTCCGCCAGCATGCGCCGCAGCGCGCCCTCGGCGAGGATGCCGATGATGGTCGGGCGGCGCTGCTGGTGCAGCCGCTTGCGGCTGGCAAGCTGGCCCATCGCCTGGTCCGCCGCGGCCCGCGCCGCCGCGCGCTCGGCGCCGCCCAGCATGTCCGCGGCCTCGGCCATGGCCTCGGCCAGCGCGCCGTCGAAGGCGTCGGTGCTGACCTGATAGACCAGGGCGCCGCCGAGGATCAGGATCTGGTCGGCCGCCTCCTCGATCTGGCGGAGGCGCTCCTGGAAGGCGGCGGGGCGGGTGAAGTAGTCCACGCCGATGCCGAGCAGGGACAGCGGCGAGATCTTCAGCAGCTCCGCGAGGCGCCGGATGGTGTCGAGCTTGATGACCTCGCCCTTCTCGTAGCGATACAGGGCGGCCCGCGAGACGCCGAGGCGGGCCGCGATCTCCTCGGCACGCAGCCCGGACTCCAGACGGTAGGCCCGCAACTGCTGCCCGATATCCGCGAACCGCATGCAACCCCCTGCAGGTGATCAAATTCAGATACAACCCGGCGATCCGAGACGGACTCTCGCCGCGAATCACGCGAGCCGAATTTGCTGCCTTCGCCCGTGGCGTGCAACGGGCAATGTCGGGGAGCGCGGGCCGGGGGCGGCCGCCCTTCCCAGCTCAGGCCGGGTCGGGCGCCACCTTGTGGTTCGCCAGGATCTCCAGCGCCCGGACCAGGCCGGAGTGGTCGAGGTCGGCGCCGCCCGCCGCCGCGACGGCCGAGAAGAGCTGCTGCGTCGAGGCGGTGTTGGGGAGCGCCACGCCGAGGTCGCGCGCGGCCGACAACGCCAGGTTGAGATCCTTCTGGTGCAGGCGGATGCGGAAGCCGGGCGCGAAGCTGCGCTTGATCATCCGCTCCCCGTGCAGCTCGAGGATGCGGGAGGTGGCGAGGCCCCCCATCAGCGCCTGGCGCACCTTGGCCGGGTCGGCGCCGGCCTTGGCGGCGAAGGTCAGCGCCTCCGCCACCGCCTCGATGGTGAGGGCGACGACGATCTGGTTGGCGACCTTGCAGGTCTGGCCGGCGCCGTTCTCCTCGCCGACCAGGGTGATGTTCTTGCCCATCGCCTCGAACAGCGGCTTCGCGCGCTCGAAGGCGCGCGGCGGCCCGCCGACCATGATGGTGAGCGTGGCCTGCTTCGCGCCGACCTCGCCGCCGGAGACGGGGGCGTCGAGGTAGTCGCAGCCCCTGGCGTTGATGCGCCTGGCGAATTCCCTGGTCGCCGTCGGGCTGATCGAGGACATGTCGATCACCAGCTTGCCGGGCGAGAGCCCGGCCTCGACGCCGCCCGGGCCGAACAGCACGGCCTCCACGTCGGGCGTGTCGGGGACCATGAGGATGATCGCCTCGGCCTCGCGCGCGATGGCGGTGGCGTCGGGCAGGACGGTGGCGGCGGCGCGGATCTCGTCGGTGAGGCTCCGGCGCTCGGGCACGAACAGCGCGTGGCCGGCGTTCCTCAGGTGCAGCGCCATCGGCTTGCCCATGATGCCGAGGCCGATGAATCCGATCTTCATGGCGTGCGGGGTTCCCTGTCGCGGATCAGGTCTCGTTCCGGTAGGGCGCGAACCAGCCGAGGCCGGCCGTGGTCTCGCCCGCCGGGCGGTACTCGCAGCCGATCCAGCCGCGGTAGCCGAGTTCGTCAATGCGGCGGAACACGAAGGGCCAGTTGACCTCGCCGGTGCCGGGCTCGTTGCGGCCCGGGGTGTCGGCGACCTGCATGTGCGCGATCAGCGGCAGGTGCCTCTCGACGCGCCTGACGAGATCGCCCTCGGTGACCTGGCAGTGGTAGAGGTCGAACTGCATCCCGATCCGCTCCGGGCCGAGGGCGCGGATGATCGCCGCCGCCTGGTCGGTGGTGTTGAGGAAGTAGCCCGGGATGTCGCGGTGGTTGATCGGCTCGATCACCGGCTTGACGCCCGCCTTGGCGCATTCCTCCGCCGCCCGGTCGAGATTGGCCGCGAAGGTGGCGAGCAGGGTGTCGTGGGGCACGCCTTCCGGCCTCAGCCCCGCCATCACGTGCAGCCGCGGGCAGGAGAGGGCGGCGGCGTAGTCGAGCGCCCTGGCCAGCGCCTCGCGGAATTCGCCCCGGCGGTCGGGCAGGGCGGCGAGGCCGCGCTCGCCCCTGGCCCAGTCGCCGGGCGGGAGGTTGAACAGCACCTGCCGCAGTCCGTTGTCGGCGAGGCGCTTCGCGATCTCGGCCGCCGGATGCTCGTAGGGGAAGAGGAACTCCACCGCCTTGAAGCCGGCCCTGGCGGCCAGGGCGAAGCGGTCGAGGAACGGCGCCTCGGTGAACATCATGGAGAGATTGGCGGCGAAGCGCGGCATGCCCGGCGATCCTCCCTCGTTCCGCGCGCGGCGCGGGGGCGGGCGCACGCTAGCCCCGGCGCGGCCTGCGCGCCAGCGTCGCGGGGCGGCCCGGTGCGCGATCGGCCGCGGTTTGGCAAGCTGCGCGGCGAATCGCGCCCGCGCCGCCGATCCCGCTCCGCCGCGACGCGCGCGGCGTCGCGGAGCGGCCGGAAGCGGCGCAGGAGATCCGGCCGAATGCACCCGTCCTCCGAGGTGGAGTCGCTCCGCCCCGCCCGCCTGATCGGCCTGCTGGCGCTGCTCGCGCTCGGCGTCGGCTGCCTGCTGGTGCTGTGGCCCTTCCTCTCCGCGCTGCTCTGGGCGGCGATCCTCGCCTTCTCCACTTGGCCGGCCTACCGGTTCCTCCGCGACCGGGCGCGCCTCTCGCCCGGCTTCGCGGCCGGGGTGATGGTGACGGCGGAGATGCTGCTGGTCGGCCTGCCGATCGTCTTCGCCGCGCCGACCAGCCGCGAGGAGGTGGAGGCGCTGCGCGCCCAGGTCGAGGCGCTGCTGACGGCCGGGATGCCCGGCCTCGGCGCGTGGCTTGCCGGCCTGCCCTATGTGGGCGACTTCCTCCGCGACTGGATGGCAGGATTCGCCTTCGACCTGTCGGGGCTGGCGAACCTGCTGAGGCCCTATGCGGGGACCATCGCCTCGGCCGTGCTCACGGTGCTGCTCGCCGTGCTGTCCGGGGTGGCGGAGCTGCTGCTCGCGATCCTGCTCGCCTTCTTCTTCTACCGCGACGGCGAGGCGATGGCGCAACGGGCGTCGCGGATGATCGGGCGCGTGGGCGGGGCGCGGGCGCAGCGGCTGCTGGTCCTGACCGGAAACGTCACCCGCGGCGTCGTCTACGGGCTGATCGGGACGGCGGTGGCGCAGGGGATCCTGACCGCGCTCGGCCTCTGGCTCGCCGGCGTGCCGCAGCCGGTGCTGCTCGGCGTGGTGGCGGGGGCGCTCTCGATCTTCCCGGTCGGCGCGCCGCTGGTCTGGATCCCGGCGGCGATCTGGCTGTTCGTCGAGGACCGGATCGGCTGGGGGATCTTCATGGCGCTCTACGGCGCCTTCGGCATCTCCTCGGTGGACAACGTGATCCGGCCGCTGCTGATCAGCCGCGGCGCCGACCTGCCGCTGCTGCTGACCCTGCTCGGGGCGCTCGGCGGCGTGTTCGCCTTCGGCTTCCTCGGGCTGTTCCTCGGACCGGTGCTGCTCGCGGTGGGGTTCACGCTGGTGCTCGAGTTCTCGGCCGAGGCGGAGGCGCAGGACGCGGCCGTGGAGGCCGCGGAGACGGCGCCGGCGCCGAGACCGGACCGCGACGCGGGCTGAGCTGCGCGGCGCGGACGGCTCGCGCCGACGTTCGGCCGGGGGCGACGCCGCGCGGGGAAAGCGGCGCCGCCCCCGGCGTTCCCGGAGGTCCTACGGCTTCGTCGGGTCGAAGCGCTTCCTCAGGCCCTTCCAGCAGTCCAGGTAGTCGCGCTGCAGCGTCTCGAGCTCCGCGGCGTAGCGGGTGACGCGCTGCGGCAGCCGCGTCTCGAACATGAAGGCGAGGGTGTTGGCCAGCTTGTGCGGCCGGAGCTCGGCGGCGCTCGCGGCCTCGAAGGCCTCGGCGTCGGGGCCGTGCGGCAGCATGCAGTTGTGCAGCGAGAAGCCGCCGGGGACGAAGCCCTGCGGCTTGGCGTCGTACTGGCCGTAGATCAGGCCCATGAACTCGCTCATGATGTTCATGTGGTACCAGGGCGGGCGGAAGGTGTCCTCCGCCACCATCCAGCGCTCCGGGAAGATCACGAAGTCTATGTTCGCGGTGCCGGGCGTGCCCGAGGGGGAGGTGAGCACCGTGAAGATGGACGGGTCGGCGTGGTCGAACAGGATCGGGCCGACCGGCGAGTAGCGGCGCAGTTCGTACTTGTAGGGCGCGTAGTTGCCGTGCCAGGCGACGACGTCGAGCGGCGAGTGGCCGATCTCGCAGGCCCACAGGGCGCCGCCCCACTTCACCAGCAGCCTCGAGGGCGCCTCCCTGTCCTCGTAGGCGGCGACGGGGGTGAGGAAGTCGCGCTGGTTGGCGAGGCAGTTGGCGCCGATCGGCCCGCGCTCCGGCAGGGTGAAGGTGCCGCCGTAGTTCTCGCAGACGTAGCCGCGCGCGGGCTCGCCGCGCAGCTCGGCGCAGAACTTCACGCCGCGGGGGATGACGGCGATCTCGCCCGGGGCGATGTCGATGACGCCGAACTCGGTGCGCAGGCGCAGCCGGCCCTGCTGCGGCACGATCAGCATCTCGCCGTCGGCGTTCCAGAAGTACTCGTCCTCCATCGAGCGCGTGGCGAGGTAGACGTGCGCGGCCATGCCCTCCTGCGCGGCGGCGTCGCCGGCGGTGGTGACGGTGCGCATGCCCTCGAGGAAGGAGAGCCTCTCCTCCGGGATCGGGACCGGCCCCCAGCGCAGCGGCTGGATCGGCAGCTCGGCCTCGGCGCACGGCGCGGTGCGCCAGAGCGGCGCCGCGTCGCTCCTGGCGAAGCGTCCGATGTGGCGCACGGTCGGGCGGATGCGGTAGAGCCACGAGCGCTCGTTCGCCGCGCGCGGCGCGGTGAAGGGCGAGCCGCTGAGCTGCTCCGCGTAGAGCCCGTAGGCGCATCGCTGCGGCGAGTTGCGGCCGACGGGGAGCGCGCCGGGCAGCGCCTCGCTCTCGAAGCTGTTGCCGAAGCCGGACATGTAGCCCGGCTCCGCGGTGCCGGTGCGCGCCGGCTGGGCCTGGCCGATGACGTTCATGGCGACACCTGCCTCCTATCCCGCCTCCGCCGGGTTCGCGGCCTCGCCGCGCTCCAGCGCGCGCCACATCTCGAGGTCGCGCTCGGCGGTCCAGATGCGCGGGCGGTCGAGGCCCTTCGCCTCGTCGTAGGCGCGGCTGACGTTGAACGGCATGCTGTGCTCGAAGATCACCCACGACCCGTATCTCGGGCGCAGCGCGGCCATCGCCTCGTCGTAGACCTCCTTGAGCGGGGCGCCGCGGGCGACGCCGCGCCTGACGATCGCGAACAGGTCGGAGGTGAAGGCGGCGGTGCCGGCGATGGCCTCCTCCACCTCCGCGCGGCTCATCAGGCTGCGGCCGCGACCCGGCACCATGCGCTCCGCGCCCAGCGCCTGCACGGCGGCGAGGGTGGTCGGCCAGTCGGCGAAGTGCGCGTCGCCGCAGTACGGTGTCGCGCCGTACTCCACCGTGTCGCCGGCGAAGAGGACGCGGTCCTGCGGCAGCCACACCACGGTGTCGCCGGCGGTGTGGCTGCGGCCGATGTGGATGATCTGCACCTCGCGCCGGCCCATCCAGAGCGTCATGCGCCGGTGGAAGGTCAGGTGCGGCCAGGTGAGGCCCGGGATGCCCTCCCTGCCGCGGAACAGGCGCGGGAAGCGGCCGATCTCGCTGTCCATGTCCTGCCGGCCGCGCTCGGCGATCAGCTCCCGCGTCACGTCGGAGGCGATGATCTCGGCCCCCGCATAGGCGGAGGCGCCGAGCACGCGCACCGCGTGGTAGTGCGTCAGCACGAGGTGGCGGATCGGCTTGTCGGTGACGGCGCGGATGCGGGCGATGACCTGCTCCGCGAGGGCCGGGGTCGCCTGCGCGTCCACCACCAGGACGGACTCGTCGCCGACCACGACGCCGGAATTCGGGTCGCCCTCCGCGGTGTAGCCGTAGAGGCCGGGGCCGAGCTCGTCGAAGGAGACGGTCTTGTCGGCGAGGTCGTTGGTGCTGGCGAAGCCCGGCATGGCGGTTCCCTTCCCTGCGGATCAGTCGGCGGCGACGGTCGCCCGCGCCTTCGCCATCGCCTGGCGCAGCACCTCGAGGTCGCCGACCTGGTTGGCGAGCAGCAGGATCAGCGCCGCGTTCGCCGCCGCGCTCTGCTCCGGCGTCAGGTCGCGGTGCATCTCGATCAGCGCCTCGTAGAAGGCGTCGGCGTCGGCGATGTTGGGCTCGGTGTTCAGCGTCGCCATCGCGGCGCGGTCCTCACGCATGGCCCGTGGCGCGCGCGAGGGCGGCGCGGACCCGGGGCGGGTCCAGGCGGCGCCAGCGCGCGCAGACGTGCTGGTCCGGACGCAGGAGATAGGTGGTGCCCGGCCGGGCGTCGAGGCGCGCCGCGAGCAGGCCCTCCGTGTCCTCGACCGCGGCGATGCCCGGGGGCGCCGCCGGGCCGCTCCCGGCCGGCGCGACCACCAGCGGGCGGAGGGGGACGTCGCTCTCCGCGGCGAGGACGCGCAGCGCCTCGGGCGGCGGGTCGTCGGGGCCGAGGAAGTGGAGCAGGACGAAGGCGTCGCCGATGTGCCGCAGGAACCAGGAGGGCCGCCCGCCGACGCCGACCGGCGCGTCGGCGACCGGCGCGCCCGGCACCATCGCGCCGGCGAAGGGCTCCTCGTCCGGCGTGTTGAGCGGCGAGTCCCGGAGCGTCGCGGGCACGGAGAGCCGCCCGCTGTTCACCAGCCGGCGCGCGAAGGCGCAGTCGCGGGCGAGGCGCAGCACGGCGTCGCGGAAGGTGCGGCTGACCTCGCTCTTCGGCGTGATGAAGTCGGTGCTGCGCGTGGAGTTCAGGATGTTCTCGTCCGCCGCCGGCACGCGCTCGGCGTCGTAGCTGTCGAGCAGCCGCTCCGGCGCCTTGCCCTTGAGCACCAGGGCGAGCTTCCAGGCCAGGTTCTCCGCGTCCTGGATGCCCGAATTGGCGCCCCGCGCGCCGAAGGGCGAGACGCCGTGCGCGGCGTCGCCCGCGAACAGCACGCGGCCGTGGCGGAACCGCTCCATGCGCAGGCAGGCGAAGGTGTAGACGCTGACCCAGAGGAGCGTGAAGTCCACGCCCTCGCCGAGCAGCGCGCGGATGCGCGGGATGACGCGCTCCGGCTTGCGCTCCTCCTCCGGGTCGGCGTCCCAGCCGAGCTGGAAGTCTATGCGCCACACGTCGTCCGGCTGGCGGTGCAGCAGCACCGACTGGCCGGGGTGGAAGGGCGGGTCGAACCAGAAGCGGCGCTCGGCGGGGAAGGGGGCGGACATGCGCACGTCCGCGATCAGGAAGCGGTCGCGGAAGACGCGGCCCCTGCTCTCCAGCCCCATCAGCGCGCGGACGCCGCTGCGCGCGCCGTCGGCGGCGACCACCCAGTCGGCGCGGAGGCGGTAGTCGCCCTCCGGCGTCGTCACCGTCAGCGTCACGCCGTCCGCGTCCGGGGCGATGCCGCTGACGCGGTTCCTCCAGCGGATCTCGAGGTCCGGCAGCTCCCGCGCGCGGTCGAGGAGGTAGCCCTCGACGTAGTACTGCTGCAGGTTGATGAAGGCGGGGCGCTCGTGGCCGCTCTCCGGCAGCAGGTCGAAGGCGTAGACCGGCGCGTCGCGGAAGAAGACCTTGCCGGTCTTCCACCCCACGCCCTTGGCCACCATGCGGTCGCCGCAGCCGAGCCGGTCGAAGATCTCGAGGGTGCGCTTGGCGAAGCAGATGGCGCGCGAACCGGCGGAGAGCCGCTCGTCCTCGTCGAGCAGCAGCACGCGCACCCCCTGGCGCGCGAGGTCCACGGCCGCGGCGAGGCCGACCGGGCCGGCCCCGACCACCACCACCGGATGGCGCGCCGGCACGGCCGCGTCCTGGTCCGGCGAGCGCGCGTAGGGGAAGGTGAGGGACTGGTAGTCGGGATCGGCCATCGCGGCACCCATCGCGCCGCGCAGCCTAGCATCGGGGCGGCCGGCCCGTCAGCCTTCGGCCCCGGCGGCGGGCAGGATGGCGCGGCCGGTCGTCCGGCACAGGCCGCGCAGCAGCAGCACCAGCCGGCCGTCCGGCCCGCTCACGCGCACGTCATAGGTGCCGCCGCGGCGGGTGCGCGCGACCTCCACGGCCTCGGCGACGAGGCGCTCGCCCGCGCGCGCCGGGCTCAGGAAGGTGACGTGCGCGGTCTGCGTCAGCACGTACTCGTTGCGCGCCATCGCGGCGAAGGCGCAGGCCGTGTCGGCGAGGCCGAACAGGTAGGCGCCGTGGCAGACGCCCTGGGAGTGGACCATCTCCGGCCGCACCACGCAGGCGAGGCGCACATGCCCGGGCCGGGCCCACTCGACGGTGATGCCGAGGCCGCGCGCCGAGGCCGGGTCGCGCGCCATCACGTCGGCGAGGATGCGCTCCGCGAGGGAGGCGGCGTCGTCGGTCACGCCGGCGGCGCCCAGGCCTCGGGCGCGCGCGCCTCGATGTCGGTGGCGACGTCCACGACGACGGTCTCGTCGGAGGCGATGGCCTCGCGCAGCGCGGGGGCGATCTCCCCCGGCCGCTCGACGCGGATGCCGCGCAGGCCGAAGCTGCGCGCGACCGCGGTGAAGTCGGTGGGGCCGAAGCGCAGCAGCGTCTCCGCCGCGCCGGGGCGGTTGCCGGCGAGGCGGCGCAGGTTGGGCCAGCCCTGGCCGAAGCCGGAGTTGTTGTTGACCACGACCGTCACCGCGATGCCGCGGCGGCGGGCGGTCTCCAGCTCGGCGAGGTGGTAGTAGAAGGCGCCGTCGCCGCTCCAGCACACCACCTTGCGCCCCGGCGCCGCGCATTTGGCGCCGAGCGCGGCCGGGAAGGACCAGCCGAGCGAGCCGGCGGCGCGCAGGTAGGTCTGGCCGGCGCCGTTCAGCTCCACCAGCGTGCCGGTCCAGATGCCGGAATAGCCGGTGTCGGCGACGAGGATGCCGTCCTCGGGCAGCGCCGCCGTGATCTCGGCGCAGAGGCGCGCCGGGTCTATCGGCGCGGCGTCGCTCGCGAGGCGCGGCGCGATCGTCTCGCGCCAGGCGGCGATCTGCGCCTGCGCGTCCTCGAGATAGGCGCGGTCGCGCGCCGCGGGGCGGCCGATCTCCTCGGCGAGGGCGCGCAGCACGGCGCGGGGATCGCCGATCAGGGCGTGCTCGGTGGCGTAGCTGCGCTCGAACTCCAGCGGGTCGGCGTCTATCTGGATCGCGCGCGTGCCGGGGCGGGGCACGCGCCAGTAGTTGGTCAGCATGTCGCCGGTGTCGGCGCCGACGAACAGGACGAGATCGGCGCCGTCGAGGATGCGGTTGGCCGGGGGGGCGGAGTAGCTGCCGACGACGCCGATGCAGAGCGGATGGCGCGTCGGCACCAGGCCGCGCGCGCCGAGCGAGGTGGCGAGCGGCGCCGCCAGCGCCTCCGCCAGCGCCAGCAGCTCCGCGCCGCAGCCGGAGAGGGCGGCGCCGTCGCCGGCGACGATGGCGACGCGCGGCGTCGCGCGCAGCGCCGCGGCGGCGGCGCGGACCGCGGCGGGGTCCGGCCCGGCGCGATAGGCGGGCGCGCGCAGGGCGGAGAGGTCGAGCGGCTTCGCGGCGGCGACGGTGCCGGTCTCGATCACCTCCGCCTGCAGGCCGAACAGGTCGAGGTGCACGGGGCGCGGCGGCACGGCGACCGAGGCCGCCCAGGCCTGGCGCAGCACCCGCGGCAGGTCGGCCGCCTCCGCGACGTCGGCCCCGAAGGCGGTGACCGGCGCGAAGAGCGGCCCGTGCGCCACCTCCTGATAGGCGTTGCGGTGCTGGTGCGCCGGCACCTTCCGGCCGGTCATCGCCAGGATAGGCGTGCGGGCGAGGTAGGCGTCCTGCAGCCCGGCCGCGAGGTTGGCCGCGCCGACCGACTGCGCCGCGACGATGCCCGGGCGGCGGCAGACGCGCGCGTAGCCGTCCGCCATGTAGGCGGCGGCCTTCTCGGTGTGCGCCAGCACCGTGTTCACGCCGAGGTCGTTGAGCGCGAGCAGCGTCCGCCGCAGCACCGCGTCCACGAAGAACACGTGCGTCTGGCCCGAGGCCGCGATGCTGCGCGCCAGGAACTCCGCGCCGGTCATGGTGGCGCCGGTCTGCCCGTCCATCCCCGTGCTCCCCGCCCTCGCCGCCGTCAGTCGTACGCCTGCGACAGCGTCTCCGCGACCAGCACCGGCCGGTCGCTGCCCTCGATCTCCATGACGTTCTCGAAGGTCAGGCGCTGGCCGCCCTCGATCGGCTCGCACGCCTTCAGCGTCAGGTGCAGGCGGACGCGCGAGCCGGCGGGGACCGGCGCGGTGAAGCGGACCTTGTTCGAGCCGTAGTTGATCCCGCGCGAGCGGTTCCTGATCCGGTAGATCGTCGGCGTGAGGCGCGGCAGCAGCGAGAGCGTCAGGTAGCCGTGCGCGATGGTCTTGCCGCCCGGCATCTCGCGCTTCGCCCGCTCCACGTCCACGTGGATCCACTGGTGGTCGCCGGTGGCCTCGGCGAAGAGGTCGATCGTCCTCTGGTCCACCGTGAACCAGTCGCTGACGCCGAGCTTCTTGCCGACATAGGCCGCCATGTCGGCGGGCCTCTCCACTTCCAGCATGCGCGCGCGCTCCTTTCCCTCGTCCTCGCGCGGCGGCGGGAGGCGCCGCCGGGCCGCGGCCGGAGTTTGAAACGGCGGGCGAGCGCCGTCGAGAGGCGACGGCGCGCCGCGCCCGTCAGACGTCCAGGTTCGCGACCTTGAGGGCGTTGCGCACGATGAAGTCGCGCCGCGGGTCCACCACGTCGCCCATCAGGGTGGAGAAGACCTGCTCGGCGTCCTCCACGTCCTCGATCCGCACCTTGAGCAGGACGCGCGCCTCCGGGTCGAGGGTGGTCTTCCAGAGCTGCTCCGGGTTCATCTCGCCCAGGCCCTTGAAGCGGGAGATGGTGACGCCCCTGCGGCCCTGCTGGAGGATGCGCTCGAAGGCGGCGAGCGGGCCGTGCACCGCGTGCTCGGCGCCGTCCAGGACCAGCGCGGCCGAGCCGGCGCCGGCGCCGAACTCGCGCGCCAGGCGCTCGCGCCGCTCGTCGAGCCAGCGGGCCTCGGCGCTCTTCAGCGCGGTGGCGTCGAGGGCGTGGCGCTCGGTGACGCCGCGCACGGTGCGCCAGAGCTTGAGCCCGTCGGCGTCCGCCAGCGCGTGCCAGTGGCGCTCGCTCTCCGGGGCGAGCGCGTTCAGCCGCTCGACCAGCGCCGCGGCGGCGGCGGTCGCGCGGGCCGGGTCGAGGGTGAGCGCGCCGGCCACCGCCGCCTGCTCGACCAGCGCCGCCGGCACCACCGCGGCGAGGCGGCGGATGCGCGCCGCCGCCTGGCGCAGCGCCTCCACCGCGGCGCGCAGCTCCTCGCCGGCGAGTTCCGCGCCGTCGGCGAGGCGCAGCCGCGCGCCGGCGAGCGCCTTCTCCAGCAGGTAGTCCTCCAGCGCCCGGTCGTCCTTCAGGTAGCGCTCCTCGTTGCCGCGCTTCGCCCGGTAGAGCGGCGGCTGGGCGATGTAGAGGTGGCCGCGCTCGATGATCTGCGGCATCTGGCGGAAGAAGAAGGTCAGCAGCAGGGTGCGGATGTGGCTGCCGTCCACGTCCGCGTCGGTCATGATGATGATGCGGTGGTAGCGCAGCTTGTTGATGTCGAAGCCGCCCTTCTCCGCCTCGTCGCGCCCGATGCCGGTGCCGAGCGCGGTGATCAGCGTGCCGATCTCGGCCGAGGACAGCATCTTGTCGAAGCGCGCGCGCTCGACGTTGAGGATCTTGCCCTTGAGCGGCAGGATCGCCTGGAAGGCGCGGTTGCGCCCCTGCTTGGCGCTGCCGCCCGCGCTGTCGCCCTCGACGATGAAGAGCTCGCTCTTCGCCGGGTCGCGCTCCTGGCAGTCGGCGAGCTTGCCGGGCAGGGTGGAGACGTCGAGCACGCCCTTGCGGCGGGTGAGCTCGCGCGCCTTGCGCGCCGCCTCGCGCGCCGCGGCGGCGTCGAGGATCTTGCCGACGACGTCCTTCGCCTCCTTCGGGTGCGTCTCGAACCAGTGGGCGAGCGCGTCGGCGACGGCGGCCTGCACCGCCGGCTGGACCTCGGAGGAGACCAGCTTGTCCTTGGTCTGGCTGCTGAACTTCGGGTCCGGGACCTTGACCGAGAGCACCGCGGTCAGCCCCTCGCGCATGTCCTCGCCGGTGAGCGCGACCTTGTCCCTCTTGGCGATCCCTTCCGCGTACCGCGCCACCACCCGCGTCAGCGCCTGGCGGAAGCCCGCGAGGTGCGTGCCGCCGTCGCGCTGCGGGATGTTGTTGGTGAAGCACAGCATCGTCTCGTGGTAGCTGTCGTTCCAGCGCATCGCCAGCTCGACGCGGATGCCCTCCTGCTCCTTCGAGACGACGGAGATCGGCTGCGGGAAGAGCGGGGTCTTGCCCTTGTCCAGCCACTCGACGAAGGCGACGAGGCCGCCGTCGTAGTGGAACTCGACCTCCTGCGGCGGCGCGTGGCGCTCGTCGCGGAGCGTGATGCGGAGGCCGGAGTTGAGGAAGGCGAGCTCGCGCAGCCTCCGCTCGAGCACCGCGAAGTCGAACTCGGTGCGCGAGAAGGTGAGGGGGGAGGGCTTGAAGGTGACCTCGGTCCCGGTCGGACGGTCGGAGGGGCCGACCACGGTGAGCGGCTGCACCGTCTCGCCGTGCGCGAAGCGGATCAGGTGCTCGTGCCCCTGGCGCCAGATGCGCACCTCCATCCACTCGGAGAGCGCGTTGACCACCGCGGCGCCGACGCCGTGCAGGCCGCCCGAGACCTTGTAGCTGTTCTGGTTGAACTTGCCCCCCGCGTGCAGGCGCGTCAGCACCACCTCGGCGGCGGAGACGCCCTCCTCCGGGTGGATGTCCACCGGGATGCCGCGCCCGTCGTCGCGCACCGTGACGGAGCCGTCGCCGTTCAGCACCACCTCGCAGCGCGTGGCGAAGCCGGCCTGCGCCTCGTCCACGGCGTTGTCGATGATCTCGAAGGCCATGTGGTGCAGGCCCGAGCCGTCATCGGTGTCGCCGATGTACATGCCGGGGCGCTTGCGCACGGCCTCGAGGCCGCGCAGCACGGTGATGGAGGCGCTGGTGTAGTCGTCTCCGGCGGCATCGGCCGGGGGCGGGACCTGGGCGCGCGCGGCTTCGCTCATGCCGGCGGCGGACTCCTCTGCAGATCGGGCGGATTGGCCTGAATAATATAGGGATTCACGCGCATTCCGGCATCGGAAAATCCGCGTCCGGAAGGAGATTCCCGGGCTGCGCCCGAAAGCCCTCGGCACGGCCGCGGAGGGGGGCGAAGAGGGCGGAATCGGTGCCCGTGAGGAAGGCCTGGGCGGGCAGCGCGGCGAGGGCGGCGAACAGCGCCTCGCGCCGCGGCGCGTCGAGATGCGCGGCGACCTCGTCGAGCAGCAGCAGGGGGGCGAAGCCGCGCGCCTCGGCGATCAGCGCGGCATGGGCGAGCACCACCGAAACGAGCAGCGCCTTCTGCTCCCCGGTCGAGCAGAGCTCCGCGGGCAGGTTCTTGGGCAGGTGGATGAGCATCATGTCGGCGCGGTGGGCGCCGACCGCCGCGCCGCCCGCTGCCGCGTCGCGCCCCCGGCCGGCGGCGAGGTCGGCGCGCAGCCGCTCCTCCACCGCGAGGGCGGGCTCGCGGCCGAGGGCGCCGCAGAGGGGGCAGACCAGGTCGAGCCGCGCGGCGGGGAAGGCGCCGGTGACGCCCTCGGCCAGCACGGCGTTGAGCCGGGCCGCGAGGCCGCGCCGCGCCGCCGCGACGGCGACGCCGTGGCGCGCCATGGCGTCCTCCAGCGCGCCGAGCCAGGAGGCGTCGCGGCGCCCCTCCGAGAGCAGCCGGTTGCGCTGGGCCATCGCGTTCTCGTAGGCGGCGACCTCGCGGGCATGGCTCGGCTCCAGGGCCCAGACGAGGCGGTCGAGGAAGCGGCGGCGGCCGGAGGCGCTCTCCTGGAACAGCCGGTCCATCTGCGGCGTCAGCCAGACCGCCGCGACGCGCTCGGCGAGGTCGCCCGCCGAGCGGACGGGGGCATTGTCGAGCCGCCAGGCGCGGCGGTCGGAGCCGCCGCAGCCTTCGGGAGAGGGGGGTGCGGTGCCGGTGCCGACGTCGAAATGGCCGTGCGCGTTCTCGAAGCGGCCGGCGGCGGCCCAGGGGAGCGGGTCCTGCCCGGGCCGGCGGCGGCCGAGCTCGGCCATGCGCGCGCCGCGCAGGCCGCGGCCGGGGCCGAGCAGCGAGATCGCCTCGAGCAGGTTCGTCTTGCCGGCGCCGTTCTCGCCGGTGACGACGACGATGCGGGCGCGGAAGGAGGCCTCCAGGTCGGGGTAGCTGCGGAAGTCGCGCAGCATCAGCCGGGTCAGGCGCAGGCCGGGCGGGGTATCGGGCAACACCCCCGGTGCTTAGCAGCCGGTGCCGGACGCGGGAATGCGGGCCGGTCGCGCGACGATCGTGGCGGGAAGCGGGCCGGCCGCCGCCGGGCCTGGGCGGGCCCGCCCGGCGCAGGCAAGATGCGCGCGGTTCCTGGACGATGGAGGACGAGGGCGCCCATGACGCCATCCCGCACGCCGCTCCCGACCGGACTGCCGCGGCGCCGCTGCCTCGCGCTGCTCGGCGCGCTTCCGGTCGCCGCGACCGCGGGCGCGACGCAGGAGGTGGCGTGGCCGACGCGGCCGGTGCGCATCCTGGTCCCGTTCCCCGCCGGCAGCGGCACCGACACGCTCGCCCGGTTCTATTCCGAGCGCCTGGCGCGCAGCCTCGGCCAGTCCGTGCCGGTCGAGAACATGGGCGGCGCGAACGGCGTGATCGCGACGCGCGCCGCCGCCCGCGCGGCGCCGGACGGCTACACCGTGTTCTTCGGCACGGTCTCGACCCACGCGGCGAACCCGAACCTGCTCCGGGCGCCGGGCTTCGACCCGATCCGCGACTTCGCCCCGGTCTCGATGCTGACGATCAACGCCCTGGCGCTGCTGGTGCGGGCGGACTTCCCGGCGCGCGACCTGCAGGAGTTCATCGCCCACGCGCGGGCCCGTCCGGGACGGCTCAACTTCGGCATCGGCAACGCCGGCGGCCTCGCCGGGACGCACCTCCTGACCTCGGCCACGGGCATCCGGGCCGAGCAGGTCACCTACCGCGGCACGCCGGCGGCGATGACCGACCTGCTCGGCGGGCGGATCCAGTTCATGGTGGTGGACCTCGGTCCCGCGGTGCCGCATCTGCGCGCCGGCACGATCCGCGCGCTCGCCGTCACCACGGCGCGGCGGATCGAGCTGCTGCCCGACGTGCCGACCATGCAGGAGGGCGGCATCCCGGGCTTCGACTTCGCCTCGTGGAACGCGGTCTGGGTGCCGGCGGGCACGCCGGCGCCGATCATCGCGCGGCTCAACCGCGAGATCGTCGCCATCGGCGAGAGCGAGGAGGCGAAGCGCTTCGCCGCCGGCATGGGCATCACCTCGACGACCAGCACGCCCGAGGCGCTCGGCGCCTTCACCGAGCGGGAACTGGCGCGCTGGGCGCGGATCGTGGAGGAGGCGGGGATCCCGCGGGAGTGAGCGGCCGGCCCCGGCCCCTCACACCCGCATCGGCATCAGCACGTAGAGCGCGTCGGCCTTCGCCACGTCCTGCACCAGGGTCGGGGCGGAGCCGTCGGCGAAGCGGAACTCGACCTCGCCCTCGATCAGGCCGGTGATGTCGGTGAGGTAGCGCGCCTGGAAGCCGATCTCGAGCGGGCCGTGCTCGTAGCGCACCACCTCGCCGTCGAGCTCCTCCTGCGCCTGGCCCTGCTCGGGCGAGACGGCGGAGAGCAGCAGGTGGTTGCGATCGAGCGAGAGCTTCACCGGCCGCGAGCGCTCGGTGCTGATCGCCGCGACGCGGTTCACCGCGTCCTCGAACGCCTTCTTGTCCACGCGCAGCACCTTGTCGTTGCCGCGCGGGATCACGCGCTCGTACTCGGGGAAGGTGCCGTCGATCAGCTTCGAGGTCAGGGCGACGGTGGCGAAGCGGAACTGGATCTTGGTGTCGGAGAGGCGGATCTCGATCTCGTCCTGCGCCTCCTCGGCGAGCTTGCGGATCTCGTTCACGGTCTTTCGCGGCACGATCACGCCCGGCATGCCCTTGGCGCCGTCCGGCAGCGGCTCCTCGACGCGGGCGAGGCGGTGGCCGTCGGTGGCGACGGCGCGCAGCACCGGCGTGTCGTCCGACCGGCCCTCGTGCAGGTAGATGCCGTTGAGGTAGTAGCGCGTCTCCTCCGTGCTGATGGCGAAGCGGGTGCGGTCGATCAGCGCGCGCAGCGTGCCGGCCTTGAGGGCGAAGGCGGTCGGCAGCTTGCCCTCGGTCATGGAGGGGAAGTCCTCCACCGGCAGGACCATCAGCGAGGTGGCGAAGCGGCCGGCGCGCAGCGCCAGCGGCGAATCGCCGCCCGGGTGCTGCAGCTCGACCTTCGCGGCCTCCGGCAGCTTGCGCACGATCTCGTAGAGCGTCGCCGCCGGGGCGGTGGTGCGGCCGGGCTGGGCGACGGCGGCGCCGGCGACCTCCTCGACGATGGCGATCTCCATGTCGGTCGCGGTCAGGCGCAGCGTGCCGTCCTTGGTCGCCTCGAGCAGGACGTTGGCCAGGATGGGGATGGTGTTGCGGCGCTCGACCACGCTCTGCACGTGCGCGAGCGCCTTGAGCAGCACCGCCCGGTCCACCGTGAACTTCATGGCACCCGATTCTTCCCGACGCCGCCGGAGCCGGGATTCCGCCCCGACTCCCCCTGCTTCCCCATCCCGGCCGCGCCGGGTCCCGGCCCGCCGCAAGGACGCGCCGGCCCCCGCCGGCGCGGCGGGGCGCGCACTCTAGCAGCGGCCGTCGAGGGCGAGAAGCCGTCCGGTAGGGCGGAAGGGCGCCGCGGGGGCGGCCGGCGCGCCGGCCGCGGTTCAGGTCTCCAGCATCCGCCGCAGCAGCTCGACGTCCTCGGCGAAGGCGGCGTCCTGCTGCATCAGCTCGGCGACGCGGCTCACCGCGTGCATCACCGTGGTGTGGTCGCGGTTGCCGAAGCGCCGGCCGATCTCGGGCAGGCTCCGCGAGGTGAGCTGCTTGGCGAGGTACATCGCCACCTGGCGCGGGCGGGCGACGTTGCGCGCGCGCCGGGCGCTGCTCATGTCGGTCAGCCGGATGTTGTAGTGCTCGGCGACGCGCTTCTGGATCTCCTCGATCGTCACCCGCCGGTCGTGCGCGCGCAGGATGTCGTGCAGCACCTCCTGCGCGCCCTCCAGCGTGATCGGGCGGCCGAACAGGTTGGCGTGCGCGATCAGCCGGTTCAGCGCGCCCTCCAGCTCGCGCACGTTCGAGGTGATCTTGTGGGCGAGGAACTCCATCACCTTGGGCGGCACCGGCACGCCCGCCGCCGCGGCCTTGGCCTGCAGGATCGAGAGGCGCAGCTCGTAGGTGGTGGCGTGGATGTCGGCCACCATGCCGCAGCCGAGCCGGGTGCGCAGCCGGTCCTCGAGGCCGGAGAGGTCGGAGGGCGACTTGTCGGCGCTGACGACGATCTGCTTGCCGGCGTCCACCAGCGCGTTGAAGGTGTGGAAGAACTCCTCCTGCGTGTTGTCCTTGCCGATCAGGAACTGCAGGTCGTCGATCATCAGCACGTCCACGGCGCGGAGCGATTCCTTGAACTCCATCGTGGACTGGCTGCGCAGCGCGGCGATGAAGCGGTACATGAACTTCTCGGCGCTCATGTACGCCACGGTCTTCGTCGGGTGCGTCTCGCGGATCGCCCAGGCGACGGCGTGCATCAGGTGGGTCTTGCCGAGGCCGACGCCGCCGTAGAGGAAGAGCGGGTTGAAGCCCGGGCTCGCCGGCCGCTCGGCGACGCGGCGGGCGCAGGCGTAGGCGAACTCGTTCGGCTTGCCGACGACGAAGCTGTCGAAGGTGAAGCGCGCATCGAGCGGCGCCGCCCATTCCGTGGTGCGGGGATCGGCCGCCGAGGCCGAGGGCGGGCGCGCGGCGGCGGTCCGCACGGTCGCCAGCGGTTCGGCGAGGCCATCGGCGTCCGCGCGTCCGCCGTCCGTCTGGCCGGCGCTGTCATGGCCGGCGGGCGTGCGGGCGAGAGAGGCCGCCGTCCCGGCGCCGTCCGCGCTGGCGGCGGGGGGCGCGGCGGCGGCGCGCGCGACGCGCACCTCGACGCGGCGTACGCCGGGATACTCCTGCTGCCAGAGCGCGCGCAGCCGGTCTCCGTAATGGCCGCGCACCCAGTCGCGCAGGAAGCGGGTCGGCAACTGCACGATGGCCTCGTCGCCCTCGACGCCGGCGAGCGTCATCTGGCGCAGCCAGGTGCGGTACTCGACCTCGCCGACCTCGTCGCGCAGGCGTCCCCGGACGCGCGCCCATGCTTCCGCCAACTGCCGCTCGGCGGAGACCGTCGCGGATGCGGACGCCGCCGCGCCTCTGCCGGATGGGGTCATGCCGGAATGCTTCTCCATGCGGCGTCAGGCCACCCCTGTCAGACGCGTCTCCGTCCCTCGCCGCGGACCGCCCGGATCCGGCGATCGCGCCTGCCCGGCACGCCAACGCGAGGCGAACGGCCCGGATGCGCGCTGAGCGGTGGCGGACGATATCGTGGCGGGGAAGGGCCGCCAACGGCAAACTGCGCGCGGCATGCATCGGCGCGAAGGGAGGCGGACCGGCGCACGCGCCCGCCCTGCGGAAACCGCGTCACGCGGTCTTCCGCACCCTGCCCTCGATGGTACCGCGGCCGCAGGCGCCGCGGCGGGACACCTCGCCGCGGCGTCAGGCGCCGCGCGGGATCAGGCCGGCGCGCCCGCTCCGCCAGCGCCCTGCCCGATCGCCTTGATGCGCGCCGCCAGGCGCGACAGCTTGCGCGCCACCGTATTGCGGTGGAGCACGCCCTTGCTCACCGCGCGATGCAGCTCCGGCTGGGCGGCGCGGAACGCCTCCTGCGCCGCCGTGTGGTCGCCGCCGGAGATCGCCTGCTCCACCTTGCGGAGGAAGGTGCGCACGCGGGAGCGGCGCGCCTTGTTGCGGGCGGTGCGCTTCTCCGTCTGCCGGATGCGCTTGCGCGCGGAAGCCGTGTTCGCCATGACTGATCGGGTTTCGGACCGGACGTCGTTCGAGGGGGGCGCCGCGCGGGACCGGAAGCGGCCCGCCACGGCGAAGGCCGGGGTTCTAGTCGCCGCCCCCGGCCCAGTCAAGGCGTGGCCGGCGCCGTGCGCCGGCGCACGCTCAGGCGTTGCGGAAGTTCGGCTTGCGCTTCTCGACGAAGGCCGCCATCCCCTCCTTCTGGTCCTCGGTCGCGAACAGGGAGAGGAACAGCCGCCGCTCGAAGCGCACGCCCTCGCGCAGCGTCGTCTCGTGGGCGACGTTCACGGCCTCCTTCGCCATCGCGACGGAGGGGGCGGAGAGCGAGGCGATCCGCTCGCCGAGCTTCACCGCCTCGTCCAGGAGCTGCCCGGTCGGCACCACGCGGGCGACGAGGTTCGACCGCTCCGCCTCGGCGGCGTCCATCATCCGGCCGGTGAGGATCATCTCCATCGCCTTGGACTTGCCGACCGCCCGCGTCAGCCGCTGGGTGCCGCCGGCGCCCGGGATGACGCCGAGATTGATCTCGGGCTGGCCGAACTTCGCGTTCTCCGCCGCCAGGATGATGTCGCACATCATCGCCAGCTCGCAGCCGCCGCCGAGGGCGAAGCCGGCGACCGCGGCGATCACGGGCTTGCGCACCCTGAGCACCGTCTCCCACTTCTCGCCGATCCAGTCGTCGCGATAGACGGCGGGATAGGTGCGGTCGCGCATCTCCTTGATGTCGGCGCCGGCGGCGAAGGCCTTCTCGCTGCCGGTCAGCACGATCGCGCCGACCGCGTCGTCGGCGTCGAAGGCGAGCAGCGCCTGCCCGAGCTCGTCCATCAGCCGGTCGCAGAGCGCGTTCAGGGCCTGCGGGCGGTTCAGGCGGATCACGCCGACCCTGCCCTGGGTCTCGACCAGGATCATGCCGTACTCGGCCATGGCGCGTCGGTCCTCCGGTTGAGGGGGTGCGCCCGTCTAGCGCAGGACCGGCGGCGCCTCAACGCTGGGTCAGGGGGCAGTAGAAGGTAGAACGGCCGGCCTGCACGATGCGGCGGATGCCGCCCCGGCACCGCGGCGGGCCGGGGCAGCGCTCGCAGCGCTGGCCCTCGCGGCCGTAGACCGCGAAGCGCTCCTGGAAGGCGCCGATCTCGCCGTCCGCGCGGACGTAGTCGCGCAGGGACGAGCCGCCGGCGCGGATGCTCTCCTCGAGCACCGCCTTGATCGCCGACACCAGGCGCGCGGCGCGCTCGCCCGGGATGGTGTGCGCCGCGCGGCGCGGCGAGATGCCGGCGCGGAACAGCGCCTCGCAGGCGTAGATGTTGCCGAGGCCCGCGACCACCCGCTGGTCGAGCAGCGCCGCCTTGATCGAGGTCCGCCGGCCGGCGAGGGCGGCGGACAGCACCTCGGGCGTGAAGGAATCGTCCAGCGGCTCCGGCCCGAGGCCGCGCAGCAGCCGGTGCCGGTCCTCCTCCGCGGTCGGCACCAGGTCCACGCAGCCGAAGCGGCGCGGGTCCACGAAGCCGATGCGCATGCCGTCCTCGGTCTCGATCACCAGGTGCTCGTGCGCGTCCGGCGGGGCGGTCCCGCCGCGCGCGTCCGAGGCGGCCCCCTGCGGGCCGAACCGCGGCGCCGGAGGGGCCCCGGCCCGCCGCGCCACCATGCGCCCGGACATGCCGAGATGGATCAGCACGCTCTCGCCACCCTCGAGCCGCATCAGGATGTACTTGCCGCGGCGGCGGAAGCCGAGCACGCGCCGGCCCTCCAGCCGTTCCTTGAGCCCGGGCGGGAAGGGAAAGCGCATGCCCTCCCGCCGCACCTCCGCCCGCACGATGCGCCGGCCGGCCAGCACCGCGGAGAGTCCGCGCATCACCGTCTCGACCTCGGGCAGTTCCGGCATGAGGCTTCCCCTTCCGCCCCGCGGCGCTATGGTCTTGCCCATGACCGCCGAGGGCCGCTCCCCCGATAGCACCGATTTCGGCTTCCGCGAGGTGCCGCGTGCGGCCAAGGCCGGCCTCGTGCGCCAGGTGTTCGAGAGCGTGGCGCCGCGCTACGACCTGATGAACGACCTGATGTCGCTCGGCGTCCACCGGCTGTGGAAGCGCGCCTTCGTCGCGGCGATCGGCGCGAGCCCGCGGGAGACGCTGCTCGACCTCGCCGGCGGCACGGGGGACATCGCCTTCGCGGCGCTGGAGCGCGGCGCCGGGCGGGTGATCCTGTCCGACGTCAACCCCGCCATGCTGGAGGTGGCCGAGGGGAGGGCGCTGGAGCGCGGCCTCGCCGCCGGCCTCTCCTTCCTCTGCGCCGACGCCGAGCGCCTGCCCTTGCCCGACCGCTCGGTGGAGAAGGTCTCGATCGCCTTCGGCCTGCGCAACTGCACCGACAAGGACGCGGTGCTGCGCGAGGCGCGCCGCGTGCTGCGCCCGGGCGGGCGGTTCCACTGCCTGGAGTTCTCGCGCCTCGAGATCGCGCCCCTGGTGCCGCTCTACGACGCCTGGTCGTTCAGGGTGCTGCCCGAGATCGGCGCGCGCGTCGCGCGGGACCGCGCCGCCTACGAGTACCTGGCCGAGAGCATCCGCACCTTCCCCGACCAGGAGACGCTGGCGGCGATGATGCGCACGGCGGGGCTGGAGCGGGTGGCGTACCGCAACCTTTCCGGCGGCATCGTCGCCATCCACACGGGCTGGCGGCTGTGAGGGCGCGGCCGCCGGCTCGCGCCATGGCCGAAGCCGGCCGCGCGCGCTAGGCTCGGCCTCGCCATGACCCCGCTTTCCGGCAAGCGCGTGTTGCTGATCGTCGCGGGCAGCGTCGCCGGCTACAAGGCGCTTGAGCTCGCCCGCCTGCTGCGCAAGGCGGGGGCCGCGGTCACCGGCCTGCTGACCGCGGCCGGCGCCCGCTTCGTCACCCCGCACGCCCTGCAGGCGATCAGCGGCGAGGCGGTGCACCAGGACCTCTGGTCGCTCGCCGGGGAGGCGGAGGTCGGCCACATCCGCCTCGCCCGCCTGCCCGACCTGGTGGTGGTGGCGCCGGCCTCGGCCGACCTGATGGCGAAGATGGCGCTCGGCCTCTGCGACGACCTCGCCAGCACCGTGCTGCTCGCCACCGACCGGCCGGTCCTGATCGCGCCGGCGATGAACCCGAGCATGTGGACCCATCCGGCGACGCAGGCGAACCTCGCGACGCTGCGCGCCCGCGGCGTGCGGTGCGTGGGGCCGAACGAGGGGCCGATGGCGGAGCCGGAAAGCGGCCCCGGCCGCCTCGCCGAGCCGGCCGAGATCCTCGCCGCCATCGAGGCGCTGCTCGCGCCCGCCGGCCCCCTCGCCGGCCGGCACGCCATCGTCACCTCCGGCCCGACGCACGAGGCGATTGATCCGGTGCGCTACATCGCCAACCGCTCCTCCGGCCGGCAGGGCCATGCGATCGCCGCCGCCCTCGCCGCGCTCGGCGCGCGCGTGACGCTCGTCTCGGGCCCGGTCGCGCTGGCCGATCCGCCCGGCGTGACGGTGCGGCGGGTGGAGAGCGCGCGCGAGATGCTCGCCGCCTGCGAGGCGGCGCTGCCCGCCGACATCGCGGTCTGCGCCGCGGCGGTGGCGGACTGGCGCGTGGCCGCGGCGGCGGAGCGGAAGATCAAGAAGGTGCCGGGCCAGCCGCCGCCGCCGCTCGCCCTCGCGCTCAACCCGGACGTCCTGGCCACGCTCGCGGCCCATGCGCGGCGGCCGCGCCTCGTCGTCGGCTTCGCCGCGGAGACCGAGGAGGTGGTCGCCAACGCCGTCGCCAAGCGCGCGAAGAAGGGCTGCGACTGGATCGTGGCCAACGACGTCTCCGGCGACGTGATGGGCGGGGCGGAGAACGCGGTGCACCTGGTCACGGCGGAGGGCGTCGAGGACTGGCCGCGCCTGCCGAAGGAGGAGGTGGCGCGGCGCCTCGCGGCGCGCATCGCGGCGGCGTTCGCATGACCGGCGCGCTGCCGCCGCCCGCCGAGGTCGCGGTGCTGCGCCTGCCGCATGCCGAGGGCCTGCCGCTGCCCTCCTATGCCACGCCCGGCGCGGCGGGGATGGACCTGCTCGCCGCGGTGGCGGAGCCGGTCACGATCCGGCCCGGCGAGCGCGCGCTGATCCCGACGGGGCTCCGCGTCGCGCTGCCCCCCGGGCACGAGCTGCAGATCCGCCCGCGCTCCGGCCTGGCGCTGCGCCACGGCATCGTGCTGCCGAACAGCCCGGGCACGGTGGACGAGGACTATCGGGGCGAGGTGCAGGTGATCGTGCTCAACGCCGGCGCCGCGCCCTTCACGATCGAGCGCGGCATGCGCATCGCCCAGGCCGTGCTCGCCCCGGTCGTGCGCGCCGTCTGGCGCGAGGTGGCGGCGCTGCCCGACACGGCGCGCGGCGCCGGCGGCTTCGGCAGCACCGGTACGGGCTGAGCGGCGCGGCCGCCGCCAGCGCGCGGGAGCCGCCGCGAATCCGGCGATCTCGGCCGCACCCGCACAGGAGGCCCGGCGCGAGGCGCGTGGGAGCACAGCGAGGGCGTGGTGGCGCGGGGCGTGGCCGGCAGGTGGCTCGGGACATCCTCGACGGGGCGCCAGGAACCCGAGGGCCGTGCAGGGGCACCACGGGAATCCCGACGCTCTTCCCTTCCCCCGCTCCGCTCCGCGACGCAGCGGAGCGGAGCAGGATGGAGGCTGCAGCCTGCATGGGCCTCAGCCCCGGCCGGGGCGCACGACGTCGAAATAGACCACGGAGTTGTCGTCGGCGCCGCCCGTCAGCGCGGCGGGGCGGCCCGGTCCGGTCGGCGCCGGATCGAGGTACTCGATCTGGACCTCGCCCGAGTCCATCGACACGCGGGCGTCGCGTCCCGCCTGCGCCGGGCCCCGCCCGCTGTGCACCACGGACAGGTTGTCGGCGCTGCCGATCACCGCCGCGCTGCCGCCCCCGACGACGTTGCCCGCGCCGGGCGGGACATACGCGCGGAGGTCCGCCTCGGTGACGGTCTGGGCCTGCGCCGCGCCGGCGGCGGTGCCGAGCGCCAGCAGGGCGGCCAGCGCGGTGTTGCGGAAGATGCTCATGGTCTCGTTCCTTGTCTCTCTGGGTCTCGGCCCGTCCGGCCGACGCGGCGAGAGGTAAGGGAGGCGCGTTTCAGGATGATGCCGCCGCATGGGGATTCGGGTTTCGCGGGTTACGGCCGCGATGTCGCGCGTTGCGGCAGCGCCGGGCGCGCTGTGGCGCGGCGTCGCGCGGGCGGAACGCGGCTTCCCGCGCGCCGCCCCGCGGCGGCATGATGCGTCCGGCTACGCGGCCCGCCGCATGATCGCCCGGCCGCCAGGGAGGGAAGGGAGATGACGCTGCGCGACGCCCAGGGTCTGGTGCTCACCGCCGCCTCGGCGGAGGCCGTCGCCGCCTTCGATGCCACCGTCGCCGCCTATCTGCGCTACCGCCTGGACGCCTCGACCCACCTCAAGGCGCTGCTCGCCGCCGATCCGGAATGCGGCATGGCGCAGGTGCTGGCCGGCAGCTTCGCCATGCTCGCCTACAACAGCGCCCAGCTCGACCGCGCGCGCGCGGCGCAGGCGCGCGCGCTCGCCGCCACCGAGCGCGCCACCCCGCGCGAGCGCATGCACGCCGCCGCCCTCGGCCACTGGGTCGCAGGCGCGCTCGACCGCGCGCTCGCGACCTGGGAGGAGATCCTGGCCGAGCACCCGCACGACATCCTCGCCTTCCGCCTGCACCACTTCAACGCCTTCTGGCTCGGCGCGCCGGAGCGGATGCTCGGCGTCGTGGAGCGCGTGCTGCCGCGCTGGTCGGCGGCGCTTCCGGGCTACGGCGCGGTCCTCGCCTGCCGCTCCTTCGCCAACGAGGAGTGCGGCAACTACCTGATCGCCGAGGCCGCAGGCCGCGCCGCGATCGAGCTCGACCGCGGCGACCTCTGGGCGGCGCACGCGGTGGCGCACACCTTCGAGATGCAGGGCCGCCGCGGCGAGGGCGTCGCCTGGACCGAGGCGCTGGAGCCGCACTGGGAGGGCGGCAACAACCTCAAGCACCACCTCTGGTGGCACCGCGCCATGTTCCACATGGAGCGGCGCGAATGGGACGCGGTGCTGGACCTCTACGACCGGCGCTTCCGCGACCTCTCCTCGCCGGTCACGCAGATGCAGCCCGACCTCTACATAGACGTGCAGAACGCCGCCTCGATGCTGTTCCGCCTGGAGCTGCGCGGCGTGCCGGTGGGCGGGCGCTGGGCGGAGCTCGCCGACAAGGCGGAGGCGCGGATCGGCGACTGCCTCTCGGCCTTCACCCTGCCGCACTGGATGATGGCGCTCGCGGCGACCGGCCGCTTCCAGGCGGCGGCGCGGATGCTGGACGCGATGCGCGAATTCGTCGCGACCGCGGGCGGCACCGTCGCGGCGGTGGTGCGCGACGCGGCGATCCCGGTCTGCGAGGCGGTGCTCGCGCACCGACGCGGCGACTTCGCCGGCGCGGTCGCGGCGATGCGCCCGGCGCTCGGCATCATGCACCGCATGGGCGGCAGCCACGCGCAGCAGGACGTGCTGGAGCAGCTCTTCCTCGACGCCGCGGTGAAGGCCGGGCTGGTCGCCGACGCGCGGATGCTGCTCGAGCGCGTCGCGGGCCGCCATCCGGTGCCGCCGGAGCGGCGCGTCGGCTACGCCGAGGCGGCGCGGAGCGTGGCCCACTGAGGGGATGCGGCGGCTGCGGGGGCGCCCCCGCGGCCGCCGCGTCGCGCCTCAGCCGCGCGGTGCCTGGGCGGCCGGCGGGGCGCCGCGCGGGAGAAAGCGCGCCTCGTCGCCGCCGCCGGCCATCACGACGTCACGGCCCGGCTGCGCGTGCTCGACCCGCTCGACGGCGTGGACGGCGTTGTCGCCGCCGCCGGTGACGCGCACGACGGCGCCGCCGAGCACGTTCTCGTGCGGCGCCGGGCCGAGGTACTCGACGGTCATGGCCTCGGCGCCGCCGGTGATGCGGACGTCGGCGGCCTGGGCGGCGCCCGCGCCGGGGAGGGCGAAGAGTGCGGCGAGGATCGCGCTGCGGATCATCATGGTCTCTCTCCTGTGCGGGGGAGGGCGGCGGCGACGCCGCGCTCCCGTCGCACGCGGAGATGCGCAACGGCCCGCCGGGAAGCCAATCGAGGCGCGGCATGCGCATCATTGGTGCGGCCAATGGGCGCCGGGACGCCGCCAGGCCGCGGACGGCGCGCCGTCTTGCCGCGCGGCGGCGGGAAGGATAAGCGCGGCGCGGTGCCGGCCGTGCCGGCCGGCATAGGGAGATGCCGCATGGCGACCGACCTCGAGATCGCGCGCGCGACGCCGCTGCGCCCCATCGCCGAAATCGCGGCGCGCGCCGGCATCCCCGATGCCGCGCTGATCCCTTACGGCCGCCACAAGGCGAAGGTGGACCTCGACTTCGTCCGCGCGGCGGAAGCCCGTGCCGGCGGCGGCGCGCTGGTGCTCGTCACCGGCATCAACCCGACCGCGGCGGGCGAGGGCAAGACCACCACCACCATCGGCCTCGGCGACGCGCTGAACGCGCTCGGCACGCGCGCGATGATCTGCCTGCGCGAGCCCTCGCTCGGGCCCTGCTTCGGCACCAAGGGCGGGGCGACGGGCGGCGGCCGCGCGCAGGTCGCGCCGATGGAGGAGATCAACCTCCACTTCACCGGCGACTTCCACGCCATCACCAGCGCCAACAACCTGCTCGCGGCGATGGCCGACAACCACCTCTACTGGGGGAACGGGCTCGGCCTCGACCCGCGCCGGATCACCTGGCGCCGGGCGATGGACATGAACGACCGCAACCTGCGGAGCATGGTCGTCGGCCTCGGCGGCGCGGCGCAGGGCGTGCCGCGCGAGGACGGCTTCGACATCACCGTCGCCTCCGAGGTGATGGCGATCTTCTGCCTCGCGCGCGACCTCGCCGACCTGCAGGCCCGGCTCGGGCGCATCATCGTGGGCCACCGGCGCGACGGGACGCCGGTGACCGCGCGCGACCTCAAGGCCGACGGTGCCATGGCCGCGCTGCTGCGCGACGCCTTCGCGCCCAACCTGGTGCAGACGCTGGAGGGCTCGCCGGCGCTGATCCACGGGGGCCCCTTCGCCAACATCGCGCATGGCTGCAACAGCGTGGTCGCGACGCGGCTCGGCCTGCGTCTGGCCGAGGTGGTGGTGACCGAGGCCGGGTTCGGCGCCGACCTCGGCGCGGAGAAGTTCCTCCACATCAAGTGCCGCGCCGCCGGCCTCGCGCCCGCCGCCTGCGTCGTCGTCGCCACGGTGCGGGCGCTGAAGCTGAACGGAGGGGCGGCGAAGGCGGAACTCGCCCGCGAGGACCTCGCCGCGCTCGCGCGCGGCATCCCGAACCTCGCGCGGCACGTCGAGAACATGGGCAAGTTCGGCCTGCCGGTCATCGTCGCGCTGAACCGCTTCGCCTCGGACACCGAGGCGGAGATCGCGGCCGTGCGCGAGGCGATGGCGCGCCTCGGCGTCGAGGCCGTCCTCTGCACCCACTGGGCGGACGGCGCGGCCGGCGCGCTCGACCTCGCGCGCGCGGTGAACGCCGCCATCGCCGCGGGGACCGCCCGCTACGCCCCGCTCTACCCGGAGGCGATGCCGCTCGCCGACAAGCTCCGCACCATCGCGCGCGAGATCTACCGCGCCGCGGAGGTGCAGATCCCGCCCGCCGTCGCCGCCCGCCTCGCGCGGTGGGAGGAGCAGGGCTTCGGCCGCCTGCCGGTCTGCGTCGCCAAGACGCAGTACAGCTTCTCCGCCGACCCCGCCCTGCTCGGCGCGCCGGAGGGCCACGTCCTGCCGGTGCGCGAGGTGCGCCTCAGCGCCGGCGCCGGGTTCGTCGTCGCGATCTGCGGGGACATCATGACCATGCCCGGGCTGCCGAAGCGCCCTGCGGCGGAGCAGATCGGGCTGGACGCGGAGGGGCGGATCGTCGGGCTGTTCTGAACCTCGGCCGGTGCCCGGCGGTCCCGCCGTCAGTCGCTCCCGCCGGGCGACGCCTCGGCGATCAGGCGCAGCAGGTCGTCGGGCACCGGCTCGTCCAGCGCCGCACCGTAGAGGCGCATCAGCTCCTGCCGCAGCCAGCGGTCGAAGGCCGTGGCCGGAGCCGCGCGACGCCTCGGCGTTCCCCGGGGGCGGGGGGCGGGCGACTGGCGCTCCTGTTCGGCAATGAATCCGTCCATCGCGCAGCTATAGCTCGCGAGGGGGCGCCCGGTTCCGCCACCCGCCGCAGGTCGCGGACACTGTTGCGCGCGCGCCGGAGGCCGGGGATCCGTCGTCACCGGCACCGGGCGGCCCCCGCCCCCCGCGCCCGCACCGGCTTCAGCGGCGCGCCTCCTGAATCCCGTCGAGGAGGAACTCGGCCAGCGCCCGGGCGACGCAGTCGTTCAGCCTGTCCACCGCGGCGACGCGCTGGTCGCGCGGTATGCGCTCGAGGTCCACCTGCCCCGCCTCGGCCCAGGCACGCATCAGCTCGTAGCGCGGGAACAGGGGGGCCTCGGCGCCGGCCGCGGACATCGCCAGCGCCTCGCGGTAGGCGTGGATGTCGGTATGGGCGCGCAGGAACCGGCTGAACTGCAGGTCCATCACCACCGTGTCCACGCCGAGGGTGCGCAGGCGGTCGAGGCCGGGAAGCAGGCCCTCGGTGAGGCTCGCCACCGGCAGGCTGCGCGCCGCCTCGGTCGCGCCGGCCTGCCAGATGACGAGGTCGGGGCGCGGCCCGCGCTGCAGCGCCTCGGCGACCAGGGCCCACTGGTCGGCCGCGATCAGGCCGCGGCCGCCGCGCGCCTCGACCTCCACGCGCACGCCCGGCAGGCGTTCGCGCAGGAGCGCCTCCAGCCGGGCCGGCCAGGCGGCCGCCGCACCGCTCGTGCCGGGCCCGTGGACCGAGGCGGAGCCGACGGCCAGGATGCGCAGTCGCCCGATGGCCACGCCCGACGCCGCCCCGCCCAGGGGCTGCCCGGCGCGGAGCAGCTCCGGCGCCGCTCCGCAGGCCGGGGCGTCCTGCGGCGGGGAGGCGGCGGCCGCGGCGACGCGGCCACCGACCGGCCCCGCCAGGGCGAGCAGGAGCCCGGCGCAGCCGATCGCGGCCAGGACGGTGCGGGGCCGTCGCATGGCGCTACCCGCTATCGCCGCGGGCCGGCGCCGGCAAGGGGATCGCCGCGCCGGGGGCGGCCGGGACTGCGGCCAGGCCGGCGGCGGCCGACGCCGCCGCGCCGCGGCGCCCCGCCCGCTTCTCCGCCTCGTACCAGGCGGTCAGGGCGGCGAGCAGGACCAGCAGGGCCGGCCCGGCCAGGTTGACCAGCAGCTGCATCGCCCAGCGGTCGGAGACCTCGATCGCCACCCGGCCGAGGAAGGAGAGGGCGATGCCGGCGCAGAACACGGGCAGCGCCTGCTGGCCCATCAGCACGAACGGCGCCGCCGCCCGGCCGCGCAGCCAGGCCGCCATGCGCGGGATGAAGTGCGCCGCGAGATAGGTCAGCGCCAGCATCGAGCCGAGCCGCATCGGGTGCATCGCCGCCTTGTCGATCCCGGCGAGGAAGCGCGCCACCGTCGCCGGCAGCCTCTGCTCGGCGACGTCCCAGCGGAAGTAGAGGAGCTGGGTCGCCACCACGCCCGCGGCGAGCAGCGCGAGCGAGAGCACGACGAGGGAGCGCCTGTAGGGCACCGCGAGCGGCGCGCCGCCCCCCGGCGGGCGGTAGCCGAGCGCGCAGCCGATGAAGAACAGGAGCTGCCAGCCGAGCGGGTTGAAGAACCAGCCCTCGCCGCTCCAGGAGGGCAGGTCCCAGCCGAAGGTCCGCGTCGCGGCGTAGAGCGCCGCCGAGGCGCCGAGCAGGAGCCAGGTCCGCCGCATCAGCGGCATCGCCAGGGCGAACATGGCGAGCAGCACGACGTAGAGCGGCAGGATGTTCAGGAAGGAGGGCTGGTAGCGGAGCAGCAGCGCCTCCAGCAGCGCGCGGTAGGGCTCGCGCGCGAAGGGGTCGAGCTGCAGCTCGTCGAGATAGGCGTGGGTGTCCAGCCGCTCCGCCGAGTAGCCGACCTGCGCCGTGAAGACGACCAGCAGGAAGATGTGCGCGACGTAGAGCGTGAACACCCGCCCCATCACGCGCGAGGCGGCGAACGCCCAGCCCTGCCGGTCCATCACCATCCCGTAGGCGAGGCCCGCCGCGTAGCCCGCCAGCAGCACGAAGGTCTCGGTCGCGTCCGCCAGCACGTAGTTCCGCGGCGTGACCAGGCCGAGCCAGTTGCCGGGGATGTGGTTGACGAAGATGATCCACAGCGCGAGGCCGCGGAAGAAGTCCACCCTGAGGTCGCGGTCCTGGCGGATCAGTGCGAACATTCCGACCTTGCGAGGCGTCGTCGTGGCGGCGGGCGCGCGCCGGGCGGGGCGGAGGGCGCCTCCGCCCTTGCCTGCCGCGCCGCGCCGGGCGAGGGATGAGGGTGGGCAGCGCGCGCCGGTCAAGTCCGGCCGGCCGGGCCCATGAGTTGCGGAACCCGGGGCATGGCGCAAGCGGAGGATGCCGATCGCTGGCTGCGCGAGGGCGCGGCGCGGCACGCCCGCGGCGAGGTCGCCGCGGCCGAGGCGCTGTACCGCGAGGTGCTGCGGGTCCGGCCGGACGATCCCAACGCGGCCAACCTGCTCGGCGTCGCGGCGCGTCAGCGCGGCGACCTCGCAGCGGCGCTCGACTGGGGGGCGCGCGCGGTCGCGCTCCGCCCCGGGGCTGGGGCGTTCCTCGCCAACTACGGGGCCGCGCTCGCCGAGGCGGGGCGGCTCGCCGAGGCGGTCGCGACGCTGCGCCAGGCGCTGGCCGCGCGCCCCGACGACGCCGTGACCCTGCGCAATCTCGGCCAGGCGCTGTGCGCGATGGGCGACCCGCGGGCGGCGCTCGCGCCGCTCGAGCGCGCCGCGGCGCTGCGCCCCGACGCTGCCGAGCCGATGCTGGCGCTGGCCCACGCGCGGCGCGAGGCGGGCGACGCGGCCGGCGCCGCGCAGGCCGCCGAGGCGGCGCTGGGCCGCGCGCGCGGCGACCCCGCCCTGGCGGCGCAGGCGCGCTTCCTGCTCGCCGCGCTCGGCCGCGCGGCGCCGCCCGCCCGGGCGCCTGCCGCCTATGTGCGCGACCTGTTCGACCAGTACGCCCCGCGCTTCGAATCCGAGCTGACCGGGCGCCTCGGCTACCGCGCGCCGGAGGCGCTGGCGGCGCTGCTGCGCCGGGCCGGGGTGCCGGCGGAGCGGGGCCTGCGCGTGCTCGACCTCGGCTGCGGCACCGGCCTCTCCGGCGCGGCGCTGGCGCCCTTCGCGGCGCGGCTGGAGGGGCTCGACCTGTCGCCGCGGATGCTGGCCGAGGCGCGGCGGCGCGAGGGGCTCTACGCCGCGCTGCACGAGGCCGACCTGCTGGAATGGCTGCCGCGCCACCGGGGCGCCTTCGACCTGATCGCGGCGGCCGACGTGCTGAACTATCTCGGCGACCTGGCGCCGGCGCTGGTGGCGATCGCCGCCGCTCTCGCGCCCGGCGGCGTGGCCGCCTTCTCCGTCGAGGCGGGTCCGGCCGGCACGCCCTACGCGCTGGGCGAGGGCATGCGCTACCGCCACGACCCGGCGCATGTGGCGGCGCTCGCCGCCGCCGCCGGCCTCGCGGAGCTGGCGCGCGCGCCGGCCACGCTGCGCGAGGAGCGCGGCGCGCCGGTCGCGGGCGAGCTGTTCGTCCTGCGCCGCGGCGAGGGAGGCTGACGGGGATGGCGCTGCGCCCCGACGCCGCGGCGGTCGCGGCGGAGATCCTGCGCCAGGCGGAGGCCGCCGGCCGCGAGGGCTCGATCAGCCCGAACGACGTCGCCCGTGCCCTCGCCGAACGCGCCGGCGCGGCGGAGGACTGGCGCCGCCTGCTCGGTCCCGTGCGCGCCGCGGCGCTGCGGCTGGCCGGGGCCGGCCGCATCGAGGTCCTGCGCAAGGGCAGGCCGGTGGCGGGCCCCGCCGAGATCCGCGGCGTGATCCGGCTGCGCATCGCCGGCGCATGAGCGGGGGCGGGGACCGGCCGCGCCCCGGGATCGGCGCCCTCTTCGCGCGCGGCGCGGGCGGCGGGCTGCCGCCGCCGGAGCCGATCGACTTCCCGCGCCTCGTCCTGCCGGGGACGCCCAACGCCTTCCTCGCCGCGCCCGAGACCCACCCGGGGCCGAAGCACCGCGCGCTGCCGCCGCTCGACCTGCCGCCGGAGCGGGTGTGGCGCGCGCTGCGCGGCCTCGCCGCCGACTTCCCGCGCACCTGGCGCCGCGCCGAATGGCCCGAGCTGCGCCAGGCCGAGTGGGTGGCGCGCACCGCGCTGCTGAACTTCCCCGACCTCGTGACCGCGCAGGTCGAGGCGCTGCCGGACGGGCGCAGCGCGGTCTGGCTCTATTCGCGCAGCCTGTTCGGCCGTTCCGACCTCGGTGCGAACCGCCGCCGCGGCGAGGCGTGGCTCGCCGCGCTCGACGCCGCGCTCGCGCCGCGCTGACGGCTTCGCGCCGCGGGCTGGCGCGCCGCGGGCGGCGGGGCGAGGATCGCTCCCGGACCGCAGCGCGCGCGAGGAGGCGTCGTGATGGCCCGAACGGACGAACTCTGCCGACGGACGGCGACCGAGGCGGTGGCGCTGCTGCGCGCCGGCAAGGTCTCCCCGCTCGAGCTCGTGGAGGCCGCCGCGGCGCGGATCGAGGCGTGCGACGGCGCGGTGAACGCGCTGCCGATTCGCTTCCTCGACGCGGCGCGGGAGGAGGCGCGGCGCTTCCCGGCCGGGCGGGACGCGCGGGCCGACCGCCCCGGCTGGCTCGCCGGCCTGCCGATCGCGGTCAAGGACTACAACGACGTCCGCGGCCAGCTCACCACCTACGGCTCGCCGATCTTCGCGCGCAACGTCGCTCAGGAGGACGACGTCACGGTCGCGACCATGCGCGCCAACGGGGCGATCCCGATCGCCAAGTCGAACGTGCCGGAATTCGCCGGCGCCAACACCTTCAACCCGGTCTGGGGCGCGACGCGCAACCCGTGGGACCTGCGCATGTCGGCCGGCGGCTCCTCCGGCGGCGCGGCGGCGGCGCTGGCGGCGGGGCTGGTGTGGCTGGCCAACGGGAGCTGCCTCGGCGGCAGCCTGCGCATCCCGGCGAGCTTCTGCGGCATCGTCGGCCTGCGCCCGAGCCCCGGCGTGGTGCCGCGCGGCGCCGGGCTGCCGCCCTTCGACACGCTCTGGGTGGAGGGGCCGATGGGCCGCACCGTCGCGGACGTGGCGCTGCTGCTCGACGCGCAGGCGGCGGAGTCGCCGCGCGATCCGCTGTCGCGCCCGGCGCCGGCGGTCTCCTTCACCGCGGCGCTCGGCAAGCGCCGGCCGCCGCGCCGCGTCGGGTTCAGCGCCGATCTCGGCCTCTCCCGCGTGGACCCGGAGGTGGCGGCGATCTGCCGCGCGGGCGCGGCGCGCTTCGCCGCGATGGGCGCGGCGGTGGAGGAGGCGGCGCCGGACTTCGCCGGCGCCATCGAGACCTTCCAGACCCAGCGCGCGATCCTCTTCGCCGCCCTGCGCGGCGCGCTGCTCGAACGCGAACGGGCGCGCATCGCCCCCGACATCGTCTGGAACATCGAGAAGGGCCTGCGGCTGACCGCGGAGGAGGTCGTCCGCGCCGAGCGCGCCCGCGCCGCCCTCTACCACCGCGTCGCGGCGTTCTTCGGGACGCACGACCTGCTCGCCTGCCCGACCGTCGCCGTGCCGCCCTTCCCGGTCGAGCAGCCCTACCCGACGGAGATCGGCGGCGTGCGGCTCGCGACCTACATAGACTGGATGTTCCTCACCTTCGTCGTGACGCTGACCGGCTGCCCGGCGATCTCCGTCCCCTGCGGCACGACCCGCGCGGGCCTGCCGGTCGGGCTGCAACTGGTGGGCCGGCCCCATGGCGATGCGGAACTGCTCGGCATGGCGCAGTTGCTGGAGGAGGCGATCGGGCTCGCGGGCCAGGTTCCGCGCGAGCCCGCCGCGACGGCGGCGCCCCGGGGGTAGCCCCGGCGTCAGTCGCCGGCCAGGCGGGCGAACAGCCACCAGGCGCCGAGCGCGGTCGCCGCGGCCCACAGCGCCACCACCAGGGCGGCGCCGGCGCGGCTGACCGGCCGCTCCGCCAGCGTCGCCGCTCGCGCGCGCAGCTCCTCGCGCAGCGCCGGCGGGATCAGCCGCAGCGTCAGCAGCACCAGCAGCGGCAGCAGGATCGCCTCGTCGAGCAGGCCGAGCAGCGGGATCGCGTCCGGGATCAGGTCGAGCGGCGAGAAGGCATAGGCCGCGATCGCCGCGGCCAGCAGCTTCGCCGCCGGCGGCACGCGCGGGTCGCGCGCGGCGAGCCAGAGCAGCAGCGCGTCGCGCCGGACCGCCCGCGCCCAGGACCGCAGCCGGGCGAGCATGGCGCCGCTACGCCGCGCCCGGCCGGCCCGCGCAGGCCGCGAGCACGGCGGCGAGCGCCGCCCCGTACCGCTCGCCCCTGGCCGGCCCGATGCCGGGCAGTGCCGCGAGCGCCGCCGCATCGCGCGGCATCGCCTCGGCGATCGCGGCGAGCGCGCGGTCCTGGAACACGACGTAGGGGGGCATCCCGAGCCCCGAGGCGACGGCGCGGCGCCAGGCGCGCAGCACCTCGAACAGCGGGGCGCCTTGCGCGTGCGCCTCGACCGCGGCGGCGTGCGCGGCGGCCCGCAGCGCGGCGTCGAAGGTGCGGGCCGGGCTCGCACCGCCATCGCCGCCCGGGGCAGCCGGCGCGCCGGTGTCCGGATCCGTGGCGGCGGGGAGGGTCGGCGGCGGCGGCGCATCCGGCACCTCGCGCTCCGGCAGGTCCCGAGGCTCCTGCCCCTCCAGGATCGCGAGGATCGCCTTGCCGTAGCGCTCCACCCGGCTGCGCCCGAAGCCGGGCACCTCGGCCAGCTCGTCCGGGGTGCGCGGCCGGCGCGCGGCGATCTCGGCCAGCGTCCGGTCGAGCGCGACGACGTAGGCGGGCACGCCCTGCGCCTGCGCCACGTCGCGGCGCCACGCGCGCAGCGCGGCGTAGAGCGGGGCGTCCCCGCCCGGCGCCAGGGCCGCGGCCGCGTCGGGTGTCGCCGGCGCGGGCCTCGCCGCGCGGACCCTCGCGCGCGGCGCCACCACGTCCTCGCGCAGCATCACCGTCGCCTCGCCGCGCAGGATCGGGCGCGCCGCCTCCGTCGGCACCAGCGCGCTGCCGTGCTGGCCGACCTCGGCCAGGTCCAGCGCCCCCCGGGCGACGAGCTGGCGCGCCACGCCGCGCCAGGCGGCGTCGGACAGGTCCTTGCCGACGCCGAAGGTCGGCAGCGTGTCGTGGCCGAACTGCGCCACCTTGTCGGTCAGCCGCCCGCGCAGCACGTCCACGATGTGCGCCACGCCGAAGCGCCGCCCGGTGCGCAGCACCGCGGAGAGCAGCTTCTGCGCCGCCACGGTGCCGTCGAAGACCCGCGGCGGGTCGAGGCAGACGTCGCAGGCGCCGCAGTTCTCCGCCGCGTGGTCCTCCCCGAAGCAGCGCAGCAGCAGCCGTCGCCGGCAGGTCGCGGCCTCGGCGATCGTCACCATGGCGTCGAGGCGCGCGCGCTCGATGCGCTTCTGCTCGGGCGGCGCGGGGCTGTCCTCGATGCGGTGGCGGGCGATGGCGATGTCCTGCGCGCCGTAGAGGAGGAAGGCGCGCGCCGGCAGTCCGTCGCGGCCGGCGCGGCCGATCTCCTGGTACCAGCTCTCCGGGCTGCGCGGCAGGTCGGTGTGCGCGACCCAGCGCACGTCGGGGCGGTCTATGCCCATGCCGAAGGCGATGGTCGCGGCCATCACCACCGCGTCGCCGCGGGCGAAGCGGCGGTGCGCCTCGCGCTTCGCCTCCGGCGAGAGGCCGGCGTGGAAGGCGAGGGCGTCGTGGCCCTCGGCGCGCAGCCACTGCGCCGTCGCCTCGGTCCTGGCGCGGGTGCCGCAATAGACGATGCCCGCGCCCGAGCCGTCCGAGGCGGCGGCGATGAAGGCGCGGAGCTGCGCGCGCTCCTGCTCCTTCGCCTGCGCCTCGATGCGGATGTTCGGCCGGTCGAAGGAGGCGCGGAACACCGGGTCGCCGGCGAGGCCGAGCTGCCGGCGGATGTCCTCGACCGTGCGCGGATCGGCGGTCGCGGTCAGGGCGAGGCGCGGCACGCGCGGGAAGCGCTCCGCGAGGATGCCGAGGTCGCGGTACTCCGGCCGGAAGTGGTGGCCCCACTGGCTGACGCAGTGCGCCTCGTCCACCGCGAACAGCGCGATCCCGCGCTGCGCCAGGTCGTCGAGCGTGCCGTTCAGCGTCAGCCGCTCCGGCGAGACGTAGAGCAGCTTGAGCTCGCCCTCGCGCATGGCGCGCCGGACGGCGCGGCGCTCCTCCTCCGGCTGCTCGGAATGCAGCGCGCCCGCCGCCACGCCCTGCTGGCGCATGGCGGCGACCTGGTCCTCCATCAGCGCGATCAGCGGCGAGACGACGACGCCGAGGCCGGGCCGGCACAGCGCCGGCACCTGGTAGCAGAGGCTCTTGCCGCCGCCGGTCGGCATCAGCACGAGGCCGGAGCCGCCGGCGGCGACGTGGCGGATCACCGCCTCCTGCTGGCCGCGGAAGGCGGCATGGCCGAAGACGCGGCGCAGGATCTCGGCGGGGTCGGAAGGCAGGGCGCCGATGTCGTCGGGCATGCCTGCTGTCTGCCACGCCGGGGGCCGGATGTCAGGGTGCGTCGTCGGGGCGGGCGCGGCGCCTGACGATCGTTTCACGCCGGCGGGATCGCCGGATGCGTCGCGGCCGGTCGGCGCAGCGCCTCGTGCCCGCCCGGCCGGGCCTCAGCGCGAGCAGGCCGCCCCGCCGAGCACGCAGAACCGCGCGCAATGGGGGTGGTTCAGCGCCACCGGCCGGTCGGCCTCCGCCAGCGTCGCGCCGAGGCGGAAGCGCGGGTCGTGGGGCAGCAGCGTGCAGGCGACCACGGAGGGGCGCGCGGCCCCCCTGTGCCTGACCACCATGCGCGAGGTCGCGCACATCATCTCCTCCGGCCGCCGGCCGAGGATGCCCCAGCAGGCGGTGGTGATCTCCGGCACGTCGGCGGAGGCGTCCATCTCCGGGAACAGGGTCAGCGCCACGGGATCGGCGGCGGCGATCGGGATGCCGTGGGCGGCGAAGAGCCGCGCGAAGCCGGCGCGCAGCCCGGCCTCGTCCTCCCGGCCGAAGGCGGCCCGGCCGGCGACGTGCACGGTGAAGCCCTCGCGCGCGAGCCAGACCAGGCCGTCGAGCGCCCTGGCGAAGCTGCCCTCGCCGCGCTCGAGGTCGTGCACGGCGGCGTCGTAGTGGTCGAGGCTGACGCGCAGGACCAGGCGCGCCGCGCCGAATTCGTCCCGCAGCGCCTTGAGCTCGCGCTCCCGCCGCCGCATCGGCCGCATCGCGTTGGTCAGCACCAGGGCGCGCAGGCCGCCGGGGCGCGCCAGGACGGCGCGCAGCATCGCCGGCAGGTCGCGGTTGAGGAAGGGCTCGCCGCCGGTGAAGCCGACCTCGCGCAGCGATGCGCCGGGAAGCGCCGCCGCCTGCTCGAGGAAGGCCTCCACCTCGCCGAGGGTGAGGTAGCTCAGCGCGTCGTTGCGCGGGCTGCTCTCGATGTAGCAGCCGCGGCAGGTGATGTTGCAGAGGGTGCCGGTGTTGAACCACAGGGTGCGCAGCCCGATCGGCGCCACCGAGGCGCGCGGCTCGCCCTTCGCCGTGCTGCGCGGGTCGCGGAATTTCGCGGGGTCGAGGGGGCGGTGCGCGGGGATCGCTCCGGGATGGGCCAAGCCTGCACTCCTTGCCTGCTCTGGGGGGAACCGGGGCGATGCCCGCGGACCTGCCCGCCGCGGGCGGCGCCGCGCGGCAGCCATGCCTTCGCCGCCAGGGAGGGAAGGTAGCCCGATTCTGTCACGATTCTTCGGCCCGGGCAGCGGAGACGAACCACATCCGCGTTCAAGCGCAGCGCGGTTCCCCGCGATTCGCGCGGAGCCGGGGGTGGCCGCCGGCTTCGCCCCGCCTGTAGGGCCGCGACCGGACGGTGCCGCGAGGAAACCCGGGCTGCCGGGGGCGAGGGGCAACCCGCCGACCCTCGCCGGCGCAACGGAGAGGCGCCAGCGGGGCCGATGGCCAGGCGCGGCCGGGGAGCAGGGCGGGCGGCCGAACGGGACGGCCGGCCGGGCGCGGAAGAGGACACCGGGCGGCACGCATGTCGTGGAGGCGCCGCGGAGCCCCGCCGCGCCCGCCGCGCGCGGCTATCCGGTCGCCGGGATCGCCCGGCCGCCGATCAGGCGGAGAATGCGGGTCGGACGCTCGACCCCGATCAGCCGGTGCACGATCAGGATCACGCTGCGCCCGGCGGTCGCCGCGTCGAGCGTGGCGAGGAACTCGCACTCGGTTTCCGTGTCCAGCCCCGCGGCGGGCTCGTCGAGGATCAGCACCGGCGCCGGGGAGAGCAGCGCCCTGGCCAGCGCCAGCCGCCGCGCCTGGCCGCCGGAGAGGCGGGCGCCGGCCTCGCCGCAGCGCGTCTCCAGCCCCTCGGGCAGGGCGCGCACGAGTTCGGCGACGCGCGCCGCCTCCAGCGCCCGCCACAGCGCGGCGTCCTCGGCCTCGGGCGCGGCGAGGCGCAGGTTGGCCGCGATCGTGTCGTCGAACAGCCGCGCATCCTGCGTCAGGCAGGCGATGCGCCCGCGGACGGCGGCCGCCGGCAGCGTCGCGAGGTCCGCGCCGCCCAGGGTGATGCGCCCGCCCTGCGGCGCGGCAAGCTTCAGCAGCAGCGCGGCGAGCGTGGACTTGCCGCTGCCGGAGGGGCCGAGGATCGCGACCCTCGCCCCCTCCGGGACGTCGAGGTCGAGCCCCTCGAACACCGGCGGCCGGTCCGGCGCCCAGGCGAAGCGCAGGTCGCGGATGCGGATCGCGTGGCCGCGCGGCGGAAGGGGGGCGGGCGCGGCCGGCTCGGCCACCGGCGGCGGCTGGTCCGCCGCCTGGAACAGCCGACGCGCGGCCGCTGCGGCCGCGGCGAGGGCCGCCCCCGCGCGCGGCATGAGGCCGAGCGTCTCCGCCGCCGCGACGACGAGGAACAGGGCGAGCAGGGCGGGCGCCACCCCTTCCGGCCCCGCGGCCAGCCCCCAGCCCAGCGCGGCGAGCAGCGCGGCCTGCACCAGGAGCCCGCCGAGCGCCCCGCCCAGGGCGCCGCGCATCGCCAGCCGGCGCTGGGCGGCGGCGAGGGCCGCACCCGCTTCCGCCAGGCGGGCCGCGGCGCGGCCCTCGGCATTGGCGGCGAGCGTGTCCTCGAGCCCCGTCAGCGGGTCCACCACCGCGGCGCGCAGCGCGCCCTGCGACGCCGCCGCCGCGGCGGCGGCGCGCGCGGCGGCCGGCGCGAGCGCCAGCGGCGCGAGCAGCGCGAGGGCCAGCGGCAGCGCCACCGCAGCGGCGAGCCTGGGCGCCAGCATCCCGAGCAGCAGCGCGATCGCCAGCACCGCCGCGAGCGCCGCCGCGCCCGGCACCAGCGCCCGCAGGTAGAGCCCGTCCAGCGCCTCGACATCGGCGACCAGCCGGCCGAGCAGGTCGCCGGCGCGGCGCAGGCCGAGCCCCGCCGGAAGGCGCTCGGCGAGGCGGCGGAAGAACCAGAGCCGGGTGTCGGCCAGGGCGCGGAAGGTCGCCTCGTGGGTCAGCAGGCGCTCGGCGTAGCGGGCCAGCGGGCGCAGCGGGACCAGCGGCCGCAGCAGCGCCAGGGCGGCGAGGCCGGAGACGAGGCCCGCGCCGGCCAGCGCCGCCTGTCCGCCCGCGCCGGCGACCCCGAGCCCCGCCAGGGCGAGCAGCGCGAGGCCGAGCAGCGCCGCCGCCACCGCCACCGCCGCGCCGCCGGCGAGGCGGCCCGCATGGCCGCGCCAGAGCTCGGCGAGCACGCGGGCGAGGTCGCGCCGCATCGCGGCGCCGCATCCGGCATGGCCTGGATCGCCCGGCATGCTCACGCCCCCGCCGCCCGCGCCGCGCCGAGGGCGCGGCCGGCGGCGATCTCCAGCACCCGCGCGCCGCGCAGCGCGCCGCCGCGCGCGGCGCGCGCGTGGCTCGCGACGATCGCGGTACGGCCGACGCAGAGCCGACGGAGGCTTTCCCACATCTCCGCCTCGGTCCCGGGATCGAGATGCGCGGTCGGCTCGTCGAGCAGCACCAGCGGCGTGTCGCGCAGGAAGGCGCGCGCCACCGCCACGCGCTGCGCCTGGCCGCCGGAGAGTCCCCAGCCGCCCTCGCCGACCAGCGTGTCGAGCCCCCGGGGCAGCGCGCCGGCGAACTCCATGACGCCGGCCGCGCGGGCGGCCGCCTCGACCTGCGCCTCGGTCGCCTCGGGGCGGGCGAGGCGGATGTTCTCGCGGAGCGTCGCCCGAAACAGGTGCGCGCGCTGGCCGACATAGGCGGAGAGGCGGCGCAGCTCCGAAGGGCGCAGCAGGGTGACGTCGCGGCCGTTGATCGCGATGCGCCCGCCGTCCGGCCGGGCGAAGCCCATCAGCAGGCGCAGCACCGAGGTCTTGCCGGCGCCCGAGGCGCCCGTCAGCACCAGCGTCTCGCCGGGCAGCACGCGGAAGCTGAGCCCATCCAGCGCCGGCGGGCGGGCCGGGTCGTAGACGAGGCGCACCTCCTGGAAGGTGACGGTGACCTGCGGCGGCACCTCGGCGAGGAGCAGGCCCGGCGCGGGCGCGGGGCGGTCCGGCTGCGCCTCGCCGAGCAGCGGCGCCAGGGCGGCGGCCGCGCCGCGCGCCGCGAGCCGCTCGTGGTAGGCGGCGGCGAAGCCGCGCAGCGGCGCGAAGAAGGCGGGCACCAGCAGCAGCACGAACAGCGCCTCCGCCGCCGCGCCGCCGGGCGGGATGCCGGCGGCCGCGGCCAGCGCCGCCCCGTGGCGGATGGCGAGCAGCGCCAGCGCAGCCGCGGCGATCAGCTCCATCCCGGCCGAGGCGAGGAACGCCACGCGCAGCACGCGCATGGTGCGCCGGCGCAGCTCCTGCGCCACCGCGCCGAGCCTCGTCGCCTCCGCCTCCTGCCGGTTGAACAGCACGAGCGTCGGCAGGCCGCGCATGCGGTCGAGGAAGCGGCCGGAGAGGCGCTGCAGCGCGTCGAACTGCCGCCGCGCCGCCTGGGCGGCGCCGATCCCGCTCGCGCCCTGCGCCAGCGGCACCAGCAGGCCGGCGCCGAGCAGGATCAGGCCGCTCGCCGGGTCGGCCATCGCCGCGGCCAGGGCGACCGCGGCGGGAGCGAGCAGCGCCAGGAACGCGGCGGGGAGCCAGCGGGAGAAATAGCCCTCCAGCGCCTCGATCCGGTCCACGACGAGGGCCGTGCGCTCGCCGACCGGGCGGGGGTCGAGCGGGCCGGCCTCGATCAGGCGGGCGAAGGCGGCCTCGCGCAGCCGGGCCTTCGCCGCCTCGCCCGCGGTCTGCTGCGCGCGCTCCTGCGCGAGGCCGAGGCCGAGGCCGAGCAGGGCGAAGGCGCCGGCGCCGGCGAGCTCCGCCCACCCCGCGCCGGGGCCGAGGCCGAGCAGCGCGGCGAGCAGCCGGGCGACCAGCCAGGCCTGGGCGATGGCGGCGAGCGTCCCGGCCAGGCCGAGCAGCACCGGCAGGAGCAGCCGGCGACGGCCGGCCCGCGCGGCGCGCGCCAGGAGGCGGCGCGCTGCGGCCTCGTCGGCGGCGTGGTCGGCGGTGGCGTCGGCAGGTCCCATCCGGCCCCGTTCTAGGCGGCGGACGGCCCGGCGTCACCGGGCGGGGGCCGGCGCCGGCGGGCGGCCCGGTCCGCGGTCGGGTCGGCCTGGCGCGGCGCGCCGCGGGCGCGGCCCGATGCGGCGGGCGCGCCGCGGCCGTCCCGGCGCGTCTTGCCATTGCGCCCGGAGCCTCCGGGCTGAAATAAGCGGGCATGAGCTGGTCCATCCCCCTCGGCGCGGTGAAGGGCACGGTTATCCGCCTGCACCTCACCTTCTTCCTCCTGCTGCTCTGGATCGGCATGATCCACTACGCCGAGGGCGGGTGGAGCGCGGCGTTCCAGGGCATCGTGTTCGTGTCCCTGCTGTTCGTCTGCGTGGTGCTGCACGAGTTCGGGCACATCTTCGCCGCCCGCCGCTACGGGGTGCGCACGCCCGAGATCATCCTGCTGCCGATCGGCGGCGTCGCCCGGCTCGAGCGGATCCCCGAGCAGCCGGGGCAGGAACTGGTCATCGCCCTCGCCGGCCCCGCGGTGAGCTTCGCGATCGTCCTGCTGCTCTGGCTCGTCGTCGGCCGCTTCGTGCCGGAGGAGGGCGTCGAGGTGCACCGGCCCGGCGTGGACATGCTGGCGCGCCTCGCCCTGGTGAACGGCTTCCTCGCGGTCTTCAACCTGATCCCGGCGTTCCCGATGGACGGGGGGCGGGTGCTGCGCGCGCTGCTCGCCTACCGCATGGGCTATCTGCGGGCGACGCAGATCGCGGCCTCGGTCGGGCAGGCCTTCGCCTTCGGCCTCGGCGTCCTCGGCCTGCTCGGCAACCCGCTGCTGATCTTCATCGCCCTCTTCGTCTGGCTCGGCGCCGCCGGCGAGGCGCACGCGGCGCAGATGCGCGAGGTCTCGCGCGGGGTGATCGTGTCGGACGCGATGGTGACGCGGTTCGAATCGCTGCCGCCCTCGGCCACCGTGGCGGACGCGGTGGAGTGCCTGATCCGCACGACCCAGCACGAGTTCCCGGTGGTGGACGGGGGCGGGAAGCTGCGCGGGGTGCTGACGCGGGAGGCGATGGTCCAGGCGCTGCGGGCGCAGGGGCCGGACACGCCGGTGCTCGAGGTGATGCACGCCGAGATCCCGCTGGTGCACCACCGGCAGCCGCTGGCGGAGGCGCTGCGCCTGCTGATGGAGGGCGGGGGGGTGCCGGCGGTCGGGGTGGTGGACGGGGCGGGCCGGCTGATGGGCTACGTCACCTCGGAGACCATCGGGGAGATGATGATGGTGCAGGCCGCCTCGCCGCGGGCGCGGGGCGCAGCGGCGAATCCGTGGCGGGCGGGCCGCTGAGGGTGGCGCGTGCGGCGGTCCCCGGGCCTTGCGGCAGGGGTGCGGCCGGAAGGGGATGCAACCGGAGAGTGCGGTCTTGCCCGGAGAATGCGCGCCGGGGATAAGAGGCGGCGGCGCGCCCTCCGGCGGTCGCGCCGCATCGTCCTCCCGCCCTGATCCGGAGCGCAGTGCCCTCGATGCAGCCCGAGCTTGCGATCGGCCTCCTCACCCTCGAGGACCTGCGCGGCATGCCGCACCGCACCGCCGCCGAGGGCGCGGTGCGCGCGCGCTGCTTCGTCGCCGCCGTCGAACCGAACACGGCGCTCTGCCGCGTCCTGGGGCGGTACAAGATGTATCTGGACACCCGGGACGTCGGCCTGGTACCGCACCTGCTGCTCGACGGCTACTGGGAGTTCTGGATCACCGAGTTCGTCCTGCGCAACCTCAGGCGGGGTCAGACCGCGCTCGATCTCGGCGCGCACATGGGCTACTACACGATGCTCATGGCGGACATCGTCGGCCCCGGCGGGCGGGTCGTCGCCTTCGAGCCGAATCCGCGGCTCAACGAGCTGCTTTCCCGCAACGTCGCGGTGAACGGCTACTGGAACGTCGTCGAGACGCGCGCCGCGGCGGTCGGCGACCGCGATGCCGAGGCGGTACCGTTCGTCTCGCTCGCCTCCGATCCGAAGAACGGGCGCCTGGAGCCGGGGGCCGATGACCGGACGCTCGCCGGCTACGCGGCGCAGGGCTACCAGGTCGGCACCGTGCCGATGGTCTCGCTCGACGCGGCGATCGCGGACCGTCCCGTGCACTTCGCCAAGATCGACGTCGAGGGCGCCGAGGAGGCCGTCTGGGCAGGGATGCAGGGACTGATCGCGCGCAGCCCGGAAATCCGCATCGTGCTCGAGTTCAATCCGCGCCGCTGCCGCGCGCCGGCCGAGACGCTGGCGGCGATCGCGGCCCGGTTCCCGCTGCGCCGCATCGGCTTCGACGGGATCGCGCGGGCGTGTCGGGCGGAGGAGGTGCTGGCCGAGAGCGAGGACAGCATCCTCTACCTCTCGCGGCTCGATCCGGAGTGAGGCGACCGATCCAGGGGAGCGGGGCGGCCGCCTCGGCGCAGGCCGTCCGACCGGCATCGCGCAAGGAAGGATCACAGGACCGGAGATGTACTTCTATCTGCACATCCCGAAGACCGGCGGGCAGACGGTCGCGGAGCGGATCGGCTCCGCCTTTCCTCCGGAGCGCGCCTACTTCCTCCGGGGACCGATCGCGAGCGAGGAGGCGCTGGCCGCCCTCAAGGGGCGCTACGACTTCGTAGAGGCGCACGTGCGCGGCGGCGCCTTGCGCAATGCCGGCGACGAGGTGCGCGTCATCTGCACCGTCCGCGAGCCCATCGGCCAGGTGATCTCCCATTATCGCCATATCCGCCGCGAGCCGCGGATGTCGCTGCACCGCGCCGCGAACCAGCTCTCGCCCGCCGCCTTCTTCGAGCATTACGGCGACATCCTGCTGAATTTCCAGGCGCGCTGCCTGGCCGTCGCGTTCTTCGGGACCGGGCTCGGGCCGCGGGTCGCGAGCGAGACGCGCTGGGTCCTCGACAAGATGGGCGAGGCGCTCGACCGGATCACCTGGCTCGTGCCGACGGAATCGATCGACGAGTTCTGCATGCTCTGGTCGGTCGAGCAGGGCATACACCTGCCGTTCGAGGCGTCGCGCAACCGCGCCGCCTCGGGCGACGTGGACCTGCAGAGGCTGCGGGATGTCGTGGCCGGAAGCATGGAGCGGCTCGGCCTCGACTTCACGCTCTGGAGCCTCGCGCGGGAGGCTTACGCCCAATGGCGTCGCGACGTGCTCGACGCTCCGCATCTCGGCCTGCGCCGACTGGCCAATGCGATGTGCCCCTATAAGGCTGGAGAGAGCGAGATCCGGCTGACCCGGGGCTGGTATCCGCGGGTCGAGCGCGGCGACGGCGTCAGCGAGTGGTGGGCAGGGCCCATGCCCGCCTCGGAGATCCTTGTCACCAACGCGGCGGGCGAACGCTATCTGGAGTTCGAGGTCGCGGTCGTGCTCGGCATCGCGGCCGACCAGTTCCGCTTCTTCGCGGGTCCCGAGCGGCGGCCGCTCCGGCATAGCCATGGCGAGCCGGACGCCTCCGGCGTCGTATTGCACCGCGTCGTCCTGCCGCCGGGGCCGGGACCGCATCAGATCCAGGTCATCGTGCCGCGGGTGCGGTCCCCGATGGAGATCATCGAAGGCGCGACCGATCCGACACGGCGCTCCTTCGCGTCGCAGCGCTGGCGGTTGGTCACCGACTGATGCTCCCCGGCGGTCGCCGACCCCGCCGGGGAGTGGCGCCCACCAATGCGGCTAGGGACGCAGAAGGCCTGGCCCACCAGCATCCGCGCGTCCGCCACGGTGCCTCCCCCGGCGTCGGGAACGCCGGGTCCGGGCCGATCCGGTGGGATCCGGCCGGCACCAGACCCGGAAGCCGCGCCCGGATGGCGCGGTCGCTGCGCTTCGCCGGATCGCGCGGGGCGCCGGCGGTGGCGGCGCGGCCGGACCTTGGGAAACCCCCGAGCAGGCTCGCCGGCATGGCGGCGCCATCCGGTGCGGTGCCGCGGAGGACGACCCCGCCCGGCCAGGCGGACCGGCGGCGGAGGGAAGCGGGGCCGTTGTGCAGCTCCGCTCCCTTCCGGGCCGCGCCGCGCCGGTAAGGAGCCGGGCACCCGGCGCGCGCGGGTTCATGCCGTGCTGGCGCGCCCCGCGGAGCCCGGGCTAGGCTCGCCGGGCATGGCGGGGCCCGCGCCGGGCAATGCCGGACAGAGGGCGTCAAACGCCCCGATCGTCGTAGGGAGCGAAACATGAACCGTCGCAGTCTTCTCGCCGCGTTCGCGGCGACGCCGCTCGTCCCGTCCGCGGCGGCGGCGCAGCAGGGCCAGTGGCGGCCAGACCGGCCGATCCGCATCGTCGTGCCCTTCGCGCCGGGCGGCGCCACCGACACCATGGCGAGGCTGGTGGCGGAGGCGATCACCGGCCCGCTCGGCCAGTCGGTGGTGGTGGAGAACCGCACCGGGGCGGGGGCCACGATCGGCGCCGAGTACGTCGCCCGGAGCACGCCGGACGGCTACACGCTGTTCATGGGGACCAACACGCCGATGGCGGCGGCGCCGGCGATGCATCCCAACCTCTCCTACCACCCGCTGCGCGACTTCGTGGCGGTCTCGATCGTGGCGCTGTCGCCGAACATGGCGGCCATCCATCCCTCGGTGCCGGCGAACACGCTGCAGGAGTTCATCGCCTATGCCCGCGCCAATCCGGGGCGGATCAGCTATGGCTCGGCGGGGGTGGGAAGCTCGCAGCACATCTCCGGGGCGCTGCTCGCCCACATGGCCGGGCTGGAGATGACGCACGTCGCCTATCGCGGCGGCGCGCCTGCGGCGCTCGACCTGATCGCCGGGCGGGTGCAGCTGGTGATCAATCCGCTGATCGAGGTGCTCGCCTACATTCGGGAAGGGAAGATCCGGCCGCTCGGCGCGACGACGCGGCAGCGCCACTCCCTGTTCCCCGACCTTCCCTCGATCGGCGAGATCCTGCCCGGGTTCGAGGTGACCTCCTGGCAGGGGCTGTTCGCGCCGGCGCAGACGCCGCGGGCGGCGGTGGAGCGGATCGCGCGCGAGACGATGGCGGTGATGAGCCGGCCGGCGATGCGGCAGCGGATCGAGGAGATGGGCTCCATCCCGGTCGTCATGGACGCCGAGGAGTCGGCGCGCTTCCTCGCCGCCGAGGTCCCGAAATGGGCGGAGCTGGTCCGCATCTCCGGCGCCCGGCTGGAATAGGCGGCTGCGGCGGGCGGCGGCGCGCGGCGCCGCCCGTTCCGGCTAGAGCCCACCCGTGACGTCGATGGTCAGGCCGGTGACGAAGTCGGCGTCGGAGGAGGCGAGGAAGCAGATCACCTTCGCCTGGTCGGCCGCCTCGCCCATGCGCCGCAGCGGCGTGCGCTCGATGTCGCGGGCGCGTTCCTCGGGCGGGCGCTGCTCCCAGCGCGGGCGGATGCGCTCGGTCAGCGTCGTCGCCGGCGCGATCGCGTTCACGTTGATCCCATGCGGGCCGAGCTCGATCGAGAGCTTCCTCGTGAAGGCGATGATGCCGCCTTTCGCCGCGGCGTAGGCGGAGGAACTGGCCTCGCTCAGCCCGCGGCCGGCGATCGAGGCGAGGTTGACGATCTTGCCCCGTCCCCGTCGCTTCATCACCGGGATCACGGCGTGGGTGAACAGGAAGGTCCCGGTCAGGTTGAAGTGCAGCAGCGCCTGCCACTCGGCGAGGGTCAGCGCCTCCGTCGTCGCGGCCGGATCGGCGATGATCGTGCTGCCGCCGACCGCGTTCACCAGCACGTCGATGCGGCCGAAGCGGTCCGCCACCTCGGCCACCAGGGCGTTCACCTGGCCTTCGTCGAGCGCGTCGGCGAGGTAGGCGTGGGCCTGCCCGCCGGCGCGGAGGATCGCGTTCACCGCCGCGTCCAGGCGCTCGGCGTTGTTGTCCACGGCGATCACGGTGCCGCCCTCCCGCCCGATGATGTCCGCGGTGGCGCGGCCGATGCCGCTCGCCGCCGCGGTGATGACGGCGACCTGTTCCTGGAAGCGCATGGCGGATCCTCCCGGTATCGTGCCCCGTCTGCCGACGGGCCGTCCCGATGCCGGAAGGCCATCCCGGCAACGGGTGCGCGCCCGATGCCTGGCCGCACGCGGCGGGCCGGGCGGGCGCGGACGACCTCACGCCTTCATCGCGGCGGCCCCTCCGGCGATGCCGGGCGGCGGGTCGCAGGGGGTGGTGCCCATCGGCCCGGGGATCGAGAGCTCGAGGATCTCCACGTCGTCGGAGGTGGCGATCTCGTTGTGCTTCATCCCGCCGGGAATGAGGATGGCGTCGCCCGGCTCGAAGCGGTCGCGGGTGCCGTCCTCGAACTCGAGCTCGACCCGGCCCTTCAGCACGTAGACGAACTGCGCCTCGCACTGGTGCGTGTGCCAGCCGGTCGGCTCGGTCATGCCGGAGATCGCCTCCATCACCTGGGCGCGCATCCGCCCGCCGGTGGCGTCGGAGACGCCGAGGTCGCGGTGGCGGAAGAACTTCCGGCGCCCGGGCACCAGCGGCGCGGTCGCCTTCTTCGCGATGCTGAGCCTGATGTCCGGGCGCGGCGCGCCCGCTGCCGCGGTGCCGTCCATGGCGTCCTCCCGCGAGGCCGATGTCCCTTCGAGGGGAGGCTACACCCGGGCGGGCCGCCGGCAAGCCGTCCGATGGTCGCGGCGCGAGACCGGCCCGTCGAGGCGGATCGCGCCCCCCGCGGCAGCGCCCGGTGGGCTGCGCCGGACGGCGAGCCGGGCGTGTCGCCGCCGCCTTCAGAAGCCCGCGTCGGGCCGCGCGAGATACGCCTTCTCCGCCGCGGTGCTGGCGCGCCCGAGCGCCGCGTTGCGGTGGGGAAAGCGGCCGAATTCCCGGATCACCAGCCAGTGGCGCCAGGCGTAGTCAATGGTGCCGCCGGGTGCGCGATGCGCGGGGTGGTCGCGCAGCCCCTCGAACAGCGCCACGGACAGGTCCTGGTCGGCCATGTCCTCCGAATGCTCGAAGGGAAGGTAGAGGAAGACGCGCTCGGTGGCGGTCAGGCGAAGGTCGTGGCGGTCGCGCAGCACCGCGGCGCGGGCGATCTCCCGCGCCTTCGGATCGCAGGCGTAGGCGCGCGCGGTGCCGCGGTGGAGGTTGCGCGGGAACTGGTCGAGCAGGAGGCAGAGGGCGAGCGCGCCCTCGGGCGTCGCCGCCCAGGGATCGAGGGCGCCGGCGGCCGCGGGCGCGACCAGCGCCCCGAAGCGCGCGCGGATCGCGGCGTCGAAGGCGGCGTCGGGCGTGAACCAGCGTTCGCGCAGGGTCTCGCGGTCGCCCTCGAACCAGAAGGCGAGGACGGCGCCGGGGGTGGTCGCGTCGCTCATGCCAGCGCGCGCTCCAGGACGCGGACGGAATGCAGCGCCTCGCGGCCCGCGAGGTCGCGGATCTGGTGGCGGCAGGAGGTGCCGTCGGCGACGATCAGGTGCTCGCGCGGCGCCGCGCGCACGGCGGGCAGCAGCGCCAGCTCGGCCATCGCCTTCGAGACGGGCAGGGTCTCCGCCTCGTAGCCGAAGGCGCCCGCCATGCCGCAGCAGGAGGAGGCGATCGGCTTCACCTCGAGTTCGGGGACGCGCTGCAGCGCCGCGACCGCGGCGGGGAAGGCGCCGAAGCTCTTCTGGTGGCAGTGGCCGTGGATGTGCGCCGCCGGCGCGACCGGCTTCAGGGCCAGCGCCGGGTTCTCGCGCGCGAGCCATTCGGAGAGCAGGAAGGCGCGCGCGGCGAGGCGCTCCGTCTCGTCGCCGGGGAACAGGGCGGGGAACTCGTCGCGCAGGGTGAGCAGGCAGGAGGGCTCGAGGCCGATCACCGGCGCGTCGGAGGCGGCGAGCGCCTCGACGGTGCGGCGCGCCTCCGCCCGGGCCTGCTCGACCAGGCCGGCGGCGAGCCAGGTGCGGCCGCAGCAGAGCGGGCGCGCGCCGCGCGGCGCCCGCGCCACGGCGACGCGCTGCCCGGCGGCGGCGAGGACGCGCAGCGCCGCGCGCAGGTTCTCCGGCTCGAAGTAGCGGTCGAAGGTGTCGGCGAGGAGCAGGACGTCCGGCGCATGGACATGCGCCTCGTCGTCGTGGAAGGCGTCGCGGCGGAAGCGGGGCAGGCTGCGCTCGCGCGCGAGGCCGAGCCAGCGTTCGGACAGCGCGGCAAGGCCGGGGACGGCGTCGCGGGCGTTCGCGACGAAGGGCGCGACGCTGGCGAAGGGCGCCCAGCGCGGCAGGGAGGCGATCAGCCGGTCCTTGACGCCGATCCCGTGCCGGCGCGCGCGCGCCGCCAGCGCCTCGATCTTCATCCGCGCCATGTCCACGCCGGTCGGGCACTCGCGCCGGCAGCCCTTGCAGGAGACGCAGAGCCTCAGCGCCGCGTGCACCTCGTCCGACGCGAGCGCGTCCGGGCCGAGCTGGCCGGTCAGCGCCAGGCGCAGCGTGTTGGCGCGGCCGCGCGTGACGTGCCGCTCGTCGCGCGTCGCGCGGTAGGAGGGGCACATCACGCCGGCGTCGAACTTCCGGCAGGTGCCGTTGTTGTTGCACATCTCCACCGCGCCGAGCAGCCCGCCCTGCGGCCCCGGCCAGGCCGACCAGTCGAGCGCCGGCACCACGGCGGGATCGGCGCGGTAGTCCGGCGGGTAGCGGAACAGCGTGCGGTCGTCCATGCGCGGGGCGCGGACGATGCGGCCCGGGTTGAGCAGGCCGCGCGGGTCGAAGGCGTCCTTCACCTCCTCGAAGGCGCGCACGATGCGGGGGCCGAACATCGGCTCGTGGAACTCGGAGCGGACGATGCCGTCGCCGTGCTCGCCGGAATGGCTGCCCTTGTAGGCGCGCACCAGGGCGAAGCACTCCTCGGCGATCGCGCGCATGCGCGCGACGTCGGCGGGGTCCTTCATGTTCAGCACCGGGCGGACGTGCAGGCAGCCGACCGAGGCGTGGGCGTACCAGGTGCCCTTGACGCCGTGGCGGGCGAAGACCTCGTTCAGCCGCTCGGTGTAGTCGGCGAGGTCCTCGAGCGCGACCGCGCAGTCCTCGATGAAGGAGACCGGCTTCCCGTCGCCCTTCATGGACATCATGATGTTGAGCCCGGCCTCGCGCACCTCGGCGACCGCGGCCTGGAAGGCGGGATCGGTCGCGCGCACCACCGCGCCGGGATGGCCGAGATCGGCCATCATCGCCTCGAGCCGGCCGAGCGCGGCGGCGAGCGGCGCGTCCTCGTGCCCGTGGAACTCGACGATCAGCAGGCTGTCCGGCTCGCCGATCAGCATCCGCTCGATGGTCGCGCGGTAGATCGGGATCGAGCGGCCGAGCTCGATCATGGTGCGGTCCACCAGCTCCACCGCCTCCGGGTCGAGCGTGACCAGGTGCTGCGCCGCCTCCATCGCCGCGCGGAAGGTCGGGAACTGGCAGATGCCGAGCACCTTGCGCGGCTTGATCGGCCACAGCTTCAGCTCCAGCGCGGCGGAGAAGGCGAGCGTCCCCTCGCTTCCCACCAGCAGCCGCGCCAGGTTGCCGCGCCCGGCGGCGCGCGCCTCGGGCGTCAGCGCGTCGATGTTGTAGCCGCCGACGCGGCGGAGCAGCTTCGGGAAGCGGGCCGCGATCTCCTCCGCCTCGCGCGCCCCGAGCGCGCGCAGGCGCTGGATCAGGTCGGCGATGCCTGCGGGAACCTCGGCGCCGAGGTTGCCGGGCAGCTCGCCGAAGCGGAACCGCGTGCCGTCGGCGAGCAGCGCGTCTATGGCGGTGACGTTGTCGGCCATCAGCCCGTAGCGGATGGACTTCGCGCCGCAGGAATTGTTCCCCGCCATGCCGCCGATGGTGCAGCGCGCCCAGGTCGAGGGATCCACCGGGAAGAACAGCCCGTGCGGCCTCAGCGCCTCGTTCAGCGCGCCGAGGGTGATGCCGGGCTGCACCGTGGCGCGCCGCGCCGCGGGGTCCACCTCGATCACCGCGCGCAGGTATTTCGTGCAGTCCACCACCAGGGCGCGGTTGACGGTCTGGCCGCACTGGCTGGTGCCGCCGCCGCGCGGCAGGAGGGGGATGCCCTCCTCGCGGCAGATCGCCATCGCCGCCTCGACGTCGGCGACGCGGCGCGGCACCAGCACGCCGACGGGCTCGACCTGGTAGATGCTCGCATCGGTCGCGTAGCGCCCGCGGTCGCCGGGGGAGAACAGCACCTCGCCCGCCGTCTCGCGCCGCAGGCGCTCGGCGAGGCGGGCATCGCCGATGCGGGAGGCGGGGATGGCGAAGGCGTTCATGCCGTGGTCCTCGTCGGTCCGGCGCGCCGGACCCATTGGCGTCGGGCGCCTCCCTGCGGCATACCGCTGCCCGACGAGGAGCGCCACCATGGCCTATTACCGATCGAAGCCCACCCCCGGCCGCCACTTCCTGCAGATCCCGGGCCCGACCAACGTGCCGGACCGCGTGCTGCGGGCCATCGACAACCCCACCATGGACCACCGCGGCCCCGATTTCGGCCGCATGGCCAAGGCGCTGCTGGAGAAGCTCCGCCTCGTCTTCCAGACCAGGGGGCCGGTGGTGATCTACCCCGCCTCCGGCACCGGCGCCTGGGAGGCGGCGCTGACCAACACCCTCTCCCCCGGCGACCGGGTGCTGATGTGCGAGACCGGCTGGTTCGCCACGCTGTGGAAGGAGATGGCCGAGCGGCTCGGCCTCGTCCCCGAGTTCATCGGCACCGACTGGCGCCGCGGCGCCGACGTCGCCGCCATCGAGGCGCGGCTGCGCGACGACAGGGGCCACCTGGTCAAGGCCGTCTGCGTCGTCCACAACGAGACCTCGACCGGCTGCACCTCGCGCATAGACGAGGTGCGCCGCGCCCTGGACGCGGCGCGCCACCCGGCGCTGCTGATGGTGGACACCATCTCCTCTCTCGCCTCGATGGACTACCGCCACGACGAGTGGGGCGTGGACGTCACCGTCGCCGGCAGCCAGAAGGGGCTGATGCTGCCGCCCGGCCTCTCCTTCAACGCGGTCAGCGAGAAGGCCCTGAGGGCGAGCGAGACGGCGCGGCTGCCGCGCAGCTTCTGGGACTGGAAGGCGATGCTCGCGGCCAACGCCACCGGCTACTTCCCCTACACGCCGGCGACCAACCTGCTCTACGGCCTCGACGCCGCGCTGGACCTGCTGCTCGAGGAGGGCCTCCCGAACGTCTTCGCCCGCCACGACCGCCACGCGGAGGCGACGCGCCGCGCCGTGCGCGCCTGGGGCCTGGAGACCCAGTGCGCCGACCCGCGGCACCACTCCTCGAGCCTCACCGCCGTGCGGGTGCCGGAGGGGCACTCGGCCGACGCGCTGCGGGCGGTGATCCTGGAGCGGTTCAACATGTCGCTCGGCAACGGCCTCGGCCAGCTCCGGGACCGGGTGTTCCGCATCGGCCATCTCGGCGATCTCGGCGACCTGCAGCTCATGGGCACGCTGAGCGGGGTCGAGATGGGGCTGCGCGCCGCCGGCGTGCCGCACCGGCCGGGCGGGGTGCAGGCGGCGCTGGAATTCCTGAGCGGCAACGCCTGAACCGGCGCGGCGGGGCCATTGCCTCCGCGCGCCGCAGGCCCCATCGTCCCTTGCGCCCAGTGGAGACGCCGCCCATGCCCGCACCCATCCAGGTCTGGACCTGGCCGACCCCGAACGGCCACAAGGTCCACATCATGCTGGAGGAGGTCGGCCTTCCCTACGAGGTGATCCCCGTCAACATCGGCGCCGGCGACCAGTTCCGGCCGGAGTTCCTCGCCATCACGCCGAACCACAGGATCCCGGCGATCGTCGATCCCGAGGGGCCGGAGGGCAAGCCCTTCCCGCTCTTTGAGTCGGGCGCGATCCTGATCTACCTCGCCGAGAAGACCGGCAGCGCGCTGCTCCCGAAGGACGCCGCGACGCGCTACCGCTGCCTGCAGTGGCTGATGTTTCAGATGGGCGGCGTCGGGCCGATGTTCGGCCAGTACAACCACTTCGCCAACTATGCGAAGGAGAAGCTCCCCTACGCGATCGAGCGCTACACCAACGAGGTCGCGCGCCTGCACCGCGTGCTCAACAAGCGCCTTTCCGAGAGCGAGTATCTCGCCGGGCCGGACTACTCGATCGCCGACATCGCCACCTTCCCGTGGATCCGCAACCCGCAGCGGCGGAACGTGGACCTCGCCCAGTACCCGGCGGTGCAGCGCTGGCACGACGCGATCGCCGCCCGGCCCGCGGTGCAGCGCGGCGTCGAGGTGCTCGCCGACCGCCAGCGCCGCGGCCCGATCACCGACGCCGAACGCGAGGTGATGTTCGGCAAGATCCAGTTCGCGGCGCGCTAGGACCCGAATCCCATGGCCGAGATCGATCACATCGTCATCGGCGCGCGCACCCTCGAGGAAGGCGCCGCCTGGGTCGAGCAGCAGCTCGGCGCGAGGCCCGAGAAGGGCGGCGCGCACGAGGGGGTCGGCACGCACAACATGCTGCTCGGCATGGGCCCGGACTGCTACCTGGAAGTGATCGCCCCCGATCCCTCCCAGCCGGAGCCGGCGCATCCGCGCCCCTTCGACCTCGATGAGCCGGCGGTCCGCACCCGGCTGGATTCCGGCCCCGCCCTGCTCGCCTACGTCGCCCGCACCCCGGCGCTGGACGCGGTGGTGGCGCGGCTCGGCCCGGCGCGCAGCGGCGAGATCCGCACCATGCGCCGCGGCGACCTCGCCTGGCGCATCGCCTTCCCGCCGCAGCGGCAGGACCTCGACAACCTGATCCCGCCGCTGATCCAGTGGGATGGGCCGCGGGCCGGCGAGCGGCTGCGCGACTCCGGCTGCCGCCTCCTCGCCATCGAGGCCGAGCATCCGGACGCCGACGCGCTTCGCGCCGCCCTCGCCTCGCGCGGCCTGGAGGAGGCGGTGACGGTGCGCCACAGCCCCCATGCCCGCCTTGTGGTCCATATCCGGCGTGCCGACGGGAAGGACGTCACGCTCACCTCGGGGTGAGCCCGCCCCGGCGGACCCGCATGGCGGATGCCCCGCCGAGAGGCGTCGCGGGCGGGCGGCGCGCCGTGCCGATCCCGCCGCGTGCCCCGCAAGGAGTCACGGTCCGCAAGAATTGCATGCTACCATAAGGCGAGTGAGCCGAAGGGATTATGCAACCCTTGGCCCTCGAGAGGCGATCGGATGCGGCACGGTGGCGTTGGGGGCGGACCGGGACGGGCGGTAGCGCCAGACGCTCGCGGGCGGGAAGTTCAGCGGCGTCCATGCCTCGCGCCGCGCCTCCAGGCCGAGGCGGCGATAGGGCAGGGGCGAAGTGATGCAGTAGGTGTAGAGGAGGAAGCCCCGCCCGGGAGCGACCGCCTCCACCGCCTCGACGAACCGGCGCTGCCGCGCCAGCGGCAGCATCACCAGCGGAATGCCGCAGATCGCCGTTCCCACCTTGCCGTGCCAGCGCCTCGGGAGCGTCCTGGCCAGCTCGAAGGCGTCGCCGCAGAGGACCTGCACGCCGGCCGGCAGCACCGAGCGCAGGTGCTCGGCCATCTCCGGCACGATCTCCACCACGACCAGGCGATCGGCCGGCACCCCGGCGGCGAGCAGCGCCCGCGAAACGACGCCGGTGCCGGCGCCGAGCTCGACCACCACCTCGTCCGCGCCCCACCGGACGTGGGCGGCGATCCTGCGGCACAGGCTCGGCGAGGAGGGGATCACCGAGCCCATCTGCAGGGGGTTGGCCAACCAGCGGCGGAAGAACAGCGCGGCATTGGCCACCCCGCGCCGTTCCGCGCCCTTTGCCTGCCGTTCCTCGCGCAGGGTGATTCCGGGCATGCCCATCTCCTTGACCGGACCGTGACCGAATCGGGGAGCGGCGCCTCCCTCGCCCCCCGCCGGGCATGCGCCGGGCGCCAAACGCCGCTGCCCCCGCGACCGATGCAGGGGGGGACGCGCCCGGAATGACCGCGCGCATACTCGTCGTGGACGACATTCCGGCGAACCAGCGCCTGCTGGAAGCCAAGCTCACCTCGGAATACTACGAGGTCGCGCTGGCGGGCAGCGGCCCCGAGGCGCTCGACCTCGCGGAACGCTGGGCGCCGGACGTGATCCTCCTCGACGTAATGATGCCGGGGATGGACGGCTTCGAGGTCTGCCGCCGGCTCAAGGCCAACCCCGTCACGGCGCATATCCCGGTGGTCATGGTCACCGCGCTGGCCGAGCCGGACGAGCGCGTCCGGGGGCTGGAGGCGGGGGCCGACGACTTCCTCTCCAAGCCGGTGGACGACGCGACGCTGTTCGCCCGCCTGCGGGCCTTGCTGCGCATGAAGCAGGTCCTGGACGCATGGCGCCAGCGGGCCGAGACCGCGCGCGCCCTCGGCCTGGAGCCGCCCGACCTGCCCGAGGCCGACCTCCGCGGCGCCCGCGCCCTGGTCGTTAACGGGGACGCGGCGGAGGCGGCGGCGCTGGCGCACGTCCTCGCCGCCGAGGGACTGACCGTCGAGCGGGTCGCGAGCCCGGCCGAGGCCTGGGCGCGCATCGCCCTGCCGGGGCGTTCGCGGGCGGCCGGCGCCGACCCCGCCTTCGACCTCGTGGTGCTCGGCCTGGGCGGCGGCGGGCCGGACGGGCTGCGCCTCGCCTCGCGCATCCGGGCCCGCGCCGAGACGCGCGAGCTGCCGGTGCTGCTGGTCGCCGGCCCGGAGCAGCGCGGGCTGGTGCTGCGCGGCTTCGATCTCGGCGCCAACGACCACGTCCTGCGCCCCGTAGACCCCAACGAGCTGCGCGCGCGGGCGCGCAACCAGATCCGCCGCCATCGCCACCAGGCGCGGCTGCGCGCCGACCTCGACCGCTCGCTGGAGCTGGCGGTGACCGACTCGCTCACCGGCCTGCGCAACCGCCTCTACCTGCGCAGCTATCTCGAGGCGGCGATGCGCGCCCAGTCGGCGGCGGTGCTGATGGTGGACGTGGACCGGTTCAAGCCGCTGAACGACACGCATGGCCACGCCGCCGGCGATGCCGCGCTGCGCGCGGTGGCGGAGCGGCTGCGGGCGCAGGTGCGCGCCTCCGACGTGGTGGCGCGCTGGGGCGGCGAGGAGTTCGTCGTCGCCATGGCCGGCGCCACGGCGGAGGACGCGATGGCGGCGGCGGAACGGCTGCGCGCGGCGGTGGCGGAGGCGCCGGTCGCGCAGGACGCGGCGGGCGCCCCGGTCTGGACCACGGTGAGCATCGGCGTGGCGCTGGCCGCGCGCGGCGGCGCGGTGGACGCCCTGATGGAGGCGGCGGACGCCGCCCTCTACCGCGCCAAGCGTGCCGGCCGCGACCGCGTGGAGTTCGCCCGCCCGGAGGACTGGAGGGTGGCCGCGAGGCGGTGACCCTCGCGTCGCGGCCCGCCCGCGCCCGGCGCGGGCGATGGAGCCGCTACTTGATCTTCGCCTCGCGGAAGATGACGTGCTTGCGCGCGACCGGGTCGTACTTCCGCAGCTCCAGCTTCTGCGTCGTGTTCTTCGTGTTCTTCCGGGTGACGTAGAAGTAGCCGGTGTCGGCGCTGCTGACGAGCCGGATCAGGATGGTGTTGGACTTGGCCATGGCGGGACTCCGTGTGCCGCGGACCGCCCGCGGGGCGCCGGGCGCGAGCGGCGGACACTAGCCGTCCCGCCCTGCGCGTCAAGCGCGGCCGGGCATGGCGGGCAGCCCTGCGCCGGCGCGGTCAGCGGGCGCTCCTCGCCGCCGCCTGCCAGGCCCGCGGATGGTGCAGCAGCAGCCGCGCCACGGCGAGGTCGGCCTCGCGCCCCTCGGCGGGCGGGCAGGCGTTGCGCAGCGCGGCGATCTCCTCCGGCGGCACCGGCACGCGCGCCCGCGCATGCCGGGCGAGCGCCTCGGCCATCGGCGGCTCGCCCGCCGCGATCAGGCGCTCCATGGCGCGCTCCGTCGCGCTGGCCCCGAGGCTGGTGCAGACCGCGGGCATCACGCCGAGCCCCTGGATCGGCCAGCCGCGCGGCGCGATCAGCCGCGACCAGCTCAGCAGCAGCTCCCCGCCGTCGGGCAGCGGCAGCAGGAGCTGGATCAGCCCCTTGCCCATCGTCGTGCTGCCGACCACCACCGCGCGGCCGCGATCGGAGAGCGCCGCCGCCACGACCTCCGAGGCGGAGGCGGAGCGGCCGTCCACCAGCACCACGATCGGCCGTCCGGCCGCGAGCTCCGGTGCGCCCGCGACGAAGACCCGCCGCGCCTCCGGATGCCGTCCGACCGTGCGCAGCATCTCGCCCCCGGCGAGGAACAGGTCGGCCACCGCGAGGGCCTGGTTCAGCAGCCCGCCGCGGTTGCCGCGCAGGTCGAGCACGACGCCGCGCGGCGGCGGATGGCGGGCCTGCCGCCCGAAGGCCTCGCCGAGCGCCGCCGCCAGCTGCTCGTCCGAGGCGCTCGAGAAGCCGGCGAGGCGGAGCCAGAGGATGTCGTCCCGCCGCTCGGCGGAGACCGTCTCGGGCGGCACGGGACTGCGCACCAGCAGCACCTCGCGTCGCCGGTTGCCGCGCGCGACCAGGAGCGTGACCAGGCTGTTCTCGGGTCCCTCCAGCCGCGCCACCGCATCGGCGAGCCCGGCGGCCGAGACCGGCTGGCCGTCGATGGCGAGCAGACGGTCGCCCGCGCGCAGTCGCGCGCGCGCCGCCGGGCCGCCGGGCACGACCGCAGCGATCCGCACCGACGCGCCCGGCCCGGCGGCGAGCCGCAGGCCGAGCCCGGCGTGGCCGACGCGGCGCTCCCGCGCCGCCTGCGCTTCGGCCGCCGTGATGTAGCGGCTGTAGGGATCGAGATAGTTGAACAGCTCCTCGAACAGCGCGCGCAGCACGCCCTCGGCGCCGGCCCGGCGGATCGCGGGCGAGGCGGCCCAGGCGGCCTCGATCAGCGGCGCGATCGCCGCGACGAGCTGGGTCGCGGCCGCCGCCGGGTCGGGCAGCGGATGCTCGGGCCAGGCGGCGCCGGTGGGCGGCGGCGGGGCGCGCCGCGCGGCGATCGGTGGGCCCTCGCGCGCGGCCGCCGGGAGCAGGCGGAAGGCGTCGCCGCGCAGCTCGACGAGCAGGGCGGGATCGAGCGCAGTCAGGCCGCGAAGGCTCCAGAGGCCCAGATCGGGCGGCGTGACCGGCTCGAGGTGGCGTTCCAGCACCGCCTCGAAGGCCGCGGTCAGCACCGCCTCGATCGGCGCGCGCGGAAAGTCCTGCGCGCGCGGCGGCGCGCCGAGGGGCACGGCGAGCAGGACGGCGAGGATGAGGAGCAGGCGACCGAGCGCGGGTGCCGGCGGGCGTCGGCAAGCCCGCGCCGCCCGCCCGCCGCCGGGCCCGGCCGCCGCCGGGGACGGCGCGTCGCGCGTCCGGGGGATCCGGGGGCGGCCGGCGCCATGCGGCGTCAGCCGCCGCGTCGTCCCCGGGGCCGGGGCGCGGCGCGGGCGGCGCGCCGCGGCTCGCCCTGCAGCAGGTGGAAGACCAGCCCGCCGGTGCGGGGGGTCGCCTCCCACAGCATCACCTCCACCGGCTGCGCCAGGGTGAAGGCCAGACCTGTCCTGCGGCCGGTCAGCGTATGCCGGCTCTCGTCGTGGAACCATCGGTCGTCCGGAAGGGTGGCGAGGGGAACGAATCCGCTCGCTCCGTTCTCCTCTACCGTGACGAACAGACCGAATCGTGTCACTCCCGAAATCCGTGCCGCGAAGGTCGCACCGACGCGTTCGGCCATGAACGCGGCGAGGTAGCGGTCCACCGCGTCGCGCTCCGCGGCGGCGGCGCGGCGCTCGGTCTGGGAGATGTGCTCGGCCGTCTCGGGGAAGCGCGCGGCCTCGACCTCCTCGAGCCCGCCGGCGCCGAGGCGCAGGCCCCGGATCAGCGCCCGGTGCACCAGGAGGTCGGCGTAGCGCCGGATCGGGCTGGTGAAGTGCGCGTAGCGCGGCAGCGCCAGGCCGAAGTGGCCGATGTTGTCGGGGCTGTAGGCCGCCTGGGACTGGCCGCGCAGGATGGTCTCGTGGACCAGCCGCTCCTCCGGCCGGCCCCGGACCCGCGTGAGGATGCCGGAGAAGTCGCGCGGGTGGATGCCGCCGGCGGGCGGCAGCGAGAAGCCGAACCCGGCGAGGAACTGCCGCAGCCCCTCCAGCTTGTCGTCCGAGGGGCGGTCGTGGATGCGGTACATGCAGGGCTGCCGAAGCCGTTCCAGCTCCTCCGCGGCGCAGACGTTGGCCGCGATCATGAACTCCTCGATCAGCCGGTGGGAGTCGAGGCGCGGGCGCGGAACGACCGCCAGCACCTTGCCGCGCGCGTCCAGCACCACCTTGCGCTCCGGCACCTCGAGTTCGAGCGTCCCGCGCCGCTCGCGCGCCGCGAGCAGCGCGCCGAAGGCGCCGTAGAGGTGGCGCAGCAGGTCGCCCGGCAGGCCGAGGTCGTCGCCGGCGTCCGCCGCGCGCTGCACCTGCTCGTAGGTGAGGCGGGCCGCCGAGCGCATGAGGCCGCGCCCGAAGCGGTGGGCGATCTTCCGGCCGCGCGCGTCGAAGCGCATCTCGACGAACAGGCAGCCGCGGTCCTCCTCCGGGCGCAGGCTGCACCAGCCGTTGGACAGCGCCTCCGGCAGCATCGGCACGACGCGGTCGGGGAAGTAGACGGAGTTGCCCCGCGCCCAGGCCTCGCGGTCGAGGTGGCCGCCGGGACGGACGTAGTGCGCGACGTCGGCGATCGCGACGATCGCGCGCCAGCCGCCGTTCCGGTCAGGTTCCGCCCAGACGGCGTCGTCGAAGTCGCGGGCGTCCTCCCCGTCGATGGTGACGAGCGGGATCGCGCGCAGGTCCTCGCGCCCGCGGGGCGAGACGCCGCGCGCCTTCTCCGCCTCGCGCAACGCCTCGGCCGGGAACACGTCGGGGATGCCGTGGGCGTGGATGCAGATCAGCGAGACCGAGCGCGGCTCGCCGACCTGCCCGAGCACCTCGACGATGCGCGCGGGGCGCGGGCCGAGGCCGTGGCCGGGGAGCGGCTCGGCGAGGACGATGTCGCCGGGCGCGGCTGCGCCCTCGGCGCCGCGGGGGACGGTCCATTCCGCCTTCTGCCGCCGGTCGGTCGGGATGATGCGCGCGGCGGTGCCGGGACCGCCGCCCTCGAACACGCCGAGCACCCGCGCGGGGGCGGCGCCGCCGATGCGCTTGAAGGTGCGGCCCTCGTACCTGTCGCCGCCGAGCGGCCGGAGGCGGGCGAGGACGCGCTCGCCGGGCGCGAGCGCGGCCTGGCCCGCGCGTTCCGGGCGCATGAACACGACCGGCGGGCGGCCGGGCCCCTCCCAGCCGACCGGGCGGGCGAGAGGCTCGCCGTCCGCACCGGTGGCGAAGACCTCGACGACGGCCATCTCGGGCAGGCGGGTCGAGCGGGGGCCGGCGGGCCTGCCGCGGGCCGGGCCCTCGGTGGCGGCGGGCGGCGGCCTTGCGCGGTGCCCGGCCCGGCCGCGCGCCGGCGGCCCTTCCTCGCCCTCGAGCGAGTGGAGGAGGCCGCGGAGCGCGGCGTGCTGCCCCGCGTCCAGGCCGAAGGCGCGGGCGATCTCGCGCGGCCCGGCGCGGCCGCGCCGCTCGGCGAGGAAGCGCCGCAGCTCCTCCGGCGAAGGGAGCGGCGCGGCAACGGGCCGGTGCGCGGCCCCCGCCCGGCGCCCGATGCCGGCCGCGGCGCTGGCGGACGCCCTCGCGCCGTGGCCCTTCGTCGGGGGTGGACCGCGGCGCCGGGGCATCGCTCAGCGCGCCTCCTTCGGGGCCGCGCGGGCCTTGCCCGCGGCGGGCCTGGCGCTTGCCTTCTTGGCGCCCGCCTTGCGCGTAGCCGCCGGCGGGGGCCTGGCGGCGGGAGACCCCGACGGGGCCGCGGAGGCGGCCGCCTGGCGCGCGCCGCCCGCGGCTGCGGCGCGCCGCCGCGGCGCGGCAGCCTTGCCGCGCGCATCGCCGTCGCCGCCGGCGCTGCCCGCCTTCGCGCGCCCCGCCGCGTCGCCGCGCCGCGCCGCGCCCTTGGGCTTCAGCTCCTTGCCCTTCTCGGCCAGCAGCGCGACGGCCTGGTCCAGCGTCACCGCGTCGAAGTCCACGCCGCGCGGCAGCGAGGCCACCCTCCGCCCGTGCTGGACGAAGGGGCCGAAGCGGCCGCGGCGGACCTCCACCGGCTCGCCGTCCTTCGGATGGTTGCCGAGCGCGCGGCCGCGCGGCTTCGCCTCGGCCAGCAGCGCCACCGCGCGGTTGAGGCCGATCGAGAGCACGTCGTCGTCCGCGTCGAGCGACTTGTAGGTGTTGCCCATCTTCACATAGGGGCCGAAGCGCCCGATCGCGGCGTGGATCTCCTCGCGCGTCTCCGGGTGGACGCCGACCACGCGCGGCAGGGAGAGCAGCCCGAGCGCGCGCTCCAGCGTCAGCGTGTCGGGGTCCATCCCGCGCGGCAGGCTGGCGCGGCGGGGTTTCACCTTCCTCCCCTTCGCGTCCTCCGTCTCCTCGCCGAGCTGGACGTAGAGGCCGTAGGGGCCGCGGCGCAGCGTGACGGCCTGGCCGGTGGCCGGATCGGTGCCGAGTTCGCGCTGGCCCTCGGCCAAGGCCGTGCCGTCGGTCTCGCCCTCGGCGCCGGGGACGGCGAGCGGGCGGGTGTAGCGGCACTCCGGGTAGTTCGAGCAGCCAATGAAGGCGCCGCTGCGGCCGAGCCTGAGCCCGAGCCGCCCCGCGCCACAGGCCGGACAGGCGCGCGGGTCGGTGCCGTCCTCGCGCGCCGGGAAGAAGTGCGGGCCGAGCTCCTCGTCCAGCGCCTCGATCACGTCGCTGATCTTGAGGTCCCTGGTGGCGTCCACCGCCTTCGAGAACTCCTCCCAGAAGGCGCGCATCACCGCCTTCCAGTGGGCGCGCCCGCCGGAGATGTCGTCGAGCTGCTCCTCCAGCGCCGCGGTGAAGCCGGTGTCCACGTAGCGCTCGAAGAAGCGCGTGAGGAAGGAGGTGACGAGCCGCCCGCGGTCCTCCGGGACGAAGCGCCGGCGCTCCAGGCGGACATACTGCCGGTCCTGCAGGGTCTGGAGGATCGAGGCGTAGGTGGAGGGCCGGCCGATGCCGAGCTCCTCCAGCTTCTTGACCAGGCTCGCCTCCGAGTAGCGCGGCGGCGGCTGGGTGAAGTGCCGCAGCGCCGTGACCTCGCCGCGCCGCAGCGGGTCGCGCTCGGCCATCGGCGGCAGGGTGCGGCCCTCCTCGTCCTCCGCCGCGGCGTCGTCCACGTCCTCGTGGTAGAGCCGGAGGAAGCCGTCGAAGGCGACGACGGAGCCGGTGGCGCGCAGCCTCGTCCGGCCGGACCGGTCGGCGATCTCGACCGTGGTCTGGTCGAGCTCGGTCGACTGCATCTGGCTCGCCACGGCGCGCTTCCAGATCAGCTCGTAGAGCCGGCGCTGCTGGTCGGTGAGGAAGCGGGCGACGTCCTCCGGCCGGCGCGCGACGTCGGTCGGGCGGATCGCCTCGTGCGCCTCCTGCGCGTTCTTGGCGCGGCTCGCGTATTCGCGCGGGGCGGCCGGCAGGTAGTCGGGACCGAAGGCGCCGCGGACGTGGTCGCGGATGGCGGACAGCGCCTCGCGCGCCATCTGCACGCCGTCGGTCCGCATGTAGGTGATGAGGCCGACCGCCTCGCCGCCGATGTCCACCCCCTCGTAGAGCTGCTGCGCGATGCGCATCGTCTGCTGGGCGTGGAAGCCGAGCTTGCGCGCCGCCTCCTGCTGCAGCGTCGAGGTGGTGAAGGGCGGCGGCGGGTTGCGCCGGACGCGCTTCCTCTCGACCGAGAGGACGGAGAACTCGCCGGCCTCGACCGCCGCCTTGGCGCGCATCGCCGCGGCCTCGTCCGGCAGGTCGAACTGCTCGAGCCGTCTGCCGTCGAGATGCGTCAGCCGCGCGGTGAAGGGGGCGCCGAGCGGCGTGGTGAAGCGCGCCTCGACGGTCCAGTACTCGCGGGCGCGGAAGGCCTCGATCTCGGCCTCGCGCTCGCAGATCAGGCGCAGCGCGACGGACTGCACCCGGCCGGCGCTCCGGCTGCCGGGCAGCTTGCGCCAGAGCACGGGCGAGAGGGTGAAGCCCACCAGGTAGTCGAGGGCGCGGCGGGCGAGGTAGGCGTCGATGAGCGGCTCGTCGAGGTCGCGCGGGTTCGCGAAGGCCTGCTGCACCGCGCGCTTGGTGATCTCGTTGAAGGTGATGCGGCGGACCTCGATGCCCTTCAGCGCGCCCTTGCGCGCCAGCATCTCCCGCACGTGCCAGGAGATCGCCTCGCCCTCCCGGTCGGGGTCGGTGGCGAGGTAGAGCCGCCGGGCGCCGCGCAGGGCGCGGGCGATCTCGTTCACCTGGCGTTCGCCGCGCGCCTCCGCCTCCCAGTCCATGGCGAAGTCCTCCTCCGGGCGGACGGAGCCGTCCCGCGCGGGAAGGTCGCGGACATGGCCGAGGCTCGCCAGGACGGTGACGTCGCGGCCGAGATACTTGTTGATGGTCTTCGCCTTGGCCGGCGATTCGACGACGACGACGTCTGGCATGGGCAGTTCTTACGCGGATTCCGACGGTTCGTTCCGGCTCGGCCCGATGCGGGCCACCCGGGCGCCAGGGAGCGACTCGATCCGGCCCTGCAGCTCGAGCTCGAACAGGATCGCCTGCAGCGCCGGCGCCGAGAGGTGGCAGCGGCGGGTGACCTCGTCAACCGTTACGGGTGAATGTCCAATAAGATCAAAGACTTGCTGAACATCGTCCGGCTCGGGGGCGGGCGGCGCGGGAACCCCGGCGGTTTCCTCCGGCCCGGGCCGCGCCGGCGCGGCGAGGGCGAAGAGGGGGCCGTCGCGGGGCGCGGCGGGCAGGTTGGGGAGGATGTCCTCGGCCGTCTCGGTCAGGTGCGCCCCCTGGCGGATCAGGTCGTTCGAGCCGCGGCAGCGCGGGTCGAGCGGGGAGCCCGGCACCGCGAACAGCTCGCGGCCGGCCTCCAGTGCCAGGCGGGCGGTGATCAGGCTGCCGGAGCGCGGGGCCGCCTCCACCACCACGACGCCGAGGGCGAGGCCGGCGACGATGCGGTTGCGGCGCGGGAAGTGGCGGGCGAGGGGGGCGGCGCCGAGCGGCGCCTCCGACACCACCGCGCCGGCCTCGGCGATGCGCGCCTGGAGCGCGGCGTGCTCCGGCGGGTAGGGCTGGTCCAGGCCGCCGGCGACGACGGCGACGGTGCGCCCGCCGCGCAGCGCCCCCTCGTGCGCCGCCGCGTCTATGCCGCGCGCGAGGCCGGAGGTGACGACCACCCCGGCGCGCGCCAGCGCCTCGGCCAGCTCCTCGGCGATGCGGCGGCCGGCGGCGGAGGCGTTGCGCGCGCCGACGACGGCCACCTGCGGGGCGGACAGCAGCGCCGGATCGCCGAGCACGGCGAGGGCCGGCGGGGCGTCCTCGGTCAGCGCCAGCAGCGGCGGATAGCCGGGATCGCCGAGGAAGAGGAAGCGCCCGCCGAGCCGCGCCAGCGCCTCCCATTCCCGTGCCGCCTCGGCCTCGGGCGGCGGCCGGAGCGGCGGGCCGCCGCGCGGGGCGGGGTAGCGGGGCAGCGCGGCGAGGGCCGCCTCGGCGGAGCCGAAACGGTCGAGGGCGCGGCGCCAGGTCTGCGGCCCGACCCCCTCGGTGCGCGCGAGGCGGAGACGCGCGAGTGCCTCGGCAGGGGGGCTGGCGGCGGCCGGCGCGGCGGCGGCGGCGCGGCGCCGCACGGCTAGGCGCCCTTCCCGATGCGCGGCTCGGTGCCGTCGAGCAGGCGCCGGATGTTCGCCGCGTGCCGGTAGGCGACGAAGAGGGCGAGGGCCAGCGCCATCAGCGCCAGCCTGCCGTCGCCGGACAGCAGCGCGACGACCGGCGCGGCCGCCGCGGCGGCGAGCGCCCCGGCCGAGGAGATGCGGGTGACGAAGGCCACCGCCAGCCAGACCGCGGCGGCGGCGAGGCCGAGCCACCAGGCGGCGGTGAGCAGCACGCCGAGCGCGGTGGCGACCCCCTTGCCGCCCTTGAAGCGCAGCCAGACCGGGAAGGCGTGGCCGAGCATGGCGCCGGCCCCCGCCAGCAGCCCGGCATCCCGCCCCCAGAGCGACCAGGCGAGCCACACCGCCGCCGCCCCCTTCAGCGCATCCAGCGCCAGCGTCGCCGCGGCGAGCCCCTTGCGGCCCGTGCGCAGCACGTTGGTCGCGCCGATGTTGCCCGAGCCGATGCGGCGGATGTCGCCGAGCCCGGCGGCGGCGGTCAGCACCAGGCCCCAGGGGATGGAGCCCAGCCCGTAGCCGAGGGCGAGGGCGAGGATCAGGCCGGCCGCGGTCATCCCCCGAACACCCGTCGCCCCGCCTTCCAGGTGCCGAGCACGCGCCCCTCCAGCGCCCGGCCGTCGAAGGGGGAGTTCTGCGCCTTGCCGGGCAGCCGCCCGGCCTCGACCTTCCAGGCGCGGTCGGGGTGGAACAGCACCAGGTCGGCCGGCGCCCCCCTGGCGAGCCGCCCGACCGGCAGGCCGAGCAGCCGCGCCGGCCGCGCGGTGAGCAGGTCGAGCGCCTCGAGCAGCGTCAGGTCGCCGGCGTGGACGCGCGCCAGCGTCACCGCGAGCAGCGTCGCGAGCCCGGCGCCGCCGGCGGCGGCCTGGGCGAAGGGCAGGCGCTTGTCGTCGGCGTCGCGCGGCTGGTGGTCGGAGGCGATGGCGTCAATGGTGCCGTCCTTCAGCGCCGCGACCACGGCGAGACGGTCGGACTCGGCGCGCAGCGGGGGCGAGAGCTTGGCGTAGGTGCGAAAGTCGCCGATCGCGGTCTCGTTCAGGTCGAAATAGGGCGGCGCGGTGTCGCAGGTGACGGCGAGGCCCTCCGCCTTGGCGGCGCGGATCCGGTCGAGCGCGGCGGCGGTGGAGACGTGGGCGAAGTGGACATGGCCGCCGGTGATGCGGGCGAGGGCGATGTCGCGCTCGACCAGGATCGCCTCGGCGGCGGCCGGGATGCCGGGGAGGCCGAGGCGGGTGGCGAGCTCGCCCTCGGTCGCGGCGCCGCCCGCGGCGAGGCTCGGCTCCTCCGGATGCTGCGCGACGAAGGTGCCGAAGCCGCGCGCGTAGGAGAGGGCGAGGCGCATCGTGCGCGCATCGCCGATGGCCCGGGCGCCGTCGGTGAAGGCGACGGCGCCGGCCTCGCGCAGCAGGCCGAACTCCGCGATCTCCCGGCCGGCGCAGCCGCGGGTGGCGGCGGCGTAGGGGAGGAGGGCGACGGAGCCGGTGGCCTCGCCGCGGCGGATCAGGAACTGCACCAGGGCGGGATCGTCGATCGGCGGGTCGCTGTCGGGCAGGACGCAGAGCGTGGTGATGCCCCCCGCCGCCGCGGCCAGGGCGGCGGAGGCGATGGTCTCGCGATGCTCCGCCCCCGGCTCGCCGAGCGCGGCGCGCAGGTCCACGAGGCCGGGGGCGAGGCAGGCGCCGGCGGCGTCCACCGTCTCCGCCCCCTCGGGCGCGGCGAGGCCGGGGCCGAGATCGGCGATCGCGCCGTCGCGGACCAGCAATGCGCCGGGCGCGTCCAGGCCGGTGGCCGGGTCGAGCAGCCGGGCGTTGGCGATCAGCGTGTCGCGCATCGGCATCAGGCGTTGCGCCGCAGGTCGCGCGCCAGCACGTCGAGCACGGCCATGCGCACGGCGACCCCCATCTCCACCTGCTCTCCGATGACGCTGCGGGCGGGATCGTCGGCGATGGCGCTGTCGATCTCGACCCCGCGGTTCATCGGGCCGGGGTGCATGACGATCGCGTCGGGCTTCGCCGCCGCGAGCTTCTCGGAATCCAGGCCCCAGAAGCGGAAGAATTCGCGGCTGCTCGGCACCAGGCCGGCGGCCATGCGCTCGCGCTGCAGGCGCAGCATCATCACCACGTCGGCGTCGCGCAGGCCGGCGCGCATGTCGTGGAACACCTCGACGCCGAGCCGCGCCGCCTCGGCCGGGATCAGCGTCGGCGGGCCGACCACGCGCACCCGCGCGTTCATGGTGGTGAGGAGGTGGATGTTGGAGCGCGCGACCCGGCTGTGCAGGATGTCGCCGCAGATCGCGACCGTCAGCCCCTCCAGCCGCCCCTTGCGGCGGCGGATGGTCAGCGCGTCGAGCAGCGCCTGGGTCGGGTGCTCGTGGGTGCCGTCGCCGGCGTTGATCACCGCGGCCGAGACCTTCTGCGAGAGCAGCGCCGGCGCGCCGGACTGGCCGTGGCGCACCACCAGCAGGTCGCAGTTCATCGCGTTCAGCGTGACCGCCGTGTCCAGCAGCGTCTCGCCCTTCTTCACGCTGGAGGTCGCGACCGACATGTTGATCACGTCGGCGCCGAGCCGCTTGCCGGCGATCTCGAAGGAGGTGCGGGTGCGGGTCGAGTCCTCGAAGAACAGGTTGATCAGCGTCCGCCCGCGCAGCAGGTCGCGCTGGGTCTTGCCGGAGCGGTTGAGCAGCACGTAGCTCTCCGCCAGCTCCAGCAGGTCGGCGATGTAGGGCGGCTCCAGGCCTTCGATGGCCAGCAGGTGCCGATGCGGGTAGGCGAGGGTCACGACTCGTCCGGCTGCTCGGGGGGGCGGGGGAGGGTAGCGGCGCCGCGCAGCGCGTCCAAGGCCGACTGGAGCATCCACGCCGCCGCCGCCCGGTCCACCACCTTCGCCCGCTTGGCCCGGCTGAGGTCGGCCTCGCCGACGAGGAAGCGGCCGACCGCGGCGGAGGACAGGCGCTCGTCCCACATCGCCGCCGGCAGGCCGGTGGCGTCGGAGAGCGCCCTGGCCCAGTCCTGCGCCGCCTGCGCCGCCGGCCCCCGCGTGCCGTCCATGGAGAGCGGCAGGCCGACGACCAGGCCGCCCACCCCCTCCTTCGCCGCGATGGCGCGGATCTCGGCGGCCACCTCCCGCAGCCTGCCGCGCCGCAGGCTGCCATAGGGGCTCGCCAGCAGCAGCGTCACGTCGGACAGCGCGAGGCCGATGGTCTTCGCCCCCGGATCGATCCCGAGCAGGCGCTCGCCGCGCTTGAGGCCGGCGCGCAGGGCGCTCAGGTGGACGAGGGGCATGGCCGCCGTTATGGTCCGCCGCCGTTTCCCCGGGAAGTCCTGGCAGAGAATTCGTCCGTCATGTCCCTCGACACCGCAACCGTGAGGCGCGTCGCCGCGCTCGCCCGCATCCGGCTTGAGGAGGAGGAGGTCGCGCGCCTCCAGGCGGAGCTGAACGGCATCCTGGGCTGGATCGAGCAGCTGCAGTCGGTGGACACGGAGGGCGTCGAGCCGATGGCGGGCGGCGCCCCGCGCGGCGCGCCCGCCGGGATGCCGATGCGCGAGGACGTGGTGACCGACGGCGGCATCCGCGAGCTGATCCTCGCCAACGCGCCGGACCGCGAGGGCGATTTCTTCGCCGTTCCGAAGGTGGTGGAGTGACGGCGGCGATGCGCCCGACCGATTTCACCGTCGCCGGGGCGCTGGCCGCGCTCGAGGAGGGCGCGATCAGCGCGGTCGAGCTGACGCGCGCGCATCTCGAGGCGGTGGAGGCGCTGAACCCGCGCCTCAACGCCCTGATCACCGTCACCGCCGACCAGGCGATGGAGGCGGCGCGCGAGAGCGACGCGCGGCGCGCGCGCGGCGAGGCGCGGCCGCTGGAGGGCATCCCGCTCGCCATCAAGGACCTGTTCTGCACCGCGGGGGTGCGGACCACGGCGGGAAGCCGCATCCTCGGCAATTTCGTGCCGCCCTACGAGAGCACGGTGACGGCGCAGCTCCGGCGCGACGGGGCGGTGTTTCTCGGCAAGGCGAATCTCGACGAGTTCGCCATGGGCTCCTCGAACATGACGAGCGCCTTCGGGCCGGTCGAGAATCCGTGGAGCCGCCGGAACGACCCGGGGACGCGGCTGGTGCCGGGCGGCTCCTCGGGCGGCTCGGCGGCGGCGGTGGCGGCGCGCATGGCCCTCGGCGCGACCGGGACGGACACCGGCGGCTCGATCCGCCAGCCGGCGGCGTTCTGCGGCATCGTCGGGATCAAGCCGACCTACGGCCGCTGCTCGCGCTACGGCATCGTCGCCTTCGCCTCCTCGCTCGACCAGGCCGGGCCGTTCGCGCGCACGGTCGAGGACTGCGCCATCCTGCTGCGCTCGATGAGCGGGCACGATCCGAAGGACTCGACCTCCGCCCGGGTGCCGGTGCCGGACTTCGCCGCCGCCTGCGCGCGGAGCGTGAAGGGGCTGCGCATCGGCGTGCCGCGGGAGTACCGGCTCGACGGCATGCCGGCGGAGATCGAGGCGCTGTGGCGCCAGGGCCTCGACTGGCTGCGCGCCGAGGGCGCGGAGACGGTGGAGATCAGCCTGCCGCACACGAAATACGCGCTGCCGGCCTACTACATCGTGGCGCCGGCGGAGGCCTCCTCCAACCTCGCGCGCTACGACGGCGTGCGCTACGGGCTGCGCGTGGAGGAGAAGGGCGGCGACCTGCGCGACATGTACGAGCGCACGCGCGCCGCGGGCTTCGGCGCGGAGGTGAAGCGGCGGATCATGATCGGCACCTATGTGCTCTCCGCCGGCTACTACGAGGCCTACTACCTGAAGGCCCAGAAGGTCCGGGCGCTGATCGCGCGCGACTTCGACCGGGCGTGGGAGAGGGTGGACGCGATCGTCACGCCCGCCACGCCCTCCGCGGCCTTCGCCATGGGCGCGAAGATGGGCGACCCGGTGACGATGTACCTCAACGACGTCTTCACCGTGACGGCGAACCTCGCCGGCCTCCCCGGCCTCGCGGTGCCGGCGGGGCTCGACGCCGAGGGGCTGCCGCTCGGGCTGCAGGTGATCGGGCGGCCGTTCGACGAGGAGACGGTGTTCGCCGTCGGCGCGGCGATCGAGCGCGCCGCGGACTTCAGGGCGCTGCCGCGGGTGAGGGCAGGGGCATGAGCGCTGCGACCTACACGATCGAGGGCCGCACGGGCCCGTGGGAGCTGGTGATCGGCCTCGAGGTCCACGCCCAGGTGATCAGCCGGGCGAAGCTGTTCTCCGGCGCCGCCACCGCCTTCGGCGCGGAGCCGAACACGCAGGTCTCCTTCGTTGACGCCGGCTTCCCCGGGATGCTGCCGGTGATCAACCGCGAATGCGTCGCGCAGGCGGTCCGCACCGGCCTCGGCCTCAACGCGCGGATCAACCTGTGGTCGCGCTTCGACCGCAAGAACTACTTCTACGCCGACCTGCCGCAGGGCTACCAGATCAGCCAGTACGCCCACCCCATCGTCGGCAGCGGCGCGGTCGAGATCGAGCTGCCGGACGGCACCACGAAGCGGATCGGCATCACCCGCCTGCACCTCGAGCAGGACGCGGGCAAGAGCCTGCACGACCAGCACCCGACCAAGACCTTCGTGGACCTCAACCGCTCCGGCATCGCGCTGATGGAGATCGTCTCCGAGCCCGACATGCGCTCGCCGGAGGAGGCCGGCGCCTACCTCGCCAAGCTGCGCCAGATCATGCGCTACCTCGGCACCTGCGACGGCAACATGGAGGAGGGGTCGCTGCGCGCCGACGTCAACGTCTCCGTCCGCCGCCCGGGCGAGGGCTACCGCACGCGCTGCGAGGTGAAGAACATCAACTCGATCCGCTTCGTCATGCAGGCGATCGAGGCCGAGGCGCGCCGCCAGATCGCGGTCTGGGAGGAGGGCGGGGAGGTCGAGCAGGAGACGCGCCTGTTCGACACCGGCCGCGGCGTCACCCGCTCCATGCGCAGCAAGGAGGAGGCGCACGACTACCGCTACTTCCCCGACCCCGACCTGCCGCCGCTGGTGCTGGACGAGGCCTGGGTCGAGGAGCTCCGGCGCACGCTCCCGGAACTGCCGGACGCGCGGAAGGCGCGCTACATGCGCGACTTCGGCCTGCCGGCCTACGACGCCTCGGTGCTGGTCGCGGAGAAGGAGACCGCCGCCTACTACGAGGAGGTCGCGCGCGGGCGCGATCCGAAGCTCGCCGCCAACTGGGTGATGGGCGACCTGTTCGCGGCGCTGAACCGCACGAGGCGGACCATCGCCGACCCGCCGGTCTCGGCGCGCGACCTCGGCGCGCTGCTCGACCTGATGAGGGACGGCACGCTCTCCGGCAAGCTCGCGAAGGAGGTGTTCGAGGCGATGGTGGAGACGGGCAGGCCGCCCGGCGCCATCGTCGAGGAGCGCGGGCTGCGCCAGGTGACCGACACCGGGGCGATCGAGGCCGCGGTCGCGAAGGTGCTCGCCGCCAACGCCGACAAGGTGGCCGAGTACAAGGCCGGCAAGGAGAAGCTGTTCGGCTTCTTCGTCGGCCAGGTGATGAAGGCGATGCAGGGCAAGGCCAATCCGGCCCTGGTCAACGAGCTGCTGAAGCGCGCGCTCGGCTGAGGCAACCGGCGGACCGGCGCGGCGCGGTGCGGCTCCGCCGGCGCCATCCGCCCGCCACGATCGCCGGCGAGGCTGTCACCGGTGCGCATCCGGCGCGCTGCCCGTGCGGGCCGCGCGCCCGCCGGTGCGTCGCCGGCATGTGCGAGGGAGTCCGAGCCGGCCATGCGCCGATCCCGATCCGCTGCCGCCGTGCTCGCCGCCGCGCTGGCCCTCGGCGGCTGCGTCTATGCCTATCCGGTGCCGGTGCTGGACCCGGCGGCGCAGGCCATCGGCACGGGCGCCGCGATCGGCGCCGGGGCTGGCGCGCTGATCGGCGCGCCCAGCGGCCGTGCCGGCGAAGGGGCCGCGGTCGGCGCGGTGGTCGGCGCGCTCGGCGGCTACGCGCTCGAACTCGAGCGGCAGCGCCGCTGGGAGGAGGCGCAGGCCTGGCGCTACTACGGCGGGCCGCCGCCGCGCTACGGCTGGTGGTAACGCTCCGGCCCCGCCGGCGTCGTCCGGCCCGGGCTCAGGCGACCGCCGCTGCCGGCGCCTGCGCCGCTGCCGTCGCCCCGGGCGCTTCGTTGCATTCGCGCGTCATCTCCGGGATCAGCAGCAGGTCGGCCAGGGCCCAGGCGCCGGTCGCGGCGAAGCCGAGCAGGCCGAGGCCGCTCTGCGCCAGCGCCAGCGAGACCAGCGTGATACCCGCCATGGCCGCCGCGCTCACCCGTCGCCCGAGATAGAGCCGGTGCAGGCCGAACAGCCCGAACCCGAACCAGATCAGATAGGCGAGACCCATCGAGCGCGGCCGTCCTTCCCCAAGGACGATGCGCCCGCGCGCCAGCCCGAACAGGCCGGCCCCCTTTCCTGCCGCCATCGGAAGAAACCCCCTGATCCCCCGAATCAACTGATAGTTGCGCCATGCCGGCACGGCTGTAAAGCATTCCGTCGCCGGGCTAGACAAGCCTCCGTCCCGCCACCCCTTGCCCTGCCACGAGGAGCGCGCCGCCTTGCCAGCACCGATCGAGTTCTACACCTGGAACACGCCGAACGGGCGCAAGATCAGCGTCGCCCTCGAGGAGATGGGGCTGCCCTACCGCGTGCGCCCGGTGAACATCAGCAAGGGCGAGCAGTTCGCGCCGGAGTTCCTGGCGATCTCGCCCAACAACAAGATCCCCGCGATCCTGGACCCGGAGGGGCCGGATGGCCGCCCGATCAGCGTCTTCGAATCGGGGGCGATCCTGCTCTATCTCGGCGAGAAGACCGGCCGCTTCCTGCCCGGCCCGCTGCGCGAGCGCGTGCCCGTGCTGGAATGGCTGATGTGGCAGATGGGCGGATTCGGGCCGATTCCGGGCCAGGTGCACCATTTTCGCGACGTGAAGGACGAGGCCGACCGGCGCTACGGCCTCGCCCGCTTCGACAAGGAGACGCGGCGGCTCTACGGCGTGCTGGACCGGCGGCTGGCGGGACGGGATTTCGTCGCCACCAGGGATGAGCCGAGCGTGGCCGATTTCGCGATCCTCGGCTGGGCCTGGCGCCATCCGCGCCACCAGGTGGACCTCGCCGACTACCCCGAGGTGAAGCGCTGGTACGAGCGGATGATGGCCCGCCCGGCCACGGCAAGGGGCTTCGAGGTGGCGCTCTCCTGAGCTGGCGGCGCCTCCGCCCGCCTCGCCAGGGGCACCGCCGTGCGTGGGCCGCGCGTTTGACGCCCCGCGATGCGAAGGCTATGAGCGCTCGCGCATACGCCGTGAGACTGAGCCACGCCTGCGGAGGGGTGGCCGAGTGGCTGAAGGCGGCGGTTTGCTAAACCGTTGTACGGGCCTAAACCCGTACCGTGGGTTCGAATCCCATCCCCTCCGCCATGTCATCCGGCAAGCCACCGTTTTTTTCGGCCATCCCCCGATTTGTCCCCACAAACCTCCCCACACTCAAGCCTGTCGGCCTGTCGAGAATGGTTCGCGGGTGTTGCCCGGCGGACACATGCGGAGCAGGGCGGATCGGAGCGGGCTGCCGGCCAACTGCCCCTGAACCCCGTCAGGTCAACCTGAACTGTCGCAGGCATCTGTTCGCCGGCATGATGTCGGAGCGAATCGCGGGCGGGGTGCATGGCAGGACGATCAGCGGCACAACAGAGACGGGCGGAGCCATCAAGCCCGGCGGCGCTGCTGCTCCGCCAGCGCGCGCTGTCCGCCATCGCGCAGGCGGCCAGCCTGGAAGCCGCGCGTGCCGTCGCCCATGCCGCTGCCGTTGCCTGGTGGCAGTCCCGCACGACCTCGCTGGCGCGACCTGGCATCGCGGCCGCGCCGCTGCCCGACGCTCTATCCCTGGCAACCCTTCCGGAAGACACGCTCGCCGCCGCCGCCGAGTTCGGACAAGCGCTTGCCTCCCTGCCTCTTCCCGAGGCCGTGGCCACTCTCGGCGGTCTCTACACGCAAGCCATTCCGGCCAAGCACCGCGCCGCGCACGGCATCTACTACACGCCGCCTGCCCTGGTCTGCCGTCTCTTGGACAAGGCCGAGCAGGCCGGCCATTGCTGGCGTGCGGGCCGTGTGATCGACCCTTCCTGCGGCGGCGGCGCCTTCCTTGTGGAGGCCGCCTCGCGCGTGCTGAGAGAGATGGAAGGGGCCGAGCCTGCCATCGCGCTGGCGGCGCTCGGCTCGCGGCTTCGTGGCTGGGACACCGACCCCTTCGCGGTGTGGCTCGCGAACCTGGCCGTCGAGGCGGTGGCGATGCCGATCCTCGCCTCGGCAGGGCGCCGCCTCGCCCCAGTTGCGCAGGTCCGCGACGCGCTCGGCCTTTTCGACGATGCCGCCGACCAGTTCGACCTGGTGATGGGCAACCCGCCCTTCGGCAAGGTGAAGGACACGCCCGCCATCCGCGAGCGGTTCGCCCGCAGCCTTCACGGCCACCCGAACTTGTATGGCCTCTTCACCGATCTTGCCCTTCACCTCGCCAAGAAGGACGGCGGGATCATTGCTTACCTCACACCGGCCAGCTTCCTCGCCGGGCACTACTTCAAGGCCCTGCGCCGCACGCTGCATCGCCACGCCCCGCCGCAGACGCTCGACCTCGTGGAAAGCCGCAAGGATGTCTTCGCGGACGTGCTGCAAGAGGTGGCGCTCTCGACGTTCAAGCGGGGCGCCACCACCCGGCGGGCTGCCTGCGCCGTGGTTTACGCGGAGAAAGGCGGATTGCGGATCGAGCCGACCGGCCCCCTGATCCTGCCCCGCGAGCCGGAAGCGCCCTGGACCCTGCCGCGCAGCGCTGCCGACGCCGCCTTCGTCACACGGTTGCGCAGCATGCCGGCGCGGCTGCGCGATTGGGGCTACAGGGTTTCCACCGGGCCGCTTGTGTGGAACCGCCACAAGGCGCGCCTGCACGATACGCCGCGGCCGGGGTGCGTGCCCGTGGTGTGGGCGGAGGCGGTGACGCAGGACGGGCGCTTCGTCCATCGCGCCACGAAGAAGAACCACGCGCCGTGGTTCCAGCCCCGCGGCGAGGATGATCCCAACATCGTCACGCGCCCTTGCGTCCTGGTTCAGCGCACCACGGCCAAGGAACAGCATCGCCGCCTGATCGCGGCCGAGATGCCGGCCAGCTTCCTGGCGCGGCATGGCCGTGTGACGGTCGAGAACCACCTCAACATGATCCTGCCCGCCGTGACAGCGCCGTCCGTGCCGCTCTCGGCGCTTGCAGCCTTTCTCGCGACCGCCACGGCGGATCGGGTGCTTCGCTGCATCAACGCCTCGGTGGCGGTGAGCGCCTCCGAGCTTGAGGCCATGCCGCTTCCGGCGGCGGAGGACGTGCTCGCCGCGCTCGCTGCCCCTGATCCCGAGCAGGCCATCGCGCGGCTTTACGGTGCCGAGGCATGACGCTCCCCGCCCTGATCCCGTGGCAGGACGTGCATGCGCGACTGTTGGTGATCTTCCCCGAAGGCACGCCGGATCGCGCCATCCTCGTCCGCGAGATGACGGCGCGCACGATCTTCGTCGCGCTCTACATCGGCGCCGTGGCCGGTTCGGACGTGTGGCTTGCCCCGCGGCATGTGGTGCGGATGAGCGACGCGCAGGCGGCGCGGCAGGACGCGGATGCGCGCGCCACCTACTACGCGGTGATGAGCGCGGCGAACTCCCCTTCGCCTCCCGGCCGCTGGTATGCGGAGAACACGCGCGAGCCTTTGCGGGATGAGGTGATCCGCAACGGCTTGGTTCCGGTCAACGCCATCGTGGAGCGCGCTGGCGTGCCCACCACCTCGCCGAAGGGCCGATACGCGCTGCAAGCCGATTTCGCCTCCCTGTTCCGCCCGGGGCTGCAAGGCGCCGCGCTGGAAGCGGAGGCGGCGGAATGGCGCCGCCGCAACATGTCGCCCGCCGCGCTTGCGCGCGCCGCCCTGGTCCGTGCCAGCGCCAGCACATCGGCCGCCAACATCATGGTGCAATGTCCGGGCGGGCCTTCGGTGGTGCTGCCGCCGGGGCCGAGCCCTGCCATCACGAAGGCCGTGGTCGAGGTGTTCGCGCCCGCCTTCCTCGGCAATCCGCGCGTGGCCTGGATCAGCGACAGCGCGAGCAAGGCGCCGTTCCGTGATCCCCCGCTTGAGAAGGCGCTCGGCATCACCCTGGACGCGGCCACACTGTTGCCCGACGTGGTGCTCGTGGACCTCGACCCGCCGGGGCGGGCGGGCGAAGTGCTGATCGTCTTCGTCGAGGTGGTGGCATCCGACGGGCCGATAACGGAACAGCGCCAGCGTGCGCTGCTCGACCTGATCACCGCCGCCCCCCGCGCCTATCGACCGCAGGATGCGGCCTTCGTCACCGCCTACATGGATCGGGGCGCCGATCCCGCGCGGCGGACGCTGCCGGGGCTGGCTTGGCGTTCCTTCGCCTGGTTCGTGTCCGAACCCGACAAGCTGGTTCAGATGCACGATGGCAGCACGGCGGCGCGCAAGCTGGCCGCGTTGCTGTAGAAGGCGGCCGTGACCGCATGAAGGACATTTTCGACACGGCGCTGGGCATCATCGGCGACATGCGCGTGCTGCTGTTCGTCGCCTTCGGGAGCGCGGCGCTTCTCTACTTCCCCGCGTCCCTGACACCGACCGGCGCGGCCAGCGTGATCGAACAGCACCGGGGATGGATATGGATCACTTTCGTCATCGGCCTGTCGGGGCTTTTCGTGCGCGCGGCGATGGCTGTCGGCGCGCTGTTTCGAGCCATAGCACGGCGCATCGTTGCGGCGCGGAAGCGGGCGCGCGAGGTCGCCGAGATGGGCGAGGTATTGCACGGGCTGACGAAGGAAGAGGCCGCACTGGTGTCCATGTTCCCTTCCATTGCCTTCCACCCCATCACGGTGCAGAGCAACCATCCTGTCGTGCGCAGCCTGCGATACAAGAAGGTCATCGCGCATCAGCGCAAGCCCGGTGATGATACTCCGGCGCGACGGCTATGCGGCGCACGAACTGACCGACGCGGCGCAAGCCTACCTGGAACAGCACCCCGAGACGTTCGGTCATCTAGACCGTGACGAAGCTCTCTGGATCGCGAACCGCATCATGGAAACCCAGATGACGCCTTACCGTGGTGTCGAACACACGCCTCGCGATGAAGGGTGGCGCATCTAAGACATGACGGCCGCGGTGGCCGCGATCCTCGCGGCGCGCGCTGCGTGGCGAGCGTTGAAGAGGAATCCAGCCGAGAGGACGGGGCCCGGATAAGCTGGCAACCACGGGGACGCGGCGAAGTGACGCCTCGCGGCCGTCCGCCCCGCCGAGGTTTTCCAAAGCAGCCCTCCGCCCAACCCCGCCGCCCACCCCGGCTCGGAAAACGCCCGCCGAGCCCGCGCAAGATTTGCGCGAGGGGTGCGCAGGCGAGGCGGGACGGGTGTCGGCGGCCCCACCCCCCGCCCCTCGCGCCGAAAGCCGCCCCCGCCCCCGCCGGGGGCCTCCCGCACCGCCTGCGGCCCGCCCTCGCCTGGCAGCGGCGGGGCGCGGCGCGGTGCGGTCACGTCCACACGATGGCCAGCACGCCCGAGCTTCCCGGGATCGCGACGAGCCCCGAGGCGAAGGGCGCGTCGAGGCCATACACGCTGCCGGCCGGCGCGCCGGACGGGACCACGAAGATCAGGTTCGCCGCGCTCGCGCCGCCGACCGTGGCGGCATCGTGGAAGGCGGCGGCGGCGCTGCCCGGAGCGCCGACGAAGACGCGGCAGAGACGCCCCGCGCCCGCCTCGATCAGCACCGCGGCCCCCGCCACGTTCAGGCTGCGCGACAGGCCGGAAGCCGCGATCAACTCGTGCGCCATCGAGACGGCCGCGGCGCGCGGCATGGCCAGCGGATTTGCGTGGCGGCCGTCGCCCATCGCGATGCCCATCGCCGCGCCCCTAATACGCGCGGCATCAGAAGTTGACCTGTGCGTAGGCGGGTGAGGCGATGGCGGTGCTGCGCTCGGGCTGATGGGCGAGCCAGTTCCAGGCGTCGCCGCAGGC
>NZ_BMKS01000015.1 GCF_014644455.1 Caldovatus sediminis | reverse complement strand
GCTCCGGGTCGGTGGTCGTTGGCCTCGCAACCGCAGCCTCCCAACTCAGCCCCGGAGGGACAACCTCCTTGGCAGCGACAGCTAGCCGAGCAGCCTGCCGATCACCCGCGCCGTGTAGTCCACGACCGGGATGATGCGCCCGTAATTGATCCGGGTCGGCCCGATCACGCCGATCGCGCCGACGATGCGCTCCTGCCCGGTGCGGAAGGGCGCGACGATCATCGAGAGGCCGGCGGAGTCGAACAGCCCGCTCTCGGCGCCGATGAAGATCTGCACCCCCTCGGCGCGCTGCGCTAGGTCGAGCAGGCGCAGCATCGTCTCCTGCGTCTCCAGGCGCTCGAACAGCATCTGGATCTCCTGCAGCTTCGCGAGCTGGTCCACGTTCTGCAGGAGCCGCGCCTGGCCGCGCAGGATCAGGATCCCGCCGCCGCCGCCCGACCAGGTGGCGAGACCGGCAGCGATCACCTGCTGCGTCAGCTCGTCGAGCGCGCTGCGGTTCGCCGCGATCTCCTCCTCGATCGCGAGCCTCGCCTCGTCCAGCGTGCGGCCGGCGAGGCGGGCGTTCAGGTAGTTCGAGGCCTGGATCAGCGCGCTCGGCGGCAGGCCGGGCGGCACCTCGACGACCCGGTTCTCCACCTGGCCGTCGCCGGTGACCAGCACCACGAGCGCGCGGCCCGGCCCGAGGCCGACGAACTCGATGTGGCGCACCGGCGCGGCGTCGCTCTTCGGCGCCACCACCAGCCCCGCCGCGCCGGCGAGGCCCGAGAGCATCTGCCCCGCCTCGGCCAGCGTCTCCTGCACCGAGCGGCCGGAGGCGGCGCAGCGCGCCGCGATCTCCGCCCGCTCCTCCTCGGAGAGGTCGCCGAACTCGAGCAGCCCGTCCACGAACAGGCGGAGGCCGCGCTCGGTCGGCAGCCGGCCGGCGGAGGTGTGCGGGGCGAAGAGCAGCCCCGCCTCTTCGAGGTCCGCCATCACGTTGCGGATCGTCGCCGGCGAGAGGTTCAGCGGCAGCCGGCGCGAAAGCGTGCGCGAGCCCACCGGCTCCCCGGTCTGCACGTAGGTTTCCACCAGTTCGCGCAGCACGGCGGCGGAACGCGTGTCGAGCACGGGGCGCCGGTCGTGCCCCGGCATCTCGCCGCGGCGGGCCGCGCGTTCGGACGCGGCCACCGGCCCGGGGCGCGGCGGTCGGATCTGCGGGCCCATGGTTCCGGTGAAGTCCCTGGAATGCCTGACAAAAATCCTAGGGAGCCGGGGCCGCAACGTCAACGGCCCGGCCCGCCCGGCCCGGCGAGGGCGCGCAGGTCGCGCCAGGCGAAGGCCACCTCGGGCGCGCCGCCGAGCTCCGGGTTCTCGCGCGCCCCCACCAGCGTGCCGCCGAGCTCGGTGTAGAAGGCGCGCGCCGCGAGGTTGGCGCGCAGCACCCACAGGCTCGCGGCATCGAAGCCGTGGCCGAGCAGGCACGCCGCCATCCCGCGCATCAGGGCGCGGCCGATCCCGGCGCGCTGCGCGCGGCGCAGCACGTAGAGCGCGTGGAACTCGCCCGGGAAGGGCAGCGCCGTCCCGCGTTGCGGGCCGCAGGCGCCGAAGGCCACAAGCGGGCCGCCGGGCCCCTCCTCGGCGACGAGCACGGCGGAGTCGGGGGGCGGCGCCTCGAGCCGGGGGCGCCAGAGCGCCTCGCGGGCGGCCTGGTCCTGCGCCGCGATCACCGCCTCGGGCAGCAGCCCGCGGAAGGTCTCGCGCCAGGCGGCGACGTGCACCGTCGCGATGCTCGCGCAGTCCTCGGGGCGGGCGGGCCGGATCTCGGCAGCGGACATGCGACACAACCTAGCACGGCGGGCGCGCGCGCGCGGTAGCCGGGACGGGCCGCTGCCCGCCGCGGCGCCGACGCGGCCGGAAGGATCCGGCCCGGGACGGGCGAATGGACGGCGGCAGGGGCGACGCATCGTCCCGAGGAGGCGACCACGAACCCTGCGGCCATGCAGCGTGCCGAGCGTGCCGTCCTCGCCGCGGAGGGGCATGCCTTCGGCCCGTCCCGGGATCTCGGCGGGGCGCGCCGTTCTCTCCGGGGCGCGGCCGCGAATCAGACGCCACGCGGGGCCGCCGGCGGGAGCGGATCCTTGGGCCGCCTCGCCGACCCGCCCGGACCGCTGGACGCACCGCCCGCCGCGCGTGTAGGAGCCGCGCCTCCCCGCCGAACGAGGTTCCCGTTCATGCGTCCCTCCGGCCGCGCCCCCGACCAGCTCCGCCCCGTCATCCTCGAGCCCGGCATCGCCCGCCACGCCGAGGGCTCCTGCCTGATCCGCATCGGCCACACCGAGGTCCTCTGCACCGCCTCGGTCGAGGGCAAGGTGCCGCCCTTCCTGCGCAACACGGGGCAGGGCTGGGTCACCGCCGAATACGGCATGCTGCCGCGCTCCACCCACACCCGCACCGACCGCGAGGCGGCGCGCGGCCGCCAGTCCGGCCGCACCCAGGAGATCCAGCGCCTGATCGGCCGCGCGCTGCGGGGCGTCACCGACCTCAAGGCGATGGGCGAGATGACGGTGACGCTCGACTGCGACGTGCTGACCGCCGACGGCGGCACGCGCTGCGCCGCGATCACCGGCGCCTGGGTGGCGCTGCACCTCGCCTTCGAGCGCTGCCGGCGGATGAACATCCTCGCCGCCAACCCGCTGCGCGACCAGGTCGCCGCCGTCTCCTGCGGGATGTTCGAGGGCGTGCCGGTGCTCGACCTCGACTACGACGAGGACAGCAAGGCGGGGGCGGACGCGAACTTCGTGCTCACCGGCCAGGGCGGCATCGTCGAGGTGCAGGGCACCGCCGAAGGCGCCCCGTTCAGCGAGGGCGATCTCGCCGCGCTGCTCGCGCTGGCGCGCAAGGGCGCGGCGGAGCTGTTCGCGCGGCAGCGCGTCGCGGCGGGGCTCGGCTGAGATGGCAGCGGCACCGCGGCGGCTCGCGCGCGGCGAGCGCATCGTCGTCGCCACCCACAACGCCGGCAAGCTGCGCGAGGTCGCCGCCCTGCTCGCGCCCTGCGGGATCGAGGCGGTGGGGGCGGCCGAGCTCGGCCTGCCCGAGCCGGCGGAAACCGAGGACAGCTTCCTCGGCAACGCCCGCATCAAGGCGCTCGCCGCCGCGCGCGCCTCGGGCCTGCCGGCGCTGGCGGACGATTCCGGCTTCTCCGTCGCCGCGCTCGGCGGCGCGCCCGGCGTGCGCACCGCCGACTGGGCGGTGCAGCCGGACGGCCGCCGCGACTACGCCAAGGCCATGGCGCGGGTCGCCGAGCGCGCCGCCGCCACCGGCAGCCCCGACCGCCGCGCCTGGTTCACCTGCGCCCTCGTCCTCGCCTGGCCGGACGGCCACGCGGAAGGGTTCGAGGGGCGGGTGGAGGGCCACTGGGTCTGGCCCCCGCGCGGCACGCGCGGCTTCGGCTACGACCCCATGTTCGTCCCCGACGGCCACGCGGAGACCTTCGGCGAGATGGACCCCGAGGCGAAGCACGCCATCAGCCACCGTGCCCGCGCCTTCGCCCGCCTCGCCGCCGCCTGCCTCCCGGCGCCGGACTGGGGGGCGCGCGACGGCGCCGCCGCGCCGCGCCGCTAGCCGAGGCGGATGTTCGCCTCGCGGATCACCCGCGTCACCAGCTCGCGCTGGCGTTCGAGGAAGCCGGCGAACTCCTCCGGCGTGCTGCCGACCATCTCGGCGCCGAGCGGCTCCAGCCGCGCGCGCACGGCGGGATCGCGTGCCGCGTCGCCGACCGCCGCGCCCATCCGCGCCACGATCGGCGCCGGCACGCCGGAGGCGGCGAACAGGCCCATCCAGTCGTTCATCTCGAAGCCCGGCAGCAGCCGCTCGGCGATCGCCGGGGCGTCCGGATAGGCGCCGACACGCTGCGCGCTGGTCACCGCCAGCACCCGCGCCCGGCCCGCCTGCACGATCGGACGGATCGTGGAGGTGGTGATCAGCACCGCGTCGAGGTTGCCCGCCCCGACGTCGCGCGCGGCGTCGGTCGCCTGGCGGTAGGGCGCGTGGGTCATGCGGAAGCCGAGTTCGCGCATCAGCACCTCGCCCGCCATGTGCGCCATGCCGGCCGCCGGCGGCGTGCCGTAGGTGATGCGGCCCGGATTGGCGCGGGCGTAGGCGACGAACTCCTCGATGGTCGCCGCGGGGAAGTCCCGCCGCACCGCGATGACCTGGGCGAAGTACACGAGCTGCGAGACCGGAACGAAGCTCGCCCGGTAGTCGAAGGGCAGATCGCTGAGGAGCAGCGGGTTGATGAGCTGCTGCGCCGCGTCCACGAGGAAGGTGTAGCCGTCGCGCGGCGACTGCAGCGTCGCGCTGCCGGCGATGACCGAATTGCCGCCGGTCCGGTTCTCGACGACGATCTGCTGGCCGAGCGTCTCGCTCATCCGCGCGCCGAAGGCGCGGGTCGCGGTGTCGGCCGCGCCGCCCGGGCCGAAGGCGACGATGATGCGCACCGGCCGCGTGGGCCAGACGCCGCCGTCCCCGGCCGCGGCCCGGCTCGGCTGCGCCGAGGCCCCCCGGACGCCGCCGAGCATGGCGGCGGCCGCGGCGGGTGCCGCGAGGCCACCGATCGCCGCGCGGCGCGTGACGCCCCGGGCGCCGCCGCTGGTGTATTTGCCCTGCATGGTCTTTCCTCCCCGCGCGGCATGGGCCTGGTCGAGGCGGGTCGGCAGGGCCGCGCGACTCGCGCGGCATGATGCCGGAGTTCCCGGTCCGCCGCCACTCGCCCCGATGCGGCGCGCCGCGCATCCGGGCGCAGGCCGGAACGGATCGGGCGGACGGGCGGCTTGGCTTCGCCCGCCAGGAGATCGTATCCACAATTCTTATAAACTTTCTGCCATATCCCCGCCAATTTCGCGAAACAGCCTCCCCGTTCCACGCGCAACACGGGGAAGACCCAGGGCATGGCCGAACCGACCGCCTACGAGCAGTACATCCTCGAGCTGATCAACCGCGCGCGGCTCGACCCCGCCGCCGAGGCCGCCCGGCTCGGGATCGACCTGAACCAGGGCCTCGCGTCCGGCACCATCTCCACCGACCCCAAGCAGCCCCTCGCCTTCAACCCCTACCTGATCGACGCCGCCCGCGGGCACAGCGAGTGGATGCTCGCCACCGACACCTTCTCCCACACCGGCGCCGGCGGCAGCACGCCGGTCCAGCGCATGGCGGCCGCCGGCTACGAGTTCACCGGGAGCTGGGCCGCCGGCGAGAACATCGCCATCCGCTACGGCTCCGGCACCGCGATCTCCGCCGGCACCGCGCTGGCGCTGCACGACCAGCTCTTCCTGAGCCCGGGGCACCGGGCGAACCTGCTCGATCCGCGCTGGCGGGAAGCCGGCATCGGCCTCGCCGAGGGCGATTACAAGGGCTGGGCCGCGGCGGACGTCACCGAGAACTTCGCCCGCTCCGGCACCCAGTACTTCCTGCTCGGCGTCGCCTTCGACGACAAGGACGGCGACAACTTCTACGACCCCGGCGAGGGCCTCGGCGGCGTGACGGTGACCATCGCCCCTGCCGCCGGCGGCACCCCCACCGTGCTGACCACCTGGTCGGCCGGCGGGTGGCAGACCCCGCTCGCCGCCGGGACCTACACGGTGACCTTCTCGGGCGGCGGCCTGCCGGAGACGGTCAGCCGCAGCGTCACTATGGGCAGCCAGAACCAGAAGCTCGACCTCAACATCGACACCATCGAGGGCGGCGGCGGGGGACCGGCCGCCGGCGAGCTGATCGTCGGCACCGCCGCCGCGGAGTCGCTCCGCGGCGGCACCGGCGAGGACACGATCCGGGGCCAGGGCGGCAGCGACACGCTGTTCGGCGGCGTGCGCGGCGACCTGCTGGAAGGCGGCGGCGGCAACGACGTGCTCTACGGCCAGGGCGGCAGGGACACGCTGGTGGGCGGCGACGGCGCCGACCGGCTGGTCGGCGGCCCCGGCGCGGACTCGCTGATCGGCGGCGCCGGACCCGACCGGTTCGTGCTCCGGCACATGGCCGATCGCGGCGACCGCATCGCCGACTTCAACGCGGCCGACGGCGACCGCCTGGTGCTGACCGGCATCCTCGGCGCCTTCGGCAGCACCTATGCGGAACTGGCCGGGAGCGGCCATGTGCGCCTCACCGAGCACGCCGCCGGGGTGCGCGTGTGGGTGGACGAGGACGGCGGCGGCGATTCCTGGGTGGCGCTGGCGCTGCTCGAGAACGCCACGGTCGCCGGGCTCGGCACGGACTTCCTCATCGCCTGAGCGGGAAGCGCGGCGCCCGCCGGCCTCGACGCGGCGGGCGCCAGCCCCCCGGTGTCGCCGCCCCCTTCGGCCTCGGCCCCGCGACGGAAGGCAGACGACGCGGTACGGGCGGCGCTGTTCCTCGACTTCGACAACGTCTTCTCGCGCCTGCCGCGGCAGGAGGTCGAGGCCGCCGCCTTCGTGCGCGACCCGGTGCGCTGGAGCGCGGCGCCGACCGCCCCGCGGAGCTCGGCGAGCCGCCGCCGCGCCGGCTTTACCGGGAGCTCGGCTCCATCCCGACGGTCCTCGGGCCGCGGCTCGCCCGCGCCTTCGACGCCCCGGCGCGGGAGCTGCCGATCGCCAGCCCGACCTCCTCGGAGATCCGCCGCCGGATCAGCGAGGCGGCGCGGGCGGGAGTGGCCGCCGCGGAACCGGACGGGGCGCCGCCATCCCCCGCGATGCGGGATTTCGGCCCGGCCGAGGACGACCCCGCCGAGGCGGAGCCGGACGCGCCGGACCTCGAACGGGACGCCGGGCCCTCCGCCGCGGCCGGCCCTCGCGAACCGCCGCGCGCCAGCGGCAGGGGCAGCGGTCCCTTGTCCTGCCGGCGTGCTCCGTGTCTCCTCTCCGCTCCGGCAGCAACGAGGGACGATCCATGATCCGAACCGGAAGGCGCGGGCTGCTCGCCGTCGGCGCATCGGCGCTCGCCGGCACCGCCCTTGGCGCGCGGCAGGGGCAGGCGCAGGGAGCCGGCGGCAACAGGGGGGCCTTCCCGACCCGCCCGGTGACCATCGTCGTGCCCTTCCCGCCCGGCGGCTCGACCGACGTCACGGCGCGCATCATGGCCGAGCTCATGGCGCCGCGCCTCGGCCAGCCCGTCCTCGTCGAGAACCGCCCCGGCGCGCAGACGATCATCGCCGCCGAGCACGTCGCCCGCGCCGCGCCGGACGGGCACACGCTGCTGATGCCCTCCGGCACGACGCTCACCATCAACCCGCTGATCGGCCGCAACCTTCCCTACAGGCCGGAGGACTTCGCGCCGATCGCCCTGGTCGCGACGCTCCCCTTCGCCCTCGTCGTGCGCCAGGGCATGCCGGCGACGGTGGAGGAGTTCGTCGCCCTCGCCCGCGCTCGTCCCGGTGCCATCAACTACGGCCACAACGGGCGCGGCAGCTTCAACCACATCGTCGGCGCGATGATCGAGGAGAAGCTCGGCATCCGCATGCAGGACATCCCCTATCGCGGCGACGCGGCGCAGACGCAGGACCTGCTCGGCGGCACGCTCGACGCGATGGTGGTGGGCGGCGCCTCCGGGCTCGCGGCGCATCGCACGGGCCGCGCGCGCATCCTCGCCTGGACCGCGGAGCGGCGCCTGCCCGGCCTGCCGGACCAGCCCGTCTTCGCCGAGACGCATCCCGATCTGGTCGCGCAGACCTGGTTCGGCCTGCTCGCCCCCGCGCGCACGCCGCAGGCGGCGATCGCCAGGCTGAGCGAGGCGGCCCAGGTCGCGCTGCAGGACGGCTCCCTGCGCGAGCGCCTGCTCGCCGAGGGGATCGTCAGCGCCGCGCCCGCGGGGCCCGAGGCGTTCGCCGAGTTCCTGCGCACCGAGGCCGCGCGCTGGGCGCCGCTGCTGCAAAGGCTGGACATCCGGCTCAACTGATCGCCGGGCGCGGCCCTCCGCCGCGCGGAAGGCACGATACCTCCGCGGCCGGGCCGCCGTGGCGCCGGGGCGCGCCGCCCGGCCGACCGGCCGCGGCCCCCGATGCGCCACGGCAACGGGACGCTCACGCGGGGTTTGCCGTCCGTCCGGCCTCCGCTTCGCGTCCGGCGTGTTGGACCCGGCGGGCCCGGACCGGTCCGGGCCCGCGCGGGGGTGCTGCAGGCGGATGGCGGATCGAGGCCCGGGAGACCGACGACGGCCGACCCTCGCGCGGCCGCGCCACCCCGCCAGGGCCGAATTCGGCGCCGTCCTCGCGCGGACGGCCATGACACCGGAAAGCCTCGCGCGCCTGCTGCGCCGCCGCGGCTGGCACGTCCCCGCGCCCGTGGCGCGCGCCTGGGCGGCGGGCAGCGCGGCGCGGCGGCCTCCCCCGCCCGAGCTGCTCGCCTGGCTGCGGAGGCTGGCGGTGCAGCTGCGACGCGATCCGCTCCCCCGCCTCGATCCGGCCGCGGCCCGCGACGCGGGCGGGCAGCCGCCGCGCGTGCTGGTGGACTGGCTGCGCCGGCTCGCGGCCTACCACCTGCGCAACCCGCCGCCGCCACCGCCCGGGGAATGGCGCGCCGCGGCCGTGATCGCCCCGCCGCGGGGCCGCCCGCACTGACGCGCGTCCGGCGGGCGGCGGACGTCTCGTGCCGGCGGATCGGTCGCCGCCCGATGCCGCGCCCGCGCATGCGGCCCGCCGCCCACGCGGCGAAGCCGGTCGGGCCGGAGGTTCGCGCCCGGCGTCCGGGGCGTGGCCGGCGGGGCGACGCCGGCCGCCATCGTCAGATCGCGTCCCTGAGCTCCTTCGCCGGCCGGAAGGCGATCGTGCGGCTCGCCGCGATCTGGATCGGCTCGCCGGTCGCAGGGTTGCGCCCGGTGCGCGCGGGGCGGTCCCGCACCTGGAAGACGCCGAGTCCGCTGATGCGGACCTTCGCGCCGGCCTTGAGGTGGTCGGTGAAGGCGGTGACGAAGTCGTTGAGGATCGCCTCGACCTGGCGCCGCGGCAAGTCATGGTCCTCGGCCAGCGCCGCGGCCATCTGCCGCAGCCCGACCGCCGTCCCGGCGGCGCCGCTCCGCGCGCCCGCCGCCGCAGTCCCGGCTTCCTTTTCCTCCTGTGCCATCTTCGCGTCCTCTTGCGGTCTGTCGCGCCGCCAACGCAACCACGCCGGCGACGGATCAACAAGCGTCGCGACCCCGCGCGCGCGATGGAATTCCCGTGCCGCTCCGGGTTCGGAGGCTTCGCGCGCCCGCCGCCGGCAGGCGCGACGCCGGCGCTCAGCCCTGCTCCACCGCGCCGCCGGCCGCCGCCCAGTCCTTGAAGCCGCCGAGGTTGCGCACGTCCGCGTAGCCCATGTCCTTGAGCGTCTTGCCGGCGAGCGCGGCGCGGCCGCCGGAGGCGCAGTAGGTGATCACCGTCTTGGCGCGGTCGAACGCCGCCTCGTGCAGCGGGCTCTCGGGATCGGCGCGGAACTCCAGCAGCCCGCGCGGGATGGTCAGCGCGCCCGGCACCTTGCCCGAGGCCGCGACCTCCGGCGGTTCCCGGAGGTCCACGAACACCACGCGCGGATCCCCGTGCAGCGCCTTCGCCTCCTCCGCGCTGATGCGCGGCACGGCGGCCTCGGCGGCGGCGAGCATCTCCTTGACGGTCGTCGGCATGTCGGCGGTCTCTCCGCTGTGGATGCGCCCGTCCGCCGGCCGGCGTCGGCCGGCGGCGGTGCGGGGCCGGTCAACCTAGACGGGCGGTCCCGGAGCCGCCAGGGCCCCCGGCGTTGCGCCCCCGCGCGGCGTCAGCCCTCCCGCACCGCGGCGCGGACGCCGCCGCTGATGCGCAGCAGCTCGGCCGGCGTCGTCTCGAACACGTGCGTCGGGGAGCCGGCCGCCGCCCATACCCGCTCGAAGGCGAACAGGTCCTGGTCCACCAGCACGATCGGCGGCGCGAGGTGCCCGACCGGCGCGACGCCGCCGATCGCGAAGCCCGTCGTGTCCCGCACCCATCCGCCGTCGGCGCGCTTCACCGGCTGCCCGATCGCCCGCGCGACCTTCGCCATGTCCACCCGGTTCGCGCCGGAGGCGATCACCAGCACCGCGCGCGGCACGGCGCCGGCGCGAAAGACGATGGACTTGGCGATCCGCGCCAGGTCGCAGCCCACCGCCGCCGCCGCCTCCGCGGCGCTGCGCGTGCCCGCCGGGAAGGCGCGGATCGTGTCCGGATGGCCCGCGGCGAGCAGCGCCGCGCGCACCCGCTCGACCGAGCCGCCGGCCGCGCCCCGCCGCTCGACGCCCGCCCCGCCCACGCCCCATATCCTCCGTCGCGATGGAACCCCTGGCGCTCTACATCCACTGGCCGTTCTGCGCTGCCAAGTGTCCCTACTGCGACTTCAACTCGCACGTCCGCGAGCGCATCGAGCAGGCCCGCTTCCGCGCGGCATTGCGCCGCGAACTCGCCTTCGAGGCGGCGCGCACCGGCCGGCGCCCGCTGGTCTCGATCTTCTTCGGCGGCGGCACGCCGAGCCTCATGGAGCCGGAAACCGCCGCCGCGCTGATCGAGGACGCCCGCGCCGCCTTCGACGCCGCGCCGGACATCGAGATCACGCTCGAGGCCAACCCGACCAGCGTGGAGACCGGCAGGCTCGCGGCCTTCCGCGAGGCCGGCGTGAACCGCCTCTCGCTCGGCGTGCAGTCGCTGGAGGAGGCGGCGCTGCGCTTCCTCGGCCGCCGCCACGACGCGGCGCAGGCGGTCGCGGCGCTGGAGGCGGCGCGGGCGCTGTTCCCGCGCCTCTCCTTCGACCTGATCTACGCCCGCCCCGGCCAGGCGGAGGGGTCCTGGCGCGCCGAGCTGCGCCGCGCGCTCGCGCTCGCCGCCGACCACCTCTCGCTCTACCAGCTCACCATCGAGCCGGGGACGCGGTTCGCGACGCTGCACGCCCGCGGCGAATTCGCGCTGCCGGAAGGCGAAGAGGCCGCGCGCCTCTACCTCGCCACCACCGAGGAGGCCGCCCGTTTCGGCCTGCGCCCCTACGAGGTGAGCAACTACGCGAGACCCGGCGCCGAGAGCCGCCACAACCTGCAGTACTGGCGCTACGGCGACTACCTCGGCATCGGCCCCGGCGCGCACCAGCGCGTCACCCGCGGCGCCGACGGCGCGCTGCTCGCCGCGCGCCGCCACCGCGCGCCGGAGGAATGGGCCGCGCGCGTCGGGCGCGACGGCCACGCGATCGCCGAGGAGACGCCCCTCGCGCCGATCGAGCGCGCGCGCGAGGCGCTGCTGATGGGGCTGCGCCTCGCGGAAGGCGTGGACCCCGCGCGCGTCGAGGCGCGCAGCGGCGGCCTGCCCTTCGCGGAGGCGGTGGATTCCTCCATGCTCGCGGCGCTGATCGAGGAGGGGTATCTGGCATGGACCGACGACCGCCGCCTCGTCGCGACGCCGGAGGGCAGGCTCAGGCTGGACGCGCTGCTGCCGGCACTGCTGCGGTGACCGCGCCGCTCGCCACGCGCACCCAGGTCCTCGCCCACTACCGGCCGCTGCGCGGCGCGATCCGGCGCGTGCTGCGCGGCGCGCCGCTCATTTGCACCGAGGCGGAGGTCACCCGCGCCGCCTGGCTGCTCGGCCTCGATCCCGCGGATCCGAGGGCGGAACCCGACGCGGCGATCGAGATGCTCGCCGACCTGTCCCTGTTCGACCCCGACGCCAGCGGCCGCCGCGCGATCGACCGCTTCGCCGCCGCCCGCGGCGCCCGCGGCCCGGCGACGCGCGAGGACCGGGCCCTCGCGCGGCGCATGGCGCAGACCGCCCGCTTCTCGGTCTTCCACATCGCGGCGCGCCACAGGGCCGCAGGGCTGTGGCTCGAGGACATGCTCGACGGCGGCCGCCGCCTCTGGCTGGTGGACGAGGCGCTGGAGACGCAGCGGCCCGGGCTCACGCATCTCGCGATGCGGATCTTCGACGCCGGCCCCTACCATTGCGGCTTCGGCATCGTCGCCGCGCTCGACGCGGCGCAGGCCGCCGCCTGCGTGCTGGAGCAGCAGATGACGGGCGAGCCGCCCTTCGGCCCGCGCTTCGCCGCGGCGCTCTACGCCGCGATGCTCACCCGCACGACGCCGGAACGGGCCACGCGGCCGCCGCGCGCCCTCGGCGCGCCGCGTCCGGGCCGCCGCCGACCGGGGACCGGCTGATGCCGGTGGCGGCCGGCCGCGCGGCGTCGCGGTCGGCGCCCCCGCGCCAGGTCACGACGCCGGACCGCATCGTCTCGACATGGCCACGCGCGCGGTGCGGCAGCCGCCGTCCGCCCGCCGGCGGGTCGGCCAGCAGCACCGGCCGCTTCAGCGCCGGCGTGCCGCGGTCGTGCGGCCCGGGGCCGTCCCCGCCGCGTCGGGAGCCGGCGCGCCGGCTCCGGCAGCGCGGCGTTCCGTCGGACGGGGCGGGGGAAGGGGAGCAGCCCGCTCGCAGCCGGGAAGCCCGGCGTGACACGCTCGCCGCGGGCGTCGGCCGTCTCCGCCCCGCGCCGGGCGAGGCCGCGCCCGGCCGCGGCGACTCTGCCGCCCGTCGCGGTGCCGCCGCGGACGGCGGGATCGGCCGCGCCTCTCCCTCTCCGCGCCTCTCCCGGTCGGCGATGCCGCTATCCCGCCCGCGCCGCGCCGTGCCGGAACAGCCACGGCCGGCGCGCGCGGTAGCCCCGCTCGAAGGCCGCGATCGCCGGCTCGTGGCGCAGCGTCACGCCGATCTCGTCCAGCCCGTGCAGCAGGCGCCGCTTGCGGGCCGGCTCGATCTCGAAGGGCAGCTCCCGCCCGTCCGGGCCGGTGACGCACTGCCGCTCCAGGTCCACCGTGATCCTCGCGCCGGGCTGCGCGTGGAGCTGGCCGCGCAGCGCCGCGACGTTCGGCTCGTCGAGCCGCACCAGCAAGAGCCCGCCCTTGACCGAGTTCTCCCAGAAGATGTCGCCGAAGCTGATGGCGATGACGCAGCGGATGCCGCCGTCCACCAGCGCCCACACCGCCTGCTCGCGGCTCGACCCGCCGCCGAAATTCCGGTCGGCGACGAGGATGCGCGCGCCGCGGTAGGGCGCCCGGTTGAGCACGAATTCCGGCCGCTCCGCGCCCGGCGCCGAGAAGCGCAGGTCGTGGAACAGCACGTCGGCGTAGCCCTCCCTGCGCGGGCGGCGCAGGAAGCGCGCCGGCGCGATCTGGTCGGTGTCCACGTTCGGCGCGTCGAGCGGCGCGGCGACGGCGGTGAGGGTGGTGAAGGGCTCCATCGCGCTCAGCCTCCGGTCAGCTCGCGCACGTCGGCGATGCGGCCGCGCAGCGCCGCCGCCGCGGCCATGGCCGGGCTCATCAGGTGGGTGCGGCTGCCCCTGCCCTGGCGGCCGCGGAAGTTGCGGTTCGAGGTCGAGGCGCAGCGCCTGCCCGCCCCCACCAGGTCGCCGTTCATGCCGACGCACATGGAGCAGCCGGATTCGCGCCACTCGAACCCGGCTTCCCTGAAGATGCGGTCCAGCCCCTCCGCCTCGGCCTGGCGCTTCACCAGGGTCGAGCCCGGCGAGACCATCGCCGGCACCACCGCCCTGCCGCGCCGCGCGACGGCGGCGGCGGCGCGCAGGTCCTCGATCCGCCCGTTGGTGCAGGAGCCGATGAACACCTGGTCCACCGCGATGTCGGTCAGCCGCTGGCCGGGCGCGAGGCCCATGTATTCCAGCGTCTCGCGCCAGGCCGCGCGCTGCACCTCGGAGGCGGCGTCGGCGGGGTCGGGGACGCGGCCCGTCACCGGCAGCGCGTCCTCCGGGCTGTTGCCCCAGGTCACCATCGGCTCGAGCGCCGTCGCGTCCAGCGCCACCTCCGCGTCGAAGCGCGCGCCGGGGTCGGTCGGCAGGGTCCGCCAGTGGGCGAGCGCCGCCTCCCAGTCGGCGCCCTGCGGCGCGAAGGGGCGGCCCTCGAGATAGGCGAAGGTCTTCTCGTCCGGCGCCACCATGCCGGCGCGCGCGCCGGCCTCGATGGACATGTTGCAGACCGTCATCCGCTCCTCGACCGACATCGCGCGGATGGTCGAGCCGGCGTACTCGATCACGTGCCCCGCGCCGCCGTTCGCGCCGATCCGTGCGATGACGGCGAGGATCACGTCCTTCGCCGTCACCGCCGCGGGCCGCTCGCCGTCCACGGTGATGCGCATGGTCCGCGGCCGCCTGCGCCAGAGCGTCTGCGTCGCCAGCACATGCGCCACCTCGGAGGCGCCGATGCCGAAGGCGAGCGCGCCGAGCGCCCCGTGCGTCGAGGTGTGGCTGTCGCCGCAGACGAGGATCAGGCCCGGCTGCGTCACGCCCTGCTCCGGCCCCACCACGTGCACGATGCCCTGGCGCGGGTCGTCGAGGCCGAACAGGGTGAAGCCGTACTTCGCCGCGTTGAGCGGCAGCGCCTCCACCACGCGGCGCTGCGCCGGATCGGCGATGTCCTCGACGCGGCGGCTGATGGTCGGCACGCCGTGGTCCGGCGTGGCGAAGGTCTGGTCCGGGCGGCGCAGCGTCAGGCCGCGCTCCTCGATCGCGGAGAAGGCGTGGTAGGAGCCGTCATGGGCGAGGTGCCGGCCGACCAGCAGGAGGCACTGGCCGTCCTCCTCCAGGATCAGGTGGTCGTCCCAGATCTTCTCCAGCAGCGTCCTCGGTCCAGCCATCGCCTCTCCCCCGCCCCGCGCGCATCCGGAGCCGCCGTCGCCGGATCACGGCCCGCCACAGCCTGTCGCGCGCCGACCATAGCCCCCGGCGCCGCGCCGCAACAAGGCGCGGCGCGGCCGTCCCCGGCGCCGGTCAACGCCGCGCTTGCGGCGCCGGCCCCCGGCGCGCGAGGATCGCCCGGCCATGAGCGCCATCCCGCCCGAGACCGTCACCGGCTACCACGCGCACGTCTATTACGACCCCGCCACGACGCGCGCGCAGGCCGCGCGGCTGCGCGCCGAGGTCGAGGCGCGCTTCCCCGCCGCGCTCCTCGGCCGCTGGCACGACGCGCCGGTCGGGCCGCATCCCGCCGCCATGTTCCAGATCGCCTTCCCGGTCGAGCTGTTCGCCACGCTCGTCCCCTGGCTGATGCTGAACCGGCGCGGCCTGACCGTGCTGGTGCATCCGGAGACGGACGCGCCGCGCGCCGACCACCTCGACCGCGCGCTCTGGATGGGCCAGGTGCTGCCGCTCGACGCGAGCGTCCTGCCGGAGTGGCGCGGAACGCGGGATCCCTGACCCGCGCCGGCCGCCCCGGCGCGCCCCAGCTCAGCCGATGCGGCGCAGCCCGGCGGCGAAGCGGCGCCAGTTGTTCACGTAGAACTCCGCCGAGACGCGGATGATCTCGCGGATCTTCGCGTCCACCTCGCGCACCGCCTTGGCCGGCGCGCCGACGATCAGCGAGTTGTCGGGGAATTCCTTCCCTTCCGTCACCAGCGCGTTGGCGCCGACCAGGCAATTGCGCCCGATCCGCGCGCCGTTCAGCACCGTCGCCCCCATGCCGATCAGCGAATCGTCGCCGATGGTGCAGCCGTGCAGGATGGCGTGGTGGCCGACGGTGACGCCGGCGCCGATGCGCAGCGGGAAGCCCGGATCGGTGTGCATCATCACGCCCTCCTGCACGTTGGAGCGCGCGCCGATCTCGATCGGCTCGTTGTCCCCGCGCAGCACGGCGCCGAACCAGATCCCGACCTCGTCGCCGAGCGCGACGCGGCCGATCACGTGCGCGTCCGGCGCCACCCAGAAGCGTCCCGCCTCGGGCAGGACGGGCACGCGGTCGTCCAGGGCGTAGATCGGCATCGCTTGCCTCCTTCTCCGTCTCGTCATGCCGCCCGGCTAGGCCACCGCGCCGAGCCCGCGCAGCCGCGCGATCTCCTCCTCGGTGTAGCCGAGCCCCGCCAGCACCTCCGCCGTGTGCTGGCCGAGCAGCGGCGCGGTGCGCGGCGCCGGGCCGGAGCCGCCGCCGAACACCAGCGGCTTGCCGAGGCCGCGGTAGCGGCCGACCTTCGGATGCTCGTACTCCGCCACCATGCCCTCGGCGACCGCCTGGGGGTGGTCGAACATGTCCTCGATGGCGCGCACCGCGGCGCAGGGCACGCGCTCGCCGAACAGCGCCTCCCATTCGAGCGCGGTGCGCGCCCGCAGCGCCTCGCGCAGCCGCGGCACGATCTCGCCGGCGCGCTGCGCGCGCTTGCGGATGGTGTCGTAGCGCGGGTCCTCCGCCAGCTCCGGCAGGCCGACCAGCTCGCACAGCGCCCTCCAGAAATGCGCCGAGTTGGCCTGGAGGTAGAGCACCCCCTCCTTCGTCGGATGCAGCCCCGTGATCCCGCCGGAGCGCATGTCGCGCCCGATCGCGCGCGGCTCGCCCTCGGCCCAGACGAAGCGCCCCGCCTGCAGGGTCAGCGCGCTGCGCATCAGCGAGACGCCGACCCGCTCGCCCGCGCCGGTCCGCTCGCGCCGGTACAGCGCCGCCGCCACCGCGTAGGCCAGCATCGCCGCGCTGTAGTAGTCCACCACCGAGCCCGCGACGATCTCCGGCTGCCCGCGCGGCTCCCCCTGGAAGACGCAGATGCCGGTCATGGCCTGCAGCACCTGGTCGAAGCCGGCCTTGTCCTTCAGCGGGCCGCTCTCGCCGTAGCCGGTCAGCGCGCACCAGATCAGGCGCGGATTGATCGCGCGCAGCCGCTCGTAGCCGATGCCGAGGCGGTCGGGGACGGAGGGGCGGAAATTGTGCACCAGCACGTCCGCGCGCTCCACCATCCGGTGCAGCACCGCGAGGCCCTCGGGCCGCTTGAGGTCGAGCACCACCCCGCGCTTGCCGCGGTTGGCGCCGAGGAACATCCGGCTCTCCGCCTCCAGGGTCGAGGGGTACTGCCGCATCAGGTCGCCCTGCGGCGCCTCGATCTTGATCACCTCGGCGCCGAGATCGGCGAGCAGCGCGCAGCCATGGGGTCCCGCGAGGTAGGAGCTGAGATCGAGCACCCTCACGCCGCCCAGCGGCCCCGTCGCCTCGCCCTCCGCCCTCATCGCCCGCCTTCCGCGCTGCCCGCTCCGATGAACCGCCGCCCGGGGCGCGCCGTCAAGCCGCGCCACCCCTCGCCCTCGCCGCGCCGAGACGCCAGAATGCCGCGCCAGGACCAACGGCGGGCGGAGCGCGGCAGGCATGGCGGCAGGCATGGCGGAGGGGACGGAAGCCGAGGGGGCGAACCATGCGGTGGTCGTCGGCCAGGGGCTGATGGGCTGCGACATCGCCGCGATCTTCCTCGCCGGCGGCTGGCGCGTCACCGGGGTGGAGCCGAACCGCGCCGCCTGGCCCGGCTGCCTCGACCGGGTGCGCTCCTCGCTCGCCCAGCTCGGCGCCGATCCGGAGCGGGTCGAGCACCTGTTCCTCGTCGCCGCGCTCGGGGAGGTGGGCTTCGCCGACGCCGCCTGCGTGGTCGAGGCGGTGCCGGAGGACCTCGACCTCAAGCGCCGCGTCTTCGCCGAGCTGGACCGCCTGGTGCCGCCCGGGGTGCCGATCGGCTCCAACTCCTCGGCCCTGCGCATCACCGACATCGCCGAGGGCTGCGCCACGCGGTCGCGCATGGCCAACCTGCACTTCTTCCTCCCCGCGCATCTCGTCCCCGGCGTCGAGGTGGTGCGCGGCGCGCACACCGATCCCGAGACCTGCGACCGCCTCGCCGCGATCATGGCCGAACTCGGCCGCAAGCCGATCCGCGTCGCGCGCGACGTGCCGGGCTTCCTCGCCAACCGCATCCAGCACGCGCTGATGCGCGAGGCCTTCGCCGTCATTGACCAGGGCCTCGCCACCGCCGAGGACGTGGACGCCGCCGTGCGCTACGCCTTCGGCTTCCGCTACGTCGCCGCCGGCCCGATCCTGCAGAAGGAGCTGGCCGGGCTCGAGACCCAGCTCGCCGCCGCCCGCGCCATCTACCCCACGCTCTGCAACGACACCGAGCCGAGCCCGACGCTCAAGCGGCTGGTCGCCGAGGGCAGGCTCGGCACCAAGAGCGGGGAGGGATTCCGCCCCTGGCCGCCGGAGGTCGCGGCGCGCGAGCGCGAGCGCTACGAGCGCGTGCTGCTCGAAGCGGCGCGGCTGCTGCGCGAGGCGTAGCCGGCGGCGCGCGCCTCAGCCGAGCGCCTCCTCGATCACCGCCCGGTAGAGCGCGGCGAGCGCGCGCAGCTCCGCCACCGGCGTGCACTCGTCCACCTTGTGCATCGTGGTCCCGACGGCGCCGAGCTCCGCCACCGGGCAGTAGCGGGCGATGAAGCGCGCATCCGAGGTGCCGCCGCCCGTGTCGAGCGCCGGCTCCCCGCCGGTGGCGCGCCGCACCGCGCGCTTCAGCGCCTCCACGAACGGTCCGGGCCGGGTCAGGAACGCCTCGCCCGAGACCGAGACATCGAGGTCGAACCTTGCCCCCTCCGCCTCCAGCGCCGCGCGCAGCATGCGCGCGAGCGATTCGCCGGTGTGGCGGTCGTTGAAGCGGATGTTGAGCCGCGCCCGCGCCGCCGCCGGGATGACGTTGGTCGCCGCGTTGCCGACATCCACGCTGGTCACCTGCAGCGAGGACGGCTCGAACCACTCCGTCCCCTGGTCGAGCGGCCGCGCGATCAGCCCGTGCAGCACGCGCAGGAGGCGATGCACCGGGTTGTCCGCCCGCTGCGGGTAGGCGACGTGGCCCTGCACGCCGTGCAGCGTGATCGCCGCGTTCAGGCTGCCGCGCCGGCCGATCTTGATCACGTCGCCGAGCCGCGCGCGCGAGGTCGGCTCGCCGACCAGGCACATGTCGGGGACCTGGCCGTGCGCGGCCATCCACTCCAGCACGCGCGCCGTGCCGTCCACCGCCGGCCCCTCCTCGTCGCCCGTGATCAGCAGGCTGAGGCTGCCCGGCGCCCCCGGCCGCGCGGCGAGGCGGTCCGCGACCGCCGCGACGAAGGCGGCGATCGCGCCCTTCATGTCGGTCGCGCCGCGGCCGTAGAGCACCCCGTCGCGCACCTCGCCGCCGAAGGGATCGGCCGTCCACGCCCCGGCGTCGCCCGCCGGCACCACATCGGTGTGCCCGGCGAAGCAGAGATGCGGCCCGCCCGCGCCGCGCCGCGCGAACAGGTTCTCGATCGCGCCGAAGCGCAGCCGGTGGCAGGCGAAGCCGAGCGGGGCGAGCGCCGCCTCCAACACCGCCATCGCCCCGTCGTCCGCCGGCGTGACGGAGCGGCAGCGGATCAGCGCCTGCGCCAGCGGCAGCGGATCGGTCGCCACGGCGGCGTCAGTCGCGCAGCAGCTCGTTGATCGAGGTCTTGGCGCGCGTCTGCGCGTCCACCCGCTTGACGATCACCGCGCAGTAGAGGCTCGGCCCCGGCGACCCGTCCGGCAGCGGCTTCCCGGGCAGGGTGCCCGGCACCACCACCGAATAGGCCGGCACGCGCCCGACGAACACCTCCCCCGTCGCGCGGTCCACGATCTTCGTCGAGGCGCCGAGGAAGACGCCCATCGAGAGCACGCTGCCGCGCTCGACCACCACGCCCTCGGCGACCTCGCTGCGCGCGCCGATGAAGCAGTCGTCCTCGATGACCACCGGGTTGGCCTGCAGCGGCTCCAGCACGCCGCCGATGCCGACGCCGCCCGAGAGGTGGCAGTTCCTCCCGATCTGCGCGCAGGAGCCGACGGTCGCCCAGGTGTCCACCATCGTCCCCTCGGCCACATGGGCGCCGATGTTCACGAAGGAAGGCATCAGCACCACGTTGCGGCCGATGAAGGCGCCGCGGCGCACCACCGCGCCGGGCACGGCGCGGAAGCCGGCCTCGCGGAAGCGGTTCTCGCCCCAGCCCTGGAACTTCAGCGGCACCTTGTCGTAGGCCCCGGCCGCGGTCGCCATCGGCACCGAGTCGGCGAGGCGGAAGGAGAGCAGCACCGCCTGCTTGAGCCACTGGTTGACCTTCCAGCCGCCGCTGCCGTCCGGCTCCGCCACCCGCGCCCGGCCGGAATCGAGCAGCTCGATCGCGGCCTCGACCGCCGCGCGGTCCTCCCCGCGGGTGGCCGGCGAGATCTGGTCGCGGCGCGCCCAGAGCGCCTCGATGCGGGTCTGAAGGCTGGCGGTGTCCATCGTGGCGGCGTCCCGTCGTGCGAGCGTGGAGGTGCCGGCCCGGCTGTCGCGGCGGCGGCGCGGACGATGCATGCGGCCGCCGGCCTGTCAACGCCGCCGGCCGGCCGGCGGCGCGGCGGCTCAGGGCCGGATCAGCGTGCCCGCCCCGGCGTCGGTGAACAGCTCCAGCAGCACCGCGTGCGGCACGCGCCCGTCCAGGATCACGGCGCCCCGCACGCCGCGCTCGATGGCGTAGATGCAGGTCTCGACCTTCGGGATCATGCCGCCGGAGATCCAGCCCGCGGCGATCCCGGCGCGCACCTCGGCCACCGTCATCTCCGGCACCAGCGCCCCGTCCCGGCCGAGCACGCCGGGCACGTCGGTCAGCAGCAGCAGCCGCTCCGCCTTGAGCGCGCCGGCGATCGCGCCGGCGGCGGTGTCGGCGTTGATGTTGTAGGTCTGCCCGTCCTCGCCGACGCCGACCGGCGCCACCACGGGGACGATGTCGGCGCCGATCATCAGCTCCAGCACGCGCGTGTCCACCCGCTCCGGCTCGCCGACGAAGCCGAGGTCGAGCGCCTGCTCGGCGCCGTTCTCCGGGTCGCGCACGGTGCGCGTCAGCCTGCGGGCGCGGATCAGCCCGCCGTCCTTGCCCGAGATGCCGACGGCGATCGCCCCGGCGCGGGTGATCGCCTCGGCGATCTGCTTGTTCACCGGTCCGGCGAGGACCATCTCGACCACGTCGAGCATCTCGGCGTCGGTGACGCGCAGGCCCTGGACGAAGGTGGACTTGACGCCGAGGCGCTTGAGCATGGCGTTGATCTGCGGCCCGCCGCCGTGCACCACCACGGGCTTGACGCCGACCTGCTCCAGCAGGGCGATGTCGCGGCCGAAGCGGAGCGCGGTCTCCTCCTCGCCCATGGCGTGGCCGCCGTACTTCACCACCACGATCTGGTCGTCGTAGCGCTTGAGGAACGGGAGGGCGCCGGCCAGCATCGCCACCTGGTCGCGCGCGGAATCGGTCATCGGCGTGGCGTCCTTCCCCCGAGGGTCGCGCGCGGCGTCTAGGCGCCACGCCCGGCGGGGTCAAGCGCCCGGCCGGGCGCGGTCAGGGGAGGATCAGCGGGATCTCGCGCACCGTGCCCGGGGCGACCGAGAAGGGCTGCTCGTACCAGCGGCCGTCGGCCAGCACGCGGACGACGTAGGCGCCGCCGGGCAGCACGAAGCGCGCCCGCGGCGCCGCGCTCTCGGCGAGGGGCGCGTCGGCGACCGGCCGATCCTGCCGCGGCCGCTCGAACAGCTGCCAGTGCACGCCGAGCAGCGGCCGCCCGCCGCGCAGCGAGACCAGCGTGATGTCGGCCGCGCGCAACGCGATCCGCGGCTGCGTCAGGGCGCCGGGGGCGACGCGCGCCACCGTCTCCGCCTGCACCTGGCCGGTCTCGAAGCGCAGCCGATAATGCCCCGGCGCGAGGTGGAAGACCGGCTGGCGCGCCGTGGTGGAGACCACGACGGCGCCGGCCCGCCGCTCCGGCACCGACTCGACGATGACCGTCCAGAGGCCCTCGAGCGGCGGGGAGCCGGCGACCAGGCCGGCGACCGGACGCAGCGTGCCGGCGTTGAGGACGACGCGGCGGACCTCCTGCGGGGCCGGCGCGTCGGCCGCCACCTCGAACCGCTCCACCGCCTGCACCGCGCCGTAGGTGACGCGCGCCTCGTACCGGCCGGGGCCGAGATGCAGCGTGGGCCGCGCCTGGTTGGGGCTGGAGAAGACGGTCCGCGCGGGGTCGCCGAGGGCGACGACGGACCAAGCCGCCGGCACGGAGGGCCCCGCGGCGGTGGCGACCGCGTCGAGCGTCAGCGCCATCCGCGGAACCGGCACGGCGCCGCCGGTGCTGGCGTGACCGGGCCCGGCGCCCCGCGGAGCGGGGCGGAACGAAGCCGGGACCGCCCCGCCGGCGGCAGGGATGCCGGCGACCGGCCGTGCCGTCGCGGGGTCCGCCGTGCCGCGGTCCAGGGTCGCCTCGACGGACATCGGCGCCAGTATCAGCGGCACCGCCAGCCCCAGCGGGGCGAACAGCCCAGCGATTCGTCGCAGCAGGGGATCGCGCATGGCGGGGGTCCAGGCGTCGGGAGAGAGAACCAAATCCTCGATCGAAAGGAATGTTTTTTCAACATCGGAACGGTTGAAATTCCCGTGCGACGGCTTCGCCGTCGCGACTCACCCCGGCGCCGGTCCGGCGAGCGCGGCGAGTTCCGCGCGCAGCGTCTCGATGCCCTCTCCGCTGCGGCTGCTGGTCACGATCACCAGCGGATGCCCCGCGGTGTGGGACCGCGCCAGCGTCTCCGCCTCCCGCACGCGCCGGGCCAGCGCCGCCGACCGCACCGCGTCGGCCTTGGTCAGCACGATCTGGAAGGCGACGGCGGCCCTGTCCAGCAGGTCCATCACGGCGCGGTCGGACGGTTTGGTCTCGATCCGCGCGTCGAGGAGCAGCAGCACCCGGCGCAGGCTCGGCCGGCCGCGCAGGAAGTCGAACATCAGCCCCTGCCAGTCGGCCTTGATGTCCTTCGGCGCCTGGGCGTAGCCGTAGCCCGGCATGTCCACGAGGACGAGGCGTCCCTCGCCCGGCGGGCCCTCGATCTCGAAGAAGTTGAGCTGGCGCGTCCGCCCCGGCGTGTTGGAGACGCGCGCGAGCGTCGCCTGCCCGGTCAGGGCGTTGACCAGGCTCGACTTGCCGACGTTCGAGCGGCCGCAGAATGCCACCTCCGGCCCGCGCGGCGGGGGCAGCTGGTCGAGGCGCTGGGCGGCGAAGAAGAAGCGGCAGGGCCGGGCGAAGAGGCGGCGCCCGGCCTCGACCAGCGCGGCGCGCTCGGCCTCGTCGCGCGCCTCGAGCAGGCCGCCGGCGGGGAGCGTTCGGGCGCCGGGCGTGCTCACACCCGCGCGTCTTCCTTCTTCCGCCTCTCCTTCTCCTCGGCGGGCCCGGGCGCGAGTGCCGGGGGGCCGGCCTTCTTCGCCGCCGCCGCCGCGGCGCGGTCGTGGCGCATGATGTACCACTGCTGGGCGATGGAGAGCAGGTTGTTCCAGGCCCAGTAGATGATCAGCCCGGCCGGGAAGCTCGCCAGCATGAAGGTGAAGAGCACCGGCATCCACTGGAAGATCTTGGCCTGGATCGGGTCGGGCGGCTGCGGGTTCAGCCGCATCTGCAGCCACATCGTCAGGCCCATGATGATGGCCCAGGCCGGCAGGTGGAAGAAGGACGGCGGGTCGTAGGGCAGCAGCCCGAACAGGTTGAACAGGTTGGTCGGGTCGGGCCCCGAGAGGTCGCGGATCCAGCCGAAGAAGGGCTGGTGGCGCATCTCGATGGTGACGAACAGCACCTTGTAGAGCGCGAAGAAGACCGGGATCTGGATCAGGATGGGCAGGCATCCGGAGGCCGGGTTCACCTTCTCCGACCGGTAGAGCGCCATCATCTCGGCCTGCGCCTTGGCCGGGTCGTCCTTGTAGCGGTCCCGGATCTCCTGCATCTTCGGCGCCAGGATCTTCATCCGCGCCATGCTGTGGTAGGCCTTGTTGGCCAGCGGGAAGAAGGCGATCTTGATCAGCAGGGTGAAGACGAGGATCGCCAGCCCGAAGGGCGCGCCGGAGCCGAGCGCCTGGAACTGCTGCGCGATCCAGTGGAGCGCGTAGAAGAACGGCTTGGTCAGGAAGTAGAACCAGCCGAAGTCGATCGCCTTGTCGAAGTCGGTGATGCCCAGCCGGTCGCGGTAGGCATCGAGCAGCGTCACCTCCTTCGCCCCGGCGAAGAGGCGGGTGGCGAGCTGCGCGATCGCGCCCGGCGCCACGGTCTGCGCGCCGGCGGGCACGAGGTCGACCTGCCAGCGGTCGTGGCCGCCGTCGGGGACGTAGCGGTAGGCGAAGCGCGCGGTGAAGCCCTGATCCGCCGGAGCGAGCGCGGCCAGCCAGTACTTGTCCGTGATGCCGGCCCAGCCGCCGCGCGACTGCTGCTCGAACGCCGGACCGCCGCCGCGCTTCTGCGCCTCGCTCCGGGCGTCGGAATAGGTCCACTCGTGCAGCCGGCCGTCCATCACGCCGGTGAAGCCCTCGTGCAGGATGAAGAAGCCCTGCGTCGGCGGCGTCGCCTCGCGGCGGACGCGCGCCCAGGGCAGGACCTGCACCGGCTCGCCGGCCCCGTTCCGCACCCGCTGCTCGGCGGTGAACATGTAGTTCTCGTCCACCTCGAGGACGATCTCGAACACCTGCCCCTGGCCGTTGTCCCAGGAGAGCGTGACCGGCCTGCCGGGCGCGAGCGGGCCGCCCGAGGCCCGCCAGTCGCTGTCGCCGTCGGGCACGCGCGTGCGGCCGTCGGCCGCGGTCCACCCCCATTGCGCGAAATAGGGCTGCGGCCCGCCGCGCGGCGCGAAGAGTCGCACCAGCGGGGAGTCCCGCTCCACCGTCTCGCGGTAGTCCTTCAGCACCAGGCTGTCGAGCATGGCGCCGCGGAGGGTGATGCTGCCCTCCAGGCGCGGCGCCTCGATGCGCAGGCTCTGCGCGGGGGGGCGGGCGAGCACGCCGACCGCAGGCGGGCTCTCCTGGTAGCCCGGCAGCGCAGGACCGAGCGGGCCGGGCGGCACGGGGACGGCCTCCGGAGTCCGCTGCGGGGCGGTGGCCTCGGCGGGCGGGCGCGGCGGCGGAGGCGGCGGCGGGGCGATGTAGACCTGGAAGATCAGCAGGATGCCGATCGAGATCGCGATCGCCGCGAAGAGGCGCTTCTGGTCCATGGTCGGGGTCTGCTCAGCCTTTCGGCGAGGAACGGTCGGCCGCGGCCGGAGGAGCCGCGGCGGCGGCCCTTCGGGGCGGAACCGGATCCCAGCCGCCGGGATGCCAGGGGTTGCAGCGGAGGATGCGGCGCGCGGTCATGGCGCTGCCGCGCAGCGCCCCGTGCAGGGCGAGCGCCTCCAGGGCGTAGTCGCTGCAGTGCGGATGGAACCGGCAGTTCGCGCCGATCAGCGGACGCAGCGTGTACTGGTAGGTCCGCACCGCTCCGCGCAGCAGGCGCGCGGGCAGGGTGGGCGCGGGGGCGGAAACGGTCGCGGTCATGGCGCGGGCGCCTCCGGCACGGCCGGCGCCGCACGCGCCGCGGGGCGCGCGCCTCCGGCGGGCGGCGGCGATGCCGGGTGGTCGGACGGTGCGGCCGCCGGCCGCGGCGGCGCGCCCGACCAGGCGCCGAGCTGGCGCAGCGCGCCCTCGAGATCGGCCCGCAGATCCTGGAAGCCGCGCCGCGCCGTGCCCTCGCGGCCGATCAGCACCAGGTCCCAGCCGCGGGCGGCCTCGGGGTGCTCCCGGAAGGTCAGCCGCGCGGCCTCCTTCAGGCGGCGGCGGACGCGGTTGCGCAGCACCGCGCCACCGACCTTCCTGGTGACGGTGAAGCCCAGCCGTGGCGGCGGCGCGCCGGAGCCCGCGGGCGCCGCGGCGGGCATCGCCTGCAGCACCAGGCCCGGGCGGGCGACGCGCCTGCCGCGCGCGGCGACGCGCAGGAATTCGCCTCGCCGCTTCAGGCGCGCCGGCGCCAGCGCCGGCGCCGCGCGGGGCGACGTCGGCGGGGACGGCTCGGACACGGCGGCGGGACCTCGGGGCGAAGGTTGACGGGCGGCGGGAGGGCCGGAGGCGGCGAACGGGCGTGCCGGCCGCCGCGCGCCGCGCCGACCCGGCACGCCCTGCGGGCTCAGGCGGACAGGCGCTTGCGGCCCTTGGCGCGGCGATTGGCCAGCACCTTGCGGCCGGCCGCCGTCGCCATGCGGGCGCGGAAGCCGTGGCGGCGCTTCCGGACAAGCTTCGAGGGCTGGTAGGTACGCTTCACGGCGGATCTCCCGAGGGCATCCAGGCCGGACCAAACCGGCGCGGCCGGCGGCGCGCCCTTCGGGCCGCCCCGGCAGAGGCGCGCTCCTATAGGGAGGCCACAGGCGGCGCGTCAACCGCAGTGGCAGGAATTCCGGCGCGATGCGGCGCAAGGGGCTGGGCGAGGGCGGTCGGGCTCCGCGCGCGCCGACCGGCCGCCGCCCCTCGGGGCCGGCGACCGCGCCCACGGCCAGAACCGTCGCGCCCCGGTGCCGGGCGAGCCTCGCCAGCCGCGCAGGCGGACCGGGCGCCGTTGACGCAGCGCCCGCGACTCCCCTCCTGGCTGTCGGGCATCCTCCTGCCCGCATAACCCCGTCCCCGCCCGTCGTGAAGGCGCGCGCACGATGCCCGATCCCGATGCCGCGGCGGCCGCGATCACCGCCGCGACCAACACCCCGACCGGCGTCGCCGCCGCCGCGCCTGCCGAAGGGCGCGCAGCGCCGCCCGCCGCTTCGCCCGCTCCCGTCGCGACGGGCGGGGGAGGACCGAGGCGGGGACCGGATCCCGCCTGCCGGGCGGCGCCCGGCGCCCGGCGCAGGCTCGTGCCGCGCCTGCTGCCGCTCGGCCTGATCGCGCTCGCCCTCGCGCTCACCTATGCGTTCGGCCTGCACCGCCTGCTCTCCTTCGAGGCGCTGGCCCGGCACCACGAGGCGCTGGCGGCGCTGGTCGCCGCCGATCCGCTCGCCGCCGCCGCGCTCTACCTCGCCGCCTACATCGCCGTCGTCGCCCTCTCCCTGCCCGGCGGGGCGGTGATGACCCTCGCCGGAGGGTTCCTGTTCGGCCCCTGGCTCGGCGCCGGGCTTGCCGTGTCCGGCGCGAGCCTCGGCGCCTGCCTGCTGTTCCTCGCCGCCCGTTCCGCCCTCGCCCCCCTGGTCGCGGCGCGGGCGGCGCCGCTGCTCGACCGCCTCCGGCCCGGCCTCGAGCGCGACGGGTTCTTCTGTCTGCTCTCGCTGCGCCTGGTCCCGGTGGTGCCGTTCTGGCTGCTCAACCTCGTCCCGGCCCTGGTCGGCATGCGCCTCCTCCCCTATGCCGCCGCCACCGTCCTCGGGATCGTCCCGGGAGCGGCCGTGTATGCCGGCATCGGCGCGGGCCTGGGCGGGATCCTGGCGCGGGGGGAGACCCCCGACCTCTCGGCGATCCTCTCGCCCGGCATCCTGCTTCCGCTGCTCGGGCTGGCGGCGCTGTCGCTGCTCGGGGCGTGGTGGCGCCGGCGCAGGGGAACTGAGGGGCATGGCTGACTACGACGTGGCGATCATCGGCGCCGGCGCGGCCGGGCTCTCGGTCGCCGCCTTCGCCGCGCAGCTCGGCCTGAAGGTCGCGCTGATCGAGCGGGCGCGCATGGGCGGCGACTGCCTGAACCACGGCTGCGTCCCCTCCAAGGCGCTGCTCGCCGCCGCCCGCCGCGCGCAGCAGGCGCGCGACGCCGCCCGCTTCGGCATCCGCCTGCCGCCGCCGGAGATCGACTGGGCCGCGGTGCGCGCCCATGTGCGCGGCGCCATCGCCCGCCTCGCCCCGAACGACTCCGAGGCGCGGTTCCGCGCCCTCGGCGCCGAGGTGATCCGCGCCAGCGCCCATTTCGTCGCCCCCGACACGATCGAGGCCGGCGGCCGCCGCCACACCTTCCGCCGCGCCGTCGTCGCCGCCGGCAGCGCCCCCGCGGTGCCCGGCATCCCGGGCCTCGCCGAGGTGCCCTACCTCACCAACGAGACGCTCTTCGACCTCGAGGACCCGCCCGGCCACCTGATCATCGTCGGCGGCGGCGCGGTCGGGCTGGAGATGGCGCAGGCGCATGTCCGGCTCGGCTGCCTCGTCACCGTCATCGAGGCGGCGCCCGGCATCGCCGGGCGCGAGGACCCCGAGCTGGTCGAGGGCCTGCGCCAGGCGCTCAAGGCCGAGGGCGTGGCGCTGCGCGAGGGCGCGGCGCTGCGCCGGGTCGAGCCGGACGAGGCCGGCGGCCTCGCCGCGGTGCTGGAGGACGGCAGCCGGATCGCCGGCACGCACCTGCTGCTCGCCGCGGGCCGGGTGCCGCGCCTCGCCGGCCTCGACCTGCCGGCGGCCGGCATCGAGGCGACGCGGCACGGGATCGTGACCGACCTCTCGCTGCGCTCGGTCTCCAACCGCCGGGTCTGGGCGGCCGGGGACATCGCCGACCCGCGGGGCCTCGGCCCGCGCGGCTTCACCCACGTCTGCGCGCAGCACGCCGCGATCATCGCGCGCGCGATGCTGTTTCGCCTCCCGGCGAAGCTCGACTACGCGGCGCTGCCGCGCGTGACCTACACCGACCCCGAGCTCGCCCAGGTCGGGCTGACCGAGGCCGAGGCGCGCGAGGCCGGGCATACGGCGCTGCGCATCCTGCGCTGGCCGCTCTCGGAGAACGACCGCGCGGTGGCCGAGGGGCGGCCGGAGGGGCTGGTCAAGCTGGTCGCCACGCCGAAGGGCCGGCTGCTCGGCGCCTCGGTGCTCGGCCCGCGGGCGGGCGACATGGCCGGGATGTTCGGGCTGATGATCGGGCGGAAGCTGCCGCTCTCGGCGCTCGCCGGCCTCGTCCTGCCCTATCCGACCCTGGCCGAGGCGGCGAAGCGGGCGGCGGGCGAGTTCTTCGTCCCCCGGCTCCTCTCCCCGGCGGCGAAACGACTGGCCGGCTTGCTCATGCGCCTGCCCTGAGCCTATTGCGGCGGCTCGTCGCTGCGGTTGCGAAGGATCGGGGCAGTCCCATGGAACGCACGCTGGAGGGCCGCACGGCCCTCGTCACCGGCTCGACCTCCGGCATCGGCCTCGGCATCGCGCGGATGTTCGCGCGGGCCGGGGCGACGGTGATGCTGAACGGCCTCGGCCGGCCGGAGGACATCGCCGCGGCGCGGCGCGAGGTCGGCGCCGCCATGGGCGGCGGCGAGGCGCCGTTCTCCGACCACGACCTGTCGCGGCCCGCCGCCGTGCGGGAGATGGTGGCGGCGGCCGAGAAGGCGCTCGGCCGGGTGGACATCCTGGTCAACAACGCCGGCATCCAGTTCACCGCGCCGATCGAGGAGTTCCCGGAGGAGCAGTGGGACCGGATCCTCGCGATCAACCTCTCCGCCGGCTTCCACGCCATCAAGGCGGCGCTGCCGGGGATGAGGGCGCGGGGCTGGGGGCGGATCGTCAACATCGCCTCCGCCCACGGCCTGGTCGCGAGCCCGTTCAAGGTCGCCTACGTCGCCGCCAAGCACGGCGTCGTCGGGCTGACGAAGACGGTGGCGCTGGAGGTCGCGCGCACCGGCGTCACCTGCAACGCGATCTGCCCGGGCTTCACCCGCACGCCGCTCGCGGAGGCGCAGGTCGTCGCCGCGGCGCGGGAGAGGGGCATCAGCGAGGAGGAGGCGCTGACCGAGGTGGTCCTCGCCAAGCAGCCCTCGAAGCGCTGGGTGGAGGTGGAGGAGGTGGCGCGCATGGCGCTCTACGTCTGCGGCCCCGACACGGCCAGCCTGAACGGGGCGGCGCTGAGCATAGACGGCGCCTGGATCGCGGCGTGACGACGGACGCGCCCGCGACCGGGCCGAAGCGCAGCGCGGCGAAGCGCGAGGCGGCCGACCGCATCGCCGCCACTGAGGTGCTCGGCCCGGTCGCGCACCGCGCGCCGCGGCCCGCGACGCCGTCGCGCGCGCCGTCCGGGAAGCGGAGGATCAGCCTCGGCCTGCAGGGCGGCGGCACGCACGGCGCCTTCACCTGGGGCGTCCTGGAGCGGCTGCTCGAGGACGACCGGCTCGAGATCGACGGCGTCTCCGGCACCTCGGCCGGGGCGATCAACGCGGTGATGCTGGTGCAGGGCCTGATCGAGGACGGGCCGCAGGGCGCGATCCACGCCCTCGACCGCTTCTGGCGCAGCATCGGCGCCCGGCTGACGGCGAGCCCCGTCCGCAGCCTCCCCTGGGAGAGGCTGATCTGGGGCCACGACCTGACCTACTCCGTCGCCTACCAGACCTTCGAGACCCTGACCCGGGTCTTCTCCCCCTACCAGATCAACCCGACGCCCTTCGACTACAACCCGCTGCGCCGGGCGCTCGAGCAGTCGGTGGACGTCGCGCTGCTGCGCGAGGCGGCGAAGGCGCCGAAGCTCTTCGTCTCCGCGACCAACGTGCGCACCGGCAAGCCGCGCATCTTCAGCCGCAGGGAGATCAGCGTCGAGGCGCTGCTCGCCTCCGCCTGCCTGCCGCAGATCTTCAAGGCGGTGGAGATCGACGGCGAGCCCTACTGGGACGGCGGCTACCTCGGCAATCCCGCCCTCTGGCCGCTCTACGAGCATGGCGGGCCGCCCGACATCGTGGTGGTCCAGCTCAACCCCCTGGTCCGCGAGGAGACGCCGACCACGCCGGCCGAGATCATGAACCGGCTGAACGAGATCACCTTCAACGGCTCGCTTGTCGCCGAGATGCGCGCGATCGACTTCGTCCAGCGCCTGCTCGACGCGGGGCGGCTGGAGCAGCCGCGCTACCGTCGCCTGTTCCTGCACGTGATCGAGGACGAGGAGCGGATGCGCCGCTTCAAGCTCTCGACGAAGTTCAACGGCGACTGGGACTTCCTCCAGACCCTGCGCGGCTACGGCCGCGAGGCTGCCGACCGCTGGCTCGCCGAGCATTTCGACAAGCTCGGCCGCGAGAGCAGCCTCGACATCCGCGCCCGTTACCTGTGAGGTGGCGACGGACGCGGAACGGAGGGGGCGGGGCGATGCCGATGGGGTCCTGGCTGCGCATCGCGCTGGCGGCGGTGGTCGGCGTCGGCGCGCTGGTCCTGCTGGCGGGCCGGCAGGAGGCGGTCCTGACCGCCGAGCATCTCGGCGTGCTTCTGTTCGCCGCCTGCTTCGCCTACGCGATCCGGGTGGTGGACCGGCATTTCGACGCCCGCGAGCGGGGCGACGAGGAGGAGGGACGATGAGCGGCCCCGCGCCGTCCGCCAACCCCGGCTGGGACCCGGAGCAGTACCTGCGCTTCGGCGACGAGCGGCTGCGCCCCGCCCTCGACCTGATCGCGCGCCTGCGGCATCCCGGCCCGACGCGCCGCGTGGTGGACCTCGGCTGCGGCGCCGGCAATGCCCTGCCGATCCTCGCCGCGCGCTTCCCCGGCGCCGAGGTCACCGGCGTGGACGGCTCCGCCGCGATGCTCGCCCGTGCCGCCCGGGCGGGCTTCCGCGTCGAGCAGGCGGACATCGCCGCCTGGGCGCCGACCGAGCCGGTGGACGTGATCTTCTCCAACGCCGCCCTCCACTGGCTGACCGGGCACGAGACGCTGTTCCCGCGCCTGCTCGGCTGTCTCGCCCCGGGCGGCGTGCTCGCGGTGCAGATGCCGGCGATGGACGCCGCGCCCTTCCGGACGCTGCAGTACGAGGTCGCGGCGCGCGAGGGGCAGCCCTGGACGGAGCGGCTGCGCGGCGTGCGCAGCGCGCCGCCGATCCTGGCGCCGGAGACCTACTACGACCTGCTCGCCGGCCGCACCGCCGCGCTCGACCTGTGGCTGACCGAGTACATCCACGTGCTGCGCGGCCCCGACCCGGTCGTGCAGTGGGCCCTGGGCAGCAGCCTGCGGCCTTTCCTCGACGCCCTCGACGACGGTCCGGCGGCGGAGGCGACGGACGTGCGGGCGGCCTTCCTCGCCGCCTACGCCGAGGCGGTGCGGCCGCGCTACCCGCCGCGGGCGGACGGCGCGGTGCTGCTGCCGTTCCGGCGGCTGTTCATCCTGGCGCGGGTCTAGGGACGCGTTCGCCCGCCTGCACTCGCCGCAACGGCCCTCGCGCCCCGGGCTTCGGGCCGATCCGCGCTCCCGGCCGTCTCCGGCCGCCCGCGATCGGCTCGTGGCGTGCCGCCGGGGGGCGCGGCCCCCGCCGCCCACCCCGGCCGGAAGGAGCGGTCCGCCGCGGCGCGCATCGCCTCCAGCCGCGCGGCGAAGGGGAGCGAGCGCCGACCGGCGAGCACCGCCCGCAGCCGCCCCTCCATGCGCCCGCGGTTGAGCCACAGCATCAGGCTCGCCCCGAGGCCGAGATCGGCATAGCGGCGCAGCCCCTGCGCCGTGTCCACGTCGTAGGGATGGCAGTAGGTCCAGAACACGGCGCCGTCCGGCGCCGCGCCGGCCTGGCGCGCGAACTGCCGCAGCCGCCAAGGCGGCAGGTAGCGGAGGTACATCCCGCCGAGGAAGGGCATGGCGAGCGGCCCCACGCGGCCGAGCGGGCAGGGCAGCTCGAGCACCCCGGACGGCCACAGGAAGGGCCGCCGCGGCGCGCCCGGATAGCCGTGCAGGAAGTTCCAGGCCGGCACGACCGACGAGGAATAGGCGAAGCCCAGCTCGCCGAGGATCGCCGTCGCCCAGGGGGCGGTGCCCGCCGTCAGCGAGAACATCGGCGCGCGGAAGCCGAGCACGGGCGCGCCGGCGAGGTCCTCGATCCGCGCCTTGCACGCCGCAAGGCCGGCGCGGAACCCTTCCGGGGTTTCGGCGCCCAGCGCGCGGTGCCGCTCGCCGTGCGAGGCGAGCTCGTGGCCGCGCCGGGCGATCTCGCGCACCAGGCCGGGGGCGCGGCGGGCGGCCTCGCCGAGGACGAAGAAGGTGCCGCGCCCCTCCGCCTCCTCGAGCAGGTCGAGCAGCCGGCGGGTGGTGCGCTCCAGCCGGGCGGCGGAGGATTCCGGGTGCAGTTCCTCCACGTCCACGGTGAAGGTGAGCGAGTCCGGCAGCGCGGCGAACACCGCGGCGCGCCGGGCGGCCGCGGCGTCGGGCGCAGGCGGCGCGGGCGCGCCCGCCGCGCCCCGCGATGCCGCCCTTGAGACGCCGCTTGGCCCTTGATAACCTTGGCCTTCGGCGCGGGGGGGCGGCGCGATTGTCCGATTGCGTGGCATCCGACTTTCTGGCATCCGGCGGTCTGATATCGGGCGTCCTGGTCGCGCGGAACCCGGGCGCCGCATCTTTCCGCGCGCAGCGCCGCCGGCGCGGCGGGGATGCCCGTCCTCCAACCGATTGCGGGGCCTTGGTCCGAGCATGTCCGTGACTTCGACAGTTCCCCTGGAAGCCGAACTTGCCCGGCTGATCGTGGAAGCCCTGCATCTCGAGACGGCGCCCGAGGAGATCGATCCCGAGGCGCCGCTGTTCAACGAGGGCCTCGGCCTCGACTCGATCGACGCGCTGGAGATCGCCCTCGCCATCTCCCGCCGCTACGGCTTCCAGCTCCGCTCCGACGACGAGCGCAACCACCGCATCTTCGCCAGTCTGCGCGCCCTCGCCGCGCACGTCGAGAAGCATCGGACCAGGTAGGGCGCCACGGGATGGCCGGGGAGCCGCCAAGCGCCGCCTCGCTCCCGCTGGCGCTGACCGGGCTGCTCGGCGCCGGCTTCGTGCTGGCGCGCGCCCTCGGTGCGGACGGCCTCGCCGCCGCGGCGCTGGCGGCGGGGCTGGCGATGGCGGTGGCGACGTCCGGGCGCGGCGCGGCGCGGCGCGGACGCCTCGGCGGCGCGCTCGGCCTCGCGGGGCTCGCGGCGGCGGTCGCCGTCGCGCCGCCGCCCTGGCTCGGGCACGCCCTCGACGCCCTGCCGCCCCTGTGCGAGCTCCTGCTCGCGCTGGTCTTCGCCGCGACGCTGCTCCCCGGACGGGAGCCGCTGATCGCGCGCTACACCCGGCTCGACCGCGGCGTCGTGCCGCCCGAGTGCGAGGGCTACGCGCGCCGCCTGACCGCGTTCTGGGCGGCGCTGCTGGCCCTGCTGGCGATCGGGCACGGGCTGGTGCTCGCCGGCGTCCTGGCGGTGCCGGACGGGGTTCTGCTGGCGGTCAATCCCGGCCTGGTGGCGGCGGTGTTCCTCGCCGAGCACCTGGTGCGCACGCTGCGCTTCCCGCATCTCGGCATCGCCTCGCCGCTGCGGACCTGTCGCGTCGTGCTCCGCGCCGGATGGCACGAAGCGGCCCTCGCGCCGGCCTCGGCGGCGCCGCGGCGCCCGCGCCATGCCGCCTGACGCCGCCGGCACGATCGGCGCCGCGCCGCCGCTGACGCCGCGCCGGCCGGAGGCGGTGCTGTTCCGCCGCCGCGGCGAGGCGATCACGGTCGGCCGCTTCCTCGCCGAGGCCGCCGCGCTGGCGGCGCGGCTGCCGGAGGCGCCCTGCGCGATCAACCTCTGCGCCGACCGCTACCTCGCCCTGCTCGGCTTCGCCGCGGCGCTGATGCGCGGCCAGACCACCCTGCTCTCGGCCGACCGCTCGCCGCGCCGGCTGCGCGAGCTGGCGGAGCGCCATCCCGGCGCCCACGCCCTGGTGGACGACGCCGCCACCCTGGCGCAGGACGCCGCCGCCGCCGCCTGCCCCGTCGTCGTGACCGGCTGCGCCGAGGCGCTCCTCCCCCCCGGCGACGCCGGCCGCGCCGTGGCCGCGCCGCGCATCCCGGCGGAGCGGATCGCCGCCATCGCCTTCACCTCCGGCAGCACCGGCGAGCCGGCGCCGCACGCCAAGCCCTGGGGCGCCCTGGTCGCCGGCGCGCGCGCCGCCGCGGCGCGCTTCGACCTCGCCGATCCCGCCCGGCCCGCCAGCATCGTCGCCAGCGTCCCGGCGCAGCACATGTACGGCTTCGAGACGACGCTGCTGCTGCCGCTGCACGCCGAGGCGGCGGGCCATGCCGGCCCCACCTTCTACCCCTCCGACCTGGCCGAGGCGCTCGCCGAGGCGCCGCCGCGCCGCCTCCTCGTGACCACGCCGCTGCAGCTCCGCGCCCTGCTCGCCTCCGGCGCCGGGCTGCCGGCGCTGGAGGCGGTGATCTCCGCCACCGCGCCGCTCGCCGGGGAACTCGCGGCGGAGGCGGAGCGGGCCTGGCGGACCCGGGTGCTGGAGATCTACGGCGCGACCGAGGCGGGCTCCCTCGCCAGCCGCCGCACCGTCGAGGGGCCGCTGTGGCGGCCCTACGACGGCGTGCGCCTCCGCATCGCGGCGGACGGCTCGGCGCTCGCCGAGGTGCCCGGCCTGCCGCGGCCGGTGCCGCTCGCCGACGAGCTGGCGCCGGCCGGGGACGGCCGCTTCCGCCTGCTCGGCCGGCGCGCGGACGTGGTCAAGCTAGCCGGCAAGCGGGCCTCGCTCGCCGGGCTCACCCGCATCCTCAACGAGATCGAGGGGGTGCGCGACGGCGTCTTCGTCGCCCCGGAGGACCTCGACCGCAACCCGCGCGCGCGGCTCGCCGCCTACGTCGTCGCCCCAGACCGCTCGGCGCGCGAGATCGTCGCCGCGCTGCGCGAGCGGATCGAGCCGGCCTTCCTGCCGCGCCCCGTGGTGATGCTGGACGCGCTGCCGCGCGACGCGGTGGGCAAGCTCTCGCGCCGCGCCCTCGCCGCGCTGCGGCCCGCCGCCGCCCGGCGGCCGCGGAGCGACGCGTGAGCGGCGCCGCCGCCCGCGCCGAAGCCCAGGCGGCCATCTCAGTGCCGGCCGACCATCCCGCCTTTCCCGGCCACTTCCCGGGCCGGCCGGTGGTGCCCGGCGTGGTGCTGCTCGACCTGGCCGCGGAGGCGGCGCGGCGCGCCTTCCGTCTCGGTCCGCTGCGGCGGATCGCCCGGGCGAAATTCGTCGCCCCCGTCGGCCCGGGCCAGGCGGTGGCGCTGCAGCTCTCGCGGCGCGCGGACCGCCCGCTCGCCGTCGCCGTCGCGAGCGATGCCTTCTCCTGCGAGGCGGAGTTCGCGCCGCCCCCCGACGGAACGGACCCTCCGGCGTGACCGCCTGGACGCGGCAGAAGGAGCGCGGCAGCCTCGCGGCGCTGCGGCTGATGACGCGCCTCGTCTTCGCGCTGGGCTGGCGCGCGGGACACGCGCTGCTCCGTCCGATCACCGCCTATTTCGTGCTCACCGCGCCGGCGGCGCAGCGCCGGGCCGTGCGCGCCTATCTCGCGCGGGCGCTCGGCCGCGCGCCGGGCCTGCGGGACGTGTTCCGGCTCTACTTCGTCTTCGCCTGCACCATGCTCGACCGCGTCTTCCTGCTCGCCGGCCGCAGCGCCGGCTACGCGGTGGAGGTGGTCGGGCTGGAGCGGCTGGACGCGCGGCTGCGCGCGGGGCAGGGCGTGATCCTGCTCGGCGCGCATCTCGGCAGCTTCGAGGTGCTGCGCGTGCTCGCCGGCGCCGACTGCCCGGTCGAGATCCGGCCGATGATGTACGAGGAGAACGCGCGCCAGGCGGACGCGCTGTTCAACGCGCTCGATCCCGCCCGCGCCGGCAGCGTGATCGCGCTCGGCCGGCCGGACACCATGCTGCGCGCGCGCGAGTGCCTGGAGCGCGGCGGCATCGTCGGCCTGCTCGGCGACCGGGCGCCGCGCGGCGAGCGGATGCTGCGCGTGCCCTTCCTCGGCGCCGCGGCGCCCTTCCCGGCGGGGCCGCACCTGCTCGCGCACGTGCTCGGCGCCCCGGTGATGCTGTTCTTCGGCCTCTGGCGCGGGCCGCGCCGCTACGAGCTGCGCTTCGAGCCCTTCGCCGAGCGCATCTCGCTCGACCGCGCCGACCGGCCGGCGGCCCTCGCCGAATGGGCCGCGCGCTATGCGGCGCGGCTGGAGGCGCTGTGCCGCGCGCACCCCTACAACTGGTTCAACTTCTACGACTTCTGGGGCGAGTTCGAGGACCCGCCGCCATCGCCCTCCGCGCCATGCCCCGCCGCCGAAGCTGCTGCGCCGCGCTGATCCTCGCCGCGCTCGCCCGCGCCGCCCGCGCCGAGGCGCCGCTCGAGGCGCTGATGCGCGCCTTCGCCGCGATCCGCGCGAGCCGCGCCGCCTTCGTCGAGGAGAAGGAGATGCCGGAGCTCGACCGGCCGCTCCTCTCGCGCGGCACGCTCTCCTGGCAGGCGCCCGACCGGCTGGAGAAGCGCACCACCGCGCCCATCGAGGAGGTGCTGCGCGTCGAGGGCGACCTGCTGACGCTGGAGCGGCCGCTGCAGGGCACGCGGCAGGTGCTGAGCCTCGACCGCTCGCCCGAGATCCGCCCGCTGGTCGAGGCGATCCGCGCCACCCTGGCCGGCGACCTCGCCGCGCTGCGCCGCCACTACGCGGTCGCCTTCGAGGGCGACCCCGCGGGCCGCTGGACCCTGGTCCTGACGCCGCTCTCCGGGCGCGTGCTCGCCGCCGTGCAGCGGGTGGCGCTGACCGGGCGCGGGGCGGCGATCCTCGGCGTGGAGTCGCAGCACGGCGGCGGCTTCACCCGCATGCGCATCGAGCCGGCGCGGTGAGGGCGCCGGCCGGCCTGCGCCGCCTGCTGCCGCTGCTCGCCGTCCTCGCCCTGCTCGGCGCGGCGAACGCGGCGGTGCTGCGCGCGGTCGGCGTCACCACCGACATGGCCGGCTTCCTGCCGCCGCCGCGCAGCGAGGCCAGCGCCTTCCTGCTGCGCGAGCTGCGCACCGGCGCGGCCACCACGCTGCTGCTCGTCGGCATCGAGGGCGCGCCGGTGCCGGAGCTGGCGCGGCTCTCGCGCGCGCTCGGCGAGGCGCTGCGCGCCTCCGGCCGCTTCGCCTTCGTCGGCAACGGCACGGAGGGGATCGCCGAGGCCGAGCAGGAACTCCTGTTCCGCCACCGCTACCTCCTTTCCCCCGCGGTCACGCCGGCGCTGTTCGAGACGCCGGCGCTGCGCGCGCGGCTCGAGGCGCTGCTCGACGGGCTGCGCGGCGCCGCCTCGCCGCTGCTCGCGCGCATCGGCTTCGCCGATCCGGTGGGCGCGTTCGTGGAGCTGCTGCGCGCCTGGACCGCGGGCAGCACGGTCGCGCTGCGCGCCGGCGTGTGGTTCGCCGATCCGCCGCCGTCCGGGACCGGCGAGCGCGCGCTCTTGATCGCCCGCACCGCCGCCACGGGGCTGGACACGGAGGCGCAGCGCGAGGCGGTGGCCGCGCTGCGCGCCGCCTTCGCCGCGGCGGAGCCGGCGCCGGGCGCGCGCCTCCTGGTCAGCGGCCCGGGCGTCTTCGCGGCCGAGGCGGCGGCGGCGATCCGCGCCGATCTCGCCATGATCTCGGCCCTCTCCGCGGCGCTGCTCGCGGCCTTCCTGCTCTGGCGCTTCCGCACGCCGCTGATGCTCCTGCTCGCGGCGGTGCCGCTCGCCGCTGGCGTGCTCGCGGGCGCCACGGCGGTGGCGGCGGCGTTCGGCGAGATCCACGGCGCCGCGCTCGGCTTCGGCATGACCATGCTCGGCGTGACCGCCGACTACCCCATCCTCCTGGTGACGCAGCGCCGTCCCGGCGAGTCGCTGGCGGAGACCGCGCGGCGCGTCTGGCCGACGCTGCGCCTGGCCTCGCTCGCCGCCGCCGCGGGGCTCACCGCGATGGTTCTCTCCGACGTGCCGGGCCTCGCGCAGCTCGGCCTGTTCGCGGCCCTCGGCCTGCCGACGAGCGCGCTGGTCACGCGCCTGCTGCTGCCGCGCCTCGTCCCGCCGGCGGCGGGCATCGAGGCGCGCGCCCTGCCGCCGCCGCTGGCGCGCGCGCTGCTGGCGCTGCCGCGCCGGCGCGGCGTCGCCTGGGCGCTGCTCGCCGGCGCCGCGCTGTACCTGGTCGCGATCGGCGGCCCGCCGGCGGAGGACGACCTTGCCGCACTCAGCCCCGTCCCGGCGGCGCAGCGCGCGCTGGACGGCGAGCTGCGCCGCCAGCTCGGCGCGCCGGACGTCGGCGTGCTGGTCGCGCTCGCCGCGCCCACGGCGGAGGCGGCTCTGCAGGGCGCGGAACGCATCGGCGAGGCGCTGGCCCCCCTCGTCGCGCGCGGCGCGCTGGGCGGCCTCGACCTGCCGAGCCGCTACCTGCCGAGCGAGCGCACCCAGCGCGCCCGCCAGGCCGCCCTGCCCGATGCCGCGACGCTGCGCGCGCGCCTCGCCGCGGCCGCGGCGGGCCTGCCCTTCCGCCCCACCGCCTTCGACCGCTTCCTCGCCGACGTCGAGGCCAGCCGGACCCTGCCGCCCCTGACGCGCGCCGACCTCGCCGGCGGCGAGGCCGGATCGCTGCTCGCCGCCCGCCTCGCCCCGCTGCTCGCCCCGCTGCCCGACGGCCGGGGCTGGCAGGCGCTGGCCGTGCCGAACGACCTGCGCGAGCCGGAGGCGCTGCGCGCCGCGCTCGCGGCGCTGCGCCTGCCAGGGCTGCTCGTCGTGGAGGCGAAGGCGGAGACCCAGGCCCTGGTGGATGCCGCCACCCGCCAGGCCCTGCTGTGGTGCGGTGTCGGCGCGGCGATCGTCCTTGGCCTGCTGGCCGCCGGCCTGGGCGGCCCCGCTGCGGCGCTGCGCACCGCGGCGCCGCTTGCCGGCGCCGTGCTGCTCACCCTCGCCGGGCTCGCGCTGCTCGGGGAACGATTCGCCCTGTTCCACCTGGTCTCGCTGCTCTTGCTGGCCGGCGTGGGCATGGACTATGCCTTGTTCGTCGCCCGTTCCGCTGGCGAGCCCGTGGAGGAGCGGGCCCGGGCGCTGGGATCGGTCGTCCATTGCACCCTCACCACCCTGCTCACCTTCGGCCTGCTGGCCTTCTGCGCGACGCCGGTGCTGCGCGCGATCGGGCTGACGGTGGCGATCGGCACCGCCTGCGCCGCGGCGCTCGCCGCCACGCTGGTCCCGGCGGCGCGGGCGCCCTCCTGACCGCCGCATGCGCCAGCCCCCGCTGAGCATCGCCGCCCACACCGCGGTCAGCGCCATGGGCGTCGGCCTCGACGCCACACGCGCGGCGCTGCGCGCGCGCCGCGGCGGCCTCGCCCCCTGCGACCTGCCCGGCGCGCCGGAGGGCATCTGGGTCGGCCGCGTGCGCGGGCTGGAGGAGGTCGCGCTGCCCGCGCCGCTGGCGCGCTTCGCCTGCCGCAACAACCGCCTCGCCGAGCTGGCCCTGCGCGCCGACGGCTTCGCCGAGGCGGTCGCGGAGGCGCGCGAGCGCCACGGCGCCGAGCGCATCGCCGTCGTCCTCGGCACCTCCACCGCCGGGATCGAGGAGACCGAGCAGGCCTATCGCCGCCGCGACGCCGAGGGCCGGCTCCCCGCCGACTTCGACTTCGAGCACACCCACGACCTCTACGCGCTGCCGCGCTACGTCCGCGCGCGGCTCGGGCTGCGCGGCCCGGCGATGGTGGTCTCCACCGCCTGCACCTCCGGCGCGCGCGCCTGGCTCGACGCGGCGGCGCTGATCGCGGCGGGGGTGGCGGACGCCGCGGTGGTCGGCGGGGTGGACACGCTCTGCCGGATGACGCTGCACGGCTTCGCCTCGCTCGAGCTGCTCGCGCGCGGCGGCCCGACGCGGCCCTGCGCGGCGGACCGCGACGGCATCTCGATCGGCGAGGCGGCGGCCTTCGCGCTGCTGGAGCGCCCGCGCGCGGGCATGCGCGGCGGCCTCGCCCTGCTCGGCGCCGGCGCCTCGACCGACGGGCACCACATGTCCTCGCCGCATCCGGAGGGGCTCGGCGCGGCGGCGGCGATGCGCGCCGCGCTGGAGGCGGCGGGCCTCGCGCCGCGCGAGATCGGCTACGTCAACCTGCACGGCACCGGCACGCGCGCCAACGACGCGATGGAGGACCGGGCGGTGGCGGCCGTGTTCGGGCCGCGCGGCGTGCCCTGCTCCTCCACCAAGGGCTGGTCCGGCCACGCGCTCGGCGCCTCCGGCGCGCTCGAGGCGACGATCGCCGCGCTCTGCGTCGAGGAGGGGCTGATCCCCGGCTGCCTCGGCATCGAGCGGGCCGATCCGGGCTTCGAGAGCGCCGTCCTCGCCGAGAACCGCGAGGTTCCCCGCCTGGACCGCGTGCTCTCCAACTCCTTCGGCTTCGGCGGCAACAATTGCGCCCTGGTGATCGGGCGGCTCCCCGCGTGAGGGTCGCGGTCGTCGGCGTCGCGGTGCTGGGACCCGGCCTGCCCGGCTGGGCGGCGAGCGCGCCCGTCCTCGCCGGCGCCGCGCCCTACGCGCCGGCGCCCCTCGCCCTGCCGCCGCCCGCCGCGCTGCCGGCGACCGAGCGGCGGCGCACCTCGCCGGCGGTCCGCCTGGCGCTCGCCGCCGCGTCCGAGGCCGCCGCCGCGAGCGGGCGCGCGCCCGCCTCCCTGGAGACGGTCTTCGCCTCCTCGAACGGCGACGGGCAGGTGGTGGGCGCGATCCTCGAGGCGCTGAGCGCGCCGGAGGGGGCGATCTCGCCGACGCAGTTCCACAACTCCGTGCACAACGCCGCGGCCGGGTACTGGGGCATCGCGGTCGGCTCGACCCGGCCCTCGGTCTCGGTCGGCGGGTACGACCAGGTCTTCGCCGCGGGGCTGCTGCACGCCGCCGCCCGCGTCGCCGCCACCGGCGCGACCGTGCTGTTCTGCGCCTACGACGCGCCGCTCGACGAGCCGCTGGCGGGCTGCCGCCCGACCGTGGCGCCCTTCGCGGCGGGACTGGTGCTGGCGCCGCCGGGGCAGGGCGCCCTTGCCCGGCTCGACATCCGCTACCGGGCGGAGCCCGCGCCGCCGCCGCCGCCGGCCGCGACCGGGCTCGAGGTGCTGGCCGCGGGCAATCCGGCGGCGCGCGCCCTGCCCCTGCTGCGCGCCCTGGCGCGGCGCGAGGTGGCGCGGCTCATGCTGCCGATGCTCGAGGATGGCCGCGTCGAGATCGCGGTCGCGCCATGCTGAGCGAAGGCGCGTCCGGCCTGGCGCCGGGCATCCCGCCGACGCCGCCCCTGCTCGATGGCGCGGCGGTGCGGCGCCTGGTGCCGCACCGGGGCGCGATGTGCCTGCTCGACGCCATCGCCGCCTGGGACGGCGTGCGCATCGCCGCCCTCGCCCTGTCGCACCGCGATCCGCGCAACCCGCTGCGGCGCGCCGGCGCGCTGCCCGCGATCTGCGGCGTCGAGTACGCGCTGCAGGCGATGGCGGCGCACGGGGCGCTGCGCGCGTCCGGGCGGGCGCAGCCGGCGGGCTTCCTCTCCAGCCTGCGCGGGGTGGAGATCGCGGCCGAGCGGCTCGACGATCTGCCCGGGCCGCTGCTCGTCACCGCCGAGGCCCTTGCCGCGGAGGCGCGCGGCTTCATCTACCGCTTCGCGGTCGAGGGCGGGGGGCGGCGCCTGCTCGCCGGCCAGGCCGCGATCATCCTGCCGGGGGAGTAGGGAGGGGAGATGCGGCGCGCGCTGGTCACCGGCGGCGGCAGCCCGATCGGCGCGGCGATCGCGCACGCCCTGGCGGCGCAGGGCGCGCATGTGCTGGTGCACGGCCACGCCAACCCGGCGCGCGCCGAGGCGGTCGCGGCGGCGATCCGCGCCGGCGGCGGCAGTGCCGAGGCGGTGGCCTTCGACCTCACCGAGGCGGCGGCGACCGCCGCCGCGGCGGAGCGGCTGCTCGAGGACGGCCCCGTCCAGATTCTCGTGCACAATGCCGGCGCGCACGACGATGCGCCGATGGCGGGCATGAGCGCGGCGCAGTGGCGCCACGTGATCGCCGTCTCGCTCGACGGCTTCTTCCACGTCGCGCGCCCGCTGCTGCTGCCGATGATCGGCACGCGCTGGGGGCGGATCGTGGCGATGTCCTCGCTCTCCGCCATCATGGGCAACCGCGGCCAGGCGAACTACGCCGCGGCGAAGGCCGGGCTGATCGGCGCCGTGCGCGCCCTGTCGCTGGAATGCGCGCCGCGCGGCGTGACGGTGAACGCGGTCGCCCCCGGCATCATCGAGAGCCCCGCGGTGGAGGCGGCCGGGCTGACGCGGGAGAGGATCGCCAAGATGGTGCCCGCGCGGCGCGCCGGGCGGCCGGAGGAGGTGGCGGAGCTGGTCGCCTTCCTCGCCTCGGACCGCGCCGGCTACATCACCGGGCAGTGCATCTCGATCAATGGCGGGCTGGCGTGACGCGCCCGGGCAGGCTGGCGGCTGCGGCCCGGCGGACGCCGGGCCCGCCGCGCCGGCGCCGCGCCCCGGTTCCTTGCCGCGAGGCGGGGCGGCGGGTAACGCCCCGGGCGTGATCCCCGCCCGCCTCCTCCGCCGGATCGCGGCGCTGCCGCCCCGGCGGGCGCTGCTGCTCGCCTTCGGCCTCGGCCTGCTCGCGGCGCTCGCCCTGCCGCCGGTGCACGCGGTGCCGGTGCTGCTGGTCTCGATCCCCGGGCTGCTCGCCCTGGTCGGCGCCGCGCCGAGCGCGCGGCGGGCGGCGCTGATCGGCCTCCTCTGGGGCTGGGGGCACTTCGCGGGGGGGCTCTACTGGATCACCCACGCCATCCTCACCGAGGTCGAGCGCTTCTGGTGGCTGGTGCCGATCGCGGTGCCGGCGATCGCGCTGCCGCTCGGCCTGTTCGTCGCGGCGCCGGCGGCGCTCGCCTGGCGCGCCGCGCCGGGCTGGCCGCGGCTGCTCGTCTTCGCCGGCGGCTTCATCCTGGCCGAGATGCTGCGCGGCGTGCTGCTCACCGGCTTCCCGTGGAACCTGATCGGCACGGTCTGGGCCTTCGACGCGGTGCCGATCCAGGGCGCCGCCTGGATCGGGGTGCACGGCCTCGGCCTCGCGACGCTGCTGCTCGCCGGGCTGCCGATGGCGGGCGGCGGCTGGCGCGTGCTGGCGGGCGGGGCGGTTGCGGGCCTCGCGCTGTTCGGCCTGCTCGGCGCGGTGCGGCTGGGGATGGCGGACCCCGACGGGCCGCGCGCGAACCCGCCCTGGCGGGTCGTCCTCGTCCAGGGCAACGTGCCGCAGGACCTGAAGTGGCGGCAGGAGACGCGGCTGCCGATCTTCCGCCGCTACCTCGACCTGACGGAATCGGCGGTCGCGCGGCTGCTGCCCGACCTCGCCCCCGGCGAGCGGATCGTGGTGGTCTGGCCGGAGACGGCGAGCCCCTTCCGCCTCGCCGAGGACGCCGAGGCGCGGCGCCTGATCGCCGCGCGGCTGCCGCCCGGGGCGGTGCTGCTCGCCGGCACGCTGCGGGTCGAGTGGGGGCCGGACGGCCGGCCGCGCGACATCTACAACAGCCTGCTCGCGGTCGACTCCGAGGGCCGGGTCACGGGGGGCTACGACAAGGCGCATCTGGTGCCCTTCGGCGAGTACATGCCGCTGCGCGGCCTGCTGCCGGTGCGGGTGGTGCCGATGGCGATGGACATCAGCCCCGGGCCCGGCCGCGTGACCCTCGCGCCCTCGCTCCTGCCGCCCTTCGGCGCGCTGATCTGCTACGAGGTGATCTTCCCCGGCGCGGTGACGCCGAATCCGCGGCCGGAATGGCTGGTGAACGTCACCAACGACGCCTGGTTCGGCCTCTCGGCCGGGCCCTACCAGCATCTCGCCGCGGCGCGGCTGCGCGCGGTGGAGGAGGGCCTGCCGCTGGCGCGGGCGGCGCAGACCGGGATCTCGGCCGTCTATGATTCGCTCGGCCGCGTGCAGGCGCGGCTCGGCCTCGGCGAGACGGGTGTGGTCGCGGCGCGATTGCCCGCGCCGCGTGTAGCGACGGCGTTCGCCCATCTGGGGTTGGCGATCCCCGCAGGGCTTGCGTCCTTCAGCTTCGCCCTGGGGTGGTGGCTGGCCCGGCGGGCGCGGCGAGATTGAATCTTGAATATTCTCCGGCACGGCTCTCGCCACCACGGGCTGTCTCGAACGCCGAGATTTCTCAAAAGAGTTGACAGACCAGCGACATAGCGTTACTCGGACCTAGGCTTGCAAGCATGCGGCCGCAACGCTGACGTGCGGATCGGACGTCGAGTCCTGCGAGACTCGCCGCCGGAATCTGCAGCGGCAGGGCGGATCGCCAGAACGGCGGAGGCGGAGAGTGCTCATGGAGGAAGTGGCAGAGCGCAACGCGACGAGCGAGCGCGAGCACCGCCCGAGCCCGATCGACGTGCACGTGGGCAGCCGCGTCCGGCTGCGGCGCACCCTTCTCGGCATGAGCCAGGAGAAGCTGGGCGAGGCGCTCGGCCTCACCTTCCAGCAGGTGCAGAAGTACGAGCGGGGGGTGAACCGGATCGGCGCCAGCCGGCTGTTCGACCTCGCCCGCGTGCTCGACGTGCCCGTGAGCTTCTTCTTCGACGACATGCCCGACGCCATGGGCGCCAATCCCGCCGTGGGCGGGCGCCGCAGCGGCGGCTACGGCCTGTCCGAGGCGCAGGAAGGCTTCGACGACGACACGCTGCACCGGCGCGAGACGCTGGAGCTGGTGCGCGCCTACTACCGCATCACCGATCCGGCGGTGCGCAAGCGCGTCTTCGACCTGATCAAGAGCCTCGCGCCGGCCGAGTAGCGCGGCGCGGCGCGCGGGCGGGCGCTACCGCCCCGCCGCCGCCTTCTCCGCCTGCCAGCGGTCGAGCGTGGCGCGCGCGCCGTTGCGGCGCGGGTCCATCGCCGCGTCGTGCCCGGGCTTCTTCACCGTCAGCTCCGCCACATAGCCGTTCGGGTCGCGGAAGTAGATCGAACGCATGGCGCCGTGGTCGCTCGGGCCGCGCGTCTCGATCCCGAGCGCGCGGCCGCGCTCGAGCATGCGCTGCAGCTCCTCCTCGCTCCCGACCTCCATCGCCACGTGGAGGTCGAAGTCGTGCTGGTCCTTGAAGTCGAAGTCCCGGTCCGGCGCCTCGAAGAAGGCGAGGAAGGTGCCGTCGCCGAGGCGGAAGAAGGTGTGCAGCACCTTGGTCTGCCGCCCGGTCTGGGTGGTGCGGATGTCCAGCGCGCCGGCGAGTTCGAGGCCGAGGAAGTCCTCGTAGAACCGCCGCGTCACCTCGGAATCGCGGCAGCGATAGGCGACGTGGTGGAAGGCGCGAATGCCCATGGCCCGCCCCCCTTCAGGCCTTCGCCGTCCGCTGCGCGAGGCAGTGGTCGCGCCAGGCCTCCCACGGCCCGTTGACCTCGGCCCAGCAGGGCCGCGCGCGCATCGCCTCCATCCAGCGCGTGATGCGCGGATAGGGCGCGAAGTCGAAGGCGATCATCTCGCCGATGCTGGCGAAGCAGACGCCCAGGTAATCCGCCAGGTCGGGGTCGGCGCCGCCGAGATAGGGGCCGTCCCCGCCGAGCCAGTGGTCGTTCAGGACGCCCATCAGCTGCGCGGACCGCTCGGCGCCGCGCGCCAGCACCGCCGCCTGCACCGCCGGGCCCTTCCAGCCGAGGTGGGGCAGGATCTGCGGATAGACGAAGCCGTAGCCGAATTCCCGGTAGAAGCCGGTGTTGAACCAGTCCATCTGCGCGTTGACCCGCGCCCGCCCGCGCGGGTCGGACGGGTAGGCGGGCGAGCCGGCCTTCTCAGCCAGGTACTTGAGGATCGCCGAGGACTCCGCGAGGCGGAAGCCGTCCGGCTCCTCGAGCACCGGAACGCACCGGTTGGCATTGATCGCCCCGAACGCGGCGGTGAGGTGGGCGCCCGACATCAGGTCCACGGTCTCCAGCGCCAGCGGGACGCCCGCCTCGGCGGCGAACATCTGGACCGGGCGGCAGGTGGTCGAGCCGGGGAAATAATAGAGCTTCATGGCGGCGTTCCTCCCGGAGCAGCCGCGGCAACATAGTCGCCGCACTGCGCGAAGGCACGCACCATCGCCGCCGGCGGGAGTCGCACGCGCGTGAGCGAGAGCGCCCCGGCCGCCTCGCCCGGCCCGGAGAGGGGCGGCGTCAGCGCGGCGGCGGCATGTGCATCGACTCCGTCCGGTAGTCGGCCGGCGGACGGAAACGCGCGGGCTCCTGCGGCCCGTAGGCGACGCGCGTCGCCTCGATTCCCTCCGCGCCGTCGGGCCCGCGGGCGTGCAACAGCACCCCATCGGCGGTGACGCGGGCGGAGCCGCGCCGGCCGTTCTGCTCCTGCACCTGCCAGACGGTGCAGGAATGGCCGGCGACGCGGTCGCTGCCCTCGCGCGTCAGCCGGGCGTTCGGCGGGATCTGGACCGGCCAGGGCAGGCTCCCGCCGGCCGGGATCTCTATGACCACGCGCAGCGCATCCATCACAGGAAGGCGCGGCGCTCCTTCAGGTCCATGATCATCGCGCCCTGGCCCTCGGGCATGTCCACCCGCATGCGCTGCTCGCCGCTGAGCCAGGCGATGCGCATCTCCCGGTCCCCGGCGAGGCGATAGGTGACGGCGATATCGCGCGGCGGCAGGCGCGGCGCCGGCGACAAGGGCGAGCGCAGTGCGGCGCATGCGGAACACTCCCCGGAACGCCGCGCACCGTCGTCCGGCACCGCTGGCCGAATCAAGCGCGGGCGCGGGACGGCGCCGGGCCGCGCCACCGTCCCGCCCCCTCTCCTGCGTCGCCGCCGCGCCGACGCGGGGAGCGCCGCGCCCGCCGTCCGCTCCCGCCCTCACTCCTCCGTCCGCCGCGCCAGCACCTCGCGCTTGCCGACGTGGTTCGCCGGCCCGACGATGCCCTCCTTCTCCATCTGCTCGATCAGCTTGGCCGCGCGGTTGTAGCCGATCTGCAGGTGGCGCTGGAGGAAGCTGGTGCTCGCCTTGCCCTCGATGGTGACGAGGCGCACCGCCTGGTCGAACAGGCTCTTCTCGCCCTCGCTCGCGCCCGCGATGCCGGAGAGCGACAGGCCCCCGGCCTCGCTGCCCTCCTCGTCGGTCTCCGTCACCTCCTCGACGTAGCTCGGCTCGCCCTGCTCGCGCAGGAAGGCGACGACGCGCTCGACCTCCGCGTCGCTCACGAACGGCCCGTGCACGCGGCTGATGCGGCCGCCGCCCGCCATGTGCAGCATGTCGCCCTGGCCGAGGAGCTGCTCCGCCCCCTGCTCGCCGAGGATGGTGCGGCTGTCGATCTTCGAGGTCACCTGGAAGGAGATGCGGGTCGGGAAGTTCGCCTTGATCGTGCCGGTGATCACGTCCACCGAGGGCCGCTGCGTCGCCATGATCACGTGGATGCCCGCCGCGCGCGCCATCTGCGCCAGGCGCTGCACCGCCGCCTCGATCTCCTTGCCGGCGACGATCATCAGGTCGGCCATCTCGTCTATGACGACGACGATCATCGGCAGCGGCTCGAGCGTGAGCGGCTGGTCCTCGAACACCGGCTTGCCCGTCTCCGGGTCGAAGCCGGTCTGCACGCGGCGCGTCAGCACCTCGCCGCGGCGGCGCGCCTCCGTCACCTTCTCGTTGTAGCCCGCGATGTTGCGCACGCCGAGCTGCGACATGGCGCGGTAGCGCCGCTCCATCTCGCGCACCGTCCACTTCAGCGCGCCGATCGCCTTGGGCGGCTCGGTGACGACGGGCGCCAGCAGATGCGGGATGCGGTCGTAGACCGAGAGCTCCAGCATCTTCGGGTCGATCATGATGAACCGGCACTCGTCCGGGCTCAGCCGGTAGAGCAGGCTCAGGATCATCGTGTTCACGGCGACCGACTTGCCCGAGCCGGTGGTGCCGGCGATCAGCAGGTGCGGCATGCGGGCGAGGTCGGCGATCACCGGCGCGCCGCCGATGTCCTTGCCGAGCGCGAGGTTGAGCCGCCCCGGATGGCGCGCCCAGTCCTCCGATTCCAGCAGCTCGCGCAAGAACACCGTCTCGCGCCGCGCGTTCGGCAGCTCGATGCCGATGACGTTGCGCCCGGGGACGGTGGCGATGCGCACCGCGAGCACGCTCATCGAGCGCGCGATGTCGTCGGCGAGGCCGATGACGCGCGCGCTCTTCGTCCCCGGCGCCGGCTCCAGCTCGTAGAGCGTGACCACGGGGCCGGGGCGGATCTCGACGATGCGCCCGCGCACGCCGTAGTCCTCGAGCACGCTCTCGAGCAGGCGGGCGTTGCCCTGCAGCGCCTCCTCGCTCGGCCGCCCGGCGCCGCGCCTCGCGCCCGGCTCGGCCAGCAGGTCGAGCGGCGGCAGGCGCCAGGCGCCGTCCTCCAGCGCGAGGCTCGGCTGCAGCGCGGCGGCGCTCTTCCTCGGATCCGGCGCGCGCTCGGCGACGCGCGGCGCGTCGGGCGGAGCGGCCATGCGCCCCGGGCGCTGCGCCTCGGGCACCACCGGCGGCTCGGGAGGGACATAGGCGCCACCGCCATGCCGGCCGGCCGGCGACGCATGCGCCGCCCCGGCAGCCGCGGCGTCGGCGGCGCGCAGCACGGCGCCGAGCGGCACCGCGCCGTGGCCGTGACCGCGCCGCTCGCGGCGCAGCAGCGGCGGCCACCACCCGCCGCCGAAGGCGCGCGCCAGCAGCGCCGGAGGACGCCGCGGCGGCGCCTCGGCGGCGCGCGTCGGCTCGTCCCGCGGCGCGACCACGGGCGAGGCGCGAGCAGGCCGCGAGTCGCGGCGGCGCAGCGGCCACAGGACGAGGCGGGCGAGCCCGACGCCGTGCCGCCCCGCGCGGGCCGCCGCCCGTCCGACGCCGCGCCACTCGCCGGGAGTGAGCCCGCAGGCGACGAAGCCCAGCCCGGCCGCGGCGCCCGCCAGCAGCGCGTGGCCGATCGCCGTGCCGAGCGGTCCGAACCAGTCCGACAGCCCCTCGACCACCAGCCGCGCCACCAGCGGGCCGGCCGCGCCGCCCGGCCCCGCCTCGACCGGAAGGGAGGCGGGCAGCGGCAGCAGGGTGAGCACGGCGGCGAGCAGCGGCAGCGCCGCGAGCAGCGCCGCGACCCGGCCGGCGAAGGGGTCGAGCCCGCGATGCGACGCCAGTCGCCACGCCCAGGCGAGCAGACAGAGCACCGGCAGCAGCGCCGCGAAGCCGACGCCCTGGAGCAGCAGGTCGGACACCAGCGCGCCGACCGGCCCTGCCAGGTTCGTCGCCGCCCGATCGGTCGCGGTGTTCAGCGACGGATCGGCCGGATCATGGCTGGCCAGCGCGAGCAGCAGCGCCAGCCCCGCCAGCGCCAGCGCCAGGCCAAGGAACTCCCGGATGCGCCGGCGCAGCACGGCGCGGACGACGGGCGAGGCGAAGCGGCGCGGGCCGGAGGCGACCCGGCCGGAGGAGCCGGCGGATCGGTCGGCAGCGAGGGCATCGGTGGCGCGTGGCATCGGGGGCTGCTTGATATCGAACCGCAATCATACACGGGAAACGCTTGCCCGGTCAGCACCTTCGCCAGCCTGGCCGGGTCCCTGCGCGCCATGGCGGCACTCTCGCTCCCCGCGCGGCCGGCAGCGCCGGAGCGGCCGCGCCGCAGTCGGCACGGCGGCGGAGCGGCGCGGACCGCCGGCAGTCTCGCCGGCGATGGTCCCGGGACGGGGGGGCGCCTATCTAGGGGGCTCTCCCCCCGATCCCGTCGAAAGCGCGCATCGTGCCTCCTCCCGCCGACCGATCCACGTCCTCCGCCCTGCCGGCCTTCCTCGACCATGGCCGCCCGCCGGTGCCCGACCTCGTGGTGCCGCGCGGCGTGCTGCCCTTCCATCTCGAGGGGCAGCCCATCCGCGGACGGCTGGTCCGGCTCGGCCCGTTGGCCGAGGCGATCCTCAGCCGCCACGAGCACCCGCCCGTGGTCGCCACGCTGCTCGGCCAGGCGCTCGCGCTGGTCGCCGGGCTCGCGGCGGCGCTGAAGTTCAGCGGCAGCTTCTCGCTCCAGGCGCAGGGCAACGGGCCGGTGCCGGTGCTGCTGGCCGACTGCACCGACCAGGGCGCGCTGCGCGGCTATGTGCGCAGCCGCCCCGACCGCCTCGCCGCGCTGCTCGAGGCCGGCGAGGCGCCCGACGCCGCGGCGCTGCTCGGCAAGGGCCACCTCGCCTTCACCTGCGACCAGGGTCCGGACATGACCCGCTACCAGGGTCTCGTCGCGATCGAGGGCGCGACGCTGTCGCAGATGGCGGAGCACTACTTCGGCGCCTCCGCGCAGCTTCCGACCCACGTCCACCTCGCCGCGGCACGGGCGGGGGAGGACACCGCCTGGCGCGCCGGCGCCCTGTTCCTCGAGCGGATCGCCGTCGCCGGCCGGGGCGAACCCGACGCGGCGGCCGCGGGCGCGGAGGCCTGGCGCACGGCGCGCGCCCTCGCGGCGACGCTGACCGACGCCGAGCTCCTCGACGATTCCCTCCCGGGCCCCGCGCTGCTGCGGCGGCTCTTCGCCACCGAGGGCCGGGTGGTGCTCGACCGGGCGCGCAGCCTGTCCTACGGCTGCCGCTGCTCGCGCGCCCGGCTGGCCGGCATCCTGGAGCGCTTCCCGGAGGAGGACCTGGACCACATGGCCGAGGAGGACGGCGCGATCACCATGAACTGCGAGTTCTGCAACCTCGGCTTCCGCTTCGAGCGGAGCGAGCTCCAGGGTGGCGCCCGGCGCGGCTGAGTGGTTTGCTGCGCTTGCCCGCGCAACGGCCTGCCTGGGGGAGCGATGCCGACGCCGCCGCCGATCGAGCCCGGAGTTCCGCACGGGGCGCCACGCCTGCCGCGCCGCCGCATCCTGCTGGCCGGCGGGCTGTCCCCGCTGGTCGGCCTCGCGCCCGCGGGCTGCGCGGAGGACGGGTCGGCGCCGGCGGTCGCCTTCGGTCCGCCGCCGGGCTACGCGCACCTGACGCCGCTTCGCCTCAACGTCGCCGACATCGAGATCGGCCCGCCGCCGAGCGGCCCGGCCGGCGCGGTGATGGGGCCGGCCCCGATCATCCCGGCCGAGGCGATGGCGACCATGGCGCGCGATCGCCTCGTTCCCGCCGGATCGAGCGGCGTCGCGCGCTTCACCATCCAGGAGGCGTCCCTGGTCCGCAACGACCTGCCCGGCGGGATGTTCGCCCGCGGCGGCGAGCGGCTGGTCTGCGCGCTCCGCTGCCGGCTCGACCTCTTCGCCGGCGAGGGCGGCGGCACCGGCTTCGTCGAGGCGCAGGCGCGCCGGGTGCTGACCGCGCCCGGTCCGACCAGCCCCGAGCGCAGGTCGGCCGCGGCGGACCGCGTGGTGCGGGCGGCCATGGACGCGATGAACGTCGAGCTGGAGTATCAGATCCGGCGCAACCTGCGCGGCTGGCTGCTGGCGTCGCCGCCGCCCGGCGTGGCGCCGCCGCCGGGCGCGGGCGGCCTAGGCGGGCCGGAAGAGGTGCTGCGCGAGGACCTGCCGCGCCAGATGGGAGGGCGATGACGATGGCGACGATCCGGTTCGGCAATCCCGAGGGCGTCCATTCCACCGGCGGGCGCTACGCGCACGCGGCGCTGATCGAGGGCGGGCCCGCGCGGCGGCTCGTGGTCTCCGGCCAGGTCGGGCTGAAGCCCGACGGCAGCCTCGCCGAGGGCGGCGAGGCGCAGGTCGAGCAGGCGCTCGCGAACCTCGGCACGGTGCTGCGCGCGCACGGCATGGCACCCTCGGACGTGGTGAAGGTGACGGTGTTCCTCACCGAGCGGGCGCTGATCGGCGCCTGGCGCGAGCAGCGCGCCGCCTTCTTCGGCGCGCACGTGCCGGCGAGCACGCTGCTCCTCGTCGCGGGCCTCGCCGATCCTCGCTTCCTGGTCGAGGTGGAGGCCGAGGCGGTCCAGTAGGCCGGGACGGACCAGCCGCGAGGGCTGCGTTCCGCGGGAAACCGCGGCAGGCGGAGCCGCGCTGCGCCGGGCAGGGGGACGAGCCATGCCCCGAACCCTGCCGGGCGCGCGACGCTGGTCGCGCTCGCCCTGGCCGGCCTCGGCGCCTGCGCGGCGGTCAGCGAGCAGCCGGCCTACTACCCGCCGATGGCGGCGACGGCGCCGGGCTACCACGCGCCACGCCGACGGGACGCCATGGCGCGCCCGACTACGTCGCCTCCGCGGCCGCGGGCGACACCTGCTGCCGGGGGGCGCTGGCCGCGGTGCGCCAGTCCGAGGCGGAGGCCGCCCATACCGGCTCGCCGCCCCGATCGCGCGGCCGGAGCGCGCGCCTTCGCCAGCCGCGACTGCTGAACCGGGCCGCCCGCCGGGCGCGGACCTCCGTCCGGTCTGCCCGGCTTCGCCGCATCGGTCACTCGCCGAGCGGCAGGCCGACGTAGTTCTGCGCCAGCAGCGTCGCCCCGGCGACGGTGCCGGTCACCAGCTCCAGCTCGGCGAGCTGGCGCCGGTCGTCGAACGCGCTCGCGCCCTCGAAGCGGTGCAGCATCGAGGTCATCCACCAGGAGAAGTGCTGCGCCCGCCACACGCGCCGGAGCGCCGCCGCCGAATAGCCGTCCAGCAGCGCGCTCGAGCCCGTCGCGTAGAAGGCGCCGAGCGCGCGGTCGAGCAGGAAGACGTCGTTGACCGCGAGGTTGAGGCCCTTCGCCCCGGTCGGCGGCACGACATGCGCCGCGTCGCCGGCGAGGAACAGGCGGCCGTGGCGCATCGGCTCGCAGACGAAGCTGCGCATGGCGACGATGTTCTTCTGGAAGATCGGCCCCTCCTTCAGCCGGAACCCCTCGGCCTCGGTGCGCGCCCGCAGCTCCGCCCAGATCCGGTCGTCCGGCCAGTTGTCCACCGCATCCTCCGGGTCGCACTGCAGGTACATGCGCTGCACCTCCGGCGAGCGGGTGCTGATCAGGGCGAAGCCGCGCTCGTGCCGGGCGTAGATCAGCTCCTCCGAGGAGGGCGGCGCCTGGCAGAGGATGCCGAGCCAGCCGAAGGGGTAGGTGCGCTGGTACTCGCGGCGCGCGCCCTCCGGGATGGCGGCGCGGCAGACGCCCCAGAAGCCGTCGCAGCCGGCGACGAAGTCGCAGGCGAGCTCGCCCTCCGCCCCGTCCGGCCCGACATGGCGGATCACCGGGCGCGGGCCGTCGAGGCCGTCGAGGCCCGTGACCCGCGTCCCGAAGCGGATGTCGCCGCCGGCGGCGAGGCGGGCCGCGATCAGGTCCTTCAGCACCTCGTGCTGGGCATAGACGGTGATCGCGCGCCCGCCCGTCAGGGCGTGGAAGTCGATCCGGTGGCCGCGGCGGTCGAAGCGCAGCTCGGTGCCGCGATGGACGAAGCCCTCGCGCCGGAGGCGGTCGCCGAGGCCGGTCTCGACCATCAGGTCCACCGTGCCCTGCTCCAGCACGCCGGCGCGGATCGTGCCCTCGACGGTCTCGCGCGCGCGCGATTCGAGGACGACCGACCCGATGCCGCGCCGATGGAGCAGGTGGGAGAGCATCAGCCCCGCCGGCCCGGCTCCGACGATTCCAACCTGGGTGCGCATCGCGATCTCGGCTCCCTCGCGGGCGGCTCGGCGGCGGCGGGAGCCCGGCCGGCGCGCCGGCGCCGGGCGATCCCGCCCGCCGCTTATAGGACATCCGCCCGCCGACCGGACCCGCCATTTCCCCCCTGGTCGGGCGCCCTCCGCCGCCACAGGCTGGCGGGCCGCCTCCGCGCGCGGCGCGGAGGGAGAGGGAGGGACGACGGATGCGCCACGACAAGGCCCTGATGGACCTGCGGATCTACCCCATCCGCCCGCGCGGCACGGCGGCATGCCCGGGGCTGTTCGACGCGCCGGCGATGCCGGTGCGGCGCCGCCACATCGGCCCGCCGCTCGCCCGCTTCGTCGGCGAGCACGGGCCGCTGGACCGGCTGGCGCACCTCCGGGCCCGCCACAGCCTGGCCGGCATGGAGGCGCGCCGCGCCGCGCGCAACGCCGATCCGGACCGGGCGACCTGCCGGAACGCCTCGGCGCATCCGGTGGTGGCGCGGGGGAACCGGATCCGCCGCCGCGCCGGTCTGCCCAGCCCGCGGCAGGGGAGGGCGTGAGCCATGGCCGGGACGACCTCGGACACGCCCCGCGTCGCGCTCGTCACGGGCGGCGCCGACGGCATCGGCTGGGCGATCGCGCGGCGCTTCGCCGCCGGGGGATTCCGCGTGGCGATCGCGGATTTGCGCGGCGACGCGGCGGCCGCCCGCGCGCGCGAGCTCGGCGAAGGGCACCTCGCCCTCGCGGCCGACGTCGCGGTGGAGGCGGAGGCCTGCGCGATGGTGGCGCAAACCGCGGAGCGCCTCGGCCGGCTCGACGTGCTGGTCAACAACGCGGGCGTCGCCGACAGCCTGCAGCCGACGCTGGAGCAGAGCGCGGCGCATTTCGGCCGGCTGCTCGACATCCACCTCAAGGGCAGCTTCGTCGCCTCGCGCGAGGCGGCGCGCGTGATGCTGCGGCAGGGCGAGGGCGGGGCGATCGTCAACCTCGCCTCGATCGCGGCGCTGACCGGCCTGCCGCGGCGCAACGCCTACGGCGCGGCGAAGGCCGGCATCGTGGCGATGACGCGGTCCATGGCCGCCGAATGGGGGCGCCGCGGCATCCGCGTCAACGCCATCGCCCCCGGCTACGTCCGCACCGCGCTGATCGAGGCGCTGGAGCGCGCGGGCAAGGTGGACACGAGGGCGCTGGAGCGGCGCGCGCCGCTCGGCCGCCTCGCGCGGCCGGAGGAGATCGCGGAGGCGGCGTGGTTCCTCGCCTCGCCGCAGGCGAGCTACGTCACCGGCACGGTGCTCACCGTGGACGGCGGCTGGATGGCCCTCGGCACGGCGGGCGACGCGCCGGAGTGAGGAGCGCCGTGCGCCGGGGGCTTGCGGGGTGCGTGCCTGGGCGTCTGAAGCGGCAGGGCGCGTTTCGCCCGGTCGCGTCCCATCGCATGGTGTAGGAGCGCGATGGCCCTCGCCGGATTGGGCTGCCGGGTCAGGCGGGCACGGCCGAATTCCTTCGTCACCGCGGCCTTCAGGCCCTCATGGGCGTCGGAAACCACCAGCTTCGCGCCTGCCAGGCGGCGCCGCCTCGGGCTGCGCAGGCAGTCCGGCCATAACGGCTCCGCTTCGGAATTGCCGACCGCCACGCCGGGTACCTCGCGCCGGCCGTCGGTATTTACGACGACCGCGATGGCCCCCTTGGAACGATCCGCCCGGTCTCGCGGGCCTTGGCGCAGGTGGCGCCGAGCCAGGGTGCGGCCGATCGCCCCCGATGGGCCGGGCGAGAAGGCCGCCGGCGCACCCGCCGATCCCGGCACAGAGGCGCGAGACCTGGCTGCAGCTGATGCCCTCCATGCCCATGGCACGCACCAGCTCGTCCACCGGGACCGGGCGGGTGGAGATGCCCTGGACATGGGCCTTCCCGATCACCGCCGTCAGCGCCTTCGCGGCGGTCCTGCGGGCCTCCGGGGAGGCCGGGGAGCAGGAGCCGCGCCGGCGCCCGGGGATCCGCGGCTCGCCCGTGCCGGCGCGGGCCTGCCGGTCGCGCTCCCGCTCGCCGTTGCGCAGCCCCGGGCGGTCGGGGCCGCGCCCGCTAGGAGCGGCGCCGGTCATGTCGCGGAGGAGGGTCGCATCGAAGCCCTTCTCCGCCATCTCGCGAAGGCGATCCCGTCGCCGGTCGTCGTGGCCGAGCCACGGTCCCGAGCCGCAGGTCGCGACAACCCAACCCTGCCGAGGATCACCGCGGTGGCCGCCCGGGCCGGCCGCACCACCAGACGCGACGCGACCCACTCCGGCTGGTCGGGCGACTTCGCCCGCTCTGTTCCCGGCCAAATGCGATAGCCGCGGAAAGATTCGGGAGGGCGCTTGATCCGCCTGAGCGGACGGGATAGGAAGCAGCCGCATTTCAACGTCCCCTTCGTCTAGAGGCCTAGGACACCGCCCTCTCACGGCGGCAACACGGGTTCGAATCCCGTAGGGGACACCATTCCTTCCTACAAACTCGCTCTCCGGTTGGGTGGCCGGCGCCTGGAACCACAGGTTGCGCCAGGGTTGGCGCGTGAACCTTGGGAGCGCCGGGGGCGGAGCGGGCCGGAATTCCCTCTCTAGACGGCGCGTTCTCTCCGAACCTCGGGACTTGGCCGATTTAGTCTACAAGCTCATAAACTGCGAAAATTCAAGGACTTGTAAGGGGCTCCTGGCCGACGTGGTTCGCGCTTTACGCGCCCCACCATAAGCTCCAGGGGGCGAACTTTTCATGGCCGACCCCAGGCAGGCCACGCACCTCTCAGTGGCCCATTTGGATTTAGGCCGATACAAGGTCCCCTACACCATCTAGAATCTTCCGCCCGCGTTAGGAGGGAGACTGCACCGGAAGCCGCCATGAGCACGTCCCGCCACATCGTCGCCCTGCTGCAGAGCCACATCGCCGGAGATGAGGACCGCTTCCTCTCCGTGGCAACGCAGCTTGCTGCGCACGAGGCGCGGCAGGGACACGGTAAGCTCGCCCAGGAGCTGCGGGAGTTGATCGACAGCGCGAAGGGCAAGCGAGCGACCGTGGCTCGCCGGGGTGCCGGCCCTGTGCCAATCGCCCAGCCCAAGGGCGAGATCGCGGGCTTTCTCGCTGCTCGCTACTCGGACGTTAGACTCTCCAGCATGGTACTGACCCCCGACCTGGAGGCTCGGCTGACCAGGGTGCTCCGGGAACAACGTCAGCAGGAACGGCTGCGCGCGCACGGCCTAGCACCACGCCGCAAGCTGCTCCTGGTCGGACCGCCGGGATCTGGGAAGACCATGACTGCCGCCGCTCTCGCGGGCGAGCTGAAGCTGCCGCTGTTCACCGTCCTTTACGATGGGTTGATCGGCAAGATGATGGGCGAGACGGCGGCGAGACTGCGCCTCATTTTCGACGCGATCGCCGTCCAGCGAGGCGTCTACCTCTTCGACGAGTTTGACGCGCTCGGGGCGCAGCGCGCCGGCCCGAACGACGTCGGCGAGATTCGGCGCGTCTTGAACTCGTTCCTCCAATTCCTGGAAGACGACGATGGGCCGAGCCTGATCGTCGCAGCCACGAACCATCCTGAGCTGCTCGACAAGGCCCTGTTCCGGCGCTTCGACGACGTCATCCCGTATGCTCTGCCGGGACCGGAGGTCGCGCGGGGCATCCTCGATGCGCATTTGGCTGCCTTTGAGCCGGTGAACATAGACTGGCCGAGCGTGCTGGAGGCGGCGGCGGGGCTGTCCCAGGCGGAACTCGCCCGTGCGGCCGATGAGGCGGCAAAGGCGGCTGTTCTGGGCGAGCACGACGGGGTAACAACAACGGCACTGCTCTCAGCCCTCGCCGAGAGGAAAGCTGCGGCCTTGTAGGTGTCGTCCACGCCCATGACTGACCTCCCGCGCGACCGCCCGCACCTCCACATCGAGGGCGGCGGCCAGAGCGAAACATACACTTCTCCTCGGACAGTGAGGCAGGGTCTGCCGCCGGCACGCGCGCGTGCCGCGCACGCGGCGCGCCTCGAGCGGGCGATCGGGACGGCCCTCGCCGAGGGGCGTCGGCGCATAGCTGCGCGCGAGACGAGCATCGCCGAGGGCGAGCCGGGCTTCTACCTGGAATTCGATATACCCGTTGCCGAGCGCGCGGCGGTCGAGGGCCTGGAGAACAAGCCGAAGGCTATTGAGCTGGTCGCCGTTCGACCGCCGGCCGAGGGCGACGAGATGGTCACGGCGACGGTGTTCGTACCCGAGCGCTCGGCCGACTTCTTCGTCAAGAAGATCGAGGCCTACCGCGACGAGGACACCAAGAAGGGGCGGCCCAAGAACCAGAACCTGATTGCCCGCATCGAGGACGTGCGCCTGGGCGCGGTGCGTTCGCTCTTCACCGACAGCATGGAGTTGTTCCCGGCCGGGGGACGCCAAACCTGGTGGGAGGTTTGGCTGCGGGACGGGCGGCTCGCCACCTTCCAGAGGGTCGCAGCGCGGCTCAGCGTGGCGCTGAAGGAACACGCCATCAGCTTTCCCGAGCGCGACGTGGTCATCGCCCTGGCCGACGAGGCCACGATGGCGCGGCTGATCGAGAACTCGGATGCCGTCGCCGAGCTGCGTATCGCAAAGGACACGCCGACGCTGTTCCAGGAGATGCACCCGGTGGAGCAGGCGGACTGGGCGCGTGACCTGGCCGGGCGCGTGATACCCCCATCTGTGCTCGCGCCCGTTGTGTGCCTGCTCGACAGCGGTGCCACGCAGGCGCACCCGCTGATCGCGCCGGGCCTCGATCCTGTGGACCAGCATGCCTATGACGACGCCTGGGGCGTCGGCGACAGCGCATACTGGAACGGGCACGGCACGGCAATGGCAGGGGTCGCCCTCTATGGCGACCTGGAGGCTGCGCTCGCCAATGGCGGGGCTGTCGAGCTCGGCCACGGGCTGGAGACGGTCAAGATCCTGCCGCCTGCCGGTCAGAACGACCCAGACCTGTACGGCGCGATCACCGCCCTGAGCATTGGCAAGGCCGAGGCCAAGGCGCCTCGCCGGCGGCGGGTCTTCTGCATGGCCGTCACGAGCGAGGTCGGCTTGGGGCGCGGGCGGCCGTCCTCCTGGTCGGCGGCGGTCGACCAGCTCTGCTATGGCGGGGGCGACCGACGGCGTCTGATGGTGCTCGCGGCAGGCAACCTGCGCGGCGACATCAACGCGGGTGAGTATCCAGACCGCAATGACCTCGAGGAGGCGGAGAATCCGGCACAGGCATGGAATCCGCTCGTCGTTGGCGCCTACACGGACAAGATCACGATCACGCAGCAGGACTACGCCGGCTGGGAGGCCTTGGCGCCGGCTGGCGACCTGTCGCCGTCGAGCCGCACCTCCGGCATCTGGGACCGCCAGTGGCCGATCCGGCCGGACGTCGTGTTCGAGGGCTGGAACTGCGCCCACGATGGCGTCAACCCCGCGGTGGCGATCGACGACCTGCAGCTCCTGACCACCCACTACCGACCAAACAGGCGCCTGTTCCAGGAGTTTGGCGACACGAGCGCGGCCTCCGCCCTCGGGGCCCATCTTGCAGCCGGCATCATGACGGCACGGCCGGAGCTCTGGCCCGAGACCGTGCGCGGCCTCGTCGTCCATTCGGCGGAATGGACCCCGGCGATGCGCGCACGATTCGAGGCCGCCGGCTCACAGCAGCAGAAGCTCGCCATGCTGCGGCGCTATGGATGGGGCGTACCGGACCTCGGCCGTGCGCTACTCAGTGCCTCGAACGACGCCACGTTGATGGTGGAGGATGCCCTCCTGCCATTCCGCAAGGATGGGTCGACCATCAAGACGCGCGACATGCACCTCCATCAGCTGCCCTGGCCCCGCGAGGAGCTCCTCGCGCTTGGCGAGCAGGATGTCGAGCTGCGGGTGACACTCTCCTATTTTATCGAACCGAATCCCGGCGAGCGCGGTTGGACACGCCGGCACCGCTACGCATCCCATAGCCTTCGCTTCGCGGTGAAGCGGTCACTCGAGAGCCTCTCCGCATTCCGGCAGAGGATCAACAAGGCTGCCCTCGCCGAAGAGTCTGGGGAGGCACGCGGATCCGGTGGAGGCGATGGTTGGCTCCTGGGCACGATCCGCGATCGTGGATCCATCCATTCTGATATTTGGCGAGGTAGTGCCGCTGCGCTCGCCGAGCGTGACGCGATTGGCGTGTTCCCGATTAGCGGCTGGTGGAAGGAAAAGCCGGGGTTGCAGCGCTGGGACCGCTCGGTCCGCTACTCGCTCCTGATCTCGATCCGCGCTCCGGCTGCCGAAACCGATATCTACACCGCCATAGCCAACCAAATCGCAGTGGCAGTCCCGATATCATCGTAGCTCTCTGGCCGCGGCCGCAGTGAAAGTGGCAGCAGGCACGATCTCGCAGCGCCAATGGCAGCCGCTCGGCGCCATGTAGGGCATCACGCGCACGCGCTGGTAACCGCGCTTGTGCAGATCCCCAACCATGGCGAGGACCCGTACCGAGCGCCGGAGCGGATCCGGGTGCTGGACGGGCGCTTTCATCCCACCTTGAACACCCGCATCGCCTCGTCGCCATAGTGGTTGATCACCTTCACGGCGATGCGCCCTGACTTTGGCGCCGGGAAGGGGCGGCTCTCCTTGGCGTAGAGGGTGGACCAGGCGGCCTCGTCCACCTCGGCCTTGAGCGCGGTCTTCAGCTTCTCGAAGGGGTCCTTGCCGCCGAGGAAGTAGGCCTGGCGGACGAAGAAGCTGTCGCCGTCGTAGTCGGTGTCCACGAACCAGCAGGCAACATCCTCCTCCACCTTGCCGGAGGAGCGGACCTCGCCCGTGGTCGGGTCGAAGATATCCACGCCGCGCAGGCGCACGATGCAGGCGCCGTCCTTGGTGCGGTCGAGGGCGATGTCCGGCTCACCGAACACCACGAACAGGTTGCCGCCGCCGGCCTTGTAGGCGTCCGCCGCGTGCAGCTCCTGGCTCATGCGCGCCTTCAGCACCGTCAGGCGGCCGAGATTCATGGTGGTCTCGCCCACCTGCGGGTCGAAGGCGAAGCCGCAGACCACCAGGGCATCGGCCCAGTCGCGGCACTCCCGCGCCGCCTCCCGCACCAGCTCCTGGCCGACCGTGCCGTATTCGGGGCCGATGACAATGGCGGCGCGGCGCTGCTGGCCGGCTTCCTCGTAGGTGGCCTCGGCGGCGACGTGGCCCTTGCCGGGCCAGGGGCGGATGGTGGCGAAGGTCAGGCGCTCGTTCTTCTTGGTGTTCTGCACACCGGCCTTGGCCAGGTTGTCCAGCACGGCGGTGACGAAGTCGTCGCCGGTGCTGGCGGTGGCTTCGGAGTTGGGCCGCAGCCGGCGGCGGGGCGGCGGAGCCTCGCCGGCCTCGGCGGCCAGCGCCTCCACCACCGCCTCGTCCTCCTCGTCGGCGGGGAGCACGCGGTGAGGGGAGAGGCTCTCCACCGTGAAGGGGCCGGTGACGCGGACGGCGCCCTTCTTCGGATAGGGGCGGTCGTGCAGGAATTCGACCTCGGCGTTGCGGGCGATGGAGGCGTCCATCTCCGCCTGCCGCTCGCGCCGTGCCTGCCAGAAGGCGGCATGCGCCTCCCGTGCCGGGGCCGGGGCATCCTCCGGCAGACTGCGGGGCACCTGCCATTCCTCATGGGCTGTGCCGAGGACAGCGTTCAGCGCGGCGCGGGCGGCGTCGAGCTTCGGCTGCCACTTCTCGTGGATGACGTCGATTTCGGCGTTGCTGGCGATGGACTTCAGCGTGACGTGCGGCACCCGCTCCAGCACGAAGCCCTGGCGGATGTCGCCGTGGAACGGCCCTTCCTCGGGCGGACGGCCGGTGATCTCGGCCTCCTTCGCCGCGCCCTCCCTACTATCGCGCAGCAGATAGGCCGGGTGGCGCGCAGCCATAAGGCGCGTGCGGGCGAGGGCCAGAGCAACGCGCGAGGTGTCGATGGTGATCCAGCGACGCCCGAATTGCTCAGCGACGAAAGCGGTGGTGCCGGAGCCGCAGGCGGGTCGAGGACGAGATCACCGGGGTCTGTGGTCATCAGAATACAGCGTTGAACCACCTGTTCGGCTGTCTGAACCACGTAGACCTTGTCGCGAGCACCGCCAACGTCATTCCAAACATGTCCGAGAAGCCTAACGGGATAGTCGTCCCAGAAAAACTTCATGCGGATCATGCGATCCTGCCGCACGATACGACCTGCACGAGCAGCGCGAGCTAGCTCTGGTGTCGTCACTCCCCAATGCCGGTTTGCGCCAGGGTGGAACACTTGGCCCTCAAACTCGAAATCGACGGTCGTGGTCTCTCGGAAGCCATCGGAAGTAAGGGGATATGCAGACCAGTCATCACGGTCGATTGAGTTGAGGCCCTTGCCCGCAATCTCTGGCTTGCCGTCGCGGGGCAAGAAAAGCTTGCGAAACTTCGAGGCTGCCGCAGTCCGATTTCGGGCATACCAAACGATGACATCAGAGTTTGCTTGGATGAACTCGCCTGTTTGGCTTCCAGTCTTCTGAATCAGAATATCGCAAATGTGATTCTCGTATCCAAATACCTCTGCCAAGAGCAATCTGATCAGCGGACTATTCTCAATGCCAATCTGGATAAAAATGCTTCCGCTGTCCGTTAGAAGCTCGCGTGCGACTATCAGGCGGTCGCGTAAATAGGCGAGATAGCTGTGAATACCATCCTTCCACGTGTCACGGAACGCCTTGATCTGCTCCGGCTCGCGGCTCAGTCCCTTCTCGGATCGGTCCTCAGCTTTTGGCTCTTTGGTGCTCGGCTGCCAGTTGCTGGCGAAGCGGATGCCATAGGGCGGGTCCAGGTAGATCATCTGCACCTGCCCGCGGAGGCCTTCCTTCTCCGCCAGGCTGTTCATCACCAGCAGGCTGTCGCCCAGAATCATCCGGTTCGACCAGTTCTCCGCATGGGCGTAGAACTCCAAGCGCGTCTCCGGATCCTCGATCCGGTCGAAGCCGCCGAACAGGTCTGCCTGCGGCGCCGTGCCCTTTCGGCTCTGCCGCTGCAGGTCGCGGATCAACGCCTCCGGCAGCACCTTTTCCTGGATGTAGATCGGTACCGTGGGTACCGCGAGCGCCTCGGCGTCCTGCGCGTCCTTCCCGCGCCAGACGAGCTGCGGGTCGAGGTCCGGGTTGCGCGGGTAGAGCATCAGCCGCGCCCGCGCCTCCTCCTCCGCCATCAGGGAGGAGGTCTCGGCGGTGGGGATGTTGCGGCGGGTGACGTCGGCGGGGTGGCGCAGCGTCTCCACCTCGGTCGTCGCGGCGGAGGCACCGTTCCCGGTAGTCTTCTTCGCAGGCGGCATGGCGTGATGGTCCCGGGTCAGGCGGCGGTCAGGGCAAGGGGCGCCGCTTGGTGCGGCTTGCCAGCGAGGTGGCGGCGGATGGCCTCCGCGACGTCATAGGGGCCGTCGAGCCGCAGGAAGTCCCAGCGGCCGTAGCGGCCGGTGCCGTTCACCGCCGGCACCCAGAGCCGGGCCATGGTGTCGTGCTTGGCGTCGTCCTGCGCATCGCGCTCGCCCTTCACCTCCAGCACCAGGTGCAGCGGGTCGTCGGGGCCGGCGCCGTCGTCCAGCACGGCGATGAAGTCGGGGCGGTAGAGGTGCTCCGCCCCGCCATGCTCATAGGGCACCTCGAAGCCCAGCCGGTCGTTCTTCACGTAGCGCAGCACCTCGGGCATGGACTCCAGCGCCTGGGCGCAGGCCGCCTCCCAGTCGCCGTCGCAGACCACCAGGTTCACCTGGCACTTGGCCGGGTCGGTCTGCCAGAAGTTGGTCTTGGTCGTGGTGAAGGCGACGTGCCGGCTGCTCCCCGTCTCGTTGTAGGGGTCCATGATGGGGCGCAGCGTGCCGGCGCCCTCCTCGTGCTCCACGCAGGCGCGGTAGATGCGCTCGGCCGCCTTGTCGCCCACGTCGCGCCACAGCAGATAGGCGGGGAAGGTGCCGCCCACGCAGGTCAGGCACTCCTCTATCCAGCGCCGGGTGATGGCCAGCAGCGAGGGGAAAAGCCAGGGCTTGCGGTTGCCCTCCTGGTCCTTGAACCAGCGTTCCAGCGTGTAGCCGGCCAGGTGGAAGGCAACGGTGGCGGGGCGCGTCTCCGCCAGCTCCTCCAGGCTCAGCTTGATGTTCTCGCCCACGAAGGGGGCGTTGATGGCGTCCGGCGGCGCCATGTCCGGCGTGATCTGCAACCGGCTCTCCGGCGTGAAAGTCGCCCGCAGCCGGCCAGGCGGCAGCACGACGCGGTAGCCGAGGACGCGGGGGAAGGTGATCTCCAGCGCCTCGCGCTCCGGCAGCACGGCGTGCACGCGGGTGGTGGGCTTGGGCGGCTTGTAGTCGGCCGCCGAGTTGGCGGGAACGAAGGAGAAGGGGATGCCGAGGACGTCCGCGTACTCGGCCTCGAACATCCCGTTGCCCTGCTCGTCCTGACCGACCGGGTCGTAGGAGACGCGGCGCAGGGCCCGGCCGATCACCTGCTCGCACAGGAGCTGGGTGCCGAAGGCGCGCACGCCGAGCACATGGGTGACGGTCCGCGCGTCCCAGCCCTCGGTCAGCATGGAGACGGAGACGACGCAGCGGATCTGCTCGCCGAGGCGGCCCTGCTGGCCGACGGTGTTCATCACCTCGCGCAGCAGGTCGCTGTCGCTGAGGGATTCCGCTTCCGCGTGGCGGCCGCGGGCGCGCAGCTCGCGCTTGAAGGCCTCGATCTCCGGCGCCGCCAGCTTGCGGAAGCTCTCCGAGAGGGCCTCGCCGCTCTCCAGCTCCTCGCTGTCGATCAGGATGGTCCGGGCGCGGGCGGCCATGCGGCGCTGGCCCGGGCCGCCGTCCTCGACATTGGAGAGGAGCGGCAGCTTGCCGGGGACCAGAACCGTGCGCTCGGTGCCGTCCGGCGCCTTCTCGGTCTTCTCGTAGCCGGCGATCCAATCGAAGACGAGCTTCGAGGTCGCGGTGTTGTTGCAGACCACGATGAAGACCGGGGGCGTCGGTCCGCCCTTCGCCTGCCAGTTGGCGAAGACCTTGGCGTAATGGCCGTAGAGGGCCTGCAGGGCGCCGACGAGCTGGCTCGGCAGATCCTCGGGGTCCAGCGCCTTGGCCTGCTTGCCGCGCCCGGCCTTGGGCAGCCGGTCGCGGACGTGCTTGTAGACGTGGCGGTAGATCGGCTCGTCGGCGCCGGCCAGGTCCTGCACCGGCACGCGCGGCACCTTCACGATGCCGCACTCGATGGCGTCGATCAGGGAGAAGTCGGAGACCACCCAGGGGAAGAGCATCCCCTCCGGGTAGCCGGAGCCGCGCAGGAAGAAGGGCGTGGCCGAGAGGTCGTAGACCGTGACCGGGTGCTTCACCACGCGCTGCAGCGCCTCGATGCCGCTGATCCAGAGGCGCGCGGCGGCGTTGTTCTTCTTCGCCTCGGCCTTGCCCTCGGCGTCCAGCTTCGGCGCGCCGGGGCCATCCTCCGCCCCGACCTTCTCGCGGTAGCAGTGGTGGGCCTCGTCGTTCAGCACGATGATGCGCCGGCGCCCGAGCAGCGCGCCGCAGACGCGCTGGACCATCTGGCCCTCGGTCTCCAGCGTCTCCACCGGCCCTTCCCGGCCGCCGAGGATGGCCTTGGCCAGCTTCGGCGCTTCCATCGTCTCCCGCCGCTGGAAGGCGTGGTAGTTGGTGATGACGATCCGGGCCCGCTGGAGGTCGTCGCGCATCTCGCGCGGCACGATGTCGTGCAGCGTGTAGGTGTTGTTCGGATCGGAAGGCAGCAGCACGCGCAGCCGGTCGCGCACGGTGATGCCGGGCGCCACGATCAGGAAGGCGTCGGTGAAGCGGGTGGAGTTGCGGGCGCGGGCGGCATTCAGGGTCTGCCAAGCGATCAGCATCGCCATCACGGTCGTCTTGCCGGCGCCGGTCGCCAGCTTGAAGGCGATGCGCAGGAGGTCGGGATTGGCCTCGGCGCTGAGCGCGCGCAGCCGGTCGAGCTCCTGCTTCGGGGCGACCTCGGTGAGCCAGATCGCGGTCTCGACCGCCTCGACCTGGCAGAAGAAGAGGCGCCGCTGCCGCGTGGGGTCGCGCCAGTGCTGCAGAAGGCGGGCGGTGACCGGGGTGACGGTGGAGCGGAGGCCGGCCTCGCCGAGGGAGCGCCAGGCGGCGACCTTCGACCGCACCTCGTTGATGTAATCGTTCGGCTTGCGCTGGCCGAAGTTGTCCTCGAGGTCGAGGCTGCCCTGCGCCTTCAGCTTGTGCTTGGGCGGGGGGACCGGGACGACGAACTCGCTCCGGCGCCGGCCTTCCGCCGGGAAGCCGGTGGGGATGCCATTCTCGTCGAGCACCCAATGGCGGGTCGGCTCGGCGAAGGGGCTGTTGAGGATGGGGTTGTCGATGACTGTCGTGGGCACATTACGATAATGCCACGCTCTGCGCCCCCGAACAGGGGGGAGGCGGTCATCGCGCCGGATCCCCAGCCTGGTTCCCATGCGCCGAAGATCTGCGGCTGTTCCTCTTCTGTCCTCCCGCGCCGCCCGGAAGGCCGAGTCGCTGCTCGGCCCAGACGGCGGAGAAGGGTGCCATCAGGGTCGGCAGGCTGAGATCAGGAGGCTGCCGCCCATCCAGGATCGCCTCAATGAGGTCCGGTGCGAGGAGCGTCAGTTGGAGGAGTCGGCCGAGATAGCCGCGGTCGATTCGTTCGGCGGCGGCCATCTCGCCGAGCGAGACGTAGCGCCCCTCCTCCAACAGCCGCTTCCACCGGTGCGCCCGGGCCAGCGCCTTGACGAGGGCCGGGTCGGCCCGCGTGCGCGCCGCCGCAGCGCCGGGGCTGCTGCCGTCCGGCGTGACCACCAGCTTCCGCCCGCCGCGGCGGCGGATCGCCAGCGGGACGCGGACCGTGATGCTGGTGGCCGTCGTCACGCCGCCCTCCGGGTCTCGGTCCCGATGCCGCCGAGGTCGCGCGCCAAGCTGGCCAGCCCCTCCAGCCGCAGCCGGATATCGGCACCGGCGGGGCTGATCTCGACGCGCTCGACCAGCAGCCGGACGATGCGGGTCTGCTCGGCCGGGAATAGCTCGTCCCAGAGCGGGTCGAGCCGCTCCAGGGCGGCCAGCGTCTCGGCCTCGGTCAGGTCCGGCGCCTCGGCCCGCGCCGCCCGCCAGGTGCCGACCACCACCTCGGGCTGGCGCAGCAGCGCCCGGACCTGATCCACCACCGCCGCCTCGATCTCGGCCGCCGGCAGGCGCCGGACCGGGCAGTCCTCCGCTTCCCCCTTCAGCACCGCCTGGCTGATGTAGTAGCGGTAGAGCCGCCCCCGCCGCCGCGTGTGGGTGGGCGACATGGCGCGCCCGTCCGGGCCGAAGATCAGGCCGCGCAGCAGGGCCGGGGTCTGCCGGCGGTTCCGGTTGGCGCGGACCCGTGGGCTCTCCCGCAGGATGGCATGAACCCGGTCCCACAGCTCCCGGGGTACGATGGGCCGGTGCTCGCCCGGGTAGACCTTCCCCTTGTGCGCCACCTCGCCGAGGTAGGTGCGGTTGTTCAGCAGCCGGTAGAGCGCCCCCTTGTCGAAGGGCCGGCCGGTCTTGGTCAGCACGCCCTCCGCCCGCAGCCGCCGCACCGTCTCCACGCCGGAGCCGGTTTCGGCGAAGAGTTCGAACGCCCGTCGCGCCCGCGCGGCCTCTTCCTCATTCACCGCAAGCTTGCGGTCGCGGACCTCGTAGCCGAGCGGGACCGAGCCGCCCATCCACATGCCGCGCGCCTTTGAGGCGGCGATCTTGTCGCGCACCCGCTCGCCGATCACCTCGCGCTCGAACTGGGCGAAGCTGAGCAGGATGTTCAGCGTCAGCCGGCCCATGCTGGTCGTGGTGTTGAAGCTCTGCGTTACCGAGACGAAGGTGACGTCGTTGGCGTCGAATACCTCGACCAGCTTGGCGAAGTGCATCAGCGAGCGGCTGAGGCGGTCGATCTTGTAGACCACCACGACGTCCACCCGGTCGGCCTCGATGTCGCGCAGCAGGCGCTGGAGGGCGGGCCGCTCCAGGGTGCCGCCGGAGATGCCGCCGTCGTCGTAGTGGTCCGGCACCAGCACCCAGCCCTCGGCGCGTTGGCTGGCGATGAAGGCCTCGCAGGCGTCGCGCTGGGCGTCGAGGCTGTTGAACTCCTTCTCCAGCCCCTCCTCGGTCGACTTCCGGGTGTAGACGGCGCAGCGGAGCTTCCTCGCCGCGGCCGGCAGGACGGCCTCGGCCGCGGCGGTGGCCTTGCGCCTCATGCCTGCCCCCGCTGGTTCTTCAGGCCGAAGAAGCTCCAGCCGTTCCAGCGCGTGCCGGTGATGGCGCGGGCGATGGCCGAGAGGGAACGGTACGGCCGGCCCTCATACTCGAAGCCGTCCTGCAGCACGGTGACGGTGTGCTGGACGCCCTGGTATTCGCGCACCAGCCGGGTGCCGGCGACCGGCCGGTCCTCGCCGGCGCGGATGCGGCGCAGCACCACGTTGCCGCCGTCCAGCTGCTCGCCCAGCGCCTCCAGCCGGGCCACCGTCTCCGGCTTCAAGCCGCCATAGGCCAGCTCCTGGATGCGGTAGGCGAGCCGGCTCTCCAGGAACTTCCTGTTGTAGGGCGGCGGTTCGGTGCCGCAGAGCTCGCGCCATTGCCGCTTCAGGTCGGCGATGTCGGCGGTCTTCAGGGCCGCCAGGCGGGGCAGCACGCTGGCGGGCGGAATGCTGGCGACCACCGCGGTCGGCGCCGCGGCGGCCTGCACATTATAATTCGAGCGCTTCGTCATGCCTGTCTCCGACGAGTCGGGTTGGCATGACGGCGCTGCCAGGGCGCGGAGTGTAGGCGAACCTCTCCCCGGTCCCGGGCCTCGGCGGCGTCGCGCGCCAGTTCCTCGGCGGCGCGGCTGCGCAGCCGCAGCAGGCCGGCGGCCAGGAGGGCGCAGACCTCGCGGAGGTGCGGCGGGAGGTGCTGCAGGGCGGCGGAGTGGGGTGAGGGGCTCGGGATCATCGGTTCGCGCCCAAGATCACCCCGACCGGCCAATTTGGACAGCCAAAACAATCGCTTAGCGAACCACAGCGAAGAAGAAGGCAGCCGTGCGCAGCCTCCCTCGCACCCGCCGCCCGCCCCGCTCCCGGGCCGGCAGCCCGAGTCGCGGCCATCGCCTCCCGGCGGGTTCCGAATCCCTGCTTGACCCCGGAGCCGCCAGCCAAGATACGTCAATCCGCGAAGCACCGTAGGATGGGAAGCCGCGGGATGGACGCGCGATGACATCGCGGGCGACGACGCTGGGCAAGGCCATCGTGGCGGCCCGCAAGGAGAAGGGCATCAGCCAGAAGGACCTGGCGGCGTCCGTGCTGAAGGACGACGGCTCCGGACCGATCTCGCCCCAGTACCTGAACGACATCGAGCACGACCGGCGCAGCCCGAGCTCTGACCACCTGATCCGCCAGTTCGCGAGGGCCCTGGGCGTCGACGAGAACTACCTCTTCGTGCTGGCCGGCAAGATCCCCGACGAGGTGCGGCTGAAGGCGCGCGATCCTGATAAGGTCGCCGCGGCGTTTCGGAACTTCCGGAAGAGCGTGTCGAACTGAGGGGGTGGCGCATGGTGGCTTGGGTGCCCGACAGATCCGGCCGATTCGGCCGGCGCCCCCACTTCGGCCAGGAGGAGCTCGACCGGGAGTGCGAGGCGATCGTCGGCACCTTCCTCCGCGGCCGGTACGGCGAGGCGCGGTACCCGATCTCCACCGATGACCTCACGGTGCTGGTGGAGCGGTACACCTCCAGCCTCGACCTCTACGCCGACCTGTCCGCCCACGGCGGCGACGTCGAGGGCATGACCGAGTTCTTCCCGGACGAGCTGCCGGCCGTGGCGGTGTCCGAGCGCCTGTCCTCGGACCCGCGGCGTGAGAATCGGCTGCGGACGACGCTGGCCCACGAGCTCGGCCACGCCCAGTTCCATCGCGCCCTCTGGGCCGAGCGGTTCTCCCGCGGCGGCCTGTTCGACCGCGCCGACCCGGAGACGAAGGCGATCTGCAAGCGGGACTCCATCCTGGGGGCCCGCGAGGTGGACTGGATGGAGTGGCAGGCGGGCTACGTCAGCGGCGCCATCCTCATGCCGCGCTCCGTCCTCGGCCGGCTGGTGGCGGAGCTCTGCGTCCCCCGCGGCATCCACGCCGCCGTGCACGCCGAGTCGCCGCTCGCGGCGGAGATGGTCGGGCGGGTGGTCGAGGCCTTCCGGGTCTCCCCGGACGCGGCGCGGATCCGCCTCCTCAAGCTGGATTTCCTGACCACGGAGCGCCGGGCGCCCACGCTGTTCGGCTGAGCGCCGACCCTGCTACGCCACTCGGCGTAGATTTGCGATTGATTTCGTCGCCGTGCTGTTGCTACGGCAATGAGCGGATCGCCGTATGGTCCGCGCGATTCGCTCATCGGAGTCCGAGCATGCTCACCGTGGCGAGCTTCATCCGCAGCACCCCGCCGACGTCGCTGCGCACCTACTTCACCACCCTCACCGCCCCCCTGCCGGAGGAGGTCCCCTGGGAGGGTCCGGCCAGCGCGGTCGCGGCGCCGCTCCTCCGCGCGGTCGACGCCATGGACGAGGCCGATCGGCTGCGCCTGATGAACGACGCCGAGCGGGTGGGCGCCATGGCCGACGAGCCCGGCCAGGCGGCGCTCTACGCGGTCTGCGCCCGCCACGACCTGCTCGACGGGATGGAGAACGGCCACGCCCGGGCGCTGTGGGTGTTCATCAATCAGCCGGAGGCCTTCCGCCACGCCGAGGAGGTCCGCTACGCCGACGAGAAGCGCTACGGCCGGATGTGGGACGGCTTCGCCGGGCAGCCGGGCCTCGCCGTCGCGCGCGACGGCGAGGCCGTCGCCGCCTTCCGGCGCGCCGTCGCCGAGCGCTTCGGCAGCCCCAACGTCGAGGTGGAGATCTGCGACCGCTCCCGGCCGGCCCTGGAGGGCGCCGGCGCGGCGCTGGTCCAGGCCGCCGTCTACCGCGAGGGGCGCGCCGGCGACGTGCTCGAGTTCGTGGACGGCAGTCTCGCGCGCCGCGCCCGCAGGCCCGTCATCGAGGCGGCCCTGACCTACGAGCCGGCGACCGGCGCGATCGAGGTGGTGGCCGCGGCCCGCGAGACCCGCGAGGAGCTCGTCCGGCTGTTCGCCGAGCATCTGCTGGATGCCACCTTCCCGGGCGAGCGGCTGCCGATCCGCCACTACACGCTGGACCACCTGCGGCGGCCCTTCGACTTCCCGACCGACCCCGAGGACAACATCGAGTCGGTGCGAGTCACCCTGATGCGGCTCATGCCCTACGACACCCAGGGCGAGCGCATCACCCTGGAGTGCATGCGCGACGCCGAGGCGAGCATCTGGCAGGTCGCCGAGGCCCGGCTGCGGGACCAGGAGCACGGCATCGAGGGCTACATGCTCACCAAGGTGCGCTTCACCATCAGGTTCCGCGCGGTGCCGGGGGTGCGCGGCGGCCGCACCCTGCCGGTCACGATCTCCATGCCGAAGGGCTGCGACCTCAAGGACCGTACGGAGCGGGAGCGGCTCATCGGCGAGAAGTACCTGCGGCGCTGGCGGCTGCTGCGCGATGTCTGACGGCCGGCCGTCCCTCGACGCAGAGGCGGTCGAGTTCCTCCTGGAGATCCTGGAGCTCCGCGAGACGCGGCTGTCCGGCGCCGCGGCGGAGCTGCGGCCCGGGCCGACGGCGCTGCTGGCGGCGGCCGGCCTGCTCGTGCCGCACGACCACGAGGCGGTCACGGCGTCCCTCGCCGACCACGACGACGTGCCGGTGTCCCTGGCCTGGTCGGAGCGGGCCGGCGGGCTCGCCTACTTCAGCCCCGCCGTGGGGCCGGTCGCCGTCCCCGGGGAGCGCCTGGTGCGGCGCCGCGTGGACATGGCCGCGGTGCTGGCCGCCGTCGCCTCCGGCCTCGGTCTGCCGCGCGGCCGCCCATCGTCCGTCCTGGTCGACGGCCTGCTGTGGGAGATCGGCGAGGCGCGCGTCGGCAGGCGCCCGGCCCGGGTCCCGCTCTGGTTCGCGCGCCGGCTTTCCGATCCCGCCGTCCAGCGCCAGGTCGCCGACGCTGCGCGAGCCCGGCCCCACACGCGCCCGCGTGTCGTCCTCACGAGCGCGCGGCCGGCCCGCGTGCGCGACATCGCCGTCCCGGGCGCGGTCGTGGTGGCGTTGCGCGACGTGCTGGCCGCGCCGGACGGCCTCGCCGTCAGTCCCGACATCCTGGACGCCCGGCTCAGCGGCGTGCCGCCCGTTGCGGCGGGACCGTTGGTCCTGTCACCCGACGGCACCAGGCTCTCGATCAACGGCGGTGACCCGATCCTGTTCCGAAGCGAGGCGCAAAAGGAGGCCATCGGGAAGCTGGTCGACGCCTTCTACGCCGGCACCCGGCTCCGCGCACGCGACCTGACCCACCACCACAGCCTGCAGACCTTCTTCGGCAAGGCGAAGTGGACACGACTTGCGCCCTTCTTGAAGAGCAAGGGCGGCCTCTGGGGGTTCGAGCCCTAACCGAATTTCTGCCGGTTCTTCTGCCGATCGCCGGCTCCGTTTTCTGCCTCCACCGGCGCGACCTTCCCCGCAGTTGTTCGAGGGAAGTCGCCATGTCCGTCAGGCACCTGCACCAGGCCGATCTGGCCCGCCGCTGGAACGTCAGCCCGCGCACGCTGGAGCGCTGGCGCTGGCTCGGCCAGGGACCGCGCTTCCTGAAGATCGGCGGCCGCGTCGCCTATCGCATCGAGGACATCGAGGCATTCGAGGCGGCGCAGGTCCGCACCATCAGCGGCAGCACCAGGGAGCATCGTCCCGCCGCCTGACCGCACCCGGCTTTCCTGCCGGGTCTTCCTGGGAATGCAACACCGCCGCGAGGCGGAAACACCAGGACGGTCAGCTCCGCCGCGTCGGGGCCCGGCAGCGCCTAGATCGACGGAACAGGAGCGCGACGACGAAGGAGTCACGCTTCCATGTTCAAGACCACCACGCCGCTGCAGCGGCTCCGCGAGTCCTCCTACGCGCTGGCCGAGCTGCCGGACAGCTTCCGCACCGGCGAGCTCGGCGAGTACGGCCAGCCGGTCAGCAAGGCGGTCACCGATGCGACGGTGGATGACGTCGCCTTCGCCATCCAGGCGCTCGGCGACGAGGCGGATACGATCTACCGCCGCGTCACCGCCCTCAAGCAGCTGCACGACCGCGCCCGGCGTGCCGGCGCGCGCGGCGCGGACCTCGCCGTGGAGGCCGCCGTCCGCTTCGCGGAGCGCCGCAAGTGAGCGCCCCCTTCACCCAGACACAGCCGGGCCGGCTGCGCATCATCGGCGCCGACGAGCGCATGGCGGAGCGGCGCGGCATCAAGGGCGTCCTCGCCGGCGCCTCCGGCATCGGCAAGACCAGCCAGCTCTGGTCGCTCGACCCCGCGGCGACGCTCTTCGTGAATCTCGAGGCAGGCGAGCTCGCGGTCGCCGGCTGGCCCGGCGACGAGGTCCGCGTGCGGGACTGGGATCTCGCCCGCGACCTCGCCTGCTGGATCGGCGGCCCGAACCCGGCGATGCGGGACGACCAGCCCTACGGCGCCGGTCACTACGCCCGGGTCTGCGAGGCCTTCGGCAGCCCCGCGCAGCTCGCGAAGTACCAGACGATCTTCGTGGACTCGATCACCGTCGCGTCGCGCCTCTGCCTGCAGTGGTGCAAGGGCCAGCCGCAGGCGGTCTCGGACCGCAGCGGCAAGCCCGACCTGCGCGGCGCCTACGGCCTGCTCGGCCAGGAGATGATCGCCTGGGTCACGCACTTGCAGCACGTGCCGGACAAGAACGTCTGGCTGGTCGGGATCCTCGACAAGAAGCTCGACGACTTCAACCGGCCGTTCTTCGCGCTGCAGGTCGAGGGCACCAAAACCGGCCTCGAGCTGCCCGGCGTGGTCGACGAGCTCATCACGCTCGCCGAGCTGCGCACCGAGAAGGGCGAGCCCTACCGCGCCTTCGTCTGCACGACGCTGAACCCCTTCGGCTATCCGGCGAAGGACCGCAGCGGCCGCCTCGCGACGATCGAGGAGCCGCATCTCGGCCGGCTGATGGAGAAGATCCGCAGGCCGGCCGCGGCGCCTCCGACGGCGCTGTTCCAGGTCGCCCTGCCCGCGGCCCCCACCACCGACACGACGACGCAGGAGAGCTGAGCGGTGTCCGACAGCTTCACGCACGACTTCAACGGCGCCGAGGCGCAGCAGAACGCCTTCGAGCTGATCCCGTCCGGCACGCTGGTGAGGGTCCGCCTCACCATCCGGCCCGGCGGCGTCGGCCCGGAGGGCTGGGTGACCCAGAGCCGCACCAGCGACGCGCAGTACCTCAACACCGAGGCGGTGATCCTGGAGGGCCCGCACGCGCGGCGCCGCGTCTACACGCGCATCGGCCTCCGCGGGAAGGGCGCGCAGGGCAGCGACGATCCCTACGGCAACCGCGGCCGCGCCCTGATCCGCGGCATCCTGGAGAGCGCGCGCGGCGTCGCGTCGAAGGACACCTCCGACCGCGCCCGCGCCGCGCGCACCATCCGCGGCTACGGCGACCTGAACGGGATGGAGTTCCTCGCCCGCATCGGGGTCGAGAAGGACAAGGCGGACCCGCGCGACGAGGGACGCAACGTCGTCGCCGCGGCGATCGGGCCCGAGCACGCGGACTACGCCCGGCTCATGGGCGGGGCGCCGGTCGCGGCGCAGCCGACGCCGCCCGGCCCCGTGACCCAGGGCACCGGCGGCGCTGCGCCGCCCTGGGCGGCCGCCCAGCCCCCCCAGCCGCCCGCCGCGGCGGGCAACGCGCCCTTCTGGGCGCGCTGAGCGGGAGGCAGGGGAATGATCCCGCGCGACTACCAGCGGGCGGCCGTGGACGCCGCCCGCGCCAAGACCGCGGCGCACGGCAACACGCTGGTCGCCCTGCCGGTCGGCGCCGGCAAGACCGCCGTCGCCGGCTTCTACATCGGCGAGGAGGCGGCGGCGCAGCCCGCCTCCCGCTTCCTGGTGCTGCAGCACACGGACGAGCTGATCGAGCAGAACCGCGCCACCATCGGCCGGGTCGCCGGGCTGTCCGCCTCGGTGGTGAAGGCCGAGCGGGACGACTGGTCCGGCCAGGTCGTGTTCGGCAGCGTGCAGACGCTGGCCCGCTCCGCGCGGCGCGCCCGCATGGGGCAGGTTTCGCACCTCGTCATCGACGAGTGCCATCGTGCGGCCGCCGACAGCTACCAGGCAATCATCGCCGACGCGCGAGCCGCGAACCCGAAGGTCAAGCTGCTCGGCCTCTCGGCCACGCCCGAGCGTGGCGACGGGCGGAGCCTCCGGAAGACCTTCTCGAACATCGCCTTCCACCTGCCGATCTCGGCGCTGATCGCCCAGGGGATCCTGGTGCCGCCGCGCACCTTCACCATCGATGTCGGCGTCTCCGACGACCTGGACCAGGTGGGCGCCACGGCCGGCGAGTACGACATGGACGCCGCCGCGAAGGTGCTGAACCGGGCGGTGGTGAACGAGGCGGTGGTCGAGCACTGGCGCGAGCGCGCCGGCGACCGCCGCACCATCGCCTTCTGCGCCACGGTCGCCCACGCCGAGGCGGTCGCGGCCGCCTTCCGCGCCGCGGGGATCACCGCCGAGACGGTGACCGGCGAGATGCCGGCGAAGGAGCGCGCGGCGCTGCTCGCCCGCTTCGACCGCGGCGAGGTGCAGGTGGTCACCAACTGCATGGTGCTGACCGAGGGCTTCGACAGCCAGCCGGTTGGCTGCATCGTCGTCCTCCGCCCGATGCTCCACCGCGGCACCTTCATCCAGGCGATCGGGCGGGGGCTGCGGAAGGTGGACCCGGAGCGCTTCCCCGGCGTGGTGAAGACCGACTGCGTCGTCCTCGACTTCGCCGGCGCGGCGCAGCGCCACGGCTCGATCGAGCACGACGGGATGCTCTCCGAGGAGGAGGAAGCCGGGCCGGGCCAGGCGCCCTACAAGACCTGCCCGGACTGCGAGGCGGAGGTGCCGCTCGGCACCCTCGCCTGCCCGTTCTGCGGCCACGTCTGGGAGCGCAAGCTCCGCGAGAAGCGCCCGCTCCAGTGCTTCGGGCTGACCGAGATCGACCTGCTCGACCGCTCCCCCTTCCGCTGGTGGGACATGCACGGCGACGGCCACGCCATGATCGCCTCCGGCTTCGACGCCTGGGCCGGCGTGTTCTTCGACGGCGAGCATTGGCACGCGGTCGGCAAGCTGCGCCAGGGGCGGCTGCGCCACCTCGGCGTCGGCGAGCGCGCGCAGGTCCTGGCCGGGGCCGACGACTTCCTGCGCCAGGCCGAGACCGGGGCCGCCGCCACCAAGAGCCGGCTGTGGCTGAACCACCCGGCCAGCCCGCGCCAGCGCGAGCTGCTGGTCAAGGCCGGGGACGCCGATCCGGCGCTGGACTTCGGCCTGTCGAAGTACGCAGCGAACTGCCGGCTGAACTTCCTCTGGCACCGGCCGCAGATCCTGGCCGCGGTGTTTCCCGGCGGCCTGGGGAGGGCGGCATGACCCCGGCGCACGACCATGCCCCTCGCGCCCGCGCCGCGCTCGCTCTGCGCCGCCTGTCGGCGGTCGGAGCGCGGCTTCGGCTGGTTCGACCCGACATCGTCGAGGCCGCCGCGGCCCTCGGTCTCCTTCTGCTCCATCACCTGCCAGGGCTGGTGGGTGCGCTTGGCGCGGCGGTCCACCGCCATGGTTGACCTCACCGAACACGAGCGCGCTGCCCTCCGCGCCGCCATGCGGGCCATGGCCGAGGTCATGGCCGAGATCGGCTGGACCACGGCGCTGAACGCGCTTTCGGAGCAGCAGGTGCTGACGCTGGCGGAGGTGGCGGTCGGCGCCTTCCAGGACGCGATGCGCGCATCCGCCTCCAGCGGAACGCCGGAGGTGCCGTTCTGATGACGGAGCCCAGCCTCGACTTCAACCATCGCCCGAAGCCGCCCACCGCGGCGGAGGCGATCAACGCGCTCGTCGACGCGGCGCTGGTCGCGGAGAACGGGACGCGGGCGCGCCGGGAGTATCTCGGCGGCTCGCGGCTCGGCGATCCCTGCGCCCGACGCCTGCAGTATGAGTTCCTGGACGTCCCGCGCGACCCGGACACCGGCTTCTCGGGCCAGACGCTGCGGATCTTCGCGGTGGGGCACGTCTTCGAGGACCTCGCCATCGGCTGGCTCCGCCGCGCCGGCTTCGACCTCCGCACCCGCAGCCGCGCCGGCGAGCAGTTCGGCTTCTCCGTCGCCGGCGGGCGAGTGCAGGGGCACATCGACGGCGTGGTCGTTGCGGTCCCCACCCCGGCGCAGGGCGTGGTCGCCGTGCCGGCGCTGTGGGAGTGCAAGTCGGCCAACGCCCGGAACTGGAAGGAGATGGTCCGGCGCGGCGTCGCCGCGGCCAAGCCGATCTACGCGGCGCAGATCGCGCTCTACCAGGCCTACATGGGCCTGACCGAGGCGCCGGCCCTGTTCACCGCGGTGAACAAGGACACGAGCGAGCTCCACCACGAGCTGGTGCCCTTCGACGGGGCGCTGGCCCAGGCCACGAGCGACAAGGCGGTGCGCGTCCTGCAGGCCTGCGACGCCGGCGAGTGGCTGCCCCGCGTCGCGGCCGAGCCCGAGCACCTCGAGTGCGCCCGCTGCCCCTGGCGCACGCGGTGCTGGTCGTGAGCGCCGCCGAGGTGATCCCGCCCATGCCGGTCGCCCCCGATGCCGCGATGGTCGCAGCCTATGCCGACATGGTCTTCGGCTGGTGCGAGGGCTGGGTGGCGGTCCGGGCCCTCGCCGAGAAGGGTGGGCCCGACCGCGCCCCGCACACGCCCTTCCTGCCGGCCGATGCCGATCTGCCGGCCAAGCTCGCCGTCCAGGCGCAATGGGCCGCCGAGGCGGGCATGGCGCTCTACGTCATCCCCGGCACGGTCGCCGCGCCCGGCCAGGCCAGCGCCGAGCACATTGCGCAGATGCAGGTGGTCCTGGTCGACCTCGACGGCGGCGACATCGCCGCGAAGCGCGCGCACCTGCTCCAGCACCTCGGCCCGCCCAGCCTCGAGGTCGCCTCGGGCGGCGTCACCGCGGACGGACAGGCGAAGCTCCACCTCTACTGGCGGCTCACCGAGCCGGCGGCGGGCGAGGACCTGGCGACGGTGTGCCGGCTGCGCCACGTGATCGCCGCGAAGGTCGGCGGCGACCCGGCCTTCCGGTCGGCGCACCAGCCGATCCGCGTCGCCGGCTCGGTCCACGCCAAGGGCGGCCGCCGGAGTCTCGTCGCTGTCCTGGCCACGCACGGTCGCGACCACGATCTCGCCGAGTTCGCGGAGGCCGTGCTCGCCATGCCGCCTCTGCCAGGGGTCGGCGCCGGGGTGTCTGCCGACGCGGACGGCGACCCTCTCGACTTCAACGGTGCGGGCGCCACCCGCGGGGAGGTCACTGAACTCTTCGGCCAGCAGATCCGCGAGGGCGGTGTCGATGGCGTGACCCGGTTCGACGCGCTCTCCCGGATCATCGGATACTGGATCCGGCGCTGCCAGGACGGCTTCGTCACCGCGGCCCAGGCCTGGCAGGAGATCTGCGACTACAACGCCGCGCGGATCAGCCCGCCCTGGCCCGAGGACCGGCTGCGCCAGGAGGCGGAGCGGCTGTGGCGCAGGGCCGAGGCGAGCCACGCCGGCCCGGACGCAGCCGACTCTGGGAATGGCGAAGCCGGCGGCGATGGCACCGGGGATGACGGCCTTCTGCCGATCGGCTTCACCGAGGATGCGCTCGCGGCCGAATTCAGCGAGGAGCACGGCGAGGACTGGCGGCACGTCGCCGTCTGGGGCGCTTGGCTCACCTGGACCGGATGCCGCTGGGAGCGCGAGGGCACGCTGCGCGCCTTCGACCTGGCCCGCCGCGTCTGCCGCGCCGCGGCGAACCGCGCGAACAACGCCAAGGTCCGGACGAAGCTGTCGCAGGCCTCGACGGTGGCTGCCGTCGAGCGCCTGGCGCGCGCCGATCGCCGTCACGCCACCACCGCCGAGGTCTGGGACCGCGATCCCTGGCTGCTGAACACCCCGGCCGGCGTCGTGGATCTGCGCAGCGGTGCGCTCGCTCGGCACGACCGCGTCCTCTGCATGACGAAGATCACCAGCGCGGCGCCGCAGGGGGATTGCCCGGCGTGGGTTGCCTTCCTCGCGCAGGTGACGGGCGGCGACGCCGAATTGCAGGCCTATCTCCGCCGGGTCGTCGGTTACGCGCTCACCGGCGTCACCACCGAGCATGCGCTGTTCTTCCTCTACGGCACCGGCGCGAACGGCAAGTCGGTGTTCGCCAACACGCTGACGGCCCTGCTCGGCGACTACGCGACCGTCGCGCCGATGGACATGTTCATGGCGACCACCGGCGATCGCCACCCGACCGACATGGCCGGGCTGCGCGGCGCCCGCATCGTCACCTCGATCGAGACCGAGCAGGGAAGCCGCTGGGCGGAGAGCAAGCTGAAGGCGCTCACCGGCGGCGACCGCATCACCGCGCGGTTCATGCGGCAGGACTTCTTCGAGTTCACCCCGCAGTTCAAGCTGCTGGTCGCGGGCAACCACAAGCCCTCCATCCGCAATGTCGACCAGGCGATGCGGCGGCGGCTGCACATGGTGCCCTTCACGGTCACCATCCCGCCCGCCCAGCGCGACAAGCGCCTGCCCGAGCGGCTGCTGGCCGAGCGTGACGGCATCCTCGCCTGGGCGCCGCAGGGCTGCCTCGAGTGGCAGCGGGTCGGCCTCCGTCCGCCGGCGACCGTCCTGGCGGCCACCGACGAGTATTTCGAGGCCGAGGACGCCCTCGGGCGGTGGATCTCCGACCATTGCCAGACATCCCCGGCCAGCACGGAACTCGTCTCGACCCTGTTCGCCGCCTGGAAGGCCTGGGCGGAGGCGAACGGCGAGTTCGTCGGCTCGGTCCGGCGCTTCTCGGACAACCTCGTCAACCGCGGCTTCGAGCGGTGCCGGGACGGCGCCACCACTCAGCGCGCCTTTCGCGGGATCGCGCTCAAGGCCGGCGGCACGGCCACCACCAGCAGCATGGAGTTCTGATGATGGATCTGCACGGAAACCCGCGGATGTCCACCATCCTGACGCAACTGACAGATCGCCCCCAAACACCCGTCACGCGGGCGCGCACGCCCGCGCGTGACGGGGTTTCCCGGAGCTGCGTCAGATCTGTCAGGACCGTCAGCGGCCCGGCCGGCAGCCTGCTGGCCCTCGACCTCGGCAGCACCCTCGGCTGGGCCGTCCGCTTGGCCGACGGCACCATCACCTCCGGCACGGCCAGCTTCCGTCCGGGCCGCTTCGAGGGCGGCGGCATGGGCTGGCTGCGCTTCCGCCGCTGGCTGGACAGCATGGGCTCGAGCGCCGGCCCGCTCGGCAGCGTCGTCTTCGAGGAGGTGCGGCGCCATGCCGGCACCACCGCGGCGCATGTCTATGGCGGCTTCCTCGCCCATCTCACCGCCTGGTGCGAAAGCTCCGGCGTCCCCTACCAGGGCGTCCCGGTCGGCACGATCAAGCGCTTCGCAACTGGCAAAGGCAATGCCGGCAAGGACGCTGTCATCGCGGCCATGCGGGCCCGTGGCTTCGCACCCGCAGATGACAACGAGGCGGATGCCCTGGCCCTTCTGCTGTGGGCGATCGACGCCCAGGGTGGTGCGCAGTGAGGCTGCCCGGCGCACCGTCGCTTCCGCGCTGCCCGCTCGGTCGAGAGCCGAGCCCGACCAACGCCGCCGACCTCGAGGCGATGCGCCGGCGCGTCTGGCGAGAACAGGGCGTTGTCGCTCTTCGCCTCGAGGACATCACCGATCCCTGGCTGCGCCAGGCCCTCACCAACGAAGCGACGCGGCGCTGGGGGCCGCGGAACGGAGGCATGAGCCATGGCCGCTAAGCGCAAGAAGAAGATCGGCAGCCAGCCGGAGAGCCTCGGGACGCCGAGCCGGTGGCGCCTGCAGCACGGGGGCTTCTCGGAGCCGATCCGCGAGGCCGATCCGGAGACGGGCAGTCCTGTGCAGCACCGGCGCGCGGTGGACACGCTCGGGATGATGCTGGCCAACGGCACCATCACGCAGGAGATGCACGATGCTGGCGGCTACTTCCGCGCGCTGTTCCGACGCGCGGCTCTGGACGGCATGTCGCGCTCGCCGCTGATCCGGCTGCCGGGGAAGACCGCGGACGCGCTGTCGGAGCGGAACATGGACGCGCGCCGCAAGGTCGCCGAGGCGCTCGACGCGCTGGGCGGCCACGAGAGCGCCGCAGGCTCCTGTGCCTGGTACGTCGTCGGCCTGGAGATGTCGGTGCGGGAGTGGGCGATGCGCCAGGGATGGGGGGGCCGCCCCGTCGCGCCGCCCCAGGCGCAGGGCATGCTGGTGGCGACGCTCAGCGTCCTGGCAGGGCACTTCGGGCTCGTGCCGCGGACGAGGGCGGCATGAGGGTCTCAGTGGGGGGAGATCGCCTAGCGCCCTCCCGATTGAAGGACCACGATCAGAAGCGATGATCGGCCTGTGAACCGAGGTGACTGGATGACTCTGGAGCCCCTCAACGTGTTCCGGGAGCTCACGGCTCGTGAGCCGGTCCAACTGGACGCGCTACCTCATGATCACGGGATCTATGCGCTTTACGACCACACCGGTGTGATCCGCTACGTTGGCATCACCAGAAAGGACAAGTATGGCTTCCACGGGCGAATCTATGGCCGCCACGTTGGTGGCTCTGAGGGCCGCAGCCACAAGTTCTCGCACGCCTACAACACGGGCCGGATGTGGCGAGCCAAGGGGGATAGATGCCCGGATGCTCGGCAGTCGAAAGCGCTACGTATGGCATTTGCCAGACGGTACTGCCGCGCGGCATTTCTCGTCGTGCCGCCGACGCTCTCCGGCATCCTGGCAGAGCTCGAGTTGGCGGTTCAGGCAATAGCGCCAGCAGGGATGCTTGCCTGGGGGAGCAAGCGCAGCTTCGTCCCCGTGCCAGAGCCGACTGGTCTCGTTGACGCTCTGCTCGACGAGCTGCGCTACACGCCTGAGCAGCATGCTGCGATTCGTCGCCAAGCGGCTAAATGTCCCAGCACCTGAAAGACAATCGACGGAGGGAGCGCTGTGCCATTGGCTCCTTCGGGACAAGGAAGAAAGCGAGGAGCGTAGACAAGCATAGCACAGCGAACGAATGTCGTGTTGCGGAGCGAAATCCACACGACCTATCATCAGGTCACCTCGAAAAGGCGCGGCCGCGCCGCGGCTCGCCAGCCACGGCGTCGCTCGATCGAGACAGTGGCTCTCGAGCCGCAGGGTCCTTCCTGAGCCTGGCGTATGCGGGGGGCGGAAGCGCGCGACTTCGCCAGCGCCAGGCCGAAAACATGGTTCGCGGTTCGCACCACACGGCCCTGATCTCAATCGTTTAGCTGCGAACCGTGGCGGCGCGCGGTTCCCGCTGGCCGCCGCGCATGGTTCGCACCCACCCTGATCCCGGATGGCCCGATGACGCTCCCCTGGATGGCGGCGAAGATCCTGCTGCGCCCGGTGGCCGAGCTGCGCGCCCACCCCGGCAACGCCCGGGTGCACGGCGCGGCGCAGATCGAGCAGATCAAGGCCAGCATGCTGGCCTTCGGCTTCACCAACCCGCTGCTGGTGGACGAGGCGGGCGTGCTGATCGCCGGCCATGGCCGGCTCGAGGCGGCGGTGGCGCTCGGCATCGAGCGGGTGCCGGTGATCGTGCTGCGCCACCTCTCGCCGGCGCAGAAGGACGCGCTCCGACTCGCCGACAACCGCATCGCGGAGAACGCCACCTGGGACCAGGCGCTGCTGCGCGAGGCGCTGGCCGGCGTGCAGGCCGCGGCGGAGATCGACGTGGCCACGCTCGGCTTCTCGGCCGACGAGCTGAGCGCGATCCTCGCGGCGGCAGAGACCGCCGTCACCGATGGCGAAGCGCCCGAGGAAGCAGATCAGCCGGAGGCCGGCGGGGGTGGCGCGCCTGGCATGGCGGATACGGACGAGGCGCCGGCGGAGGACCCCGCCGATGCCGAAACGGACCCGCCGCGCCAGGCCATCACCCGCCCCGGTGACCTCTGGCTGCTCGGCGAGCACCGCCTGCTCTGCGGGGATTCCACCGACGCTGCTTCGGTGGCTCAGGTCATGGCTGGCGACCACGCGGCGCTGCTGTTCACCAGCCCGCCCTATGGCAACCAGCGCGACTACACCACCGGCGGCGTCTCCGACTGGGATGCGCTGATGCGGGGCGTGTTCCAGCATCTGCCGCTGATCCTGCGGGACGACGGCCAGGCGCTGGTGAACCTCGGCCTGATCCACCGCGAGGGGGAATGGCAGCCCTACTGGTCCGGCTGGCTGGACTGGATGCGAGCGCAGGGCTGGCGCCGCTTCGGCCTCTACGCCTGGGACCAGGGTCCCGGCCTGCCCGGGGACTGGAACGGCCGCCTCGCGCCGGCCTTCGAGCTGGTGTTCCACCTCAACCGCGAGGCGCGCCAGCCGAACAAGATCGTGCCCTGCAAGTGGGCCGGCACCCCGAACAAGGGCAGCGGGCTGCGCGCCGCCGACGGCGAGGTGAAGGCCTACACCCACATCGGCCTGCCGGTGCAGGAGAGCCGGATCCCGGACAGCGTGCTGCGGATCACCCGCCACAAGGGCCGCGGCATCGAGACCGAGCACCCGGCGGTGTTCCCGGTCGCGCTGCCGGAGTTCCTGATGCGGGCCTACACGGACGAGGGCGAGGCGGTGTTCGAGCCCTTCGCCGGCTCCGGCACCACGCTCCTCGCCGGCCAGCGCACCGGGCGGCGGGTGCGGGCCATCGAGCTCGCCCCGGCCTATGTCGACCTCGCGATCGCCCGCTGGCGCCTGCTGCACCCCGACCTGCCGGTCACCCTGGCGGAGGACGGGCGGGACTATGACGCCGTCGCCGCGGCACGGGTCCCGGCGGAGGCCGCCGATGCAGCCTGAGCTTCAGGTCACCACCGTGGCAGTGGTAGCGCTCGTCCCCTACGCCGAGAACGCCCGCACCCACTCCGAGGCGCAGGTGGCGCAGATCGCCGCCTCGATCGCCGAATTCGGCTTCGTGAACCCGGTGCTGGTCGACGCCGCCGGCGTGCTGGTCGCCGGCCACGGCCGGGTCATGGCGGCCAAGCGCCTCGGCATGGCGGCGGTGCCGGCGATCCGCCTTGCCCACCTGACCGAGGCGCAAGCCCGGGCCCTGCGGCTGGCGGACAACCAGATCGCGCTCAACTCCGGCTGGGACGAGGCGCTCCTGGCGGCCGAGATCGCCCGCATCCGCGACGAGGCGGCGGTGGACCTCGACGTCCTCGGCTTCTCAGGGATGGAGCTCGACCGGCTGCTGGCCGCGGCCGACGCCGGGCTCGGCGAAGACGGCGCCGACGACGCCCCGCCGCCGCCCGCCGTCCCGGTCACCCGCGCGGGCGACCTCTGGCGCTGCGGCGAGCACCGCCTGCTCTGCGGCGACGCGACCAGGTTAGATGACGTGCAGCGGGCGCTCGGTGCCGATCGCCTCGCCGACATGGCCTTCACGGACCCGCCCTACAACGTCGCCTACCGGGGCGGCACAGCGGCCAGGATGACCATCGCCAACGACGCGCTGGGCTCTGGCTTCCTCGACTTCCTTCGCCCGGCGCTGGCGAACCTGCTCTCGGTGACGAAGGGCGCCTGCTACGTCTGCATGTCCTCGTCCGAGTGGCCGACGCTGCATCGCGCCTGGCAGGAGGCCGGTGGGAAGTGGTCGAGCACCATCATCTGGGCGAAGAACACCTTCGCGCTCGGCCGCGCCGACTACCACCAGCAGTTCGAGGCGATGCTCTACGGCTGGAAGGCAGGCGCCCAGCACTACTGGTGCGGCGCCCGCGACCAGGGCAACGTCTGGCACTTCGACAAGCCGGCGCGGAACGACCTGCACCCCACCATGAAGCCGGTGGCGCTGGTGGAGCGCGCGATCCGCAACAGCAGCAAGCAGCGCGACACCGTGCTCGATCCCTTCGGCGGCTCCGGGACGACCATGATCGCGGCGGAGCGCACCGGGCGGCGCGCCGTGCTGCTCGAGCTCGATCCCGCCTACGCCGACGTCATCGTCCGGCGCTGGCAGGAGGCCACCGGGGAGGCCGCCGTCCTGGACGGCGAGGACCGCACCTTCGGCGACATCGCCGCGGCCCGCGGCGTCGGCGAAGCTGGGATGACCGAGAAAGCCCAATAAGAGCAATCATCTGACGCTGCATGTTGCTTGGCTCGGGCGCGCCGCAGCGCGAATGGTCCGTCACGCGATGAGCAGGACGGAGAGCCCGATGACCAAGCGCGAAGCCAACCAGCAGCGGAGCCTCGAGGCCTTCCTGGCCAAGAAGGCCGAGTTCGATGCGCTGCTCGCGGAGTTGCAGCAGGCCAGCGCGGATCACTTCGGCGCCGATCCCGAGGCGGTGCTCTGGGGCGAGACCGCCTGGCTCGCGGACGCCGCCGCGAAGCTGAAGGACATCGCGGACCAGCACTTCAAGCGCGGCGAATACGCCGGCTGATGCGGTCGCCACCCGCATGGCCCCGACCGGGTGGCGCCCGGCGGGGCTCGGGGCGGTAGCACCCGGCTGGTCGGGTGCCGGACCGAGGACCCCGAGGATGAAGCTCACCGAGACGCAGATGGCGATCCTGGCCGCCGCCGCGCGGCACCCCGAGCACCTGGCCTACCCGCCCGAGCGCCTGCCGGCCGCGGCGCGGCAGGCGGTGGCGAAGGCGCTGCTGAAGAACGACCTGGTGATCGCGGTGCACCGCCCCGCCTACGATGCGCAGGCCCTCTGGATGGTGGATGGCGACAGCGTCTTGCTGAAGATCACGGACGAGGGACTGCGCGCCATCGGCATCGACCCGCAGGGCGCCGCACCGGCCCCGGACGCGGCGCCCAAGGGCGCACCGGAGGCGCCACCGCAGGCCAACCCCGCCGGCGCCACCGAACCCACCCAGGCCGCGCCTGCGGCGCCGGACGACGCCACCCGCGCGGAGGACCTTGCCCTGCTCGACCAGGCCCTCGCGGCGCCAGGCCCCGCGCCGCGGGGCAGCCTGCGCGATGCCGCCGCGGCGGTGCTCACCGCCTGGGAGGACGCGACCAACCGCGACACCGACATGATCGGCGCCCTCGAAGGCCCGATGGCGCGTCTCCGCGCCGCCCTGGCCGGCAAGCCGGCACGCATGCCGCGCGAGCCCGGAGCGCCGCGCAAGCCGCGCGAGGGCACGAAGCAGGAGCAGGTGCTGGCCATGCTGCGTCGGCCCGAGGGCGCGACGGTGGCGCAGATCGCCGAGGCGACCGGCTGGGCGCCGCACACGGTCCGCGGCTTCTTCGCCGGGCTGAAGAAGCGCCAGGGGATCGCGGTCGAGGTGCTGGAGCGGGTGCGCCAGGTCGGGCCGAACAAGGAGGGCGCCCGCGGCTCCTACACGGTGTACCGCATCGCCGGGTGACGCCCCGCAGAACGGCTCAGGGCTCGCGGCGCGACGGCAGCGGGCCCTGATACTTCTCCCAGGGCTTCGGTTTGGGCTTCGGCGGATCGAGCGCCAGCAGCATCTCCGACAGCTCCCATTGCTGGCGCTTCGCCGCTTTCAGTACATCGACCAGCACCTTCCGCGCGTCATCCACGTAGAGCCGAACCACCCGCGGCGTGCCAACGCCACCGTCCGCCATGGCCATCGCGTAAGCGGTCGCCATCACCATCTTCTCGGGATCCTTCGGCGACATCCCGCTTCTCCGCTGATGTCGCGGCGATGATGCGCCGCGTGCCCCGTGAGGCGCACGCAGAATGCGCGGTGCCGCGCGATCACATGCGCCGGCGATCCTCCCGGCGCGCCGTCAATCCAACCTGACGAGGCCTGCATCATCGTCGCGCGCGGCGGGAGGTCGCCGCCATGCCCGAGATGACCCCATCGAACCGCGAGGCGGCCCGCCGCATCGGCATCAGCGAGACGGCGCTGCGCAAGGCCGAGGGCAGCGGCCGCATCGTCCGCGAGCCGGATGGCCAGTGGGATATCGACAAGACCCGCCGCCGCCTGGTGGAGACCGCGGATCCGCACCGCTCCCCGCTCGCTGGCGGTTCGGGTGCCGAGGGCACGCCCTATGCCCGACTGAAGGTCGCGCAGCTCGCCCTCAAGGTCGAGGCGCAGCGGCTTGCCCTCGATGAGAACAAGCGCCGGCTGCTCGATGTGGCGGAGGTCAACGCCACGATCGACGAGATCGCGGGCGCCATGCGCGACGCGCTGCTGAACTGGCCGGCCCGCGTCTCCGGGCTGATTGCCGCCGAGCTCGGCGTCGACCCGCACCTGCTGCAGACGGTCCTGCAGGGGCACATCACCGACCTGCTTTCGGAGGCGGCCGATCGCTTCGATCCCCCAGGCCTCGGAGATCGGGCCCAGGACCCGTGACCATGTCCGGCGCCGGGCGGGCTCCATGCTCCGTCCGCCGCCGCAGCTCAGGGTCTCGGAATGGGCGGAACGGCACCGCATCCTCGGCAGCCGTGCCTCCTCGGAACCCGGCCCTTGGCGCACCAGCCGGACCCCGTACCTGCGCGAGGTGATGGACGCGCTCTCGGCGGTGCACCCCGCCCGGCGCGTGGTGTTCATGAAGGGCGCCCAGGTCGGCGCCACCGAGAGCGGCAACTGCTGGCTCGGCTACATCCTCCACCATGTGCCGGCCCCGGTGCTCGCGGTGCAGCCCACCGTCGAGCTGGCCAAGCGCTTCTCGCGCCAGCGCATCGACCCCTTGCTGGAGGAGACGCCGGCGCTCAAGGAGCGCGTCGCGCCCGCCCGCGCCCGGGACAGCGGCAATACGCTGCTGTCGAAGGAATTCCCGGGCGGCATCCTGGTGCTGACCGGCGCGAACAGTGCGGTCGGGCTGCGCTCGATGACCGCGCGGTTCCTCTTCCTCGACGAGGTGGACGCCTATCCCGGCGACGTCGAGGGCGAAGGCGACCCGATCGCGCTGGCCGAGGCGCGGGCGCGGACCTTCGGCTGGCGGCGCAAGGCCTTCCTGGTCTCGACCCCGACCATCGCCGGCCGCAGCCGGATCGAGCGCGAATACGCTGCCTCCGACCAGCGGCGCTATTTCGTGCCCTGTCCCCACTGCCAGGAGATGCAGTGGCTCAAGTTCGAGCGCCTGCGCTGGGAGAAGGGCGACCCGCGCTCGGTCCGCTACCACTGCGAAGCCTGCGACGAAGGGATCGAGGAGCACCACAAGACCGCGATGCTGGCCGGCGGCGAGTGGCGCCCCACGGCGGAAGCGCAGGACCCGCACACGGTCGGCTTCCACATCTCCGCACTCTACTCGCCGGTGGGCTGGCTCTCCTGGGAGCAGATCGCCCGCGACTGGGAGGCGGCGCAAGGGAAGCCCGAGGACCTGAAGACCTTCAAGAACACGGTGCTCGGCGAGACCTGGCAGGAGCAGGGCGAGGCGCCGGACTGGGAGCGCTTGGTCGAGCGGCGCGAGGACTTCCGGATGGGCATCGTCCCGCCAGGCGCGCTGGTGCTGACGGCGGGCGTGGACGTGCAGGACGACCGGCTCGAGTGCGACGTCTGGGGCTGGGCGGAGGGGTTCTCCTCCTGGCTGGTGGACCACCTGGTCATCCCCGGCAGCCCGCGCGAGCGGGAGCCGTGGGATGCGCTGGCGAAGCTGCTCGCCAGGGACTGGCCGCGCGAAGGCGGCGGCACCATCCGCATAGCCAAGGCCTGCGTCGACACCGGCGGGCGCGACACCGCCGCCGTCTACGGCCATCTCCGCCGGCTGCGGGACCCGCGCATCGCGCCGACCAAGGGCGTCGAGGGCTGGAACCGGGCGCAGCCGGTGCAGGGTCCGACACCGGTCGATGCGCTGGTCGATGGCCGCAAGCTCCGCCGCGGCCTCAAGCTGTGGACGGTGTCGGTCTCGACCTGGAAGGCCGACCTCTATCGCCGGCTTTGGCTCGGCCGCGGCGACGCAGAGGAGTTCCCGCCCGGCTGGGTGCATCTGCCGCAGGGCATCGAGGCCGAGTGGGTGAAGCAGCTGGTCGCCGAGCAGCTGCGCACGGTGAAGGACCGCCGCGGCTTCGCCCGGCAGGAATGGGCGAAGCTGCGCGAGAGGAATGAAGCGCTGGACTGCGCCGTACTGGCGCGTGCCGCGCTCTGGCTGCTCGGCGCCGACCGCTACGGCGAGCGTTTTTGGGCGCAGCTGCGCGAGCAGGTCGCCAACGCCCCACTCCAACCGAGCGAGCTTCCCACCGGCGGGAATGTCGCTCCCCCATCACCGCCACCGGTCGCGACCGACACTCATCGCCCGCGTGGCTGGCTCGCGCCGCGCAGCGGCTGGCTGCGCTGACCTGGAGAAAGACATGGCCGCCATCGTCCCGGTGCGCACCAGCATCGCCGCCGGCCAGGCGCTGAGCGGACCCGTCGCCAGCGTCGGCTACGGCGTCTGCCTGCTGCTGCTGCCCGCCGCCTGGACCGACGCCCCGCTCACCCTGCAGGGCTCGCTCGACGAGGGGGAGCCCGCCGGCTGGGCCGACCTCCACGACCACCTCGGCAACGAGGTGGTGCTGACGGTCGCCGCCGGCCGCGCGCTCACCCTGCCGCCGACCCTGCTGCTCGGCTGGCGCTGGCTCCGGCTGCGCTCCGGCCTCGCCGCCGCGCCGGTGGACCAGGCGGCGGAGCGCCTCCTCACCCTCGGCATCCGGCCCCTCGCATGACCGCTCTGTTCCAGCACCACCTACCGCCCGCGCCGGCGATGCTGCCCTACGTCTCGGGGCGCTTTTACGCCTCGCAGCATGCGCGCGCGGTCGGCGGCGCCGTCGCGATGACGGCGAACCGGCTGTATGCCGTGCCCTATGTCCTCGCCCGGCCCGGGCTGTTCGCGGCCATGGCGGTCAGCGTGACCACCGGCGCGGCGGGCGTCCTGCGCATGGCATTGGCCGCCGACAACAGCGCCGGCCGGCCCGGCGCGCTGATCGAGGAGCCGCTGGCGGACGCCGACACCGCCGCCGCCGGCGGCGCGGTCTGCCCCTTCGCGCGGCCGCGCTGGATCCCGGCCGGGATCTGGTGGCTGCTGCTGTGCTTCTCGGGCACGCCCTCGGTGCGCGGCACCAGCACCCAGGCCTTCAGCGGCGGCAACACGCTGCTGCTCGGCTCGGCCGCGGCGGATGGCGGCGCCGGCGGGGGCGCCGCCGGCAGCGAGAACGGGTTCTTCGCGCCGCTGACGCACCAGGCCGGCGCGCCGATCATGCCGAGTCCGCCGAGCGGGCTGTCCTATCTCGTCAACGCGGCGGCGCCGCTGCCGACGCTGCGGGCGGCGTGATGGATCCCTCCGTCCTGGCCTGGGCGCTGGCGCAGCCGGCGGGCAGCCGTGCGGCGGCGCTGGCCGCGGCCTACACCGGCGGCACCACGCGCGTGAGCTTCGAAGGCCGCACCGTCGAGTATCGGAGCCTCGACGAACTCGGCCGGGCGCTGGCCATGTTGCGCGGCGCGGAGAACAGCGCCGCCCGTCGGCCCTCTGTGACGCTGGCCAGCTTCTCGCGGGAGAGAACCGGGTGATCCGACGCCTCCGCGACGCATGGCAGGTCCTGCGCGGCTACGCCGCGGCGGGGGACCACCGCGCTTCTGCCTGGGCGCCCTCCGGCGGCAGCGCCAATGCCGAGATCGGTCTGGCTGCCGCGACGGTCGCCCGCCGCGCCCGCGACGCCGTCCGCAACGACCCCTACGCCAGCCGCATCGTCGACCTCTGGACCGGCAACGCCGTCGGCGCCGGCATCACCACGCGCTGGCCGGACGACGCGCATGGCCGCGCCTGGCAACGCTGGGCGGAGGGCACCGCGTGCGATGCCGAGGGACGGCTCGACCTCTACGGCCTGCAGGCGCTGGTGATGCGGGCGGTGGTCGAGAGCGGTGAGTGCTTCGTCCGCTTCCTGCTGGCGCCGCCGTCGCCCGCCAATCCGATCGGCCTGCGCCTGCAGGTGCTGGAGAGCGATCACCTCGACACGGCGCGCAACGGCATGGTGGACGGCGTGCCGACCATCCAGGGCATCGCGCTCGGCGAGGCCGGCGCGCCGATCGGCTACTGGCTGCACAGCGTGCATCCGGGCGCCGCCTGGATCCTGCCCGGGGCCACCTGGCAGAGCAGCGAGCGCATCCCGGCGTCGGAGGTGCTGCACGTCTATCGCAAGCGCCGGCCCGGCCAGCTGCGCGACGTCTCCTGGTTGGCGCCGGTGCTGCTCCGGCTGCGCGATCTCGGGGACTACGAGGCGGCGCTGCTGATGAAGGCGAAGATCGAGGCCTGCCTCGCCGCGGTGGTCACGGAGGAGGGCGACGAGGCGCTCACCGGCGCCGCTTCCGGTCTGCTCCGCGACGCCCAGGGCCGGGCGGTCGAGAGCTTCGAGCCGGGGATGATCCTGTACCGCCGTGGCATGGGCAGCGTGGAGGTGGTGAATCCCTCGGGGGGCGGGTCGCACGCCGCCTTCGCCCGCAGGGCGTTGGAGGCGGCGGCGGTGGGCGCCGGCCTGACCTACGACCAGGTCTCCGGCGACCTGACCCAGGCGAACTACTCCTCGCTCCGTGCCGGCAAGATCGAGTTCCGCCGGCTCTGCGAGCAGGTCCAGTACGGCATGCTGATCCCGATGCTGGTCCGTCCCGTCGCCGAGCGCTTCCACGCCCAGGGCGCGCTGCTCGGCCTGTGGGGTGCGGAGATGCCGGACGGCGTCAGCCACGTCCCGCCGGCGCACGAGATGATCGACCCGCTGAAGGACACCACCGCCCTGATCGCCCAGGTGCGCGCCGGCTTCGTGCCGCAGCCCGAGGCGGCCGGCGCCTTCGGCTACGACTTCCGCGCCGCGGTCGAGCTGATCCGCGAGGCCAACGCCCTGCTCGACGAGGCCGGCCTCGCCCTCGATACCGATCCGCGCCGCGTCGCCAAGTCCGGCGCCGCGCAGGACGCAGCGCAGATGGCCGCGGTGGAGATCGCTGCCACCGGTGCCGCGGCGCCGCCCCGAGACACGGCACCCCAAGGCTGAGCATGACCGAACCGATCGAACCGGGCGGGGTAGATCCCGCGCCGGATACTGATGCCGTGCGTGATCGGCTTCCCAGCGCTGGGCAGTCGCTCGTGGCGCAGCGTGCCATCGCCGCCCCTGCCACCGTCGATCGCGCCGCCCGCACCGTCGAGGTGGTGTGGTCCACCGGCGCCCGCGCCCGCAACTTCGTCCCCGCCCTCGGCCCGATCACCGAGGAGCTGGAGATGTCGCCGAACGCGGTGCGCATGGAGGCGCTCCGCTCCGGCCGCGCCCCGGTGCTCGACACCCACCGCCGCGGCGGCGCGCGCGACGTGCTGGGGCGGGTCGTCGCCGCCCGCCTCGACGCCGGCCGCGGCTACGCCACGCTGCAATTCTCCTCGGCGGCCGACGTCGAGCCGGTCTGGCAGCGCATCGCCGACGGCACGCTGCGCGCCGTCAGCGTCGGCTACCGCGTGCACCGCTACGAACCGCGGCCCGACGCCGCCACCGGCGAGACCGTCCACCGCGCGGTGGACTGGGAGCCCTTCGAGATCTCCGTCGTGCCGGTCCCGGTGGACCGCGATGCGGCGGTGCGCGCGCAGGGGGAACAGGGCCTCCCCGCGCCGGCAATCGAGCCCGCCCTGCCTGACGAGGACCCACCCATGCCCGAGACGACGCCGGCCCCGCAGGCCGAGCCGGCCGCCCCGCCGGCGCCGCCGACCCATCCGCCCCAGGAGACCACCGTGACCACCAGCCCCGCACCGGCCGACCGGACCGCGCCCGCCACGCCGCCCGAGCCGATCCGCGCCGCACCGGACCTCGACGCGGTCCGCGCCGAGGCGCAGCGCACCGAGCGCGAGCGCATCGCCGGCATCGACACCGCAGTCGAGGCCGCCCGCGCCTTGCTGCCGGCGGAACGCATCTCCCCGATCCGTGCCGAGGCCATCGCCCAGGGCTGGACCGGCGACCAGGCTCGCCGCGCCCTGTTCGACGCCTTGGTGGCGCAGGGCCCGCGTCCGTCCATTCCGGCGCGCCCCGAGACCGGCCCCTGCCACGATGACCCGGCGCAGATCCTCGACGCCATGGCCGAGGCGCTCGCTGCCCGCGCCATGCCCGGCTACCAGCCCCAAGGGGAGAATGGTCGTTCCGGGCGCCACGCCGAGTTCCTCGGCTGGCGCCCCTCCGACATGCTGCGCGAGCTGCTCGCCCGCCGCGGCGAGCGCAACCCGCCCCGCAATCCGACCCTGCTCGCCGAGCGCGCCTTCCACACCAGCTCGGACTTCCCGCTGCTGCTCGCGGCCGCCGCCAACAAGATGCTGCTCGCCGCCTACCAGCCGGCGCAGCCGACCTATCGGCAGATCTTTCTCCGGCGCGACTTCCGCGACTTCAAGCCGCACCGGCACCTGCGCATCGGCGACTTCCCGACCCTGCTGCCGCTCGCCGAGAACGGCGAGATCCAGGTCGGCACCATGTCCGAGAGCCAGGAGATCGTCCTGCTCCAGACCTTCGCGCGGCGCATCCGCGTCACGCGGCCGATGCTGGTCAACGACGACCTCGGCGCCTTCACCGACTTCGCCGCCTCCATCGGTCGTCGCGTCGCCGAGTTCGAGAACGCCACGGCCTACAACCTGCTGAACAGCGCCAATGGCGACGGCCCGACCCTCGCCACCGGCAGCGCCCCGGTCTTCGCCACTGGCGCGGCGCGCGCGAACAAGGCCAGCACCGGCACGGTGCTCGACACCTCGACCATCGGCGCCGGCCGCACCGCCATCATGAAGCAGCGCACGCTGGACGGCCTGCCGATCTCCATGGGCCAGACCATGCGCCTGCTGGTCGGGCCGAACCTCGAGCTCGCCGCGCGGCAGGCGACGGTGGTCGTGCAGGCGAGCGAAATCGGCAAGGCGAATGTCTTTGCCGGCTTCGTGCAGCCCGTGGTCGAGCCGCTGATCCAGGCGAACCGCTGGTACCTGTTCTCCGACCCAGTCGCGGCGCCGGTCTATGTCTACGGCTACCTGAACGGAGCGGAGGGGCCGCAGGTGACGACCGGACCGGTGCAGGGCGCGGACGGCGTCGAGGTCAGCGTGATCTTCGATTTCGGCGTCGGCGCCATCGACTGGCGCGGCGCCTGGTTCAACCCGGGCACCTGATCCCGCCGCTCTCCTCCTTCCCATCCGCATCGCGCCAGGGCGCCGCCGGAACGCCGGTCGGCGCCCTGCGCGCTTTCAGGAGACCCTCTCATGCGCAACTGCATCCGCCCCGACGCGCGCTCCATCCCGATGGTGGTGCCCTATGCCGGCGGGATCCTCTCCGGCCAGGGCATGCTGGTCGGCGCCTTCTTCGGGGTAGCGGCGTCCGACGCAGCCCAGAACGCCAGCGTCGAGTGCGAGACCCGCGGCGAGTTCGAGCTCACCAAGGAGCCTTCCCTCGCCATCAGCCAGGGCGCCCGAGTGTTCTGGGACGACACCAATCGCCGCATCACCACCACCGCGACCGGCAACTTCCAGGTCGGGCTCTGCACCGTCGCGGCGCTGACGGCCGATGCCACGGTCCGCGTGATGCTGGCGCGCGTGCCGGCCTCGGGGGCGTGATGGTCGCGCTGCTGCCGCGCGACCACGCGCGCCTCGCGGGCGTGCACCGCGACCTGGTGCGCGTCGTCGAACGCGCCCGCCAGTCGGTGCCGTTCATCGTCACCGAGGGCGTCAGGTCCCGCGAGCGCCAGGCCCGGCTGGTCGCCATCGGCGCCTCGCGCACGCTGCACAGCCGGCATCTGACCGGCCATGCCGTCGATTTGGCCTACTGGCTGGACGACGGCGACGGCTCCGTCGAGCAGGGCGAGATTCGCTGGGACTGGCCGCTGTACGAGCAGCTCGGCGCCGCGATGAAGGCCGCGGCCAAGGAGGTCGGCGTGCCGATCGCCTGGGGCGGCGACTGGCCCTCCTTCCGCGACGGGCCGCATTTCGAGCTCGACCGCGAGGCCTATCCGTGACCGGCGCGGCGCTCCTCGGGCTGCTGTCCCGCCACGTTCTGCCGCTGGCGCTCGTCGCGGCGGTGGTGCTCGCCGCCACCGCGGCCTGGCACTTCCGCTCCCAGCGCGACGCGGCCCGCCTCGACGCGGCGACGGCCAGCCGCGCGGCGGAGGCCAATGCGGCGGCGCTCGCCCGCGCCACCGCCGAGCACGCGCGCCACATCGCCGCCCTCACCGGCGAGGCCGAGCGCGCCCGCGCCCGGGCCGCGCGCCTTGGCGCCGATCTGGAGGCCCTCCGCCGTGACCCGAGCCACGCGACGGGCGCTGCCCCTGTGCTGCGCGCTGCTGTCGAGCGCCTGCGGCTCGCCCGCGGCGCCGGAGATCCGGCTGCTGCCGCTCCGCCTCCCTGACGTGCTGCTGGTCTGCGCCGCCGCGCCGGCGCTGCCGGCCTCGGACCGCCTGACCCAGGGGCAAGCGGCGGAGCTGCTGCTGGCCTACGACGCCGCGCATGCCGACTGCGCCGGGCGGCTGGCCGCGGTGCGGCGGCTGAACCCCACGGAGGGAGGCGAGCGGTGAACGCCTTCGCCGGCGCGATGGCGGCGCTCGTCGCCGACCCGAACCTCGGCACCGACGCCGTCTATCGGCAGGGCGGCACCGGCATGCCCATCAGTCTCCGCGTCCTGCGCTCCTCGCCCGACCGTGCTGCCGACGCCTTCGGCACCGGGATCCTGCAGGCCACCGACATCCTCTCGGTCGCCGTCGCGACACTGCCCGACCTCGCCGCCGGCGACAGCTTCGCCCTCGGCCCCGACCTGCTCACCGTCACCCACGCCGAGCGCGATGCCTCCGGCACCGCCTGGCGCGTCCTCTGCCAGCGATAGGAGCGTGCCATGCCGCAGACCACCCTCACCCTGCTGGAGATGCTGCGCGACCTGCTGCTGGGTGCCGCCGCGGGCCTCGCCGGCGGCTTCGTCCGCTGGAACAACCCCGAGCGCCGCCGCTTCGGCTGGTGTCTCGCCTGGGAGGTGCCCTCCGCCGCGCTGGTCGGCAGCGCCGGCTATGCCCTCGGCGGCTTCCTCGAGTTCAACGAATACGGCCGGTTCCTCTTCGCTTTCGTGTTCGGCTACCTCGGCCAGGCGGCACTGCACGACCTCGCCGTCGCCATCATCCGGCACCGCACCGGCCTGCCGCCTGGCGGCGGATCGTGAGGCTGGCTGCCCGCATCGTTGGCGACCTGCGCCAGGTGCTTGCGGCCGAGGTCCGGGCCGGCGAGCGCGCGGCCATGACGGCGATCCGCGCCGAGACCGAGCAGGTCAAGCAGGAGCTGCGGCGGCAGGTCACCAGCAGCTTCGGGGGCAATGCGCGGGGGATCGCCAATGCCTGGCGCTCGCAGGTCTTCCCCCGCTCGGGCCAGTCGCTGCGCCCCGCCGGCCTGGTCTGGACCAAGGTGCCGAAGGTGATCGACGCGTTCGAGCGGGGCGCACTGATCCGCGCCAAGGGCGGGCGAAAGTTCCTGGCGATCCCGACCGGCTTCAACGCGGCGCAGGGCCGCCGGGGTCGCAGCGAGAAGGGGATGCGCGTCACGCCGGCACAGATGGTCGCCTCCGGGCAGGGCTTCCTGCGGCCGTTCCAGTCGGGACGGGGCTTCGTGTGGTGCCTGCCGCTCCGCCAGGGCGAGCAGACCAGCCGGCGCCGCTGCACCCGCCTCGTCGCCGGCGGCCTCGCCGAGATCGGCACCGGCAACCGCAAGGGTCGCGAGGCCTGGGCGCGCGGGATGCTCGCGCGGGGGATGGTGCCGATGTTCCTGCTGCTGCCGCAGGTGAAGCTCGCCAAGCGCCTGGACGTGAAGGGCGCGGCGGAACGCGGCCTGCGCCGGCTGCCGCGGCGCTTCGTGGCGGCCTGGGAGCGCGAGAGCGGAAGGCCAGCACCGTGAGCATGCGCGAGGCCGCGATCGCGGCGCTGCACGGCCGGCTTGCCTCATCCTTGGCGGGTAGAACTCCAGCGCCGCTGGTGCTGCGCGGCGAGACCGTGCCGCAGCGCCTGCCGCCCGGCGGGCTGGTGGTCGTCCGCGACGGGGAAACCGTCGAGGAGACGGCGATCCTCTCGCCGCTCGCCTGGGCGATCGAGCACCGCGCCGAGGTCGAGGTCACCGTAGGCGGCGCGACGCCCGCGGCGAGGAACACTCTGCTCGACGCGCTGCTGGTTGACATCGCCGCCGCCGTCACCGCCGACCGCACGCTCGGCGACGCGGTGGAATGGACGCAGCCCGGCGCGCCCGACTTCGAGGACGTCGAGTTCGAGGGCGCCGCGCCCGCCCGCGCCGCATCGGTCCCCGTCACGCTGTTCTTCACCGTCGCCGGCTCGCCGCTGGCCTGACGCTTCCCCCTCCCGCTGATCCCGGAGACCCCCGATGCCCCGTGCCATCGGCGCCAACTGCCGTCTGCTCATGATCCCCGAGGCGACCTACGGCACCGCGCCCGCGGGCGACTGGCTGCGCGTGCCGTTCCTCTCCTGCGACCTCGGCGCCGAGCAGCCGCTGCTCGATGCCGACGTCATCGGCGTCGGCAGCAGCCGCGATCCGGCCGCGCCCTTCCTCGACACCATCACCGTGCAGGGCCAAGCGGTGGTGCCGGTGGACCTGGTGAACATCGGCCACTGGCTGCGCCTGCTGCTCGGCCCGCCAACCACCACCGGCACCGATCCAAACTTCATCCACAGCTTCGGCTCGGGCGCCGCCGCGCTGCCGTCGAACAGCGTCGAGATCGGCTATCCGGACGTGCCGAACTACGATCTCTGCGCCGGCGTGCGCGCCGACACGCTGGAGATCGACTTCTCGCCGGCCGGGCCGGCGACCGCGACCTTCGGGCTGATGGGGCAGGGCTCGACGCGCGGCGCCTCGAGCGCGGGCGGCACGCCGACCAGCGCCGCCTACACCGCCTTCCACAAGGCGCAGGGGGCGATCAATCGGAATGGCTCCGCACTCGCGCAAGTGACCGGGGCGCGGCTTACCTATGCCAACGGCATGGAGATGGTGCGCACCATCCGCGCCGACCGGAAGGTCGAGGGCGTGGATCCCGGGATCGCGCGCGCCACCGGCCAAATCACCGCGCGCTTCGCGGACACTACGCTGCTGACCCAGGCGCAAGACAACTCCCCCGCGGAGTTCGCCTTCGGCTATGCGATCGACGCCAACCGCAGCCTCACCTTCACGCTGCACGAGGTGTATCTGGCGCTGGCCAAAACTCCGGTCGAAGGACCGGCTGGTGTCGAGGCGAGCTTCGAGTTCCGCGCCGCTTTCAACGCCACAGCGGCCCGCATGATGACGGCGGTGCTGAAGAACCAGCAGGCGGGGACGGAGTACGCGTGAAGCATGCTTCTATCGGCAGCCATACCCTCCAAGCCACCACACGCGAGACGCAACTCAATCGACGCGGCCGCTCGTCACAATCTGCCTGAGCTTGAAGCGTTCGTCTGGCGTGATGAGCACCGACGTTGTGGCAAGTGTAGGGTGAACCTCTCGACTCCAGCGGCCCTCAGGGAACACCGGCCTCAATGCGCACAGGGCAGGGTTGAGGCGGCGGACAGACCATCCGAGGCGCTCCTTCAGCCTATGGACGCTCCGCATCTCGTCTTCGGCCAACCAGATCCGCGCGATTTCAGTAGCGTCCGCACGCGTGTCGTGCCCTGTTGCAGCCAAATCGAAGGCCAGAAAGAGGTTGGCTGTCGGTCGATACGCGCGGATCGGGTGACCCATCGCAGAACTGGTGGTCACGTAGCCATGGTGCGCCAGCTCGGCGACGGCCTCCTCAAGGAGGGCCTTCTCCACCGACGTGAACGCAGCCTGCAAAGTGCCAAAGATGACGGAGTCTCCGCGCCCGGTTTCGTTTGTGCGCAATGTGTAGAAGGCGACTTCAAGCGCCATTGCGTTGAGGACAGCCCGGGGCGCCATCAGCGCCTCTAGCCGGACCAGACGGTCAGCGTGGTCATTGACGGTCGTAGCAAGCTCCCGCTGGAACTTCTCGAGATCCTGCTCGAACTGGCTCGGATGCGTGTAGCCGTACAGGTGCGCGAGAGCAGCCGTAACCGGCGTCGCCTGGGAGAGCGCTTCGAGGACTCTGCGGAAGGCCGCTCGGCCTTCATTCCGCTCTGGGTAAGCAATAGGCATCTGATCCTCCAAGGCACTTCGCAGTGCAGGGTCCGAATCGGCGGGCACTAACAGCCCCCCTTTAATGTTACGATTGGGAGTCTTCCATGCTCACCCTCGACCTCCCGGCCGAGCCGTACTGGCTCGACCTGCCGCGCGGCGTGCGCGTCGAGATCCGGCCCGTGACCACGGCCGTCATGGCGGCGACGCAGGCCGCCGCCGCGCGCCGTCTCGCCGCGATCCGCGTCGCTGACCCAGACCTCGACCCGGACATGTCGCGCGGCCTGTCCTTCGCCTTCCTGGTCAAGGCGCTCGCCCGGCACGCCGTCACCGCCTGGGAGGGCGTGGGCGACGCCGCAGGCAAGCCGCTGCCGCTCTCGCCGGAGGCGGTCGAGCGCCTGATGGACCTCGACGACATCGCCGCCGCCTTCTGGGACCGCGCGACGGCGCCGGTGGTCGCGGTGGCCGCCGAGGGAAACGGCTGAGGGCCCGCGCCGCCTGGCACTTCGGCCGCGGGCCCGAGTACTGCCGCGGCTGTGCCGCCCTCGGCCGCGACTGCGCCGGCGCCTGCCCTTACACCGCGCACGCACCCACCAGCGTCGAAGGCCACGCCTGCTGGGCCGCCGGGACCGCCTGCACTGAAGCCAGCATGGCCGGCCTGACGCTCGACACCGCCGGCGCGCTCGCCGCGGCGCGCGACCTCGGCGCCGCCGGCTGGGCAGCCGCCGAACTGCTGCTCGCCATCCGCCTCGGCATGGCCGAGGGCGCCACCGCACGTCGCGAGGGGGAGACGACCTGAGATGGCCGACGCCACCCGCCGCGTTTCGGTCCGCCTCTCGCTGGACGATGCCGCCCGGGTCAAAGCCGGGCTGCGCGAGGTCGGCGAGACCGGCCAGCGCTCCCTCGACCGGATCAAGGGCGGCGCCGAGCGCGCCTCCCGCTCGCTCGAGCTGCTCGACCTGGCCGTCCGCGGCCTGCAGGTGGCCGGCGTGGCCGCGGCGGCCCGCGCCCTGGTCCAGGCCGGCGACGCGCTCACCCAGGGCCTGTCGCGCCTGCAGAACGCCACCGGCTCTGTCGAGCGCGCGAGTGCGGTCTACGAGGCGCTGTATCGCAACGCGCTCTCGACCGGCGTCGCGGTCTCCGAGAGCGTCGACGCGTTCCAGCGCTTCTCGATCGCCGCCCGCGAGATCGGCGCCACCTCCGACCAGGTGGTGCGACTGGTCGGCGGCCTGCAGCGCGTCGCCATCGTCTCCGGCGCCTCGACGGGGGAGATCTCCAGCGCCACCC
>NZ_BMKS01000014.1:74641-112279 GCF_014644455.1 Caldovatus sediminis | reverse complement strand
AGACACCACCGCCCCATGCGCAGACCGCAGACGCAAAGCCGACAGGTTGCTAGGCCGCCTCCGCGAGGAACGCGCGCAGCGCCGTGCCAGGCGCGTCCGCCGCGGCGTCGAGGAGGGCGGCGCCCCGCGCCGCCGCGGCCTCGCCGGCGTGGCGCCGCAGCTTCGCCAGCACCTCGGCGGCCGGCATCGGCCGCGCCGGGTCGCCCGGCACGCTGTCGGTGGCCGCGGTCAGCGTGGCGCCGTCCACCGTGACCGAGAGCACCGCGCCGCGCCGCCCGCCGCGCGCCGGGCCGCCCTCGCGCAGCGTCACCAGCGCCTCCAGCCGGCGCAGGCGCGGGTCGCGCAGCGCCGCCTCGGTGTAGGCCTCCGGCCCCAGATCCCCCTGCGCCAGCGCCGCGGCGACGGCCCAGGAGAGGCTGAACTGCGCCGCGATGGCGGCCCGCGGCGCGCGGTTGCCGGCGTAGCGCAGCGCCTCGGCGTAGGTGGCGAGCTCGATCGCGGCGATGCGGTCGAGGCGGTCCCGCAGGCGCGGCCGCAGCGCGAGCGCGGCGGCGGCGGCGTAGTGGGCATGGCGCACCCCGGCGAAGGGCTTGAGATAGGCCTCCGCGACCAGCCACTCGCCCGGCGGCGCGCTTGCGCCCGGCGCGTCGAGGCCGAGCGCGAGGCGCCGCGCCTCCGCGAACCCCTCCGCCGGCGCGTCGAGGCCCGCCATGGCCGCCGCGCCGGCCAGCGCGCCGAGCAGCGCGGCGTGCGCCGGGTAGCTGTTGCGCCCGTCCATGCCGGCGGCGATCGGCGCGTAGAGGGCGAAGGGCACCTGGCACGCGGCGAGCCGCACCGCGCGCGCCGCCGCCGCCCGGTCGCCGCCCGCGAGCCGCACCGCCGCCGCGGCGGCGCCGAGCGCGTGCCAGGAGCCGTCCACATGCATCCCCGGCCGGATGCGCCACAGCTCGCCCGCGCGCCCCGCGACCTCGTAGCCGAGCGCGAGCGCGGCGAGCGTCTCGCCGAGCGTCGCCGCCGGCCGCGCGACGCAGAGCGGCACCACGGCGAGCCCCGGGCGGCCATGCGCGCGGGCGAGGCCCTCGTTCGCCTCGTCCCAGCACATCGCCGCCGCCAGCACCGCCGCCGCGCCGGCCGGAGCGAGGCCCGCGCCCGCCAGCCGCACCTCGCCCGGCAGCCACGCCGCGAGCGCGGCGGCGAGGGCGCGCACCCGCGCATGGCGCAGGCCGGCGACCATGCAGCCGAGGCTGTCGCAGAGCAGCAGCCGCGCGCGCCCGGCGGCCTCCGTGCCGGGCGGCGGGCCGTCCCAGGCCCAGGCGATGGTCGCGCCGAGGGGGTCGCTCACCGCCCCTCGAAGCGCGGCGCGCGCTTCTCGAGGATCGCGTCCACCGCCTCGACGTGATCGCGGGTGCCGTGCGCCAGCGCCTGGAAGGCGGCGGAGAGCTCGAGCAGGGTCGAGAGCCTGGTGTGCTGCGCCTCGCGCAGCAGGCGCTTGGTCATGCGCACCGCCTGGGGCGGGTTGGCGGCGATCCTCGCGGCGAGGGCGCGCGCCGCGGGCAGCAGCTCGCCCTCCGGCACGACGCGGCTGACGAGGCCGCAGGCGAGCGCCGCCTGCGCGTCCAGCGTGTCGCCGGTGAAGCTCATCTCCATCGCGCGGGAGAGGCCGACGGCGCGCTGCAGCAGCCAGGCCCCGCCGTCGCCCGGCACGATGCCGACGCGCACGAAGCTCTCGGCGAAGCTCGCGCGCTCGCTGGCGATGCGGATGTCGCACATGCAGGCGAGGTCGAGGCCGGCGCCGATCGCCGGGCCGTTCACCGCGGCGATGGTCGGCACGTCGAGCTCGTAGAGGGCGAGCGGGATGCGCTGGATGCCGCGGCGGTAGCTCTCGCGCATCTCGGCGCCGGTGTTGCCGGCGGTGATGCCGGTGCGCGCCTTCATCCCCTTGAGGTCGCCGCCGGCGCAGAACGCCGTCCCGGCGCCGGTCAGGACCACCGCGCGCACCGAATCGTCGTGCTGGATGCGCTGGCAGGCGGCGACGATCTCCTCGCACTCCTCGCGGGTGGAGATGGCGTTGCGCTTGTCCGGCCGGTTCAGGGTCAGGGTGACGACGTGGTCGTCGCGCTCGATGCGGAGGAAGGGTTCGGCGGTCATGGCGTGGTGTCGTCGTCCTCGTCGCGGGCGGTGAGGAAGGGCCAGAGCGCGGCGCCGCCCACCGCCTGCACCTCGCGGCCTATGCGCGCGGCCCAGAAGCGCTCGGTACCGGCCTCCTCGCGCCAGGACCAGAGGCGGCGCGTCAGGTGGTGCAGCGGGTGCTCCTCGGTGAAGCCGATGGCGCCGAGGACCTGGTGCGCGATGGCGGCGCCGGCGCCCGCGGCCTCGCCGGCCACGACCTTGGCGCAGCCGATCTCGAAGGCGGCGCCGGCGAGGCCGTGGCGGTCCGCGGCGCGGCAGGCCCGGTCGGCGGCGACCTGCGCGGCGGCGGCCTCGCCGGCGAGGACGGCGAGCTGCTGCTGCACCGCCTGGAAGCGGCCGATGGGGCGGCCGAACTGCCGGCGCGTGCCGGCGTGCTCCACCGCGAGGTCGAGCGCGGCGGCGAGCGCGCCGGCCATCTGGCAGGCGCGCAGCAGGGCGAGGGCGGCGGCCGCCGCCTCGCCGCCGAAGCGCTCGGGCACCGGCGCCGCGCTCCGCACCACCCCGCCGGGCGGGGCGGAATCGCGCGGCTCGCCGGCCAGGTTGGCGCCCGGCGCCCAGGTCACGCCGGCGGCGTCGCAGAGCGCGACGGTCTCGCCGTCGCAGCAGGCGACATGGCGCACATGGCGCCCCCACGGCACCCGCTCGCCGCCATTGGCGGTGAGCGAGAGCGGCCCCGGCGGCGGCGCGATGCCGGCGGCGGCGAGCAGCGCGGCGGCGAGGATCGTCTCGCCCATCGGCGCCGGCGCGCCGTGGCGGCCGAGCGCCTGGAACACCGGCCCGGCCGCCCGCCAGCCGAGCCCGGCCCCGCCCATCGCCTCCGGCACCAGGAGGAGCGGCAGGCCGAGCCCCTCCAGCGCCTCCCACAGGGCGGCGGGCCATTCGCCGCGCTCCACCGCGCGCAGGGTGGCCGCGCCGCTCCGCTCCGCGAGCAGGCGCCCGACCTGCTCCGCCAGCATCGTGCCGGGATCGTCCTCGCGCATGGCGTTCACCGCAGCCCCAGCTCGCGCGCGATGATGCCGCGCAGGATCTCGCGCGTCCCGCCGCGCAGCGAGAAGGTGGGCGCCACCTGCGTGACGTAGGCGTGCAGGCGGCGCAGCCCCTCCGGCGCGTCGGCGACGTCGAGCAGGTCGCGCACCCGCTCCGGCACCGCCTGCTCGAAGGCGTTGCCGATGTCCTTGACCAGCGCCGCCTCGACCGCGGGCGACCTGCCGTCCTCCAGCATGCCGGCGACGGAGAGCGACATGGCGCGCAGCGTGGCGAGCCGCGCCACCATGCGCCCGATCGGCACGGGATCGGCCGCCGCCTCGGCGGCGGCGGCGAGCAGCGGGTAGCTGGAGAGGATGCGGTCCGGCCCGCTGCGCTCGAAGGCGAGCTCGGAGGTCGCCTGCGCCCAGCCCTCGCCCTCGCGCCCGATCAGCGCGTCCTCGGGGAGGGGCACGTCGTCGAAGGTGACCTCGTTGAAGCCCTCCTCGCCGGTCAGCTCGCGGATCGGGCGGATCGTGATTCCCGGGAGGCGGAGGTCCACGAGGAACTGCGAGAGGCCCGCGTGCCGCGGCCCGTCCCTCTCCGCCGGCGCGGTGCGGACCAGCGCGATCATCCAGTCGCAGAGATGGGCGAAGCTGGTCCAGATCTTGCGCCCGTTCAGGCGCCAGCCGCCGCCCGGCACGCGCTCCGCCCGGGTGCGCAGGCTGGCGAGGTCGGAGCCCGAGTCGGGCTCCGACAGGCCGATGCAGAACGCCGCCTCGCCGCGCGCGATGGCGGGCAGGAGGCGCATCCGCTGCGCCTCCGTGCCGAAGCGCAGCAGCAGCGGGCCGGACTGGCGGTCGCCGATCCAGTGCGCGCCGACCGGGGCGCCGGCGGCGAGCATCTCCTCGAGCACGACGTAGCGTTCCATCGCGCTGCGCTCGTGCCCGCCGTATCGCCTCGGCCAGGTCATGCCGATCCAGCCGCGGGCGCCGACGGCGCGGGAGAAGGCGCGGTCGAAGCCCATCCAGGAGCGGCCGCGCACCTCCGGCGTCCAGCCGCGGCCGTGCTCGGCGAGGAAGGCGCGCACCTCGCGCCGCAGCGCGGCGCTGCCGGGCGGCGTGTCGCGTGGCTCGAAGCGCAGGCCGACCATCTCCGTCCGCTCCCTCACACGATCCCGGCTTCGCGGGCGGCGGCGATCTCCGCCTCGCTCATGCCGGCGAACTCGGCCAGCACCTCCTCGGTGTGCTCGCCCGGCGCGGGGATGCCGCGGCGGTACCCGACCGGCGTGGCGGAGAGGCGCATCGGGCTCGCCAGCACGCGCACCCTGCCCGCGGTGCCGCGGTGCGGGACCTCGACGATCATGCCGCGCGCCCGGATGTGCGGGTCGTGCTCGATGTCGGCCGGGGTGTTGATCGGGCCGGAGGTGATCTTCGCCGCGCGCAGCCGCTCCAGCCACTCCGCGCGCGGGCGCGTCGCCAGCACCTCGCGGATCATGCCGAGCAGCAGGTCGCGGTTGGCGGCGCGGTCGCGGTTGCGGCGGAAGCGCTCGTCCTCGGCCCATTCGGGGTGGCCGAGCGCGGCGGCGAGGCGCACGAACTCGCGGTCGTTCAGCACGCCGATCACCATCCTGGCGTCGGAGCCGGCGAAGACGCCGTAGGGCACGGCGACATGCGAATCGTTGCCGCTGCGGCGGACCAGATGCCCGGCGTTCAGCCAGGCCGACATCGGGTGCTGCAGCAGCGCCGTCATGGTCTCGAACAGCGAGACCTCGACGTGCTGGCCCTCGCCGGTGCGCTCGGCGTGGCGCAGCGCGGCGAGCACGGCGATCGCCGCGGCCTGGCCGGTGAACATGTCGGCGACCGGCACGCCGACGCGCTGCGGCCCGCCGCCCGGCGCGCCGTCCGGCTCGCCCGTCACCTCCATCAGCCCGGACATGGCCTGGGCGACGAAGTCGTAGCCCGAGCGGTCGGCGTAGGGCCCGGTCTGGCCGAAGCCGGAGATCGAGCAGTAGACGAGGCGCGGATTGACCGCGCGCAGGCTCGGCCAGTCGAGGCCGTAGCGCGCGAGCGTGCCAGGGCGGAAATTCTCCAGCAGCACGTCGGCCCGCGCGACCATCCGGCGGAGGATCGCCGCGCCCTCCGGCCGCGCGAAGTCGAGCGAGAGCGAGCGCTTGTTGCGGTTGAGCGAAACGAAGTAGGTGGAGTCCTCGCTGCCCGCCACGAAGGGGGGCCCGAGCGCGCGCAGGTCGTCGCCGTCGCCGCGGCGCTCCACCTTCACCACCTCGGCGCCGAGGTCGCCGAGCGTCTGCGCGCAGAGCGGCCCCGCCACCACGCGCGTCATGTCCACCACGCGCACGCCCTCGAGCGCACCGGCCATGCCGATCCTGTCCCCTTCCCCGGTCCGGCCGCAGGGTGGACCGGATGCGCGGCGGCGAAAAGCCCGGCCGGCACGAATTCGGAGGGGACGGCAGGATCGTCCGGGCGGAATTTCGCAGCAGCGTCATGGACCGCAGGACGATGTCGGGCGGGCTGCCGTCCTCGCGCCCGGCGGCCCCAAGGCGTCTTCGCCCGCGGCTTCCCCGAGCCCTTCGCCCGCGCGCTCGGCCAGACCGCGGTGGTGGACAACAGGGCGGGCGCTCGCCGGGGCGCCTCGCGGCGTCACCCGCCCCGCACCCGCGCGCGCAGCTCGAACTTCTGGATCTTCCCCGTCGCCGTCTTCGGCAAAGGCCCAAACGTCACGTGCTTAGGCACCTTGAAGCGCGCGAGCTGGCCGCGGCACCAGGCGACGATGTCCTCGGCGCTCACCCGTCCCTCGGCCTCCGGCTTCAGGGTGACGAAGGCGTGCGGCACCTCGCCCCACTTCTCGTCCGGGTGCGCCACCACCGCGGCCTCCATCACGTCCGGGTGGCGGTAGAGCGCCTCCTCCACCTCGAGCGAGGAGATGTTCTCGCCGCCCGAGATGACGATGTCCTTGGCGCGGTCCTTGACCTCGATGTAGCCGTCCGGGTGCAGCACGCCGAGGTCGCCGGTGCGGAACCAGCCCCCGACGAACACCGCCTCGTTGGCCTTCGGGTTGCGCAGGTAGCCCTTCATGATGGTGTTGCCGCGCAGCGCGATCTCGCCGAGGGTCGCGCCGTCCGCCGGCACCGGGCGGCCGGTGGCCTGGTCCAGCACCGTCGCGTCCTCCAGCGTCGGCAGGGGCACGCCCTGGCGGGCCATGAAGGCGGCGCGCTCCTCCAGCGGGCGCTCCTCCAGCCCCGGCTGCCAGGCGCAGAGGAGGGAGGGGCCGTAGCTCTCCGTCAGGCCGTAGAGGTGCACGACGGAGAAGCCCATCGCCTCCATCCGCGCGATGACGGCGGAGGGCGGCGCGGCGCCGCCGGTCGCCACCTTCACCACCTGCGCCGGCCGGCGCTGCGACTCCGCCGGCGCGTGGATCAGCATGGTCAGCACCACCGGCGCGGCGCAGAGATGCGTCACCCCCTCCTCGGCGACCAGGCGGAAGATCTCGGCCGGGTCCACGCGCCGCAGGCAGACATGCGTGCCGCCCGCGAGCGTCACCGCCCAGGTGTAGGTCCAGCCGTTGCAGTGGAACATCGGCAGCGTCCAGAGATAGACGCTGCGCGGCGTGAGCTCGAAGGCCAGCGCGTTGCCGCAGGCGTTGAGGTAGGCGCCGCGGTGGTGGATGACCACGCCCTTCGGGTCGCCCGTCGTGCCGGAGGTGTAGGAGAGCGAGATCGCCGCCCACTCGTCCGCCGGCACGCGCGGGACGAAGTCCGGCTCGCCGCCGGCGAGGAATTCCTCGTAGGGCGTGCCGTCGAGCGCGGCGCCGCCGGGGCCGAGCGGATCGTCCACCAGCACGACACGCGGCTGCGGCCCCCCGTCGAGGCCCGCGAGCGCGGCGCCGGCGACGCCCGCGAATTCCCGGTCCACCACGAACGCCCGCGCGCCGGAGTGGCGCAGGATGAAGCCGATCGTCGCCGCGTCGAGCCGCGTGTTGACCGGGCACAGCACCGCGCCGGCCATCGGCACGCCGTAGTGCGCCTCGAGCATCTCCGGCACGTTCGGCAGCAGCACGGCGACCGCCTCGCCGGGGCCGACGCCCGCCCGCACCAGCGCGGAAGCGAGGCGGCGCGAGCGTTCCAGCAGCGCGGCGTAGGTGATGCGCCGCGGCCCGTGCACCACCCCGACGCGCCCGCCCCAGACGCGCGCGGCGCGGAAGAGGAAGGAGACGGGCGAGAGCGCCACGTGGTTCGCCGCGTTGCGCGGCAGATCGTCCGCCCCCGGCGTGGGCCCGTCCTGCGTCGTCGCCTGCAGTGCCATCCCCGTATCTCCGTTCGCCCGCGGCGGGCGCGGTCCGCGCGGGCGCATGCCTCGCGCAACCGGACCCGATCGGCGCGGCGAGGGCAAGAGGCAGGAGGGCGCGCCCGCGGCGCCGCGCCTCGCCGTCGCGCGGCCGGGGACGGCCCGCGCCCGGGGCGTCGCGCGGAACGGCGCCGAGGCGGTTCCCCGTCAGCCGGGACGGATCGGCAGGCGGAGGGCGGGCGGCGTCATGCCGAGGCCCATGGCGCGGGACACCGCGCCGAAGGCCGGCGCCTCCCGGCGGCGCGGCCCCCCGCCGCCGGGAGGCGCCAGGCCTGCCCGGCCGCCCGATCCGGAACGGCCCGCGTCAGGCCGGTCCCGTCTGCTGGATCGCCGAGATCAGCCACTGCCCGCCGCGCGCCCGCATGAAGGTCCAGACCTCCGTCGCCTCGGTCCGGCGCTCGGTGTCGCCCTCCACCAGTGCGCCGTCGGCGGCGCGGAAGGTGGCGTCCAGCATCGAGAAGCGCATCGCGACGCGGGCGTAGTCGCGCCCGCCCTCGCGCCAGGCGTCGGCGAGGTCGCCCTGCTCGAGCCGCACCTCGCGCGTCTCGTTGCGCAGACCGCGGCTGGCGAGCTCGGCCAGATCGTCGGCGAAGTACTGCACCATCTCCGGCGTGGCGATCCGCTGCAGCGCGGCGAGGTCCTGGCGCGACCAGGCCTCGTTCGCCTCGATCAGCAGGCGCTCGAAGCGGTCGAAGTCGGCCTGGTCGAGCCGGACCGGCTCCCCCGGATGCGGCGCGGCGGTGCCGATTCCCGTCCCGCCCGCGGCGGCCATGCGCCCGGCCGGGCCCGTCCCGGGGCCCTCGCCGGTCCGCGCGAGGCCGCGGGGCGGCACGCCAGCGGCCGGCACGGGCTGGCCGCCGCGCATGACGCGGAACAGCCGCAGGCCGAACCAGACCAAGCCGGCGATCAGCGCGATCTGCAGCAGCAGGCCGAGGATGCCGGCGAAGCCGTGCAGGCCGCCGAACAGGCCGCCGCCGAACAGCAGCCCGCCGATGCCGGCGCCGATCAGGCCGCCCATCAGCCCCGCCATGAAGGGCGAGCGGGAAAGCATGCCGCCCGCCGCCGCCGTCGGCGCGGCGGCCCCCGGCGTCACCCGCGAAGGCTCGGTCATGCTGCGCTCCACCGGCCGTGCCGGAGCGGGCGCCGTCCGGGTCGGTGGCGGTGCGGAATAGGTGCGGCTGCCGCTGCTGCCCATCGAGCGGCCGCCCCCCACCCGCGCATCCACCAGGGCCGGCGCGAGCGCGAAGAGGACCGCCGCGGCGGCGGCGAGGAAGGTCGGGAGGCGGCGCATGGCGATGAGGGTCTCCGGCATTCGGCTTGTCGTTGCAGGGACTATAGGCGAGCGCCGGAGCCGTGGCGACGGATTCCGGCGCCGTTCGGATCGCGGCTCGGGCCGTGCGCGGTACGCTCGGGGGAGGCGCGGGAACGCGGGACCGCATCGCCCGGGTGCCGGCGCGGAGGCGAGGGGCTGGCGGCGACCGGCCGCTCCGCCCGGGAGACGACGCTCAGGCAGCGAAGCGGGCGTCGCGCATCGCCTCGTAGGCGGCCTGGACCAGCGCCGGGCCGTGCGCGCGTTCCAGTCGCCGGACGGTGAAGTGGCCGCGAGCGACGGTACGGAAATGCTCGAGGAAGACGAGGTTCACCGTCGCCCCGGCGGCGGCACCGATGATCGGCGCGACCTGGGCCGAGAGCTTGAGCGCCACGGGGCCGCCGAAGCGTGCGGCGACGGCGCCGATGAATCCGGGCAGCACCGCGCCGGTCACGCCGCGCCCGACCACGCCCTTGAGCGCCTCGGCGAGCGCGATGCGCACGGCGAAATACCCCGACTCGGCCGCGTCGTCGTAGGGGTCGCGGCCGCCGAGGGCGAACACCTTGAGGCATTCGGCCGCGGCCTCCGGGCGGCCGAGGTCCTCGCCCTGCCCGGCGGCGACGGCGGCGATCTGGCGCAGCAGCAGGGTGGTGGAGAGGGGGAGCTCGACCAGCGTCCCCGGCAGGCCGAACGCGCCGCCGGCCGCGCCGCTCGCGGCGGCGAGCCCGCGGTGGAACCAGTCGGAGGAGACCGGCAGCGGCGTGCGCGCGGGATCGGACTTCAGCGCCGCCTCCATCGCGCGGCTGAGCGCACGCTCGATCGCGGCGTCGAGCATCGCCTGCGCGGGGCCCGGCAGGCGCGACTTCAGCGCCTCGATCGGCGCGCCGACCAGGGCGGCGAGGCGGACGGCGAGGGACGTGCCCTCCAGCGCGGCGACGGCGCCGGAGAGTTCGGTGCGGGCGGTCTCGGGAAGACCGGGGATGGGGAGACGGCTTTCGGGGCCAAAGGCGGCGGCGTCGGACATCGCTCGGGAGGATCGGGGTGCCGGCGCGCGGTTCGCCGGCGCGCGCCTCACAGGATGAACCGGCTCAGATCCGCGCTCGCCGCCAGCGGCGCCACCCGCTCGCGCACATAGGCCGCGTCCACCCGCACCGTCTCGCCGCGGCGGTCGGAGGCGCCGAAGGAGATCTCCTCGAGCAGCCGCTCCATCACCGTCGCCAGGCGCCGCGCGCCGATGTTCTCGACCCGCGCGTTGATCTCCGCGGCGAGGTCGGCGATCGCGTCCACCGCGTCCGCGGCGAACTCCAGGGTGACCCCCTCGGTGCTGAGCAGCGCCACGTACTGCTTGATCAGCGAGTGCTCGGGCTCGGTCAGGATGCGGCGGAAGTCGTCGCGCGTCAGGGCCGAGAGCTCGACGCGGATCGGCAGCCGGCCCTGCAGCTCCGGCAGCAGGTCGGAGGGCTTGGCGAGGTGGAAGGCGCCGGAGGCGATGAACAGGATGTGGTCGGTCTTGACCGGGCCGTGCTTGGTCATGACCGTGGTGCCCTCGATCAGCGGCAGCAGGTCGCGCTGCACGCCCTCGCGGCTGACGTCGGCGCCGCGGAAGCCCCCGCCCGCGCCCTCGCCGGCGCCGCGGGCGCAGATCTTGTCCACCTCGTCGAGGAAGACGATGCCGTTGTTCTCGGCGTTGGCCACCGCCTCGCGGGTCAGCGCCTCCTGGTCGAGCAGCTTGTCGGCCTCGTCGCGGATCAGCGCCTCGCGCGCCGCGGCGACGCTCATCTTCCGCGGGCGCTGGCGGCCGCCGAACAGCTTGCCGAGCATCTCCTGCATGTTCTGGAGCTGCACGCCCTGGGCGCCGGGCAGGTCGATCATGCCGATCGGCATGCCGCCGCCGGCCTCGGCGACCTGCACCTCGACCTCGCGGTTCTCGAGCTGGCCCTCGCGCAGCATCCGGCGGAACTTCATGCGCGTCTCGCCGGAGGCGCCCTCGCCGACCAGCGCGGTCACCAGCCGCTCCTCCGCGGCGAGCTCGGCCTTGGCCTGGACCTCCCTGCGCGCGTGGTCGCGCCGCTGGGTGATGGCGACCTCGACCAGGTCGCGCACGATGCTCTCCACGTCGCGGCCGACATAGCCGACCTCGGTGAACTTCGTCGCCTCGACCTTGAGGAAGGGGGCCTGCGCCAGCCGCGCGAGGCGGCGGGCGATCTCGGTCTTGCCGACGCCGGTCGGGCCGATCATCAGGATGTTCTTCGGCACCACCTCCTCGCGGATGCCCTCCGGCAGCTGCTGGCGCCGCCAGCGGTTGCGCAGCGCGATGGCGACGGCGCGCTTGGCGTCGTGCTGGCCGACGATGTAGCGGTCGAGCTCGGAGACGATCTCGCGCGGGGAGAGGTTGACGGATTCGGTGCTCACGCCTGGGATTCCAGCGTCTCGATGACGGTGTTCGCGTTGGTGTAGACGCAGATGTCGGCGGCGATCCTCATCGCGCGGCGGCAGATCTCCTCGGCGCCGAGGCCGTCCACGCCCATCAGGGCGCGCGCCGCGGCGAGCGCGAAATTGCCGCCCGAGCCGATGCCGATGATCTGGTCCTCCGGCTCCAGCACGTCGCCCTGGCCGGTGAGCAGCAGCGAGCGGCGGGAATCGGCCACCGCCATCAGCGCCTCCAGCCGGCGGAGGTAGCGGTCCGTGCGCCAGTCCTTGGCGAGCTCGACGCAGGCGCGCTCGAGCTGGTCCGGGAAGCGCTCGAGCTTCGCCTCCAGCCGTTCCAGCAGCGTGAAGGCGTCCGCCGTGGCGCCGGCGAAGCCCGCCAGCACCTTGCCGTTGGCGATGCGCCGCACCTTGCGCGCGTTGCCCTTGACCACCGTCTGGCCGAGCGAGACCTGGCCGTCCCCGGCCATCGCCACCTGCCCGCCCTTGCGCACGCAGAGGATGGTGGTGCCGTGCCAGCCGATCTTGTCCGTGTCGTTCATGGCGGAGAGATGGGGCAGAGGCCGCCTCCGGGCAACGGTTGCGCCGGCGCGGGGTTCCCGCCGCCCGGCCGCGGCACGGCGGGGCCGCGCCGGCCTCGTCGCACCGGCCCGGCGTTTCGGCCGCGCGGCCGACGCCGCGCGATCCTGCCGATCGCGGCCCACCGCGACGCTGGTCGCCCGCGGGCTTCGTCGTCCGCCGCGGCGCCTGCCGCCGGACCTCGGGTGCGGGCCGGTGCGCGGCCCGAACGCCGCGACCCGGCCCGATCGCATCGCGCCGGATCAACCCCGCCCGTGGCCTGATCGGCTCCCGCCGTTGATGTCCCTGCCGCTTGCAGCCGCGGTCAGGAGAGCGGCGGGGCCCGAGGCCGGTGACCCCGGCAGCGCTAGCCGTCCGCCCGCACGCCGGAGGCGCGCGCGACGCCGCCCCACCGATCCCACTCGGAGCGGATGAAGGCGTGCGCCGCATCCGGCGAGGCGTGCGTCATCGGCTCGAGACCCACGGCGGCGAAGCGTTCCCTGGTCTCCGGCGCATCCGCGGCCTGGCTCAGCGCGCCATGCAGCCGCGCCAGGATCGGCTGCGGCGTGCCCCGCGGCGCCAGCACCGCGATCCAGTTGACCGCGACCACGCCGGGCACGCCGGCCTCCGTGAAGGTCGGGGCGTCGGGCAGCAGGGAGGTGCGGCGCTCCGACATCACGCCGAGGCCGCGCAGCTTGCCGTCGCGGATCGGGCCGAACACCGCGGCGAGGTCCACGATCACGCCGTGGACGTTGCCGGCCATCGTGTCGGTCGCGGCGGGGCCGCCGCCGCGGTAGGGCACGTGGACGATGTTCTGGCTGACCTCGCGGCGCAGGATCTCGATGGCGAGGTGCGCCAGCCCGCCGCTGCCGGAGGAGGCCACGTTGACCTGCTCGCGCCGCGCCTGGGCCAGGAATTCCTCGAGGGTGCGCGCGCGGGTCGCCGGCCCGACCGCGAGCACCGAGGGCGTCGCCGCCAGCGCGGTGATGGCCGCGAAGTCGCGCGGCGTCTCGTAGGGCACATGGGCGCTGGTGTGCGGCGCGATGACCAGCGGGCTGGAGCTGGCGAGGAACAGCGTGTAGCCGTCGGGCGCGGCGCGCGCGACCTGGTCGGCGGCGAGCGTGGCATTGGCGCCGGGCCGGTTCTCGATCACGATGGGCTGGCCGAGCAGCTCCGCGAGGCGCGGCTGGACGATCCGGGCGGTGACGTCGTTCGAGCCTCCGGGCGGATAGCCGATGACGAGGCGCACCGGCCGGTTCGGATAGCCCTGGGCCGCCGCTCCCGCGGCCGGCAGCGCCAGCCCCGCTGCGGTCGCCACCCCGGCCGCGCGCAGCAGCGATCGGCGTGGCAGGGCATGTTCGGACATCCTGACCTCCCTCCTTTCCGGGGATCGGGTGGGCGCGGCGCGGTCGGGCGGTCATGCCCGGCGCAGCCGCCCGATGAGCCGCGGCAGCACCTCCTGCCACGGCGCGACGAGGCCGAGCTCGGCGACGCGGAAGATCTCCGCTTCCGGATCGGGATTCACCGCGACGATGCGCGTGCCGGGGCCGATGCCGGCGAGGTGCTGCGCCGTGCCCGACAGGCCGAACGCCAGGTAGAGCTCCGGCGCGACGAAGGCGCCGGACTGCCCGACCTGCTGCGCCACCGCGGCCCAGCCCGCATCCACCGCCGGCAGGCTCGCGCCGACCGCGCCGTCGAGCAGCGCGGCGAGCTCCCGGAGCTGCGCGAAGCCCTCGGCGCCCCCCATGCCGCGCCCGCCCGCCACGACGATCCGCGCGCCCTCGGGCCGGCGCGGCGCGTCCGCGGCCGGCTCCGCGACGCCGGGCGGCTCCAGGTCGCCGGGCAGCGCGACGTCCAGCGTCACGGCGCGCACCGCGGGCGCGCCGCCGGCAGGCGCAGCGGCCGCCGCCGGGCGGCGCATGGCGGCGAGGCAGAGCGTCGCCTCGGTCGCCAGCCGCGCCTCCGCGCGGCCGCCATAGGCGGGGCGCCGTGCGAGCAGCGTCCGACCCTCCCAGGCGATGTCGGTGCAGCGGCCGAGGGGCACGGCGTCGAGCCGCAGCGCGAGCCGCGCCGCCAGCTCCTCGCCGACCGGGCCGGCCGGCAGGATGAACAGTCCGTCGCGCGCCTCCGTGCGCAGGAGGTGGGCGAAGGCGGCGAGCAGGTGCTCCGCCTGCGGCGCTTCGGGGAGCGCCGGATGGGCGGCGCGCAGGATCTCCGCCGCTCCCTCGCGCGCGGCCTGCGCGAGCGCGGCGTCGCCGCGCCGCGCCTCGCGCGCCAGGAGGATGGCGGAGGCCTGTCCGCCGCCGCGGGCCGCGACGGCCGCGGCGGCCGCGACGGCGGCGAACGGATCGGCAATGGCCGGATCGCCGAGCGGCACCAGCGCGCAAACCCTGCGCATCACCCCTCTCCGACCGCGCGCCAGCGCCGCAGGAGGGTGGCGAGCTCCTCGACCTGCGTCTCGATCGGGCCGGTCAGGAGGCGGCAGGCCCCCCCGCCGCGCGGCGGCGGCGGCACCGCGGCGATGCCGCGCAGGGCGAGCGCGGGCGCGCCCTCGCCCGCCTCCGGCGGCGGCGCGATCGCCTCGACCGGGGCGCGCCTCGCCAGCATCACGTGCTTCAGCAGCGGGTGGCGGAGGCGGTTGCCGCGGTCGTTCGTGACGCTCGCGAGCACCGGCGGGCGGAGGCGCAGGATCTCCTCGCGCGGCCCGCGCATACGGCGCAGCGCGACCGTGCCGTCGCCGGCGAGCGTCACCGCGTGGGCGAGGCCGCAGAATCGCCAGCCCCGCGCCTCGGCCAGCGCGGGCGGCAGCGTGCCGTCGTCGCCGTCGCCGAATTCGCGGCCCATCAGGACCAGGTCGGGCCGCTCGGCCGCCGCGGCGACCGCCGCGCCCAGCAGCCGCACGGCGGCGCGCGGGTCCCACAGCGAGGTCGCCGCTCCGCCGAAGCGGAAGGCGCGGTGCGGCCGGAAGGCCGACACGGCGCGCAGCAGCGCATCATCCTCCGGTCCGCCGACGAGGACGGCCGTCGCGCGCACCGCGGGATCGGCGTCGCGCAGCTTCAGCGCCGTCTCGAGCGCCGCTTCGTCGAAGGGGCCGAGCCGCCGCGGAAGCCCGGTCTCGTCCACCAGCGCCGCGCCGGGGCGGAGGGCGAGGCGGTCCAGCCGCCATTTCGGATCCACGACGCCGGCGAGGAGCACGACGACCTGCATCGGCCGCGCCGTCAGCCCGCGCCTTGGGCACGGAGCGCGGTGCGCGCGGCGATGCGGCCGAAGACCAGCGCCTTGCCGAGCGCCGAGCCGGTCATGTAGGCGGCGCCGTGCAGGCCCCCCACTACCTCGCCGGCGGCGAGCAGCCCCTCGATCGGCGCGCCGAACACGTCGATCACCCGCATCGCGGCATCCACGCGGAGGCCGCAATAGGTGCCGTACACCGCGGCGGTGGAGGGGTAGGCGTAGAACGGCGGCGTCTCGATCCGGCGCAGCGCGCCGTGGGTGTGGACCAGGTGCCGGCGCCCGAACTCCCTGTCCTTGCCGGCGTCCACGGAGGCGTTGTAGTCGGCGACGGTCCTGGCCAGCGCCTCGGGCGGCACCTCGATCCGCCGCGCGAGCTCCTCCAGCGTGTCGGCCCGGATGAACAGCCCCTCCTCGAGCCGCCGCTCGAAGTCGAGGATCCGCACCTGGTTGTCGCCGCTGCGCAGGATCGGCTCGTCGAGGATCTGGAAGGCGGCGCCGTAGGGCTGGCGCAGGCAGGCCGCGCCGAGCAGCTTGTAGGAGAGCGATTCGTCCACGAACCGCTTCCCGTCCTGGTTCACCGCGATGGCGCCCTTGTAGACGCACAGGCAGGAGTGGTCGTTGGCCTCGTCGGTCGGGTGCTTGCCGAAGGTGCCCTTGATGTGGGCCATGTCGCGGAAGTCGGCGCCGAGCGCCCAGGCCATGCGCAGGCCGTCGCCGACATTGCCCTCGCCGCCGATGAAGACGGCGTGCTCGCACTCCGGCGCGAAGCGGCGCACCAGCTCGGGATTGCGGCTGAATCCGCCGCTCGCGAGCAGCACGCCGCGGGCGCCGCGCGCCTCGAGGTCCCGGCCCGCGCGTTCCGCGAGGGCGCCGACGACGCGGCCGGAGGCGTCGCGCAGCAGTCGCTTCGCCGCCGTGCCGGTCAGGAGCTGCACGCGGCCGGTGGCGCGGCAGCGCGCCGCCAGCAGCCGCACCATGTCCGCCGGATCCACCGTGTGCACCCGCGGCACCGACTGGCCGGAGGACGCCTCCAGCGCCGGGCTGAACCGCTGGCCGTGCCGCCTCAGCCAGCCGTAGGTGTCGAGCTGGTGGGCGACGTAGGCCCGGATCAGCGCCTCGTCCGCGTCCCCGCCGCCGACCTCGCGCAGGTCGCGCGCCAGCAGCGCGTCGCTGTCCTCGATGCCCTGCGCGCGCTGCAGGTCGGTGCCGGCGAAGGCGAGGCAGCCGCCGCTCATGGCGGAGGAGCCGCCGATCTCCGGCCGCTTCTCGAGCACCAGCACGCTCGCCCCCGCCTCGGCCGCCTCCAGCGCGGCGGCGAAGCCGGCGGCGCCGCCGCCGATGACGAGGAGATCGGCCCGCAGCGCGTCCATCGCCGTCACCGCCTCGCCCACGCCGCGGCGCCGGCGCCGGCCAGCCGGCCGAACACCGCGCCCGACATCAGCCCCGCCCCGCCCGGGTAGCCGGTGTAGTAGAGCCCGCCCACCAGCTCGCCGGCGGCGAACAGGCCGGGGATGACCGGGCCGTCCTCGCTCACCACCTCGGCCGACGCATTGACGCGGATGCCGCCGTAGGTGCAGGTGACGCCGCAGGTCACGCCCACCGCGATGAAGGGCGGCTTCGTGTAGGGGTTGGCCCAGTTGCTCTTGGGCACCTTGAGGCCCCGCGTGCCGCGGCCGTCCTTGACGTTGGGATCGAAGGGCACGTCCTGCATCACCGCCGCGTTGAACTCCCGCATGGTGCGCAGGAAGCCCTCGCGGTCCACGTCGCCCATCTTCTCGGCCAGTTCCTCGAGCGTGTCCGCCTCCACCTTGGTGATCTGGCGGATGCGGTACTCGTCCGAGAGCAGGTGCGCGGCGTGCTGGTCGAAGACCTGCCAGGCGAGGCCCTTCGGCTGCCCGAGGATCGCCTTGCCGAGGGTGGCGTAGATGTAGTTGCGGAAGTCGGCGCCCTCGTCGAAGAAGCGCTCGCCGCGCAGGTTGACCATGATGCCCATGGGGAAGCCGTTCTTCTGCTGCCCCACCAGGCCGAGCTCGCCGAACTCCGGCGCGCAGCGGTCGTAGGCGACCGAGTGGCAGCCCGACCAGTGGCCGTAGGCCATGGCGCCCGCGTCGCGCGCCATGCGGATCCCGTCGCCGGTGTTGAAGCGGGTGCCGCGCGGCTTCGCGAGGTCCCAGTCCGGGCCGAGGTAGCGCGCGCGCCACTCGGCGTTGGCGTGGAAGCCGCCGCTGCCGAGCACGACCGCCCTCGCGCGCAGGGCGCGACGCCGCCCGCCCTGCACGATCTCGACACCCTCCACCCCGTCGTCGCCGAGGAGGAGGCGCACCGCGCGCGCGCCGTACGTCACCCGGACGCCGCGCTTCTCCGCCGCGGCGAAGAGCATGTCCATCAGGCCGCGGCCGCCGCCCACGGCCTCGACCGTGAGGCCGCCCCAGAACTTGAATCTGCCGTCCACCTTGAAGGCCTGCCGGCCCCAGATCGGCACGAAGCGCACGCCCTTCTCGCGCATCCAGAGCATGGTCGGCAGGCTGCGATCCACCAGGACCTCGATCAGGTCCGGATCGGCGCGGTGGTCCGACAGGCGCATGCAGTCGTCGAAATAGGTCTCGCGCGCGTAGCGGCCGAAGTCGCTCATCGCGAGCTCGGCCTCCGTCAGGTCCGGCACGATGCGGCGCAGGTCCTCGACGCCGTCGTAGACGGTGCGGAAGGCGCCGCCGCTGTGCGCGCTGTTGCCGCCGCGGTCGGATTCCGGCGCACGCTCCAGCACGAGGACGCGCGCGCCGGCCTCCCGGGCGGCGAGAGCGGCGCAGAGCGCGGCGTTGCCCGCGCCCACCACGATGACGTCGTTCGCTTCCACCCCGTCCTCCGCGTCCGTTCCCGCCGCTGCCGCCGCGCGGAACGCTAGCGACGGCCGGACACGGGGGTCCAGCCGCGGGACGGCCGCGATCCGCGAAAACTCCTTTCGCGGCGGGCGCCCATCGCCACGGTTCGGGGGCGAGGGGTCCGGTGATAGCCTCGCGCGCAGGACGGCCGGCCCCGAAGGCGGGCCGCGCCGCCGCGGGAGAAGGACGCCATGGCGCCCGTGACGACGACCCTTGCGCCGCCGCGACCGGCTCCCGACGGCGGTGCCGACGCGATGCCGCTCGGCCGTGCCCTGGTGCGGCTGCTGCTCGACCGGTACCGGCGTGGCCTGCCGGAAGAGGTCCTGGCGCGCGCGCGCCTGCATGCGCTGGACTGCGTCGGCATCGCGCTCGCCGCCCGCCCCGCCCTGCCGATCGCGCAGGAGGTGATCGGGGCCCTGCACTTCGGCGGCGCCGCCGGCGACGGCCCGGTGCTCGGCGGCCCGGAGCGCCTGCCCCCGGCGCTCGCGGCCTTCGCCAACGCCGCGCTGGCGCACGCGCTCGACTACGACGACATCCACGACGTCGCGCGCCTGCATCCGACCACCGTCACCCTGCCGGCGGCCCTGGCCGTGGCGGTGCCCGCCGCGGCGGGCATGGAGCGCGTGCTCTCGGCGATGGCGCTCGGCAACGAGCTGATGTGCCGCCTCGGCGCGGCCTGCGCGCCGACCGGCGACGGCCCCGGATCGGACTGGTTCCTGACGCAGCTCTTCGGCTATCTCGGCGGCTGCCTGGCGGCGGCCATCGTGCTCGACCTGCCGGAAGAGCGGATCGTCTCCGCCCTCGGCCTGGCCTACATGCAGATGGCGGGAGGCAAGGAGGCGGGCTTCGGCGTCGGCGCCACGGCGCGCTCGATCTATCCCGCCTTCGCCGCGATGGGCGGGGTGCAGGCGGCGCTGCTCTCCCGGGCCGGCGTGACCGGGCCGGAGACGGCGCTGGACGGCGCGGCGGGCATGTTCCGCATCTATCTCGGCGGGGCGCAGCCCGCCCGCGCGGCGCTGCTCGAGGAGCCGGGCTGGACCTGGCTCGCCACCGAGGTGAAGCCCTGGCCGAGCTGCCGCCTGTCGCACCCCTATGTGGCCGCGGCGCTCGCCCTGCGCGAACGGCTGGGCAGGCCACCAGATGGCCGCATCACGGTCGCGGTGAACGCCTCCGCGGCCAGGCTCTGCCGCCCCCTGGACCGGCGGCGGCGCCCGCAGACGCTGCAGGACGCGAAGTACAGCATCCCCTTCATGACCGCCTTCGCCCTGGCGCATGGGCGCGTGGATCTCGCGACCCTGGGGCCGCGGGCGATGCATGATCGGGCGGCGCTCGACCTCGCCGCGCGCGTCGAGATCGTCGAGACGCTCCCCGACGGGCCCGGGCATCCGCCGGCGGCGATCACCGTCGAGACCTCCGACGGGCCGGTCACCGTGCGGCGCGCCACGGTGCCGGCGCCGGACGCGGAAGGCGTGCGCGCGAAGGTCCTGGATTGCCTCCGCCACGCGGGCTTCGCCGCCGAGGCGCCGGCGATCCGGGATCGGCTGCAGGCGCGGCTAGTGGGCGGTCCGGCCGCCGACTTCCTCGCGGCCATCCCGGAGGTTCCCGGATGAGCGGCGTCGCCGACGCCGGGCGGCGTCCCGCCCGCGGCGCTCCCGCCGCCGCCCGGCCCTCAGCGCGCGCGGATCGGCACCGGCGCGGGGTTGGCCGGCGCGGCGAAGTGGGCGGCGAGGAAGTCCACGAAGGCGCGCACCTTCGGCGGCGTGAAGCCCACCCGGCGGTGGACGGCGTAGAAGGTCTGCTCGTCGGTCTCCCACTCCGGCAGCAGCCGCACCAGCTCGCCGCGGCGGCAGTACCGATCGGCCAGCACGTCGAGCACGTAGATCAGCCCCGCGCCGTGCGCGGCGGCCTGCATCAGCGCGTCGGTGCTGTTGAAGAACAGGTTGCCCTCCGGCGCGATCTCGTGCCGCTCCTCGCCGCGCCGGAAGCGCCAGATCCGAAGGTCGCCGCTCGGCGAGCCGGAGAAGCCGAGGCAGCGCTTCGGGTCGATCGCGCGCGGATGCGCCGGCGCCCCGTGCGCCTCGACGAAGTCCGGCGCCGCGCAGAGCGCGTAGCGGGCGCGGTAGATCAGCCGCGCGACGAGGTCGCCGGACTCCACCGCCTCCATGCGGATCGCCACGTCGATGCCTCGCTTGACGAGATTGTCCACCTCGTTGTTCAGGCTGGTGACGACGCGGAGGTCGGGATGCAGCCGGGCGAATTCCGCCAGCGCCGGGCTGAGGACGAGGTGGCCGACGGCGATCGGCGTCTCCACCCGCAGCACGCCGCGCGGGCCGCGCCCGCGCCCGGCCAGCGCGGCCTCCGCCTCGCCGACCTGCTCGAGGATGGACCGGCAACGCTCGTAGTAGGCGGCGCCTTCCGGGGTGGGACGCACGTAGCGGGTGGAGCGGTGCAGCAGCGTCACGCCGAGATGCGCCTCGAGCCTACGGATGAGGGTGGTGACCGAGGCGTTGGCGATGCCGAGCTGCGCCGCGGCGCGCGACATGCTGCCGGTGTCCACCGTCCTGACGAAGGCCTCCATGGCCAGGAGCCGGTCCATCCCCCGTGCCTCCGCCGGCCGCCGCCCGGCCGGGCCCGGGAGGCTATCCCATTGATCCGGCATGATCGACAAGCGCGGCCCGCGCCGCGCCGATGCGCCGGGCGCCGGACCCGGCGGCTGCGATGAAGGGGCAACGTCCGATGCGAAGCGAGACCTTCGATGTGGTGGTCGCGGGCTGCGGCTGCGCCGGCCTCTCGGCCGCGGTGGCGGCGGCGGAGGCGGGCGCGCGCGTGGCCGTGCTGGAGCGCGCGCCGCGCGAGGAGCGGGGCGGCCAGAGCCGCTACACCGAGGCCTATCTCCGCATGAAGAGCCCGAGCGAGGTGACCGACGACTTCGAGACCCACCTCGCCGAGAACGGCAGCGGCGCCATCGACCCCGAGCTGGTCGAGGAGGCGGCGCGCCCGCGGGCGGAGCGGCATCCCGCCGCGCGCGCGCTCAGCCTCGCCGACCCCGACCTGATCCAGGCCTTCGCGCAGGAGGCCGGCCCCACCGTCGCCTGGCTGCGGGGCTTCGGCGTGCGCTTCGACTTCCTGCCGACGCAGTTCCTGACCAAGTCGCAGCCGCGCCTGCTGCCGGTCGGCGGCGGCGCGGCGCTGGTCGAGGCGCTGGCGGCGCAGGCCGAGCGCCGCGGTGTCGCCTTCCTCTACGAGACGACCGCGACCGACCTGGTGCGGGACGGGGAGGGGCGCGTCGTCGGCCTGCTCGCGCGCCAGGGCGGGCGGGCGCTGCGCTTCTCGGGCCGGGTCGTGCTCGCCTGCGGCGGGTTCGAGGGCAACACGGAGATGATGACGCGCTATGTCGGCCCGCGCGCGGTGTTCCTGCGGCCGATCTGCAAGGGCGGCTACTTCAACCGCGGCGAGGGCATCCGCATGGCCCTCGCCGCCGGCGCCGCGCCCGCCGGCGACTTCGGCAGCTACCACGCCGAGCCGGTGGACCCGCGCTCCGGCATCTCGGAGCCTTCGGTCTTCATCTTCCCGTACGGCATCCTGGTGAACAAGGACGCCGAGCGCTTCACCGACGAGGCGCCGGGCACGGTGGACGCGACCTATGAGCGCGTGACGCGGCGCATCTACGAGCAGCGCGACGGCATCGCCTGGTGCGTGCTGGACGCGCGGCACCTGCGCATCCCGAACTACCGCCTGGCGATCCGCACCGACAAGCCGCCGATCGTGGCGGACAGCATCGAGGCGCTGGCGAGGGCGCTTGGCCTGCGCCCGGATCGGCTGCGCACGACGGTCGAGCGCTACAACGCGGCCTGCGTACCGGGGGAGTGGAAGCCGCTGGAGCTCGACGGCCTCGCGACGCGGCCCGAGCTCGACCCGCCGAAGTCGAACTGGGCGACGCCGATCGCCGAGCCGCCCTTCCACGCCTATCCGGTGATGTCGGCCAATGTCTTCACCTTCGGCGGCGTGAAGGTGGACGGCGATGCGCGGGTGCTCGACGGCGACGGCAACCCGATCCCGGGCCTCTACGCGGCGGGCGAGGTGGTCGGGCTCTACTGGGGCACCTACACCGGCGCGACCTCGGTGCTGAAGGGGCTGGTGTTCGGGCGGCGCGCCGGGCTGGACGCGGCGCGGAGCGCCGCCGGGTGAGCGGGTCCGCGGCCAAGGGCGGGCGCCTGGCCGGGCGCGTCGCCCTCGTCACCGGCGCGGCAGGCGGCATCGGCGGCGCGGTGGCGCGCGCCTTCGCGCGCGAGGGGGCGGCCCTCTGCCTCGCCGATCTGCGCGGGGCGGAGGGCATCGCGGCGGAGGCCGAGGCGCTCGGCGCGCGGGCCATCGCCGCGACGCTCGACGTCACCCGGCGGGCGGAGATCGAGCGCGTCGTGGCGCGCACGCTCGGGGCCTTCGGGCGGCTGGACATCCTGGTGAACGTGGCGGGCATCGTCTCCCTCGGCGCGGCGGCGACGCTGGCGGAGGAGGAGTGGGACCGGGTGCTCGCGGTGAACCTGAAGGGCACCTTCCTGTGCTGCCAGGCGGTGATCCCGGCCATGCGCCAGCAGCGCCACGGGCGCATCCTCAACCTCGGCTCCGTCATCGGCAAGAACGGCGGGAACCCGCGCCCCTGGATCGATCCGGGCGAGCAGGCGCGCGCCAGCAACGCCGCCTACGGCGCCAGCAAGGCCGGGGTGCACGCGCTGACCTTCTTCCTGGCGCGCGAACTGGCGGCGGACGGCATCACCGTGAACGCCATCGCGCCCGGCCCGATCGCCTCTCCCATGACCAGGGACTTCCCGGCCGCGCTGCGGGCGCTGATCCCGGTCGGCCGCATGGGGCGCGGCGAGGACGTGGCCGAGGCGGCGCTCTATCTCGCCAGCGACGCGGCCGGCTTCGTGACCGGCGAGGTGCTGGACGTGAACGGCGGCATGTGGGCCGACTGAGGCCCGCCCGCGCGACGGCGCCGTCCCCCGAGACAGAGGAGAACCCCTTGTCCAACATCCGCATCTACCACCAGAGCTTCACCGTCCTCGGGAACCTGCCCGCCTACGCCGAGGCGCTGCGCGCGCATTTCGCGCGCGTGGCGCGGCCGGGTACCGAGGTGGTGATGCACGGCATGCACCCGCGCACCTACCAGACGGAATACCCGGGCAACGACATCCGCTACGCCTACTTCCAGACCCTGCACAGCCAGCAATTCGTCCTCGGCGCGCTGGAGGCGGAGGAGCGGGGCTTCGACGCCTTCGCGCTGATGACGCTGCCCGAGCCCTCGCTGCAGGAGATCCGCAGCCTGGTGGACATCCCCGTCGTCGGCTACGGCGAGAGCGCGATGCTGACCGCCGCCATGCTCGGCCAGCGCGCCGGCGTGCTGCTGTTCATCGCGGAGATGGCGCCGATGGTGGAGCGCAACGTGGAGCGCCTCGGCCTCTCCGGCCGCTTCGCCGGGGCGCACCCGGTGGGCTTCGCCTTCCACGACGTGCTGCGCGGCTACGAGGACCCGGCGCCGCTGCTCGAGCGCTTCGCCGCCGCGGCGCGCGGCCTGATCGCCCGCGGCTGCGAGGCGATCATCCCGGGCGAGGCGCCGCTCTGCGTGCTGCTCGCCCGCCACGGCGTCACCGAGGTGGACGGCGTGCCGGTGGTGGACGCGCTGGCGGCGACGGTGAAGATGGCCGAGGCCATGGTGGACCTGCGCCGCAGCACCGGACTGCGCCCCTGCCGCACCGGCTACTTCACCGCGACCCCGCCGCGCGCGCGCGTGCGCGAGCTGCTGCGCTTCTACGGCATCGCCGCCCTCGGCGGCCGCGAGGGATGAGCGGCCGCCGCCCGTCCGTGGCGGCGCCGCCCCTGGCACTCCCTTGCATCCCGCACCCCGCCGCGCGAGGCTCGCGCGCATGGGACCGAACCGACCGCCCGGCGGGGCGCCGCCGCCCAACGAGACCGCGCGGCTCGTCGCGATGCTGCGCCTGATGCACCGGATCCGCGCCTTCGAGCGCGAGGCGGTCGCCGCCATGCGCTCCGGCGAGGCCCCGGGCGTGGTGCACGCCTCGATCGGGCAGGAGGCGGTCGCCGCCGGGGTCTGCCTGCATCTGCGGCGAACGGACCGCATCACCTCCAACCACCGCGGCCACGGGCACGCGCTCGCCAAGGGCGCCGACGCGCGGGCGATGATGCTGGAGCTCTACGGCCGCGCCGGCGGGGCCTGCGGCGGCAAGGGCGGCTCGATGCACATCGCCGACTTCTCGGTCGGCATGCTCGGCGCCAACGGCGTGGTGGGCGCGGGCATCCCGATCGCCTGCGGCGCGGCGCAGGGGCTGAAGCTGCTGCGGCAGGACGCCATCGTCGCCTGCTTCTTCGGCGACGGCGCGGTGAACCGCGGGCCGTTCCTCGAGGGGCTGAACTGGGCGGCGCTGTATCGCCTGCCGGTGCTGTTCGTCTGCGAGGACAACGGCTTCGCCGCCTTCACCCGCACCGCCGAGGCGACCGCGGGGGCGGGGGCGGCGGCGCGGGCGGAGGCGATCGGCGTGCCCGCCCTCAGCGTGGACGGCACCGACGCGCTCGCGGTGGACGCCGCGGCGGCGGAGCTGGTCGCCGCGATCCGCGCCGGCGGCGGGCCGCGCCTGCTGCACGCGCGCTGCTACCGCTGGGAGGGCCACACCGGCACCGATCCCGCCGCCTACCGCCCGGCCGAGGAGGTCGCCGCGGCGCGCGAACGCGACCCGATCCGCCGCCTCGCCGAGGCGCTGGCCGGGCGCGGCGTGGACGCCGGAGAGATCGCCGCCATCGCGGCGGAGGCCGAGGCGGAGATGCGCGCGCACCGCGAGGCCGCGCGCGCCGCGCCCCCGCCCGACCTCGCCGCCGCCTTCGCCGACGTGCAGGACATCGGAGCGCCCGCCCCATGCCGCGCCTGACCTTCGCGGAGGCGACGCGCCGCGCCCTCGCCGCCGAGATGCGCCGCGACCCGACGGTCTGGGCGCTCGGCGAGGACCTCGGCCGCGGCGGCATCTTCGGCCAGTACAGGGGGCTCGCGGAGGAGTTCGGGCCGGAGCGCATCGTCTCCACCCCGATCTCGGAGGCCTGCATCATGGGCGCGGGCCTCGGCGCCGCGCTGGTCGGCACGCGGCCGGTGATCGAGATGCGGATCGCCGACTTCACGCTCTGCGCCATGGACGAGCTGGTGAGCCAGATCGCCAAGGTGCGCTACATGTTCGGCGGCCAGGGGCGCGCGCGCCTGGTGGTGCGCATGCCGGGCGGGATGTGGCGCAACAGCGCCGCGCAGCACAGCCAGTGCCTGGAGGCGTGGCTCGTGCACGTCCCCGGCCTGGTGGTCGCGGCACCGGGCACGGCGCAGGACGCGGCCTCGCTGCTGAAGGCGGCGATCCGCTGCGACGATCCCGTCGTGCTCATGGAATCGAAGAACCTCTGGACCGCCGAGGGCGAGGTGGAGGAGGACGCGCCCCCGGCCGAGTTCGGCAGGGCGCGGATCGCGCGGCAGGGCGGCGAGGTCACGGTCGTGACCTGGGCGGCGAGCGTGCCGGTGGTGGAGGCGGCGGCGGAACGGAGCGGCGTCTCCGCCGAGGTGATCGACCTGCGCAGCCTGTGGCCGTGGGACGAGGCGGCGGTGGTGGCGAGCGCGGCGAGGACGCGCCGGCTGCTGGTGGTGCACGAGGCGGTGACGGTCGGCGGCTTCGGCGCGGAGGTGGTCGCGCGCGTGATCGAGCGGCTGGGGCCGGGCGGCCTGCGCGCCGTGGAGCGCCTCGGCGCGCCGCGCGCGCCGGTGCCCTTCGCGCCGGTGCTGGAGGACGCGGTGCGCGCGACGCCGGAGCGGGTGGCGGAGGCGATCAGGCGGGTGGCGGCCGCCTGATGCGCCCGGCGCCGATGTCTGGCTCGTGGGGGATTCCGGCGCGGGGCGAAAGGTGCCTTCGCTGCACCGGGTGCACCGCTACAGGACCGAGGACCTGGCGCGACCGGTCGGCGCGAGCGGGCCGAAGCGGCGGCTCTTCCCCGAGCAGGGGGCGGAACTGGCCGAGTGGGTGCGGCGTGGTCCGACCTGGCCGCCGACGGCGTGGTGCGCCGGCGGCGGGCCGGCCTCGCGCGCGTGATCCCGCGCGGTTCGGCGTCGTGCTGGCCGAGCGCAGCGTGGGCGAGGCGCTGCGCCGTCTCGGCGTGCGGCGCGCCCGCCATCCCGGCCATGACGCCGCGCCCAGGCGTCTTTCCGGCAGACCTCGCCGCCCTCTATCCGCCGCCCCAGGTCATCCGCCACCGGCGGGTCGCCTGGCGGGTTGATCCGCCTCGATACCAGGAAACCCGGCCGGATCGCGCGCGTCGGCCACCGCGTCACCGGCGACCGCGTCGCGCAGAGCCGCGCGCACGGCATCGGCCGGGAGCATCTGCGGCGCCACCGATGACGCCTCCCGCCTCGTCCCCACCGGGCTGCCGACCGAGGGGAGCATGGAACGCGCCGTCCGCGTCGTCGCCACGCGCGTCACGACCGGCAGCGGCCCGGCCTTCGCAAGCAGGCCCCTCGCCGCCGCCATCGGGGCGCACGGGCTGCGCCAGCCGTGCACACGCCCTCGCGCGCCGCGCACCGACGGCGGGGCCGACCGCTTCATCCGGACCTCCTGCGCGGATGGGCCTGTGCCGGCCCCTTCCGCTCCGCAGCAGAAAGGGCTCGCGCCATGCCCGCAGGGCTGCGCGCCTCCACCACATCACGGCCAGGGGCGGCCCTTCGGCAGAGCCCCACCCCATCGGCCGCATCATCAGGAACGACGTTCTCTCCGCAGCGAAAGCCTAGGCCAGGCCCAGCGCCCAGAGCAGCACGCCCTTCTGCGCGTGCAGCCGGTTCTCCGCCTCGTCGAACACCACGCTCTGCGGGCCGTCTATGACCTCCGCCGTCACCTCCTCGCCGCGGTGGGCCGGCAGGCAGTGCATGAAGATCGCGTCCGGCGCCGCCTTCGCCATCAGCGCCGCGTCCACCCGGTAGGGCGCGAGCAGGTTGTGGCGGTTGCTGGTCGGCTCGTCCGACATGCTGACCCAGGTGTCGGTGACGACGCAGCGCGCCCCGCGCACCGCCTCCGCCGGATCGTCGGTGAGTTCGATCCGCGCGCCCTGCGCCCGCGCCCAGTCCACCAGCGCCTGCGGCGGCCGCAGCGGGGCAGGCGTGGCGAGGCGGAGCGTGAAGCCGAAGCGCGCCGCGGCCTGGATGAAGGTGCGGGCGACGTTGTTGCCGTCGCCGCTCCAGGCGACCACCTGGCCCGCGATCGGCCCGCGATGCTCCTCGAAGGTCATCACGTCGGCCATGAGCTGGCAGGGGTGCGAGACGTCGGTCAGGCCGTTGATCACCGGCACCGTCGCGTGCGCCGCCAGCTCGCGCAGCTTGGCCACCGAATCGGTGCGCAGCATGATCGCGTCCACGTAGCGCGAGAGCACCTTCGCCGTGTCCGCCGGCGTCTCGCCGCGGCCGAGCTGCATCTCCTTCGCCGAGAGCACGATCGCGTCGCCGCCGAGCTGGCGGATGCCGACCTCGAAGGAGACGCGCGTGCGCGTCGAGGGCTTCTCGAAGATCAGCGCCACGGTCTTGCCGGCGAGCGGCTTGCCCGCCACCGCCCCGCGCTTGGCCTGCACGGCGAGGTCGAGCATCCGGCGCAGCGTCGCCGGCTCGAGGTCCATCAGTTCCAGGAAGTGCCGGGGGGGTTCGCGCCCCCCCGCCACCGTCCTCAAGGCGGCGCTCATTGCGCCGCCACGGCCTTCGCCGCCCCCGGCGCGACCCGCTGGCAGGCGCGGTCGAGCAGCGCCACCGCCTCGTCCGCCTCCGCCTCGGTGATGACGAGCGGCGGCGCGAGGCGCAGCACGTTCATGCCGGCCGCCACCGTCAGCAGCCCCTCCGCCACCGCCGCGTCCTGCAGGCCGGTGTTGGTCACCTCGGGCCGGAGCCTGAGGCCGAGCAGCAGCCCCGCCCCCTGCACGCCCTCGATCACCTCCGGGCGGCGCCGCGCCAGGTCCTCGAGCCCGCGCCAGAGATGCCGCGCCACGCGGTCCACCCGATCGAGGAAGCCGGGCGCCAGGATCACGTCCAGCACCGCGTTCCCCGCCGCGCAGGCGAGCGGGTTGCCGCCGAAGGTCGAGCCGTGCGTGCCCGGCTTGAGGTGCTGCGCGACCTTCTCCTTCGCCAGGATCGCACCCAGCGGGAAGCCGCCGCCGATGCCCTTGGCCGAGGACATCACGTCCGGCTCGATCCCGGCCCACTGGTGCGCCCAGAGCTTGCCGGAGCGGCCCATGCCGGTCTGCACCTCGTCGAGCGCGAGCAGCAGGCCGAATTCGTCGCAGGTGGCGCGCAGCGCGCGCAGGAAGTCGAGCGAGGCGGGGCGCACGCCGCCCTCGCCCTGCACCGGCTCGATCAGGATCGCCGCGGTGGTGCCGTCAATGGCGTCGCGCACCGCGTTCATGTTGCCGAAGGGCACGTGCCGGAAGCCCTGCACCGGCGGGCCGAAGCCGGCGAGATACTTCTCGTTGCCCGTGGCGCTCAGCATCGCCAGCGTCCGGCCGTGGAAGGCGCCCTCGAAGCAGATGGTGACGAAGCGCTCGGGGTGGCCGTTCTCCGCGTGGTACTTGCGGACGGCCTTGATCATGCCCTCGTTCGCCTCGGCGCCCGAGTTGCAGAAGAAGACGCTGTCGGCGAAGGAGGTCTCGCACAGCCGCGCCGCCAGCCGCTCCGCCTGCGGGATGCGGTAGAGGTTCGAGACGTGCATGACCTTCGCCGCCTGCTCGGCGATGGCCTTCACCAGGTGCGGATGCCCGTGGCCGAGCGAGGAGGTCGCGATGCCCGCGCCGAAATCGAGGAATCGTCGCCCGTCCGCCGTCCACAGCCTGGCGCCCTCGCCCCGCTCGAAGGCGAGGTCGGCGCGGTTGTAGGTCGGCATCAGGGCGGGGATCACGGAACGGGCTCTCCGCAATTGCGCCCCCCGCGGGGCGCGCCCATCGCGTCCCGTCCGGAGGGAGCCGGAGAGGATGGCGGCGCGGGGGCTCCGCGTCAAACGGAACGCCGCCCTCGGGCGGCATTCCGTGGGCCCGCGGTGACGGCTGCGGCGTGCCGGCCGCGCGGCGCGCCGTGACCCTGCGGCGGCAGGCGCGGCGGGTCCTGGCGTTGCGGCCGCGCGCGCCCGCCGCGCGACTGTGCCGGATCAGCCCTCGCCGTTCTTGCCGGTTTCGCGCGAGGGCCGGCCGCGCCGGCCGCCGGCGCCGCGCCTCGCGGTGCCGCCGCGCTGCGGGGTCGCGCCGGTGGCGGTGCGGGTCCGGCCGGCGCGCGGGCCGCGGGCCGCCGGGGTCTTCGCCGCTGCCCTCCGCGACGGCCGCGCGGCCGTGCGCGGGGTCCGTGCGGCCGTGCCGGAGACCCGCCCTGCCTTGGCGCGCTGCCCGGCGGCGCCGCGCCCGGTCTTGGCGGCGGCGCCCGCGCGGCTCGGCGCCTTGCGCGCCGCGCCGGCGCGCCTGGTCGCCGCGGCGCCCTTCCTGCCGACCGGCGCCGCCCGTCCTGTCGCGCCGCGCGCCGCCCTGCCCCGCGCGGCCGCGCCGCGCGTCGCGGCGCCGCGCTTGGGGGCGCCGGCCGCTGCCCTGGCGCGACCGCCGACGGCGGCGCGGCCGGTCTTCTTCGCGGCCGCCGGCCTCCTCGCCGCGGCGCCGCGCGCGGCGGCACCCCTGCCCGCCGGCGCGGCCTTGCCGGCACCCGCGGCGGCGCGCCCTTTCGCGCCCGCGCGGGCCCGGGCGGCGGGCGCCGCGCGCTTGGCCGGCGCGGCCTTGCGGACGGCGGCGCGCCGGCGTCGGACGGGGGCGGGCTGCTCCTCGGCCGCCGGCGGCGGCTGGCCGGCGCCGGCGCCTTCGCCGCTCGTGGCGGTGTCGGGACCCGGCGCGCCGCTCGTGGTCGTCGCGGGGGCGCCGCCGGGCTGGGACGGCTCGGAGCCGGGCATGCGGCCGTAGGGATAGTCGGTGTCGGACATGGAACTCGTCTCCTGTCTGGTGGTCGCGTGCCGCCGCTCCGCCGCTGCCGCGCTCCCGGTGCGCGGTGCCGGTCGAGGCCGCCCTCCGCGGCGTCGTCCCTCCGATCGTGGGGCCGACGCGGCGGCGCGACCTGTCGCGGCGATGGCGGAACACGTCGCGGAGGCCCGGATCGCCGGATCGGAACCGCACGCCCGCCGCGCCGCCCATCCTCGTCGTGCCGCCGGACACGCGTGACGGTTCCGCGGCTGCCAACGTCATCTCATGGCGAGCGTTCCCGCGCGGCGGCGGGTCAGGCGACGGAAATCGCGAGCCGTCCCGCGATCGCACTCCCCGGCGCGAGCGCCGTCATCGCGCCATGCGCCGCGAACCCGGGACGGTTCGGCGCATCCGGCACGTGGCTCTGCGGCTCGACGCAGAGCACGGGCGTGGCGCGCGGCGCGAAGACCTGGAGGTTGGAGGCCCAGGCGCCGTCCGCGACGAGTCGCAGCGTCGGACCGTCGGCGAGGGCGATCTCCGCACGCCCGTCCCAGCCGGAGAAGTGCGTGTCGAGGCCGACATAGGCCTCCTCGCCGCCCCGGATGCCGGTCGTGGCGCGGGGCGCGACGGGCAGCGTCCGCGCGTCGCGGCCGAACATGGCGGTGGCGCGGAACGCGAGGCGCGTGCCGGGCGGGCGGGCGAAGAAGGGATGCCAGCCCAGTCCGAACGGAAGGGGCTCGGCCGCCGCGTTGGCGACCGAGGCGGCGAGCGCGACTCCCGTCCCGGGCGCGAGCGCCACCTCCACCCGCGCGAGGTAGCGGAACGGCAGGCCGGGCTCGTCGAGCGCCTGCGTCAGCACGGCGCGCGCCGGCGCCGCGGCCTCCACCCGCCAGGGCCGGTCGCGCGCCAGGCCGTGGATCGCGGTGCCGTCCTCGGGGCGATTGACCGGCAGCCGGTGGACCCGGCCGCCGAAGGGCAGCCGTCCACGGTCCAGGCGGTTCGCCCAGGGGATCATCCAGAAGGCGCCCCAGGGGCCGGCGTTCGGATCCGCGCCCCGCGGCACCGGCGGGATCAGGTCGCGCCCGCGATGGCGCAGCGTCGCGAAGGCCGCGCCCTGCGCGGGGAGGAGCGTCGCCTCCCAGTCGCCGGCCGCGAGACGGAGCGGCGGCGCACTCATTCGAGCGCGAAGGGATCGCGCGGCGAAGGGGCGGCGCGCGAATACTCGATGCTGGCGTAGGCGCCGCCCTGGTAGCGCTCGGCGACGGGGTCGCCGAGCCTGCCCTCGACCTCGGCGCGGTAGGCCTCGGCGCTGTCCCGCGGGCGCCAGCCGATGCGCTCGCGGTGGTCCCTGCCCCAGAAGCTCCGCGGGTTGTCGGAGCAGGCCCAGATCACCGCGTGGCCGGTGCGCGGCGCGGCGACGCAGGCGGCGACCAGCCGCACCAGGTCCGGATAGGACAGCCAGGTGGCGAGCATCCGCGCGTCGGTCGGCTTCGGGAAGCAGGAGCCGATGCGCAGGTTGACGTTCTCGACCCCGTGCTTGTCCCAGTAGAGCCGGCCCATCAGCTCGCCATAGGCCTTCGACAGCCCGTAGTAGCCGTCGGGGCGGAAGGCGCAGTCGAGGTCGAGCCGCGGCTCGCCCTCCCGCGGGCGCTCGTGGAAGCCGATCGCGTGGTTGGAGGAGGCGAAGACCACCCGCGCCCGCTCCCGCCGCGCCGCCTCGTACACGTGGTAGAGGCCGCGCAGGTTGGGGCCGAGCACCTCCTCGAAGGGCCGCTCCACGCTGACGCCGCCGAAGTGGAGGAGGGCGCCGCAGCCCTCGGCCTGGCGCAGCAGGGCGACGCCGTCGTTGAGGTCGGCCCGCACGAAGACGGCGCCCGGCGGCAGCGGGTCGGGGAAGGGCGCGATGTCGGTCAGCCGCAGGGTCCAGCCGGCGGCGCCGAGCTCGCGCGCCAGCATGCGGCCGAGATTGCCGGAGGCGCCGGTGAGGAGGACGGGCTTGGGGGGCGGCGCGCTCATGGGCTTCCTCCGCTGGTCGTCGGTCGCAGCGTAGCAGCAGGCACGGCGGCCGCCCGCGCGGGATCGCCGCCGACCTGCCCCTCCTGCCGTCGGACCATGGCGCGCGGGGGCGGAGGGGGCGCGGGCGCCGCCCCGGACCGCGCGCCGCGGTCGGCACCGTTCCGCCGCCGGCGGCGTCGCGGCGACGCCTCGCGGTTCGCGGCGCACGGTCCCGTGCCTGGAATCCATCCCCCCAGCGCTCCATCTGCGCGCCGGCAAACGCGGGAGCACACGACGTGGCTGAGGACGAGCAGGAAGGGCGGGACGCCGAGGCCTTCCTGCTGATCGAGGGACGGCTGCTGGGCCTGGTCCTTTTCCCCTACGCGATGGCGGAGGTCGAGCGCGTGCCGCCGGCCAACGACACGGCGCCCGGCGCGGCGCCGCAGGAAGGGCCGCAGCCGGGCGAAGACGGCCCGCGGCAGCCGTCCGGCTGAGGATCCGACGACCGGGCGCGGAGCCTCGACGGCCGGCCCGCGGGCGGGGTCAGCCGCGCTTCGTCTCCGCCTCGTAGCGGGCCCTGGTCTCGGCATTCGGCGGGTAGAGACCGGGGAGGCGCGCGCCCTTCTCGACCTCGCGCATGATCCAGGCCTCCAGCCGTTCCTGCTCGACCGCCGCCTCGGCGACCGCCTCGGCCAGCGCGGCCGGGATCACCACGGCGCCGTCGGCATCCGCCACGATGGTGTCGCCGGGGACGACGGTGACGCCGCCGCAGCCGATCGTCTCCTGCCAGCCGACGAAGTTGAGGCTCGCCACCGAGGCCGGGGCGACGTGGCCCTGGCAGAACACCGGCAGGCCGGTGGCGATCACGCCGGCGCCGTCGCGCACCATGCCGTCGGTCACCAGGCCGGCGACGCCGCGCTTCGCCATGCGGGCGCAGAGGATGTCGCCGAAGATGCCGGCGTCGCTCACGCCCATGGCGTCGGCCACGGCGACGCAGCCCTCCGGCATCTCCTCGATCGCGGCGCGGGTGGAGCGGGGGGAGGACCAGCTCTCGACCGTGGCCAGGTCCTCGCGCGCGGGGGTGAAGCGCAGGGTGAAGGCGGGGCCGACGACGCGGCGCCCGGCGGTGCCCGGCACCAGCGGCCGGGCCCCGCGGATGTAGCAGGAGCGCACGCCCTTCTTGAGCAGCACGGTGGTGAGGGTGGCGGTGGTGACGCCGGCGAGGGCGTCGCGCAGCGCGGGGGTGAGGGTCATGGCGGGCGGGTCCTCCTCGGGCGGCTCGTTGCGCGAGGCATGGCAAGCGGCGCGCGCGGCCGCAAGGCGTCAGCCGCGCGGAGCGGCGCGGCCCCGCGGCGGCGCCCGGCCATGGTCACGGCGCCGCCGCGGCCGCCGGCGCGGCGGCGGCGCCCGCGCCGCGCCGGCGCAGCAGCGCGCGGAGCTCGGCCGGCGCCACCGCGCCGAGCGCCAGGACGAGCGCGCCGTAGGCGCCGGCGCCGAGCGCCACCAGCAGAGCGAGCGCCGCCACGCGCGCCACGCCGCCCGCCCCCGCCTCGGCGGAGAGCGCCGGCGCGGCCAGCGCCAGCAGTGCCGCCATCGCCACCGCCGCGGCCGCGAGGCGCGGCAGCCGCCGCCGCGCCCGCCGGTCCAGCACCAGCCGCCGCCGCCGCGCGAGCAGCGCCGCCAGGGCCAGCGCGTTGCCCCAGGCGGCGAGCGAGGTCGCCAGCGCGATGCCGACATGCGCGAGCGGCCAGACCAGGGCGAGGTTCAGGAGCAGGTTCGCCGCCATCGCGCCGATCCCGACCGCGACCGGCGTCGTCGTGTCGCCGCGGGCGAAGAAGCCCGGGGCGAACACCTTGACCAGCACGAAGGCCGGCAGCCCGCCGGCATAGGCGACGAGCGCCGCCACCGTGGCGCGCGTGGCCGCGGCGTCGAACGCGCCGCGCTCGAACAGCGCCGCCACGATCGGCTGCGCCAGCACCGCGAGCCCCGCGGCCGCCGGCAGGGTGAACAGCAGCGACAGCTCGACCGCGCGGTTGGTGGCGCGGTGCGCGGCGAGGGGCCGGCCGCCCCGCACGTGGCGCGAGAGCATCGGCAGCAGCGCGGTGCCGACCGCCGCGCCGATCACGCCGAGCGGCAACTGCCCCACCCGGTCCGCATAGTAGAGGTAGGACACCGCCCCGGTGGGCAGCAGCGAGGCGACCAGCGTCGCGACGAACAGGTTGATGTTGACCGCCCCGCCGCCGATCAGCCCCGGCACCATCCGGCGCAGCACCTCGCGCACCGGCGGGGTGAGGCGCGGCCGGCGCAGCAGGTTCAGCGCCATGCCCGCCTGGCGGGCGGCGATCGCCACCAGCAGGAGCTGCGCCACGCCCGAGGCCGCCACGCCCCAGGCCAGCGCGTGCGCAGGGGTCGCGACGTAGGGAGTGAGGGCGAGCAGCGCCGCCATCGAGAGCAGGTTGAACAGCACCGGCGCGGCGGCCGCCGCGGCGAAGCGGTCCAGCCCGTTCAGCACGCCGCCGACCAGGGCGGTGAGGCAGATGAACCAGAGATAGGGCAGGGTGATCCGCGCCAGCTCGACGGTGAGCGCGAACTTCTCCGGCCGGTCGAGGAAGCCGGGCACCAGCACGGCGAGGAGCTGCGGCGTGAACAGCAGGCCGAGCCCGGTGAGCAGGGCGAGCCAGAGCGCGAGCAGGCCGGCCATGCGCTCGGCGAGGTCCTGCGCGGCGGCGCGCCCCTGCCGCGCCAGCGCGCCGGCGAAGGCCGGGACGAAGGCGGCGTTGAAAGCGCCCTCGCCGAATAGGCGGCGGAACAGGTTGGGGAGCTGCAGGGCGACGAAGAAGGCATCCGCCACCGGTCCGGCGCCGAGCCGGTGCGCGATCAGCATGTCGCGCGCGAATCCGAGGACGCGGCTGGCCATGGTCCAGCCGCCGACGGTGAGGACGCTGCGGAGCATCGGGGCGGATTAGCGTGCGCCCGGCCGGGACCCAAGCGGATTTGCGCCCGCCCGGGGGGGGCCGCGGCCGGCGCCGGGGCAGCGTCGGCTTGCCCGGCGGGCCCCGCGCGCCTAGGTGGTGGCGCGAGCCGCGGCCCGCGAGGCCGCACCCCCTTTTTCCGAAGTCGGCACATGAAGAACGACCACACCGAAACCACGCCCGCTGCCGCCCCGCTGTCGGGCCAGGCAGACGCGCGGGGGCTGACGGCCGCCCGGGACGAGGTGCCGGCGCCGGGCGGCGGCACCGCGCGTGGCCCTGGCGACGCCGCCACGGCGCGGACGGAGGAAGCCGGCCAGCCGCCGGGTGCCGCGAGCATGGCCGATCGCATCGCCGCGCTCGAGGCCGAGAATGCCGCGCTGAAGGACCGCTGGCTGCGGGCCGAGGCGGAACTGCAGAACCTGCGCGCCCGCACCCGGCGCGAGGTCGAGGACGCGCGCAACTACGCCATCCAGAAGTTCGCGCGCGAGGTCGTGGAGGCGGCGGAGAACCTGCGCCGCGGCCTCGAGTCGCTGCCGCCGCCGACGGAGCACGAGCCGGAGCTCCTGCGCACGCTGCGCGGCGGGTTCGAGGAGGTGGAGCGCAGCTTCCTCGCCATGCTCGAGCGCAACGGCGTGGTGCGGGTGGAGGCGCAGGGCAGGCCCTTCGATCCCGAGCTGCACCAGGCCATGGCGGAGCAGCCGGCACCCGAGGGGGTGGAGCCCGGCACGGTGCTGCAGGCCTGGACCCCGGCCTGGACGCTGCACGGGCGCCTGCTGAAGCCCGCGATGGTGGTGGTGGCGGGAAGCCGCGGCGGCGACGCCGGCAAGCCCGGGGGCGACTCGCCGCGGGCCTGAGCCGGACGGCGCGCGGAACGCGCCCGCGCCTCGCGGCGATGCGGCGCGTCCCCTCACGGGGCGCCGGTTGCGCCGGGCCGGCCTGCCCAGCATTCGATGGCCGGCGAAGCGGCGCGGCGCGCGAGGCTCGGCCGGGCACGGGAGGGGCGTGCCGCGCACATCCGGCCGGTCGGACAGGGGGGCCCGCCGCGACGGCTGACGGCAACCACGCCTGATCGCCCGCGGCCCGGGCAGCCGTGGGCCGCCATCCTGACACATTGCCCGCGACACCCGCCCGATTCCGCGTTCGGCGCGAATTGCACCACCCGCTGCGCCGCGCCGGCGGCCCGGCACCGGGAAGGACCACCCGCATGCGGCGAGGAGCCCGCCGGTAATCGCCCGCGACCGCGCATCCGGGGCGCCTCCGCCATTGCCGATTGTTCCGGGCGCCGGCCACAGCCCAGGCGGTATGGGTCGGCCCGCGGGAAACGCGTCGCGCGCGCCGCTCCCGATGAGAGAACGGGGCTCTTCCCGGCGCTCATCCGGAAGTCGCATGAACGCCAATTCCACTCCCCATGAAGTTGTGTGTTCCGTATTATTTTCTGCCTGGCGGGAATCTCGACGACAAAGTGTTGCGACTTTGGTTCATTGCGGGCCGTCGCTCGAGCTTCTCTTTATTGTGAACTCGATTTATTCAAATCCTACGTTCATTCTGGCGCCATGACGAGCAAGGGAGAGGATCGGGATGTGCAGGCGTTCCCGCGCCCGACGCCCATTGCGTGTCCCGAGCGCCGCCGGGCCGGTCGCAGGACGAACGCGCTTCCACCGGAAGCGGCGGCCGGGCGAGGAGGGGGCGCAACCCCGCGCCGGCATCCCGGCCCGGCCCGCGGCATGGACCGCGCGCCGGCGACGCCCCGATGCCGACAGATCCGCGCCAGGCCGTCTTTCTTGACCGTCGAGACTCCCTCACCCCCCGGAGGAGACTAGGAAATGGTTGAGTTCACGATCCACGGCTCGACGGGCGAGGACGGCTGCCCCGACGTGAAGGTCACGGTGATCCAGACCGAGGCCGGCCTCCAGTTCACGCTCGAGGTCGTCAGTGGCGGCCAGACCGGCGACCCGATCGCGGACATCCTCGCCTTCTACATCAACTTCCCGGACAGCCAGGAGGGCGTGATCCCGAACCTCGCCATCACCGGCGGAAAGGGCTGGACGATCGGCGGCCAGGAGACCTCGCTCGACCTGAACCTGGTCAAGGGAGACGACGATGTCAGCTCGGCCAACGATCCGCCGAGCAACGTCAACCCCGACGTCTACGACGTCGGGATGCAGTTCGGCGAGGCGGGCATCGGCGCCGGCAAGGGGGACTTCCAGAAGGTCAGCTTCACCCTCCTCGGCCTGACGCTCGCCGACCTGCAGGACGCGACCTTCGGCCTGCGGCTCACCAGCGTCGGTGAGATCGGCGGCAGTCGCGAGGGGTCCTGCAAGCTCGAGGGCGAGTGGCCGAGGGTCTACGACATCTGCGGGACCAAGTACGAGGACAAGGACCTCTCGGGCGACCACTCCGCGGCCGACGTCGCGAAGGCGGGCTGGACCATCTACCTCTACAGCGACGTCGACGAGGACGGCGTCTACACCGAGGGGGTCGACACCTTCGTCGCGCAGACGACGACCGACCAGTACGGGAAATACCGCTTCACCGACCTGTACGAGGGCCATTACGTCGTCGTCGAGGACGCGGACGGGCCGGACGGCAACTGGTACGCGACCGCCGCGGCGACCATCGGCGTGCACCTCGCCGGCGCGGACGCCAAGGGCAACGACTTCTTCAACGCCCGCTACGGCGAGATCTGCGGCATCAAGTACGAGGACAAGGACCTCTCGGGCGGCTGGAGCAAGGGCGACGTCGGCAAGGCGGGCTGG
>NZ_BMKS01000014.1:0-74578 GCF_014644455.1 Caldovatus sediminis | reverse complement strand
CTCGGACGCGGTGCTGACGGTGGAGATCGACAAGTCCGGGCAGAAGGTCGGCGGGCAGAACTTCTTCAACGCCCGCTACGGCGAGATCAGCGGCGAGAAGTACTGGGACAAGGACGGCTCCGGCACCATCTCGGCGGGCGATCCTCTGCTCAAGGGCTGGACGATCCACCTCTACGAGGACACCGACGGGGACGGGACGTTCGACCCCAATGTCGACAAGTGGCTGAAGCAGACCACCACCGACGCCAGCGGCAGTTACGCCTTCACCAAGCTCTTGCCCGGCAAGTACATCGTCGTCGAGGACAAGGACGGGCCGGACGGCAACTGGACCCCGGTCGGCGACTGGTGGCAGGCGGTGCACATCGACTCCTCGGGCAAGACGGTGGACGTCGACTTCCTGAACGAGCTGGAGGTGTGCTTCGAGGGGCTGACGCCGGGCTTCTGGAGGCAGACCCAGAACTGGAAGAAGGTCACGCTCGATCCGGACTGCGCGGACCAGGCGGGTGATCCCTTCCACGGCTTCGCCAACTTCCGCGACATCATCCCGCACCTCTCCTTCGGCGCCGTGTTCAAGGTTGGCGACGGCACCGGCGCCTGGGACGTGACCTGGAAGGTGGGGAAGACCACGGTCGGCTTCGACGTGGACAAGACCACGCTGCTCGACGCCCTCACCATCCAGGGCGGCGGCAACGTGGGCGCCTTCCTCCGCCACGCCTCGGCGGCGATCCTCAATGCCTGCGCGGAGGAGGTGGACTACGCCATCCCGCACGAGGAGCTGATCGCCCTCGTCCAGGACGCCTTCGGCGACCTGGCGAAGATGACCGCCCTCAAGGGCATCCTCGAGGACCTGAACGAACTCGGGCTGGAGGGGAGCAAGGGCTACCAGTGCCCGATCCTGGATGCGGACTACAAGGTCATCGGCTATGTGGGCGAGCTGATCGCCTGAGCTTCGGCCGGGCGGGCGGGACGGGACCGGGCCGGGGGTCGCCCCCGGCCCGTCTTGTCGTTCGGATGTGTCGCCCTCGCCGAGGCCGAACCGGATTGCAGCGCTCGCCTGCGGCCTCCCGTGCCGCGCGGGTCTCGCCGTCCGGCACCGCGACCTTCAGCGCGAGCGAGGGGAAATGCGCCGTCTCCTGGAGCGACGCCGTCCCGTGGCCGATGACGAGGCCGGCCAGCGCGGGACCTCCGCCACCTCCCGCACCTCCGGGAAGCGCGCGAGGAGGCCGGCGGCGTCCAGCAGCCTCCCGGTCGCCGTGTCGTCCGCCAGGTCGAGCGGGCCGCGGCCGACCGAGGCGATCGTGCCGCCGGTGCCGATGAACGCGACGCGGGGCTTCATGGGCGGGCGGCTCCTTCCGCCTGCGCGACCTCCTCGTCCAGCGCCTCGAGCAGCTGCTCGATCCAGGCGCGCGGGATGTCGCGGGTGATGAAGACGAGGCGCGAGCGCCGGTCCTCCGAGGGCCAGCGGTCGAGCCAGGCGGGCGGGTGGAAGACGTGCTGCACGCCGTGGATCACCGCCGGGCGGTCCGGGCTCTCGGCGATGTCGAGGATGCCCTTCACCCGCAGCAGGTCGGCGCCGCGGTGCTCGGCCAGCGTCTCCAGGAACAGCGCCAGCGCGACGGCGCGGATCGGCCTCTCGCGGACCAGGCAGAAGGTGGCGATGCCCGCGCCGTGCCGGTTCGGGTCGTGCGCGTGCCCGTGGCGGCGCGGCGGCGCGGCGTGCGCCTCCGCCGCCAGCCAGCGCGCGACGTCGGGCGCCTTGCCGGCAGGGTCGTAGAGTCCCGCGTCGAACAGCTGCTCCGGCTCGATCCGCCCGTGATCGGCTTGCAGCACCGGCGCGGCGGGGTTCAGCGCGGCGAGGCGGGCGCGCAGCGCCGCCGGCGCCGCCCCGGGCAGGTCGGTCTTGGTCAGCACCAGGCGGTCCGCGACCGCCACCTGCTTCACCGATTCCGCATGGCGGTCCAGCGTGCCGGCGCCGTTCACCGCGTCCACCGTCGCCACCACGCCGGCCAGCGCCATGCGCCCGGCGAGTGCCGCGTCGGTCATCAGCGCGTGCAGGATCGGCGCCGGGTCGGCGAGGCCGGTGGTCTCGACCACCACCCGCTCGAAGGGCGGCACCGCGCCGGCGTCGCGCCGGCGAAGGAGGTCGTCGAGCGTGCGCACCAGGTCGCCGCGGATGGTGCAGCAGAGGCAGCCGGTCTGCAGCGTGACGAAGCTCTCGTCGCTCGTCTCCACCAGCTCGTGGTCGAGGCCGACCTCGCCGAACTCGTTGATCACCACCGCGGTGCGCGCGAATTCCGGCCGGCGCAGCAGGTGCGAGAGCAGCGTCGTCTTGCCGCTGCCGAGGAAGCCGGTGAGGACGGAGACCGGGATCACCGCGCGGCATCCCCCTCGCCGCCCGGCGGCAGCAGCGGTTGCGCGATGCGCAGCCGGCTCCCCTGGTAGTCCGGATCGAGCGCCGCGCGCAGCACGCGCAGCAGGGAGGAGAGGGAGGTGGCGCCGCGGCGGCGCGCCCCGCCCACCACCATCCAGCGGAAGGGCAGGCCGGGGGGCGGCGGCTCGATGCGCAGCCGCCGTCCGCCGGCGGTCACCAGCACCGCGCCGTCCGCCTCCGCCCGCACCTCGCCGGCGATGCGCCAGGCGCGCAGGCTCTCGACGAGCAGCGGCACCGGCGGCGCTCCGGCGGCGGTGCGGCGGATCGGATCGTTCATGTCCCAACCCCGGGGCAGCGGCGCCCAAGGCTAGGTCGGCGGCGCCCCGCCGCCAACCCGCCCGTGCCGCGCTATCCGGCGTAGATCATCCGGCGCGTCATCCCGCCGTCCACGATGAACTCCGCCCCGGTGACGAAGCCGCTCTCCGGCCCGACCAGCCAGGCGGCGAGGGCGGCCACGTCCTCGACCTGCCCGACGCGGCCCGCCGGGTGCTGCGCGTGGTCCTCGGGGCGCAGCGCCTCGCCCCTGGTGTGGATCCAGCCGGGGCTGATGCAGTTCACCCGCACCTCGGGGCCGAGGCTGATCGCCAGCGCGTGGGTCAGCGCGACGAGCCCGCCCTTGGAGGCGGCGTAGGCCTCGGTGTGCGGCTCCGACTGGTGCGCGCGGGTGGAGGCGATGGCGACCACGGCGCCGCGCGCGGCGCGCAGCAGGTCCTCCGCCGCGCGCACCAGCAGGAAGGTCGCGCCGAGGTTCGTCGCGAGCACGCGGGACCATTCCTCGACGCTCAGCGCGCGGATCGGCTTGCGGATCATGATCCCGGCGTTGGAGACGAGCGCGTCGAGCCGACCCTCCCCCGCGCGCAGGCCGGCGACCAGCGCCTCCACCGCCGCCGGGTCGGCGACGTCGGCGCGGGCGGCGCGCACGCTGCCGGAGGGCAGCGCCTGCGGCGCGTCGAGGTCGGCCATCACCACGTGCCAGCCCTCGCGCGCGAGGCGCGCCGAGACGCCGAGGCCGATGCCGCGCGCCGCGCCCGTCACCAGCGCGACCTTCCGGTCCATGCCCGGCCCTCCCTCTCCTCGCCGCCGGGGCGCCTACATCGCCGGCGGATCGAGCGCCGGGAACAGCTCCCCGCCGTAGCCCGCCTCGCGCGGGATGCGCAGCATCCGGCCCTGCGGCGTCTCGACGCTCTCCGGCAGGACGGTCACCACCGGGGCCGCCGCCGCCTCGGCGAAGGCCTGCTGCACCGAGGCGTACCGGGCGAGCCTCACCAGGTTCATGCGCGTCGCGAAGACCAGCTTGCGCAGCCCCGCCTCCGTCTCGGCCAGCGCCTGGGCCGGGCGGATCCAGACCGATTCGACCGACTCGCCGCCGTCGTGCCGCGCCGCCTGGTCCGGCGGCGCGGCGGCGAGGAAGAAGTGCGTGTCGAACCGCTTCGGGCGCGAGACCGGCGTGATCCAGTGCGCGAAGGGCACCAGGCGATCGGTCGCGGGGAGCAGGTCCTCGGCGGCCAGGACCTCCGCGAAGGGGCGCTCGCCGCGGCACAGCGCGGCGCGGTGCTCGGCCTCGATCCGCGCCAGGCGCGCGGCGTCGAGCAGCTCCGCCGCGCCGCGCGGCCGCGCCAGCAGCACGCCGCACTCCTCGAAGGTCTCGCGGACCGCGGCGACGCGCAGCGCCCCCGCCTCGGGCGGGCCGAGGCCGGGCAGCGCCTCGGCGATCGCGCGGTCGCCCGGGTCCACGCGGCCGCCGGGGAAGACGAGCGCGCCCGAGGCGAACTCGATCTGCCGGTGGCGCACCACCATGAAGACCTCCAGGCCCTCCGCGCCGTCGCGCAGCAGCAGCACGGTGGAGGCGGGCCGTGCCGGAACGGGCTTGCTCTCGGTGTCGGGCATGGCCGCATAGGAGACCGCCGGCGCGCCGCCGGCAAGAGCGGCGGGCCGATGCGCGCCGGCAACGGCGCGCCCCGCTTGCCGCCGGCGCGCCATGCGGCCAGCATCCGGCCCGGAACGCTGGGGAGGACCGCACGCATGGCCGACAGGGACGCCGCCGCGACGCAGATCCGGACGATCGCCGAGGCCGCCGACGCGCTCGCCGCCGGCCGCGTCACCGCCGCGGCGCTGGTCGAGGCGGCGCTCGCGCGCATCGCCGATCCGGCCGGCGAGGGCCGGCGCGCCTACATCACCGTCGCCGCCGACGCGGCGCGGGCGCAGGCGCGCGCGGCCGACGCGCTGCGTGCCGCCGGCCGCGCGCCGAGCCCCTGGGCGGGCATCCCGATCGGCGTCAAGGACCTGTTCGACATCGCCGGCGAGCCGACGCGCGCGGGCAGCGTCGTGCTCGACGACGCGCCGCCGGCGCGGGCGACGGCGCCCGCCCTCATGCGCCTGGTCCGCGCCGGCTTCGTGCCGCTCGGCCGGACCAACATGACGGAGTTCGCCTTCTCCGGCCTCGGCGTGAACCCGCATCACGGCACGCCGAAGAGCCCCTGGGACCGCGCCACCGGGCGCCTGCCGGGCGGCTCCTCCTCCGGCACCGCGGTGGCGGTGGCGGACGGGATGGGCCTCGCCGGCCTCGGCACCGACACCGGCGGCTCCTGCCGCGTGCCGGCGGCGCTGTGCGGCGTGGTCGGCTTCAAGCCCACGGCGGCGCGGGTACCGATCGCGGGCGTGCTGCCCCTCGCGCCGTCGCTCGATTCGGTCGGGCCGCTCGCCAACACCGTCGCCGACTGCGCGCTGCTCGACGCGCTGATGGCGGGCGAGGAGGACCCGGCGCCGCTCCGGCCCGCGCCGCTCCAGGGCCTGCGCCTCGGCATCCCGCGCGGCACCTTCATGACCGAGGGGCTGGATGCCACGGTGGCGCGGGCGTTCGAGCGGACGCTGGCGCGCCTCTCCGTCGCCGGCGTCCGCCTCGAGCTGTTCGACCTGCCCGAACTCGCCGAGATCCCCGCCGCCAACGCCACCGGCGGCTTCGCCGCGAGCGAGTCCTGGGCCTGGCACCGCCGCCTCGTCGCCGAGCGCGCCGACCGCTACGACCCGCGCATCCTCGCCCGCATCCGCCGCGGCGAGCGCTTCTCCGCCGCCGACTACATCGCGCTGCGCGAGGAGCGCGCGCGCCTCATCGCCGCCGTCGCCCCGCGCACCGCGCCCTTCGACGCGGTCGTCACGCCGACCTGCCCGGTCGTCCCGCCGGCCCTCGCCGAGGTCGAGGACGAGAGGGAGTACAACCGCATCAACCTGCTGCTGCTGCGCAACACCATGGTCGGCAATTTCCTCGACCGCTGCGCGATCAGCCTGCCCTGCCACGAGCCGGGCGAGCCGCCGGTCGGGCTGATGCTGATGGGCGAGCGGATGGGCGACGCGTGGCTCCTCGCCGTCGCCGCGGCGGTGGAGGCGGCCCTCGCCGCGCGGGGATGAGCGGCGGGCCCGCCGCGCCGCCGCCGCGCTTCGGCCGCCTCGGCGACGGCCCGCGCCCGCCGCCGGGCGCAGAGGTCTTCACCGACCTGCTCGCCGAGGCCGGCGCCCGCGTGGAGCGCATCGTCTCGCGCGGCGCGGCGAGCCCGCCGGGCTTCTGGTACGAGCAGGACCGGACCGAGTTCGTGCTGCTGCTCGAGGGCGCCGCCGCGCTCGGCTTCGCCGACGGCACCGAGCGGCGGCTCGGCCCCGGCGACTGGGCGGTGCTGCCCGCCGGCTGCCGCCATCGCGTCGCCTGGACCGACCCGGCCCGCGACACGGTCTGGCTCGCGCTGCACCTGCCGCGCCGCGCCGGCGCGGGCGGCTCCGCCTGACGCCTGCCGCCCGGGCCGCGCGCCTCACCGCCGCCTATCGTCCCCCGGCAGCTTGATCCCGGTCAGCGCCTGCCAGACGCGGATCACGAACCCGTCGTCCTTGCCGCCCTGGCCGAGCGCCCGCGCGGCGGCGAAGAGCTGCTGCGCCTGCGCCGCCAGCGGCACGGGGAAGTCGAGCGCCCGCGCCATCTCCGTCACCAGGCCGAGGTCCTTGACGAAGATGTCCACCGCGCTGCGCGGCGCGTCGTCGCCCGCGAGGACGCGCGCCATGCGGTTCTCGAACATCCAGGAATTGCCCGCCGCGCTCGTCACCACCTCGTAGAGCGTGCGCGGGTCGGCCCCGGCGCGGATGCCGAGCGCCATCGCCTCCGCCGCCACCGCGATGTGCACGCCGGCGAGGAGCTGGTGCACCACCTTCACCGTCGCGCCGATCCCCGGCGCCTCGCCCAGACGCCAGACCCTGGTCGCGATCGCGTCCAGCACCGGCCCGGCCGCCGCGAAGGCCGCCGGCGGACCGGAGGCCATCACCGTCATCGCCCCCTCGCGCGCCTTGGCCGCGCCGCCGGAGACCGGGGCGTCGAGGTAGAGCAGCCCCCGCGCCCCCGCCATCGCCGCGAGCCGCCGCGCGTCGTCCGGCGCCATGGTCGCCGAGCAGACCACCACCGCGCCCGGCGCCAGCCGCGCCGCGCAGACTTCGCTGCCGAACAGCGCCGCCTCGGCCTGCGCCGCGTTGACCACGAGCACCACCACCGCCTCGGTGCCCTGCGGCAGCTCCGCCGCGCTCGCCACCGCATGGCCGCCCGCGGCGGCGAACTCCGCCCGCGCCGCCTCGCGCGGATCGCAGCCCGTCACCGCGAGCCCGGCCCGCAGGCAGCTCAGCGCCGCGCCCATCCCCATGCTGCCGAGGCCGATGACGCCGACCTTCATGCACCGCGCTCCCGCATCCTCGCCTGCCGCCCGCAGGCTCCGCCGCCTCAATTGCCGAACACCTCGATCGCCACCCGCACCACCGCCGCCACGGCGGCGAGGATCAGCGCGATGCGCGCGAGCACGTGCGGCGGCGGCATCGCCCCGGCCCCGCCCCGCTCAGCGCCGCGCCCGGTCCTGCCGCGCGATCAGGTCGCGCAGCAGCGCCTTGATCGCCTCGACCTCCTCCGGCGAGTGGCGGGCCAGCACCTCCGCCTCGTGCGCCCGCGCGGCCACCAGCAGGTCGGCGACCATCGCCTCGCCGCGCGGCGTCAGGGTCAGGCGCACCACGCGGCGGTCCTGCACGTCCGCGTGGCGGCGCACCAGCCCGTCGCGCTCCATCCGGTCCAGCACCTTGGTCATGGTGGGCTGCTGCAGCAGGCAGGCATTGGCCAGCCCCGTCACCGTCTCCCCCTGCCCCCTCGGCAGGCCGGAGAGGGTGGCGAGCACGCGCCAGACCGGCACGCCGACGCCCCGGCCGCGGAGCTGCGCATGGAACTCCGCCGAGACGGCGTGCGAGGCGCGGGCGAGCAGCGCGAGCAGGTAGTCGTCCACGAACCGCCGCTGCGCCGGTCTCGCCGCGGCGGGCGTCTGGGCGGGAGTCACGGCAGCCGACCGAAGCGGCTGCGGGCGCGTCGGAGGGGGCACCGCGCTACGATAGCGGCGCGGGGGCCGCCTCGGGAGTCCGGAAAATATGCCGTTTCATGCGGGCCCGGCCTGTGGCAGGCTCCGCCTCCGTCCGAGGAATCCCCGAGCCGTGCTGACCCAGGACTGCCGCATCGAGGCACAGTGGATCGAGGCCTTCGAGGCCGTCCTCCGCCTCTGCAGGGCGGGCCGCGACGAGCCCGTCTGCCTCCTCGCCGAGAGCCAGAGCCGCGCGCTGAACGTGGACCTGGCCGAGCTCGCCGCGCTGCGGCTCGGCTGCCGCCCCTTCCGCTGCGTCGTGCCGACGCCGCCGCAGACCGCGCCGGCCCCGGTGCGCTCCACCGGCGCCTCGCGCGCGCTGCGCGGCCATCCGGGCGCGCTCGCCGCGCTGAAGGCCTCGGGCCTCGTCGTGGACCTCACCGTGGAAGGGCTGCTGCACGCGCCGGAACTCAAGGAGATCCTCGCCTCCGGCGCGCGGGTGCTGATGGTCAGCAACGAGCATCCGGAGGCGCTCGAACGCCTGGTGCCCGACCCGGCGCTGGAGCCGCGCGTGAAGGCCGCGGTCAGGCGCGTGCGCGCCGCGAAGGCGATGACCGTCACCTCCGCCGCCGGCACCGACCTCCGCGTGGCGCTGGAGGGCGCCGTCACCGCCGGCGTCTGGGGCTGGTGCGACCGGCCCGGCACCGTCGCGCACTGGCCCGGCGGCGTCGTCGTCAGCTTCCCGCGCGCCGACAGCGTGGAGGGCACGCTGGTGCTCGACGCCGGCGACGCGAACCTCACCTTCAAGCGCTACCTCGAGCGCCCGGTGCGCCTGACGCTCGCGCGCGACCACGTCACCGCGATCGAGGGCGAGGGGACGGACGCCGAGATGATGCGCCGCTACCTCGCCGCCTGGGGCGACCGCTCCGCCTACGCCGTCTCGCATGTCGGCTGGGGCCTGAACGAGCGCGCGCGCTACGAGGCGCTGGCGATGTACGACAGGCGCGACACCAACGGGACGGAGCTCCGCTGCGTGGCCGGCAATTTCCTGTTCTCCACCGGCGCCAACGAGTTCGCCGGGCGCTTCACCGAGGGCCATTTCGACATCCCGGTGTTCCGCACCACCATCGCCCTCGACGGCGAGCCGGTGGTGGTGGAGGGGAGGCTGGTGGCGTGACCGCGGTTCCCGTCGTCCTCCTGCACGGCATCGGCGGCGCGGCCTGGGGGCCGACCCTGCCCGCCCTCGCGCCGGCGCCGGTGCTGGACTGGCCGCTGCCGGGCTACGCCGGCACGCCGCTGCTGCGCGAGACGAGCTTCCCCGCCTGGGCGACGGCGCTCGCCGCGCGGCTCGACGCGGAGGGCATCGCGCGCGCCGATCTGCTCGGCCACTCGATCGGGGGGATGCTGGCGCAGGAATTCGCGCTCGCCTTCCCGGAGCGCGTCCGCCGCCTCGTGCTCTACGCCACCACGCCGGCCTTCGGCGGGCGCGATCCCTCCTTCGCCGAGCGCTTCCTGGCGGAGCGGCTCGCCCCGCTCGACGCCGGCAAGGACATGGCGGCGCTGGCCGCCGAGACCCTGCCGCCGATGCTCGGCCCCGCGGCGCCGCCGGGCGCGGCCGAGGCCGCGATCGCCGCGATGGCGGCGGTCCCGGCGGAGGCCTACCGCGCCACCGTCCGCTGCCTCGCAACCTTCGACCGCCGCGCCGAGATCGCGCGCATCGCCGCGCCGACGCTGCTCGTCGCCGGCGAGCGCGACCCGCTGGCGCCGCCGCGCACCATGGAGCGGATGGCGCAGGCGATCCGCGATTCGCGCCTGGTCGTGCTGCCCGGCGCGGGGCACCTCGCGCATCTCGAATGCCCGGATGCCTTCAACGCGGCGCTGCGGGACTTCCTGCGCGCGGCGCGCGAGGACGCCGCGCCGTCCCCCGCGCCGGCCACGGAGCCCTGATCCGATGGCCGCCGACGCCCCGATGTTCGACCCCGCCGCCTGGCGCCTCACGGACTTCGAGGCCGAATGGACCGCGAAGGCGCGCGACCTCGGCCGCCGGGCGCTGGCCCCGCGCGCCGCGCGCCACGACCGCGAGGCCTCCTTCCCGGCCGGGAACTACCGCGACATGCACCGCGAGGGCTTCCTCGCGCTCTGCATCCCGCGCGAGGAGGGCGGCGCCGGCGCCGGCTTCCGCGCCTACTGCCTGGTCGCGGCGGAGATGGGCCGCTACTGCGGCGCCACCGCGCTCACCTGGAACATGCACGTCTGCTCCACCCTCTGGACCGGCGCGCTGACCGAGGACCTGGAGATGGACGCGGCGACGCGCGCCGGGCACCGCCGGCGCCGCGCCATCCACTACCGCCGCATCCTCGAGGACGGCGCCATCTACGCCCAGCCCTTCTCCGAGGGCGGCGCGGCGGCCGCCGGCGCCGTCGCCTTCGGCACCACGGCGCGGCGCGTCCCGGGCGGCTTCGTCGTGAACGGCAGGAAGATCTTCGCCAGCCTCGCCGGCCATGCCGACTACTACGGCGTGCTCTGCACCGAGACGCGCGAGGACGGGGCGCTGTCGCGCCGCGACACGCTGTATCTCGCCGTGCCGGCCAGGGCGCCCGGCGTCTCCGTCGTCGGCGAATGGGACCCGCTCGGGATGCGCGGCACCGTCTCGCGCGACCTCCTGTTCCGGGACGTCTTCGTCGAGGAGGACGCCGCGCTGATGCCGCCCGGCTGCTACTTCCAGGCGGCGACGCGCTGGCCGCACATGTTCCTCACCCTCTCGCCGACCTACATGGGCCTCGCCCAGGCCGCCTTCGACTTCACGGTGGCCTATCTGCGCGGCGAGTGGCCCGGCATGCCGCCGGTGAAGCGCCGCATGTACCCGACCAAGCAGATCGCGGTCGCGCAGATGAGGACGATGCTGGAGCAGACCAAGGCGCTCTGGTTCCAGGCCGTCGCCGAGGCCGGCCCCGACCCCTCCAAGGACCAGGTGCTGCGCGCCTGGGCGGCGCAGTACACGGTGATGGAGAACGCCCAGGCGCTGGCCGCGCTCGCCATCCGCACCTGCGGCGGCCAGTCCATGCTGAGGTCGCTGCCGCTCGAGCGCATCTACCGCGACGCGCGCTGCGGCTCGCTGATGCTCCCCTGGACGGCGGAGCTGTGCCTCGACCGGCTCGGGCGCGAGTGCCTCTACGAGAAGGGCGAGACCGACGGATGATCTGGCGCTGGATCGAACGCCACGCCGACCACGCGCCCGACGCCCCCGCGCTGCGCTTCGCGGGGCGCGTCCTCTCCTACGCCGCCCTCGCCCGCGACGTCGCCCGCGCCGCCGCCGCCCTCGCCGCGCGCGGCGTGCGGCGCGGCGACCGCGTGGCCTTCCTCGGCCTCAACCACCCGGCGCAGATCGTGCTGCTCTTCGCCTGCGCCCGGCTCGGCGCGATCCAGGTGCCGCTGAACTGGCGCCTCGCCCCGCCCGAGCTGCGCTTCATCCTGGAGGACGCCGGCGCCCGCCTGCTCGCCGCCACGGGCGAGCACGCCGCCGCCGCCCGCGCCGTCGCCCCGGCGGGCTGCGCCCTCCTCGACGCCGAGGCGGGGCACGCCGACGGCCCCGCGCCCGCGCCGGTCGGCGCCGAGTCCGACCCCGTCCTCCTCGTCTACACCTCCGGCACCACGGGCCGGCCGAGGGGCGCCGTGCTCGACCAGCGCGCGCTGCTGTTCAACGCGCTGAACAGCGTGCACATGCACGCGCTCTCGCCGGCCGACCGCGTGCTCACCGTGCTGCCGCTGTTCCATGTCGGCGGGCTGAACATCCAGACCCTGCCGGCGCTCTATCGCGGCGCCGAGGTCGTGCTGCACCCGCGCTTCGACCCCGCCGCCTTCCTCGACGCCTGCGCGCGCGACCGCCCGACGCTCTCGCTGCTGGTGCCGGCGGCGATGCAGGCGCTGGTCGCGCATCCCGGCTGGGCGGCGGCCGACCTCTCCTCGCTGCGCGCGGTCGGCGCCGGCTCCTCCGAGGTGCCGCTGCCGCTGATCGCGGCCTTCCACGCCCGCGGCGTCCCCGTCCAGCAGGTCTACGGCGCCACCGAGACCAGCCCGATCGCGATCTACCAGCTGCGCGAGGAGGCCCTCGCCGCCCCCGGCTCCATCGGCCGCCCCGCGCTGCACGCCGAATGCCGCGTCGCGGACGCCGAGGGCCGCCCCCTGCCGCCGGGCGAGCGCGGCGAGATCCAGGTCCGCGGCCCCTCGGTGCTGCGCGCCTACTGGCCCGACCGGCCCGCCACCACCGCCGACGGCTGGTTCGCCACCGGCGACATCGGCCATGTGGACGCCGAGGGCCGCTGGTGGTTCACCGACCGCCTCAAGCACGTGATCATCTCCGGCGGCGAGAACATCTACCCCGCCGAGGTCGAGCGCGTCCTCCGCACCGCCCCCGGCGTGCGCGAATGCGCCGTCTGCGGCCGCCCCGACCCGCGCTGGGGCGAGGTGCCGGTCGCCGTCGTCGTCCCCGGCGAGGGCTTCTCGCGCGCGGCCGTGCTCGCGCACTGCGAGGGCCGGATCGCGCGCTTCAAGCACCCGCGCGACGTGGTGGTGGTGGAGGCGCTGCCGCGCACCGCGCTCGGCAAGGTCGAGCTCAACGCGCTGCGGGCGCTGGCCGCGGGCGGGCGCGGATAGGAGCGTCTCACGCCAGCCGGATCAGCGCCGCGCCCGCCGCGATCGCCGCCGCCCCGGCCCATCCCGCCGCGCCGGGCCGCTCGCCGAGCGCCAGCCGCGCCAGCACCAGGCCGAACAGCGTCGAGGTCTCGCGCAGCGCCGCCACCGCCGCCACCGGGGCCTGCGCCATCGCCCACAGCGCCAGCGCGTAGGCGCCGAGGCTCGCCCCCCCGCCGCCGAGCGCCCGCGCCGCCTCCGCCCCGCCCGGCACCGCGATCCGGAAGCGCAGCAGCACCGGCACGGTCGGGACCGCCATCAGCACGAACAGCCACAGCGTGTACGCCACCGCATGGCCGGAGGCGCGCGCGCCCGCCGCGTCCACCAGCGTGTAGGCGGCGATCACCCCGGCATTGGCGAGCGCGACGCCCACGGCGGCCCGGGCTTCCGCATCCGCCGCGTGCCGGCGGTTGCGGGCGAGCAGCAGCACCCCGGCGCAGACCGCGGCGACGCCGAGCCAGCCCGCCGCCGGCAGCGCCTCGCCGAACATCGGCCAGGCGACGAGCGCGGCGAGCGCCGGCGCCGCGCCGCGCATCAGCGGATAGGCGAGCGCCACCGCCCCGCGCGCATAGGCCTCCGCCACCAGCGCGAAATACACGACGTGCAGCGCCACCGAACCCAGCAGCCAGGGCCAGGCCGCCGCCCGCGGCAGCGGCAGGAAGGGCAGGGCCAGCGCCGCGAGCGCCGCGCCGCCCGCCACCACCAGCGCCGCCTCGCGCCGCCGGTCGCGCGCGCCGCGCACCGCGACGTTCCAGGCCGCGTGCAGCGCCGCGCCGGCGAGCACCAGGACGAAGACCGTGCCGGACAGCATGGGGCGCGAGCCTCGCCGCGCGGCGCGCCGCAGGCAATGCGGATCACCGCGCGGGTGATCGGGTCCGGCCCGGCGCCGCCCCCTCGCGCCGCGGGGCGCCCGCGCCCGCCGGCGCGGGGGCCGCAAGGGCGAGCCGGCGCGGGGCAGGCGCCCGCGTGCCGCGCCCCTCTGGCGGCGACGCGGCGCGCGCGGCAGGATCGCCCCCCTCACCCGGAGGAGAGGCGAGGCCGCCATGTCCAAGGTCATCATCACCTGCGCCGTCACCGGCGCCATCCACACGCCCTCGATGAGCGACCACCTGCCGATCACGCCGCAGCAGATCGCCGAGCAGTCCATCGCCGCGGCCCAGGCCGGCGCCGCCATCATCCACCTGCACGCCCGCGACCCCAGGGACGGCCGCCCGACGCCCGACCCCGCCGTGTTCATGCAGTTCCTGCCGGTGATCAAGCAGTCCACCGACGCGGTGATCAACATCACCACCGGCGGCGGCCTCGGCATGAGCCTGGACGAGCGCCTCGCCGCCCCGCTGCTGGCGAAGCCGGAGATGTGCTCGCTCAACATGGGCTCGATGAACTTCAACATCGCCCCCAGCGCGGCGCGGGTGAAGACGTGGAAGCACGCCTGGGAGAAGCCCTACCTCGAAGGCACCACCAACTTCATCTTCCGCAACACCTTCCAGGACATCGAGCAGATCGTCGAGCGGCTCGGCAAGGCGCACGGCACGCGCTTCGAGTTCGAGTGCTACGACGTCGGCCACCTCTACAACCTCGCCCACATGCTCGACCGTAAGGTGGTGGAGCCGCCGCTCTTCGTGCAGACGATCTTCGGCATCCTCGGCGGCATCGGCGCCGAGCCGCGCAACCTGCTGTTCATGAAGGAGACGGCGGACCGGCTGTTCGGCGACGCCTACGTCTGGTCCGTGCTCGCCGCGGGGCGGCACCAGATGCCGCTCTGCACCATGGCCGGCATGATGGGCGGCAACGTCCGCGTCGGGCTGGAGGACAGCCTCTGGATCGGCCGCGGCAGGCAGGCGACCTCCAACGCCGAGCAGGTGGCGAAGATCCGCCGCATCCTCGAGGAGCTGAGCCTGGAGATCGCGACGCCGGCGGAGGCGCGGGCGATGCTGAAGCTCAAGGGCGGCGACCTGGTCGGCTTCTGAGCCGCGCCGCGCGCGCCCTCAATTGCCGAACAGGCGCCGCAGGCGCTCCAGCAGCTCCCCCACCTCCGCCCCCGGGGGCGGAGGCGGCGGCGGCGGATCGGGGGCGAGGCGCTGGAACCGCGCCAGCGCCTCGCGCGTGCCGGCGAGCGGCAGCTCGGCCGGCTCGGTCTGCGGCCCGCCGCCCGTGCCGAGGCCCACCATGCGCACCAGCACGCGCGCCGCGCCCGGCAGCTCCTCCGCCGCGCGCGCCGCATCGGCGCCCGGCCGCGGGGCGCAGACCAGCGACCGCCCCTCCAGCCCGCAGGGCATCTCGAAGTGCGGGTTCGGCGGGAAGCGGAGCTGCGCCGTGCCGGTCAGCGCGAGGATGCCGCGCGCCGCGCCCTCCAGCGGCATGTCGCGCGCCGCGACCACCGGCACGAGGCGCCCGCCGCGGTTCTGCACCTCGAGCGCCAGCCCGGCCTGGCCCGGCGAGGGCGGCTCGACCCAGTCGCGGTGGCGCAGCACGCACTCGGCGCGGTCGGTCATGCGGTCCACCGCGCAGCGCAGGCGCCAGGTGCCGATCGTCTCGTCCACCTGCGGCTGCGCGGCGGCCGGCGGAACCCCGGCCAGCGCCGCGAGCAGCAGGGGCAGCGGCAGGCGTCGGGCGCGGGCGGCGGTTGCGGATCGGCGCATGATCCCGAGAATAGGGAAAACCGGAGGCGCCGCGCCATGAAGACCGTGCGACTGCCCGACGGGACCGAGGTCCCCGCGCTCGGCCAGGGCACCTGGCACATGGGCGAGCGCCGCGCCGACCGCCGCGCCGAGGCGGACGCGCTGCGCCTCGGCCTCGACCTCGGCCTGGCGCTGATAGACACCGCCGAGATGTACGGCGAGGGCGGCGCCGAGGAGGTCGTGGCCGAGGCCATCGCCGGCCGGCCGCGCGAGAGCGTCTTCCTCGTCTCCAAGGTCTATCCGCACAACGCCACGCGCCGCGCCATGCCCGCCGCGTGCGAGCGCAGCCTGCGCCGCCTGCGCGTGGAGACCATTGATCTCTACCTCCTGCACTGGCGCGGCGCCGCCCCCCTCGCCGAGACCGTCGAGGCCTTCGAGGCGCTCAGGCGCCAGGGCAAGATCCGCCGCTGGGGGGTGAGCAACCTCGACCTCGCCGACCTCGAGGAGCTCGGCGCCGCGGCGCTGGCGCGCTGCGCGACCGACCAGGTGCTCTACAACCTCTCGGCGCGCGGCATCGAGTTCGACCTGCTGCCCTTCTGCCGCGCGCGCGGCATGCCGGTGATGGCCTACACGCCGCTCGGCCAGGGCGGGCGGATGCTGCGCGACCGCGCCCTCGCCGCGGTCGCCGCGCGGCACGGGGCGAGCCCGGCGCAGATCGCGCTCGCCTGGACGCTGCGCGCCCCCGGCGGGGTGATCGCCATCCCCAAGGCCGCCGATCCCGCGCATCTGCGCGAGAACGCGGCGGCGGCGGCGATCGCGCTGACGCCGGAGGACCTCGCCCAGCTCGACGAGGCCTTCCCGCCGCCGAAGCGCAAGCGGCCGCTGGAGATGCTGTGACGCCGGGGCGCCGCGTTCCCCCGCCGCGCGCGCAGCACCGTTCGCCGCGAACGGCGCATGCGGGTTCGGACCGACGCGTCCCCGCCCCGCGTCCCGCCGGTGGCGGGCAGGGCGGGGAACGCATCGCCACGGGCACGATCCCGCGCGATGCGTCGTGCCGCGGCGCTTCCCGCGCCGCGACCGCGCCGGCGCCGCGGCGTTCGGATCGGGCCCGCGGGCGGCCCCGCGCGCGGGCCGCCGGCACCTGCCGAGACGGCATGGCCGACCGCGCCGCGCACGGCGCTTCCGCCGGCCGCATCCCCGGCGCCGCCGCGCAATGGACGTTCACGCGCGCCGGCGATCCGCTCTAGGCTCGCCCCGTCCGATCGGGGAGGGCGCGCGATGCTGACGGTCTGGGGCCGCAAGAATTCGATCAACGTCATCAAGGTGCTGTGGGGCCTCGCCGAACTCGGCCTGCCCTACGAACGCATCGACGCCGGCATGGCCTTCGGCCGGGTGAACGACCCGGACTACCGCGCGATGAACCCGAACGGCCGCGTGCCGACGCTGGTGGACGGCGCCTACGTGCTGTGGGAGTCGAACTCGATCCTCCGCTACCTCTGCATGCGGCATGGCGGGGAGAAGGGGCTCGCGCTCTATCCCGCCGACCCGGCGGCGCGGGCGAGCGTGGACCGCTGGCTCGACTGGCAGCTCTCCACGCTTGGCCCGGCGGAGCGGAACCTGTTCTGGGGCATGGTCCGCACGCCGCCGGAGAAGCGCGACATGGCGCAGGTGGCGGCGGCGATGAAGGCGGCGGCGGAGTGCTGGGCGATCCTGGACGCGCGGCTCGCTAGGCACGGCGGGCCGTACGTGGAAGGCGCCGCGTTCACGCTCGCCGACATCGTGCTCGGCGCCTATGCGCGGCGCTGGTTCGGGGAGGAGGTGCGGGTCGAGGGCATGCCGGACTTCCCGGCGCTGCACGCGTGGTACGGACGGCTCGGCGCGCGCGAGGGGTTCAGGACCTGGCTCGGTCCCCGGCTCACCTGAGCGGGACCCGCGGCGGGCGCGGTCCGGGCGCGGGGACGCGGCCTTCACCCGTCGGCCGGGGTCCGTCGCCGCCTGCCCGCCTCACGCCTTCACGTCCATCGCCTGCCGCAGGCCGTCGCTCAGCAGGTTGAAGCAGATGGAGGTGACGAAGATGCACGCCCCCGGCAGCACCGCGACCCAGGGCTGCACGTAGATCGCCGTGCGCAGCGTGTTCAGCATCAGCCCCCACTCGGGCTCCGGTGGCCTGGTGCCGAGGCCGAGGAAGGAGAGGCCGCTCGCCAGGATCATGCTGACGCTGATCAGGCTGGTCGCGTAGACGAAGATCGGGCCGAGCACGTTGCCGAGCACGTGCACACGCACCACGGTGAAGGCGCCGGCCCCGCTCGCCCGCGCCGCGTCCACGAAGTCGAGGCTGCGCACCCCCGTCGTCACGCTCTCCGCCACGCGGATGATCGGCGGGATGAAGACCAGCGTCAGCGCCAGGATCGCGTTCAGGATGCCCGCCCCGAGCGCGCCGGAGATCGCCACCGCCAGCAGCACCGAGGGGAAGGCGTAGAACACGTCGGTCACGCGCATGATCGCCATGTTCACCTTGCCGCCGGCGTAGCCCGCGAGCACGCCGAGCGCCGTGCCGACCACGAAGGCGATCGCCACCGGCAGGATCCCCATGAACCAGGAGAGGCGCCCGCCGTAGAGCAGCCGCGTCAGCATGTCGCGCCCGAGCTCGTCGGTGCCGAGCGGGTAGCCGGGCGTGCCGATCGCGCGCAGGCGCCGCAGCATGCTGCCCTGGTAGGGATCGTGCGGCGCGAGCAGCGGCGCGAAGACGATAGCGAGGGCCATCAGCAGCAGGATCAGGGCGCAGGCGATCGTCACCGGATCGCGCCGCAGCCTCTTCCACACCCCGGCCCAGTAGCCCTGGGAGCGGACCGGGGCCTGCCTCGCCTGGACCGCGAGCTCCGCCTCGGCCGCGGTGGGGGGGCGGCGGGGGGCGGTGGTCGTCGTGCTCATCGGCGCGCCTTCCTCACGACCGCCGGATGCGCGGGTCGAGCGCCGTCTGCACCAGGTCCACCACCAGGTTCAGCGCCACGAAGAACATCGCCAGCACCAGGATCGTCCCCTGCAGCACCGGCAGGTCGCGCTGGAAGATCGCGGCGTTGAGCAGCAGCCCCGTCCCCGGCCAGGAGAACACCGTCTCCACCAGGATCGAGCCGCCCATCAGGTAGCCGAGCTGCAGTCCCATCACGGCGAGCGCGTTGGGCGCCGCGTTCTTGACCACGTGCAGGAACACGCCGCGGCGCGTGAGCCCCTTGCCGCGCAGCGCGACGACGAATTCCTGGTTCATGATCTCGGCCACGATCCCGCGCACCGTGCGCGTCACGATTCCCATCGGGATCACCGAGAGCGTCACCGCCGGCAGCACCAGGTGCTGCAGGTGCTCCCAGTCCCACGCCCAGTCCGACGAGCCGCCCGGTCCCGCGCCCATCGCGGGCAGCCAGTTGAGCTGCACCGAGAAGATCACCACGAGCACCATGCCGAGCCAGTAGTGCGGCACCGATACGCCCGCCACCGCCGCGCTCACCGCCACGCGGTCGAGCAGCGAGCCGCGGAAGGTGCCCGCCAGCCCGCCGAGGACGCAGCCCAGCGTGAAGCCGAGCAGCGCCGCAGCCACTGCCAGCATCAGCGTGTTGCCGATCGCGGTGGAGAGGTCGGACCACACCGTCCGCCCCGTCGCCAGCGACCGGCCGAGGTCGCCCTGGACCACCTTCATTAGCCAGATGCCGAACTGCACCGGCAGCGGCCGGTCGAGGCCGTACTCCCGCCGCACCTGCTCCACCACCTCGCCCGGCGCGTCGGCCGGGACGATGGCGTTGATCGGGTCGCCCGGCGCGATTTGGACGAGCATGAAGCAGACGAAGCCCACGGCGAGCGCGATGGGCACGGCATAGAGGACGCGGCGGATCAGGTAGCGGATCATCGGATTCCTCGATGACCCCGAGGCGCAGCGCAGCCGGCACGCGCCCCGGGGCTGCGATCACTGCCGGATGTGCGGGTAGCGCAGATCCACGAACCAGGACTGCGGCTGGATATAGCCCTGGATGCGCGGGCTCATCGCGCGCGGCGCCACGTCGTGGGCGATCCAGACGAACAGCGCCTCGTCCACGCCGGCCGCGTGCAGCCGGGCGAGCGCGGCGTCGAGCTCGCGCGGGTCGAAGGCGTTGCGCACGGCGTGGCTCATCTCGTCGAAGCGCGGGTCGTTGAAGAAGCCCCAGTTGTTCGAGACGGGCGGCGCCATGCGGCTGTCCCAGAAGCGGATCATGCCGAAGAACGGATCCATGGAGGAGAAGGATACGTTGATCATGTTCGACCCGCGCGCCGAGGGGTGGGTGCAGCCCTGCCGCCAGTTGACGATCAGGGTGTTCCACTCGACCACGTCGAACTCGACGTTCACGCCGAGCGGGCGCAGGTCCTGCTGCAGGAACTCGTTCATCGCCAGCGGCTGCATCTGGCCCGAGCCCGAGGTCGAGATCTGCACCCGCAGGTTCAGCGGCCGCTGCGGCCCGTAGCCGGCCTCGGCGAGCAGGCGCCGCGCCTCCTCCTTGTCGGTGCGGATGCGGAAGCTCGGGTTGCCGAACCAGGGGTGGCCCTCCGGGTAGCTGCCGACCGGCGCCACCATGAAGCCGCCGAGGAGCTGCTTCAGCGCCTCGCGGTCGATGGCGAGGTTCAGCGCCCGGCGCACGCGCACGTCGCGCAGCGGCGACCCTTCGGCGAAGCAGGGCTGCCAGGGCCAGACGTGCGGCTGGACGTTGGAGGTGATCCGCATCCCCCGCGCGCGGAGCTGCGGGATCGCGTCCGGCGCCGGCGCCTCGATCCAGTCCACCTGGCCGGAGAGCAGGGCGGCGGTGCGCGCGTTCGGCTCCGGGATCGGCAGCAGGATGATGCGCTCGGCCTTCGCCTTCTCGCCCCAGTAGCCGTCGAAGCGCGCCATCTCCACCCGCTCGCGCGGGACGAAGCGCGTCAGGCGGAAGGGGCCGGTGCCGGACGGATTGGCGGCGAAGGCGTTCCACGCCGCCTCCGCGTTCGGCGCGGCGGCGCGCAGGCGCTCCCAGTGCGCGGGGCTTGCCATGAACAGGTTGGTGAGGTTGATCGGCAGCAGGCTGTCCGGCTCGGAGGTGTAGAGCGCGACCGTGTAGTCGTCGATCCTCTCCGCCCGCCGCAGCGTCGGCATGCGGCTGAGGGTGAGGCCGACCTGGCGCGGGTCGTAGTGCGGCGCCTCGCGGTCGAGGACCTTGCGGACGTTCCACACCACGGCGTCGGCGTTGAACTCGGACCCGTCGTGGAACCGCACGCCGCGGCGCAGGGTGAAGATCCAGCGCGTGCGGTCGCTCGGGTCGCTCCGCCACTCGGTGGCGAGGCCGGGGATCACGGTCGAGGGGCGATCGGCCCGCGACAGGTCCCACATGGTCAGGCTGTCATAGAGCGGAATGCCGGTGAATCGGTTGCCCTCGAAGCCCTGGTCCGGCTGGCCGTGGGTGAGCGGAATGTCGCCCGCGGTCATGCCGATGCGGATCGTGCCCTGGGCCTGGGCCACGCCGGGCGCGGCGCCAAGGGCGAGGGCCGGCAGGAGGCCAAGGCAGGCCGAGAGCAGCTTGCGGCGCAGTGTCATCGGACGGGGTCCTCCCAACGGGGCCGGGCGCTTGCCGCGGCGCAGCAAGGCCCATGCCACGCCACCGGGGGCGGCATCCTACACCAGGGACGCCGGGCCTTGCCCACTCCCCAGGCGCGGATGCCTGCGAACGCGGCGATTCCTCTCCCGCGGGCGCCCTCTCGTCCCGCCGACACCCAGGCCCCGCGCTTAGCGCCCGCTTAAGCATTGCGTGCCAGGACTCCGAGGCGCGCGGCGGGCGCGCATGCGGTGATGGCGAGGATGGCGAGCAAGGCACGCGGCGGCAGGGGCAGGAGGGGCAGCGGGGACGGGGCCGCCACCATCCTGGTCCGCCGGATCGAGGAGGGCTCCCACGCCAAGACCGCGCATCACGGCGGCGCCTGGAAGGTCGCCTATGCCGATTTCGTGACCGCCATGATGGCCTTCTTCCTCCTGATGTGGCTGCTCAGCTCGACGACGGAGGAGCAGCGGCGGGCGATCGCGGAATTCTTCGCGCCGCAGAACCCGCTCGGCCGCGCCTCCACCGGCTCGGGCCGGCCTTTCGGCGGCCTGACGCCGAATGACGACGGGATGATGACCAGCACCGCCGGCGCGATCGTCGTCGCGCCCGGCCCGCAGCCGATCGTGGAACTGGTCGAGGAGGACGAGAGCGAGACGCCGGCGCGTCCCTCGCCGCCGCATGACGGCCCGCCGGGCGAGGAGACGACCGATCCGCGCCGCACCGACCGGCTGGCGGCGCTGCCGCCGGAGGCCGGCGAGGAGGGCGGCACCCACGGCGCCCGGGAGGGCGCCGCCGCGTGGCCCAGGGTCGCGCCGGGCGAAGCGCCGCCCCCGGTCCCGCCGCAGGAGGTGCAGGAGCGGGCGCCGGCGACCGCCGCTCCCCTCGCCGCCCCCGCGCCGCCGCGCCGCGAGGAGCGGCCGGCGCCGGCCGCTCCCGATGCCGTGCTGCGGACCCAGAGCGAGGCCGCGCTGCGCGCGGAGCTGGCGCGGCGGGAGACGATGGAGCTCGAGCGCGCCGCGGAACGGATCCGCACCGCGGTCCGCGACGACCCCGCCCTTGCCGACCTCGCCCGGCAACTGCTGGTCGAGCAGACGCCGCAGGGCCTGCGCATCCAGCTCCTCGACGCCGAACGCCAGCCGATGTTCGCGCTCGGCGACAGCACGCCGAACGAGCGGGCGCGGGCGCTGCTCGCGCGGATCGTACCGGTGATCGCCGCTCTGCCGAACGCGATCAGCATCGCCGGCCACACCGACGCCACGCCCTTCCGCGGCACGGGCCCGCTCGCGCGCAGCAACTGGGACCTCTCCGCGGAGCGCGCCAACGCCACGCGGCGGGTGCTGCTCGAGGCGGGCATCGCGGGGGCGCGCATCCATTCCGTCGCCGGCCATGCCGAGCGCGAGCCGCTGCTCCCCGAGCAGCCGACCGCGGCGGCCAACCGGCGGGTCTCGGTGACGCTGCTGCGGATGGTGCCGCCCGACGCCGCGCCGCCCAGCCTCGCCGCGACGCCCGCGCGTCCGGACACGGAGCCTCGGACGGGCACGGCACGATGATCGGGCTTGCCGGCTTCGGCGTCGTGCTGGCGATGGTGTTCGGCGGCTACATCGCCGCCGGCGGCAATCTCGAGATCATCCTCCGGGCCCTGCCCTTCGAGCTGATGATCATCGTCGGCGCCGCGTTCGGCGCCTTCCTCATGGCCAACCCGCTCGTCGAGCTGAGGCGCAGCCTCCTCGGGCTCCGCAAGGTCGTCCAGGGGGGGCGCTATGGCAAGACGGACTACGTCGACCTGCTCAGCCTGCTCTACTGGCTCGTGCGCCTCGCGCAGACCAAAGGTCCGCTGGGCCTCGAGCCGCACATCGAGAATCCTCGGGAGAGTCCGGCCTTCGCCCGCTTTCCCCGGATCGTCGCCGACCACCACGCGGTCGCGCTGATCTGCGACTACCTGCGCATGGTCGGCATGCACGCCGACGACCCGCACCAGATCGAGGACGTGATGGCGCGCGAGCTCAGGAAGATCAAGGAGGAGGAACTGCACCCGAGCCGCGCCATGCAGGCGATCGCCGATGCCCTGCCCGCGCTCGGCATCGTCGCCGCGGTGCTCGGCGTGATCAAGACCATGGCCGCGATCGACCAGCCGCCCGCGGTGCTCGGCCGGATGATCGGCGGCGCGCTGGTCGGCACCTTCCTCGGGGTGCTGCTGGCCTACGGCCTGATGGGCCCCCTCGCCGCGCGGCTCAAGGCCGTGGTCGAGGAGGAGTCGCAGTACTACGAGGTGATCCGCGCCGTGCTCGTCGCCCACCTGCACGGCAACGCCCCGCAGGTCTCCGTCGAGACCGGACGCAAGATGGCACCGAGCGCCTACATGCCGAGCTTCAGCGAGCTCGAGCAGTCGCTGCAGGAAATGCACACGGGCTGACCCCGGCGCCGCACCCCGGCATCCGGCGTTCCAAGAACCCCGCCGGCTTCCCGATCCCGCGGACCCAGGGCGCCGATCCCTTGCACGACCCGCCCGGCCTGGTCCTCGTGGGGCGGCAGCATGCCAGCCGGTCCGGCGCGACCGGCCCGCCCGGCGGCCGCAGGCGATCTCGATCACGCCGTTGCCGCCGTTCTCCACCCGGCGCACGCGACCCGACGTGTCCGCCATCAGCCGCTGTTCCGCCAGGGCCGGGGACCACGGCGAGGCGGAACCCGGACGACGGGGCGTCGGCGCAGGAACGGCGACGGCGCCGGCCGACACGGTCGCGAATCAGCCGGGGCCCGGCGGCCGCGCGAAGCGCGCCACGAAGAACCCGTCGAGCCCGCCCCGCGCGGCCCAGAGATCGGGCCGCGTGCGCAGCCACCCGCCCGGCGTCACGGCCTCGGCCAGTCCGGGCACCTCCCCGGCGCGCACCGGATCGAGCCGGAGCCCGAGCGCCACCGCACCTTCGAGGTGCGCCTCGCCCTCCTCCGGCTGCAGCGAGCAGGTGGCGAAGACCAGCCGCCCGCCCGGCCGCACCAGCCGCGCCGCGTTGGCGAGCAGTCGCGCCTGCGCCTCCGCGGCACTCGCCACGTCGCGCGGGCGCTTGAGATGCGCCACGTCGGGATGGCGGCGGATGGTGCCCGTCGCGGTGCAGGGCGCGTCGAGCAGCACGGCGTCGAAGGCGCCGTCCTCGCCCCAGCGCGTCGCGTCCGCCTCCACCACCTCGGCGGGCAGGCGCAGCCGCGCCAGGTTCTCGCGCAGCCGCGCCGCGCGCCTCGGGTCGCGTTCCACGGCGGTCACCGCCGCGCCGGCGGCGGCGAGCTGCGCCGTCTTGCCGCCCGGCGCGGCGCAGAGATCGGCCACCCGCTCGCCGGGGCGGGGCGCGAGCAGGCGCGCCGGCAGTGCCGCGGCCGCGTCCTGCACCCAGAACGCGCCCTCGGCGAAGCCGGGCAGTTCCGTCGCCCGCGTCCCCGGCGGGAGGCGCCAGGTGCCCGTCGGCAGCACCTCCGCCCCCTCGGGTGGCGCGGCGTCGGGACGCGCCGGCGTCAGGTCGAGCGGTGCCGGCACGCGGTGCGCCGCGGCGATGGCACGCGCCACCTCCGGCCCGTAGGCCGCATGCCAGGCGCTCCACAGCCAGGGGGGCGTGTCGAGGCGCTCGGCATCGAGGCCCTCCAGCGCTGCCGGTCCCTGCTCCGCGATCCGGCGCAGCACGGCGTTGACCAGTCCGGCGAACGGCCGCGGCACCAGGGCCACCGCCGACGCCACGGCGGCGTGCGCCGGCGTGCCGAGCAACAGCAGTTCCGCCGCGCCGATGCGCAGCGCGTGGCGCACCGCGGCTGGCGGCTCGCGCCGCAGGAACGGCTCGACCACGGCGTCGAGCGAACCCAGCCGGCGCAGCACCGCCGAGGCGATGCGGTGCGCCGCCGCCCGGTCGCGCGGGTCGAGTCCGGCGGGCAGCGCGTCGAGCGCCTCCTCGAGCGGGCGATGGCGCCCGAGCACGGCCTCGAGCAGCGCCAGGGCGGCGCGACGGGTCGGCAGGCCGGGCGGGCCGGCGCGGGGGGACAGGGGCATGGACAGGCCGCGGAACATGGCCCCCGGCGCCGCGCCATGCTAGAGGCCCCGCCCCATGCTGCAGCGGAGTCCCGCCGCGGGCGCCCCGGGCGAGGCCGGGCCGCCCTCGCATCCCCTCGCGCACGCGACGGAGCGCCGGCCGCGGCTCTGCCTCGTGCTGCTCTGCCTCGCGCTCTGGCTGCCGGGCTTCTTCACCCTGCCGCCGACCGACCGGGACGAGAGCCGCTTCGCCCAGGCCACGCGCCAGATGGTCGAGACCGGCGACTACGTCCGCATCCGGTTCGGCGAGGTGGAGCGCAACAAGAAGCCGGCCGGCATCCACTGGGCCCAGGCCGCCTCCGTGCATGCGGCCGAGGCGCTCGGCCTCGCCACGCGCGACGCCATCTGGCCCTATCGCCTCCCCTCGCTGCTCGGCGCGCTGCTCGCGGTGCTGGCGACCCACCACTTCGGGCGCGCTCTGGTGGGACGGCGGGCGGCCTTCCTCGGGGCGGCGCTGCTCGCCTCCTGCCTCGTGCTGGCGGCGGAAACGCACATCGCCAAGACCGATGCGGCGCTGCTCGCGAGCGTCGTGGTCGCGATGGGGCTGTTCGGACGGGCGTATCTCCGTCCCGAGGCGTTCGGCGCGCCCGAGGCGGCGGGGTTCTGGCTGGCGCTCGGCCTCGGCATCCTGCTCAAGGGGCCGGTGGCGCCGATGGTGCCGCTGCTCGCCGGCATCACCCTGGCGGTGGCGGACCGCGGCGCGCCCTGGCTCCGCGCGCTCCGGCCCGGCTGGGGCGCGCCGCTCATGCTGCTCGCCGCGGCGCCCTGGTTCGTCGCCATCGGCATCGCGACCGACGGCCGCTTCTTCGCCGAGGCGGTCGGCGGCGACATGCTCGCCAAGGTCGGCAGCGGCGAGGAGAGCCACTGGGGCCCGCCCGGCTACTACCTGCTCACCTTCGGCATCGCCGCCTTTCCCGCGGGCTGGGTGGTGCTGCGGGCGCTGCCCGGCGCCTGGCATGCGCGCGCCCGCCCCGCGACGCGCTTCCTTCTCGCCTGGATCGTGCCGGTCTGGCTGCTGTTCGAGGCGGTGGCGACCAAGCTGCCGCACTACACCCTGCCCGCCTTCCCCGCGCTGATGCTGCTCGCCGGCGCCTGGGCGACGGACCCGCTGCGCGCGCGCCCACCCCGCTGGCTCGCCTGGCTCGCCGACGCCGGCTTCGTCGCCGTCGCGCTTGCCCTCGCGCTGCTCGCGCCGGCGCTGACCTACGCCCTGACCGGCGGCGTGGAGCCCGTGGCGCTGCTCGCCCTCCCCGCGGCCGGGGTGCTGGTCTGGGGCGCCTTCGCGGCGCGCGCGCGGAAGGGCGAGGGGGAGGCCGCCGCCCCCGCGCGGCCGCGCTGGGACCGTGCCGGGCTCGCCGCCGCGGGCCTCGCCGTGCCGCTCTACGCCGTCGTGCTCGAGGGCGTGCTGCCGCGGCTGGAGCCGATCTGGATCGCGCCGCGCGTGGCGGCCGCGCTGCGCGCCGCCCCCGGTGGCGGCCCGCCGGCCGAGGCGTTCGGGATCGTGGGCTTCCACGAGCCCTCCCTCGTCTTCGCCGTCGGCACGCGCACGCGGCTGCTGCGCGACGGCGCGGCGGCCGCGCGGTTCCTCGCCGAGGGGGAGGCGCAGGGCGGCGCCCGGGTCGTCGCGGTCGGCGACCGCGACGAGGCGGCGTTCCGTGACGCCGCCGCCGCGCTCGGCCTCGAGCTGGCGGAGCTCGGCTCGGTCGCCGGACTCAACCCGACGCGGGGACGCTGGCTGGCCCTGACCCTGTATCGCCTCGCCGGGACCTGAGCGGGCCGCGCCGACCGGTCAGAGGAACAGCCCCACCACGATGGCGATGAGGATGTTCACCACGATCGCGACCACGACGACCGCGGCGGTGAACACCACCGCCTGGCCCTCCGGCACGCGCGCCACCGGCGCGGTGCCGAGGTAGAAGAGATAGAGGCTGTAGAGCGCGCCGATCAGGGCGACGATCCAGCCGATCAGCGGGACGATCACCGCCGCCCCGAAGACCCAGGAGGCGGTGGCGGCGTAGACGACCAGCTTCATCGCCGTCGGCTCGTCCGCCGTGCCGCCGAAGCGCGGCGCCAGTGCCTCGACGATCTTGGCGACGACGTAGACGCCGACCAGCCCGAGCACGTAGCCGACGAGGGAGGAGAACAGCACGCCGGCGATGCCGCGTCCGCCGAGCAGGGCCAGCGTGACGAGGAACCCCGCCACCGCCGGGATCGCGGCCAGCGGCGCGGCATAGCCGAGGAGCAGCGACCTCGTGTCGGCGCTCTCGCCCGCGACCGTCGCCCATTCCTCGCGGGGGTTCAGGATCATCCCCTTCGCGCGCGCGACGATGTCCATGCCGGTCTCCCCTGTTGCGGGCCTTTCCCTGCGGCCGGATTCGGCAGCCGCAGTCTGCGCAGGCGCCGCCGCGCCGCGCAAGCGCGGGGCGGGGGCGCCGCGGCGCGAACCGGGCCGCGCGGCGCCGCCGGCGGGCCGCGGCCGACCGGACGGCGGGCCGCCGCCCCACGCCCGGGACGCTTCCCCCGCCGTTTCCGCTGCCGCGTGCCGATCGGCATGGCGCCGCGCGGCATCCTCTGCTAGCCCGAATCGGCATGCGCGACTCCGCCGCGCCCGGCGCCGCCAGGGGCGATTCCCGAGCCGTTCCGCCAACGCCCGCCGGGGCCGCGCCGCGGCGCCGGCGGCTCCTTCTCGCCGACCGTCGCTTCCTGGTCCTCCTCGCCCTCGGCTTCTCGGCCGGCGTGCCGCTGCCGCTGGTGGCCGGCGTGGTGCTGCGCCAGTGGTTCACCGAGGCGGGGCTGTCGCTGACCGAGATCGGGCTCACCGCCCTGATCGCCTGGTCGTACTCCTTCAAGTTCCTCTGGTCGCCGCTGCTCGACGAGGTGCGGCCGCCGCCCGGCCTCCTGCGGTTCGGCCGGCGCCGGGGCTGGCTGCTGCTGATCCAGCCCTGCCTCGCCGCCGCGATCCTCGCGACCGGGCTGACCGATCCGGCGGCGGCGCCGCTCGCCACGGCGGCCTGCGCGGTCGTGGTCGCCTTCCTCTCGGCCAGCCAGGACATCGTGGTGGACGCCTACCGCATCGAGATCCTGGAGGAGCGCGAGCAGGGCTATGGGCTCGCCTGCTACATCTGGGGCTACCGCGCCGCGCTGCTGGCGAGCGGCGCCGGGACGCTGCTGCTGGTCGGCGCGATCGGCTGGGCCGGCGCCTTCGCCTACGCCGCCGCGCTGATCGGCGTCGGCGTCCTCGCCGTGCTGGCGGGGCGCGAGCCGGCCGCCCCCTCCGGCGGCGAGGCGACGCGCGGCACGGCCGGCTGGCGGGCGCGATTGCGCGCCGCCGTGGTCGAGCCCTTCGCCGACTTCGTGCGGCGACCCTCCTGGCTCGCCATCCTCCTCTTCGTCGGGCTGTTCAAGCTGGGCGAGGCGATGGCCGGGACGATGACCATCCCCTTCTACCGCCAGCTCGGCTTCTCGCGGGAGGAGGTGGCCACGGTCGGCAGCGTCTTCGGCCTCGTCGCGCTGCTCGGCGGGGCGCTGGCGGGCGGCTGGGTGGTGGCGCGGATCGGCGTCGGGCGGGCGCTGGTGCTGACCGGGCTCGGCCAGATGCTGTCGAACCTGATGTACGTCGCGCTCGCCCATGCGGGGCACGACGTCGCCATGCTCTGGGCGCAGGTCGGCATCGAGAACTTCACCGACGGCATGGCCGACGCCGCCTTCGTCGCCTACCTCTCCGGCCTGACGAACCGCGCCTTCACGGCGACGCAGTATGCGCTGCTCTCCTCGCTCGCGACGATTCCGCTGCGCACCGCCGGCGCCGCCTCGGGCTGGCTGGTGGAGCGGCTGGGGCTGGGCTGGGCGGACTTCTTCCTGATCACCACCGCGGCGGCGCTCCCGGCGATGGCGATCATGCTCTGGCTGCTCGCGCGCCTGCCGCCGCCCGCCGCTGCGCGCGCGCCGGCCGCGGCCGCCGCCCCCGCCGACGAGGCCATCCGCCCCACATGACCCCCGCCCATCTCTGGCCGCCGCTGCTGCTGATCGGCTCCAACCTGCTCATGACCTTCGCCTGGTACGGCCATCTGCGGCGGCCGGACTGGCCGCTCTGGCTCGCGATCCTCGTCTCCTGGTCCATCGCGCTGCTGGAGTACTGCCTCGCCGTGCCGGCCAACCGCATCGGCTACCTGGCCGGCGCCTACACCGGCCAGCAGCTCAAGATCATGCAGGAGGTGATCACCCTGGCGGTGTTCGGCGCCTTCAGCGTCTGGTGGCTTGGCGAGACGCTGCGCTGGAACTACTTCGCCGCCATGGCCTGCCTGGTCGCCGCGGTGGCGTTCATCGTCCTGCCGCCGCGCTAGCGCTGCCACGGGAGCCCGGGCGGGCCCCTGCGGACGACCGGCGGGCCGGGTCCGATGCCGCCGCGGGGACCGCCATCGGCCGCTCGCGACGGCACGCCAGGGGAGGAAGGGAAACATGCCGCCGTCCGAATCCACCTCCGCCGCCTACGGCCGGGATCAGCGCGCCGCGTCGGCCCGGAACCCGGACCTCGCGCTGCTGATCGGGCGCGTGCTGGTCGTCGCCATCTTCCCGATCACCGGCTACCTGAAGCTCGCGGGCTGGGGCGGCACGGTCGCGATGATGGAGCGCTACGGGCTTCCGCTCCCCGCCCTCGCCGCGGCGCTGGTGATCGCGATCGAGCTGGTGCTGCCCGTGCTCGTGATCCTCGGCCTCTGGGCCCGGCAGGCGCTGGTCGGGCTGATCCTGTTCGTGGCCGCCGCGACCCTCATCGCGCACCGCTTCTGGGAGTTCGAGGGCGCGCAATGGTTCCCCCAGCTCGCGAGCTTCTGGAAGAACCTCGCGATGATCGGCGGGATGATCGTCCTGGCGGCGATCGGCCCGGGGCGCTACGCGCTGCGCCGCTAGGTCGGGCCCGGCGGGGGCGGGGCGCCGGAGCCGCCCCCGGGCGCCCCGCTCCGCGCGCCGGCGCGGCCGAGCACCTCGGCGGTGTGTTCGCCGAGCCGCGGCGAGTCGCCGCGCGGATGCGGCCGCCGCCGCTCGAAGGAGAGCGGCAAGCCGACCACCTGCATGCCGCTGCCCGGCAGGCGGCGCATCATGTCCATCGCGGCGAGCTGCTCGCTCGCGGCAAGCGCCGGGATGTCGTTCACCGGGCCGCACGGCACGCCCGCCGCCGCGAGCCGCGCGATCCACTCGGCCCGCGTCCGCGCCCGCAGCACCGGCACCATCAGCGCGATCAGCGCCTCGCGGTGCGCGGCGCGGTCGGGTCCCCTGGCGAAGCGCGGATCGCGCGCCCACCCGGGATGGCCGAGCGCCTCGGCGCACTTCGCGAACAGGCGGTCGTTGCCCACCGCGATCACCATCGGCCGGTCCGCGGTCTCGAACACCTGGTAGGGCACGAGGATGGCGCTCGCCGTGCCGTGGCGCCGCGGCGGGCGGCCGGTGGCGGCGTACTGGTTGAGCGGCGTGTCCACCCAGCTCACCGCGGCCTCGAACAGCGAGGTGTCGATCACGCCGCCCCTGCCGGTCGCCTGCCGCCGCTGCAGCGCGGCCAGCGCGCCGATCACGCACCACATCGCGCTCGCCTTGTCGTTCAGCGGCGGGGCGCAGAAGGTGGGCGGGTCCTCCGGCCGCCCGGTCAGCGTCATCACCCCGCCATAGGCCTGCAGCAGCGGGTCGAAGCCCGGGGCGTCGCGCAGCGGCCCGCGATGGCCGAAGGCCCAGATCGAGCAGTAGATCAGCCGCGGGTTCTCGGCGAGCAGCGCCTCCGGCCCGATGCCGAGCGCCTCCGCCACACCGGGGCGGAGGTTCTGGATCAGGATGTCGGCCCCGTCGCGCGCCAGCGCCTTCAGCGCGGCGACGTCCTCGGCCCGCTTCAGATCGAGCGTGACGGAGCGCTTGCCGCGGTTGAGGGCGCGGAAGGTGACGGCGTCCCCCTCGACGAAGGGCGGGCCCCACTGCCGCGCGTCGTCGCCGCCCTCGGGCTTCTCGACCTTGACGACCTCGGCGCCCATCTCGGCGAGGATCACCCCGGCGAAGGGGCCGGCGAGCGCCTGGCCGATCTCGATCACGCGAATGCCGGAGAGCGGCCCGTCTGCCATGCGACGCTTCCCCTCGAGGATGGCGCGCGGGACGATAGGGGCAGTGCGGGGCGGCGTCACGCGGCCATTGGGCGGGCGACCGGGCCACCCCATGTCAGTACCGTCACAACCCAGGCGGAGGGGATCCGATGCGCGTCGGCGTGCCGAAGGAGGTCAAGGTGCACGAGTATCGCGTGGGCCTCGTCCCCGCCTCCGTGCGCGAGCTCGCGGCCCACGGGCACGAGGTGCTGGTCGAGACCGGCGCCGGCGCGGCGATCGGCTTTCCCGACGAGGCCTACCGCGCGGCGGGCGCCGCGATCGCCGCCGACGCGGCGGAGGTGTTCGCGCGGGCCGAGCTGATCGTGAAGGTGAAGGAGCCGCAGCCCCACGAATGGGCGCGGCTCCGTGCCGGACAGGTGCTGTTCACCTATCTCCACCTCGCGCCCGACCCGGAGCAGGCCAGGGGCCTGATGGCGAGCGGCTGCACCGCGATCGCCTACGAGACGGTGACCGACGCGCAGGGCGGCCTGCCGCTGCTCGCGCCGATGAGCGAGGTCGCCGGGCGCATGGCGATCCAGGTCGGCGCTCGCTGCCTGGAGAAGGAGGCCGGCGGGGCGGGCATCCTGCTCTCCGGCGTCCCCGGCGTGCCGGCGGCGAAGGTCGCCATCATCGGCGGCGGCGTCGTGGGCTCGAACGCCGCTCGGATCGCGCACGGGATGCGGGCGCGGGTGACCGTGCTCGACAAGTCCAATCGCGTGATGGACGCGCTGGACCGCGAGTTCAACGGCGCGGTGGACACGCTGTTCGCCACCTACGATTCGATCGAGGAGGCGGTGCTGGAGGCCGACCTGGTGGTCGGCGCCGTGCTGGTGCCGGGCGCGGCGGCGCCGAAGCTGGTCACGCGCGACATGGTACGGCGCATGCGGCCGGGCAGCGTGGTGGTGGACGTCGCGATCGACCAGGGCGGGTGCTGCGAGACCTCGCGCCCGACGACTCATGCCGACCCGACCTACGTGGTGGACGGCGTGGTGCACTACTGCGTGACCAACATGCCGGGTGCGGTGGCGCGCACCTCGGCGGTGGCGCTGAACAACGCGACGCTGCCCTTCACGCTGCAACTCGCCGACAAGGGCTGGAGGCGGGCCTGCGCGGAGAACCCGCATCTCGCGGCGGGCGTGAACGTGCATGCCGGCCGGATCACCCACCCGGCGGTGGCGGAAGCGCTGGGCCTGGAGGTGTGGCCGGTGCGGGAGGCGCTGGCCGGCGCCTGATTGCATGCCATCGGGCTTGCGCGTCCGGCGGGAACCGCGCCAGGATGCGGTCGCGCGGCGGTTGTCCGCACTCGACAGCCCCGCGAGCCCGGAGCGCACGCGATGAGCCCTGCTCGCCTCCTGCCCGTTGCCGCCGGCGCCCTGGTCGCGGGCGCGGCCCTGTTTCCGCCGCCGGCAGAGGCGACGCCGCCCTGCGGGCGCGGCTGGCGCAAGGGCGAGTGGTGCGGCGGCCCGGCCGTGGTGGTCGCGCCACCGCCGCCGGTCTTCGTGGCGCCGCGCCCGCCCGTCGCGGTCGCTCCCGCTCCGCTGGTCGCGGTCCCGCCGCCTCCTCCGGCGGTGGTCGTCGCGCCCGCGCCGCCGCCGGTGTTCGTCGCGCCGTCGCGGCCGAGCATCGGCCTGCACGTGGAGATCCCGCTGCGCTGACCCCCCCCCCCGCGTCAGCCGGGCATCCGATTTCTCCCTTCCGTCCGCGGCGCGCCTGGCCGAGAGTCGCCCCCGGCGCGGTCGCGCAACGGGAGGCGAGCATGGCGGCAGCGGTGCAGGCGCTCGGCTATGTCGGCCTGCGGGCCCGGGATCTCGATGGCTGGGCGTCGTTCGGGACGCGGTTGCTCGGCATGCAGCTCACCGAGCGCACGCGCGCCGGCCTCGCCTTCCGCATGGACGACCGGCGCCAGCGCCTGGTCGTGGCGCAGGACGAGGCGGACGGGCTCGGGGTCCTCGGCTGGGAGGTGGCCGACGCCGCCGCGCTCGACGCGATCGCGGCGCAGCTCGAGGCGGCCGGCCTGCGCGTGCGCCCGGGCGGGCGCGCCCTCGCCGACGAGCGGCGCGTCGCCGCGCTGATCCAGTTCGAGGACCCTCTCGGCAACCGCGTCGAGCTGTTCCATGGCGCGGAAACGACCGATGCGCCCTTCGTGCCCGGGCGCGCGATCTCCGGCTTCCGCACCGGCCCGCTCGGGATGGGGCACGCGGTGCTGCACGTGCCCTCGCTGGAGCGCGTGCTCCCCTTCTACCGCGACCTTCTCGGCTTTCGCGTCAGCGACTGGGTCGAGCACCCCTTCCGGGCGTACTTCCTCCACGTCAATCGCCGCCATCACAGCCTGGCGCTGATCGAGACCGGGCAGGCAGGGCTGCACCACGTCATGGTGGAGCTGTTCCACCTCGACGACGTGGGCCAGGGCTACGACCTCGCGCTGAGCGAGCCGGGACGCGTCGCGACGACGCTCGGGCGCCACACCAACGACTTCATGACGAGCTTCTACGCGCGCGCCCCGGGCGGCTACCTGTTCGAGTACGGCTGGGGCGGGCGGAGCATCGACCCCGAAAGCTGGACGCCGGCGCGGATGGAGGACGGGCCGAGCCTGTGGGGGCACGAGCGCCGCTGGGGCACGGAGGCGATGCGCGCGGCGGCGCGGGAACTGCGCCTCGGCGCCGGCGCGAAGGGGCTGCGCGCGCCGGTGCAGGTGGTGGAGGGCAACTACGTGCCGGCGCGCGAGGAGTGCGCGTGGTGGGAGGCCGTGGCGCGGCGGCGGGGCGCCTGACCCGGCGGGCGGCCGCCGGGCCACGGCTCAGGCGGCGGCGCGCGTGCCGCCGACCCTCTCCTCGATCACGTCCCAGATCCGCTCCTCCAGCTTCACCCCGTCGAAGCGCGCGATCTCCTGCAGGCCCGTCGGGCTGGTCACGTTGATCTCGGTGAGGTAGCCGCCGATCACGTCGATCCCGACGAAGATCAGCCCGCGCCTCTTCAGCTCCGGTCCGATCGCCGCGCAGATCTCCCGCTCGCGGTCGGTCAGCGTCGTCTTCTCCGGCCGCCCGCCGACATGCATGTTGGAGCGCGCCTCGCGCTCCGCCGGGACGCGGTTGATCGCGCCGAGCGCCTCCCCGTCCACCAGGATGATGCGCTTGTCGCCCTGGCGCACCGCGGGGACGTAGCGCTGCACCACCAGGGGCTCGCGGTAGAGCTGGGTGAACATCTCGAGCAGCGCGTTGAGGTTCATGTCGTCCGGCTTCACGTGGAACACGCCGGCGCCGCCGTTGCCGAACAGCGGCTTGAGGATGATGTCCCCGTGCTCCGCGCGGAAGCGCATGATCTCGCGCCGGTCGGCGGTGACCAGCGTCGGCGGCATCAGCTCCGGGAAGTGCGTCACGAACAGCTTCTCCGGGGCGTTGCGCACGGCCGCCGGGTCGTTCACCACCAGCGTCCGCGGATGGATGTGCTCCAGGATGTGGGTGGTGGTGATGTAGGCCATGTCGAAGGGCGGATCCTGGCGCAGCAGCACCACGTCCATGGTGGAGAGGTCGAGCTCCTGCTGCGGGCCGAAGGTCCAGTGCCGGCCCTTCTCGCGCCGCACCTCCACCGGATGGGCGCGCGCGGTGACGCGACGGGCGGAGAGCGCGAGGTCGCGCGGCAGGTAGTGCCACAGCGCGTGACCGCGCGCCTGCGCCTCGAGCATCATGGCGAAGGTGCTGTCGGCGTTGATGTCGATGCCCTCGATGGGGTCCATCTGAACCGCGACGCGCAGCGCGCGTCCGTGCCGTGCTCCGGCCATGCTGCCTCCTGTCCTTGCGCGCCGTATGGCGAAGAGAGGTCGCCTCCTCATGCCCGGGGGCGGGGCGGAATGCCAGGGCCTTGCGGGCCGAACCGCGCCACAACCGAAGGTTGTTTTTCGTTAAAATAGCGAAAATGTATCTTGACCGAATCGTCTCCATTCCTGAGATTGTTGCCGAAATATGAATGCCGCGCCGGCACCCCCCACGCCGGCCGCGGCAGGCCGACCGAGCGGCGGTGGTGGTGCCGCCCCGACCTTGGACGCGAGAGCGATGCCGATGCCCGTGCCGATGCCGCGCGAGCGAAAGGAGGAGGACGACAGCGCCGACGCCTGGCTCTGGCTTCCCCGGGCGGGCGATCCCGACGCGAGCCGCACCGGCCGGGCCGGCGTTCCGGCGGCGCCCGAGGAGGTCCTGGTCGCGGGCCCACCCGGGATGGCACGGCCCGGAAGCCCCGACGCGCTCGGCCCGCGGCCCGGCGACGCCGGGCCCGATGCGGCCGCCCCAACGGTCCCCGACCGTCCGTCGGCGCCCGCCGCCACGCATGCGGCCTGGAACGACGTCGGACGAGACGAACCTTCCGCCCCCCTCCCCAACGGTTCCGGCTCTCGGCCGGCCGATCGCGAGGCGGAGCGCGGGCCGACAACCGCGCCGCCACGGAGCGCCGACACCCCCGCTCCCGGCGCGGCCGAGGCGGACCTCCCCGCGGCATGCAATGCCGCCGCCTCTGGCGAGGGCCAAGAAGGCCCGGGGAGGGTCCCGTCACGCCCGGCCGATCCGCCGGGGCGGGCGCCGGACCATCCGACTGGCCATGGCCCGCCCCACCCCACGCCGCCCGATCGGGGTCTGCCAGCGGACCTTGCCGCGCTGGCCGCGGCCCTCGACGCCGAGAGCCGGGCCGCGGATGCGTGGCTCGACGACTTCCTCGCCGGCCGGGTCGCCCTCGAATCCGCATTCCACTTCGCCGATCCGCGCGGCGCGGCGGACCCGCACGACTGGCCCTTCGGCTGAGCCGCCGTCTCGGATGCGCGTCCGCCGCCGCGCGGTCAGCGCAGCAGCAGGACGACGCGCCGGTTGCGCGCGTCCTCCTCGTCGTCCTTCGGGTGCGGCACGGCCGGCGCGCCGGCCCCGACGGCGCGGACCAGGATCTGGTCGATGCCCACGCCCTCGATGATCAGGTCGGCCGCCACCTCCTCCGCGCGCTGATGGCTGAGCGCGACGGCAGCGCCAGGCGATTCGGTGGACGAGGCGTGGCCGATCACCTCGATCTGGGTGCAGCCGCGGCAGGCGGTCCGGAACCGCTCGACCGCGGCGACGATGACCCGGCGCTGATCTTCCGAGAGCTCGGCGCTTCCCTGCGGGAAGGTGACGACGAAGCTCGGCGCGGGCTGCGCCGCGGCGACCGGGGCGCCGGTCGTGGACGCCAGGCCGAGCGCCATCAGCAAGAGGGCGGAGCGGATGCCGCGTTCGCGCATTTTCGCCGAAAAGTTGCATGAATTCGCGGGGCCGGAAAGCGGAACTCGCGTCCCGCGCGTGGAGCGGCCGATGAATCGGCGCGGCGGGCAGGCATGCCGCCCGGGGCGGCTCAGTCCAGCGCGGCGCCGCGCCGGATCGCCCGAGCGAGCGCCAGGGCCGTAGCCGCCACGGCGGCCCACAGCCCGGCGAGCGCGGGCGCGGCGCCGAGCCGCTCCACCGCGAAGCCGACCAGCAGCGGGGGCAGGCCGAAGCCGAGGTGGGCGACAAGGAAGTACCCGGCGGCGGCGTTCGCGCGCTCCGCCGCCGGCGCCGCCTGGGCGACCGCGGCGAGCCCGCCGAGATAGAGGAAGCCGTAGGCGGCGCTGCCCACGGCCGCCCCGCCGAGGAGCAGCGGCGCCAGCGCCCCGGAGAGCGTGCCGAGCACGACCAGCGCGGTGCCCGCGACGAGCACGCCGAGGCCCGCGACCACGGAGCGGCGCGGCGCCATGCGCCCGAGCGCCCGCTGCGCCGCGACCCCAACCGCGATCATGACGCAGACCGCGAGCGGCCCGAGGCGCGGCATCCCGCGCTCGGCGAGCGCCATCGGCACGCTGGTCAGGGTCGTGCCGGTCACGCCCCAGGCGGGCAGGATGGCGAGCGTGGTGGGCAGGGTTCCGGCCGGAAAGCCGGGCAGGCGGAGCCAGGGGACCCTGGCGCCGCCGGCGCAATGCCGCGTCTCGGGCACGCGCCAGGCGACGAGGACGACGAGGCCCGTCGCCGCGAGCAGGTGCAGGAGATAGGTGATCGGAGGCTCGGTCTCGCCCAACCAGGCGAGGGCGCCGAGGGTGAGGAGGCCGCCCGCGGCGAAGCTGCCCGCCGTGCCGGTCGTGACGACGCTCGCCGCGCGGCGCGCCGCGCCTTCGGCGCCAGCCGCGAGCTCCGCGGCCCAGGCGGTCGCGGCGCCGGCGACGAGCCCGATCGCGAGCCCCTGGAGGACGCGCGCGACCGCGAGCGCCGCGAGGCCGGGCGCGACCGTCAGCGCCAGCGTGGCGAGGCCGGCGAACACCACGGCGGCGAGCACGCAGGGCTTGCGCCCGATCCGCTCCGACAGCCCGCCGAGCAGCGGGGCGGTGAGGATCAGCGCCCCCGCGTAGCAGACGAAGGCGAGGGCGAGCATCGCGGCGCCCTGCCCGTCGCGCGCCGCGTAGAGGGGAAAGAGCGGCATCGGGAGGGTGGTCGACGCCCCGATCACCGCCACCGCGAGGCCGACCAGGGCGACCGACGCCGCCGGGGAGGGAGGGCGCCCGCGCCTCATCGCCCCGGGCCCGGAGCGGGGACGGTCACGCCCGGTCAGCCTTCCGCCGGTCCCGGCGGGGCGGAGCACGCCGCCGCGGTCCGGCCGCCGGCGGCCGATGCGCCGCGCGGCGCGCCGTCTGCGGTCCGGCGCTGTCGCGCCGGCCGCCGAGGGAGGGCCGTTCGCCGGCGCCCCTGCGCGCCACGGCCGGATGGCGCAGCGGTGGCCCGCATCCGGCGCCGGATCGTCATGAGGTGCGCATTCCCCGTTGCCTGCCGCGCCGCGGGCCGATCCTCCGCGGCCGGGAGACGGAGGTCAACGTGGTCCGGCGAGGGGGGCGCACACCGGCGCAGGCGGCGCGGCGGGTCAGGCCGCCGCGGAGCGCGGTGTGGCGCGGCCGACGAGCCGCCCCGGGTCAACCGCGTAGGCCCCGGCGCCGAGCCCGGCCTGGACCAGCAGCAGCACGGTCCACAGCGCCGGGAACTCCCAGCCGCCGCCCGGCGCGCTGAACACCCAGCCATTGGGCAGATGCTCGATCGTCGCGCCGATCAGGATCGGCAGCGCGAGCAGGCTCGCCGCACGCACCCAGAGGCCGGCGAGCAGCGCGAGACCGGCGGCGACCTCGGCGACGGCGACGATGGCGCCGAAGACCGGCGGATAGCCGATGGAGCCGAAGTAGCCCATCGTTCCGGCCAGCCCGAAGGTGCCGAGCTTGAGCACCGCGCCGTGGGCGAGGAAGGCAAGGCCGAGACTGACGCGCAGGAGCAGGGCGGCGTAGGGGGCGGTGGTCCGCGTGTCGGGCATGGGGTGTCTCCGCATCAATCGGCGGCCGGGATCGCCGCCGGTCGCGGGCGAGAATCGCGCGGCGCATCCGGCCCTTCCAACGGCGATCCGCAACGGCCATCATCACCGCCCTGAATGGAGCCGCGGAACCCCCGCGACCGCCGCATGGCCGACCTCGACTCCCTCGACCTGAACCTTCTCCGCGTGTTCGACGCCGTGGCGCGCGAGCGGCACGTCACGCGCGCGGCGAGGCGGCTGCACCTGTCGCAGCCCGCCGTCTCCAACGCGCTGAACCGGCTGCGCCAGGCGCTCGGCGACGAGCTGTTCCTGCGCCGCCCGGGCGGGGTGGAGCCGACCGAGCTCGCCGCCGCGCTGGCCGGGCCGGTGGCCGAGGTGCTCGACCGGCTGCGCGAGACGCTCGCCGTGCACGCGCCCTTCGATCCCGCGACCTCGGACCGCGTCTTCCCGGTCGCCTTCAGCGAGTATGCGGAGGCGGTGCTGGCGCCGCCGCTGCTGGAGGCGATGGCGCGCCGGGCGCCGGGCTGCCTGCTCGCCATCCGCCACGCCGACCGCACCAACTGGCAGGACCTGCTCGAGCGGAGCGAGGCGCAGCTCGCGGTGGCGGTGCTGCCGGAGCCGCCGGCGATCTACACCCGCGTCAGGCTGCTGCCGGAGGAGTTCCTGACGGTGATGCGCGCGGGCCATCCGCTGGCGGAGGGCGAGATGACGCCCGCGCGCTTCGTCTCCGTGCCGCATCTCCTGCATTCGCCGAACGGCTCGCGCGACGGCGCGCTGGACGGGCCGCTGGCGGAGGCAGGCCACCCGCGACGCCTGGGCGCGGTGGTGGCGCATCTCGCCGGGGTGCCGGGGATCCTGGCGCGCACGGACATGATCATCACGCTCTCCGCCCGGCTGGCCCGCGAGATGGCGCGCGCGCACGGGCTGGTCGTCCGCGCGCCGCCGGTGGCGATCCGCCACACGCGGCTGTCGCTGGTCTTCCACCGGCGTTTCGAGGCGGACCCCGGGCATGCCTGGCTGCGCCGGACCCTCATCGCCCTGGCGCGCGAGGTGGCGTCGGCGGCGTGACGGGCCGCGATGCCGCCGGAAGCCGGGTCGGTTCGTGTCCGATCGGGTGGCGGCGGCCGGCGAGGAGGGCCGCTCGACGAGGTCGCGGGCCGGCGCGCCCCGGCATCCGGGCCTGGCGGGCCCTTCGCGCAGCACCACGGCGCGGGTGGCCGTGCGGGCGTCGGGGTGCGCGGCCGGGAGGCCGGCCGCTCCACCCCCCCGCGGCCGCCGGGTCCGTTTTCGCCCGGCCGTGCTCGTGCAACGGCTCCCGCTCGTTGTTGGCCGAGCAGATCCACGCTGCCGGCCGTTTCCAGCCGTCCGCGATCTGCCCCGGCGGCGCGGAGCCGCCGGCGCGCCCGCGCCATTCCCCTGCCGGCCACCGTCGCGAGGAGGTCGCCCGGCCCCCTCGGGCGCCGGCACGGCTCCCGCCAAGCCCCTGCCGGACCGCCCCGACGGACGCCGGCAGCTCTCGCCCGGTCGAGGTTGGTCAGGACGGCGCCGCGCCCGCCGCCTCGCGCAGGAAGCGCAGCAGCAGCGCCGTCACCGCCTCCGGCCGCTCCTGCTGCACCCAGTGGCCGGCGCCCTCGACGAGGTGGCAGCCGAGCATGCGCGTGCAGGCGCTCTCCTGCATGCGCTCGATCGCGCCGGGGACCTGATGGATGCCCCAGTCGCTGCGCCCGGCGACGAAGAGCGACGGCACGTCGACGGTGCGGCCGGAGAACACCTCCAGCTCGCCGTTGAAGCGGCCGCTGGTGCGGCAGCGGTACCAGTTGAGCCCGCCCTGGAAGCCGGTGCGGGCGTATTCGCCGGCATAGACCGCGAGCTCCGCCTCCGGCAGCCAGCGGCAGGCGGCGATCTGCTCCGCCGAGGGCATCTCGCGCGCCACCGTCGCCGCCATGCCCTCGTGCAGGTCCATGATGTAGTAGGTCGGCATCTGCGCCAGCGCCTCCGCGGTCCAGCCGGCGAGGCGGAAGGGGCGGTTGCCCGGCCAGTCGGCGCTCTTGTGGTGGAAGTAGGCGCGCAGGAAGGCGTGCACGCCCTGCGGGCAGCGCCACATGTCCTCGTTGGCTTCGCGCGTCGCATAGTACCACTGGTAGTGCTTGCGCGGGCGCGGCAGCGCGGCGAGCGCGGCATGGATGTCCGGGCCGGGCGGCGCGCCGCGCGCCTCCCCGAAGGGGATCGCGGGCGGGCCGGCGAAGGGCGCGCTCATCAGCGCGACGGCGCGGAACACGTCGGGGCGCACCAGGGCGCACCAGGCGGCGACCGAGGCGCCGAAGTCGTGTCCCACCACCGCGGCGACCTCGCGGCGGCCGAGCGCGAACACCAGCCCCAGCGCGTCGCGCACCAGATTGAGCATGCGGAAGGGCGCGAGGTCGGCGTCGTAGTCGGCGTCCCAGCCGGTCGTGCGGCCGTAGCCGCGCTGGTCGGGGGCGACGACGTGGTAGCCGGCGGCGGCGAGCGCCGGCATCACCTTGCGCCAGGAATAGGCCAGCTCCGGGAAACCGTGCAGCAGCAGCAGGCAGGGCCGGCCGGGCGTGTCGTGCCCGGCCTCCAGCAGATGCATCCGCAGCCCGTTGATGTCCTCGACGAAGCGCGCGCGGACACCGGGCGGCAGGCTGGGATCGGCGAGCGGCGGGAGCAGGCGGCCGGCGTCGGTCATCAACACGACCCTCCTCGTTACGGGCGCGGGGGATACAGGCACCGGAGCCACCGGTCATCCCCGCGCCTCCCCCCTGCCTCGCCCCCGTCGTCGAGGGCGAGGCAGGGAGGGAACGGCTCCGACGCCTCCGCTCGGGTCGTTCCGGCTCGCGCGCGGCCGCCGCCGCGACGACCGCAATCCCGCCGGAGAGCGCCCGGCTCCCGCCGGCCGGTCCGTCACGGGGCCAGGGGCCCGACGCGGTGTCCCGCCCTCAGGGGAAGGCGACGTTGACCAGGTTGCAGGTGTCGACCCGGCGCTTCTCCTGCGCCGAGTTGTCGTCATAGACGACGCGGATGTCGTAGAGGCAGTCGCCCACCGGCAGACGAACCGCGAAGACATGGCCGGCCGGCAGCACGTTCTGGCCGAGCCGGTCGGGCCCCCAGTGGTCCTCGCGCGTGGGCGAGGCATAGACGGCCATGATGGTCCGGCCGCTGTTGTTGACCAGGTTGAAGGACGGGTTCTGCGTCGCGGCCGGCGGCGCCGCCTCGGCCTGGCCGCTGCCGAACACCACCTCGGCGATCGCGCAGGTATTCACGCGCCGGCGCTCCTCGGCGTTGCCGTTGGCGTAGACGACGCGGATGTCGTTCACGCATTCGGCCCCCTGGCGGAAGCGGATCGGCCAGGACTGGCCGTTGGGCAGCACGTTCTGGCCGAGCCAGTCGCGGCCCCAGGAGTCCTGGGTGGCGGCCGAGACGTAGATCTCGTTGATCGTCTGGCCGCTCCGGTTGACGATGTTGAAGGAGGGATTGTCGGACTGCGCCGCCGCGGTCCCGGCGAGCAGGGCGACGAGGCCGAGGGCCGCCGCGAACCGGAGGCCGACGACGCTTGCGCCGCGGCGTGGCCCGCGGGAAGCGGGGAAAAGTCGGTTCCACATGGCCGGTCGTGATCCTTTCCGTGCGCGTCTGCGAGACGACGGAGCGGGGCCGCGCCGACCCCGCCTCCGCCCGGGCACCGCCCCTCGGGCGCCCTCGGTCCCCGTCGAGGCCGGACCGTCGGCGGAGCCCGGGACCGCGCGGCGGGCAGATGCTCGCCTGCCGCCGTTCCTGGGTGCGGCCGACATCATAACGCACCCGCCGATCGGACAGGCAGGGCTCGTCCCACCGATGGCGGTCGCCGCGACCCGCCCCGCGGGCGGGGAACACCCGCGTGCGCCGGCGTGCCGCCGGCCGCTCACGCATAGCGGCCGAGCATCCGCTCCAGCGCGGCCAGCGCCTCGGCCAGCGCGGCCTCGATCGCGCCGGCGATCGCCTCGGGCGGCGGATCGCCGTGGCCGACGGCGGCGGCCGTCGCCTCGCGCGGCAGCGCCACCTCGCCGCGCGGCGAGAGCTGGGCGAGCACCCGGCCCTGCCCGTCGAGCAGCACGCCGGACATCTCCACCCGTGCCGCGCCGCCGTCGCGCAGGTCCGCGAACAGCGCGGTCAGCTCCATCTCCAGCACCAGGTCGGGCTCGGCGCGCGAGCCGGGCGTGGTGACCGCCGAGAACAGGCCCGATTCGGTGAGCCAGCGGCGCATCGCCTCCTCCGCCAGCTCGGCCGGCGGCGCCGTCCACTCGTTGTAGAAGTCCACGTGCACGCTGCCGTCGGCCCGCAGGGTGCGCAGGCCCCGCTGCTCCAGCCCGGGCGCGGCGCGGACCAGGCGGAGCATCAGCACCTTGCGCCGGCCGGCGGGGTCCGACGCGCCGGTTCCGGTCGCGGCGGCGCGGCGCGGCTGCAGGGGAAAGCGCCGCGTCTCCACATAGGGCCGGTCCGGCAGCACCTGGCAGCCGCCCGGCAGCAGGGCGAGCGCGGCGGCGCCGACGACGAGGCGGCGCGAGGCGCGGGGCGCCCGCCGCGGGAGGCGGCGCGGCGGCGGGAATGCGGGCGCGGTCGGAGGAGGCATCAGCGGCGGTCCGGATTGGGCGGCGGCGGCGCGCCGAACAGCGCCTGCGAGGGCGAGCGGCGCAGCAGCTCCGTCGTGTCGCGAAGGTTCTGCGCCGTCACGCGCAGGTCGCGCAGGATCGGCGCCAGCTCCGCCTGGGTGTCGGTGGTGGCGACGCGCGCGGCCCGCACCGTCGCCTCGAGCGCGGCGATGGCCTGCGGCAGGCGGGCGAGGGCGGTGCGCATCTCCGCGGTGGCCTGCGCGGTGTTGACCACCGCGGCGCGGATGTCCGGCCCGGCGACCAGCGCCTCGGCGGCGTCGCCCGCCTCCCGGACGCTGCGCGCGGCCTCGCGCACGGCGCGCAGCGTCTCCGGCAGCTCGGCCGCGCGGATCGCCTCGCGCGCCGCGGCCGCCGCCTCCTGGGCCTCGGCCACGGTGCGGGCGAGGTCGGCGCGGGCGAGCTGCCCGCGCAGGTCGGCGCTCAGCCCGGCGAGGTTGCCGATCAGCCCCTCGAGGTCGAGCTGCTGCAGCCGGGCGACCAGCGCCTCCGCCGCGCTCGTCACCTGCGCGACGGTGGAGGGCATGGCGGGGATGTAGGGGTAGCGCGGCTGCCAGGGCACGTCGCGCGGCGGGAAGCGCTCGGGGTTGGCGACGTAGTCGATCTCCAGGTAGTTCACGCCGGTGATGCCCTGCGAGGCGAGGCGCACCCGGAGGCCGAGGCGGATCGCCTCCGGCATCGAGGGCATGCCGCCGGTCCGCGCCGTGTCGAGGGCGAAGCGCACCAGCACGAGCTGGTAGGCGTCGGCGAAGGGCAGGCCGTCGGTGCGGCGGTACTCGGCCGCGGTCAGCCCGATCTCGGTGACGCGCCCGACCGCGACGCCGCGGAAGCGCACCGGGGCGCCGACATCGAGGCCCTGCACGGTTTCCCCGATGTAGGTCTCGTAGGTCGCCGTCTGCCGGCCGAGCTCGCCCGAGGCGAGGAACAGCACGAAGCCCACGGCGAGGCCGATGCCGACCAGGATCAGCGTCCCCACCCGGACGTAGAGGGCGCGCGCGGCGGCGTGCTGCGGCATCTCAGGCGGCCTCCCGCCGGAAGAAGGCGCGCACCGTCGGGTGCGTGCTCTCCTCGCGCAGCCGGCGCGGGTCGCCCTCGGCGATCACGCCCTTCGCCTCCCTGTCGAGCATGATGCAGCGGTCGCCGATGGCGAGGATGGACTGCAGCTCGTGCGTCACCACGACGAAGGTGGTGCCGAGGTCGCGCGCGAGCTCGCGGATCAGCCTGTCGAGCCCGGCCGAGGTGATCGGGTCGAGCCCGGCCGAGGGCTCGTCGAGGAACAGGAGCGGCGGGTCGAGCGCCATGGCGCGTGCGATCCCGGCGCGCTTGACCATGCCGCCCGAGAGCTCGGCCGGCAGCCGCTCCGCCGCCTCCGACAGCCCGACCAGGCCGAGCTTGGCGCGCGCGAGCAGGGCGCGGGCCTCGCGCGGCAGGTCGGTGTGCTCCTCGATCGGCAGTTCCACGTTCTCCGCCAGGGTCATGGAGCCGAACAGGGCGCCGGACTGCCACATCACGCCGATCCGGCGCAGCAGGGCGCGCCGCTCGCGCCCTGCCACGGCCCGGTCGCCCTCCGCCGCGGCGAGCACCCGGCCGAGGACCTCGACCGAGCCGGCCGCCGGCTCGTACAGCCCGACCATCAGCTTGAGAAGGGTGGACTTGCCGCAGCCCGAGCCGCCGAGGATGACGAAGACCTCGCCGCGGCGGACCTCGAAGGAGACGTGCTCGAAGATCGTGCGCTCGCCGAAGCGCGCGGCGAGGTCGCGCACGCGGATCACCGGCTCTCCCGCGGCGGCCCCCGCCGGCGGCGGTGCCGTCCCTGCCGCGGCGGCGCTCACAGCCCGAGCCGGAAGAACAGCACGGCGAAGAGGCCGTCGAGCACGATCGTGGCGACGATGCCGCCGACCACCGCCGCGGTCGCGGCGTCGCCCACCGCGCGCGGCCCCATGCCGGCGGAGAGCCCGGCGTGGCAGCCGATGCCGCCCACCACCAGCCCGAACACCGCCGCCTTGAACAGCCCGCCCAGCAGGTCGCCGAGGCTCAGCGCCTGCTCGAGCTGCGCGAGCACCGCCGCCGGCGGGAAGCCGAGCGTGCCCATCACCGCGCCCATGCCGACGAGGCCCGCGAGGTCGAGCAGCAGCGTCAGCACCGGCATCGCGAGCGTGGCGGCGAGGAGCCGCGGCAGCACCAGCATCGCCACGGGGTCCACGCCCATGATGCGGAGCGCGCTGACCTCCTCGTTCACCGTCATCGTCCCGAGCTCGGCGGCGAAGGCGGAGCCGGTGCGCCCGGCGAGGATGACGGCGGCGAGCAGCGGCCCGAGCTCGCGCAGCAGCGAGATGCCGACGAGCTGCGGGATGAACACCTCCGCCCCGAAGCGGCGCATCGGGATGGAGGACTGGAAGGCGAGGATGACGCCGATCAGCGTGCCGAGCAGCACGGTCAGCGGGAAGGCGCGGGTGCCGACCTCGTCGAGGTGGCGCAGCACGTCGCGGCCGCGCACCAGGGCGGGACGGCGCAGCGCGCGAAGCGTGGCGGCGGCGGCCTCGCCGAGGAAGCCGATGCCGCCGACCCAGCGGCGCATCCGCGCCACCCCGGCCCTGCCGAGGGCGGCGAGCGGGGAGAGCGGGGGCGGGCCGGGCGGCGGGCCCGGCGCGGCGAGGGCGGCGCGGGTGCGCGCGAGCACGGTCGCGACGCCGGCGCTGGCGCCCTCGAACCGGGCGGCGCGCGGCCCCGCCGCCTCCGCGATGCGGAGCAGCAGCGTCGCGCCGGCGCTGTCGAGGGCGGTCAGGCCGGCGAGGTCGAGCACCACCTCGCCGGCGCGCGCGGCCGGGCGGTCCGCCGCGGCCCGCATCGCGGCCCGCCAGAGCCGCGCCGCGGCCTCGATGTCGAGCCGGCCGCTGAAGGCCAGCACCAGGCGCTGTCCCTCGGGTCGGGCCTCGAGCCGGGCAAGGTCCGGCGGGGGTGGGATTGCGGTCGGCATAGGCTCCATGACGCGCGGGAGGCGTCAGGGTGCCGGATCAATCCCCGATCGCAAGCGCTTCTTCGCGTTCTCGTGCGCGGCGCGGCCGCGCCGCGGAGGGGCGGCGCCCCCGCCCGGCGGGCGGCGGACGGAGGCGTCCGGCTTCCGGCGGAAGGGGGGAGGCGACGCCTCTCAGACGCCGGCCTTCTGCCCTGTCGCGGCGAGCCGCATGTAGGTCCGCGTCGTCGGCTCGAGGTGATCGGCGATCCACTGCGCCATGCGCTCCTCCTCCGCGAGGCTCTCGCGCAGCAACTTCATCCCCCAGGCGTCGCCAACCGCGTCGGCCAGGACGAGCAGCGAGCGGTAGGCGGCGATCTCGTAGTGCTCGAAGGCATAGTTCGCGAAGCTGTTCTTGAGGACCTCGTCTTGCGCGGCGGCATGGGTCATCGCGGCGAGGCTGCCGATGATGGACTGGCCGACGTCCTTGAGCGCGGAGGGCGCGCTGCCGCGGGCGCGGAGGATCTCGTCGAGGCGGGCGGCGTGGCGGCGCGATTCCTCGATGTGCTCGCGCATCCTCTGTGCCAGCTCCGGATAGTTCTCCAGGCGCTCCGCCTGGCGGCTCAGCATCTGCACCGCCTGGTTCTCGAGCGCGTGGGCGTTGGCGAGGCCGGTGGTGTAGAGGTCGTCGATGGTGCTGGCCATGAGGCGTCTCCGTTCCGGGGCCTGGCCAGGGAACGGCGCCGGGTGGGGCCGGTTCTTTGCGTGACGCCAAGAAGCGCGGACCTGTGCCGGGGTCGCCGCGGGGCGCCCTCCTGCACAACGGGCAGCCTCGGTGATTGATGGCTGATTCGCCGGTCGGCGGAGCGGCGTGGTGCGAGCCGCGCCGGGTCTGGCGGAGGCCCCGGCCGCCGGGAAGATGGGACCATGAGCAGGAGGGAGACGGCGGCGACCCAGGCGCCTGAGACCCGCGCGCGGGCGGTCCGGAGCACGGGGGCGACCACGCCTCGCAGGAGCGGCGATCGCCCCGATCGCGGCGCAGACGTCCCGATCGCGGCGCAGATCGGCGGTGCGGCCGAGGGCAGCGCCCCGTTCCGACTCCGGGCGAGTGGGTGAACCGGCCGTTCCGGGCGCCATCCCCGAGCGCTCCGGGTGTCGGGTTGCACCGGCAAAGACAACGCCCGCCGGCCGATCGCTGGCCTGCGGGCGCCCGATGAGCCGTTGCCCGATAAGCCGTTGGTTATTGCGACGGTCCTGGTGGAGCCAAGGGGAGTCGAACCCCTGACCTCGTGAATGCCATTCACGCGCTCTCCCAACTGAGCTATGGCCCCCCGGGAAGCGGCCGGCGATATAGCGCCCGCCCCGGCCGCCGGCAAGGCCCTCGGCCCCTCGCCCCGCCCTTCCCTCGCCCGCCCCGCGCGACTAGCTTGCGGCCACGCGGGAACCAGGAGGCGGAGGTTGCGCCGATGAGGAAGGTCTATCCGGACGCGAGAGCCGCGCTCGCCGGCCTGCTGCGCGACGGGATGACGATCATGTCCGGCGGCTTCGGCCTCTGCGGCATCCCGGCGCTGCTGATCGAGGCGATCCGCGAGAGCGGGGTGAAGGACCTCACCGTCGTCTCGAACAACGCGGGCATTGACGGCGCCGGCCTCGGCCTGCTGCTGGAGACGCGCCAGATCCGCAAGATGGTCTCCTCCTACGTCGGCGAGAACGCGGAATTCGCCCGCCAGTACCTCGCCGGCGAGCTGGAGATCGAGTTCAACCCGCAGGGCACCCTCGCCGAGCGCATCCGCGCCGGCGGCGCCGGCATCCCCGCCTTCTTCACCCGCACCGGCGTCGGCACCGCCGTCGCCGAGGGCAAGGAGACGCGCGAGTTCGACGGCGAGACCTACGTGATGGAGCGCGGCCTGTTCGCCGACCTCGCCATCGTCCACGCCTACATGGGCGATACCGAGGGCAACCTCCGCTACCGCAAGACCGCGCGCAACTTCAACCCGATCATGGCGACCGCCGCGAAGGTGACGGTGGCGCAGGTCGAGCACCTGGTGCGGCCCGGCGAGATGGATCCGGACTGCATCCACACCCCAGGCGTGTTCGTGAAGCGCATCATTCAGTGCCCGCCGGGCTACGAGAAGCGCATCGAGCAGCGCACCGTCCGCAAGCGCGAGCCGGCCGCCGCCGCCGGCGAGGAGATCTGAGCCATGCCCTGGACCCGCGACGAGATGGCCGCCCGCGCGGCGCGCGAGCTGCAGGACGGGTTCTACGTCAATCTCGGCATCGGCATCCCGACGCTGGTCGCCAACCACGTGCCGTCCGGGATCAACGTGCAGCTCCAGAGCGAGAACGGCATGCTCGGCCTCGGCCCCTTCCCCTTCGAGGGGGAGGAGGACCCCGACCTGATCAACGCCGGCAAGCAGACCATCACCGAGCTGCCGACCAGCTCCTACTTCGATTCCGCCCAGTCCTTCGGGATGATCCGCGGCGGGCACATCGATCTCTCGATCCTCGGCGCGCTGCAGGTGGCGCAGAACGGCGACCTCGCCAACTGGATGATCCCGGGCAAGATGGTGAAGGGCATGGGCGGGGCGATGGACCTCGTCGCCGGGGTCAAGCGCGTGGTGGTGCTGATGGAGCACACCGCCGGCGGCAAGCCGAAGCTGCTCAGGCGCTGCACCCTGCCGCTGACCGGCGCGCGGGTGGTGGACCTCGTGATCACCGATCTCGCGGTGTTCGAGATCGCGCGCAAGGGGCCGGAGCGGATGCGCCTGATCGAGCTTGCGCCCGGCGTCAGCGAGGCCGAGGTGCGCGAGAAGACCGAGGCGGAGTACGAGGTGGCGCTGGCCAGGGCCGCCTGACGGGCGACGGGAGAGAGCTGCCGACCGGGTCGCAGCCTGAACCGACGGTGGCCGACGAGGCCTACGGCGCGATCGGCAGCGGCCGGCGGATCGGCTCGGCCCCCCCATGTCCCACGACGATCGTCGAGGAAGGCGATCATGGTCTGGAGCGGCGGTCGAGCTCCGCAGCGCGATAACGGCGGACCTCTTCCGCAGATTCTCGCTGGCCTGGCGCGGCGTGCCGACCGCGGCGGCCACGCCCGCGGTCCCGCTCGCGCCCGGTCCGCCGCATCCGCGGGCGCACCGTCGCTGCCATGCAGCCGATCGCCGCCCCGCTCCGGCACCATCCGCGGCGCCCGCTGCCGGACCTCCGGCGAAACCCGGTTCGGGGGTCGTCTGGGTCCGCCTCCACCTTCTCAGGGGTCGGAGCCTCCGGCAAACCCGGTGCGGTGCAACCCCGGTCCGCGGAACGGACCGATCGGCTCTGCTCGCGACCGGTCCGGGCGAGAGGAGGGAGGGAAGCCATGCCCTACGCCAGCAACGCCGACCTGCCCGAGCGTCTGCGCCGCGTGCTGCCGGAGCACGCCCAGGACATCTACCGGGCGGCCTTCAACAACGCCTGGCTGGCGAGGCGCGGCGAAGGCGACGAGGCGACGCTGCACCGCATCGCATGGGGCGCCGTGAAACGGCGCTACCGGAAATCGGGCGACCGCTGGGTGCCAAGGGACTGATGGTCCGCCTCGATTCGCGTTCGATATGGGCCCGGGCGGGCCGGATGGCCGGGCTGCCGCGTGGTCCGACCGGGTTGCGGCACCTCGGACGAACGACGCGACGTGGACCCCGGCCACCCGGCGGCGGCATGGCCGCGCGGGCCTGCGCTGCGCGATTGCGGCGGCGCCGCAACCCTGACGGACAACGCGCGGCGGGTCCCGGACCCGCCGCTGCCTGCCGCGCCGCGTCGAGGGCGGCGGGGCTGGCCGCTGCGCAGATCGTCAACGCGGTCCGCTACGTGCCGCGCGCGGCGCCTGCTGCCCGACAGTTCCCGCCGCGACGCACGGCCTAGCGCGATGGGTCCGGCTGCGCGAGGCGATCAACCGTCATCTGGCGATGTTCGACCGCGAACAGGCAGGACGTGAGGCCGGCCCGACGCCGCGGCCGATATTCAAGGAGCGACCGTTATCTTGTTCTCCACGCTCGCGACGCCCGGTGCCGCCCAGGCGCTGCGCTCGGCCTCCTGACGCTCGACCCAGGAACGCACCGTCCCGCGCAGCGTCACCTTGCTGCCGTCGACCTCGACGGTGATCCGGTCGGCGTCTGTCATGGCGTTTCGAACCAGGGCATCCTCGATCTTCTTCTTGATGTCAGACGGGGTCACCTTCGGCTTGACCACGATAAGATTGGTGATCCCCTTCACGCCGTGGATTGATCGGACGGCACGCTCGGCCCATTCCTTCTGGTAGTTCCATTCGCACTCGCCCTCCAGTGTCAGCCAGCCGTTCTTCACGACGGGCTTGACCTTGTCCGCGGCATTCCAGAGTTCTCGCTTCAATGCCCTGACCGCTTCCTCGGCGATCTCGGGATCGGTCCGCTCGGTGGGGAGTTTCACCTGGATGTCGTTGGCGACCGCCTTGACGCCGGCGACGCGCTTCGCCGCCTTTTCTGCATAATAGGAATCGACGTATCTCTTGACAAATCCGGTAAGCGTAACGATTCCGTCTTTCACCGCAACCGATATCTGATCGCTATTTTCAATAGAAGGATCATATTTTATTTCATCCTCGACGTCTCTCTTTATTGCAGAATCGTTGCGCCATAATGAGATCATTATTTGCTCCTTTGTGTTATTGGCAATGCTTAAAAGCTTAAAATATCCGTCGTTTTTTATGCAACGCTCGTCCGAAAGCATCTCATAATTTTGATAACATGCGCAATAGCGACACGTTCTATATTGGCAATATTATCATGCCTGCGCCGCCGAGCGCGTCGTCAGGGCAGTTCGCATCGCCATGCCGCCGCCTTTCTCTGCGCCGCTTCCACCATGCTCCTCACCCGGCGCCCCACTCGTTCCGGCTGGGGTCAGGGCCAAGCTCCGACCCGCGCCGCCCGAGCCCGATCCGCTCGAGGAAGGCGTCAACCCGCGCCCCCAGCCCCGGTTCGTCCATCTCGGCGAACTCGTAGCGCGCGCGAACGATGCGCCGATCCGGCCCGAGCACGCGCCCGAGCTCCGCCGGCGTGCCGGACACCACCACCTCCGCCGCGGAGCGCGCGATGGTCGCGGCCAGGCCGCGGAGCTGCGCCGCGTCGTAGCCCATCGCCGGCAGCACGGGACCGAGATGCGGGTACGCCTCGAACACGGCGGCGATCTCCGGCGCCGCCGAGGCGCGCGGGTCCACGATCTCCGCCGCCCCGGCGGCGCGCGCCGCGGCGTAGCCCGCGCCGTGCGGCATTCCGCCGTGGGTCAGGGTCGGGCCGTCCTCCACCACCAGCACGCGCCGCCCGCGCACCGCCTCCGGATCCTCGAGCCGGACCACCGAGGCGCCGCGCAGCACGGCGGCGGCCGGGTTGATCGCCCGCACCGCCTCGGCGACGCGGCGGACATCCGCCTCCGGCGCCGCGTTCGCCTTCGCCACCACGACGACGTCGGCCATGCGCAGCACCGCCTCGCCGGGGTAGTGGGACGCCTCTTGCCCGGGGCGCAGCGCGTCGGCGAGCACCACGAGCAGGTCGGGCCGGAAGAAGGGGAAGTCGTTGTTGCCGCCGTCCCACAGCAGGAGGTCCTGCTCCTTCGCCGCGACCTCCAGCACCCGCGCGTAGTCCACGCCGGCATAGACGGTGTTGCCCAGCGCGATGTGCGGCTCGTACTCCTCGCGCTCCTCCAGCGTGCACGCCGCGGCGTCGAGATCGGCGAGCCTGGCGAAGCGCTGCACCGCCTGGCGCGCGAGGTCGCCGTAGGGCATCGGGTGCCGCACGATGCCGACCCTGAGCCCGCGCGCCCGCAGCCGCGCCGAGAGCCAGCGCGTGGTCTGCGACTTGCCGCAACCGGTGCGCACGGCGCAGACGGCGATCACCGGCACCGGCGCGCGGAGCATCGTCCGCTCCGGCCCGAGCAGCAGGAAGTCCGCGCCGGCGGCCAGCGCCGTCGAGGCGCGGTGCATGACCTCCTGGTGCGCGACGTCGCTGTAGGCGAAGACGACCTGGTGCACCCGCGCCTCGCGGACGAGCCGCGCCAGCTCGGCCTCCTCCAGGATCGGGATGCCCGTCGGATAGAGCGGGCCGGCCAGCTCGCTCGGGTAGAGCCGCCCGGCGATGCCCGGGATCTGCGCCGCGGTGAAGGCGACGACCTCGCTGCCCGGATCGTCGCGGTACACCACGTTGAAATTGTGGAAGTCGCGCCCCGCAGCGCCCATGATGACCACACGGGACCTGCGCATCGCGCCCTCCTGCCGTTCCCTGGACGCCGCTTCAATTAGGGCGCCGGCCGCGCGCGGCATTGATCCCGGTCAAGCGGACCGCGCGCCCGACGGTCACGGCGGGCAGACGCCGATGGCGCAGCGCAGACGCGTCAGGTCCACCTCCTCGTGCAGGCCCGGGTCGCGGATGCGGGCGAGCAGCTCGGCGAAGCGCGCCTCGTCCACCTCCTCCTCCGGCAGGTACTCGTGGCCGAGCGCGTCGCCGGGGCGGACCGGCAGCAGCGCGCAGCAGCGCACGACCGGCTGGTTCTCGAGCACGATGCGGCGGAACGCGCCGAGGTCGAGCCGGTCGGTCCGCAGCTTCAGCGTGTAGCTCACCTGGTTGCCGCGCTCGGCGCCGAGCCAGTGGCGCTCGAGCAGCCGGAGCCAGCGGTAGTGCTCCTCCGGCGCGGCCTCCGCCGCGGTGACCAGCCGCTCGCCCATGCCGAGGCGGAGCGCGAGCGGCAGCGTCGGGAAGCCGACGATGCTCATCCCCGGGAAGCTCCGCAGCGCCCGGACCGGGTAGCCGCGCGCCTCGTACTCGGCGAGCAGCGGATCGCTGCCCGGGCGCCAGGCGCCGGTCGCCGGATCGCGTTCGCCGCGGAACTGCACCCAGCGGATGTACTGCCGCCGCGCCGGCAGGTGCGCCCCCTCGGAGAGGCCGAACAGCTTGGAGGTGGTGCCCGCCGGCTTGACCGTCGTCACGGTGAGCGGCGGCGCCATGCCGAGCCCCTCCGCGTAGGCCAGCGCCTCCGCCTTCGCCGCCGCCGAGAGGCGGGCCAGCATGGCCCAGAACGGGGCGGCGCGGGTCTCGTCGAGCAGGTCGCGGAAGGCGAGGCCGAAGCGCAGCCAGGCCCACTCGTGCAGGCCGGTCGGCCCGATGCCGATGCGGTTGGTGCGCGCCACCTCGCGCGCGTAGAGCGCGTCCATGCGGTTGACGCGGATCAGGAAGCGCACGCCGAGCCGCACCGCGTCCTCGACCCGCGCGTCCCAGGTTGCCGCGACCTCCGCCGCCACGGCGCCGGGCGCCACCTGCTCGAAGGGCACGGGGCAGGCGAGCAGCGGCGCGAAGTCCGAGACCACGCAGTAGCCGCCGGCGACGTGGAGCACGACCTCGCCGCAGGGGTTGGTGGTCACCGGGAAGCGCGCCCCCGCGGCGCGGCGCGACAGCTCCGCGAGCAGGCCGGCCGCGGCGTCGGCGCGGTAGCGGGCGCTGCGCACCTCGCCGCCGTCCGTCTCGACCGGCCGCCGCCGCGCGGCGCCGGTGCGGTAGTCCTCCAGCAGGTCGCCGTTGAGGAAGCCCGGCTCGCCGTTGATCCAGGCGCAGCGCGTCGCCTCCTCGAACAGCGCCCGGGCGTGGCGCGTCCAGGGGTCGTCGAGGTCCTGGCCCGCCTCGGCGCGGCGCACGCGCCGCCAGAATTCGGCGTCCACGGTGAGCGAGTGGTTGGCGGTCCACAGCCCGCCCGCCTCCTTCAGCCGGACGAAGCGCAGCGCGCCGGGATCGCGCCAGCTCTTCGTCGCCATGCGCGCCGCCCGGCGCGCGCCGCCGCCCTGCACCTCGACCGAGAGATGGTGGTCCGCGAGCAGCGCCTGCTCCCAGGGATGCAGCGCCTCGCCGGCGGGGTCGCGGGCGCGGGCCGGCTCGATGACGTGCCGGCGCAGGTTGTGCAGGCCGCGCAGCAGCGACAGCGGCCCCGGCGCGGGGCGCCCCTGCATGCCGCGGATCGGCGCGCCGCGCGGGCGGATGGCGGAGAGGTCGAGCAGCAGCGCGCGGCGGCGCTCGCGCCGGAACGCCATGGACTCCAGCAGCTCCACGGCCTTGGCCCAGCCCTCGCGGCTGTCCTCGACGCGGTGGCGGACGGCATCGGCCCCGTGCCCCGCGGCGTCGGAGGCGGCCAGCTCGCCGGCGAGGAAGGCGCGCACCGCCGCCTCGCGCTCCTCGCCGAAGGCGTCAGGGGGCAGGTCCTCCGGGACCAGTCCGAACTCCACGCCGAAGCGGCGCAGCGCGTCACGGTCGCGCGGGAAGTCGGGATGGGCGGGCGAGAGGTGGAGCAGCAGATCCGGCGCCTCGGCCCAGTCCACCGCCACCAGCTCGTCGTCATAGGCGCGGCCGACGCCGGCGCCGTTCAGCAGCAGGTAGAAGCAGGTGAAGCTGGCGATCGCGGTGGCGCAGTTGACGAACAGCTCCATCGGCCGCCGCGCCTGCGTCGCGTCGCCGTGCTGCAGGTGCCGACCGGAGGTGAGCAGCGCCCCGGTGGCGATCGCGTTGCGCAGCCGTGCCCGCTCGGTCTCCGTCTCCGGCGTCGTCGGGGGGCCGAGCAGGGACATGTTCCCCTCGGCGACGCGCGCCGCGACGCGCCCGAAATCCTCCCCGTCCTCGGGCCGGAACACGGTGCGGCGGGCGACGGCGAGCCCCATGCCCTGGTCGAGCGGGCGCGCCGGCAGCGGCCGCTCGCCGAAGGCGGCGCCCGGCGGGGGCGGTGCGCGGCGGCCCGCCGCGCGGTCGGAACCATCGGCCAACCCCGTGCGTCCTCCATCCGTCGCGGGGATCAGTCCGCCGCCGCGCGGCGCCGGCCCCTCCCCGGCCGGCTCACAGTCGCATCTCCTCGCCCAGGATCGAATAGCCGAGTTCGGCGAGGCCCTGCTCGATCAGGTCGCCCAGGTTCGGGGTCTCGAGCAGGTAGTCGATCACGTGCTCGTCTCGGGCCTCGCGCGCGGCGGCGAGCGCCTGGTTCCACTCGCGGGCGCCGTAGTCGCCGCGGCCGAGCCAAGTGAGGGCGAGGACCTCGGTGATCTGGTCGTCGTTCAGGGCCTCCAGCGCGGCGCGCAACTCGATGCGCGTGGGATTGTCGGGGGTGTCCTCCAGGATGCCGATCTCGATGTCGTCCGCCGGGTTCGAGCCCTCCTCCAACCCTTCCGGCTCCACCTGGGCGTCGTACTCCCGCGCCTTCACGACGATGTAGGCGAGGGTCTCGAGCGATGTCGAAAGCGTCGCGGCCATGGTTGTGCCTCCCAGGATCCCGGCGGAGTCTTTCCGCCGCCGCGCCGCCCGGCCTTGACCTGCCTCAACGCGGCGCGGCCGCGTGCCGTCCCGACGGGCCTCAGACCCGGCTCTTGGGGCCGGGCAGCTCGGACCAGTCGAGGCCGAGGCGGTCGCAGACCTCGCGGACCTGGTCCGGATCGAGGTCCTCGTGCGAGCCGACCAGCGGCAGTTCCGCGGTCCGGCCCTGCCGCACCACGGTGACCGTCGGATGGCCGTGGCCGTGGCCCCGCTCGTGCTGGCGGAACTGGCAGCCGCGCTCGGCGAGCCAACGGCGGAAGGTGGCGCTCTGCATGCGGATGCTCCCTCGCGATCGCCGCCCCGGGCAGGCGCCGGCCCGCCACGCGCGGCGCGGTCCCGGCCCTCTCCCTAGCCCTCCTCCGGGCGGATCTGCGCCGCCTCGAGGATCGCCATCACCTCGACCACGCGCGCCGAGGCGCCGCGCCGGGCGCTGCGGCCGACCGCGTCGTCGGCCTCCAGCCGGGCGAAGGCCTCCTGCACCTCGGCGGCGCTGGCGCCGGTGCGGAGGATGTCGGCGATCACGACCTCGTCGGTCGGGCCCAGGATGGCGGCGATCTCGGACGCGGTCGCCGCCGCATGCTGCTCGGACATGGCCGTCGCGCTCCTCGCTCCTTCGACTTCATGCGGCAGGTCCCGCCGCTGCCGCGGCGGACGGCTCATCCGCCCGGCGCCCCAAGCGCGTCGCGCGCGAGTTCCTTGGAGCGCAGCCATTCCGTCGCGCCCCAGACCTCCGCGCGCGCATGGCCGAGCCGGCGCACGATCGTCGCGCCCTCGATCGCCGTCCCCCCGTCCGAGGCGCGGAAGACGTCGAGGCGGTCGTACGGGCCGAGGACGGCGCGGCTGCCCGCCCACTCGACCTCCGGGCAGGCGGCGCGGATCCGGTCGACCACGCGCCGCTCGGGCTCCGCCGGCGGCGTCTCGTCGGTCTCCGGCGCGGCGTGCGCGAGCTGCGTCAGCAGGATGCACGTCGCCATCTGCGCCTCTCCTCTCCTCCCCTCCTCGCCCTCAATCGGCCGAGCGGCGGTGGACGGGGTGCACGACGACGGCCTGCGGGCCCTTTTCGCCCTCCTCCACGGAGACGTGGACCTCGTCGCCGACCCGCAGGCGGTCGAAGCCGTCGCCGGCGACGCTGTTCCGGTGGAAGTAGACCTCCTCGCCGCCCTCGGTCTCGATGAAGCCGTAATCCTCGCCGGCGATGAAGCGCGCGATCCGGCCGCGGCGCATCACCGGCTCGTGGTGCTTCACGTCGCCGCGCAGCCTGCGCACGTGGTCCTCGAGCTGGCGGATCGCGGCGTCGAAGGCGTCGCGCACCGCCACGTAGGGATCCTCGTGTGCGTGGTTCAGCGGGCCCTCCCGCGTCACGATGACGTCGCCCCGCGGCACGAACACCTCGACTCGCGCGCGGTAGAGCCGCCCCTGGTGGTGGTGGCGGTGCGGCGCCTCCACGATGACGTGGCAGCGCAGGATATCGTCCGCGAAGCGCTCGAGCCGCGCCGCCTTCGCGCGGATGCGCGATTCCAGCGCCGGCGAAGGGTCCATGTCCTTGAAGGTGACCTGCAGGGGAACGGTCATGCCGGTGGTCCTCACGATAGGTGTCGGTCCCGCGCCCGCGCGCCGCCCTGACCGGGGCCGCGGCGCGCCGTCGCCGCCATCCGGCCTCTCGAACGATCCGATCGCGATACGCGCCATGCCATCCTCTTCGGTCGGCCCGCGCCCGATCCCGCCGGGGCGGGTTCGGGGCACGGGTGCCGCAACCCTCCGACACGCGGCGGAGCGCCCGGAGTTCGACGCGCGCCGCGGCGGGCGGGCACCGGAACTCCTAGACGCCCGGCGCGGCGGCGCCTTGATCGGCGTCAATCCGCGCGCGCCGTGCCGCGGCCGTGCAACGAGCCGCGGATGCCGCCCGCGGTCACGATGGCGCGAACCGGCGCGTCCCCCGCCGGCCCTCACCCCTTGATGCAGATGACGGGGCCGAGCCGCGCGACCCGGCGGGCGAGGCCGGCGCGCTCGGCGGCGAGCACCACCGCGCCGACGTCCTTGTAGGCGCCCGGCGCCTCCTCGGCGACGCCGCGCATCGAGGGACTGCGCACGAGGACGCCGCGCGCCGCCAGCTCGTCCACGATCTGCCGCCCGCTCCACTGCCGCGTCGCGGCGTGGCGCGACATCGCGCGCCCGGCGCCGTGGCAGGCGGAGGCGAAGGACCGCGCCTCGCTCTCCGGCGCGCCGACGAGGACGTAGGAGCCGGTCCCCATGCTGCCGCCGATCAGCACCGGCTGGCCGACCGCGCGCAGCGCCGCGGGCAGCGAGGGGTGGCCGGGGCCGAAGGCGCGGGTCGCGCCCTTGCGGTGCACGAACAGCGTGCGCGGCCTTCCCTCCACCTGGTGCGTCTCGACCTTGCAGGTGTTGTGCGAGACGTCGAACAGCAGGCGGACCTCGACCTGCGGGAAGAAGTGCCGCAGCACGCGCCGCGCGAAATGGCCGAGGATCTCGCGGTTGGCGAGCGCGCAATTGGTCGCCGCCCGCATGGCGCCGAGGTAGCGCCGGCCGACCTCGGAGGCGATCGGGGCGCAGGCGAGCTCGCGGTCGGGCAGGACCAGCCCCGCCGCCTCGGCGGCGACGACCATCTCCTTGAGGAACTCCGTGCCGATCTGGTGGCCGAGCCCGCGCGAGCCGCAGTGGATCGTCACCACCACCTCGCCGGGGGCGAGGCCGAAGGCGCGCGCCGCCGCCGGATCGAAGACCTCCTCCACCGCCTGGATCTCGAGGTAGTGGTTGCCGGAGCCGAGCGTGCCCATCTCGCGCCGCTGGCGCTCCTTGGCGCGGGCGGAGACGAAGTCGGGCCGCGCCTCCGCGGCGCAGCCGCCCTCCTCGATGCGCTCGAGGTCCGCAGCCTCGCCCCAGCCCTGCTCGACGGCCCAGCGCGCGCCGCCCGCCAGCATCGCGTCCATCGCCGCCGCGTCGAGGGTGATCGCGCCCTCGCTGCCGACGCCGGCCGGGATCGCGCGGGCGAGCGAATCGGCGAGCGCGTCCTTCACCCGCTCCACCTCGGCGCGCGCGAGGCCCGTGGTCATGGTGCGCACGCCGCAGGAGATGTCGAAGCCGACGCCGCCGGCGGAGACCACGCCGCCCTGCTCCGGATCGAAGGCGGCGACGCCGCCGATCGGGAAGCCGTAGCCCCAGTGCGCGTCCGGCATGACGTAGCTCGCGCCGACGATGCCGGGCAGGGTGGCGACGTTGCTCGCCTGCTCGGCGACCTTGTCGTCCATGTCGCGGATCAGCGCCTCGTCGGCGTAGAGGATGGCGGGGACGCGCATCGCGCCGGTCGGCTCGATCCGCCAGGTCACCTCGTCCAGCTTCGTCAGGCGTGCGGGGTCCATGGCCGTGCCTCTCCTCGCTCGCGCGATCGTGTTCAGACGTCCACGACGCAGGCCGCGGTCCAGCGGCCGCCGGGCTCGCGCGCCACGCGCAGCGCGGTGCAGGTCGCGCCCTTCGGCTCGACCGCCGGAGCGTGGCGGGCGATGTCCACCGGCTCGCCCCAGAGCCGGCCGCTCAGGCGGACCCCTCCCGACCCGCCCTCGCCCTCGACGGTGACCGCGAAGCGGCCGAACAGCATCCGCCGCACCGCCATCTCGAACACCACCGCGTTGAGCCACTCCACCAGCAGCAGGTCGAGGTCGGGCGCCTCGCAGGCGACGGCGACCTCGGCCTCGGGACGGACCTCGGCCGCGGTGACGATCCGCGTCAGGGCGAGCGCCGCCTGCTCGAAGGCGCGCGCGGGGCTCGGTCCCCAGCCGCGCACGCCGATATCGGCGCCATGCGGGAAGTGCTCCCAGCCGGACTCGCCCGACGCGTCCGCCGGCTGCGTCGCCTCGATGCGTCCCGTCGGCATCCTTCGGCTCCCTCGCGCGTCGTGGCGCCCGCCGCGCAGGCTGCGGCGGGCGCGGCCGCCACGCATTGACCCGCGTCAAGGCGCCCGGCCGGCGCCGCGCCTAGGAAACGCGGCCGGCGCGCGGCGTTGGTCCTTCCGCCGGTCGGCGGCACCTGGGCCCGCGCCCGGGGAACCGCAACAGGGAGCCCGCGGCATGCATCCTCCCGCCTCCTCTCCCGCCGTCGCGAGGACGGAGCCGCTCCTGGTTCCGCCCGTCGGCCTGCCGGGCACGCTGCAACTGCCGGCGCGGCCCGAAGCGGTGGTCGTCTTCGCCCATGGCAGCGGCTCGAGCCGGCTGAGCCCGCGCAACCGCCAGGTCGCCGCGGCGCTGCACCATGCCGGCCTCGCCACCCTGCTGTTCGACCTGCTGACCGAGGAGGAGGCCGCCGACCGGCGCAACGTGTTCGACATCGGCCTGCTCGCGCGCCGGCTGGAGGCCGCCGTCGAGTGCGTCGCCGCGCATGAGGCGACGGCGGGCCTGCCGGTCGGGCTGTTCGGCGCCAGCACCGGCGCCGCGGCCGCGCTGGTCGCCGCCGCCGGGCGGCCCGCCTCGGTCGGCGCCGTCGTCTCGCGCGGCGGGCGACCGGACCTCGCGGGCGAGGGGCACCTCGCGCGCGTGGCGGCGCCGACCCTGCTCATCGTCGGCGGCGAGGACCGCGAGGTGCTGCGGCTGAACGAATGGGCGCGGTCCTGGATGAGCTGCCCGACCGAACTCGCCATCGTGCCGGGCGCGACGCACCTGTTCGAGGAGCCGGGCGCGCTGGAGCAGGTGGCCCGCCTCGCCGCCGGCTGGTTCCTCCGCTGGCTCGCGCCGGAGCCGAGCCATGTGGCGGCCTGAGCCGGCGCTGTTCGCCGACCGCGCCGATGCGGGGCGACGGCTGGGCGAGCGCCTCAGGGGACTCAACCTCGACCGTCCGGTCGTCTACGCCCTGCCGCGCGGCGGTGTGGCGGTCGCGGCGGAGGTCGCGGCGGCGCTCGGCCACGCGCCGCTCGACCTCGTGCTGGTGCGCAAGCTCGGCGCGCCCGGACAGCCCGAGCTCGCGCTCGGCGCCGTGGTGAACGGCGCCGAGGCCGAGACGGTGCTGAACGCCGACGTCGTCGCGCTCACCGGCGCCGACGAGGCCTACATCGCGCGGGCGCGGGCGCAGGCCCTGGCCGAGATCGAGCGCCGCCGCCGGGCTTACCTCGCCGGCCGTTCGCGCCCCGATCCGCGCGGGCGCGCCGCCGTGGTGGTGGACGACGGGCTGGCGACCGGCGCCACCGCGCGCGCCGCGCTGCACGCGCTGCGCCGGCGCGGCCCCTCGCGCCTGGTGCTCGCGGTCCCGGTCGCGCCGCCCGAGACCGTCGCCGCGCTGCGCGGCGAGGCGGACGAGATCGTCTGCCTGGAGGAGAACGCGATCCCCTTCGGCATCGGCGGCTGCTACGACGACTTCCACCAGCTCGACGACGCCGAGGTGGTGCGCCTGCTCGACGCCGCGGCGGGGCGGGCGCCGCCGTGACCGGCGCCCCGCCCTCGTCCGCGTCAGCGCGCCGGCGCCCCGCCGCCCTGGCCCCGGGCGCCGGCGGCGACGCGGGCGCGCACCTCCCGCTCATGCGCGGCGAGGGCGGTGCTGATCGTCACGCGGTAGGGCGGATCGGCCGGCCCGAGCGCGCGCAGCCGCGCCGGAAGGGCGGCGACGCGCGCCGCCGTCTCGGCGCGGGCCTGGGCGAGGGCGGGGCGCGGATGCAGGCGGCGGCCGTCGCGCATGAGGGGGCGCAGCAGCGGCTCTCCGGGCAGCGCCTCCTCGGCCCGCGCGATCACGTCCTCCTCCGCCTCGCCGTCGCGGAACCGGCGGAACACCTGCTTGCGCCCGGGCAGGATGCGCTTGCCCGCCGAGAGCTTGGTGCGCCCGACCCCGGCGTAGGCGGTGAGCTTGTAGGCGAGGTCGAGCGCCGGCGCGTCGGCCGAGACGCTCATGTCGGTGCCGACGCCGAAGGCGTCGATCGGCGCCCCGGCGGCCAGCAGCGCGGCGATCCGCTCCTCGTCCAGCCCGCCGCTGGCGAAGACCTGCACCTGGCGCAGCCCGGCCGCGTCGAGGATCGCCCGCGCCTCGCGCGACAGGGCGAGCAGGTCGCCGGAATCGAGCCGCACGCCGCGCACGCGGAAGGCGTCCCCCAGCTCGCGGGCCAGCGCGACGACGCGGCGCACGCCCTCCGCCGTGTCGTAGGTGTCCACCAGCAGGATCGTCTCCGGATAGAGGCGGGCGTAGGCGCGGAAGGCCTCGGCCTCGCTGTCGAAGGCCTGCACGAAGCTGTGCGCCATGGTGCCGGCGACCGGGATGCCGTGGCGCGCGCCGGCGAGAACGTTCGAGGTGGCGGCGACGCCGGCGAGGTGGAAGGCGCGCGCCCCGGCCACGGCGGCGTCGAGTCCCTGCGCGCGGCGGCTGCCGAAGTCCACCACCGGCCGCCCCGCCGCCGCCGCCACGACGCGCGCGGCCTTGGAGGCGAGCAGCGTCTGCAGCCCGACCTGGTTCATCGCCAGGGTCTCGACGAGCTGCGCCTCGGCCATCGGCGCGACGACCTCGAGGATCGGCTCCTCGGCGAAGACCGGCGTCCCCTCCGGCACGGCGTGGATGGCGCCCGAGAAGCGGAAGCCCGCGAGCCAGCGCAGGAACTCCTCCGGGAACTCGCCGAGCGCGCGGAGGTGGTCGAGGTCCTCCGGCGCGAAGCGCAGCGCCGCGAGCGTGTCCAGCAGGTCCTCGATGCCGCAGGCGAGCAGGAAGTTGCGCCCGCGCGGCAGGCGGCGGGCGAAGAGGCTGAACACCGCCGTCTCCCGTTCCATGCCGAGCGCGAGATAGGCGCGCGCCATGCGCAGCTCGTAGAGGTCGGTGAACAGCGCGAGCCCGGGCGGCAAGGGGGCGGGGAGGGGCAGCGGCATCGGGGTCGCCTCCTTTCGCGCGCGGCCGCGTCGCAGCGGGGCCGGACCGACGATATGGGATAGCGGGAAGCCGGGCGAGGACCAGGCCATGCAGCTCTTCGCGCTCGACGCCAGCCGCGCCTTCGGGGAGGCGGTCGCCGCCGCGCTCGGCGTGCCGCTCGCCGCGCACGAGGAGCGCGAGTTCGAGGACGGCGAGCACAAGGCGCGGCCGCTCGAGGGCGTGCGCGGCCGCGACGTCTACGTCGTGCAGGGCCTGCACGGCGGCCCCGACCAGAGCCCGAACGACAAGCTCTGCCGGCTGCTGTTCTTCCTCGGCGCGGTGCGCGATGCCGGGGCGGCGCGGGTGACGGCGATGATCCCCTACCTCGCCTACGCGCGCAAGGACCGCCGCACCAAGCCGCGCGACCCGCTGACCACCCGCTACCTCGCGCAGCTCCTCGAGGCGATGGGGGTGGATGCGGTCGTCACCCTCGACGTGCACAACGTGGTGGCGTTCCAGAACGCCTTCCGCTGCCGCGCCGAGCACCTCGACAGCCGCCTCCTCTTCGCCCGCCGCCTGCGCGGGATGGTGGGCGAGGGGCCGGTGGTGGTGGCCTCGCCCGATCCGGGCGGCGTCAAGCGGGCGCAGCTCTTCCGCGAGAGCTTCGAGGCGATGCTCGGCCGCGAGGTCGGCGCCGCCTTCATGGAGAAGCGGCGCAGCGCCGGGGTGGTGAGCGGCCACCTGCTGGTGGGCGAGGTCGCCGGCGCCACCGTGGTCGTGGTGGACGACCTGATCAGCACCGGCGGGACGATGCGGCGCGCCGCCGAGGCCTGCCTCGAGCAGGGGGCGGCGCGCGTGTTCGCGGTCGCCGCCCACGGGCTGTTCACCGGCCCGGCCGCGGAGGCGATCGCCGCGCCCGCCCTCGCGCGGACCTTCGTCACCGACACGGTGCCGCCCTTCCGCCTGCCGCCGGCGCTGCTCGGCGCGCGGGTGGAGGTGGTCGGCGCCGCGCCGCTCTTCGCCGAGGCGATCCGGCGCCTGCACGCGGGCGGCTCGATCAACGACCTGCTGGAGCACGGAGGCTGAGGGTGGCCGCCGCCTCCGCGCCGATGGCGAGGTAGCGCCGCGCCTGCGGCAGCCACTTCGCCGGCTCGCGCGGCCTGGGATCGAGCAGGTGCGCCACCGCCTGCCGGGCGCGCAGCGCCGCGCGGAAGGCGGTGTAGAAGGCGAGCAGGCGCCGGTCCGGCACGGGCTCGCCCATGCGGGCGGCGCAGCGCGCGATCAGCGCCGGCCCGATCCAGGCGGCGCCGGCCGCGGCGCACTCCATGCCGAGGAAGCAGAGCTCCTCGTAGGGATCGAGCAGCCTGAGGCGGCGGCTGAACTCCAGGCAGTCTATCACCGCCGCCGGCTCGCCGAGGAAGACGTGCTCCGGGCGGAGGTCGCCGTGCCCCTCGACGATGCGCCGCTCCGCGAGCCGGGCGAGGAGCAGCCCCGGCTCGTCGCGCAGCAGCGCCTCGACCGGGGCGAGCACCGGCTCGACCTCCTCGCGCGCGAGCCCGAAGCCCGGCGCGCAGAGCAGCTCGCGGTTGGTCGCCTGGTCCTCGAGGAAGCGGCCGAGATACTCGGCCTGGGCGAGGCTCTCCGGGGCCGCCGCGGCGTAGAAGGCCGCGAGCAGGTCGGCGACCGCCTCGATCCGGTCGGGCGTGACCGTGCCGCGGCGGATCGCCGCGTCGAGCATCCGCTCGGCCGGCAGCCGGCGCATCAGCACGAGCCAGTCCACGACCTCGCCCGCCGCGGCGTCGGCGTCGCCGAGGCGGAGCCGGCCGTCCGGACCGCGCCGGAGGACCGCGGTGCCGAGATAGACGCCGGGCGCGAGCCGGGCGTTGAGCCGCACCTCCTCCTCGCAATAGGCGCGGCGCAGCGCCAGGCTGCGGAAGTCGAGGTGGCGCGTCGCCACCGGCTTCTTCAGCTTGTAGACGAGACGATCGGTGAGGAAGACCCACGACATGCGGGTCTCGCGCGCCTCCACGGCGCGCGTGCCCTCCGGGTAGGACTCCGGCCGGCGGAGGAAGGCGACCTTCTCCGCGAGCGCGGCGTCGTCAGCTGAGCCCGGTTCCATCCGCCGCCCCTGCCCTGTCACGGGACCGAGTCTTCGCGCCCCGTCGCCGGACCGCCAAGCGCAGCCGACCGCTCCGGGCGCGCGGTAGCCCGCGCCCCGGCCAACGCGGCGGGGGCGACCCGCGTTCGCGCCCCGCCGCGCGGCGCCGGGCTGCGCCGCCCGACCCGCCGCGCTATAGCGTCGTGCCCGCCGCGGGGGGCGGACGGCAGCGCCTCCCCCGCACCGGCGGCATCCGGGGCCGAACGCTGCCGCCGCCCGAACGAGGGGTGATGCTCGAACTGCAGGGACTCACCCGCCGCTTCGGGACGGTGACGGCGGTGGACGCGGTGAGCCTCGCCGTGCCCGACGGCCAGATGGTCGGCATCGTCGGCCGCTCCGGGGCCGGCAAGTCCACGCTGCTGCGGATGGTCAACCGGCTGACCGAGCCCAGCGCCGGGCGGGTGCTGTGGGACGGCCGCGACATCACCGCGCTGCGCGGCCGCGCGCTGCGCGACTGGCGCGCCGACTGCGCCATGATCTTCCAGCAGTTCAACCTGGTGCAGCGGCTCGACGTGCTGACCAACGTGCTGATCGGGCGCCTGAACCGCCGGCGCGGGCCCCTCGCCGGGCTGACCGGCCTGCTCGGCCTGTTCACCGCCGAGGAGCGCGCCCGCGCGCTCGGCCTGCTCGACCGCTTCGGCCTCGCGGAGGCGGCATTGCAGCGGGCGGAGACCCTCTCCGGCGGCCAGCAGCAGCGGGTCGCCATCTGCCGCGCCCTGATGCAGGAGCCGAAGGTGATCCTCGCCGACGAGCCGATCGCGAGCCTCGACCCCGCCAACGCCGAGGCGGTGATGCAGGCGCTGCGGCAGGCGAACCGCGAGCAGGGCCTGACGGTGCTGTGCAACCTGCACCAGATCGAGGTGGCGCGCGCGCATTGCGACCGCATCCTCGGCCTGCGCCAGGGCCGGGTGGTGTTCGACGGCCCGCCCGCCGCGCTTGACGCCGAGCGGGAGGAGGCGATCTTCGGCGACACGGCCCCGGCGGCGCCGGGGCCGTCCGGGCCGGCGAGGGCGCCGGCCCCGCCCGGCGCCGCCCTGGTCCGATGAGCCGCCCGATCCGGTCCCGAGCACCGGGAGGACATCGCGTGTCCCTGCCTCGCCGCCGCCTGTTCCGCGCCCTGACCGCCGCCTGCGCCGCCGCGCTCCTGCCCGCCGGCGCGCGGGCGCAGCGGCGCAGCACCGATCCCGACATCGCCTTCCCCGCCCCCGGGCGGCGCGAGTGGGCGGCGCAGGTGCCGCAGCTCCGCGTCGGCGTGCTCGGCGGCGAGAACGAGGCAGACCGGCTCGGCCGCTTCGGCCCCTACCGCGAGCTGCTCGAGCGGACCTTCCAGATCCCCGTGCGGCTGTTCATGGCCAGCGACTACGCCGGCGTGATCCAGGCCTTCGGTGCGGGCCAGCTCGAGATCTCGACCATGAGTCCCGCGGCCTACGCCGCCGCCTGGCTCGACACCAACGGCGGCGTCGAGCCGATCCTCTGCACCGAGGAGGCGGACGGCTCCATCTCCTACGTCGCGGTGATGGTGGTGCGCGCGGATTCCGGCATCGCCAGCCTCGAGCAGATGCGCGGGCGCAGCATCGTCTGGTCCGACCCCAATTCCGCCTCGGGCTACCTGATCCCGCGCTTCGCCCTGCGCCGGCAGGGCATCAACCCGGACCGCTACTTCTCCCGCACCGGCTTCGGCGGCGGGCACGAGCAGGCGATCGTCGCGGTGCTGCAGCGCCAATACGACGCCGCCGTCACCTGGGCCTCCGGCATCGGCGAGGAGGCGGAGGGCTTCACCCGCGGCGCGCTGCGCTCGATGGTGGAGAAGGGGATGATCAACATGCGCGACCTGCGGGTGATCTGGCGCAGCGAGCCGATCATCAACGGACCGACGACGGTGCGCGCCGACCTGCCGGCGTCGTTCAAGGAGGACATGAAGCTCTTCCATCTGGCGCTGCCGCGCGCCCATCCGGAGATCTACCGCCAGATCGAGCGCGGCGGCGGCGCCGGCTACCGCGAGGTGACCCACGCGCAGTACCAGTTCATGGTGGACCTGCGCCGCGAGGAGGCGCAGGAGCGGCGGCGGCGGAATTGACGCTCGCCCCCTTCCGCCCCTCGCGGCCCGGCCCGTGACGGCCGCCGCCTCCGCCGTCGCGCGCGGCGAGGCCGCCTTCCGGGCGGCGCGGCGCCGCAAGCGCAGCGCCGCGCTGCTCGGCGCGGCGATCCTCCTCGGCTGCTTCCTCCTCTCCGCCTGGATCGCGGAGGCCGACCCCGCCACGCTGCGCGCCGGGCTGCCGCGCATCGGCGAGTACTTCCGGCGCATCCTGCCGACGCTGCGATGGGAGGTGCTGTTCGCCGGGACCGGGACCGAGGGCAGCCTCGCCTTCTGGTTCTACCGCCTCGACTCCTGGGCGCTGCTGCTGTGGGAGACGGCGCAGATGGCGGCGCTGGCGACGCTGACGGGCTTCGCCGCGGCGGCGCTGCTCGCCTTCCCGGCGGCGCGCAACCTCGCGCCCGGGCCGCTCGCCTACCATCTCGCGCGGCGCTCGCTCGAGGGGCTGCGCACGGTGCCCGATCTGGTGATCGCGCTGATCCTGGTCTGGGCCTTCGGCGTCGGCCCGCTCGCCGGGATCCTGGCGATCGCGCTGCACAGCACCGGCGCGCTCGGCAAGCTCTTCGCCGAGGCGATCGAGAACGCCGACCTCGGCCCCTGGGAGGGGGTGCGCGCCGCCGGCGGGAGCTGGGCGCAGGCCTGCCGCTTCGCCGTGCTGCCGCAGGTGCTGCCGAACCTGCTCAGCTACGGGCTGCTGCGCTTCGAGATCAACCTGCGCTCGGCGAGCGTGATCGGCTTCGTCGGCGCCGGCGGCATCGGCGAGGAGCTCTACACCGCGATCGCCTCGAACTACTACGAGGAGGTCAGCGCCATCGTGCTGCTCATCATCCTCGCCGTCGCCTGCGTGGACCTGCTCTCCGAGCGCGTCCGCCACCGCGTCATCGGCGCGATGGAGGGGGCGCGGTGAGCGGCGCGCGGCGCGGCGGCGCCGTCCCGCGCCCGTCGCCGTCGGAGGTCGCGGCCTGGCGCGCCCGGATGCCGCGCGCCTTCGCCCCGGCGCCCGCGCGGCGGGCGCTGCGCTGGGCGCTCGGCGGCGCCTTCCTCGCCTGGCTCGCCTGGGCGCTCTGGCAGTTCGGCTTCACGCCGCAGCGCCTGTGGAACGGGCTGTCGGGGCTGACGACCATCCTGCGCCTGATGGTCCCGCCCTCGCCCGGCGAGCAGTGGGCGGAGATCCTGCGCGGCCTCGGCGAGAGCCTCGCCATGGCCTTCCTCGGCACGCTGCTCGCGGCGGTGATCGCGCTGCCGCTCGGCGCGCTCGGCGCCCGCAACGTGCTGACCGTGGGGCTGCTGCGCTTCTCGCTGCGCCGGGTCTTCGACGGGATGCGCGGCATTGACCAGCTCGTCTGGGCCCTCGCCTATGTCCGCGCGGTGGGGCTCGGGCCGCTCGCCGGCGTGCTCGCCATCGCCAGCGCCGACGTCGCGGTGCTCGCGAAGATCTATGCCGAGGCGATCGAGAACGCCGACCGCCGCCAGGTCGAGGGGATCGCCGCCGTGGGCGGCGGGCGGCTCGCGCAGCTCCGCTTCGGCCTGCTGCCGCAGGTGGCGCCGGTCATCCTCGCCCAGGCGCTCTACTTCTTCGAGAGCAACGTCCGCTCCGCGGCCATCCTCGGCGTCGTCGGCGCGGGCGGCATCGGCCTGCAGATCGCCGAGCGCATCCGCGTGCGCTATTGGGACGAGGTGGCCTTCATCATCCTGCTCCTGATCCTGACGGTCGCCGCCATCGACGCGCTCTCCGCCCGCCTGCGCCGCCGGCTCATCGGCGGGCCCGGCGCGGCGCGCGCCTGACCGGTCCGGACATGCCCGGGCGCGGTTCCTCCCGGCCGGCGGCGCGGCACAGGCGCCGCGCGCCCGCCCTTGAGGGCGCCAGCGCGGCGGGGGAGAGTGGTGCGGCGCGGCGGCGGCCCGCGCCCGCGATTCCCGTCCTCCCCCGCCACGAGCCCGCCGCGCGGCCGACATGACCGAGCACCGCCCGACCTCCGTCACGCCCCTCGCCGCCGCGGCGTCGGTGCTCGATGCGCTGCCGATGCCGGCGGCGCTGCTGGACGGCGGGGGCGCGGTGCTGGAGGTGAACGCGGCGTGGCGGCGCCTCGCCGTGGCCGGCCTCGGCTTCGCCGGCGCCGCGGCCGGGGCGGGGGCCGACTACGTCGCCGCCTGCGCCCAGGCGATCGCCGCCGGCGCGGCGGCGGGCGCGGGCGCCGCGGCGGATGCCGCAGAGGCCGCGGCGCAGGCGGTGACGGCGGGGCTGCGCCGGGTGCTGCGGACCGGCTGCGGCGCCGGCGGGACGGGCGGCGAGGACGCCGCCGATGCCGCCTTCGAGTACGAGTATCCCTCCGCCGATGCCACCCCCGGCGGGGAGACGCGCTGGTTCCGCCTGCGCGCCCGCCGGCATGGCGGCCCCGGCGCGCCGGGCCTGGCCGGCGTCGCGGCCCTGGTGATGCACGAGGACGTGACCGAGGCGCGGCGCGCCCGCGCCGCCTTCGCGCAGCGCGAGGCGCAGCTCCGCTCGATCCTGGAGACCGTGCCCGACGCGATGGTGGTGATCGACGAGCGCGGCCTCATCCAGTCCTTCAGTTCCGCCGCCGAGCGGCTGTTCGGCTACGCGGAGGCGGAGGTCCGCGGCCGCAACGTCAGCCTGCTGATGCCCTCCCCCTACCGCGAGGCGCACGACGCCTACATGGAACGGTACCTCCGCACCGGCGAGCGGCGGATCATCGGGATCGGTCGGCTGGTCGTCGGCCAGCGGCGCGACGGTTCGACCTTCCCGATGGAGCTTGCGGTCGGCGAGGTGGTGATCGGCAACGGCGGCGGCTCGGCCGCCGGCGCGGCGGGCCCGCGGCGGCTGTTCACCGGCTTCGTCCGCGACGTGACGGAGCGGCAGGAGACCAAGGCGCGCCTGCAGGAGCTGCAGTCCGAGCTGGTGCACGTCTCGCGGCTGAGCACGATGGGCCAGATGGCGGCGACGCTCGCGCACGAGCTGAACCAGCCGCTGACCGCGACGATCAACTACCTGCGCGCCTGCCAGCGTCTGCTCGACACTCCCGGCGGACCGGACCTCGACCGGGTGCGGCAGGCAGTGGCGCTGGCCGCCGAGCAGACCCTGCGCAGCGGCCAGATCATCCGCCGCCTGCGCGACTTCGTCGCCCGCGGCGAGACCGAGCGGCGGCCGGAGAGCGCCGTCAAGCTGGCGGAGGAGGCAAGCGCGCTGGCCCTGGTCGGGGTCAAGGAGCGGGGGGTCCACGTGCAGATGCGCCTCGATCCGGAGGCGCCCTGGGTCCTCGCCGATCGCGTGCAGATCCAGCAGGTGCTGCTCAACCTGATCCGCAACGCCCTCGAGGCGATGCGCGACGGCCCGCGGCGCGAGCTCGTCATCGCCGTCGCCCCGACGCCGGCGGAAGGGGGCGCGGCGGCGCTGTTCAGCGTCGCCGACACCGGCACGGGCCTGGCGCCGCAGATCGCGGCCCAGCTCTTCCAGCCCTTCGTCTCGACCAAGTCGCACGGCCTCGGCATGGGCCTCTCGATCTGCCGCACCATCGTCGAGGCCCATGGCGGCCGGATCTGGGCCGAGCCCAATCCGGGCGGCGGCACGATCTTCCGCTTCACCCTCCCCTCCGCCCCGGCCGAGGCGGACCTCGAGGCCGGCTGACCGCGTCGTCCGCCCGGCTTCGCCGCGCGAGCGACGGGGCGCACTCGCGGCCTCGGCACCGGGCCGCGGCCGGTTCGGCCAATATCAGGCGATCGCCGACTCGATCTGGGCGAGCAGGTCGTCCTGGGCCAGCGGCTTCTCCAGCACCCCCAGCGCGCCGAGCTCGACCGCGCGCCGGGAGACCGCGGGGCTCGGCGTGCTGACGATGAGCAGGGTCGGCGTCTCCATCCCGTCGGCGCGCAGCCGGGCGAGCAGGTCGAGCCCCGTGAGCTGCGGCATCTGCTGGTCGAGCACGAGGCAGCCGATGCGGCCGCGATCGGCCTCGGCCAGGAACCGCGCGCCGGACTCGTACGTCTCGACCGCGTGGCCGGCGGTCTCGAGCAGGAAGCGGAGCGAGGCGCATACGCCGGGATCGTCATCCACGATGGCGACGACGCGGGGGGGACTGGACATGGCGGCGCTCCGACCGGACTGTTGGCGCCCGGGAACGGCCCGGGGCGGCTCGAAATGGCCCATCTAGCGAGCGCCGGCTCACGCCGCGTTGATCTGGATCAGTCCCGGGGCGTATCGCGCGGCGGGTCCGCCTCGGCCGCGACGCCGGCGCGCAGCGCCATCCGCACCAGCTCCGACAGGCTGCGCGCGCCCATCTTCTCCATCACCCGCGCGCGGTGCACCTCGATCGTCCGCGGGCTGGCACCGAGATCGTAGGCGATCGCCTTGTTCGGCTGGCCCGCCACCAGCCGCTCGAGCACCTGCCGCTCGCGGGGGGTGAGGCTGGCGAGGCGCGCGGCGAGTTCCTCGGCCTCGGCCTCGCGCTCGCGGATCCGCCGGTCGGCATCGAGCGCGGCGCGCACCGCGGCGAGCAGCACCTCGTCGTCGAACGGCTTCTCGATGAAGTCCGCCGCGCCGGCCTTGAGCGCCTGGACCGCGATCGGCACGTCGCCGTGGCCGGTCATCACGATCACCGGAAGCCGGAGGCCGATGTCCCGCAGCCGGCGCTGGAGCGCGAGCCCGTCCATGCCGGGCATCCGCACGTCGGTCAGCACGCAGCCGGCCCTCAGCTGCGCCGCGACGCCGAGGAAGGCCTCCGCCGAGTCGTAGGTGCGCACCGCGAGCCCCGCGGACTCGAACAGGAAGCTCAGCGAATGGCGGACGGCTTCGTCGTCGTCGATCACATGGACGGCGGCGTTCTCAGGCATCGGAGGTCCCCCGTGCATCCTTTCCCGGCGCGATGCCGCTCCTGTCCGCCCGCCCGGCCCGCACCGGGAGCCGCGGGCCGGGCATCCGACCGCTCCGCTCGGGATAACCGTCGCCCCGGCGCAGGTCCAGCGCGCGCGGGCACGCCCCGGCCACAGCGCCCGCCGGCCTCCGCATACGGGGATTCCCTTACGGGCAACTCCCAATTTCGACGCCCCCTCCGCGCCGGTAGGAGGGACGCAGGCAAGAGGTGCCCGACCGAGGGGAGAGAACGATGCAGCTCCAGCAGGCTTCGACCGCGGACCGGCCTCGCAGCGGCGGCGCGACGCGCTGGGCCGCGCCAAGGGATGCGGCGCCGCCGCCGCAGGGCGGCCTCGACCTGATCGAGCAGTTCGGCACCCGCCGGCTCGCGCGCCGCGGCCAGGAGTTCTACGCCGCCGGCGACCCCGCACAGTTCTGCTACCGGATCGTCAGCGGCTGCGTGCGGACCGTCGGCCTCGACGAGGACGGGCGACGCCAGGTGGCCGAGTTCCTGCTGCCGGGCGACCTGTTCGGCTTCGACTCGCTCGACACGCACCACCTCTCGGCCGAGGCGCTGACCGACACGGTCGTCGTCTGCTACCCGCGCCGCGCGGTGGACGCGCTGGCGGAGCAGCACCCCGGGCTGGCGCGTCGGCTGCGCGACCTCACCCTGCGGAACCTGCGGCGGGCGCACGAGAAGATGTTCCTCCTCGGCCGCAAGTCGGCCGGCGAGCGCGTCGCCGCCTTCCTCCTCGAGATGGCCGAGCGCACCGCACCCGGCGCCGAGGGGACGCACATCGCGCTGCCGATGACCCGCGCCGACATGGCCGATCACCTCGGCCTGACCATCGAGACAGTCTCGCGCACCATGGCGCAGCTCTGCCGCGAGGGTGCGATCGCCTCCTGCAAATCCGGGATCGAGATCCGCGACCGCGAGGCGCTCGCGAACTTCTGCGCCGGCGGTACCCGGCACTGACGGCGGGCATCGTGGCCGCCCCTCGCGGGAGACGCGCGGTCGCGTTGCATGCCCGGTCCGGCGCGGGCCGGCGACCCCGCGTCGCCCCGCATCAAGCCTTCGGTGCGCGTCCGCGCCTGCTGCCGGCGCCGCGCGCCGGGCCGCGCCGATGAACCGGGCACCGGACGTGCCGGCCGGCGAGGAGCCGGCACGCCGGGCAGCGGGTCACGACATGCCGGCGCGGCGTGGGCACGGGCTGCGCACGCATCTTCTCGTGCTGGTGCTCGTCGCCCTGGCGCCCGCCCTCGTCGTCGGCGCCGCCGCGGCCTGGTACGCGGCCGCCGGCTACCGGGCGGCGAGCGAGGCGCGGCTGCGGGACACGGCGCGGGCGCTCGCCCTCGCGGTGGACGAGGAGATCGCGCGCGCCGAGGCCGCCGCGATCGCCCTCGCCGCCTCGCCGGACCTGGACCCGGGCGGCGACCTGCGGCGGTTCGACGAGCGGGCGCGGCTGGTCGCCGAATCGATCGGCGCGGCGGTGTTCGTCGCCGGGCCCGGTCCCGACCATCCCCGGGTCGTGGATACCCGCCTGCCGGCAGGCGCGGCCCCCATGCCCGATCCACCCGACGCCGGCGCCGCAGCGGCTGCGGTGGCGCGCGTCTTCGCCACCGGCCGCACCGTCGTGGGCGACCTCGCCGCCGGTCCCGCGGGCGGCGCGATGCGGGCGAGCGTGGTCGTCCCCGCGACGCGCGACGGGGCAGGAACGGTCTGGGCGGTCGGCGTGACGCTGGCCCCGGCCCGCCTCTCGGCCCTGCTCGCGGCGCAGGGCCTGACCGACGGGGCCTTCGCCGCGGTGGCGGACGCTCGCGGCATCGTGGTCGCGCGCAGCCGGGATGCGGAGCGGTTCATCGGCCGCTCGGCGGAAACCTGGTACGCCGCGGCGATGGCCGATGGCGGAGGGGCGGGCCACGTCACGCGCGGGCGCTCGCTCGAGCACGAGGAGGTGCTGATGGCAACCCACCGGCTGTGGGCGGCCCCGGGCTGGGCCGTGATCGTCGCGGCACCCTACGCCGCGCATGCGGCGAGCTGGCGGGCGCCGCTGCGCGGTCTCGCCGTCGGCGGCGCGGCGGCGCTGGCGCTGGCCGCAGCGCTCGCGACATGGCTCGCGCGGCGCCTGCTCCGCCCGGTGGAGGCGCTGGCGCTCGGCGCGCGGGCGGTGGCGATGGCCGACGGGACCGGGCCGGATCTCGCGATCGCCGCACCGCGCTCGACGGTGGCCGAATTCGAGGCGCTCCGCCTCGGCATCGCCGACGCGGAGGCGGCGCTGCGCCGGCGCGCGGAAGCGGAACGCCGCGCGGCGGCGGCGCTGCGCGAGAGCGACCGCCGCATGCAGGAGCTGCGCTCCGAGTTCCTGCGCGTCGCGCGGCTGAGCGAGATGGGGCAGATGGCGGTCACCCTGGCGCACGAGCTGAGCCAGCCCCTGGCCGCCTCGGTGAACTACATCAACGGCGCGCGGCGGCTGGTCGAGCGCGCCGCCGCCGAGGGGGATCCGCAGCGCGACGCGGCGCTCGAGGCGCTCGGCCGCGCGGCGGGCGAGGCGGTGCGCGCCGGGCAGATCATCCGGCGGATGCGCGGCCTCGCCCTCCGCGGCGAGGCCGAGAAGCGGATCGAGGATCCGGCGAGCCTAGTCGAGGAGGCGAACGAGCTCGCGTGGATCCTGGCCAAGCACGCGCAGGTCGAGGTGCGCCTCGCGCTCGACCGCCTGGCGCCGACCGTGCTCGCGGACCGGATCCAGATCCAGCAGGTGCTGCTCAACCTCATGCACAACGCCATCGAGGCGATGGAGGGACAGGAGGCGGAGCGCAGGCTGACGGTCTCGACGCGACGCGCCGCGGCGGCGGGCGCCGAGCAGGTGGAGATCAGCGTGGCCGACACCGGGCCCGGGCTCCCCGAGGAGGTCCAGGCGGAGCTCTTCGCCCCCTTCGTCACCACCAAGCCGGGCGGGGTGGGCGTCGGCCTGTCGGTCTGCCGCACCATCGTCGAGGCGCATGGCGGCCGCATCTGGGCCGAGCCCAATCCCGGCGGCGGCACGGTCTTCCGCTTCACCCTTCCCGCCTCCGGCGCCGCCGGGGGCGACGACGCCGAGTCCGGCGGCGGGGCCGCGGAGAGCGGCATCCGGGCGGCGCCGGAAGACGGGCCTCGCGGCCCGAACGCATGAAGGGCGGGCCGCTCGCCCCTCCCCGCGACGAGGGGCGCGGCGCCGCAGCCCCGTCGGGGCCGCCGCCGAGCGGGTCGTCGCCCTCGCCCGGCAACCGCCACGGCGGCGCGACGCCAACGGGTGGCTAGAGCGGATTGCGGACGGCCGGAAACGGCCGGGAGCGTGAATCGGCTCGGCAGACAACGAGCGGGAGCCGTTGCAGCGAGCACAGCCGAGCGGAATCGGCTCTAGTGGTCTGATCGCCGTTGGTGATTCCCATGCTGGCCTGGCCCTGCGAGTCTGGGCGCATGAGGGAAGGCGTTGAG
>NZ_BMKS01000013.1 GCF_014644455.1 Caldovatus sediminis | reverse complement strand
TCCGCGCGGTCCCAGTCGAAGAACACAAGGAACGTCCGCGGCGCCGGCGCGACCGCGGGCGCAGGCGCCGGCGCCGGCGGCGGCGGGCGCTGGCCGAAGTTGTACCGGACGCCCAGCATGATCGAGTGGTTGAAGTTGTCGGTATCGAACGCGCCGGAGGCCACGACCGGGCGGCCAGGGGCGTTGATGGCGCGCACCTGTCCGCCATGGCTCGGCGAGAGGGTGCCGAAGAAGCGGTACTCCGTCGTCAGCGCGAGGCCGGGCACCGGCAGGTTGAAGGACAGGCCGGCGATCGCCTGATAGGCGAAGCGGTTGTCCCAGTCGTCGGACTCGAAGCGCAGGCCGAACGCGTTGCTCGTCGCGCGCAGCTTGTGGGTCTCGATCCAGGCCCAGCCGACGCCGGCGCCGACGTAGGGCACGACCGGCATGTTCCCGAACAGGGCGAAGTCGTAGAGGACGTTCGCCATCACGCTGACGGTGCGCTGGCTGCCGCGGAACTGCACGAGGGCGCCGGAGAAGGGCGCGGCGAGCCCGGGGGCGATGCCGGCCTTGTCGATGTGGTTCCAGCGGTAGCCGCCCTCGACCTCGGCGCGCAGGCCGTTACCGAAGCCCCAGCCGAGACTCAGCACGCCGGCCACGCCGGCCTGCCAGTCGATCTCGCCGAGCCGGCCGCCCGGCCCGTCGACGTCGGTGCTCTGCAGCAGGTTCACGCCCGCGCCGCCTGCGATGTAGAGGCCCGTGACCGGCTGTGCCTGCGCCGGGGCGGTCGCCGCCGCGAGCGGCAGCGCCGCCCCCATGGTCGCTGTAAGAAGCGCCTTCCTCAGGCCCATCCTGATCCCCTCCTCGTCCACCGGAGCTGCGCCGGCACGACCGACGTCAGCGAATCACGACGAAGAACTTACGCAGGAACGATTATTGCACAACACCAAAGAGGGGACGGCGGGGCCTGTTCCGCCGTTCGTGCCCGCAACAGTTGTCGAGCGTGGCAGGGATGCATCGCTTCGGCACAGGCGGTGCCGCCGATCCCGAGGGTTTGGTATAAGATATTCTCTAAAATGTGCCGCGCCGGCCGCCCGGCATGCCGTCCCGCCCCAGGGCCCGGGTCTGCCGGCCCGGGCCCCGGCAGCGCCGGATCAGCGCAGCACGATCTCGACGCGCCGGTTCTGCGGCTCCCGCACCCCGTCCGCCGTCGGCACCAGCGGCCGCGTCTCGCCATACGCCGTGACCACGATCTGCTCCCGCGGCACCCCGTTGCGCACCAGCTCCGCCGCCACGTTGTCCGCACGCCGCTGCGACAGCCGCTGGTTGTACTGCGCCGACCCCGAGCGGTCCGCGTGCCCCGCCACCTCGATCCGCGTCACCTGCTGCGTCCGCGCCGCCTGCGCCGCCTCCGCCACAATCTGCCGCGCCCGCGCCGTCAGGTCCGCGCGGTCCCAGTCGAAGAACACAAGGAACGTCCGCGGCGCCGGCGCGACCGCGGGCGCAGGCGCCGGCGCCGGCGCCGGCGGCCTCGGCGGCGCGAAGGCGTAGCGCACGCCGACGAGGAGCGAGTGGTTGAAGTTCTGCGGCTCGATGTTGCCGATCGGCACGAAGGCCCCGCCGGTCGCCGGCGTCCGCACGCTCGCGGCGAGCGCGGGATTGAGCGTCCCCATGAACCGGTACTCGGCGGTCAGCGTCAGGCCCGGCACGCCGAGCGGCGCGAAGGGGAAGGCCGCGCCGAGCATGACTTGGTAGGCGAAGCGCCCGTCCGTGTCGTCGATCCGGAACTCCGAGGTTCCCGGCGCGAAGGGGAACCGCCCGCGGACTCGGTCGTACTCGTGCCAGACCCAGCCGATGCCCGCCCCGACGTAGGGCTGGATCCAGCTCTGCTGGGCGAGGCCCAGGAAGCGCGGATCGAAGTCGTAGAACACGTTGGCCATGACGCCGTAGCTGCGCGCATAGCCGCCGCTGCGCCGCAGGCGCTGGTTGAACGCGGTCACCTCGTCCACCGGGTTCCAGCGGAAATTGCCCTCGACCTCGGCGCGCAGGCCGTTGCCGAAGCCCCAGCCGAGGCTCAGCACGCCCGCCGCTCCGGTATGGAAGACGCCCTTGAACGCGCCGCCGAGCGCAAGCCCGGCCTCGGTGCGCGGATCGGTCGTGTCGTTCGTGGACTGCAGCCAGTTCACCCCGGCGCTGCCCCCGATGTAGAGGCCGGTCACGGGCTGGGCCGTGGCGCGGGACGGCGCGGCGAGCAGCGCGGCGCCGGCGGCGAGCGCCGCGGTGCCGGCGAGGAGTGCCTTGCGGAATCTCATGCGATGTCCCTCGAACCTCGGTTGGGTGGCCATGGCCGCCGCGAGGTCCGGGGCGCGCGGGGACCGCGGCGGTTGCGCCCGCAACGCGGCGGAACGCGCCGCGGCACAGCGCCCGCGAACGATCCCCGCGGGGCGTTGCATGCAAGCCACGATCCGGAACAAAAGGGGTTTCAGCCCCGGCTGGAGATGATCGCGAGCTGACCGCGGCACTGCGCCGAAACGCGGAAGGGGCGCCTCTCGGCGCCCCTTCGCATCGCTCCCGAGGGCGGCCGGCCGGCCGCCCCTCACCCCGCCGCGGCTACCGCAGCACGATCTCGACGCGCCGGTTCTGCGGCTCCCGCACCCCGTCCGCCGTCGGCACCAGCGGCCGCGTCTCGCCATACGCCGTGACCACGATCTGCTCCCGCGGCACCCCGTTGCGCACCAGCTCCGCCGCCACGTTGTCCGCACGCCGCTGCGACAGCCGCTGGTTGTACTGCGCCGACCCCGAGCGGTCCGCGTGCCCCGCCACCTCGATCCGCGTCACCTGCTGCGTCCGCGCCGCCTGCGCCGCCTCCGCCACAATCTGCCGCGCCCGCGCCGTCAGGTCCGCGCGGTCCCAGTCGAAGAACACAAGGAACGTCCGCGGCGCCGGCGCGACCGGCGCGACCGCGGGCGCCGGCGGCGGCGGCGGCGCCACCTGCCCGAAGTTGTAGCGCAGTCCGACGAAGATGCTGTGGTTGAAGTTGTCGGCATCGTAGCGGAAGCTGCTCGCGACCGGGCTGACGCCGAGCTCCTGCTGGACGGTCGGGCCGCTCGCCGTCACCCTCCCGCGCAGCTCCGGCGAAAGCGTGCCGAGGAAGCGGTACTCCGCCGTCACCGCAAGGCCGGGCACCGCCGCGATCGGCACCGAGACGCCGGCGATCGCCTGGTAGGCGAACCGGCCATCGGTGTCGTCGATGCGGACGCCGACCCGGTCGCCGGTCACCGGGTCCACAAGCGCGCCGCCGACGGCGTCGTAGTCGTGCCAGACGTAGCCCACGCCGGCACCGAGCGTGACATGCACGGGCCAGCGCTGCACCGCGCCGATGTCGTAGAGCACGTTGCCCATCACGCCGTAGGACCGGACGCGGCCGCCGCTGTTGGGGAGCCTCGCCGAGCCGATGCCGGCGGCGCCCACGCGCACGCTGTCCACGTCGTTCGAGCGGAAATTGCCCTCGATCTCGGCGCGCAGGCCGTTGCCGAAGCCCCAGCCGAGGCTCAGCACGCCGCCCCAGCCCGTGTTGGTCTCGATCTCCCCGGTCACGCCGGGGAACCCAGGAGCCGTCGGGACCGTATCCGAACTCTCCTGGAGCCAGTTCACGCCCGCGCCGGCACCAAGATAGAGGCCGGTCACCGGCTGCGCCTGCGCCGCCATCGGCAGCGACACCACCGTCGCCGCGAGCAGCGCCTTCCTCAGGCTCATGCGTACTCTCCCCACTCCTCGGAGCGTTCCGTCCGCAACGTCGCTTCCCGCCCCCCGACAGGCGGGAAGCGACGTTGCGTGGGCCGAAGGTAACACCGGGTCATTCGCACGCCAGCACGGATCATCCGGTTTCCCGTCCCCTGTGGCATATGTGCAACAATTTGCGGTGGCAGATCCGACACAGGCCGTCCTCCCAACCGGCCCCGCCGGACGGGCGATCAGAGCTCCCGCAGGGCCTCCGCCTCGCCGAGCCCCGCCAGCGCCCCGCGCGGCAGCAGCCGTGTGGCGTGCCCGAGCTTGCGTCCCGGCCGCGCCTCCCCCTTGCCGTAGAGATGCGGCGCCACCCCCGCCGTCCGGAGCAGCGCCGGCCAGCGCGCCAGCCCCTCCGGTCCGATCAGGTTGCGCATCACCGCGTCCGAGTGCCGCTCCGGCGAGGCGAGCGGCAGCCCGGCCACCGCCCGCACATGCTGCTCGAACTGCGAGGCGAGGCAGGCCTCGATGGTCCAGTGGCCGGAATTGTGGGGCCGCGGGGCGATCTCGTTGCCGAGCAGGGCACCGTCCGGCAGCAGGAACATCTCCAGCGCCACCACGCCGACGAGCCCGAGTCCCTCGGCCACCCGACGGGCGTTCTCCCGCGCCGCCGCGGCCACCGCGGGCGGCACCCGCGCCGGGGCGAAGCTGAACTCCAGGATGTGCGCCGCGCTGTGGCGGTTCTCCACCGCGTCGAACACCGCCACCGCCCCGTCCGCCCCGCGCGCCGCGATCGCCGAGACCTCCGCCGCGAAGGGCACGAAGGCCTCCAGGACCAGCGGGTGCGGGGCGAGGCGGGCGAAGGCCGGCGCCGCGTCCTCCGCTCGCCGCAGCACCGCCTGGCCGCGCCCGTCATAGCCGAGTCGCGTGGTCTTGAGCACCGCGGGCAGGCCGATCGCCGCCACCGCCTCGGCCAGCTCCGCCTCGTTCCGCACCGCGCGCCACGGCGCCACCGGCACGCCGACCGATTCGAGGAAGGCCTTCTCCGCCAGCCGGTCCTGGCAGACGCGCAGCACCTCCACGCCGGGGCGGCAGCGGACCCGCGGCGCCAGCACCTCCAGCACCCGCGCCGGGACGTTCTCGAACTCGAAGGTCACGACGTCGCAGGCGCGGGCGAAGGCGGCGAGCGCCGCCTCGTCCTCGTAGGGCGCGACGGTCCGCGCCGCCGCCACCTGCATCCCGGGCGAGTCCGCCTCCGGCGCGAAGACGTGGCAGCGATAGCCGAGCCGCGCCGCGGCCAGCGCCGACATGCGCCCGAGCTGCCCGCCGCCGAGGATGCCGATGGTCGCCCCCGGCGGCAGGCCGTCCGGCACGGTCCCGCTCATGCCGGCGTCTCCGGCACGCTCTCGGTCTGCGCCGCGCGCCACGCCTCCAGCCGCCGCGCCAGCGCCGGATCCTCGAGCGCCAGGATCGCCGCCGCGAGCAGCGCCGCGTTCACCGCCCCCGCCCGGCCGATGGCGAGCGTCCCGACCGGCACCCCGGCCGGCATCTGGACGATGGAGAGCAGGCTGTCCACGCCGTTCAGCGTCTCGCTCCGCACCGGCACGCCGAGCACCGGCAGCCGCGTCATCGCCGCCGCCATCCCCGGCAGGTGCGCCGCCCCGCCCGCGCCGGCGATGATCACCCGCAGGCCCCGCGCCGCCGCGCCGCGCGCATAGGCGTAGAGCCGCTCCGGCGTCCGGTGCGCGGAGACCACGCGGCACTCGTGCGCCACGCCGAGCCTCTCCAGCGTCTCCGCCGCGTGGCGCAGCGTCTCCCAGTCGGAGCGGCTGCCCATGATGATCCCGACCAGCGGCGCCGCCGCCCCCGCGCCCGCCTCGCTCATGCGATGATGTCCGGCAGCAGGCGGCTCTCCAGCCAGGCGATCTCGTCCTTCAACTTGAGCTTCCGCTTCTTCAGCCGCTGCAGGTGGAGCTGGTCCGTCGGCCCGCTCTCCAGCCGGGCGATGACCGTGTCGAGGTCGCGGTGCTCGCTGCGCAGCTCATGCAGTCGGCGGAGGAGCGAATCGCGATCGGCCAGCATGGGCACGCCTGCTGCGTCGGAAAGTTCGGGATGCATCCCGGGGAGCGGCGCCATTAGCATGGCCGGGGGCGGCACGGGAACAGCCGCCCCTCGCCGCCGGCCCCCTCGCCCGCCGCCGGGCGGGCCCGGGCGGGAGGCCGGCGGTGGCGCGCGACCGACGACGGACAGCCGCCCGCCCAGGGGAGGAGGCCCCTGCCGCATGCCGGACACGCCGCCGCTGCTCGCCAGGATCCGCTCGCTGCAGGAGCGCCACGAGGCCCTGGAACGCCGCATCCAGGAGGAGGAGGTGCGGCCCCGACCCGACCCCGACGCGATCCATCGCCTCAAGCGCGAAAAGCTGCGGCTGCGCGACGAGATCGAACGCCTGCGCCGCGGGCAGTGAGGCGGAGGCGCGGCTCCCCCTCCCCGCGCCCTGCGGCGAACCGTCCTCCCCCGGCCCGCCGGCGCCCGCGCGCCGCGGCGCGCCGCGCGCCTGCCCGGGTGCGACCGGCCGCGCACCGAGACTGGCGCATCGGCGCCGGCGCCCTTACATCACGGGCCATCCCGACCCCGCCGATGCGGCCCGCCGGTACGGCCGGCCGACGCGCCGCGCCGACGCCGCCCCGGCGGCGGGCGCGCCGCCTCGCCGCCCGCACCCCGCCCGCGCGCCCCGATCCGAGCCCCGCCCGATGGACCTGCCCCTCCCCGCATCCCCCTTCGCCGCCGAGGCCGCGCGCCGGCGCACCTTCGCCATCATCGCCCACCCGGACGCGGGCAAGACGACGCTGACCGAGAAGCTGCTGCTGCGCGGCGGCGCCATCCAGCTCGCCGGCGCCGTGCGCGCCAAGCGCGACGCGCGCCACACCCGCTCCGACTGGATGAAGATCGAGCAGGAGCGCGGCATCTCCGTCGCCACCTCGGTGATGACCTTCGAGCGCGGCGGCCTCGTCTTCAACCTGCTCGACACGCCGGGCCACGAGGACTTCTCCGAGGACACCTACCGCACCCTCACCGCCGTGGACGCCGCGGTGATGGTGCTCGACGCCGCCAAGGGCATCGAGGCGCAGACGCGCAAGCTGTTCGAGGTCTGCCGCCTGCGCGACATCCCGATCCTCACCTTCGTCAACAAGATGGACCGCGAGGGCCGCGACCCCTTCGCGCTGATGGACGAGATCGAGAAGACCCTCGCCCTCGACGCCGCCCCGGTCGCCTGGCCGGTCGGCCGCGCGCACGACTTCGCCGGCACCTTCGACCTCCTGCACCACCGCTTCCTCCCGGTGGACGCGACCGAGGCCGACGCCATCCCCCTCTCCGGGCCCGACGACCCCCGCCTCGCCGCGCTGGTGGGCGCCGAGCGCGCCGCCGCGCTGCGCGAGGAGGCCGGCCTCGCCCTCGCCGCCTGCCCGGAATTCGACCTCGCCCGCTTCCGCGAGGGCACGCTGACCCCCGTCTTCTTCGGCTCGGCGCTGCGCGACTTCGGCGTCGGCCACCTGCTCGACGGCCTCGCCCGCTACGCCCCGCCGCCGCGGCCGCGCGCGGCCGATTCGCGCGAGGTGGCGCCGGAGGAGGACCGCCTGACCGGCTTCGTCTTCAAGGTCCAGGCCAACATGGACCCCAACCACCGCGACCGCGTCGCCTTCCTGCGCGTCTGCTCCGGCCGCCTGCTCAAGGGCATGCGCCTGAGGCAGGTGCGCACCGGCAGGCAGGTCCCGGTCAACGCGCCGCTGTTCTTCTTCGCCAAGGACCGCCAGGTGGCCGAGGAGGCCTGGCCCGGCGACGTCGTCGGCATCGCCAACCACGGCACGCTCCGCATCGGCGACACCCTGACGGAGGGCGAGTCCCTGAACTTCCGCGGCGTGCCGAGCTTCGCCCCCGAGATCCTGCGCCACGTCCGGCTCGAGGACCCGATGCTCGCGAAGAAGCTCAGGACCGCCCTCTCGCAGCTCGCCGAGGAGGGCGTCGTGCAGCTCTTCCGCCCGCTCGACGGCGCGCCCCCGGTCGTCGGCGTCGTCGGCCAGCTCCAGCTCGACGTGCTGCAGAGCCGCCTGAAGGCCGAGTACGGCATCCCCGTCGGATTCGACGCCACCCCCTGGGAGGTGGTGCGCTGGCTCTCCGCCGGGGACCGCGCCGCCCTCGACCGCTTCGCCGCCGCCAACCGCCGCGACGTGGCGGAGGACCACGACGGCGCCCTCGTCGCCCTCTTCGCCTCCGACTGGCGCCGCCGCCGCGCCGAGGAGGAGTGGCCGATGCTCCGCTTCCACGCCGTGCGCGAGCAGCACGGACTGGAGGCGGCGCGACCGTGACGCGCCCGCCGCCGCGCCGCGCGGCCGCGCTGGCGCGCATCGCCGCCGCCCTCGCCCGCATCGAGTCCGGCGAGTACGGCTGGTGCGCCCGCTGCGGCGAGCCCATCGCCCCGGGGCGGCTCGCCCCCGATCCCGCCCTCCCCACCTGCGTCGCCTGCGCCGGGCAGGCCGGCGGCGGATAGGCGGCCCCCGCCGAGCCGCGACGACCCGCCCGCCCGCCTCCTGGCCGCCTCGTGATCCCGGGGCGCCGCGCAACGGTCTAGGCTCCCCGTCTCCGCCGCGCGCCGTCCGGCCGCCGGCGGAAGGGGGAGGACCGCACCATGCCGCAGACGACGATCGACACCGCCCTGCGCGACGCCGCCGAGGCGCGCGCGGTCCCCGGCGTCGTCGCCCTCGCCGCCACCGCCGACGGCCGCACCCTCTACCAGGGCGCCTTCGGCCGCCGCGACCTCTCCGCCGAGGCGCCGATGACCGCCGACTCGGTCTTCTGGATCGCCTCCATGACCAAGGCGGTCACCTCGCTCGCCGCGCTCCAGCTCGTCGAGCGGGGCCGGCTCGACCTCGACGCCCCGCTCGGCCGCCTCCTCCCCCTCCTCGCCGACCCGCAGGTACTGGAGGGCTTCGACGCCGCCACCGGCGCCCCGCGCCTCCGCCCCGCGCGCCGCCCCGTCACGCTGCGCGCCCTCCTCACCCACACCGCGGGCTTCGGCTACGGCATCTGGAGCGAGGCGCTCGGCCGCTACCTCGAGCACACCGGCCTCCCCGCCATCACCACCTGCCGCAACGACGCGCTCCGCCTGCCGCTCCTCTTCGACCCCGGCGAGCGCTGGGGATACGGCATCAACACCGACTTCGTCGGCAAGGCGGTCGAGGCGGCGAGCGGCCTCCCCCTCGACGACTACCTGCGCGAGCACGTCTTCGGCCCGCTCGGCATGCACGACACCGGCTTCCTCCTCACCCCCTCGCAGCGCGCGCGCCTGGCGCGCATGCACCAGCGCGGCGCGGACGGCACGCTCGCCCCGGTGGAGTTCGAGATGCCGCAGCAGCCCGAATTCTTCATGGGCGGCGGCGGGCTCTACGGCACCGCGCCCGACTACCTCCGCTTCCTGCGCCTGGTGCTGAACGGCGGCACGCTCGACGGCGTGCGCCTGCTGCGCCCCGAGACGGCGCGGGAGATGACGCGCAACCAGATCGGCGCGCTGCGCGTGGCGCCGCTGCGCACCGCCATCCCGCCCGTCTCCAACGACGCCGAATTCTTCCCCGGCCTGCCGAAGGGCTGGAGCCTCGCCTTCCAGGTCAACCTCGCCCCCGCGCCCACGGGCCGCAGCGCGGGCGGCCTCGGCTGGGCGGGCCTCGCCAACACCTACTACTGGCTCGACCCGGCGAAGGGCGTGGCGGGGGTGATCCTGATGCAGCTCCTCCCCTTCGCCGACGCCCGCGCGCTCGACCTGTTCGCGGCCTTCGAGAAGGGCGTGTACGAGGCGCTCTGACGCGCGCCGCCCTCGCGCACCGGAACGGAAGCGATAGGATGACGCCACCCGGGAGGAGGGTCGCGCCATCCGCACCAGCATCACCCATCCGCTGCGCATCGCCGAGGTGACCGCGGGGCCGGGCCTCGGCCGCATCGGCATCACCTTCTGCCCCGGCAAGAAGGACCCCGCCGCGATGAGCGGCCCCTGGGACCGCGACCTGGCGCTCGACCTCGCCGCGATCCGCGCCTGGGGCGCCGCCCTCGTCGTCACGCTGACGGAGGCGCGGGAGCTGCGCCTCCTCGGCGTCCCGCATCTCGGCGAGGCGGTGCGCGCGCACGGCATGGCCTGGCTGCACCTGCCGATCCGCGACGTCGCCGTCCCCGACGCCGCCTTCGAGGCGACCTGGGCCGCGTCCGCCGGCGCCGCGATCCGCGCCCGGCTGCACGCCGGCGAGCGCGTCCTCGTCCATTGCCGCGGCGGCCTCGGCCGCGCCGGCACCATCGCCGCCCGCCTGCTGGCCGAACTCGGCACGCCGCCCGAGGAGGCGATCGCCCGGGTGCGCGCGGCCCGCCCCGGCGCCATCGAGACGCCGGAGCAGGAGGCGCATGTCCGCGCCTGCCGCCCCGTGCCCCCGCGCGACACCGCCGCCGCCTCCCCCGGCGCCGAGGACCGCGCCGTCGGCGCCCTGCTCGGCCTCGCCGTCGGCGACGCCGTCGGCACCACGCTGGAGTTCGCCGCACGCGACAGCCGGCCACCGCTGACCGACATGGTGGGCGGCGGCCCCTTCCGCCTCGCCCCCGGCCAGTGGACCGACGACACCGCGATGGCGCTCGCCCTCGCCGACAGCCTGCTCGCCCGCGGCGGCCTCGACGAGCAGGACCTGCTGCGCCGCTTCCTCGCCTGGTACGAGCGCGGCGCGTACTCCTGCACCGGCACCTGCTTCGACATCGGCCTGACCACGCGCGAGGCGCTCGCGCGCTTCCGCCGCGGCGGCGTCGACCACCCCGGACCCACCGATCCGGACAAGGCGGGCAACGGCTCGCTGATGCGCCTCGCCCCGGTCGCGCTGCGCTTCCGGCGCGACCGCGCGGCGCTGCGCGACGCCGCGGCGCGGCAGAGCCGCACCACCCACGGCGCCGCCGAGGCGGTGGTCGCCTGCATCGCCTTCGCCGAGCTGCTCGCCGACGCGATCGCGGGCGCGCCGCGCGAGGCCGTGCTGCGCCCGCGCCCGGGCCCCTACGCCGGGGCGATCGGCGCGATCATGGCCGGCTCCTGGCGGGGCAAGGCGCGGCGGGACATCCGCGCCAGCGGCTACGTCGCGCACGCGCTCGAGGCCGCGCTGTGGTGCGTCGCGCAGGCCGAGGACTTCCGCGCCGCCGTCCTGCTCGCCGCCAACCTCGGCGAGGACGCCGACACGACCGCGGCCATCGCCGGCCAGCTCGCCGGCGCGCTCCACGGCGCCACGGGAATCCCCGCCGAATGGCGCGCGCGCCTCGCCTGGGCCGGGCGCATCGAGCAGACCGCCCGCGCGCTGTTCGCGGCCGGCTGATCCCGGCCGCCGCCGCGCCTCACCCCGCGAAGGGGTCGCTCACCATGATCGTGTCGTCGCGCTCCGGGCTGGTCGAGAGCAGCGCCACCGGCGCCTCGACCAGCTCCTCGATGCGGCGGACGTACTTCACCGCCGTCGCCGGCAGGTCGGCCCAGCGCCGCGCCCCGCGCGTGCTCTCCGACCATCCCTCCAGCGTCTCGTAGATCGGCTCCGCCTTCGCCTGCGCCTGCATCCCGGCGGGCAGATGGCGCAGCTCCGCACCCTCGATGCGGTAGCCGACGCAGACCTTGATCTCCGGCAGCCCGTCCAGCACGTCGAGCTTGGTCAGCGCCAGGCCCTGCACGCCGCCCACCTTCACCGCCTGGCGCACCAGGCAGGCGTCGAACCAGCCGCAGCGCCGCGCCCGGCCCGTCACCGTGCCGAACTCGCGCCCGCGCTCGCCGAGCCGCCTGCCGATCTCGTCGCGCAGCTCGGTCGGGAACGGCCCCGCCCCGACCCGCGTCGTGTACGCCTTCGCGATCCCGAGCACCGTCCCGATCGCCGCCGGCGCGATGCCCGCCCCCGCCGCGGCGTTGCCCGCCACGGTGTTGGAGGAGGTGACGAAGGGATAGGTCCCGTGGTCCACGTCGAGCATCACCGCCTGCGCGCCCTCGAACAGCACGCGCCGCCCCGCGCGCCGCGCCTCGTCGAGGCGCTGCCACACCGGCTCGGCGAAGGGCAGCAGCCTCGGCGCCAGCGCCAGAAGTTCCTGCAGCAGCGCCTCCTTGCCGAACTCCGGCGCGCCGAGGCCGCGCAGCAGCGTGTTGTGGTGCAGCAGCAGCTCGTCGAGCTTGCGGCCCAGCGTCTCCGGCTCGGCGAGGTCGCAGAGCCGGATCGCCCGCCGCGCCACCTTGTCCTCGTAGGCCGGGCCGATGCCGCGCCCCGTGGTGCCGATCGCCCCCGCCCCGCGCGCCGCCTCCCGCGCCCGGTCGAGCGCCGGGTGCAGCGGCAGGATCAGCGGCACGTTCTCGGCGATGCGCAGGTTCTCCGGCGTCACCCGCAGCCCCTGCGCGCCCACCCTGGCGATCTCGTCGAGCAGCGCCTGCGGGTCGAGCACGACGCCGTTGCCGATGATGCCGAGCTTGCCGCGCACCACGCCGGAGGGCAGCAGCGAGAGCTTGTAGGTCTCGTTCCCCACCACGAGGGTGTGCCCGGCGTTGTGCCCGCCCTGAAAGCGCACGACGATGTCGGCCCGGCTGGCGAGCCAGTCCACCACCTTGCCCTTGCCCTCGTCGCCCCACTGGGCGCCGATGACGGCGACATTGGCCATCCGCGTCAGTCCTTCCCGAGCGGGACGGGCTCGCCGCCCTCCCGCGCCACATGCGTGCAGCGCAGCGCCGCCGGCGTGTCCGCCGCCGACAGCGCCGCGACCGTGGCGAACCCCCGCGCGCGCAGCCGCCGCCCCACCTCCGGCGCCGTGCCGAGCGGCAGGAAGACCCGCGGCCGCGGCGCGCCCTCCGGCGCCGCGCGCAGCACCACGTCCGGATAGAGCGTCATCCCCGTCGCCGGCTCGTCGCCGAGCGACAGGTACCGCCCGCCGCGCGCCAGCTCGCCGACGCGCCCCTCGCCGTAGAGCGTGAAGGCGACCCCCGTGTGATACCGGAAGCCGCGGAACTCCACCGGATCGAGGGTGATGCGCAGCCCCGGCGCGCGCGCCCGGATCGCCTCCACCACCGCCGCCGCGTTGTCGGCGATCGCCCGCGCCGTCGGCGGCAGCGCCGCCGCGGCGAGCGCCTCCAGCGCCCCGTCGGCCGGCCCGGCGGCGGCGAGCAGCGCGGTCAGCCCGACCGCCGGCGGCCCGGCCTCCGCCGCCAGCGCCGCCACCCGCGCCGCGTCCTTGCCGTCGAGCGCGCGCGCCAGGCGCCCGCGCAGCGCCCCCTCCACCCCCGCCGCGTCGAGCAGCGCCGGCGCCATCCGCGGCAGGGTGATGTCGAGGCTCACCCCCGAGACCCCGACCGCCGCCAGCGCCTCCACCGCCACCACGGCGACCTCGGCGTCCGCCGCCGCGCTCGCCGCGCCGATCAGCTCCACGCCGGCCTGCGGCATCTGGCGCTCCGGCGCGAGCTGCGTGCCGCGCACCCGCAGCACCTGCCCGGAATAGGAGAGCCGCAGCGGCCGCGGCACCTGCGCCAGCCGCGTCGCCGCGATGCGCGCCACCTGCGGCGTCGTGTCGGCGCGCAGCCCCATCATGCGCTGGCTCACCGGATCCATGAGGCGGAAGGTCTGCTCCGCCACCGCCGCGCCGGAGCCGGCGAGCAGGCTGTCCTCGAACTCGAGCAGCGGCGGCCGCACCCGCTCGTAGCCGTGCAGGGCGAAGACGCCCATCATCGCCTCGACCAGCGCCGCCTCGCGCTCCGCCTCGGGCGGCAGCAGGTCGAACAGGCCGGCGGGCAGGAGGGCGGGGTTGGGGGGGTCGTCGGTCATCGGGGCCTGGGGCGGGGCGGGCGTGCCAAGGGGCCGGCGCTGCGGCGCGGCCGGCGCGGTCGCGCGCTGTGTGGCAGGGGGTGGCCGGGGCCGCAACCCCCGCGCGGCAGGACCGGCCCCGCGGCGCTGGCGCTTTCCGCCAGGCGGACCATCTTCGGCGCACCGCCGGTTCCGGAGTCGTCACGATGCACCGCCTTCCCCGACGCCCCCTCCTGCTCGCGCTCCCCGCCTTCGGCGCCGCCTGTTCGGCGGACCCGGCGGCGGAGTACCTCTTCGGCATCGGCGACCCGGTGCGCGGCGCCGCGCTCAACGCGCCGCGCCTGCTCGGCGACACGGCGCAATACGCCGGCCGTCCGGCCGCGGCGGCGCGCGCCGTGGTGCAGCTCGAATTCCTCGCCCACGCCCTCGCCACCGAGCCGCGCTACGCGCCCGAGGTGCAGTCGACGGTGCTGTTCCAGCTCCGCGCGGCGCGGGCGGAGGCGCGCGAGGCCCTAGGCATCGCGCCGGACGCGCCGCCGGAGGCGGTGATGGACCGCCTGCGCGCCGCCGCGGACGCCCTCGAGGCCGGCAGCCCCGCCCGCGCCGAGGCCGCCCTCGACGCCCCGCGCATCTTCGCCCTCGGCCCGCGCGCCACCCTCGCCCGGCTCGGCGCCCTGCCGCCCCTGCCCCACACGCGCGAGGCGGCGGGCGCGGTGGCGGCGGAACTCGATCGCCTCGAACGCCGCCGCTGACCGCGCGGGCGTCAGAACGCCAGCGGCGTCGCCTGCACCACCAGCGGCAGGCGCCGCACCGCCGCCAGCACCTCCTCCGGCACCGGCCCGTCGAGGCCGACGAGGCAGATCGCGTCGCCCCCCGGCTCGCTGCGGCCGAGGTGCAGCGTCGCGATGTTGATCCCCGCCTCGGCGAGCGTCATGCCGAACCGCCCGATGAAGCCCGGCTTGTCCTGGTTCGTCACGTAGAGCATGTGCGGCGCGAAGTCCGCCTCGACCGCGATGCCCTTGATGGCGACGAGCCGCGGCCGGTCGCCCACGACCAGCGTGCCGGCGACGCTCCGCTCGAAGCGGTCGGTCACGACCGTCAGGCGCAGCAGCGTCTGGTACTCGCCGCTGCGCTCGAGCGTCGTCTCCGCCACCTCGATGCCGCGCTCGCGCGCCACCACCGGCGCGTTGACCATGTTCACCGCGCCGAGCAGCGGCGCGAGCACGCCGGCGAGCGCCGCCGCGGTCAGCGGCCGGTGGTTCAGCTCCGCCGCGTGCCCCTCGTACTCGACGCGGATCGAGCGGATCACCGCCTGCTGCGCCGCGGTGAGCTGCCCGGCCAGGCTGCCGAGCAGCCGCGCCAGCTCCATGTAGGGCTTGAGCCGCGGCGCCTCCTCCGCGGTCACGCTCGGCATGTTGATGGCGTTGGAGACGGCGCCGCTCAGCAGGAAGTCCGCCATCTGGTCGGCGATCTGCAGCGCCACCTTCTCCTGCGCCTCCATGGTCGAGGCGCCGAGATGCGGCGTGCACACCACGTTCTCCAGCGCGAACAGCGGGCTCTCCGTCGCCGGCTCGGTCTCGAACACGTCGAGCGCGGCGCCGGCGAGGTGCCCCTCGCGCAGCGCGTCGTGGAGCGCCGCCTCGTCCACCAGCCCGCCGCGGGCGCAGTTGATCAGCCGCGCCCCCTTCTTCATGCGGAACAGCGCCTCGCGCGAGAGGATGTTGCGCGTCTGCTCCGTCAGCGGCGCGTGCAGCGAGACGAAGTCCGCCCGCGCCAGCAGCTCGTCGAGCTCGACCTTCTCCACGCCGAGCTCGCGCGCCCGCTTCTCGGAGAGGAAGGGATCGTAGGCGATCACCTTCATCTTCAGCCCGATCGCGCGGTCGGCGACGATCGAGCCGATGTTGCCGCAGCCGATCAGGCCGAGCGTCTTGCCGAACAGCTCGACGCCCATGAAGCGGTTCTTCTCCCACTTCCCGGCCTTGGTGGAGGCGCTCGCCTCCGGGATCTGCCGGGCGAGGGCGAACATCATCGCGATCGCGTGCTCGGCGGTGGTGATGGCGTTGCCGTAGGGCGTGTTCATCACGACGACGCCGCGCGCGGTGGCGCTGGTGACGTCCACGTTGTCCACGCCGATGCCGGCGCGCCCCACCACCTTGAGGTTCCGCGCCGCCTCCAGCAGCTCGCGCGTCACCTTGGTCGCGCTGCGCACCGCGAGCCCGTCATAGGGCGCGATGATCGCGCGCAGCTCGGCCGGGGACAGGCCCGGCCTGAAGTCCGCCTCGATGCCGCGGCGCCTGAAGATCTCGACCGCGGCGGGCGAGAGCTTGTCGGAGATCAGGACCCTGGGCATCGCACTCACTCCGCCGCCTGCGTCGCCGCCGCGAACTCGTCCTCGACCGCGGCGAAGGCCCAGTCGAGCCAGGGCAGCAGCGCCTCGACGTCGGCGGTCTCGACCGTCGCGCCGCCCCAGAGGCGCAGCCCCGGCGGCGCGTCCCGGTACGCGCCGGCATCGAGCGCCGCCCCTTCCCTCTCGAGCAGCGCCGCGAGCCGCTTCGCCGCCGCCGCCTGCTTCTCCGCCGGCAGCGCCCCGAACCACGGCGCCACGATCTTGAGGCAGATCGAGGTGCAGGAGCGGGTGCGCGGATCCTCGGCGAGGAAGTCCACCCAGGGCGTGCGCTCCACCCACCGCGCCACGGCGGCGAGGTTCGCCTCCGAGCGCGCGATCAGCGCCTCCAGCCCGCCGATCGCCTCCGCCCAGCGCAGCCCGTCCAGCGCGTCCTCGACGCAGAGCATCGAGGGGGTGTTGATCGTCTCCCCCCGGAACAGCCCCTCGTTGATCTTCCCGCCCTTGGTCATGCGGAAGATCTTCGGCAGCGGCCAGGGGGGCGCGTAGGACTCCAGCCGCTCGACCGCCCGCGGCGACAGCGCCAGCATCCCGTGCGCCGCCTCGCCCCCGAGCACCTTCTGCCAGGACCAGGTCACCACATCGAGGCGGTCCCAGGGCAGCCGCATCGCGAAGGCCGCCGAGGTCGCGTCGCAGATCGCGAGACCCTCCCGCGCCGGCGAGATCCAGTCGCCGTCGGGCACCCGCACGCCACTGGTCGTGCCATTCCAGACGAAGACCAGGTCGCGCCCCGGGTCCACCGCCGAAAGATCGGGCAGGCGCCCATAGGGAGCCTTGTGCACTCGCACGTCGGTGAGCTTGAGTTGCCTCGTGACGTCCGTCGCCCATTCGCCGGAGAAGCTCTCCCAGGCCAGCACGTCCACCCCGCGCGGCCCGAGCAGGCTCCACAGCGCCATCTCCACCGCCCCGGTGTCCGAGGCGGGGACGATCGCGAGTCGCCATTCGGCCGGCATGCCGAGGATGGCCTTCGAGCGCTCGATCACCTCGGCGAGCCGCGCCTTCGGCGCGGAGGCGCGGTGGCTGCGCCCGAGCAGCGCGCCCTCGAGCGCGGCGAGCGACCAGCCGGGTCGCTTGGCGCAGGGACCGGAGGAGAATCGGGGATTGGCCGGACGGACGTCCGGCTTCGGCGTGGCGAGCGTCGCCATCGGATGCTCCCTTGCAGAAGCAGATGCGCCCCGGTGGGGGGGCGTGGCCCGCGCGCCGCATAGCCGATTCGGGCGCAGCGGGGCAACCCCCGGGCGTCGCCTCCGTTGGATCTGCCCCATGCGCACGGACCGCCGTCGCCACCCCGCCCTGCGGGCCTGCCGCGCCGCCCTCTTCGCCGCGGCGCTGGGCCTCTGCTGGCTGGTGCCGGGGGCGAGCCTGACGCTGTTCGCCGCGTTGCTCACTGCCGGCACGCTGTCCCTGCTGGCAGCGGAACTCGCCGGCCAGTTGCGCGTGCCGCACCGCTGGGCCCTAGCGCTCGCCGTCTGGGCCGCCGCCTTCGGTGCCGTGCTCCGGGCCGTCGAGGCGGCGGGATCGGGCGCGCTGCCGCCGGGCGGCGGGTAGGACGCGGCGCCGCCTCAGCCGGCGTCCGGCAGCAGGATCTCCCCCCGCGCGTAGAGCACCGCCGTCCCGCCCATCCGCACGCGCGCCCCGCGCAGCTCGCACCACAGCGTTCCGCCGCGCCGGCTCGCCTGGCGGCAGACCAGCGCCGTCCGCCCGAGCCGCGCCGCCCAGAACGGCACGAGCTGCACATGCGCCGTCCCCGTCACCGGGTCCTCCGGCACCCCCACCTTCGGCGCGAAGTACCGGCTGGTGACGTCATGCCCGGGCGGCCCCCCGGCCGCCGTCACCATCACCCGCTCGCCTCCCGGCAGCGCCGCGAGCTTCGCGAAATCGGGCCGGAGCCCCGCCACCTGCTCCGCCGAATCGAGCACGCAGATCCAGTCCCGCGCCCGCCACACCTCCCGCGGCGCCACGCCGAGCGCCTCCGCGAGCCCCGGCGGCGGCTCCGCCACCCGCTCCGCCGTCCGCGCCGGGAAGTCGAGCACGAACCGCTCCCCCTCCCGCTCCACGCCGAGCGTCCCGGAGAGCGTCGCGAAGGCGTAGGGCGCCCTCTCCCCGAACTCGGTCGCCAGCACGAAGCCGCTCGCGAGCGTCGCGTGCCCGCACATCTCGACCTCGGCCGCCGGCGTGAACCAGCGCAGGCGCCAGCCGCCCGCCTCGCGCACCAGGAACGCCGTCTCGCTCAGGTTGTGCTCCGCCGCCATCGCCTGCAGCGTCGCGTCCGGCAGCCAGCGCGCGAGCGGCACGACGGCGGCGGGATTGCCCTCGAAGGGCCGCGCCGCGAAGGCGTCCACGAAGAAGACGCGCAGCGTCGGCGCGCCGTCCCGCCTCGCCGTTGAAGCACCCATCGCCCCCTCCTCTCGACGCGCGGCGGCCGAGATCACGCCATCGCGCCGGCGCTGGCAAGGGCGGCGGGTCCGCGCGTCGCACGCGCGGCTTGCATCCGGCTGCGGATCGGTCCTAGGATTATTTTCTTATCGCTGAGGACCCGCCGATGACCCCCGACGCCATCCTCGCCCGCCTCCAGAAGCCACTCGTCACGCAGCCCGCGGACGCGACCACCTTCCGCCTCGGCATCGTGCTCAACGGCACCGTCTCCGCCGGCGCCTGGACCGCCGGCGTCCTCGACTTCCTGATCGAGGCGCTGGACGCCTGGGAGGCGGCGAAGCGCGCCGGCGAGGACGTGCCCCGCCACAGCGTCCGCCTGGACATCCTCGGCGGCGCCTCCGGCGGCGGCGTCTGCGCCGCGCTCCTCGCGCGCGCCGCGACCTGCCGCTTCCGCCACGCGCAGACCGCGGCCGGCGCCCCCGGCAACCCCTTCTGGCAGCTCTGGGTCGAGCAGCTCGACATCGAGGCGATGCTCGGCGCGCGGGACCTGGAGGATCCCGCCGCCCTCGCCGCCTCCGTCCTCGACGGCTGGGCGATCGAGCAGGCCGGCAGCCTCCTGCTCGACTGGGGCCCCGGCGCGCCGGGCGTGTCGGCGCTGGAGACGCCGCGCGCCTGGCTCGCCGATCCCTTCCGCGTCCTCGTCACCCTGACCAATCTGCGCGGCGTCCCCTACGGCATAGACTTCGCGCCGCCCGCGGCGACGCCGGGCGGCGCGGCGCCGCGGCCGCGGGCGAGCCACTACGTGGACCACGCCGACCACGCGCTCTTCGCCTTCCCCCTGCGCTCCGGCGCCGCGCCGGACTCGCTCGACCTGCGCGGCGACGAGTGGCTGGTCGGCCCCGACTTCGCGCGCGACCGCGCCGAGTGGGCGCGCTTCGCCGAATACGCCAAGGCCACCGGCGCCTTCCCCAGCGGCTTCCCGCCGCGCCGGCTCGAACGCCCCGCCGAGCACTACCGCTGGCGCGCCGCGCTGCTCCCCGGCTGGACCGACGCCAGGGGCGTCGTCCACCCGCCGCGGGCGCGCCTGCGCACGCCGCGCTGGGAGGCGCTCCCCCCGGAGCGCCGCCCGGACGGCGGCCGCTACGTCTTCGACTGCGTGGACGGCGGCGCGCTGAACAACCAGCCGGTCGAGCTGGTCCGCATCGCCCTCGCCGGTCTCGGCAACTCGCTCGAGCGCGACGGGAAGGCGGCGCGCGCGGCGGTGCTGCTGATAGACCCCTTCGCCGCCGCGCCGGAGGCGCCGCTGCCCGCCACGCAGGGGCTGGACCTGCTCGGCGTCGCCGGCGGGCTGATCGGCGCGTGGAAGTCGCAGGCGCGCTTCGCCACCTCCGACCTGCTGCTCGCGCTCGAGGAGGGCGTCGGCAGCCGCTTCCTGCTCACCGCCGGGCGCAAGACGCCCGATGGCGGCACGCTCTGGGGCGGCGAGGCGCTGGCGAGCGCCGGGCTCGGCGCCTTCCTCGGCTTCCTCGACCGCGACCTCCGCGTGCACGACTACCTGCTCGGCCGCAGGAACTGCCGCGACTACCTGGCGAGCCACTTCGTCCTGGACGAGGCGAACCCGCTCTTCGGCGGCCTCGCCGCGCGCGCGCCGGGGCTCGCCAGCGAGTATCGCGGCCGCGCGCCGGGCACCCTGCAGATCATCCCGCTGGTCGCCGGCCCCCGCGCCCCGCTCCCGCAGCCCGAATGGCCGGCCGGCAGGACCTGGACCGGCGGGCTGGAGGCGCGCATCCGCGCGCGGCTGCGCCGCGTCGCCGACCGGCTGGCCGAGGGCCAGGGCGTCGGCGTGCTGGCAAGGCTCGCCGCCCGTCTCGCCGCGGGACGGGGCGCCGAGGCGATCGCCAGGCAGATCCGCCGGGGCCTGCACGAGGTCGAGCGCCCGCGGTAGCCCGTCCGGCCCGCCGACGGGCGGCCGCGGACCACCGCGCGGCCGCCTGCGTTCCCTCCCGGCCGTCCGCGGCGGTGCCGCCCCGTGCCGCGGCAGGCCGGCGCGCTGCCGCTCAGGAGCGCGCCGTTACCGGCTGGTCGGGATCCCGGCCTCGCGGATCACCTGCGCCCATTTCGGGATGTCCGTGGCGATGACCCTGCGCATCTCCTCCGGCGTGCTCCCGACCGTGTCCAGGCTGAGCGAGGCGAACCGCTCCTTCATCGTCTCGTCGGCGAGCACCTTCAGCGCCTCCGCGCGGACCTTGTCGAGGATCGGCCTCGGCGTCCCGGCCGGCGCCATCAGCCCGAACCAGGAGGTCGCCTCGAAGCCGGGGAACCCCTGCTCCGCGATCGTCGGCAGGTCGGGCGCGGTGGACGAGCGGTTGAGCGAGGTGACGCCGATGCACCGCAGCCGCCCTGCGCGCACCAGCGGCATCGCCGCCCCCGCGTTCTGGATGCCGACCGGCACGAGGCCGCTCAGCACGTCCGCCATGTTGGCGCCGCGATAGGGGATGTGCTCCATCTGGATGCCGGCGCGGTGGCACAGCATCTCGCCGGCGATGTGCTGCGGCGTGCCGATGCCCGGCGATCCGTAGGAGAGCTTCCCCGGATTCGCCTTCGCGTGCGCGACGAGCTCGGGCACGGAGCGCACCGGCAGGTCGTTGTTGACGAACAGCAGCGACGCCATGCTGAGCGTGATGCAGATCGACTCGAGGTCCTTCAGCGGATCGAAGGGGAGGTTCTGGAGGCTCGGCAGGATGGTGATGGCGGCGTTGCCGGCCCACATGAGCGTGTAGCCGTCGGGCGCCGCCTTGGCGACGCGGTCGACCCCGATGGCGCCGGAGTTGCCGGGGATGTTCTCCACCACCACCGGCTGCCCCCAGGCCTCGCTGAACTTCTGCGCGAACATCCGTCCGGTGACGTCGGTCGCACTGCCCGCGGTGAAGCCCACCACCATGCGGACGGTGCGGGCGGGCCAGGCATTCTGCGCCTCGGCCCGGCGGGTAGCGACCGCGGCGGCCCCGACCATAGCCGCGCTTCCAGACGTGAGGCGCCGCCGCGAGAGCGGAAGGTTCATGGGCGTATCTCCCCCTAGAGTGGTTTTTTTCTCGGTACGACGAGGCCCCGCCGGTATTTCCGCGCGACAGGGCGTCGGAACCCTAGGGCGGCCGCCGCACGCGCGTCCATAGCCGGCGGCTCGGCCGCCGCCCTCGATCCCCGGCGCCGCGAACGGCACCGGGACCTTCGCTGCCCCTGCCGGCCGGGCGGGTGCTCAGCCCAGCCCCGCCACCCGCGCCGGATCGAGCGTCACCGCGTGATCGAGCGGCCCGTGCCCGTGCCCGAACCCCGGCGCCGCCGCTATCGCCGCGCGCACATAGGCCCGCGCGCGCAGCACCGCCGCGCGCAGCCCCATCCCCTGCGCGAGCCCGGCCGCGATCGCGCTCGCCAGCGTGCAGCCCGTGCCGTGCGTGTGCCGCGTCTCGATCCGCGGCGCCTCGAAGCTCTCGACGCCGGCGCCGGTGGCGAGCAGGTCCGTCACCACGGCGCCCGGCAGGTGCCCGCCCTTCAGCAGCACCGCCCGCGCGCCGAGGCCAAGCAGCCGCTCCGCCGCCCGGCGCATCCCCGCCAGGTCGGCGATCGCCATGCCCGCCAGCACCTCCGCCTCCGGCAGGTTCGGCGTGATCACCGCGGCGCGCGGCAGCAGCCGGCGCCGCAGCGCCTCCACCGCCTCCGCGGCGAGCAGCCGGTGCCCGCCCTTCGCCACCATCACCGGATCGGCCACCAGCGGCACCTCCGGCGCGCGCGCCGCAAGCTCGTCGCACACCGCCTCGATCGTCGCGGCGTCGTGCAGCATCCCGGTCTTGATCGCGTCCGCGCCGATGTCCTCCAGCACGACGCGCATCTGCTGGCGGATGAACGCCGCCGGCACCGCCATCACCGCGTGCACGCCGAGCGTGTTCTGCGCCGTCAGCGCCGTGATCGCGGTCGCGGCGAAGGCGCCGAGCGCCGTCACCGCCTTGATGTCCGCCTGGATCCCCGCCCCGCCGCCCGAGTCCGACCCGGCGACGATCAGCACGCGCCCCCTCATGCCGCCGCCGCGTCCTTCTCCGCCAGCGCCAGCGCCGCCGCGCGCGCGCGGATCGCCGCGGCGAGCCGTCCGACGACCTCCTCCACCAGCGCCTCCTCCTCCGCCTCCGCCATCACGCGGATCACCGGCTCCGTCCCGCTCGCCCGGATCAGCACGCGCCCGCGCGCGCCGAGCCGCGCCTCCGCCGCGGCGATCTCCCGCTGCACCTCGGCGTCGCCGAGCGGCGAGGCGCCCGCGTAGCGCACGTTGACGAGTTTCTGCGGCAGCGGCGCGAAGCGACGGCAGACCTCGCTCGCCGGCCGCTCCTCCTCGACCAGCACCGCGAGCACCTGCAGCGCCGCCACCAGCCCGTCCCCGGTGGTGGCGAAGTCGCTCAGGATCACGTGCCCGGACTGCTCGCCGCCGAGGTTGCACCCCGTCTCGCGCATCCGCTCGGCCACGTACCGGTCGCCGACCTTCGTCCGGTGCAGCCGCAGCCCGAGCGATTCGAGATGCCGCTCCAGCCCGAGGTTCGACATCACCGTCGCCACCACCGCGCCGCCCGCGAGCCGCCCCGCCTTCGCCCAGGACCCCGCCACCAGGGCGAGGATCTGGTCCCCGTCCACCACCGCCCCGCGCTCGTCGCAGAGCACCAGCCGGTCGGCGTCGCCGTCGAGCGCGATGCCGAGATCCGCGCGCCGCTCGCGCACGATCTCCGCCAGCCGCTCCGGGGCGGTGGAGCCGCAGTCGCGGTTGATGTTGAACCCGTCCGGCGCCACCCCGACCGGCACCACCTCGGCGCCCAGCTCCCACAGCACGGTCGGCGCCACGCGGTAGGCGGCGCCGTTGGCGCAGTCCACCACCACGCGCAGGCCGTCGAGCGAGAGCCCCTTCGGGAAGGTCGCCTTCGCCGCCTCGATGTAGCGCCCCGGCGCGTCCTCCATGCGGCTCGCGCGGCCGAGACGCGCCGGCGCCGCCAGGCGGTCGGCGGGATCGGCCGCCATCAGCGCCTCGATCTCCGCCTCCTGCGCGTCGGAGAGCTTGAGGCCGTCCGGCCCGAACAGCTTGATGCCGTTGTCCTCGTACGGGTTGTGGCTGGCCGAGACCATCACGCCGAGGTCGGCCCGCATGCTGCGCGTCAGCATCGCGATCGCGGGCGTCGGCAGCGGCCCGACCAGCACCACGTCCATCCCCGCCCCGATGAACCCCGCGGTCAGCGCCGGCTCGAGCAGGTAGCCCGAGAGCCGGGTGTCCTTGCCGATCACGACGCGGTGGCGGTGGTTGCCGCGGTTGAAGTAGAGCCCGGCGGCCTGGCCGAGCCGGAGCGCGGTCGCTGCGTCCATCGGCGCGCGGTTCGCCGTGCCGCGGACGCCATCGGTGCCGAACAGGCGGCGGGAGGGCGTGCTCATGGCGAGGTTTGTAGCGCGATGGCCGTGCCCTGTAACGCGCCCTCCGCTACCGCTCCGCCTCCTCGCCCTCCTCCCCGCCGGCCTCGCAGGCCCGCCATACCCGCAGCGCCTGCACCGTCTCCGCCACGTCGTGCACGCGCAGCACCGAGGCCCCGCGCGCCGCCGCCGCCAGCGCCGCCGCCACGCTCCCCGCGACCCGCCGGCGCGGCTCCGCGACCCTGCTCAGCGTGCCGATGAAGCGCTTGCGCGACGCCCCGAACACCACCCGGCAGCCGATCCCCGCGAGCAGCGCCAGCCGCTCGGTCAGCGCCAGGTTGTGGGCGAGCGTCTTGCCGAAGCCGATCCCGGGGTCCACGGCGATGCGCGAGCGCGGGATGCCGAGCGCCTCCGCCGTCGCCACGCGGTCGCGCAGGAAGCGCGCCACCTCCAGCGCCACGTCGTCGTAGCGCGGCCGGTCCTGCATGGTGCGCGGGTCGTCGCCCAGCATGTGCATCAGGATCACGCTCGCCCCGCCGCGCGCGACGACCTGCATCGCCGCCGGGTCGTGGCGCAGCGCCGAGACGTCGTTGATGATCTCCGCCCCCGCGTCCAGCGCCGCCTGCATGGTGCGGGCGTTGCGGGTGTCCACCGAGACCGGCGCCGCCTTGGCCAGCTCGCGCACCACCGGAAGGATGCGGCGGATCTCCTCCTCCGCCGGCACCGGCTGCGCGCCGGGGCGCGTCGATTCGCCGCCGATGTCGAGGATGTCGGCGCCCGCCGCCAGCATGGCGTGCCCCGCCTCGATCGCCGCGCCGGGATCGGAGAGGCGCGCGCCCTCCTCCGAGAAGCTGTCGGGCGTGACGTTGACGATCCCCATCACCAGCGGCCGCCCCGCCGCGAGGCCGGCGAAGGGCGCCGGGCGCCGCGTCAGGGCGTGCAGCGCGTCGGCCCAGTCCTCCGGCACCGCCCCGGGCGGCATCAGGCCGAACGGGCGCCCGTCCCCGATCAGCCGGACGAGGGCGAAGGCGGCCGGCCCGCCGGCAAGCGGGAGGGCGTGGCCCTCGCGCACCGCCTGGAAGGCGGAGGGGCCGGAGAGCAGGGCAAGCGGCTCGATCCAACGTTCCACCTGGTCCGGCTCCCTCGGTCCCCGCACCGCCGCCGACGCGCGCGCAGGTGACGGGGCCTCCGCCCCCGCGCCCTAGGTGCCCGGCGCCGGCGCCGGGCTCAGCGGCCCCTGTGGCGGCCGCGGCTGCGCCGCCGCGCGGCCGCTGGTCGGCACGCTGCCGCGTCCGCCCGCCAGCGGCTCGTCGGGCCGCTGGCGCACGATCGGCTCGCCGCGGATCACCTGCCGGATCTCGTCACCGGTCAGCGTCTCGTGCTCGAGCAGGCCCTTGGCCAGCAGGTGCAGCTCGTCGATGTTCTCCGACAGGATCCTCTTCGCCCGCTGGTAGGCCTCGTCGATGATCCGCCGGATCTCGGCGTCGATCTGCCGCGCCGTCTCCTCGGAGATGTTCTTCGTCTGCGTGATCGCGTGGCCGAGGAACACCTCCTGGCTGTTGTCGGCGTAGGCGATCATGCCGAGCTTCTCGCTCATGCCCCACTCGGTGACCATCCGCCGCGCCTGGTCGGTCGCCATCTTGATGTCGCCGGCGGCGCCGTTGCTCACCTTGTCGGGCCCGAAGATCAGCTCCTCGGCGACGCGCCCGCCCATCGCCATGGCGAGCTCCGCCTTCAGCTTCGCCTTGTGTTTGGAGTAGCGGTCCCCCTCCGGCAGCGACATGACGAGGCCGAGCGCCCGCCCGCGCGGGATGATGGTCGCCTTGTGCACCGGGTCGCATTCGGGCTCGTGCAGCGCCACCAGCGCGTGGCCCGCCTCGTGGTAGGCGGTCATGCGCTTCTCCTCCTCGCTCATCACCAGCGAGCGGCGCTCGGCGCCCATCAGGACCTTGTCCTTGGCCTGCTCGAACTCGTGCATGCCCACCGTGCGCCGCCCGGTGCGCGCGGCGAGCAGCGCCGCCTCGTTCACCAGGTTGGCGAGGTCGGCGCCGGAGAAGCCCGGCGTGCCGCGCGCGATCACCTTCGGGTCCACGTCGGCGGCGAGCGGCACCTTGCGCATGTGCACGCGCAGGATCTTCTCGCGCCCGACCACGTCCGGGTTCGGCACCACCACCTGCCGGTCGAAGCGCCCGGGCCGGAGCAGCGCGGGATCGAGCACGTCCGGCCGGTTGGTCGCGGCGATCAGGATCACGCCTTCGTTCGACTCGAACCCGTCCATCTCGACGAGCATCTGGTTCAGCGTCTGCTCGCGCTCGTCGTTGCCGCCGCCGAGCCCCGCCCCGCGGTGCCGCCCGACCGCGTCGATCTCGTCGATGAAGATGATGCAGGGCGCGTTCTTCTTCCCCTGCTCGAACATGTCGCGCACGCGGCTCGCGCCCACGCCCACGAACATCTCGACGAAGTCGGAGCCCGAGATGGTGAAGAAGGGCACGTTCGCCTCGCCGGCGATGGCGCGCGCGAGCAGGGTCTTGCCGGTGCCCGGCGGCCCCACCAGCAGCACGCCCTTCGGGATCTTGCCGCCGAGGCGCTGGAACTTCTGCGGGTCGCGCAAGAACTCGACGATCTCCTCGAGCTCGGCCTTCGCCTCGTCAATGCCCGCGACGTCGTCGAAGGTGACGCGCCCGTGCTTCTCGGTCAGCAGCCGCGCGCGGCTCTTGCCGAAGCCCATCGCCCGCCCGCCGCCCGACTGCATCTGGCGCATGAAGAACACCCAGACGCCGATCAGCAGCAGCATCGGGAACCAGGAGAGCAGGTAGTGGAACAGCGGGTTGACGTCGCTCTCCTCGGGCCGCGCGACGACGCGCACGCCCTTCTCGGTCAGGCGCGCGACCAGGCCCGGGTCCTCCGGCGTGTAGGCACGGACCGTTCCGTCCGCGCCATGGCCGGTGATGGTGCGGCCCTGGATGACGACCTCGCGCACCCGCCCCGCGTTCACGTCGTTGAGGAAGTCGCTGTAGGCCACCTCGCGCGCGGCCCCGCGCTGCACGCTCGCGGGCTGGAACAGGTTGAACAGCGCCACCAGCAGCAGCGCCACGATCACCCAGAGCGCGAGGTTGCGACCGAAATTGTTCACGATGGATTCCGTCCTCCGCCGGCACCCCCCTCCATGGGGCGCGCCGACCGCGCGTTGCTGTTCCCAAGATAGGGCGCCTCCGCCCCGCCTTGAATGGCCGCGGCGGCGGCGGGCACATCGCCGGCCCCGCCCGCACTCCCGGGAGCGCGGGCCGTCGCGCGCGGTTGCACCAGCTCGGCCATCCACACCTGCCGCATCGCCCCGGACCGACCCGGGCGCCGCGCCGGCGACGCCGCCGATCCGCCGCGGGCCTTCCGCAACCATCATAGACCGTCCGTCACGCCCGGCGCGACCCCGCCCGTCACCCGGCCGCCGCGGCATCCGGACGCGCCGCCCAGGCGGCGAGCGGCCCCCCGGCCGGCGCGAAGTCGAGCCGGAGCCCGCCCGCCGCCGACGCGGCCGGATAGTCCAGCGCCGGCACCGCCACCAGCCTCCCATCCGCGTCCCGGATGGCGGGCAGCGCGGCGAGCGCCAGCCGCGGCACGCCGCGCCGCGCCGCCGCGCGCCGCAGCCGCGCTGCCTCCGGCGGCGTCACGCCCGCCGCGCCGAGCGCGGCGACGGTCCAGCCCTCGCCGCCGTCCCCGCTCACCCGGAAGCGTCCGTCCCAGACCGCCCCGTCGACCGCCGCCGTCGCCGGGGCGCGCAGCGCCGCCGCCGCCTCCCGCACGAGCAGCGCCCGTGCCGCCTCGGCCGCGGCGTGCAGCCGCACCCCGGCGAGCGTCGCCCCGCGCCGCGCCCCCGTCCCGTCCCGGCTCCCGCCGAGCAGCGCCAGCAGCCGCCGCACTCCCTCCCGCGGCGGCGGAAACCCCGCGCCGCCGAGCAGGCCGAGCAGCCCGCCGAGCGCCGCCTCGGCCACCGCGTCGCGCCCCAGCGCTTGCGCATCGAGCCAGGCGAAACCCTCCGGCCGCAGCGCCATCGCCGCGGCCAGCCGATCGGCCGCCGCGGCCTCCGCCGCCGCGCGCCGTGCCGCAAAGGCCGCCGCCGCGCCGGCCAGCGCCGCCGTCGCGGTCCCCGTCCCCTCCGGATCGCCGAGCGCCGCGCGCAGGCGCGCGCGGGCGAAGCGGGCATCGAGGTTCGTCGGGTCGCGCACCGGCACGAGCCCCGCCCACGCCACCACCGCCTCCAGCCGCGCCGGCGGCACGTCGAGCAGCGGCCGCAGCACCATCGCCTCCGCCGCGGCCCGCACCGGCGCCATCCCCGCCAGCCCCGCCGCGCCGCTGCCGCGCAACGCCCGGAACAGCACCGTCTCCGCTTGGTCCCCCCGGTGGTGCCCGAGCAGCAGCCAGGGCGCGCCCGCCGCCCGGCAGGCGGCGAGCAGCGCCGCCATCCGCGCCGCCCGCGCCCGCTCCTGGACCCGCGCCCCGCCCGGCGCGAGCCGGAGCCGCAGCACCCGGCCGGCGATGCCGCGCCCCGCGAGCATCGCCGCGACCCCCTCGGCCTCGGCCGCGCTGCCGGCCCGCAACCCGTGATCAACCACCAGGGCGAGCAGCCGCCCGCCCCGCACCTCCGCCCAGCGCCCGGCGAGCAGCGCCAGCGCCAGGCTGTGCGGCCCGCCCGACACGCCGGCGGCGAGGATTGGCGCCGCCCCGAACGGTCCGAGCGGCGCCATCAGCGCGGCGAATTCCTCCTCCGTCACCGGGGTCGCGAGGCGCCCATCGGCTTCCGCGCCCTGCCCGCCACCCATCCGCGAGGCCCTCCGCGGCCGGGCGGCCGGCCGCTCGCGCCCCGGTCAGCGGCAGCCCGCGCGCTGCCGCTGCTCCTGCGCCCGCGTCGCGAGCGGCTGCGGCAGGCGGGGGAACTCGGAGCGGAGCTGGTCCAGCGTGGCGCAGGCCTCGCGCCGCGCGTTGAAGGCGTTGAACGCCGTCGCCAGGCCGAGCAGCGCCTCCGGCGCCCGCGCGCTCTGCCGGTTGCGGCGGTAGGCGTCGTCGAAGGCGATCGCGGCGTTCTGGGCGTCGCCCTTGCCGAGCAGCGCCTCGCCGAGCAGCAGCAGCGCGTCCTGCCCGCGCGGCCCGCCGCCGCGGTTGGCGAGCACCTCGCGCGCCGCCGCCTCGGCGGCGGCGAAGTCGCGCCGGGCGAGCGCCTGCTGGCCCTCGGCCAGCGCCCGCTCCGGCGGCCGCGGCACGCCCGCGGCCGCCGGCGCGGGCGCGGCGGCGGGCGGCGGGGCGGCCGGTCGGGCCGGCGCCGCCGCGCCGGCCCCCGGCGGCCGCGCCGCTCCGCCGCCCTCCAGCTGCCGGAGCCGGAAGTCCATGTCCCCCTGCAGCTTCTCCACCTCGGCGGCGAGCTGGCGGGAGCGGAACTCCGCCTCCTCCACCCGTCCGCGCAGGCTTCGCACCTCCTCCTCGAGCCGACCGACTCGGTCGAGGAGCTGGTTCAGCAGCTCGACCTGCCCGCCGGGAAGCGCGACGCCGGCGCCCCGCCCCGGCGGAGGCAGGCTCGGTGCCGCGAGCGCGCTGCCGCCGCGGCGCAGCTGCTCGAGCTCGGCGCGGAGCTGCAGGATCTGGTTCTGCAGCGCGATGCCCTCGCGGCTTTCGATCTGGGCCAGCGCCGGCCCGGAAGGAGGGACGATCCCGGCGCCGGCCATCGCCGCGGTCAGGGCCAGGACGGGCAAGGTGAACCGCATGGGCGCCTACTTCCGCATCGCTCGAACGCCGCCCCCGCGCCGTGGCGCACGCCTCCCCGCGGGAAGGGGCCGCGGCGGGGCGGGGCGCGGCCGGTTGCCGATCTTCACCGCATGGCGCGGGCCGACCAAGCCCCTCCCGCGCCCGCGGCGACGGCGCCGGGGTCGGCCGCCCCGCGGTGCCGCCTCATCGCCGGCTGCGGCCGGGCCACGCGCGGCACCGCGTCCCGGGGCTTCGCCGCCAGGCGGCGGCGCGACGCCCCGCCACACTCAGCGGACCACTGTCACCGCGCGGCGGTTCTGGGCCCAGGCCTCCTCGTTGGAGCCGAGCGCCGCCGGCCGGTCCTTGCCGTAGCTGATGGTCTGGATGCGGGCGCCCGAGACGCCCTGGGCGACCAGCACGTCGCGCGCCGCGTTGGCGCGGCGCTGGCCGAGGGCGAGGTTGTACTCGCGGGTGCCGCGCTCGTCGGCATGGCCCTCGATCGTGACCTGCACCTCCGGGTAGCGCTGCAGCCAGGCCGCCTGCCGCTCGAGCACGGGGCGCTGGTCGGGGCGGATGTTCGAGCGGTCAAAGTCGAAGAACACGCGGTCGCCGACATTGGCCACCAGGTCCTCCTGGCTGCCGGGACGGATCTGGCCGGGCGCGGCGCCGCCGGCGCCGGCGCTCACGGTCTGGCTCTGGTCGTCGGCGCACGCCGTCAGCAGCGCGGCAGCCGCCAGCGCCGTCATCAGCTTTGCGTTCATCGCGCGAATCGCTCCTTGCCTGCGCGTTTCGGTCGGGATTCCGGGCGCGGCCCTGGGGGGCGACGCCGGTTGCACGGCTTCGCTCCCGTTACAACCGCGCCCCGCGGCCGGTCAAGCGCGGGGTCGCGGCGGCCGGGCGGGAACCGGGGGGAGGCACGGGGCCGGCGCTCACGACAGCAGCGGCGACCAGGCCGGGTCGGTCGCGTCGGTCGGGGTCATGATCTGCCGCTCGTTGAAGCCGGCGATGTCGATCGAGGCGAGACGCGCGGAATAGCCGGTGCCGCGCGCGTCGCGCGCCGGCGTCTCGCGGTAGAACATCAGTACCCGGCCGTTCGGCGCGAAGGTCGGCCCCTCCATGGCCCAGCCCTCGGAGAGGATGCGCTCGCCCGAGCCGTCGGGCCGCATCACCCCGATCGCGAAGCTGCCGGTGCCGAACCGGGTGAAGGCGATCAGGTCGCCGCGCGGCGACCACACCGGCGTCGCGTAGCGACCGCGGCCGAAGGAGATGCGCCGCACGTTCCCCCCGTCCGCGTCCATCACGTAGAGCTGCTGGTCGCCGCCGCGGTCCGAGTTGAACACGATCTGCGTCCCGTCGGGCGAGTAGCAGGGCGAGACGTCGAGCGCCCCGCCCGAGGTGAGCTGCCGCTCCCGCCGCGAGGCGAGGTCGACGACGTAGATGTTCGCGACCCCTCCGCGCGCCGCCGACAGCACCACGCTCCGCCCGTCCGGCGAGAAGCGCGGCGAGAGCGTCATGCCGGGGAAGCTCCCGAGCACCTCGGTCCGCCCGGTGCCGAGGTCGAGCAGCACCACGCGCGGCTCGCCCCGCGCCTGGTAGGCCATGAAGGCGACGCGGTCGGAGTTCGGGTGGAAGCGCGGCGTCAGCGCGGCGAAGGCGCCGTCCGTCAGGAAGCGGTGGTTCTCCCCGTCCTGGTCCATGATCGCGAGTCGCCGCGTGCGCCGGTCGCGCGGCCCGGTCTCGGAGACGTAGACGACGCGGGTGTCGAAGTAGCCCTTCTCGCCGAGCAGCCGCTCGTAGATCACGTCGGAGATCAGGTGCGCGATGCGCCGCCAGTTCTGCAGCGGCGCGGTGAAGGCCGTGCCCTGGAGCTGCTGCTCCGGCAGCACGTCCCACAGCCGGAACTCGACGCGCAGCCTCTCGCCCGCCGCCTCCACCCGCCCCGTCGTCAGCGCCTGCGCGCCGATCACGCGCCAGTCCTGGAAGCGCGGCGTCGCCGCCGCGGCCTCCGGCGTCTGGATGAAGGCCTCCCGCTCGATCGGGCGGAACAGGCCGGAGTTGCGCAGGTTGTTCTGGATCACGCGGGCGATGTCGCGCCCGATCCGCTGCGCGTCCGGCGTCGCGCCGGCCATGTCGGGGATGGCGATCGGGATCGGGTTGGTGCGCGCGGTCTCGATGTTGATCACCGCGCCCGCGGCCCCCCCGCCCTGCGCCGCCGGCTGCTGGGCGCGCGCCGCGGGAAGCGGCCAGGCCGCGATCCCCGGCGCGGCGAGGGCGGCACCGGCGCCGAGCGCGGCGCGCCGGCGCGTCAATGTCGGAAATCGCAAATCGGTCCTCATCGTACGAGCCCCCTCGGGCTGAATCGGAAGGTCGAGGCCATCACGGTCTGCAGCTTGTCCGGCGGCACGCGCAGCGGATTGCACTGCGGCGAGAGCAGCGCGCGGCGGGCCGATTCATAGACCGACCGCGCGCGCGGATCCGAGGGGATCGCGCTCGCCGGAACGACGTTGCGCACGTTGCCCTGCGCGTCGAGCTGCACCTTCAGCTCCACCACGATCTCCGCCAGTCCCATCATGCCAGGATCCACGTTCCAGCACTCGCTGATCTGCTCGGCGAGGCCGCGGATCTCGCCGGCGGTGAGCGGCGCCGCCCCGGCCGGCGCGCCGCCGCCGGCGGTCGGCGGCGCCGGGGCCGGGTTGGGGCGGGCGCGCGGCGGCTCGGTCTGGCGCTGGGCCGTGCGCAGCCGCTCCAGCGTGTTCAGCACCTCGCGCGAGCGCTCCTGCGGCCGCGGCACCGGCGGGGTCTGGCCCTGGGCGTTGGCCTCCCGGCTCGGCTGCGGCGGCGGCGGCACCGGCGGGCGGGGCAGCGGCGGATCGGGCCGCGGCGGCTCCGGGCGGGCGGCCTGACGCGCCGGCGGCGGAGGCGGAGGCGGCGCCGGCGGCGGCGGCAGGGGCAGCGGCGGCCGCGCCTCCGCCTGCGGCGCCGGCATCGGCGGAGGTGGCGGCGGGACCGGCAGGGGCGGGGTCGGCGCGGGCGGCGACGCGGCGGCGACCTGCGGCGCCGGCGCCGCCGGGGCGGGCGGCGTCGGCGTCGCGGCCGGCGCCGGCGGCGGAGGCGGTGGAGGCGGCGGCGGCGCGACGGGCAGCCGCGGCTGCGCCTCCGGCGCCGGCGGCGAGGTCGGGGCGGGAGGTGGCGGGATGGGCGCCGGCTCTGGGGCCGCCTCCTCGGGCGCGGGCTGCTCGCCCCGGGCCTGCTGCGGCGGCAGCTCCGCCACCAGCTCGACGGCGATCGCCATCTCCGGCGGCTCCTCGAAGCGCCGGAACCGGTAGTCGAACAGCGCCAGCAGCGCGACGGCGAGGTGCAGCGCCGCCGAGACGGCCGCCCACCCGCGCAGTCCGAAGAGGCGTCCGGGCACCCCCATGCCCCCGCGCCCGTCGTTCAGCCCCGCGGCGGCCCGCTCTGGGCCTGCGGCCGCGCCGGTGGCCGCGCGGTCGGGGGCGCGGGCGCCCCCCCGCCCCGCGCCGGCGCCGCCCCGCCGCCCGGGACGCCGCCGCCCGGCGGCGTCGCGCCGGGCTGCGGCGAGGGCTGTTCGGCCAGCAGCGCGACGCGCGAGAACCCGGCGGCGCTGATCGTGCCCATCACCTCCATCACCCGCCCGTAGGGGATCGCGCGGTCGCCGCGCACGAAGATTCGCCGCTCCGGCGCCCCCCGCGGCTGGTTCTGCATGATCGCCTGGAGCTGCGGCACCAGGGCGTCGAGCGCGACCTCCGTCTCCTGCAGGAAGATGCGGTTCTGCGCGTCGATGGTGACGGTGAGCGGCTCGGTCTCCTGGTTGAGCGGGCTGGCGCTGGTGCGCGGCAGGTCCACCGGCACGCCGACGGTCATCATGGGCGCCGCCACCATGAAGATGATGAGCAGCACCAGCATCACGTCCACCATGGGCGTGACGTTGATCTCGGCCATCGGCCGGTAGCGCCCGCGGCGGCCGTTGCCGTTGCGCACGCTGGAGCCCTTGAAGACGGCGGCGGCCATGGCGCGGCTAGCCCCCGCGCGCGGCGACGGCCGGGGCGTGGTGCGCCGCGGGCGGCGACGGGGGCTGCGCCGGCCGCGGCGGCGGCGGCGGCGCCGGCTCCTCCTCCGCCACCGGCGGCCGCGCCGCGACGACCTCCACCTGGCGCGAGAGGATCGCCCCGAACTCCGCCGCGAAGCCCTCGAGCCGCGCGGCGAAGCGGGCGAGGTCGGTGTTGAGCTTGTTGTAGGCGAGCACCGCCGGGATCGCCGCCACCAGCCCCATGGCGGTGGCGAACAGCGCCTCGGCGATGCCCGGCGCGACCACGGCGAGGTTGGTGTTCTGCATCCCGGCGATCGCCGAGAAGCTGTTCATGATCCCCCACACCGTGCCGAACAGCCCGATGAAGGGCGCGGCGGAGCCGACCGAGGCGAGGAACACCATCCAGCGCTCCAGCCGCTCCATCTCGCGCTGGATCGTCACCGCCATCGCCCGCTCCACCCGCTCCTTGAGCCCGGCGACGGCGAGCTCCGAGGCCCCGGCGACGCGCTCGGCGCTGCGCCGCCACTCCCGCATGCCGGCGCCGAACACGGCGGCGAGCGGATGCGCCGCCTGCTCGCCCTCCTGCTCGTGGAGCTGCTCGAGCGAGCCGCCGGACCAGAAGCGGTCCTCGAAGGCGTCGCCGGCGCGGTTGACGCGGCGCAGCGTCGCGATCTTGTCGAACACCACGGCCCAGACCCAGACGCTGGCGAGCAGCAGCAGGATCATCACCGCCTTCACCACCCAGTCGGCCTGCAGGAACAGGCCCCAGAGCGAGAGGTCGTGCGGCGCCTGGCCGAGCGCGGTCGCGGTCACGGTGCGGTCCAAGCCTGGTCCTCCTTCGGTCCCCTGCGGCGCGGCGGCTGCCTAGTCCCCAAGCCCCCCCGGGTCCAGGCCCGCGCCCTGCGGCGATCGGCGGCGGCGTCCGCCCCCCGACGGGCCGCCGGCCGTCCCGCTCCGAATAAGTCACACCGCCCGCCGCCGCCCGGCCCCGGGCCCGCCGCCCCCGGCGGGCGTCGAGACCAGGCCGCGGAGGCTCGTCCGCCACGGCTCCGGGATCGGCGCGGGGCGCAGGCTGCCCTGGGCCACGCAGACCAGCCCGACGACCAGCCGGGCCAGCTCCTCCCCCGCTGCCTCCGGCCGGTCCTCCCCCGGCCCCGCCGCCGCGCGGCACACCCGCTGCTCGACGACGAGCTGGGCCCCGGTGACGCGCAGGACGGCAGTCTCCACCACCAGCGACTCGTCCAGCCGGGCCGGCCGGAAATACTCCACTTCGACGCGGCGCACCACGAGTAAACAGTGGTGGCGGTCCATCATCTGCCGGTGTGGCAATCCTAGGGCGCGCAGGGACTCGGTCCGCGCCCGCTCGGCCCAGCGGAGGTAGGAGGCGTGATAGGCCATCCCCCCGGCGTCGGTGTCCTCGAAGTACACGCGGAGCGGGTGGCGGTGGACGCGGCGCGCGGGCGGGGATGGGGTCGGATCGGGGGCCATGCCCTCAATTAGGGGCAGTCCGCCAACACCGCCCCCCAATCTTCGCCGCGCGCCCGCGCTGGTGCGGCATCGGCCCCGGCCCGGCCGCGCCGTCCGGCTCCCGGGCGTCCCGGCATTCCCGGCCCGCCCCGCCGCGGCGGGGCGGGTGTCCATGCGCTGCCGCACCCGCGCTCCGACCCCGGAGACGCCCGGCGCGACGGCCCTCCGCTCCGCTTCGCCCATCCGCGCCCGGCGTCAGGCGGGTGGCTGCCGCCCGCAGACAGCGGCGCCGCGGGCATGCGGCGGCTGCGCGCCGGCGATGATTGGGCGCTCACTCAATTTTCCTTGGCAGGTCCGCCGATCCGCGCGAGGATGCGCCCCGGAGGCCGCCCATCGTGTCGACCGCGCCCGCGCCCCGCGTCATCGCCGCCCAGATCAAGGACGAGGCCCTGGTCCAGGCGCGCCGCGCCCGGATCGCGGAGGCCGCGGCGCGGGTGTTCCGCGAGAAGGGCTTCCACACCGCGACCATCCGCGACGTGGCCGAGGCCGCCGGCCTCACCCAGGGAACGCTCTACAACTACATCCGCTCGAAGGACGACATCCTCTACCTCGTCCATCAGGACCTGACCGCCCGCTACACGGCCGACGTCGAGCGCGCGATCGAGGGCCTGTCGGATCCGCGCGCGCGGCTCCGCGCCGCGATCCGCGCCTTCGTCCGCGCCATGCGCGAGCGGCACGCCGACATCCGCCTGATCTACCAGGAGACGCACGCGCTCGGCCGCGACTCGCTGCACGCGGTCCTCGCCCAGACCGACGCCTTCATCCGCCTGTTCGGCGGGCTCATCGAGGCGGCGCGCCGCGACGGCATGGCGATCGACGGGGCGCCGCGGCTCGCCGCCGACATCGTGACCTTCCTGCCGGTGATGCTCGCGCTGCGCCGCTGGCGGCTGCGCCACGCCCTCGACGGGCCGGAGGCCGAGGACGAGCTCGTCGCCTTCCTGCTGCGCGGCCTCGGCTGCCCGGAGGAGATCGCCGATGGATCTTGACGGACGGGCCCTGCTGGTCACCGGCGCCAGCCGCGGCGTGGGGCGCGCCATTGCCCTCGCCGCCGCGCGCCGCGGCGCCGACGTCGCGCTGATCTACCGCAGCCGCGCGCGCGAGGCGGATGCCGCCGCCGCGGAGGTCCGCGCCCTCGGGCGCAACGCCTTCACGGTCGCCGCCGACCTCGCGGACAGCGCCGCGGTGGCCGCGGCGGTGGACGCCTCCGCGGCGGCGCTCGGCAGGCTCGACGCGCTCGCGCTCGCCGCCGGCGCCGTCGGGCAGTGGGCCACCGTCGCCGACCTCCCGGTCCAGGACTGGGACCGGTACATCCAGGTCGATCTCAGCGGCGCCTTCTACACGCTGCACGCCGCGATCCCCCATCTGCGGCGGGCGAGGGGCGGGGCGATCGTCGCGATCTCCTCGATCGCGGCGCAGATGTGCCAGGCGCGCAACGTGCAGGGGGCCGCGGCCAAGGCCGGGCTGGAAGCGATGGTCCGCGTCGTCGCGCGGGAGGAGGCGCGGCACGGCATCCGCGCCAACGCGCTCGCCATCGGCCTGACCGCGACCGACATGGCCCAGGTCGCCTTCGACCGCTGGGGCCCGGAGACGACCGAACGCATCGTGCAGGCCATCCCGCTGCGCCGCATCGCCACGCCGGAGGAGGTGGCCGAGGTCGCCTGCCTGATGCTCGGCCCGACCTTCGCCTACCTGACCGGCAAGGTGCTGCAGCTCGACGGCGGCCAGATCATCGCCGGCTGATCCGGCGGAAAGCACGAGAAAGGGAGGAGAGGACGATGAGCAGCACAATGATCGGCCGCCGCGCCGCGCTCGGCGCGGGTGTGGCGGTGCTCGCGGCGCCGGCCGTCCTGCGCCGCGCGCGGGCGCAGGCGGGGCCGCTGAAGCTCGGCGTGCCCACCGCCATCACCGGGACCTGGGCGGCGCTCGGCGCGCAGGTGGTGCGCACCTGCCGGCTCTGGGCCAAGACCGTCAACGCCCAGGGCGGGCTGCTCGGCCGGCAGGTCGAGTTCCTGTTCGAGGACACCCAGGGCGTGCCCGCCAACTGCCTGCGCAAGGCGCAGGAGATGGTCGAGCGCGACCGCGTCAACATCCTGCTCGGCCTCATGGCGTCGAGCGAGGCGCTCGCGGTGATGCCGAAGCTCGCCGAGTGGAACGCGCTGTTCATCTCCTCGGTCAACGGCGCGGGCTCGATCACCGCCGAGCACTGGGTGCCGAACGCCGTCCGCGCCAACATCTCCGGCCCGATGGGCGCGCGCGCCCTCGCGCTGCACCTGCGCGATTCGCCGCAGACCGACTACTTCTGCCTGTCGCTCGACTACGCCTGGGGCCGCTCCTCGGTCGAGACCTTCGAGGGGCTGCTGCGCGGCATCGGCAAGCGCTCGATCGGCAGCGTCTTCGCCCCCGTCGGCACGCGCGACTACTCGACCTACATCGCGCGCATCCGCCAGGCGAACCCGCAGGCCCTCTACATCGCGCTCACCGGCGACGACGGCACCGCCTTCCTGCGCCAGGCCGCGCAGTTCCGCCTGTTCGAGCGGATGCCGATCGTGACCGAGACGGTGGACATGCTGTTCACGCGGCCGGCGGGCGAGGCGGCGATCGGCCTCGTCGGCGGCAGCCGCTACAGCTTCGCCTACGACATCCCGGCCAACGCCGCCTTCGTCCAGCGCTTCCGCGCCGAGTACAACGAGCTGCCCGACACCTACGACGGCGAGCAGTGGCAGGCGCTCGACGTGCTGATGGCCGCCGCGCGGCGGGCGAACAGCACCGAGACGGCGGCCCTGGTCGCGGCGATGCGCGACCTCGAGCTCTCCAGCGTCAAGGGCCCGCTCAGGATCCGCGCCTGCGACGGCCAGGCGGAGCAGCAGGGCTTCGTCGTGCGCGTCGCGCGCAAGGAGGGCTTCCCGCACCCCGTGCCGGAGGTGATCCGGACCTACCCCGCGGCCGAGGTCACCCCCGCCTGCCGCAGCGCCACCTTCGCCTGAGCGCATCGGGGCGTGGCGCGGGCGATCCCGCGCCGCGCCCCGGAGCCTTCCATGGATCCGGTCGCCCTCTTCACGCTGCAGCTGCTGAACGCGCTCTCGCTCTCGGCGCTGCTGTTCTTCATCGCGCTCGGCCTGACGCTGATCTTCGGCATCATGCGCGTGATCAACTTCGCCCACGGCGCGATCTACATGCTGGGCGCCTATGTCGGGGTGACCACGCAGACGCTGACGGGCAGCTTCGCGCTGTCGCTCGTTCTGGCGCCGCTCGCCGCCGCGCTGCTCGGCCTCGCCTTCGAGCGCTCCGCGCTCACCAGGCTCTACGCGCGCGAGCATTCGGCCTTCCTGCTGGTCACCTTCGGCCTCGCCCTGGCGCTGACCGAGGCGATCCGCCTGGCCTGGGGGCCGGATCCGCGCCAGGCGGAGCTGCCGGCGGCGCTGGCCGGCATCGTCTTCGTCCTGGACGAGCCGTTTCCGGTCTACCGGCTCGTGCTGATCGGCGCGGGCGCGGCGGCGGCGCTGGCGCTCTGGCTCCTCCTGCACCGCACGCGCCTCGGCCTGCTGATGCGCGCCGCCTCCCAGAACGCCGCCATGACGGCGGCGCTCGGCAACGACGTCGCCGCGGTGCGCGCCGCGGTGTTCGCGCTGGCCTGCGGGCTCGCGGCGCTGGGCGGCGCGCTGGCCGCGCCCCTGTTCACGGCCTACATCGGCCTCGGCACCAGCGTGATCATCGACGCCTTCGTGATCGTCATGATCGGCGGCATGGGCAGCTTCGTCGGGACGGCGGTGGGGAGCCTGCTGGTCGGCTTCGCGCAGACCTTCGGGAACTTCTACTTCCCGGAGCTCGCGCTCGGCGCGACCTACGCGCTGATGATCGCCGTCCTGCTGCTCCGCCCCGGCGGCCTGTTCGGGAGGGAGGAGTGACGCCCGCCGCGCCGCGGGCCGTCCTGGCGGCGATCGCGGTCCTCGCCGCGCTGGGGTTCGTGCTGCCCGGCTATGCGGTGACGCTGCTGACCGAGGCGATCATCCTCGCCCTGTTCGCGCTCAGCCTCGACCTGCTGGTCGGCCACGCGCGGCTGGTCTCCTTCGGCCATGCCGGACCCTGGGGCTTCGGCGCCTACGTCGCGGCGGGGCTGCTGCTCGTCCTGCAGCTGCCGCTGCCCGTCGCCGCGCTCGGCGCGGCGCTCGCGACCGCACTCGTCGCGGTTCCCGTCGGCTGGCTCTGCGTACGGACCACCGGGGTCGCCTTCGCCATGCTCTCGCTCGCCTTCGCGCAGCTCGGCTACGCGGTGGTGTTCAAGTGGAGCGCCGTCACCGGGGGCTCGGATGGCCTGCCGGGCGTGCCCCGCGGCGGCGGGCCGCTCGGGCTCGACTGGCTCGCCACGCGCGAGGGGTTCCACGTGCTCGCGGCCCTCGCGCTCGCCGGCGCCTACCTGATCGCGCGGGGCTTCACGGTCTCGCCGCTGGGTCGCGTCGCCGCGGCGGTGCGCGAGAACGAGGCCCGCGCGCAGGCGCTCGGCTACGACCCGCGCCGCACGCGCCTCGCCGTGTTCGTCCTGTCCTATGGGCTCGCGGGCCTCGCCGGGGGCCTCTATGCGGGCTTCGCGCGCTATGTCTCGCCCGAACTGTTCTTCTGGACCGTCTCCGGCCACGTCCTGGTGATGGTGATCCTGGGCGGCGCCGGGACGCTGGTCGGGCCGATGATCGGCGCGATGGCCCTGTTCTTCCTCGAGCACCAGCTCTCCGGCCTCACCGAGTCGTGGGGGCTCGCTCTCGGGATCGTCTTCATCCTCGTCGTGATCTTCGCGCCGCGGGGGCTGATGGGCTGGATCGAGGACGCGCTCCGGCGCGGCAGGAGGGCGTCGCGTGCCGATCCTTGACTGCCGCGGCCTCACCCGCGCCTGGGGCGCGCTGCGCGCCGTGGACGACGTCGACCTCGCCGTCGAGGCCGGCGAGACCTGCGCCGTCATCGGACCGAACGGCGCGGGCAAGAGCACGCTGTTCGCGATGATCGCCGGCAACCTGAAGAAGACGGCCGGCCGCGTCCTCCTCGACGGCGAGGACGTCTCGGCCCTGCCGGCGCACCGCATCGCGGCGCGCGGCGTCGCCCGCACCTTCCAGATCACCGCGGTCTTCCCGGGCCTCCCGGCGGTGGAGAACGTCCGTCTCGGCCTGCAGGCGCACGACCCGCTGCGCCGGCGCCCGATCGGGGGCGGCGCCGCCCTCGCCCGCGGCGCGGAGGAGGCGCTCCACTGGCTCCGCCGCGTCGGCCTCGCCGACCGCGCCGCGACCCCCGCCGGGGAGCTCGCGCACGGCGACCAGCGCCTGCTCGAGGTGGCGATGGCGCTCGCCCAGCGGCCGCGCCTGCTCATGCTCGACGAGCCGACGCAGGGCATGTCGGTGGAGGAGACGCGGCGCACGGTGGACCTGCTCGGCCGGCTGATCGCCGAGGAGGGCGTCACCGTGCTGCTCGTCGAGCACGACATGGAGGTGGTGTTCGCGCTGGCGCCGCGCGTCGTCGTGCTGCACCGCGGCCGCAAGATCGCCGACGGTCCGGCGGCCGAGGTCCGCGCCGACGCCGGCGTCCAGGCGGCCTACCTCGGGGGCCTCGACTGATGCTGGCGCTGCGCGGCCTGGCCGGCGGCTACCGCGGCGCCCGCGTGCTGCAGGGCGTGACGCTCGACGCGCCGGCGGGCCAGGTGACGGCGGTCATCGGCCGCAACGGCGTCGGCAAGACGACGACGCTGCGCGCCGTGATGGGCCTCCTGCCCGGCGTGGAGGGCGAGGTCACGCTCGCCGGCGAGCGGCTGACCGGCCGGCCGCCGCACCTCGTCGCGCGCGCCGGCATCGGCTACGTGCCGGAGGGCCGCCAGGTCTTCCCCGACCTCACCGTCGAGGAGAACCTCCGCGTCGGCCAGCGCCGCCCCTCGCGCCAGTGGCCGCCGGAGCGCCTGTTCGCGCTGCTGCCGAACCTGCGGGAGCGCCTGCGCAACCTGGGCCGCGCCCTCTCGGGGGGCGAGCAGCAGATGCTCGCCATCGCGCGCGCCCTGGTGACCGACCCGCGGGTGCTGCTGCTCGACGAGCCCTCGCAGGGCCTGGCGCCGATGGTGGTCCGCGAGCTCGCCGCGGTGCTGCGGCGGCTGGCCGGCGAAGGCGTCGCCGTCCTCCTGGTGGAGCAGAACCTGCGCCTGACCGAGGCGGTCGCCGACCGCATCCTGATCATGGCCAAGGGCCAGGTGGTGCACGAGGCCTCCGCCGCCGCCTTCGCGGCCGAGGAGGAGGCGGTGCGCCACCGCTGGCTGACGATGTGAGGAGAAGAGCCATGGCCTTCGTCACCCGTCAGGACCCGGAGCGCGCGGCGCGGTGGCGCGCCGCCGGCCAGTGGACCGGCGAGACGCTGTTCGGCCTGCTCGCGGCGCGCGCGAACGCGACGCCGGACAGGGTCGCGATCACCGACGGTACGCGGCGCGTCACCTACCGCGCCCTCGCCGACATGGTGGACCGCATGGCGGCGCGGCTTCGCGCGCTCGGGATCGGCGAGGGCGACGTCGTCGGCATCCAGCTCCCGAACTGGATCGAGTTCGCGCCGGCCTTCTTCTCGCTCGAGCGGCTCGGCGCCGTCGCCGTCACCGTCTCGACCGACTTCCGCCTGCGCGAGCTCGAATACATCCTCCGCTTCAGCGGGGCGCGCGGCTTCGTCTGCTGCGGCGCCTACCGCGGCTTCGACCACCTCGCCATGGCGGCGGAGCTGAAGGCGCGGCTGCCGGGCCTCGCGCTGCTCGGCAGCCTGCGCGCCGGGGCGCGCGAGGGGATCGTCCCGCTCGACGACGTGATCGCCGCCGAGGGGCCGCCGCCGGGCTTCGTGCCCGCGCGCCAGTCGGCCGACGCGGTGATGCGCATGGCCTTCACCTCCGGCACCACGGGCAACCCGAAGGGGGTGATGCACAGCCACAACACGACCCTGCCTGCCGCGCGCATCCTGAACGGCGACCTCGGCCTCGGCGAGCGGGACCGGATGATGATCTGGCTGCCGCTCGGGCTGAACTGGGGCTATCTCACGCTGGTGCAGGCGGTGATGGCGGGCGCGACGGCGGTGCTGCTCGAGCGCTTCGCCGCCGCGCCGGCGCTCGCCCTCCTCGCCGCCGAGCGCTGCACCTACGTCCCGACGGCGCCCGCCTCGCTCACCGCGATCCTGCAACTGCCGGAGCTGGCGCGGACCGACCTCTCGGCGCTGCGCCTCGTCGTCTCCGGCGGCGCCTCGGCGCCGGTCGAGACCATCCGCGCCTGGCGCGCCGCCGCGCCGGGCCACTTCCTCGAGCTCTACGGCATGCTCGAGACCGGCTTCCACACCTACACCCGCCCGGGCGACGACCCGGAACGCGTCGCCGGCTCGGTCGGACGCGTCGCCAGCCACATGGGCCTGCGCCTGCTCGACGCCGAGGGCCGGGACGTGCCGCACGGCAGCGAGGGCGAGATCTGCTGCGAGGGCCCCTCGGTGCACCTCGGCTACCACAACAACCCGCAGGCGAACGCGGAGGCGTTCACCGCGGACGGCTGGTTCCGCACCGGCGACCTCGGCTTCCTCGACGCCGACGGCAACCTGCGCATCAGCGGCCGCGTCAAGGAGATGATCAACCGCGGCGGCAAGAAGTTCTTCCCGCGCGAGGTCGAGGAGGTGCTCTACGCCCACCCCGCCATCCTCTACTGCGCCATCGTCGGCCTGCCCGATCCGCGCCTCGGCGAGCGCGCCTGCCTCTGCGTCGTGCCGAAGCCCGGCCAGGCGCCGCCGACGCTCGAGGACATCCTGCGCTTCCTCGGCGACGGCTTCGCCACCTACAAGCTGCCCGAGCGCCTCGTCCTCCTCGACGAGCTGCCCTTCACCCCCACCGGCAAGATCCAGCGGCATCGCCTGGTCGAGGCGATCCTGAAGCGAGACGCCGCCGCCTGACGGAGACGACCCCGTGCCCTACGACGCCCTGCCCGACATCCTCGCCGAGCGGCCGCATCCGCGCGTGCTGCGCCTCACCATCAACCGTCCGGACCGGATGAACGCGCTCTCCCCCGCGATGCACCGCGCGCTGACCGAGGTGTGGCGCGAGATCGACGCCGACGGGAGCGTCTCCGTCGTCATCGTCACCGGTGCCGGCCGCGCCTTTTCCGCCGGCGGCGACCTCGACCTCGTCTCCCGCATGAACGCGGACTTCGAGACGCGCATCCGCGTCTGGAAGGAGGCGCGGGACATGGTCTACAACATGATCGGCTGCTCCAAGCCGATCATCTCGGCGATCAACGGCGCGGCGGTCGGCGCCGGCATCGTCCTCGCGCTGATGTCGGACATCACCATCGCCGGCCACTCGGCGCGGCTGATCGACGGGCACACCAAGCTCGGCGTCGCCTCCGGCGACCACGCGCCGATCATCTGGCCGCTGCTCTGCGGCATGGCGAAGTCGAAGTACTACCTGCTGACCTGCGACCCGCTCGACGGGCGCGAGGCGGAGCGTATCGGCCTCGTCTCGCTCTGCGTGCCGGACGACGAACTCCAGGCCAGGGCGCTGGAGACCGCGGTGCGCCTGGCCGAGGGGCCGCAGAGCGCGATCCGCTGGACCAAGCTCGCGCTGAACAACTGGCTCCGGCAGGCGGGCCCGATCTTCGAGGCGGCGCTGGCGATGGAGTTCATGGGCTTCACGGGACCGGAGCTGCCCGAGGGGGTGGCGGCGCTGCGGGAGAGGCGCGCCCCGCACTTCCCGCCGGGAAGCCCGGTGTGACCGTCGCGGGTCGCCGCGGCCGCGGCGTCGGCGCGGCGGGGCCGTGACGGCGCGCTGGACGGGGCGCTGCAGGCGGCGCGGACCGGGCGCAAGACGGCGGAAGCCCGGGGAGAGCGGGGCCCCTCGCCTGGGCGGAGCGGCTTCCCGGCGACATCCGCGCGGCCCCGGAGCCGACGGAGGCCAGGCTCCGCTACGAGCAAGCCCGCGGAATCGCCGGCGCGCCGGGCATGCGGTCGCAGCTCACGCTGGCCCGCGGCGGGCCGGGGTGGCTCCGGCGCCCGCTCCGAGCCGCGGGCGGCCCCTCGCTTCCGTGGCGGCGAGCGTCGCGCGCGGGCAGACGGGCAGATGCGGCGCAGGGTGCGGCCGGTTCCGAGCGCGCGCGTGCCGGCATGTCTCCGCTCGTCCGGCACACCGTGCCCGTCCGTGCCGCCCTGCCGATTCGTTCCCTCCCTCGCGCCAGGGCCGCCCGGCCGGCGGGTAACGCTCGCCGCGCCTGGCGCGACGGGACCGTCGCCGATCCGGACCGAGATCGGACCGCGGCAGGCGCCCCGGTCCGCCGGCCCGACCTGCTGCTGCGCCGGTTCCGGGCGCGGGCAGGCGAGGCGACGCGGGCGCGGCGGATCGCCCCATGCGACGCCCAGCCCTGCGCCCCGTGCCGGCCGGCATGCGTCCATCAAGGGCCGAGCCCCCGCCGGGGCGCTTGCAAATCCCGCCCCGATTGCGCATCTGTCCGCCCGGAAGTCGGTAGCCAACCCCTTTTCCGAACCTGACCGCGGGCGGCGCAGGGCAGATCCCCCTGCGATCGGGCCCGTTTTCGCGTATGGAGGCCCACCGTGGCGCGCACCCCGCTCGACCGGATCCGCAATATCGGCATCACGGCCCACATTGACGCCGGCAAGACCACCACGACCGAGCGCATCCTCTACTACACCGGCCGCTCCCACCGGATCGGCGAGGTGCACGACGGCACCACGACGACCGACTACATGGAGCAGGAGCGCGAGCGGGGCATCACCATCACCTCCGCCGCGGTCACGGCGGAGTGGAAGGGCCACCGGATCAACATCATCGACACGCCGGGCCACATCGACTTCAACATCGAGGTCAACCGGTCCTTGCGCGTGCTCGACGGCGCCGTCTTCATCATCGAGGGCGTGGCCGGCGTGCAGCCGCAGTCCGAGACCAACTGGCGCCTCGCCGACCGCTACAACGTGCCGCGCATCATCTTCATCAACAAGCTCGACCGCACGGGCGCGGACTTCTACCGCGCCGCGGAGACGCTGAAGGAGAAGCTCGGCATCACCTGGGTCGCGCTGCAGCTCCCGATCGGGATCGAGGACAGCTTCAAGGGCGTCGTCGACCTGGTCGGGATGAAGGCGCTGATCTGGGAGGGCGACGAGCTCGGCGCCAAGTTCCACGAGGCGCCGATCCCCGACGACCTCAAGGACCGGGCCGCCGAGTACCGCCAGCTCCTGCTCGACACCGCGCTCAGCGTGGACGACGCGGCGATGGAGGAGTACTTCGACAAGGGCGACGTCTCGGTCGAGACGCTCAAGCGCTGCATTAAGAAGGGCACGATCAGCGGCGCTTTCCGGCCCGTCCTGTGCGGCACCGCCTTCAAGAACAAGGGCGTGCAGCCCCTGCTCGACGCGGTGATCGACTACCTGCCCTCGCCGGTGGACATCCCGGGCATCAAGGTCGCCGCCGCCGAGGGCGAGGAAGAGGAGGCCGAGCGCCGCGTCATCAAGGCCGACGAGAAGGCGCCGTTCGCCGGGCTCGCCTTCAAGATCATCAACGACAAGTACGGCAACCTGACCTTCGTGCGCGTCTATGCGGGCGTCGCGCGCACCGGCGACATGGTCCTCAACACCACCAAGGGCCACCGCGAGCGCATCGGCCGCATGTTCCAGATGCACGCCGACAAGCGCGAGGAGATCAAGGAGGTCTACGCCGGCGACATCGTCGCCTTCGTCGGGCTGAAGGACACCGGCACCGGCGACACCCTCGCCGACCCGGCCGATCCGGTCGTGCTCGAGCGCATGGCCTTCCCGGTCCCCGTCATCGACATCTCTGTCGAGCCGAAGACCAAGGACGCGATCGAGAAGATGACGATCGGCCTGCAGAAGCTGGCCGGCGAGGACCCCTCCTTGCGCCTGCGCACCGACCCGGAGACCGGCCAGACCATCCTCTCCGGCATGGGCGAGCTGCACCTCGAGATCGTCATCGACCGGCTGAAGCGCGAGTACGGCGTGGAGGCCAATGTCGGCGCGCCGCAGGTCGCCTACCGCGAGACCATCACGCGGCCGCACACCGAGGTCTACACGCACAAGAAGCAGACCGGCGGCTCCGGCCAGTACGCCGAGGTGAAGATCGTCTTCGAGCCGCTCGAGCGGAACCAGGGCATCGTCTTCGAGAACCAGGTCGTCGGCGGCGCCGTGCCGAAGGAGTACATCCCGGCGGTCGAGAAGGGCATCCGCGCCCAGGCCGACACCGGCGTCCTCGCCGGCTTCCCGACGGTGGACTTCAAGGCGACGCTGGTGGACGGCAAGTACCACGACGTCGACTCCTCGGCCCTCGCCTTCGAGATCGCCGCCAAGGCCTGCTTCCGCGAGGGCATGAAGAAGGCCGGGCCGGTGATCCTGGAGCCGATCATGGACGTCGAGGTGACGACGCCCGCGGACCACGTCGGCGACGTGGTGGGCGACCTCAACCGGCGCCGCGGCGTGATCCAGAGCCAGGACATGGCGGGAACCTCGGTCATCGTCCGCGCCCATGTTCCGCTCAAGGAGATGTTCGGCTACATTTCCAACCTGCGGGGCATGACCAAGGGGCGCGCGAGCTTCTCGATGCAGTTCCACCACTACGATCCCGTGCCGCGGCAGATCGCGGACGAGATCATGGCCAAGAGCGCCTGAGGCGGCGCATGCGGCTCCGCTGGGTGCGCGGCCGCGCGGCGGAGGGGGACGGTCCGGACGACCCGGACCGGACCCGGGAATGGGTTGGTTGCGACGACGCGGGCGAGGCCATCGCCCGCGTCGTTCGCGTTTCGGGGCCCGTCCGGGCCGGCTGGCGGCTGCGCTACGCCGTCGCCCGCGACGCGGAGGCGCGCGTGGTGGAGCTCCGCCCCCCGGTGGACCGGAACCGCCGCTGGCTGATCGTGATCGGGGGCCGGGTGGTCGGGCGGGCCGCCCTGCCGCTGCAGGCGGTGCGCGGCGCGGAGGCGGCTCTCGGCGGGGGCTGATCCGCTTCGCGCTTGTCGGGCCGGCGCGGCGCGCGCCATCATGGCGGCACCGCAACACGCGCCGGAAGGCAGGCCCATGCGCATCCCGGCCGCGGCGACCCTCGCCGCCCTCGCCGTGCTGGCGACGCCGACGGCGGCGTCGGCCAGCTACTATGTCTATTGCGCCAACGGGAGGATCGAGGTGGACGGGCGCGATCCGGAGCAGATGCGCAACGCCCGCGGCTCCAACGTCTGCCAGATGGGCCCACGCTTCGACTACCTCTCGGACGCCCAGGAATTCGCGCGGAGGAATTTCGGCGGGGCCGGGCGCGCCTGCTCCTGTCGCTGAGCAGGATGGGGACCGCCCGCGGCCGCGCGGGAACCGGCGAGGACTCCTGCGCGGCGGCCGCGCCGGGCCGGGCGCGGTTGCCTTTCGCCTCGGCCGCGTCCTGACCCGCGCGGCCGGTCCCCGCGGCGGTCGCCACGGCTGGAGGCGGCCGGAGTGGCCGCCCGCCCCGTGAAAGCCCGCTCGCACCCGCGCCCGGCCCGCTGCCCCTCAGAACAGGCCGGGCCAGCGCCCCTCACGGTGGCGCTCCGGCGGTTCCGCCCCGGCGGCGGGCGGCTCGGGCCGCGATCCCGGTCCGTCAGCCACGCCGCGATAGGGTGGCCAGGCGTGCGGGGGCGCGGCGCGCCAGCAATCCACCGCGCCGAGGCTGCGGGTGCAGACGGGTGGCGGCACGGGCGGCGGCTCCTCCGGCCGGCAGTAGGGTTCGCCCCGGTCCAGCCGCACCACCGAGCAGTCGCGCCCGGTCACCGCGGACACCAGCACATCGCCGATCGCGCGGTCGAACACCATCACCGACGCCGCCTCCGCCGCGGCCCAGGGCGCGAGCGCGGCGCAGCCGGGGAGCAGCAACGGCGACAGGCAGAGCGCAAGGAGCGGGACGAGCGGACGCATGGCCGCCGACCGTTAGCGCGCCGGGCTTAACGCACCGCGAAGGCCCCGCTATGGTCCGCCGCGCCGTTCCGCCGTGTCGCTCCCAGGAGTCCCTGCCCTTGCCCGACATCTTCGACGAAGTCGAGGAGGATCTCCGCGCCGAACGCGCCGCCCGGTTCTGGCAGCGCTTTGGCGGCCTGATCATCGGCGCGGCGCTGCTCGCCGTGCTCGGCGTCGGCGCCTGGCAGGGGTGGGGCTGGTACCAGCAGCGCCAGGTCGCCGCTGCCGCGGCCTCCTACCTCGCCGCGGAGCGCGACGCCGCGACCCCGGGCGCCGACCTCAAGGCAGCGGCCGAGCGATTCGCGCAGCTCGGGCGCGACGCCGCCGGCGGCTACCGCGCCCTCGCCCGGCTGCGCGCCGCGGCGCTCAAGGCCGAGACGGGGGATCGCGAGGCGGCGCTGGCGCTGTGGGACCAGATCGCGCGCGATTCCGCCGTGGACCCGCTCTATCGCGACCTCGCCACCTTGCTCTTCGTGCTGCACTCGCTCGATGCGCCCGGCGCCGATCCGGCCGCGCTCGCCGCGCGCATCGCGCCGCTGACCGGACCGGACAGCCCCTGGCGCGCCTCGGCCCAGGAGGTCGCCGCCCTGGTGGCGCTGAAGCGCGGCGAGCGCGAGCAGGCGCGGCGCATGCTGCAGGCATTGGCCGAGGACGTCACCGCGCCTCAGGGGGTCCGCGGCCGGGCCGGCCGCATCGCCGCGGGGCTCGGAAGCTGATGCGCGCCCCGAAGATTCCCGCCGCCGGCCCCGGCCGCCGCGCCCTGCTGCTCGCCTCCGCCGGCCTGCTCGGCGGCTGCGAATGGCTCGACGACCTGTTCCGCGAGCGCAAGGTGCCGCTCGCCGGCGAGCGTCGCTCGGTGCTCAGCGCGGTGCAGCGCGCCGGCCTCTCCGTGGACGAGGGCCTGCAGGCGCGCGCCGTGAGCCTGCCTCCGCCGACGCCGAACGCCGACTGGCCCCAGGCCGGCGGCGCACCCAGCCACGCGCCGGGCCACCTGGCGCTGGACACGGGGGCGGCGGGCAGCGGCGGGTCGCTGCGCGAGGCGTGGCGGTCCTCCTTCGGCTCCGGCTCCGGCTATCGCCGCCGCATCACCGGCGCGCCGATCGTCGCCGGGGGCACGGTCTATGTGGTGGACGCCCTCGGCATCGTCTCCGCCTTCGACGCCGCGACCGGCGCCCGGCGCTGGCGCCTGGACAGCCGGCCGGAAGAGGAGCGCGACGGCGCGGTGGGCGGCGGCGTCGCCTTCGACGCCGGCACCCTCTACGTCGCCTCGGGCCTCGCCGAGATGCTCGCCGTGGACCCCGCCGAGGGCGGCGTGCGCTGGCGCACCCGCCTGCCGGCGCCGACCCGCGGCGCGCCGACCGTCGTGAACGGGCGCATCTTCGTGCCGACGATCGAGAACCAGCTCCTCGCCCTGTCCGCGGAGGACGGGCGCCGGCTCTGGACCCACCGGGCCAGTCCGGCGACCGCCGTGCCGCTCGGCCTGCCGGCCCCGGCGGTGGAGGGCGACACGGTGGTCGCCGGCTTCGCCTCCGGCGAGCTGTCGGCGCTGCGCGCCTCCGACGGGCGAGTGCTGTGGACCGAGACGCTCGCGGCCGCGGGGACGAGCACGCTCGCCGAGATCGCGGGCATCCGGGCCCTGCCGGTCGTCGACCACGGCCGCGTCTTCGCGGTCGGCATGGGCGGCCTCTCGATCGCCATCGACCTGCGCTCCGGCCGGCGCCTGTGGGAGCGCGAGGTCGGCGGGACCGAGGCGCCCTGGTCGGCCGGCGAATGGCTGTTCCTGCTGAGCCGCGACGGCGAGCTCGCCGCGATCGGCGGGGAGAACGGCCGCGTGCGCTGGGTGACCGACCTGCAGCGCCCGCGCGAGGGGCGGCGCGACCCGCCGCCTGCCCACTGGGCGGCGCCCGTGCTGGCGGGGGGCCGGATCCTCGTCGCCGGCAGCGGCGGCGAGATGGTGGCGGTCGAGCCGACCGACGGCCGGATCCTCGAGCGGCGGCGGCTGCCGGGAGGGGTCACGCTGCAGCCGGCGGTGGCGGGCGGGACGCTCTACCTCGCCACCGACGACGCCACCCTGGTGGCGCTGCGCGGAGCCGCCTCAGCCTGACGCGCCCGAGGCGCGTTGGCCGTGTCATGACCAAGCGGATTCCCACCGTCGCCATCCTCGGGCGCCCGAACGTCGGCAAGTCCACGCTGTTCAACCGGCTGGCCGGGCGGCGGCTCGCCATCGTGGACGACACCCCGGGGGCGACGCGCGACCGCAAGGAGGCAGAGGCGACGGTCGCCGGGCGGCCGGTGCGCCTCCTCGACACCGCCGGGCTCGAGGAGGCGCCGCCGGAGACGATCTCCGGCCGCATGCGGGCCTCCTCGGAGGCGGCGCTGCGCGAGGCGGACGTGGCGCTGTTCGTGGTGGACGCGCGCGCGGGCATCACCCCGGCCGACCGCGCCTTCGCCAACTGGCTGCGCCGCGCGCGCAAGCCGGTGCTGCTGGTGGCGAACAAGGCGGAGGGGCGCCTCGGCGGGCAGCAGGCGATGGAGGCCTACGAGCTCGGCCTCGGCGACCCGATCCCGGTCTCGGCGGAGCACGGCGAGGGGATCGGCGCGCTGCACGAGGCGATCGCCGAGGCCCTGCCGGCCGAGGAGCAGGCCGGCGGCGCGGCGGAGGAAGGGGAGCGCCCGCTCCGCCTCGCCATCGTCGGGCGGCCGAACGCGGGCAAGTCCACGCTGCTCAACGCGCTGGTCGGCGAGGAGCGGATGCTCACCGGCCCGGAGCCGGGCCTGACCCGCGACGCCGTCGCCGTGGCGTGGACGGACGAGACCGGCGGGCAGGTGCGGCTCGTGGACACGGCGGGGATGCGCAAGCGGGCCCGCGTCTCCCGGGGCGCCGAGCTGGAGCAGATGGCGGTCGGCGCCGGCATCGCCGCGCTCAAGGAGAGCGAGGTGGTGGTGCTCGTGCTGGACGCGCGGCTCGGGATGGACGAGCAGGACCTGCGCATCGCCCGGCTGGCCGAGCGCGAGGGCCGGGCGGTGGTGATCGCGCTGAACAAGTGGGACGCCGTCGAGGACCGCGCCGCGGCGCGCAGGCGGCTCGACGACGTGCTGGCGACGAGCCTGCCCCAGCTCCGCGGCGTGCCGGTGGTGCCGATGTCGGCGCTGACCGGGCAGGGCGTCGAGAAGCTGATGCCGGCGGTGCGCGCGGTCCACGCGCTGTGGAACAGGCGGGTCGGCACCGGCGAGCTGAACCGCTGGCTGGAGGCGGCGAAGGAGCGCCACCCGCCGCCCGTCGTCGCCGGCAGGCGGATCAGGCTGCGCTACGCGACGATGCCGAAGGCGCGGCCGCCGACGATCGTGGTGTTCGGCACGCGGACCGCGGAGGTGCCGGAGGACTACCGGCGCTACCTGGTGAACAGCTTCCGCGAGGCCTTCGACATGCCGGGCGTGCCGATCCGGCTGCAGTTCCGGGCGACGCGCAATCCCTACGCGGAGGAGGAGGGCTGAGATCCGCCGGCGGCGCCCGCCCGGCCCTCAGGCCGCCCCCGGCACCCCCGCCTCGCGCAGCGCCGCCGCCTGGCGCTCGGCGACCTTCGCCTCGTCGAAGTCGGCGATCAGCTCCTGGAACAGGCGGTGCCAGTTCAGCTCCGCGCGCAGGCGCAGGAAGACGCTGCCGAGGCCGACCGCGGCGCGGTCCATCAGCACGAACTCGCGCGGCGGGCGCACGCCGCCGGTGCGCTTCAGGCCGGCGTGCACCTGCTCCGCCACCTTGCGCCCGTAGGCGGGGTCGTCGCTGAGCTGGATGCGGCGCACGCGGTCGTCGAGCAGCGGCTCGTAGAGGAAGCGCGCCCACAGGTTCAGCACCGCCATCTTCTCGCGCGAGAGGCCGGTGAAGCCCCAGGACTCGTAGGCGGCGTGCGCCTTGTCGTCGTCGCGGTCGCGCACCGCCTCGTAGAGCATGATCACGCCGGTGACGAAGCGGGCGGCGAAGACGCGGATGGCGCCGAAGTCGAGCAGGTTGATGCCGTGCTGGTCCGGCCGCACCTGGTAGTTGCCGAGGTGCGGGTCGCCGTGGATCACGCCGTAGCGGTAGAAGGGCACGTACCAGGCGCGGAACAGGGCCTCGGCATAGCGGTTGCGCTCCTCCTGCGGCGGATCCTCCTCGAGCCGCCTGAGGATCGGGCGCCCCTCGAGCCAAGTCATGGTGAGCAGACGGCGCGTGCAGTAGCCCTCGATCGGGCGCGGTACGCGGATGGCGGGCTCGCCCGCGAGCATGATGCCGTAGAGGCGCATCTGCGCCGCCTCGCGCAGGTAGTCGAGCTCCTCGCGCAGGCGCTCGCAGAGCTCCTCGTACACCTCGTCGTGCTGGATGGCGTTGTCGAGCCGGCGGTAGAGGTGCATCGCCAGGCGGAGCTGGCGGAGGTCCGCCTCCACCACGCTCGGCATGTCCGGGTACTGCAGCTTGCAGGCGACCAGCGTGCCGTCGGGCAGCACCGCCCGGTGCACCTGGCCGAGCGAGGCCGCGGCCGCCGCCTCGCGCTCGAAGCGCGCGAACCTGCGCTCCCAGTCCGGCCCCAGCTCGGCCGCCATGCGCCGGCGCACGAAGGGCCAGCCCATCGGCGGCGCGTTGGCCTGCAGGGTGGCGAGCTGCGCGGCGTATTCGGCGGGCAGCGCGTCCGGGATGGTGGAGAGGAACTGCGCCACCTTCATCAGCGGGCCCTTCAGCCCGCCGAGGATCGCCTTCAGGTCCTCGGCATGCGCCGCGCGGTCGGTCTTGATGCCGAGGAAGCGCTCGCCGGCGACGCGCGCGGCGATGCCCCCCACCGCGCCGGAGGTGCGCGCCATCCGGCGCAGCTCGCCGAGCAGCGTGCTCTCGCCGCGCTCCCCCCCGCGCGTCGCGTCAGACACCGCCCGCCTCGAGCTCGTCGATGAAGCCCGCGATCACGTCGAGGCCGCGCCGCCAGAAGGCGGGGTCGGAGGCGTCGAGGCCGAACGGGGCGAGCAGCTCCTTGTGCCGCCTGGTGCCGCCGGCGCGCAGCATGTCGAGGTACTTGGCCTCGAAGTCCGGCACCGCGCCCTCGCGGTAGGCGCCGTAGAGCGCGTTCACCAGGCAGTCGCCGAAGGCGTAGGCGTACACGTAGAAGGGCGTGTGCACGAAGTGCGGGATGTAGGCCCAGTACACGCCGTAGTCCGGCGTCAGCTCGAAGGCCGGGCCGAGCGATTCCCGCTGCACCTCCATCCACAGCTCGGCGATCCGCTCGTGCGCCAGCTCGCCCCTGCGCCGCCGCTCCTCGTGCAGCAGGGTCTCGAAGCGGTAGAAGGCGATCTGGCGCACCACCGTGTTGAGCATGTCCTCGACCTTGCCGGCGAGCAGGGCGCGGCGGCGGCGCGGGTCGCTCTCGGCGTCGAGCATGGCGCGGAAGGTCAGCATCTCGCCGAACACGCTCGCCGTCTCGGCCAGCGTGAGCGGCGTGCCGGACATCAGGTAGCCCTGCTCGGCGGCGAGGATCTGGTGCACGCCGTGGCCGAGCTCGTGCGCGAGCGTCATCACGTCGCGCGGCTTGCCGTGGTAGTTGAGCAGCAGGTAGGGGTGCGCGCTCGGCACCGTGGGATGGGCGAAGGCGCCGCTCGCCTTGCCCGGCCGCAGCGCCGCGTCGATCCACGGCCGCTCGAAGAAGCGGCCGCCGATCTCGGCGAGCCGGGGACTGAAGGCGGCGTAGCTGTCGAGCACGCGCCGCACCGCCTCCCGCCACGGCACGAGGCGGTCCTCCTCCTCCGGCAGCGGCGCGTTGCGGTCCCAGTGCCGCAGCTTCTCGAGGCCGAGCCAGCGCGCCTTCAGCGCGTAGTAGCGGTGCGAGAGGCGGGGATAGCTCTCCCGCACCGCGGCGACCAGCGCGTCCACCACCTCGTCCTCGACCATGTTGGCGAGGTTGCGCGCGCTGGTCGGGCGCGGGTAGCGGCGCCAGGTGTCCACGATCTCCTTGTCCTTGGCGAGGACGTTGGTGATCAGCGCGAACAGCCGGATCCGCTCGCCGAAGGCCTGGGAGATGCCCTTCGCCGCCGCCTCGCGCACCGCGCGGTCGCGGTCCGAGAGCTTGTTCAGCGCCGCCGAGACGGTCAGCTCCTCGCCCGCGACCGACACCCGCATGGCGGCGACGGTCTCGTCGAACAGGCGGTTCCAGGCGGCGCGGCCGGTGACCTCCTTCTCGTGCAGCAGCTTCTCGAGCTCGTCGGAGAGCTGGTGCGGGCGGAAGACGCGCAGGTCGCGCAGCCAGGGACGCCAGCGCGCGAGCGCGGGGCTCGCGGCGAGCTTCGCCTCCAGCGCCGGCTCCTCCAGCCGGTTCAGCTCCAGGGTGAAGAACAGCAGGTGCGAGGAGATCGCCGTCACCCGCTCCTGCACGGTCTGGTAGAAGCGCCCGTTGGCGGGATCGGCGGCGTCGCCCGAGAAGACGAGCTGGGCGTAGGACATGGCCCGGCCGAGGCGCTCCTCGATCCGCTCGTACTCGGCGATGGCGGCGGCGAGGGCGTCGCCCTCCATGGCGCCGAGCCGCCCGGCGTGGCGCCCGGCGAAGGCCTTCGCCTCCGCCTCGGCGCGGTCGAGGTCGGCGGCGAGCGCCGGATCGTCCGGGGCGCGGTAGAGGTCGGAGAGATCCCAGGCCGGAAGCGGCCCGAGGGCGTCGGAGGCGCCGGTGTCCAGCGGGGCGCGGACGGCAGCGGCGGCGCGGGGGGCGGGATGTGCGTGGGTCACGTTGCCCATATAAGCCCTGGCGCGTGGTGGCGCAGGGGGGCATCGCGCGCCAGAATGGGGCGGCAACGCAACGAGGGGAGCGTCCGGGCGAAGCATGCCGTACGTGCGGGGGAACTGGCCGACTCTCCCGGCCATGATGCTGGCGCGCGCCCGGGAATGGGCCGAGCGGCCGATGCTGCGCCACTGGCGCGACGGCGCCTGGCAGCGCGTGCTGTGGGGCGAGTTCGCGCACCAGGTCGCCGCGGTGGCCGCCTTCCTCCGCGCGCACGGCGTCGCGCCCGGCGACCGGGTGCTGATCGTCAGCGAGAACCGGCCCGAGTTCCCCGTCGCCGACACGGCGGTCATGGCGATCGGCGCGGTCTCGGTGCCGACCTACACGACCAATACCGTCGCCGACCACGCCCACATCCTGCGCGATTCGGGCGCCTCCGCCGCCATCGTCTCGACGCGCCGCCTGGCCGAGCGCGTGCTGGCCGCGGCAGCGGAGAGCGGCGCCGGCCTCGCCCTGCTGCTCTGCTGCGAGGACCCGCCGGCCGCGCCGGACGGCACGGCCGCGCACCGGTGGGCGGAGGCGCTCGCCAGCCCGGGCGACCTCGCCATGCTGGAGGCGGAGGCGAACGCCGCACCGGGCACCCGCCTCGCCTGCCTGATCTACACCTCCGGCACCGGCGGCGCGCCGAAGGGCGTGATGCTGCCGCACCGCGCCATGCTGGCCAACCGCGAGGGCGTCCGGGTGCTGGCCGAGCGGCTCGACTTCTTCGGCGAGCGCTACCTCTCCTTCCTGCCGCTGTCGCATTCCTACGAGCATACGGTGGGCGGCTTCCTGCTGCCCTCGCTCGGGGTCGAGGTGGTCTATTCTCGGGGCGCCGACCGCATCGCGGCCGAGCTGCAGGAAATGCGGCCCGCCGTCATCACCGCCGTGCCGCGGCTGTTCGAGGTGCTGCGCGCGCGCATGCTGGCGCAGCTCGAGAAGGAGCCGGCGTTCCGGCGCCGGCTGTTCGAACGGGCCGTGGAGCTGGGGCTGCGGAAGATGGACGGGCCGCCGCTCGGGCCGCTCGAGCGCGCGCAGGACGCGGTGCTGGAGCGGCTGGTGCGCGCCCGGGTGCGCGCGCGCTTCGGCGGGCGGCTGCTGGCGCTGGTCTCGGGCGGGGCGCGGCTCGATCCCGACCTCTCGGGGTTCTTCCTCGCCCTCGGCGTGCCGGTGATCCAGGGATACGGGCAGACGGAGGCGGGGCCGGTGGTCTCGGTGAACCCGCCCTGGGCGAACCGGCGCCACACCGTGGGGCCGCCGCTCGCGGGCGTGGAGGCGCGCATCGCCGAGGACGGGGAGCTGCTGGTGCGCGGCGACCTCGTCATGGACGGCTACTGGAACAACCCGGAGGCCACCGCGGCGGCGCTGCGGCCGGCGGCCGGCGACCCGCCCGGCGCGCCGCCCTGGCTGCACACCGGCGACATCGGCGCGATCGACCCGGACGGCTACATCCGCATCACCGACCGTAAGCGCGACTTCATCAAGACGCTCGGCGGCGAGATGGTGAGCCCGGCGAAGATCGAGGGCCTGCTGATGGCCGAGCCGGAGATCGCCCAGGCGGTGGTCGCGGGCGAGGGCAAGCCGGCGCTGGTCGCGCTGGTGGTGCCGGCAGAAGGCATGGAGGGGAAGGTGGCGGAAGCGATCGAGCGGGTGAACGCCAGGCTCTCCGCCGTCGAGCGGGTGCGGCGCTGGACGACCGCCGAGCCCTTCACCGTCGACAACGGGCTGATGACGCCGACGATGAAGGTCCGGCGGCGGGCGGTGATCGAGCGCTACGCGCCGGTGCTGGAGAGGCTGCATCGGCGGGAGTGACGGGGCGTGCCCTCGTCGCCGCCGGTCGCGCCCGCCGCCGCGCCGGCGATCCTGCGCTGCGCCGGCGCGGACGCGCGGTCGGCGCCGGCCGATCCGGTCTGTGGCCTTCGCGGCCGTCTCCGCGCCGACGCCGGCAAGCGCGGCGGCATCGCGCACCGACGGAGAGCGGCGATCGGAAGGCGCCGAACCGCGATCGGTCCGAACGCCGCCTGCTCCAGGGGCAGGCAGCCCTGTCCGCCATACGGGCCGGCGCACCGGATCTCGGGAGCGTCGCCTTCCGCTGGGCGCGATGGCCGGAAGCGCTGGCCGCGGCGCGGCGCGGTCCGGCGTGCAGGCCGAGGCGCCGATGCGGCGCTTCGCTGGCGACCAGGCGCCGGAATCCGCCATCGCGATGGGCCCGCACGCGGACTTCCCGCCGGACATGCGAGCCGGCCGGGCACCGCTCCCGCCATTGCCCGCCACCCACCGCGCCTGCCAGGATGCCGGCGCGGTGCGGGCAAGCGGGGGATGCGGCGGCGCAGGCTGGATGTGCGCCGTCGCCCCCGCGCGCTCCAGCCGCAGGAGCGCCCGACGCCGCGCAGGAGACGCCGCATGCCCCTGATCCCGCCCGCCGATGCCCTGTCCGGCCTCTGGCGCGCAGCCGGCCTCGACCCCGGCGCGCTGGATGCGGTGGAGCTCGCCGGGCGCGAGCCCGTGCAGCCTTCCACCTACGCTGTCGGCACCGCGGCGCAGGCCTCGATCGCCGCCGCGGGCCTCGCCGCGGCGGAGGTCTGGCGGGCGCGCACCGGCCGCGCGCAGCGCGTCGCCGTGGACATGCGCCACGCGGCCGCCGAGTTCCGATCCGAGCGCTACCTGCGCATCGACGGCAAGCCGGCGCCCGAGCTCTGGGACAGGATCGCGGGGCTGTATCAGGCGGGCGACGGGCGCTGGCTGCGCCTGCACACGAACTATCCGCACCACCGCGACGGCGTGCTGCGCCTGCTCGGCTGCGACCGCGACCGCGCGGCGGTCGCCGCCGCGCTCGGCCGCTGGGCGGCGGAGGAATTCGAGGCCGCCGCCGCCGCCGCGGGCCTCGTCGTCACCATGGCGCGCAGCACGGAGGAATGGGATGCGCACCCGCAGGGGCGCGCCGTGGCGAGCCTGCCTGTCCTGCTGATCGAGCGCATCGGCGAGGCGCCGCCCACCCCCCTCCCCGCCGGCGCGCCGAGGCGCCCGCTGGAGGGCGTGCGGGTGCTCGACCTCACCCGCGTCATCGCCGGGCCGGTCTGCGGGCGGACGCTGGCGGCGCATGGGGCGACGGTGATGAACGTGACCGCCGCGCACCTGCCCTCCACGCCGACGCTGGTGATCGACAACGGGCGCGGCAAGCTCTCGACCCACCTCGACCTGCGCGCGGAGGCGGGCCGCGAGACGCTGCGCGGCCTCGCGGCGCAGGCGGACGTGTTCGTGCAGGGCTATCGCCCGGGTGCCATCGCCGGGCACGGCTTCGCGCCGGAGCAGGTGGCGGCGATCCGACCGGGCATCGTCTGCGTCTCGCTCTGCGCCTACGGCCATGACGGGCCCTGGGCGGGCCGGCGCGGCTTCGACTCCCTGGTGCAGAACGCCAACGGGATGAACCTCGAGGAGGCCGCCGCGGCGGGGGAGAGCAGGCCGAAGCCCCTCCCCTGCCAGGCGCTGGACCATGCCTCGGGCTACCTGATGGCGCTCGGCGCGATGGCCGGCCTGCTGCGCCGCGCGCGCGAGGGCGGGAGCTGGCACGTGCGCGTCGCGCTTGCGACGACGGGCCACTGGATCCGCTCGCTGGGGCGGGTGGAGGACGGCCTCGCCTGTCCGGAGCAGCGCTTCGAGGACATCGCCGACCTCCTGGAGGAGAGCGACAGCCCCTTCGGGCGCCTCACCACGGTGCGGGACGCGGCGCGCCTGTCGGAGACGCCGCCCTTCTGGGCGCTGCCCTCGGTGCCGCTCGGCACGCACGCGCCGCGCTGGCCGCGCTAGAGCGGATCGCGGATGGCCGGAACGGGCCGCGCGCGTGCCTCTGCTCTGCGAACACCGCGCGAGGGCCGTCGCGACGAGCGCGGCCGAGCGAAACCGGTCCCAGCGGCGCGGCGTTCCGCGGCGGGCGGAAAGTCAGCCCGCCTCGCGCATCTCGAAATCGTCCTTGCCGGCGCCGCAGTCCGGGCAGGTCCAGGTCGCAGGCACGTCCTGCCAGCGCGTGCCGGGCGGCAGCCCCTCCTCCGGCAAGCCGGCGGCCTCGTCGTAGCGGAAGCCGCAGAGCGCGCACTCCCAGATCTTGAAGGACGGCACTTCGGTCTCCGTCGAAGGGGATGGCCGGGCTCCGCCCTCCCCGGGCGTGTCGCGGCGGCGCATGCCTGCGCTCCCTGGCGATTGCAGCGCCTTGCCGGGCGGGCTGGCCGGGGCGTGCGCGCTTGCGCCCTCCGCGACCCCACGCCCGCGCGCCGGCGAGCCGCGCGGGCGGGGGGAGGATGGCACGATCGCCACGAACGACGCGCGCCGCATGGGCATCCCTTGGTCCACAGCGGCTCGGACCGGCCGCGGCTTGCCGCCGGCCCGGCCACCGCCGCATAGTGCGGTGCCGGCCGTGTCCTCGCAACGATGACGCCGGCCCGGCCGGGAGGAGGCGGAACCATGATCTACGCGACGGCCACCGCGGAGGCGGCGCCGACGCGCTTCGCCCGCACGACGCCGGAGGGCGGCACGATCTGGCGCACCGACTACTTCGGGCCCACCCCCTCCCAGAAGGGCTCGAATTCGGTCGATCCCGACGCGCCCAACACGAACGAGTACGTCGAACCGGCGCCGGGCGAGGTGAGGCCGCCGCAGGCCTTCCTGGTCGAGCAGGACCCGCGCGCGATCGTGCATCCGCACTTCCACTTCGTGGACCAGTTCCAGGTCGTGGTGGACGGCATCGGCACGATCGGCAAGCACCCCATCAAGCCGATCATGGCGCACTTCGCCGGCGCCTGCACCGCCTACGGCCCGATCACGCCGGGCGCGGAGGGACTGCGGTACTTCACGCTGCGTGCCAGCGCGGACGACACCGGCGCGCAATTCCTGCCCGCGGCGCGCGGCAAGATGCGCAAGGGCCCGAAGCGTTACGTGCTCGCCGACCCGCTGCTGCCCTCGGAGCCGGCGGCGCTGCGCGCCCGGCGCGAAGCGGCGGTGGAGGTGGCGCTCCGCGAGCCCGACGGGCTCGCGATCCTGATGCTGCGCGTCCCGCCGGGGGGACGGCTCGACGCACCGGATCCCGCGACAGGCGCCGGACAGTCGATGATCGTCACCGCGGGGACGATCCTGCACGGCGGCAAGGTCCTCGATCGGCTCTCCGCGCTGTTCGTCACCGCGGACGAGCCGCCGCTCGCCGTGCGGGCGGGCCCGGAAGGCGCCGAGCTTCTGGTGCTGCAGTATCCGAGGCGGATCGAACCAGCCGCTGCCGACGCCTAGCGCCGATCACGGACGGCTGGAAACAGCGGGGGGCGTGAACCAGCCCGACGAACACCGAGCGGGAGCCGTTGCGGCGAACACGGCCGGGCGAAAAACGGCTCTGGCGCGCCGCCTCGATCCGGCATCCCAGGTCGCGCGTCCCGAGCCTCATCGGACGGCGCCGCGGCGGCGCAGGTCCGCGATGGCGTCGCCATCGAGCCCGAGGCGCCGCAACACCGCCTCGGTGTCCGCGCCGAGCGCGGGCGCGGCCCTGGTCGGCGGCAGGCGGCCGTCCACGCGCACCGGTCCGGTCAGCATCCGCACCGGCGGACCGCCCTCCGCCCGCGCGAATTCGGCGACGCCGCCGCGCTCGCGCACGAAGGGGTTGTCGAGCGCCTGGCCGACGTCGAGCACCGGCGCGGCCGGCACGGCGCCGCCGATCGCCTCCAGCCACTCGGCCGTGGTGCGCTCGGAGAAGGCGGCGTCGAGCAGCCCGGTCAGCGCGGCGCGGTTCTCGAGCCGGGCGCGGAAGGTCGCGAAGCGCGGATCGGCGGCCCATTCCGGGCGGCCGAGCCGCTCCGCCAGCACGGGCCAGAACTTCTCCTTGTTGCACATGATGAAGATCCAGCCGTCGCGCGTGCGGTAGAGCTGCGAGGGCGTGAGCGAGGGATGCGCCCCGCGCGGCTCCCGCCCCTGCACGTGGCCGCCGTTCAGGTACCAGGCGGCGAGATAGGTCAGGTTGTGCAGCGCCGTGTCGAACAGGCTGACGTCGAGGTCCATCCCGCGCCCCGTCGCGCGCGCGCCGACGAGGCCGGAGACCAGCGCGAAGGCCGCCATCAGCCCGGTCATCATGTCCACGACCGAGACGCCGAAGCGCGCCGGCGGCCCGTCCGGCTCCCCGGTCAGCGAGAGGTAGCCGGCCTCCGCCTGCATCAGGTAGTCGTAGCCGGGCCAGGAGCGGCGCGAACCGTCGCGGCCGTAGGCGGAGAGGTGCGCGCAGACGAGGCGCGGGTTGACCTCCTTCAGCGCCTCGTAGGTGAGGCCGAGCCGCTCCGGCAGGTCGCCGCGCAGGTTGTCGAGCATCGCATCGGCGTGGCGCAGCAGCTCGCGCAGCAGGCGCATCCCCTCGGGGTGCTTCAGGTCCAGCCCGACGCTGCGCTTGTTGCGGTTGAAGGCCTGGTGGAAGTGGCTGTCGCCGGGCGCGAAGAAGAACGGGCCGACCAGGCGGCCGACATCGCCGCCTTCCGCCGGGTTCTCGATCTTGATCACCTCCGCGCCGAGGTCGGCGAGCAGCATGGTGCCGAAGGGGCCGGCGCCGTACTGCTCCACCGCGATGACGGTCACGCCGTCGAGTGGCAGCGGGCGATGCTCCATCAAATGCGGTTCCGCTCGATCAGGCGCTTCGCGATGACGAGGCGCTGGATCTCGTTCGTCCCCTCGCCGATCACGAGGAGCGGCGCGTCGCGGTAGAGGCGCTCGACGACGAACTCCTTGGAGTAGCCGTAGCCGCCGTGGATGCGCATCGCCTCCAGGCTGTTCTCCACCGCCGCCTCGGTGGCGAAGAGCTTGGCCATGCCCGCCTCGTAGTCGCAGCGGTCGCCGCGGTCGAGCGCCTGCGCGGCCTTCTCGGTCAGCAGCCGCGCCGCCTCCACCCGTGTGGCCATGTCGGCGAGCTTGAGCGCGATCGCCTGGTGCTCGTGGATCGGCCTGCCGAAGGTGCGGCGCTGCTGGGCGTAGCGCACCGCCTCGTCCAGCGCGCGCTGGGCGACGCCGACGCCGCGCGCGGCGACGTTGACGCGGCCGAGCTCGAGCCCGCTGATGGCGCAGGCCATGCCCTGGCCCTCGCCGCCGAGCAGCCGGTCGGCGGGCACGCGGTAGTCCTCGAACACCAGCTCGGCGCTGTCAATGCCCTTGTAGCCGAGCTTCTCCAGCCGCCGCCCGACGCGGAAGCCCGGGCCCTTCTCGGCCAGCAGCATGGACATGCCGCGGTGGCGCGGCTGCGCCTCCGGATCGGTCTTGACCAGCAGCGCGAAGCAGCTCCCGAAGATCCCGTTGCTGATCCAGGTCTTGGTGCCGTTGACGACGTAGTGGTCGCCCTCGCGCCGCGCCGTGGTGCGGATCGCCTGGAGGTCGGTGCCGCAATCGGGCTCGGTCAGCGCCAGGCCGCCGCGCAGCTCGCCGGTCGCGAAGCGCGGCAGGAAGGCGCGCTTCTGCGCCTCCGTGCCCATGCGGTCCACGATCCGCGCCATGATCAGGTGCGAGTTGACGATGCCGGAGAGCGACATCCACTCCGCCGAGATGCGCTCGATCACCTTCGCGTAGGTGGAGGGCCGCAGGCCGAGGCCGCCGTATTCCGCCGGGATCACCGCGCCGAACAGGCCGAGCTCCTTCATCCGCTCGACGATCTCGGCCGGGTATTCGTCGGCGTGCTCGAGCTTCGCGGCGACGGGGCGGACGTGCCGCTCCAGGAAGCGGTCCACGGCGTCGAGGATCAGGCGTTCCTGCTCCCCGGTGTCGGGCGAGGCGCTCATGGCCCGCGGTATCCGCGGCGCGGCATCAGGCTCGCGCGCTCGAAGGTGAGGAACACGGTGCCGTCCGCCTTGTAGCCCTCGGTCCGCGTGGTGACGATGCCCTGGCCGGGGCGCGAGCGGCTCTCGCGCACCTCGAGCACCTGCGTGCGGGCATAGATCGTGTCCCCCGGGAAGACCGGCGCGACCAGGCGGACCTCCTTCCAGCCGAGATTGGCGATGGCGTTGAGGCTGATGTCGTTCACCGTCATGCCGGTGACGATGGCGAGCGTCAGCGCGCTGTTGACCAGCGGCCTGCCGAACTCCGAGCGGGCCGCGAAGGCGGCGTCGCAGTGGATCGGGTGCTGGTTCATGGTCAGCAGGCTGAACTGGATGTTGTCGGCCTCGGTGATGGTGCGGCCGGGCCAGTGCTCGAACACCTGGCCGGGGCGGAAGTCGTCGAGGAAGTTGCCCCGCTCCCGCCCCGCCACCGCGGGTCCCGGTCGCGTCCCCGTCTCCGATGTCGCCATGGCGCGTTCGCCCGTCCTCACTGCGCCGCCGCGGCGGCCGCCTGCGGCGCGCTCATCCGGAACCCCGGATAGCCCTGCGCCGCGATCGCGTCGCACTCCTCGCGATAGGTGCCGACGCCGCCGACATAAGGCATGAACACCCGCGGCTTGCCGGGGATGTTCGCGCCCATGTACCAGGAATTCGCCTTCGGATAGAGCGTGCGGCCGCCGACCTCCGCGACATGCGCCACCCAGGCGTCCTCCGCCTCCTGCGTCGGCTCGATGCAGGTGGCGCCGCGCGCGCGCATGTGGACGAGGCAGTCGGAGAGCCAGTCCACGTGCTGCTCGATCGAGACCATCATGTTGCTGAGCACGGAGGGGCTGCCCGGCCCGGTGATCAGGAACAGGTTGGGGAAGCCCGCCACCATCAGGCCGAGATGCGCGCGCGGCCCCGCCGCCCACTTCTCGCGCAGCGACGCCCCCGACCGGCCGCGGATGTCCACCGCCAGCACGGCGCCCGTCATCGCGTCGAAGCCGGTGGCGAAGACGATGCTGTCCGCCGCGAACTCCGCGCCGCCGCGCAGGCGCAGCCCCGTCGGCGTGATCGCCTCGATCGGCGCGGAGCGCACGTCCACCAGCCGGACGTTCGCGCGGTTGAAGGTCTCGTAGTAGTGCGTGTCCACGCAGATGCGCTTGGTGCCGATCGGGTGGTCGCGCGGCTGGAGCAGCGCGGCGGTGGCGGGGTCCCTGACGATCCCGGCGATCTTGCCGCGCACGAACTCCGCCGCGGTGTCGTTGGCCTGCTGGTTGCGCAGCAGGTCCGCGAAGGCGCCCATGAAGGCGGTGCCGCCGGCGGCCCAGCGCTCCTCGTACACCCGCCGCCGCTCCTCCGGCGGAACGTCGAGGGCGGAGCGCTCGTCTATGTGGTAGAGGATGCCGGTGCGCATCATGCGCGCCCTGCGCCGGTGCGCCGCGTAGTCGGACTTCCACCAGCGCTCGTACGCCTCGTCCATCGGCCTGTTGCGCGAGGGGATGCTGAAGTTCGGCGTGCGCTGGAAGACGAAGAGCTGCTTCGCCTGCTCCGCGATCACCGGAACGGCCTGGATCGCCGAGGAGCCGGTGCCGATCACGGCGACGCGCTGGCCGGTGAAGTCCACCTCCTCGTGCGGCCAGCGGCCGGTGTGGTAGGTGCGGCCGCGGAAGCTCTCGATCCCCGGGATGTCCGGCACGCGCGCGGAGGAGAGGCAGCCCGTCGCCATCACGCAGTAGCGCGCCGAGAGGCGGTCGCCGCGGTCGGTCAGGACCAGCCAGCGCCCGGCCGCCTCGTCGAACCGCGCGGCCGTGACGCGGGTGTTGAAGCGGATGTCGCGGCGCAGGTCGAAGCGGTCGGCGACGTGCTCGGCGTAGCGCAGGATCTCCGGCTGCGCGGCGAAGCGCTCGGACCAGCGCCATTCCTGCTGCAGCCTCTCGTCGAAGGAGAAGGAGTACTGCATGCTCTCCACGTCGCAGCGCGCGCCGGGGTAGCGGTTCCACCACCAGGTGCCGCCGACGCCGCCCGCCGCCTCGATGATCCGCGCCGTCATGCCGAGGCCGCGCAGGCGGTGCAGCATGTAGAGCCCGCCGAACCCCGCGCCGACGATGACCGCGTCGAGCGCCTCGGTGGACTCGCCGGTGGCCTGGCCCGGCCGGGTCGTCAGGTCGTGCATGCCGCTCGCTCTCCGACGTTCCATGTGTCCCGCACCGCCGCCGGGGCGGCAAGCGGTCAGTCGGCCGGACGGAAGACCGGCAGGGTCAGGCCCTCGCCATTGTCCTCGAAGCCGATGCGCAGCGGAAGCCCGACGCGCAGCGCCTCCGGCCCCATGCCGCGCAGCCGCGCGAGCATGCGCACGCCCTCGGGGAGGTCGGCGGTGACGAGGGTGTAGGGCAGCTCCGCCTTGAAGGCGGGATGGAAGGGATGGTGCGCCACGGTCCAGCTGTGCACGCTCGCCCGGCCCGAGGCCTCGATCCATTCCACCGCGAAGGAGTGGCAGGCGTCGCAGAGGGGGCGCGGATAGTGCCGCACCCGGCCGCAGTCGGCGCAGCGCTGCAGGAGCAGGCGATGCGCGGCGACGCCCTCCCAGTAGGGGCGGGTGTCGTCGGAGGGCTCGGGCCGCGGCTTCGGCGGGATCGCATCGGACATGGTCGGCCTCATCCCTTGGCCATGATGGCGACGGTGCCGTCGCCGAGGTCGCCGTAGCCGGTCACGAGCCCGAGTTCGGCCCCCGGCACCTGCGCCGCGCCGGCCGCGCCGCGCAGCTGCCGCACCAGCTCGACGATGTGGTTCATGCCCGCCATGTGGGCCTGCGACAGCAGGCCGCCATGGGTGTTCACCGGCAGCCGTCCGCCGAGGCCGAGCGCGCCGCCCTCGACGAAGGCGCCGCCCTCGCCCTTGGCGCAGAAGCCGAGGTCCTCGAGCTGGCAGAGGACGATGTAGGTGAAGCAGTCGTAGATCTCGGCGACCTGGATGTCGGCCGGCGTCACGCCCGCCATGGCGAAGGCGCGCGGCGCCGCCTTGGCGACGCCGAGCCGCGTCATGTCCGGGCGCTGGGTGATCGTGCTCGGGCTGTCCGGATGCCCCTCGGCGACGCCGAGGATGACGACGGGCGGCGCCCGCAGGTCGCGCGCGCGCTCCGCGGCGCTGATCACCACCGCGGCGCCGCCGTCGCTCTCCAGGCTGCAGTCGAGCAGGCGAAGCGGGTCGGCGATCATCCGCGAGGCCTGGTGGTCCTCGATGGTGATCGGCTTCGTCATGCTGGCGTTGCCGTTCAGGATCGCGTGCCGGCGCGTCGTCACGGCGATCTCGGCGAGCTGGCGGCTGGTGGTGCCGTAGAGCTCCATGTGCCGCCGCGCCATCGGCGCGTAGTACTGCGCCGGCGCGTTGGCGCCGTGCGGCGCCTCGAACTCGCCGACCAGGCGGAACTGCGGCATCTGCGCGAGCCGCGCGCCGATCCGCGCGCCGGAGCGGCCGGTGCGGCCGAGCGGCATCAGCACGTGGTTGCACACCCCCATCGCGACCGCCGCCGCGGCGCACTGCAGCCCGGCCACCGCGGCGGCGCCGCCAAGCGGCGTCACGACGGAGAAGCGGAGGTCCGGGAGACCGAGATTGGTGGCGATGTCCTCCGCCACCACCGGCCCGGTGCCCCCCGGAATCACGATCCCGTCGATCTCGCGCGGCGCGAGCCCGGCGTCGGCGATCGCCTTGAGCGAGGCCTCGAGCTGCAGGGAGAGCGCGCTCCGGCCGGGATGGGGGCGGGTGTAGTCGGTCTCGCCGATGCCGGTGACGGCGCCGATGCTGCGGCGGGCCATGGACGCTCCTCTTCCGTTCGCTGCCGCAGCCTCCGCCCTCGCCGCCGCCACATCAAGTCCCCAGGCGCAGGGTTCGGGACGCGTTCTCTTCCCGGGCGCGCCGGCCTGCCGGCGCGCGACGGCGGAGGAGCGGCCGATCGCGGAGGCCGAGGCCGCCAGGGGCACCGCGCGGCGGACCCTGAGCGGGCCCGCAGGATCCGAGCGGAAGGATGTCCGGCCGCACATGCGGAGGCCGCCCCCGGGCTCGCGGCAGGCGCCGGTGCGCGGCAACCGGCCGCAGATGCCGCGGCCCAAGCGCGCCTGCCCTCGGCGCCGGAACGCGTCGCCGGGCCGCACGGGAACGCGGGCCGAACGGGCTCGCCTGATGCCCCCTGCAGGGAGGCGGCGGGAACCGCCCTCCGCACGATCCGGAATGACACGCCCCGGGCAGGGCAGGCGCACCTGCCTCCCGCCGCCGGACGCGGGCGGGGACCGACGCCCGTCGCCAACCCCTCCCGAGTCGCGCCGGGGCCGCCGTTCGGAGATGAGATTGGTTCAGTAGAGCGCGCGAGGCGCGGTCACCGCGCCGCCGAGGGCGCCGACGCCGCCGCCGATGAGCGCGCCGGTCCCGGCCGAGCCGCCCGTCGCCGCGCCGATCGCGCCGCCGGTGCCGGCGCCGAGCGCGCCTCCGGTCAAGGCGCGCGTCCCGGATCGTGGCCACAGGCCGCCGCGGCGAGGACGATGCCCGCAAAGAGGGTGTTGAGGAGAAAGCTGCGCGTCGCGGTTTGCCTCCTGAGTCGTCTCTGCACGGACCGACGTCGGACCAGGCCAAGGGTCGCAGGCGAAGGGAACCTGTCGCCGCGAGTGCCAGGGCTGCGCCGCGACGGCGGGCTGGGTCGGCGCGCCGGACCGCATCTTCCCGAGGGCGGCGCGCCGCGACCGGGCACCGGCTGCGCCTGCGGCGCAGCCGGCGCCGGAGCATCCACCCTATCGTTGGTTAAAATTCCGCAAACGCTTCGGCGTTCCTATCCTCGTTGCCCGGCGGCGATCCGCGCCTCCCCGCGCGGGCGAAGAAGCGGGACGATCGGGACGGCGGCTCCGAATGGCCAGGCTGATCCTCAGGGGCGCTGCGCTCATGGTGCTCGTGATCGCCATGGCGTTCGCCGGCGCGTTCCTTGCCCTGATCCAGCAGAGTGTCTCGGCCGAGGGACGTCCGGACAGGGCCGCCGCCCCGCCGCCCGCCGCGATGGCGCAGTTCTGATCGCGGGCGGCCGGATCCGGCCGGCAGCGCGAAGCCGCTCCGCAAGCCACGATCCGGGGCCATGGCGGCGGGAACGGCCGGGCGAGAAGGTCGCCGGCGGGCGGCACGCGCCCCGCCCCGGCAGCGCATGATCGGAGTGGCCGCGGCGCCGCGCCCCGCAGCAGGTGCCGCCACGCCGTACGGCGCCCGCCCATCGCGACCGGGGATCGTGCGCCGGCGCCCAGCCCGGCGCGGCGCCGACTTCTCGGCACGCGAAGATTCGCCAATTGCCTCTCGACCGAGGTGATGGGCCAGCCGCCGCGGGTGCCGGCGCGACACGAGACGGCGGACCGGCCAGCGGAGGCCCGCGATGGGGGAGAACCTGATCGCATTCGCCGCGGTGGGCTTCGCGGCGCAGTTCGTCGATGGCGCCATCGGCATGGCCTATGGCCTCACGGCCGCCAGCGTGCTGCTCAGCCTCGGCGTTACGCCCGCGATGGCGAGCGCCAGCGTCCATGCCGCCGAGGTGTTCACCACCGGCGCCTCCGGGCTCTCGCACTGGCTGTTCGGCAATGCGCGGCGCGCGCTGGTGGTCCGTCTCGCGGTGCCAGGCGCGCTCGGCGGGGCCCTCGGCGCCTATGTGCTGGTCGAGATGCCGATCGGTCCGGTTCGCGTCGTCGTGAGCCTCTATCTCGTGAGCATGGGCGGCCTGATCCTGCTCCGGGCGCTGCGGCCGCGACCGGCGGTGATCGCGCAGCCGCCGCTGCGGCGGGTGGGCCTGCTGGGATTCTGCGGTGGCGCCCTCGACGCGATGGGCGGCGGCGGCTGGGGGGCGATCGTCACCACGACACTGATCGGCCAGGGAACCCTCCCCCGCGTCGCGATCGGCTCCGCGAACCTCGCGGAGTTCTTCGTCGCCCTCACGATCTCGATCACCTTCCTGGCGACGATCGGCGTGTCGCTGCGCGCGGTGGTCGCGGGACTGGTGCTGGGCGGCGTGCTGGCCGCGCCCTTCGCGGCGCTGGTGGCGCGGCGGGTGCCGGAGCGGCCGATGATGGCGCTGGTGGGCGTGGCCGTCTCGCTGCTCGCGCTGCGCGGCCTGGTACTGGCCCTGCGGGATCTGGCCGCGGCAGGCTGAGGCGGCTGAACGGCCTCGCGGCAGCGGCGCCGGCCCGCCCGGGGAGCGGCCGCCGCGGCGGCGAGCGGTTCAGTCGGGCAGGCCCGGCGCGGCCCGCTCGTACGGGTGCGACCGCGCGCGGCGCAGCTGCCAGACCGCGCCGCAGAGGGCGATGAACGCCTCCGCGTCCTCCTGCCAGATCGAGAGGTCATGCCGTGGCGGGCGCCCGCGTCGTCTGGCGGGTTCGGCGATCACCGGATCGGGCCGATCCTCGAGCAGACGTCCGGCGAGCTGCAGCAGGCGTTCGGCGACCTCGACCTCCCCGGCCTCGCAGGCGGACCGGCCTGCGTCGAGGACGCGGGCGAGCACGCGGCGCCCGGCGGGCCGCGAGGCGGTGGCGTCCGCTGCGGACGGCATCGTCCGGCCTCCGCGGAGGGCGGCCGCGGCATACGCCCCCGGTCCGGCATGGCCTGCGGGTATCGGGGAGAAGGCGGCACCCGCGCCCGCGATAGGCGCGCCGTCGTGCAAAGGCGGATCGGCGGGGGAAAAATGCTCGGCCACGTGACACTTCCCGTAGTCGCTGTCCGGACCGGATCGTTGCCGCGTGCAGGGTGCGGAGCGGCCTTGCCGCGGTGGGGGGCTCCAGCCCGGGGTTCCGGAGATCGGCGTTCGCTGGCCCAAATATGCCGCGACCGAACCGATATGTCACGAAAAATTTACCGACTTGCTCTGTCTTGTGACGGGACTTGGAATCCCTTTTGCTTGAAAAAACGACCTCCGGTTGAAGCGCCCCGCCGATCGGAAAGGCTCGTCGCGGCGCCGACCGGGCCAGGCGCGGCGGCACGGCGCGCAGCCGCTCGACCGGGCAGCGCCGGGGACCTGAAGGCATTGGCCGTCGCACGCAGGTTCCAGCGCGGCGGGCACGCCCGGTCTTGATCTGCGGATGCGCCGGACGCCGGCCAGCCTAGCGCGGCGCCAGTCCCACCGCCCCCAGCACCGCGAAGGCCAGGCCCGCGATGGCAAGCACCAGATAGGGGCTGCCCCGCGGGTGCAGCAGCGCCAGCGTGGCGAGCGCGGTGGTCGCCACGCCGACGGCGCCTGCCTCCGCGGCCTGCAGCAGCGTCAGCGCGCCGGCGAAGATCAGCCCGACCGCGACCGGCGCAAGGCCGCGCTCGATCGCCGCCCGCACCGGCGAGGCGGCATGGCGGCGGCCGAGCACCCCCACCGCGCAGACCAGGAGCGAGGACGGGAGGTAGAGGCCGAGCGCCGCCACCAGCGCCCCGGGGAACCCCGCCGCCTTCCAGCCGATCAGCGCGGCGATGAGCGAGCCGGGGCCCGGCGCGGCGCGCGAGATGGCGAACAGGTCCACGAACTCCGCATCCGTCATCCAGCCGTGCACCTCGACGGCCTGGCGCTGCATCTCGGCGAAGATGCTCGGCCCGCCGCCGAGCGAGACGAGCGAGAGCGGCACGAAAACCAGGGCGAGGGCGAGCAGCCGGTCAGCCTCCATGGCCGCGCCGCTCCCGCTGCTGCGCGCGCCAGGCGAGGGCGACGCTCGCCGGGATGACCGCCAGCACCACCGGGATCATCGGCCATTTCAGCACGCCGACCGCGACGAACACGACGGCCGCGACGGCGAAGGGCGCCACGCCGCGCATCCGCCGCGCCGCGCGGATGCCCATCGAGCAGGTGAGGCCGATGCCCGCCGCGGCGACGCCGGCGAGCGCGGTGCTGACCGGCCCGACGGCCCCGTAGCGCTGATAGAGCAGCGCGAGGACGAGGATGACCAGGAAGGGCGGGCCGAGCAGCCCGATCCCCGCCGCCACCGCGCCGATCCCGCCGCGCAATTGCAGGCCGATCTGCAGCGCCAGGTTCACGCTGTTCGGCCCGGGCAGCACCTGGCCGAGGGCGAGCGCGGCGAGGAACCGCTCCTCGCCCATCCAGCGGCGGCGCTCCACGATCTCGCGGTGCATCCAGCCGGAGAGCCCGCCGCCGAAGCTCACCATGCCCATCTGCAGGAACACGGCGAGGAGCGCGGGCAGGGTGGCGGGCGAGCGCGGCGGAGCATCGTCGGGCGGCATGCGGCGAAGCTAGCCGAAGGGGCGGCCCGCGCGCAGGGGGTGGATGGCCTCGCCGGCGCGCTCCGCTAGAGTGGGCGCCGCATCGCCGAGGGGAACCGCCATGGAGCACGTGAAGGTCTGGGACGACGGCCCGGTGCGCATCGTCGCGCTGGACCGGCCGGAGAAGGGCAACGCCATCACCAGGGGCATGGCGGAGGGCGTGCAGGCGGCGATGCGCGACTTCGCCGCCTCCGAGACGAGCCGCGCCATGGTGCTGACCGGCACCGGCACCCGCGCCTTCACCTTCGGCGCCGACGTCACCGAGCCGCCGGAGCTGTGGCGCGCCGTGCCGACCGTCGGCGTCGCCACCAACAAGCCGATCATCGCCGCGATCGAGGGCTGGTGCGTCGGCGGCGGCATCGTGCTGGCGATGATGTGCGACCTCGCCGTCTGCGGCCGCAGCGCGAAGTTCTACTACCCGGAGGCCAAGCTCGGCATCACCGGCGGCATGATCGCCGGCCTCGTCTCGCGCATCCCGCACAAGATCGCGATGGAGATCGCGCTGCTCTGCCGCACCGTCGAGGCGGAGCGCGCCGAGCGCGTCGGCCTGGTCAACGAGGTGGTGCCGGACGGCGAGGCGCTGGCGAAGGCGATCGCCTGGGGCAAGGAGCTGGCGGCGATGGCGCCGCTCGTCCTCGGCGAGATCAAGCGCATGGTGACGGAGGAGATCCTTCCCCGCGGCCCCTCCGAGCGGATGGCGATCCACATGCAGCGCATGGGCGCGATCCGCAACTCGGAGGACTTCCGCGAGGGCGTGGCGGCGTTCAGGGAGAAGCGGCCGCCGCGCTTCCGGGGACGCTAGCCGGCCGGCGGCGGGAGGCGTTCCCGCTCGGCCGTGCCGGCTGCAACGGCTCCCGCTCCCTGTCTGCCGGGCCGATTCACGCTCCCGGCTGTCTCCGGCCGTCCGCGATCTGCCCTAGCGCGCGGGTGGCGCCTCCTCGCCGAGCGTGATGGCGTCGATCTCGGCGAGGTCCCCGGCGCCCAGCGCCCATCCGGTCGCCTTGACGTTCTGCGCCACCTGCTCCGGCGTGCTGGCGCCGGCGATCACGCTCGCCACGGTCGGGCGCGCGAGGAGCCAGGAGAAGGACAGCTCCAGCATCGTCCGCCCGCGCTGCTCGCAGAACCCGGCGAGTCGCTCGGTGATCTCCCAGTTCCGGTCGGTGAGGAAGGCGTTGGCGAGGCGCTGGGTGACGGTGAGCCGCGCGTTCTCCGGCATCGGGCGGTTGCGCCGGTACTTGCCGGTCAGCAGCCCGCTCGCCAGCGGGAAGTAGGGCAGCAGGCCGAGGCCGTGCGCCTGCATCGCCGGGATCAGGTCCTTCTCCGGGGCGCGCACCAGCAGGCTGTACTCGTCCTGGCACGAGACGAAGCCGTTGCAGCCGAGCGCCTTCGCCGTCCACAGCGCGTCCACCACCTGCCAGGCGGCGAAGTTCGAGACGCCGACATAGCGCACCTTGCCCTGGCGGATCAGGTCGTCGAGCGCGCGCACCGTCTCCTCGAGCGGCGTCAGCGGGTCGAAGCGGTGCACCTGGTAGAGGTCGATCCAGTCGGTGCCGAGGCGCCGCAGGCTCGCCTCCACCGCCGCCATGATGTAGCGGCGCGAGGCGCCCTGCCTCGCCCCGCTCTCGTCCATCGGGTTGCCGAACTTGGTCGCCAGGACGATGTCCTTGCGGCGCGGGCCGAGGGCGGCGCCGAGGTATTCCTCCGATCCGCCGTGGCGGACCGGGCGACCGTAGACGTCGGCCGTGTCGAACAGCGTGACGCCGTGGTCGAGGGCGGCGTGCACGACGCGCCGCGTCGCCTCCGGGTCGAGCCGCGCGGCGAAGTTGTTGCAGCCCAGGCCGACCACCGACACGCGGAGGCCGGACGGGCCGAGGTTGCGCTGCTGCATGGGCGGACCTCTCGGGCGGGGGCCGGAGCGCGAGGATAGGGGCCGCCCGCCGCGCGGCACAAGCCGCGGCGGCGCTTGACCCGGGCGGGCGCGCGCTGAAAGCTCGCGCCGCGGCGGCCGCGCCGGACCGGCGGTGCCGACCGAGGAGCCGACGAGAGGAGACGCCGATGGGCTTCCCGATGACCCAAGCCGATCCCGCCGCGCTCGGCCTCGATCCCGATGCGCTCGCACGGCTCTGCGCCCTGGTCGAGCGCCACGTCGCCGAGGGCCGCCATCCCGGCGCGCAGCTCGCCGTGGCGCGGCGCGGGCGGCTCGCGCTGTCCCGGAGCTTCGGCCAGGCGCGCATCGGCGCCGAGGCGCGCGCGGCCGACGAGCGCACGCTCTGGCTGCTCTACTCGAACACCAAGGTCGTCACCGCCGCCGCGGTGTGGAAGCTGGTCGAGGAGGGCGCGCTGCGCTTCTCCGACACCGTCGCGAGCCACGTCCCCGGCTTCGAGCGGAACGGCAAGGGCGAGATCACCGTCATCCAGCTCCTCACGCACCAGGCGGGCTTCCCCTCCGCCGCGGTCACGCCCGAGGCGTGGGAGGACCACGAACGCCTGCGCCGCGAGGTGTGCGACTTCGTCCTCGAATGGACCCCCGGCTCGCGCGTGCACTACCACCCCGCCGCCGCGCACTGGGTCGCGGCGGTACTGATCGAGGCGATCACCGGCGAGGACTTCCGCCGCGTCATCCGCGAGCGGATCGTCGCCCCGCTCGGGCTCGGCGAGGAGCTGTTCGTCGGCCTGCCGGCCGCCGAGGAGCCGCGCGCCGCCGGCATGTACGATCCCCTCCCCGGCGGCGGCTTCGCGCCGCGCATGCCGGAGAACACCTCCGCCCACCGCGCCGCGGGCGTTCCGGGCGGCGGCGGCTACGCGACGGCGCGGGCGATGGCGGCCTTCTACCAGATGCTGGCGCAGGGCGGCACGCTCAACGGCGTGCGCGTGCTGGCGCCGCGCACCCTGCAGTTCGCCATCCGCAACTTCACCGGCGAGCGGGTGGACGGCTACATGGGGATGCCGATGCACCGCGGCCTCGGCCCGCACCTGCGCGGCACGACGGAGACGATCCGCGGCCTCGGCAGCCTCGCCCACCCGCGCACCTTCGGCCACGGCGGGGTCGGCTCCTCCTACTGCTGGGCGGACCCCGAGTCCGGCGTCTCCTTCGCCTTCCTCAGCAACGCGCGGCACGAGAACGCCTTCCACGAGCCGCGCATGGACACGCTGAGCAACCTCGTCCACGCCGCGATCGTCGGGGAGTGAGGCGGCGGCGCTACACCGCCCGCACCCAGCCGCCGTCCACGTCCCACAGCGCCCCCTGCACGTAGCCGGCGGCGCGCTCGCTGGCCAGGAAGGCGACGACGCGGCCGATCTCCTCCGGCGCGCCGATCCGCGCCACGCCGTGCTCGGCGGCGAGGCTCGCCGCGCCCGCCGCCTCGTCGGCGCCGAGCTCCGCCGCCCGCGCGCGGATGCGGGCGGCGAGGCGGTCGGTCGCGATCAGGCCGGGGTTGATGCAGTTCACCCGCACGCCGTCCCTCACGCCGCGGTCGGCCAGCGCCTTGGTGAAGTTCATCAGCGCGGCGTTGACCGAGCCGCCGATGGTGAAGTCCGCGCTCGCCACGCGGCCGCCGGCGCCGGCGATGTTCACCACCGCGCCGCGCGCGGCGACGAGGTGCGGCCAGGCGGCGCGGCAGAGGCGCACCGCGCCGTGCAGCTTGAGCGCGTAGCCGTCCGCCCAGTCCTCCTCGGTGAGGGCGAGGAAGTCGCCGCGCTTCGTCGCGCCGGCGCAGTTCACCAGCAGGTCGAGCCGGCCGAAGCGCGCGACGGCGTCCGCCACCGCCGCGCCGGCGGCCTCCGGCCGGCGCAGGTCGGCCGGGTGCGTCGCCACCTCCTCGCCGGCGCCGCGCGCGGCCGCCGCCGTGGCCTCCAGCCCCTCCGAGGAGCGCGCAACGAGCAGCAGGCGCATCCCCTCCCCCGCCAGCACGCGCGCGATCGCGGCGCCGATGCCGCGGCTCGCGCCGGTCACCAGCGCGACCCGGCCTTCGAGTCCGAGCTCCATGCGGCCGTCCTCAATCCATCGTGATGCCGGCGGCGCGGATCACCTCGCCGATCTTCTCGAGGTCGCGCGCGACCAGCGCGCCGAACTCCTCCGGCGTGCCGCCCACCACCTCCGCCCCCTGCTCCAGCAGCCGCGCCCGCATCGCCGGCTGGCCGATGATGCGGTTCACTTCCGCGTTCAGTCGCCGCACCGCCGCTTCCGGCATGCCGCGCGGGCCGATCAGGCCGTACCACTCGGCGATCTCGAAGCCCGGCAGCACCGTCTCCGCAACCGTCGGCACCTCGGGCAGATGCGCCGTGCGCCGCCCCGCGGTCACCGCCAGCGGGCGCAGCCGCCCCCCGCGCACATGCGGCAGGGTGGAGGTGGCGTTGCCGAACATCGCATCCACATTGCCGGCGATGACGTCCGTCAGCGCCGGGCCGCCGCCGCGGTAGGGCACGTGCTGCATCGGGATGCCGGTGCCGAGGCGGAACATCTCGCCGGAGAAGTGCGTGGAGGTGCCGGTCCCCGCCGAGGCGAAGGCGATCGGCCGCGACCTCCGCCGCCCCTCCTCGACGAACTCCTGCACGCTGCGGATCGGGGAAGAGGCCGGCACGACCAGGATGTTGCTGACGTTCACCACCCAGATCAGCGGCGTGATGTCGCGAACCGGATGAAAGGGATGCTGGCGCACCAGATGCGCGTTCGCGACATGGGTGCTGATGATGAAGCCGAAGACATGCCCGTCCGGATCGGCGCGGACGATGGCCTCGGTGCCGATCAGCCCGGCGGCGCCGGCGCGGTTCTCGACGACGACCGTCTGGCCGAGCGCCTCGCTCAGCAGCGGGGCGAGCATGCGCGCCACGATGTCGGTGGTGCCGGCGGGCGGCCAGGGGACGATCAGGCGCATCGTGCGGCTCGGGGCCCAGGCCGCCGGCTGCGAGAGCGCGCCGCCGGCGACAGGTAGCGTGGCGCCGGGCAGCCCGGCGAGCAGGACGCGTCGTTTCATCCTTTCCTCCCTCCTTGGCCTAGCGTGGCGTCCGGCTCGGTGCCTGACAAGAGCGGCGCCCAGCCGAGATCGCGCGCGAAAGGATCGGAGCGCGCTCCGCATCCGGAGGTGGGGCCGTTCAGATCCTGCTCCACGAGGCCCGGCCCTGGCGCGCGACAGCGCGCCAGACGCATTCGCGCAGCAGGATGGCGCAGGCCCGGGTGGCGCTCGCCGGGGCGCATGCCCGTCCCGCCCGGCCGCCGCCGGGATACCGCCGGGCGCCGTCGCACTGGCGCCGAGGCGCCGGCGAGCCGGCGGCGGCGATAGCCCTGTCCAGGGTGTAAGCCCTAGCCCTGCTGGTGCGAGTAGAGCGGCGCGCCGGCGACCGGCATGTCCGCGGCGAGCACGATGCCCGTGTCGGAGACGGTGGCGAACAGCGTGCGCCCCTCCGGCCCGCCGTAGCAGACATTCGTCGTCCAGAGCCCGCGCGGCGCGCGCAGCCGCGCCATCGGCTCGCCGAGGCGCGAGAACAGCCAGACCGTGCCGAGCCCGACATGGGCGATCGCCAGGTTGCCGTCGGCATCCATCGCCATGCCGTCCGGCCCGCCGAGGCTGCCCGAGAGCTGGATGAACACGCCGACCCGCCCGACGCCGCCGTCCTCCTCGAGCGGCACGCGCCAGATCTGGTTGGCGCGGGTGACGCAGACGTAGAGCGTGCGCTCGTCGCCCGTCAGCGCCAGGCCGTTCGGGCTCGGGACGTTGTCGAGCAGGCATTCGAGCCGGCCGGTCGCCGCGCGCAGGCGGAAGACGCGGCCCGTGGGGTCGCGCAGCGAGCTCTGCCCCTGGTCGGTGAAGTAGAGGTCGCCGTTGCGCGCGAAGGTGAGGTCGTTGAGGCCCTTGAACCCCTCGCGCCGCACCCGCGTCAGCACCGCGTCCAGCCTGCCGCTGCGCGGGTCGAAGACCAGCAGGCCGCGCTTGTGGTCGGCGATGAACACGCGGCCGTCGCGGTGGATGGCGAGGCCGTTCGGCTCGCCGTCGTATTCGAGCGCGACCGTCCAGCTCCCGTCCGGCGCGACGCGGAACAGCCGGCCGAACGGGATGTCGGTGAGCCAGAGATGGCCGTCGCGGTCGAAGGCGGGCCCCTCCAGGAAGGAGTCGCCGGGCGTGCGGCCGTGGAAGAACTCGGCGGGCCGGCCCTTCAGGCGCAGCTCCGGCGGCACCTCCGTGTGGACGCGGGTCGCGATCTCGGGCGGGGCGGCGAACATCCGGCGGGGGTCCTATCCGATGGTGGTGCGGGCCTCGCGCGCCGACAGCGGGCCGGACGCCACGCGCTTGCCAGCGGAGGCCGCGGCGGCGCGGCGGCGCATCACGTGCGCGCCCCGCCGCGGCGGCGCCAGGCGCTCATCTGGTCCGCCGAGGAATGCACATGCACCACCACCGGCCGGTCCTTCACCGCGAAGGCGCGCGCGATGCCCGCCTCGACCTCCGCCTCGGTGCGGATGGTGATGCCCTCGGCGCCGAAGCTGCGCGCCCAGTCGGCGAAGTCCGGGTTCCTGAGGCTGGTCGCCGAGGCGTAGGGCCGGTTCGGGTAGCGCACCTCGTGGTGCATGCCGATCGTGCCGTACATCCGGTTGTCGGAGACGATGATGATCGGCGCGGTCTCGTAGAGACGCGCGGTGGCGATCTCGTTGCCCGTCATCAGCGCGCCGCCGTCGCCGACGAAGGCCACCGCCTGCTTCCCCGGCCGGCGCAGCGTCGCGGCCACCGCCATCGGCACGCCCGCGCCCATCGCTCCGACCACCGAGGCGAGGAACTGCTGCCCCGGGCGGAAGCGCATGTAGCGGTGCATGAAGCTGGAGAAATTGCCGGCGTCGGAGGTGATCGCCGCGTCCGGCGCGAGGTGCTTGTCCACCTCGCAGCAGACGGCCGCGAAGTTGACGCCGTCGCGCGTCTCCGCCCAGCGCGGCTCGAGCAGCCGGCGGTGGATCCGGTTCAGCCCGGACACCCAGGCGCGGCGCGCCTCGCTCACCGGCGGCGCCGGGCGGGCGAGCAGCGCGCGGATCACCGCGTGCGGGCTCGCCGCGATGCCGAGATCGGGGCGCCAGACGCGGCCCACCTCGTTCGCGTCCGGCCAGACGTGCACGAGCGGGAGCTGCGGGTCGGGCGCGGTCGGAAAGGTGTAGCTCTGGCTCACCGAATCGGTGATGCGCTCGCCGAGCGAGACCAGCAGGTCGGCGCGCTTCATCTCGTCGAGCAGGTCCCTGGGCACGCGGATGCCCATGTAGCCGCCGTAGTTCGGGTGGTGGCTGTCGAACACGTGCGGGCGCCGGTGCGTCGGGCAGATCGGCAGCCCCCAGGCCTCGGCGAGCCTCGCGAGATCGGCCGATGCCGCCTCGCCCTCGAGCGCCAGCGCGCCGCCGGCGAGGACCAGCGGCCGCTCCGCCTCGGCGAGCATCGCCGCGAGCCGCTCCAGGTCCTCCGGCGTCGGCCCGGAGGCGACGCGCGGGCGCGGCCTGGCGATCGGCGTGTCGGTCTGCTCGTCGAACAGGTCCTCGGGCAGGATCACCGCGACCGGGCCCTGCGTGCCGCTCTCGGCGAGGTGGAAGGCGCGCGCGATCGCCTCGCTCGCCTGCTCCGGCTCGTTGACCTCGATCACCCCCTTGGTGACGTCGCACAGCAGGCGGCCGTAGTGCTGCTCCTGCAGCGCCAGACGGCCGAAATCCTTGCGCTCCACCTGGCCGATCAGCGCCACCATCGGCGTCGCGTCGTGGTAGGCGGTATGGAAGGCGACCATCGCGTTGGACAGGCCGGGGCCGCGCGAGACCAGCAGCACGCCGGCGCGGCCGCCGTTCATCCGGCCGTCGGCGACCGCCATGAACCCGGCGCCCGCCTCGTGCCGGCAGACGATCAGGCGGATGCCCGCCACGTCCGTCAGCGCGTCGGTCAGGCCGAGATAGCTCTCGCCCGGGACGCAGAAGATCGTGTCCACGCCATGCGCTTCGAGGCTCTCGGCCAGCAGGCGGCCCACGGTGCGGCTCATCGGAGCATCCCTTCGGTTCGCGGTTCGTCGGTGTCGGGGGAGTCGCTCATTCGACCCGGATGCCGGCCTCGGCCACCAGGCGCTGCCAGCGCGGCATCTCCTCGGCGGCGCGGGCGGCGAGCGCCTCGGGCGCGGTCATCAGCGGCGGCGCGCCCAGGGCGAGGAAACGGTCGCGCACCGCCGGCACGTCGCGCATCGCCGCGAGCTCCGCCGAGACGCGGTCGAGGATCGGCCTCGGCAGGCCCGGCGGCGCCCACATGGCGAACCACAGCGGCACGGCGTAGCCCGGCACCGTCTCGCCGATCGTCGGCACCTCCGGCAGCACCGCCGACCGCTCGCCGGTGGTGACGGCGAGCAGGCGGACGCGGCCCTCGCGGTAGTGCCCGAGCGCCTCGACGATGCCGGCGAAGGCGAGGTCCACCTCGCCCGAGATCACCGCGGTGACGGACTGCGCCGTGCTGCGGTAGGGCACGTGCACGGTCTCGATCCGCGCCAGCGCGCCCAGCATGGCGAGCGCGAGGTGGTTGGCGCTGCCGACGCCGGCGGTCGCGACGCTGACGCGCCCCGGCGCGCCGCGCGCGGTGGCGATCGCCTCGGCCAGGCTGCCGAAGCCGGGCCGGCCGGGCTTCGCCGCGACGGTCATCGGCACGTCGGTGATCAGGCTCACCGCCGTCAGGTCGCGGCGAGGATCGATCGCCTGGCGCGGGTTCAGCGCCGGCGCGATGGTGACGGCCGAGCTGTGGAAGAGGAAGGTGTAGCCGTCCGGCGCCGCCTGCGAGGCGACGAGCGTGCCGGTGCTGCCGCCGGCGCCCGGCCGGTTCTCGACGACGAAGGGCTGGCCGAGCCGCTCGCGCAGCCGCTCGGCGACGATGCGCGCCATCACGTCGTTCGGCCCGCCGGCGCCGAAGGGGACGATGATGCGCACGGTGCGCGCCGGCCATTCGGTCCCCGCCGGGGCCTGGGCCCGCGCCGGAGCGGGTGCCGCGACGGCGGCGGCGCCCGCGATCAGGGCGCGGCGGCGCCCGACGACGATCCGGTTCATTCCGCGCGGATCCCGGCCTCGGCGACGACCCGGCGCCACCTCGGCACGTCCTCCGCGAGCCGCGCGGCGAGCGCGTCCGGCCCGAGGAACAGCGGCTCGGTGCCGACCGAGTGGAACCGCTCCCGGACCAGCGGCAGGTCGCGCAGGGACTGGAGCTCCCGCACGAAGCGGGCGACGATCGCGGGGTCGAGCCCGCGCGGGCCCGCCATCGCGTACCAGTTCGGCGCGTGGTAGCCCTCCACCACCTCCCCCGCGGCCGGGACGTCGGGAAGCTGCGCGATCCGCCGCGGCGTCGTCACCGCGAGAATCCGCACCCGCCCGTCGCGCCAGTGCGGCATCACCTCGACGGTGCTGGCGAAGACCATGTCCACGTCGCCGGCGTACATCGCGTTCATCGCCACCGCCGCGCCGCGGTAGGGCACGTGGAGGACGTCGATCCGCGCGGTGGAGGCGAACAGCGCGCCGGAGAGGTGGTTGCTCGAGCCGACGCCGCTGCTCCCGTAGGTCACCCGGCCGGGATGGGCGCGCGCCTCCGCCAGCACCTCGGCGAGGCCGCGGAAGCGCGAGTCGGCGCGCACCGCGATCGCCGTCGGCACCTCGGTCACCAGGCTGACGGGCGTGAGGTCGGCGATCGGGTCGAAGCCCTGGTTCGGATGGATCGCCGGGTTGATCGCGAGCGAGGAGGAGGTGAGCAGGAAGGCATAGCCGTCCGGCGGCGACTGCGCGACCGTGCGCGCGCCGAGGCTGCCGCCCGCGCCCGGCCGCGTCTCGACGATGAAGGGCTGGCCGAGCTTCTCGCGCAGCGGCTCGGCGATCAGGCGTGCCGTGGTGTCGATCGGCCCGCCCGGGGCGAAGGGAACGATGATGCGCACCGGACGCGACGGCCAGGACTCGTTCGCGCTGGCGGTGTGCGAGGCAAGCGGCACGCCGGCGGCCACGAGGCCGAGCGCCGCCCGACCGAGGATGTTGCGGCGGGTGGTCTTCATCGGGGACCTCAATCGCGGTAGGAGGGATCGGCGGCGTCGAGCCTGCGCAGCAGCGCCGGCCATTCGAGCAGCCCGTAGCGGCGCGAGTTCGGCGGGTCGTACATCGCGCAGGACTTCGCCACCACCTCCTCCGACGGCATGTTCAGCTTCGTGTTGCAGGCCATCGCGGCGAGCTGCGCCTGGCAGGCGCGCTCCAGCCCCCACATGGCGATGAACGCCTCCGGCACGCTCTCGCCCACCGTCAGCAGGCCGTGGTTGCGCAGGATGCAGTAGTTGTGGCGGCCGAGCGACCGCGCCAGCGCCTCGCGCTCCGCCGGGTCGCGCTCGGGGCCGCGGAAGTCGTGGTAGGCGATCCGGCCGTAGAAGCGGGTCGCCGTCTGGGTCAGCGGCAGCAGGCCGCATTCCAGCGCGGACACCGCCATCCCCGCGACGGTGTGGGTGTGCATCGCCGCCATCACGTCCGGCCGCGCGCGGTAGATCGCGCTGTGGATCGTGAATCCCGCCGGGTGCAGGCCGTAGGGGAGGTCCGGCCTGTAGAGGATGTCGCCCGAGACGGAGACCTTGAGCAGCGACGAGGCGGTGATCTCGCCGAACAGCATGCCGTTCGGGTTGATCAGGAAGTGGTCCGGGCTGTCGGGCACGCGCGCCGTGATGTGGGTGTAGATCATGTCCGACATGCCGTAGAGCTCGCAGAGCCGGTAGCAGGCGGCGAGGTCCACCCGCGCCTGCCACTCCGCGTCGCTCACCGAGCCGCGGATCGGGGCGATCCGAAGGGGAAAAGTGGTGGTCATGGCTGCGCGCTCCTCCCGGGTTGGTGCGTCCGCTTGGTCGGGCGACCGCCCGGCTGCGCCCCTACGATCCGACGTCCCGCCAGGAAGGGCAAGACGGGGCGGCGCCGGCGGGAGGTGACGGCACCGGCGGGCCGGCTATGGTGAGGGCCGACGCGACGCGCAGCGGGGGACGGCATGAGCGAGGGCGGAACCGACGGGCTTGCCGGCTGGATCGGCCGGGCGCGCGAGGTGGAGGACGAGCTGACCGCCCCCGCCATGCGCCGCCTCGCCGCGCTGCTCGACCGCGAGGGCGTCCCGCTCGCGCGCGGCACGCCGGTGCCGCCGCACTGGATCGCGGTGCTGTTCGACGACGCCGCGCCGCAGAGCCGGCTCGGCCCGGACGGCGTCGCGCTGAAGGGCGAGTTCCTGCCGCCCGTGGAGCTGCCGCGGCGCATGCTCGCCGGCCGGCGCGTCGCCTTCCACGATGCGCCGCCCCGGATCGGCGATGCGCTCGTCCGCCGCTCGGAGATCGCGGCGATCACGCCGAAGCAGGGGCGCAGCGGGCGGCTCGTCTTCGTGACGGTGCGCCACACCGTCCGCGGCCCCCTCGGCGTCGTCGCGGTGGAGGAACAGGACATCGTCTATCGCGAGGCGGCCGCCGCCGCGTCCGGCGGCGGGGCCGCCGGCGCGGGCGCCACGGTCGAGGACCGCCCCGACGCAGCCTGGGAGGAGGAGTTCCGGACCGACCCGGTGATGCTGTTCCGCTACTCCGCCCTCGGCTTCAACGGCCACCGCATCCATTACGACCTGGCCTACGCGCGCGAGGTCGAGGGCTATCCGGGACTGGTCGTGAACGGCGGCCTCAGCACGCTGATGCTGATCGAGGCCGGGCTGCGCCACGCCGGCGCCAAGGCATTGCGGCGCTACGGCGCGCGCACCCTGCGGCCGCTGATCTGCGGCCGCCTGGCGCGGCTCTGCGGCACGGCGCCGGATGCGCGCGGCGCCGCGCTGCTCTGGGTCGAGGACGACACCGGGGCGACGGCGCTGCGGCTCGAGGCGGAGTACGCGGCATGAGCGGGCCGCTCGCGGGCGTGCGCGTGCTCGACCTCTCCTCGGTCGTGGTCGGCCCGGTCTGCACCGGCGTCCTCGCCGAGCACGGCGCCGAGGTGATCAAGCTGGAGAGCCCGCCGGAGGGCGACCTGCTGCGCCGCCTCGGCGGCCTGGGGCGCACGCCGGGGATGTCCGGGAAGTTCCTCAACTTCAACCGCGGCAAGCGCTCGCTCTGCCTCGACCTCAAGCATCCGCGCGGCGCCGCCGTGCTGCGGCGGCTGGCGGCGACGGCGGACGTGTTCGTCACCAACGTGCGGCCGGAGGCGCAGCGGCGCCTCGGCGTGGACGCGGAGACGCTGGCCGCCGCGGCGCCGCGGCTGATCCACTGCGCGATCGTCGGCTTCGGCACGAAGGGCCCCTATGCGGGGCGCCCGGCCTACGACACGGTGATCCAGGGCGTCTCCGGCGTCGCCGCCTGCTTCGAGGCCTCGACCGGCGCGCCGCGCTACGTGCCGATGCTGATCGCCGACCACACGGTCGGGCTGATCGCCGCGCAGCTCATCGGCTTCGCCCTCTACCGCCGCGAGAGGACCGGCCGCGGCGAGGCGATCGAGGTGCCGATGTTCGAGAACATGGCCGCCTACGTGCTGATGGAGCACCTCGGCGCCATGTCCTTCCGCCCCGCCATCGGCCCGTTCGGCGACCACCGCGTGCTGAGCCCGGAGGCGCGCCCGCTGCCGACCGCGGACGGCCACATCTGCCTCTCCGCCAATACCGACGCGCAGGCGCACGCCTTCTTCGAGGCGATCGGGCGGCCGGAGCTGAAGACCGACCCGCGCTTCGCCACCGTCGCGGCGCGCACGGCGAACACCGGGGAGTACTTCGCGCTGCGCGCCGAGGCGCTGAAGGGCCGCACCACCGCCGAGTGGCTGGAGATCTTCGACCGGCTCGACGTGCCGGCGATGCCCTACAACACGATCGAGTCGCTGCTGACCGACCCGCACCTGCGCGCCGTCGGCCTGGTGCGCGAGGAGGAGCACCCGACCGAGGGGCCGACCTTCGCGATCGGCGCGCCGAACCGCCTCTCCGGCGGCGAGGCCCCGCCCGGCCGGCCGGCGCCGCGGCTAGGCGCCGACGGCGCCGCGGTGCTGCGCGAGGCCGGCATCGCCGAGGAGGAGATCGCGGCCCTGCGCGAGGCGGGCGCGCTCCTGGACGAAGCCGCGTGACGGACCGCCGCGCCCGGACGCCCCTTGCCGAGGAGACCAGCTTGTGAAGATCACCCGCGTCGCGACGACGATCGTCCGCAGCCCCTTCCGCTACGGCGCGCCCGAGGGCGCGGGCGGCAACCCGCACCTGCGCACCCTCGACACGCTGCTCGTGCGCGTCGAGACCGACGCCGGCGTGCACGGCTGGGGCGAGGGCTTCGGCTTCACCCTGGCGGACACCACGCGGACCGCGATCGAGACGCTGATCGGCCCGGCCTGCCTCGGCCGCGATCCGCGCGACATCGCCGGGCTGACGAACGAGCTGCGCCGCCGGCTGCACAATTTCGGCCGCAACGGGCCGGTCACCTTCGGCATCTCGGCGATCGACATCGCGCTGTGGGACATCGCCGGCAAGCTCGCGGGCAAGCCCCTGTACCGGCTGCTCGCGGGCGAGGCGAGGCCGCTCGCGCGCGTTCCCGCCTATGCCAGCCTCCTGCGCTACGGCGACGCGGCGCTGGTCGGGCGCAACGCCGCCGAGGCCTACCGCCGCGGCTACCGCGAGGTGAAGCTGCACGAGGTCGAGGTGCCGATGGTGCGCGCGGCCCGCGCCGCCCTGCCCGCGGAGGTGGCGATCACCATCGACGTCAACTGCCGCTGGGACGACCCGGCCGACGCCGTCGCCTTCGCCCGCGCGGTGGACGGCCTCGGCGTGCGCTGGCTGGAGGAGCCGGTCTGGCCGCCGGAGGACCATGCCGGCCTCGCCCGCGTGCGCGCCGAGGGCGGCCTCGCCACAGCGGCCGGCGAGAACGCCGGGCAGCCGGAGGACTTCGCGCGCATGCTGGCGGCCGGCGCGGTGGACTACGTGCAGCCGAGCGTGACCAAGATCGGCGGCGTCAGCGCCATGCGCGCGGTGGCGGAGATCGCGGCGCGGCACGGCGCGACGCTGGTGCCGCACTCGCCCTACTACGGGCCGGGCTACCTCGCCACGCTGCACCTGATCGCCGCCTGGGGGCGCGCCGACGTGCGGCTGGAGAGCTACTTCCTCGACGCCGAGCTGCCGATCTACGGCGACGCGCTCGACCCGGCCCCCGACGGCACCATCGCCGTGCCGGAGGCGCCCGGCCTCGGCCTCGAGCCGGACCCGGCGGTGCTCGCGCGCTTCGCCGGGTCGGGCTGAGGCTCAGCGGATCACCACCGGCTCCGCGGTCGCCAGCGCGGCGAGGCGGTCCGGCTCCGGCACCACGCCGATCCCCGGCCCGGCGGGGCGGAACAGCCGCCCGCCCTCGATGCGCAGCGCGTCCGGCGCCACGACATCCTCCGCCACGCCCGGCCAGCCGCAGTCCATCGGGTGCGGATCGTCGAGGCCGAGCGCCAGGGCGAGGTGCGCGTTCGCCGCCGTCACCACCGCCGTCTCGTAGAAGCTGTGCATCGCCGGCGTCGTCACGCCGAGCAGCCGCGCCGCGCGCACCATCTCGCACAGCCCCGCGACGCCGCCCCAGAGGAAGACGTCGCCGAGGACGGTGATCCGCAGCCCGCGCCGCGCCGCCGCGGCCAGGTGCTCCGGCGCGACGACGCACATGTTGGTGGCGAGCGGCGTCCGGATGTGCGCCGCGAGCCGCGCCATGCCCTCCAGCCCGTCGGTCGGGTCCTCGTGGTATTCGAGGCCGAGCGGCTCCGCGGCGAGGCAGAGGCGCCGCGCCTCCTCCGTGCCGTAGGCGGCGTTGGGGTCGCAGCGCAGCCGCGCCGCCGGGCCCAGCCGGGCGCGCAGCGCGCCGAGCGCGGCGAGGTCCCACCCGGCGCCGCTCCCCGCGCTCTTGTACTTGAAGGCCGTCACGCCCCAGCGCGCCGCGTATGCGGCGGCGAGCTCGGCCACGCGCGCGGCGTTCGCGGTCTCCGCCATGTGCGCCGCGAGGTCCGCGCGCGTCGCCCCGGCGCCCGGCACCGCCGCCGGCAGCGCGCAGGCGATCGCGACCGAGCCGTCCGCGCGCGCATCGCCGAGCAGCGCGCCGAGCGGGAGGCCGAGGTGCCGCGCCGCCGCGTCCCAGGCGCCGAGTTCCAGCGCCGCCAGCGCCGAGAGGCCGTTCCGCCCGTTGCGGTTCTCGAAGCCGATGCGCGCGAAGCGGCGGCGCAGCGCGGCGCGCTCGCGCAGCAGGTCGCGGCCGAGCCACTCGCGCGCCAGGGCGGCGACGCGCGCCGCCACCTCCGGCCCGCCATGCCCCTCGCCCCAGCCCACCGTGCCGTCGGCGCAGCGCAATTCGACCAGCGTCCGCGCCTGGCGGTCGGTGAGGTACATCGAGGAGACGTAGAGCTCGCGCAGCGGCAGCGCGACGCGGTGGATGCGGACCTCGCGCAGCGCCAGCGGCGGATCGGCCGCCGGCACCACGGCGGGCGCGGGCAGGCCGCCCGAGGCGCCCGGCCGCACCGCCACCGCGGCGCCGAGCGCGGCGGCCAGCGTCGCGGCGCGCGCGGTCTCCGCCGCGTCGTCGCGCAGCGGCCGGATCGCCAGGCGCACGTCCATCACGCGCGCGAGCGCGGCCAGGTCGCGCAGTCCCTCCGGCCCGCCGGTCGCGGCGTCGGCCACCACCAGCGTCGTCGACGGATCGAGGCAGGCGGCGACGGGATCGGCGGCCGGCGCGGCATCGGTCTCCAGCGCCGGGGGCGCCGCCGCCATGCCGCCGCCCAGCGCCACCGCCTCGTCCACGCCGAGCACCGCGGCGCGCAGGGCGTGGCGTGCGGCGCGCAGCGCGCCCGCCCCGGCGCGCTCGCCCGCCGGCCGCGCGAGCCAGCCGCGAAGCGCGCCCTCGGCCGGGGACTCCAGCGCGCTCGCCCCGGGGAGCGACGCGGCCTCGCGCGCCAGCGCCGCCGCGTCCGCCGCGTCCGGCAGCGCCACCTCCGCCGCCGCGCCGCCGGAGGCGGCGACGGCCAGGGCGCCGCGCGCCGGCACCGGCGTCGCCGCGACGATCCGTGCGGTCCGCGTCGCCATCCGAGCCTCCCTCGCCCTGCGTCCCCGGGAGTCCCTACAACCGCGCGCGGCCCGCGTGAATGGCGCGGCGCTGGACGGACCCGCCGGGCGGCTGGTATGGCCATGTCCAGCCCCGGAGGCCCCGCCACGATGATGGTCCTGCACTGGTCCTCGCGCTCGCCCTTCGTCCGCAAGGTGATGGTGGCGGCGCACGAGACCGGCCAGGCCGGGCGCATCCGCACCGAGCGCGTCGTCGTCTCCGCGCGCACCACGAACGCCGCGGTCATGCGCGACAACCCGCTCGGCAAGATCCCGACGCTGCGGCTGCCGGACGGCACCGTGCTCTACGACTCGGCCGTGATCTGCGAGTACCTGGACAGCCTGCACGACGGGCCGAAGCTCTTCCCGCCGGCGGGGACGGCGCGCTGGACGGCGCTGCGGCGCCACGCGCTCGGCAACGGGCTGCTCGACAACCTCGTCCTCTGGCGCGGCGCGCGGGAGTGGCCGCACCGCGTCGCCGACCTGGAGGCCGCGCTCGAGGCCAAGACGAAAGCCGCGCTCGACGCCATGGAGGCCGAGGCGGAGGCGCTGGCCGCCGATCCCTTCTCCATCGGGCAGATCGCGATCGGCGTCGCGCTCGCCTATCTCGATTTCCGCTTCGCCGCGCTGGAATGGCGGGCGGGCCGCCCGGCGCTCGCCGCCTGGCACGAGGCGTTCTCGGCCCGTCCGTCGGTCCAGGCGACCGCCTTCCTCGACGTGACCTGACGAAGCTGGGGAGGACGCCATGACCGCCATGTCCCGCCGCCGTGCCGTCATCGCGGCGGGCGCGATCGCCGGCCCCGCCGCGGCGCGGCCGGACGGGGCGCGCGCGCAGCCGGCCTGGCCGGACCGGCCGATCCGCCTGATCGTCCCCTTCCCGCCCGGCGGGCCCGCCGACACCATAGCGCGCCTCGTCGCGCCCGGCATGGGCGAGCGGCTCGGCGGCCGCCCGATCGTGATCGAGAGCCGCTCCGGCGCCGGCGGCATGGTCGGCATCGAGGCCGTGGCCCGCGCGCTGGCAGACGGCTACACGATCGGGCTTGGCAGTTCGGGCGTGATGGCGATCATGCCGGTGCTGCAGCCGAACATGCCCTTCGACCCGCATCGCGATCTCGCCATGATCGGGCTGGTCCTGTCGGTGCCGCAGGTCCTGGCGGTACATCCCTCGCTCCCGGTGCGCAGCGTGGCGGAGCTGATCGCCCATGCGCGGCAGCGGCCCGGTCAGATCAGCTACGGCAGCGCCGGCATCGGCAGCACCCTGCACCTCGCGACCGAGCTGTTCCGCGCGCGCGCCGGCGGCATCGACATCGTGCACGTGCCCTATCGCGGCGCGGCGCCGGCGATCCCGGACCTGCTGAGCGGGCGCGTGCAGATGATGTTCGCCGACGTGCCGATCCTCCTGCCCCAGGTGCGCGCCGGCGCGGTCCGTCCGCTGGGCGTGACCGCCCCGCAGCGCCTGGAACTGCTGCCCGAGCTGCCGACCATGATCGAGTCGGGGCTGGAAGGGATGGTCTCGGCCAGCAGCTATGGCCTGGTCGCGCCGGCGGGCGTGCCGGCCGAGCGCATCGCCGCGATGAACGCGGCGATGAACGCCTCGCTCGCCGCGCCGGCCACGCGGCGCGCCCTGGTCGAGCAGGGCGGGGTGCCGCGCGGCGGCACGCCGGAGGAGGCCGCCGCGTTCTTCCGCGGCGAGATGGAGACCTGGCGCGAGGTCGCGCGCACCGCCAACGTCCGGCTGGAGTAGCGGCGGGGCGCGCCGCGCCTCACGCCGCGCGGTGGCGCGCGATGATCTCCGGATCGGGATCGAGGCCGAGCCCCGGGCCCTGCGGCACGGCCAGCCAGCCCTCGCGCGGCACGGTCGCCGCGCCGAAGGGATCAACGGGCAGGTCGAAATCCATCCGCTCCACCCAGACCTGCTCGGGGAGCGTCGCGCAGAGGTGGAGGGTGGCGAGGAATCCCGGCCCGAAATAGGGCGAGTGGGGCACGACCGCCACGCCCTGCGCCCGGGCATGGCGCGCCACCTCCGCCCAGGCCGCGACGCCGCCGATCTTGGTCACGCTCGGCTGGATGAAGTCCACCGCGCCGGCGGCGATCATCGCCGCGCATTCGGCCGGGCTCGCGGCGTTCTCGCCGGCCGCGGTGCGGATGCCGCCCCCGTGCCGCACGCGGGCGAGGCCCGCATGGTCCTCCGGCGGCCAGACCGGCTCCTCGATCCAGTGGAGATCGAAGGGCCGCAGCCGCGCCGCCATCTCCAGCGCCTGCGGCACGCTCCAGGGGCAGTTGGTGTCGAGCATCAGGGCGATGTCGCGACCGACGGCCGCGCGGGCGGCGCTCGTCTGCTCGACGCCGGTCTCGTGCAGCTTCACCGCGCGGTAGCCGCGCGCGACGGCGGCGGCCGAGACGCGCGCCACCGCCCGCGGATCGGAATAGCGCGGCAGGCTGGCGTAGGCGGGCAGCCGGTCGTGCCGAGCGCCGCCGAGCAGCGCGTGCAGCGGCTTGCCGGCGGCCTTGCCGGCGATGTCCCACAGCGCGATCTCCAGCCCCGAGAGCGCGTAGGTGATCGGGCCGCTGCGCCCGAACAGGTGCAGCGTCTTCTGGATCTCGAGCGCGAGCGCCTCGATCGCGGTCTCGTCGCGGCCGAGGGCGAGCGGCGCCACCACCTCGGTCAGCGCCGTCGCGGTCGGCGCCCAGGCGGCGTGGCTGAACGCCTCGCCCCAGCCGACGATGCCCTCCTCCGTCTCCACGCGCACCAGCAGCGTCGGCACGGTCTCGCGCGGCTTGCCGGCGAAGAGCGGGCGCGGGCCGAGCACCTCGAAGGGCAGGATGATCGGCAGCGCGGCGATGGAGCGTATGGCCATCGGTGCCTCCCCTCCGCCTCAACCCGCCCCGACCGGCTCGAGCCGCGGCGCGGCCGAGGGCACCGGCGCGAAGGGCACCGCGTTCGGGTGCAGCACCGTCGCGCGGCCCGCCTCCTCGGCCGAGCGCGCGCCGATCTGCGCGAAGACCGTTGAGATCTCCTCGCGGAAGGAGGCGGTCGCGTGGTCGCCCCCGGCCTCGCCCAGCGCGCCGACGCTCCAGAGGAAGGCGCGGCCGGCGAGCGTCGCCGCCGCGCCCAGCGCCAGCGCCCGCGCCACGTCGAGCCCGCTCCGCACCGAGCCGTCGAGCAGCACCGTCGCCCGCCCGCGCGCCTGCGCCACGATCGCCGGCAGCACGTCGATCGAGGCCGGCGCGGCGTCGAGCTGCCGCCCGCCATGGTTGGTCACCAGCAGCCCGTCGAAGCCGAGCGCGATCGCCCGCTCCGCGTCCTCCGGGTGCATCGGGCCCTTGAGGATCAGGGCGCGCGGCCAGGCGTCGCGGATCCGCGCCATCACCTCCCAGGTCAGGCCGCTGGTCATGTTGTTGTAGACGAAGGCGGCGAGCTCCCCGGTGCCGGCGCCCTCGCCGAGATACTTCCGGAAGTTCTCGAAACGCGGCTGGCCGTGCCGCAGCACCTCGATCGCCCAGCGCGGCGAGGCGGCGATGTCGAGCAGCGTGCGCGGCCGCAGGCGGAACGGCACCGAGAGCCCGTTCGCGATGTCGTGCACCCGCTTCTGCCGCACCGGCACGTCCACCGTGAGCAGCAGCGCGTGCGCCCCGGCGCGCTCGGCGCGGGCGACCAGGTCGAAGGAGAGGCGGTGGTCCTCGGCCGGCAGCCCGTAGAGCTGGAACCAGAACACGTCGGGCGCGATCCGCCCGAGGTCCTCGATCGAGACGTTGGCCACCGTCGAGCTGACATAGGGGATGCGCGCCTTCTGCGCCGCCGCGGCGAGGATCGCGTCGGCCCGCGGCCAGAGCAGCCCCGTGTTGCCCATCGGCGCGACGCCGACCGGCATGGCGTAGTCGCGGCCGAACAGCCTCACCCCGGTTTCCACGCGCGAGACGTCCATGCCGTAGCGCGGCACGATCCGCACGGCGTCCATCGCCGCGCGGTTGTGCGCCACGTTCGGCGCCCCGTCGCCCACGCCGCCGGCGACGAAGTCGTAGGCGAAGCGCGGCACGCGCCGGCGCGTGCGCTGCTGCAGCGCGCGGTAGGTCGGGAAGCGCCGGCGCAGGCGCGCCGCCTCGGTCTCGCCCTGGCCGATGCCCCAGCCCTGCGCGGCCCGCGCCGCGGTGCCGCCCGAATTCGCCGTCCCCGTGTGCCCGCTCATCCGCGCATCCCTCCCCGGCGCGCCCGCCGGGCGGCGCCGATGGCGGCAGGATTGCGCGGCTTCGCGAGGAGGGCAAATCGCCCGGTTTGACGCCCGCCGCCGCGCAGCGCAGGCTCCGCGCCGCGGAGGAACGAGACCCATGGCCACCACCACCCAGATCGCCGTCGAGCGGCGCGGCGCCGTCCTGCGCCTGCTGCACGACCGGCCGGAGATGCGCAACGCCGAGAGCCAGACCCTGCTCGACGAGCTCGACGCCGCGCTGCGCGAGGCGATCGCGGACGAGACGGTGCGCGTCATCGTCATCGGCGGCCGCGGCGACCACTTCTCGGCCGGCCACGACCTCAAGGAGGCCGCGGCCAGGCGCGCCGGCTTCGGCGTCGAGGAGCGCTGGGCCTACGAGGAGCTCCGCTACCTCGACTACGCGCTGCGCATCTGGGACTGCCCGAAGCCGACCATCGCCGAGGTGAAGGGCGCCTGCATCGCCGGCGGCTTCATGGTGGCGAACATGTGCGACCTGATCGTCGCCTCCGACGACGCCTTCTTCGCCGACCCGGTGTGCCGGACCCTCGCCGCCGCCGCGGTCGAGGTGCTGGTCCACCCCTGGGTGATGGGCCTGCGCGCGGCGAAGGAGTTCCTCTTCACCGGCCGCCGCCTGGGCGCCGAGGAGGCGCACCGCATCGGCATGGTCAACCGCGTCGTGCCGCGCGCCGAGCTGGAGGCGGCGACGATGGCGCTCGCGCAGGGCATCGCCGAGGCGCCGCCCTTCGCGCTGAGGCTGACCAAGCGCTCGCTCAACCGCACGCTCGACATCCAGGGCTTCCGCGCCGCGATCGCGGCGCATTTCGACACGCACCAGCTCTCGCACATGACCGACGAGTTCCGCCGCACCCGCGAGGCCGGCCTCGCCGGCGCCATCGCCCGCGGCAAGGCGGCGACGACGGGGGCGCGCTGATGTCGCGGCGCGAGAGCTGGGAGCCGGAGCTCGAGGAGCTGCGCCGCCGCGAGGCCCTCGCGCGCGCGATGGGCGGCCCCGACAAGGTGAAGCGCCAGCACGACGCCGGGCGCCTCACCGTGCGCGAGCGCATCGAGCGCCTGGTGGACCGCGGCAGCTTCCACGAGGTCGGCGCCATCGCCGGCCGCGCCGAGTACGACGAGAAGGGGGAGCTGAAGCGCTTCACCCCCTCGAACTGCGTCCTCGGCCGCGCCACGCTCGACGGCCGGCCGGTGGTCGTGGTCGGCGACGACTTCACCGTGCGCGGCGGCAGCGCCGACGCGACGATCCGCGAGAAGCCGATCATGGCCGAGCGCATGGCCGGCGAGCTGCGCCTCCCGATCGTCCGGCTGATCGAGGGCTCGGGCGGCGGCGGCTCGGTCAGGACGATCGAGACCACCGGCCGCGCCAACCTCCCGGGCGGCGTCGGCGGCACGGCGCTCTACCACCACACGACGCTGAACCTGGGGCTGGTGCCGGTGGTGGCGCTCGGCCTCGGCTCGGTGGCGGGGCTCGGCGCGGCGCGGCTCGCCGCCTCGCACTACTCGCTGATGACCAAGGCGACCTCGGCGATGTTCGTCGCCGGCCCGCCGGTGGTGGCGCGGCTCGGCCAGAGCCTCGACAAGCACGAGCTGGGCGGCTGGGAGATCCAGACCCGCGCCGGCGCCGTGGACGACGCCGTGGACACGGAGGAGGAGGCCTTCGCGCGCGCGCGCCGCTTCCTCTCCTACCTCCCCTCGTCGGTGGACGAGCTGCCGCCGGCCGTGCGCAACCGGGAGGACGACCCGGCGAGGCGCGAGGAATCGCTGTTCACCGCCATCCCGCGCGACCCGCGCGCCGCCTACAAGGTGCGGCCGATCATCGAGGCGGTCGTGGACCGCGGCTCCTTCTTCGAGATGGGACGGATGTTCGGCCGCTCCGTCGTCACCGGATTCGCGCGGCTCGACGGGCGGCCGGTGGCGCTGCTCGCCTCCGACCCGGTGTTCCACGGCGGCGCCTGGACCGCGGATGCCTGCGCCAAGGTCATCCGCTTCGTGGACCTCGCCGAGACCTTCCACCTGCCGGTCGTCTACCTGATGGACTGCCCCGGCTTCGCCGTCGGGCTGGAGGCGGAGCGCACCGCCACCATCCGCCTCGGCGTGCGGGCGATGGCGGCGGTGAACCAGTCCACCGTGCCCTGGTGCACCGTCATCATGCGCAACGCCTTCGGCGTCGCCGGCGTGGTGCACCAGCCCGCCGGCCGCTTCTCGCTGCGCTACGCCTGGCTCTCGGCGCGCTGGGGCTCGCTGCCGCTCGAGGGCGGCATCGAGGCGGCCTACCGCGCCGAGATCGAGGCCGCGCCGGACCCCGCGGCGAAGCTCGCCGAGATCGAGGCGCGGCTGCAGCGCCTGCGCTCCCCCTTCCGCACCGCGGAGGCGTTCTGGGTGGAGGAGATCATAGACCCCCGCGACACCCGGCGCCTGCTCTGCGAGTTCGCCCGCCTGGCGCAGAAGCGCCTGCGGCCCGGCCTCGCCTCCTTCACCATGCGGCCGTGAGAGGGTCGGCGCGCTCAGCCCCGCAGCAGCTCCTCCAGCGCGCAGGCGACCGCCTCGGTCGCCCGGTACAGGTCCACGAGCGGCAGCCGCTCGTCGGCGCGGTGCGCGTTCGCCTCCTCGATGGTGCGCGGCCCGGCGCCGTAGAGCACGACCGGAACGCCCCGCGCGGCGTAGTGCCGCGCGTCGGTGTAGAGCGGCACGCCGCCGGTGCGCACCGTCCCGCCCGTCACGCGGCTGGCGTGGCGGCAGAGCGCCGCGCCCAGCCGCCCGCTGCCGGCGACCGGCACCAGCGGCGCCGCGAGCAGGATCCGCCGCACCGCGACCTGCACGGCGGGAAAGGCGCGCGCCGCGCCCGCGACCACCGCCCGCAGCTCGGCCTCCGCCTCGGCCGGGTCCTCCTCGGGCACGATGCGCCGGTCGAGGCGCAGGACGACGCGGTCCGGCACGACGTTGGTGTTGATCCCGCCCGAGATCAGCCCGACGGTCATCTGCGGCGACCCGATCCCCGGGATCGGCGAGACGCGCGCGGCCAGCCCCCGCCGCCAGGCATAGAGCGCGCCGAGCACCTGGCTCGCCGCCTCCAGCGCGTCCACGCCGGTCCAGGGCTGCGCCGCGTGGGCGGAGCGGCCGCGCAGCTCGACCTCCAGATGCAGGCACCCGTTGTGCGCGTCCACGACGAGGTGGGAGAAGCCGGCGGCGATCGCGCAGTCCGGCGCGCTGATGCCCTCGGCGAGCAGCCAGGCCGGGCCGAGCTCGCCGCCGGACTCCTCGTCGTAGGTGAAGTGCAGCTCGACCGCGCCGCTCCGCGGCCCCGCCTCGCCCAGGGCCTTCAGCGCCAGCAGCGCCCAGGCGTAGGTGGCGAAGTCCGACTTCGAGACCGCGACGCCGCGCCCGTACATCCAGCCGTCCGCGATCTCGGCGCCGTAGGGATCGCGCGTCCAGCCCTCGCCGGGCGGCACCGCGTCGCCGTGGGCGTTGAGCGCGATCACCGGCCCGCCTGGGCCGAAGCGGTGCCGCACCACCAGGTTCGTCACCGAGACCATGCCGCGCGCGCGCACGAGCGCCTCCGGCACCGCGTGGCGCTCGACCGCGAAGCCGAGCCCCTCCAGCAGTGCCGCGGCCCGCGCGGCATGCGGCGCGCAGTCGCCCGGCGGGTTGTCCGAGGGGGCGCGGACCAGCGCGGCGAGGAACTCCGTCTGCCGGACCCTCTCTCCCTCCAGGAATGCGGCGATGGACGCGGCGGTCTCCGGCATGCGGGCTCCCTCCGGGGCGGCCAACACATGGCCCGCGGCGCGCCGCCCGTCGAGCCCTGCCCCCCTGCCGACGCGGCGGCGGCGCGGACCGGCACGATGCGCGCTTCGGCGCCGTTGACCGGAAGGCGGGTCGGCGCTTCACCGATCCGTCCGCCCATGCTTGCCTGTCGCGGCGGCCGCACCGCCGATCCGCGATCGCTCGGCCCGACCGGGAGAAGAAGGACCATGCAGAACACCGAGGAGATCTGGCGCCTCGTGGATGCGAAGTCGGAGGACTTCATCGCCCTCAGCGACCGCATCTGGGGCATGCCCGAGCTCTGCTACGCCGAGCACCGCTCCTGCGCCGAGCACACCGCGATGCTGGAGCGGCAGGGCTTCCGCGTCGCCCGCGCGGTCGCCGGAATCCCGACCGCGGTGATGGGCGAGGCCGGCGAGGGCGGGCCGGTGATCGCCATCCTCGGGGAATACGACGCCCTTCCCGGCCTCAGCCAGGAGGCGGGGGTGGCCGAGCGCCGGCCGCTGCCCGGCGACGGCAGCGGGCATGGCTGCGGGCACAACCTGCTCGGCGCCGCCTCGATGCTCGCCGCGACCGCGGTGAAGGACTGGCTGGAAAGGAACGGCCTGCCGGGCCGGGTGCGCTACTACGGCTGCCCGGCGGAGGAGGGCGGCGCCGCCAAGGGCTTCATGGTCCGCGCCGGCGCCTTCGACGACGTGGACATCGCCATCTCCTGGCACCCGGCGGCGTTCTCCGGGGTGAACGAGCCCGTCTCGCTCGCCAACACGCGCATCGACTTCACCTTCACCGGCCGCTCCTCCCACGCCGCCGCCGCGCCGCATCTCGGCCGCAGCGCGCTCGACGCCGTGGAGCTGATGAACGTCGGCGTCAACTACATGCGCGAGCACATGCCCTCCGACGCGCGCGTGCACTACGCCTATCTCGACGCCGGCGGCATCGCGCCGAACGTGGTGCAGGGCCGCGCCACGGTGCGCTACCTGATCCGCGCGCGCGACCTCGCCGAGCTCAACGCGCTGGTCGCGCGCGTGCGCAGGATCGCCGAGGGCGCGGCGCTGATGACGGAGACGGCGGTCGCGGCGAAGGTGGTGAGCGCCGTCTCCAACCTGCTCGGCAACGCGCCGCTCGAGCAGGCGATGCACGACAACCTCCTCCGCCTCGGCCCGCCGCCCTTCGACGAGGCCGACCGCGCCTTCGCGCGCGAGATCCGCGCCACGCTGAAGGAGGAGGACATCGTCGCCGCCTTCCGCCGCCACGGCCTGCCCGTGGACCGCGACAAGCCGCTCTGCGACCTGATCGTGCCGCTGGAGGCGAAGGGCGAGGGCGGCGTCGGCTCGACCGACGTCGGCGACGTGAGCTGGGTGGTGCCGACGGTGCAGGCGCGCGGCGCGACCTACGCGATCGGCACGCCCGGCCATTCCTGGCAGCTCACCGCGCAGGGCAAGACGCCGGCGGCGCACAAGGGGCTGGTGCACGTGGCGAAGGTGATGGCCGGCACCGCGGTGGACGCGCTCCGCGACCCCGACCTGATCGCGCGCGCCAAGGCCGACCACCGGGCGCGCACCGCGGCCACGCCTTACGTGTGCCCGCTGCCGCCGGAGGTGCAGCCGCCGATCGGCATGTCCGGCGGCGTCGCCGGAGCCTGAGGCGCCTTGGACCGCCGGCGCGCCCGAAGCGATCGGACCTCGACGCCGGCCGGGCCGGCGCGAGCCCGACGAAGCGTCTTCACGTCCCGGACATGTCCGCCCACTCTGTCGTCGCCCGGACCCGTCCGATCGGGTCAGACCATGCATCGAGGATCCGACCGACATGCCGACACGCCACACGCCGCTCACCCGCCGGGGCCTGGCCGCGCTGGCCGGCGCCGGCCTCGTCGCGGGGGAGGCGCGCGCCCAGCAAGCGGAGTATCCGAGCCGAACGGTCACCATCGTCGTGCCCTTCACGCCGGGCGGCGCGGCCGACACGGCGGGCCGCGTCATCGCCAAGGGGCTCTCCGACCGGCTCGGCCAGTCCTTCGTGGTGGAGAACCGCCCCGGCGGCGGTTCCACCCTCGGCGCCGGGATCGTCGCGCGCGCCGCCCCGGACGGCTACACGCTGCTGGCCCACTCCACCGGCGCGGTGCTGATCGCGCCGCACCTGATCAACGTGCCCTACGACCCCTTCCGCAGCTTCACGCCGATCGCGATGACCTGCCAGTCGAACAGCGTCGTCGCGGCGCATCCCGCAGTGCCGTTCCGCGACATCCCCGGCCTGATCGCCTACGCCAAGGCCAATCCCGGCAAGCTGCGCTTCGGCTCCTCGGGCAACGGGACCATCACCCACCTGTTCGGCGAGATCTTCAAGCTCGAGGCCGGCATCGACATCGAGCACGTGCCCTACCGAGGCTCCTCGCCGGCGCTGGTGGACCTGCTCGCCGGGCGGGTCGAGCTGATCTTCGACACCATCGCGACCGAGCCGGTGCGCAACGGGCAGCTGATCGGCCTCGCCGTGGTGGGCGAGCAGCGCAGCCCGGAGCTTCCGGACGTGCCGACGCTGCGCGAGTACGGCTACAACCGCGGCGGCGCAGTGTCGTGGTTCGGCCTGTGCGGCCCCGCCGGACTGCCCGACCCGATCGTCGCCAGGCTGGTGCGCGAGATCGAGGCGATCTGCGCCGATCCCGAGACCGCTCAGGCGATGGTGCGCATCGGCCTCACGCCGAAGTTCGAGGCGGGCGACGCGCTGCGCGCCCGCTGGCGGCGCGAATACGAGGTCTTCGGCGAGGTGATCCGCCGCGCCGGCGTCCGGCCAGGCTGAGCGGGCGCGCTCAGCCGGGCTTCGCGCCGCGCTGCAGGAAGGCCTCCAGGGCGGCGATCTCGCGCCGCTCGCCGGCCTCGTCGGCGGCGAGGCGCTCGTAGAGCCGCGCCGCGCCGTCGTAGATCGCGCTCTCGGCGCGGTCGCGGCCGATGAAGTCCGCGATCTCCTCCATCTCGCCCGCCCAGCGGTAGGCCTTCGCGTACATGCTCGGCACCATGCGCCCGAACCAGGCGAGGAGCTGCGGCTGGCTCTGCGACAGCTCCGCGTGCAGCGCCTCCGCCGCGCCGGCGCGCGTGGCGGCGAGCATCATCGTCGAGGCGAGCGCGGTCAGCCCCTTGGTGATGCCGGCATAGGACATCTTGAGCGCCGACGCCGCGCCCACCGGCCCCTCGATGAGCCGGATGTCGAGCCCGCCGCGCTCGCGCAGCACGGCGAGGCGCGGCGCCTCGGCCCCGGAGACGTAGATCGCGGGATTGTAGCCGTCCTCCCGCGGCGGCCCGCCGATGATGCCGCCGTCGGCGAAGGCCATGCCGGCCGCTTCGGCGATCCCGGCGACGCGCGCCGCGGTCTCCGGGCTGACGGCGTTGAGATCGGCGTAGAGCGGGCGCGCGCCGGTCCGGCGGCAGATCGCGGCGAAGCGCTCGACGGTCGCGACCGCCTCCGAGGGCGGCACGATGGAGAGCACGATCGGCACGGCGACGAGCGCGGCGTCCTCCACGTCGCGCATGCCCGCGGCGGCGGCGCGCTCGGCGCTGGCGCGGCTGCGGCCGGCGAGCGAGGTGCGCACCTCGACGCCGTTGCGGGCGAGGCGCCTGCCCACGCCGGCGCCCATGGCGCCCTGCGCGACGACGGTGACGGCGAGCGGCGGCTGCGTCATCGGATCGGTCCTCCCGTGCGGGTCTCCAGTCTAGCCGGCGCAGGGCCGCGGCCAAGGCCGCCCCCTGGCGCCCCCCGGCGCCGCGCCGTAGCGTTCCGCCGACGCCCGCGCCAGAGGAGGAGCCGCGCATGACCGAGTTCGCCTTCGACCACATCCACCTGCGCACCCCGGACGTCGAGGCGACGGCGCGGTGGTACGAGCGCATGTTCGGCGCGAAGGTCCTGCGCTCGACGCAGCAGGGCCAGCCGCGGGTGGACCTGGAGCTCGGCGGGCAGAAGATCTTCCTCGCCCCCGTGGCGGACGGCAGCACCGCCGACCCGCCCTCCGCGCCCTACCAGGGGCTGGAGCATTTCGGCCTGCGCGTGACCGGCCTCGATGCGGTGGTGGCCGAGCTGAAGGCCAAGGGCGCGGAATTCACCCTGGAGCCCATGAGCCCGCGCCCCGGCATCCGCATCGCCTTCCTGCGCGGCCCGCAGAACGTCTCGATCGAGCTGCTGGAGCGCGGCGTCTGAGGACGCGCGCCGCCGCCCGCGCCGGTGCCCGCCCTCAGGCGAGCACCGGGCAGCCCGTGGCGGCGCGCACCTCCTCCAGCGTCACGCCGGGCGCCAGGTCGCGCACGCGGAACGCCTCGCCCGCCGGCTCGAACAGGCCGAGATTGGTCGCCGCCAGCGTCACCACGCCGCGCGCCGTCACCGGCAGCGCGCAGCGCGCGACCAGGCGCGGCCTGCCGTCGCGCGTCGTGTGCTCGAGGATGATGAAGACGCGCCGCGCGCAGGCGGCGAGGTCCATCGCCCCGCCGATGCCGCCGCCCTTCGCGCCGGCGACCTTCCAGTTGGCGAAGTCGCCGTTGCAGGCGACCTCGTAGGCGCCCATCACGGTGGCGTCTATGCGGCCGCCGCGGATGATGGCGAAGGAATCGGCGTGGTGCACCACCGCCGCGCCCGGCTTCAGCGTCACGTTCTGGCCGCCGGCGTTGACCAGGTTCAGGTCCTCCTCCCCCGGCCCGGCGATCGGGCCGTAGCCGATCACGCCGTTCTCGGAGTGGTAGATCACCTCGCGCCCGCCGATGTCGGTGTTGGAGCAGAGCGTCGGCAGGCCGACGCCGAGGTTGACGATCCAGCCGTCCTGGAACTCCCGCGCGATGCGGTCGGCCATCTGCTGGCGGTTCCAGCCCTTCGTCCCGCTCATCTCAGCGATTCCTCTCCTGGCGCTTCTGCGGCCAGAGGCCCTCGGGCGGCGGCGGCACCTTGACGAGGCGATGGACGAAGATGCCGGGCGTGTGCACGTCGTCCGGGTCCATCGCGCCGACGGGCAGGATCTCCTCGTCCACCTCCGCGATGGTGACGCGCGCCGCCATCGCCATCACCGGATTGAAGTTGCGCTGCGAGCGCCAGTAGCGGAGGTTGCCGAAGGCGTCGGCGCGGTGCGCGCGCACGAAGGCGTAGTCGAGCGGCAGCGCGTATTCGAGCAGGTATTCGCGCCCGTTGATCACCCGCGTCTCGCGCCCCTCGGCAAGCTCGGTGCCGACCGCCGTCGGCGTGTAGAAGGCCGGGATGCCGGCGCCCGCGGCGCGCATCCGCTCGGCGAGCGTGCCCTGGGGCACCAGCTCGGCCTCGACCTCGCCGGCCTCGTAGTACTTCGTGAAGGGCAGCACGTCCGAGGCGCGGGTCGCGGCGGTGAAGGCGCAGATCACCTTGCGCACCTGGCCGTTCTCGACCAGCAGGGCGATGTCGGGCATGCGGGGCTGCTGCGCGCCGCCCGTGGTGTTGGCGACGAGCGTGAGGTTCCTCGCCCCCTGCTCGGCCAGCGCCCTGATCAGGTTGAACGGCGTGCCGGGCATGGCGAACCCGCCGAAGCCGATGGTCGCTCCGTCCGGGATGTCCCGCACCGCCTCCGCGAAGCTGGCGACGACCTTGTTCCGTTGGCTCATGCGCTGCCTTCCCCCGGCCCGCGGAACGGGGCCTCCGTGGCGCCCATTATGGCGGCCGGGACGGCGCTGTCATCCCGCGCCGGTCGCGGCGGCGGCCCGCCCCGGCTATACCGGCCGCCACGCGCCGCCGCGCGGCGCGAGCCGATCGGGGGGAGCAGGTGGACCAGCAGACCGAGCTTGCGAAGGTGAAGGCCCGCATCCGCGCCCTCGCCGCCCGCACCGTGGAGCGCGGCTGCTCCGAGGCCGAGGCGATGGCGGCGGCGGCGAAGGTCGGCGAGCTGCTCGACGTGTACGGCCTCACCATGTCGGAGGTGGAGCTGCGCGAGGAGGCCTGCGTCCAGCGCAGCCTCGTCTTCGCCGATCCGCGCCGCGCGGCGCTGAAGTGGCTGTTCCCGGCGGTGCTGCGCTTCACCGAATGCCGCGGCTGGACCGTGGGGCGCGCCGAGTTCGCGCTCTTCGGCCTGGAGCCCGACGTGCAGATGGCGGAGTACCTGATGCACGTCATCGCCGGCGCCCTGGCCTACGAGGAGCGCCGCTTCCGCGAGTCGTCCGAATACGCGGCGCGGCGCCGGCCGGCCCAGGCGGTGCTGCGCTCCTTCCGCTTCGGCTTCGCCGCGCGCGTCGCCGACCGGCTGGATGCGATGGCGGAGCGGCGCGAGGCTGCCGCCGAGGCCGCCCGCGCCGCGACGCCGGCCGGCACCGCGCTGGTGCTGCTGAAGGAGCAGCGCCTGTCGGAGGGCTTCCGTCGCCTCGGCATCCGCCTCACGACCGTGCACCGGCGCATGACCGTGCAGGACCGCGCCGCCTATGGCCGCGGGCGCGAGGCCGGCGGCCGCGTCGGCCTGGACCGGCCGGTGGAGGGCGGCGGCGCCATGCCGGCCCTGCCGCGCCGGCGCCGATGAGCCGCGGCGACGCCGCGGCGCGGCGGCTCTACGTCTGGGAGGACGCGGTCGTCGCCCCGCGCGACCGCTCGCTGGTCCCGTTCCGGCAGCTGCAGGCCCTGGTGGACCACGTCTGGGCCGGCGAGGGCCTGCGCTGGCCGCCGCGCGTGCGCCCCCTGCCCCGCCAGGCGCGCGCCACCATGGCGCGCGCCACGCGCCTCTCCATCGAGGCGCCGGCGGCGCTGCCGAGCTGGGTGCTGCTGCACGAGCTGGCGCATGCGATGACGAGCACGGCGGAAGGCGGAACCGACGGCCACGGCCCCGATTTCGTCGGCCTCTACGCGCGCCTGCTCGTCCGCTATGCGCGCCTGCCCGAGACGCTCGTCGCGGAGACGCTGGCCGCGGCGGGGATCGCCTGGAACCGCGACGCCCGCCCCGCCTTCCTGTGACGGCGCCGGTCAGTCCACGACGGCGATCTGCCGCGGGTCCATCTCCAGCCAGACCGGGTCGCCCACTTCGTGGACCTGCAGGGGCGGGGCGGCGACGCGCAGGCGCAGCCCGGAATCGCGCGGCCGCACGACGTAGTCCCAGGACTCGCCGAGATAGACGCGCTCCGCCACCATCGCCGGCAGCACCGGCCGCCCGTTCGCGCTCGGCGGCGTGCGGTGCAGCACCATGCTCTGCGGCCGCACCGAGAGCAGGATCGGCCGGTTCCCGGCCTCGGGTACGCGGTCCGCGAGCTGCGCCACCTTCAGCGCGAAGCCGTCGAGGGCGATCTCGCCCTCGGCGAGCCGCCCCTCCAGCAGGTTGGTCCGCCCGATGAAGCCGGCGACGAAGCGGGTGCGCGGCCGCGTGTAGAGCAGGTGCGGCACGTCCACCTGCTCGATGCGCCCGGCGTTCATCACCGCGATGCGGTCCGAGGTCGCCATCGCCTCCGCCTGGTCGTGGGTGACGTAGACCGTGGTGATGCGGAACTCGTCGTGCAGGCGGCGGATCTCGAAGCGCATCTCCTCGCGCAGGTTGGCGTCGAGGTTCGACAGCGGCTCGTCGAGCAGCAGCACGGAGGGCTTGACGACGATCGCCCGCGCCAGCGCCACGCGCTGCTGCTGCCCGCCCGACAGCTCCGCCGGGTAGCGGCCGGCGAGGTGGCTCATCTGCACGACCTCGAGGATCTCCGCGGTGCGCCGCCGCACCTCCTCCGACGGCAGCTTGCGAAGCTTCAGGCCGAAGGCGACGTTCTCCTCGACCGTCATGTTCGGCCAGATGGCGTAGCTCTGGAAGATCATGGACATCCGCCGCCGCTCCGGCGGCATGACGGAGCCGGGCGAGGAGATCACCCTCCCGTCCATCTCGATGGCGCCGGCGGTGGGCTCGAGGAAGCCGGCGATCATGCGCAGGGTGGTCGTCTTGCCGCAGCCGGAGGGGCCGAGGAGCGAGACGAACTCCCCCTCCTCGAGCGCGAGGTCCACGGCATCGACGACGGTGAGCTTCCCAAACGCCTTGGTCAGCCCGCGCAGGACGAGGCGGGACATGTCACTCCCTCCGCAGCATGAAGTCGCGCCCGGCCAGCTTCATGCCGACCGCGACGAGCACCAGGGTGATGGCGAGCAGGATGCCGCCGAAGGCCGCGAGCACCTCGAAATTCCCCGCCTCGCTCAGGTCGTAGAGCAGCACGGACATGGTCCGCGTGCGGGGTCCGACCAGGAACACCGCCGCCGAGAGCTCGCGCGAGGCGAGGATGAACACGATCAGCCACCCGCCGAGCAGGCTCTTCTTCAGGAGCGGCGCGGTGACGCGCGCGATGGACTGCAGCCGCCCGGCGCCGAGGATGCGCGCCGCCTCCTCCATCTCCGGGTGCACCGCCCGCACGGCGGCCTGGGAGTTGGCGTAGGCGATCGGCAGGAAGCGCGCCGTGAAGGCGAGGATCAGCAGCGTCGCCGTGCCGTACAGCGCGAGCGGCGGCGAGGCGTAGGCGGCGTAGAAGCCGATCGCCATGACGATGCCGGGAATGACGAAGGGCGCCATGCAGAGGAAGCCCAGCACCTCGCCGAACGGCACCAGCCGCCGGTTCACCAGGTAGGCGACGAGCAGCGCGATGGCGCCGGCGATCGTCGCCGCCGCGGCGGAGAACCAGATCGTGTTCCACACCGAGGTGAGCGCCATCTCGTGCTCGAACAGCAGCAGCGCGTAGTTGCGCAGCGTGAGGTTGTCGAGCGCGAGGCCCCTCCCCCACGCCTTGGCGAAGGAGGCCTGGATCAGCACCAGCACCGGCATCACCACCGCCAGCGCGCCGACCCCCGCGCACCAGCCGAACAGCACCCAGCGGAACGGCCCCAGCCGCACCATCCGCCGCTCGCCGCCCTTGCCGGTCTGCGAGACGAACCCCTTGCGGCCGAGCAGCAGCTTCTGCACGGCGATCAGCCCCACGGTGACGAGCAGCAGCGGCATGGCGTAGGCGGCCGCGACCTCCACCCGCACCGGGTACTCGAAGAACTGCCAGAGCTGGGTCGTGACGACGTTGATCCGCGCCGGGATGCCGATGATGGCGGGCGTCCCGAACAGCGCGATGGTCTCGAGGAAGACGAGGATGAAGCCGGCGAGGACCGCGGGCCAGGCGAGCGGCAGCGTCACCTTCCACATCGTCGTCCACGGACCGGCGCCGATGATGTTCGCGGCGTCCTCCATCTCCGACGAGATCAGGTCGAGCGCCGCCTTCACCAGGATGAACACCAGAGGGAAGGAGTTCAGGGCGATCACCAGCGCGAGGCCGGTGAAGCTGTAGACGTTGACCAGCGCCCCTTCCGCCCCGGTGAGCCAGCGCCAGGCCTGGTTGACGAAGCCGGAGTTCGGCCCGGCGAGCAGGATCCAGCCGATCGCGGCGAGGTAGGGCGGCACCACGAAGGCGCCGAGCACCGCGGCCCAGGTGAGCCCCTTGCCGGGCATGTCGGTGCGCGACACCGCCCAGGCCATCGGCACCGCCAGCACCACCGAGATCGCCGCCGAGAGCAGCCCGAGCGTGAGCGAGTTCACCAGCGCGTCGAGGTAGCGCTGCCGGCCGTAGGCGGTCGCGTAGTTGGAGAGGGTGAAGGCGCCCGTCCCCTGCGTCTCGAAGCTCGCCACGAACAGCTTGACCAGCGGCGCCGCGACGAGGAACAGCAGGGCGGCCGCCAGCGCCGCCCAGAGCAGGCTCACCGGCTCGATGTTGCGCAGCCGGTCGAGCAGTCCGCCGGCGCGGGACGCCGCGGCCGGCCTGGGCAGGACGGTGACGGTGTCGCCGCTCATCGCGGCGCCGTCAGACGCCGAAGGTGTCACGCCAGAGCTCCTTCACCTCCGGGATGCCGCGTTCCACCTCCTCGGCGGTCGGCATCAGGAGCGGCACCTGGTCGAGCGGACGCGCCCCGTCCGGCGGCGGCACCTCGGGCCGCAGCGATTCCGCGAAGAACGGGCGCGTCGCCCGCGAGTACGCCGGGCTGGCGATGAACTCGAGGAACAGCCGCGCGGCATTGGGGTGCGGCGCGTTGCGCAGCGCGCCGCTCGGCGCCGGCACCATCAGCGTGCCGTCGGCCGGATAGACCAGCGCCAGCGGATTGCCGCGCGCGATGCTGAGCAGCGTGGTGGGGCTCGGCACCCCCATGCCGATCGTGCGCTCGCCGGCATTGAGCAGCGTCACCGGATCGCCGGCCGAGCGGCCGATGTGCGGCCGGTTGCGCTCGAGCTGCCGGAAGTAGTCCCAGCCGTAGAGCTTCCGCAGCGCGACGCAGAGCGAACCGATCGCACCGCTGAAGCCGGGGTGGCCGACCGCGATCTGCCCGCGCCAGCGCGGATCGAGGAGATCGCGCCAGCTGCGCGGCGCCTCAGCTTCCGTCACGCGCCGGTGGCGGCCGATCAGGTAGATGGCGAGGTAGCTGACCTGGAAGTAGCCGTCCGGATCGCCCGCCTCGCGCACCGCCGGGATCAGGCCCGACGCGTTCAGCGGCCTGTACTGCGCCAGCCGCTCCTGCCGCTTGAGCAGGGTGAGGTGGCTCTGGTCCACCGAGCTGAACACGTCGCACTGCGCGACGCCCGCGCGCGCGTCCTGCGACAGCCGCTGGAACGCGACCTGCGAGGTGGAGCGCACCACGTTCACCTTCACGCCCGGGAAGCGCTCGGTGAAGGCGCGGCCGATCGCCTCCGAGGGCTCGGCCTGCATCTGGCCCGTGTACCAGGTGAGCTCGCCCTCGCGCCTCGCCGCCTCGTGGAGCTCGCGCTCGTGCGGGAGGAGCTGCTGCTCCTGCGCCGCGGCGCCGCCTGCGCGGCCGCCGCCGAGCGCCGCCGCGGCCGCCAGCACGCCACGTCGGGTGATCCTCGCCATCCGCCCCGTCTCCCCGCCGCACTCAGACGCCGAAGGTGTCGCGCCAGGCCTCGCGCACCTCCGGCACGCCCTTCTCCTGCTCCTCGATCGAGGGCGCGAGCAGCGTGATCTGGTCGAGCGGCCGCGCGCCCTCCGCCTGCGGCACGTCGGCGCGCATCGGCTCGTTGTAGAATTCCTTGATGACCTCCGACATCCGCCTGGAGGCCTGGAACTCCATGAACAGCTTCGCCGCGTTCGGGTGCGGCGCGTTGCGCGGGATCGCCGAGGGCGCGATGGTCGCCAGCACGCCTTCGGTCGGATAGATCACCCGCAGCGGATTGCCGCGCGCGATGCTGTACGCCGTCGTCCCGAGCGGGACGCAGATGCCGACCGAGCGCTCGCCGGCGTTGAGCAGCGTCACCGGGTCCTGGCTGGAGCGGCCGATCTGTGGCCGGTTGCGTTCCAGCCGGCGGAAGTAGTCCCAGGTGTACATCTTGCGCATCTGCACCGCCCAGACGCCGATCGCGCCGCTGAACCCGGGATGCCCGACCGCGAGCTGGTCGCGCCACTTCGGGTCGAGCACGTCGGTCCAGCTCTTCGGCGCCTCCTCCTCCCTCACCTTGCGGGTGTTGTGCGCCATCAGGAACAGGCCGAGGAAGGTCGTCTGGAAATAGTTGTCCGGATCGGCGACGCGGAGCGAGGGCAGCATCTCGTCCACGTTGCGCGGCCGGAACTGCATCAGCCGGTTCTCGCGCTTGAGCTGCGTGAAGTGCCCGGAATTGGTCGAGCTGAACACGTCGCACTGCGCCACCCCCGCGCGCGCGTCCTGCGACAGCCGCTGGAACGCGACCTGCGAGGTGGAGCGCACCACGTTGCAGCGCACGCCCGGGAAGCGCTCGGTGAAGGCGCGGCCGACCGCCTCCGCGGTTTCCGCGTTGTACTGGCCGCAATACCAGGTGATCTCGCCTTCGCGCCTCGCCGCCTCGTACAGCTCGCGCTCGTGCGGCGGCAGCTGCGGCTGGGCCGCCGCGCGGCGGCCGGCGCCGAGCGCGGCGCCCGCGCCGACGACGAACATTCCACGCCGGGTGATGCGGTGCATGGCCATCGGTCCTCCCTAGCCGCTTCCCGTTGTGCCGGCCGGACCGGCCGCAGGGGTATGCTCTTCTGCGGCCATAGTGCCACGCCCCGGCGCGGCGTCCAGCGGCAAGGCGCGGCGCCCTCAGCGCCCGGTAAAGGACGGCGCGCGGCGCCCCAGGAAGGCCGCCACGCCCTCCGCGAAGTCCGCCGTCGCCGTCCCGGCCAGGAAGGCGTCGCGCTCGGCGTCGAGCTGCGCCGCGAGGTCGCGGCCGAGCGAGGCCCGCAGCAGCGCCTTGGTGCGCGCGATCGCCTGCGCCGGCCCGGCGGCGAGCCGGCGCGCCAGCGCCATCGTCTCCGCCTCGAGCCGCGCGCCCGGCACGACGCGGTTGACGAGCCCGAGATCGAGCGCCGCCCGCGCGTCGAGCTCCTCCTCGAGCAGCGCGATGCCCATCGCGCGGCGCAGGCCGACGAGCCGCGGCAGCGCCCAGGTCCCGCCGCCGTCCGGACTGATGCCGAGGCGGAGATAGGCCAGCACGAACCGCGTGTCCTCCTCCGCCGCGACGGCGAGGTCGGCCGCCATCGCCACGCTCATCCCGGCGCCGGCGACCGGGCCGTGCACGGCCGCGATCACCGGCGCCGGCAGCGCCGCGAGCAGGCGCAGCGCGGCATGGAGGGACCCGATCAGCCGCCCGACCACGGCGGGCGCATCCGCGCCGGCGGCGTGGAACAGCCGGATGTCGCCGCCCGCCATGAAGGCCCGCCCCTCGCCGGAGAGCACCACGCAGCGGACCGAGGGATCGGCGGCGAGCCCCTTCGCCGCCTCGTGGAACGCATCGGCCATCGCCTGGTCGAGCGCGTTCAGCGCCGCCGGGCGGTTGAAGCGCAGGCGGACGACGCCGGCCTCGCGCTCCGTCAGGATCGGCGATGCCGCCATGGCCTCCCTCCCCTCGCGCCGCCCTACTCCGGCCGGCGCAGCAGCGCCTCCAGCGGCGACTGCGGCTCGCGCTTCAGCTCCCGGCGCGCGACGACGTTCAGGTGCACCTCGTCCGGCCCGTCAATGAAGCGCAGCGCCCGGCCCCAGGTGTAGAGGTAGGCGAGCGGCGTGTCGGGCGTCAGCCCCATCGCGCCGAAGACCTGGATCGCGCGGTCGGCGATCCGCGTCTGCATCCGCGCCGCGACGATCTTGATCGCCGAGACCTCGGTGCGCGCCGCGCGGTTGCCGAGCCGGTCCATCATCCACGCCGCGTGCAGCGTCAGCAGCCGCGCCTGGTCTATCTCCAGCCGGCACTCGGCGATGGCGTCGCGCACGTTGGAGAAGTCGGCGAGCTTGCGCCCGAACGCCTCGCGCTCCTTTGCCCGCGCCACCATCAGCTCCAGCGCCAGCTCGCACTGGCCGATGGTGCGCATGCAGTGGTGGATGCGCCCCGGCCCGAGCCGCGCCTGGGCGATGGCGAAGCCCTTGCCCTCCTCGCCGAGGCGGTTCGCCACCGGCACGCGCACCTCCTCGAACGCCACCTCCGCGTGCCCCTCGGGCGAGTGGTGGCCGAGCAGCGGCAGGTCGCGCACCACGCGCACGCCCGGCGCGTCGAAGGGCACGATGACGAAGGAATGGCGCCCGTGGGGCTCGGCCTCCGGGTTCGTCACCCCCATCACCAGGCAGAAGCGGACCAAGGGGTGCCGCGCGCCGGTGTTGAACCACTTGCGCCCGGTGATGACGTAGTGGTCGCCGTCGCGCACGATCCGCGTCTTCAGGTTGGTCGGGTCGGAGGACGCGACCCCCGGCTCCGTGATCCCGACCGTGGAGCGGATCTCGCCCCGCAGCAGCGGCATCAGCCAGCGCTCGCGCTGCTCGGGCGTGGCGAAGAGGTGCAGGATCTCCATGTTGCCGGTGTCGGGGGCGCTGCAGTTGAACACCTCCGACGACCAGGGGACGCGGCCCATGATCTCGGCGAGCGGGGCGTATTCCAGGTTGGTCAGGCGGGTGCCGGGCTCGTCCTCGCGCAGGCCGGGCAGGAACAGGTTCCACAGCCCCTCCGCCCGGGCGAGGCCCTTGAGGCGCTGGACGATGTCGAGCGGGAACGCCCCTGCCTCGGCGCGCGCGCGGAACTCCGCGTCCGCGGGATAGACGTGGCTCTGCATGAAGGCGGTGAGCCGCGCCTGCAGCGCCTTCACCTTGTCGCTGTACTCGAAGTCCATGGCGGTGTGCTCCCGGAGTCAGGCGGTGGCGCCGCCCGCCTCGATCGTCTCGACGCCGATGCGGGCGAAGGCGAGGGAGAGGTCGCCGACCTGCGCCGCGTCGGCCGCCGCCGCGGTGCCGATCCGCGCGCGCGCCGCGATGCCCTCGAAGATCACGGCGAAGCGGAAGATGGCGAAGGCGATGTGGAAGGTCCCCGGCGGCTCCGCCGGACCGCGCTTGCGGCTGGCGAGGTAGTGCGCGACGAACTCCCGCTCCGTCGGCATGCCGAGCGCCGCGAGGTCGAGGCCGAGCAGCCCGCCGTACATCTCCGGCCGGCTGCGCCAGGCGAGGCAGGCGAAGGCCACGTCCGCCAGCGGGTGCCCGAGCGTCGAGAGCTCCCAGTCGAGCACCGCCACCACCCGCGGCGCGTCCGGCGCGAACATCACGTTGCCGATGCGGTAGTCGCCATGGACGATCGTCGTCACGCCGTCGTCGGGCGGCATGTGCGCCGGCAGCCAGGCGGCGAGGCGCGCGAGATCGGGGATGTCGCGGAAGCGCTGCGCCTCCCACTGCCTGATCCAGCGCGCGACCTGGCGCGCGTAGTAGTTCCCCGGCCGGCCGAAGCCCTCCAGCCCGACCGCCCGCCAGTCCACGTCGTGCAGCGCCGCCAGCGTCTCGGCGAAGGACATCACCATGGCGCGCCGTTCCTCGCGCGCCGCGCCCTTCATGTCGGAGGTGCCGAACACGCGCCCCTCGACGCGCTCCATGACGTAGAAGGGCGTGCCGACCACCTCGCGCCCCTCGTGGAACAGCAGCGCCGGCGGCACCGGGACCGGCGTGCCGGCCAGGGCGCGCATCACCCGGAACTCGCGGTCCACCGCGTGCGCGGAGGGCAGCAGCTCGCCCGGCGGCTGCTTGCGCAGCACCAGGCGCCGGTTGGCGTAGCTCACGAAGAAGGTCGGGTTCGACTGGCCGCCGGCGATGCGCTCGAGCGCCATCGGCCCCTCGAGCCCGGGGATCGCGCTCCGCAGGAAGGCATCGAGCCGCGCGGGATCGAATTCCGGCGCGGCCGCCGCCGCGGCCGCCTTCGTCGCCTCGCCCATGCCCGCGCCGTCCTCCTCTCTCCCGTCCTGGCTTGCCTCCGCCCCGCCGGCAGGTCAACCGCGAAGGGCGCGCCGGCGCGTGCGCCGCCACACCCCCTCGACAGCGCGGCGCGGAATGTCCAGCCTGCCCCTCGCGGACGCCGGGCGGAGCGCCGCCGGCGCGGGGGAGGGACCGAGCATGACCGCCACCATCCTGGGCAGCGGCGCGTACCGCTACGAGCCCGTCGAGGGCTGGGGCCGCGTGCCCGAGGGCATCCGGCTCGGCGAGGTCGCCGCGGTCGCGGTGGACAGCCAGGACCGCGTCTACGCCTTCAATCGCGGCGAGCACCCGATGGTCGTCTTCGACCGCGACGGCAGGTTCCTCGCCTCCTGGGGCGAGGGCCTGTTCAAGCGCCCGCACGGCCTGCAGATCGGCCCCGACGACACGATCTGGTGCACCGACGACGGCGACCACACGGTGCGCCGCTGCACCCTCGACGGCCGCGTGCTGCTGACCATCGGCCTCCCCGGCCGCCCCGCGCCCTACATGAGCGGCCGGCCCTTCAACCGCTGCACCCACACGGCGCTGTCGCCGGAGGGCGACCTCTACGTCTCCGACGGCTACGGCAACGCCTGCGTGCACAAATTCTCGCCCGAGGGGCGGCACCTCTTCTCCTGGGGCCGCTCCGGCACCGATCCCGGCGAGTTCAACCTGCCGCACAACATCGCCTGCGACGCCGACGGCTGGGTCTACGTCGCCGACCGCGAGAACCACCGCATCCAGATCTTCGACGGCAAGGGCCGCTACGAGACGCAGTGGAACAACCTGCACCGCCCCTGCGCGCTGTTCCTCGGCAAGGGCAGGTGCCCGATCTGCTACGTGGGCGAGCTCGGCGCCGGGCTCGACGTGAACATCCGCGCGCCGAACATCGGCCCGCGCATCAGCATCCTGTCGAACGAGGGCAGGCTGATCGCGCGCTTCGGCGAGCTGGGCGAGGCGCCGGGCCAGTTCACCGCGCCGCACGGGCTCGCCGTGGATTCGCAGGGCGACCTCTATGTCGGCGAGGTCGCCGTGACCGCCTGGCCGCGCTACCACGACGGGCGGAAGCCGCCGGCCTCGGGCGTACGGTCCTTCCAGAAGTTCCGGCGCGTGCCGGCCGGCTGAGCGCGCCACCGGTCGGCCCCCGGCGCTCTGCGCTCCCGGCTTAGTGGTGAACGAACAGCGCCGCCGGGCAATGGCCCAGCAGCCGCCGGGTGCAGGAGCCGAACACCATCTCCCGCAGGCCGCGATGGCCATAGGCGCCCATGGCGACGATGCCGGCGCCGGCAGCCTGCACCTGCCCGACGATGATGTCCGCCGGGTCGGCGCCCGAGGCCACCGCCGCGACGTCCACCCGTTCCACGCCGTGGAGCCGCAGAAGCTCCGCCGCCGCCGCCGCCCGTGCCTCGGCGGCGGCCTTCTCCTCGGCGACCGTCAGGACCAGCGCTTGGCGCCCGACCGCGAGACCTAGCAGCGCGAGCATGTGCAGCGACCGCGAGGACGGTGCGCTGCCGTCGAAGGCGACGAGCATCCGGCCCGCATCTCCGAACGGCCGGGACGGTGCCAGGAGCAGCGGCCGCGGATTGCGGGCGAGCAGCCCGAGCGCGGCCGCCGAAACCTCGTCCCCCTCCCGGCCGTAGAAGCTGGCCTCGCGGCCGAGCACGAGGAGGTCGCTCGTCGTCGCCTCCGCCTCGATGGTCTCCGCGGGGTCGCCCCCCTTCTGGGCGCCCTCGCAGGCGACCCCGGCCTCCGCCGCGGCGGCAGCGAGCGCGGCCAGCGCGCGCTCGCTCCGCCGATGGGCGCTCCGGAGCTGCTCCAGCTCCGTCTGGACCTTGTACGCGGTCCCCCCGATGCCGACCGCCATCGGCCGGGTGATCCAGGGCGTGTCGATCACGGCGATGCCGCGCAGCCGCGCGCCGCGCTGCCGCGCCAGGGCCACCGCGAGCCGCCGGGCCTCGTCGCTGCTGGGCGAGTCGTCGACGGCGATGAGCAACTTCCGCAGCATGTCGGCCTCTCCCGGACGGTCCCGAGCCCAGCAACATCCCGCCGCAACCCGGACGCCTTGATCCGCGTCAAGAACCGGCCGGGTCAGGCACCACCCCGGTTCAGCCTCGCGCGGCGGGCAACACGACCACCGTGCCGCGCTTGCCGCCGGCCTCGACCATCGCGTGGGCCGCCGCCGTCCCGGCCAGCGGGAAGCGGCCGGCGATGCGGTGCAGCCTCCGGCCGCCCCTCAGCCAGGCGAGGATGTCCGCCTGCGCCTGGCGCCGTGCCGCGATCGGCGCGCTGTTCAGCAGCACCCCGCGCAGCGTGACGTTGCGGCGCATCAGCGCGGCGAAGGGGATGCGCGGCTGCGGCTCGGCGGCCGAGGCATATGCCGCGACCGCGCCGTTCCGCGCCACCGCCTGCGACCAGATCGCGACGTTTCCGCCGAACTCGACCTCGACGACGCGGTCCACGCCGCGACCGCCGGTCATCTCCAGCGCGACCCGCGCCACGTCCTCGCGCCTGTGGTCGATCACGCGATCGGCGCCGGCCGCCGCGGCGTCCGCCGACTTCCAGCCGCCGCTCGCGGTCGCCAGCACCAGCGCGGCGCCGCCCCATTTCGCGAGCTGCACCGCATAGTTCCCGACCGCGCCGCCGCCGCCGCTGACCAGCACCGAGAGTCCCTCCACCTGCCCGTCGGCGAACAGGCAGCGATGGGCCGTCATGGCCGGGATGCCGAGGCAGGCGCCCTCCTCGAAGGTCACGCCCTCCGGCAGTTCGGTCGCCAGATCCGCCGGCACGCAGGTGAACTCCGCCGCGGTGCCGAAGGGCCGCCCGCGCTGCGCGTTGTAGAGCCAGACCCGCTGGCCGATGCGCCCCGGGTCCACGCCCTCGCCCACCGCGTCCACGACGCCCGCGCCGTCGCTGTTCGGGATGACGAGGGAGAACTCCATCACGTGGTTCCGCCCGGCGCGCCGGTTGCAGTCCGACGGGTTCACCGCCGAGGCGAACAGCCGCACGCGGACCTCGCCGGCCGCGGGTTCCGGCGCCGGCCGCTCGCCGAGCTCCAGCACCTCGGCGGGAGGACCCTGGCGCGTGTACCAGACGGCGCGCATCGCAACGGCGTCAGATGCCGCTCACCGGCGGCACGGTCGCCTGGAAGGAGCGCCGCGCCGAGGCCGCGTCGAGCCAGGCCGAGAGCGCCGGCCGCCCCTCGCGCCAGGCCCAGACCCGGTGGCGCCGCTCGCAATAGCCGAGCGTGGCGGCGAGGGCGATCCACGCCGCATCCACCGCGCCGCCGGCGCCGGCGGCGTAGCCGCCCGCGGCGACCGCGCGCTCCAGCGCGTCGGCGACGCGGTTCGCGCGCACCGTCTCGTGCGCGATCACGCCCGGCGAGCGTTCGTGCTCCGGCCGGCGCAGCTCGCGGTTCCACACCGCGATGCCGTCGAGCATCCCGATCGCCCGCCCCAGGGCCGACATCGTCCGCCACCCGTCCGAACCGTCGAGCGGCAGCAGCCCGCGGCCCTCGGGCAGCGTGGCGAGATGGACCAGGATCAGCGCCGTCTCGCCCAGCACGGTGCCGTCGTCCAGCACCAGCGTCGGCACGCGCCCCACCGGATTGACCGGCAGCAGCGTCGAGGCCGGATCGCGCAGCGTCGTCTCCTCCTGCGCCACCCGGGCGTCGAGCCCGGTCTCGATCAGCGCCATGCGCGCGATCCGCGCATAGGGGGAACCGGAGGAGAAGTAGAGCTTCATGCCGCGATCGCTCCGCGCCGGGGAACCGGCGCGATCCTAGGCCGGGCCTGCCGCATGGGCCAGACGGGCGATTCGGGGGCCGCGCCGACGCCGCGCGCCGGCCCGGCCCCGTGTTGCCGCGCGCCAACGCGTTGCGAGTGTTCCGGCCGGCTTCGCGCCGCTTTCGCCCCGGGCGCGCGCGGCGGCGGCGGCCCCCGGCTTGCGCCCTCCCGGCGCCCCGCCCGATCATCGGCGCCCACCTGCCTTCAGAGGTCATCCGCCCGTGACGCTGCTGCCCCCCAAGGACCGCCTGACCATCTGCTTCGCCCATTCGGCCTACCGGATGCAGGAGCGCTTCGAGGCCCGCGGCACCGGCATCGCCAGCATCGAGCTGCGCAGCCGCGAGGAGCTGGAGCGGCGGATCGGCGAGGCCGACGTGCTGGTGGTCTCCGGCTTCTGGCACAACGGCCTGCTCGCGTCGGCGGCCCGCCTGCGCTTCGTGCAGTCCATCAGCGCCGGCACCGATCAGTACGACCGCGCGGCCTTCGCCGCGAAGGGCGTGCGCCTCGCGAGCGCGGCCGGCGTCAACGCCCGCGCGGTGGCGGAACACGCGATGGCGCTGATCCTCGCCCTCGCCCGCCGCCTGCCGGAGGCGCGCGACAACCAGGCGAAGCGCGTCTGGCGCGGCATGATCGGCGACCTCGCGCGGCGCGAGGACGAGCTCGGCGGCAAGACCCTCCTCGTCGTCGGCCTCGGCCGCATCGGCGGCCATCTCGCGCGCCTCGCCCGGGCGTTCGAGATGCGGGTGATCGGCACGCGGCGCGACCCCGCGGCCGGACCCAACGGCGCCGACGAGGTGCACGGCACCGCCGCGCTCAAATCGCTGCTGCCGCGCGCGGATTTCGTCGCCCTCACCTGCCCCCTCACCCCCGAGACGGAGGGGCTGATGGACGCCGAGGCGCTGGCGATGATGCGTCCCGGCGCCTGGCTGGTGAACGTCGCGCGCGGCCGCTGCGTCGTGGAGCCCGCGCTCATCGAGGCGCTCGCGGCCGGCCGCATCGCCGGCGCCGCGCTCGACTGCACGCGCGAGGAGCCGCTGCCGGCGGACTCGCCCCTCTGGGGCCTGCCCAACGTCCTCATCACGCCGCACACGGCCGGAGAGACGCGGCGCTACGAGGACGGGGTAATCGACATCCTGCTCGACAACCTCGACCGCCTATGGAGGGGCGAGGAGATGCTGCGCAACCAGGTGGTGTGAATGGGCGCGTCCGGCGGCGGGGAGCGCCGTCCGCAGGTCCGCGTCAAGGTGTGGGACGGCTGGGTGCGCCTGTTCCACTGGGCGCTGGTCGCGCTGGTCGCCTTCTCCTGGTGGACCGCCCGGAGCGGCCGGATCCACTGGCACATGCTCTCCGGCCACGCGATCCTGGCGCTGCTGCTCTGGCGCATCGCCTGGGGCTTCGTCGGCTCGGAGACCGCGCGCTTCAGCCGCTTCCTGCGCGCCCCGCGCACGGCGCTGCGCCATCTCGGCGGGCTGCGGGCCGGCGGGCAGGAGGTGACGATCGGCCACAACCCGGCGGGCGGCTGGATGGTGCTCGCGATGCTCGTCCTGCTGCTGGCGCAGGTGGCGACCGGCCTGTTCGCCGACGACGAAGAGCTCTACCGCGGCCCCTTCGCCGACTGGATCGGCTTCGAGGCGAGCCAGCGGATCACCGGCTTGCACCAGCGCCTGGCCGATGTGCTGCTGGCGGCGATCGCGCTGCACGTCGCGGCGATCGCGCTGTACCGGCTGCTGCTCGGGCGGAACCTGGTCGGCCCGATGATCACGGGGACAATGCTGGTCCCGGCGGAGCGGCGTGCCGAGCCGCGCATGGGCCACCCCGGGCGCGCCGCGGCCCTGCTGGCCGTCGCGGCAGGGCTGGCCGTCGCGCTGTGGCGCTTCGGCCAGCCCTGAGGCGGAGGCGGCCCGTCAGCCGGGCGCCAGGACCGTTTTCGCTCGGCCGCGCTCGGTGCAACGGCCGAGCCGCCGTTTGCAGCGCGATCCGCGCGCCCGGCCGTCCGCGCTCCGCCCTACCGCCGTTGCGGGAACTGGAACCGCTCGTGGCAGGCGCCGCAGGCGGCGGTCGTCGCCTGGAAGGCCGGCTGGAAGGCGGCGCGGTCGCCCGCCGCCGCCGCGGCGGCGAGACGTTCGGCCGCCTCGACCAGGGCCTGTCCGGCACGGTCGAATTCCGCGCGGTGGGTCCAGATTTCCGGCCTCGCGCGGTCGTCGTCGCGGTCGCTGCCGGGCGGGAACAGCTCGAGCTTCCGCCGGCCGGTCGCGACCAGCGATTCCGCCTGCTCCCGAACCGATTGCGGTTCGCCGCCACCCTGCGCCACCGGCGCGATGGCGCGGACCGCCTGCAGCTGCTGGCGCATCAGCGCACGGCGCTCGGCGCCGAGGTCCTGCGGCGGCGGCTGCGCGACAGCCGTACCACCTCCAGCCGCCGTCATCACGACCGCGAGGGTCCAGCCCATCGTTCTGTTCACCCGCCTCCCCCATTCACACCGATCCATGCCGTGCGGATCATGGGACCGCGCATGGTCGCGCATAATTCGTATGCGAGCCACGCGCGTTTGTCACGCCGGCGGCGCGACCCGTGGAAGGATGGCGCGTTAGCCGCCATCGAGGTCGCCCTTCTGTCATGATCGAACCCATCCGCTCCGTCGCCGTGTTCTGCGGCAGCCGTTTCGGCCACGATCCTGCCCACCGGGCCGCCGCCGAGGCCCTCGGCCGCGGCCTTGCCCGCGCCGGGCTGACCCTGGTCTATGGCGGCGGCAGCATCGGGCTGATGGGTGCGGTCGCCGACGCCGCCCTCGCCGAGGGCGGCAAGGTGCTCGGCGTGATCCCGGACTTCCTGTCCCGGATCGAACGGCCGCACGCCGGCCTCACCCGGCTCGAGGTCACCGACAGCATGCATGCGCGAAAGGCGCGGATGTTCGCGCTTGCCGATGCGTTCGTGGTGCTCTCCGGCGGTCTCGGCACGCTGGACGAGACGCTGGAGATCGTCACCTGGCGCCAGCTCGGCCTGCACGCCAAGCCGATCCTGCTGCTCGACGTCGGCGGCTGGGCCGCGCCGCTGGTCGCGCTGATCGAGTCGGTGATCGGCATGGGCTTCGCCTCGCCCGAGCACCGGAACCTGTTCACCCTCGCGCCCGACGTGCCGTCGGCGCTGGCGCTGCTCGGCGTGATGGAGACCGAGACCGCGGCCGCCGAGACGCGGCTCTGACCAAGGACGTGGCGCACCCCGCACGGGCCCGGAGCGGCCGCCGCAGCGGGTTCGGCCCAGCCCGGCGTCCGCCGGTCCGGCGACATCCGCCGGACGTGCCGCGCCTTGCCCCCGCGCGCGCCCGGCGCTATATGGCCGGCCGCACGCGGACCCTCCCGGCGCCGGAGTGTAGCTCAGCCTGGTAGAGCACTGTGTTCGGGACGCAGGGGCCGGAGGTTCGAATCCTCTCACTCCGACCAATCAAAACAACGGGTTACGTGCGAAGGACGCGGTGCTCGGCGGGCAGGATGGGCCGGTTGCCCGCCGGGTACTGGTCCGTTGCGGCCGCGACTTCGCCGATCGGCCGCTGTTGCGCTTCACCCTCGGCCGCCCGCACGCCAGGCACTCCTTTGGCGTGCTGATCCGCGGCCCCGGCGGCACGGCCGGCATCCGCACCGAGCCCTGCCGCGTTGACAGGCACCTCGACGGGCCCCGGCCGGCTGCCGGGCACGGGCGCAACGCGCGGATGCCGAGCGGGGCCGACCAGGCCCCGTCGTCGCCGTTCCGGGCGGCAAGGGCACCGCGCACATGGTCAGGATCGCCCGCGCCGCCGGGCTCGGCGCGATCGAGGCCGCCCCGCGCCGGCCGACCGGCAACGAAAGATCGGGGAATCCGCCCCGGGGTCCAGCCACGGCGGCGGCGCAGCCGCGCGGCAGGGCGCCCGACGCCTGCCCGCCTCGCGGAGGTCTGGTCGCCGCCATCCGAAGCGTTCGGTCCGGACCAGACCCCGCGGAGCGTCACCTCAATCGGCGCGGATGCCGGCGCGGCGCACCACCTCGCCCCAGCGCCGCGCCTCCGCCTCGAAGAAGGCGTTGAGCTGGGCCCGGCGCACGTCGGCGGGGAACATGCCATAGGACAGCATGCGCTCGCGGAACGCCGGCTGCTTCAGGAGCCCGGCGAGCCTGGCGTCGAGGTCGTCGAGGGCCGCCTCCGGCACCCCGCGGGCCGCGACCAGGGCCCACCACGGGGCAATATCCTCGAAGCCCTCGACGCCCTGGGCACGCATCGACGGCACGCCCGGCAGCATGGGGAGCGGAGTCTCGGTGGTGACGGCGAGGGCCCGCAGGCGCCCGTCCCTCAGCAGCGGCAGCGGCGCCAGGAGGTTCAGGAACCCGACCGTCACCGTGCCCGTGATCAGGTCTGGCAGCAGCGCGCCCTCGCCGCGGTAGGTGACGTTGACGAGGTCCACCTGCTCCCGGAGCTTGAACAGCTCGGCCGCAAGGTGGTTGATCGTGCCGTTGCCGGCGGAGGCGTAGCTGAGCCGGCCGGGCTGCGCCTGCGCCGCGGCGATCAGGTCGCGCAGGCTGCGCAGCGGCGAGTTCGCGCCGACCACGACCACCAGCGGCGTGGTGGAGACCAGGCCGATGGGCGCGAAATCCTTCAGGGGATCATACGGAAGATTGGGGTAGAGGCTGGGGTTCACCACGTGGCTCATGCTGGCCATGAGCAGCGTGTGGCCGTCGTTCGCCTGCGCGGCCGCGGTGGAGCCGACCACGCTCCCCGCGCCCGGGCGGTTCTCGACGATGACGGGCTGGCCGGAGAGCGGCGACAGGGCCTCGGCCAGCAGCCGCGCCATGCCGTCCGAAGGGCCGCCGGGCGCGAACGGCACGATGATCCGCACCGGCCGAGACGGCCACGCGGCGGTGGCTTGTGCGGAACGGTGCGCAAGCGCCGGAACGGCCGTGGCCAGCAGCCCCAGGACGGCACGGCGCCCATTCTCGGCCTTGGCTTCGCGGCGAAGGGTGGTCATGGTCTGGTTCGCCTCCTGTCGGTGCGGATGGTCGGTCGGATCGCGCGCCGGCGGCCTTCAGGCGGTGGCCGGCGCCGCAGCGGAGCGGGTCACGGCGTCGCCGACTTTGTAGGCGGCACCCTCGCGCCGCAGCAGCGCCTGCACGGCGCCGGCCGGGATGGAGCGGGTGGAGTTCGCGCCGCGCGCGGCGAGCGCGGCCATGGCGCCGGCCGCCTGGCCGAGCGCCATCGCCGTCGCCATGTGGCGGGCGCCGCCGTTCGCCTCCTGGGTGGCCGAGATGCTGCGGCCGGTGACCAGGAGACCCTCGACGTCCCGCGGCACCAGGCAACGCATCGGGATCTCGAACGGCGCCGGCGGCATGAAGAGCTGGATGCCGGTGCCGCCGGGGTCGTGGATGTCCATGGGACCGCTGCCGAGCGCGACGGAATCCTCGAAGGCCACCTGGCCGAGGATGTCCTCCTGCGTCAGGACGTACTGGCCGCGGATGCGCCGCGACTCCCGCACGCCGACGCGCGCGGCGATGCCGGCGATCAGCGCCTTTTCGAAGCCGGGCACCTCGCGCCGCAGGAACTCGACGATGCCGCGGACCTGCCGCCGCCCGGCCCGCTCGGCCTCCGAGGCCTGCACGGGGTCGAGCGGATCGAGCCCGCGGATGCGGCTCATCAGGCAGATCGCGTCCGTCCCGCCCGGCGTGCTCATGAAGGAGAGGCTCTCCCAGTAGAGCTCGCCGCGCCGCACGCCCTCGAGCGCGATGGCGCGCTTCCGTTCGCGCGGGATGGCGCGGAACCGCGCGACGTCCACGTTGGAGAGCCGGAACACCAGGCTGTGCGGCTGGCGCATGCCGCGCCCGCCCTCGAGGTCCGCCTGCATCTCGACGCCCGCCTTCGCGGCGACCGCGGCGTCGCCGGTGGCGTCCACCACGACCGGCGCGAGGTAGGCGCGCCGGCCGCCTATGTCCTCGACCACCAGCCCCTCGACGCGGCGCTCGCGCATCACCGGGCCGACGACGCTGGAGCGCAGCAGGACCTCGACGCCTGTCTCCGCGGCCCAGTCGTCGGCGACCCATTTGACGACCTCGGGGTTGAACGGGAAGTTGCGGATCTCGATCGGGCTGGCCGAGGCTTCCGCCAGGATGTAGCGGGCAAAGCCCTCGCTGCCCCCGGCCTGCACGATCCTCCGGGTGAGTTCGAGCGGGAGGCCCCAGACCGCCTGCACGTCGTGGTTGAAGAACCCGATGTACTGGGCGACGTAGGATGCGGTCGCCGTCCCGCCGAGGCAGCCCTGCTGCTCGACGAGCAGCGTCCTCGCCCCGGCCCGCGCCGCCGCGACCGCGGCGACGAGGCCGGAGGCGCCGCCGCCCGCGACGATGACCTCGTATCGCCCGGCCACCGGGGTGTGGAGGCGCTCCTCGAGAAGGGTGGGAGACACCTCCGAGCCCGATGCCGTTGCGCCGTGCCCATCCTCCATGCGCTTCGCTCCCCGCAGCCGTCGTGGTTCGGCGATTCCCTAAGCTTGTTCCCAAGTGTGCGGAATGGTACGAAGCGTGGAGGCATCTTTTCCCGGCCGCGAAAGGTGATGGACGGCTTATTGGTCCTCCGGGCGTTCCTCGCGACCGCGCATCACGGGAGCTTCTCCGCCGCGGCACGACAGGCGGGTGTGGTGCCCTCGGTCATCGCCAAGCGCGTCGACCAGCTCGAGTGGCGGCTGGGGCGGAGGCTGTTCCACCGCTCGACGCGGGCGGTGCGGCTGACCGAGTTCGGGCGCGCCGCCCTGTCGCGCATCCAGCGCATCGTCGGCGAGTTCGACCACCTGGTGGAGACGGCAGCGGAGCGGCGGCCGGCGCTCCAGGGGCGGATCCGCGTCAAGGCACCGACCTCGCTCACCATTCTCCACCTGGGGGAGATGCTCGGCGGGTTCCAGCGGGCGCATCCCGGCATCGACCTGGACGTCTGCGTGATGGATCGGCCGGCGAACCCGCTCGAGGAGGGCTTCGACATCGCCATCGGCTCCGCGCCGGTCCTCCATCCCGGCATCGTCGAGGTGCCGCTCTGCCCGCTGCGCCGCGTGGTCTGCGCAGCGCCGGACTATCTCCGGCGGCGCGGCGTCCCGCGCCATCCGCGCGACCTGGCGACGCACGACTGCCTCAACTTCTCGCCGACGGGCACGCAGTGGTCGTTCGACGGCGGCAAGGGGCCGATCATCGTCGACATCCAAGCGAAGCTGAACGCCAACGACCTGCAGGTGCTGCTGGCCGCCGCCCGGCGCGGCAACGGCATCGCGATGCTGTCCCGCTACGTCGCAGCGTCGTCCCTGGAGGCTGGCGAACTGGTGCCGGTGCTGCCCGAGTTCCCGATCTCGGAGATGTGGATCAAGGCGCTGGTGCCGGAGGCCCGCCTCGGCGTGCCCCGGGTGAGGGCGCTCCTCGAGTGGCTCCAGACGGCCCTTTCCCCGGTCCCACCGTGGGACCGCGACAGTCCGGAGCGACGCGCAGGGGTGCGCGCGAACGCGGAGGCGGGGATCGGCGCCGAACGCAAGCCGGACCGACGCTCCCGGAAGCTCCGGACAGAGCCCGCGCCCCGCCGGGTCCTGGCGGGTGCATCAGGTCGCGGCGGAGCCGCTGCCCTGACACAGGCTGCCACAGCCTGCCGGCCGGCGCGGCTCCGCCGCGGTCGCCATCCGCATCCACTGGATCCGGATCAGGGTCCGTCGACAGACGGGTGATAGGATACCTCGAATACCCTCGTCTCCGGCCCTGCCGTAAGCGCGGCGACGAGGCCGTTCTTCCAGCGCTTATACCAACTTCCACTGATCAGAACCCATGAGCCCATTCGCGCAGGCCGATGGACATGATGCGCCATGGCTGATCGACGAGGCTGTTCCAGTGATGGCAGCAGTGAGCGACG
>NZ_BMKS01000012.1 GCF_014644455.1 Caldovatus sediminis | reverse complement strand
ACCGCGCCCGCCGACACCATCCTTGCCAAGCACCAGCGCGGGAAACGTCTGCTGGAATCGCTCCATTAAATCACGGTGCCGTGATAACAGCCGGAACGGAACCCCGTCACGACCATCCGGGCCCGCTTAAGGCGAACGAGCCCACCAGCCGCGGCCACGCCACCCGCGATGCCATCCTCGATGCCGGCGCCGACGCCTGGAACCCCCTCGCCAGCCAGCCCACCCTCATCACCGCCATCGCCTCGCGACCATGGCACAGGTCTGCCTATAACGCCGGGCGTATGAGCGGCGCTTCAAAGAACGCCCGCAGGATCACAAGGCAGGTTCAATCCAATCACGGTGGGCGGCCGTCACCGGGGGGATATGTCCATCCTGCCGGGCCGCAGAAGGAACCTTGCCCGTCAAGTGCGCTTCCCTTCGCGGTCACACGACGCGACGCGGCTTCGCGCTTCAGCCGAAGCGGGGGTGTCCCGGGACGCGGCGCCAGACGGTCAAGGCCAGGATCAGCGCCGTCACGGCGAACAGCGCCACAGCGATGGGCCGCGCCAGCAGCGCCTCCAGGGTCGGCACCGTGATGGCGAAGACGACCAGGTTCTCCTCGAGCAGGCCGCCGAGGATCAACGCCAGCACCACCGGCAGGATCGGGATGGACACGGCGCGCAGCGCCAGCGCCAGCGCCGCCGCCGCGAACATCACGCCGACGTCGAAGAGGGAGTTGTTCACGGCATAGGCGCCGAAGAGCGAGAACAGGGCGACGAAGCTCGCGATCACCCCCTTCGGCACCAGCAGCGCGACGGCGAAGTAGCGAATGGCGAAGAGGCCGATCAGCATCATCGCAAGGTTCGCCACGACGAAGCCGCCGAGGAAGGCATAGACCACGTCGCCGCGTTCCGTGAACAGCAGCGGCCCCGGGCGCAGCCCGTGCAGCGTCAGCGCGCCGATGAACATCGCCGCCGCCCCGCTGCCCGGAATGCCGAGCGAGAGCAGCGGGATCAGCGAACCCCCGACATTGGCGCTGACCGAGGCCTCCGCCGCCAGCAGCCCGGCCGGCGAGCCGCGGCCGAACCGCTCCGGCTCGCGCGAGAAGCGCTTCTCGACGGCATGCGCCACGAAGGGGGTGGATTCGGGCCCGATCGCCGGCATGACGCCGAGGAAGAGGCCGACCGAGCAGGCGCGAAGATAGGTCCGGAAGTGGCTGACGACGGTCGCCAGCACGCGCCAGGCGCCCCGCACGCCGCCGAAGGCGAGCTCGACCCGCCGCGCGCCCTGCGCGGCCTCGCGCGCCAGCACCAGCGCCTGGGTCATGCAGAAGAAGCCGATCAGGACGGCCACCAGGTTGAGGCCGGAAGCGAGGTCGGCCACGCCGAAGGTGAAGCGCGGCACGCCGTTCACCGGGTCGAGCCCGATGGTGCCGAGGGCGAGGCCGATGGCGCAGCCCGCGAGGTTGCGCGCCAGCGGCGTCTCCAGCATCACCACCACGACCACCAGGCTGAAGACGAGCAGCGCGACGAACTCCGCCGGGCCGAAGGTGAGGGCGAGGCGCGCGACCACCGGGGCGAGGAACAGCATCACCAGCGCCGAGACCAGCCCGCCCACGCCCGAACTCACCGCCGCGAGGCCGAGCGCGTAGGGCGCCTGGCCCTGGCGCGCCATGGCGTGGCCCTCCCAGCCCGTGATGATCGAGGCGGGCGTGCCCGGCACGTTGATGAGGACGGCGGAGATGCTGCCGCCGAAGATCGCGCCGGCATAGATGCCGCCCAGCATGATCAGCCCGTTCGCGGGCTCCATCGCGAAGGTCACCGGGACGAAGAGGGCGATGGCGAGCGTCGCCGTCAGCCCGGGGATGGCGCCGAAGACGATGCCCACCACCACGCCGACGACGCCGAAGGCGAGCGCCGCGGGCGCGAGGGCGGCGAGGACGCCGTCCAGCATCGCCCTCAGCCCCGGCCCGCCCGGAGGGCGAAGAGCAGGCGGTCCAAGGCCTCGTCCAGGCCGACCGCCGGCACGGGGACGTAGATGACGAGGCGCATGGCCAGCGAGAGCAGCAGGGTGAAGACGCAGGCGCCGAGCACGGCCAGCCACCGGCGCCGGGCGCCGAGCAGCAGCAGCGAGGCGGCCAGCGCCGCCGTCGTGGCGAGGAGGAAGCCCGCCACCGGCATCGCCAGCGGATGGGCGAGCCAGACCGCGAGGAAGCCGATCGTCCGCCCCGCGCCGCCGCCCGAGGCGGAGACGAGCGCGGCCAGCTCGGGATCGGCCTCGCCGAGCGCGGGGCGGCGACGGAGTTCCGCGACCGCCGTCGCCGCGAGCAGGATCAGCGCCGCCCCGATCACGATCCGCGGGTAGAGCCCGGCGCCTCCCGCGATGCCGAGGGACAGCCAGCCGAGCGCGCCCACCACCCCCGCGAGCAGGAGAAGGATGGCGAGCCGCGCCACGCCGCCGCCTGCGCCCACGGGCTAGCGCCGGACCGGGCGGCCGGTCTCGGTGAGGAAGGCGATCAGCGTCTCCCTGGTGGAGCCGAAGACGCGCTCCGTCTCCGCCGCGTCGGCCGGGCGCAGCAGGATGCCGACCTTGGTGAAGGCCTCCACCGACTGGGGATCGCGCAGGGTGCGGAGCAGGCCGGCCTCGAGGTAGCGCCGGATCGGTTCCGGCGTGGCGCGCGGGACGATGGCGAAGCGGTTGGCGCCCCAGACGCCCCCCGGCATGCGCACGCCGCGCTCCACCATGCTCGGCACGTCGGGCAGCGGCTCGAAGCGGCGGTCGTCGGAGACGGCGAGGGCCTTCAGCTCCCCGGCGCGGAGCTGCGGCTCCACCTCCTCGTAGAAGCAGTTGGTCAGGTCGATGTTGCCGCCGAGGAGGGCGGTGACGCCGGGGCGGCCGCCCTGGAAGGGCACGTGCGTCATGCGCACGCCCTTCTGGCGCTCGACGATCTCGGTCACGAACTGGAAGGCGTTGTTGGGGGTGATCCCGACCTTCAGCTCGCCCGGGCGGCGGCGCGCCTCCTCGATCACGCCGTCGAAGTCGAGCCGCCCGAGCGGGGAGGCGGTGCGCGACACCCAGAGGATGGGCGAGAAGTTGATGCCGACGACGGGCTTCACGTCCTCGGCCGAGAACTGCCCCTCCCGGGTCAGGAAGTCGAGGAAGAAGAACGGATTCGCGGTGACGCCGACGGAATGGCCGTCGGCCGGCGCGCTCTTCGCCATGTAGGTGTGGCCGACGAGGCCGGCGCCGCCGACGCGGTTCTGGACGCGGAATTCGTGGCCGAGCACGCGGCCCGCCTCCTGCGCCAGGGTGCGGGCGGTGATGTCCACGCCGCCGCCCGCGGGGTAGGGGACGATCATCTCGATGGGGCGGACGGGGAAGTTCGGCGGACGCTCCTGCGCCTGCGCGAGGCCGGGGGCGGCGAGTCCGGCGAGGCCGCCGGCCAGCGCCGCGCGGCGGGTGATCCTGTGGGTCATGCCTAGTTCCTCCCTATCGTCGCGTGGCGGGTCACAGCGCCAGGGCCGCGGCCTCGCCTTCGTGGATCGCGCAGAGCAGGTCGCGCGGCGCGAGGCAGTCGCCGGCGAGCCGCACCTCCAGCCCCGCCGCGCGGAGCGGCGCGGCGAGCGAGTCCTCGGCCACCCGCGGCGTGGACCAGAGGAAGAGGGCGACGTCGTCGGTCGCGGCCTCGCGGCCCGTGAAGACGTTGCGCCAGGTCAGGCGCCCGCCCTCGCGGCGCACGGGCTGCGCGGCGTGAACGATCTCCACGCCCCGCGTGTGCAGGCGGCGGTGGACGCCGATGGCGCTGCAGTGGTTCACGCCGCGGGCGAGCTGGGTGCGCGGGGTCAGCAGCACGACGCGCGCGTAGCGCTCGGCCAGGGCGTCCGCGACGGCGTAGGTGGCGGCGGTCTGGTCCATGTCGAAGAGCACGGCGGCGCCGGGGTGCCTCGCGGCGGGCACCGCCGGCAGCGCCGCGGCCCAGTCGCGCGCCGCCTGCCCCTCCCCCGCGAAGCCCGGCGGCCGGCGCGGGGCGGCGCCGGTGGCGAGCACCACGGCCTCGGCGCCGGCGTCGCGCAGCATCGCCGCGTCGGCGCGGCGGCCGAGGCGCAGCGCCACGCCCTCCGCGCGCAGCCGGTCGCCGAGCCAGGCGATGAGACGCGCGTATTCGGCGCGCCCGGGCAGCCCCGCCTCGACGCGCAGCTTGCCGCCCGGGGAGGGGCCGGCGCCGAACAGCGTCACCGCGTGGCCGCGCGCCGCCGCGATCCAGGCGGCCTGCAGGCCGGCGGGGCCGGCGCCCACCACCGCGACGCGGCGCGGGCGCGCGGCGCGCGGGGGGCGCCAGCCGGATTCGCCGCGGCGGCCGAGCTGGGGGTTGTGGATCTCCTCCAGCGGCTTGCCGGCGTGGACCTCGCCCCAGGCGACGTTGTCGTAGGTGGCGGGGCGGATCGCCGCGGCGCGGCCGGTGCGCGCCTTCTCCGGCCAGTCGGCGTCGGCGATCAGGGCGCGGGAGAGGCCGATCAGGTCGCCCGCGCCCTCGCGCAGCGCCCGCTCCGCCTCCTCGGGGGTGGCGATGCGGCCGAGGGCCATCACCGGGCGTCCGCCGGCGGCGGGGCGGAGGCGGCGGTGGATGTCGAGGAACGGCGCGCGCCGGAAGTGCATGTCCGGCACGTGGTTCTCCAGGCTCAGGCTGAAATTGCCCTGGCTGTAGGCGTAGTAGTCGAGGAGGTCGCGGGCGCGGAGCGCGGCGGTGATGCGCGCGGCCTCCTCCGGGCCGATGCCGCCCGGCACGCCCTCGTCGCCCGGCATCTTCAGGCCGACGACGAAGCCGGGGCCGCAGCGCTGGCGCACGCCCTCCGCGATCTCGACGACGAAGCGGATCCGGCCCTCGAGGTCGCCGCCGTATTCGTCCTCGCGCGTGTTGGACGAGGGGGAGAGGAACTGGCCGATGAGGTAGCCGTGGGCGCCGTGCAGCTCGACGCCGCCGAAGCCGCAGCGGTGCAGGCGTTCGGCGGCCGCGACATAGGCGGCGACGACGCGGCGGACCTCGGCCGTGTCCATGACGTGCGGCACGGTCCAGCTATACGGATCGGGCTCCGGCGAGACGCCCTTGGGCGAGCGGACCGGCGCCCAGAGCTGCTGCCGGCCGGGGTGCCAGAGCTGGCCGAGGAGGCAGGCGCCGGCGCCCTCCACCGCCTCCGCGGCGCGGCGGAAGCCTTCCTCGTTCGCGGCCTCGAAGCCGGTGACGATGGCGGGATGGGCGATGGCGTCGCGGTCCACCGCGATCACCTCGCTGATGATCAGCGCCGCGCCGCCCTTCGCGCGCTCGGCGAGGAAGCCGATCCAGCGCTCGGTCACGCGGTTGCCGGCGCCGTAGTTGGTGAGGGTCGCGGCCAGGGCGATGCGGTTGCGCAGCGTGCGGGGCCCGACCGCGACCGGGGAGAAGAGGCCGGGATAGCTGCCGCCCGTGCGGTCCTCTGCCATGCCGTGCGGACCCTTCCCCCTGTGGCGCGGCGATGCCGTCGCGCACGGCCCGCGAAGTGCCGCCACGGCAGGATAGGTGCACGCGGGCCTCCAGGGAAGCGCCGGATCCGAGGATCGGAAGGCACGATCGGCGCCGGCCGGGTGATCGGCGGCACATTTCGATCGTTGCCGCATCGGCCTCGACGCCGTCCCGCCGGCCGGCGCGGCGCCAGGGACAAGACCGCGAATGGGGGCCGGGCCGCCTGACGGGGGGAGGCGCGAGGCTGCCGCCACCGTCATGCCAGGCGCGCGCATCGCCGCCGCCAGTCGGACCTCCTCCTCGGCGTCCAGGCTCCGGCTGCCCTCGATGCGGCTCAGGCACCGTATCGCACGGCGCATAACGTCCCTGTCGCAGAGCGGACGACACCCCGACGGCAGGCGGCGAAGCGCCTGCCGTCTCGGACGACCGGGAATGCCGTTCCCCTCGCCCGGTCAGCCGGCGATGTCGGCGGCCGGGGCCCGGAGCCGGGAGCGCCGCCTGAGCAGCGGATAGAGGAAGGACACGGCAAGCAGCAGCAGGATGACCACCGCGATCGGACGGGTCAGCACGAAGGCGGGGTCGCCGCCCGAGAGCTGTATGGAGCGCAGCAGTTCCGCCTCCACCGTCGGGCCGAGCAGCAGGCCGATGACCACCGCGGCCACGGGAAAGTCGTGCTCGCGCAGCCAGAAGCCCAGTGCGGCGCAGGCGACCATGGTGATCGGCCCCGTCATGTCGCCGGTGATGGAGAAGCAGCCGAGGAGCGCGACGAACAGGACGCCCGGCACCAGGAAGCGGACCGGCACGCGCACCAGCCCCGCGGCCACGAAGAGGAAGCCGAGCCCGATGGCGGCGAGCAGGACCACCTGGACCAGGTTCCCCAGGATGATGGCGTAGACGAGGTCCATGTTGTCGGCGATGAAGCGCGGCCCGCCGGTGACGTTGTGCATCGCGAAGGCGCCGAGCATCACCGCCGTCGCGCTGCCCCCCGGGATGCCGAGCGCGAGCAGCGTAGCGACCGAGCCGCCTTCCGAGCTGCTGTTGGCTGCCTCCGAGGCGGCGACGCCGCGCGGATTGCCCTTGCCGAAGCTCGCCCGGTCGGCCGCGCGGCGCTTGGTCTCGGCGTAGGAGAGCAGGTTGGCGACGGCGGCGCCGACGCCGGGGATCGCGCCCACGCCGATGCCGATCAGGGAGCCGCGCACCAGCACGGCGGGATAGCGGAAGGCATCGCGCGCGCCGGCGAGGATCTGCCCGAACTCGGGCTTCCGGCGGGAGGCATCGGCGACGATGTACTCGCTGCGCATCAGCCGGAACATCTCGGAGGCGGCGAACAGCCCGATCAGGGCCGGGATCTTCGGCACGCCGTCCACCAGCGCCAGCGTGTCGAAGGTGCCCCGCATGTCGCCCTGCGCGCTCATGCCGATCATGCCGATCATCACGCCGAGAAGGCCGGCCAGAAGGCCCTTGGCGACCGAGCTCTCGTTCAGCACCGCGATCAGGGTGAGCCCCCAGACCGCGATCGCGAACATCTCGAGCGGGCCGAGCTGCAGCACCGCGTCCGCGATCCAGCCGACGACCAGGAGCAGGAGCAGGTAGCCGGCCGCGCTGCCGACGCAGGAGGCGGCGAGGGCAAGGCCCAGCGCGTAACTGTGCCGCCCCTGCCGCGCCAGGGGGTAGCCGTCGAAGGTGGTGGCGACCGCGGAGGAACTGCCGGGCACGTTCATCAGGATCGCCGGTATGGCGGCCCCGAAGCCGCCGCCGGTGAAGACGGAGGTCAGCAGCAGGATGGCGGACAGGAAGTCCAGGTACAGGGTCACCGGGAGGAGGACCGCCATCGCGATCGGCACCGAAAGTCCCGGGATCGCGCCGAAGATCAGGCCGATCAGCAGCCCCGGCGGAACCACGAGCCAGGGGCTCCAGGACGACGCCAGGAGGTCTGCGGCCGCGCCCAGGGCGATCAGGTCGAGCATCGCGGCCCCTAGAGGACGAGGGTCGGCATCGGGAAGGGCAGCAAGAACCGCAGCGACGTCACGACCGCGGCCGTCAGGCCCGCGGCGAAGATCAGGAGGGGCAGCGGGCGCTGCTCGCCGAGCAGCCGGGCCGCGCCGAGCAGGAAGAGGAAGCTCGCCAGGTCGAAGCCGACCGTCTCGAGCCCGAGGAGCAGGAGGACCAGGAGGGCGAGGAGGCCGGCCACCTGGCGTCCGGATCCTGCAGGCGGCGCGGCCGCGCCCGCGGCGGGCGGGCGCATGAGCGTCGCCGCGATCAGCCCGGCGGCGACCGCGACGGTGAGGATCGCCCCCGGGACGATGAGCACGAGGTTCTCGAGCGCCCGCGACCGCGCCGCCGCGTCGAACGCCAGCCACGCCGCGAAGAGCGCGATCAGGAGCAGGAGCGCGCCCTCGCTGATCCTGGACCTCGCGTTCATGCGCCCCCCGGCCGCGCGGCGCGCCTAGCTGCGCCCGCCGGCCTCGTAGGCGCGCAGCGTCTCGAAGGCGGCGTTGACCATCTCCGCGCTCCGCTCGGGGCCCCTCCAGGTGGCGTCGAAGCCGCCCTTCTCGGCGAACTCGCGGTAGTCCGGCCGGTCGAGCATGCGGCGGTAGGCTTCGAGGAAGCGGGCGAGACGATCCGGATGCTTCTCGCCGAAGGTGCGGTGGGCGATCAGCGAGACCGTGTAGTTGCTGACCAGGGGCATGGTGAAGCCGAAGTGCTCGCGCAAGGCGTCGTTCACCATCGGCGCCTCCCACTCCGGCGCGGGGGTGTCGTCGACCACCGCGAGCGCCCGGATCCGGTCGCTGATGCCGCGCGAGCCCTGGGCCGCGACGATCGTCATGTCCACATGGCCGCCGGCGACGGCCGTGCGCACCGGGCCTCCGCCGTCGTACGTCACGTAGCGGATGGCGTCGCGCGGCAGGCCCAGCTTGTCGAGCAGGATCATGTGCTGGATGTAGGCGCCGCTGCCCCGCATGACGGCGGTCGAGACCGTGCCGGGACGCGCCCGGATCGCCTCGACCAGATCCCGGAGCGAGCGGTAGGGGCTGTCCTTGGGCACGGCGACGATGGCGTAGTCGACCCACTGGACGTTGAGGACCTGGAAGTCCTCCCACTTGATCGGGGCGTTCAGCTGCAGGATCGCGTTCGCGAGGAACGGGATCGCCTGCATCACCAGGAAGTTGGAGCCGTCGTCGCGCAGCCGCGTGAACCAGGCCGCACCCGTCGCGCCCGATGCGCCCGGCCGGTTCACCACGGAGACCGGCGTGCCGCCCAGCTCCTCCGGCAGGAACTGGGCGATGCTGCGCGCCATGCGGTCGGCCGAGCCGCCGGGATTGAACGGCACGACGAGCTGGATGCGGTCGCGCGGGCCGGGCCAGCTCTCGGCAGCGGCGGTGCCGACCGCCAGCGATCCTGCCGCCGCCGTGGCCGTCGCGAGGAGCTGACGACGCTTCATGATGTCCGGTCCTCCCATGTCTTCGGGGCGCCGACGCCGCCGGGGCGTCGCGACCTCAGCGCCCGGCGGATGATCTCGGCATGTGGCCGAGCGTGTCTGCGTACTTCTCCTGGGCCTCCGGCGGCAGGAAGGCGGCCTCCAGCTCGCGCACGCGATCGAAGCCGGCGAAGCCGTGCATGTCGCCCAGCGGGTGCGCCTTGAAGGCGGCGTCGAGCTCGAGCTCGGCCATGGTGCCACGCTCCCGGACCGCTCGGGCGAAGTCGTGGACGGCCATCATCGTCGCCCGCATCGCCTGGCCCGGCAGGATGCAGACCGCGACGCCGAGCCCGGCCATCTCCGCTTCCGAGAGCCGCGGGGAGATGCCGGTCATGTTGTAGAAGACGGGGCCCCGGACCTCCCGGCAGATGCGCTCGACCTCGGCCCGGTCCACGGGGCCTTCCACGAAGGCGAGGTCGGCCCCGGCGTCGAGCGCCGCGTTCGCCCTCCAGATGGCCTCGTCCAGAGAGCCGCCATGCGCGCCCCGCGCATCGGTGCGGGAGACGATGACGAAATCGCGGTCCAGCGCGTCCCGCGCGGCGACGGCGGCGCGGATCTTGAGCACCGCCTCGCGCCGGCTGACCACCTCCCGTCCCGCGACATGGCCGCAGCGCTTGGGCGCCACCTGGTCCTCGAGGTGGATCCCCGCGACGCCCGCCCGCACGAACTCCTCCACGGTGCGGACCACGTTGATGGCGTTGCCGTAGCCGTTGTCGGCGTCGGCGATCACCGGCGCCCGCACCGCGCCCGCGATCAGGCGCGCGTTCATCGCCATCTCGGTGAGGGTCGCGAACCCCGCGTCGGGGAGCCCGAGGAGCGAGAGCGACGTCCCGTAGCCCGACATGTAAACCGCCTCGAAGCCGACATGCTCGAGGATCCGCGCCGAGAGCGCATTGTAGCAGCCGGGCACGACAAGGGGCCGCTTCCCCGCGAGGAGCATGCGCAGGCGCGTGGTGGGGCGCGTCGCTTCTGCCTGGCCGAGGCGCATCGGGCTCATCCCTCCGCTGCTGCAGTGGCTCCGGGAGCCGCGCGGCACGCACGGCCGGCAGCGGGCGGCATCCGCACCGAGCGCGGGGGCGCAGTCCGGCGCGCCGGCGTCGGAAGACGCGCGGTCACTGCCTCCGCCTGCGGCTGCGCCATGGTTTCCCTCCTGCGGTCGCCCGACGCGGCTGTCGCTGCCGACTGTCAAGGCCGCCCCGGATCATGTCAAGATTCCGGCGCTTCCGACGATCCCGCCCGCGGCGACAGCGCGCCCGCCTGGCACGACCGCCCGGCGCTGCGTCCGATCGCGACGCGCAATCCGCCCCGGACAGCGGGCGGCCGCCGGTTCCGGCAAGGCTCGCCGGTCCGGCGCGGGTCACTCAACCGCCCACCATGCCGAGGCGCCGCGCCTCCTCGACCACCTCGCGCGCGAGGGGCAGCATCGCGTAGTCCACCATCGCGCCCTGGTAGGTCACGGCGCCGAGGCCGCGGCGCTCGGCCTCCTCGAAGGCCGCGAGCATGCCGGCGAAGTAGGCGACCTCCTCCGGCGTCGGCCGGAAGGCGGCGTTGGCGAGCGCGACATGCGACGGGTGCATGACGCAGACGCCGCTGTAGCCGAGGTCGCGCGCGCGGCGGATCAGCGCCTCCGTCGCGACCAGGTCGCCGATCGGCACGCCGAACACGCCGGCGATCGGGTACGGCGCGCCGGCGGCGCGGCTGTCGAGCACGAGCTTGGAGTTCATGTAGAGCTGCTCGGTGCCGGCGAGGCTCGCGCGGAAGCCGAAGGCGCGCGCGACGTCGGCGGTCACCGGGCCGCTCACCACGCCGACGATGCCCTTCACGCGGGGGCTCGCCTTCGCCAGGGCGTGCGCGTCGCGCAGGCCCCGCGCCGTCTCCGGCAGCGGCAGGATCGCGACCGCGCCGCGCGGCAGGCCGGCGCGCCCCTCGTGGTAGCTCAGCAGGTCGTGCACGGCCCGCACCTCGTCCGCCGCGCTCGCCTTGGGCAGCATCACGGCGGTGAGGCCCTCGGCGGCCGCCGCGGCGATCTCCGCCTCGGTCTCCTCGGAGAACGGGTTGAGGCGGACCACGGCGCCGACGCCGGCCGCGCGCAGCTCGGCGATCTCCTCGGCGAGCAGGCCGCGCGCGCGCGGCCGCTCCTCGACCGGCACGGAGTCCTCGATGTCGAGCACGACCGCGCCCGGCGCGTGGCGGATCGCCTTGCCCACCCAGTCGCGGCGGTGGGCGGGCACGAAGAGGAGGGAACGGATCGGCCACATGTCGGCGCCGCCCGTCAGTAGGACTTCGGCAGGCCGAGGGCGCGCTCGGCGATGTAGCAGAGGATCAGCTCCTGGCTCACGGGGGCGAAGAGCGACAGCGGAGCCTCGCGGAAGTAGCGCTCGACGTGGAACTCCTTCGCGTAGCCCATGCCGCCGTGGGTCCGCACGGCGCGCGTCGCGGCCTTGAAGAACACCTCGGCCGCCAGGTACTTCGCGGCGTTCACCTCGGCGCCGCAATCCTGCCCGGAATCGTAGAGCGCGGCGCCCTTGAACAGCATCAGCTCGGCCGCGGCGATGTTGATCCAGATCTCGGCGAGCGGATGCTGGATCGCCTGGTTCTGGCCGATCGGGCGGCCGAACACCACGCGCTCCTTGGCGTAGTTGGCCGCCTTCTCCAGGACGTAGGAGGCGGCGCCGAGGAAGCCGGCGGCGACGATCAGGCGCTCGCTGTTCAGGCCGCTCAGCAGGTAGCGGAAGCCCTGGCCTTCCTCGCCGATGCGGTCCTCGACGGGAACCTCCAGGCCATCAATCGCCAGCTCGTTCGAGTCCACCGCGTTGCGACCCATTTTCTCGATGCGTCGCACGTCCACCTTGCTGCGGTCGAGGTCGGCATAGAACAGCGTCATGCCCAGCGTCGGCTTCGGGCTGTCCTCCAGCGTCTGGGTCCGCGTCAGCAGCAGGATCTTGTTCGCCACCTGCGCGGTGGAGGTCCAGATCTTGCGCCCGTGCACCACGTAGCGGTCGCCCTGGCGGCGCGCGAAGGTGCGGATGGCGGTGGTGTTGAGGCCGGCGTCGGGCTCGGTGACGCCGAAGCAGGCGCGGTCGGTGCCGGCGATGATCGGCGGCAGGAAGCGGCGCTTCTGCTCGGGCGAACCGAACTTCACGATCGGCTGGACGCCGAACATGTTCATGTGCAGCGAGGAGCAGGCGCCGAAGCCGAGCCGCCCGACCTCGCGCATGATGATCACGGCCTCGGTGATGCCGAGGCCGGCGCCGCCGACCTCCTCGGGGAAGGTGGCGCCGAACCAGCCGGCGTCGGCGAAGGCCTTGGCGAATTCGTGCGGGAAGCGGCCGTCGCGGTCGCGGGCGAGCCAGTAGCCGTCGCCGAACTGCGCGCAGATGCGGGCGATGCTGTCGCGGATCGCCTTCTGCTCCGCGGTCAGGGAGAAATCCATGCGCGCGTCCCTCCGTTGCGAGCCCTCGTTAGAGCATAAAAGAATTAAAGTTGCAACTTTGCGTATTTTCGCCTAGACGCGGGAGGGTGGACAGCGGGAGGGCAGCGAGATGGCCGGCTTGCACTTCGAGGACTTCACCGTCGGGCAGGTGTTCGACCACCCCTGGTCGCGCACCGTCACGGAGATGGACAACGTGCTGTTCAGCGCGCTGACCCTGAACCCGCAGCCGCTCCACCTCGACGAGCACTTCGCGGCGCAGACGGAGTTCGGCCAGCGCCTGGTCAACAGCATGTTCACCGCGGGCCTCATGATCGGCATGACGGTGAACGACACCACGCTCGGCACCACCGTCGCCAACCTCGGCATGACCGACATGCGCTTCCCCAAGCCGGTCTTCCACGGCGATACGCTGAAGAGCCGCACCGTCGTGATCGGCAAGCGCGAGAGCAAGTCGCGTAAGGACGCGGGCATCGTCGAGTTCGAGCACAGCGCGGTCAACCAGCGCGGCGAGGTGGTCGCGATCTGCCGGCGCAACGCGCTGATGAAGCGCAGGACGCCGGCCGGATGACGCGCCGATGACCGCCGCCGCCCCGCCGCGGCCGCCGGCGGAGCTGGACCGGATTTCGCTCTACGTCCGCCTCGCCAGCACGCTGCGCAGCCGGATCAACGACGGCGAGTGGGCGCCGGGGGCGCGGCTGCCGACCATCAAGGAGCTGGCGGAGCAGTACGAGGTCGCGCCCATCACGGTCCGCGAGGCGCTTGGCGTGCTCGCCGCCGACGGGCTGATCGTCTCCAGCCGCGGCCGCGGCACCTTCGTCACCGAGGGCGCACGGCCGGTGCGCGGGAATCTCGGCCTGCGCGCGGCGATCAACGACCGGCTCGGCCTCTCGCCCGGCCAGACGATCCAGATCCTCGGGCGCGACCGGCTGAAGCAGGTGCCGCCCGAGTTCGGAACGGTGGCGACGCCGCGCTATCCGGAATATGTCCGCGTCCGCAAGCTGCACCTGCACGAGGACGAGCCCTTCGCCCTGCTCGCCGTGCTGCTCGCCGCGCCGCTCTACGCGCGCCTGCCGCCGCGCGCCGACGAGCGCACCAAGCTGCTGCGCCTGATCCTCGACCACGGCCGGGTGCGGCTCAGCGAGAGCCGCATCGAGATCACCCTCGCCTACGCCGACCACGCCACCGCGACCCTGCTGCGCTGCGCTCCCACCGCGGCGCTGGTGCGGATCCGCAGCTGGCGCGTGGACGAGACGGGCCGGTTCGTGTTCGGCCACGTCTCGCTTTACCGCGGCGACCGATTCATCTACGAGACCGTCGAGCACGAGCCCGACCTCTCGCGCACCAGCACCGTCGTGCTGCCGGGGATGCGCGCGCCGGAGGCGCCCCCGCGCCGGCGGCTCAGGGACACGGGGCAACGATGACAGGCACCAAGCCGCTCGCCGGCATCCGGGTGATCGACCTCAGCCGCGTCCTGGCCGGCCCCTATTGCGGCCAGATGCTCGCCGACATGGGCGCCGAGGTGGTGAAGGTGGAATCGCCCGACGGCGACGAGAACCGCGGCTGGGCGCCGCTGGTCGGGCCGGAGCGCGAGAGCGCGAGCTTCCTCAGCGTCAACCGCGGCAAGCGCGGCATCACGCTGAACCTGCGCGCGCCCGAGGGCCGCGCCCTGCTCGACCGGCTGCTCGAGCGCGCCGACGTGCTGATCCAGAACTTCCTCCCCGGCACCGCGGCGAAGCTCGACGTCGAGCCGGAGCGCCTGCTCGCGCGCCATCCGCGGCTGATCCTCTGCTCCGTCTCGGCCTACGGCGCGCGCGGGCCGTGGCGCGACCGGCCCGGCTACGACGGCATCCTGCAGGCCTTCTCCGGCCTGATGGGCGTGACCGGCGAGCCGGACGGCGGGCCGGTGCGCGTCGGCGCCTCGGTCATCGACATGGCGACCGGACTGATCGCCTTCGGCGGCGTGATGACCGCGCTCTACGCCCGTGCGGCGGGCCGGCCGTTCGGGCGGCACGTGCAGACCTCGCTGCTGGAGTCCGGGCTTTCCCTGCTCGGCTTCCACGCGGTGGGCTGGCTCGAGGGCCAGGTGATGCCGCGGCGCGAGGGCTCGAGCCTGTGGAACCTCGTGCCCTACCAGGCCTTCCGCTGCGCGGACGGCGCCTACATCATGACCGGCGCGCTGAATGACGCGGCCTGGAAGCGCCTCTGCGACGCGATCGGCCGTCCCGACCTGCGCGACGACCCGCGCTACGAGACCGCGGCGCAGCGGGTGCCGGAGCGCGCCGCGCTGGTGCCGATCTTCGAGGCTGCCTTCGCCTCCGCCCCGGCGGCCGAGTGGATTCCCCGGCTGGAGGCCGCCGGCGTCGCCGTCAGCCGCATCAACACGCTCGAGGACGTCTTCGCGCACGAGCAGACGCTCGCGAACGACATGGCCGTGACGGCGCGTCGCGAGGACGGCCAGGCGATGCGCCTGCTCGGTCTGCCCTTCAAGCTCGGGCCGGGGGCGGCGCCCGCCCCCCAGGCCCCGCCCCGTCTCGGCGAGCACACCGAGGCGGTGCTGCGCGACTGGCTCGATCTCGACGCGGCGCAGGTGGCGGCGCTGCGCGCGGCCGGCGCCGTCTGATCGGCGGCGCCAGCACGCCGGAGCGGCGCCGATCGGGAGTCCGGGCGGAGCGGGCGGCGTGATGCCGGCGCACGCCGCGTCGTCTCCGGCGCGGCGTGGCGCAGCCCACGGCATGACGCCGGTCCGTGCCGAAACCGGCCGATCAGCCGGCGCCCTTGGCCACGGCCGCTTTCGCCACAATCTTGCCTCATTCGCCCTATTCATGCCATAGAAATCTCGTATTGGTTGCGGAGCGCGCGAGAGGATGCTTCAAAAAAAAGAAGGTATCGAACGCGCGCGCCGCATCGCGCCAGTTCCGGCGCCCGGAAACCGGCCCGGTTGCAAGTCAAGGGCCGGCGGACACCTGACGGCGCCGGGTCCGTCCGGCGGCTCCCCCCTGCCCCGCTTCATGCTGCTCTACGCCTTGACCTACGCGGCATACGGGATCGAGGGCCCCTTCCTGCCCGCCCTCCTGGCGGAACGCGGCATGTCGGCGGAGGCGATCGGACTGCTGCTGGCCGCCGGAACCGCGGCGCGACTGCTCTCCGCCCCGCTCACCGGCTCCCTCGCCGACCGGCTCGGCGCGCCGCGCCTGGTGCTCGCCGGTGCGATCCTCGCCTCGGCCCTCATCGGCTGCGGTTTCGTGCTGGCGGACGGCTTCGTCGCGCTGCTGTTCGTCAGCGTGGCCGTCTCGGTGGCGCTGGCGCCGATCAACCCGCTGAGCGATTCCCTCGCCTCGGCCGCCGCCGTGGGCGGAAGCGGCGGTCAGGAACCGCGGCGCCGCTTCGACTACGGGGTGGTCCGCGGCGTCGGCTCGGCCGCCTTCGTCTGCGGCGCGATCGCCGCCGGCCCGGTGGTCGCCGGCGCCGGCCTCGCGGCGGTCATCTGGGTCAACGCCGGCCTGCTGCTGCTGGCCGCGCTGGCCGTCGCGGCGCTTCCCCGGCCCGGCCGCGGCGACGCCGCGCCCCGACCGGCCCGGGGAAGCGCCGCCCCGGCGAAGGCCGAACGCGGATCGCTCCGCGAGGTGCTGGCGATGCCGCTGTTCCTCCGGCTGCTCGTCGTGACCGGGCTGATCCAGGGCAGCCACGCCCTCTATGGCGCCTTCGCGACGATCCGCTGGCAGGAGGCGGGCATCGCCCCCGAGGCGATCGGCATGCTCTGGTCCGTCGCGGTGGCCTCCGAGGTGGTGGTGTTCCTCGGCATCGGGCCGCCGCTCCTCGCCCGCTTCGGCCCGGTCGGCCTCGCCGCGCTGGCGGCCGCGGCGGGCGTGGTGCGGTGGACCGTCATGGCGAACACGGCGCTGCTGCCGGTGCAGTTCGGCGTCCAGGCGCTGCACGGCCTGACCTTCGCGGCGCTGCACCTGGCCACCATGCGGATGCTTGCCGAAACGATCCCGTCCCGCCTCAGGGCGACGGCTTTCGGGGTCCACGCCTCGCTCGGCCCGGGCCTCGCCGCTGCGCTGCTGACGCTGTCCTCGGGTCCGCTGTACGGGAACCTGGGCGCCGGCGGATTCTGGGTGATGGCGGCACTCTGCGCCCTCGCCCTGCCGGCCTCGTTCACCCTGGCGATGCGGGGCGCCGGCGTGCCGGACGCCGGGGATGGCGCCCCGAAGGGCCTGGCATCGGATCGCCGCGCCAGGACGGCGGCCTGACGCGGCGGCTCGGCCCCCGCCCCTGGCCCGCGGCTGATCCGGAGCGTCGTCGCAAGGGCGCTTCAGGCCGCCTCCGCAAGCTGGAATGTCTGGAGGCGGAGCAGCTCGCGGTAGGGGCCCGACCGCCGCGCCAGAAGCTCGGGGGCGCCGTCGTCCACCACCCGCCCGTCGTGCATCACCACGATGCGGTCGAAGCCGCCGAGCGTCGCCAGACGATGCGCCACCGCGATGACGGTGCGCCCCTCCATCAGCCGGTCCAGCGCCCGCCGGACCTCGGCCTCCGATTCGCTGTCGAGCGCGCTGGTCGCCTCGTCGAGCAGCAGGATCGGCGCGTCCTTCAGCAGGGCGCGGGCGATGGCGATGCGCTGGCGCTGGCCGCCCGACAGCTTCGCGCCGCGGTCGCCGACGATCGTGTCGAAGCCGTGCGGCAGGGCCTCGATGAAATCGCGGCAGCAGGCGGCCTCGGCGACGGCCATCACCTCCGCGTCCGTGGCGTCCGGTCGGCCGTAGCGGATGTTGGCGAGGATCGAGCGGTGCAGCAGCGGCACGTCCTGCGGCACCACGGCGATGCTGCGCGCCAGGCTTTCCTGCGTCACGCGGGAGATGTCCTCGCCGTCGACCAGGATCTGGCCGGACTGCGGCGTGGCGAAGCGCTGCAGCAGCGCGAGCACCGTCGACTTGCCGGCGCCCGAGCGGCCGACCAGGCCGACGCGCTGCCCCGGCGGGATCTCGAGGTCGAGGCCCCGCAGCACCGGTCCCGCCCCGCCGGGATAGGCGAAGCTCACCTGCCGGAAGGTGACGCGGCCGCGCGCCGGCCGCAGGGGCCTGGCACCCGGCGCGTCGGGCAGCTCGTGCGGGACGAGGAGCGTCGCCAGCGCCTCCGACAGGCGCGCCACGTACTGGGTGAGGTCCACCAGCGCGACGGCGAGGTCGCGACTTCCGTGCAGGATGGTGAAGCCGAGCGAGCAGACCAGCACGATGTCGCCGGTGGTCGCCCGCCCCTGCTCCCAGAGCCAGACCGCCCAGGCGAGCAGCACCGTGGTCAGCGCCGCCGTCACGACCGCATGCAACAGGCGCAGCCGCTCGAGGTAGCGCAGGCTGCGCGTGCGGTGCGCGACCTCGCGCCGTACGACGCGCTCGAACCGGTGCCGTTCGCGGCCGAAGCTGGCGAAGGCGCGCACCAGGTTCATGTTCTGCACCACGTCCACCAGCTCGCCGTCCACCGCGGCGGCCTTCTCCGCGTAGGACATGTGCAGCGGCTGCCCGCGGGCGGCGAGGCACGCGACCGCGAGGCCCAGCACGACGGCGGCGGCGGCCAGCGCGGCCGCCATCGCGAGATCCACGCTCGCCAGGAGCGCGATGGCGAAGCCCACCGCGATCGCCGGCGGCAGCGTGTGCCAGGTGAAATTGTGCAGCGTCGTATAGGAGGCGTTCGCCGTGGCGGTGACGCGGCTCGCCAGCACGCCCGCGGAGCGTCCGGCGAAGAAGGCGGGCCCGTGGCCGCCGAGGTGGCGGAACAGGTCCGCACGCATGTCGGCGGTGACGGCGGGGAACGCCCCGGCCGCGACCCAGCCGCCCACGCGCCACAGCAGGTTGTCGGCGGACAGGACGGCGACCAGGACCGCGAAGGCGGCCCAGACCTCGCCGCCGCCGGGGCCGGCGGCAAGCGAGTCGATCAGGTTCTTCACCGCGTAGTGCGTACCGACGGAGCAGGCGACCGCGGCGAGGACGGCGCCGAGCACCACGCCGTGCGCCAGCGCGCGCCGGCGCACGTACCACAGCAGGAAGCCGAGGGGGCGCGCGGCGTAGCGGAGGAGATCGGCCGGGGAGGCGCGCCCGGTGGTGTCCGGTCCGGCTCGAAGGTCGGCGACGGCAACGGTCATCCGTGTCCTCTCGGTAGTTCTCGGCTTGGCTTGGCTTGGCTTGGCCTGCCTTCACAGGCGCGCGAGCGAGCGGCTTGGCCGCACTGGTCGCACAGCGAACGCCATGTTCTCGGCGGAATCATGGCATTCGGTCTTCGATATGCGCGTTTGAGCCTTCCCTTCCGATCACCCACGCATCCGGAGCCCTCGACGCATGCGCATTGCCCAGATCGCGCCGCTCACCGAAGCCGTGCCGCCGCAGCTCTACGGCGGCACGGAGCGGATCGTGTCGTTCCTCACCGAGGAGCTCGTGGCGCTCGGCCACGACGTGACCCTGTTCGCAAGCGGCGATTCCGTGACATCGGCCCGGCTCGCGGCCATGTGTCCGCGCGCCCTCCGCCTCGATCCCGGCGTCCGCGACGCGATGGCGCCGCATCTCCTGATGCTGGAGATGGTGATGCGTCAGGCGCACGAGTTCGACATCATCCACTTCCACCTGGACTACTGGTCGTTCTCGCTGTTCTCCCGCCAGGCCACCCCGTTCGTGACGACGCTGCACGGGCGGCTCGACCTGCCGGAGATCTGGCCCCACTACCGGATCCACGGCCGGGTGCCGCTCATCTCCATCTCGGACGCCCAGCGCGCGCCGATGCCGTGGGCGAACTGGGCGGCGACGATCCACCACGGGCTGCCCGAGGGGCCGCTAATGCCCCGGCCGGACGTGACCCCTTCCTACCTCGCCTTCCTCGGCCGCATCGCGCCGGAGAAGCGGGTAGACCGGGCCATCGAGATCGCCGGCCGGGCGGGACTGCCGCTCAGGATCGCGGCGAAGGTCGATCGTGCCGACCGCGACTACTTCGAGCAGCGGATCCGCCCGCTGCTCGCGCAGCCTCACGTCGAGATGATCGGCGAGATCGGGGACGCGGAGAAGCCCGCCTTCCTCGCCGGCGCGCACGCGCTGCTGTTCCCGATCGACTGGCCCGAGCCCTTCGGCCTGGTGATGATCGAGGCGATGGCCTGCGGCACCCCCGTGATCGCCTTCGCGGCCGGATCGGTCCCCGAGGTGATCGAGGACGGGCGCACCGGCTTCGTGGTGCGCGACGTCGCGGGCGCCGTCGCCGCGGTCGGGCGCCTGCCGTCCCTCTCGCGCGCCGCCGTCCGCAGACGCTTCGAGGAGCGCTTCACCGCGCGCCGCATGGCCGAGGACCACGTCGTCTTGTACGAGCGGCTGGTCGCCCAGGGCGGGCTGTCGCGCATCCCGGCGCTGGCCGCCGAGTGACGTGACTCGGCGCCGCGCGCCGCGCGGGCTCCGCGCGGCGCGGTGCCGCCCCGCTCGCCGCGGCGGCCGGAGGCCGCCTTCGCCACCGCGCCCCGGATGGCGGGCAGGGCCGCCCCGGGTCCGTCCCGCCGCCCGAACCGATCGCGGACGGCTGGAAGCCGCCGGGAGCGTGAATCGGTCCGGCGAGCAAGGAGCGCGAGCGGTGGCAGCGCGCACAGCCGAGCGAAACCGGCCCCCCAGCGGTCCGCTCGCCGCATGCCGGCGCCCGCCGGAACACCCCGTCACGCGCCGCGGCGCCGGCGCGCGGCAGCCTCCTTCGCCCGGCGGCGCACATCGCGCCAGAGGGCGAGCTTGCGGCGGGCGTCCTCGGCGGCCCTTTGCGCCGGCGGCAGGGCGGTGGCCGCGCGGCGCGCCATCGAATCCGGGGCGCAACGGATCGAGGCCCCTGCCGCCAAGGAGGCGGGGTCGGCGCGGCCCGATGGCGCGCATCCCACCCGCCCGCCCACTCGCGCCCCGCGCGCCCCGTGCCGATACTGGCGCCGAGGGCCGCGACGGCGAGTCGTGCGGCCGCCGGGGAGAAACGACCAGTGCCGAGCGGTGGCAGCGCCAGGTGAGCCCGACACGCCGCGCCTCGGCTTTCGCGCCCTTCGGGCAGCGCAGCTTCCGGTTCCAGTGGCCGGCCGACCTGGCCACCTCCTGGGCCTTCGAGATGGAGACTCTCATCCTCGGCTGGTACGTGCTCACCGAGACCGGATCGGTCGTCTGGCTGACCGTCTTCGCCGCGCTGCAATCCTTCGGCACGCTGATCTCGCCCATGTTCGGCCTGATGGGCGACCGGGCCGGTCACCGCAACGTCCTTTGCGCCATGCGCGCGACCTACGCGCTGCTCGCCGCGATCCTCGCCCTGCTCGCCCTGACGGGCTCGCTCGGGCCGGCGCAGGTCATCCTCGTCGCGGCGCTGTCCGGGCTGGTGCGTCCGTCCGACATGGGCATGCGCAACGCCCTGATCGGCGCCACCATGCCGCCGGGCCTGCTGATGGGCGCCATGAGCATCGAGCGGATGAGCGCCGACACGGCGCGCGTCGCCGGCGCCCTGACCGGTGCCGGGCTGGTCGCGATGCTCGGCATGGGCCACGCCTACCTGGTGCTTACCGGCCTCTACCTGGCGAGCCTGACGCTTACGCTGTGCGTCGACGGCGAGCCGCGGTCGCATCGCGCCGGCGGGGTTCCGGCCTCCGCCCTCGCGTCGGCCTGGCGCGATCTCGGCGACGGCTTCGCCCACGCCTGGACCACGCCGGCCCTGCTGGCGGCGCTGTGCCTCGCCTTCCTTGCCAATCTGGCCGCCTATCCGCTCTCCGGCGGGCTGCTGCCCTACGTCGCCCGGGACGTCTACGGCATCGACCGGACGGGCCTCGGCTATCTGGTCGCGAGCTTCGCCGGCGGGGCCCTCGCCGGCTCGCTGGTGCTGGGCGTGTGGGGTGCCCGCCTGTGGCCGGGGCGCACCATGGTCGTGGCGAGCCTGCTCTGGTTCTCGGCGCTTCTCGCCTTCTCGCGTATGGAGACCGCCGTTGCCGGGATGGCGCTCCTCGCCCTCGCCGGCTTCGTGCAGAGCTTCTGCATGGTGCCGATGTCGGTGCTCCTGCTGCGTGTCTCGCAGGACGCCTTCCGGGGCCGCGTGATGGGGCTGCGCATGCTCGCAGTGTATGGCCTGCCGATCGGCCTGCTGGTGGCCGGGCCGGTGATCGAGCGGATCGGCTTCGCCGATGCGGCGACGCTGTACGCCGGCACCGGCCTGGCGCTCGCGCTGGCGATCGCGCTCCGCTGGCGGGCGCATCTCTGGCCACGGGGCGCGCCCGCGAATGCCGCCGCGACCGGATCGCCGGAGAGTCGCCGCCCGGGGAGATAGGCCGATGCGGGCTGCGCCGGTTCCGGAGCGAGCGCCGGCCGACCCGGCCGGTTTCCTTCGCAGCCCCGCGCGGCAGCAGGATCGCGAAGCGGACCTCCGGATCGGCGCGGATTGCCGTTCACGACGCCGGTGGCACGCATGGCGTGCGCCGGCCCGTGGCGGGGACCCCGATCGCCCCATGCCGCAGGACAGCGCCGCAGCCGGTGCGGACCGGTCCTCGGGAGGAGCGGCTCACCCCGTGGCCGTGGCCGGGTAGAGCCAGGCGCGCGCGGCGCGGTCGCGCGCCTCATGGGCGGCGATCTCGGCCTCGCGCGACAGCGTCAGCGCGACGTCGTCGAGGCCCTTGAGCAGGGCCTCGCGGCGCAGCGCGTCGATCTCGAAGCGCCAGCGCCCGCCGCTCGGCGCGATGACCGTGCACTCGCGCAGGTCCACGGTGACCTCGGCCCGCCCGGCGGCGGCCTCGACCTCCTCGATCAGCGCGCGCACCGCGGCCTCCGGCAGCACCACGGGCAGAAGGCCGTTCTGGTAGCAGTTGTTGACGAAGATCGGCCCGAAGCTCGGCGCGATCACGCTGCGGACGCCGAAGCCGCGGAGCGCCCAGACCGCCGCCTCGCGCGAACTGCCGCACGCGAAGTTCGGGCCTGCCAGGATGATGCGCGCCCGGCGGTAGGGTTCGCGGTTCAGCACGAAATCAGGCGTCTCGCTGCCGTCCGGGCGGTAGCGGCGGTTCTCGAAGGCGTAGGGGCCGAGCTGGTGCGGCTCGAGGTCGCGCAGCCGCTCGATGCGGATGATCATGTCGGTGTCGATGTTGGGCTCGGGCATCGGCGCCGCGATGGCGGTCAGGACGGTGAAGGGCTCCATCTCACAGCCTCCGGACGTCGGCGATGCGGCCGCTGATCGCGGCGGCGGCGGCCATGGCCGGGCTCGCCAGGTGGGTGCGCGCGCCGGGGCCCTGGCGGCCCACGAAGTTCCGGTTGGTGGTCGAGACGCTGCGCTGCCCGCGGGGCACGCGATCGCCGTTCATCGCGAGGCACATGGAGCAGCCCGGCTCGCGCCACTCGAACCCGGCATCCTTGAAGACGCGGTCGAGCCCCTCCGCCTCCGCCTGGCGCTTGACCGCCTCGGAGCCCGGCACGACCCAGGCATGCACGCCCTCCGCCACCCTGCGCCCGCGTGCGACGGCGGCCGCGGCGCGCAGGTCGGAGATCCGGCTGTTGGCGCAGGAGCCGATGAAGACCCAGTCCACCGGCGTGCCGGCGATCGGGGCGCCGGGCTGCAGTCCCATGTAGTCGAGCGCGGCCTCGATGGCCTGCCGCCGGGCGGGATCGGGCTCGGCGGCCGGATCGGGCACGCGCTGATCCACCGCCACGACCTGCTCCGGGCTGGTACCCCAGGTGATCTGCGGCGCGATCGCGCCGGCGTCGATCTCGACCTCGCGGTCGAAAACGGCGTCCTCGTCGCTCGGCAGGCCGCGCCAGTATCGCAGGGCGGCCTCCCACGCCGCGCCGGCGGGCGCGTAGGGGCGCCCCGCCAAGTACTCGAATGTGGTCTCGTCCGGCGCGACGAGGCCGATCTTGGCGCCCATCTCGATGGAGAGGTTGCAGAGGGTCAGCCGCTCCTCGATCTGCAGCGCGCGTACGGCGGCGCCGGCGAACTCGACGGCGTAGCCCACGCCGCCAGCGGCGCCGATCCGGCCGATCAGGTGCAGGATCATGTCCTTCGCGGTGACGCCCGCCGCGCGCCTGCCCTCGAAGCGGACGCGCATGCGCCTCGGCTTGCGCTGCACGAGGCACTGCGTCGCCAGCACGTGCAGGACTTCGGAGGCGCCGATGCCGAAGGCGACAGCGCCGAGACCGCCATGCGTGCAGGTGTGGCTGTCGCCGCAGACGATGAGGCTGCCGGGAAGGCTCAGCCCCAGTTCCGGCCCGATCACGTGGACGATGCCCTGGCCCGGCTCGCCGATGTCGAACAGCCGAATGCCCGCCGCGGCCGCCCGCGCGCGAATGAGGGCGAGCCGCGCGGCGAAGGCGGAGGCGGTCGCCGGGGTGCGTCCTGGCTCGGTGCTGACGGTGTGGTCCAGGGTGGCGAAGGTCAGCTCGGGACTGCGCACCTTCAGCCCACGGGCGGTCAGCCGCTGCAGCGGCACGCCGTCGCCGTCGTGCATGAGGTGCCGGGTGACGTGCATCAGCGAATGGCCGCCGCCCAGCTCGGCGACGACGTGCGCGTCCCAGATCTTGTCGAACAGGCTCCGTCCTGGCCTCACCGGCGAATCTCCCCTTCTGGCCTGCCTCCGCCCGCGCCCGGGCACCGCCCTCGCGTCCCGTTCCCATTGTGCCAGCCTTCCGGGCGTGCGCCAGCGGGCGCCCCGCGAAACGCCGAAGTCCATCCCCGCAGCACGCGCCTCGTCCATCCCGCTGGACGGCCATCGTCGGCCCCTTGCCCGGGACGGACGCCGCCGTGGGGCCCGACGGCACGGAAGGCGCCATGCCACGGAACGGGGTTCGCGCCGCGTGCGCCGGTGCGGGCCTCAGCGCGCCGCCGGCCGCGGCGAGAAGGGGCCGCTCCGCGCGGCGAGGGCGTAGGCCGCGTCCACCATGCGCATCACCGGCACCATGTCGCCGAGGCCGGCGAGCGGCGCCGCGCCTCGCCGGACGCGCGCCAGCACGTCGCGAAGGAAGGTGCGGTAGTGCGCGACGTTGGTGGTGTGCATCCGGCGCACCTCCCGGCGACCGGAGGGGTCCAGCAGCACCACCGTCCCGGGGTCCGGCGCGACGATGTAGCGCCGCGGCGTGCGGATCGCGAAGTGCATGTCGAAGGTGCTGGTCGGCCCGGGATAGAGGTAGCCGGTCTCGACCAGGCAGAGCTCCGACCCGGTGCGGCCGAGGGTGACGGCGCTGTAGTCCTCGATCGGATGGCCCCAGGCGGCGTTCGACATGGCGGCGGCGATCGGTCGCGCCTCCGGCCCCCAGAGCAGGCGGCAGATGTCGAGGAAGTGCACCGCGAGGTTGATGGTGCAGCCGCCGCCGGCGGGGCCGGGGTCCAGCATCCAGTCGCAGCCCGCCTGCCGGTAGCGGGCGGGGAAGCCGGCGATGAAGCGGAAGGTCATGCACTGCGCGCCCTCCGCCGCCGCCTCCTCGCGCAGCAGGGCGAGGAAGTCGCCGTTGCGGAACACCAGCGGCACGGCGGCGAAGGCGCCGCGCGCCTCGGCCAGGCGGGCGATGCGCTCGACCTGCGCCGCGTCGAGGCCGCAGGGCTTCTCCAGGGCGAAGGGGATGCCCTCCGCGATGAGGAACTCCGCCTCCTCCGCCATGTCGGCGTGGCGGCCGAGGGCGACGACGAAGTCGGGCCTGGTGCGGCGGCAGAGGGCGCGGAAATCGGGGTCCGCGGGGCAGCCGAGCCGGGCGCCGAGCGCCGCCGCGGCGCCCGGGTCTGGGTCGCTGACGCCGGCGAGGCCAACGCCCGGGATCTCGAGGGCGGGGTCGAGGTAGAGCGGCAGGTGCCAGTGCGACGCCCCGATGAATGCGATCCGCATGCCGCGCCCCTCCCCTTCCCCGATCCGCGCTGGTTACCCGATCGGGCGGCGAAGTGTCGACAGGTCGCTTGCCACCTCGCCGGCCCGGCGTATAGTCCGGCGAAAACCACCGCTTCTGTGCACACTCCAGGCCGCGCCGCGCGGCCGGCACGCGTCCGGGCCTGCCCTGCCGGCGGGCGGCGCAGCGAGGGAGGAAGGGATGGCCGTGAACCACATCACGGACGCCGTGCGTGCCCTGATCGGGCTGCGCTCCGACTGGATCGAGGCCTGCCATCCCGTCGAGGCGAGCGAGGTCCGCCGCTTCTTCCAGGCCCTCATGGACCCCAACCCGCGCTACTGGGACGCCGCGAGCCCCGCCGCCGCGCGCTATGGCGGCCCGGTCGCGCCGCCGGGCTTCGCGGTGCACGCCTTCCGCCGCCCGCCCGACGAGATCGAGGACCCGCTCGGCGCCGATGGCGATCCGGAGTTCGACGGCACGTCGCGGCTGGTCCGCCGCGGGCTGCCGCGCGTGCCGGTGCCGCTCCGCGGCGTGCTGAACGGCGGCTACGAGTACGAGTTCTTCTCCTACCCCCGCCTCGGCGAACGCATCCTCTGCCGCAGCGCTTACCGCGACATCACGCAGCGCGAGGGCCGCTCCGGCCCGATGGTGCTGATCGTCGTCGAGGACGAGTACGCCACCGGCGGCGAGTTCCGGCCGCTCCTGAAGTCCGTGAGCACGCTGATCACGCGCTGACCGATGCGCGGCCGGCCGGTCCGTCACGGCGGCCACGCCAGGAAGGCGGAAGGCCATGGCGCCCGTCCGGCTTCGCCTTGCCGTGAACTCGCCGGGGTGGGGGTGATCCGATGAGACGCAGGAAGGACGGAGTGCGCGGATGCTGAAGGTGAGGACCGTCGAGCCGGAGGAACGCTGGTTCGAGGATTTCCACGAGGGCCAGGAATTCCCGGTGATCACCAGGGGCCCGATGATGGTCGGCCACCAGGTCCGCTGGGCGGGCGCCTGCGACAACTACGAATCCGAGTTCCACCACGACGAATACGTCGCCAGGGCGCAGGGACTGCCCGGCATCATCCTCTCCGGGCCGCTCATGGCCTCCTACCTGCTGACCGCGGTGACGCAGTGGCTCGGGCGGCATGCGCGGCTGGTGCGCTTCTTCGACCAGAACCGCGGCCCGACCATGCCGCGCGACATGGCCCATCTGCACGGCAGGGTGCGCCGCGCCTACGAGCAGGACGGGCGCTGCCTCGTCGAGCTGGAGTGCTGGATCACCAACCAGCGCGGCGAGGTGACCACGCCCGGCTCCGCGCTCGCCGAGCTGCCGCGGCGCCCGGGCGGCGGACGCTGAGGAGGACCGCCATGACCGCCGAGATCTCCGACGCCGAGATCGAGAAGCACCTCGCCTCCCTGATCGGCCCGGTCGGCGAGCCGGTGACCGCGCTCGTGGAGTTCGGCGCGGTGCGGAGGATGGCGCTCGCCATCGGCGACCTCGACCCGATCCATTTCGACGAGGCGGCGGCGAGGGCGCGCGGCTACCGCGGCATCGTCGCGCCCTGGCCGCTGCTCTGGCTCTACTTCTTCACCTGCACCGAGTACGAGCACGACTTCCCCTTCGGCCGGGCGACGGTGCACGGCCAGGACGAGTACGAGTTCCACGAGCCGATGATCGTCGGCGACCGCATCACCGTGACGACGGCGATCACCGGGGCACGGCTGAAGCACGGCCGCGTCGGCCGGCTCGGCCAGGTGGTGTCGGAGCGGCGCTTCGTGAACCAGGACGGCGCGCTCTGCGCCGTGCTGAAGACGACGCTGTTCCGGCGCTGAAGGAGGCCGCCCGCATGGGAGCGATCTTCGAGGATGTCGAGATCGGGCAGGAGATCCCGCGCCTCGTGAAGGGGCCGATCACCACGGCGCACATCGTGCGCTGGTCGGCGGCGATGGAGAACTGGCACCGCATCCACTTCGACTGGCACTACGCGACGCAGCACGACGGGCTGCCGGACGTGCTGGTGAACGGAAGCTGGAAGCAGCACGTGATGATCCAGCTCGTCACCGACTGGGCGGGCGAGACCGGCTGGGCGTGGAAGATCGCCTTCCGCTTCCGCGGCATGAACCTGCCCGGCGAGACGCTCACCGCCTGGGGCCGGGTGACGGGGAAGGAGGAACGCGGCCGCTTCGGCGTCGTGGACCTGGAGATCGGCCTGCGGAACGAGCAGGGCGCCGAGGGCACGCCCGGCACCGCGCGCGTCGTGCTGCCGAGGCGCGGCGGGCCGCCGGTGCCCTATCCCTTCGATCCCGCGGTGCTCGCAGGCTGAGGGAGGCCGGTGATGAGCGCCCTGCCCCTCGCCCGCTTCACCGTGCTCGACCTGACGCGCGTGCGCGCCGGGCCGACCTGCGTGAAGCAGCTCTCCGACTGGGGCGCCCGGGTGGTGAAGGTCGAGGGGCCGGGCGAGGACGACATGACCGGCGCGCGCGACGGCTCGGACTTCCAGAACCTGCACCGCGACAAGCGCTCGGTCGTCCTCGACCTGAAGCGTCCGGAGGCGGTGGCGGCGCTGAAGCGCCTCGCCGCGCGGGCCGACGTGCTGGTCGAGAATTTCCGCCCCGACGTGAAGCACCGGCTCGGCATCGCCTACGAGGCGCTGCGCGCGGTGAACCCGCGCCTCGTCTATGCGAGCATCTCCGGCTTCGGCCAGGAGGGGCCCTACCGCGACCGCCCCGGCTTCGACATGGTGGCGCAGGCGATGGGCGGCCTCATGTCCGTCACCGGCACGCCGGCGGGCGGGCCGCTGCGCGCCGGCATCCCCGTGGCGGATCTCTGCTCCGGCCTGTTCGGCGCCATCGGCATTCTGATCGCGCTGCTCGACCGCGAGGCGACCGGCGAGGGCCGCTGGGTGCAGACCTCGCTGCTGCAGGCGCAGGTGGCGATGCTGGACTTCCAGGCGGTGCGCTGGCTGGTGGACGGCGTCGTGCCCGGGCGCACCGGCAACGACCACCCCTACATGACGCCGATGGGGGTCTATCCGGCCGCCGACGGCGAGATCGTCATCGGCGCCTCCGGCCAGGAGCAGTACCGCAAGTTCTGCGCCGCGCTCGGCGCGCCGGAGCTGCTCGAGGACCCGCGCTTCGCGACCATGGAGGCGCGGGTGGAGAACCGCGCGGCGTTCACCGAGGCGGTCGCGGCGCGCACCCGCGCGGCGCCGGCCGGGCACTGGGTGGCGCTGTTCAACGCCGCCGGCATCGCCTGCGGCCCGATCAACGCGATCGACCGGGTATTCGCCGACCCGCAGGTGCGGGCGCAGGGCCTGGTGCGGCCGGTGCGGCATCCGCGGCTCGGGGAGCTGCGCCTGCTCGGCTCGCCGATCGGCCTGTCGGGCGCCGCGCCGGGCGACGCGCGCCCGGCGCCCGAGAAGGGCGAGCACACGGACGAGGTGCTGCGCGAGTTCGGCTTCTCCGCGGAGGAGATCGAGCGGCTGCGCGCGGCGGGCGCCGCGATGTAGCGGCGCCGGGGCGAACACCGCCGAGCCGATGGCGGCGCGGAGGGAATGAGGGAGGAACGAAGTCATGGACAGCATGTCGAGGCGGAGCGTGTTGGCGGCCGCCGCGGTCGCGGCGCCCTTCGTCGGGCGGGTGGCGCGGGCGCAGGCGGACTGGCCGACGCGACCGGTGCGCTTCGTCATCCCCTTCACCGCCGGCGGCGCGGGCGACACGGCAGCGCGGGCGGTCGGCCAGAAGCTCGGCGAGATCCTCGGCCAGAACATCGTCATCGAGAACCGCACCGGCGGCAACGCCGTGGTGGCGGCCAACGTGGTGCTGCAGGCGCCGCGCGACGGCTACACCTATCTCTGGGACGCGGCGAACCAGATCACCAATCCGGTGCTCGTCCGCGATCTCCCCTTCGATTACAGGACGTCCTTCGTGCCCGTCTCGCTGCTGGCGCTGTTCCCGCAGGTGCTGGCGGTGAAGACCGATTTCCCGGCGCATACCCTGGCCGAGTTCATCGAGGTCGCGAAGCGGCGCCCGGGCACGATCACCTGCGGCACGCCGCCGACCGCCGGCATGGGGCACCTCGCGCTCGAGCTGTTCCAGAAGCTCGCGGGCATCCGTCTCGTGCATACCGGCTACCGCGGCGGGGCGGACGCGGCGCGCGACATCACCGCGGGGCACATCGATTCGATCCTACTCACCAGCTCGACGGTCCGCGGCCCGGTGCAGGCAGGCAAGGCGCGCGTCCTAGCGGTGACGAGCGCGCAGCGGATCGCCGCGCTGCCCGACGTCCCGACCTTCGCCGAGCAGGGCTTCCCGGGCTACGAGATGGACGACTGGAACGGCCTCTACGCCCCGGCCGGCGCGCCGCGGGAGATGCTGCCGCGCCTCCAGCGGGCAATCGCCGAGGCCACGCGGGATCCGGCCGTTCTCGCGCGGATGGCGCCACTCGGCACCGTTCTGGTTGGCGCCGGGGCGGACGAATTCGCCTCCTTCCTGGAGCGCAAGCGGACGGTCATCGAGCAGCTGATCCGCGACGTCGGGATCACGCTCGGCTAAGCGGAGCGCAGCGGCGGACTGGCTGTCTCGCCGCCGCACGCCGCCGTGGTCCCGGTCGACCCCGGCAGCCCGGCGTCGCCTCCCGCCAGCATCCGCTCCAGCGCCCGGAGAGCGCCGAGGACGTTCGCCTTGGCCAGGGCCGAGGCAAGCTCCAGGTCTCGGTCCTCGAGCGCGCTGACCAGCCGCAGATGGTCGGCGAGCGAGCGCCTCACGCGCTCCGGATTGGCGAGGGAGAGCCGGCGGAAGCGCAGGCTGCGCAGCACCAGGGAGTCGAGCACGCGCTGCAGCGTGCGGTTGCCGGAGAGCTCCGCGAAGCGCTCGTGGAACCGGACATTGCCCCAGTAGTAGCCGTCGCGGTCGCCGGTTTCGGCGGCCGCGCGCATCCGCTCGACGATGTGGCGGAGCTCGGCGATCTCCTCGGGCGTCGCCCGCTGTCCCGTCGCGGCGGCCACCAGGCCGAGGATCGCGGCGCGGACCTGGTAGATCTCCCGGATCTCGGTGAGGCTCAGCATCGCCACGCGCGGGCGGCGCCGCGGCGGGATCTCGACCAGGCCTTCCTTCTCCAGGATGACGAGCGCCTCGCGCACCGGCGTGCGGCTGGTCCTGAAGCGCCGCGCGAGCTCCACCGAATTGAGGTCGGCGCCGGGCAGCCTAACGCCTTCGAGAATCTCGGCCCCGACCACGCAGGCGATCTCGGCGACGAGGGAGGGGCGTTCGGCGTCCTTCGAAACCGTGCGACGCACGATCGCCTGGAAGCGCTCCAGCGTGGCATCGGCGGCTGGCGCGGACGACGCGCGCGAGCCGAGCGCGGCTCGGCGGCCGCGCGGCAGCACCCCCCGCGAAGGCCGGTCATCCTCCGCTCCGCTCCGCCCGGTCGCGCCCATGCTGCCCGCACTAGCCGGAAGTGCGGACCCGTTTCAACAGGCCGGCGCGGAGGGCCCGGCTGTCGCCGGACAGGCGGGTCTCCGCGGTTCTTGCCTCCAGCAGGCCGAGCGCGCCGGCGCCGCCCCCGAACCGGCGCGCCGCCGCGGCCCCCGCAGACGAGCCGGGGCCGCCTGATCACCGTCGCTCGGAGACGCGCCGCGAAACCGCCGGCGCCCGGTGGAGGACCGGATCTCGGGCACAGCGCTCCCGGACCGGCATGGCCGGAGTGGTGATCGGCCAGGCGGTGCCGGAGTTCCGCATCGTCGAGCATCACCTTCGGGCACGCGTTCGGACGCGGTTCGCGACGCAGCGGGGCACCGCCAAGCAGGACGGCGCATCTGGCGGGCCACAGCGCGGCGCCACTTCCGGCAGCGGTGGAGGCCGATGCGCCTGCCGCCCGGCGAGGCGGTGCGCGGGTGCTGCTGCGGCTCGTCGTCACGGTTGGCCGCGACCGGCTGGATGCCGGATGGCGCAGCCCGCCGGCTCCTGCGCCGATGGAGCGCGGCACGTCGGCGCCGGCGCCGCCAGGCCAGCGGAGGCCGCCGTGCCGCCGGCGCGGTCACAAGCGCGGATGGCGCCGACCGGAAGTGCGTCGGCGACGCGCGCTTCGGCGAATGCCGGCGCTGCCACCGCCTGTCCCACGCGTGGCGACGCCGTCATGCAGCGTGCGTCAACGGGACTCATCGTGCGTGCCTGATCGCACGCCGCGGTCTTCGTACCCGACTTGGCAGGTCGACAATTCCCGATCATGCGCGGTATCCGCAACTTCCATCCAGAGGTTGGTGCACCGGGCGGGGCCGGGGCGGCGCAGTGCGGAACGGCGTCGCGCCGACCGCCAGGGCATGGCTCGACGCGCCCCGGTCGGCGGATGTGCCGGCTCGCCGTCGGGCGCGCTTTACGGCCCGGCATGCAGCAAGGGGAATGCAGAGCTGATGGTCCGCTGCGTCGTATCGCTCGCGTCCGTCCTGCTCCTCGCCGTCGCGGCGCCGCCGCCCGCCGCGGGGCAGGATGCGGCAGCGGGTCAGCGTGTCTTCAACCAGTGCCGCGCCTGCCACACGATCGACCAGGGCGGGCGCAACCTGGTTGGCCCGAACCTGCATGGCGTGGTCGGCCGCAGGGCGGGATCCGTCGAAGGATTCCGCTACTCCCGCCCGATGCAGGAGAAGCGCGAGCAGAACTTCGTATGGACCGAGGAGAACCTGCGCGCCTATATCCGCAACCCGAGAGCGGTCGTGCCCGGCGGCAGCATGTCCTACCCGGGCTTGCGCAACGAGCAGCAGCTCAACGACCTGATCGCCTACCTCGAATCGCAGAGATGAATCCGCGCGGCGTCGCCGGAACGGTGTTCGGGCCGTTCCGCCCCCGCCGCCCATGCCTCGCGAAGGCGATCCTTGGAGCCCGGCCGGCACGTCGGGACCTATTCGAAGGGCATGCGCCAGCGCCGCGGCCTCGCCCAGCCGCTGATCGGCGCCCCGCGGGTCCTGCTGCTCGACGAGCCGACCACCGGCCTCGATCCGGAGATGCGGCAGAGGCTCTACGACATCCTCGCCGAACTCGCGGGCGGCGGCACCACGGTGCTGCTCTCCTCCCACGCGCTCCCGGAGCTGGAGGGACGAGTCGAGCGCGTCGTCATCCTCGACCGCGGGCGCCTAGTGGCCGACGGGCCCCTGGACGAGTTGCGCCGGCTCGCGCGGCTGCCGCTCCGGCTCCGCCTGACGCTGGCGGCGGCCGGCGCCGCACCGCCCCGCCACGCGCACTGAACGGGGCGGCCAGGATGCGCCAGGCGACCACCCCATATCGGGGGCCGGCGCGCTACGGCCCGATCTCGGAAGGGCGCGTCGCCGCAGATCATGACGCGGTGCATCACCCGTGCCTCGCCCGGGTAGTCATTGATCGCGAAGCGCATCGTGCACCGGTTGTCCCAGAAGGCGCGCGAGCCGGCTTCCCAGCGGAAGCGGATCTCTCCCATCGTCTCGTCGTCGAGGTGCCGGGAGAGGTCTGCGCCCTCCAGCTCGGCGCCGAGCATGCCGGCCGCCGCGGGAAGGGCGGCGCCATGGCGGGCCGGATCAGCTCAGGCTGCCGGGGTAGTCCTTCCAGATGCTCGGCTCGAGCCTGAGGTGGCTCTCCTTCGGATAGGTCGCCTTCCAGTGCCGCGCGCACTCGGCCGCCGTCGGGTTCCACAGCCCGGGATGGCGAAGCGCCTGGGCGAGGAACTCGTCGAGCAGCTGCAGCCGGTGCGCCCAGCCGATGTGGCGGGGATGGAGCACCATGTGGAAGTGGCGCCCGCGCCCGTATTGCGCCGCGAACTCCGCCCGCCAGTTGCGGAACAGGAAGTCCGCGTGCTCCAGGCCCGTGCCCTTGGACGGGAACATCAGGAACCACTGGTCGTCGAAGTGGTAGTAGTAGGGCATCGCGAGGATCGCGCGCCGCGTCGCGAAGTCCGTCACCCACCAGTGCGGGATGTCGTCGGCGAGGCCGTTGCCCATGTACTCGTAGCCGGCCTCGATCAGCAGATCCACGGTGTTCGGGCTGATCGTCCCGCCCGCGAAGGGATCGCCCTGGCGCGGCAGCGAATACCAGCCGACCGGCCGGCTGCCCGCGACCTCGGCGAGGATGGCGCCGGCGCGCTCGATGCGCGCCTTCTCCTCGGCGCGGTCGAGGCCGGACACGTCCTCGTGGCGCAGGCCGTTCGCCGCGATCTCGTGCCCCTCCGCGGCGAGGCTCTTCACCGCGTCGGCCTGGATGCGCGCCATCACCGCAGGCACGGCGAAGGTCGCGCGGATCCCGTACCGCGCGAAGACCGCGCGCAGCCCCGAGAGTCCCTCGTGCATGCCGAAATAGGCCGGCCCAGTCGTGAGGTCCGCCGCGCGGATCCCCTCCGGTCCCGCGGCGACGCTGAGGTCCACCGTGACGCTGAAGCAGCAGCGCGCGCCGCCCGGCCAGCGGATCTCGGGGTCCGGCAGGCTCTTCTCGTCCGAGATGGTGTAATTCTGCTTCCAGGGCATCGGCCGCGTTCCTCTCCGCTCACGCCGCGCGCGGCGGGTGGTTGGCGAGGCAGTGCCGCGCCACCTCCTCGCAGGTCGGGAACCACACCCCGGGCAGGCGCTTCATCCGCTGGATCAGCCGCTCCAGCATGGCGATGCGCAGCGCGCGGCCGGAGACGAAGGGGTGCAGGCAGATGTTCAGGTAGCCGCCCTCCTGCTGGTACTGCTGCCAGAAGGCGTTCCACCACAGCTCCTCGACCCGGTCGGTGTCGCTGAGGCGCTGCGCCGGGTTGGCGCTGCCGAGCCAGGCGAAGCTGTAGTACATCGCGTCGTCGATGCTGTAGTGGAACGGCAGGTTGAGCATCCGGCTGCGCCGCTCGGCGTCCCAGATGTAGTACGGCCGGTGGCTCGCGTGGCCGTGCGAGTTGTAGAGGAACCCCTCCCCGACCAGCAGCGCCTGGGTGTGCCAGCTCCGCGTGCCGTAGGGGCGCCGGCCGGTGACGGATTCCAGCGCCGCCATCGTCTTGCGCAGGTGGTCGTGCTCCAGCGCCGGATCCTTCGGGACGTGGTGCTCCCACATGTGGTCCGCCACCTCGTGGCCGCTGCGCGCGGCGGCCCTGAGCGAGTCCGGGTAGAGCTCGGCGATCCGCCCCGGCGTGAAGAAGGTCGCCTTCACGCCATGGGCGTCGAACAGCTCGATCAGCCGCCAGATGCCGACACGGCCGCCGAACTCGCCCTTGGCGAGCTGCATCGGCGGCTCGTTGAGCAGCCGGCGCAGCAGCATGGCGTCGAAATCGGCGGTGAAGTTGACCGCAATGCGCACGCCGTCGGGCCAGCGCAGGTCGGTGATGGGCTCGTGGCGGGCGACGTGGTCGCGGGCGACCCTGACGAGATCCTCGATCTCGCGATCGAGCGTGTCGGCTGCTGTCATCACGGCGTGCGCGAGCCCCTGCGGTTCCGGCGAGGGCGGGGGAGCGGGATGCCCCCGCCGGCGACCTCACCCCTTCTCGATGTTCCAGTAGAACAGCGCCGGCCCGGGCAGCAAGCCGCGCAGCGCGCGCCGGTGCGCGATCACGCTGCGGTACTGGCCGAGCGGGATCTGCGTCACCGTCTCGACATGCACCTTCTCGAGCCGCTTCAGGATCCGCTGGCGCTCCCCGGGATCCGTCTCGAAGGTCCAGGCGCGCGTCAGCTCGCCCACGCGGCGGTCGCAGGGCCAGCCGAACCAGCCCTCCTCGCAGTGCCGGACGAAGGTGTTGAGCAGCGGGTTGGCGATGCCGGTGATCGTCGCGTTGGTGACGAAGACGTTCCACCCGCCCTGCCCCGGCGCCGCGCGCGAGTTGCGGCGCTGCACCAGCGCGCTCCAGTCCATCGCCTGGAGGTCCACGGCCGCGCCGATCTTCCGCAGCGCCTCGGCGATCAGCAGCGCCCCCGGGTGCAGCGTTGCGTTGTCCGCCGGATCGAGCACGACGATCGGCCGCCCGTCGTAGCCCGCGGCGCGCAGCATCGCCGCCCCTTTCGCCGGATCGTGCGGTTCCCAGCCGAGCGTGTCGAACTGCGGCGGCTCGTCCGGCCGGCAGCCGAACACGGCGGCGCATTCGCGCCAGGGCGTCCCCTCCCCCACCGTCCCCGCCATGAAGTCCGACTGCTTCACCGCCGCCATCAGCGCCCGCCGCGCCTCGACCCTGTCGAAGGGCGGGTGGAGGTGGTTGATCACGCAGAACAGGATGTAGCCGAGCGGGTCGTTCGGCACCACCACCACGTCGGGCGCGCGGCGCATCCGCGCCACCAGGTCGGGCGCGGGCGATTCCAGCAGGTCGAACTCGCCGGTGAGCAGCCCGTTCATCGCCGTCGCCGCGTCCGGCGTGTAGAGCGACTCCACGCGGTCTATCCTCGCCACCTTGCCGCCCGCCGCCTGGCTCGCCGGCTCGTCGCGCGGCACGTAGCGCCGGAACTTCTCGTACACGACCTTCACGCCCGGCACCCATTCCTCGCGCACGAACCGGAAGGGACCGGAGCCGACGGCCTCGGTGACCGCCTGGTTCGGGTCGGTGCGCGCGAGCCGCTCCGGCATCATGAACGGCACGCTGCTGTCGATCTTGCCGAGCGCGTCGAGCACGAACCCGACGCGCTGCTTCAGCCTCAGCCGGAAGGTGCGCTCGTCCGCCGCCTCCAGCGAGTCCGTCACCGCCATCAGCGCGCGCCCCATGCCGTCGCGCGCGCCCCAGCGCCGGATCGAGGCGACGCAGTCCGCGGCGCGCACCGGCGTGTCGTCGTGCCACATCAGCCCGGGGCGGAGCTGGAAGGTCCAGGTCAGCCCGTCGCCGCTCGTCTCCCAGCCGCCGACCATCTGCGGCTGCGGCCGGTTCTGCGCATCGAGCGCGAACAGCGTGTCCCAGACCAGATATCCGTGGTTGCGCGTGATGTACGCCGTCGTCCAGATCGGATCGAGGGCGCGGAGGTCGCCGATCGGCACGGAGCGGACGACCTTGCGCCCCTCCTGCGCCGCCGCCTCGCGCGTCGCCCGGGACAGGAGCGCCGGGGCGGCGGCCGCCCCCTGCAGCAGAGTCCTTCGCCGGATGCCCATCGGAACCCGCCTCCCCGCGCTGCAACGGGCGAGCATAGGCCCCGCCGCGCGGCGGGTTCAACGCCCGCGTGCCCAGGCGGCCGGCGGGGGCGCGAAGCCGGGCGGCGCCGCGAGCTCCGGCCGCTCGGCGAAGAGCCGCGCCCAGGCGCGGCGCGCGATGCGGTCGGCCTCGCGGACGATCGCCGCCTCGTCCATGGTCAGCACCCGGCCGTCGCGCATGATCCAGCGCCCGTCCACCATCACGGACTCCACGTCGGACGCCTGGCCCTGGTGGACGAAGTCGGAGACGATGCGCAGCCGCGGCACCAGGTGCGGCCGGTCGGTGCGGATCACGATCAGGTCGGCGAGGTTCCCCGGCGCCAGCCAGCCGCCCTCCGCGATGCCCATCGCGCGGTAGCCGTTGCGCGTCGCCCAGCGCAGCGCCTCCTCGGGCGTCGGCCGGCGCCCGTCCCGGCGCCGCACGCGCTCCATGAAGAGGCCGGTGCGCGTCACCTCCACCATGTCCTCGGCCATGTTGTCCGAGCCCATGCCGATGGTGCAGCCGAGCTCCTCCAGCACCGAGATCCGCGGCGACAGGCCGCGCCGCGCCGCGATCGCCGCGTTGAAGGCGACCGCGGCCCGCGCCCTGCCGAGCAGCCGCTCCTCGCGGTGCTCCATGCAGCGGCAGTGCGCCGCGACCAGGCGCTCGTGCAGGAAGTCGAGGCTCGCCAGGTACTCGGTCGGCAGCATCCCGCCGCGATGCGCCTGCACCGCCGCCACCTCGCCCCAGATCTGGTTGAGGTGGATCGTGCAGATCGCGCCGAGCCTCTCCTGGAGGTCGCGCAGCTTCCGCAGCAGCCCCGGCGTGCACATGTCCGGCGCCCAGGCGGCGACGCCGACCGTGATCCGCCCCTCGCCCGCGCCGTGCCAGCGCGCGTGCAGCGCCGCGATGCGCTCGAGCCCGGCCTCGCCGAGCCGCGCGTCGGCGACGAAGGGTCCCGGATCGCCGATGCCGGCCCCGGCGCGGTCCCAGGCGCGCTCGGCGAGCAGCATGCGCAGGCCGGTGTCCGCCATCTGCGGCGCGTAGTGCGCGATGTCCGCGCCGTCCTCGAGCAGGGCGGTGGTGCCGCTGCGGATCGCCTCCAGCGCGCCGAGCTGGCACATCACCGCGTTCTCCTCCGCCGAGAGCCGCGGCAGCGGCAGCGGCGCGAGGCCGCCGCAGAAGGGCGGCAGGTGCGGCGGCGAGAGGTCCTCGAACACGCCGCGCGCGAGGGTCATGCCGAGATGGGTGTGGATGTTGGCGAAGCCGGGCAGCACCGCCCGGTCGCGGCCGTCCACCAGTTCCGCGCCGGGGAAGCGCGCGCGGAGCGCCTCGCCCGGCCCGATCGCCGCGATCCGGTTGCCCTCGACGGCGATGGCGCCGTCGTGGTGGATGGTGCCGGCGTCGTCGCCGGTGACGATGGTGGTGCCGTGGATGACGATCGCCATGGCGCGCCCCTCCCTCCCGCAGCGGAGGGGAGCGAGCCTAGGACGATTCCGCCCCCGACGCGCCAGCCCGCCGGCGGCGCCGGGGGCCCGGATCAGTCGAAATCCCCCGCCAGCGCCGCGCGCACCCGTTCGGGCAGCACCGCCATGTGGCTGTAGTTCGGGTGCCGCAGCCCGAGCACCACCTGCGCCCCCGGCGTGCGGAACGCCGCGACCTGCGCCTCGGTGAAGGGGAAGTGGACGAACTGGACGGAGGAGGCCTTGCCCTCCGCCGTGGTGCGGTCCTGGTCGGTCTCCGGCACGCCGGCGATGGTCTCGCCGCCGACCGTCAGGAAGGCCGTCTCCTCGATGCCGCCGAGCCCGGCGAGGACGCGCTTGCGCCGCACCGGGTCGTCGATCTCGATCATGAAGGTCGCGACCAGCTCGCGCCCCTTCGGGATCAGCGGGTTGTAGGCGGTGAGCTCGTCGGGCACCTGCTCCGGCCCGCCCTTCTCGATCCAGACCATCTCGTGGACCTGCAGCCACATGGTCTCGTAGTTCTCGAAGTAGAAGGTCACGTGCGGCCCGACCTCGACGCGGCGGTCGCGCTTGAGCGCGGCGATGCGCCGGCGCTCCGCGGCGCGCACCTTGGCGTATTCGGCCATCGGCAGGATGTCGGCCGCGGTCAGCTCGTGGCGGCGGATGGGCTGCGTCGTCATGGCGCGGTTCCTCCCTGCGCGGTGCCGTCGAGGCCGTAGGCGCGGGCGAGGAGCTGGATCGGATGGCGGACCAGCTCCGGCCCGGCCTTCTCGCCCCCGCCGAGCCGCTCGATCCCCTGCATGATGTGCACCCCGGCCAGCGGGCATTCGGAGGTGACATAGGCCTTCCCCGCCTCGCGCGCCTGGCGCGCGACGGGGCGGCCGACCTTCAGCGCGGTCTCGAAATTGGCCTTCTTGAATCCCCAGGCGCCGCCGTGGCCGGAGCAGCGCTCGATGACCTGCACCTCGGCGCCGGGGATCAGGCGCAGCATCTCCGCGGCCTTCTGCCCCATGTTCTGCGCCCGCGCGTGGCAGGCCATGTGCAGGGTCATGCCGCCCTCGATCGGCCTGAGGCCCGGCGCCAGCCCCTCCTTGCGGGCGATGTCCACGACGTACTCGGCGACGTCGAAGGTCGCCTCCGCCAGCCGCTTCACCGCCTGCTCCTCGGGCAGGATCAGCGGCCACTCGAACTTCAGCATCAGCGCGCAGGAGGGGACGAGCGCGACGACGTCGTAGCCCTTCTCGATCCACGGCAGGAGCGCCGCGGCCACTTCGCGCGCCGCCGCCGCGACCTCCTCGATCAGCCCCTGCTCGAGCGTCGGCATGCCGCAGCAGCGCGGATGCAGCACCTCGGTCTCGACGCCGTTGCGCGCCAGCACGGCGCGGGTGGCGAGGCCCGGCCCGGGGTCGTTGTAGTTGCCGAAGCAGGTGGCGTAGAGCACCGCCTTGCGCTTCCCGAAGGCCGGCGCCTCGCGGTTCACCGCCGGCGCCTCCTTCCGCGCCCGCGCCGCGAGGCTCCTGCTCGCGTAGCGCGGCAGCTCCGCCTCGCGGTGCAGCCCGGCGCGGCTCTCGAGCAGCGCGCGGCCGCGCGCGTTGCCGCGGTCGGTCAGCCAGTTCGCCAGCGGCGCGGCGAGGGTGCCGAGCTTCCCGTTGCGGTCCGTCTTCGCCAGCTCCCGGTCCGCGAAGGGCACGCCCTTCGTCTTCGCCTCCATCGCCCGGTAGCGCAGCATCAGGTGCGGGAAGTCGAGGTCGAATTCGTGCGGCGGGACGTAGGGGCACTTGGTCAGGAAGCACATGTCGCAGAGCGTGCAGGCGTCCACGACCGGCTTGAAGTCCTTGCTGTCCACCGAATCCAGCTCGCCCGTCCGCGACGCGTCGATCAGGTCGAACAGGCGGGGGAAGCTGTCGCACAGGTTGAAGCAGCGGCGGCAGCCGTGGCAGATGTCGAACACGCGCCGCATCTCGGCGTCGAGCTTCGCGGGGTCGGTGAAGTCCGGGTCCCGCCAGGCGAGCGGGCGCCGCACCGGCGCCTCGAGGCTGCCTTCGCGCATGGCTCCTCGTTTCTCGGTCGTGCCGATGAGGGTGTGCGGACGAATCACGGGGGGCGCCGGCCGCGCCGGCCGCCCCCCAACCGGTTCGGGCGCGCCGCGCCGCCGCGGCGATCAGGCCTTCCTCAGCTCGTCGAGCGCGCGCTGGAACCGGCCGGCATGCGAGCGCTCGGCCTTCGCCAGCGTCTCGAACCAGTCGGCGATCTCCTCGAAGCCTTCCTCGCGCGCGGTGCGCGCCATGCCCGGATACATGTCGGTGTACTCATGGGTCTCGCCGGCGACGGCCGCGGCGAGGTTCTTCTCGGTCGAGCCGATCGGCAGGCCGGTCGCGGGATCGCCGACGGACTCGAGGAACTCGAGGTGCCCGTGCGCGTGGCCGGTCTCGCCCTCGGCGGTGGAGCGGAACACCGCGGCGACGTCGTTGTAGCCCTCCACGTCAGCCTTCTGGGCGAAGTAGAGGTAGCGGCGGTTCGCCTGCGACTCGCCCGCGAAGGCGTACTTCAGGTTCTCTTCGGTCTTGCTGCCCTTGAGCGCCGGCATCGTTCCCTCTCTGTCCGTCCCGTTCGCGCGACGGAGGACGGGGACCGGGCCGTCATCCCCCGGCCCGGTCCCTCCCGTCGCGTTGCGAGCGTATGCCATGGGCCCGGCTCGCTCGCTAATGGATAGTTTCGAACGGTTTGATCGAACGTTTCGATGAAATGCCGGTGAGCGCCCCGTGTGTCCCCTGCCGATATCCCGATCGGTCCCCCATACCCCGTTGCCGACCGCGCGGCCTGTGTCCGGACCCGCGCCCCCTAGCGCCGGGCCGGCACGGTTCAGTTCGTCACCGCCGCCAGCGCCGCCCGCACAACGGAAACCGCCTTGTTGCCTTCCCTCACTGCCCGCGGACCGGGATCGTCGTGATCTTCGTCCAGCGCGGGCACGTCGCCGGCATTCGCCGTGCTCGGCGGCTGGCCGGCGGCGCCCGCCCCCGCGGCGGCGGCTGACCCGGCCGGCGCGCCCTCGGCGCCGCCGTAGAGGGCGATCAGGCGCCGGATCGCGTCGAGCCTGCGGAAGGTCACGGTCGCGCGGAGTTCGGTGACGAGCTGGCGCTCCTCGCTCTGCAGCGCGGCGATGAGGCTGGCGTGCATCCTGGCCTCCCATCATCAACTTATCGGATTACAACCATACCGGGAACTTCGAGAGACATGCTCGCGTAATAGAATCACGATTTCGTGAACGAAAGGCCGATCGCCGAACTGCTTGCGCGGCGCAGGCGTTCCCGATAAACGAACGTTCGTTCATTTCTGGGCCGCGATGCGAAACGCCCCCGACACCCGCGCCCGCATCCGTCGCGAGGCCCTTGCCCTCTTCGTCGCCCGCGGCGTGGACGCCGTCTCGGTGCGCGACATCGCCGCCGCGGCGGGATGCACCCCCTCCAGCCTCTACACCCACTGGCCCTCCCTCGCCGCGCTGATCGGGGAACTCTTCGCCGAGGGCTACGCCGCCTACGGCCGCGCCCTCGCGGAAGCGGCGGCCCGCCCGCTCCCCTTCCTGGCGCGGCTCGAGGCCATGATCCGCCGCATCTGCGCTCTGCACGCGGAGGACCGGATCCTGTTCGAATTCCTCCTACTCTCCCAGCACCGCGCCCTCCACGCCGCCCCGCCCGTTGAACCGGACGCCAACCCGATCGAGGTCCTGCACCGGACCGTCGCCGCGGCGATCGCCGCGGGCGAGCTGCCGCCGGGCGATCCCGCCCTGCTCACCGCCGCCCTCGTCGGCGTAGTCGTGCAGGCCGCGACCTTCGCCCATTACGGGCGCATCGCCCGCGGCCTCGACGCGATGGCGGACGAGATCGTCGCGCTGTGCCTGCGCCTGACCGCCGCGCAACACGAGGGTGCCCGCCGATGACCGCCTCCTCGCCCGCGCCCGCAGCCCTTGGCGCCGCCGCCCCGGCCGTTGCCCGCCTCGCCGTCGCCGGCGCCCCCGTGGCGCCGGCCACGGGCCCCGCGCACCTCCTGCGCACGCGGCGCTTCCTGCCGCTGCTGGTCGCGCAGACGCTCGGCGCGCTCAACGACAACCTGTTCAAGAACGCTCTCGTCGTGCTCGCGCTCTTCCAAGCGGGCGAGCGCGGGCCGGTCCTCGTCGCCCTCGCCGGCGCGGTGTTCATCCTGCCCTACGTGCTGTTCTCCGCCCTCGCCGGCCAGGTCGCCGACCGCGGCGAGAAGGCGCGGCTGATCCGCGCGACCAAGCTGTGGGAAGTCGGCCTGATGGGCCTCGCCGCGCTCGGCTTCCTCACCGGCAGCATGGCGCTGCTGATGGCCGTGCTGTTCGGCCTCGGGCTGCAGTCCACCTTCTTCAGCCCGCTGAAGTACTCGATCCTCCCCGACCACCTGGAGGAGCACGAGTTGGTCGCCGGCAACGGCCTGATCGAGGCCGGCACCTTCCTCGGCATCCTGGCCGGCACGATCGCCGGCGGCGCGCTGATGCTGTTCGAGGACGGCGGCGCGGTGGTGAGCGCCGCGGGCCTCGCGGTCGCGGCGGCGGGGCTCGTCGCGGCCTTCGGCGTGCCGCGCGCCCCGGCCGCCGATCCCGGCCTGCGGCTCGCCTGGCACCTGCCGCGCGCGACCTGGGCGCTGATCCGCGAGGCGCGCGGCAACCGGCCGGTCTGGCTCGCCATCCTCGCCCTGTCCTGGTTCTGGACCATCGGCGCCACCCTGCTCGCCGCCTTCCCGGTGATCGCCAGGGACACGCTCGGCGCCGACGGCGCGGTGGTGACGCTGCTGCTCACGGTCTTCGCGCTTGGCGTCGGCGCGGGCTCCCTCGCCTGCGCGCGCATCCTGGCGGGCGAGATCAGCCCGCGCCTCGTGCCCTGGGCGGCGCTCGGCATCACCCTCTTCACCGCCGACTTCGCCATCGCCGCCCTCTCCGCCGCCGGCGACCCGCGCATGGCGACGGTGGAGGGCATGCTCGCCGCCCCGCCCGGCTGGCGCATGCTCGCCGACCTGTTCCTCGTCGCCGCCTGCGGCGGCCTCTACTCCGTGCCGCTCTACGCGATCGTGCAGGAATGGTCGCCGGCGGCACTGCGGGCGCGGATGATCGCGGCCAACAACGTCGCCAACGCCGCCTGCATGGCGGCCGGGGCCGGCGCCGCCGCCGCGCTCGCCGCCGCGGGCGTCGGCGCGCCCTGGGTGCTGCTGATCGCCGCCGCGGTCAACCTCGGCGTCGCGCTGCGCATCGCCGGCGCGATCCCGCAGGAGACGGTGCGCGCGGCGCTGCGCCTCTACCTGCGCCTGTTCCACCGCTTCGAGGTGCGCGGGCTCGAGCATTACCGCGCCGCCGGCGACAACGCGATCCTCGTCGCCAACCACCTCTCGCTCGCCGACGGGGCGCTCATCGCCGCCGCGGTGCCCGACCGGCCGAGCTTCGTCGTCAACACCTTCATGGCCCGCAAGTGGTGGGCGCGCCCCTTCCTCGCCCTGGTGCGGACCTTCGAGGTGGACCCGAGCAGCCCCTTCGCCTTCAAGGCGATGGTCCGGGCGGTGCGCGAGGACGGCCGCAAGCTCGTCATCTTTCCCGAGGGCCGCGTCAGCCGCACCGGCGCCCTGATGAAGATATACGAGGGCGCGGGCATGCTCGCCGAACGGACCGGCGCGCCGGTCCTGCCGGTGCGGCTCGATGGGCCGCAGTACAGCAAGTTCGCCTACACCAAGGGCGTGCTCCGCCGGCGCTGGTTCCCGCGCGTCACCGTCACCTTCCTGCCCCCGGTGAGGATCGCGGCGCCCGAGGGCGTGCGCGGCCGCGCCCGCCGCCGCGCCCTGTCGGACGCGCTCGACTCGGTGATGAGCGACGCGGCCTTCCGCACCGCTGAGACGGGCAGGTCGCTCTTCGCCGCCCTGCTCGACGCGCGCGCGATCCACGGCGGCCGCGCCAAGGTGCTCGACGACCCCGACTTCGCCGCGCTGTCCTTCGACCGCGTCGTGCTGGGCGCCGCCGTGCTGGGCCGACGCCTGGCCGGGATCGCGGCGCCCGGCGAGCGGGTCGGCGTGATGCTGCCCAACGCCAAGGGAACGGCCGTCACCTTCTTCGCGCTCCAGGCCATCGGCCGGGTGCCGGCCATGATGAACTTCTCGGCCGGCGCCGACGGCATGCTCGCCGCCTGCCGCGCCGCGGAGATCCGCACCGTGCTCTGCTCCCGCCGTTTCGTGGAGCGCGGCAAGCTCGGCCAGGCGGTGGCGCGCATGGAGGAAGCCGGGCTGCGCTTCGTCTGGCTCGAGGACGTCCGCGCCGCGATCGGCCTCGGCGCCCGGCTGCGCGGCCTGCTCGACGCGCGCCTGGCGCGGCGCCTGCCCGGCGCCCGCGTCGCGGCGGACGCGCCGGCGGTGGTGCTGTTCACCTCGGGCTCGGAGGGCACGCCGAAGGGCGTGGTCCTCTCCCACCGCAACATCCTCGCCAACTGCGCCCAGCTCGCCGCGGTGCTGGACTTCAACCCGGCCGACCGCGTGGTCAACGCGCTGCCCATGTTCCACAGCTTCGGCCTCACCGGCGGGACCCTGCTGCCGCTGCTCAACGGCGTGCCGAGCTTCCTCTACCCCTCGCCGCTGCACTACCGGATGGTGCCGGAGATGATCTACGACCGCGACGCCACCATCGTCTTCGGCACCGACACCTTCCTCAACGGCTGGGCCCGCTACGCGCATCCCTACGACTTCCGCGCGGTGCGCCTGATCTTCGCCGGCGCGGAGAAGCTGCGCGACGAGACCCGCCGCCTCTACGCCGACCGCTTCGGCAAGGGCATGCTCGAGGGCTACGGCGCGACCGAGACCGCACCGGTGCTCTGCGTGAACACCCCGAAGCGCAACCGCGCCGGCACGGTGGGCCTGTTCCTCCCCGGCATCGAGCACCGCATCGAGCCGGTCCCCGGCCTCGACGACCATGGCGCCGGCCGGCTCTGGGTGCGCGGCCCCAACGTCATGCTGGGCTACCTGCGCGTCGAGGCCCCGGGCGTCCTGCAGCCCCCGCCCGGGGGCTGGTACGACACCGGCGACATCGTCTCGGTGGACGCCGAGGGCTTCGTCACCATCCGCGGGCGCGCCAAGCGTTTCGCCAAGATCGGCGGGGAGATGGTCTCGATGGCCGCGGCCGAAGCGCTGGCCGGGGCGCTGTGGCCCGACGCGGCGCACGCCGTCCTGCCGCTGCCCGACCCGCGCAAGGGCGAAAGGCTGGTGCTGCTGACCACGCGGCACGACGCCACGGTGGCCGCGATGCTGGCGCTCGCGCGCGAGCGCGGCGTGCCGGAGCTGCTGGTGCCGCGCGAACTGCTGGTGATCGAACGGATGCCGCTGCTCGGAACGGGCAAGGTCGACTACCCGGCGGCGCAGCGGCTGCTCGCCGAGCTGTGGGCCGCCCCGGCGGGCGCGCCGGGGCCGCGATGACGACCGCCTCCGCGGCGCCCCTCCCGCCCGTCCCGGTGGTGGACGCACGCGCGGGCGGCGCCCTGGCCGCGGTCGAGGCTCTGCCGAGGCAGGTCGAGCTGCTCCTCGCCGCCGCGCGCCGCCGCTACACCCGGCCCGGGCTCGCCCTCGGCGACGTGCTCTCGCGCCGCTGGCTGCGCCGCAATGCCAACCCCTACCTCCCCGAGATCGCCGCCGTGGCCCGCCGCCTGGGCGCGCCCGGCGCCTATGCGCTGAACCTCAGCTACGAGTGGGCCTGCACCACTGGCCTGGTCGCCGGCGGCCCGTTGCTGCGCGTGCTCGACTGGCAGCTCGATGGCCTCGGCCGCGGCCTCGCCGTGCTGCGCCGGCGCGGGCCGGCCGGGGAATGGCTCGACCTCGGCTGGCCCGGCTTCGTCGGCTGCGTCACCGGCCTCGCCCCGGGGCGCTTCGCGGCGGCGATCAACCAGCCGCCCCTGCCGGGCACCGGCCTCGGCCCGGTCGCGGACTGGATCGCCGCGCGGCCGGCCTTCTGGCGTTCGCGCGCGCTGCCGCCCGCGCACCTGCTACGCCGCGCCTTCGACGAGGCGCCGGACTACGCCGCCGCCCTCGCTTTCCTCCGCGACACGCCGGTCTGCGCCGCCGCGTTCTTCGTCCTCGCCGGCGCGGCCGGGGAGGGCTGCGTCATCGAGCGCACGCCGGGAGTGGCCGCGGTCCGCCTCGCCGCGCCCGTCGCCGCCGCCACCAACCATTGGGTCACCATGCCGCGCCGCGACGCACCGCGCGGCCGCGGCAGCGAGGCGCGGCTGCGCGCCGTCGAGGCGCTGCTCCGCGCCGGCGTCGATCCCTGGCCGCTCGCCTGGGTGGCGCCGCCGATCCTCAACGCCGACACCAGGCTCGTCGCGGTGGCCGACCCCGCGACCGGACGGCTCGCCCTCCAGGGCTTCGAGCGCGACGGGCCGGCGACCCGGCCGCTGCGGCTCGACCCGTAGCGCGCCCCCCGGCGCCGGCCGGTCAGACGGCCGCCATCCCCGCCGCACTCCGCTCCCGGCACCAGACGGCGAGCTCCATCCGGCTGGTCACGCCGAGCTTCTGGTAGATCGCGTGCAGATAGATCTTCACCGTGCCCTCGGTGATCTGCAGCCGGTCGGCGATCTGCTTGTTGCGCAGCCCCTGCAGCACCAGGCCGACGATCTCCTGCTCGCGCCGGGTCAGGCGCACCGCGTCCGGCGCGGCGTCCTGGCCGCCCGCGCCACGCCGCCCCGAGGCCGTCCCCGGCCCGGAGGCGACGGGCGACGACGCGCCGCCGCCCGCCATCGCGGCCGCGGCGGCGAGCGCCCGCCGGCCGATCTCGCGGTCCACCCACTGCCCGCCGGCCGCCACCTGCCGCAGGCACTCGAGGAGCTGCTGCGGCGCGGATTCCTTGAGCACGAGCCCGTCCGCGCCGAGCCGCATCGCCTCCGCCGCCTGCGCCTCGGTCAGGCCGGAGGTGAGGAGCACCACGCGCACCCGGCCGTACCCGCCAGACGCCGCCTGCGCCTCCGCGTTGAGCCGCCGGAGCACCGCGAGCCCGTCCATCCCGGGCATGTGAAGATCGAGCAGCAGGATCTCCGGGCGCAGCCGCGGCACCGCCTCCAGCACCTCCTCCCCGCGGGCGCACTGCGCCAGCACGTCGTGCCCGGCCCCGGCGAGGAGGGCGGCGAGACCCTCCATGACGATCGGATGGTCGTCGGCGATCACCAGCGATGTCATGCGGCGACCCTTTCCTTCTGGGGCGCGGCGGCGGCGACCGCGCCGCCGAGCGGGATGTCGATCAGCAGGCGGAGCCCCGCGGGGCTCGAATCCAGCACCAGCGACCCGCCGAGGGCGAGCACCCGCTCGCGCAGCGAGCGCGGCCCGATGCCGCGGGCGCGCAGGGTCGGGGCGTCGAACCGGCCGTGCTGCGGCAGGCCGGTGCCGTCGTCCGCCAGGCGCAGGCACAGGGTCTCCCCGAGATGGGACGCCTCCACCGCGAAGTGCTCCGCCTTGCCGTGGCGCGCCGCGTTGGCGGCCGCCTCCCGCACGAGCTGGCGGAAGTGCCAGACCAGCCGCTCCGGCACCGTCGCGCCCGGCGGGTTGACGGTCAGCGTCACCCGCATCCCCCACTGGACCTGCAGCGCGAGCACCACGCGCTCCAGCTCCGGGGCGAGCTCGACCTCGGCGAGCGTCACCGCCCCGGGCTCCGGCCGGAGGCGATTGATGAAGGCGCGCAGCTCGCGCTGCTCGGCGGCCAGCAGCTCGCAGACCTCGGTCACGCTGGCGGCGAGGCCGGGCGGCGGCGTCTCCCGCCGCAGCGCCGCCTGCAGCTTCAGCACCGCGCCGGCGAGCGACTGCAGGATGCCGTCGTGCAGATCGCGGCCGAGGCGCAGCCGGTCCTCGGCGGCGGCGGCGCGCAACAGGGCGTCCTGCGCCGCGGCACGCTGGAACGCGGCGGCGATGCGCGCGGTGGCCACCGCCCCGATCAGGAAGTCCTCGGCCGAGCCGCTGTCGCGGCCGGGGATCACCAGCCAGGCCTCGAGCTCCTCGGCCCGCACCGGCAGGCAGAGCGCGGTGTCGATGCCGAGGCGGCGGCGCAGGGCCGGGCTGAGCGGCACCTCGGGCAGCGGCTCGAGGACGTCGCCGCCGCGGTGCACCATCGCCATGCCCTCGGCGAGGACGAAGGGGGAATGGCCGACCGCCTCCGACACGACGGGCCCGATCTCGTCGGGCGAGAGGCGCTCCTCGCGGAAGGTGCCCGGCGCCCGGGCGACGCCGCCCGCTCCCGGCCCGCGGCCTCTGCGCCGGCGGCCGGTGCCGTCGGCAGCGCGCCATTCGGCGACGTGGAGCCATGGCTCAAGGGGATCGTCGCGCACCAGCAGCGCGCGCGGCGCGTCGAACACGCCCGCGCCGTAGGCCAGCGCCTCGCGCAGCGGCACCGGGTCGCTCGAGGCCGTGGGCCAGCCGCCCGCCAGCCGCAGCACCTCGGCGGAGAACCGCTGCTGGTAGGCGCCGAAGAACACCAGCATGGCGCCGATCGTGAGCAGGTGCGTCAGGCGCAGCATGAAGCGGTTCGGGTCGAAGGCCCCGCTGGCGAGGCTGCCGATGAAGACGATGCCGACGAGGAAGAACAGGCCGGTCAGGGCCACGGCGGTCCACAGCGCGCCGCGCCAGCCCCAGCGCAGCGCGGCGGCGAGCAGGGAGAAATTGAACAGCACGAAGAAGGGGCTGGCCGGGCCGGCGGTGAGGAACATCAGCACCGTGAAGACGCCGATGTCCACGACATGCGCCACGGTGCCGAGCGCCGGGCGCTGCACCACCCGGAAGCCGCCGAGGGCCACCGCCAGCATGACCGCGTAGAGCGCATAGGCGGCCATCAGCGCGCGGGCATGGATCGAGAGCTGCTCCGGCTGGCCCGGCTCGAGCCGGATCGCCAGGAAGGCGACGATGGCGACGCCCGCCCGGACCAGCGCGATCACCCGGTCGGCCCGGCGGTGGAAGAGGCCGGCGGGCGGGCCGCCGCTCGACCAGGCCTCGGGGGGCGAGGCTGCGCCGCCCGCGACGCTTCCCGAGGCGCGCCCATCGGTGGATGTCTCGGTCATCCCCTCCGATCGTGTCCCGACCCCGCAGCCCCGCGTCCGATCGCCCTCGCCTCGGCCCCGCGGAGCCGTCGGTGCGATCACCGCTCCATTTCTACGCCAGAAACAACCGGGGGGCGAGAAGTGTCCGCCCCGGCGCCGCCCTCCTCCCGGCCGGGCCGATCACGACGCCGCCATCCCGAAGGGCCGGCCGGGCGCCCGCCCGTCACCTGCCGACGAGGCGACGACGGCGATACCGCGGAGCGGATGCGGGAACGGCGCCGGGCGCGCCGGATGCGGGCCTGGTCGCCGGCGCGGCCGAACCGGCGCATGCCCGGTGGAGGCCCGGCACCTCACGCATTTGGCATCGGACCATTCGCGACTTCTTGCGTAAAGCCTCTCCAACAACCCGGGGGGGGAGGGACGGCCGTATGCGCATCCTGGTGGTCGAGGACGAGGCATTGCTCGCCATGCACCTCGAGGACCTGCTCGCCTCCCTCGGCCACGAGAGCTGCGGCGCCGCGCCGAACGGCGCCGCCGCCGTCGCGCTCGCCGAGCGCGAGCGGCCGGACCTCGCCCTGATGGACCTCACCCTGGCCGGCGGCGACGACGGACGGGAGGTCGCCCGCGTCCTGCACGACCGTTTCGGCGTGCGCTCGGTCTTCGTCACGGGCAACCCGGACCTCCTCGAGACCGCCGAGGGACACGCCGCCGCCCCGCTCGGCGTCGTCGGCAAGCCGTTCACCGACGAGGACATCGCCGAGGCGATCGTCCGCGCCGCCGCGGCAGCGGCCCTGCCCCGCGCCATCCAGCGCATCGCCGCCGATTGAGCCGCCGCTGCCGGGATCGCCGGCGCATGGCGATCCCTCCGCGCGGCCGATCCGGCGGGCGCAGCGGCGCCGTGACCGGGGCTGCGGAGCCGCTCGGCAGGGCAAGGCGGAGGGCGGCGGCGCGGCGGAGGGTGGCGGGGCGGCAGGGCGCGTGCCCGGCCGTCCGCTACCGCGGCAGGGGGTCGTAGGGAATGACGGGCGGCCCGGCGGCGCCAGGAGCGCCGGGCGGTGCCGCCGCGCCCCGTCCGACCGGAAGGGGCAAGGCGCCATCCTGCGGGGGAGCCTGCGCCAGCACGCCGAGAACCAGCGCAACCAGGACCAGGAGGACGCCGACGGAGGGAGGCGTTGCCGGCACGACGCCGAGGCCTGGATCGGGGCGGGACGAGCGACTGCCCTGTCCCAATCGGCATCACGACGACCGCCTTCGACGACAAATCCGGACGCAGAGATGCCTACTAGTGCAATCATAGCACGTTATCACGGAAACGTGATCAAAAAATTCGGTGCATTTCCCCGGGGTTTCGCAACTCATCGGCCGAACGCCGATACCCCTGCCCTCCCGCGCCCCGTCCTATGCACGGTCGCGGGCCGCCACCCGGTCGGCCATCCGCGCACCGCGCACCCCGAGCGGCTGCGCCGGCCCGGTGGTCGTGTCCCGCGCCGTCTGGTGCTCGAGCTCCGCGTTCACCTCGCCGCCGAGCAGCACCACGGCGGCCGACAGCCAGATCCAGACGAGAAAGCCGACGACCGCACCGAGCGAGCCGTAGGTTTCGTTGTAGCTTCCGAAGTTCTCCACATACCAGGAGAAGGCAGCCGAGCCCACCAGCCACAGCGTCGCCGCCAGGGTCCCGCCCCAGCTCAGCCATTGCCACCGCGCCGACTCGCGGCTCGGCCCGAACCGGTAGAGCACCGCGAGCATCAGCGAGACCGCGATCAGCAGGATCGGCCAGCGCGCCAGGTGCAGCACCCGCTCGACCCAGCTCGGCACCCCCAGGAACCCCAGCACCACCGGCAGCACGACCACCGCGCCGAGCGCCAGCAGGACGAACACGAGCCCGCCGAGCGTCACCGCCAGCGTCACCAGGGTGAAACGGATGAAGCCGCGCTTCTCCTCCTCGCCATAGACCACGTTCAGCGCGGTGAAGAGCGCCTTGGTCCCCTGGTTGGCGCTCCACAGGGACACCGCGAGGCTCATCGCGAAGCCGAGGCCGAGTTCGGTCCTCCCGCCCGCGGCGACCCGCTGCATCTGGCCGCGCAGCACCTCCAGCGCGCCCCCCGGCAGGATCCCCGCGAGGGCCTCGACCTGCCGCTCGACCGCCTGCGGGTCGGCGAACAGGCCGTAGAGCGAGACCAGCGCGGCGATCGCCGGGAAGATCGCGAGCAGCGCGAAGAAGGCCACCGCCGCCGCCTCGGTCAGCACGCGATCCGCCGAGAAGGCGTGCACGACGCGCCAGAACACGTCGCGCCAGCCGGCGGCGGGGACCTGCAGCGGCCCCTCTGCCTCCCTGCCCCGCCCCGCTTCCCCCGCATCGCGGGCGCCGGCGGGGGTCACTGCAACGCCCGCCCCGGCCTCGCGCCGGCGCAGCCCGAGCGCGAGCAGCATGGCGACCAGCGTGGCGCCGAGCAGGGCGGTCCTCGCCTGGCCGGGCCCGGCCGGCGCTTGCGGCCCAGGGCGTCTCGGCATCATGCCGGCCTCGCCCGCGATTCAGCGCGGCCCTTCGCGCCGGGCCGGGTCCGTCCCGGCGCCATCGCCAGGGATCCCGGGCGTGGCCTCGCCCCCGACGCGCCGCATGGCCTCCCTGGCCTCCGCGGCGCCCCCGTGCAGCGCGTCGCGCACGGCGCCGACGAAGTCTTCCGCAACTCGGCTGGCCGTCTCGCCCGCATGGTGCGGTCCCTCCCGGTCGGCCGCGCCGCGCGTCCCGTGCGCCGCGCCGCCGAGTGCCTGCCGGACCCGACCGTACCGCTCCGACGCCGGCCCGCCAACGGCGGCGGCCACCCGCGCGCCCTGCCCGGCCGTGCGGGCGAGGTTGTCGCGCGTCTCGCCCCTCGGGCGATCCTCGGTCTCGGTCCGAGGCAGCACCGGCGGCATCGCCCCGACGGCCATGCCGATCGCCAGGCCGGTTGCGGTCTCGCCGGCGGCGCGACGGGCCGCCGCGCCTTCCGACCGGTCCGGCCCGCGCGACGGCGGCCCCGGCGCCGGCTCGTTCCTCGGCACCTCGCTCACTTCGCGTACCCCTCTTCGACGTCGCGACCGATGGGCAGTCAACAGCAAGGCCCGGTCCGCGTTCCCGACGGCGACGGTCGCGGCCGCCACGGCCCCGCGCCGGCACGCGGCGCGCACGCCCCGTTGCCAAGCCCGCGGCCCCGCGCCACGCTGCGGTTGACGACGCGCGGCCCGCCCGGCCCGCCGCGCTCGGCGGCCGGGCAGCCCTCGGGCGAGCGGAGGGCCGCCGATGCGCGCGGGGCGCCGGTCGCCGGATCGTTCCGCCGGACCCGAAGAGGCGCGATGCGATGAGCGCGATCCCCCCTCCCCTCTCCAACTCGCCGATCGTCGCCGCCTTCGTCGCGCGCACGCCGGGCTCGGCCGCCGCCTACGCGAAGGCGCGCGAGATCTTCCCCGGCGGCGTGACGCACGACACGCGCTACGTCCGCCCGCACCCGCTCGCCATCGCCCGCGCCGCGGGCGCGCGGAAGTGGGACGTGGACGGCAACGAGTACGTGGACTACTTCGGCGGCCACGGCGCCCTGATCCTCGGCCACGCGCACCCGGAGGTCGCCGCGCGCATCGCCGAGCAGGCGGCGAAGGGCACGCACTACGGCGCGAGCCACCCGCTCGAGCTGCGCTGGGGCGAGCTGGTGCGCGAGCTGGTGCCGAGCGCGGAGATGGTGCGCTTCACCAACTCCGGCACCGAGGCGACGCTGATGGCGCTGCGCCTCGCCCGCGCCGCCACCGGCCGGCCGAAGCTGCTCCGCCTGCGCGGCCACTTCCACGGCTGGCACGACCACATGGCCTTCGGCGTCACCAACCACTTCGACGGCACGCCGACGCCGGGCGTGCTGGAGGGGCTGGCGAGCAACGTCGTCCTCGCCGACCCCAACGACGCCGCGGGCCTCGTCGCGCTGCTGGAGGAGCACGGCCCTGAGATCGCCGCCGCGATCCTGGAGCCGACCGGCAGCACCTACGGCCAGGTGCCGCTGCGCCCCGACTTCGTGCGCCTGCTGCGCGAGGAGACGGCGAAGCGCGGCATCCTGCTGATCTTCGACGAGGTGGTGACGGGCTTCCGCGTCGCCCTCGGCGGCGCGCAGCAGGCGCTCGGCATCCGCCCGGACCTGACCACGCTCGCCAAGATCCTCGCCGGCGGGCTGCCGGGCGGCGCGGTCGTCGGGCGGCGCGACGTGATGGAGCTGCTCGACCCCGAGCGCGCGGCGGCGCGCGGCATCGAGAAGATCCCGCACCAGGGGACGTTCAACGCCAACCCGCTCTCCGCCGCCGCCGGCGTCGCGACGCTCGAGATCCTGAAGTCCACCGACGCGATCGCGCGCGCCCATGCCCACGCGGCGCAACTGCGCGAGGGGATGAACGCCGTGCTCGCCGAGGCCGGCGTGCCCTGGGCGGTGTACGGCACCCACACCGGCTTCCACGTCTTCACCAACCCGCGCGGCCTGCCGGGCATCGGCCCGCGCAGCTTCGACCCCTTCGCCTTCGGCTACGAGGACCTCAAGGTGCCGCGCGGCGCGCAGGCGCCGACCAAGCTCGCGCTGGCGATGCGCGTGCACGGCGCCGACATCATGCCCTGGCCGGGCGGCACGGTCTCCGCCGCGCACGGACCGGCGGAGCTGGACCGCACGCTGGAGGCGTTCCGCAGGAGCGTGCGGATGCTGAGGGACGAGGGCGAGATCCGCTGAGCGCCGGCGCCTGCCGGGCTCAGGTCGCCGACGCCCGGAGACGGCCGGACGGGAACGGCCCCGGCTCCCGCCCGCCCGCGCGCCGGCACTGGATGCGCGGGCGGGCCGCGGCCGCGAGCAAAACACGCGCGCAGGCCAGCGCGGCGCCGCGCCGCGGCACTACGGCACCAGCACCAGCGCGCCTTCCACCTGGCCGGCGCGCAGCCGCGTCAGCGCCTCCTCCGCCCGCTCCAGCGGCAGCGTCTCCACCGCCGTCCGCACCGGCACCTTCGGCGCCAGCGACAGGAACTCCTCCCCGTCGCGCCGGGTGAGGTTGGCGACGGAGCGCACCGTCCGCTCGTGCCACAGGATCTCGTAGGGGAAGGAGGGGATGTCGCTCATGTGGATGCCGGCGCAGACCACGACGCCGCCCCGGTCCACCGCGCGCAGCGCCGCCGGCACCAGCGCCCCGACCGGGGCGAACAGGATGGCGGCGTCGAGCGGCACCGGCCCGGGCGCGTCCGACGGGCCCGCCCAGACCGCGCCGAGGCCGCGCGCGAACGCCTGCGCCGCGGCGTCGCCCGGGCGGGTGAAGGCATAGACCTCCCGCCCCTCCCAGCGCGCCACCTGGGCGACGATGTGCGCCGCGGCGCCGAAGCCGTAGAGGCCGATCCGCCGCGCCTCCGCCCCCGCCATGCGCAGCGCGCGGTGGCCGATCAGGCCGGCGCAGAGCAGCGGCGCCGCCTCCGCGTCCGCATAGGCGTCGGGCAGGGCGAAGCAGAAGCGCTCGTCGGCCACCGCCAGCTCGGCATAGCCGCCGTCGAGCTGGTAGCCGGTGAAGCGGGCGGACTCGCACAGGTTCTCCCGCCCGCCCACGCAGAAGCGGCAGGCGCCGCAGGCGAAGCCGAGCCAGGGCACGCCGACCCGCGCGCCGGGCGCGAAGCGCGTCGCGCCGGGCCCGGCCTCGACCACGCGGCCGACGATCTCGTGGCCCGGGATGACGCCCGGCTTCGGGTCGGGCAGCTCGCCGTCCACCACGTGCAGGTCGGTCCGGCACACGGCGCAGGCGCAGACGCGCAGCAGAACCTGGCCGGGACCGGGCCGCGGGTCCGGCCGCGTCTCCGCGCGCAGCCGGCCGCGCGCGGCGGGGTCGAGCGCCATGCAGCGCATCGCCGCCTACCCCGATGCCGCGAGCGCCGGCCGCCGCTGCCGCCATGCGGTCGCGCGCTCGAAGGCGTGCGCCGCGCGCAGCACCGTCGCGTCCTCGAACGGCCGGCCGGCGAGCTGCACGCCGACCGGCATCCCGCCCTCGCCGAAGCCGGCGCAGACCACCATCGCCGGCTGGCCGGTGAGGTTGAAGGGGATGGTCAGGTTCGGCGCCTCGAAGCTCGCCCACTTGCCCATCTGCCCGATCGGCCGCGCCTCGCCGGGCTGCGCCGCGGTGAGCAGCAGGTCGCAGCGCGCCATCGCCGCGGCCACCGCGGCGCACAGCTCGCGCCGCCGCCGCTGCGCCTGGACGTAGTCGGCCCCGGTGATCAGCGCGGCCAGCGCGAGCCGCTCGCGCAGGTATTCGCCGTAGTCGTGGAAGCGCGTGCGCAGCCACTCCTCGTGCACCGCGTAGGCCTCGGCGGCGAGGATCAGCCAGCCGGCGGCGTTGAAGTCGTGCAGGCTCGGCAGCCGCACCTCCTCGATGCCGGCGCCGAGGCCGCGCAGCGTCTCCGCCGCGCGCGCGACGGCGTCGCGCACCGCCGGGCTGGCGGCGAGGTCCTCCTCGTGGAAGTGCCGCACCACGCCGATGCGCAGGCCCTTCACGCCGTCGTCCAGGCGGGAGAGCAGGTCGGGAGCCGGGCGGTTCGCGCTCGAGGGGTCCTCCGGGTCGTGGCCGGCGATCGCCTGCAGCAGGATGGCGCAGTCCTCCGCCGTCCAGGCGAGCGGCCCGGTGGTGTCGAGGCTGTGCGCCAGCGGCAGCACGCCCACCCGGCTGCACAGCCCGTAGGTCGGCTTGATCCCGGCGACGCCGCAGAACGCCGCGGGCATGCGGATCGAGCCGGCGGTGTCCGAGCCGGTGCCGCCGAGGATCATCCCCGCCGCCACCGCCGCCCCGGTGCCGGAGGAGGAGCCGCCGGTGAAGCGCTCCGGGTCCCAGGGGTTGCGTGCCGGGGGCCAGGGCAGGTCGAAGCTCGGCCCGCCCCAGGCGAATTCGTGCGTGGCGAGCTTGCCGAGCGAGATCGCGCCGGCCTCCGCCCATTTCCGCACCACCGCCGCGTCGCGCTTCGGCACGTGGTGTTCGAGGAGGCGCGAATGCCCGGTCGTCGGCACGCCGGCGGTCTCGTAGATGTCCTTGTGCGCGATCGGGATGCCGTCGAGCGGCCCGCGCGGGCCCTCCCGCATGATCCGCGCCTCGGCGGCGCGCGCCTGGTCCATCGCGGCCTCGGGGGTGAGGCGGATGAAGGCGTGCAGCGTCGGGTTCAGCCGCTCGGCGCGTCGCAGGCAGGCGGAGACCAGCTCGACCGGGGAGAGCTCCCTGGCCGCGATGCGCCGCGCGGCCTCGGCGATGGTCGGGATCACCGCGGCGCTCCCGCCGGCGCGAGCGGCGCGAACACGGTGGCCGGCTCCGCCGCGAGCGGCAGGACCGGCGTCCGCACCCGTGCGCGCAGGCGCTGCAGATGCGCGGTCGCGCCCGTCACGCTCGCCCGCTCGGCCTCGGTCAGCTGCGCGAGGCCCGCGCGCGCCAGCGCGGCGTCCACCTCCTGTCGGCTCATCGGTTCGGCCATGCGGACTCCTCCGGCTCCCGCGCGCGCGCCATGATGCGCGGCGTTCCCGCCCCGGAGGATGCGCCGTGTCCGGCAAGCCTGCCAACCTCGCCGTGCTCGTGCTCGCCCAGGTGTTGGCGCTGGGGCTGTGGTTCTCCGGCACCGCCGCCGGCCCCGGCATGGCGGCCGAGGCGGGGGCGGAGGCGGTCGGCCCGGGCTTCCAGGCCTGGCTGACCGGGGCGGTGCAGGCCGGATTCGTCGTCGGCACGCTGGTCAGCGCGACGCTTGCGCTGCCCGATCGGTTCGACCCGCGCGGCGTCTTCGCCGGTTCGGTCCTGCTCGGCGCGGCGGCGAACGCGGCGCTGCTCGTGCTGCCGGTCGGATCGGAGGCGGCGGTCGCGGCGCGCTTCGTCACCGGCGCGGCGCTGGCGGGCGTCTATCCCGTGGGCATGAAGCTCGCCGCCGGCTGGGCCGACCGCAACGACACCGGCGCGATCGTGGGACTGCTGGTCGGCGGGCTGACCCTCGGCTCCGCCCTGCCGCACCTGGCCAACGCCTTCGGCGGCGCGGCGTGGCGCGCGACCGTGCTCGCCGCCACGGCGGCGGCGGTGGCGGCGGCGGCGCTGATCGCCCTGGTGCGGCCCGGCCCGCTGCACGCCAGGGCGCCGCCCTTCCATCCGGCGCTGGCGCTCGGGCTGTGGCGCAACCGCGGCACGCGGCTCGCCACCCTCGGCTATCTCGGCCACATGTGGGAGCTCTACGCGATGTGGGCCTGGATCGGCCTCTACCTCGCCGCGAGCTTCGCCGCCGCGGGGGGAGCGCCCGCGGGCTCCGCCGCGGCCGCCGCCACCGCCTCGCTCGCCACCTTCGGGGTTTTCGCCGCCGGGGCGGCGGGCTGCATCGTCGCCGGGCTGCTGGCGGACCGGCTCGGCCGCACCCGCATCACCATCGCGGCGATGGCGACGAGCGGCGCCTGCTGCCTGCTCGCCGGCCCCCTCTTCGGCGCCCACCCGCTGCTGACGACCGCGCTCTGCCTGGTCTGGGGCGTCGCGGTGGTGGCGGATTCGGCGCAGTTCTCGGCGAGCGTGGCGGAGCTTTCGGAGCCCGGGCTGACCGGGACGATGCTCACCGTGCAGACCTGCCTCGGCTTCGCGCTGACGCTGGCGACGATCCACGTGATGCCGCCGCTGGTCGCCGCCGCCGGCTGGGGCGGGGCCTTCGCCGTGCTCGCCATCGGCCCGGCGCTCGGCTGCGTGGCGATGGCGCGGCTGGCGCGGAGCCCGATGGCGGCGCGCCTGGCCGGCGGGCGCGGTTGAGCCGGGCGGCGGACGGGACGCGGCGGCGGGTCCGCCGGCGCGCCTAGCGCTTCGCCCCCGCCCGCTCCTTCGCCAGCAGCGCCCGCTTGCGCGCGATCCCCCAGCGATAGCCCGTCAGGTCGCCGTCCTTGGCGACGACGCGGTGGCAGGGCACGGCGAGGCCCACCGGGTTCTGCGCGCAGGCCCGCGCCACCGCGCGCACCGCCGCCGGCGCCCCGATCTCCGCCGCGAGCTGCGCGTAGTGCCGCGTCTCGCCGAAGGGGATGCGCGTCAGCGCCTCCCACACGCGGCGCTGGAACGCCGTGCCGCGCAGGTCGAGCGGCAGCGCGAGCGCCGCCTTCGGCTCCTCGAGGAAGGCGACGACGGCGCGCACCGTCGCGGCCAGCGCCTCCGGCGCGTCCTCGATCCGCGCCTCGGGGAAGCGCCGGCGCAGGTCGCCGCGCAGCGCCGCCTCGTCCTCGCCGAAGCCGAGGAAGCAGACGCCCTGCGCCGTCGCGCCCACCAGCAGGAGGCCGAGCGCGCTCCCGGCGAGCGCGACGCGGATCGTCTCGCCCCGCCCGCCGCGCCGCGCCGTGCCCGGCGTCATGCCGAGCAGCCTGCCGGGCCGCCCGTACACCCGGCTCTCGGAGCCGAAGCCGGCCTCGGCCACCGCCTCGGCGACGCGGGCGCCCCCGGCGAGCGCCGCGGAGAGGCGGCGCGCGCGGACGGATTCGGCGTAGGATCGCGGGGTCACGCCGGTGATCTCCCTGAACAGCCGCAGGAAGTGGTGCTTCGCGTAGCCCGCGCGCTCCGCCAGCGCCGCGAGCGAGGGGATGGTCTCGGAGCGTTCGATCAGGAGGCAGGCCGCGCGCACCGCCTCGGCGTGCAGGGCGGCGCGCTCGCCCTTCGGGTCGCAGCGTTTGCAGGCGCGGAAGCCGTCGGCCTCGGCGGCGTCGGGCGTGGGGTAGAAGCGCACGTTGCGGCGCAGCGGCGGCCGCGAGGGGCAGCCGGGGCGGCAGTACACCCCCTGCGTCGTCACGGCGTAGAGGAAGGGCCCGCAGGCCGGCCGCGGATCGCGCGCGAGCACGGCCTGCCAGAGCGTCTCGGGATCGGGCATGGCGAGGGCGTCGGGCATGGCGCGCCCTGTGTCGCATGCCGGCCGGCGTCCGGGCCATCCGCGCGTTGCGCCGGAGCGCGGGCGGAGCTCCGGCGCGTCCCGGAGACGTGAGCGGCGCCTGCGTGCCGGGTGCCGCGAACGCGGCGCTTGCGCCGGTCACGAAGCGGGGCGACGGCGGGCGCGGCCGGCCGACGACCGGCGCTTCCAGGAGCTGCGCGGCCGGTCAGCGCGGCCCGTGCGCGGGCGGCCCGCTCAGGTCTCCTCCCCCTGCGCCCGGCGCCGAAGATCCCGCAGCCGCATCTCGGCGCCGCGCATCTTCGGATGAAGCGCGAGCGCGGCCTCGAGGCTGCGCACTGCCCCGGCGAGGTCGCCCGCCTCCTCCTGGATCGTGGAGAGCGTCGTCAGCGCGCCGAAATGCCGCGGCTCGAGCCGCAACGCCTCCTGGAGATCACGGGCCGCCGCGGCGAGGTCGCCCGACGCGGCATGAGCCTGGGCGCGCCGGTGCCAGGCCTCCGCGAAGTCGGGCGCGAGGGTGATCGCCGCATCGAAGTCCTCGAGCGCCTCTTCCGGCGCGCGCGCCTCCATGTTGCGAAGGCCGCGCCGCATCAGGAGCTGGACCGCGGGGCTCGCGGCCTGTGTCCAGAGCGCCCAGATTCGCGCCTCCACCAGCGCGGCGCCCGCCTCGTCGGGCGCGTCGCGCAACGCGGCGAACAGCCGGTCGAGCTCGGCGCGGCGCGCCTCGTCCGGGCTCATCCGCGGCGGACGGCGGGGATCGCCGCCATTCCGCGCCCGCGGTTCGGCCTGGGCCTGCTGCCACGCCACCGCCGGCGGCAGCGCCTGGCCCTCGGCGCGGGCGCTCCCGCCTCCGCCATGCCGGTCGGGTGGCGGGCCGAACCACAGCGCGGCCGCCACGGCAGCGGCCGCCGCGAGGTGCCGGGGCCTCGGGCATGGCGACGGCCACCGGCGTCGCGCGGCAGCGACGGTCCGATCGGCCGGCGCGCCTGCGGAAGAGCGGCTTTCCGGGGAGCGGCGGCGCATGGTCTCGGACGGCCAGGCGCCGGCGGCACCGGCCGCCGGTCGGTCGGCCGCGCGCGGCGTCCGCTCCCGATCGGGCCCTTCGCTCACCAGGGACTTGGCTCTCATGACAGGGCGATGCTCCGCACGCCGGGTATCGCATGCAATATCGGCGGGATCCCGGCAAGATGACCGGCCGCCCGCGACCCCTCGCGGCTCCTCCGACCGAGCGGCAACCCTCGCAGCCGGGGGATGGTTCCGGCGTGCCGCCGGCCGGCGCGATCGGCCATTCGCATGCCGGCAGGCGGCGGATGCGGTCAGGGCGCCGCGCCGACGGGCGCTTCTTCCGGCACCTCCGCCGTCGCGATCCGAGCCGGTGCGCCATGCGCGCCGAGCGCTGACCCGGCGAAAGCGGTCCCGCCATCCTCGGCCGGCGGCGGTGGGGCGGCGCCCCCCGTTCCCGTCGCCGCCGCGGTTCCCCGCGGCGCGTGACCGGTGCCGCCGAGCGGCGCACGGCCGCGATCGCCATCCTCGCCGGCGGCAGGGGGCGTCGCGAGGGGCAGGCGTGGCGGCGATCGGCCGAACACCGTCTCGCCGCAGCGCAGGAACCGTTCGGCTGCGATGCCGGCGGGAGGCAGCCGGGTCTGACCGACGGTGGTTCCGGCAGCGGCGACCGCGAGCGAGCCGCCGCGCAGCAGATCGGCCACGCGCGCGCTGCCGGAGGGGTCCTCGGGAACCGCCCAGACCACCGTGTCGGCACTCACCGCCTGCGCCCCGGCGGTCCAGGCCGCCGCGGTGCCCGAGCCATCGCCCGTGAAGCGCAGCTCGTATCGGCGCCCGCGCTCGAAGGCGCCGTGGCCGTGCACCGTCACGGCCAGGCCGGCGCCGCGCAGGCCGGCGACCGAGACGCCGATCGGCCCATCCAGCCGGTGCAGGCCGCAGGCGTCGCGCCGCCGAACGACCTCCCAGCCGCCCGGCAATCCCGCCTCGACGACCGGCGGACCGGGCCGGGAGGCGGCAACGGTTTCGACGCAGCCCACGAAGTCCTCCGCCGCCGCGGCGCTGGGCGCCAGGGCAAGGGCCAGTGCCAGGCCCGGTCCGCGGACCGTCGCCGCCCGCGCGGCCGGGATGGCGACGAGCAGCCGCCCGCCGGCGACGGTCGGGGGGATCTCGGCTTCGGCGACCCACGCATCGCGTGCGGCGAGGGCGATCTGCGGCGCTGCGGCGCCGGAGCCGGAAGCCCGGTCGTCACCGGCAAGGCGCAGCGCGTACCGGCCGCCGGGCCGGAAGCGCATGGGCCGTGCCGTCCCGCCCGGGACGGCCAGCCGGAGCCGCACGAGCGCCGGCGCCCCGCCTCCGCCGCCTTCGAGGCTGAGCCTGGCGGCACCCGCCGGCGCGGCGGCGGAGAGCCGGCAGCCGCTCTCGTCCATCGCGGTCTGCCATGCGGCCAGTTCGACCCTCCGGGGAGGCCCGGTGCGCGGCGGCACCGGCGCGCCGACGCTCCGCACGACGCGCGCCTCCTTCGCGCGGGGGACGGTGCAGGCGGAAGCGAGCAGCGGAAGGCCGAGGGCGAGGAGCGATGCGGCGCCCCGCCACGCGGCCCGCGGCCGATCCCGGGATCGGCCGCGGGCCGCGCCGTCGGGGTCCGGCCTCGGGTCACTCCAGCCCATGCGCCGAGCATTCCGGCGCCGGCCGTACTCGCAACCCAATCGGACGCGACCGCGCACGGTCGTGACCGGCGGGATCGCGCCGCCGCGCTGCGCTGCCGCAAGGTTACGCGCCTGGACCGCCGCGCCAGAACGCTTGCGCGGCGCCCGCCGACAGGCACAAGTTTCTCAAATTGGCAAGGCGGGGGCGACCTTTGGGGGCCGACTGGCGTGCACGACCCGTTCCGGCGCTCGCTGCGGATGCCGGCGAGCTGGCCGAGGCGCAGGCGCCGGCCGCGGGCGCGTGCGCCAAGGGCGCTGCCCTCGCGGCGGAACTGTCGCGGGCGCGCCTCGAGAACGCCGCGCTGGCGGCGGAGCTGGCCGAGGCGCGCGCCGAGCTGCGCGCCCGCGCCGCCGATGCCGCGCGCGAGGCCGGGGAGCTGCGGGCGAGAGCCGACGCCCTCGCCCGGGAGAATGCCGAGCTGCGCGCGCGCATCGAGGCGCGCAGCGCCGCGCTGGCCGCGACGGAGGCCCGCCTGCGCCTGGCCTTCGACGCCGCCGGCATGGGCAGCTGGGACTGGGACCTGGCCACGGGGCGCGCGGAGTGGGACGACGCGCTGCGGCGCCTGTTCGGTCTGCCGCCCGACACGCCGCCGGGCGACATCGGCCGCTTCAACGCGCTCATCCATCCGGAGGACCGCACCGCGCGCGACGCCGCGATCCGGATCGCGGTGATGGAGACGGGCGAGTATCGCGCCGAGTTCCGCATCCGCCGCGCCGACACCGGCGAGGAGCGCTGGCTCGCCGCCCGCGGGCGCGCGGTGACGGGGCCCGACGGCCGGGTCGAGCGACTGGTCGGCGTCGATTTCGACATCACCGACCGCCGCGCGGCGGAGGCCGCGCTGGCGGAGAACGAGGCACGGCTGCGCCTGGCGCAGGAGGCCGCCGGCGCGGGTGCCTGGGAGGTGGACCTGAGGACCGGCCGGATGCGGCTCTCGGGCGAGAGCCGGCGCCTGCACGGGCTGCCCGCGGACCATCCCGAGGTGTTCGACGAGGCCGAATGGGCCGAACGCATCCATCCGGAGGATCGCGCCCCGGCGCGCGCGGCGGTGGCGCGCGCCCTCGCCGCGCGCGGCCTCTACGACTTCACCTACCGCGTGCCGCTGCCGGACGGTTCGGTGCGCTGGATCCAGGGCCTCGGCCGCGCCGTCTACGACGGCGACGGCCGCGCGACGCGCATGCTCGGGCTGAGCATCGACGTCACCTCCAGCAAGCGGGCCGAAGCCGCGCTCGCGGCGAGCGAGGCGGAGTTCCGCGCGGCCTTCGAGGGGTCCGGCCTGCCGATGGTCCAGTCGGACTACGCGACCGGGCGCTACGTGCGGGTCAACGCCGCCTTCTGCCGCCTGGCCGGCCGCCCGGCCGCGGATCTCATCGGCCGCCACTACTCGGAATTCACCCACCCCGACGATCTCGCCGCCCAGCGTGCCGCGATCCGGCGCGTCACGCGCGGCGAGGCGGCGTCCTACGAGACGGTGAAGCGCATGCTCCTGCCCGACGGCGGCATGCGCTGGGTGCGCGTGTCCTCCTCGCCGGTGCGCGACCCCGCGGGGCGGCCGATCCGCACCGTGGCGGTCTTCCAGGACATCACGGAGGCGAAGGCGGCGACGGAAGCGCTGCGCGTCTCCGAGGAGCGGCTGCGCCTGGCGCAGAACGCTGGCGGGATCGGGGCCTGGGAGGTCGACCATGCGACCGGTCGGAGGCACTGGTCGGAGAGCACCTACCGCCTCTGGGGCATCGAGACCGACTCGCCGGTCACGCTGGACCTCATGCTGTCGGTCATCCATCCCGAGGACCGGGATCGGTTCCGCGCGAAGGTCGCGGAGGCGGCCACGCGGCGGGGGCCCCTGCCGGAGGCGGAGTTCCGGATCGTGCGGCCCTCCGACGGCGCGGTGCGCTGGCTGTACTCGACCGGCGAGGCGATGACCGACGAGGACGGCCGTCCGGTCCGGCACCTCGGCATCATGCGCGACATCACCGCGCAGAAGGAGGCCGAGGCCGCGCTCGCCGAAAGCGAGGAGCGGTTCCGCACGTTGTTCGAGGCGGTGCCGGTCGGGGTGGCGGTGATCGACCCGGAGACGCTCGGCTTCGTCGCGGTCAACGACCGCGCGTGCGCGCTGCTGGGCTACACGCGCGAGGAGTTGGCCCGCCTGCGCCTCCCCGACATCGAGGCCGCGATGTCGGAGGCCGAGATCCGGACCGAGGCGCTGGCCCACGCCGCGCGGACCCGCCTTAGGGAGTTCGAGACGCGGCACCGGACGAAGTCGGGCGCGATCCGCGACGTGCTGGTCCGGACCGCCGACGTCCAGCTCGGCGGACGGACGCTGCGCTACTCGGCATGGGTCGACATCACCGGGCGCAAGCTGGCCGAGGCACGCCAGGCGCTGCTGGCGAAGGAGCTGGACCATCGGGCGAAGAACGCGCTGGCGGTGGTGCAGGCGGCGCTGCGGCTGACGCCGAAGGACGACCCGGAGGCCTATGCGCGCGCCGTCGAGGGCCGCGTGGCGGCGCTGGCCCGCGCCCATACGATGCTTGCGGCGGGGCGGTGGGAGGGCGCCGAGCTGCGCGCCCTCATCGAGGCCGAGCTGGCGGCGTTCCTGCCCTCCGCGGAGGCGGGTCCGGATCGGGGCGACAGGCCCATGCCGCGGGTCGAGGTGGACGGCGCGGAGGTGACGCTCGCGCCCTCCGCCGCGCAGGCGCTCTCGATGGCCTTGCATGAGCTGGCGACGAACGCGGTGAAGTACGGCGCCCTGAGCGTGCCGGCCGGGCGGGTCGCGGTGCGCTGGCACCTGGACCACGCCGCCGGGATGCTGCGGCTGCGCTGGGCCGAGAGCGGTGGCCCGCCGGTCGCCGCGCCGCCGCGGCGGCGCGGCTTCGGCTCGCGCGTGATCGAGGGCACGGTGAGGGATCAGCTCGGCGGCCGGATCGAGCGCCTGTGGGATGCCGGCGGTCTCGCCTGCGAGATGTCGGTGCCGATCGGGCGCGCGCTCGCCAGGACCGAGCGGGACCGCCACCCGGGCGACGCACCGTGACCTGGCCTCGAGGGCGGCGGCGCGGCGGCCGCGGCCCGGCAGGTCGCGCGCCGTGGGATCCGGCATCGCCGGCCCCGCCGCGGGGCGGCAACGCAGGCGGCCCCGGCCGGCCAGGCGCCCAGCGGCGGAGCGGCGCGCCCCTGGAGGATGCCGAAGCCCGCGATCCGGACCCGCGCCGCGAGCATGCCGATGCGGCCCTGCACGGCGCGGCGCCAGCTCGCCTCGCGCAGGACCTCGGCGATGCGCTCGCGCAACGCCTCGAAGGGCGGCACTCGGCCCTCGACCTTGCGGGGCATCTGGAGCACGTGCATGCCGTAGCGGCTCCGCACGAGCACCGGCAGGGCGGCAGGACCGGCCGCGGGGCGGGAGGCTTCCCCGCCTGCGGCGACCTCCCCGCGGCGTCGCCGCGCATCCTGCAAGCCACGGCTCGCGCCCGCGCCGACGGCGCCCGCGCCGGCTCGCGGACCAGGCCGCCGGCGGCCTGCGCGTCACCCTTCCGGGAGACCGCGGTCGCGGTAGCGCTCGCGTAGCGCCGCCTTGCTCACCTTGCCGGTCGCGGTGCGCGGCAGCTCGGCGACGACCAGGATCTCGTCGGGCAGCCACCAGCGCGCCAGCCGCGCGGCCAGGAAGCCGCGCAGCGCCGCCGCATCCACCGCGCGCCCGTCGCGCGCGACGACGAGCAGCAGCGGGCGCTCGCCCCATCTCGGGTGCGGCACGGCGACGGCGGCCGCCTCGGCGACGTCCGGGTGCGCGGCGGCGGCGGTCTCGAGCGCGATCGAGCTGATCCACTCGCCGCCCGACTTGATCATGTCCTTGGCGCGGTCCACGACGCGGAGGTAGCCGTCCGGGTCGATCGAGCCGACGTCGCCGGTGGCGAGCCAGCCGTCCGGGGTGATCGCGGCGGCGGTCGCCGCCGGGTCCCCGAAGTAGCCGCTGATCACCCACGGGCCGCGGACCTGCAGCTCGCCCACCGCGCGCCCGTCATGCGGCAGGACCGCGCCGTCCGGTCCGACGATCCGCATGTCCACGAGGAAGGGCGGGCGGCCCTGGGTCTGGTTGACCGCGTCCCGCTCGGCCTCCGACGCGCCGAGGTGCCTGTGGCGCGGCGCGGCGGTCGCGCCGAGGGGGTTCATCTCCGTCATGCCCCAGGCCTGGATCACCCGCACGCCGTGATCGCGCCGGAACGCCTCGACGAGCGACTGCGGCACCGCCGAGCCGCCGCTGACGACGCGGCGCAGCGTCGTCAGCCGCAGGCCGCGCGGCGCCGTGTAGGCGAGCAGGTCCATCCAGACCGTCGGCACGCCGAGGGAGAAGGTCACCCGCTCCTCCTCGAGCAGCCGGAACAGGGTCTCGCCGTCGAGCTGGCGGCCGGACAGCACGAGCTTGGCGCCGGCGGCGGTCGCCGAGTAGGGGATGCCCCAGGCGTTGCCGTGATACATCTGCACCGCCGGCAGGACGCAGTCCTCGCCGGAGACGGCGTGGCCGTCCACCGCGCAGCAGTTCATCGTGTGCAGGACGGTCGAGCGGTGGCTGTAGAGGGCGCCGCGCGGGCGGCCGGTGGTGCCCGAGGTGTAGCAGAGCGCGCAGGCGCTGCGCTCGTCGAATTGCGGCCAGGCGAAGTCGTCGTCCTCCGCCTCCAGCAGCTCCTCGTAGCTGAGCAGCCCGGGGAGGGTCGTGCCGGCCGGCAGGGCCGCGCGCGGCGCGAGCGCGACGCAGGTGCGGATCGTCGCCAGCCGCCCGCGCAGCGCCTCGACCAGCGGCAGCAGCGAGAGGTCCACGAACAGCAGCCTGTCCCCGGCGTGGTTGGCGATGTAGGCGATCTGGTCCTCGAACAGCCGCGGGTTGATGGTGTGCATCACCGCGCCGATGCCGGAGATGCCGTAGTAGAGCTCGAAGTGCCGGTGGCCGTTCCAGGCCATGGTCGCCACCCGCTCGCCGGGCCGCACGCCGAGGCGCAGCAGGGCCTTGGCGAGCCGCTTCGCGCGGCCGCTCGCCTCGGCGTAGGTGTAGCGGAAGAGGCTGCCGTCGTGCTCGCGCGAGACGACGGGCACCGCGCCGTGGAACCGTTCCGCGTGCTCGATCAGCGCCGAGACCAGAAGCGGCCGGTCCATCATCATGCCCGGGATGGGGTCCATCGCGGCGTTGCCTCCCGATCCTCTCCGGGGGGGCGCGGGATGCGGCGGCCCTCTCCCGGCGTTCCCGTCTTTGCGGTCGAGGGAAGCGCCGATGTCCGACGGGGGCAAGCGTCCCGCGCCCCGGCCCGGTCCGGAGCCGATCGGGGGCGCGCCGTCCCGACCCCGGCGACGGCGGAACGCGCCCCCTCGGACGGGACCGATGCCGGTTCGCGCGACTTGCCTGCCGGTTGCCGCTCCCGTAAGGCAGGCGGAACGGGGCCCGACGCCAACCGCGGCGCCACCGAAGGAACGAATGGGAGACGCAGCATGCTCACGCGACGCAGGACCTTCGGCCTCGCCGGCGCTGCAGCCGCCGGCGCGCTGGCGCGCCCGGCCATCGCGCAGCCGCGGCCGCTGCCCGACCTGCCCTCCACCATGGTCTGGTCGGTCTACGACGTCGGCTCGACCGGCTATGTCGAGGCTTCGGCCATCGCCGACGCCATGGGAAGGGCCTACGGCACGCGGGTGCGGCTGCAGCCCTCCGGGACCTCGATCGGGCGCGTGCTGCCGCTGCGCCAGGGCCGTGCCAGCCATGGCTGGCTCGCCAACGAGCTCTTCTTCGCCGTGGAGGGCCTCTACGAATACGCCGCGCCCGACTGGGGCCCGCAGGAGTTCCGCACCCTCTGCGGCCGGGTGAACGGCTTCTCCGTGGTCGCCACGCGCGAGAGCGGGATCACCAGGCCGGAGCACCTGCGCGGCAAGCGCTTCGCCTTCGTGCCCGCCAATTCCTCCGTGAACATCAAGGTCGAGCCGGTGCTGGCCTTCGCCGGCCTCACCTGGAACGACGTGCAGCTCGTGCAGTTCCCCTCCTACGTCGCCAGCCTCCGCGCGCTGATCGAGGGCCGCGCCGACGCCGCCGGCGCCGCTCCCGCCACGGCGGTGCTGCGCGAACTGGAGGCGAGCCCGCGCGGCATCTCCTGGGTCGAGCTCGATCCGCAGAACGCCCGGGGCTGGCAGGCGGCGCAGCGCGCCGTGCCGTTCGTCGAGCCCTTCCAGGAGACGGTGGGCGCCGGGCTCTCGCAGCAGAACCCGGCCTGGGTCATGGGCTACCGCTACCCGATGATCACGGTGAAGACCGAAACCCGCGAGGAGGAGGTCTACGCCCTGATGAAGGCGGTCCACGAGACCTTCGACCTCTACAAGGACGTCAATCCGATCATGCCGCGCTGGGAGATGCGCCTGGCCGGCACGCCGCCGATGGATGCGGCCTTCCACCCCGGCGCGCGGCGCTATCTCCAGGACGTCGGGATCTGGACGCCGGAGCACGAGCAGTGGCAGGAGCGCACCCTGCGCCGCCACGAGGCCATCAAGCGGGCCTGGGAGCAGTTCCTGCCCGGCGCCCGCAGCCTCGGGCAGCAGGAGTTCGAGGCCGCCTGGGCCGAGCGGCGCGCGGCGGCGATCGCCGCCCTCGGCTGATGCATCCGGGGTGATCGGCGCCGGCCGGCCGGACTCCACGGGAGCCCGCGCCGGCCGGCGGTACCTCGTCCGTCATCCGAGCACCCCACCGCCCCCCGCATCCCCGCCAACCGAGGTCGTCTGCCCGCATGTCGGAAGCCCGCGCCGTTCCCGGCGCCGACCCGCAAGCCCGCACCGCCCGCGCGCTCGACGCGACCGCGCCGCCGGACCCGGAGGCGCGCTCCGGCCGCCTCAGCGGCCTGGCGTTCTGGGTGGCGTTCCTGCTCGCCGCTGCCGGGCTGGCGGTCGCGGTCAACCAGATCTTCAACCTCGGCATCGCCGGGTTCCGGCCGATCAGCACGGCGTACTACTATCTCGTCATCGGCTTCTTCGGCGCCTTCGCCTTCCTCGCCTTTCCCGCACGCCGGTCGCAGCGCGACCGCATCCCCTGGTTCGACTGGCTGCTCGCCGCCATAATGCTCGCCCTCGGGCTCTGGCTCGCCTCGGAGGCGCTGACGATCCAGCTTCGCGGCTGGCAGGCCATGGCGCCGCCGTGGGCCGTCCCGCCCGCCGCCCTGCTCATCCTGCTGGTGCTCGAGGGCGTCCGCCGCACCGGCGAGACGGTGCTGTTCGTCGCCTGCCTCCTGTTCGCCGCCTTCCCGCTCTTCGCCGGGGAGATGCCGGGATTCCTGTGGGGCGTGCAGCTCGACCTGCCGACGACGGTGCAGGAGCACGTCTTCGGCACGGAGAGCATCATCGGCATCCCGATGCAGGTGGTCTCCGACACGCTGATCGGCTTCCTGGTCTTCGGCGTGGTGCTCGCGGCGACCGGCGGGGCGACCTTCTTCATGGACTTCGCGCTGGCGCTGATGGGCACGAGCCGCGGCGGGCCGGCGAAGGTCTCGGTCGTCTCCTCCGCCACCTTCGGCATGCTCTCGGGCAGCCCGACCTCCAACGTGCTGACCACCGGCACGCTCACCATCCCGACCATGAAGCGCTGCGGCTACGCGCCGCACTACGCGGGCGCGGTCGAGGCCTGCGCCTCCACCGGCGGCGCGCTGATGCCGCCCGTGATGGGCGCCGCGGCGTTCATCATGGCGAACTTCCTCAACGTCCCCTACGCGGAGGTGATGATCGCCGCGGCGCTGCCCTCGCTGCTCTACTACCTCGCGCTGTTCCTGCAGACCGACCTCTACGCGGTGCGCAACGGACTGCGCGGCGTGGGGCGGGACGAGGTGCCGCCGCTGCTCCGGACGCTGGCCTCGGGCTGGTACTACATCGCCGCGATCGTCGGGCTGACGGTGCTGCTGCTCGCCTTCCGGATCGAGGCCGAGGCGCCGTTCTGGGTGTCGCTGTTTCTGCTCGTCGTCGCCGTGGCCCGGCGGCGCGCCATCGGCTTCGGCCTGCGCCGCTTCGCCGGGCTGGTGGTGGATTCCGGCCAGGCGGTGGCGCACATCGTCGCGCTGATCGCGGGCATCGGCCTGATCATCGGCTCGCTCTCGGTCACCGGGGTCGCCAATTCCTTCTCGCGCGAGCTGGTGCAGTACGCGGCGGGCAACGTCGCGCTGCTGCTGTTCTTCGGCGCGGTGACCAGCTTCATCCTCGGCATGGGGATGACGGCCTCGGCCTGCTACATCTTCCTCGCCATCGTACTGGCGCCGGCGCTGGTGCAGGCCGGGCTCGACCCCATGGCCTCGCACCTCTACGTGCTCTACTGGGGCATCGTCTCCTTCATCACGCCGCCGGTAGCGCTGGCCGCCATCGCCGCCTCCTCCATCGCCAAGTCGAGCCCGATGCGGACGGGGATGATGGCGCTGCGCATCGGCATCCTGCTGATGCTGCTGCCGGTGCTGTTCGTGCTGCAGCCGGCGCTGATCCTGCGCGGCGACACGCTGCTGATCCTGCAGACCACGGCGACCGCGGTGGTCGCGGTGCTGATGCTCGCCTCCGCCTTCGAAGGCTACGTCTACCGGCTCGGCCCGGCGCCGGTCTGGGCGCGGGTCGTCATCGGGATCGGCGGGCTGCTGATGCTGATTCCGGAGGCGCGGACCGACCTCTTCGGCTTCGGGCTGGCGGTCGCCGGCATCCTGGCGATGGGCGCGCGGCGCCTGGCCCGCCGCTGAAGGGCAGCGGCCGCCCCGGGGCACGGGCGCCCGCCGCCCGGACCGGAGGAGCGCCGTCCACCGGAGACGCGGGGCCCGCGGCCGGGCGCGCGCGGCGCCCCGCCTCAGCGGCGGGCCGGCGAGGCTCCCGCCGCCGCCGCGATCGCCAGGAAGTCCGCCGCGACCAGGCTCGCCCCGCCGACCAGGGCCCCGTCCACGTCCGGCTGCGACAGGATCGCCGCGGCGTTCCCCGGCTTGACCGAGCCCCCGTAGAGGATGCGGACGCGCGCCCCGGCCGGTCCCCCCGTGCCGCGCGTCAGCTGCGCGCGGATCGCGCCATGCATCGCGGCGATGTCGGTCTCGGTCGGCGTCCGCCCGGTGCCGATCGCCCAGACCGGCTCGTAGGCGACGACGCCGCCCTGGACGGCGAAGTCCTCGGGCAGGCTCCCGGCGAGCTGGCGCGCCACCACCGGCTCGGCTTCGCCGGCCAGGCGCTGGGCCTCGCTCTCGCCGACGCAGACGATCGGGGTCAGCCCCGCGGCGAGGGCCGCCATGGCCTTCGCGCGCACCTGCGCGTCGGTCTCGCCGTGCTCCGCCCGCCGCTCGGAATGGCCGAGGATGACGTAGCGGGCCCCCGCATCGGCGAGCATCGGCGCGGAGACGTCGCCGGTGTGCGGGCCCTTCTCCCGCTCGTGGCAGTCCTGCCCGCCGACCGCAACCGGGGTGCCGGCGAGCGCCTCGGCCACCGCCGCGATCAGGGTGGCCGGCGGGCAGACCAGCAGCTCGGCCGCGACGCCGCCCGCCCCCGCGGCCACCGCCCGGGCCAGCGCGAGGCCCTCGGCGCGCAGCCCATGCATCTTCCAATTGCCGGCGATCAGCGGACGTATCCCGGGGGTCATGGCGGCGCGTCCCTCCTCGCATGCTGCAATCGGCTGCGGTATCACCCCGCGGTCGCCGGTTTGGCAACGGCGGCCCCCTCCCCTATGGTCCGCCGCCTTCCTGCCGCACCGGATCGCGCATGCTGACCGCCCTTCGCCGCTTTGCCGGAACCTGGATCGCCAAGATCCTGTTCGCCGTCCTGGTGATCTCCTTCGCCGTCTGGGGCATCGGCGACATGGTGCAGGGCTTCGGCCGCGACCGCGCGGTGGCCCGTGTCGCCGGGGAACCGATCGAGCTCGAGGAGGCCCAGCTCGCGGTGCGGCGCGAGATCCAGCGCCTCGCCCGCCAGCTCGGCCCAAGCTTCGAGGGCGACGAGGCGGTGCGCCGCGCGGTCGCCGCCCAGGCCGTCGAGGCGCTGATCGCCGAGCGCGCGCTGCGCGCCGAGGCGCGGCGCCTGTCCCTGGCGGTCCCGGAGGAGGCGGTGCGCGACTTCGTCTGGGCGATCCCCGCCTTCCAGGGCGCCGACGGCCGCTTCTCCCGCCCGCTGTTCGAGGACTTCCTGCGCCAGAACGGCCTGACCGAGAGCGAATTCCTCCGCCTCGTCCGCTCCGACCTGGCGCGCCAGCAGCTGGTCGGCGCCGTGCGCGCCGGCGCCGCCGGACCCGACACGCTGACGCGTCCCCTCTACGCCTTCGAGGCCGAGCGCCGCGTTGCCGACGTGGTCGCGCTGCCGCTCGCCGACGCCCCGGAGCCCGAGCCGCCGACCGAGGCGCAGCTCCGCCGCTTCCACGAGAACAACCCCGACCGCTTCTCCGCCCCGGAATATCGCGAGGTGACGGTGGCGGCGATCACCGCCGAGCACCTGGTGGACAAGGTCACGGTGGGCGAGGAGGAGGTCGCGCAGGCCTACGAGGCCCGGCAGGACGAGTTCGCAACGCCGGAGCGGCGCACCCTGCGCCAGGTCCTGGTCCCGGACGAGGAGGCGGCCCGCGCCATCGCCGAGGCCTGGCGCGGCGGCGCCGACTGGACGACGATCGAGGCCCGGGCCCAGGAGGCCGGCGGCCAGGCCATCGCCTTCCCCGACCCCCTGGACCGTCCCGGCCTGCCGGTGCCCGAGCTGGCCGAGGCCGCCTTCGCCGCGCCCGAGGGCGGCGTCGCCGGGCCGGTACGGAGCCCCTTCGGCTGGCACGTGCTGCGGGTCGAGAAGGTCGAGCCCGCCGTCACGCGCCGCCTCGACGAGGTGCGCGAGACCCTGCGCCGCGAGATCGCCCTGGAGAAGGCCGCCGACCTCGTCTACGCCCGCGCCAACCGGATCGAGGACGCCCTCGCCTCCGGCGCGCCGCTGGCCGAGGTGGCGCAGCGCTTCGGCATGGCCGCCGCCACCCTCACCACCGACGCGGCCGGGCGCGACCCGGACGGCAGGCCGGTGGCCCTGCCGATCCGCGAGACGGCCCGCGCCGAGCTGCTGCGCCGGATCTTCGCCGTCAACCCCGGCGACGCGCCGCGGCTCGAGGAGGTGCAGGACGGCTTCACCGCCGTCGAGGTGCGCTCCGTCATCGGCCGCGCGCTGCGGCCCTTCGAGACGGTGGCGGAGCAGGTGCGCAACGCCTGGCTCGCCGATGCGCGCCGGCGGGCGCAGGAGGAGCGGGCCGCCGCCCTGCTCGCCGCGGTGCGCGGCGGCGCCTCGCTCGCCGATGCGGCGCGGGAGGCCGGGCTGGCGCATCGCGGCGACCGCATCGGCCCCCTCCCCCGCCAGCCGGGTCCGGGAAACCCGGCCCCGCCCGAGCTCCTCGCCCCGCTCTTCGAGGCGAGGCCGGGCGAGGCCACGATGGTCGAGGTCCGCGACGGCTACCTCGTCGCCCAGGTCGTCGAGGTGTTGCCGGCCAACCCGGACGCGGATCCGCTCGCCCTCGGCCGGATCCGCGATCAGGTGGAGCAGGCCCTGGCGGAGGACCTCGAGCAGCAGTACCTGATCGCGCTGCGCAACCGCGCGGATGTCAGGATCAACCCGGGCCTCATGGAGCAGGTGGCGCGATGATGGACGGTGGCGGCCTCGGCGCGACGGGTTTCGCCGCGTTCCGCGCGGCGCTGGAGGCGGGACGCGGCCAGATCCTGGTACGCGAGCGGGTGGCCGACCTGGAGACCCCGGTCGGCGCCTTCCTCAAGCTCGCGCACGGCCGGCCGAACGCGTTCCTGCTCGAGAGCGTCGAGGGCGGCTCGGCGCGCGGGCGCTATTCCGCGATCGGCTTCGCGCCGGACCTCGTCTGGCGCTGTCGCGGCGGGAAGGCGGAGCTGAACCCGCACGCGCTCTCCGCGCCGCATGCCTTCGCGGAGGAGGCGGCGGCCCCGCTCGATTCGCTGCGCGCCGTCATCGCCGCCTCGCGGCTTCCGGTGCCGCCCGGCCTGCCGCCGATCGCCGCCGGGCTGTTCGGCTATCTCGGCTACGACATGGTGCGGCTGATCGAGCGCCTGCCGGCGACCAAGCCGGACGTGCTCGGCATCCCCGACGCGGTGCTGGGGCGGCCGACCGTCATCGCGGTGTTCGACCATGTGCGCGACACGCTGACGCTCTGCGCCCCGGTCTGGGCCGGCACCGCCGCCGCCCGCGACCCGCGGACGGCGTGGGAGGAGGCGAACCACCGCCTCGACGAGGCGGAAGCCGCGCTCGACCGCCCCGTGCCGCGCCCGGCGCCGCCGGCCGACCTGCCCCCGCCGCCGGCGCCGGAGAGCAACTTCACCCGCGAGGGCTTCATCGCCGCGGTCGAGCGGGCGAAGGAGTACATCCGCGCCGGCGACGCCTTCCAGATCGTGCCCTCGCAGCGCTTCTCGATCCCCTTCGCCCTGCCGCCCTTCGCGCTCTACCGCGCGCTGCGGCGGATCAACCCGGCGCCGTTCCTGTTCTTCTTCGACTTCGGCGGCTTCGCCGCGGTCGGCGCCTCGCCGGAGATCCTGGTGCGGCTGCGCGACGGGACGGTGACGGTGCGCCCGCTCGCCGGCACGCGCCGGCGCGGCGCGACGCCCGAGGAGGACAAGGCGCTGGAGGCGGAGCTGCTGGCCGACCCGAAGGAGCGCGCCGAGCACCTGATGCTGCTCGACCTCGGCCGCAACGACGTCGGCCGGGTGGCGGAGATCGGCAGCGTCCGCGTGCCGGCGCAGTTCCAGATCGAGCGCTACAGCCAGGTGATGCACATCGGCAGCGAGGTGCAGGGGCGGCTGCGCGCCGGCCTCGCCGCGCTCGACGCGCTGATGGCGGGATTCCCGGCGGGGACGCTGACCGGCGCGCCGAAGGTGCGGGCGATGGAGATCATCGAGGAGCTGGAGCCCTCGCGGCGCGGCATCTACGCCGGCGGGTTCGGCTATTTCGGCGCCGACGGCGGCATGGACACCTGCATCGGCCTGCGCACCGCGCTGGTCAAGGACGGCGTGATGCACGTGCAGGCCGGGGCCGGCGTGGTGGCGGACTCCGACCCGGCGGCGGAGTACGAGGAGACGGTGCAGAAGGCGCGCGCCCTGTTCCGCGCCGCGGAGGAGGCGGTGCGCTTCGCGGCGGGGCGGCGGTAGCATTCGCGGCACCGCGCGGCGGCAGCCCGGGACCGGCGCCCGCGCCGGCAGGATGCGCCCTGTCCGCGCCTATCCGCCCGCCCGCGCCGGCACGCCGGTCACCCGCGCCCCGTCCGGCACGTCGTCCACCACCGCGGCGCCCGCGCCGACGAGCGCCGCCGCGCCGATCCGCACCCGCGGCCGAACCACCGCCCCCGCGCCGACGAAGGCGTGCGCGCCGACCCGCACGCCGCCGGTCAGCACCGCGCCGGGCGCGACGTGCGCCGCCTCCCCGACCACGCAGTCATGCTCGACGATCGCGCCGGTGTTGATCAGCGCGAGCGGGCCGATCCGCGCCTCCGGCCCGATCGTCACCCGCGCCATCACCACCGCGCCGGCGCCGATCTCCGCCCCGCGCCCGACCACCGCCGCCGGATGCACGAGCGCGGGCAGCGCGAAGCCGAGCGCGCCGAGCCGCGCCCCTGCCGCCGCGCGCGCGCCGTTGTCGCCGATCGCCGGCGCCGCATCCGTCACGCCCGCGGCCCGCAGCGCCGGCAGCAGCCCCTCATCGCCCAGCACGGGGCGGCCGAGGACCGCGGCCGGCGGGCGCACCACGGCGTCCACCAGCCCCACGACCTCGAACCGGCCGGACCCGCCCGGCGTCAGCAGCAGATCGAGCACGGCCTTGCCATGCCCGCCGGCGCCGAGGATCACGATCCGCCGCGGACGACGCCCGCCGGCGGCAGGATCCGGAGGCGGCCGCGTCACTCCCGGCTGCGCAGGAAGCTCTCCGCCCAGTCGGCGAACCGCGCGGCCGCGGCGGTGACGGCCTCGGGCCGCCCGGCGCCCGGCGGCAGCCCGCGCGCGGCGGCCTCGGCGAAGCCCAGGACCTTGGCGTTCAGGGAGCCGAGCGCGTGCTCCGGCTCCGCCGCGACGCGCGCGACGTCGGCGGCGAGCGAGGCCAGCGCCGCCTGCGTCACCAGCAGGTCGGCGCGCAGCTCTCCGACCGCCTGGCGCAATTCGCGCATCAGGGCCGCCTGATGCGGGTGCGGCTCCTCGCCGGTGCGCGCCATCGTGCCCGATCCTCTCCCTTCGATCACGTCTCTGTCAAAGCTGGCACTCAAGCGTTCGTGAGGCAAGGCTCCGACGCCCAATTCCCCGCTTCGGCACGCGATGGTATCGTTGCCCCGCCGCAGCTTGACGCCGCCCGCGATGGTGCGCCGCCGCGCCGCGGCGACCGACCGAACCACGGACGACACGGTGCGATGGGGGGAGCGCTCACCGGCTGGCCCGGGCGCGGCCGGCGGGACGATCGAGGACCTGACCGCCGTACCGCCCGCCCGCCAATGGACGACCGGGCCATCGTCAGGAGGAACCCCATGCGCAGAGCCTTCCTTGCTGTCCTCGCCCTGGCCGCCGCGCTGATCGCGGCGGCGGCGCCGGCCCAGGCGCAGAACCGGTTCTGGCTCGTCAACGCCAGCGGCGTGACGATCCAGGAGGCCTATGTCTCGCCCTCCCGCCTGTCGAACTGGGGGCCGGACATCCTCGGCGCGACTGTGCTGCCGGCTGGGCAGCAGGTCTGGGTGACGCCGAATTTCGGCGACTGCATCCTCGATGTGCGGGTGCGCTACGCCAACGGGGCCGAGGACACCCGCATGGGCGTGAATGCGTGCCGCCTGAGCCGGATCGTCTTCGGCGGCGGCGCCGGGGCGAGCATCGGCGGGGCCGGCGCGACGATCTCTCCGGCCCCGGTCGGGAATCCCTCCTTCACCTTCGTGAACCAGTCCGGCGCGACGATCCGTGAGCTCTACGTCTCCCTCTCCAGCGACCGGAACTGGGGGCCGGACCGGCTCGGGGCCAACGTGCTCTCGCCCGGCCAGTCCGTCTCGATCAGCCTGCCGGCGATCGGGGTCTGCACGGTGGACATGCGGGTCGTGTACATGAACGGCGCGTCGGCCGAGCGGCGCGGCGTCGAGACCTGCAGCATCACCGGCTACGGCTGGCGCTGAGTAGCCCGCCTGGCGCCACCGCCGGCCGGCCGGCCCGGGCCCGGGGGAGCGAGGCGCGGGCGATGCCGGCCGACCGCGGATCACGCTGCCGGCCGGCACCGGCCTCGCCCGGCGCGCGGCCGATCTAGCGGGTCTGCAGCGGGCCGGACGGCCGCTGGGGTGCCGCGGTGCCGTCGTCCTGCACCGCCGCCGGGGACGGGCCGCCCCGCCAGTGGCCGCGGCGGGCGGGCCGGACCTCATCGCGCGAGAGCGCCCCGTCGCCGTTGCGGTCGCGGGCACGGAACCACGCCTCGGCCATGGGCCGCAGCTCCTCGAGGGTGATCCGCCCGTCGCTGTTGGCGTCGATGAAGCGGAAGACCATCGCCCCGCGCTCCTCGAATCGCGCCTGCACCCGTGGCGGGGGCGCGCTCCCCTGGCGCCTCTCCCCGAGTCGCGCCGCCGCATGGGCGCGCAGCTCCTCGAGGGTGACGGCGCCGTCGCCGTTCGCGTCCACCTCGGCGAACCGCGCCTGCAGCCAGGCCCAGCCCTCCTCGGGCGTCACTCGCCCGTCGGCGTTGGCGTCGGCACGGGCGAAGGCCTCGCCGGCGGCGAATCCGTTGCCGCCGCGGCGACCCGGGCCGCCGCGATGCCAGCCGGGACCGCCGCCAGGCCCGCCGCCGGGGGCGCCCATCATCGGGCCGCCGCCGGGCCCCGCCATCGGGCCGCCGCCGGGCCCTGGCTGGGCGAGAGCCGCCGCGCCCACTGCGCCGAGCCCGACAACCGTCGCCGCGAGCAGCGCAACCTTCACGTTCCTGCGCATCCGATCCTCCATCCGGTCCGTTGCGACCGACGCGAGGAACATGCCTGCGGCATGTAACGCGCGCATTGCAGCGCGCGGCGCCGCGCGTGACGAAGCGTAACGGCGCGTTCGCCGTCCGATCCGCTAGCGGACGAGATCGCGATAGGCGTGCCAGGTGGCGTGCCCGACGAGCGGCAGCACGAACGCCAGGCCGAGGAAGAAGGGAACCAGCGCCATCGCCGTGAACACCACGATCAGCCCCGCCCAGAACGCCATCGCGGAGGGATTGGCCGCGACCGCGCGGAGGCTGACGAGCACCGCCTCGATCGCCGTGACGTCCCGGTCCACGAGCATCGGGATGGACACCGCCGAGACCGCGAAGGCCACGGCCGCGAACGCCGCGCCGACGCCGGTGCCGACGACCAGGAAGGGCAGCAGCGCGTCGGAGCGCAGCATCGCGAGCGGCAGCTGCTCCAGGGGCGGAGAGAAGCCGAGGCCGAAGAACAGCCCGAAGATCAGCGCCGCCACGCGCACCCAGAACAGGTGCAGCAGCAGCAGGACGACGCCCATCAGCGCGAGCTGGGAGGCGTTGCGGGTGAAGCCGCGGACGCAGACGGCAAGCGCCACCGCCTCGCCCCTCTCCCGCCGCCGGCTCGCCTCGTAGAGCCCGGCCGCGAGCAGCGGAGCGACGAGGAAGAACCCCGCCGTCGCCGGCAGGATCGCCCACAGCGCGCCGGCCCAGATCAGCAGCAGCACCAGCGCCCAGCCGCAGGCGGTCAGCGCCGCGCCGTAGGTGAAGCCGACATGCGGCGCGGCCATCAGGTCACGCCAGCCCGCCGCCAGCCAGGTCCATGGCCGGTCCGTCGCCACCAGGCGGATGGGTGAGGGCGCGTGCGGGGGCGCCGGCGTGACGTCTATGGACATGCGCGCTCGTCTCCTCCTCGCTTCGTGCCTTGGACGCGCGGCCGCACGCTAGCGTCTCGGAGGCGGCAGGATTTGATTCGGATCAAGGAGAGCTCCCTCGCGATGCGCTCTCGTGCTGGTGGGCGCCGGCCGCCGGGGATGGGCGGCGCGCGCCCGGGGAGAAGCACCGCATGCACATCGGAGGCACCGCCGCCCTCGCCGCCGGCCGAAGGACCGCGCCGCGGGCGGCGGAACACTACGTCGAGGGCCCGATCCGCGCCTTCGCCATCGCCACCGTCTTCTGGGGCGTGGTCGGATTCCTGATGGGCGTGGTGATCGCCTCGCAGCTCGCCTGGCCGCTGCTCAACCTCGACCTCGAATGGACCACCTTCGGGCGGCTGCGGCCCGTGCACACCAGCGCGGTGATCTTCGCCTTCGGCGGCAACGCGCTGCTCGGCACCTCGCTCTACGTCGTGCAGCGGACCTGCCGGGCGCGGCTCTACGGCGGCGAGGACATGGGCTGGTTCCTGTTCTGGGGCTACCAGTTCTTCATCGTGATGGCGGCGCTCGGCTACGTGCTCGGCATCACCCAGAGCAAGGAGTACGCGGAGCCCGAGTGGTACGCGGACCTCTGGCTGACGGTGGTCTGGGTCGCCTACCTGGTCGCCTTCGGCGGCACCATCCTGCGGCGCGAGGAGCCGCACATCTACGTGGCGAACTGGTTCTACCTCGCCTTCATCGTCACCATCGCGATGCTGCACATCGGCAACAACCTCGCCCTGCCGGTGAGCCTCGGCCACGCCAAGAGCTACGGCGCCGCCTCGGGCGTGCAGGACGCGATGATCCAGTGGTGGTACGGCCACAACGCGGTGGGCTTCTTCCTCACCGCCGGCTTCCTCGGCATGATGTACTACTTCATCCCGAAGCAGGCGGAGCGGCCGATCTACTCCTACCGCCTCTCGATCGTGCACTTCTGGACGCTGATCTTCCTCTACATCTGGGCGGGCCCGCACCACCTGCACTACACCGCGCTGCCCGACTGGGCGCAGACGCTCGGCATGGTGTTCAGCGTGATGCTGTGGATGCCGAGCTGGGGCGGCATGATCAACGGCCTGATGACGCTCTCGGGCGCGTGGGACAAGCTGCGCACGGATCCCGGGCTGCGCTTCTCGGTGGTCGCCGTCGGCTTCTACGGCATGTCCACCTTCGAGGGGCCGGTGATGTCCATCCGGGCGGTCAACGCCCTCTCGCACTACACCGACTGGACGATCGGCCACGTGCATTCGGGCGCGATGGGCTGGGTCGGCTTCATCACCTTCGGCGCGCTCTACTACCTGGTGCCGAAGCTGTGGGGCAAGCGCGGGCTGTGGAGCCGGCGCCTGGTCGAGTGGCACTTCTGGATCGCCACCCTCGGCATCGTCCTCTACATCACCGCGATGTGGGTGTCGGGCATCATGCAGGGCCTGATGTGGCGCGCCTACGACGAGCTGGGCTTCCTGCAGTACAGCTTCGTCGAGACGGTGGCCGCCATGCACCCCTACTACGTGATCCGCGCGCTCGGCGGCGTGCTCTACCTGACCGGAGCGCTGCTCATGGCCTACAACCTGTGGCGGACCGCGACCTCTGAGGCGCTCGACGAAGGCGAGGAGGAGGCACGGCCCGCCCCGGCGGCGCCCGCCCCCGCCATCGCCGCAGCCCCGGCGGCCGGCTGAGGAGGGCGCGCCATGTTCCGCTGGCTCGACCACGGCAAGATCGAGCGCAACCTGATCCTGCTCGGCGTGCTCACGCTGATCACGGTCTCCATCGGCGGCCTCGTGCAGATCGTTCCCCTGTTCGCGGTGGAGACCACGATCGAGCGGGTCCAGGGGGTGCGTCCCTATACCCCGCTCGAGCTCGCCGGGCGCAACATCTACGTCCGCGAGGGCTGCTACACCTGCCACAGCCAGATGGTGCGGCCCTTCCGCGACGAGCTGGAGCGCTACGGCCACTACTCGCTCGCCGCGGAGAGCATGTACGACCGGCCCTTCCAGTGGGGCTCGAAGCGCACGGGGCCGGACCTGGCGCGCGTCGGCGGACGCTACTCGGACGACTGGCACGCGGAGCACCTGCGCAACCCGCGTGCGCTCGTGCCGGACAGCGTGATGCCGCCCTACGCCTTCCTCGACCGGCCCCTCGAGTACGGCGACATCGCCGAGCACCTGCGCGCGCTGCGCCGCCTCGGCGTGCCGTACAGCGACGAGATGATCGCCGCCGCGCGCGCAGACCTGGTGGCGCAGGCGCGGCCCGACCTGGACCCGAGCGGGTTCCAGTCGCGCTACCCGAAGGCGCGCCAGGCCGCCTTCGACGGCGACCCGAGCCGGGTGACGGAGATGGACGCGCTCATCGCCTACCTGCAGATGCTCGGCACGCTCGTGGAGTTCCGCGACGTGACGCCCGAGCAGCTCCGCCAGCAGTGAGGGAGAGGGGCTCGCCGCCATGATGGACACGCTGATCGCCCTCTACCCGACGCTGAGGTCGCTCTGGGTGGTGTGGTTCTTCCTGCTCTTCGTCGCGATGCTGGTGCTGGTCCTGCGCCCGTCGAAGCGCCGCCACTACGAGGCGCAGGCGGACATCCCGCTGCGCGACGACAAGCCGCGCGGGGGGGCCGCGCGCGGCGCCGCGCCGCACGACAGCCGGGCCTGAGGAGCGCCCCGATGCCGACCAAGATCGAGAAGGACCACGTCACCGGCACCGAGACCACCGGCCACGAGTGGGACGGGATCAAGGAGCTGAACACCCCGCTGCCGCGCTGGTGGCTGCTGGTGTTCTACGCGACCATCGCCTTCGCCGTGCTGTGGATGATCCTCTTTCCGTCGCTGCCGATCCGCGGGGCGACGGGCCTGACCGGGTGGATCGCGCGCGAGGCGGTCGTGGGCGAGATGCAGGCGCACCAGGCGCGGCTCGAGCCCATGATGGCCCGCCTGCGCGCGACCACGCCGGGAGAGATCGCGGCCGACCCGGAGCTGCGCGCCTTCGCCCTCGCCGGCGGCCGCGCCGCCTTCGCCAACACCTGCGCCGGCTGCCACGGCGCCGGCGGCCAGGGTGCGCCGGGCGGCTTCCCGAGCCTCGCCGACGACGACTGGATCTGGGGCGGCAGCCTGGAGGCGATCCGCACCACCATCCTGCACGGCGTCCGCAACACCGAGGACGAGCGGGCGCGCCAGTCGCAGATGCCGCGCTTCCTCGCCGACGGCCTGCTGAGCGCGGCGCAGGTGAACGACGTCGCGGAATACGTGCTCTCGCTCTCCGGCCGCGCCGGCGACCAGGCGGCGGCGGCGCGCGGCGCCGCGATCTACGCCGAGAACTGCGCGAGCTGCCACGGCGAGCGCGGCGAGGGCAACCGCGAGCTCGGCGCGCCGCGCCTGTCCGACCAGGTGTGGCTCTACGGCGGCGACAAGGCCTCGGTCGTGCGCAGCATCGCCTTCTCGCGCGGCGGCGTGATGCCGGCCTGGCAGGGGCGGCTCGACCCGGCGGTGATCAACATGCTCACCGTCTACGTCCACGCCCTGGGCGGCGGCGAATAGCGGGGCGGCGGCGGGCATGTCCGAGATGAAGGCGCCGGAGCGGCTGCAGGCACGGCCGGCGGCGGCGAGCCCGGCGCCGGCGGCGGACCTGCCGCTCTACGCCGACCGCCAGAAGGTCTACCCGAAGGCCGTGCGCGGCCCGGTCCGCCGCATCAAGTGGGCGGTGCTCGCGCTCTGCCTCGGCCTCTACTACGTCGTGCCCTGGCTGCGCTGGGACCGCGGGTCCGGCGTGCCCGACCAGGCGGTGCTGGTGGACATCGCCAATGCGCGCCTGTTCTTCCTCTGGATCGAGCTCTGGCCGCAGGAGATCTACTTCCTCGCCGGCGCGCTGATCCTCGGCGCCATCGCGCTATTCGCCGTCTCCTCGCTGTTCGGCCGGCTGTGGTGCGGCTTCACCTGCCCGCAGACCGTCTGGACCGACCTCTTCATGTGGGTCGAGCGGCTGATCGAGGGCGACCGGGTGGAGCGCATGCGCCTCGACAAGGCGCCCTGGACGGCGGCGAAGTGGGCGAGGAAGGCCGCCAAGCACGCCGCCTGGCTCGGCATCGCCGCGGCCACCGGCGGCGCCTGGATCATGTACTTCAACGACGCGCCGACGGTGACGCGGGAGATCCTGACCGGCACCGCCTCCGCCCGCGTCTACTTCTTCTTCGGCCTGTTCACCGCGACCACCTACGTCCTCGCCGGCTGGGCGCGCGAGCAGGTCTGCACCTACATGTGCCCCTGGCCGCGCTTCCAGGCGGCGATGCTCGACGAGCACTCGCTCGTCGTCTCCTACCGCGCCTGGCGCGGCGAGCCGCGCGGCAAGGCGAAGGCGCAGGGCGTGGGCGACTGCGTGGACTGCTACGCCTGCGTCCATGTCTGCCCCACCGGCATAGACATCCGCGACGGCCAGCAGCTCGAATGCATCGGCTGCGGCCTCTGCATAGACGCCTGCGACCAGATCATGGAGCGGCTCGGCCGCCCGAAGGGGCTGATCGCCTTCGAGACGCTCAGCAACCTCGCCGCCAGCGAGGCCGCGGTGGCGAATCTGCCGCCCGGGCCCCAGCGCTTCGCCCGCGGCATGGCGGCGCGCAAGGCGCCCCGCGTCATCCGCCCGCGCACCCTGGTCTATGCGGGAATGCTCTCCGCCGTCGGCCTCGCCATGCTCACCGCCCTCCTGCTGCGCGAGACGCTGAGCGTGACGGTGATCCACGACCGCGCACCGACCTTCGTGCGTCTCGCGGACGGCGGCGTGCGCAACGGCTACACCCTGAAGATCGCCAACAAGACGCGCGAGGCGCCGACGCTCGCGCTCGCGCTCGACGCCCCGGCGGGTCTGCGGCTCACGGTGCAGGACCCCGCGGAGAGCGACGCCGAGGGGCGCCCGCTGCTCGCGGCGCGGCCGGACGGGCTCGCCCAGTACCGCGTCTTCGTCACCGCGCCGCCGGGCCTCGGCCTGCGGGAGTCCACGCCCGTCACCTTCCGCCTGCTCGACGCGGGCGGCCGCGTCGCCGCGCGCGAGGACAGCATTTTCCTGGGTCCCAGGCCATGAACGAGACGAGGCCGCCCCCCTCCCCCCGCCGCTCCGCCTGGATCCCGTGGGTGTTCGTCGGCGGGATGCTCGCGGTGTTCGCGGTGAACGCGGTGATGGTCCATCTCGCGCTCGCCACCTTCCCCGGCGTGACGGTCAGTCGCGCCTACGAGCGCGGGCGGGGGTACAACGAGGTGCTCGCGGAGGCGGCGCGTCAGGACGCGCTCGGCTGGCGGGCCGAGATCGCGCTGGCGGAAGGCGAGGCGCTGACCCTCGCCGCCTCCGACCGCGACGGCCGGCCGCTCGAGGCGCAGGTGCGGGGCGTGCTGCTGCGGCCGCTCGAGGGCACGGAGCTGCCGCTCGACTTCGCCCTGGCCGGCCCCGGCCGCTGGATCGCCGCGCTGCACGGCGCGCGCGCCGGCCAGTGGGAGGCGCGCCTCACCCTCTCCGGACCGCACGGCGAGCGCCTCGACCTCCGCCAGCGGCTGCTGCTCCGATGAGTTCGCTCGGCCGCATCGCTCCGGCGCCGGCCGAAGCCGTCAGCCCGGCGACGGTTGCCTGCGCGCATTGCGGCGCGCCGCTCGCGCCGGGCCAGGCGCGGTTCTGCTGCGTCGGGTGCGAGGCGGCGCACGCGCTGGTCTCCGGCCTCGGCCTCGACGCCTTCTACCGCCGGCGCGAGGCCGCCGCGTCCGGCGGCACGCTGCGGCCCGCGGCCGAGCCGCCGGCGACCGACTTCGCGCCGCTCGCGCGCGCGGAGCGCGAGGACGGCGTCCACGGCCTGGAGCTGATGGTCTCGGGCCTCACCTGCGGCGCCTGCGTCTGGCTGGTCGAGCAGGCGCTCGCCGCCGAGCCCGACGTGCTGCGCGCCCGCGCCAGCCTCTCCTCGCGGCGGCTCGCCGTCGCCTGGCGCGGGCCGAACGCCCGCGCCAACGACTTCGCCGCCCTCCTCGCGCGCCTCGGCTTCCGCGTCGCGCCCTGGTCGCCGGCCTGCCTGCGCGCCACCGAGGACGAGGAGGGCCGCGCCCTGATCCGCGCCCTCGGCATCGCCGCCTTCGGCGCGATGAACGTGATGCTCGTCTCGGTCGCCGTCTGGGTCGGCTGGGACATGGGCGAGGCGACCCGCGCGGCGATGCACTGGCTCGCCGCGCTGATCGGCCTGCCGGTGATCGCCGTGGCCGGCCTGCCCTTCTACCGCTCGGCGCTCGACGCCCTGCGCGCGCGTCGCGCGAACATGGACCTGGCGATCTCGATCGGCGTCCTCGCCACCGCGGCGATGAGCCTGTCCGAGGCGGTGCGCAACGGCCCCTACACCTGGTTCGACGGCGCCACCGCGCTGCTCGCCCTGCTGCTCGCCGGCCGCGTGCTCGACCGCGCGGCGCGGCGCAAGGCGCGCCAGGCGGCGGCGGAACTGCTCGCGCTGCAGGAGGGCAGCGTCGCGCTGCTGCAGCCCGATGGCACCACCCGCGCCGTGCCGGTCGAGCGGGTCCGCCCCGGCGACCGCCTGCTGGTCGCCGCCGGCGAGCGGCTGCGCCTCGACGGCGTGATCGAGGGTACCGACGCGGCGGAGGCGCTGCTCGACACCAGCGCGACCTCGGGGGAGAGCCTGCCACGCCGGTTCGCCGCAGGCGACCCGCTGCCCGCGGGCGGGGTGAACATGGGGGCGCCGTTCCGCCTGCGCGTCACCGCCGCCGCCACCGACGGCTCGCTCGCCGCCCTGGCGCGGCTGCTCGAGCGCGCGGAGCAGGCGAAGAGCCGCTTCGTCTCGGTCGCCGACAAGGCGGCGCGGCTCTACGTGCCGGTGGCGCTGACGGTCGCCCTTGGCACCTTCCTTGGCTGGTGGGCGGGTCTCGATGCCTCCTGGCAGGAGGCGCTGGTGCCGGCGGTCGCCGCGCTGATCATCACCTGCCCCTGCGCCCTCGCCATCGCCGTGCCCGCGGTGCAGGTGGTCGCGGTCGGGGCACTGTTCCGCCGCGGCGTCCTGGTCGCGGCGCCGACGGCGCTGGAACGCCTCGCCACTGCCGACCATGCGGTGCTCGACAAGACCGGCACGCTGACCGAGGGCCGGCCGGTGCTGCTGCCCGACCCGGCGCGCGATCCCGCCAGCCTGCGCGCCGCCGCCGCGCTCGCCCGCGCCTCGCGCCACCCTCTCGCCCGCGCCCTGGTGCGCGCCTGCCCCGAGGCCGCCGCCGCCGAGGGCGTGCAGGAGATCCCCGGCGCCGGCCTCCGGCGCGGCGCCGAGCGGCTCGGCAGCGCCGCCTTCTGCGGCGTCGCGGCGGCTCCGGACGAGGGCATGACGCTCTACTACCGCGCCGGCAGCGCCCCTGCCGTCGCCTTCCGCTTCGCCGACCGCCTGCGCGAGGATGCGGGCGAGGCCGTCGCGGCGCTGCACCGCCTCGGTCTCTCGACCGAGCTCCTTTCGGGCGACGGGACGGAGGCCGTCGAGCACGCGGCGCGGATGACCGGCACCGGGCCCTGGACCGCGCACGCCTCGCCCGAGGCCAAGGCCGCGCGCATCGCGGCGCTGCGCGCCCAGGGCCGCCGCCCGCTGATGGTGGGCGACGGCATCAACGACGCCACCGCCCTCGCGCTCGCGCATGTCTCGGTCAGCCCCGCCGGGGCCACCGACCTCGCCCAGACCGCGTCCGACCTGGTGCTCCGCGGCGAGGCCGGCCTCGCCGCCCTCCCCGCCGCCATCGTCGTGGCGCGCCGGGCGCAGCGGATCGCGCGGCAGAACATCGCCTTCAGCCTGATCTACAACGTCGTCGCGGTGCCCGCCGCGGTCGCCGGCCTCGCGACGCCGCTGGTCGCGGCGGCGGTGATGTCCTCCTCCTCGCTGATCGTGATCCTCAACGCGCTCCGCGCCGGAAGGGAGCCGCATGCATGGACGCGCTGATCCTGCTCGTGCCGCTGGCGCTGTTCCTCGGCCTGCTCGGCCTGCTCTTCTTCCTCTGGACGCTGCGCGCGCGCCAGTACGACGACCTCGACGGCGCCGCGAGCCGCATCCTCTTCGACGACGAGACCCGCCGCGACCCACGGAGCTCCGCGCGATGATGACCGGGACCAACATCTTCTTCCTCGCCTTCTCGGCGCTGATCGCGCTGGTCGGCCTGTTCGCCGCGGCCGCGGCGCGGGACAGCGGCCTCTCCATCTTCGGCCTCGGCCTGCTGCTGTTCGGCGTGCTGTTCGCCTACGGCGTCATCAAGCGCATCTTCGACCAGGCCGAGGCCAAGCGCCGCGTCCGCTGAGCGGCGCGGCCCGGGGGCGGGGGACCGCGGCGCGCCCGTCAGGGCACCGGGGAGACGCTGTGCTTCAGGCAGCGCAGCGCGAAGCTGGTGCGGGTGTGGCGCACCCCGGGCAGGCGGTAGAGCTTCTCGCGCAGCAGCGCCTCGTAGCCCTGGGTGCCGCCGACCGCGGCCTTGATCACGTAGTCGTACTCGCCGGTGACGAGGTGGCACTCGAGCACCTCGGGGATGGCGGCCACGCTCTCCTCGAAGCGGCGCAGGATCTCCTGGTCGTGGCGCTCCAGCATGACCTCGATGAACACCGTGTCGGGCAGGCCGAGCGCGGCCTGGTCGAGGATCGCGACATAGCCCTTGATGATGCCCGCCTGCTCCAGCCGCCGCACGCGCGTCCAGCAGGGTGAGGGCGAGAGCCCGACCTCCTCGGCGAGTTCCGCGTTCGTCAGCCTTGCGCGCCGGGCCAGGGCGCGCAGGATGCGCCGGTCGATCTGGTCCAGGCGCGGCCGGTCGGGCCGGGACGGCCCGGGCCGCCCGGGATCCGGCCGGGGCGGCGCAGCGGCGGGGTGGGGGTCCATGGCAGAAGCGTCTTCCGTCTTTTCGGCGGTGCACAACAGAATTCGGAAGGAACCTCTGGCGGCGCAACCATATTCTTCCCATATCGGGCGACGGGCCCGGGAGGTGGGAGGATGGGCACCATCCAGCGACCCGAAGCGAGGCTCGAGGACCGCTACACGCGGCGCGGCGACTTCGTGCTGCTGACCGGCATCCAGGCGCTGGTGCGCCTGCCGCTGCTGCGGCGCGAGATGGACGCGGCGCTGGGCTGGAACACGGCGGGCTTCATCTCGGGCTACCGCGGCTCGCCGCTCGGCGGGTTCGACCGCGAGCTGGAGCGGCAGGCGGAGCGGCTGAAGGCCGCGAACATCGTCTTCCGGCCGGGGCTGAACGAGGACCTGGCCGCGACCGCGGTCTGGGGCTCGCAGCAGGCCGGGCTCTACCCCGGCACCGCGAAGTTCGACGGCGTGTTCGGCATCTGGTACGGCAAGGGGCCGGGGGTGGACCGCAGCGGCGACGCGCTGCGCCATGCCAATTCCGCCGGCACCGCGCCGAAGGGCGGCGTGCTCGCGCTCGCCGGGGACGACCCCTCGGCCAAGTCCTCGACCATCACCTCGGGCTGCGAGCACACCTTCGTGGATGTCGAGATCCCGGTGCTCGACCCGTCCGACGTCGCCGACGTGCTGGAATTCGGCCTCAAGGGCATCGCGCTCAGCCGCTTCGCCGGCCTCTGGGTCGGGCTGAAGTGCGTCGCCGACACGATGGACGGCACCGCCTCCGTCACCGTGGACCCGGCGCGCTACGCGACGGTGGAGCCCCCGGGCCTCGCGCCCTCGCCGGACGGGCTGCACATCCGCCTCAACGACCACTGGATCGCGCAGGAGCGGCGGCTGCGCGAGTTCAAGCTGCCGCACGCCGTGGCCTTCGCCCGCGCCAACGGCCTCAACCGCGTGGTTCTGGACAGCCCCGTGGCGCGCTACGGCATCGCCGCGCGCGGCAAGGCCTACGCGACGCTGCGCCAGGCGCTGCTCGACTGCGGCATCACCGACGAGATGGCGCGCGCGCTCGGCCTGCGGCTGTGGAAGGTCGGCCTCGCCTGGCCGCTCGACGCCGAGGCGGCGCGCGAATTCGCCCGCGGCCTCGAGGAGATCCTGGTGGTCGAGGACCGCCGCGCCCTGCTCGAGCCGCAGCTCCGCGACGCGCTCTACCACGCGGACCCGCGCCCGCGCGTGGTCGGCAAGAGGGACGAGAACGGCCGACCGCTGCTCTCCGAGCTGACCGAGCTCGAGGCCGGGCAGATCGTGCGCGCCCTCTCCGCCCGCCTGCCCGAGCCCTTCCGCACCGAGCGCATGCGCGCGCGCCTCGCCGAGCTCGACGCGCTCGCCGCGGCGCAGCCCGATCCGCGCCACCTCCGCGCCCCCTATTTCTGCCCCGGCTGCCCGCACAACACCTCGACGCGCGTGCCGGAGGGCAGCCACGCGCTCGCCGGCATCGGCTGCCACTTCCTCGCCGTGACGATGGACCGGCAGACCGACCTCTTCACCCACATGGGGGCGGAGGGGTCGAACTGGATCGGCATGGCGCCCTTCGTCACCGAGAAGCACGTCTTCGCCAACCTCGGCGACGGCACCTACGCGCACTCCGGCATCCTCGCGATCCGCGCCGCGGTCGCCGCCCGGGCCAACATCACCTACAAGATCCTGGTCAACAGCGCGGTGGCGATGACCGGCGGCCAGCGCCCGGACGCCGAGACGACGGTGCCGCGCATCGCCGCCCAGCTCCGCGCCGAGGGCGTCGAGCGCATCGAGATCGTCTCCGACGACCCGGACCGCCACAGGGGCGACCCGCTGATCCCGCCGGGCGTCGGCTTCCACCACCGCTCGCGGCTGGATGCGGTGCAGCGCGCGCTGCGCGAGACGCCGGGCGTCACCGCCCTGATCTACGACCAGGAATGCGCCACCGAGCGCCGGCGCAAGCGCAAGCGCGACCTGGCGCCGCAGGCGCAGAAGCGCGTCGCCATCAACCCGCGCGTCTGCGAGGACTGCGGCGAGTGCTCGCGCGTCTCCAACTGCCTCGCGGTCGAGCCGCTGGAGACCGCGTTCGGCCGCAAGCGCCGGATAGACCAGAGCAACTGCAACCAGGACTACTCCTGCCTCGAGGGCTTCTGCCCCTCCTTCGTCACGCTGATCGGCGCCACCCCGGCGAAGCCGGAGACGCAGGCGACCGCCGGCGGCCCGGTCGCGGCGATGCCGGAGCCGCAGCGGCCGGAGCCGGCGGAGGGCGACGCCTGGAACATCCTGCTCGCCGGCGTCGGCGGCCAGGGCGTGCTCTCGCTCTCGGCCATCCTCTCCATGGCGGCGCATCTCGAGGGCCGGCCGATCCGGGCGATGGACCAGCTCGGCCTGGCGCAGAAGGGCGGCGGCGTGTTCGGGCAGCTCCGCATCGGCCGGGCCGGCGCGGCGCCGGAGTCGATCCGCGGCCCGCGCATCGGGCTCGGCCAGGCGGACCTGCTGCTCGCCGCCGACATGGTGGTGGCGCACGGCCGCAGCGCGCGGCCGATGCTCGGCGCCGGGCGCACCGTCGCGGTGGTGAACGCCGACCTCGCGCCGACGGCGGAGTTCGTGCGCGACACCGGCACGCGCTACGACCGCGCGGGCATGATCGCCAACCTCCGCGCCGCCTGCCGCGAGATGGCGCTGATCCCGGCGGCGAGCCGGGTCGTCGCCGAGATGGGCGATGCGATCTACCTCAACGTCTTCCTGCTCGGCGTCGCCTACCAGCGCGGCCTGATCCCCGTCTCGGCCGAGGCGATCCTCAGGGCGATCGCGCTCAACGGCGCGGCGGTCGAGCGCAACCAGGAGGCGTTCCACCGCGGCCGCGCCGCGGCCTGGGACGAATCCGCCGCCGCCGCGCCGACGCCCGAGACCGAGACGCTGGACGCGCTGATCGCGCGCCGCGTCGCCGACCTCGCCGCCTACCAGAACGCGGCCTATGCCCGCCGCTACGCCGACTTCGTCGCCAGGGTGCGCGCCGCGGAGGGCGCCAGGGTCGGCACAGGCGAGGAACGGCTGGCGCGCGCCGTGGCGGTCCAGCTCCACCGCCTGATGGCCTACAAGGACGAGTACGAGGTCGCGCGGCTGCACGCCGACCCGGCGTGGCAGGCGGAACTCGCCCGCGGCTTCACCGGGACGCGGCGGATCGAGCTGCACCTCGCCCCGCCGCTGCTGGCGCGGCGCGATCCGGAGACCGGCCTGCCGCGCAAGCGGGCCTTCGGCCCGTGGATGCTGCGCGCCATGGGCTGGCTGCGGCACGGCAAGGTGCTGCGCGGCACCTGGCTCGACCCCTTCGGCCGCACCGCGGAGCGCCGCACCGAACGGGCGCTGATCGAGGAGTACCGCGCCGGCATCGAGCGCCTGCTCGCCCGCCTCTCCCCCGCGACGCATGCGACGATCTGCGAATGGGCCGAGGCGGCGGCGGGCATCAAGGGCTTCGGGCACGTCAAGGCGGCGAACATCGCCCGGGCGCGCGCGCGCATGGCGGCGATCGAGGCCTCCCTCGACGCCCCGCCGCGCGCGCCGGCCGCGCCGGCCGAGGAGGCCGTGGCCGCCGCGTAGCGGCGCGCCGGGCATCGCGATCCGGCCACCGGGCGAGGTCCGGGCGGGAGCCCGCGCGGCCCTGGACGCGCCGCCCGCAGCGCCCGATACCGGTGCGTCGGGAGACCCAAGCGATGCCGCTCGACACCAGCGCCAGCTTCGACCTGCCCGAGGGCACGCGCGCCCTGCGCGAGACCGCCCTCGCCTTCGCCCGCGACGTCCTGGCCCCGAAGGCGCAGGAATGGGACGAGCGCAAGCATTTCCCCCTCGAGGAAATGCGGCGGGCCGCCGAACTCGGCATGGCCGCGCTCTACGTCCGCGAGGAGTCGGGCGGCGCCGGCCTCACCCGCCTCGACGCCGCGGTGGTGTTCGAGGCGCTGGCGCAGGGCTGCCCGACCGTCAGCGCCTTCCTCTCCATCCACAACATGGTCGCCTGGATGATCGACCGCTTCGGCACCGCGGCGCAGCGCGCGCGCTGGCTGCCGAGGCTCGTCACCATGGAGGCGGTCGCCGCCTACTGCCTGACCGAACCGGGCTCCGGCTCCGACGCCGCGGCGCTGCGCACCCGCGCCGAGCGCGTCGGCGACCACTTCGTGCTGAACGGCGCCAAGCAGTTCATCTCCGGCGCCGGCGCCGCCGACCTCTACGCGGTCATGGCGCGCACCGGCGGCGACGGGCCGGACGGCATCTCCTGCCTGCTGGTCCCGAAGGAGACGCCCGGCCTCTCCTTCGGCGCGCCGGAGAGGAAGATGGGCTGGAACGCGCAGCCGACGCGCCAGGTGATCTTCGAGGACGCGCGCCTGCCGGCGGAGGATGCGCTGCTCGGCGAGGCGGGCCGCGGCTTCCGCATCGCCATGGCCGGCCTCGACGGCGGGCGGCTGAACATCGCCGCCTGCTCGCTCGGCGGCGCGCAGGACGCGCTCGACCGCGCCCTGGCCTACGTGCAGGAGCGCCGCGCCTTCGGCCGCGCCATCGCCGACTTCCAGGCGACGCAGTTCCGCCTCGCCGACATGGCGACCGAGCTGGAGGCGGCGCGCGGCCTGCTCTGGCGCGCCTGCGCCAGGCTCGATTCGGGGGCGCCGGACGCGACCGCGTTCTGCGCCATGGCCAAGCGCTTCGCGACCGACGTCGGGTGGCGTGTGGCCGACGAGGCGCTGCAACTCCTGGGAGGCTACGGCTACCTATCCGACTATCGAATCGAGAAGACCGTGCGCGACCTGCGTGTCCATCGCATCTTAGAAGGCACGAACGAGATCATGCGGGTGATCATCACACGCCATATGCTTGGTCGGCGTTGACGTCGCATCGCTGCGCGCGCGTAATCCCCGCCGCTGCACGAAGGCGGAGCACGGAGAACGCGTGATGCGACTGCACGGCTACCACCGGTCCACGGCCGCCTGGCGGGTTCGCATCGCGCTCGGGTTGAAGGGCCTCTCCGCCGAGCCGGTCGCGGTCCATCTCCGCAATGGCGAGCAGCGGTCGGAGGCGTTCCTGCGCCTCAATCCCCAGGGCCTCGTGCCGGCGCTCGAGCTCGACGACGGCATCGTGCTCACCCAGTCGCTCGCGATCTGCGAGTACCTCGAGGAGATCCATCCGGACCCCCCGCTGCTACCGCGCGACCCGGTGGGGCGTGCGCGCGTACGTGCCTTCTCCCTGGCGATCGCCGCGGACATCCATCCGGTGCAGAACCTCAAGGTGCTGAACCGGCTGCGCGCGCTCGGCCACGGCGAGGAGCAGGTGAACGCGTGGGCGCGCACGGTGATCGCCGAAGGCCTCGCCGCCTGCCAAGCGCTGCTGCAGGGCGAGCGCGCCGGCCCGTTCTGCTTCGGCGACCAGCCCGGCCTGGCGGATATCTGCCTCGTACCGCAGCTGTTCAACGCGCGACGCTTCGGGGTGGACCTCACGCCCCTGCCGCGGCTGCTCGCCGCGGAGGCCGCCTGCCTCACCCTGCCCGCCTTCGCCGCGGCGGCCCCGGAGCGCCAGCCGGACTCCGAGTAGCATCCCGCGGTCGGCCGCAATCTCCGCTTGCATTGGACGCGACTTGGGTTTCTCATCACGGTGCCGTGATGATGACTCGACTCTTGTGCCCCGTGCTGGCCCTCGCGCTGCTCGCCCCCGCCGGGGCGGCCGCGCAGCAGCTCCGCACGCTCGTCGTGCCGGAGGAAGCGGAGGTGGTGGTCGCTGCCCGCGGCATGCCGCAGCCGCGCCTCGCGCCCCGCCCCGTCCCCGCGGCGTCCGCGCCTCCGGCCGCGGGATGGACCCAGTCGAGCCTGTTCGAACCGCCTGATGAGCCCGGCCTCGGCGTCACCGGGCAGTCGCTGCTGTCGGCGGCGGTCGCCGCGGCCCTGGCGGCGACGCTGGGCACCGGCCGCGGCGGTGCGGCGGCGCCCGCGCGCACGCGCTGAAGGCGGCCCGGCGCGGAGCGCGGACGGCCGGAAACGGCCGAGCGAGAACGGCCCCGGGCGCCGCGCCGGGCGAGGCGGGCGGCACGGGGGCGCCCCTGGACGGCCGCATCGGCGCCGCCCATCCTCGTCGCGCGACACCGAAGGGGGCGAAGACCGACATGGCCAGCCGCGAGGGCGCGATCGCGCGCGCCAGGCGCTTCTTCGACGGCGAGACCGCGCAGGACGCCGGCTTCAGGGCCCTGCTCGCCGAGCTGATCGCCATCCCCTCCACCGCGCAGGAGGAGGGGCGCGAGGCCGAGCTGCACCGCTACCTCGACGGCGCCATCCGTCCCTGGGTCGAGCGTCTCGGCTTCCGCGCCGCCATCCACCCCAACCCGCTGCCCGGCTTCGGGCCGATCCTCACCGCCGAGCGCATCGAGGACCCGGCGCGGCCGACCGTGCTGCTCTACGGCCACGGCGACACCGTGCGCGGCCTCGACGACCAGTGGCGCGCCGGCCTGAGGCCGTGGACGCTGACGGAGGAGGGCGACCGCTGGTACGGCCGCGGCACCGCCGACAACAAGGGCCAGCACGCGCTGAACCTCGCCGCGCTCGAGGCGGTGCTGGCCGAGCGCGGCGGCCGGCTCGGCTTCAACGTCAAGATCGTGCTCGAGACGGCGGAGGAGCGCGGCTCGAAGGGCCTGCGCGAGTTCGTCGCCGCCCATGCGCGGGAGCTTGCCGCCGACGTGCTCATCGCCTCCGACGGCCCGCGCGTCGAGCCCGAGGTGCCGACCATCGCCACCGGCACGCGCGGCAGCTTCCATTTCGACCTCGCCGTCCGGCTGCGCGAGGGCGGCGTGCATTCCGGCCATTGGGGCGGCCTGACCACCGACCCCGCGATCCTCCTCGCGCACGCGCTCGGCAGCATCATGGACCGCAACGGGCGGATCCTGGTGCGCGGCTGGCTGCCCGCGGGCGGCGTGCCGCCGGCGGTGAAGGCGGTGCTGAAGGGCTGCCCGGTCGGCGGCGGCGGCGAGGCGGCGACGATCGATCCCGGCTGGGGCGAGCCCGGCCTGACGCCGGCCGAGAAGATCTACGGCTGGAACTCCTTCATCGTGCTGGCGATGGTCTCCGGCCGCCCGGAGAACCCGGTCAACGCCGTCGCCCCCGACGCGCGCGCCCACTGCCAGATCCGCTACACCGTGGACACCGACCCGGCGGGCTTCGTCCCGGCGCTGCGCGCGCATCTCGACGCGCAGGGATTCCCGATGGTGCGGATCGAGAACGCCGGCATCCGCATGGCGGCGAGCCGCACCGATCCCGACCACCCCTGGGTGCGCTGGGCGCAGGCGAGCATGCATCGCAGCCTCGGCAAGCGCGTGCAGATCATCCCCAACGCCTCGGGCGGCCTGCCGGGCGACGTGTTCGTCGAGCATCTCGGCGTGCCGCTGGTCTGGGTGCCGCACAGCTACAACGGCTGCAAGCAGCACGGCCCCGACGAGCACCTGCTGATCGCCCCGGCGCGCGAGGGCATCGCCGCCTTCGCCGGGCTGTGGTGGGACCTGGGCGAGGAAGGGGTGCCGCGGCGCGGCTGAGGGCGCCGGGCAGCGGCGCAGCGCGGGGGCCAGGGGCGCCTGCCGGCCACCCGGCGCGCGGCGGCCTCACGCCAGGGCCGCCACGCGCACCGCCATGCCCGCGAGGACCAGGCCGTTGAGCGTGAACAGCGCCGCGCCGGCGGCGCGCAGCGCCGGCCCGCCGATCCCGCTTCGCCCGAACAGTCGGCCGAGCAACGCGACACCACCGAGGGCAGGGACCGTGCCGAGCACGAAGGCGACCATGCCGATCGCCCCGCCGAGCGCGCTGCCCGACGCCGCGGCCGCCGCCAGCGCGCCGTAGAGCAGGCCGCAAGGCAGGGCCGAGAGCATCAGCCCGAGCGCCACGCCCCGCCACCCGGTCGGCGCGGCGAGCAGCGGCGCAAGCCTCCGCTCGATCCCCGCCGGCAGGCGGGGGGCGGGCAGGCGCGGCAGCCAGGCCGCAAGCCGGGCCGAGGCCTGGCCCAGCATCAGGATCGCCGCAACGGCGAGCAGCGCGGCCAGCAGGTAGCGCACCCCGCTCGCCTGGGTCGCCAGCCCCGCCGCCCCGCCGGCAAGCGCGCCGAGCGCCCCGTAGCCCAGCATCCGCCCCGCCTGGTAGGGCAGCAGCGCCGCTCCGGCGAGCCGGCGCAGGGTACCGCCGGAGGCGGCGCGATCGGCCGTCGCCGCGGCCTGGGCGAGCACGAAGGGCGCGCACATGCCGACGCAGTGGGTGGCGCCGCCGGCCAGCCCGGCGAGGAACAGCGCGCCGGCCATGGCCGCCACCCCACCCGGCCCAAGCAGGCTCAGGTCGTGCAGGCAACTCGCAAGCATGCCGGTTCCCGCTACCCCTTCCGGCCCGTCCTCGGCCTTGCGTCAGATCAAGACGGCATCGGCATCGCGGACATCGCGGCCAGGCGGCGGTCAGACCATGGCTGCCGCGAGCGGTCGCCACGCCGCCGTGCGCGCCCTGCCCGCCTCGCGCGTGACCGCCGCGCGTTCCGTGGCGGGGCTGCGATCCGCCGGCCGGATGGGGACGGCGTGTCGGCCGCCGGGATCCTCGCCGGGCCGGGGGGCGGTGGCTTCCCGACGCCGCGGTCCTCGGCCGGCCGGGCATGGTCGTCCGGCTCCGGCCGGCACGCGACCGCGGCGGAGCGCACCGCTCGCTGGAGCGGCTGCGCCGGCTGCGCTAGACCCCGCCCATGCCGCTCCCCCCTCTCGCGCTGACCATGGGCGAGCCCGCCGGCATCGGCGCGGAGATCGCCGCCGGAGCCTGGGCGGCGCTGCGGGCGACCGGCCCGGCCTTCGTCCTCCTCGGCGACGCCACGCGGATCGCCGCCGTGCCCGTCGCGCGCGTGACCGCGCCCGAGGACGCGGCCGCCGCCTTCCCCGCCGCGTTGCCGGTCCTGCACCGCCCCCTTCCCGCCCCGGTCACACCCGGTCGGCCGGACCCCGCCAACGCCCCTGCCGTGATCGCCGCGATCGAGGAGGCGGTGGCGCTCGCCAAGGCGGGCCGCGTCGCCGGGGTGGTGACGAACCCGATCCAGAAGGCGACGCTCTACGCGGCGGGTTTCCGCCATCCCGGCCACACCGAATATCTCGGCGCGCTCGCCGGCACGCCCGGCAGACCGCCGGTCATGATGCTCGCCTGCCCGGAGCTGCGCGTCGTGCCGGTCACGGGGCACGAGCCGCTCGCCCGCGCCATCGCGCGCCTCACCCCGGCGCTGATCGTCGCGCACGCCCTCGTCACCGCCGAGGCGCTGCGCCGCGATTTCGGCATCGCCGCGCCGCGCCTCGCCGTCGCCGGGCTGAACCCGCATGCCGGCGAGGACGGCACGCTCGGCACGGAGGATCGCGACATCGTCGCCCCCGCCGTCGCCGAGCTGCGCGCGCGCGGGATCGAGGCGCGCGGGCCGCTGCCGCCCGACACGATGTTCACGCCGCTGGCCCGCCCGACCTACGACGCGGCGATCTGCCTCTACCACGACCAGGCGCTGATCCCGATCAAGACGCTCGACATGGCGGGCGGGGTGAACGTCACCCTCGGCCTCTCGATCGTGCGCACCAGCCCCGATCACGGCACCGCGCTCGACATCGCGGGGCAGGGGCGGGCCGATCCCTCCAGCCTGATCGCGGCCCTGCGCATGGCGGCCGCGATCGCGCGCCACCGGAGCCTCTCGTCATGACCAGGCCCCTGCTGCTCTCGGTCAACGTGGACCACGTGGCGACGCTGCGGAACGCCCGCGGCGGCGCCTTCCCCGACCCGGTGGACGCCGCCCGCGCCGCCATCGGGGCCGGGGCCGACGGCATCACCGTGCACCTGCGCGAGGACCGCCGCCACATCCGCGACCGCGACGTCGAGCGCATCCGCGCCGAGATCCCGGCGCCGCTCAACTTCGAGATGGCCGCGACCGAGGAGATGGTCGGCATCGCCACCCGCCTGCGCCCGCCCGCCTGCTGCCTGGTGCCGGAGAAGCGCCAGGAGCTCACCACCGAAGGCGGGCTCGACGTGCTGCGCGCCGGGCCGGCGCTGGCCGAGGCGGTGAGGCGCCTCGCGGGCGCGGGCATCCGCGTCTCGCTCTTCGTCGAGGCCGACCCGGCGCAGATCGAGGCCGCGGCGCGGATCGGCGCCGCCTGCGTCGAGCTGCACACCGGCCCCTATGCGGAGGCGCCGCCGGAGGCGCGCGGGCCGCACCTCGCCCGGCTGCGCGCCGGCGCCGAGGCCGCCATCGCCGCCGGCCTGCAGTGCCACGCCGGCCACGGCCTCGCCTATGACAGCGTCGGCGCGATCGCGGCGATCCCGCAGGTCTCCGAGGTGAGCATCGGCCACTTCCTGATCGGCCAGAGCCTGTTCGAGGGCCTGCCGGCCGCCGTCCGGCGGATGAAGGCGCTGATCGCGGCGGCGCGGACCTGACCCGGGCGGCGATCGTTGCGGCCTTGGGGGCGGACGTCCCGTCCGCCGGTCGCCGCAGCGAGGGGCCCGTGAAGGCAGAGCAGCACCATGGCGAGACGCCGCGCATCAGGTTCGGCCGCCTCCCGGCGGATCCGCCGGGTGTGGGGCTGCGCGCAGGGCCGGCCGAGGTGATTCCGTTCTCGAGGCCGGCATCGGCTCCGCTGCCGGACGAGGTGCTGCGCCCCTCGCCCCCGGCACACCCTCGGCACGTGCGGGCGGCGCCGGCGGCGCTGCTGGCGGGCCTGGCCCTGGCCGCGATCCTCGGCTGAGCGGCAGCCGCGGGCCTGCGTTGGCGGCGGCGACCGCCACTCGGCTTCGCGCCCCGGGCGGCGAAGCGGCGCAGTCCGCGGCGGCTCACCTGCCCACGGGGAAGCACCCGCCGCCGCCCGCAGCGCGCAGGCGGGCGCAGAACTCCCTCGCGCTGCGGAGATCGCTGAAGCCCTCCGCCCGCAGCTGCCAGACCTCGGCGCCGTCCTCGCGCCTGATCCGGTTGAGGACGGGCTGACGCGCCCCGAAGAACTCGGGGAACGCGCGGCTCAGACGAGCCCATTCCTGGCGCGCCGCGGATTCGCTCGACATCGCGACGAGCTGCACCTTCGGGCCGCCGCTGCCGGCGGCGGGGGCCGAGCGTTCCCCCGGGGCCCGGTCCGGCCCGGCCGCCGGCGCAGAACCGGAGACAGGCTCCGGTTCGGCGGCATGGGCAAGCCGCTCGCCGGCCGCGGCGCCCTCCGGAAGGGGGAGCGAGGAGGGCCGAGCGGTCGGCCCCGTGTTCGGAACGGACGGCTGCGCCGTCGCGAGCGACGCAGGCTGCGGCGGTTCGGCGGACACGGTTGCGGACGGCGCTGGCGCATCCGGAGCCGAGGCCTCGCGCGCCGGCCCGGGCTGCGGCGCCCCCACCGCGGCCCTGGGGGAGGCCGGCTGCAGGGGCTCCTGCGGGAGCGGCGCATGCCGCGCCCCGGCGTGCAGGCTCGCGGCCAAGCTCTCGAAGTCCTCGGCGGAAATCCGCCCGGCCAGCGTCGCCTGGGCCGCGGCGCGATCGCCCGCCGCGGCCTGGGCGATGCCGAGGTTGTTCAGCGCGCGCGCCGGTGCGTCCGGCCGGATGGCGATGCCCGATAGCACTGCCACCGCCTCCTGCGCCCGGCCCTCGAGGTAGAGCAGGGTGCCGAGGTTGTTGGCGGCGGGGACGTTGTCGGGCGCCGCGGCGAGCACGGCGCGGAAGGCTTCCTCCGCCAGCCGCGGCTGGCCGAGCTGATAGAGCGCGATCCCGCGCCCGTTGAGCGCCGCGGTGCTGGCGGGCTCGCGCGCGAGCACGCGATCGAACAGGCCGAGAGCCTCCCGCGCGCCGCCGGTGGCGAGCAGAAGGCGGCCGCGCGCCAACAGGAGACGGGCGTCCTCCGGCCGGCGCTGAAGCGCCCGGCTCAGCACCTGGTCGGCCTGCTGCGGCTGGCCGGCCCGAAGCAGGGCGCTCGCGTAGCGCGACTGCACGGTCACATCGTCCGGTGCGGCGGCCGCGGCGCCAGCGTACATCGACAGGGCGATGTCCATCTGGCCCGACTGCTCGGCCGCCATCGCGACCCGCAGGCGCGACGCGGAGGCCGGGTTGTGCACCGCGTCCTCGCCGCCCGACCCGATCGTCCCGCAGCCCGCCACCGCGAGCAGCGTCGCCAGCGCGAGAAGCGAGGAGGCCCCCCGTGCGCGCCGCGACCGGCTCCGTCCGGCAGGCGCGTCGGGGGACGCTGGCGCGGGGTCGCCAGCGGGGTGTCCCGCCGAGGCCGAGGCAGTGATCATCGTGACATGTTGCCCAATGCATTCATGATCGAAAGAATTGAGGGTCCGACGAGCGCGATGAACAGGCTCGGCATGATGAACAGGATCAGGGGCAGCACGAGGAGCGCCGGCAGGCGGACCGCCTTCTCCTCCATCTTCAGCATGCGCTCCTGCCGCATCTCCGAGGCGAGCACGCGCAGCGCCTGGCTGAGCGGCGTGCCGTAGCGCATCGTCTGGGCGAGGGTCGAACCCAGCCGCTTGAAGCCCTCGATGTCGCTGCGTTCGCCGAAACGCTGCAGCGCCTGGCGGCGGTCCGGAAGCATCCGCAGCTCGTTCAGCAGGATCGTGAATTCGAGCGCGATCGGGGCGTTGGTCGGCTGCATCTCGCGCGCCACGCGCTCGATCGCCGTCTCCATGCCGAGCCCGGCCTCGGCGCAGACGACCATGAGATCGAGGGCGTCGGGCAGGCCGCGACGCAACTTCTTCTGGAACGGCCGGCGCAGGTAGCCGACCGCCCAGTTGGGCCCGAAGATCCCGAGGATCAGGCCGATCCCGCTGATCAGGGCGACCATCCGCAGGCTGTAGCCGCTCTGCGAGGCATAGAGATAGGCGCCGAGCGGCACGACGACCAGCGACACCGCCTTCACGCCGACGAAAGTCGGCACGGCGCGGCGCGGGTCGATGCCGAGCGCGGCGACCGCCCGCTCGAGCTCGGAGATGTCCTTCTCCGACATGAAGGAGGAGGCGCGCAGCGACTCGCCGAGCCTCTGGAACGGCGCGACGAGAAGGCCGACCGCGGCATTCGCCGTCGCCGACGGCCGCATGCCGCGATCCGCCGGACGCACCGCGCCCCGCAGCCGGCCGGCGATGTCGCGGTCCTCCGCAGCGCGCGCGAGCATCACCGCGGCGATCGCCCCGAGAACGAGCGCCGCCAGCCCGAGCGCCGCCGCGAGCATCAGCGTCTGGGGATCGAGCAGCGTCTCCGGCGCGCCCAAGGCCTCAGCCCTCCTGCGCCCTGCGGATCAGCCAGCGGATGGTGAGGACGCCGAGGCCCATCAGCACCAGCCCCACCATCATCATGCGGTAGCCGGCGGGATCGGTGAAGAAGGTGGAGAGGTGGTTCGGGCGGATCAGCGTCATGATGGCGACGCAGATGAAGGGCAGTATGACGAGGATCACCGCCGACGCCTTCGCCTCGGCCGCCAGCGCGCTGGCCCGCTGCGCCATCGCCACGCGCTTCCGCACGAGGTCCGCGAGATTCTCGAGCGTCTCCGCAAGGCTGCCGCCGGTCTGGCTCTGCAGGCCGAGCGTGACGGAAAGGAAGGCGTACTCGGTGATGCCGGAGCGCTCGTAGACCCGCCATATCGCTTGGTCGATCGGGCGGCCGATCGCGATCTCTCCCACCAAGCGGGCGAACTCGTCCTTGGTCGGCGCCGGCATCTCGCGGCTGACCGAGCGGAGCGCCTCGCCCATCGGCAGTCCGGCGCGGATGGCGCGGATGATGAGGCCGAGCGCATCCGGGATCTGGCCGAACAGCGCGTTGCTGTAGCGCCGATGCTGCCAGCGGAAGATCAGGCGCACCACGAAGCCGCCCGCCAGCAGGCCCAGAGGGGCCGCGCCGAGCGGCCCGAGCCAGCCCCGCGCCCGCCAGTAGGCGAGGAGTGCCGTGCCGAGGCCGGCCACCACCACCGCGGGCCAGGGGATGATCTGCGCCTGCGGCACCTCGGGACTGTAGCCGACCATCCGGATGAGCAGGGCGAGCACCCGGTTCTCGGTGGGCGCCGCGAGGCGGATCGAGGGGACCGCCGACGCCGCCGGCACCTGCGCCTCCTGGGCGCCGACGCCGGCCGCGCGGACGCGCTCCTTCATCCGCCGATTGCCGGCCGCGCCGAACAGCGCGACCGCCCCGGCGAAGAGGAGGAGCGCGAAGGCCGCGGCGAAGAGCAGGCTGGGATCGGCATTCATGGCGCTACATCGCCTCGCCCAGCGCCTGCATCCAGGCGTGGGCCAGACCGAAGTATTCCAGCCGGTCCTGGAAGCCGGGGCGAACCCCGGGCGTGACCCAGCGGCCCCGGATTCTGCCCGAGGGATCGTCGCCCAGGTACTCGAAGACGAAGATGTCGTTCATCGTGATCACGTCGCCCTCGAGACCGCAGATCTCGGAGATCGCGACGACGCGGCGGCCGCCGTCGCGCATGCGCTCGATCTGGATGATGATGTCGATGGCGCTGGCGATCTGCGTGCGGATCGCGCGGACCGGAAGGTTCTGCTGGCCCATCTGGACCATGTTCTCGATCCGGGTCAGCGCGTCGCGGGTCGTGTTGGCGTGGATCGTGGTCAGCGAGCCGTCGTGGCCCGTGTTCATCGCCTGCAGCATGTCGAAGGTCTCGGCGCCGCGGCACTCGCCGACGATGATGCGGTCGGGGCGCATGCGGAGCGCGTTCCTGACCAGGTCGCGCGCGGTGACCTCGCCCTTGCCCTCCAGATTGGGCGGCCGCGTCTCGAGCCGCACCACGTGCGGCTGCTGCAGCTGGAGCTCGGCCGCGTCCTCGATCGTGACGATGCGCTCGCCGTGGTCGATCAGGCGCGAGAGCGCGTTGAGCAGCGTCGTCTTGCCCGAGCCGGTGCCGCCGGAGATCACCAGGTTGAGCCGGCAGCGCGCGGCGATCTCGCAGATCCGCGCGACCTGCGGCGACATCGAGCCGTTCGCCACCATCGCGGAGAAGTCGAGCTTCTTCTTCGCGAACTTGCGGATCGAGATGACCGGCCCATCGAGCGCGAGCGGCGGGAAGACGACGTTGACGCGGCTGCCGTCGAGCAGGCGGCAGTCCACCAGCGGGCTCGATTCGTCGACGCGGCGCCCTACCGTGGCCGCCATCTTCTGCGCGATGGCGGCGACCTGCGCCGCGCTGCGGAAGCGCACCTCCACGCGCGACAGCCGGCCGGCCCGCTCGACGTAGACGTTGTCGGGGCCGTTGACCATAATGTCGCTGATGCTCTCGTCCTGGAGCAGGGGCTCGAGCGGCCCGTAGCCCACCATGTCGTGGGCCAGCTCCTCGGCGATGCGCGCCTGCTCGCGCGCCGAGATCTCGATCCGCTCGCGGTCGGCCAGCTCGTGCACCAGCGCCTCGAGCTGCTCGCGCAGCTGGGCCGGCGGGAGCTCCGAGGCGACGACCGGATCGACGCGCTCGAGCACCTGGGCGCGGATCCGCGCCATCGGCCCCTCGAACAGGGGATCCGGCGCGCTCGCGCGCGGCGGCCGCGGCTCGAACGGCTCGTCGGCCAGCGGCACCAGCGGCAGCGCCGGGGCGCCCGCCGCCGTCGCCTCGACGTCCATGGCCGGGCCCAGGTGTCCGGCGCCGTTGGCGCCCGGCGCCCGCGTGGGGGCGCCGGCCCTGCTGCCGTCGCCTCGGCGGCCGAACACGCGCATCAGCGCCTGCCTCCCCCGAACAGGCGAGAGAGCAACGAACCGGACTTCTCCGCCATGACGCCCGAGATCTCCTGCGTCAGCGGCGCGAGGGCGCGCCGGAACGCGGCGCTCTCCTGCAGCGCCGGCCGGCCGAGGTGGGCCGCCCGCGGGAGATGGCGCGGCAGGTCCGGGATGACGAAGTCGGGCGGCTGGCCGAGCCCCTCCGTCACCATCTTGAGCTTGAGGCCGCCGGGCAAGCCGGCCCGGTTGAGGACCATCAGCGTCCGCCCCGCGGCGCTGCCGCCGCCGAGCTTGCGCCCCGCCACCGCGTCGCGCACGCCCGCGACGTCCGGACCGAACACCAGGACGTGCTGACGCGCCATCGCCAACACCGCCCGCTCCGCGGGCCCGGGCGGCATCGGCGTGTCGACGACGATGTGGTTGAAGCGCTGCCGCAGCAGCTCGAGGAGACGCTTCGCGCCCTCGGCCGTCGCCTTCACCTCGGCCTCGAGCGGCTCCTCCGCGGCGATCAGGCGCACCCGGTCGTCCACGGGGGTGGCGACCCGGTCGAGGAACAGCGCGTCGACCCGGTCCGGCTCCTCGAGCGCGACCTTCAGCCCCGCCGACGGCCGCGCGCCGAGCATCATCGCCGTGCTTCCGCCGCGCACGTGCAGGTCGAGCAGCGCGACGTGGCTGCGCGTGGTCTGCGCCAGGTGCAGCGCGAGGTTCACCGCGATGGTGGTCGCCCCGACGCCCCCCCGCACGCCGCACACCGCGACCACGCGGCCGCCGCGATGGTCGACGGCTTCCGTCTCCTCGCCCACGAGGTGCGGCGCGAAGAGGCTCGCCACCATGTCGCGGGTGAGCGGCTTGCAGCCGTACTCCGTCACGCCGAGCTCGCGGGTGAGCTCCCGGTAGAAGGCGTAGTCCTCGCGGTCGCCGACCACCAGGACCCGCACGTCGGGCGTGCAGACGCCCGCCAGCTCCTCCAGCGCCTCGATCGGGTTCTCGATCCCGGCGATGTCCACCAGCAGCACCCGCGGCGTCGCCTCACGCTCGAGCGCCTTGGTCGCGGTGCGGATGTTGCCGCGGCGGATCTGCAGCCCCTCGACCAACTGGCCGAGGGCGCCCCGCACCGCCGTCTCGCTCGGCTCGTCGGAGAGGAAGGCGACGAAATTCGCCCTGCCTCCTCCGCCCGACATTCCGACGCCCCCGCCTCGCGGCCCGGAGTCCCGCGCGGCCGCGGCGTCAGCGGGACGCACCGGCGCCTCCCGCGCCGGGGCCGGTCACCGGCGCATCGCCGCCCCCGGCTCCGGCCGCGAAGAGGCCCGAGGTGGTGGTGACCGGCAGGCGCCGCCGGCGGTCGGTAAGCAGCCGGGTCGCGGCGAGGGTGCCCGGCTGGCTCCGCTCGGTGGCGGCACCGATGCCGCGGTCGAGGTGGCCCGGCACCGCCACCATGGCGCGGAGGTTGTGCTCGTTCGCGCCGGTCGCCTGCCAGGTGCCCGGCTGCTCGAACGGCTCACGCGCCATCGAGCAGCCGCCGAGGACCAGCACCGCGGCCACGGCCAGCTTCGGAATGCGGGGATTGCGGACCATGGCGTCGCTCACTCCAGGATGAAGCCGGCGTCGGGGCGGCCGCGCAGCGGCGGCATCGCGACCCCCCGGGCGATCTGGCGCTGGAACAGGAGGCGATCGAGATCCACCGCCGGCCGGAACCCGTCGGTCGGCGCCGCGAGCTGCCGCGGATCGGAGACCGGCCGGACCAGGTAGGGCGTGACGATGATCACCAGCTCCGTCTCGCCGCGCTGGAAGCGGTCGGAACGGAACAGCGCGCCGAGCACCGGGATCTCGGCGAGGCCGATGATCCCCTGGTCGGACTGCGCGGTCCGCCGCTGCAGCAGGCCCGCGATCGCGAAGCTCTGCCCGCTGCCGAGCTCGACCGTCGTCTCGGCCCGGCGGACGGTGAGGCCGGGGATGCGGACGACGCCGCCGGCAAGCGGCAGGTTGACCGCGCCGGTCTCGGACAGCTCGCTCACCTCCGGGCGGATGCGCAGGTTCAGACGGTCCGGCCCGAGCACCGTCGGGACGAAGGCGAGGCTGACGCCGAACTGCTTGAACTCGATCGAGACGGTCACGGCGCCCGAGCTGGTCGCGCCGGAGACCGGCACCGGGAACTCGCCGCCGGCGAGGAAGCTCGCCGTCTCGCCCGACTGCGCGGTGAGGTTCGGCTCGGCCAGGATGCTGATCAGCCGGTCCTGCGCCAGCGCGTCGATGATCGCGTTGATGTCGTAGCGGTTGCCGGTGACGCCGAGGCCGAGGATGCTGGGCGCGACGCTCAGGCTGGGGTCGAGCCCCGGCCGGAAGATCGCGTCGATCACCTGCCCCGCGCTCTGCCCGGTGCGCAGGCCGAGGACGAACTCGCCGGCCCTCCCGAAGGCCTGCCAGTTGAAGCCGAGGCCGCGGGTGATGTCGCGCGAGATCTCCGCCACCCGCACCCGGACGTTCACCTGGATCGAGGAGAGCAGCTCGAGGTTGTTGATCACCTCGCGGTCGTCGCCGGCGAAGGAGCGCGCGATGGTCTCGGCGCGGTGCGCGTCCGCGGCGTTCGCGACCGTGCCGTTCAGCACCAGCACGTTCGGCCCGGCGGTGGTGACGCGCACGCCGGCCATGCCGCGGTGGCTGCGGCGGATCGCGCTCTCGACCGCCGCCGGCCGCAGCGGCTCCGCCTCCCGCCGGTCGCGGCCGAAGATCTGCTCCAGCGGGCCCGGCGGCGGCGGCTGCGGGGCGAGGACGCCGCGCCCGGGCCGCACCGTGATGTCGTATTCGGCGACCGGGCTGCCGTCGTCGGCTGTGGCGATGATGGTGGTCCGCCCCGGCGCGACCGCCATGACGAAGAGCGAGGTCGGCGAGGCGGGCTGCACCCGCGCGATGCGCGGGTCGGCCGCCATCACCGACGCGGCCGGCGCGGGAAGCTGGATCAGGCGGCCGGAGCCGGCCTCGATGACGACCGGCAGCGGCACCGGGGTCGGCCGGAACTGCGGCGCCGTGGGGGCGACCCCCACGGTCGGCGCGGGCGAGGTCGGGACCACCTGCGGCGCGACCGGCGGCTGATCCGTCGGGGTCTGGGCCAGGACGGCCGCCCCCCCGAGCGAGACCAGGATCCCCCCAGCGAGCAGGATGGCCGCGCAATGCGACGCGGCGGATCGCTTCATCGGAAATTCAGCTCCTGTCTTTCGGTGCCCTGGATCAGGCGCATCCGAGCACCGGGGGCCGTGCTCGAGCGTGCCAGGGCCGGGGAGACATCCGAGCTGAAGACCGAGGTGGTCGCGCGGGCGAGCGCGTCCTCGGGGGCCTGATCGACAGCGCGGACGACAATGTCGAGCCGGCCAAGCGAGCGCGCGACGGCGACCCGCTCGGCCTGTTCCGGCGTGACCTCCAGCGAGACGGTGCGGGCGAGGCGCCCGGCCGGCGATTCCGCACCGGTCGGGCCCTGGGTGATCTGCTGGTCCACCGCGATCACCCGCACGTCGGACATGATCGTCTCGCTCACCACGCGGCGATGGAGCGGGGCGTCGGATCCCGACATCTCCTGGGTCAGGATCACGTCCACCTGGTCGCCGGGCCAGATCAGCCCGGCGGCGCCGGTGGTCGCGTCCACGCCGATCGAGATCGCCCGCATCCCGGGCCGCAGCACGGCGGCGAGGAAGCCGCGGTCGCGCGGGCGCAGGAAGTCGGAGCGCGCGATCGTCGCGCCGGGGTCGAGGTAGCGGCGCAGCAGGGCGCCGCGCATCTCGGCGCGGGTCTCCTCGCTGAGCAGCAGGGCGCCCTCGGGCACGTCCTCCGGCGGCACCTCGCGGACGGTGAAGTCCTCGTCCTTCAGCAGCGTGCCGGCGGGCAGGGCGCGGCCCGCGACCAGCAGGCGGGTGCGCGCCGGCGGCGGGGGCGGCGGGGGCAGCGCCGCCTCGGCCACCACCGGCGGCGGCGGGGGCCGCACCATCTGGAGCGCGACATAGCCGAGCGCCGTCGCGGCGATCAGCAGGCAGGCGATGGCGAGGGTCCGCAGCGTCATCGGTCAGGTCCCGAGGGAGCGAAACAGCACGAGCGTGCCGCCGGCCGCGATCGCCACGCCGTAGGGGAGCGGTCCGCGCCGGCGCAGCCGCCAGGCCTCGGCGGCGAGGACCCGGCGGAGCAGCGGCGCGTCGCGTCGTCGCGCGGTGGGCGGGGTGGCGGGGGCGGGCGGGCCGGCGCGGGCGCCGGCGGCGGGCCGCACCACCCGGGCAAGCATGACGTAGAGCAGGGCCAGCACGCCGCCGGCCAGGGCGGTCGCGACCACGAGCTGATAGACGCCGAGCGGCGGCAGGCCGAGGGCGATGGCGGTGGCGAGCTTCAGGTCCCCGCCGCCCATCAGGCCAAGCATCGCCAGCAGCAGGAGGCCGAGGAACAGCGCCGCGGCGGCGGCGAGGGTGGCGAGCAGCGCCGGCAGCCCCTCGCCCAGGCGGAGCGCGACGCCGAGCAGGGCGATCGCGGCGCAGAGCCCGTCCGGGATGATCCGCGTGGCGACGTCGCGCCAAGCGGCGAGGGCCAGCAGCAGCGCGGCCGCGACCGCCGCGATCGTGATCATGTCTGGAATGGCACGGGACTCGGAATTAAGCGCATAAGATTAACGTACCGAAGCCAAAAACACACGGGGCTACCGCTGCAGCCCCGCGTGTTATGGCCATGGGTTATTAGCTGCTGGAGCCCGGCAGGCCGGACGGCTTGCCCTGGAGATACTCGGCAAACTTGTTGAAGAACTCGCCGATGCTGCCGCCGAGCGCATCGGCAGCAATCGCGACCACAACGACGATGCCGGCGGCGATGACGGCGTACTCCATCGCGGTGACGCCCTTGCGGTCCTTGAGCGTCACGTAGGCGGTGCGGATCAGTTCGATCATGTTCGGTCCCGTCCTGGGTGCGTTGCGCGAGCGTTGATGAGGCAGCTCCCGACACGCCGCTCGCGTGGTCGGCGGAAGCCTCGGGGGGATACAACGTCCGGTGGTGGGGCCGGCGGATTGCTGTTCCCCCCCGCCGAAACGTTCTGTATCATGTTGCGGTAGCAGTCCACATTAACTTTGTGTAAGGTGTAACCCCAGGTTGCGAAGGCCGGTGGCCGTGCTCGGCGGATCCGCGCCGATCGCGGGCGGTGTCGCGATGGAAGGCCAGGAGGCAATTCAACCATGACGTCGGCACGCGAAGGATCCGGTGTGGCGGCGACCACCCCCGCGCGCGGCACCGCGGCGGAGGTGGCGGCGGGGCGCGCCGCACCGGGCGCCGCCGCCCGCGGCCCGCGGCGCCCGCTGCGCGCGGTGCTGCGCGACCGGCGCGGCGCCACCGCGCTGGTCTTCGCAGGATCGGCGGTGTCGGTGTTCGGCCTGGTCGCCCTGGCGACGGAAGGCGGCAACTGGTACTTCACCCAGCGCAACGCCCGCAGCGCCGCCGACATGGCGGCGATGGCCGGCGCCTCGAGCTACCTGCGGGCCAAGGAGGGCAAGAGCGCGGCGGCCGAGGCCTCGGCGCGGGACACGGCGGGGCGCAACGGCTTCGCCACCGCCGCCGGCACCAGCGTGGACGTGCGGATCGAGAGCTGGACGCCGCCCTCGCCGCCCTTCCCGGCGGGCACCTCCGCCCTGCCCGGCACGGTCCGGGTGACGATCGAGCAGACCGTGCCGACCTTCCTCTCCGGCCTGCTGCTCGGCAGCGACGCGGTGACGATCCGCGTCGCCGCCCGGGCGGCGATCGTGCAGGGCGGCCCCGCCTGCGTCCTGGCGCTGAACGAGACCGGCGTCGGGCTGAACCTCGTGGGCACCGCGAACGTCTCGGCGCCGGGCTGCGTGCTGCACGCGAACTCGACAGCCTCGAACGGCGTCCGGATCCAGAGCGAGTTCGCGAGCAACCTCGTCACCGCCGGCGTCAGCGTGCAGGGCGGCTGCTTCGGCAACGCCTGCGACAGCCTGCCCGAGCAGGCGGGCTCGATGGTCCAGCGGGGCGTGCCGTACATCCCGAACCCCTACGAGAAGCTGGACACGCTCGCCTACAACTACACCCTCGGCAAGCCGCAGGTCAGGAGCGACTGCCTGCCGATCCAGGGGCAGGCATACAACCAGGCGCAGGCCACCAGCCTGCGGAACCAGATCGCGGCGCTGCCCGCGAGCCAGCCCGTGGTCCTCTGCGCCAACAACAACAGCACCAACCTCGGCCTGAACAACGGCGTCACCCTGGAGCTGCCGGGCAACCGGACCTACATTTTTTGGAACGCGGGCCTCAGCCTGCAGAACGGCACGCTGCGCTGCCACGGCTGCATGATCGTCTTCACCGGCCACATGGGCAGCGGCGGCGGCATCCGGGTCAACGGCGGGCAGATCGAGCTGACGCCGCGCACCAGCACCTCGATCCAGCCCCTGCCGGACGCGTTCAGCGGCGAGCCGATCGTCGGCGTCTCCCTGTACCGGGACTACCGGTCGCCGTCCAACCTCCCGGGCGGCGGCCTGCCCGTGCAGATCAACGGCAACGTGAACAGCTACATCGACGGGGCGATGGTCTTCCCGAACAGCGACGCGCGCTACAACGGCACGTCGAGCAAGGACTTCAAGTGCAACTTCATCATCGGCCGGTCGATCGAGTTCTCCGGCACGGCGTCCATGGACACCTCGGAATGCGAGGGCAAGGGCGTGCGGCTGCCGCACATCCAGGTGGTCCGGCTGGTGGAGTGAGCCATGGCAGCGGCCGCCCCGATCCCCGCTACACGGCGCGCCCGGGACCGCTTGGCGCGATCCCTGCGCGACCGGCGGGGCGTATCGGCGCTCGAGTTCGCGGCGATCCTTCCGTTCCTGATCGTGCTGTTCCTCGGCGCCTTCGACATCGGCAACGCCTTCCAGCAGGGAATCCGGCTGGAAGCGGCGGCGCGGGCCGGCGCCCAGGCGGCGTTCGCCAACCCCTCGGCGGACAGCAGCGGCAAGCTGGCCCATGTCGAGACGCTGGTGAAGAACAATCTGCCCGCCGACTGGACCGACCTCACCGTGAGCGCGCGGGTCACCCTCTACCGTTGCGACAACGGGACCGATTCCACCTCCCGGTCCTCGACCTGCACCACGCCGAAGAGGATCGAGATCACCGCCAGCCGGCCCTTCACCTTCGTCGGGCCGCTGACCGAGTACATGCTGCCCTTCCTCTCACCGGTGCGAGGCAATGTTGAAGTCCGCCTCATGTGAGCGCCGCGGGCCCCGCCGGGCGCTGCGCTGCCGCAAGGGCGTCACCGCGCTCGAGTTCGCGATGATCGCCCCGGTCTTCTTCCTGCTGCTGTTCTTCACGATGGACCTCGCGCGGTACTGGTACACGGCGGAGGCGGTCCGCACCTATACGGGCGAGGTGCTCCGCGCGGCGATCGTCGCGGTCGGAGCCGACAACCCCCCGCAGAACGACCTCTGCCCGGGTGGCGCCATCTCCATCGGCACGCCGCCGACGCCGGGGCTCGATCCGGACAAGCTGCAGCTGACGGTGACCTGCAACCGCACGGTGTCGCAGGGCACCGTCACGGCGCACACCGTGCAGGTCACGGTGAACTACACCTTCGAGTTCCTGGTCGGGCTGGATCTCTTCTGGGACGCGCAGCAGGTGATCAGCGACCGGCAGACCACCACCTTCTGAGCACGAGGCCGGCATCGGACCGCGGCGCCCGCGCGGCGGGGCGCCGGCCCACGGTTCGCGCCTAGAGCCGATCGTGGACGGCTGGAAACAGCCGGGAGCGCGAATCGGCTCGGCAAACAACGAGCTGGAGCCGTTGCAGCGAGCATGGCCGAGCGAAAACCGCTCTAGCGGCCGAACCTACCCATCCGGTCGCGCCACTCCGCCACCGCCAGGCCCTCCTCGATGGCCATGAGCTCCGTCGCCAGCGCGCCGCGCGGGTCGCGTTCCAGCCCCTCGTCGATGCAGCGCTTCGCCAGCCGCAGCGCCGCCGGCGGGGCGCGGAGGATCGTGGCGGTGATCTCGGCCAGCGCCTGATCCAGCGCCTCCGGCGCCACCACCCGGGCGACCAGCCCGGCCTCCCGCGCCTCCTCGGCGGAGAGCGCGCGGCCGGTGAACATCAGGTCCTTCGCCAGCCGCTTGCCGATCACCCGCGGCAGGCGCTGGGTCGCGCCGACCGAGCCCCACAGCGCCTCCGGCGTGCGGAAGCTCGCGGCGGGGGTCGCCACGATGAAGTCGCAGGCGGCGGCGATCTCCACGCCCGCGCCGATCGCCGGTCCCTCGACCACCGCGATGGCCGGCATGGGCAGGCGCTCCAGCGCGCCGTAGGCGGCGAAGCCCTTCAGGCGCCGCGCGCGGACCGCGTCCTCGTCCATGCCCTGGCGCTCCTTGAGGTCCGCCCCGGCCGAGAACACCGGGCCCGCCGCGCGCACCAGCACCAGCCGCGCCTGCTCGGTCTCGGCGCGCCGCGCGCCGGCGAGCAGCGCCTCGCACAGCGCCACGTTCACCGCGTTCCGCGCCGCCGGCCGGTTCAGCGTGAGGGTCGCGACCCCGTCCTCGCCGATCGCGTAGAGCACGGCCTCATTCATCCGGTCGTCCCTTCCCTCAGCCGCGCGGCACCAGGCGCTTGAGGCGCGCCATCTGCCCGGGCGGCATCAGCGCCGCGGCCTCGGCCAGCGCGCAGGCCTCTCCGATCAGCCGCGCGGCCGGCACGACGCGATTGGCGAGGCCGCGCGCGAGCGCCTCCTCCGCCCCGACGTCGCGCCCGGTCGCCAGCAGCTCGAAGGCCGGCTTCGGACCGAGATGGGCGAGCAGCGAGGGCGCCACCCCGCTCGGGAAGATCCCTTGCCGCGCCTCCGGATAGCCGAGCCGCGCGTCCTCGGCCATCACCACCATGTCGCAGCCGAGGGCGAGCGCGGCCCCGGCGCCCATCGCGGCGCCTTGCACCGCGGCGACCACGGGTTTCGGCACCTCGCCGGGCGCCGCCAGCACCGCCTGCCCGAGCGCCGAGCGCGCCTCGCGCGCCGCGGGGTCGGCTTCCAGCGCCCTCCATTCCGCAAGGTCCGCACCGGCGCAGAAGGACGGTCCCGCGCCGGCGAGGACCAGCGCGGCCGCGTCGCCGGTCGCGCGCAGGGCGGCGAGCAGTGCCTCGCAGAGCGCGCGGTCGAGGGCGTTGCGCCTGGCCGGACGGTCGAGCGTCAGCACCAGCACGCGGCCGCGCGTCTCCAGCCGGATCATGCGCCGCCCCGACCCGTCCTGCGGTTCATCGAGCCCCCTTCCCTCGTCCCGCCCTCTCGCAGCCTAGCCCGGGGGTTGTTAGCGTCAACGCGGGCCGCCCGCCGCCGCGCGGCGGCACCGACAAGGAGGATGCGCCGCCGATGGATGCCGCGAACCGTTGCTCCCCTGCCACATCGCCGATCCGCCGGCGCCCGCTCGCGTCCGGCGCCGCTGCCCTCGTCGCGACGCTCGCGGCCGCGCGCGGCGCCGAGGCGCAGGCCGCCGAGTGGCCCTCGCGCACGCTGCGCATCATCGTCCCCTTCGCGCCCGGCGGCCCGGTCGAGGTGCCGACCCGCGTCATCGCCGAACGCCTGAGCCAGCGCCTCGGCCAGAGCGTGATCGTCGAGGCCCGTCCGGGCGCCGGCGGCACGATCGGCACCAAGGCCGTGGTGCAGGCGAACGACCCGCATCTGCTGCTCTCCACCACCGGCGCCGTCGTCATCGCTCCGGCCCTGGCGCAGAACGCGGGCTACGACCCGGTGGCAGACCTCACGCCGATCACCCTGATCTCGGAACTGCCGCTGGTCTTCGCGACCCGCGCCGAGTCGGGCATCCGCGACCTGGACGACCTGCTGCGCCGGGCGCGGGCGGAGCCCGGACGGATCAGCTACGCCTCGGCCGGCGTCGGCTCGACGACGCATCTCGTCGGCGCCCTGTTCTGCCATCGCGCGGGCGTGGACCTGCTGCACGTGCCCTATCGCGGCGCGGCGCAGTCGGCGATGGCGGCGTTCGCCGGCGACACCGACCTGGTGGTGGTCGGCACGCTGGAGGCGATGCCGCATATCCGCGAGGGCCGGCTGCGCGCCATCGCCACCTCCACCGCCGAGCGCGTCCCGGTCCTGCCCGACGTGCCGAGCCTGGCCGAGCGCGTGCCCGGCTTCGCGATCACCATCTGGTATGCGATGTTCGGCCCGCGCGCGCTGGCCGCGGAGGCGGTGCAAAGGATCGTCTCGGAGCTCGGCCCGGTCCGCGCCCCGGACACGCCCCTCGCGCAGCGCTACGCCGCCTCGGGCGGCCGGCTGCTGCTCGACGGGCCGGAGCCGCTGGCGGCGCGGATCCGGCAGGAGCTGCCGCAGTGGCGCGAATTGTCGGCGGCCACGGGGCTGCGCCTCGAATAGGCCCGCCGCGGCCCGGCCAGGGGCGTCCCCGCCCGGCTGCCCTCGCCGCGACCGCCCCCGCCCGCTGCCCGCCGGTTCGCGCGTCCGGCCGTTTCCGGCGGTCCGCGATCCGCGCTACAGGCCGAGCGCGCGCAGGCGCGCGACCGCCTCCTCCGGATCGCGCGCGACGTGGGCGCCGGCGGCGGCGAGGGCGGCGAGCTTCGCCTCTGCCCCCTCCCGCGCCGCGCCGGCCAACGCGCCGGCATGGCCCATGCGGCGCTCCGGCGGCGCGTGGCGGCCGACGATCATGGCGACCACCGGCTTGCCGCATTCCGGGACCGCCTCGGCCAGCGCGTATTCCTTGTCGCCGCCGAGCTCGCCGACATAGAGGATCGCCGCGGTGCGCTCGTCCGCTGCGAGGGCGGCCAGGTATTCGTGGGGATTGCGCCCGACGACCGCATCGCCGCCGATGTTGATCGCGACCCGCTGCCCGATCCCGGCGCGCGTCAGGATGCGCGAGAGGGTAAGGGTCAGCGTGCCGCTGCGGCAGAGGAGCGCGACACGCCCCGGCATGCAGAAGCTCGGCGCGATCGAGCCGAGCAGCCCCTCCCCCGGCACGCAGAGGCCGAGCGTGTTCGGGCCTACCATCCAGCACCCGGCCGCGCGCGCGGCCTGCGCGGCGCGCAGCCCGTCGTGCAGCGGCGTGTACTCGGCCGCCGCGACGATGGTCGGGATCTCGGCCGCGGCGCATTCGCGCACCGCGTCGAGCAGCCCCTCGGGCGGCGTGTAGAGGACGGCGGCGTCGGCCGGCTCCGGCAGGGAGAGCAGGTCGTCGTAGAGCGGCAGGCCGGCGGCGTCGCCGCCCCCGCGGCCGAGCTGGATGCCGGCGACGAGGTTCGTCCCCGCCTCGCGCATCGCGGCGACCTGGGCGGCGGCGTAGCGCCCGGCCGGGTTGAACACCACGACGCGGCGCGGGAAGCTGTCGAGGAAGGGTGCGATCATCATCACGGAGGGCAAGGTGCGTCTCATCGAGCAGGAGGGCAAGTCGCTGCTCCGCCGCCACGGCATTCCGGTCCCCCGCGGCATCCTGCTGCGGCCGGGCGAGCCGGTGCCGGAAGGTTTCCCGGCGGAGGACGCCTTCCTCAAGGCGCAGGTGGCGGAGGGCGGCCGCGGCAAGCGCGGCCTGGTGCGCCGGGCCGCGGAGCCGGGCGCGGCCGAGGCGATCCGCGCCGCGCTGAACGATCCGGCCGCGCCGCTGCTGCTCGAGGAGGCGGTGCCGGTCGCGCGGGAGCTCTACCTGGCGCTGCGCGTGGACGGCACCGCCCAGGCGATCGAGCTGCTGGCCTCCGCGGAAGGCGGCGTGGAGGTCGAATCCGGCGCGCCGCCGATCCGCCACCACCTCGACCCCGAGGCGCCGGGCGCCGCGGCGGGGGTGTTCGCGGCGCTGCGCAAGAACGATGCCTTTGCCTCGGACGTCGCGACGCGCCTCGCGCGGCTCGCGGTCCGGCTGGCGCGGGTGCTGGTGGCGGAGGATCTGGAGCTGCTGGAGATCAATCCGCTCGCGCAGCTCGCGGACGGGCGGCTGGTCGCCTGCGACGCCAAGCTGGTGCGCGACGACGCGGCGGCGTCCCGCCACGCGCCGGCGGCGGAGGAGACGCCGCTCTCCGCCGCGCTCGCCGCCGCCGCGATGACGCCGCTCGAGCGCCGGGCGCGCGAGCGCGGCTTCCACCTGGTCGAGCTGCCGGGCGGCACGGTGGCGATGGTCACCGCCGGGGCGGGTCTCGGCATGCTGATGCTCGACCTGCTCGGCGACCACGGGCTGCCCGCCGCGTGCTTCATGGACAACGCCCAGGGCGGGCCGGACGAGACCATGCCGGAGCGGCTCGCCCTCGCCTTCGAGATCGCGCGGCGGCCGGAGGTGAAGGCGGCGCTGTTCTACACGACGATCGCCTCGCGCCCGCTCAGGGGGCGGGTCGAGGCCCTGGCGAAGGCCCTCCGCGAGAGTCCGCCGCCGAAGCCGCTGTTCGTCGGCTTCGCCGCCGCGCACGCCTCGCTCGCTGGCTATTCGCTGGAGGAGGCGCGCGCCACGCTGCGCGCGGCCGGGGTCGCCGCGCTGCACGACGACCCGCTGGAGCTGGTGCGGGCGCTGAAGGCGGCGGTGGGATAGCAGGCCGGCCCCTGTTCAGGCGAAGGGCAGCGACAGCGGCGCGATCGCGTCGCCGTCGCGCCCGCGGTAGTCGCGCCGCGCCGCATCGCGCAGCATCCGCGCCTGCGACTCCGCGAGGACCCCGGCCGCCTCGCGCAGGTCGAGGTGCACCGGCCGGCCGTCCGCATGGACCAGCCGGCCGTCCACGTACACCCGCCGCACCGCCCGGTCCGCCGCGTGGAAGACCAGCGCCCGCAGCGGGTCGCGCGGCGGCGCCATCAGCGGGTGGCCGAGGTCCACCACCACCACGTCCGCCTTCGCCCCCACCGCCAGCCGCCCGAGGTCGGGCCGGCCCAGCGCGTCCGCCCCGCCCGCCGTGGCCGCATGGAACACCGCCGCGGTGTCCGCCGCCGCGAGGTCGCGCGCCGCGTTGCGCGCCAGCAGGAGGGCGAGGCGCATCTCCTCGATCAGGTTGTGCGGCGCGCAGTCCGTGCCCATCGCCATCCGCACCCCGCGCGCGGCGTAGCGGCCGAAGTGCTTCATGTGCTCGCCGTAGCGCGCGAAGGGGCTCGGGCAGTGCGCCACCGCGACGCCGTGCTCGGCCATCAGCGCCACGTCGCGCGCCGTGTGCCAGCCGACCGAGGGATGCTCGTCCACGAAGATCGCATGCCCGAGGATCGTGCGCGGCGTCAGCAGGCCGAGCCGCGCCGCGTACTGGATCGGGGTGATGCCGTGGCGGCGGAGGATCTCGCGCACCTCGACCACCGCCTGGGCGATGTGGGTGGTGAAGGGCCGGCCGGTGTCCTGCGCGAGCGCGATGGAGTCGCGGAACAGCCCCTCCTCCACGGTATCAATCTGCGCCGGGAAGACGATGCCGCTGAGGCGGCCGGAAGGGTCGCGCTCGGCCTCGTCCATGATCGCCTGGGCGCGCTGGAAGCCGCTGCGGCCGGCGGCCTCGTCCCAGTGCCAGGTGACGGTCTGCGGCGCGGCCATGCCCCAGCGCGCGCTGGCGTAGCCGGGCCCGACCCAGACGCGCAGGCCGCTCTCGCGCATGATGTCCATCCAGCCCTCGAAGGGGCTGGTGAGGTCCACGACGCTGGTCACGCCGGCCGACATCAGCTCGGCATAGGCGAGGCGCATCGCGGCGCGCTGGCCCTCGGGGTCGAGGCGGAAGGCCTGCATGCGCTCGAACAGGCCGGTCATCGCCTGCTCCGGCACGCCGTGGTCCTCGCGCACGCCGCGATAGGCGGGCTCGGTCGTCGGGTGGGTGTGGACGTTGACCAGGCCCGGCATGACGAGGGCGTTGCGCCCGTCCACCACCTCCGTGCCGGCGGGGGGCGGCGCCGCGGGGTCGTGCTTCGCGATCGCCGCGATGCGGCCGCCCGCCAGCGTGATGTCCACGCCGCGCGCGTAGGCGTGGCGCTTGGCGGCGGCGTCCCAGACCACGGCCCAGTCGGCGTTGCGGATCAGGGTGTCCGGTGCCATCGCGCCCTCCCCGGCTCGCGTCGGCCCAGCCTGCGCCGTCCCGCCCCGGGCGCGCAAGGGCCGGCTCGCCGCCGGGAACCCCGCCGCGGGCATGCCGGCCAACGACGCCGAGGCAGCCGCGCTGCGCCGGGGCACGCCGCCCCGGCATGCTCCGGGCCGCCATCCCCGTGCGGTCGCGGCCCGGCGGTTCGCGCTGTCCCCTCGCGTCGGGGGCCGGCGGAAACCTGGCCTACTCCAACGTCGCCTCGAGGCTGATTGCGGCGTTCAGCAGGCGCGAGACCGGGCAGGTCGCCTTCGCCCCCTCCGCGAGGCGCCGGAAGTCGTCCTCCGGGACGCCCGGGGCCCTCGCGCGCAGGCTCAGCACCACCGCGGCGATGCGCCAGCCGCCGCCGGCCGCTTCCTGCTCCATCGTCACGCGCGCCTCGGTGCGCAGGCTTTCCGGCACGTGCCCGGCGCCCGAGAGCCTGAAGGCGAGCGCCATGGTGAAGCAGCCGGCATGCGCCGCGGCGATCAGTTCCTCCGGGTTGGTGCCCCGCCCCTCGCCGAAGCGCGCGACGGCGGAATAGGGGGTGTCGCGCAGCGTGCCGCTCTGCGTCGTCAGCGCGCCCTGCCCGTCCTTCCCGCCGCCCTGCCAGGTGGCCGAGGCGCTGCGCCGGATGGTGGTGGCCATGGTGCGTCTCCTCCCGCGTCCGGACCCGGCAGCGCCAACGCGCCCGCTCGGCCGGCGTTCAACCGAAAGCCGGCGCCCGTCCGCGCTGCGCGCGCGAGAGGACGGTCAACCGCTCCCCGGACGCGGCCTCACCGCGCCCGGCCGCGCGCCGCGCGCGCGATGGCGGCGAGGAAGTCGGTGGTGTCGGTCGCCGGCGCCGTCCGCTCGGCGGTCGTCACCTGCACCTTGAGGAACTTGCCGCCCGCGCCACCGACGCAGATCCGCTCGCGGACCGCCAGCCGCCCATAGCTGCCGTGCAGCAGGGCGCAGCGCAGCCCGGGGCCGGCATCCTCCGGCAAGTCGGCGTTCGCCCGTTCCCGCTCGGCGAGGCGCCGCCCGGGACGGTTGCGCACGGCCTCCAGCGTCTCGGCCACGGACCGGTCGAGCTCCGCCTCGATCTCCGGCGCGGTCGGGACGTCGGGGACGTGTGGCACGCCGCGATCGTAGATCTGGACGCTCGCCGCCGCCGTGCGGTCGCGCGTGGCGTACTCGACGCCGGTGCCGAAACCCGGCCGGTCCCGCTCGTGCTCGGTGGTGGCGCCGCGTAGGAAGCCGGCGGCCTCGGCCGGCAGGCGGTCCGCGATCTCGGCGGAACTCGGCGGCGCGGCGGACGGCCCCGGGCCGGCGAACTCGGCGCAGCCCGACGCGGCGAGCAGCGCGAGCGGCGGCAGCCACGACAGCCTCCCGCGCCACGAGATGCCGGGCCGCGACATCATCCGGGGCACCCGCCCGGCCGCCGCCCGGCGACGCTCGTCGCCGGCGCCATGGGTGACGGGTCAGCGCCCCGGCCCCTGCCGGGTCGCGTGCGCAAGGGCGAGAACGGATCCATCGCGATGCCTCCCCGTGTTTCCGAACCGAATGGACAACTGCCTCGCCCCGGGGGCGATTCCGTGGCAGCGCCGCCAAGTCCTCGCCGGCCCGGACCGCGCGGCGCCGCCGGCGATCAGGCTGGACGCGAGGCCTGCACGCCGTAGCGCGCGCGGATTCCTCCCGCGCCGGGCGGCACGGGCCAGGAAGCCCGGACGGTCAGCCGGTCGCGGCGCGCGCCTTCTCGTGGGGCGCGCCGGCGAGAATGTCGCCGCGGGGGAGGCCCGGCGCCTCGCTTGCCTGCCCGATCTGCCCGGCCGGGGCGGCCGCCAGGCCGGCCGCCGGGGTACCGGCCGGCCCCTCGGCCGCGGTCGCCGCGTGGCCTTCCTCGGCAACCTCGGGGCGGGCGAGCAGGCCGCGCGTGAGGTCGACGACGACGGTCGCCAGGGCCGCCAGCACGATGACCTGTCCGATGGTCGCCAGGGCCCAGAGCCAGGGCGGGAACACCCCCGGCAAGGCGAGGTAGCCGAGCGGCAGGAGCAGGAAGCCGTAGGCGCCCGGCACCTGGTCCACGACCTGCTCGGTGCCTTCCCAGATCATCTTGAGCGCGACGTAGAGGATGACCAGCAGGCCGATCCAGGCGATCCAGCGGTGGCGGTCGAGCACGCGCGCGATCAGCGTCGCGGCGACGCCCATCAGCACCACCGAGATCGCGAGGCCGACGACCAGCACCCAGAGATGGTCCTTGGCCGCACCGGCCACCGCCAGCACGTTGTCGAGGCTCATCGAGACGTCGGCGACCAGGATCTGCACGATCGCCTGGCGCAGGGTCTTGCGCGGCGCGCCGGAGACCGCCGCCGCCGCGAGCTCGGATCCCTCCGCCGGCGCGTGGCCGTGCGGCTCGCGCAGCTCGCGGAACATCTTCCAGCAGACCCAGAGCAGCAGGAGGCCGCCCGCCAGGGTCAGGCCGACGATCGCCAGCAACTGCACGGTGACCGCGGCGAAGGCGATGCGCATCACGGTCGCCGCGGCGATGCCCCAGATGATCGCCTGGCGCCGCTGATCGGGCGGCAGGCCCGCGGCCGCCATGCCCACGACGATGGCGTTGTCGCCGGCCAGGACGATGTCGATGAAGAGGACCTGAACGAGCGGAACGAGCCAATCCATCGGGCGATGATCCTGGATGCGCCCGCCGCCCGCATCCGCTGGACGGCCCTGCCCCGGCATCGGGAGGGCTGGCGGACGGGTGTAGGTCGAGCGGAGCGCGAATAGATTTATTGCCCTGGTTCCGCAACCCCCCACCTCGGCGGCCCGCCTCCCTGCCTCGGGCAGGGCGCCCTTGCCAAGGCCGCGCCTCCCGCGCCACACCCCGGGCCCAGCCCGATGCGCCGGAGCCCGTCCGCCATGATCCCCCGCTACACCCGCCCCGAAATGGCCGCGATCTGGTCGCCCGCGGAGCGCTACCGCATCTGGTTCGAGATCGAGGCCCTCGCCGCCGAGGCGATGGCGGCGATCGGCGCCATCCCCGCGGACGCGGCGCGCGTGATCCGCGAGCGCGGCGGCGCCCGCGTGGCGAACATCACCGAAGCCGACATCGCGCGCATCGACGCGATCGAACGCGAGACGCGCCACGACGTCATCGCCTTTCTCACCTGGCTCGGCGAGGGGATCGGGCCGGAGGCGCGCTTCGTCCACCAGGGCCTGACCAGCTCGGACGTGCTCGACACCTGCCTCGCGGTGCAGCTCGCGCGCGCGGCCGATCTTCTGATCGCCGATTGCGACGCGCTGCTCGCGGCCCTGCGGCGCCGCGCCCTCGAACACAAGCTGACGCCCACCATCGGCCGCAGCCACGGCATCCACGCCGAGCCGACCACCTTCGGGCTCAAGCTCGCCGGGCACTACGCGGAGTTCGCGCGCAACCGCGAGCGCCTGCTCGCGGCGCGGCGCGAGATCGCGACCTGCGCCATCAGCGGCCCGGTCGGCACCTTCGCCTCCGTGGACCCGCGCGTGGAGGCTTACGTCGCCGGGAAGCTCGGCCTCGCGGTCGAGCCGGTGAGCACGCAGGTGATCCCGCGCGACCGCCACGCCGCGTTCTTCTGCGCCCTCGCCGTCGTCGCCTCCGGCATCGAGCGCCTCGCGATCGAGGTGCGCCACCTGCAGCGGAGCGAGGTGCGCGAGGCCGAGGAGTACTTCCATCCGGGCCAGAAGGGCTCCTCCGCGATGCCGCACAAGCGCAACCCGGTGCTGTCGGAGAACCTCACCGGCCTCGCCAGGCTCGTGCGCGGCTACGCGCTGCCGGCGCTCGAGAACGTCGCGCTGTGGCACGAGCGCGACATCAGCCACTCCAGCGTCGAGCGGGTGATCGCGCCGGACGCCACCATCGCGCTCGACTTCGCGCTGGCGCGCCTGACCGGGATGATCGAGCGGCTGGTGGTCTATCCGGAGCGGATGGCGGCGAACCTCGAGGCGCTCGGCGGCGTGGTGCACAGCCAGAAGGCGCTGCTCGCGCTCACCGCGGCGGGCATGAGCCGCGAGGACGCCTATCGCGCGGTGCAACGGGCGGCGATGGCGACCTGGACCCGGCTCGGCGCGCCGGACGGGCGGGATTTCCGCGCGAATCTCCTGGCCGACCCGGAGGTCGCGGCGCGCCTCGACGCGGCCGCACTGGATGCGGCGCTCGACCCGCGGCGGGACTTCGCCCAGGTCGAGACGATCTTCGCGCGCGTCTTCGGGCCGGACGCCGCCGCGGCGGCGCCTTGATTCCTCCCTTCTCCCGCCGCAGGGCCGGGCCATCGTCGAGGCGCGGAGAAGGAGCCCCCCATGTCCACCGCCTGCCGCGTCCAGCGCCGCCAGCCGCGGCGTCTCCGGGTCGCCGCCCTCGCCGCAGCGTCACTGCTCGGCTTCGGCGGCTGCGCCCAGTACGAGGGGGCCGCCTATGGTCCCGACTACGGCTACGGGCCTGGCATGCTCGGGGGCGGCGTGGCGGTCGCCGGCCCTCCCGTCGCCGCCGGTTCGTACCCCTATAGGGGCGGCTATTCGCTCGGCAGCGCCTACCAGACGGAGGGCGGACACTACCCCGGCGGTTACTACGCCGGCGGGGGCTATCACGCGGGCGGCGGATATGCCGTGGCCCCCTGGCCGCGGCCGGCGCCGGTCGTCGTCGGCAGAGGGCATGGCGCGTGGCGCGGGCCGCCCCCCATCGCGTGGGCCGCGCCGCGGCCGGCACCCGCCTTCGTCGTCCCTCATCGCCGGCCGTCCATGCCGGGAGCTGGCGCCCCCGTGCACGGGCCGGCCTTCCATCGGGGGGGTTTCCCGGGCGGGTTCGAGCGCCATCCGTCCGCCGCGTGGCGGCGCCACGAAGGTGCGATGCGCGGGCCTGTCCCCTATGCGGAAGGGCCCCCGCCGGCGGCCTTCCGGCACCGCCCGCCGCCCCCCGCGGCCGGCGCCGCCCCTGGCGGTCCAGTTCCCGCATTCACGCCCCGGCCGGCGGCCGCGGCACCGGGACCGCGGTTCGGCGGCGGGCATCCTCCGGCGTTCCGCGCGCAGGAGAGCGGCCCGGGGCCCCGGGCAGGCAGGGACCGCTTCTGGGGCCGACCCGTGGACGCGCCGCAACCGGGGCCGGGCGCCGGCCCGCCCCGCCGCCGCGGCGCCTGAGGGCCGGCCACCCGCATGGACCGCCTTGGCGGCGCACCGCCCGGCGCCCTGTTTTCGCCTCAACCGACCCCTAGCTTCCCCTCGGACGCGCAAGGACGTCGAATCGCTCGAGGAGTTCCCGCCATGCGCCTGCTTCGCTCCGCCTTGCTGGGCACCGCCGCAGTGCTGCTCGGCGTGACGGCCCTTCCGGGCGACGCCTCCGCCGGCCGGGACGGCCGGCATTGGGGCGGCGGCTGGGGGCACCGCCACTATGTGCCGCCCCCGCCGCCGCGAGTCTACTACGCGCCGCCGCGGGTCTACTACCCGCCGCCGCGAGTCTACTATGCGCCGCCACCGGTCTACTACGCGCCCCCACCGCGGGTCTATTATGCGCCGCCACCGGTCTACTACGCGCCGCCGCCGGCGATCATCGCCCCGGCGCCGAGCGTGGGGTTCTACTTCCGCTTCTGAAGGGCGCCGCCGCGGCATCTTGTCGCGGCGGTGGCGCACGCGCAGGGTTTCGTCGTGTGTACCGTGATCCTGCTGCGCCGCCCCGACCACGCTTGGCCGCTATTGCTCGCCGCCAACCGTGACGAGCGACTCGACCGCGCCTGGGACCCGCCCGCGGCCCATTGGCCCCAGCACCCGAACGTGACCGGCGGGCGTGACCGCAGCGGCGGCGGCACGTGGATGGCGCTGGACACGACCACCGGCGTGGTGGCCGCGGTGCTGAACCGGCCGGGCAGCCTCGGCCCGGCCCCCGGCAAGCGGTCGCGTGGCGTCCTGCCGCTGCTCGCCCTCGCGCACCGCACCGCCGCCGACGCCGCGCGGCATCTCGAGACGGCCTTGCCCGCCGGCGAATGGCGACCGTTCAACATGGTGGTCGCCGATTCGCGCATGGCGTTCTTCCTCCGCGGACTCGGCCACGGCCGGCCGCAGGCGCTGGCCCTGCACACGGGGATCACCATGGTGACCTCGCACGATCCGAACGACCTGACCCATCCGAGGATCCGCCGGCACCTGCCCCGCTTCACCGCGGCGCCGCCACCGGATCCCGACCATCCCGACGGCTGGCGCGACTGGGAGGCATTGCTGGCGGACGACGGATTCGACCCGGCGGTCGGCATCGCCGAGACCCTGCGCGTCCCCCCGCGGGGCGGCTTCGGGACCGTCTCCTCGAGCCTTGTCGCGCTCGGCGCCGATGGCACGCTCCATTGGCGGTTCGCTGCCGGGCCGCCGGGCGAGGCGCCGTTCGAGCGCGTGGCGCTGAAGGGGCGCGCGCGAGAATTCAATCGGGAGTTTTGACCGCCCGCGGCCGCCGCTGCTAGGATTGTGCGGTTCCGATGCCTGCCATGAGTTCCTGGATCGCGCTCCCCGCCGCCGCCACCCTGCTGATCGCGACGCCCGGCGTGCCGAACGGCGCCGCCGGATCCTGGACGCACGCGAACCACAATCCCTGGCACCGGGAGGGATCCCAGCAGGCCTCCCGCGCGATGCAGACCCCGGCGGGGCGGGGAAACCCGATCGCCGGACCGATCCTGACCTCGGAGGATCGCGTGGTGGTCCGGCAGTGGCAGAGCGCGAACCCCGACTGGCGGCCGCCGCCTCCCCCCTCGCCGGCGACGATGGACCTGCTGCAGCCCGGCCACCGGATGCCGCGGGGGGCCGAGCACCGGCCGGCACCCGCCTCGCTGGTGCAACAGCTGCCGAGGATTCCCGATGGCGCCTACGTGGTGGTGGGCGGCTCGCTGATCCTCCTGGACGAGCGGACCAACACGGTCGTCGACGTCCTGTGGGACGTGTTCGATACCGGCGGCCGGTCCTGACCGCGCATGGCGGCAGGCGGAGCGGCACGCCTCAGGCGCAGCCGCACCCCGCCGTCGGCCCGACGGCGCCGCGTATCACGTGGTGGTCGATCCACTCCGCGACCAGACGCCGGGCCTCGCCGATCGAGGCCTCCGGGTGATGGATCCGATAGAGCGCCGTGCAGGCGCGGAAGGCCGCGAAGTCGTCAATGCCGACCTCGCGCAGCTCGCGGTAGGCGGTCACCACGGCCCGTTCGCAGGTGCGTCCGATGCGGCGGCTCTCGTCCCGGCCCATCGTCGGCACGCTCCTTCCTGCTGTTCCGGCCAGTTGCGGGCAAGTTGCGAATCACTCGCAAGTACACCGGAACGATAGCCGCGGCGGCGCCGCAGTTCAAGGCGGCGCCGCCGCGGCGCCGGGCGCCTCCCTCCTCGTACTCAGCGCGCATCGCATCCATGGCTGCGCATCCGCTCCAGCCATGCCGCCGCCTTCGCCGCGCCCAGCCCGCCCACGCCGCCGATCAGCGTCTCGCGGATCGGCCGGATGCCGATGAAGCCGAGGATGTTGCGCTCCAGACTGCGGAGCGAATGCGCGCCGAACCACCAGCGGTAGGCGAAGGCCGGCATCCCCATGGTGACCACGATCCGCGCCGAGCGGCCCTTCATCAGCTTCTCCGGCATGCCGCGCGCCGCGTAGCGGAAGGCGAAGCCGGGACGGCAGACCTGCTCGAGGAAGCCCTTGAGCAGGCCGGGCATGGCGCCCAGCCAGAGGGGGTAGAGCAGCACCCAGTGCTCGGCCCGCCGCAGCGCGTCCTGCGCGGCGCGGATGGAATCGGGCGGGCAGCCGGTCTCGAAGTCCGCCTGGGTCCGCAGCAGCGGGAAGTCGAGACGCGCGACCTCGATGCGCTCGACCGCATGGCCCGCGGCGAGGGCGCCTTCCGCGTAGGCGTCGGCGAGGGCGTGGCCGAAATGCCCGCCCGCGGGATCGGGATGGCCCTGGATGATGGCGACGCGGCGCGGCATGGCCCCTCCCTCGGCTGCGATCCCGGCGCCCGGAGGGTGGCGCCGCGGCGCGTCCGCCGCCTTGATCCCGATCAGCCGGCCCGGGCGACCGCCTCCGCCAGCGCCTTCCCGACATCCACCGTTGCGGCCTGGCCGCCCATGTCGCGGGTGCGCGGGCCGCCCTGGGCGAGCAGCGCTTCGATCGCGCCGAGGATCGCGTCGGCCGCCGCCTTCTCGCCGAGGTGCTCGAGCATCATCGCGCCCGACCAGATCTGGCCGATCGGGTTGCAGATCCCCTTGCCGGCGATGTCGGGTGCGGAGCCGTGCACCGGCTCGAACATCGAGGGGAAGCGCCGCTCCGGGTTGATGTTGGCGGAGGGCGCGATGCCGATCGAGCCCGCCACCGCCGGGCCGAGATCGCTCAGGATGTCGCCGAACAGGTTGGAGCCGACGACCACGTCGAACCAGTCGGGATGCTGCACGAAGTGCGCGCAGAGGATGTCGATGTGGTACTGGTCCGTCGTCACCTCGGGGTAGTTCCTCGCCATCGCGGCGAAGCGCTCGTCCCAGTAGGGCATCGTCAGGGTGATGCCGTTCGACTTGGTCGCGCTCGTCACCTTCCTGCGCGGCCGGGTCATCGCCAGCTCGAAGGCGTAGCGCAGCACGCGGTCCACGCCCTGGCGGGTGAAGACGCTCTCCTGGGTGACGAATTCACGCTCGGTCCCCTCGAACATGCGCCCGCCGACGGAGCTGTACTCGCCCTCGGTGTTCTCGCGCACGACGTAGAAGTCGATATCCTCCGGACCGCGGCCGGCGAGCGGCGTGCGCACCCCCGGCATCAGCCGGCAGGGGCGGAGGTTGACGTACTGGTCGAATCCGCGACGGATCGGGATCAGCAGCCCCCAGAGCGAGATGTGGTCGGGCACGCCCGGCCAGCCGACCGCGCCGAGGAAGATCGAGTCGCTGTCGCGCAGCCGGTCGAGCCCGTCCTCCGGCATCATCCGGCCGGTCTGCCGATAGGTCTCGCAGGACCAGTCGTAGTGGGCGAGCTGCAGGTCGAAGCCGAAGCGGCGCGCAGCGGCGTCGAGCACGCGCAGGCCCTCCGGCACCGTCTCCTTGCCGATGCCGTCGCCCGGGATCACCGCGATCCGGTAGGTCTTCCGCGTCGCCATGGCGCTGTCTCGCCGCTCCCCCGCCGTTGCCGAGGCCGCAGGGTGGCGGGCGCGCCCGGCAGGCACAAGCCCCCCGGACGGCCGCCTCGGAGGCTCCCCCGAACCGCCTCGGTCGTCCGGGAGGTCTGGATCGGCGGCGTGTCCGCCCGGCGCGGCGGTGCGCCGGTGCAGGCGATGGGCCGGGCGACGCTGCCGGGCCCGCCGGATGAGGCGAGGAACGCGCTATGTGATCGGCGGGGCGGCCGGCGCGGCGCCGTCCCGGGTCGGTGCGGCCGAGGCCTCCCTCGCCGCCGCCAGACGCGGCAGCGCGGCGGCGAGGAGCTCCGCCGTCGCGGGATTCACCGCGATCGGCACGTCGCGCAGCGCGGCGATGCGGATCAGCGCGCGCACGTCCGGCTCGTGCGGCTGCGCCCAGAGCGGGTCGAAGAGGAAGACGATCGCGTCCACACGCCCCTCCGCCACCCGCGCGCCGATCTGCTGGTCGCCGCCGAGCGGACCGCTCAGCACCGTCTCGACGGAGAGGTCCGGATGGCGTTCGCGGATGCGCGCGCCGGTGGTGCCGGTGGCGACCAGGCGATGCGGCCGCAGCACCTCGACGTGGCGGCCGACCCAGTCCACCAGCGCCGGCTTGGAGGCATCATGCGCGATGACAGCGATGGTGAGCGGCATGGCGCGCGTTCCTTCCCGTCCTGCCATCGGCCTGGCGGCGGCAGCGAGCCATCGGCGGAGGTGCAGGTCGCCTCGTCCGCCCGCGCCACCTCGCCGATGCGGGCGCGGTCATCGCGCCGCCCTGCGCGACGATCGGGCCGCGCATCCAGATGCCGGGACGCGACGGAGAGCACAACCCGCGGGCGCCGGTTCTCAGCCGTCAACCCGGCCCCAGGCCGGCCCGTCAGGCGTCGGGCAATAGCAGGCATCGCCGGGCTCCGCCGGCTCCCGCAGCGGGCATGTCACGGCGCCCGCGACGCAGGTCCGACCCGGCACGGGCGGGTAGTATGCGGGCGGCGGGGGATAGGGAAGCGCGTAGGGATAGCCGTAGTGGTCCGGCACGACGCCAAGACCGAACCCGAAGGTGACCGAGGGAACGAACACCCCATAGCCCCACCAGCCCCAGGGCCGGTACCAGCCCCAGGCGCCCCAGGGGCGATACCAGCCGTGGTAGGGATAGGGGGGCGGCCGCCAGGCGGGACCGGGGCGGCTCCAGGCATAGGGGCGGTAGCTCCAGGGAACGCCGGGCGCTGGCCTGTGCCCCGGCGGCGGCGCGCGCCAGGCGGGAAGCGGGGCCGGCCCAGGTGCCGGCGGCGGCCGCAGGCCGCCCCCGGGCCCCCGCGGCGGCGGCGCGACGCGCGCGCCACCTCCGCCGCCGGCGCCGGACCAGCCTTGCGCCTCCGCAGGCGCGACGGGGACGGTCGCGACCAGGCCGCACGCGGCAAGCGCGACGGCAGCCAGAATCGGCAAGAGGGGCGGTGGGGGACGGAACCTCATGGCGTTTCCCTCGCGGCCCGGCGGGGGCGCCCGCCGGCCGCCCTCCGGACAGGACCACGAGGCTAGCACCGAACGCGGCGCAGGCGGGGGTGGGGGATGCGGCGCCGCGGCGGCGCGGGCCGACCGAGAGCCCAGGGCACGGCCCGGCGGATGCCCCACGACCAGCGGCCGCCGCCGGGCGGCACCGCGATCGCCGCGCGCTTGCCACCCCGGCGCCGGGCCGCCGCCGGGAGGACCCGCCCTCCGGCGACGCGCGCGGCCGGAAAGCCTTGATTTCCCGCAGGAACGCGCGCATATGCGAGGCGCACGCGGAACGGCGGAGCAGAGGCATCGTTGGCCCCCCGGGCGACGCGCCGTCTCCCGCCGACGGCCTCCCGCCGACGCCCCGGCCGTCGGGGCCCCGCCGCCCCTATCCGGCGAAGGAAAACACTGGACTTGACCGAGCCTGTCAACGCGGCCGCCTCCCCTGCGGCCGAGACTCACAGCACCGGAACTGCGCCGGGCGCCGGTCGCGCGCCCGATGGCGCCGCGCTCGACGCGGTGCAGGCGATGGCCGCCGAGGAGGCGGCGCAGATCGAGGCCGAGCGCGAGGCGCACGAGCACGACGCGGCGGCCGCCCCCGCCGAGCCGCCCCGCGCCACCTTCGCCGATCTCGGCCTGTCCGAGCCGGTCCTCAAGGCGCTGGAGGAGGCCGGCTACCAGCACCCGACGCCGATCCAGGAGAAGGCGATCCCCTTCGTGCTGATGGGGCGCGACGTGCTCGGCGTGGCGCAGACCGGCACCGGCAAGACCGCCGCCTTCACCCTGCCGATGCTCGACATCCTGCAGGGCACGCGCGCCAAGGCGCGCATGCCGCGCAGCCTGATCCTCGAGCCGACGCGCGAGCTGGCGCTCCAGGTCGCCGAGAATTTCGTCAAGTACGGCAAGCACCTGAAGCTCGTGCACGCGCTGCTGATCGGCGGCGAGAGCATGGACGAGCAGCGCGCCGTGCTGGAGAAGGGCGTGGACGTGCTGATCGCCACCCCCGGCCGGCTGCTCGACCTGTTCGACCGCGGCCGCATCCTGCTCGCCGACGTCAAGGTGCTGGTGATCGACGAGGCGGACCGCATGCTCGACATGGGGTTCATCCCCGACGTCGAGCGCATCGTCTCGCTGCTGCCGAAGATCCGGCAGACGCTGTTCTTCTCGGCGACCATGGCGCCGGAGATCCGCCGCCTGGCCGACGCCTTCCTCTCCAACCCGAAGGAGATCGAGGTGGCGCGGCCCGCCACCGTCGCCTCCACCATCGTCACCGGCGTGGCGCTGGTGCGCGAGCGCGAGAAGCGCGAGGCGCTGCGGCGGCTGATCCGGCAGCAGGACGTGCAGAACGCGCTGATCTTCTGCAACCGCAAGGTGGACGTGGACATCCTCCACCGCAGCCTCAAGCGCCACGGCTTCTCGGTCGGCGCGCTGCACGGGGACATGGACCAGTCGCAGCGCTTCGCCACGCTCAACGCCTTCAAGGCGGGCGAGATCAGGCTGCTCGTCTGCTCCGACGTCGCGGCGCGCGGGCTCGACATCGGCGGGCTGTCGCACGTGTTCAACTTCGACGTGCCCTTCCACGCCGAGGACTACGTGCACCGCATCGGCCGCACCGGCCGCGCCGGGCGCGAGGGGCACGCCTACACCATCGCCACGCCGGAGGACGCGAAGCGCCTCGCCGCGATCGAGAAGCTGACCGGGCAGCCGATCCCGCGCCTCGCGATCGAGGGCCTGGAGCCGGTGAGCGAGGAGGAGATGGCCGAGGCGGCCGCCGCCGAGGGCGGCCGGCGCGGCCGGGGCGGCCGCCGCGGCGCGGCCGCGGCGCCGAAGACCGGCGCCGCCGAGGCACGGCGCGGCGACGCCCGGGAGGGCCGCGCCGGCCGCCGGCGTCGCGGCGAGGAGGAGGCGCCGCGGCGCGAGGCCCGGCGCGCGGAGGGCGAGGCCGCGACCGAAACGGCCGGCGCGGCGGAGCGGCCGGCACGCGCGCCGCGGCCGGAGCGCGAGCGCGAACGGCCCGAGCGGGCGGCAGGCGAGCGCGAGCGGGCCGAGCGCGGCCGCCGTGGCGAGCCGCGCGCCGCGCCGCCCGCGCGCCGCGAGGACCGCGACCTCGGCCCCCGCGTGCGCGGCTTCGGCGACGCGGTGCCGGCCTTCATGACCATCCCGATCCCGCGCCCGCGCCGCGGCGCGGGCGCGGACACGCCCGAGGCCGAGGCCGCCTGATCCGCCGCCGCGGCGGCCGGCGCCGCGCGCGCCCTTGCGTTGCCAGACCTCGCGGGCGGCGGCATTTTCCGCGCGCGCCCGCCGCCCCGAGGCGCCGGACGGAGCGAGGAGATGCCGATGAACGACGCCGCCGCGGCCGGGCGTTCCGCCCCCGCCTTCGCCTGGGACGACCCGCTGCTGCTCGACGCCCAGCTCGGCGAGGACGAGCGGATGATCCGCGACT
>NZ_BMKS01000011.1:109016-137920 GCF_014644455.1 Caldovatus sediminis | reverse complement strand
AGGCCCGAAAAAATGCTCGAGCACCCGCGCGGCGGCGTCGAGGTCGGCGGCGTCCATGCGGTCGAAGATGGCGTCGAACTTGCCCTCCGGGATGCGGGCGGAGCGGGCGATCGCCACCACCGTCCGGTTCGCCTCGCTGGCCGCCGCCACGGCGCGCAGATCGGCGCCGGTGAGCCGGTGCAGCACCAGGCGCTCGATGCGCTCCTCGCGCACCGCCTCGGTGCCGGCCGGGCGCGGCGTGGACCAGCCGCGGCGAAGCTTCGCCATGTAGTAGGCGCCGGCGTGGATGGCGACGTCCTGGTGCGGCGAGGCGCCCGGCGGCAGGCGCAGCTCGCGGACGATGTCGGCCCAGGTGCGCGGCATGAACTGGGCGAGGCCGGCCGCACCGACGGGCGAGACCGCGTCGGGGCGCAGCCGGCTCTCCTGGTACAGCTGCGCCTTCCAGGCGACCCAGTCCGGATAGTCGGGCCACCAGCGCTGCACGGCGCGGCGGATCTCGGGGTCGTAGCGGTCCGGGAAGATCGTCCCGGCCTGCGCCGCCGCGCAGCCGACGAGCATGCCGATGAACAGGCACACCGCGAGGATGCGGCCGGCGAAGTAGATGGCGGCCGCCAGCGGGTCGCGGCTGATCGTGCCGCGCAGCATCTCGCCGAAGCGCACGCCGAGCGTCCAGTTCATCCAGCGCAGGAACAGCGCCACCACGATCAGGCCGACGGCGGCGTAGAACAGCTTGATCGCCATCGCCTGGAAGAGGAAATCGTCCATCGTCATGCCCCCTTCGGCGGACATAGCTTCATTGCTGCCGCCGTGGCACGCGCGCGCGTGACCCTCACGACTATGCCGGGTGGGCGTGACGGGCCGTTATGGCTACCCCGGTGGCCGTGTGCCGATCAGGAGGGGGAGAAGAGGTCGAGCTGTCGGCGCGTCATGCTGGCGGCGTTGAGGTGGCCCCACACCGCCTTCTCGGTCAGCCCCAGCTTGCGCGCGATGGTCGGGTAGCTGTCGCCCCGCGCGCGGTAGAGCCGCACGCGCCAGTTGCGGGCGAGCGGCACGCGCAGCCAGTCCCCGCCCCAGGAGGCGGCCAGGGTGAGCGCGGCCTCGAGGCCGATCTCCCGCGCCAGCGCGCAGCCCTGGTTCGGCGCCTTCGGGATGTAGAGGCGCGTGCCGCCGTGGCGCTCGATCAGCTTGAGCGTGGCCTCGGCGCCGATGCGCGAGGTCCAGGGCTCGAGCTCCGCGGGGGGTGGCACTTCCAGCATGCGCGCGCGTCCGGGGGATCAGCCCTTGGGCGGCGCGGCGCTCACGGCGCGGCGCTCCCCGCCGCCGGCGCAGCGGCCGCGCCCGCCTCCGCCTGCTCTGCCGCGCGCCCGCCGGCGAGCGCCACCAGCACGTCGGCGGCGAACCCGGTCTGGTCCAGGCGCGCCCGAGCGCGGTCGCCCGCCGACAGCCCGGCGGCGCGCACGCCGGCGTCGAAGGCGTGCCCGACGACGCGCATCACGGGCTGGCGCAGCTCGCCCTCGGTCATGCCACCACCTCGATCGAGACGGTCATGCGCAGGCGCCTCGCGCCCTCCTCGGCGAAGTCGGCCGAGAAGCAGACGAAGCGCATCCCGCCGCACCCCCGGCGCCGAGCCCGCCGCCGACCAGGCCGACGAGGGCTGGGAGCTGCTGCCGCCCGAGCCCCCGAAGGAGCCGCCCCCGTGAGCCCCCGCCACCCCCGGCCGCGCCGCCCGGGCCGCCAGCGGGAAAAATCTAGGAAAATTATCCGCGCAACTCCTTTCGTCCGACCGCGGAACGAAATCGCGCACAAGCCTCTGATTTTCAATAACAGTTGCGGCAAATATGGCAAAATTTTGGAGTGCAATGGTTCCCGTAACTGTTTCACGCGCCACCGTTCCGCGCTCGGAACATCGCCGCGCCGCAGAAAACCTCCACTAAGAGCGCCTTGAGAGCCCCCCTGATGGCCCTTCTCAGAATTCCAAAATCAAATGTCACAACGGCCGCTTCTTTCCATAATTCTTGTCACTCGCCCGTGCCGGCGCGGGCCCGCCGGATATGCCCGAACCCCGCAGATTTCCGCGAAAAATCCCACTCCATCCCCACTCGTCCCGCCGGATCCAGGAATTAATTCCAGTGTCAGACAACATGGGCGCTGTGCGACGTCGAGGGCGGCTTCCACGTGATGCGGGCCCTGGAATCTGAAGCAGGATTCGGTCACCCCCCTTCTCTTTGCGTGGCTGGTGCGGGCGCGCCCGCGCGACGGCAATCTCCCCACCGGCGCCGGGCGCGAACCAGGGACGGTGCCGCTGCCCGTCAGCGGCGGCGGCGCGACGATCCTGCCCCCTCGGGCCGCGTTGTGCCCGGGAATCGCCGCCCGCCCCGGAAGGAGACCGGTCCCATGGCCATCGAGCAGTGGAAGAAGGACATCGCGCAGATGCGGCGGGAGGCGATCTCCGCCATCGCCGAACTCGCCTCCGGCCGGCAGCAGGCGCGTGCTCCGGCGCGCGAGACCGCCGCGCTCGCCATCGTCGCCGCCCACCAGATCCCCGAGCTGGTCGAGGCGGGCGAGTTCCGGCCCGGCGACCTCGACGACGTGGCGATGCGCGCCATGGCGACGGTGGTGGACATCGCCGCCGGCTGGGACGAGGAGCAGGAGGACCTCGAGGAGTACGTCGGCAGCCTCGCGGAGGATGAGCTGCGCGACCTGATCGTCGCCACCGGCCCCTGGGCGCGCGGGGTGTGGGAGACCATGGTGCCGCTCGACGAGGAGGAGAAGCGGCGGACCATGGCGGCGCTCAGGGACTGAGCCGGCCCTTCCGACCCACGCGCCCGCCGGCGCGGCATTGCGGGCGCCGAACGGCCGCGGCAGCATGCGCGCGGCCGGCGCTGGCACGCGCCCGGCCCTGCACTGCGGAAGGAAGGGGGACGCATGCCTTCGCGCACGACTCGCCGGACGGTCCTGTGTGGCCCGCTCGTCGCGCCGCTGGTTGCGCCCGCGGTGGCGCGGAGCGAGGCGGCCTGGCCGACGCGGCCGGTCACCTGGATCGTCCCCTTCACCCCGGGCGGCATCACCGACACGACCTCGCGCATGATCGCGCAGCACCTTGCCGCGCGCTTCGGCCAGCCGGTGGTGGTGGAGAACCGGCCCGGCGCCGGCGGCTCGGTCGGCACGGAGGCGGCGGCGCGCGCCGCGCCGGACGGGTACACCGTCCTCTACGGCACCCAGGGCACGATGGCGGCGAATCCGGCGCTGTACCGCACGCTGCGCTACGAGGCGCTGCGCGACTTCGTCCCCGTGCACGGCCTGACGGCGACGCCGAACGTGCTCGTCGCCAATCCGCAGCGCCCCTACCGGACCGTGGGCGAGCTGGTGGCCCATGCGCGCGCGCATCCGGGCGAGGTGAATTTCGGCTCCGCCGGCATCGGTACGGCGACGCACCTGACCGCCGAGCTGTTCATGTCCGTCACCGGGACGCGCATGACCCATGTGCCCTACCAGGGCAGCGCGCGGGCGTTGAACGACCTCGTCGCCGGCACCGTGGATATCATGTTCGACTACCTCGTCTCCTCCGGTCCCTTCCTGCGCAGCGGGCAGCTTCGCGGGCTCGCCGTCACCTCCGGCGAGCGCCTGCCGCAGATTCCCGACGTGCCGACCATCGCCGAGGCCGGCGTGCCGGACGCGGTGGCGGGAAGCTGGTCCGGGGTGTTCGTGCCGGCGCGCACGCCCGCGCCGATCGTGGCGCGGCTCGCCGAGGGCATCGGTGCCGCGCTGACCGATCCGCAGGTGCGGCAGGCGCTGACCGGCACCGGCAGCACCCCGCTCGACGGCATGCACGGCGAGCGCTTCCGCCGCTTCGTCGCCGAGGAGGTCGAACGCTGGCGCGGCATCATCGAGCGCGCGGGGCTGCGCGTGAACTGACCGCGCCGCATGCCGACCGCTGACGCCGCCGCGCCGTCCCCGCCCGGCGATGCGGCGCCGCCGGCGCGCCGCGCCGCCCGCGCCGGCGTGGCCGAGGCGCTCGGCGCGCCGGCGGTGGCGATGGCCGCGACCTTCCTCGCCTTCGGCGCGGCGGTGCGCGAGGCCGGCCTGCCGATCGGCTGGGCGCTGGCGGCGAGCTGGGGCGTCTATGGCATGCCGGGCCAGCTCGTGCTCGTGCAGCACGCCGCCTCGGGCGGTGCCGCCGGCGTGCTGCCGGCCGTGCTCGGCGCGGTGGCGGTGAACGCGCGCTTCCTGCCGATGGCGATCGCGCTGGCGCCGATGTTCGCCGCGCCGCGCCGCGCGCGGGCCTGGTCGCTGCTCGGCGCGCCCTTCGTCGCCATCACCCCCTGGGCGGCGGCGATGCGCGCCCTGCCCGGCATGGCGCCGCCCGGGCGGCTGCCTTGGTTTCTCGGCTTCGGCCTGGCGAGCTGGCTGGTCGCGGGCGCGGCGGCGATGGCGGGACACGCCGTCGCCGGCCTGCTCGATCCGGCGACGCGGGCGGTGCTGGTGTTCGCCAATCCGCTCTACTTCGCGCTGCTGCTCGCCGCCGATCTCGGCCGCCCGGGGACGCGCGGCGCGGTGCTGGCCGGCGCGGCCGCGGCGCCGCTCGCGCTCGTGCTGCCGGCGGCCTGGGGTCTGCTCGCCGCGGGAGTCGTCGGCGGCACGGCGGCGTTCTTTCTCGGGCGGCGCGGGGGGCGGCGTGTCTGAGGCCGACCTCGCGCTGCTGTTCACCGCGCTGTCCTGCCTCGCCCTGCGCGTGGCGGGACTCGCGGTGGCGGGCGCGCTGCGGGCGGACCACCCCTTCGTCGCCTGGGCGGCGGCGGTGGCGCAGGCGACGCTGGCGGCCTTCGTCGTGCTGGCAGTGGCGGCGCCGAGCGGAGCGCTCGCCACGCTGCCGCTCGCCGCCCGCGTCGCGGCGCTGGCGGCCGGGCTCGTCGGCTACGCGGCGTTCGGGCGGCGGCTGCTGCCAGCGCTGCTCGCGGGGCTTGCCGTGCTGGTGCTGACGCGCGCGATCTAGTCGTGCAGCGACGGGAGGGCTAAGCCTCGGGCGGGACTGGAGGGGACGGTCATGCGGCCGATGCTGTTCACGCCGCTCACGCTGCGCGGCCTCAGCCTGCGCAACCGCATCGTGCTCTCGCCGATGCTGACCTATGCGGCCGAGCGCGGGCAGGCGAACGACTTCCACCTGATGCATCTCGGCAGGTACGCCGTCGGCGGCACCGGCCTCGTCTTCGTCGAGTCCACCAAGGTGGATCCGCGCGGCTGCACGACCGCGCGCGACCTCGGCCTGTGGAAGGACGAATTCGTGGCGCCGCTGGCGCGCATCGTCGCCTTCCTGAAGGCGCACGGGGCGGCGACGGCGATCCAGCTCGGCCATTCCGGCCGCAAGGCGCGCAACTCGCTGCCCTGGGAGGGCCGCGCGCCGCGCCCCGACCTGCCCGGCGTGGACCACGGCGAGGAATGGGAGCTGGTCGCGCCGAGCGCGGTGCCGCACGCACCGGGCCACCCCGTGCCGCGCGCGCTGACGCGCGCCGAGGTGCACGACCTGATCGAGGCCTGGGGCAAGGCGGCCGAGCGCGCCGACCGCGCCGGCTTCGACGCGGTCGAGATCCACGGCGCGCACGGCTACCTGATCCACCAGTTCCTCTCCGAGCACGCCAACCGCCGCAACGACGAGTACGGCGGCAGCCCCGGCAACCGCATGCGCTTCGCGCTCGAGGTCGCGGAGCGCGTGCGCGCCGCCTGGCCGGCGGAGAAGCCGCTGTTCTTCCGCGTCTCCGCCGTGGACGAGGAGGGCTGGCGCATCGGGGACAGCATCGCGCTGGCGCGCGCGCTGAAGGCGCGCGGCGTGGACGTGATGGACTGCAGCAGCGGCGGCATGGCCGCGCGCTCGATCACCGAGCCGTCGCGGCCGCTGCGCTACGGCTACCAGGTGGAGTACGCGGCGGCGATCCGCGACGGCGCCGGCATCGCGACCATGGCCGTCGGCCTGATCATCCATGCCGACCAGGCGGAGGCGATCCTGCGCGCCGGCCGGGCCGACCTCGTCGCGCTCGGGCGCGAGCTGCTGCACAACCCGAACTGGCCGGTGGACGCGGCGGAGAAGCTCGGCGTCGGCGGCACGGGCTACACGCAGATCCCGCCCTCCTACGGCTACTGGCTGGAGAAGCGGGCGGCGAGCGACTACGGCGGCCGGCCTTCGACCTGGCAGGCGGGCATCGGCGCCGACGCCGCGGCGGCGGCCTCGGCGCGATTTGCCCCTCCGGAGGGGCTGCGCTAGCCTTGCCGCGGTCGGACGACCGACGCGCCGCGCGGGAGGAGCGATTGCACGGGGCCAATGCCGCCATGCGGGATGCCGGGGCGTGAGCGCGCCGCTCGACGGATTGCGCGTCGTCGAGATCGGCGTCGCCATGGCCGGCCCCTTCTGCGCCATGATGCTCGCCGACTACGGCGCCGAGGTGGTGAAGATCGAGCGCGTCGGCGCCGGCGACGACAGCCGCTCCTGGCCGCCCTACTTCCACGACAGCCTCGGCTACTACTTCGCCTCCGCCAACCGCAACAAGCGCAGCGTCGCGCTCGACCTCAAGAGCGCCGAGGGCGTCGGGATCGCGCGCAAGCTGATCGCGCGCGCCGACGTGCTGGTGGACAACTACCGCATCGGCGCGCTGGAGCGCGCGGGCCTCTCCTACGAATCGCTCGCGCGCGAGAACCCGCGGCTGATCTACTGCTCGATCAGCGGCTTCGGCGCGACGGGCCCGCGCGCGGAGGAGCCGGCGAACGACCTCTTCATGCAGGCCTATTCGGGCGGCATGAGCATCACCGGCGAGCCCGGCGGCGGCCCGGTGAAGATGGGCATCTCGGTCGCCGACATCGGCGCGGGGATGCTCGGCACGATCGGCGTGATGATGGCGATCGAGGCGCGCCACCGCACCGGCCGCGGGCAGCGCGTGGACACCTCGCTGCTCGAGGGCCAGTTGGCGATGCTCGCGCACTTCCTGACCCGCCACTTCGCCTCGGGCGAGGTGCCGGGGCCGAGCGGCGCCGGGGCGCTGACCAGCCCGACCTACCGCGCCTACAAGGCCGCCGACGACTGGATCATCATCTCCGCCTTCAACGAGCGGATGTGGCGCGACCTCTGCGGCGTGCTGGAGAAGCCGGAGTGGATCGAGGACCCGCGCTTCCTCGACGCCCGCCGCCGCGTCGAGAACCGCGCGCTGATGATCGCGCTGATCGGCGAGGTGATGGCGACGCGCCCGGTCGCGGAATGGGAGCGGCGCCTGAAGGCCGCCGGCGTGCCCTGCTCGCCGATCAACCGGATAGACCGCGTGGTCGAGGAGGAGCAGGTGCATGCGCGCGGGATGATCGCGCAGCTCGACCTGCCCGGCCTCGGCCCGATGCGCATGGCCGGGCTGCCGATCAAGCTCAGCGAGACGCCGGGGCGGATCGCCCTGCACCCGCCGCGCCTCGGCCAGCACACCGAGGAGGTGCTGCGCGGCCTCGGCTACGGCGAGGACGCGATCCGGGACCTGGCGGCGCGCGGGGTGGTCGGGCTCGATCCCGGCTGGCGCAGCATCACCGGCGCGGCGAAGGCCGCAGAGTAGAGGGGGACCCATGCCGCTCCTGACCGACGAGGTCCGCAAGCACATCGGCGCCGAGAGCGCGCCCTTCCCGGCCTGCGATCCGGTGGAGAAGGGCGCGGTGCGGCGCTACGCCCAGGCGATCATGGACCCGGACCCGGCCTATGCCTCGGACGAGGCCGGCGCGCGCTACGGCGGCGCGGTGGCGCCGCCGCTCTACCCCGCCTTCATGTTCCGCACGCCCTTCGGCGAGCCGGACGTGCTGACCGAGCGCGCGCACGACCCGGACTTCGACGGCCTGGTCATGGGCGTGCGCGACGGCCTGCCGGAGCTGCCGCTGCACGGCTTCGCGCTGCTCAACGGCGGCGCCGAGGTCGAGTTCTACCGCTACGCGCGCCACGGCGAGACCGTCCTCCAGAAGTCCCGCTACGCCGACATCTACGAGCGCGAGACCCGCGCCGGCCCGATGGTCTTCGTCATCATCGAGACCGAGTACACCAACGGCGCGGGCGAGCTGCTGATGCGCGCGCGCAAGACCATCATCCGGCGGAAGTGAGCGGGCGAAGGCCATGGCGCGCGTGAATTTCGAGGACGTCGAGATCGGCCAGGAGATCGGCCCGCTGCTCAAGGGGCCCCTCACCACGCCGCACCTGATGCGCTGGTCGGCGGCGATGGAGAACTGGCACAAGATCCACTACGACGAGCGCTTCGCGAAGGAGCACGACAAGCTGCCGGGCCTGCTCATCAACGGCTCGCTCAAGCAGCAGTTCATCGTCCAGCTCCTCAAGGACTGGGCCGGGCGCGAGGGCTGGGTGTGGAAGGTGAACTTCCAGTTCCGCGCCATGAACATCGTCGGCGAGACGCTCTCCGTCTGGGCGAAGGTCAGGGGCAAGCGCGAGGCGCCGGCCTACGGCCTGGTCGAGCTCGACCTCGGCATCCGCAACGAGAAGGGGCTGGAGTCCACGCCCGGCTCGGCCGTGGTGGCGCTGCCCTACCGCGGGCGCGCGGCCGTGCCCTACCCCTTCGTGCCGCCGCCGGCCGGGTGAGGGCGCGATGCAGGGCGAGTTCGAGGTCATAGACCACGCGCGCTTCCGCCGCTACACCACGCACGGGCAGCTCGAGCTGCTCTACACGGGCACGCGCTGGGGCGAGGGGCCGGTCTGGTTCAACGACGGCCGGTACCTGCTCTGGAGCGACATCCCCAACGACCGCATCCTGCGCTGGGTCGAGGGCGGCGGCGTGTCCGTCTTCCGCCAGCCCTCGAACATGGCGAACGGCAACACCCGCGACCGCCAGGGCCGCCTGGTCACCTGCGAGCACGGCGCGCGCCGCGTCACGCGCACCGAGGTGGACGGCACCATCACCGTGCTGGCCGACCGCTACCAGGGCAGGCGGCTCAATTCGCCCAACGACGTGGTGGTGAAGTCGGACGACACGGTCTGGTTCACCGACCCGGACTACGGCATCCTCAGCGACTACACCGGCAACCGCGGCGAGAGCGAGCTGGACGGCCGCTGCAACGTGTACCGGCTCGATCCGCGCACGGGCGAGCTGCGCATCGTCGTGGACGACATGGTGAAGCCGAACGGCCTCGCCTTCTCGCCGGACGAGAGCGTCCTCTACGTGGCCGACACCGGCGTCTCGCACGTGCCGAAGGGGCCGCACCACATCCGCGCCTACGACGTGACGGCGGACGGGCGCTGCACCAACGGGCGCCTCTTCGCCGACATCAGCCCGGGCGTCGCCGACGGCTTCCGCGTGGACAGGGACGGCAACGTCTGGACCAGCGCCGCGGACGGCGTGCAGGTCTTCGCCCCGGACGGCGCGATGATCGGCCGGGTGCGCATGTCGGAGCGCGCGGTGAACCTCACCTTCGGCGGGCCGAAGGGCAACCGCCTGTTCATCGCGACCGCGACCTCGCTCTGCGCGATCTTCACCGGCGCGCAGGGGGCGCAGTGGCCGTGAGCGGCGCGGCGCAGGCCGAGACGCCCGAGCAGACGCTGCGGCGCATTGCGGCCAGGGCGCGGCGCGTCGAGACCCCCTGCGGCGACGGCAGCATGGTCTGGCATCTGTGGGGGGAGAGCGGCCCGGCGCTGGTGCTGCTGCACGGCGGCGCCGGCTCCTGGCGCCACTGGGTGCGCACCATCGAGCCCTTCGCCGCGCGCCACCGCCTCCTTGTCCCCGACTTGCCGGGCATGGGCGAGTCCGCCGACCCGCCCGCGCCGCCGGGCATGGCGGAGATCGCCGCGATCACCGCGCGCGGCATCGAGCGGATCCTCGGCCCCGCCGAGCCCTACGACCTGGTCGGCTTCTCCTTCGGCGCCTCGGTCGGCGGCCACATCGCGCTGCTGCATGGGGCGCGGATGCGCTCGCTCACCCTGATCGGCCCCGGCGGGCTGGTCCCGGCGCGCCAGCCGCTGCGGCTCGAGCGGGTGCGCGGCAAGACCGGCGCGGAGCTGGTCGAGGCGCACCGCACCAACCTGCTGCGCCTGATGCTCGCCGACCCGGCGAGCGTGGACCCGCTCGCCCTCGCCATCCAGGACTGGAACGCCAGCCATTCCCGGCTCGACACGCCGGCGCTGATCGCCAGGCGGCCGCTCGCGGAATCGCTCCCGCAGCTCTCCATCCCGGTGAACGCGGTCTGGGGCGAGCGAGACCAGTACGCCTACTGGGGCCTCGAGGAGCGGATCGCCGTGATCCGCGAACTCTGCCCGCACGCGCACGTCCATGTCGTCCCCGTCGCCGGCCACTGGCTCGCCTACGAGGACGCGCCCGCCTTCAACGCCTATCTCGAGGAGCGCCTGCGCGCCGGCGCGGCGCAGTGACGAGGAGACGCACCATGCCGGACTTCCCGAAATTCGTGCAGATCAACGAGGAAGGCCCGCGCGAGGGCTTCCAGATCGAGAAGGGTCCCATCCCGACCGAGCGCAAGGTCGAGCTGATCGACGCGCTTTCGGAAACCGGCCTCTCCCAGATCCAGACCGTCTCCTTCGTCAACCCCGCCCGCGTCCCCGGCTGGGCCGACGCGGAGGAGGTGGTGCGCCGCTTCAGGCGCAAGCCCGGCGTGCGCTACACGGCGCTCTGGCTGAACGACAAGGGCTTCCGGCGCGCCCTCGCGGTCGGCGACCTCCACCTGCGGGGCTCGATCTCGCTCACCGCCTCGGAGAAGTTCCTGCTGCGCAACCAGCAGCGCACGCTGCAGCAGAACTACGAGGCGCAGCACGGCATGATCCGACTGTTCCTGGAGAACGGCGTGCCGGTGGACCGCGGCAGCATCATGGCCGCCTTCGGCTGCAACTTCCAGGGCGAGGTGCCGATCGCCACCGTCGTGGACATGGTCGGGCAGATCCTCGACCTCGGCAGGCAGCACGGGCAGGAGATCAGGACCGTCTCCCTCGCCGACACCATGGCCTGGGCGACGCCGGAATCCATCAAGCGCGTGGTCGGCGCGGTGCGCGAGCGCTACCCCGACCTGACGCTCGCGCTCCATCTGCACGACACGCGCGGCATGGGCATCGCCAACGCCTATGCGGGGCTGCAGATGGGGGTGGCGATCTACGACTCGACGGTCGCCGGCCTCGGCGGCTGCCCCTTCGCCGCGCACAAGGGCGCGGCGGGGAACGTCTGCACCGAGGACCTGGTCTTCATGCTGCACGAGATGGGCATCGAGACCGGCATTGATCTCGACAAGCTGATCGAGTGCGCGCTGCTCGCCGAGGACATCGTCGGCCATCCGCTGCCCGGCAGTGTGAAGATGGGCGGCAGCCTGCGGGCGCTGCGCGAGAAGCTCAAGGCGGCCTAGGACGAACGGAGGAAGACGGCCATGCCACTCACCAGGGCGCTCGGCGAGTTCGTCGCCGGCCTCACCTACGCGAAGATCCCGGCCGAGGCGGTGAAGATCGCGCGCATGGGCTTCGTGGACTGCATCGGCACCATGATCGCCGGGCGCGACGAGGACGCGCCGCAGATCCTGCGCAGGACCCTCGGCGTCGGGTCCTCGGGCGAGGCGACGCTCTACTTCTCCGACCAGCGCGCGCCGGCGCCGGAGGCGGCGTGGGTGAACGGCGCGGCGGGCCACGCGCTCGACTACGACGACGTGGCGCTGCGCGGCCACCCGAGCACGGTGCTGGTGCCGGCGATCCTCGCCGAGGGCGAGGCGCTCGGCGCCTCGGGCGAGGAGATGCTCGCCGCCTACCTCGCGGGCTACGAGACCTGGGCGGAGCTGGTCTGGCGCGACCAGGGCTTCCACCACGTCAAGGGCTGGCATCCGACCGGCATCTTCGGCGCGATCGCCGCCGCCGCCGCCTGCGCCTCGCTGCGCAAGCTCGACGCGACCAGGGCGGCGATGGCGATCGCCATCGGCGCCTCGCAGAGCGCCGGGCTGATGGCGAATTTCGGCACCATGACCAAGCCCTTCCACGCCGGGCGCTCCGCCCATTCCGGCGTGATCGCGGCGCGGCTCGCCGAGGCCGGCTTCACCGCGCACCTCGACGCGCTGGAGCATCCGCAGGGCTTCCTCTCCGCCGTCTCCCAGCACGGCGAGGTGGACCGCACGACGGAGCCGAAGGCGCTCGGCAGGGAGTGGAAGATCCTCACCGAGGGCCTCTCGATCAAGAAGTACCCGACCTGCTACTGCACCCACCGGGCGATCGACGGCGCGATCAGGCTGTTCAAGGAGCACCCGGTGAAGGGCGAGGAGGTGAAGGAGATCCGCGTCTCCATCAGCGACCGCTACGCCACCATCCTGCGCAACCACCGCCCGAAGACCGGCCTCGAGGCCAAGTTCAGCATGGAGTTCGCGATGAGCAGCGCGCTCGTCGCCAGGCGCGTCGGCCTGCCGGAGCTGACCGATTCCTTCGTGCAGCGCCCCGACATCCAGTCGCTGATCGAGCGCGTCGCGATCGACGCGACGACGGAGTACGAGCCGGACGGCTCCGGCGCCGCGCCCTTCGACCAGGTGAAGGTCGCGCTGACCTCCGGCGCCACGCTGGAGGGGCCGAAGGTGCGCCACGCCACCGGCCACGCGCAGCTCCCGCTCTCCGACTCGGAGCTGTTCGAGAAGTTCCAGGGCTGCCTCGAGGCCGGCAAGGCGCACAACCAGGCCGGCGCCCTGTTCGACCGGCTGATGTCGCTCGAGAAGACCCAGGCCCGCCAGCTCGTCACGCTGGCCTGACCGCTGCGAAGAGAGGCGCGCGAGAGCCATGGACACCCACGTCGCAGGCCCGGGCCAGACCGGCTACGTCCTGCCGCCCGAGATCGTCGAGTACCGGGAGCTCGCGCGCCGCATCGTGCGCGAGGAGCTGATGCCGCTGGAGCGCCAGTACCTGGCGAGCCCGCGGCAGGCCTACGGGCTGCCGCCGATCACCAACCTGCGCTCGGTCTTCGACCAGAAGACCGTGGACCGGCTGGTCAAGCTCTCGCGCGACGCCGGGCTCTGGTACCTGATGGTGCCGGAGCGGTACGGCGGCTCGAACCTCGGCATGCTGGCGCAGTGCGTGATCCTGGAGGAGTTCAACTACTGCGCCGTCCAGTTCCCCTTCGCCAACGTCGCCAACATCCTCTACGAGTGCAAGGGCGAGCAGGTCGAGCGCTTCCTCAAGCCGGTGATCGAGGGCGAGAAGACCACCTGCTTCGCCCAGTCCGAGCCGAACGCCGGCTCCGACCCCGGCGGCATGATGCAGACCCGCGCGACGCGCGACGGCGACGGGTGGGTGATCAACGGCACCAAGATGTGGATCTCGAACGCCCACGAGAGCGACATCATCATGGTGCAGGCCGTCACCGACCCGGAGAAGCGCCAGCGCGGCGGCATCACCATGTTCGTGCTCGACCGCCACACGCCGGGCGTGAACATCGACCCCGCCGGCATCCCGACCTGGCTCGGCCCGCGCGCGACGCAGTACGTGATCAACTTCGACAATGTCCGCGTCGGGCCGGAGAACGTGCTCGGCGAGGTCGGCAAGGGCTTCTATCTCGGCCAGCGCTGGCTGACGATCCACGACCGGCTGCTGCGCGGCCCCTACGCGCTCGGCAAGATGCAGCGCGCGCTCGACATGTCGGTGGAGTGGGCGAAGCAGCGCGTCACCTTCGGCCGGCCGATCGCCGACCGCCAGGCGATCCAGTGGCGCCTCGTGGACATGCACGTGGACATCACCGCGCTGCGCTCCATGACCTACGAGATGGCCGCGCGCGCGGACGCCGGCGAGGACGTGCGCGCCGAGGCCGCGATCGTGAAGCTCTGCTCCGGCGAGTGGGGCGCGCGCGTGCTCGACAGCGCCATCCAGGTGCACGGCGCGATGGGCGAGACGCTGGAGCTGCCGCTCACCTACTTCTACCGGCTGCTGCGCCACGCGCAGATCGGCGGCGGGACGACGGAGATCCAGAAGATGCTGATCGCGCGCAAGCTGCTCGGCAGGTGATGGGCACGGAGGCGCTCCGCACCACCATGGCGCGGCTGCGCGAGCCGATCATCCATCTCGGCCGCGAGGCGTTCACCGCGCGCGTCCATCGCGATTGGCGCGAGAAGGGCGGAGCCCTGACCGCGCTCGGCCTCGCCGTGCAGTGCCCGGGACGCGTCCGGCACGCAGGCGGTGGCGGTCCTGGACGGCGGCGGTCAGCCAAGGTCGATCAATGGCGCCGGGCGCATGACCCGACCCGCTACATCCCCATCGCCCGCGGCAGCCACAGCGCGATCGCGGGGAACGCGATCACCAGCGCCAGCGCCGCCAGCATCGCCGCCACCAGCCAGCTCACCCAGGGGATGGTGCTCTCCATGCTCACCCCGGCGATGCGGCAGCTCACCATCAGGTTCACCGCCATCGGCGGGGTGAACTGGCCGACCGCGATCTTCATCGTCAGGATCACGCCGAACCACACCAGGTCCCAGCCGAAGGCGTTGGCGATCGGCACCAGCACCGGCAGCAGGATCAGGTAGATCGAGATCCCGTCGAGGAACATCCCGACCGCCACCAGCAGCAGCGTCAGCAGCGCCAGCGTGCCGTACTCGCCGAGGCCGAGGTCCACCACCCAGGCCGCGATCGGCTGCACGATGCCGAGCGTGCTCGTGGACCAGGCGAAGACGCTGGCCAGCGCCACCACGATGAGGATCACGGCCGAGAGCTCCCCGGCCTCCACCAGCATCTCGTAGACGTCGCGGAACGTGAGGGTGCGGTACACCACGAAGCCGACGAACAGGCCGTAGAAGACGGCCATCACCGCCGCCTCGGTCGGGGTGAAGAGGCCGATGCGCATGCCGCCGAGGATGATCACCGGCGCCATCAGGCCCCAGAAGGCCTCGCGGAAGGTTTGCCAGACGCGCAGCCGTTCCTCCGCCCGCGCCTTGCCGCCGAAGTCGTTCAGCAGCGAGATCGCCACCGCCGTCGCGATGATCGCGAGCCCCGCCAGGATCCCGGGGAACAGCCCCGCCATGAAGATCGCCGGCACCGAGACGCCCGGCACCAGCACCGCGTAGATGATGAAGGCGACCGAGGGCGGGATCAGGATGTCGGTCGCCGCCGCGGCGCCCACGGTGCTGGCGATGAAGGGGCGCGGGTAGCCGTCCGCCGCCATGCTGCGCGTCACCACCTGCCCCACCGCGGCCGAGGTCGCGGGGCCGGAGCCCGAGATGCCCCCGATCACCATCGCCACCAGCACCGCGACGGAGGCGAGCGCCCCCCTGCCCGCGCCGACCAGCGCCGTGGCGAAGCGCACCAGCCTGAGCGCCACGCCGGCGCGGTCGAACACGCTCCCCACCAGCACGAACATCGGGATGGCGATCAGCGGATACTTCGCGATGCCCGCATAGACGCTGGTCGGCATCGCGAACGGCGACTGGTCGGCGAGCCAGATCGCCAGCGCCCCGGCGAGGCCGAGCGCCACGCCGACCGGCACGCCGCCGAGGAGCAGGGCGGCGAAGACGGCGAACAGGACCGCGCCGACCACGGCCCGCCGCTACCCGTCCCGCCCGCGCGCGAGGCGGACCATCCGTCCGACCGCCCGCCCGATCACCGCGAGCGAGAGCAGCGGCAGCCAGCCGGTGTAGAGCCACTGCGGGTTGCCGAGGCCGGAGGAGAGCACCTCGAAGCGGTACTCGTCCCAGGCGAGCAGCGCACCGTACCAGGCGATCAGCGCGAAGCACAGCACCACGAGCGCCATGGCCCCCATTTCGGCCCGCCGCCGCATGCGCGGCGATAGGCCGTCCACCAGGTAGCCGATGCGGATGTGCCGCCCGCCGGCCACGGCGAGCGAGGTGCCGAGCAGGGCGACGATCACCATCAGCGCCACCGAATACTCCTCGGTGAAGGCGATGGAGACGTCGGTCAGGTAGCGCAGCGCCACGTTCGCCGCGGTGATCAGCGCGATCGCCGCCATCGCGGCGGCGACCAGCGCCTCCTCGATCCTCAGCGGCACCCGCGTGCGCGGGTTCGGCCGCGCGCCGGACGGATCGAGCTCCGCGTCGGCCGCGCCGCGCCGCGCCTCCTCGCCGCGGCTCACGCCCGCGCGCCGCGGATCGCCGCCTCGGCCTTGCGCACCAGCTCCGCCCCGACGGTCTGCGCCCACTTGTCGTACACAGGCCGCGTGGCGCGGGCGAAGGCCTGCTTCTCGGCGTCGTTCAGCACGGTGACGGCAACGCCGCGCCGCTCCAGCTCCTCGAGCGAGGATCGGTCGCCGCCCTGCCCGAGCCCCTTGCGCGAGGCCTCGATCTGCTTGCCTGCCGCCTCGCGCGCGCAGTCGCGGATCAGCTCGCGGTCGGCGGGTGCGAAGCTCTCCCACACGCTCTTCGCCACCAGGAAGATGCCGGCGTCGGCGACGTAGTTCCAGATCGTCAGGTACTTCTGCGCCAGCGTGTCCATGCGGAAGGCGAGAAACAGGTTGATCGGGTTTTCCTGCCCGTCCACCGCGCCGGTCGACAGCGCGGGCTGCAGGTCGGCGAAGGTCATCTGCACCGGGTTGGCGCCGAGGGCGGTGAAGATCTCGGAGAAGATCGTGCCGGCGGCGAAGCGGATCTTCATCCCGCGCAGGTCCTCGGGCCGCCGCACCTCCCGCTTGCTGTTGGACAGCTCGCGGAAGCCGTTCTCGCCCCAGGCGAGGGGGACCACCTCGCGCCGCTCCAGCACGCGGAACAGCTCCTGGCCCACCTCGCCGTTGATGATCGCGTCGAAGCCGCGGTGGTCCTGCAGCAGCCAGGGCAGCGAGAACAGGTTCATCTCGCGCACCTGCGGCGAGATGTTGATGGTCGAGAACACCGCCATGTCGATCACGCCCTGGCGCATCGCCACCAGTTCGCGGGTCTGGTCGCCGCCGACGAGCTGGCTGCCGGGATAGACCTTCATGTTGATGCGCCCGCCGCTGCGCTGCGTGACCAGTTCGGCCCACTGGAAGGCGCCCTCGGACAACGGGATCGGCCGGTTGCCGACGACCGAGACCTTGTACTCGGCCCGGTAGCCGGTCTGCGCGCTGGCGATGCGCGGCGCCGTGAGGGCGCTGGCGGCGCCGAGGAGGATGCCGCGCCGTGTCGCGGCCGGATGGATCGTGCGCATGGTCGGTCCCGCTCGCTCCCTGTGCCTGGCGCGTCGCGGCTGTGGCCGGCGGCCGCTTGCCCGCGCGCCTCCGCGCCAGCTTCGCGCCCGGCGCGGCCGGCGTCTAGCGGGTCGTCGCGGGCGGCGGGAAGGGCCGGCTGTCCATGCCGGCGGCGGCGAAGCCGCCGTCCACGGCGAGGACGTGGCCGGTGACGTAGCCCGCATCCGGCCCGCACAGGAACAGCGCGGCGCCGGCGATCTCCTCCGGCGCGGCGTAGCGGCGCATCGGCACGGCGCGCGTCCAGGCCTCGCGCGTGGCGGAGACGTGCATCGCGGCGACCAGCGGCGTCTCCACCGGGCCGGGCGCCAGGGCGTTGACCCGGATGCCGTATTCGGCGAGGTCGAGCGCCATCACCCTGGTCAGGGTGATCACCGCGCCCTTCGAGGCGCCGTAGGCCGAGCGCCCGCTGTTGCCGCGCAGCCCGGAGACGCTGGCGATGTTGACGATCGCCCCGCCGGTGCCGGCCTCGCGCATCGCCCGCGCGCAGGCCTGGCCGCAGAGGAAGGTGCCGCGGACGTTCACGGCGTAGATGCGGTCCAGCACCTCGACCGGCGTGTCGAGGAAGGGGATGTCGCGGCCGATGCCGGCGGAGTTCACCAGCAGGTCCACCCGCCCGTGGCGCGCGAGCACCGCCTGCGCCATCGCCCTGACCGACGCCTCCTCGGCGACGTCCACGCGCAGCGGCGCCACGGCGCCGGCGGCGTGGCCGGCGGGCAGGTCCTCCTCCGCGGCGGTGACGTCGGCGGCGACGACGGCGGCGCCCTCGCGCGCGAACCGCGCCGCGATGGCGGCACCGATGCCGGAGAGGCCGCCCGTCACCACCGCCACCTTGCCCGCGAGCTGCATGCGCCCTCCCTCCCGTAGGCTTGCGATACGCCCCGCCGGACGGCAGATCAAGCGCCGAGGGAGGGAGGCGCGCGCATGATCCCGACGGCCAATCTCGCGAGCCTGCTGCTGCAGACGGCACGGCGCCTGCCCGACCGGCCGGCGCTGGTCTGGCGGGACCGGGTCTGGACCTGGCGCGAGACCGCCGCGCGCGCCGCCGCCGCCGCGGCCGCCCTGCGGGCGCGCGGCATCGGCAAGGGCGACCGCGTGCTGGTGCACGCGCGCAACTCCAACGCGATGTTCGAGAGCGTCTGGGCGTGCTGGCTGATCGGCGCGGTCTGGGTGCCGACGAATTTCCGCCTCTCGCCGCCGGAGGTCGCCTACCTCGCGGCCTCCTCGCGCGCGCGGGCGCACCTGTTCGACGCCGCCTTCCCCGCCCACCGCGCCGCGGCGCGCGAGGCCAACGCGCAGTGCGCGCTGGAGGCGACGATCGGCGGCGACGGCACCACGGACTGGGAGGCGCTGGTCGCCGAGGGCGCGGCGGAGCCGGTCGCCATCCCGGCCGATGCGGAGCGCGACCACCCGGCCTGGTTCTTCTACACCTCCGGCACCACCGGCCGGCCGAAGGGCGCGGTGCTCACCCACGGCCAGCTCGGCTTCGTCGTGGTGAACCACATCGCCGACCTGATGCCGGGCCTCTCGGAGCGCGACGCCTCGCTCGTCGTCGCGCCGCTCTCGCACGGCGCCGGCATCCACGCGCTGGCGCAGGTGGCGCGCGGCGCGAAGTCGGTGCTGCTGCCCGGCGAGCGGCTCGACACCGCCGAGGCCTGGCGGCTGATCGAGGCGCACCGGGTGAGCAACATGTTCACCGTGCCGACCATCCTCAACGCGCTCGCCCGCGACCCGACGGCCGGGACGCGCGACCGCTCCAGCCTGCGCCACGTGATCTACGCCGGCGCGCCGATGTACCGCGAGGACCAGAAGCACGCGCTGCGCGTGCTCGGCCCGTGCCTCGTGCAGTACTACGGGCTCGGCGAGGTGACCGGGAACATCACCGTCCTGCCGCCCGAATGGCACACGGCCGAGGACGACCCGGCCTTCCCGGTCGGCTCCTGCGGCTACCCGCGCACCGGGATCGAGATCGCGATCCTCGACGCGGAGAACCGCCCCCTGCCCGCCGGCGAGACGGGCGAGATCTGCGTGCGCGGCAACGCCGTCTTCGCCGGCTACTTCGAGAACGAGGAGGCCAACGCCAGGGCCTTCGCCGGCGGCTGGTTCCACACCGGCGACCTCGGCCACCTCGACGCGCGCGGCTTCCTCACCATCACCGGCCGCGCCTCGGACATGTACATCTCCGGCGGTTCGAACGTCTATCCGCGCGAGGTCGAGGAGGTGCTGCTGACCCACCCGGCGGTGGCCGAGGCCTGCGTCGTCGGCATGCCCGACCCGAAGTGGGGCGAGAGCGGCGTCGCCGTGCTGGTGCCGCGCGCGGGCGCGACGATCGACCCGGCGGCGGTGCTCGCCCATCTCGACGGCCGGCTCGCGCGCTACAAGTGGCCGGCGCGGATCGTCGTCTGGCCGGAGCTGCCGCGCTCCGGCTACGGCAAGGTGCCGAAGCGGGAGGTGAGGCGGCTGCTCGAGGCCGGCGAGGCGCCGGGCGGCGGCGCCTGACGCCGCCCGGCGCGGAGGGGCCTTCAGCAGCCCGTCCGGCGCGCCGCGCGCTCGACCTCCAGGCCGAACAGCGGCCGCAGGCGCGTCCCCAGCACGCTGCCGGCGAAGGCGGAAACCAGCCACAGCCAGCCATGCAGGCTGGAGGAGGCGATGCCGCCGAGGTAGGCGCCGATGTTGCAGCCATAGGCGAGCCGCGCGCCGTAGCCGAGCAGCAGCCCGCCGAGCACCGCGGCGAGCAGGGGGCGCGGCGCGATCCGCCACTCGGGCGCGAAGCGGCCGGCGAGGCCCGCGGCGAGCAGCGCGCCGAGCACGATGCCGAAATTCATCACCGAGGTGACGTCGGCGAACACGCTCGCGCGCAGCGCCGCGGCGTTGGCCGGCGTGGACCAGTACGGCCAGGCGGCGACCCCGATGCCGAGCGCCTCCGCGACCTTGGAGCCCCAGAGCGCGAAGGCGGAGGTGATGCCCCAGGGCCGCCCGGCGAGGGCGAGGGTGGCGAAGTCGAGCACGGCGAGCGCCACCGCGCCCGCGACCAGCGGCCACGGCCCGCGCAGCAGCCGCGCCGCGGGGCCGGCGCCGCGCGGCGCCTCCGGCGCGAGCAGGCGCCCGTGGCGGCGCCGTTCCAGCACCACGGTGAGCGCGGCGATCGCGGCGAACAGGGCGAGATGCGCGGCAAGCGCCGGCCACGCGCCCCATGCCTTGACCAGCGAGACGGGCGCGAGCGCCGGCAGCGCCGCCCACCAGTGCAGATGCGCCGCGCCGAGCACCGAGCCGACGATGAAGAAGACCAGCGTCACCACCATGCGCGTCGAGCCGCCGCCGACCGCGTAGAGCGTGCCGGAGGCGCAGCCGCCGCCGAGCTGCATGCCGATGCCGAACAGGAACGCCCCCGCCGCGACCGAGACGCCGACCGGCGCGACGTAGCCCGCCACCGGCTGGCCGAACAGCGACCCCGCCTCGAGCGCCGGGAAGAACAGCAGCGCCGCGACCGCGAGCAGCACCATCTGCGCGCGGAGCCCGGCGCCCTGCCGGTCGGCGATGAACACCCGCCAGGCCGAGGTGAAGCCGAAGGCCGCGTGGTAGAGCACGAGGCCGAGCGCGCCGCCGATCGCGAACAGCGCGGCCTGCTTCGCGCTCACCCCCTGCAGCAGCAGCGCCGCGCCCAGGATCAGCGCCGCCGCGGCGGCGAGCACCGGCCGCCGGTCCAGGCGCGGCGCGAGGGAAGGCGCCGCGAGCGGCGCGGATGCGGTGGTGGCGATTCCCGACATGCGTGTCGTCGTCCTCTTCGTCGGTTAGGCCGGCCCGGTTCCGGGCCGGCCCTTCAGTCGGCGGTGGGTCCCGCCTCGCGGATCAGCGCGCCCCGGCGCGCGTCCTCCGCCGCGCGCAGGCGGGCGAGCAGGTCCGGGCCGCGCCCGGCACCGTGGCGCCGCCCGCCTGCGCCGCGCCGGCAAGGGCGAGCGGCAGCGAGGCCAGCAGCAAGGGCCTCCGGCGCATGGTCAGGCCGCCCGGCGCGGCGCAGCCTCGCGCCGCAGCAGCGCGGTGAGGTGGCGCGCGATCGCGCCCATGCCGGAGACGCCGGCGCGCCGCTCGGCCTCCGGGTTGTAGTTGGTGTTGGTGTTGACGTCGTAGGCGAAGCTGCGGCCCTCGGCGTCGGTGACGAACTCGATGGCGCCGACGCCGATGCCGTTGTCGCGCAGGAACGCCTCCATGCGCGGCAGCAGCGGGTGGTCGAAGCCCTCGATGACGCGGAACTTCTCGGCGGGCGCGGCCGCCACGGGGCAGGCCGCGTCGGCCTCGATGCGGCACTGGTCGGCCGGGCAGAGCTCGAAGCCCTCCGAGGTGTCGACGCGCACCGCGTAGAGGAAGCGCCCGCCGACGAACTCGGCGCGGATGATGAAGGGCTCCGGCGCGCGGATGTAGCGCTGCACGAGCCAGATGCCGTCACGCGGATGGGCGTGCGGATCGGTGCCCTCCTCCAGCGCGGCGAGCGCGTCGCGCAGGCCCGCCTCGTCCGGCACCAGGCGCACGCCGAGGCCCTTGCCGGCGCGGTTGTGCTTGAGGATCAACGGGTAGCCCAGCCGCTCCGCCGCGTCGGGGATGTTCTCCGGGCCGATGACGGCGATGGTCGCGGGCGTCGGGATGCCGTGCGCGGCCAGCGCCTCGTACTGCGCGACCTTGCTCAGCTCGAGCTGCAGCGCGCGGCGGCCGTTGACGACGGTGCGGCCGTGGCGCTCCAGCATCTCGATCACCGCGGCGGCGTATTCGGGCGCGTAGGTGTGGCCGCGGGTGTGCGAGGAGGCGCTCATGCGGTTGTAGAAAATGCCCTCCGGCGGCGGCCGGCGCAGGTCGAGCAGGCCGCGGTCGAGGAACCATTCCTCGTGCGGCGTGCCCAGCGCCGCCAGCTCGCGCCGCAGCGGCTCCATCCAGGCGTCGTTCTCGTGGATCACGTGGACCTTGGACATGCGGGGGACCCCCTTGCGGCGCCCGGCGCGGCGCCGCCTCGGCCCGAAAAAAATATTCTTTCCCGCACCGCGCAATACGCGGCGCGAAATAACGAAAATTTTCTTTCCGACCATGCCTTCGGCAAACCCCGTTTTCCATCCCCGCATCCCACGTGCCACGCCCTTGCCCCGAGGCGCCGGGTGGACGCGCCCGCGGCCGCGCGCGAGGATGCGGCCCCCCGACGCCTGCTGGAGACCTTCCGCCGATGAAGACACGCGCCGCCGTGGCGTGGGCCGCGGGCAAGCCGCTCACCATCGAGACCATCGAGGTCGAGGGACCAAAGGCGGGCGAGGTGCTGGTCGAGGTCAAGGCGACCGGCATCTGCCACACCGACCAGTACACCCTCTCCGGCGCCGATCCGGAGGGGCTGTTCCCGGCGATCCTCGGCCACGAGGGCGCGGGCATCGTGCGCGAGGTCGGCGCCGGCGTGACCAGCGTGCAGCCCGGCGACCACGTGATCCCGCTCTACACGCCGGAATGCCGGCAGTGCAAAACCTGCCTATCCCGGCGCAGCAACCTCTGCACGGCGATCCGCGCCACCCAGGGCAGGGGCGTGATGCCGGACGGCACCAGCCGCTTCCGCTGCGACGGCGCGCAGGTCTTCCACTACATGGGCTGCAGCACCTTCGCGAACTTCACCGTGCTGCCGGAGATCGCGGTCGCCAAGGTCCGCGAGGACGCGCCGTTCGAGAAGATCTGCTACATCGGCTGCGGCGTGACGACCGGGATCGGCGCCGTGATCAACACGGCGAAGGTCTGGCCCGGCGCGAACGTCGCGGTGTTCGGCCTCGGCGGCATCGGCCTCAACGTCGTGCAGGGCGCGCGCATGGTCGGCGCCGACCGGATCGTCGGCATCGACCTCAACCCGAAGCGCGAGGCGATGGCGCGGAAGTTCGGCATGACCCACTTCGTCAACCCCGACGCGGTCGGCCGCGACAAGGTGGTGCAGGCGGTGATGGACCTCACCGACGGCGGCGCCGACTTCTCCTTCGAGTGCATCGGCAACGTCGAGGTGATGCGCCAGGCGCTGGAATGCTGCCACCGCGGCTGGGGCGAGAGCATCATCATCGGCGTCGCCCCCTCGGGGGCGGAGATCCGCACCCGCCCCTTCCAGCTCGTCACCGGCCGCGTCTGGAAGGGCACCGCCTTCGGCGGCGCGCGCGGGCGGACCGACGTGCCGAGGATCGTGGACTGGTACATGGAGGGCAAGATCAACATCGACGACCTGATCACCCACACCATGCCGCTCGACGACATCAACCGCGGCTTCGCGCTGATGGAGAAGGGCGAGAGCATCCGCTCGGTCGTGCTCTACTGATGCGTCGCGACCTCGCCGGTCTGGCGCTGGAGCGGCGCGTCGCCGCGCTGATGGCCCCCTGCGCGCGTCCCGGCAGTCCGGGCTGGACGGTGGGCGTGGTGCGCGACGGCGCGCTCGTGCTGCACGCCCATGCGGGCCTCGCCAGCCTCGAGCACGGCGTGCCGATCGGGCCGGAGACGCGCTTCCGCATCGCCTCGGTCACCAAGCAGTTCACCTGCGCCGCCATCCTTCTGCTCGCCCGGGAGGGGCGGCTCTCGGTCGAGGACGAGGTGCGCGCCCACCTGCCGGACCTGCCCGCATGGGAGGGCGGCGCGCGGATCACCCTCGACCACCTGATGCGCAACTGCTCCGGCCTGCGCGACATGCTGGAGCTGATGCGCATGGGCGGCGCGGACCTCTCCCTCCCCTGCCGGCGCGAGGACCTGCTCGCCGCGATCCGCCGCAGCACGCGGCTGAACTTCGCCCCGGGCACGCGCTTCCTCTACAGCAACACCAACTTCCTCCTGCTCGGCCTGGTGGTCGAGCGGGTCGCCGGCGAGCCCCTCGGCGCCTTCCTCGAACGGCGGATCTTCGCCCCCCTCGGCATGACGCGCACGCGCCTGACCGAGAGCACGGCCGAGCCGGTGCCCGGCCTCGCCACCGGCTACCTGCCCGACGGCGAGGGCTTCCTGCGCGCGCCGCACGCCTTCCCCCTGGGCGGCGAGGGCGGCCTCGTCTCCTGCGTCGAGGACCTCGCGCTGTGGGAGCGCAACTTCGCCGCCGGCGTCGTCGGCGGCACGGCGCTCGGGGAGGAGCTGCTGCGCCAGGCGCCCTTCGCCAACGGCCGCATGAACGGCTACGCGCGCGGCCTGGAGGCGACGCGGTACCGCGGCCTGCGCACCGCCGGCCACGGCGGCCTCTGGCCCGGCTTCAAGACCTGCTTCCTGCGCGTGCCGGAGCGGGTGCTGGCGGTCATCGCCATCGCCAACCATGGCGGGCTCGACGTGCACCACCTGGCGCATCAGGTGCTCGACGCGGCGGTCGAGGGCGAGCCGGGCGTGCATCCGCTGCCGGCGCCGCCGCCGCGCGGGACGCTGGAGCGCCTGGCCGGCCGCTGGCTGGATCGCGAGGGAGGCGCCACGCTCGACCTCTGGCTGGACGCGGCGACGGGCGAGCCGATGGCGCGCATGCACGGCGTGCCCTTCGCCCTCGCGCCGACCGGGGATGGCCGCCTCGCCGCGCGCCGCGGCGCGTTCGAGTTCACCCTGACGCCGGGCGAGCAGGCGATCGAGATCGAGACCGATGCCGGCCAGGTCGCGACCTTCCACCGCGTCGCCGCGGAAGGCGCCGCCCTCCCCGCCGGCCTGCCCGGCCGCTACGCCTGCGCCGAGCTCGGCGCGGCATGGATCATCGGGCCCGATCATGCGCTGCGCATTGACGGCCCGCTGGTGAAGGCCGGACCCTGCCGCCTCGAGCCCGTCGAGGGCGAGGTGTTCCGCGCGCACCTGCCGGGCACCCTCTTCCCCACCTGGTACGACGCGCGCGCCCGGCGCGATGCCGCGGGGCGCGTCGCCGCCCTCTCCGTCTCGGGCGCCCGCGCCCGCGACCTCCTCTTCAACCGCGAGGACTGATCCAGCATGCCTCTGCCCGCCGCGCTCCAGGGCCGTCTGTCCGTACCCGCCATCGCCGCGCCGATGTTCCTCGTCTCCGGGCCCGACCTGGTGATCGAGGCCTGCAAGGCGGGCGTCCTGGGCACCTTCCCCACCCTCAACCAGCGCACCACCGAGGGCTACGCCGAGTGGCTCGCGCGCATCCGCGAGGCGCTGGACGCCGCGCCGAGCGCCGCGCCCTTCGGCGTGAACATCATCGTCAACCGCACCAACCTCCGCGTCGAGCCCGACCTGAAGGCGACGGTGGAGGCGAGGGTGCCGCTCGTCATCACCTCGCTCGGCGCCAACGCGGAGGTGGTGAAGGCCGTGCACTCCTACGGCGGCCTGGTGTTCCACGACGTGATCAACATGCGCCACGCGGAGAAGGCCGCCGAGGCCGGGGTGGACGGCATCATCGCCGTCTGCGCCGGCGCCGGCGGGCACGGCGGCACCTACAACCCCTTCGCCTTCCTCGCAGAGCTGCGCGCCGCCTTCCCGGGCATGACGCTGATCCAGTCCGGCGCCATCACCAACGGCGCGCAGATCGCGGCGGCGCGGCTGCTCGGCGCCGACCTCGCCTACATCGGCACGCGCTTCATCGCGACGCGCGAGAGCATGGCCGCGGACGCCTACAAGCGCATGGTGGTGGAGGCGAGCGGCGCGAAGGACATCGTGTACACCCCGGCCTTCAGCGGCGTGCACGGCAACTACCTCCGCGCCTCGATCGTCGCCGCCGGGCTCGATCCCGACAACCTCCCGCCCAAGCCGGAAGGGGGCTACGACCGCGAGAGGCGCAAGGCCTGGAAGGACATCTGGTCCGGCGGACAGGGCGTCGGCACGATCAACGACATCCCGACCGTCGCCGAGCTCTGCGCGCGGTTGCGGCGCGAATACGACGAGGCGGCGGCCCGGCTGTGACCGGCCGTGCCCCGGCCGGCCTCGCGGTCGGCATCGGCGCGGTGGCGCTGAAGAACCCCGTGATCGCCGGCTCCGGCGAGCACACCATGACGGCCGCCGGCATCCGCGCGGCGCTCGCGGCGGGCGCCGCGGCGGTGGTGGCGAAGTCGGGCAACGAGTCGGAGGCGGCGCGGCGCCAGCTCGACGGCGCCGACTACGTGCTGCTCGACTCGCGCTGGCGCCCGCTGCCCTGGGACTTCGCGCCGCCGCCGGACGCGCAGCTCCTCTGCCGCTCCGGCCTGATCCAGCGCGACACGGCCGAGTGGTTCGCCGAACTCGCGGCGCTGGACCGCGAGGCCGCGGCGCGCGGCGCCTATGTGATCCCGAGCCTGGTCCTCGCCGACCTGGAGACCGCCGCGGCGCTCGCCGCGCGCGCCGAGGCCGCGGGGCTGCGCGTGCTGGAGTTCAACATCGGCGCCCCGCATGGCGACGAGGCCGCGGCCGGCGCGATCGTGCTGGAGCGCGCGGCGGCGCGCGTGCGCGCCATCACCGCGCGCATCCGCGCCGCGACGCGCCTGCCGCTCTGGATCAAGCTCACGGGCCAGAGCGAGGACGTCGCCGGCCTCGCCGTCGCGGCGCGCGAGGGCGGCGCCGACGCCGTGATCATGATGGGCCGCTTCATGGCCTTCCTGCCCGATCCCGAGACGCGCGCCCCCGTCCTCGGCAGCGCCGGCGCGCTCGGCGGCCCGTGGGCGCTCCCCCTCACCTGCCGCTGGCTCGCGCTGGCGCGGAGGCGGCTCGGGGGGGAGGTGCCGCTGATCGGCACCAACGGCGCGCGCGACGGGATGGACGTGGTGCGCTTCCTGCTCGCCGGCGCGTCGGCGGTGGAGATGACCTCCGCGGTCATGGCGGGCGGCTTCGGGACGATCGCGCGCGCGATCGAGGAGGTCGCGGACTACCTCGCCCGCACCGGCGGCACCGCGCGCGACCTGATCGGCGCCGCGGCGGACCGGCTGGAGGGCTATGCCGCGCAGCCGTCGCGGCCGGGCCACTGGCGGCGCTTCGTGCCGCCCGAGGCGCTGGGATAGAGCCGATCGCGGACGGCTGGAAACGGCCGGGAGCGTGAATCGGCTCGGCCAGCAACGGGCTGGAGACGTTGCCGCGGGCACGGCCGAGCGAAAACGGCTCCAGCGCCCGCTCATCCGCCGGGCGGCGTGCCGTAGCCGCCGCCGCCCGGCGTCTCCATCACCACCTCGTCGCCGGGCCGCATCAGCATCTTCCGCGCCTCGCTCGCCGCCGCGCCGTTGACCAGGAAGCGGCCGGGGGCGCCGGGCGCCCCGCCCTCCAGCCCCTCGGGCCCGGCGTCGGTGCGGCTGGTGACCGCGTTCAGCAGCCAGGGATGCGGCGTGCGCATCGAGAACACGACGCGCTGCCCGTCCCCGCCCGGCATGCGCCCGGCGCCGCCGGAGCCGCGGCGCAGCTCCTTGCGCGCGAACACGATCGGCATCGAGGCCTCGACCACCTCGACCGGCACGGCGGCGATGCCGGTCGGGTAGCAGGTCGCGTGCAGCCCCGGCTTGTCGCGCCGCGCGCCCATGCCGCCGGAGTAGTTGAACATCGCGCTGGTGAAGTCCCGTCCCTGCGCGTCCCTGCCCTGGACCTGGATGGTCCAGACCGCGCCCGCGCTCTCGGCCAGCACGCGCTCCGGCATAACCTGGTGCAGCGCCTTCAGCACCGGCATCGGCACGTACATGCCCACCACGTGCCGCGCCGCCACCGGCGCGGGATAGCGGCAGTTCAGGATGCACCCCTCCGGCGCCGTGACGGTGACCGGCAGGATCGAGCCGTGGTTGTTCGGCAGGTCCGGATCGAGGCAGGCGCGCACCGCGAAATTCGCGTAGGCCGCGGTGTAGTTCAGCACCACGTTCACGCCGATCGGCGCCTGGGGCGAGGAGCCGGCGAAGTCGATGGTCATCGCCCCCGCCTCCGGGTCCACGGTGACCGCCACGCGCAGCGTGACGCGGTGGCCGCCGGGCACGTCGAACACGCTCTCGCCGTGGAAGGTGCCGGCGCGCAGGCGGCGGATCGACTCCCGCGTCGCCCGCTCGGAGCGGCGGAGGATCTGCTCCGACAGCGCCTCGATGTCGGCGAGGCCGTGCCGGTCGCACAGCGCCCGCAGCCGCTCCGCGCCGACGCGCCCGCTCGCCACCTGCGCCGCGAGGTCGCCCATCACGTGCTCCGGCGTGCGGACGTTGCGGCGGATGATGTCGTGCAGCAGGGCGTTGGGCGCACCGGCCTCGTAGAGCCTGGCGAGCGGGATCCACAGCCCCTCCTCGTGCACGTCGCGCGCGCCGGCGCCGACGCCGTAGCCGCCGATGTCGGTGTGGTGGATGGTCGAGCCGAAGAAGGCGATGCACCGCCCGCCGCGGAACACCGGCGTCATCACCGTGATGTCGAAGAAGTGCCCGGCGGAGAGCCAGGGATCGTTGGTCACCAGCACGTCGCCGGGCGCGAGCGAGTCGGGCGGGAAGCGCTCCACGAAATGCCGCCCCGCCGCGGCGAGCGAGTTGATGTGCCCCGGCGTGCCGGTCACCGCCTGCGCGACCATGCGGCCCCGGCGGTCGAACAGCGCGGTGGCGAGGTCGCCGGCTTCGCGCACGATCGGCGAGAAGGCGATGCGCTGCAGCGCCCGCGCCTGCTCGCTGACGGTGGAGATAAGGTTGGACCAGAGGATCTCGAGCGCGATGCCGTCCATCCCTCAGCCCTCCCGCCGCGCGAGGACGGCGGTGGTCGGATGGACCTCGGCCGTCCAGCCGCGCGGGACGACCAGGGTGGTCTCCCGCTCCTCGACGATCGCCGGCCCGGCGATGCGCTGGCCGAGCGCGAGCGCGCCGCGGTCGTAGACCGGCCAGAGCGGCGGCGCGGCGGGAT
>NZ_BMKS01000011.1:0-108967 GCF_014644455.1 Caldovatus sediminis | reverse complement strand
ACGACCTCCACGCCGACATCGGGCAGGCGGATGCCGTACAGCGCCTCGTAGGCGGATTCGAACGCCTCGCGGATCGCGGCCACGTCGCGCGCGGCGAGCGCGGCCCAGGGCAGCGTCGCCGTGACCTCGTTCTGCTGCCCGCGGTAGCGCAGGTCGGCCGCCACCGAGAACGCCGCATCGCGCGCCGCCACCCCGGCCTCGCCCAGCGCCGCCGCGCCCTCCTCGCGCATCGCCGCGAGCAGCGCGTCCACCTCCGCCCAGTCCAGCGCGGCCAGGTCGCCGAGCGCGCTGCGCGCCAGGTCGAGCCGCACCGGCGTGACCAGCGTGCCGAAGGCGGAGAGCACGCTCGCCATCGGGGGGAAGATCACCGTCGCGCAGTCCAGCAGCTCCGCCACGCGGCAGGCATGCACCGGCCCGGCGCCGCCGAAGGCGAGGACCGGCAGGCCGCGCCAGTCCAGCCCGCGGTCCGTCGCGTGCGCGCGTGCGGCGGAGGCCATGTTCTCGCACACCACCTCGAACACCCCGCGCGCGGCGGCGATCGCGTCCACGCCGAGGCGCTCGCCCAGCGCCGCGAGGGCGCGCAGCGCCCCGGCCTCGTCGAGCCGCATGTCGCCGCCGAGGAAGCGCCCCGCATCGAGCAGGCCGAGCACCAGGTCGGCGTCGGTCACCGTCGGCTCCGTCCCGCCCCGGCCGTAGCACGCCGGCCCCGGCTCGCTGCCGGCGCTGCGCGGCCCGACCTTGAGCAGGCCGAGCGCGTCCACGGCCGCGATCGAGCCGCCGCCGGCGCCGATCTCGATCATGTCGATCGCCGGGACCAGCACCGGGAAGCCGCTGCCGGGCTTGAAGCGGTAGCGGCGGTCCACCTCGAAGGCGCCGGTGACGAGCGGCCTGCGGTCCTGGATGATGCAGGCCTTCGCCGTGGTGCCCCCCATGTCGAAGGACAGCAGCCGGTCCATCCCGAGCAGCCCGGCGAAGTGCACGGCCGCGAGCGCGCCGGCGGCGGGCCCCGATTCGACCATGCGCACCGGGAAGCGCCCGGCCGTCTCCGTCCCCACGACGCCGCCGCTCGAGAGCATGATGAGCGGCCGGTTGGGGAAGCCGCGCCGCCCCAGCTCCGCCGCCAGCGCGCCGAGATAGGGGGCGACGATCGGCTGGGTGTAGGCGTTCACCACCGCCGTGCTCGCCCGCGGATACTCGCGGATCTGCGGCGCGACCTCCGAGGACAGCGTGACGTAAAGCTCCGGCGCGGCGGCGAGGATCGCCTCGCGCGCCGCCCTCTCGTTCGCCGGGTTGCGATAGCTGTGCAGCAGGCAGACGGCGACGCCGCGCACCCCCCGCGCCGCCATCGCGCGCGCCGCCTCCGCCGCCTCGGCCGGGTCCACCGCCCGCAGCACCGTGCCGTCCGCCAGGGTCCGCTCGCGCAGGGTGAAGGTCAGGTCCTCCGGCACCAGGGGGGTCGGGAACTCGATCTGCGGATCGAACATGTCGTAGCGGTGCTCGTCGCGGATGATCAGCACGTCCGCGAAGCCCTCGGTCGCCAGCAGCGCGGTCGGCGGGCCGCGGCGCTCGATCACGGCGTTGGTGACGAGCGTCGTCGCGTGCACCGTCACGTCGCCGACCTGCGCCGGGGCGATGCCGGCGCGCCCCAGGGCGAGGTCCACCGCGCGGAAGAAGCCCTCGAGCAGGTCGCGATGGGTGGTGAGGGTCTTGTCGGTGACGGCGTGCCCGTCGCGGCGGCGCAGCACCACGTCGGTGAAGGTGCCGCCGATGTCCACGGCCAGGGCCCAGCCGTCGGTGCCGCCGCTCATGCGTGCAGGATGCGGGCGGGTCCCGGCCCGGTCAACGCCGGGACGGCGCAGCGCCTATTCGGTCGCGGGCTCCGAGGGCGGCGCCGGAACGCGCGCCGTCACCTCGATCTCGATCCGCATCTCCGGCGTCTGCAGCCCGGCGTGGATCAGGGTGGAGGCCGGGCGCGCCCGGCCGAGGTGCCTCTTCACCACCGGCCAGCAGGCCGGCCAGTCGGCGCGGTCCGGCACGATGAACAGCACCCGCACCACGTCGTCGAGCGTGCAGCCGGCCTGGGCCAGCGCGGCGGCGATGTTGCGGAAGCACTGCTCCGCCTGCTCGACCACGCCCGGCGCGATGGTCATCGCCGCGTAGTCGTAGCCCGTGGTGCCGGAGACCCAGACGAGGTCGCCGTCCACCACGGCGCGCGAGTAGCCGATCTCCTCCTCGAACCGGCTGCCGGAGGAGATCAGGCGGCGCGTCACGCCGGTGCCCCCTTCAGCCCGGCGCGCAGACCAGTACGGCGACGGCGCCGTCCGGATCGGGCGAGGCCAGCAGCACGACGCGGCGGATCGTCGCGACGCGGCCTTCGTCGTCGGCCAGTTCCATGCCGGGCTGCGGGATGACGGGAAGCTCCAGCACGCCGTTGTCGCGCGCCGGCTCGCCGACGCCCAGCCCGTCCGCGTCGAACCAGACCCGAACCCGGTATCCCGCCATGGCCTTCGCCTCCTCCTCCGCCGCAGGCTATTCCAGCCCGTCGTAGAAGTCGTTGCCCTTGTCGTCCACCACGATGAAGGCCGGGAAGTCCTTCACCTCGATGCGCCACACGGCCTCCATGCCGAGTTCGGGATACTCCAGCACCTCGACCTTGGTGATGCAGTCCTGGGCGAGCCGCGCCGCCGGGCCGCCGACCGAGCCGAGATAGAAGCCCCCGTACTTCCGGCACGCCTCCCGCACCGCCCGCGAGCGGTTGCCCTTGGCGAGCATCACCAGGCTGCCGCCGTGGCGCTGGAATTCCTCGACGTAGGAGTCCATGCGCCCCGCGGTCGTCGGCCCGAAGCTGCCGGTGGCATAGCCCTGCGGCGTCTTGGCCGGGCCGGCGTAATAGACCGGGTGGTCCTTGATGTACTGCGGCAGGCCCTCGCCGCGGTCCAGCCGCTCCTGCAGCTTCGCATGGGCGATGTCGCGCGCCACCACCATCGGGCCGGTCAGCGAGACGCGCGTCTTCACCGGGTACTGCGACAGGGTGGCCCGGATCTCCTCCATCGGCCGGTTGAGGTCGATCCGCACCACCTCGCCGCCGAGGATCTCCTCCGTCGCCTCCGGCAGGTACTTCGCCGGATCGCGCTCCAGCTCCTCGAGGAACACGCCCTCCGGCGTGATCTTCGCCTTGATCTGCCGGTCCGCGCTGCACGAGACGCCGATGCCGATCGGCAAGCTGGCGCCGTGGCGCGGCAGGCGGATCACCCGCACGTCGTGGCAGAAGTACTTGCCGCCGAACTGCGCCCCGATGCCGAGGTCCTGCGTCAGCCTGTGCACCTCCGCCTCCAGCTCCGGATCGCGGATCGCGTGGCCCGCCTTGCTGCCCCTGGTCGGCAGCGAATCGAGGTAGCGCGTGCTCGCCAGCTTCACCGTCTTCAGCGTCGCCTCGGCCGAGGTGCCGCCGATGACGATCGCCAGGTGGTAGGGCGGGCAGGCGGAGGTGCCGAGCGTCCTGATCTTCTCCTCGAGGAAGGCGAGCAGCTTCGGCCTGTTCAGCACCGCCCGCGTCTGCTGGTAGAGGAAGGTCTTGTTCGCGCTGCCGCCGCCCTTCAGCACGAACATCAGGTGGAACTCGTCGGCGTGGTGCTCGCCGGGCGCCGCCATGATGTCGAACTGCACCGGGAGGTTGTTGCCGGTGTTCACCTCCTCGAAGGTGGAAAGCGGCGCCATCTGGGAGTAGCGCAGGTTCGTCTCGGTGTAGGCGCGGTGGACGCCGAAGGAGATCGCCTCCTCCTCGTCGCCCTCCACCCAGACGCGCTGGCCCTTCTTGCCGAAGACGATGGCGGTGCCGGTGTCCTGGCACATCGGCAGCACGCCGCCCGCCGCGATGTTGGCGTTCTTCAGCAGGTCGAGCGCGACGAAGCGGTCGTTCGCCGAGGCCTCGGGATCGTCGAGGATGGCGCGGAGCTGCGCGAGGTGCCCGGGCCGCAGCAGGTGGGAGGCGTCCTTGCACGCCTGGAGGGCGAGTTCCGCCAGCGCCTCCGGCTCCACCCGCAGCACCGTCCGGCCGTCGCAGCGCAGCGTGGAGACGCCGGCGATGGCGAGCCTGCGGTACGGCGTCGTGTCCTCGCCCAGCGGGAACATCGGGCTGTAGAGGAAGCCTTCCGGCCGCGCCGCGGTCGGGGCCGCGCCGGCGTCGTCGAGCGGTGGGGTCATGGGCTGGCGTCTCCGCGGCACGGTACGACCCGCGCAGCGGCGCGCCAAGCCGAACCGGTCGGTCACTCTCTCGGGAGGATCGTCCTAGCGCAGCCCCGGCGTGGCGCCAACCGCCGCCGGGCGCCGGCGGTCGGGTCAGCCGTCCCGCGCCGGCCGGCGACGGAAGGCGTCGAGGCTGACCACCTGTGGCGCGGGTGCCGCTTCCGGCGCGACGGGCGCCGCCGGCTCGGCCGGGGCTGCGGCCCCCTCCATCCGCGGCTCGAACCGCAGCCCGAAGCGCACGTGCGGATCGGCGAAGGCGGTCACGGCGGCGAAGGGCACCACCAGCGTCGCCGGCACGCCGCCGAAGGACAGGCCGACCGAGAACGCGCCCACCTGCCGGTCCACCGCCAAGTCCCAGAAGCGGTGCTGCAGGACGATCGTCATCTCCTGCGGATAGCGCGCCTTCAAGTGCCCCGGCATGGACACGCCGGGATGGTCGGTGCGGAAGGTCAGGTAGAAATGGTGCTCCCCCGCCAGCCCGTGCTCCGCCGTGTGCTCGAGCGCGCGGGCCACGACCTCGCGCAGGGCGTCCTCGGTCCAGCGGTCGTAGGGAAGGAGGCTCTCGGTCTGTCTCGCTTCTTCGCTCATACGCCCACCCTTCGTATGCAACTGTAGGGCGAAACCGACCGCCGGACAACACAAAGATGGCAAGAACGGGGCACGCGATAAGTGGGGGGCTTCTGTTGCCCGGCGCCCCCCGGGCCGCGCTTACCTGATGTCAGGCAGCGAGCGCCACAGCCTCGCGGCTGTTGTCGTTGGCACTTGTGGTTCGGCCCGATAACGGCGGAGCCATGCCGGGCGAAAACGACCCCTTTACCGCGCGCGTCGAGCCTGTTTCGCCCCCGTGGACGGCAGCGGACGGGCCAAGCCGCCGCTGCCGGGAAGGTGGTGGAGGCGCCGGGTACTGCCCCCGGGTCCGCTACGCTTATTCCGAGCCGCGTTTATCGCCATAGCCGCCGAGGCGGCGAACGGAATATAGGCCCGTCCGGCTCGCGAATCGAGGGGTGGATCGAGAGATGGCGCTGACCGCGGAGCAGCAGCAGGAGATCGAGGCCGCCCGTGCGGCCGAGCACCGCACCCGGCGCCCGACCGTCCCGGCGCTCGAGGCGATGCTGTTCCGGGCCATCCCGGTGCTCGACCACGGCTTCGTGCGCGTCATCGACTACATGGGCGACGACGCCGCGGTGGTGCAGGCGGCGCGCGTCTCCTACGGGCGGGGGACGCGGGCGGCGAACGAGGACCGCGGCCTGATCCGCTACCTGATGCGCCACCGCCACACCACGCCCTTCGAGATGTGCGAGATCAAGTACCACGTGAAGCTGCCGATCTTCGTCGCGCGGCAGTGGATCCGCCACCGCACGGCGAACGTGAACGAGTACTCCGCCCGCTACTCGGTCCTCGACCGGGAGTTCTACCTGCCGGCGCCCGAGCACCTCGCCGCCCAGTCGCGCGTGAACCGCCAGGGGCGCGGCGCGGTGCTGGAGGGCGCGGAGGCGGCGGAGGTGCTGGCCCTGCTGCGGGAGGACGCGGCGCGCAACTACGACCACTACCTCGCCATGCTGAACGAGGACGAAGCAGGGGCGAAGCGCGACGAATCGCGCCGGGGGCTCGCGCGCGAGCTGGCGCGGATGAACCTCACCCTCAACACCTATACGCAGTGGTACTGGAAGATCGACCTGCACAATCTGCTGCACTTCCTCTCGCTGCGCGCCGACCCGCACGCCCAGTACGAGATCCGCGCCTACGCCGAGGCGATGCTGGCGACGGTCGAGGCCTGGGTGCCGATGACCTTCGAGGCCTTCCGCGACTATCGCCTCGGCGCGGCGACCCTCTCGGCGCCGATGCTCGCCGTGGTGCGGCGGATGCTGGCGGGCGAGCCGGTGGCGCAGGAAGGGAGCGGCCTCTCGAAGCGCGAGTGGCGCGAGCTGATGGCGGTTCTCGGGCGCGAAGACTGACGACCGCCCCGGCCGGACCCCGCAGTCGCGCGCCGGCGAGACGGCTCTGCCCCCATCCCCGCCATGCCGCCCTCACCCGCCGGCCGCGCCGTGCTTCGCGCCGAGGGTGCATCGCCTTGGTGTTTGCCGGGGCGGCCGCTATGGTGGCGCCGCGAATCGGCGCGACGTGCCGAGATCCCGCGGCGGGCCGGCGACGCCGCAGCGATGGCCCGTCCGCTGGCGGAGCGCGGATCCGCCTCGGGACGAGCGAGGAGAACGCCGCGATGCTCGACTGCCTCCCGGCCGAATCGGACGCCGCCGGGATGGAGACATCGGCCCTGCCCCTGCACACGGCGCGCCCGGCAACCCTGGCGGCGCTGCGGGGCACGCTCGGCGCCGCCCAGGCGGCCTGGCTCGACTCGCTCGGCTTCACGGGGCGCCGTGGCCAGCTCGCCCTGCTGCCCGACGCGGGGGGAGGGCTGGCCGGCGCGGTGCTCGGCCTGGGGAGCGAGCCGGCCTCGCCCTGGCCGTTCGGGGCACTGCCCTATGCTTTGCCGGAGGGCAGCCTCTGGCGCCTCGGCGCCGGCGACCACGACGCGGCGGACGCGGTGCTCGGCTGGGGGCTCGGCGCCTACCGGTTCCGCCGCTTCAAGGGACCGGAGGCGGAGCGCGCGGAGGACCGGCCGGCGCCGGACCGCGCCCCGGCGCGGCTGCTCGCCCCGGCCGGCACCGAACCGGCCGTCGCGTCGGCCGCCGCCGCCTGGCGGGTGCGCGACCTGATCAACACCCCGCCCAACCACCTTGGTCCCGCCGAGCTCGCCGAGGCGGTGCGGGCGCTGGCGGCCGAGCACCCCGGGGCGACCTGCCGCATCCTCGAGGGCGCGGCGCTGGCCGAGGGCTTCCCGCTGATCGCCGCGGTCGGCGCCGGCAGCGCGCGCGCGCCGCGGGTGGCGATCCTCGAATGGCAGGGCAGCGCGGACGGGCCGCGGATCGCGCTCTGCGGCAAGGGCGTGTGCTTCGACAGCGGCGGGCTGGACATCAAGCCGTCGGCCGCGATGCTGCGGATGAAGAAGGACATGGCCGGCGCCGCGGTGACGATCGGCGTGGCCGGGCTCGTCATGCGCGCGCGCCTGCCGGTGCGCCTGATGCTGCTGGTCGGCGCGGTGGAGAACGCCGTCTCCGGCACCGCCATGCGCCCCCTCGACGTGGTGCGCAGCCGGAAGGGGCTGACGGTCGAGATCGGCAACACCGACGCGGAAGGCCGACTGGTGCTGGGCGACCTGCTCGCCCTGGCGGCGGAGCGCGGGGCCGAGGTGGTGCTGGATTGCGCCACCCTGACCGGCGCGGCGCGGGTCGCGCTGGGGCCCGACCTGCCGGCGCTGTTCTGCAACGACGAGGCGCTCGCGGAGACGCTGCTGACCGCCGGCCGGGCGTCGCACGACCCGCTGTGGCGCCTGCCACTGCATTCCGGATACGATTCTTGGCTGGACAGCGCGGTGGCGGACGTCTCCAGTGTCGGGACGAGACCGATGGCGGGGGCGATCACGGCCGCGCTTTTCTTGCAGCGGTTTGTTCCGAAGCGGGTGCGATGGGCGCATATAGACCTCTATGCCTGGAACGATTCGGCCCGGCCGGGGCGACCCGAGGGCGGCGAAGCGCAGGCGATGCGGGCCCTGTACGCGGCGATCGCCGCGCTGGCGGGGAGTGATGGCCGACCGGATCGGTAACGAAGTTGGGATGGAGTGGGAACTTTTCCGCCGCAGCGGCTCTGTGGTGGCGCGAGGGCTCGGACCGGCCAGGGACGCCGGACGCACGGTCCGCGGCGCCGCCGCCGACGCCGGTCCCGCCGCGAAGCGGAGCTAGGGGGCGGGGCGGCGGAAGGACCAGGAAGGGTTGCAGGACATGGCCGCACAGATCAATCCCGACCAGCTCGTCGGCATCCTGAGGGATACGGTCGTCGCGCTGGTCCGGCGGGACGGGCCCGATCTCTCCGCGCGGCAGCTCGGGGTGTTCCTCACCGTCTACCTGACGGACGGCCCCCATACGGTGCGCGGCCTCGCGGCCGAGCTGAACGTCTCGAAGCCGGCGATCACGCGGGCGCTGGACCGGCTGGGAGAGCTGGACCTGGCGCGCCGCAAGGTCGACCCGATGGACCGCCGCAGCGTGCTCGTGCAGCGCACTCTCAAGGGCAGCGCGTTCCTGCGCGACCTGCGCCAGATCATGGCGGACGCCGAGGTCGCGACGCGCGAGCTCGCGGTGGCGGAGCCGGCGAACGTCGAGACGGCGCCGGGCGCCGCCGGGGGGAGCGGCACGCGCCGCGCCGGCTGACGCCGCCGGCGGGCGCCCGGACGGCGCCGCGGACCGCGCCGCCGCGGCTCAGTAGCCGGCGGCGGGATCGACGAGGTTGATCAGCGGGCGCCCCGCCCGCATCCGACGGATGTTCTCGACCACCTGCGGCGCCGCGCTCCGCGGAATCGTGATGCTCGCCGCGTGCGGGGTGACGAACACCCTCGGGTGCGACCAGTAGGGGTGGTCCGCCGGAAGCGGCTCCGGCTCGAACACGTCGAGCGCCGCGCCGGCGACCTGGCCCGTGTCGAGCGCGCGCAGCAGGTCGGCGTCCACCACGTGGCCGCCGCGCGCGCCGTTGATCACGTACGCCCCGCGCGGCAGGGACCGCAGCAGCTCCCCGCCGAGGATGCCGCGCGTCTGCGGCGTCAGCGGCAGCAGGCAGACCAGGATGTCGGCGCGCGGCGCCATGGCCGCGAGGCCGTCCGCGCCGTGGAAGCATTCGACGTCCGCGAGCGCCTTCGGCCGCCGCGACCAGCCCATGACCGGGAAGCCGAGGCCGCGCAGCGCGCGCGCCGCGGCCCCGCCGAGCGCGCCGAGGCCGAGGATGCCGATGCGCCGCGCCGCCGTGTCGGGCGCCGGCAGCTCCTGCCAGATCCGCGCCGCCTGCTGCGCGCGGTATTCCGGGTCCTGCCGGTGGAAGCGCAGCACGTTGAGCAGCACCCACTCGGTCATGCCCTGGGTCAGCCGCTCGTCCACCAGCCGCGCCACCGGCACGCCGGGCGGCGGGCCCGGCGGGCGCAGCAGGTGGTCCACGCCGGCGCCCATCGAGACGATGAGCTTCAGGTTCGGGTAGCGCCGGAGCTCGGCCATGTCGTGCTCGGTCCAGACGACCGCGGCCTCGATGTCGGCCGGATCGCCGGCATCGGGGAACAGGCGGATGTCGAGCGACGGGTCGAGCGCGCCGAGCGCCTCCGCCCAGTCGGCCATCGCGTTCGCCCTGGTGGACAGCAGCACGGCGGTGCCCCTCGCGGTGCCCATGCGCGATCAATCTCCCCCTTCGAACTCGGCCTCGACGCGGCGCAGGAATTCGCGCCAGTCGTCGCGGCGCGTCGCCACCACCTCCCGCCCGTCCGGCAGCTTCGCGTAGAAGGACAGCACCCCCTTCGCCCACAGCCCCTCGAAGTTCCGCTCGGAGGCCAGCATGAAGGCGACGGTGCGGTCGAATACCCCGTCCGCGATGCGCGGCTGCACCTTGGCGAGCCACCACCAGGCGCCGACCGCGAGCACCGCGGCGCCGAGGTAGAAGTGGACCAGCGCCGTCGCGCCGAAGGAGCCGACGAGGATCAGGGCCGCGGGCCAGACGTTCTCGCCCTGGCGGAAGACCGGCGAGCCCGGGCTGTTCATCTTGCGGATGTGCACGCCGAGCTTCAGCCGCTCGGATTCGAGCAGGCGGCGCAGCCGCTCGAGATCGGGGCTCGTCGCGGAGGACGAGGCTGCGGCGGGATCGGGGACGTTCACGTGCGGACCACCTCCGGCTCGGCGGCGGCCAGCTCGAAGGCCGCCGCCATCAGCGCGCGCGTGTAGGGCTCGCGCGGCGCCGCGATGATGCGCTCCGCCTCGCCCTCCTCGACCACGCGCCCGTCCCTGAGCACGATGATCCGGTGCGCCATCGCGCGGACCACCCGCAGGTCGTGGCTGATGAAGAGGTAGGCGAGCCGGTGGCGCTCCTGCAGCGCGCGCAGCAGCTCCACCACCTGCGCCTGCACCGAGACGTCGAGCGCGCTGGTCGGCTCGTCGAGCACGACGAGGCGCGGCTTGAGCACGAGGGCGCGGGCGATCGCGATGCGCTGGCGCTGGCCGCCGGAGAATTCGTGCGGGTAGCGGTCCGCCATCCCCGGATCGAGCCCGACCTCCTCGAGCGCCGCGGCGACCGCCCGGCCGCGCTCGGCGCGCGAGAGGTGCGGCTCGTGCACCGCGAGGCCCTCGCCGACGATCTCGGCCACGGTCATGCGCGGCGAGAGGGCGCCGTAGGGGTCCTGGAAGACGATCTGCATGCGCCGGCGCAGCGGCCGCAGCCGCTTGCGGTCGAGGCCCTGGATCGGCGCACCCTCGAAGCGGATCGGGCCCTCGCTCCCCTCGAGCCGCAGCAGGGCGAGGCCGAGCGTGGTCTTGCCGCTGCCCGATTCGCCGACCAGGCCGACCGTCTCGCCCTCCCGGATCGCCACCGAGACGCCGTCCACCGCCTTCACGTGCCCGACGGTCCGCCGCAGGACGCCGCGGCGGATCGGGAAGTGCACCTTGATCCGCTCCGCCTCCATCACCACCGGGGCGTCCGGCGCCACCGGCGCGGGGCGGCCGCGCGGCTCGGTGGCGAGCAGCATGCGCGTGTAGTCGTGGCGCGGGGCCTCAAACACCGCGGCCACCGGGCCCTGCTCGACCGCCCGGCCGTCCTTCATCACCACCACCCGGTCGGCGTGGCGGCGCACGATCTGCAGGTCGTGGGTGATGAGGAGCAGCGCCATGTTCAGCCGGCGCTTGAGGTCGGCGAGCAGCTCCAGGATCTGCGCCTGGATGGTGACGTCGAGCGCGGTGGTCGGCTCGTCGGCGATCAGCAGCTTCGGGTCGTTGGCCAGCGCGGCGGCGATCATCACCCGCTGGCGCTGCCCGCCGGAGAGCTGGTGCGGATAGGCGGCCAGCCGCTCCTCCGCGTTGGCGAAGCCGGCGCGGCGGAGGAGGTGGATCACGCGCTCGCGCAGCGCGGCGCCGCGCATCCCGGGCTGGTGCAGGACCACCGCCTCCGCGACCTGGCGGCCCACCGTGTGCAGCGGGTTGAGCGAGGTCATCGGCTCCTGGAACACCATGCCGGCGACGCCGCCGCGCAGGCGCCGCAGCTCGTGCTCGGGCGCGCGCAGCACCTCGGTCCCGTCGAGCAGGATGCGCCCGGCCGGGTTGGCCCCGCCGGGCGGCAGCAGGCGCAGGCAGGAGAGCGCGGTGACGCTCTTGCCGGAGCCGGACTCGCCGACCAGGGCGACCGTCTCGCCCGGCTCGACGGCGAAGGAGACGCCCTCGACCACGCTCCGGCCGCGGAAGGCGACGGCGAGGTCCTCGACGGTGAGCAGCGCCGGCACCGCTCAGGCCGTCCCGGCGCCGGTCGGGGTCGCGGTGCCGCCATGGGCGTGGTTCGGCATCCGCGTGTCGGGGTTCGGCACCCGCTCCGTGAGCGGTGCCGCCGCGGCGGCCTGCGCGCCGCCCGGCAGCTTGCGCGGGTCGAAGGCGTCGCGCACCGCCTCGCCGATGAAGGTGAGCAGGCTCAGCATGGCGCCGAGCACGACGAAGGCGGTGAAGGCGAGCCAGGGGGCCTGGAGGTTGTTCTTGCCCTGGTTCACCAGCTCGCCGAGCGAGGGCGAGCCGGGCGGCAGGCCGAAGCCGAGGAAGTCGAGCGAGGTGAGGATGACCACCGAGCCCGAGAGGATGAAGGGCAGGAAGGTCAGCGTCGCCACCATGGCGTTGGGCAGGATGTGGCGGAACATGATCCGCCCGTCGGAGACGCCGAGCGCGCGCGCCGCGCGCACGTAGTCGAAGTTCCGCCCGCGCAGGAACTCCGCCCGCACCACCCCGGTCAGCCCCATCCAGGAGAACAGCAGGAGGAAGCCGAGCAGGACCCAGAAGCTCGGCGTGATGATGCTGGCGAGGATGATGAGCAGGTAGAGCTCCGGCATGCCGCGCCAGATCTCGATGAAGCGCTGGAACAGGAGGTCGGTCAGCCCGCCGTAGAACCCCTGCACCGCGCCGGCCGCGATGCCGATGACCGAGGAGACGAGGGTGAGGGTGAAGCCGAACAGCACCGAGATGCGGAAGCCGTAGATCACCCGCGCCAGCACGTCGCGCGCCTGGTCGTCGGTGCCGAGCCAGTTGCGCGCCGAGGGCGGCGAGGGCGCGGGACGGCCGAGGTCGCGCACCACCGTGTTGTAGGCGTAGGGGATCAGCGGCCAGACGGCCCAGCCGCCCGCCTCCCGGAACTCCTCGATGAAGCCGCGGTCGTGCCAGTCCACCGCGGTCGGCAGGCCGTCCGCGATGACGTCGCTCTCGGCGTAGTCCACGAGGACGGGGACGTACCAGCGCCCGTCCACCCGCGCGACCAGGGGGCGGTCGTTGGCGATGAACTCGGCGAACAGCGTCACCACGAACAGCGCGGCGAAGATCCAGAGCGACCAGTAGCCGCGCCGGTTGGCGCGGAAATTCTCGAGCCGCCGGCGGTTGAGGGGCGAGAGCGCCATCAGCTCCGGGCCTCGAAGTCGATGCGCGGGTCCACCAGCGTGTAGGTGAAGTCGCCGACGATCTGCATCAGCAGCCCGAGCAGGGTGAAGATGTAGAGCGTGCCGAACATCACCGGGTAGTCGCGCCGGATCGCCGCTTCGAAGCCGAGCAGGCCGAGCCCGTCGAGCGAGAACACGATCTCGATCAGCAGCGCCCCGGTGAACAGGATGCCGATGAAGGCCGAGGGGAATCCGGCGATGATCAGCAGCATCGCGTTGCGGAACACGTGGCCGTAGAGCACGCGCCGCTCGCCCGCCCCCTTGGCGCGGGCGGTGACGACGTACTGCTTGCCGATCTCGTCGAGGAAGGAGTTCTTGGTCAGCATCGTCAGCCCGGCGAAGCCGCCGATGACGAGCGAGAGCGTCGGCAGCGCCATGTGCCAGGCGTAGTCGAGCGCCCGCTCCCAGAACGGCCAGGCCTCCGAGCCCGGAGTGGCGAGGCCGCGCAGCGGGAACCACTGCAGGAAGGTGCCGCCGGCGAACAGCACGACGAGCAGGATGGCGAACAGGAAGGCCGGTATGGCGTAGCCGACCAGCACGATGCCGGAGGTCGCGACGTCGAACCGGCTGCCGTCGCGTACCGCCTTGCGGATGCCGAGGGGGATCGAGACCAGGTAGATGATCAGCGTGGACCACAGGCCGAGGCTGATCGAGACCGGCATCTTCTCGATGATCAACTCCACCACCGGGCGGTCGCGGAACAGCGACCGGCCGAAGTCGAAGCGGAGATAGCCGCCGAGCATCTCGAGGAAGCGCACATGCGCCGGCTTGTCGAAGCCGAAGGTGCGCTCGATCTCGGCCACGATCGCCGGGTCGAGGCCGCGCGCGCCCTGGTAGGTGCCGACCGGGCCGGTCCCGCCCGCGCCGGGGGCGCGGCCGGCCTCGCCGGGGCCGGGCGGCGCGGCGCGGATCTCGCCGCCGCCCTCGCCGGTGATGCGGCCGAGTGTCTGGCCCTCGCCGCGCAGCTCGGCGAGCATCTGCTCGACCGGCCCGCCCGGCGCGAACTGCACGACCACGAAGTTGATCAGGATGATGCCGAACAGCGTCGGCACCACCAGGAGCAGCCGCCGGAGGAGGTAGGCGCCCAACTCTCTCGCGTCCGCGCTACCGCCGCTGCGGCTCCGCCGCCGCGCGCCGGCCTTCCTCGACCGCGCCCTCGCGCCCGCGCTCCACCCACCAGGAATCGAGGCCGAGGTCGTAGCGCGGGTTGCGCGGCGGGCGCCCGAACTTGTCCCAGTAGGCGACGCGGAAGCTCTGGATGTGCCAGTGCGGGACGACGAAGTTGTGCCAGAGCAGCACCCGGTCGAGCGCGCGGGTGCGCGCCACCAGCTCCGCCCGGTCGGGCGCGGCGATCACCAGCTCGACCAGCTCGTCGATCACCGGGTCGCAGATGCCGGCGACGTTCCGGCTGCCCGGCTCCTCGACCTTGGCGCAGGTGAAGAAGTCGCGCTGCTCGTTGCCCGGCGACAGGCTCTGCGGGATCACCTCGACCGTCATGTCGTAGTCGAAGCTCTCGATCCGCTTCTGGTACTGCGCCGGGTCCACGGTGCGCACCTGCACCGACATGCCGAGCCGCTCCAGCCATTCCCGGTAGGGCAGGGCGACGCGCTCGAAGCTCGGCGAGGAGAGCAGGATCTCGAACTCGAAGGGCCGTCCCTCCGCGTTCACCAGGCGCCGGTCGCGCACCGTCCAGCCCGCCTCGCGCAGCAGCCGGAGCGCGCGCCGCAGCGCGTCGCGGTTGCTGCCCGAGCCGTCGGTGACCGGGAGGCGGTACTCCTCGGTGAACACCTCCTCGGGGATGCGGCCGCGGAAGCCCTCCAGGATCTCGCGCTCGCGCCCCTCCGGCAGGCCGCTCGAGGCCAGCTCGGAGTTGGAGAAGTAGGAGGTCGTGCGGGTGTAGGCGCCGTAGAACAGGTTGGCGTTCATCCACTCGAAGTCGAACACCTCGATCAGCGCGCGGCGCACGCGGGCGTCCCGGAACAGCGGGCGGCGCAGGTTGACGGCGAAGCACTGCATGCCGGTCGGGATCTCGTGGCGGATCTCCTCGAGCCTCACCAGGCCGCGCCGCGCCGCGGGGAAGTCGTAGGCGGTCGCCCAGTCCTTGGCGACGTTCTCGGTGCGGAAGTCGATCTGGCCGGCCTTGAAGGCCTCCAGCGCCACGGTGTTGTCGCGGAAGTACTCGTAGCGGATGCGGTCCCAGTTCGCCGTGCCGCGCATGGTGTTGAGGTCGCGCGCCCAGTAGTCCTCGACGCGGCGATAGACGATCGTGCGCCCGGGCTCGAAGCGCTCGATGCGGTAGGGGCCGGAGCCGAGCGGGATGTCGAGGCTCGGCCGCGCGAAGTCGCGGCCCTCCCACCAGTGCTTCGGCAGCACGTACATCTGGCCGATGATCTGCGGCAGCTCGCGGTTCTGCGCCGTGCGCAGGCGGTAGACGACGCGGCGCGGGCCGTCCGCCTTCACCTCCGCCACGTCGGCCCAGTAGGCGCGGTAGAACGGGCGGCCATGCTGGCGCAGCGTCTCGAAGGTCCAGACCACGTCCTCGGCGGTGATCGGGCGGCCGTCGTGCCAGCGCGCGCCTTCGCGCAGCTCGTAGGCGATGGTCAGGCGGTCGGCGGAGAGCTCGATGGTCTCGGCGAGGTGGCCGTAGTCGGTCGCCGCCTCGTCGGCGCTGGTGCGGGTCAGGCGGTCGTACAGGTTGCCGATGCCGACCGCCGCCGTGCCGCGCAGGACGAAGGGGTTGAAGCTGTCGAAGCTGCCGATCGCGGTCAGCGCGATCTCGCCCCCCTTCGGCGCGTCGGGGTTCACCCAGGGCCAGTGCGGAAAGCCGGGCGGCAGCGCCGGTTCGCCGAGCAGCGACAGGGCATGGGTGCGGACCACCGCGCCGTCCTCCGGGGGGGCGGGCGGCGGACGGGGCGTGGCGGCGCCCGGCTCGGCGCGGGCGATGCGGGACGGCCCGAGGGCGCCCAGGGCGCCAAGGGCCAGAAGGTCACGGCGGCGCATGTCGCGAAGGTATGGTGCCCCCGCCCGCCCACGGCAATGGCGGAGGGGCGTTTCCGCCGGCCTGCCGGCGCGGCGGCGGCGCCATCGGCCCTCGGCGCGCCTCGCGCAGGGGGATGGCGACCGCCGTGCCGCGCGGCGCCAGGCCCGACGCGCCCCGGTCAGCCGCCGAGCAGGCCCACCGCTTCCGGCAGCAGCGCCGGGTCGCCGACCGCGAGGACCCGGCCGTCGGATTCGAGGGTCAGCGGCCGACCGTTCCAGCCCGTCACGCGCCCGCCCGCGCCCTCGACCACGGGCACCAGCGCGGCCCAGTCCCAGGGCTTCATCGTGCTCTCCGCCACCACATCCAGCAGGCCGAGGGCGAGCAGGCCGTAGGCGTAGCAGTCGCCGCCCCAGGTCACGCGCCGCGCCGCGGCGCGCAGGCGCTCGAAGCCCGGCCGCTCCTCGGGGCGGAACATGTCGGGCGAGGTGCAGGAGAGCTCCGCCTCGGCGAGCCGCGCGCAGGGTCGGCAGCCGACTGTCCCGCCGAGCGGCGAGCGGAACCGGGTCTTGCGGCCCGCCACGCCGAGCCAGCGCTCGCCGGCGGCCGGCTGGTCGATCAGGCCGAGCACCGGCCGTCCCCGGTGCAGCAGTCCGATCAGGGAGCCGAACAGGGGGCGGCCGGTGACGAAGGCGCGGGTACCGTCGATCGGATCGACCACCCACACCCACTCCGCGTCGGCGCGCTCGGCGCCGAACTCCTCCCCGATCACGCCGTGATCGGGGAAGCGGGCAGCGATGAGCTCGCGGATCGCGCGCTCCGCGGCGCGGTCGGCCTCGGTGACCGGGGAGGCGTCGCCCTTGGCCTCGACCAGCAGGGCGGAGCGGAACAGCGGGCGGATCACCGCGCCGGCCGCGTCGGCCGCGGCCTCGGCCGTGGCGACGAAACCCGGCGCGAGCGGCGGCGCGTCGGCCGGCACGCGAGGCTGCACCGGCGGGCGCGGCGCCCTCAGCGCGCCGGCGCGCCGGCCGCGGCCGCCTCGGGGGCGGGCGCGCCGGGGGAGATGGAGCGCAGATAGGCGATCAGGTCGGCGCGCTGCTGGGCGTTCGCCATGCCGGCGAAGGCCATGCGGTTGCCCGGCGCGTAGGCGCGCGGATTGGCGAGCCAGGCGTTCAGCTCCTCGTAGGTCCAGGGCCCCTCCTTGGCGCGGAGCGCCGCCGAGTAGTTGAAGCCCTGCACATGGGCATGCGGCGCGCCCACGATGCCGTAGAGGTTCGGGCCGACGCCGCTGCGTCCGCCCTCGTTGAAGGTGTGGCAGGCGGCGCAGAGCCGCCGCGCGAGGGCCTCGCCGTTCTGGGGATCGGCGCTGGCCAGCAGGGGGGTGATCGGCTCCAGGGCGGGGGCGGCCGGGGCCGCGGGCTGGGCCACCTGCGTGGCGGCCGGCTCGCCGATGCGGATCGCGCTCTCATGCGGCATGGTCGGATGGACCACCATGCGGCCGATGAAGCCCGCCACTCCGAAAGCGACCCCCGCCGTCAGGATGGCGGCGAGGATCTTGTTGAGTTCCATGCTGTCCATGCGCGGACCGAACCCTCTCCCTGCGCCGCCGGGCGGCGGGCGCCGATGCCAACGAGGCGGCCCGCCGGAGCCGGAGTTTGCGCCGCGGGGCCGCCTCGCCTAAAAGCCGGCCGGACCATAGTGCGCTCCCTCCGCCCCATCAACCCGTCGCCGGCAAGGCCGTCGCCCGCTCCACCGCCCCGCGCGTGAACCCGATCGTCGTCATCCCCGCCCGCATGGCCGCGACGCGGCTGCCGGGCAAGCCGCTCGCCGACATCCACGGCCGGCCGATGGTCCTGCACGTGCTGGACCGGGCGCGCGAGGCGGCGATCGGCCCCGCCGCGGTCGCCTGCGCCGAGCCGGAGATCGCCGCGGCGGTGCGCGCCGCGGGCGGGCGCGCGGTGGTGGTGGCGGAGGACCTGCCCTCGGGCACGGACCGGGTGCACCGCGCGCTCGCCGCGCTCGACCCCGCCGGCGCGCACGACGTGGTGGTGAACCTGCAGGGGGACTTCCCGACCCTCGCGCCCGAGGCGCTGCGCGCCGTGCTCGCCCCGCTCGCCGACCCGGCGGTGGACATCGCGACGCTGGTCTGCCCGATCGCCGACGCGCGCGAGGCGGAGACGGAGTCCTTCGTGAAGTGCGCCTGCGCCTTCGCGGGCGAGGCGCGGGTCGCGCCGGCGCTCTACTTCTCGCGCCTGCCGATCCCCTGGGGCGAGGGACCGCGCTGGCACCACATCGGCATCTACGCCTTCCGCCGCGCCGCCCTCGACCGCTTCGTGGCGCTGCCGCCGAGCCCGCTCGAGCGGCGCGAGCGGCTGGAGCAGCTCCGGGCGCTCGAGGCCGGCATGCGGATCGCCGTCGCGCGGATCGCGCACGGGCCGTTCGGCGTGGACACGCCGGAGGACCTGGAGCGCGCTCGCCGCGCCCTCCTCCCGTCCGGGGAACCGCAATGAGCACCGACCGGGGCCGCCGCGTCATCGCTTTCCAGGGCCTGCCCGGCGCCTATTCCGACCTCGCCTGCCGCGACGCCTATCCGGGCTGGACGACGCTGCCCTGCCCGAGCTTCGAGGCGGCGATGGCGGCGGTGCGCGAGGGCCGCGCCGAGCTCGCCATGCTGCCCTGCGAGAACTCGCTCGCCGGCCGGGTGCCCGACATCCACCGCCTGCTGCCCGAGTCCGGCCTCTACGTGGTGGGCGAGCACTTCGAGCGGGTCGAGCACTGCCTGCTCGCGCCGCGGGGCGCGACGGTCGCGACCATCCGCCGCCTGCACAGCCATCCGGTGGCGCTCGGCCAGGTGCTGAGGCTGATCGAGGAGCTGAGGCTCGAGCCGGTGATCGAGGCGGACACCGCCGGCGCCGCGGCGATGATCGCGCGGCGCGGCGGGGTGGAGGACGCGGCGGTGGCCTCGGCGCTGGCGGCCGAGATCTACGGCCTCGAGATCCTGCGCCGCAACGTCGAGGACGCGCCGCACAACACGACGCGCTTCTACGTCATGGCGCGGGAGCGGCGCGACCCGCCGCCCGAGGCGCCGAACACCGTCACCACCTTCGTCTTCCGCGTGCGCAACGTGCCGGCGGCGCTCTACAAGGCACTGGGCGGCTTCGCGACCAACGGCGTGAACATGACCAAGCTCGAGAGCTACATGCTCAACGGGCACTTCACGGCGACCCAGTTCCTCTGCGACGTGGACGGCCACCCGGAGCAGCCGCCGCTCAAGCGCGCGCTGGAGGAGCTCGCCTTCTTCTCGCGCGAGCTGCGCGTGCTCGGCGCCTATCCGGCGCATCCCTACCGGCTGGACCAGGCCGCGGCGGGGGATTGAGCGAGGGGCGGCGCTCGGCCCGCCGCCCTCAGAACGACTGCCGCACCGGCTCCACCCCGCCCGGCATGGCGGCGCCGCGGCGGCGCATGCAGTCGCGGAAGGCGCGGATCTCGGCGATGCGGCGCTCCTCGCCGACGCGCAGCGCGTTCTGCTGGTTGTCCGCGTTGAGCTCGCGCGCCAGGCGCCGCACCTCGGGGCTGCCGCGCGCCTCGGCGCGGCAGAGCGCGGCCTCGGGCGATTCCGGATCGGCCGGCGCCTCGGCCGCGCGGCGCGGGCCGCAGGCGGCGGCGAGCAGAACCGGAAGCAGCAGCGCCGCGAGCCCGGCGCGGACGGCGGGGGTGTGGCGGGGCGGGGTCATGCCAGGGCGAGCCAGTCCTCGATCAGGCGGCGCGCGATCGAGTCCACGCGCGGCAGGGAGAAGCCCAGCGCCTCGCTCTCGCGCAGCTCGGCGCGCGAGAACCAGCGCGCGTCGCGCAGCTCGTCCGGGTCTATGGCGATCTCCTCGCTCAGCGCCTCGGCGTGGAAGCCGAGCATGATCGAGGAGGGGAAGGGCCAGGGCTGCGAGGAGTGGTACTGCACCGCGCCGACGCGCACGCCCGTCTCCTCGAGCACCTCGCGCCGGACCGCCTCCTCCAGGCTCTCGCCCGGCTCGACGAAGCCGGCCAGGGTCGAGTACATCCGGGTGTTGGGGAAGCGGTGCGAATGGCCGAGCAGGCAGCGGTCGCCGCGCACCACCAGCATGATTACCGCCGGGTCGGTGCGCGGGAAATGCTGCGCGTCGCAGCCCGTGCACTGCATCACGTGGCCCGCGCTCCGCGGCTCGCACGGGTTGCCGCAGACGCCGCAGAAGCGGTGCTTCACCCGCCAGTGCATCAGGCCGCGGGCATGGGCGAGAACGGAGGCCTCGCCCGGCGGCAGCAGCCCCGCCACCTGGCGCAGGTCGGCGAAGGTGCCGACGCTCTCGGGCAGCAGGGGCAGCGGGTCGTCGGCGGTGGAGCAGTCGACGGCGAAGACCGCGCGCCCTCCCCAGAAGCCGAGGAAGGCCCAGGGGCCGCCCGCCATGCGCAGCCGCTCCGCCGCGCCGCCGCTGATCAGCAGCGCCTCGGGGCGGCCCTCGGCGACGCCCTTCATCAGGTTGCGGGCGCGCCAGACCGGGACGAAGAGGCTGTCCGGATCGGCGAGCGCCCGGGCGATGAACGCCGCGTCGTCGCGGCGGCCGGAGGCGCGGTCGAGCGGGCTGCCGGTGTAGGCGTTGGGGCGGCTGGCGGGGATGGAGAGCATGCGGGGGCGGACGGTGCCACGCGCGCGCCGCCCCGGCAACCGCGCCGGCGCCCGCCTCCGCCGCGGCTGTCGGATGAACCGGTTGTGTCCCGGGCGCCGCGTTTCCGGTTTCCGGGACGTGCTGCCGGGGCCCCGGCGGCGCCTATGCTCGCGCCGCGCGAGCGAGGAAGGTCCTCGATGCGGCAGCGGCCATGGGCGGACAGCGGCATTCCCGCAGTCGGGCCGGTGCGCTGGGGGCGCCCATTTCTGCCATTTCTACGAGACCGCCGAGGACCTCGCCGATACGCTCGTCCCCTACGTCAAGGCGGGCCTCGACGGGGACGGGCAATGCCTGTGGTTCGCCGCCCCGCCGCTGCGCGCCGCCGACGCGACGGACGGACGCGCTGCGCAACGCCGTGCCGGACCTCGACGCGCGGATCCGCCGGGGCCAGATCGAGATCCTCGACCACGAGGCCTGGTACGGCCACCGCGTCGGCAAGGTGGGCGCCGACGCGATCATCGCCGGCTGGCTCCGCCGCAAGGGCGAGGCGCTGGCGCGCGGGCGCAGCGGCTTCCGGCTGGCCGGCAACACCTCCTTCCTCGAGGCCGCCGACCGGGACTCCTTCGCCGAGTACGAGGCCAGGGTGAACGCCTGCTTCTGCGACCACCGCGTGGTGGCGCTGTGCAGCTACTGCGCCGGGCGCTGCGACGCGGGGGCGGCGATGGACGTGGTGCAGAACCACGGTTTCGCCCTGGCGCGGCGGCGCGGCGCGTGGACGATGATCGAGAGCGGCTCGGTCAAGCTGGCCAGGGAGGAGCTCCGGCGCCTCAACGCGGAGCTCAAGGACCGGGTCGCCGAGCGCACCGCGGGGCTGGCCGCGGCGCTCGCCGAGCGTGACGCGCTGCTGCGGGAGCTGCACCACCGGGTCAAGAACAACCTGCAGGTCGTGGCCAGCCTGCTCGGCCTGAAGGCGCGGCAGTTCGACGCGCCGGAGGTGCGCTCCGCCTTCGGGGACACGCTGCGCCGGAGCCGGGCGATGAGCCTGGCGCACGAGGCGCTCTGCCGCCCGCCCGCCGGCGCGATCGGCCCCGACGAGGTGGACTTCGGCGCGTATCTCCGCGCGCTCGGCCGGGCGACCGCGGACAGCTTCGGCCTCGGCTCGCGCGTGGCGATCGAGGTCGCGGCGGAGGGACAGGTCGTCGGGCTGGATGCCGCGGTGCCGCTCGGGCCGGTCGCGGCCGAGGCGGTCACCAATGCCTGCAAGCACGCCTTTCCCGGGGGGCGGGCCGGACGCCCGCGCATCGTCTTCCGCGCCCCGGCCGGCGGCGGAAGCGGCGAACTGGTGGTGCGCGACGACGGGGTGGGGATGCCGCCGGGTGCAGCGGAGAGGGACGGCGCGGAGGGGGAGGGCGCGGGCGGGCGCGGACGGCGGCGTGGCGCCGGGATCGCGCTGGTCGAGGGCATCGCCCGGCAGGTCAGGGGCCGGGGTGAGCATCGCGCCGGCCGGCCCTGACGGAGGCACGGAACTGCGGCTCGTCTGCGCAGGGTGACGCGACGCGCCATGCGGGCCGTCCGCCCCTCGGCGAAGCCGGCCATGGGGCCGTGCGCTGCCGATCGCCGCGCTCGGCCCGATGCCGATCCGTCCGGCGCGGGGGGCGGGGCGGCTCGCGCCTTCCGGCCGGGCCGCGCTCGGCGGCCACGGCCGCTTCGCCGGCGGCCCCGGCGCCTTTGCGCGGCCCCCGGGTTGCCGGCGCGCCCCGGAGGCATGATATCTCTCGGCGGAAGGTCGGTGACGGACGGGCGCCTCGCCAACCCGGTCAGGTCCGGAAGGAAGCAGCCGTAACGAGTTCCGCCCGGGTCGCTTCGCCGGCCTTCCACCTGTTCCACGCCGGCCCCCTCTGCGGCCGCCCTTCGGGACCCCGCCGCGCGCACGCATGGCCGCCGACCAGACCCTCTTCGGCTCTCCTTCCGGCGCTCCCCCGGCCGCCGATGCCGCGCCGGCGGCCGAGGAAGGGCTGCCCGAGCCGCCCCCGCCCGAGGGGCCGGGGCTGTTCGGCGCCCCGCCGCCGCCGCGATCCGCCGCCGCCGCGGACGATGCGGCGGCTCCGCCCGGCGCCAGGGCCGGCGACGCCGCCGCCTACCGCGTCCTCGCGCGCAAGTACCGCCCCACCACCTTCGCCGAGCTGATCGGGCAGGAGGCGCTGGTCCGCACCCTGCGCAACGCCTTCGCCCAGAACCGCGTGCCGCACGCCTTCCTCCTCACCGGCGTGCGCGGCGTCGGCAAGACCACCACCGCGCGCATCGTCGCCCGCGCGCTGAACTGCGTCGGGCCGGACGGGAAGGGCGGGCCGACGGTGGACCCCTGCGGCACCTGCCCCGAATGCCGCGCCATCCTCGCCGACCGCCACCCGGACGTGGTCGAGCTCGACGCCGCCTCCAACAACAGCGTGGACGACGTGCGCGAGCTGCGCGAGACGCTGCGCTACCGCCCGGTCCAGGGCCGCTTCAAGGTGCTGATCCTGGACGAGGTGCACATGCTCTCCGGCGCCGCCTTCAACGCGCTGCTCAAGACGCTGGAGGAGCCGCCGCCGCAGGTGAAGTTCATGCTGGCGACGACCGAGCTGCGCAAGGTGCCGCTCACCATCCGCTCGCGCTGCCAGACGCACTACCTGCGCCGCGTCCCCCAGGAGGATCTGCGCGCGCACTTCGCCCGCGTGCTGGAGCGCGAGGGCGTCGCCGCCGAGCCCGAGGCGCTGGCGATGATCGCGCGCGCCGCCGACGGCAGCGTGCGCGACGGGCTCTCGCTGCTCGACCAGGCGATCGCGCTGGCCGGCGCCGGCGGCGCGGTGGGCGCCGAGGCGGTGCGCGACATGCTCGGCCTCGCCGACCGAGGCCTCGTCCTCGACCTGTTCGAGGCGCTGATGGGCGGCGACGTGGCCGGCGCGCTCGCGCTGATGGACCGCGCGCACGAGCGCGGGGCCGATCCGCTGGTGGTGCTCACCGACCTCGCCGAGCTGACGCACCTGCTCTCGCGGATGCGCGCGGTGCCGGCGCTGCGCGACGACCCGGCGCTGCCGGAGGCGGAGCGCACGCGCGGCGCGGCGCTGGCGGCGAGGCTCTCCGTGCCGGTGCTGGCGCGGGCGTGGCAGATGCTGCTCAAGGGCATCGCCGAGGTGCAGCAGGAGGGCGTGGACCGCCGCGCCGCGGCGGAGATGGTGCTGATCCGCCTGGCCCACGCGGCGGACCTGCCGACCCCGGGCGAGCTGGTGAGGCGGCTGACCGAGGGCGGGGCGATGTCCGCCGCCGCCGCTCCGCGCCCGGCCGCGCCGGGCGGCGGCGGGCTGCGCGCGATGGCGGGGGGCGGCGCGGTGGCGAGCGCCGCGGCGGCCGCCGCGCCGGTCGCGCGGGCGGCGCCCGGCAGCTTCCGCGAGGTGGTGGCGCTCGCCTCCGGCACGCGGCCGATGCTGCACGCGCACCTGGTCCACAACGTGCATCCGGTGCGCTTCGCCCCCGGGCGCATCGAGATCCGCGTCGAGCCCGCCGCGCCGCGCGACCTCGCCGCCCAGCTCGCGGCGATGCTGCAGGAGGAGACCGGCGCGCGCTGGACCGTCGCCCTCTCCAACGCCGAGGGCGAGCCGACGCTGGCCGAGCAGGGCCGCGCCGCGGAGGCGGAGCGGCGCGCGGTGGCGCGCAGCCACCCGCTGGTGCAGGCCATCCTCGCCGCCTTCCCCGGCGCGACCATCGAGGCGGTGCGCGACGCCGCGGCCGACGCCTACGGCCTCGCCGCGGAGCCCACGCCGGCCGCGCGCACCGCGGAGGCGGAGGACGACGACCCGGGCGGCTTCGCCCCGCCCGAGGCCGAGCCCGCCGATCTCGACGACGACGACATTCCCCCAGCGGACGGATACGCCGGCCCATGAAGAACCTCGGCAACATGCTCAAGCAGGCGCAGCAGATGCAGCAGCGCATGCAGGAGATGCAGGCGCGGCTCGAGACCCTCGAGGTGGAGGGCCAGTCGGGCGCCGGCATGGTGAAGGTCACGCTCTCCGGCAAGGGCGACCTGCGGCGCGTGGCGATAGACCCGAGCCTGATGTCGGCCGACGAGCGCGAGGTGCTCGAGGACCTGCTCGTCGCCGCCCACGCCGACGCCAAGCAGAAGGTCGAGGCGGCGATGGCCGAGGAGATGCAGAAGGCGACCGCGGGGCTCAGCCTCCCGAGCCTGCCGGGCGGGCTCAAGCTGCCGTTCTGAGGCTCCGTCTCCGGGGAACCGCCCGGCTGCGACCGCGATGAGCGAGTCCGAACCGATCGAGCGCCTCGTCGGGCTGCTGGCGAAGCTGCCGGGGCTCGGCCGGCGCAGCGCGCGCCGCGCCGTGCTGCGCATGCTGATGCACCCCGAGGCGACCATGCTGCCGCTCGCCGAGGCGTTGCGCGAGGCGGCGGAGGCGGTGCGCCCCTGCGCCGTCTGCGGCAACCTCGACACGCGGAGCCCCTGCGCGATCTGCCGCGACCCGCGGCGCGAGCGCGGGGTGATCTGCGTGGTGGAGGGGGTGGCCGACCTCTGGGCGCTGGAGCGCGCGCAGGTGCACCGCGGCCTCTACCACGTGCTCGGCGGCACGCTCTCCGCGCTCGGCGGCGTCGGGCCGGAGGACCTCGCGATCCGGTCGCTGGTCGCGCGCGTGGCGGAGGGGGGCGGGGTGGAGGAGGTGATCCTCGCCCTGCCCGCGACGGTGGACGGCGCGACCACGGCGCACTACCTGACCGACAGGCTGCGGCCGAGCGGCGTGCGGATCACGCGGCTGGCGCAGGGCGTGCCGATCGGCGGCGCGCTCGACGTGCTGGACGACGGCACGCTGGCGGCGGCGGTGAAGGCACGCAGGCCGGCCTAGGCGCTTCCGCGTTGACGCACGGCGCGCGGGCTCGCCACGCGGAAGGACCGGGCATGACCGACAAGAACAGGTTCAACCTCTGGTACTGGGTCGCCGCGCTGCTCGGCCTGCTCGTCATCCAGTACTTCATCGCGGTCGGCCAGCAGGTCGCGACCATTCCCTACAGCCAGTTCCAGGCGCTGCTGCGCGAAGGCAAGGTCGTCGAGGTCGGCGTCTCCGACCGCTTCATCCAGGGCACGCTGAGGGAACCCCTGCCCGGCGGGCAGACGCGCTTCGCGACCACCCGCGTCGAGCCGGAGATCGCGCAGGAGCTGGAACGCTACGGGGTCCGCTACACCGGCCAGATCGAGAACACCCTCCTCCGCGACCTGCTCTCCTGGATCGTGCCCGTCGCCCTGTTCGTCGGCGTCTGGCTGTGGCTCGGCCGCCGCCTGATGGGCGCGCAGGGCGGGCTGATGCAGATCGGCAAGAGCAAGGCCAAGGTCTATGTCGAATCCGACACCGGCGTCACCTTCGCCGACGTCGCCGGCGTGGACGAGGCCAAGGACGAGCTGCGCGAGATCGTCGACTTCCTCAAGGACCCCGGGCGCTACGGCCGCCTCGGCGGACGGATGCCGAAGGGCGTGCTGCTGGTCGGGCCGCCGGGGACGGGCAAGACGCTGCTCGCCAAGGCGGTGGCGGGCGAGGCGAAGGTCCCGTTCTTCTCCATCTCCGGCTCGGAGTTCGTCGAGATGTTCGTCGGCGTCGGCGCGGCGCGCGTGCGCGACCTGTTCGAGCAGGCGCGCGCCAAGGCCCCGGCCATCATCTTCATAGACGAGCTGGACGCGCTCGGCCGCGCGCGCGGCATCCCCGGGCCCCTCGGCGGCGGGCACCAGGAGGCGGAGCAGACGCTGAACCAGCTCCTCGCCGAGATGGACGGCTTCGACTCGCGCTCCGGCCTCGTCATCCTCGCCGCGACCAACCGGCCCGAGATCCTCGATCCCGCGCTGCTGCGCGCCGGGCGCTTCGACCGCCAGGTGCTGGTGGACCGGCCGGACAAGAAGGGGCGCGTGCAGATCCTGCAGGTCCACATGCGCAAGGTGAAGCTGGCGCCGGAGGTGGACGCCGAGAAGGTGGCCGGGCTGACGCCGGGCTTCACCGGCGCCGACCTCGCCAACCTGGTGAACGAGGCGGCACTGCTCGCCACCCGCCGCGGCGCCGACGCCGTCACCATGGCCGACTTCACCAACGCGGTCGAGCGCATCGTCGCCGGCCTCGAGAAGCGCAACCGCCTGCTCAACCCGCGCGAGCGCGAGGTCGTCGCCTACCACGAGATGGGCCACGCGCTGGTGGCGCTCGCCCTGCCCGGGGTGGATCCGGTGCACAAGGTCTCGATCATCCCGCGCGGCATCGGCGCGCTCGGCTACACCATCCAGCGCCCGACCGAGGACCGCTTCCTGATGACGCGCGAGGAGCTGGAGAACAAGATGATGGTCCTGCTCGGCGGGCGCGCCGCCGAGCTGCTGGTGTTCAACCACCTCTCCACGGGGGCCGCCGACGACCTGCAGCGCGTCACCGACATCGCCCGCGCCATGGTGACGCGCTACGGCATGTCCGAGCGTCTCGGCAGCGTCGCCTACGAGCGCGACCCGCGGACCTTCCTCGCCGGCCCGAACGCGCTGCCGCTCGGCCCGCGCGAGCGCGACTTCGGCGAGGAGACGGGCAACGCCATCGACGCGGAGGTGCGCGCCATCGTGGACCGCATGCTGGAGCGGACGTTGAGCGTCCTGCGCGAGCGCCGCGACGTGCTCGAGCGCGCCGCCCGGCGGCTGCTCGAGAAGGAGACGCTGGACGAGGCGGAGCTGAGGGAGATCGTGGGCCTGGGGCCCCGCCCCTCGGAGGAGCGCCGCGCCGCCGAGTAGCGTGGCGGGCCAGGCCGCCGGTTCGGCGCCCGGCCCTGGCGAGGCCGGACCGGCAGGGCCGCCGCAGGCCGTGGCCGCGCTTCTCGGCGCCGGGCGAGCGCCCGGGACCGCCGGCCGCTCGCCGGCACGCGCGCGGCATCGGGTCCGACCGCGCTCGGGTCCCGAGACGGTCAGTGCAGGCCGTGCTGATCGGGCCGAGGCCCTCGCGCCAGCACCCCGCGCAGCCGCCACGCCACCGGCACCGCCGCCGCGCACAGCCCCGCCATCGCCCAGAACGCCGCCCCGCCCAGCGCCGCGTAGAGCGGCCCGCTCGCCAGCGTCAGCGCCCCGCTCGCCAGCCCGACGCCGAGGCTCGCGTGCAGCGTCTGCGCCGTCGCCGCCATCGGCGGCGGCACCACCTGCATCAACTTCACACCGGGTACGGCCTGCAACACGCAAATCACGTTGCGCCGGCTGTGTGCGTGGAAGCGGCGGACGGCGATTGCCGGCCTTACCCCGGCTTAGCCCCGCTGCGGTGCCCGACCACGCATTGGAAGGCGCCGAAGGCCAGCCCCGACTCGTCCGGGTGCGGACTATGGCCGCAAATGCGCACTTGTCGAACCGAATCCTGAAAGTAGAGTATCAATAGGGCGATGCAGTCTGGAGTGGAGGAACATGCAGGCAGCTGCGCACCAATCCGTCAAGCAGGACCCGCCCGACGAGCGGCTTGCCGTTAAGGGCGGCAGCTTCTACCGGGGCGAGAATGCCAATTTCGGCCCCGAGCGAAGGCACATCGCCGATCCGATCTACCTGGAGCGCTTCCTGCTGCACGGCTGGATGCCGTCCGAGCCACTGATCGACAAGGACACCTGCATCACCGCCTTCGGCTCCTGCTTCGCCGCCAACGTCACGAAGCACCTCTCGTCGTTGGGCTACAACACTTCCCGCGACCGCGCGCCCGATGTCTACATATCCAGGATCGGCGAGGGCCTGGTGAATGTCTACGCCTTGCTCGGGCAGCTTGAATGGGCGCTGGAGAACATCGCACCGCACGGCGAGCTGTGGCATGGCTACGACGCCGAGACGATGGAGGTCTCCGAGGAGATCCGGATCAAGACGCGGGACCTCTTTCTCCGGACCGACTTCTTTATCATCACGCTCGGCCTGTCGGAGGTGTGGTACGACGAGCCGACCGGCGGCGTGTTCTGGCGCGCCATCCCGAAACACAAGTTCGACCCAGCGCGCCATCGCTTCCGGGTGTGCAGCATGGCCGAGACGAAGGCCGCGCTGCAGCGGATGTGGGACCTGATCAGGAAGCACGTCCCGCAGGCACGCCTGCTGTTCACGCTGTCGCCGATCCCGCTGAGGGCCACGTTCCGGCCGATCGGCTGCATCACGGCGAGCTCGGCCTCGAAGGCGATCCTGCGCGCGGCCGTGGACGAGTTCATGCGCGACAACCAAGCCGACGTGAACGACCGGCTGTTCTACTTCCCCTCCTTCGAGATCGTCACCGAGCTGTTCTACAATCGCTTTGGATTGGACGACCGGCACCCGCCGGCCTACGTGCTGAACGTGGTGATGCGGACGTTCGAGGCGGTCTATTGCAAGACGGGACTGACGCTGGCGGACGTCCACCAGATCCTGCTTCAGAGCCGCCTGCAGAGCGCGCGGGCCGGGGTGCGAATGGAGCGGAGCGTTTCGCCGATCCAGGAAGTCGGCGTGCGGCCTGCAGAAGCCGGATGACCGGCTCGTCAGTCAGGACCTGCGGCCTTCCTGTGCATGGGAGGTGAGGGCCGGCGGCCTGCCGAGCGGCACCTAGTGCGGCGTTCCTGAGCAAAGGAGGCACTTCACCGAGTCGGGCTTCAGGCCACCGGGGTCCGTCCTGCCTGCCCGTTCGCCAACACCACCCGCAGCCGCCACGCCACCGGCACCGCCGCCGCGCACAGCCCCGCCATCGCCCAGAACGCCGCCCCGCCCAGCGCCGCGTAGAGCGGCCCGCTCGCCAGCGTCAGCGCCCCGCTCGCCAGCCCGACGCCGAGGCTCGCGTGCAGCGTCTGCGCCGTCGCCGCCATCGGCGGCGGCACGACGCGCATCAGCACGCCCATCGCCGCCAGGTGCTGCGCGCCGAAGGTCGCGGCGTGCAGAAGCTGAACCGCGGCCAGGGCCGGCAGCGCGGTGGTCTCCGCCGTCACCGCCCAGCGCAGCGCGCCCGCGCCGGCGGCGAGCAGCGACAGCCCGACCGGCCCGAGCCGGTCCGCGAGCCGCCGGCCCCAGAGGAACAGCGCCACCTCCGCCACCACCCCCTCGGCCCAGAGCAGGCCGATCACCGTCGCCGAGTGCCCCGCCGCCGCCCAGTGGATCGAGCCGAAGCCGTAATACAGCGCATGGCTGCCCTGGATCAGCGCGGAGAGCAGCAGCAGCAGGCGGAACGCCGGCAGGCGCAGCGGCGCGCGGAAGCCGGCGCCGCCCCGCGCGCGGTCCCTCGCACCGCCCCCCGCCGGCGCCGGCAGACGCGCCCCGAGCAGCGCGCTCGCCGCCAGCGCCGCGGCGAACAGCCACACCACCGAAACCAGGCCGAGTCGCTCCGCCACCCACCCGGCCAGCGTGGCGGCGAGGATGAAGCTCGCCGAGCCCGCCGCGCGGACCCGCCCGTAGTCGAAGCCCCGGCGCCCGGCCGCCTCCCGCCGCGCCGCGCCGAGCGCCAGCGCGTCGGTCAGCGGAATGACCGGCGCCATGGCCGCGCTGTGCAGCACGTTCACCGCGAGCAGCGCGGCGAAGCCCGCCGCCAGGCCGAAGCCGCAGGCCGTCACCGCGGCGGCGGCGGCGCCCGCCGCCAGCATCAGCCGCGCATCGCCCAGCGCGTCCGCCGCGCGCCCGCCGAGCGGGCCCGCCACCAGCCGCACCGCCGCGCCGGCGGCCAGCACCGCCGCCACCTCGGCGGCCGCGAGGCCCGCCTCGGCCAGGACCAGCGGCAGGAAGGGCAGCATCACGCCGACGGCGCCGAACTGCGCGGCATACAGGGCGGCGAAGCGGGAGGCGGCGGCGGATTGCACGGGACCGGAACGGCGCTGCGGCGGTCCCCACCCTGCCGGAGCCGGGGCGCGGTTGCAAAACCCGGCGGTCCACGTCAGAGAATGGCCTTCCGCCCCCCACGGACCACGCCCGCGCATGTTCCAACCACGGGTCCGCGCCGTCCTCGGCCCGACCAACACGGGCAAGACGCATCTCGCCATCACGCGTCTGCTCGCCCACGCCTCCGGCGTCATCGGCTTCCCGCTGCGCCTGCTCGCGCGCGAGAACTACGACCGCATGGTGGCGGCGAAGGGCGAGCGCCACGTCGCGCTGATCACCGGCGAGGAGAAGATCGTCCCGCCCGGCGCGCGCTGGTTCTCCTGCACCGTCGAGGCGATGCCGCTCGACCGCGAGGTCGAGTTCCTCGCGGTGGACGAGATCCAGCTCTGCGCCGATCCCGACCGCGGCCACGTCTTCACCGACCGGCTGCTGCACGCGCGCGGCCTGGTCGAGACGATGTTCCTCGGCGCCGAGACCATCGCGCCGCTGCTGCGCCGCCTCGTGCCGCAGGCGGAGATCGAGACGCGCCCGCGCCTGTCGCAGCTCGCCTACGCCGGCCCGGCGAAGCTGACGCGCCTGCCGCCGCGCTCGGCCGTCGTCGCCTTCTCGGCCGGCGAGGTCTACGCGATCGCCGAGGCGATCCGGCGCCGCCGCGGCGGCTGCGCGGTGGTGATGGGGCGCCTCAGCCCGCGCACCCGCAACGCCCAGGTCGCGCTCTACCAGAACCGCGAGGTGGACTTCCTGGTCGCGACGGACGCGATCGGCATGGGCCTCAACATGGACGTGGACCATGTGGCCTTCGCCTCGCTCACCAAGTTCGACGGGCGGCAGAACCGCCAGCTCACCCCGCAGGAGCTGGCGCAGATCGCCGGCCGCGCCGGGCGCGGCATGCGCGACGGCACCTTCGGCACCACCGCCGACTGCCCGGCCCTGGCCGAGGACGTGGTGGACAAGATCGAGCGGCACAATTTCGAGCCGCTGACCGCCCTCGCCTGGCGCAACTCCGACCTCGACTTCTCCGGCCTCGACCCGCTGCTGGCGAGCCTGATCGCCCTGCCGCCGCAGCCGGGCCTGACGCGCGGCAACGACGCCACCGACTTCCTCACCCTCGCCGCCCTCGCCCGCGATCCGGTGGTGCGCGACCTCGCCAAGGGGCGCGAGCGCGTGCGCCTGCTGTGGGAGGCGTGCCAGATCCCCGACTACCGCAAGCTCGCCGACGACAGCCACACCGCGCTGTGCGGGCGGGTGTTCGGCCACCTCGCGCTCGAGGGCCGGCTGCCGCGGGAGTGGGTGGCGAACCAGATCGCCCTGCTCGACCGCACCGACGGCGACCTCGACACGCTGATGGCGCGGCTCGCCTCGATCCGGGTCTGGACCTACATCGCCGCGCGCGCCGACTGGGTGCCGGACGCGGCGCTGTTCCAGTCCGAGGCCCGGCGCGTCGAGGACGCGCTGTCCGACGCGCTGCACGAGGTGCTGACCGCGCGCTTCGTGGACCGCCGCGCCGCCCACCTGATGCGCCGCCTCGACGAGACGGAGGAGGACCTGCTCTCCGCCGTCACCCGCCGCGGCGAGGTGGTGGTGGAGGGCCACGCGGTCGGCCATGTGCGCGGCTTCGAGTTCGAGCCGGAGCTCGGCAGCGGCGACGAGGACGAGAAGCGGGTCGTGCTGCGCGCCGCCCGCCGCGCGCTGCGCGACGAGATCCCGCGCCGCGTCACCGCGCTCGAGCAGTCGAAGGACCACGCCTTCAACCTGCGGCCCGACCACACGGTCACCTGGACCTACAACCCGGCGATCAACGCCCCGCCCGGGCTTGGCGACACCGCCCCCGTGGCGCGGCTCAGGCCCGGGCCGGAGCCGCTGAAGCCGCAGGTCGAGGTGCTGCCCTCGGAGTTCCTCGACGGCGCCCAGCGGGAGCGCATCCGCGCGCGCATCGCCGCCTGGCTCGAGGGCATGATCAAGCGCGAGTTCGGCGCGCTGGAGGCGGTGGAGAAGAAGGCGGAGGAGGAGGGCGCGCTGCGCGGCCCGGCCTTCCGGCTGCGCGAGGCGCTCGGCATGGTGCCCGGCGCGACCGACGGCTCGGTCCCGCCGGAGCTGCGCCAGCGCCTGAAGGCGATCGGCGTGCGTGCCGGCCGCTTCGCGCTCTACCTGCCGGAGGCGCTGCGGCCGCGGGCGATGGCGCTGCGCGGCCAGCTCTGGGCGCTGTCCCAGGGCATCGAGACGCCGCCCCTGCCGCCGCCGGGCCTCGTCTCGATCGCCGCGCCGCCGGCCGAGGGCGCGCCGCCGCCGGGCAGCCCGACCGCGCTCGTCGCCGCCTGGCCGCCCGGCTACGAGGCGGTGGTGGGATGGATGCCGGCCGGGCCGGTGCTGCTGCGCCTCGACGTGGCGGAGCGCGTGGCGGCGGAGCTCGGCTACCTGACGCGCCGGGCGCCGGCGGCGGTGCCGCCCGACCTCGCGAGCCGGCTCGGCGTCAAGGCGGACATGCTGCCCGAGGTGCTGGAGGCGCTCGGCTTCCGGCTCCTGCCGGGGGGCGAGCTGCCGGAGGGGCACTACGGCCCGCCGACGCCGGCGCGGATCGGCCACCTGCCGCGCCTGCCGGCGGGGGCCGCCGGGCGCGGCGGGGCGCACCCCGCGCGCGGCCGGGGCGCGGCGCAGCAGGGCCGCCCCGAGCGCGCGCAGGAGCAGGCGGCGGCCGGGGCCGGCCCCGGCGGACGTGGCGGGGCCGAGGCGGATCGCCGCGGCCGGGGCGAACGCCGCCGCGGTGGCGGCCCGGCGCCGGCCCATGCCAGCGGTCCGCGCCGCGATCAGGCCGCCGCCGCGGCCGGCGAGGCGGCTCCGCCGCGACCGCAGCAGGACCGGCCGCCGCACCGCGACCAGCGGGAGCAGCGCGGGGGCATGGGTGGCTCGCAGCGGGGGCCACGACCGGACCGCCGGGGCGAGCCGGTGCCGGTGCCGCTGGTGGCGGCGCCGAAGCCCGAGTCGCCCTTCGCCATCCTCGCCACCCTGAAGCTGCGCAAGGCGCAGTGACGGCCGGCGACGCGGGCGCACGCGACGCGGGGCCGGAGGTCGGCGGCGCCGAGGACCGCGACTGGCAGCGGCTCGACAAGTGGCTGTGGTGCGCGCGGGTGGCGAAGACCCGTGCGCTCTGCGCGCGCCTGGTCGAGCAGGGGAGCGTGCGCATCAACCGCCAGCCGACCGACAAGCCGCATGCCCGCCTGCGCCCCGGCGACGTGCTGACCTTCGCCGTGGGGACGCGGGCGCCGGTGCGGGTCTGGCGCGTCCGCGCCCTGGCCGGGCGACGCGGCCCGGCATCGGAGGCGCGCGCGCTCTACGAGGACCTCTCGGACCCGTCGCCGCCCGGCCCCTTCCCGGGCGCGACCGGGGCGTGAGCCGGGCCCGCGGCGGGCGGTGCCGCCTCGGACCGTCGGCGCTTCCTTCCGCCACGCCGCTCCGGCAAGATCGCGGGCGATGCACGACGCGCTGCCGCCCCCGCCGCTCCGCCGCGCCCTGAGCCGCCGCCGGGCCGCCGTGGCGCTCGCCCTTGCCGCGCTTCTGGGCGTCCAGGGATGCGGCGGCGCGGGCGGCGCGATCGAGGGGCGGCGGGAACGGCTTTCGGAGGACGACAAGCGGCCGAGCTGGATGCCGCCGCCGCAGGAGCGCTACCCGGGCTATCGCCTGCCGGACGACGGCTTCCGCGACCTCCTCGCGCGCGCCGCCCCGGGGCGCGCGGCCGAACGGGTCCCGGCGCCGTCCTGAGACCGGTGGCGGCCGATGCCGACCCATCGGCCCCCCGCGGGCGCCGGGCGCGAACCTCGGCCTGCCCGCATCGCCGCGCGGGCGGCGGACCGCGCTCGCGGCCTCGGCAGCGGTCGGTCGCCGGGGCCGCCCGCATGTGGACCGGGGCCCCGGTCCGCCGCGTCACCGGCTCCCCTCGCCGTGTGCCGGCGGCTCCGCCTCCGCCTCGACCAGCGCCAGCAGGCCCTCGAGCAGTTGCGCCGGGTTCGGCGGGCAGCCGGGGATCACCAGGTCCACCGGCAGCGAGCCCTGCGCCCCGCCGGGCTCGATCGCGTAGCTGCCCTTGAACACGCCGCCGTCCACCGCGCAGTCGCCGACCGCGACCACCCAGCGCGGCGCGGCCATCGCGCCGAGGGCCAGCTCCGCCGCCTCGCGCAGGTTGCGGCAGACGGGGCCGGTGACGAGCAGCACGTCCGCGTGGCGCGGGCTCTCGACGAAGCGCAGGCCGAAGCGCTCGAGGTCGTGCACCGCGCCTTCGAGCGCGGCGAGCTCCAGCTCGCACCCGCCGCAGGAGCCGGTGTCCACGGCGCGGATCGCGAGGCTCCGGCCGAGCCGGGCGCGCCCGGCCGCTTCCAGGCGCCTGGCCAGCAGCGCCGCGGCCTCGGCCGGCGCCGCCGGCGCCGGCCCGGCGGCGGGCGGGGAGAGCAGGGCGCGCAGCCCGCGGCGCATCCGGCCCGTCACAGGTCCACCCCGCTGGCGGAGCAGCTGAAGGAGCGCTCGCAGAGCGCGAGATCGGCGACGTCGCCCCCGGCGATCGCCGCCTCCAGCAGCGGCCAGTGCAGCCACGAGGGATCGCGCAGGAAGGCGGCCGCGATCAGCCCGCCGTCGTCGAGGCGCAGCCAGTGCAGGCACTCGCCGCGGGAGCCCTCGACCAGGCCGATGCCCTCGCCGGCGCGCCCTTCGCTGCCCTGGGGCAGCGGGCGCAGCGGCAGCGCCTCGCCGCGGCCGGTCGCGGGCAGGTCGGCGAGCAGGACGTGCGCCAGCCGTGCCGCGCCCGCGAGCTCCGCGATGCGCAGGCCGAGCCGTGCCGCCGCGTCGCCCGCCGTGTCGAGCGCCATCGGCGGCAGGGGCAGGGCATCGTAGGGCGCGGACCCGGCCGCGTGGCGCGCGTCGAAGGCGCGGCCGGAGGCGCGGCCGACCACGCCGCCGGCGGCGAAGCGGGCGACGAGGCCCGGATCGACGCGCCCGAGCCCGGCGAGCCGGGCGCGCAGCCCGCCATGCTCGCGGACCAGCCGCTCCAGCGCCGGACGCTCCGCTTCCAGGGCCTCGAGCGCGGCGAGGATGACGGCGGGGCCGGAGGGCGCGATGTCGATCGCCACGCCGCCCGGCAGCACGCGGTCCATCATCAGGCGATGGCCGAAGGCCTGTTCGGCGGCGCGCAGGATGCCCTCGCGCAGGACCAGGCACCGCGTGCGCGCCCGTTCGAGGCCGAGGAGTGCGAGCATCGCCGCGGCGTCGCGCAGGTGGTTGTGGATGCGCTCGAGCTCCAGCATCAGCGCGCGGAGGTGCCGCGCGCGCGGCGGCGGCTCGACCCCCGCGGCGGCCTCGGCGGCGGCGGCGAAGGCCCAGGCGTGGGCGACCGTGGAATCGCCGGCGAGCCGCGCGGCGAAGCGGGCGGCGGCGCGCGGGCTCTTGCCCAGGATCAGCGACAGCACCCCCTTGTGGGCGTGGCCGAGGCGGTGCTCGGCGCGCAGCACGGCCTCGCCGCGGGTGTGCAGGCGCAGCTCGGCGGCCTGCGCGATGCGGCCGCGGACCGGGCCGAGCGGGACCTGCCGCACGCCCGCGCCGAGGGCGGGGAGGAATTCCGGATGCGGCGCCGGGGCGGGCGGCCGCGGGCCCGGGCGCGGCCCGGCGAGCGGGGCGCGGACCGGCCAGCGGCCGTGGTCGAGCCAGGGGCGGGGATCGGTGCCGCCTTCGGCCTCCAGCCCCCACAGGTCGCGCACCATGCGCTCGAACCAGGCGGCGGCGGGGCGGGCCGGCGAGAGGGCGAGGTAGCGGGGAAGGCTGGCGCCGCCGTCCGGCGCCGGCGCGTCGCCGGCCGTCGGGACCGTGGCGAGAAGAAGCGCGGCGGAACCGCCGAGGAAGGCGGCGTGCGCCCGGCCGGGCTCGGCCCAGAGCGCGAGCAGCCCGAGATCGGGCTCCGCCGCCAGCGCCGCGGGCAGCCGCGCCCAGGCCTCGGCGGTGAGCAGGTGGCGCTCGGCCGGCAGGGCGGCCGTGCCGCCGCGCAGGCCCTGCGGCGCGCCGGCGCGGATCAGCGCCGTGGCCGGGCCAAAGGTGTCGGGGGCGGGGCGCGTCATCGGCGCGCGGCCCACGGCGGCATGGCGGCGGGAGGAGGATCGCGGGTCATCCGATCAGCCTCGCGGCGGCATCGAGGATGCCCGCGACGCCCGCCGGCATGGCGACGCCGAGCAGCGATGCCGCCAGGAGATGCAGGACGGGCAGCGCGCCGGCGCGATCGTCCGGTGCCGCCGCGCCGGTCCCGGGCGGCGCCGGGCGCAGCGCGCCGGCGAGCAGCGCGGCCATCGCCAGCGCGATCCCGCCGCCGAGAGCGGGCAGGAGCCAGGGAGCGCGGCTGGCGGTCTCGGCCATCAGGGCGAGCTGCCCGGCGAACAGGACGCCCGGCGGGAGGCCGGCGAGCAGGACGAGGCCGGCCGTCCAGGCCGCATCGGGCGGACGGCGAGGATCGCCGCGGCGCGGCCGCCCCGCGGCGCGCAGGTGAAGCCCGCTGCGGACCAGCGCCTGGCCAAGCAGCAGCAGCAGCCCGGCGCGGTTCGCCGCCGCGCCGCCCAGGCCGAAAGCGAAGGCCGCCGCGCCGGTCTGCGCCAGGCCGGCCCAGGCGAGCAGCCGGGCGGGCGGCACCGTCCGTGGCGCTGCCCGCCGGCGCCACAGCGCCAGCGCCGCCAGCAGCAGCGCCGCAAGGCCGAGCGTCCCGAGGACGAGGGCGGGGACCGCGCCCGTCGGCTGCGCGGCGATGGCCAGCGCCTTGGCGCGCAGCGCGCCATGCAGGGCGACGACCGGCAGCACGCCGGAGAGCAGCGCCGCGACCGGCGGCGACGCCGCCTCCTCCGCGGCCCGCGGTGCGCCCAGCGGGGCAAGGCCGGCGAGCGCGCCGAGGCCGAGGATCTGGCACAGCACGCCGAGGTCGAGCAGGCCCCGGTCGGCCTCCGCCGCGGCGAGGCGCAGCGCGGCCCAGGACAGGCCGGGATCGCCCTCGCCCGCGGCGGCGCGGTGCAGCGCGGCGAGCCCGAACAGCGCCAGCGCCAGGCCGAGCCCGCCGAGCAGCAGCAGCCCCCACCCCGCCCTCGCCGCGCGCGGCGACGTGCCCAGCCCGACCATGACGGCCACGGCCAGGGTCGCCACCGCGAGGCCGAGCCAGGCGAGGGCGAGGTGATCGGCGAGCAGCGCCAGCGCGACCCCGGCGAAGAAGGCCTGCCAGGCCGCGCCCTCGGCGGCGCGCCGCGGCGGCGCGTCGGCGCCGTGATGCGGCGGAACGGCGGCGCTCAGGCCGATCGCGCCGGCCAGCACGAGCGGCACGAGGTTCAGCGGGTCCGGCCGCAGCAGCGCTGTGCCCTCGGCCGGCGGCAGCATGCAGAGCGCGATGCCGATCGCCAGCCACAGCGCCGCGGCGCCGAAGCGGGCGGCGTGCGCCGCGCGCCGGCCCGGCAGCGCCGCGAGCGGCGCGGCGAGCACGGGCAGGAGCACGGCCAGCCAGGCAAGGCTCATCGCCGCCGGGCCCCGGCGAAGGTGCGGCGCCCGGGCTTGGCGGACCGCCGCCTCACAGTCGCGCCCCCGTGGCGAGGGCGAGCACGACGCCGAGCAGCGCGACCAGCAGGGCGGCGCCGAGGAGTTCCGGCGCGCGGGCCGGCGGCAGCCGGGCCAAGGCGGCCTCCGCCAGCACCAGCGCGAGGCCGAGGGCCAGGAGCTTCCCCGCCCAGGCCAGCGCCCCCGCCGCCCAGGCGAGCGGGCCCGCACCCGCCGGCGCCAGCCCGATCGGCAGGATCAGCGCGGCGAGCAGGCTCAGCCAGACGGTCAGCCGCAGCGCGGCGTGAAACTCCCACAGCGCCAGATGCCGGCCCGAGGCGTCGCGCGGCGCCGCCGCGGCGAGGCCGCCGGCGCCGAGTTCCGGCTCCCCCTCCGCGGCCGGAGATCCGCCGCGGATGCCGCGGACCTCGGCGAGCGCGACGCCGCCCAGGACCAGCGCGGCGACGCCGAAGGACAGCAGGCGGGGCGCGCCGGCGGCCGCGCCCTCGCGGACGGCGCCGATGATGCCCTCAAGCGCGGTGGTGCCGGCGAAGGCCGCGAGGCCCATCGCGGCGAGCAGCGCCGCGGGCTCGGCGAGCAGGAGGCGCGCCAGGCCGCGGGCCGCGTCGAGGCCGCCGAGCGCGCCGCCCGCATCCATCGCCGCCAGCGCCCGCGCCAGCCGGGACAGGGCGAGGAGCCCGATCAGCAGCAGCAGCTCCGCGAGCGGCGCCGACAGCATGCCGCGCGCGAAGGAGGGTACCAGCGCGGCGGCGAGCACCGCCGCCGACACCGCGGCATGCGGTGCGGCGAGCGAGACGACGGAGCTGCCCTCCGCCACCACGGGCTGCTTGCGCATCAGCTTGCGCAGGTCGCGCCAGGGCTGGAGCGGATGGGGCCCCGGCCGCCCGGCGAGCCGCGCCGAGGCGGTGCGCAGCAACCCTACCAGCAGCGGCGCCGCCGCGAGCATCGCGGCGAGATGAAGCGCCTGGGTCAGCAGGGCGCTCGTCCCGGCGATCACGTCGTTCCTCCCCGCCTGCGCGCGCCGCGGTATCGCGCCAGCCGTCGCCGCGGCGGCGGCGCGGGCGGCCGCTGCCGGCGGGAGGGGCGGTGGGCAGGCGGGGCGCGCCAGGTCATGCTCGATCGCCGGCCGGTCCGTCCGTCACCCGTTCGGCCGCAGCGCCAGCGCCGCCGCCAGCAGCGCCAGCAGCAGCGCGAAGAGCCGGCCGACGGCGCGGCGCAGCGGCGGATGCCCGGCCTCGAGCCGCAGCAGGGCAGGCGCGGCGGCAAGCGCGGGCAGGACCGGCCGCAGGCGTCCGGCGAGGCGGGCGAAGGGCCCCGGCTGCGCGGGGGCGGGGGCGGCGCGCAGGGTGGCGGGGCGCGGATCGCTTGGCAGGAGCGGGAAGGCGCGGCGCAGCGGCTGCGCCATGCCGGCGGCGCCCGGCTGGGCCGCAGGGTCGCCGAAGGGCAGGTGCGGCGGCGGCGCCATCGCGCCGCCGTTCCAGACGGGCGCGCGGACCGGCGCGGTCCCGGCGGCGCCGGCGGCCGTCCGGCGCAGCACGAAGGCCAGGGCCAGCGCGGCGAGCCCGAGCAGGACGGCGACGGCGAGCGGGGCCAGGTGCGCCGCCGCCGGCGCCTCGCCCGCGCCGGGGAGGGTCACGGCGAGCGGGCCGACCCGCGGCGTTACGCTCGCCCCGGCCAGCAGCCGCAGCGCCGGATCGCCGAGCGTCAGCAGCGCGCCCGGGAACAGGCCGAGCAGGGCGACCCCCGCCGCGGGCAGGCCGAGGGCGGCGATCCCCGCGACCCCTCCGGCCTCCTCTGCCCCCGCTGCGCGCGGGGTGCGGGGCGGGCCGAGGAAGGCGAGGCCATAGAGGCGCAGCAGCGCCGCCGCGGTGCATGCGGCCGCGAGGCCGCCGAGCGCGGCGGCGCCGGCGGCGGCGAGCTGGAACCCCGCATCGGCCACCCGCCAGGAGGCAAACAGCGCCTGGAACAGCAGCCATTGCGCCGCGAAGCCGGAGAATGGCGGCAGCGCCGCCAGCGCCGCCGCGCCGAACAGCGCGAAGCCGGCGGTCCGGGGCATCGTCCGGGCGAGCCCGCCCAGCCGGTCCAGCCGGCGGCTGCCCGCGCCGCGCCGCACGGCCTGCGCGACCAGCGCCAGCAGCGTCGCCGCGAGCGCGAGGTGCAGCGCGTGCAGCAGACCGGCGCCGGCGGCCAGGGCGGCGAGGGGACCGAGATCGGCGGCACGGAAGCCGGCGGCGAGCCCGAACGCGGCGAGGGCCAGCCCGCCCTGGCCGAGCGACAGGGCGGCGACCACGGCATCGGCGTCGCGCTCCACCACCGCCGCGCGGAGCGCCCCCGCCAGGGCCAGCGCGGCGCCGGCGAGCAGCGGCGGCACGCCCCACCAGGGCGGCTGCGCCGGGCCGCCGAGGTCGAGCAGCAGTCGCGCCGCGGCGTAGAGCGCCAGCGCCGGCATGGCGCCGAGGAGCAGGACACCGACCACCGGCCCGGACCGCACCGCCGCCGCACCGGCGACCGCGAGGGCCGGCGGCAGCCGCCGGCGGTGCCCCGGCAGGAGGCCGGTCAGGAGGAGGACCCCGATCAGGACGAGCAGGAGGACCGCCGCCCCTGGCCAGCCCTCGGGCGGCCGGGCGCGGAGCGCGGGGAAGTCGGCGGCTAGGGCGGGCGCGGCGCCGCCCGCCGCGGCGGCGAACCCGAGCGCGGCGGCGAGGCAGAAGGCGCCGCCGCCGGCCGCGAGGAGCAGCGCCCGCGCCTCGCGCCGGGGCGCTGCCGCGACGGCGCCGGCCATCCGGTTCACCGGCCCCGCGGCAGCGAGGGGAAGCGCCGCCGCCAGCGCGGCGATCCCGAGGCCGAGCAGCAGCGCGAAGCCGTCCGCCGCGAGCACGCCCAGCGCCATGCCGGCGAGCAGCAACGGGGGGGCGGCGAGGCGCGGCAGGGCGGCCCGGCCCCCGCCCGCGATGCCGGGCCCGGCGAGCGACGCGGCGGCGGCGCACAGGCCGAGCGGCAGCAGGAACCAGGCGGAGAGGCCGTCGAGCGCGAGCCGCAGCGGCCCCCAGGGCGGCCCGATCGGCAGCGTCAGCGTCGCCGTCTCGCCGACGAGGAGCGCGGCCAGCCCCGATAGCGCCAGGAACGCGCCGGCGCCGCAGCAGGCGGCATGCACCGCCGCCTCGCCCCGCGCCTGTCGCGCGAGCAGGGGCGCCGCGGCGGCGAGGAGCGGCAGCGCGAGGAGCAGCAGGGCCAGCGCCGTCAGCACGGCGGCGGGCGCGGGCGGCCTGGCGCGGCGGGAACGGCGGGGCGCGCGTCGTCGGGCACGCGAGGACCATAGCAGGCCTGCGCGCCATCGGAGAGGGGCGAGGGGCGTGGCGGCGGCGCCGGCCTGCGCTGCGCCGGACGCCCCGCGTTGCCAGCGGATCCCGGGGCTTCCCTTCGGCGGCCGGCGGAGCTATGCGCGCGAAGAATGGCGGGCGCGCCCCGGCGCCCGGCGATGCGCAAGGGGTCCCCGTTGCTTTCCATGGCCCGCCCTGTTCCCGAGTCGGCCCGCGCCGCCGCGCCGCCGACCGCCGCCGGCCCGCGCGGCGCCTGAGCGCATGGCGGCGGCCGGGCCATGCGGATCCTCCTCGCCCTCAGCCGGGCGATCGACCGGCTGAACGCCGCCTTCGGGCGCGTCGCCAACTGGCTGGTGCTGCTCGCCTGCGCGGTGAGCGCGGGGAATGCGCTGCTGCGCTACGGCGCGAGCTTCTCCTCCAACGCCTTCCTCGAGGCGCAGTGGTACCTGTTCGCCGGCGTGGTGATGCTCGGCGCCTCCTACACGCTGCTGCGCAACGGGCATGTGCGGGTGGACCTGCTCTACGGCGCGCTGCCGCGGAAGGCGCAGCTGTGGGTGGACGTGCTCGGCACGGTCCTGTTCCTGCTGCCGGCGATGGCGCTGCTCGCCTGGATGACCTGGCCCTTCTTCCTCGACAGCTTCTGGCGCGACGAGGTCAGCCCGAACGCCGGCGGCCTGCTGCGCTGGCCGGTGAAGCTGCTGATGCCGCTCGGCTTCGCGCTGATCACGCTGCAGGGGCTGTCGGAGCTGATCAAGCGCGTCGCGCTGCTGCGCGGCGTCCCGCTCGGCGGCGCCGAGCTGCACGCCGCCTACCACCGCCCCGACCAGTAGGCCGCGCCTTCGGACCCCGGGACCCCGCGCCACGATGCTCACGCTGGAGATGATGCCGCCGCTGATGTTCGGCGGGCTCGTCCTGTTCCTGCTGATCGGATTCCCGGTGGCGTTCTCGCTCGCCGCGGTCGGGCTGTTCTTCGGCTTCGTCTCGATCGAGGCGGGGTTCTTCACCGAGGCCTACCTGTTCAACCTGCCGCTGCGGGTGTTCGGCATCCTCTCCAACGACCTGCTGCTGGCGATCCCCTTCTTCACCCTGATGGGGGCGATCCTCGAGCGCTGTGGCCTCGCCGAGGACCTGCTGGAGGGCACCGGCCAGCTCTTCGGCAAGGTGCCGGGCGGGCTCGCCTTCGCGGTGGTGGTGGTGGGCGCGATCCTCGGCGCGATCACCGGGACGGTGGCGGCGAGCGTGATCGCGATGGGCATGATCTCGCTGCCGGTGATGATGCGCTACGGCTACGACATGCGCATCGCCACCGGCGTCATCGCCGCCTCGGGCACCATCGCGCAGCTGATCCCGCCCTCGCTGGTGCTGATCGTGCTCGGCGACCAGCTCGGCCGCTCGGTCGGGGACATGTACGCCGGGGCGATCGGCCCCTCGATGATGCAGGTGCTGCTGTTCCTCTCCTTCGTCGCGGTGGTGGCCCTGGTCGCGCCGCACCGCATGCCGCCCCTGCCGGAGGAGGCGCGGCCCCTGCGCGGCTGGCCGCTCTACCGGCGCGTGCTGCGCGGCATGGTGCCTTCGGCGGCGCTGATGTTCGTCGTGCTCGGCACCATCTTCCTCGGCCTGGCGACGCCGACCGAGGCAGGGGCGATGGGCGCGGTGGGGGCCATCCTGCTCGCCGTCGCGAACCGCCGCTTCAGCTTCGCGCTGCTCGGCGAGGCGATGAGCAACACCATGCGCATCACCGCGATGGTGATCTACATCCTGATCGGCGCGACGGTGTTCAGCCTCGTCTTCCAGGGCGTGGACGGCGGCCTGTGGATCGAGCACCTGCTGTCGCACCTGCCCGGCGGGCAGACGGGCTTCCTGATCTTCGTCAACGTATTCGTCTTCTTCCTGGCGTTCTTCCTCGACTTCTTCGAGATCGCCTTCATCGTCGTGCCGCTCCTCGCGCCGGTGGCGGAGAAGCTCGGCATCGACCTCGTCTGGTTCGGCGTGCTGCTCTGCGTGAACCTGCAGACCAGCTTCATGCACCCGCCCTTCGGCTTCGCGCTGTTCTACCTGCGCGGCGTGGCGCCGAGGACCGTCCTCACCAAGGACATCTACCTCGGCGCGATCCCCTGGCTCTGCCTGCAGCTCGTCATCGTCGCCATCGTCATCGCCTGGCCGCAGAGCGTGACCTTCTGGCTCGACCGGGGGACCGGGGTGGACCCGGCGTCGGTGCGGATCGAGGTGCCGCTGCCGGACGTGACCGAGGAGCCGACGGTCCCGACCTTCCGGTAGGAAGGTCGCTCCGGATGCGGTCCGGCCCGACCGGGGGCGCCAGCCCAGGCGCCGGGGCGGCGCGTCCGCGCCGGCGTCAGCGCCGCCTCGCCTCGAACCGCCACGGCGCCGCGCCCTCCACCGCCGGGTCGAGCGCCAGCCGGTGCTCGAGCGGCGGGAAGGCGCGGCTGCGGCAGTCCGGCCGGTCGCACAGCCGGCAGGAGAGGCCGATGCCGACCGCGGCGCGGGCGAGGTCGAGCCCGTCCGCGTACACCACCTCCCCCGCCCGCGCGACGTCGCAGCCCATCGCCACCACGTGCACCGGCGCGGGCTCGCCCCAGCGCGGCGCCGGGCCGTGGACGGTGCGCGCGAAGCAGAGGAAGGCCGCCCCGTCCGGCAGCGCCGCCACCTGCACGCGCAGCGTGCCCGGCGTGGCGAAGGCCTGGTGCACGATCCACTTCGGGCAGGATCCGCCGAAGCGCGCGAAGGGGAAGCCCGCCGCCGAGAAGCGCTTGTCCACGTTGCCCGCCGGATCGACGCGCAGGAAGAAGAAGGGCACGCCGCGCGCCCCCTCGCGCTGCAGGGTCGAGAGCCGGTGGCAGGCCTGCTCGAAGCTGACGCCGAAGCGCGCCGCCAGCGCCTCGACGTCGTGGCGCAGCGCCCGCGCGGCGGCGAGATAGGCGCCGTAGGGCATCAGCAGCGCCGCGGCGGCGTAGTTGAGGAGCCCGATGCGGATCAGCGCCGCCGCCTCCGGCGTCGAGGGCGCGGCCGGCGCCAGCACCGCCTCCACCGCCTCGCGCGCCTCGAGCAGCATGAGCTGGAAGGCCATGTGGAAGCCGCGGCTCTCGCGCGGCAGGGTCTCGGCGAGGGCGAGATGCCGCGCCGCCGGGTCGTAGCGCCGCAGCGCCCCCTCCAGCGGGCCGACGGCGACGGTGAGGCCGTGGCGGCGGCGCAGCCGCTCGGCGACGGCGTGGTTCAGCTCCGCCGGCGCCGCGCCGAGCTCGCGCCCGATCGCCTCCGCCGCCGCCTCCAGCGCCGGGAAGTGGTTGGCGTGCTCGTGGAAGAAGTCGCGCGCCTCCTCGGTCGGCAGCAGCAGGCGCCGGCCGGAGGGCAGGGCGATGCCGCTCGCGTCCTCGCGCGCCACGCGCCAGGCGCGGTAGAGGGCGAGCACGGCGCGCGCGAGGTTCGGCGCGCTCGCCGCCGCCGCCGCCACCTCGGCCTCCGGCACCGCCTCGACGCCGAGCAGCGGGTCGGAGAGCACCTCGCGCAGCCCGGCCTCGAGCTGGCGCTCCGCGCTGCCGGAGAGCGCGGCGAGGTCCACGCCCAGCGCCTCGGTCAGCTTGATCAGCAGCGCGGCGGTGACGGCGCGCTGGTCGTGCTCGATCAGGTTCAGGTAGCTCGCCGAGATGCCGAGGCGTGCGGCCAGCGCCTGCTGCGTCAGGCCGCGTTCGAGGCGCAGGCGGCGGACGGTGCGGCCGATGAGGGGGCGCGCCAATCTTCACATCCTTTACAGATCGCGGGGAAGGCCAGTGAAAACCTCCACCGTCTTGCGGCATCGCGACCGAATCTGGGGCTGAACTTCGCGCCCGCAATGTGAATTCTTCACGCACCGCACGCCATCACGGAGACCGCGGATGCGCCCCACCCCGACCCCGGCCCACGCCCCGGACGGCACCCCCGCCGGCGGCTTCCCCAACCCCGAGCCCGGCCGCTTCGACGGCATCCGCCGCGACTACACCCCGGCCGAGGTCGCGCGCCTCGCCGGCTCCTTCCGCATCCGCCACACCCTGGCGGAGATGGGCGCGCGGCGCCTCTGGCACCTGCTCCGCACCGAGCCCTTCGTCGCCACGCTCGGCGCGCTCACGGGCATGCAGGCGGTGCAGCAGGTGAAGGCCGGGCTGCAGGCGATCTACCTCTCCGGCTGGCAGGTGGCGGCGGACGCCAACACCGCCTGCGCGACCTACCCCGACCAGTCGCTCTACCCCGTGGACTCCGTGCCGGCGGTGGTGCGGCGGATCAACAACGCGCTGCGCCGCGCCGACCAGATCGCGCACCTCGAGGGCAGGGGCGACGCCACCTACTGGATGGCCCCGATCGTCGCCGACGCCGAGGCCGGCTTCGGCGGCGCGCTGAACGCCTACGAGCTGATGCGGGCGATGATCGAGGCCGGCGCCGCCGGCGTGCACTTCGAGGACCAGCTCGCCTCCGAGAAGAAGTGCGGCCATCTCGGCGGCAAGGTGCTGGTGCCGGTCAGCCAGCACATCCGCACCCTCAACGCCGCCCGCCTCGCCGCCGACGTCGAGGGCGTGCCGACCGTGCTGCTCTGCCGCACGGATGCGGAGAGCGCGCAGCTTCTGACCAGCGACGTGGACGAGCGCGACCGCCCCTTCCTCAGCGGCGAGCGCACGCCGGAGGGCTTCTTCCGCATCAGGCCGGGCGTCGGCAAGCGGTACGCCATCGCCCGCAGCCTCGCCTACGCGCCCTATGCCGACCTGCTGTGGTGGGAGACCTCGGAGCCCGACCTCGACGACGCGCGCGACTTCGCCGAGGCGATCCACCGCGAATTCCCCGGCAAGATGCTCGCCTACAACTGCTCGCCGAGCTTCAACTGGCAGCGCAAGATGGGCGTCGAGGCGGCGACGCGCTTCCAGCGCGAGCTCGCGGCGATGGGCTACAAGTTCCAGTTCGTCACGCTGGCCGGCTTCCACAGCCTGAACCTCTCGATGTTCAAGCTCGCCCGCGCCTACAGGGAGCGCGGCATGGGCGCCTATTCCGAGCTGCAGCAGGCCGAGTTCGCGGCCGAGGCCGAGGGCTTCACCGCCGTCCGCCACCAGCGCGAGGTCGGCGTCGGCTACTTCGACGCCATCGCCACCGCGGCCGGCGGCGGGCGGTCGAGCACGACGGCGCTCGCCCACTCGACCGAGGCGGCGCAGTTCCACGACGCCGCGGCGCCGGCGAAGTAGCGCCGCGCCGCGCGCATCACGGGCACCGAGGAGGACGGACCATGGCGGACGACCGCTACGACGAGGGCCTGGTGCACGGCCACGACTGGGCGCGGGAGAAGGCGCGGCCAAGCCTCGGGCCCGCCCCGGTGATCCTCGGGCCTGCCGTGCCGGCCGGGGAGCCCTACGACGAAGGCCTCGTCCATGGCCATGCCTGGGCCTGCAGCGAGCGCGGGCGGCCGGCGAGCCCGCCGCCGCCGGCAGCGTAGCGGGCGCGCCCGCCGCGCCGCCGCCGTGACAATACGTCACACGGGGTTGCATCACATCAAGGACGCGCGCCTGCGACTCGGGCCATAACCCTGCGCGCCGGGCCCGCCCCCCGGCGCGCAGGAGACCCGCCGATGGCCCCACGCTACTCGCGCCTCAGCATCGCTCTGCACTGGACCATGGCCGCCGCCATCGGCCTCGCCTGGGTGCTCGGGCAGGTGATGGACGAGGTCGGCCGCGGGCTCCTGCAGGTCACGCTGAGCGGCAGCCACGCCCTGATCGGCCTCGCGGTGCTGGCGCTGGTGCTGCCGCGTGCCCTGGCGCGCCGGTGGCCGCGGCCGGCTGGTCCGGCCGCGGCGGAGCCGGTCCCCACCGGGCCGGCCTGGGAGGAACGCCTGGCGCCGGCCGTGCATCTCGCGCTCTACGCCCTGATGCTGCTGCTGCCCCTCACCGGCCTGCTCGCCGCGATGGCGGGCCGCCGCCCGCTGCCGGTCCTGGGGCTGTTCGAGATCCCGACGCCGCTCGCCCCCCTCGGTCTTCGCCGCAGCCTCAAGGGGGTCCATGAGGTGCTTTCGAACGCGATGCTCGGCCTCGTGGCGCTGCACGTGCTGGCGACGCTCTGGCATGCGCTGGTGCGGCGCGACGACGTGGCGGCGCGCATGATCCCCGTGCTGGCGCGCAGCCGCTGAGCCGGGGCCACGGGGCGACGGCCCCGGTCAGCGGGCCCCTCGGCGCCCGTCGCCGGCCGGCGCGAACCGCCGCGGGTCCACCAGCGGCACGACGCGCGCCAGGTCCGGCCCCGGATCGCGCCCCGCGACCAGCGCCGCCAGCAGCCGCCCGGCCGCCGGCGCGGTCTGGATGCCGTAGCCGCCCTGCCCGCACATCCAGAAGAAGCCCTCCGCCTCGCCCGGGCCAATCGCGAGGCTCCGGTCCGGCGTGAAGGTGCGCAGGCCCGCCCAGCGGTGCTCCACGCGCCGCACCGGGATGTCGAGCGCCTGCCGCATGCGCTCGATCGCGATCGCGACGTCGAGCTCGTCCGGCTGCGCGTCGCAGGGCTCCATGTCGGTCTCGTCGGCGGGGCTGACGAGCAGCTTCCGCCGCGCCTCCGGGCGGACGTACCAGGTGTGGTCGGCGTCGTTGAGCAGCGGCCAGTCGGCGCAGTCGTAGGGGCCGGGGTCCACGATCAGCGCCGTGCGGCGCTTCGGCTGCAGCCCGAGCGGGGCGAGGCCGGCGAGCCGCGCCACCTCGTCGCCCCAGGCCCCGGCGGCGTTGACGAGGAGCGGCGCGGCGAAGACGGCGCCGCCGGCCTCGACCCGCCACGCGCCGCCTGCGCGCGCGATCCGCGCGGCGCGACGGCGCAGCGCGAGGGTGCCGCCCCGCGCCCGGACCTGGCGCAGGAAGCCCTGGTGCAGCGCGGCGACGTCGATGTCGAAGGCGTCGCGCTCGATCGCCGCGGCGACGGCGTAGTCCGGGCGGAGCGCCGGCACGGCGGCGCGGAGCCCGGCCGGGTCCGCCCATTCCAGCCCCTCCCCGGCGGCGACCATCTCCGCGAGGTGCGCGCGCTGCGCCGCGGGGGCGAGGAAGACGACGGCGCGGCGGCGCGTCAGCGGCGCCTCGCCGAACCCGGGCGGGGGGGATTCGAGGAAGCCGCGGCTCGCCGCGCTCATCGCCCGCACGTCGGGCGGGCCGTAGTTGAGGATCCAGATCGCGGCGGAGCGGCCGGTGGCATGGTAGCCGGCGCTCTCCTCGGCCTCGAGGAGGACGAGGCGCGGATGGGTCTCGGCGAGGTGCGCGGCGGCGGCCGCGCCGGCGATGCCGGCGCCGATCACGATGGCGTCGAAGCGGTGCGTTTCGCTCATGCGGCGCATCGTCCGCCCGGGCGCGGGTCCCGGCAAGGGGCCGGGACGCCGCGCGGGAAGCGCCCGCCCGGATCCCGGGGACGTCATAGGATCGTGTTGCAAACGGGCGGCGCCGCTGCCTAACCTCCCGACATACTGAACCAGGGCCGGAGAGCCCTCAGGGAGGACGTGCGAGAATGGCTGCAATCGGCGGAACGACACGGCGCGAGGTGCTGCGGGCGGGCGTGGCGGGCGCCGCCGCCGCCGCCCTGGCGGCGCCGGCGGTGCACGGGCAGGCCGCGGGCGGACGCCTCACGGTCGGCTTCTGGGACCACTGGGTCCCGACCGGCAACGACGCGATGCGCCAGATCGTCAACGAATGGGCGCAGAGGAACCGCGTCGACGTCCAGCTGGAGTTCATCACCTCGGTCGGCAACAAGCTGCTGCTGACCATCGCCGCCGAGGCGCAGGCGCGCCGGGGCCACGACATCCTCGCCTTCTCGACCTGGCTGATCCACGACCACCACCGGCTGCTGGAGCCGGTGGACGACGTCATGGGCCGGCTGATCGGCGCCTACGGCCCGGTCAATCCGGCCTCCGAGTACCTGGCGAAGGTCGAGGGGCGCTGGCACGGCATCCCCGCGACCTCGGGCAGCCAGTACAAGGGGTCGGCCGCGCGCATCGACCTGATGAAGCAGCACGCGGGGATCGACGTGCAGGCCATGTACCCGGCCGAGACGCGGCTCGGCCCCGGCGCGGACCAGTGGAACTGGGAGACGTTCCTGCGCGCGGCCGACGCCTGCAACAAGGCGGGATTCCCCTTCGCGCTGCCGGCCGGCACCTTCTCCGACGCCACCGACTGGATCGGCGCGCTGTTCCGCTGCTACGGCGCCGAGATGGTGGACGCGCGCGGCAACATCACCATCCGCAACAACGACAAGCTGAGGCAGGCGCTCGAGTACTCGGTGCGGCTGTTCCAGCACATTCCGAACGAGATGTTCGCGGCCGACGACGCGACCAACAACCGGGCGCTGATCGCGGGACGCTCGGCGCTGATCTTCAACCCGCCCTCCGCCTGGGCGGTGGCCAAGCGCGACGCGCCGCAGGTGGCGGAGCAGACCTGGCACTTCCCGAGCCCGAAGGGGCCGGCCGGCCACTTCGTGCCGCATCTGCCCTTCTTCTGGGGCATCTGGAGCTTCGCCCAGAACAAGCCGGCGGCGAAGGCGCTGCTCGAGCACCTGTCGCAGCGCGATCAGGTGGCGAAGATGGTGGCCGCCTCCGACGGCTACGACATCCCGCCCTTCGCCACCCTGACCGACCTCGACACCTGGGCGACCGTCGGCCCGCCGCGCGGCACGGTGTTCAACTACCCCGTGAAGCCGCACCACAACGCCGAGCCCAACATCGCCTACGCGCCGGCGCCGCCGGAGATCGCGGTGCAGATGTACCAGCAGGGCATCCAGGCGAAGATGATCGCCCGGCTGGTGCAGAACCGGGAGCCGATGGACCGCGTGCTCGCCTGGGCCGAGCGGGAGGTCGAGGGCTTCAAGCGCGGCTGAGGCCGCGGGCGGCGCGCCGCCCGCTTCGCCCCGCCGGCGGGGCCGGCGGGGCCGCCGCCGGCCCGGGCGGCTGTTCCCCGGCTCCGCTCGGGCCCCGGCGACCGGCGGCGCCCCGGGTCGCGGCCGGATGAATGAAGGTCTCAGGGAGGGCCGAGAGACACATGGCCGACGGAAACGTCCTCGCGGCGCCGGCGCCTGCCCCGGCCGCCGTCGCGCCTGCCCGGCCGGGGGCGCTGCGCAGGCTCGCGCGCCGGCGCTCGACCCTCGCCTTCGTGCTGACCGTGCCGCTGCTCACGGTGATCGGCGGGCTGGTGGTCTGGCCGTTCTTCTACGCGATCTACCTCTCGATGCTGAACAAGCGCATGACGCGCTTCGTCGGCCTCGACAACTTCGCCTTCCTGCTCTCGCGCGAGACGTTCCAGCTCGTCATCATGCAGAGCGTGATCTTCGCCGTCGGCGCGGTGGTGGCGAAGGCGCTGATCGGGTTCATCCTCGCGCATGTGCTGCACGCGCTGCCGGCCAAGGGGCAGCGCAAGTGGCGCGGCATGCTGCTGGTGCCCTGGGTGATCCCGCCGGCGATCTCGACGCTCGCCTGGTGGTGGCTGTTCGATCCCTCCTACTCCGCGATCAACTGGATGCTGATGGGGATCGGCGCGCCGCCCGTCGCCTGGCTCGGCGAGCCCGGCTGGGCGCGCTTCGCGGTGATCCTGGTCAACGTCTGGTACGGCGCGCCCTTCTTCATGATCATGTACCTCGCCGCGCTCAAGTCCGTGCCGGACCAGCTCTACGAGGCGGCGGCGATCGACGGCGCGACGGGGTGGCAGAAGCTGCGCTACGTCACGGTGCCGATGATGAAGAACATCATCGCCATCACGGTGCTGTTCAGCCTGATCGTCACCTTCGCCAACTTCGACATCGTGCGGATCCTGACCAACGGCGGGCCGCAGGACAGGACGCACATCTTCGGCACCTACGCCTTCCAGGTCGGCATCCAGTCGGGCGACATCCCGCTCGGCGCCGCGGTGTCGCTGTTCATGTTCCCGGTGCTCGCGCTGCTCGCGGTGTTCGTGCTGCGCGACGTCACCCGCCGTTCCAGGGAGATGGCCGGATGAGCGTCACCGCCGCCGCCGAGGCGACAGCGGCCCCGGCCGCCCCGCTCTACCGCAAGGTCGGCAGCATCCGGCGCGAGCGACGCTGGGCGCTGATCGGCGCCTACGTCGCGCTCGCGGTGTTCGTGGTGTTCTTCCTCACGCCGCCCTTCCACATGCTGATGACCAGCCTGAAGAGCAGCGCGGAGATCGCCGACCTGTCGAACAACCCGTGGATCGTCCAGAGCCCGACGCTCGAGAACTACTGGGCGCTGCTCAACCACGGCAGCTACCCGCGGCACTTCCTCAACTCGGTGATCGTCACGCTGTCCACGGTGGCGATCACCATGGTGATCTCGCTGCTCGCCGCCTTCGCGCTGGCCCGCATGCGCTTCTGGGGCAGCGCCACGCTCGCCACCGGCGTGTTCCTCACCTACCTGGTGCCGGAGACGCTGCTGTTCATCCCGCTGTTCCAGACCATCGGCAGCCTCGGCCTCTACAACAACCTCTGGGCCATGGTGCTGCTCTACCCGACGATCACGGTGCCGTTCTGCACCTGGATCATGATCGGCTACTTCAGCTCCATACCGAAGGAGCTGGACGAGGCGGCGCTGATCGACGGCGCGAACCACTTCCAGATGCTGTGGAAGATCTTCATCCCCGTGGCGCTGCCCGGGATCCTGGCGGCCACGATCTTCGCCTTCACCGTCTCCTGGGCGCAGTTCCTCTATCCGATGGTGTTCCTGGTCAGCTCGGAGCAGATGGTGCTCACCGTCGGCATCGTCTCCGACCTGATCCGGGGCGACACCTTCCAGTGGGGCATGATCATGGCCGGCGCGATCATGGCGGCGCTGCCGCCGCTGCTGATCTACGCCTTCCTGATGGACTACTACATCGCCGGCCTGACCGCCGGCGCAACCAAGGGCTAGGGGCAAGTCCACGATGGCGCAGGTATCGCTCCGTAGGGTCGTCAAGGAGTACGAGGGCGGCGTCCAGGCGGTGAAGGGCATCGACCTCGAGATCGCCGACGAGGAGTTCGTCGTCCTCGTCGGCCCCTCGGGCTGCGGCAAGTCCACCACGCTGCGCATGATCGCGGGGCTGGAGGAGATCTCCTCGGGCGAGATCGCGATCGGCGGCATGGTGGTCAACGACATCCCGCCGCGCGACCGGGACATCGCCATGGTGTTCCAGAACTACGCGCTCTACCCGCACATGACGGTGTACGAGAACATGGCCTTCGGGCTCACGCTGCGGCGCTTCCCGAAGGACGAGATCCGCCGCCGGGTGGAGAACGCGGCGCGCATCCTCGACATCGGCGAGCTGCTCGACCGCAAGCCCAAGGCGCTCTCCGGCGGGCAGCGCCAGCGCGTCGCCATGGGCCGCGCCATCGTGCGCGACCCCAAGGTGTTCCTGTTCGACGAGCCGCTCTCCAACCTCGACGCCAAGCTGCGCGTGCAGATGCGCGTCGAGATCAAGAAGGTGCACCAGACGGTCCGCACCACCACGGTCTACGTCACCCACGACCAGGTGGAGGCGATGACCCTCGCCGACCGCGTGGTGGTGATGAACCAGGGCATCATCGAGCAGGTCGGCACGCCGCAGGAGCTCTACCATCGTCCGGCGACGCGCTTCGTCGCCGGCTTCATCGGCTCGCCGGCGATGAACATGATCCCGGCGCGGCTCGAGAACGGCGCCGGGGCGTTGCGCCTCCGCCTCCCCGGCGACATCGTGCTGCCGGTGCCGGCGGAGCGCACCCAGCGCTACGCCCCCCTCGCCGGGGGCGAGGTGCTGTTCGGCATCCGTCCGGAGCACCTGACGGAGCCGAAGAACCTCGACCGCCCGAACATCGCCACCTTCGAGGCGGCGCCCGAGGTGATCGAGCCGCTGGGAATGGAGACGCTGGTGATCTTCTCGCTGCAGGGCAACGAGGTGACGGCGCGGCTCGACCCCGCCGTGCCGGCCGAGCGCGGGCGCAAGATGCCGTTCGCCGCCGACCTCAACCAGATGCACCTGATCGAGCCGCGGACGGGCCGCGTGCTGTGAGCGGGGGAAGGCTGGAAGGCAGGATCGCCTGGGTCACCGGCGCCGGCTCCGGCATCGGCCGCGCCATCGCCGTCGCCTTCGCGCGGGAGGGCGCGCGCGTCGCGCTGACAGGCCGGCGCGAGGCCCCGCTGCACGAGACTGCGGGGATGATGCCGGCCGGCAGCGCGCTGATCGTGCCCGCCGACCTGACCGACGCGGCGCAGATCGGGCGCGCGCTGGCGACGATCGCGGAGTCCCTCGGCGCCACCCCCGACATCCTGGTCAACAACGCCGGCGTGAACCTGAAGCGGCGCTACCTGCACCAGCTCACGCCGGACGCGATCCGGATGATGATCGAGGGCAACCTCACCGCGCCCTTCATGACCTCGGTCGCGGTGCTGCCGGGGATGAAGGCGAAGGGCGGGGGCCTGATCATCCAGATCGCCTCGATGGCCGGCAAGCGCGTCTCCTTCCTCTCCGGCCCGGCCTACATCGCCGCCAAGCACGGCCTGGTCGCGCTGTCGGAGGCGATCAACCAGGAGAACGGCATCCACAACATCCGCTCCACCTGCATCTGCCCGGGCGAGGTCGCGACCCCGATCCTCGAGAACCGCCCCGAGCCGGTGCCGCCGGAGGACGTCGCGCGGCTGCTCCAGCCCGAGGACCTCGCCGCCATGGCGGTCTTCGTCGCCACCCTGCCGCCGCATGTCTGCGTCTCGGAGATGCTGACCACGCCGACCTACATGCGCCACCTCGCCGCCGGCGCGCGGAAGATCGCGGCGATGCCGTGAGCGCGCGGGCCGGACGACGCCCGCGCCGGGATGACGGCGCCGCCCCGTCCTGCTAACCGGACGCCGAAGGACCGAGTCAGGACCACCTGCCCATGGACAGCCAGGCCGCCCCGGTGCGGATCGGCGCCGACGCGCTCGAATCCCTCGTGCGCGACATCTTCCTCGCCGCCGGCTGCGATGCCGCCGAGGCCGGGCGCATCGCCGCCCACCTCCTCGGCGCCAACCTCGCCGGCCACGACAGCCACGGCGTCGCCCGCGTGCCGCGCTACGTCGAGTGGCTGGAATCCGGCTACGTCGTGAAGGGCCGGACGGTCGAGACCGTCACCGACGGCGGCACCTTCCTCCTCCTCGACGGCCAGTGGGGCTTCGGCCAGACCGTCGCCCCCCAGGCCGTCGCCCTCGGCATCGAGCGGGCGCAGCGGCACGGCACCTGCATCGTCGGCCTGCGCAACGCCGGCCACATCGGCCGCGTCGGCGACTACGCGGAGCGCGCCGTCGCCGCCGGCCTGATCTCGATCCACTTCGTCAACGTCGCCGGCTCCTGCCTGGTCGCCCCCTTCGGCGGCGTGGAGCGGCGCTTCTCCACCGCGCCGATCGCCATCGGCGTCCCGCTCGAGGGCCGCCCCGTCGTGCTCGACTTCGCCACCTCCCTCGTCGCCGAGGGCAAGGTCCTCGTCGCCTCCAACGGCGGCAAGCCGCTGCCGCCCGATGCGCTGATCGAGCCCGACGGCCGCCTCTCCGGCGACCCCCACACCCTCTACGGCCCCTACGAGCGCGTCGGCCCGCGCAGCCCCGCCAACGGCCGGGGCGCGATCCGCGCCTTCGGCGAGCACAAGGGCTCGGGCCTCGCCCTGATGTGCGAGCTGCTCGCCGGCGCGCTGACCGGCGGCGGCACCTCCGGCCCCGTCGAGGAGCGCGGGCGCATCGCCAACGGCATGCTCTCGATCTACCTCTCGCCCGCGCATTTCGGCACGCAGGCGGAATTCCAGCGCGCCGGCCGCGCCTATGTGGACTGGGTCAAGGCGAGCCGCCCCGCCACGCCGGGCGGCGAGGTCCTCGCCCCCGGCGAGCCGGAGGCCCGCACCCGCGCCGAGCGCCTCGCCAACGGCGTGCCGCTGCAGCGCGACACCTGGGACTCGATCCTCGCCACGGCGCGGCGGCTCGGAGTGAGGCCCCCTGTCTGATCCCGCCGCGCCCGCGCTCTCGCCGATCGAGCGCTACCGCCGCCTCGCCGCGTTGCGGCTGGAGATGCAGACCGCCGCGCTCGCCCATGTGCCGCGGCCGAGCGTCGTCGCCCATGCCCGCTACCTCGGCCTCTGGGACGGGCGGCAGCCGGCGGTGCCGCACGAGGCGGCGGCGGTGCTGCTCTACGATCTCGGCCTCTACGCCGCGGTCGGGCGCCTGCCGCGCGGCATCGACCGCTACGCGGCGCAGCTCCGCCCGCGGCCGGAGGCGGGCTCCGAGCGCGCGCGCCTGCTCGCCGCGCTGCGCGCCTCGCGCCTGTCGCTGTTCCGGATCCGCGACCGGCACCCGGAAGGCGGCGTCCTGCTCGACGAGATGGGCGCGGGCGCCCCGGTGCGGCTGATGGACGAGACGCTCGCCTCCATCGCCCGCCCGGGCCTGCCCTTCGCGGCGCGGGTGGCGGACGCCGATCCCGAGTTCGCGGTCGCCTGCGGCGTGCTGATCCCGGCCAGCACCGCGCTGCTCGACGCGATGAGGGCCCTGCCGCCGCCGCCCGACCTCGGGCCGGAGGGGGAATTCGCCGCCCGGCTGCACCGCGCCGCGCTGGAGCTCGGCGTCGTGCACGGCGGCGGCGCGCCGGCCGGCCGGCAAGGCGGCGCCTGAGGAACCGCCGCGCGGCCTGGTGCCGTCTGCCCGCGACCGGCAAGGGGCCAATCGCCAGCGGACTGGCGCTCGACAAGCGACGCGCGAGAGCCGTTGCCGCGGGCACGGCCGCGCGAAAGCGGCCCTCAGCCCTGGAGGAAGCCGAGCGCCGGCAGGGGCCGCCAGCGCCGGGGCAGGTCGGCACGCCGGATCGGCGCGACGCTGTAGAACGGCACCGGCCGTCCGCAACTCTGCAGGAAGGACGCGTAGGCCCGCACCTGCTGCTCGCGCCAGTCGCGATCGGCGAGGGCGGCGGCGCGGCTCCGGTAGATCTCGGCCACCTGGCTTGCCTTCCCCACCCGGGCCACCACCGCCCACATCGTGTCGTCGGAGCCGCTGGCCCGGACGAGGCTGACGACCTTGCCGCTCATTCCGTTTCCTGTGTCGCAGACGCGGGGAGCCGCATCAAGCGCCCTGGCCGCGCCGCGGGCAACCGGCGCCGCGGCACTCGCCGGCCGGCCCGCCCTCGGGCAGAGTGGCGCGCCAGCCGGACCGACCGCCAGGGGAAACGCCGCCGATGTCCACCACCGCCACCCGCCGCCGCGAGCGCGTGCGCGCCCTCCTCGCCGGCGCGGCGTGCCACCATCCCGCGTCGGTGTACGATCCGCTCTCGGCGCGCATCGCGCAGGACATCGGCTTCGAGCTCGGCATGTTCGCCGGCTCCACCGCCTCGCTCGCGGTGCTCGGCGCGCCCGACCTGATCCTGGTGACGCTCTCCGAGTTCGCCGAGCAGTGCCGCCGCATCTGCCGCGCCGCCCCCGACCTGCCGGTGCTGGTGGACGCGGACCACGGCTACGGCAACGCGCTCAACGCCATGCGCACGATCCAGGAGGTCGAGGCCGCCGGCATCGCCGCCGCCACCATCGAGGACACGCTGCTCCCCCAGCCCCACGGCGCCGCCAAGCCGCAGCTCGTCTCGCGCGAGGAGGGGCTCGGCAAGATCCGCGCCGCGCTGGCCGGGCGGGACGATCCGGCCTTCCTCGTCGTCGCCCGCACCGGGGCGGTGCAGATCGCCGGCGTCGAGGAGGCGATCGCCCGCGCCCGGGCCTACGAGGCGGCGGGCGCCGACGCGCTCTTCTTCACCGGCGTGAAGACGCGGGCGCAGCTCGCCGCGATCGCCGAGGCGACGCGGCTGCCGCTGATCCTCGGCAGCATCGAGGGCGAGCTGGCCGACCGCGCGCTCCTCGCCGCGCACCGGGTGCGGATCGCGCTGCAGGGGCACCAGGGAATCGCCGCCGCGGCGCAGGCGGTGCACGCGACGCTGAAGGCGCTGCGCGAGGGCGTGAAGCCGGCGGACCTCCCCGGCCTGCCGCCCTCCGGCTTCATGGCGCGCCTGATGCGGGAGGAGCGCTACGCCGCCTGGACCCGCGACTTCCTCGGCGGGGAGTAGCCGCCGGCCGGGGGCGCGATCGCACCGGCGGCCGACCCCTGCGCCCGCGCGCCTGGCGCGGCGGCGGGACCGGCCGCGGGCAGGGGTTCCGCTCGCGCGCACGATCGCCGGCAGGCACGGCGACCGGCATGGCAGGCCCCGGACGGCGCTGCCGGCCGCCCCGGGCGGGGTGCGGCGCGGGCGCGGCAGTCCCGCGCCGATCGGGGCTTGTCCGGGGCGCCTCCCGTCCCGTTCTATCCGGCCGCGATGCGCCTCTTCCTCGCCGCCCTGGCCCTGCTCGCCGCCCTCGGCGCCGTCCCGCCGCCCGCCCTGGCGCTCGAGAGCGCGCCCGTCGTCTCGCCGCGCGCCACCGCCACCCTGGCGGCGGAGGCCGCGGCCGTCGCGCCGGACGAACCGTTCCGGATCGGGCTGCGCCTGCGCCTCGCCCCCGGCTGGCACACCTACTGGAAGAACGCCGGCGACGCCGGCGCCCCGCCCGAGATCATGCTGCGCCTGCCGGAAGGCGCCGCCGCCGGCCCGATCGAGTGGCCCGCCCCGCAGCGCATCCCCTACGGCCCGCTCGTGAACTTCGGTTACCAGGGCGAGGTCCTGCTGCCGCTGCGCGTCACCCCGCCGGCGGGGCTCGCCCCCGGCGGCTCGCTTCCGGTCGAGGCCGAGGCCACCTGGCTCGTCTGCGAGCAGATCTGCATCCCGGAGACGGGCCGGTTCCGTCTCGACCTCCCGGTCGCGGCCGCGGCCCGCCCCGATCCCGCCCTCGCGCCGCTCTTCGCCGCCGCCGAGGCGGCGCAGCCCCGCCCCGCGCCCTGGGCGGCACGCGTCGAGGCCGGGCCCGGCCGGGCGGCGCGGCTCCTCCTCGACGGCCCCGGCCTGTCGCCGGCCACGGTGCGCGAGGCCTTCTTCTTCCCCGACGCGCCCGACGCGCTCGACCACGCCGCGCCGCAGCGCCTGACGGTGCGCGTGGGCGGCCTCGCCCTCGCCCTCACCCGCGCCGAGAGCGCCGCCGCCCTCCCCGGATCCCTCTCCGGCGTGCTGGCGATCACCGATGGCGGCGGGCGGCGCGCCGCCTTCGCCCTGGCCGCCCCCGTCGCGGCCGCCGCGGCGGCGCCCGCGGCTGCGTCGGCGCTGTGGCAGGCGATCGGCCTGGCGCTGCTCGGCGGCCTGCTGCTCAACCTGATGCCCTGCGTCTTCCCGGTGCTGGCGATGAAGGCGCTGGGGCTGGCGCGGCTCGCCGGCGCGGCGCGCGGCGCGGTGCGGCGCGAGGCGATGGGCTACACGCTCGGCGTCGTCGCCGCCTTCGCGGCGCTCGGCGGGCTGCTGCTCGGGCTGCGCGCGGCCGGGGCGGCGGCCGGCTGGGGCTTCCAGTTCACCGCCCCGGCCTTCGTCGCCGGCATGGCCTGGCTGATGCTCGCCGTCGGGCTCAACCTCGCCGGCGTCTATGCGCTGGGCCATGGCGGGGCGCCGGTGGCCGCCGCGGCCAACGTTGCGGGCGGGATCGCCGCGCGCCGCCACGGCACGCTGCTCGGCAGCGCCGCGACCGGCGTGCTCGCGGTGCTGCTCGCCACGCCCTGCACCGCGCCCTTCATGGCCGCCGCGATCGGCGCGGCGCTGGCGATGGACCCGGCGGCGACGCTCGCGGTGTTCCTCGCCCTCGGCCTCGGCCTCGCCGCGCCCTCGGCGGCGCTGGCGGCCGCGCCCGGGCTCGCCCGCGCCCTGCCGCGGCCCGGGCCGTGGATGGAGCGGCTGCGCCAGGGCCTCGCCTTCCCGATGTTCGGCGCGGCGGCCTGGCTCGTCTGGGTGCTGGCGCAGCAGGCGGGGCCGGACGGGGTGCTGGTCGCGCTGCTCGGCGGCGTGCTGGTCGGCTTCGGCGCCTGGGCGCTCGGCGCGGCGCAGCGCGCGGGCGGGGTCCGCGCCGGCCGGATCGGTGCCGGCCTCGCGCTCGCCGCCGCGCTCGCCGCCACTGCCCTGCTGCCCGGCCTGACCGTCGCCCCTTCCGCTTCCGCCGCGGCCTCCGCCGCCGCCCCGGACGCGGCGGACGGCGCCGAACCCTGGTCCGAGGCCCGCCTCGCCGCGCTGCGCGCGGAGGGCCGGCCGGTCTTCGTCAACGCCACCGCCGCTTGGTGCCTCAGCTGCCAGGTCAACGAACGCGTGGCGCTGCGCGCCGCGGCGGTGCGCGCGGCCTTCGCCGCCGGCCGCGTCGCCTACCTGAAGGCCGACTGGACGCGCGGCGATCCGGCGGTCGGCGCCCTGCTGCGCGCGCATGGGCGCGAGGGCGTGCCGCTCTACCTGATCTATCCCGCCGACGGCGGGCCGCCTGAGGTGCTGCCGCAGATCCTCACCGAGGGCATCGTGCTGCGCGCGCTGGCGGCGGCCGGCGTCGGGGGGTCGGCCCCGGTCGCGGAGGCGGCGGCGCGGCGATAGCGCTCGCTGGCGCCGTTTTCGCTTGGCCGTGCTCGCTGCACGGCTCCCGCTCGTCGTTGGCCGAGCAGGGTCGCGCTTCCGGCCGTTCCAGCCGTCCGCGATCTGCCCTCCTAACGCAGGAGGCCGAGCCAGACCGGCATGCCCGGATTGCCGAGCGCCCCTCGAGGCCGCCCCGTCGCGTCCACCCGTCCCGTGCGGACCTCCCCGGTCCGGAACGGACGCGGCGGGGCGCCGGTGGGCGGGCCGCCTACTCCGCCGCCCGCGGCATCGAGTCCGGCGGCGGCGGCGAGGCGCCCGGGGGCAGGGAACCCGGCTGCGGCGCGCCGGCGGGCGGCCCCATGCCCGGGCGGCGCACCCGCAGCCGGCGGATGCGCCGCGGATCGGCCTCCAGCACCTGGAACTCCAGCCCGGAGGGGTGCGAGATCAGCTCGCCCCGCGCCGGCACGCGGCCGGCGAGGGTGAAGACGAGCCCGCCCACCGTGTCGATGTCGGCGGCGCGCTCCTCGGCGGTCAGCACCGCGCCGAGCCGGCTCTCGAACAGCTCGACCGGGGTGCGCGCGTCGAGCTCCAGCGTGCCGTCCGGCCGCTCGACGATCTGCGGCGGCGCCGGCTCGTCGTGCTCGTCGCTGATGTCGCCGACGATGGTCTCGACCAGGTCCTCGATGGTGATCAGGCCGTCAATGCCGCCGTACTCGTCCACCACCAGGGCCATGTGGATGCGCGCCTGGCGCATCTGCAGCAGCAGGTCGAGCACCGGCACCGAGGGGACGACGAAGAGCGGCTTGCGCAGGATCGCCTTCAGGCTGAAGGGCTGGCCCTGCTGCTCGCGCCCGATCGCGGCGAAGACGTCCTTGATGTGGACCATGCCGACGATGTCGTCGAGGTTCTCGCGGAACACCGGGTAGCGGCTGTGGCCCTCGCGCTGGATCAGGCGGATCGCCTGGTCGAGCGTCAGGTTCTCCGGCATCGCCGTGATGTCGGCGCGCGGCACCATCACGTCGTAGGCGGTCTTGCCGCGCAGGCGCAGCACGTTGCGCAGCAGCACCCGCTCGTGCGCGTCGAGCTCCTCGGCCGCGGCGCGGCGGCCGCCGTTCGCGTCCTCGGCGCGGCCCTCGATCAGCTCCTCGACGCGGTCGCGGACGCTCTCGGCCTCGCGCCGGCGCAGCAGGCCCTGGAGGCGCCAGAACAGGCCGCGCTCCGGCCCGGTGGGACTGCCGCCGCCGTCGCGCGGCGGGTGCGGTCCGTCCTCGCCCATCACGTCGCCCCCCGCCAGGGGTTGGGCAGGCCGAGGCGGCGCATCACCCGCGCCTCGGCGCGTTCCATCCGCCGCGCCTCGCCGGCGTGCAGGTGGTCGTGGCCGGCGAGGTGCAGCGCGCCGTGGGCGACGAGGTGCGCGAGGTGGGCGTGCGTCGGCCGGCGGTTCGCCCGCGCCTCGCGGCGCACCACGCCGAGCGCGAGCGCGAGGTCGCCGAGATGCGGCGGCGCCGCGCCCGGGAAGCTCAGCACGTTGGTGGGCTTCGCCTTGCCGCGGTGGCGCCCGTTCAGGCGGCGCAACTCGCGGTCGCCGGCGAGGAGCACGGTGATCGCCCCGCCCCGCCCGGCCTCGCGGAGCGCGGCCTCGGCCGCCCGCCGGGCCAGGCGCTCGACGCGGGGCACCGCGGCGCGCCAGCCCGGCGCCGCGAGGATCACGGAGACGTCCACCTCCGGCGGCGCCTCCCTCCGGGGCCCGGCCGTCACCGCCCGCGTCTCCGCGGGCGCGCGGCCGGGACGGCTACTTCGCGGTTCCATCCCTCTCCTTCTTCGCGCCCCCTCCGCCCGGGCGCCGGTCGAACTCCGACGGGCCGCGGCCCGCCTCGGCCCGGTCATAGGCCGCGACGATGCGCGCCACCAGGGGATGCCGCACCACGTCGCGGTCGCCGAAGCGCGCGACGGCGATGCCCTCCACCCCCTCCAGCGTCCGCAGCGCCTCGGCGAGGCCGCTCGGCTGGCCGGGGGGCAGGTCCACCTGGCTCGGGTCGCCGGTGATCACCATGCGCGAGCCCTCGCCCATCCGGGTGAGGAACATCTTGATCTGCGCCGGCGTGGTGTTCTGCGCCTCGTCGAGGATGGCGTAGCAGTGCGCGAGGGTGCGGCCGCGCATGAAGGCGAGCGGCGCGATCTCGATCTCGCCCGAGGCGATGCGGCGCGCGACCTGCTCGGCGGGGAGCATGTCGTGCAGCGCGTCGTAGAGCGGGCGGAGGTAGGGGTCCACCTTCTCCTTCATGTCGCCCGGCAGGAAGCCGAGCCGCTCGCCCGCCTCGACCGCCGGCCGGCTGAGCACGATGCGGTCCACCCGCCCGGTCTGCAGCAGCGCCACGCCCTGCGCCACGGCGAGGTAGGTCTTGCCGGTGCCGGCCGGGCCGATGCCGAAGACCATCTCGTGGCGCGCCAGCATCTCGATGTAGGCGGCCTGGCCGGCGCTGCGCGGCGCGATCGCGCCCTTGCGCGTGCGGATCGCCGGCAGGTCGGCGAGCGGCAGGCGCGGCTCGCCCTGCTCGGCGCCGCCCTCGGCGAGGCGGAGCGCCGCCTCGACCTCGGCGGTGCCGACCGGCTGGCCGCGCTCGAGCCGCTTCCACAGGGCGAGCAGCGCCGCCTCGGCGAGTTCCGTCCGCTCCGGGCTGCCGGCGATGGAGAGCCGGTTGCCGCGCGAGGCCAGGCGGACGCCGAGCGCCTGCTCGATGCGGGCGAGGTGGCGGTCGTGCTCCCCGTAGAGCATCGGCAGCAGCGCGTTGTCGTCGAACTGCAGGGTGACGGAACGGTGCTGGTGGTCGGCGAGGGGGGCGACGGGGGCGGGGCGCGGCGACAGCCGGGCCTCCGCGGGGTTGCGCAGCGGGATGGCGGGGATGGTGGTCAAGCGCTGATGCGCTCCTCTTCCTCCGGGTTGGGGTGGCGGGTGGTCTCCGCGGCCGCCTCGTGCTGGTCCCGCAGCGCGGCCGAGAGGGAGTTGGGATGGGCGGCGAGCACGGTCACCGGCGCGACGCGGCCGATCAGCGCGGCCGGTCCGCGGACGTGGACGGGCTGCAGCCAGGGCGAGCGCCCGACGATCTGGCCCGGATGGCGGCCGGGACCGGTGAACAGGACATCGAAGCCCATGCCGACGCGCGAGCGGTTGAAGGCCTGCTGCTGCTCCCTGAGCAGCGCCTGGAGCTCGGCCAGGCGCGCCTCCTTGGCCGGCTCCGGCACCTGATGTGGCGCCGCCGCGGCCGGAGTTCCAGGCCGCGCCGAGTACTTGAAGGAGAAGGCCTGGGCGAAGCCGACCGCGCGCACGAGATCGAGCGTGGCGCGGAAATCCGCCTCCGTCTCGCCGGGGTGGCCGACGATGAAGTCGGAGGAGAGCGCGAGGTCGGGCCGCGCCGCGCGCAGCCGCTCGACCAGGCGGAGGTAGTCCGCGGCCGTGTGGCCGCGGTTCATCGCGCGCAGGATGCGGTCCGAGCCCGACTGCACGGGAAGGTGCAGGAACGGCATGAGCCCGGGGAGGTCGCGATGGGCCGCGACCAGCTCCGCGTCCACGTCGCGCGGGTGGGAGGTGGTGTAGCGCAGGCGCGCGAGGCCCGGGATCTCCGCCAGCGCCCGCAGCAGCCGCCCGAGCCGCCATTCCCCGGCGCCGTCCGGCGCCTCGCCATGCCAGGCGTTCACGTTCTGGCCGAGCAGCGTGATCTCGCGCGCGCCCTGCGCGACCAGGCGCCGCGCCTCGGCGATCACCGCGGCGGCGGGGCGGGAGAACTCGGCGCCGCGCGTGTAGGGGACGACGCAGAAGGAGCAGAACTTGTCGCAGCCCTCCTGCACGGTGAGGAAGGCGGTCGCCCCCTGCGGCGCGGCCTGCTCCGGCAGGTGGTCGAACTTGTCCTCGACCGGGAAGTCGGTCTCGACGACGGCGCCGGCGGCGCGGGCGGCGCGCGCCACCATCTCCGGCAGGCGGTGGTAGGTCTGCGGCCCCAGGACGATGTCCACCCAGGGGGCGCGGGCGGTGATCTCCGCCCCCTCGGCCTGGGCGACGCAGCCGGCGACGGCGATCACCATCCGCCCGCCCTCGGCGGCGCGCCGCTCCTTGAGCGCGCGCAGCCGGCCGAGCTCGGAGAACACCTTCTCGGCCGCCTTCTCGCGGATGTGGCAGGTGTTGAGGATCACCATGTCGGCGCCCTCGGGCGCCTCCGCCGGCGCGTAGCCGAGGGGGGCCAGCACGTCCGCCATGCGGGCGCTGTCGTAGACGTTCATCTGGCAGCCCCAGGTGCGGACGAACAGGCGCCGCATCCGCGCGGGGGCGCCGGCGAGGGATTCGGTCATGCCGGGGAAAGCTCCGCCCGACCGCCTCCGAGGGGGCGGGTCACGACGGGGGAGATGCGTTCCGCACGGGCCCGGGTCAAGCGATCCGGCGCGGGGCGTGGCGGCGTCCCATGGCGCGAATCCTCGGGGATGCGGCCCGCCCCGGTCAAGCGCCGAATTGCGCGGCCGTCGCCGGCCGCGGCTCCTCGGTCATTGCGCCGCTTCGGCGACGAGCCCGGCCGGCGCCGGGCGGCCGGCGACCGGCGGCGTCGGGCGCAGCGGGGCGACGGCGCGGTTCTGGCGCAGCGCCGCGGCGCCCTCGGCCACCACCTCGGCGACCGCGGTGGTCAGGGCCTTGCGGTCGGGGAAGGCGCGGGGGTCCACCGGCTCGTGCAGCAGCACCGTCGCGCGCGCGCCGCTGCGCCGCGCCAGGCGCCAGAGATGGGTGGCGATGTCCATGTCGCCGTACCAGGCGAAGAGCGGCCGGTCGCGCCGGCAGGCCGGCAGCCCGCCCAGCCGGTCGTAGACGAGCGAGACCGGCTGGACCTGCCGCGCCGCGTCGGCGACGGCGAGGAAGGAGGAGCGGAAGGGCAGGACGCGCGTGCCGTCGCTGCTCGTCCCCTCGGGGAAGAGGATCAGGCTGTCGCCGGCGGCGAGACGGGCGCGCATCTGCTCCGCCTCCGTGCCGGTCCGCCTGCGGTTGCGGCTGACGAAGACGGTGCGGCCGAGCCTGGCGACGGTGCTGACCAGCGGCCAGGTCCCGACCTCGGTCTTCGCCACGAAGCAGGCCTCCAGCACGCCGCCGAGCACCAGGATGTCGAGCCAGGAGGAATGGTTGGCGAGGTAGAGCACCGGCCGCGCCTCCGCCGCGGGGCGGCCGACGACCCGCACCTTCAGCCCGATCGCGCGGCACATCCCCGCCCAGTAGAGCCGGGGGAAGACGATCCGCCCGCGCCCCGGCAGCAGGAGGAGGAGGGCCTGGACGGGGATGCAGAGGGCGGTCAGCGCCAGCGCGAGGGCGATGCGCCGCACCGCGCGCAGCCGCCCGCCCTGCGGCCGCACATCGAGCACGTCCGACCAGGCGGCGCCGGGCAGCCAGGGGGTGAAGCGCAGCGGCTTGCGCCGGCGCAGCCGGCGGGGCCGGAGGGCCTCCTCGGGCGAGATGCGGGCGGCGGCGTCCATCTCGGCGGTGCGGGTCTTGGCGTGGCGCGGTGGGTAGCGGCGGGCGGCCGCGGAGTGGACCGGCCGGCGAAGGCGCGATCGGGCAGAGACGCAGGCCCGCCAATCCATCCCCCGCCGGCCCCGTCGGCCGGATCCGCTCTACCGCCGTCGGGGTGACGCGGCAATGACCGGACCGTGACAGGGCGGTGAAGGCTGCGGCCGGAGCGGTGGGGATGTCCCCCGGCCCCTGCTGCGCCTTCGGCGCGGGCCTCCGCCGTTCCGGCCGATTCGGCCATCCGGAACCCTGGCGGGGATGCGGCGTTTGCGTGGCATCCGCCGCATCCCCCCAGCGGCGGTCTCGGCAGGCGGCGGTGCGGAAGCGGTCCCATCCGTGCCGCCGCCCGCCCCCCTCTCCCCCCATCCCGACAGGAGACCCCCATGAGCGACCGGACAAGGTCCGGGGCCGGCGGCGCGCATGCCGCCGACGCCCCCCGCGACGCCCGCGGCGACGTGGCCCGCGACGAGACCGCCCGCCTGATCGCCGCCGACAAGGTCAACGGCACGGCGGTCTACGACCGCGCCGGCGAGCGGCTCGGCACCGTGTACGACGTCATGATCGACAAGGTCTCGGGCAAGGTCGCCTATGCCGTGATGAGCTTCGGCGGCTTCCTCGGCATCGGCGAGCGCTACCACCCGCTGCCGTGGTCGGTCCTCGACTGCGACACCGCCCTGGGCGGCTACGTGGTGGACCTCGACCGCCGCCGGCTCGAGGGCGCGCCGAGCTACGCGGCGAACGAGGACATCGACTGGAACGACCGCGCCTGGGGCCAGCGCGTGTCCGACTACTACGGCACGCGGCCCTACTGGGACGCGGCCTGAGCGGCCGGTCCGGGATCGGCTGGCGGGGGCGGGCCCGGGCGGGCCCGCCCCTTTCGCGTCCCGCCATGAAGAAGAGTTGATCGCGCCCGCGGCGGCGGCTTGACCGGGGGCGGGCCGGCGCGGAGTGTCGCGCCTCGACCGAGCGATCAGCACCAGCACGGGGAGGCCCGTCCCGCCATGTCCGTCCGCATCGGCATCGCCGGCATCGCCGGCCGCATGGGCAGGCTGCTGGCCGAGGAGGTGGTCGCCGCCGGCGCGACGCTGGTCGGGGGCACGATGCGTCCGGGCTCGACGCAGGCGCCGCCGCCGGGGATCACGGTGCTGCCCGACGCGGAGGCGCTGTTCGCGGCGAGCGAGGCGGTGATCGACTTCACCCACGGCTCCGCCGCCGCCACCCACGCCGCGCTGGCCGCCCGCACCGGCCGGCCGCTGGTGCTCGGCACCTCCGGCCTCTCGGCGGCGGACGAGGCGGCGGTGGTCGAGGCGGCGCGGCGCGCCCCGATCTGCTACGCGGCGAACTTCGCCCCGGGCGTGAACCTGGTTCTCGCCATCGCCGAGCGGATGGCGGCCGCCCTGCCGGCGGAGCAGTACGACGCCGAGATCGTCGAGATGCACCACCGCCAGAAGGTGGACGCGCCCTCCGGCACCGCGATCGCGCTCGGCCGCGCCGTGGCGCGCGGGCGCGGGACGACGCTCGAGGAGGTGGGCCGGGAGAGCGGGCGCGACGGCCACACCGGCGCGCGCCGGACGGGCGCGATCGGCTTCGCGGCGCTGCGCGGCGGCCAGGTGGTGGGCGAGCACACGCTGCTCTTCGCCGGGACGAGCGAGCACATCGCCCTCAGCCACCGCAGCTTCGACCGGCGGGTCTACGCGACGGGCGCGGTGCGCGCGGCGCTCTGGCTGATCGGGAAGCCGCCCGGCCTCTACGGGATGATGGACGTGCTCGAGATGGGGTGAAGCCCGGGCCGGCCGGGCTTCGCCCCGCGCGGCAGCCCTAGAGCCGATCGCGGACGGCCGGGAACAGCCGGGAGCGTGAATCGGCTCGGCAGACGACGAGCGAGAGCCGTTGCAGCGAGCACGGCCGAGCGAAAACGGCTCTAGGCCCGGAGCGCTGCCGGCGGCTCCGTCCGCAGCCGCTTCACCAGCAGCTTGTTGAGCGCGTGGACGTAGGCGCGGGCGGAGGCGACGATGGTGTCGCTGTCCGCGCCCTGGCCGTCCACCATCTTGCCGTTCTCCTCCAGCCGCACGGTCACGCGCGCCTGGGCGTCGGTGCCCTCCGTCACGCTCTGCACGGAGAAGAGCTTGAGCGTCGCCTCGTGCGGGAAGGCCTGGCGGATGGCGTTGAAGGTGGCGTCCACGGCGCCGTCGCCGGTCGCCACCCCCTCGGCGCGCGCGCCGTCCACCTCGAGCGCCAGGGTCGCGGTCGGGCGGGTGCCGAGGCCGGTCGCGACCGTCAGCGCGGCGAGCCGCACGCGGTCGTGCTGGCGGATCACCTCGTCGTCCACCAGGGCGACGATGTCCTCGTCGTAGACGACCTTCTTGCGGTCGGCGAGGTCCTTGAAGCGGCGGAAGGCGTCGTTGAGCTGGTTGTCGCCGATCCCCTCGTAGCCGAGCGCCTTCAGCTTGTCGCGGAAGGCGGCGCGGCCGGAGTGCTTGCCCATCACCAGCGAGGAGGTGGACCAGCCGACGCTCTCCGGCGTCATGATCTCGTAGGTGGACTTGTCCTTCAGCACGCCGTCCTGGTGGATGCCCGATTCGTGGGCGAAGGCGTTGCGGCCGACGATCGCCTTGTTGGGCTGCACGTCGAAGCCGGTGATGGTGGCGAGCAGCCTCGAGGTCCTGAGGATGTGCGGCGTGTGGATGTTGTTGCGGTAGGGCAGGGCGTCGCGGCGCGTGCGCAGCGCCATCACCACCTCCTCGAGCGAGGCGTTGCCGGCGCGCTCGCCGATGCCGTTGATGGTGGACTCCACCTGGCGCACGCCGGCGCGGATGGCGGCCAGCGTGTTGGCGACGGCGAGGCCGAGGTCGTTGTGGTTGTGCGCGGAGAGCACCACCTGGTCGGCGCCGGGCACGCGCTCGCGGATCATGGTGAAGATGCGCGCCATGTCCTCGGGCAGCGCGTAGCCGACGGTGTCGGGGATGTTGATGGTGGTGGCGCCGGCCTTGATCGCCGCCTCGACGCAGCGGCAGAGGAAGTCGGGCTCGGTGCGGCTGCCGTCCTCGGCCGACCACTCGACGTCGTCGGCGTGCTGGCGGGCGAGGGTGACGCTGCTGGTGACCAGTTCCAGCACCTCCTCCGGCTCCATGCGCAGCTTGACGCGCATGTGCAGCGGCGAGGTGGAGACGAAGGTGTGGATGCGCTTGCGCGCGGCGGGCCTCACCGCCTCCGCGGCGCGCAGGATGTCGGCGGGGGAGGTGCGGGCGAGGCCGCAGATCACCGGGCCGTCCTTGGCGAAGCGCTCGGCGATGGCGCGCACGCTCTCGAAGTCGCCGGGGGAGGCGATGGGGAAGCCGGCCTCCATCACGTCCACGCCGAGTTCGGCGAGCGCCTCGGCCATCCGCAGCTTCTCCTCGAGGTTCATGGAGAAGCCGGGCGACTGCTCGCCGTCGCGCAGCGTGGTGTCGAAGATGATGATGCGGTCGTCGGCGAGCGTGCCGAAGCTCGGGTGTTGGATGGGCATGGGTGGCGGTCCTTCGCGACTTGCCGTCTGAGTGAACGCAGGGGTTCCCAGGTTCCCCTGAGCGGTGCCGGCACGCGGCCGGACGTCACGCCCAGGGGCGGCTAAGTCGAAGGAGGAGGGGAAGGAGGGCGCGCGAGACCGGGCGCCGGACGGGAAGCCCGGCGGGCAGGCCGGCGAGGGTGGCGCGCGGAGACATCGTGGCGGGAGGGTAACGCGAGGCGGCGCGCGGGGCAAGCGCGGAGCGGGCGGAGCGCGCCGCCCGGCGGACCGGGCCTCCCCGCCCCGCGGAGGGGGAGGCCCGGCGGGGCGGAGCCTCAGTTCCGGCTCTTGTCCACCAGCGCGCCCTTCTTGATCCAGGGCATCATGGCGCGGAGCTTCTCGCCCACCTGCTCGACCGGGTGCTCGGCGAGGCGGCGGCGCATCGCCTTGAAGGACGCCTGGTTGACCTTGTTCTCCAGCATCCAGTCGCGGGCGAAGCGGCCGGACTGGATGTTCGCCAGCGCCTCGCGCATCGCCTTGCGGGTCTCGTCGGTGATGATCTTCGGGCCGGTGACGTACTCGCCGTACTCCGCGGTGTTGCTGATCGAGTAGTTCATGTTGGCGATGCCGCCCTCGTAGATCAGGTCCACGATCAGCTTCACCTCGTGGACGCACTCGAAGTAGGCCATCTCCGGCGCGTAGCCGGCCTCGACGAGGGTCTCGTAGCCGGCCTTCATCAGCTCGACGAGGCCGCCGCAGAGCACGGTCTGCTCGCCGAACAGGTCGGTCTCGCACTCCTCCCTGAAGGTGGTCTCGATCACGCCGGCGCGGCCGCCGCCGATGGCGCTCGCGTAGCTCAGCGCGATCTCGAGGGCGTTGCCGGAGGGGTTCTGGTGCACCGCGACCAGGCAGGGGACGCCGGCGCCGCGCTGGTACTCGCTGCGCACGGTGTGGCCGGGGCCCTTCGGCGCGATCATGAACACGTCGAGGTCGGCGCGCGGCTCGATCAGGTTGAAGTGGACGTTGAGGCCGTGCGCGAAGGCCAGCGCCGCGCCCTGCCTCATGTTCGGGCCGAGGTGGTCGCGGTAGAGGTCGCCCTGGCCCTCGTCCGGCGTCAGCACCATGACGACGTCGGCCCACTTCGCGGCCTCGGCCGGGCTAATCACCTTGAAGCCCGCGGCCTCCGCCTTCCCGGCGGAGCCGCCGGGGCGCAGGCCGATGGCGACCTCCTTCACCCCGGAGTCGCGCAGGTTCATCGCGTGGGCGTGCCCCTGGCTGCCGAAGCCGATCACGGCGACCTTCTTCGCCTTGATCAGGTTCACGTCCGCGTCGCGGTCGTAGTAGACGCGCATGGCTGGGCCCTTCCCCCTCTTCGCCGTGGATGGTCAGGAATGGATGCTGGCGGGGCCGCGCGCGATCGCGACCACGCCGGTGCGCGACACCTCCGCCAGACCCAGCGGGCGCATCAGCGCGATGAAGGCGTCGAGCTTGTCGCTCGATCCCGTCAGCTCGAAGACGAAGCTCCCGATCGTGGCGTCCACCACCGAGGCGCGGAAGGCGTCGGCGAGGCGCAGCGCCTCCAGCCGGTTCTCGCCCCGCCCCACCACCTTGATCAGCGCCATCTCGCGCGCGACGTGCGGCCCCTCGAGCGTCAGGTCCGCGACCTTGTGCACCGGCACCAGGCGGTCGAGCTGCGCCTTGATCTGCTCGATCACCATCTCGGTCCCCGAGGTGACGATGGTGATGCGCGAGATCCGCTTCGCCTCGTCCACCGGGGCGACGGTCAGGCTCTCGATGTTGTAACCGCGGCCGGAGAACAGGCCGACGACGCGGGCGAGGATGCCCGCCTCGTTCTCGACGAGGACGGCGATGGTGGCGGCGCGCGGGGCGGTGTCGGCGGGATCGGGCATGGGACGGATCGCGGGGGGCGTGTAGGGAAAAGGCGCGGGGCGGGCAAGCCGCCCCGCGGCGGGCGGGCGGCGGCGCCGCTCAGACCAGGACCTTCCCCTCGTCCGTCACCCCCGCGGCGCCGCCCTCCTGGTCGCGGCCGAGGATCATCTGGTTGTGCGGCGCGCCGGAGGGAATCATCGGGAAGCAGTTCTCCTCCTTGTCCACGCAGATGTCGGCGATCACCGGCCGGTCCACCGCCAGCATCTCGCGGATCACGCGGTCGAGGTCGTCCGCCGCCTCGGCGCGCAGGCCGACGGCGTGGAAGCTCTCGGCGAGCTTGACGAAGTCGGGGAGCGCGGCGGAGTAGCTCTCGCTGTAGCGGCCGCCGTGCAGCAGCTCCTGCCACTGCCGCACCATGCCCATGTACTCGTTGTTGAGGATGAACACCTTCACCGGCAGGCGGTACTGCGCGAGCGTGCCCATCTCCTGGATGTTCATCAGGATCGAGGCCTCGCCGGCGATGTCGATCACCAGCGCGTCCGGATGGGCGATCTGCGCCCCGACCGCGGCCGGCAGGCCGTAGCCCATGGTGCCGAGGCCGCCCGAGGTCAGCCAGCGGTTCGGCCTCTCGAAGCCGAAGAACTGCGCGGCCCACATCTGGTGCTGGCCGACCTCGGTGGTGATGATGGTGTCGCGCCCCAGCTCCCTCGTGATCTCGTAGAGCCGCTTCACCGCGTGCTGCGGCTTGATGATCCGCCCCTCCTGGCGGTAGCGCAGGCAGTCGCGCGCGCGCCACTCGTCGATCCGGCGCCACCAGCGGGTCAGCGCCGCCTTGTCCTGCGGCGTCTCGTCAGCCTTCCAGGCCTCGATCAGCGCCGCGAGCACGCGCGCGGCGTCGCCCACGATCGCCACGTCCACCTTGACGTTCTTGTTGATCGAGGAGGGGTCTATGTCGGCGTGGATCTTGCGCGAGCCCGGCGAGAAGTGCGCGAGGCTGCCCGTCACCCGGTCGTCGAAGCGCGCGCCGACGTTCAGCATCACGTCGCAGCCGTGCATCGCGAGGTTGGCCTCGTAGAGCCCGTGCATGCCGAGCATGCCGAGGAACTGCGGATCGCTCGCCGGGAAGGCGCCGAGCGCCATCAGCGTCGTCGTGCAGGGCATCCCCGTCATGCGCACGAACTCGGTGAGCAGCCGGCTCGCCTCCGGGCCGGAGTTGACCACCCCGCCGCCGGCGTAGACCACCGGCCGCTCGGCGCGCTTGAGCAGGGCGACGGCGCGGCGGATCGCCTCCGCGTCGGGCTCGGTCTGCGGCCGGTAGCTGCGGTGCGGCTCCGCCGGCGGGTCGGTGTAGGGCCCCTTGCCGATCAGGATGTCCTTCGGCAGGTCGATCACCACCGGCCCCGGCCGGCCGCTCTTCGCGACGTAGAAGGCCTCGTGCACCGTCGCGGCGAGGCGGCGGATGTCCTTGACCAGGTAGTTGTGCTTGGTGGCGGGGCGCGTGATGCCGGTGGTGTCCGCCTCCTGGAAGGCGTCGTTGCCGATCAGGTGGGTCGGCACCTGGCCGGTGAGGCAGACCACGGGGACCGAGTCCATCAGCGCGTCCACCAGGCCGGTCACGGCGTTGGTCGCGCCCGGGCCGCTGGTGACGAGCACGACGCCCACCTTGCCGGTGGAGCGCGCGTAGCCCTCGGCGGCGTGCACCGCGGCCTGCTCGTGGCGGACCAGGACGTGGCGGATCGCGTTCTGCTGGAACAGCGCGTCGTAGAGCGGCAGGACCGCGCCGCCGGGATAGCCGAAGATGACCTCTACGCCCTGCTCCTTCAGCGCGCGCAGGACGATCTCGGCGCCCGTCATGGTCCGGGCGTCGGCGGCGGTCGCGGGAGCGGTGGCGGACATGGGGGTTCCGGCTTTCCTCAAAACGGCGTGCGGCCGGGACGCGCCCCGGCCGGCGGCAAGAGCCTTATCCTCCTTGCTGCGGCGCGTCAACGCCGCGCGTCAATAAATTGCACGACCTCGCGCCATTTGCTTTCCGAAAATTGCTCCAGATCGGTGAATCGCGCATGGATCGTATGCGTATCGGACGGAGCGGCCAGCGGGTGGTGGCGGAACCAGGTCGCCTGCCGCTTGGTGTACCGCCCCATCGCCAGCACCGCCCGCCGCCCGGCCTCCTCGAGCGTGATCCGTCCGGCCAGATGGGCGGCGAGTTCCGGCACGCCGTGCGCCCGCATCGCCGGCAGCGCGGGATCGGGCCCGAGCGCGAGCAGCGCGCGCACCTCCTCGACCGCGCCCGCCGCCAGCATCGCCTCCCAGCGCGCCGTGATCGCCGCGCGCAGCGCCGGACGCGGCGGGTCGAGGAGCAGCGCGGCGAAGCGCCAGGGCGCCGGACCGGTCGTCGTCCCTTCCCGCTGCCAGGCGACGAGGCCCCGGCCGGTGCCGCGCCAGACCTCCCAGGCGCGGGCGATCCGCTGGCTGTCGGTGGGACGCAGCCGCGCCGCCGTCTCCGGGTCCTCCGCCGCCAGCCGGGCGTGCAGCGCCCGCGGCCCGATCGCGGCGAGCAGCCGGCGCGCCTCGGCCCGCGCCTCGTCGGGGATCGGGGGGATCTCGGCGAGCCCCGCGGTCAGCGCGTGGAAGAACAGCCCCGTTCCGCCGCACAGCATCGGCAGCCGCCCGGCCGACCGCGCCGCCTCCATCTCGGCGAGGGCGGTGCGGCGCCACCAGGCGACGCTCGCCGGCTCGGCCGCCGGGCGCACGCCGTAGAGGCGATGCGGCACGCGCGCCTCCTCCTCGGCGGTCGGGCGGGCGGTGAGGATGCGCAGCTCGCGGTAGAGCTGCATCGAGTCCGCATTGATCACGACGCCCCCGAGACGTTCCGCCAGCGCGAGAGCCAGCGCCGACTTGCCGCTCGCCGTCGGGCCGGCGATCAGGAGCGCGAAGGGAAGTTGTTGATCGCCCATTCGGGGACGGGCATACCCCCGGCCGCATGACGCCCCAAGTCCTCACCCTCGTCGCGCCGCCCGGCGGCCTCGCGGCGGCCCACATCGCACAGGTGCGCGAGGCGCTCCGCGCCCTCGGCGCCGAGACGGACGGGCCGGTCTGGCTCGCGCCGGACGAGGCCGCCGACCTGCCCTTCGAGAAGCTCGCCGCCGAGCAGGCGACCGCCGCGGCGCGCCGGGCGCTCGCTGCGGCTCCGGTGGACGCGATCGCGCAGCCTGCCGAGGGCCGGCGCAAGCGCCTGCTGGTGGCCGACATGGACAGCACCATCGTCACCACCGAGACGCTGGACGAGCTCGCCGCCCATGCCGGCCTCAAGGAGCGCGTCGCGGAGATCACGCGGCGCGCGATGAACGGCGAGCTCGACTTCCGGGCCGCGCTGGTCGAGCGCGTGGCGATGCTGGCGGGGCTGCCGCTCTCGGCCCTCGAGCGCACCTGGAAGGCCACCGCGATGACGCCGGGGGCGCGGGAGCTGGTCGCCACCATGCGTGCGCACGGGGCACGCTGCGTGCTGGTCTCCGGCGGCTTCACCTACTTCACGAGCCGCGTCGCCCGGAAGCTCGGTTTCCACGAGCACGTCGCCAACACCCTGCTCGACGACGGCCGGGCGCTGACGGGGCAGGTCGCCGAGCCGATCCTCGGGCGCGAGGCCAAGCTCGCGACGCTGAAGCGGGTCGCCGCGGAGCAGGGCCTGCCGCTGAGCGCGACGCTCGCGGTGGGCGACGGCGCGAACGACCTCGACATGCTTGCGGCCGCCGGCCTCGGCGTGGCGTTCCGCGCCAAGCCGATGGTGGCCGCCGCGGCGCGGGCGCGGGTGGACCACGCGGACCTGCGCGCGCTGCTGTTCGCGCAGGGATACCGCGCGGAAGAGTTGCGCCGCTAGGGCCGTTTCCCGCTCGGCTGCGCTCGCTGCGCGGCTACGGCTCGTTGTTTGGGGCAGATCCGCGCTCCCGGCCGCCGGCCGCTCGGGGCGGCCGGCGTTCCGGCGTCGCGCCGCCGCGAGGGGCCTGGCCCATCCTCGGCCTCTCCGCGCCGCTCACGCGGCGCGGCGTCACGGTGCGTCATGCCGCCGCGGCCATGGGATCGGCGTCAACCGCACCCCGCAAGCCCGCCGCGCGGGCCTCATCAGACGGCAGGGGCGGCGGGCGCCTGGCGCCGCGCCAGGATCCAGCGGACGTTGCGGGTGCCGATCCGTGCGCCGATCACCGCCGCCGCGGCGCCGAGCAGCATGGCGGCGAAGATCCAGTAGGCGGCGATCGCGGTCCCGGTGGCCGCGACGTCGGCCGCCTCGCGCGCCAGCCGCTCGGCCTCGCCCGCGGTCTGGGCGACCTGGCGCTCCGCCTCCTGCAGACGCGCCTGCGCCTCCTCAAGGCTGAGGTTGTATTCGGCGGCGACGAGTCGGGCGAGGCGGTCGCGGTCGGCCTGCGGCAGCGGCCCGGCCGTCGTGGCGCTGCGCATGAGGATCTGCGCGATCTCCGCGTTGCGCTGCTCGCTCGTCATCTGCGCGGGGTCGCCGCCGGCGCCGCGCAGCGCCGCATGCGCGCGCTCGACGACGCGCCGCGGGTCGAGGGCGGTCTCGTCGGCGAGCGCCCGCGCCGTCTCGCCGACCGCCACCCCGGCGCCGCGCGCCGCGCCGCCGAGCACGGTGGTCACGCCCTGGAACGCAGTGCCTGCCGTGCCGGCGACGACGTTGCCGAGCAGCACCGCCGAGATCAGGTAGGCGACCGCCCAGACCGACAGCCCGTGCAGCACGCCGTCGGTGTCGTCCGCGGTGCCGGAGAGCCGCGCCGCGACATAGCCGCCGACGGCAAGGCCGATCAGATTGGCGAGCAGCAGCCAGACGCCGGTGGCGATGCCGAAAGTGGCGGCCGCGGGGGTCTCGCCGGGCACCATCGCGTCGATCGCGCTGACGCCGACCGCGAGGCCGAGGATGTTCAGCATCGCGCCGACGGCGACGGCGACGACGGCCCCGGCGAACACGGCCCCCCAAGAGATCCGCGACGGCAGGCTGGGCGCCCCCTCCGGCACCGCCACCTCCGCCGTGGCGGGCCCCTGCCCCGGCGTCGTCGTGCCGGCGCCGATACGGTTCTGCATGGCTCGATCCTCCGGTCCGGACTCGAGCCCGCAACGCGGCGTTGCGCGCAAGGTTTGGACCGCGACCGCATCCTCCGGCCGGTCCGCCGCGGCCGCCCCGCGGGGCCCGCCCCGGGGCGGCGGCGCGGGGGCTCAGCGCGACGCCGCGATCCGCCCGTCCGTGCGCGGCGCCAGCGGCGAGCGCGCGGCGAGGTAGGGCGCCACCGCCTCCTTCATCGGCGGCCCGTCGTCGTAGGCGTCGAGGGCGCGGTCGCGCAGAACGGCGTAGCCGTCGCCGCCCCGGCGCAAGTAGCTGTGGGTGACGATGCGGTAGACCCGCTCCGGGTCGAGCGGGACGAAGCGGCCGGTCCCCCGCTCGGCGACCTCCACCGCCTCGACCCGCCGCCCCGGGGGCGCCGCGGGGTTCCAGCGGAGGCGCAGCCCCGCGACCTGCGGGAACCGGCCGGAGGGGGCCGGCGCGCCGGAGAGGCCGTTCTCCAGCGCGGCGCGCAGGTCGGCGCCGCGCAGGCGCAACACCGCCAGCGTGTTGCCGAAGGGCAGCACGGTCAGCAGGTCGCCGAGGCTCACCGCGCCTTCCGGCAGCCCGGCACGCATCCCGCCGCCGTTGTGGAGGGCAACCTCGGCGGTCGGCGCGGCGGCAAGCATCGCCTCGGCGAGCAGGTCGCCGAGCGCGCACTCGCCACTGCGGCAGCCGCCGATGCCGAAGGCGGCGGCCGTGCGCGCGACGGGCCGCCGCCGCGTCTCCTCGAGCGGCGCGGCAAGCCGGGCGACGAGGCCGGCGACCGCGGCGTCCTCCGGCGCGTCCGGGCCGACCGGCCGGCACGCCCCGCCATGCGCCGCCACCCTGCCGTCCGGCGCCAGGTCGAGGTCGAGCCGACCGAGCCAGCGCCCGAAGGCGCCGGCCTGGACGATGCGCACCGGGCGGTCCGGCCCGTCCACCACCAGCGGATGCGGTCCCGCCGCCTCCGGCAGCCCGTCGGCGAGCAGGGTGTGGGAATGTCCGCCGATGATCACGTCGATCCCGCGCACCCGCCCGGCGAGACGCCGATCCGCGGCGAGGCCGCAGTGCGACAGCAGCACCACCGTGACCGGCCCCGCGCCGCCGGCCGAGCGCGCCATGGCCGCCGCGCGCTCGGCCGCCGCCTCCGGATCGGTGAAGCGCAGCCGCGGACCGGGGGAGGAGATGTTCGGCGTGTCCTCGGTGATCAGGCCGATCAGGGCGATGCGGGCGCCGCCGCGCCCGAACAGCCGCCCGGCTTGGATCCGCCCGTCGAGCGCCGGCTCGGCGCCGGTGTCGAGGTTGGCGGCGAGCAGCGGGAAGGGCGCGGCGGCGGCGAAGCGGGCGAGGTTCTCGGGCCCGTTGTCGAACTCGTGGTTGCCGGGCGCCATCGCCTCGCAGCCCCAGGCCCGCATCACCGCGAGCTCCGCCTCGCCGCGGTAGTGGGTGTAGAACAGGCTGCCCATGAACTGGTCGCCCGCGTCGAAGGCGAGCGGCGCGCGCCCCTCCGCCGCGGCGGCGCGGCGCGCGGCGGCGACGGCGCCGGCCAGCCGCGGGCTGCCGCCGAGGCAGGCGGCGGCGTCCGCGTCGGCCCGGCAGCCCGCGGCGCTCCGCGCTTCCACCGGCTCGTGGCGCGAATGGAAGTCGTTGAGGTGGATCAGCGACACGCGCGCGGCGGCCTCCGCGGCGGGGCGCCGGATCGCCGGCAGGGCGAGCGCGGCGGCCGCGGCGGCGCCGCGGAGCAGCGCGCGGCGCGTGGGCGGCGTGACGGACGGGCTCGTCATGGCGCGGCGATGGTAGCGCCGCGCGGCCGCGCCGTCGCCACAATCGCGCGCATCCTGGGGCGCGGCGTCGCGGCGCCTCGGCAACGCCCGCGCGGAATCGCGGCGGGCGCGCCGTCGCGCGGCGCCGCCGCCCCTTGCGCGGGGTGGCGTCCCGGGCCAAACCCCGGCCGCCACCCCGAACCGAAGCGAAGCCGGAACAGCGGGCGAGAAGGCGCGCGCGATGCAGGTCTACCTGCCGATCGCCGAGATGTCGGTGGATGCCCTGCTCCTGCTCGGCATCGGCTTCGGCGTGGGCTGGCTGTCCGGCATGTTCGGCGTCGGCGGCGGCTTCCTGCTGACGCCGCTGCTGATCCTGATCGGCATCCCGTCGGCGGTGGCGGTGGCCTCGGGCGCCAACCAGACGCTCGGCGCCTCGGTCTCCGGGCTGATCGCGCAGTGGCGGCGCGGCAACGTGGACTGGCGCATGGGGCTGGTGCTGGTCGCCGGCGGCTTCGCCGGGTCGGCGGCCGGCGTGCAGTTCTTCGTGCTGCTGCGCCGGCTCGGCCAGGTCGATCTGGTGGTGGCGCTGTTCTACATCGTCGTGCTCGGCACCGTCGGCGCGCTGATGGTGATGGAGAGCGTGCGCGCGATCCTGCGCCGGCGCCGCGCCGCCCCGGCCCGGCTGCACGAGCACACCTGGCTGCACGGCCTGCCGTTCAAGATGCGGTTCCGCAAGTCGCGGCTCTACATCTCGGTCGTGCCGCCGCTGGTGGTGGGCTTCGCGATCGGCGTGCTCTCGGCCGTGATGGGCGTGGGCGGCGGGTTCATGCTGGTGCCGGCGATGATCTACGTGCTCGGCATGCCGACCGGGGTGGTGATCGGCACCTCGCTGTTCCAGGTGGTGTTCGTCACGGCCAACGCGACGCTGCTGCACGCCGTGCAGACCGGCGCGGTGGACATCGTGCTGGTGCTGATCCTGCTCGCCGGCGGCGTGGCGGGCGCGCAGTTCGGCGCCGCCATGGGCACGCGGCTGCGCGGCGAGGAGACGCGCGCCCTGCTCGGGCTGATGGTGCTCGCGGTGGCGGGGAGCCTGCTCTGGGACCTCGTGCGCCCGCCGCCGAGCCTGTTCGCGATCGCGCCGCTGCCATGAGGCGCGCGGCGATCGGGCTGGCGCTCCTGCTCGGCGCCGCGCTGGGGGGGCTCGCGCCGCCGATCGCGCGGGCGCAGCCCCCCGCGGCGCCCGCCCTCGCGGTGCCGCCGCTGGTGGCGGAGCTGTCGCAGCGCCGGATCGAGATCACCACGGGCTTCACCGGCGCCGACATCCTCGTCTTCGGCAGCACCGAACGGCTGATCGGCGAGGCCTCCGACGAGGTGCTGGTGGTCGCCACCGGCCCGCCGCAGCCGATGGTGGTGCGGCGCAAGATCAGGGTCCTCGGCTTCTGGATGAACGGGCCCTCGGCGACCTTCCCCCAGGTGCCGGGCTTCTACGCCATCGCCGGCACCCGCCCGGCCTGGCAGATGCTGCCCGAGGACGTGCGCCAGTCGGGCCGGCTCGGCCTCGATGCGCTGCCGCTGCGCGCGCTCGGCGCCCAGGGTCCGGCGTTCCGTGCCGCGCTGCTGGAACTCAAGAAGGGCGCCGGGCTTTGGGTCGAGGACACGGCGCCGGTCGAGGTTTCGGGCGGACGGCTGTTCCACGTGCGGGTGCCGCTGCCGGCGACCGTGACGCCCGGCACCTACCGGGTCGAGGTCCTGCTGGTGCGCGCCCGCCGCATCGTCGCCCGCCAGGAGCTCGACTTCGAGGTGGTGCGCGTGGGCGCGGCGGCGCGCATCGCCGATGTCGCGGACACCGCCCCGCTGCTCTACGGTCTGACCTGCATCGTGCTCGCTGGGCTGGCCGGGTGGCTCGGCAGCGTGCTGTTCCGGAGGAGCTGAGACCCATGCCCGCCGAACCGACCGAGGAGGCCGTCGCCGCCCGCGAGCCGGCGAAGCGCGACCGGGTGTTCCTGGTGGTGGTGGACGACAGCCCCGAGCGCGCGGTGGCCCTGAAGTACGCCTGCCTGCGCGCCCGCAAGGGCGGAGGGCGCGTCGCGCTGCTCCGCGTGATCGAGCCGGTCGGCCTCGTCGAATGGGCCGGCGTCGGCGCGATGATGCAGGAGGAGCGCCGCGCCGAGGCGGAGAAGCTGCTCTCCGCCCTCGCCGCCGAGGTGCAGGAGATCACCGGCGGCTACCCGATCCTGCTGATCCGCGAGGGCGATCCGCGCGAGGAGCTGCTGGCGCTGCTCGAGGAGGACCCCCGCATCTCCGTGCTGGTGCTGGCGAGCGGCGCGGGGCTCGGCGGGAAGGACCCGCTGATCACCGCGCTGACCGGCCGCTATGCGAGCCGGCTGACCGTGCCGATGACCATCGTGCCGGGGACGCTGGACGACAAGGAGCTCGACCGGGTGACATGAGCCGGCCGGACTGCGGTCGGGCGCGGTGCCGGGCGGCGGCTGCCCCGGGTGGCGGGCCGCGACGGGGACGGCCGATCGCGGCCGGCCGCGAAGGCGGGCGGCCCGGCGATCGTCCGGCCGTTCCCCGGCGCCTTCGACGGCCGCGCCGAGCGCATCCGGAACCGGATCGCGGAGCCGGCGAGGCCTGGCCGCCATCGGCGCGCGCCGCCGGGCGCGAGGGGCGGCCTCCTCCTGCCGGCACCGCCTCCTGGCCGGGCGCGGCGCGTGGTGGCCGGGCTGCCCCACGCCTCGCCGATGCCGGCGCGACGGCCCTAGGGCGATATCGCCCCCGGCCCGTCGCGCCCGCCCGACGCCGTATCGGCGGGAGGGCGACGCGGCCGCTTTGGCCCGGCCCGTTGCGCGACCGGCGGCGCGATGCAAGGCCCCGAACACGATGCGAAGGGTCGAAGAGGCGTGCGCGTAAGCCTCGCGCCGTGGCGCAGGCACCAGCGTGTCTCGGACCGAACCTGTGGCATAGGCAGGGTTGGGTTGTCGCGGCCTGCGGCCCGGGACCGTGGCTCGGCCACGACGACCGGCGACGGGATCGCCCTTCGCGAGATGGCGGAGAAGGGCTTCGATGCGACCCTCCTCCGCGACATGACCGGCGTCGTCGCGCGGCGCCTGCAGTACGAGTTCCCGGAGGTCCCGCCCACCCCCGATGCCGGCGTCTTCGGGCAGACGCTGCGCATCTTCGCGGTCGGGCATGCCTTCGAGGACCTGGCGATCGGCCGGCTGCGGCGCGCCGGCTTCGACCTGCGCACCCGCAACCACCCCGGCGAGCGGTTGCCCCGCGTCGCGATGGCGGGCGAGGCGCTGCCCGACGGGCTCGGCCGCTTCGAGACCTTCGGCCTGCGCCACGAACTGCTCGCCGGCTTCGAGATGGCCGCGGATCCTCCGAAGCCGTGCGCCTCGGCCAGACCGGCGGGCCCAACGCCAACCTGCCGTTCCCGGACCGCTGCGCCACCGGCAACATCGTGCAGACCGTCACTTCTGACACCAGGACGGTGGCCAATACCCTCGCCTTCCATGCCGTGGACCGCATCCATGTCGGCAGGATGTTCGAGCTTGTCCTCGGCGGCCGCCGGGACAACTTCGAGGCCGAGCACCACAACCGCGCCACCCGCCAGCGCTTCGGGCGCACCGATATCGAGTTCGCCTGGCGCGCCGCCTTCGTCTTCAAGCCCACCAGCACCGTCCGCACCGATGCCGCGGCGGGCACCTCCTTCAACCCTTCGGCCGAATCCCTCGCCCTCCCGGCCAACGACGCCAACCTGGCGCCCGAGACGGCATCGTGCGGGTGGATGGGTTCGAGGTCTCGGCTACCGGCCGCATCCCCGAGAACCGGAACCTGATCGCGGACTACACGCGGCTCGAATCGGAGATCGTCCGTTCGAAAAACCGCGCCGAGGCGGGGCGCCAGTTCGCCGATGTCGCCCCCGACACCCTCTCGCCCCGGACCACTTGCAACCTGCCCCATGGCGTGCAGATCGGTGGCGGCGCACCTTCGTGGACCGTCGCGACGGCAACACGACCAACGCGGTCCGAGTGCCAAGCTATCTCCGCTACGACGCCGCCGTCCCCTGGGAGGGGGGACGGACCGATGCGCGGCCTGCGCTTCCGGCGCAAGGCGCTGAACCTCGGCGATGCGCCGATGCCGGACGGCCGGGAGCGCGGATCGGCTCGACAAACGGCGGGCGAGGGCCGTTGCGGCGAGCGCGGCCGAGCAGAACGGCGCTGCCCGCTCCGGCGGCTGCCGTGCTGCTGACGTGTGGCCGCCCAGCGGGCGACGGCGTGCTCCGCGCCTCGCCGCCGGGGCGACGGGGCTGTCGGGAGTCGGGCAAATCATGAAAAAGTTTCGTTTTTTGTCCTGAACGATTGCCCGGTCTTAGAAAAAGATTCTATTTCCAGAGGCTCCCCTGCCGCGACGGAGACGCCCATGCCCCGCCTGCCCCTCCTCGGCCCCGCCGATGCCCCCGCCGAGGCGCGCGAGCGCCTCGCCGCCGCCGAACAGGCCAACGGCTTCCTGCCCAACCTGCTGCGAGTGCTCGCCAATGCGCCGGTGGCGCTCGAGGCCTATCAGACCCTCTCGGGCATCAATGCCCGCGCCGGCCTCTCGCTTGCGGAGCGCGAGGCGGTGCAGATCACCGCCGCCGCCACCCATGGCTGCGGCTTCTGCGTCGCCGGCCACACCGCCATCGCCACCAGGAAGGCCGGGCTCGACGCCGCCGATATCGAGGCGCTGCGCGTCCTCGCTCCCCCGGCCGATCCGCGCCTCGCCGCCGTCGCCGCCTTCACCGCCGCGGTGATCCGCCGCCGCGGCCGCGTGACCGAGGCCGAGCTTGCCGCCTTCCGCGCCGCCGGCTTCACCGAGGCCCATGCGCTCGAGGTCGTGCTCGGCGTGGCGCTCGCCACCCTCTGCAATTTCGCCAACAACCTCGCCGATCCGCCGCTGAACGCCGAGCTCGAGGCCTTCCGCTGGGCCGGCGTGCCGCGCCTCGCCGCGGAGTAGGCGGAATGGGCGTCACGCTCGATCCCGCGCTCGGCGGCTGGCTGGCGGCGGCCGCACCCGGCCTCGATGACGGCTCGGCCGATCCGGAGGCGGTGCTGCGCCGGCTTGCGGGGGCGGGGCTCTTCGCGCTCGGCGTGCCGCGCGCCGAGGGCGGCGCCGGCGGGTCGGTGACCGAGGCGGTGGAGGCCATCGCTGCCGTCTCCTGGCACTCCATGGCCGCCGGCTTCCTCTTCTGGAGCCAGCGGACCTTCATCGAATACCTGCTGCAGAGCCCGAACGCGGCGCTGCGCGTGCGCCTGCTGCCCGACCTGCTCGCCGGCCGCGTCGCCGGCGCGACCGGCCTGTCCAACGCCATGAAATTCCTCTCGGGCCTCGAGGAGCTGCAGGTCACGGCCCGCCCCGAAGCCGCGGGATGGCGGATCGAGGGCCGGCTGCCCTGGGTGACGAACCTTGCCCCCGGCGGCTTCCATGTCGCCGCCGCCGTCGCGCTGCCGGGTGCGGCGCCCTTCATCGCCGCGCTGCCGCACGACCTGCCGGGCCTGGTCCGCTCTCCCGATCTCGAGCTGATGGGCATGCGCGCCACCGCCACCGCGGCGATCGCGCTGCACGGGACACCGGTCGGCCCCCAGCACGTGCTGCATGCGGATGCCGTGCGCTGGCTGCCGCAGGTGCGCCCGGCCTTTCTCGGCCTGCAATGCGGCATGGCGATCGGCCTCGCCCGCCGCGCCCTGGCCGAGGCCGCGGGCCATGCCGGCCCGGCGCGGGAGGTGCTGCGCCCCGCGCGCGAAGGCCTCGCCGCGGCGCTCGCGGGGCAGGAGCGCGCGCTGCGCGAGGGGCTCGCGCAGGGGCTGTTCCACGCCGATGCGGCGGCGCTGTTCCGCATCCGCATCGCGCTCGCCGGCCTCGTGGCCGAGGCGGTGCGGCTCGAACTCCAGGCTTCGGGCGGGCGCGCCTATCTGCGGCCGCAGGGCGAGGGCTTCGCCCGCCGCTGGCGCGAGGCCGCCTTCGTGCCGGTGATCACGCCGAGCCTGACGCAGCTCGAGGCCGCGCTCGCCGCCGCCGAGGGCCGCCGGGAGCGGGCGGCATGAGCGAGGCGCTGCGCGCCGAGGGCCTCGCATTGCATCATCCGGGCCAGGCGCAGCCGGTGCTCGCGGACTTCGATCTCGGCCTCGCCCGCGGCGAGGTGGTGGCGGTGCTGGGGCCGAGCGGGGTCGGCAAGTCGAGCCTGCTGCGCGCCCTGGCCGGCCTCGTGCCGCCGAGCGCGGGGCGGGTGCTGGTGGGTGGCGTGCCGCTCGTCGCGCCGCATCCGCGCGTGGCCATCGCCTTCCAGGACCCCTGCCTGCTGCCTTGGCTCACCCTGGAGGAGAATGTCGCCTTCGGGCTCGACTTCCGCGGCCAGGAACGGCGCAGCCGCGCCGAGCGCGCGGCCCGGGTGGCGGCCGCAATCGCCGCGGTCGGCCTGTCCGCCGCGCGCCGCCGCCGGCCGGCCGAACTCTCGGGCGGCATGGCGAGCCGCGCCGCGCTGGCCCGCTGCCTCGCCCGCGCGCCCGAGGTGCTGCTGCTCGACGAACCCTTCGGCGCGCTGGACGAGGTGACGCGCGGCGAGATGCAGCGTCTGCTCGGCAGGCTCGTCGCCGCCTCGGGCGTCGCCGCGCTGCTCGTCACCCACGACATCGACGAGGCGCTGCTGCTCGCCGACCGCGTGATCCTGCTCGGCGGCGCCCCCGCGCGCATCGCCGGGAGCTGGACGGTGGATCTGCCGCGCCCGCGCGAGGATCTGCTCGCCGAGCTCGGCGCGCTGCGCGTGGAGATCCTGCGCACCCTGCGCACCACCCTCCGCCGCCACTGAACGGACCGCCCGCCATGTGCCTGCACTGCTTCTCCCGCCGCGCCCTGTTCGGGCTGCCGGCGATGCTCGCCGGAACCGCCGCGCTGCCGGCCGCGCGCGCGGCGCGTGCGCAGGCGGCGCCGCTGCGCATCGGCTACCTGCCGATCACCGACGCCGCGCCGCTGCTCGTCGCCCATGCCCGCGGCCTGTTCGAGGCCGAGGGGATCGGCGCCGAGAAGCCGACGCTGCTGCGCTCCTGGGCGCAGGTGATCGAGGCCTTCGTGGCCGGCCAGGTGGAGGTGGTGCATCTGCTGGCGCCGATGGCGGTCTGGGCGCGCTTCGGCAGCCGCGTGCCGCTGAAGGTGGTGGCCTGGAACCATGTCGGCGGATCGGGGCTCGCGGTCGCGCCCGATGTCGCGCGCGTCGCCGATCTCGGCGGCCGGACGGTGGCCGTCCCCTTCTGGTATTCGATCCACAATGTCGTGCTGCAGGCGCTGCTCGCCGAGGCCGGGCTGAAGCCGGTGATCCGCCGCCGCGGCGGCCTCGCTCCGGACGAGGTGGGCCTCGTGGTGATGCCGCCCTCCGACATGCCGCCCGCGCTCGCGGCGCGGCAGATCGCCGGCTACATCGTCGCCGAGCCATTCGTCGCCGCCGCCGAGGCGCTCGGCGTCGGTCGCGTGCTGCGCTTCACCGGCGATGTCTGGCGCAACCACGCCTGCTGCGTGGTCGTGATGCACCAGCGCGACCTCGAATCCCGCCCCGCCTGGTCGCAGGCCGTGGTGACGGCGATCGTCAAGGCGCAGCTCTGGCTGCGCGGCAATCGCGCCGAGGCCGCGCGCCTCCTCTCGCGCGAGGATCCCAACCGCTACACGCCGCATGCCCCGGCGGTGCTCGCGCGCGTGCTCGCCCCGGATGCGGCGGACCGCGACGCCTACCTCGCCTCGGGCGCACTGCGCCATGCGGAATGGCGCGATGCGCGCATCGATTTCCAGCCCTATCCCTTCCCCGGCTACACCGAGGAACTCATCCGGCGGCTCAGATCCACGCTGGTCGAGGGCGAGCGCGGCTTCCTCGAGGCGCTCGATCCGGCGGCGGCCGCCGCCGAACTGGTGGAGGAGCGGCCGGTGCGGCAGGCGCTGGCGGCGGTGGGTGGCATGGCCGCCTTCGGCCTGCCGGACTCCTTCACCCGCGCGGAGACGATCGCGCCATGAGCGCCAGCGTGCTCGCCCCGCCCGCGGCCGGGGCGGCGCGATGGCCCTCCCTGCCGCCGCGCTGGCGCGCCGCCACGGCGCGCGCCGGGGCGGGGATCGCGGGGCTTCTCGTGCTGGTCCTGCTGTGGTGGGCGGGAATCGCGCTGCTGACCGCGCCGGGCAGCATCGCGCGTGCCTTCGGGCCCGTGGAGGGGGCCGCGGCCCTCGCGCGGCTGCTCGCGGAGGGCGAGGTGCTGATCCATGCCGGGGTCAGCCTGCGCCGCGTGCTGGTCGGGCTCGGCGCGGCGCTCCTGATCGGCGTGCCGCTCGGGCTCGCCCTCGGCGCCTGGCGCGGGCTCGAGCGGGCGACGGGGCCGGCCTTCCAGTTCCTGCGCATGATCTCGCCGCTGTCCTGGATGCCGATCGCGGTCATGGCCTTCGGCGTGGGCGATGCGCCGGTGCATGTGCTGCTCGGCTTCGCCGCGGTCTGGCCGGTGATGCTGAACACCGCCGCCGGCGTGCGCGCGCTCGATCCGCGCTGGATCATGCTTGCGCGGAGCCTCGCGGCCAGCCGGCGGGAGACGTTGTGGCGCGTGGTGCTGCCGGGCGTGCTCGGCCATGTGCTGACCGGGGTGCGCCTGGCCATCGGCATTCTGTGGGTGGTGCTGGTGCCCTGCGAGATGCTCGGCGTCTCGGCGGGCCTCGGCTACGCCATCCTCGATGCGCGCGACCGGCTCGCCTATGCGGAGCTGACGGCGCTGGTGCTGCTGGTCGGCGCGCTCGGCTTCGCGCTCGATGCCGCCGCGCGGGCGCTCTGCCGGCGGCGCGGGGGTTGAGGCGCCGGCGGTACCGGGCGCGGCGTCTCCGCCGTGCGGCCGATCTTCGCGGCGATCGGGCCGATCGCCGTCCCTTGCGGGCCGTGCCTCTGGCGCCACGCAGCACCGGAGGCACCGCACGCTCCTGAGCCTCTAGCCGCCGACTTTTCCACCGCCTTCGCTCCATCCCCCCAACGGTCGGAGCCGCCGTCGGACCCGGTGCGGTTCGGTCCCTGTGGCGATCGCCCGCGTGCGCGCGCCGGCCCGCATTCGCCACGGATGGGGCCGCATGCGGCTGCCGATCCCCGCCGCGCAGCATCGCGACACGCGCGCGTGTCACCGGTCCTGTTAACGATACGTAAACCGTCTCGTCCTCGGCCGGCGGATCCGCCCGCGACGATTTCAAAGCCGCATACCTAATGGACGCGCAGGTTGCGCACGGCATCGTGAACCCGAGGAAGGCGGCGGCTTTGCGGCGACCGCCGGCCGTGAGCGCGGGGGCTGGCATGGCCGTTGCTGTTCCGGAGGCGCGCGTCAGGCGCGTGGGGCGGGAGCGACGTCGCCATGCCTCCGGTCTCCCCCGCCGCACTGGCAGCGACGGTCGATGCGCGGTGGCGATCGGCCGCCCGGAAACCGCAACACCAAGGGGTTCGATACATGCGTGCGCTTCTCCTCGCCTCGGTCGGCGTCATCGCCCTCGGCGGCACGGCCTTCGCCAGCGGCGGGGGCCATGGCGGCGGCCATGGCCATGGCAATCCGTCCCCCCACGTCCCGACGACCGTCGAGGACTACTACGCGGCGGCCCTCGCGGTGAACCTCGGCTCGACCGAGAACAACAGCTCGGCCACCGGCCACTTCCAGAGCAACCGCGTGTCCATGAGCGGCAGCTTCGGCAACCTGCGCGGCGTCGCCAACGCGAACCAGAACGCCGGCGCGAATAGCCAGCAGCAGAACGCGGTCGCCGTCGCCTATGTCGAGGGCTGCGACTGCGTGATCGCTCCCCCGGGATCGCCGCACCAAGGCAGCACGGGCGAGGCCAACGCCAATGCGGTGGCGGTCAACGCCGGCGGCGTGATCGGCAACACCAGCAGCAACATGGGCAGCTCGGCGAGCGCGTCGATGGACGGCTCCTTCAACTCCTCGACGGGCATCGCGCAGGCCAACCAGAACGCGGGCGCGAACAGCCTGCAGCAGAACGCGACGGCGGTCGCGATGGTGGACAACGTCCGCGGGCGGCAGCAGGACCGCGACGCGTGGGCGATCGCCGGGAACGCCGGCATCGTGACCGGCTCGGGGAACCTGTCCGCCGACCACGGCCACCAGAGCGCGGCCAGCATGTCCAACTCGTTCAACGGCTTCACCGGCTCGGCCAACGTCAACCAGAACGTCGGCGCGAACAGCCTGCAGCAGAACGCGACCGCCCTCTCGGCGATCACCTACTGCAACTGCGCGGCCGAGGATCTCTCCACGACGATCGCGGCGGCGGGCAATGTCGGCGCCGTCTGGGGCAACGCCGCGACCGCCAGCTGGGGCTCGGCCCAGGCCGGGATGTCCAACTCCTTCAACGGTCTCACCGGCGTGGCGCAGGTCTCGCAGAATGCGGGCGCCAACAGCCTGATGCAGAACGCGGTGGCGGTCGGCGCCATCTACAACCGCTGACACGTCCCGAGGCGCCGGCGGCCTCGGCCGCCGGCGTGCTCTGGAACACCCGCCACGTGTCGCGACTCCGCCAGGGAACGCAAGGACTGCGCACCATGAAGTACGGCCTGCTCGCGCTTGCCTTCGGCGCCCTCGCCCTCGTCCGCGCCGCCGACGCTTCCGAGCCGCAGGGCATCGGCGAGGCTTTCGCCGGCGTCGCACCGATGGACGCCGCCGAGCTCGCGCGCGCCTCCGGGCGCGCCGGACTCGGCCCCGAGGGCGCGAACGTCGCCCTGCTCCGGGACAACCAGGTCGGCGCGAACAGCGTCACCGGCAACAACACCATCACGGGCTCGCTCAACGGCACGGCGGGCGTCACGACCGTCTTCCAGAACACCGGCAACAACTCCGTCTTCCAGGCCGCGACCGCGATCAACATCACCCTGCGCTGAAGCCGCATGTCGAAGCACCGGTCCATGGCCCGGGTCGCGGTCGTTGCCGCGGCGCTGCTCGCCGGATGCGCCACGGACGTGCCGGGGCGCGACGGCGCGGCGGCGCCGGGGCGCGTGGCGCTGACCGAGACCGCCACCGGCGGCGCCAGCCTGACGCTGCCGGTGCAGGATTTCCGCTCGCGCCGGTTCGCCCGCACGGTCCGGCAGCGTTTCGACTACTCCTGCGGCTCGGCGGCGCTCGCGACCCTGCTCACGTACCACTACGGGATGCCGACGTCGGAGGAGGAGGTGCTGCGCGACATGATGACGCACGGCGACGCCGAGCGGATCCGCAGCGCCGGCTTCTCGCTCCTCGACATGCGCGACTACCTGGCGCGGCGCGGCCTGCGGTCGAACGGCTACCGCCTGCCCCTGGCGCGGCTCGCGCAGGCGCGCATCCCGGGAATCGCCCTGATCGACAACAACGGCTATCGCCATTTCGTCGTCGTGCGGGGATTGTCGGAGGACCGCGTCCTGATCGCCGACCCCAACCTCGGTACCCGCACCATGCCGCGCGTCCGCTTCGAGGAGGCGTGGAGCGGCGTGCTGTTCGTGATCCTCGACCACCCCGAGATCGCCCAGGCGAGCTTCAACCTCGGCGAGGACTGGAACGTGCGGCCGCGGGCGCCCGGATCGCTGGTCCGCGAGGCGATGGATCGCGGTCTCCACGGGCTCGGCATGCCTTCGCCGATCCTCCTCAACGGCGGCGAGCCGCCGACGCGGTGGTTCTTCTGAGCGCGCAGGGAGACAACCGATGCACGGCCCCCTCCTTCGCAGCGTCTCCGCACTGGCCCTGGGGCTCTGCCTGCTTCCCGGCCCGGCCCGCGCCGCCGATCGGGCGGAAGCGGGAGAGCCGGGCCGGGATCTCGTCGCCGCCTACGCGCACGCGCTCGGGGTGCGCGTCGGCCCCGCGGCACAGGCGCTCGCCCTCGGCGCCGATCCGCTGCCGGACGAGGCCCTGGGCGCGATGCGCGCGGGCTTCCGGCTGCCGAACGGGATCTCGGTCGCGTTCGGCTTCGAGACCGAGGCGCGCCTCGGCGCCGACCTGGTGCAGCGGGTCGTCCTGCCCACCACCGTCATCGGCGCGGGACCGGCGCCCGACCTGACGGTCACCGACGCGCAGGGCCGGACCAGCAGGGTGCCGCTTTCCGCCGCGAGCCCGATCGTCGTCGAGAGCGTCCTCAACGGCGGCGCAACCCGGATCGGGACCACGGTCGGAGGCGGCGGCATCGTCGGCGTCGTGCAGAACCGCGCGAACGGGCAGGCCATCGGCGTTACCACCAACGTGACACTCGACATCGCCGGCATGCGGTCGCTACTGAACAACACGGCGGCACGGCTCGCGCTCGAGAGTGCCCTCATGGCCCGGTCGAGATTCGGACGATGAGAGTCGGACGGTCCCTTCGCCTTCTTGGGCTCGGCGCCGCGCTGGCGCTGGGTCTTCCCCTCGGCGGCGCGGGCGGTGCCCTGCGTGCGGAGGAGGCGCCCCGCGCTCTGCTCCCCATCCGCGTCTCCGTCTCGCCGGACGCGGCTGTCCCGGTCCTGGCCCCCGCCTGGGCCGGCCGCGCGGCCCCGGATGCCTTCGAGGGGCTGGAGCCCCTGGCGCCCGCGATGCTCGGGCGCATGCGCGGCGGGCAGGACGCGCCGAACCAGGTCGCGCCGTCCGGCGTGAACGCGCGCGTCCGCTTCTGGGACGAGATCGGTCGCCCGCCGCAGCCGCTTCCGCCCCGGGACGGCGTCGTGAGCTCGACCTCCCGCGTGCTGCGATGACCCCAGGAGACCAATGAGGCCATGCACCGTTTCCTTCTTCGGCTGAGCGGCGCGCTTGCGCTTGCGGCGTCCGGCTGCGCCGCGCCGCCGGAGCCGGGCACGGCTTCGGCCGCCCGGCCCGCCACATCCGAGGTGCCGGATGCGGTCGCCGCCGCACCGGCCCGCCCGTCGCGACCGGTCCCCCAGGTGGTCGGAGGCCGCCGCCTTTCCGGCGACGAGTTCCGCCAGCTCGTATTCGGGAACACCCTCGACCGGCGGCTGCCGAACGGCAGCCGGCTGACCATGCACGTCGCTGCCGACGGCTCGCAGCGGCTGCGGCTCGTGGGCGTGGACGGCCAGGCGGCGACCGACCGCGGGCGGCTCGTCCTTCAGGGCGACGAGGTCTGCTCGAGCTGGGAGAGGATCCAGGAAGGCCGGCCGACCTGCTTCGCCTGGTTCCGGCTCGGCGAATCCCTGGTGGCGATCGACGTGTCGGGGACGATCAGCCCGACCCGCTTCGAGCTTCTGCCCGGGAACCCAGAACGCATCTGAGGCGCGGCATCGCGGTATGGGCGCCATCCCCGTCGGGGAGCGCCGCTCGACCGCGCGGGCCGGCCCGTCCGCTGGCATGCCGGCCGGCGAGAACCGCGCTGCCGCGACGAGGAGGGCGCGCCGTCCCGCAAGATGCGCATGGCCACTCGTGCGGCAGCGGCGCGAAGGACAGGGGGGCGTCGCCCGTTCCGGCTGCCTGACGGGACCGCGACGCGGTTCCTCGAGCCGGAGGAGGTCGCGGGGATGGCGATGTCCATTGCCGGCGTCAGCGCGCTCGCGGGGGACACTCCGCCACCGGCGCGTCCGGGGAGGGCACGGGGTCAGCGTCGTGCCGGCGTTTCCAGGTCGCTGCGTGATCCTCGGCCACAAAGGCACGAGCGGGCCGGAAGCCGCGCGGCGCACCCCAACAAAAGTTAATAACAAAAGTTAGAAGCCCCGTTCGAAAATTCACGAGTGATATCGCCTCTCGGTTTGGTTACCGCGGCAGCACTCTTGTTAGGAATGTGTTCATCTTGTGCGATTGGGCGTCGCCGAGTAACGTTTTGAACGGCGGGCACGACCCGCGAGGGGGCGCCGGGATCGGCGATACCACTGGGCCCCACCGAATCGGATGCGTCTGGAGGAACGTGTTGCCGAGCCCCGCCGCTCTCCCGGTGCGTTCGGCGGCCAGCGCCGCCTTCGCCGACGTCGATGCGTCCGTCGTCGAATGGCTGCCGCGGCGCCTGCTGGCCGACATGCTGGTTTCCGCCGCCCGCAAGGATGCGGCGCTGCTCCGCGAACTCGAGGAAGCCCTGCGGAACCACACGCCGCGGCGCAAGCGGCCGGTGGCCGATCCCTCGGCCGAGGCCGAGCCCGTCGGCGAGGACGAATTCATGATCGGCGCCAGCCCGGTCATGCTCGACGTGTTCGAGAAGCTGCGCCGCTTCGCCACCGTGGATGCGCCGGTCCTGCTCTGCGGCGAGAGCGGCACCGGCAAGGAACTGGCGGCACGCGCCATCCACGAACGCTCCGCGCGGGCCACGGGTCCCTTCGTCGCCATCAACTGCGCGGGGCTTCCGCCGAGCCTCGTCAGCGCCGAGCTCTTCGGCCACGAGAGGGGCGCCTTCACCGGCGCCGTGGAGCGCCGCATCGGCCACATCGAGATGGCGCGCGGCGGCACCCTCTTCCTCGACGAGATCGGCGACCTGCCCTTCGAGATCCAGGGACACCTCCTGCGCTTCCTTCAGGACCGGCGCGTGATACGGGTCGGCGGGCGCGAGCCCATCGCGGTGGACGTGCGCGTCATCGCCGCCACCAACGTGCCGCTGCTCGCCGCCATCCGCGAGCGCCGCTTCCGCGAGGACCTCTACTACCGCCTGGCGGTGCTGACCCTGGAGCTGCCGCCGCTGCGCGCCCGCGGGTCGGACATCGAGCTGCTCGCCCACGCGTTCCTGCGTCGGATCGCGGGCGAGACCAAGCGCGGGATCGAAGGCTTCGAGCCGGAGGCGCTGGAGGCGATGCGCACCTACCGCTGGCCGGGCAACGTCCGCCAGCTCGTGGCCGTCATCAGGCGGGCGGTGGTGATGGCGAACGGGCCTCGGATCCGCCTCCGGGACCTGGCGCTCGATCCGGCCGACGCCGCCGCCAACGATGCGCCGCTCCCGGCCAGGCGAGGCGGACGAAGCCCGGCGGTCGGTTCGGAGGAGGAGAAGGAACTCCTCGCCTCGGCGCTGCAGCAGGGCAACCACTGCGTCGCGGCCGCGGCGCGCATCCTCGGAGTGTCCAGGGTGACCTTGTACCGCATGCTTCGGCGCAACGGGATCGCGCCCCCGCGCCGGATGACCGGTGCGCGCGCATGAGCCGCCTTGTCGAAGGGCGCGCGCTCCTTCGGGAGCGGGAACCGATGCCCGCGCCGGCCCGCCACCGCGCGGCCCGCGACCGCTTCGTCCGGCCGTTCGCGCTGGGGATCGCCGTCGTCTCGCTGGTCGTCGCGTCGCCGCTCGCGCGCGCACAGGATGCCGTCGCGACGGAGGCCCTGCACGAGCTGCGGGCGATGCTCGAACAGCAACGCCGCCGGCTCGAGGAGCAGGGCGCCCAGCTGGTCCGCCAGCAGCGTCTGATCGAGGCGCAGGCGCGCGAGATCGAAGGGCTACGGCGCGCCCTCCCGGCGCCGGCGCGCGCCGCCGCGCCCCCGCGGCCGTCTGCGGTCGCCTCTCCCTCCCCGCCGCCGGCGCCCACCGTCGCTGCGCCGGCGGCGCCCGCTGCACCGCCGGCCGTGACCGCTGCCCCGCGCGATCCGCAGGCGCCCTCCACCGCCGCGGAGGCCGCCGCCGCGCGACGGCGGGAGGAGCAGCGCGTGCTGGCGACCGATCCCACCCTGGCGCGGGTTGGCGGCGTGCTGACCCCGCGCGGAATGGTCTCGGTCGAGACGTCGCTCGAATACAACTACGCGCAGAGCACCCAGGCCGTGGTCAACGGCTTCTCCATCATCCCCGGCATCACCTTCGGCACCGTGGACATCCGCCGCGCCACGCGGCGCACCGCCATCGCGGCGTTGACGCTGCGCTACGGCATCACCGACCGCCTCGAGGTCAACGCGCGCATCCCGTGGGTCTACCGGAGCGACACCATCCAGACCGCGCCCGCCGACATCAGCGCCTCGCCCATCACCATCGGCCCGACCGGCAGCGGCCTCGGCGACATCGAGTTCGGCGCGAGCTACCAGCTCAATTCCGGCCTCGACGACTGGCCGGTCTTCGTCGCCAACCTCCGGGTCAAGAGCGATACCGGCCGCAGCCCCTTCGAGGTGCCGATCTACCTCGTCAGCGATCCCCGGGGCGGGTTCCTGCGCGGGCTGGAGCGGGAACTCCCCACGGGGACCGGCTTCTGGTCGATCGAGCCGGGCATCACCGTCGCCTGGGCCTCCGACCCGGCGGTGTTCTTCGGGGGCGCGCGCTACATCTGGAACATCGGCCGCACCGTCGGCCTGCAGGATCCGACGGGCGGCCCGGCCGTGCCGACCAGCCTCGATCCGGGCGACGGCATCGGCCTGAACTTCGGCGTCGGCTTTGCCCTGAACGAGCGCACCTCGCTCAGCCTCGGCTATGATCACGTGTTCGTCCTGTCGTCCCGTGCCGGTGGTCGCTCCATTCCCGGTTCGGGGCTGGACATCGGCTCGTTCAACTTCGGCCTTTCCTATCGCGCGTCCGATCGCGTCAGCGTCAGCCTCGGCGCCAGCGTCGGCGCGACGGAGAACGCCCCGAGCGCGCGCATCATCCTGCGCGTGCCTATCCGCTTCAGTCTCTGACGCCCGCCACACCGCCTAATGGAGCGATTCCAGCAGACGTTTCCCGCGCTGGTGCTTGGCAAGGATGGTGTCGGCGGGCGCGGTCCAGCGGAAGGGCTTCGGGTCGGCGTTGTGGGCGTCGAGGTAGGCGCGGATGGCCTGGCTCGGCTCGATGACGGAGCGGAAGACGCCGCGCTTCGGGCGGCGCCTGGTCAGGGTGGCGAACAGGCCCTCGACGGCCTTGATCCAGGGTTGAGCCCCGAAGGGGATCAACGAGGTCGGCGTGAAGTGGACGTGGATCTGGACGCCGCCATCGGTCCGGTGAGCAACCGGCTGCTGACGCGCTTCCGGCAGGCGCAGCAGGCCTGGCGGGCCGGGGCGGACGGGACGAAGGCGCGCGAGGCGGCAAAGGCCGAGATGGATGTGCTGCTGCTCTTCAAGCGCGACCTCGGCAGCTATGTCCGGCTGTACGAGTTCCTCGGGCAGATGTTCGACTACGGGAACACCGAGTTCGAGAAGCTCTACCTGTTCGGCAAGCTGCTGCTGCCGCTCTTGGACTACGGGCGGGAGCGGGAGGGGGTGGACCTCTCGGCGCTGCGGCTGACGCACCACCGGATGCGCGACCTCGGCCAGCAGCGGCTGAACCTTGCCGGCGGCGAGCCCGCCGAGGGGCTGAAGCCGCCGACCGATGTCGGCTCCGGCCAGGTGCAGGACCGGCAGAAGCAGCGGCTCGGGGAGATCATCCGGGCGCTGAACGATCTCTTCGAGGGTGAGTTGACGGACGGCGACCGGGTCGCCTTCGCCGAGAGCATCCGGTCCAAGATGATGGAGAGCGCCACCCTGCGCGCCCAGGCGGCGGCGAACACGCGCGAGCAGTTCGGCAACTCGCCGAACCTGCGGGAGGAGCTGCTGAACGCGATCATCGCGACGATGGAGGCACACGGCAGCATGAGCCGTCAGGCGCTGAACTCGGAGGCGGTTCAGGCCGGGCTGCTGGCCGTGCTGCTCGGTCCGGGAGCGCTGTGGGAGGGGCTGCGGAAGGGGGAGGAGCCGGGGGCTGGTGCCGATCCGCGATAGATTCGGCGTCGGGCAACCTTTGGTGGGGCGTCGGGTTCACCAACTCGCGGTCGGGTGCTGCCTGTCAAGCCCTTGAAGAGGCGAGCGTTCGGGCTGGCGGCATAATCGGGGAAGTCGCCAGGTTCAGAGAAATCCGGCCTGCGAGAGAGGGTTTCGGGGGGCGTTCGAGGACCGCTCGGCGCCAGCCTATGCGCGAGAACCGCGGAAAACCTGCGCCTCACGGCGCGGCCCACCAGCAGGGAGACGATTCGCGGTGCATGGAAGTGGCGTAGGAAAGGGAACCGGGAAGGAACGCTCTCTGGGGCCGGCGCGAGTGGCCGCGTGCCAACTTGAAAACCAAGCAGATTTCCGGATATGTTTCCGGAAATCTTCATCGGAGGCCTGCTCGTGCCGACGAAGCCCAAGCCCAGGTCTGCCCTCGCGGAGCACCGCCGCCGGCTGCGCAGCCGCGGCCTGCAGCGGGTCGAGGTGCAGGTGCGTGGCGAGGACGCGCCGCTGGTCCGCGCCGTGGCCGCGGCGCTGGCCGACCCCGAGCGGGCGGCCGAGGCGCGCGCGCTGCTGCGCGGCCGCTTCGCCCCCGCGCCCGCGCGCAGCCTGAAGGAGCTCCTCGCCTCCGCCCCCCTCGACGGCGTCGAGCTCGATCGCTCCCGCGATCTCGGGCGCGCCGTCGACCTGTGACCTGGCTGATCGACACCAACATCATCTCCGAGGTCCGCAAGGGACCTCGCTGCCACCCCGCCGTCGCCGCCTGGTGGGCGGGCGTCGAGGACCGGGACCTGTTCCTCAGCGCCCTCACGCTCGGCGAGATCCGCAAGGGCGTCGAGGGGATCCGGCCCCGCGACCCGGCGAAGGCCGCCGCGCTGGAAGGCTGGCTCGCCGAGGTCGCCGAGGCCTTCGGACCGCGCGTGCTCGACGTCGACACGGCGGTGGCCGAGGCCTGGGGCCGGATGTCGGCGCTGCGGTCCGTTCCCGTCGTCGATGCCCTCCTCGCGGCGACCGCGCGCGTGCATGATCTCGTGCTCGTCACCCGCAACACCACCGACGTCGAGGGGCTCGGGGTCCGGGTGCTGAATCCCTTCGAGTCCGCCTCGTCCTGACCTGCGTTCAGGGTTCCGAGGATACCCGGATCATTTCAACCACGATCTCGCCTTCTCAAGCGATGTGGAGGCTGCGGCAAGGTGACGCCGGACGTCGTCGAGATGCCCAGCGCACTCGCCGTCGAGCCGCGCTGAAAGTCGCAGGACGGTGACGAACACCTCGTCCGAATGGCGCATCAGCGCGATCAGACGCTCCCCGCTCGGGACGCTGATCCCGCTCAGCCATGCCTTCACCGTCCGCTCGCTCGCACCCGTCCAGCGCATGACGGTCTTGGCCGCCACACGCCGCCTCTCCATCTCGCGCCGGAGGGCCGCAGCCAACTCAGCAGCGTAGTCCACCGGCGGTCCCATGTCCTCGCCGTTGAAGGGCAGTTTTCTGCCCTTCGAGTGCAGAATCCTGCCCTTTTTCGTCCGCACCCGCCGCCTCCGCCGTTGTAGGGTGCGCGGTAGGGTGCGGCACGGATGGCGCCGCAGTGCCGTCCCTGGATCGGGCGGGGAAGGCCGGCACTGGAGCGCGACGCGGCTCGCCAGCGAGAGGGCAGCCGCGTGGGACGACAACCGGCCGGCATTGCGGGTAAACCAAGGAGCGGGCCGGTCGCGCCGCCGAGTACGTCCGGATGTCGACCGACCACCAGCGCTATTCGACGGAGAACCAGTCGGACGCGATCCGGCGCTACGCCGAGGCGCGCGGCATCGAGATCGTCCGCACCTACGCGGACCACGGCAAGAGTGGCCTCAGCATCGCGGGACGAGCCGGCCTGCAGCGCCTGCTCGACGACGTGCGCTCGGGCCGCGCCGACTTCAGCGTGATCCTGGTCTACGACGTGAGCCGCTGGGGGCGGTTCCAGGACGCCGACGAGAGCGCCTTCTACGAATACCAGTGCCGGCGCGCCGGCATCTCCGTCGAGTACTGCATCGACGGCTTCGATAACGACGGCAGCCCCGTCGCGACGATCGTGAAGGGGGGTCAAGCGTGCCCTCGCCGGCGAGTCCAGCCGTCTGCTCTCCGTGCGGGTGTTCGCCGGGCAGTGCCGTCTCATCGAGCTCGGCTTCCGCCAAGGCGGGCCGGCCGGCTACGGGCTGCGCCGACGTCTGGTCGACGGCGCGGGCGCACCGAAGGGCGACCTGTCCCGCGGCGAGCAGAAGAGCATCCAGACCGACCGCGTCGTGCTCGTGCCCGGGCCACCCGAGGAGGTCGAGACGGTGCGCTGGATCTACCGCGCCTTCGTCGAAGAGGGGCGCCCGGAGCGCGAGATCGCCGACATCCTGAATGGCCGCGGGATCCGCACCGACCTCGGTCGGCCCTGGACGCGTGGCACCGTGCACCAGGTGCTGATCAACGAGAAATACGCCGGGGACAATGTCTGGAACCGCGTCTCCTGCAAGCTGCAGGGTGCGCGGGTGCGGAACGGCCGCGACATGTGGGTGCGCCGGGACGGTGCCTTCGAGGCGGTGGTGGACCGGCTTCTCTTCGACGCGGCGCAGGTGATCATCCATGAGCGCTCCCGGCGCCTGACGAACGAGGAGATGCTGGAGGCCCTTCGCCGGCTGCTCGCGCGCCGCGGCTACCTGTCCGGGCTGGTGATCGACGAGGCCGAGGACACGCCCTCGAGCGGGGCCTACCAGTCCCGCTTCGGCAGCCTGCTGCGCGCCTATCAGCTCGTCGGCTTCACCCCGGATCGGGACTACCGCTACATCGAGGTGAACCGCGCCTTGCGGGCGCTGCACCCCGGCATCGTCGCGGAGGCGGTGGAAGGCATCCGCCGTGCCGGTGGCGAGGTGGTCCAGGATCCCGCCACCGACCTCCTGACGGTCAACGGTGAGTTCACCGCCTCGGTGGTGCTGGCGCGCTGCCAGCAGACGGCTGCCGGCTCCCTACGCTGGCATATCCGGATGGACACAGGACTGGCGCCGGACATCACGGTCGCGATCCGCATGGCGCCAGGCAACGATGCGGTGCGCGACTACTGCCTCCTGCCGCGCCGGGACGCGTCCTTGCCGAGGCTCCGGCTCGGCGAGGTCAACGGCCTCCTCCTCGACGCCTTCCGCTTCGATGGCCTGGACGCGCTCTTCGACCTCGCCGCCCGCACCGACATCCTGGAGGCCTCGTGATGACCCATGCTCCCGTCCCCACGGTCCAGCATATCCCGGTCGATGCCATCGACGTCGTGAACCCCCGTGCCCGCAATCGCCGGGTGTTCCAGGAGATCGTGGACAGCATCGCCGCCGTCGGCCTCAAGCGGCCGATCACCGTCGCGGCCCGCCGGGGGCCAGAGGGCCTGCGCTATGACCTCGTCTGCGGCCGGGGCCGCCTCGAGGCGTTCCGGGAGCTCGGGCAGGCGACGATTCCGGCCGTGGTCATCGAGGCCGCCGGCGAGGACTGCCTGGTGATGAGCCTCGTCGAGAACGTGGCCCGACGGCAGCACCAGGCCCTCGACCTGCTGCACGACATCGACGGCATGCGGCAGCGCGGCCACTCGGATGCCGACATCGCCCGCAAGACCGGCCTTTCCCTGGAATACGTGAAGGGCGTCCTGCGGCTGCTGACGGGCGGCGAGACGCGCCTGCTCCGCGCCGTGGAGGTGGGCCAGATCCCGGTGAGCGTCGCGGTCGAAATCGCCGAGGCGGAAGACGCCGATGTGCAGCAGGTTCTGCATGAGGCTTATGAACGCAACCTGCTGCGCGGCCAGAGCCTGCTCGCCGCGAAGCGACTGATCGAGGTGCGGCGCAGCCAGGGCCGGCGTGTCAAGCCGGCCGATGGACGGAAAGCCCGGCCCCTGTCCGTGGACGCGCTGGTGCGGACCTACCGCCAGGACGTCGACAAGAAGCGGCTGATCGTGCGCGACGCGGCCGCGACCCGGGGGCGGCTGCTCTTCGTGGTGGAGGCGCTGCGCGCCCTGATGGCCGACGAGGGCTTCGTGACGCTGCTGCGCGCCGAGGGCCTGCTCACGATGCCGGCCAAGCTGGCCGAGCGCGTCGGGAGCGGTGCAGGAGGCGGTTGACATGGGCGGGAAGGAAGAACGCCGCACGGTCGGAAGCGCCTTCGAGGCAACGGGATTGCGCGTGCCGCTCGACCGCATCCAGCCCCTCCGCGTGGTCGGCGCGAAGACCCGACGGTCGTCGAAGTATGCCCAGATCGCAGCCTCGATCGCGGAGGTCGGCGTCATCGAGCCGCCGGTCGTGGCCCGGCACCCGACCGAGCGCGGGCGCTTCCTGCTGCTCGACGGGCATCTGCGCGTCGAGGTCCTGCGCGACGGGGGCGAGACGGACGTGCTCTGCCTGATCGCGACCGACGACGAGGCCTTCACCTACAACAAGCGCATCAGTCGGCTGGCGGCGGTGCAGGAACACCGCATGATCCTGCAGGCGATCGACCGCAAGGTGCCGGAGGAACGGCTGGCGCGCGCCCTCAACATCGACATCGGCACGCTGCGGCAGAAGAAGCGTGCCCTCCACGGAGTCTGCCCCGAGGCGATCGAGATCCTGAAGGACAAGCCGGTCTCGCTCGGCGTCTTCGCGCTGCTGAAGCGGATGGTTCCGCTGCGGCAGATCGAGGCCGCGGAGACGATGGCGGGCATGAACCGCTACTCGAAGGGCTACGTCCGGGCCATCCTCGCGGCGACGCCGGAGGCGCAGCTCGTGCCGGACGCGAAGCCGAAGGCGGTCAAGGGCCTGAGCGCCGAGCAGGTGGCGCTGATGGAACGGGAGACGGCGCAGCTCGACCGCGAGATCAAGGCCGCCGAGCAGTCCTACGGGCCCGACCACCTGCGGCTCGTCCTGGCGCGCGGCTACGTGGCGAAGCTCGTGGCCAATGCCCGCGTCGCGCGCTGGCTTCAGCAGCATCAGCCCGAGATGCTGACAGAGTTCCGGAAGATCGCGGAGACGGACATCGCCGCGGCCTGAGCCGGTTGGTCGGGCGGGGCCGGCCATCAGGATGGGGACCCGGACCCGATAAGCGCGGGGACCGCGGGAGACGCCGCACGAGGGACGGATCAAGCGCGGTGGTGGGGATGGCGGCGAACCCGCGCGGAGCCCACCAGGCCGGGCGGCATAGGCCCGGCCGGCGGGCTGCCATGAGACGGCAGGCCCGGGTGAGAAGGGCGTGCCGGTGCCATGCCACGAACCCCAGCACGGCCGAGTGTCGGCACGCCCTCTTCCCAGAAGCCGATGGCCGCTGACGTGTTCGAGGACATGCTTGGACCAGGCCGTCCTGCTGAAGGTTCCCACTGCTGCTGTTCATGATGGTGAGATGTGCCCCCATACGCTCCCACTCAGCCCAGCAAAGCGATTCAGTATGCAGTCTGCTTCGCGAGCAACAGCGGCGCGGTGGTTTGTTCTTGATTCGTTCGCTCTGCTTCGCCATCGTCGGCCGCCATGCGCCCGTCCGATTCTCCCGACCCCGAACCACCCCCAGGCAGCAGCACGGTTGCGGCTCCTGGCCCGCTGACAACGCCCTTGGTGCCAGCGGACCCAGCGGACGTCGCCTCGGCCCTGGCCTATGCGCTCCGCTTCGACGAGCGGGGCCGGCCGCGCCGAGGCAGCGTGTGGGAGATGGCCGCCGCATTGCTGGCCGAGCAGCTCGCGGCGCAGTTGGAGCGGGCGAATTTCGTGGTCATGCGCAAGGCACCGCAGCCGCCGCACGGCGCCGGATAGACGGCTTCCCGCTCGCTCACCAGGCGGCGACAGGCTTGGCCTCATCCTGCCGGGAGATTCGCACTGGCCTCGCGGACGCACCACCGATGTCCTCAGCCGCCCCCGACGCCCCGCTCGATCAGGCTGCCATCCTCGCCACCCTGCGCGCTCGCGTGGCGCGACTTGAAGGCACGGGCCGAGCGCCGCAGGAGGCCCGCCCCATCCCGGTCTGCGACGACCTGCCGCTGCCCGGCGGCGGGCTGGCGCGCGCCGCGGTGCATGAGGTGCTGGCCATGGCCCCGGGCTGCGGCGCTGCCTTCTGCGCCCTGCTGCTGGCCCGCACCGGCGGGACCGTCCTCTGGATCGCCGGCAGGAGGGACGAACTGCTGGCCTGGCCACCGGGCCTCGCGCGCTGCGGATTGGTCCCTGCCAACCTGATCCTGGTCCGGGCCGAGCGATGGCCGGACGCGCTCTGGGCGATGGAGGAGGCGCTGCGCTGCCCCGCGGTGACCGGCGCGGTGCTGGCCCTGACCTGGGAGCCAAATCCGGAGGGCGACAATAGGCTGGACCTGACGGCGACCCGCCGGCTGCAACTGGCGGCCGAGGCGGGCGGAGCGCTCGGCCTATTGCTGCGGCCGGACACCGCCCATCCGGCGCCCACCGCGGCGGTGACACGCTGGCGGATCGGGCCGCTGCCCACGGCGCAGGCTGGGGCTGGCCTGGATGAGCCGCGCTGGCAGCTGGAACTGCTGCGGGTCCGCGGCGGGACGCCGGGCGGCCCCTGGGCGGTGACCTGGCGCGCGGCCGAGGGGCGGCTGGATCTCGAGCGGGAGGAGACGGCCTCCGCCGCCAGGGCCAGCCGCGGCGCCTCCGCATGACGGGCCAGCCCTGCCTTCTGCCGGCGGGCGGACCGGGATCGCGCCGCTTCCTGGCGCTGCACCTGCCCTGCCTCGCCACCGACCGGATCCGCCGGGCAGAGCCGGATCTGCCCACCGACCAGCCGCTCGCCACCTGGGCGGCCTCCGGCAGCCGTCGCGTGCTGGTGGCCGTGGACCAAGCCGCGGCAGCCATCGGCCTCCGGCCCGGGCAGGCGCTGGCCGATGCCGAGGCGATCGCGCCCGATCTGGTGCTCCGTCCTGCCGACCCGGATGGCGATGCCCAGGCGCTGCAGGCTCTCGCGCTGTGGGCGCGGCGCTATACCCCGCTCGCTGCCACTGATCCGCCTGATGGGCTGCTACTCGACATCACCGGCTGCGCCCATCTGCTCGGCGGCGAGGCAGACCTGCTGCGCGACGCGCTGGCCCGGCTGCAGCGGGCGGGCATCGCCACCCGCGGTGCGGTGGCCGGCGCCGCCGCGACCAGCGCCGCCCTGGCACGGGCCCGGCTGGACAATCCGGTGGTGGTCTCCGGCATCGAGGCAGCGGTGGCGGCGCCGCTGCCGCTCGGGCCTGCCCTGCGGCTGCCCCCGGCCATGCTGGCGGACCTCGCCCGCCTGGGCCTGCGCCGGGTGCGCGACCTGCTCGACCAGCCCCGCGCCCCGCTTGTCCGGCGCTTCGGGCCGGAGCTGATGGACCGGCTCGATGCGGTGACCGGGCAGCGGCGGACCGCCATCCGGCCTGCGACCGCACCGCCAGACCTCACCGTCGCCCGGGATCTGCTGGAGCCGATCATCACCCGCGCCAGCATCGACGCGGTGCTCGACCGGCTGCTCGCGGCGCTTTGCGCCCGGCTGCGGCAGACGGGGCTGGGCGCGCGGCGCATCGTGCTCTCGGCCTGGAGGGTGGATGGCGTGGTGCAGGAGGTGGCGATCGGCACCGGCCAGCCGACGCGTGCGCCGGCGCATCTCCGCCGGCTCTTTGCCGAGCGGCTGGAGCAGCTGGAGCCCGGTCTCGGCTTCGAGCGAATGATGCTCGAGGCGCGGGCGACGGAGCCGATGGCGGCGGGCACGCAGACTGGTCTCGAGATCGGCGGCCGGCACGATGCGGCAGCAATGGCCGAGGCCCTGGCGCAACTGCTCGATCGCCTGGCGCAGCGGCTGCGGGTGCACCGGGTCGCGCCCGTCGCCAGCCATTGGCCGGAACGCGCGGTCGCCGCCCTCGACCCGCACGCGCCCGTCCCGGCCATGCCGGCGGGATGGGCAACGCCGGGGCTGCCAGTCCTGCTGCGGCGTCAGCCGGAGCCGCTGGAGGCCATGGCCCTGTTGTCGGATGATCCGCCCTCACTGCTGCGCTGGTGCGGCATGGCGCACCGCCTGCACTGGGCGGAAGGGCCGCTGCGGCTGGAGCCGGAGTGGTGGCGGGCTCGCCCCGATCTGCGGCGGCGCGACTACTACCGGGTGGAGCTTGCCTCCGGTGTGCGGCTCTGGGTCTGCCGCACCGGTCCGCCGGAGGCGGCGCGCTGGCTGCTGCATGGCCACCTGCCATGACCATCGCCTTTGCCGAACTCGCCGCCCGCTCCAACTTCTCCTTCCTCGACGGGGCCTCGCATCCGGAGGAGCTGGTGCAGACCGCTCAGGCGCTCGGCCTCGCCGGGCTCGGGCTCTGCGACAGCAATTCGCTGGCCGGGGTGGTGCGCGGCCATGTCGCCGCCAAGGCGGCCAGGCTGCGCTTCGTGGTCGGCTGCCGCCTGGTCCTGCGGGACGGCAGCACCTGGCTCGCCTGGCCCACGGACCGAGCGGCCTATGGCCGGCTGACCGCCCTGCTCTCGCACGGGCGCATGCAGGCCCCCAAGGGCGAATGCCGGCTCGGGCGCGACGACCTGCTCGCCGCCGCCGCGGGCTGGGCGCTGGCGGCCGTGCCGCCCGCGGAGCCGGACGCCGCCTTCGCCGTCCGGCTGCGCGCCGATGCCATGGCGCTGCGGGGCCGCCTGGCCCTGCCGCTGCTGCTGGCCGTCGCCTGCACCTACCGGGGGGACGACCAGCGGCGGCTGGATCGGCTGGCGCAGATGGCAGCCCGGGCCGGCACTTGGCTGCTCGCCACCGGCGATGTGCGCTACCATCACCCCGCGCGGCGGCGGCTCGCCGATGTGCTCACCGCCATTCGGCTGCGCACCCCCGTGGACGCGCTGGGCCATGCCGCCGAGCCGAATGCCGAGCGGCATCTGAAGCCGCCCGCCGAGATGGCGCGGCTCTTCGCCCGGCACCCGCAGGCCGTGACGAACACCCTGCGGGTGCTGGAGGCGGCGTCCGGCTTCTCGCTGGATCAATTGCGCTACGAATACCCAGAAGAAGTGCTGGAGCCCGGCCGCAGCGCGCAGGAGACGCTGGAGGCGCGGGTCGAGCAGGCCTTGGCCGAACGCTGGCCGCACGGCGCCCCGGAGGACATCCGTGGCCGCGTCGCGCACGAACTGCGCCTCATCCGCGAACTCGGCTACGCGCCCTACTTCCTGACCGTGCACGAGATCGTCCGCTTCGCGCGGACGCGGGGCATCCTCTGCCAGGGCCGCGGCTCGGCGGCGAACTCCGCCGTCTGCTACGTCCTCGGCGTCACCGCGGTGGACCCGGCCAGGCACGACCTGCTGTTCGAGCGCTTCGTCTCGGCCTCCCGCGGCGAACCGCCCGACATCGACATCGACTTCGAGCACGAGCGGCGCGAGGAGGTGATCCAGCACCTCTACGAGCGCTACGGCCGCGACCGCGCGGCGATCTGCGCCACCGTCATCCGCTACCGCCCGCGCAGCGCCATCCGCGAGGTCGGCAAGGCCATGGGCCTCACCGAGGACATCACGGCGCGCCTCGCCAAGGCGAGCTGGGGACCGGGGCGGGAGATGAGCCTCGCCGCACTGGCCAAAGCCGAAGGGCTGGACGTCGCGGATCCGCGCCTGGCCATGACGCTGGAGTTGGCCGAGGAGCTGCTCGACTTCCCCCGCCATCTCGCCACCCATGTCGGCGGCTTCGTCATCACCCGCGGCCCTCTCACCAAGCTGGCGGTGGTCACGAACGCGGCGATGGAAAGCCGCACAGTCCTGGAATGGGACAAGGACGACATCGACGCGCTCGGCATCCTGAAGGTGGACGTGCTGGGCCTCGGCATGCTGTCCTGCCTGCGCCGCGCCTTCGACCTGCTGCGGCGGCACGCGCGGCTCGATCTCGACCTCGCCGCGCTGCCGCGCGACTGCCCCGCGACCTACGCCATGCTGCGCCGGGCCGACAGCCTCGGCGTGTTCCAGGTGGAGAGCCGGGCGCAGATGGCGATGCTGCCGCGCCTCAGGCCCGAGACCTTCTACGACCTGGTGGTCGAGGTGGCGATCGTCCGTCCTGGGCCGATCCAGGGCGCGATGGTGCACCCCTACCTGCGTCGGCGGCAGGGGCTGGAGCAGCCCGACTACCCATCCCCCGCCCCGGAGCATGGCCCGGCCGACGAGCTGGAGCGGGTGCTCGGCAAGACGCTCGGCGTGCCGCTGTTCCAGGAGCAGGCGATGCGCCTGGCCATCGTCGCCGCCGGCTTCACGCCGGAGGAGGCCGACCAGCTCCGCCGCGCGATGGCCACCTTCCGGCGGGCGGGCGGCGTGAGCCGCTACCGCGACAAGCTGGTGAAGGGCATGGTCCGGCGCGGCTACGAGCCGGCCTTCGCCGAGCGGGTCTTCGCCCAGATCGAGGGCTTCGGCGCCTACGGCTTCCCGGAGAGCCACGCGGCGAGCTTCGCCCACCTCGTCTACGCCTCGGCCTGGATCAAGTGCCACCACCCGGCGGTGTTCGCCTGCGCGCTGCTGAACTCCCAGCCGATGGGCTTCTACGCGCCGGCGCAGATCGTGCGCGACGCGCGCGCGCACGGGGTGGAAGTCCGCCCGGTGGACGTGAACGCCAGCGAGTGGGACTGCACGCTGGAGGACGCTGCGGACAGCGCCGGCGGCCTGGCGTTGCGGCTCGGCCTGCGGCTGGTGGCGGGGCTGCCGGAGGCGGAGGCGCGGGCCATCGTCGCCGCCCGGCGCGCGCGCAACGGCGTGCCCTTCGGCGCGGTGGAGGAGGTCGCCCTGCGCGCCGGCGTCGGCCGCCGCGCCCTGGAGGCGCTGGCCGCGGCGGACGCCTTCGCCGGCCTGGGCGCCGACCGCCGGCGCGCCGGGTGGGAGGCGCGCGGCGTGGCCGGCGGCCCGCGGGACCTGCCGCTCTTCGCCATCGCCGGCGGCGCGGCGGAGGCGGCGATGGCGGACCGCTCCCCGCTGCTCCCGGAGCCCGCCGTCACCCTGCCCGCCCAGTCCGAGGGGGAGGCGGTGGTGGACGACTACCTGGCCACCGGGCTGAGCCTGCGGCGGCACCCGCTGGCGCTGCTGCGGCCCATGCTCGACCGCCTGGGCTGCGCCGACACGCGGCGGCTGCAGGCGGCGCGGCCGGGGGCGCGGCTCCGGCTGCCCGGGCTGGTGCTGATCCGCCAGCGGCCGGGCACGGCGAAGGGCATCGTCTTCGTCACCGTCGAGGACGAGCACGGGATCGGCAATCTCGTCGTCTATCCGGACGTGGCGGCGCGCGACCGGGCGGCGCTGGTCTCGGCCCGCCTGCTGCTGGTCGAGGGGCGGGTGGAGCGGGAGGCGGAGCACGCCGAGGTGCCGATCATCCACCTCATCGTCCGCCGGCTGACCGACCGCTCCGATCTGCTGGACGGCCTGCCGCAGGGGGAGGAGGCCCCGGAGCGCGGGGACGCCGCCTGGGCGGCGCGCAGCCTGGGGCGCGCGGACGAGGTCCGGCGCCCCGAGCCCGGCGCGCGCCGGCCACCCCGCGCCAGGCTGCCGGCGAGCCGCGACTTCCGGTAGTGGTCGCCGGAGAGGGCCAGGGGCGTGACTGCCGGCTACGGCATCCGCCGCTTCGTCACCGCGACGGAGAGCGTCGCCGCGGTGAGGTCGAAGGTGGCGGAGGGCGAGATGTTGCGCGCCATCACCCGGACCGTGTTGGTGGTCCAGGCGGCGGCGTCGAGCTCGATGAAGCGCGTCGAGGAGGCCAGCGCCGCGTCGGCCAGGTCGCCCTGCCGGCAGCCGGTGATCGTGACGTCGAGCAGGCTGGTTGCACCCGGCGCGAGCGAGGGCAGGTCCCAGCTGGTCTCCGCGACGAACTCCCGCTGTCCGACCGGCAGGGCGGGCGTGCCGCAGAGCAGCGCCGGGGCGTGCTCCGGCAGGCCGTAGAGGCGCAGCGCCTCGAGCTCGATCTGGCCGTCGAAGCCGACGATGCCGATCTGGGCAAAGGCGACTGGCTCGGCCAGGCGCACCGTCATGCGCCGGTTCAGCGAGGCGTCCGCCATCACCGCGCCGCCGGTCCAGGCCTTGGAGGGGGTGTTCCACTGCATGGTGGTCAGCGAGGCCAGCACGTCGCCGGCGATGTTCTCCCGGACGGCCATGCCGGCGTCGAAGCAGCGCACGAACAGCCGCCCGCCATCGGCGCCGCCGACCAGCCAGTGGGCGAGCGCGAACTCCTTCGCCTGCGAGCAGTCCACCACGAAGGCCAGCCCCCGCTGCGCCTCCAGCCGCAGCCCGCGGCCGGTCGGCGTGATGTCGTCCAGGCCGTTGAAGGACAGCCCGGCCAGGGTGGTGGCGGCGGTGGTCGAGGTGGCAACCGCGGCCAGGCCCTCCACCCCGACCTCGGTGGCGCTGTGGCGGAAGGCGGCGGCGCGGAGGTTCGGCACGCCGCCGAGCAGGCGGAGGTGGCGCGAGGCCGGGGCGCGGTGGCGGTTGAGGACGGCGTTGCCGCAGCGGGTGGCGGTCGCGGCGTAGTCGATGCCGACCTGATAGGTGTTGGCCCAGGCGACCTCGTACTCGCAGTCCTGCGCCGCGCCGGTGTGCCGGGCGACGATGGGCGAGCAGGCCTCCATCCGCAGCGCCCGGCCGATGATGGCGCTGCCATTGGTCTCGTTCAGGAAGGGGATGGCGATATTGGGATCGAGCTGGCGCAGCTCGAAGTTCGGCGCGTCGAAGACGTGCCGGTTGTGGTTCGTGTAGGCCCCCGGCTCCGCCGAGAGGCGGATGCCGAAGCGGTCCAGGCTGAGGTTGATGCCGGTCGCGCAGGCGAAGTGCCCGCCGTAGTAGCGGACCGAGGTGTTCCAGGCGGTCGCGGTCGCGCAGTGGACGTCGAGCCCGATCCTGTTGTTGAGGAAGCGGTGCAGATGGAGCGTGCTGTCCTCGAAGCCGCGGCCGTCCCCGAGGGTTCGCAGGCCGATGGTGAAGCCCTGCACCAGGCGGACATCGAGCACGCTGGCATCCAGGTTGCGGGCCAGGATGCCGATGTCGGCCTCGCTGCTCCAGTCGGACTGGGTCTGCCGCACCACCTGCAGGTTGGCATAGAGCTTCTCGCCGTTGCGGATGGTGCCGCCATCGCCGAGGGTCAGCACCGTCGCGGGCGCGGTGCCGGTGTAGCGGAGCACCCCGCGCATGATCAGGCCGCGGGCGCCGCCGCCGAGCGTGACACCGCCGGAGACGTTCCAGGTGCCGGGCGGGATCACCGCCATCTTGCCGTCCGCGGCGGCCCGGTCGAAGGCGGCCTGGATGGCGGCGCGGTCGTCGGCCACGCCGTCCCCGAGCCCGCCGAAGTCGCGGGGCAGCACCGCCTCGCGGTCGCGCAGGTATTTTCCGAGCTCGGTCTTGGAGATGTGCTGGTTCAGCACCAGCAGGTCGTCGATGCGGGCGGGCATGGCGCCTCCAGATCAGAGGGCGGTGGCGGAGACGGGCCCGGCGAGGGCCGAGACGTTCCCCTCGGCCGAGACGGCGCGCAGCCAGTACCAGCGGGTCTGGCCGGCAGTGAGCCCGGTGCGGTCGAAGAACAGGCTGTTCGGCTCGGTCGGGAGCTTGTTGGCGGCGGCCAGGCTGTTCGAGGCGGCCTCGAAGATCTGCAGCTTCACCGCGTCGGCCGGAAAGCCGCCGGAGATCCGCACCCCGCCCGCAATGCCGGTCGCCGTCGGCACCGAGACGGTGGCCGGCACCGGGGCGGTGCGCCAGCCCGACACCGCCCCGCTTCGGGCCACGGCGCGCGCCCGGACGGCGGTCGGCTCGGCGGAGGGGATCGCGGCCGCGGTGGCGCCCAGCCCCGCCCCGTAGCCCTGCCAGGTGGCGACCGAGGCGGGCAGGAACTCGACCTCATAGCCGGCGAGGTGCGCGCTCGGGACCGCCGCCCAGGACACCGCCAGGGCGGCGAACCCGCTGCCGAGCGGCGTCTCGACGGTGATGGCCGCCGGCGCGGCGATGACGCCGGGGTTGGGCAGCACGACGGAGGGGCTGTCGCCGGTGGCGCGCTCGTCCACCGCCGGGTCCCAGTCCCAAACCGCCGCGTCCTCCTCGGCGAGCGTCAGGTCCACGCCGCCGTCCGGCGACAGCCGCCAGCCCGTCACCCGCGCCGGGAAGGGCCCGACCCGGT
>NZ_BMKS01000010.1 GCF_014644455.1 Caldovatus sediminis | reverse complement strand
CCGCCCGCAGCCAAGACCACACCCCCAGGCTTCCATCCAGAAGACCGATGCAACTGTCAGAGAACAAGTGCCGGACCACCAAACCGGCATCACCCCATCCGGGGCCACGCCGTTTCGGAGATCCAGGGACCGCTTCGGCCGCCTGAACCCGGTCGGCCGTGGGGAAACCTCAGATAGTGGGTCAGAAGCCCACCGTCAAGCCATCCCCCGCCGGAGCCCGGGCAACCGGCCCGCGACGAGGCAGGGAGATAGGCCGGCCTCTGCCGCTTGTAAACCCCCCTTGCGGGGCATCGAAACGCACCGCGCGATCCGCGACCGGATCTCCAAGCGCATCCGAACATCGGATTTCAACCCATTGACGTGGAATATTCGCGGGAGCGAGCCTCGCGCCAGGGGAGCAGGGGAGAATTCCGATGCCATCGCCGACCGTGCGCGCCACGGCGCTGCAAGCCGCGCTGCTGCTCGCCGCCTCGATCCCGCTCGGCCAAGGCCCTGCATGGGCCGGCGCCGCCGGCTCCCGCACGATGCCGGCGACGGCGGCGCCCGCCCGGGCCGGGATCCCACCTGACGCCCCACCCGACGAAGGCGTTCCCGCGACCGCGCCGGAGGCCGGTCCGGTCATCGTCCTGCGCCGCGGCGATACCCTCGCGGGCCGGCTGACGAAGGCCGGCGTGACCAGGATCGACGCCCATGCTGCGGGCCAGGCGCTGGCCGCGCTGTTCCGGCCGGACCGCCTGCGGCCCGGCCACCGGATCACCCTCCGGCTCGATCCGAAGATCCCGGGCCGCCTCCTCGGGCTGGACCTCGAAGTGGCGCCAGGCCGCGCGGTGCTGGTCCGCCGCGGCGAAGGCGGCGGGTTCGCGGCCGAGGAGGTGCGCACGCCGCGCCTGCGCCACCTGGCCCTCGCGGAGGGCATGGTCGAGCCCCTCGGCCTGTTCGAATCGCTGCGCCAGGCCGGGCTGCCGCCGCCGCTCGCGCTGCAGCTCTCGCGGGCCCTGGCGCCGATGCTCGACCTGCAGCGCGACCTCCAGCCAAGCGATCGCTTCGCCGTCGCCTTCGAGCGCATGCGGGATCCCGAGGGCGCGCTCCTCGGCCACGGCGAACTTCTGTACGCCGAGCTCGTCCTGTCCGGGCGCCGCATCGAGATGTGGCGCCATGCCCCGGAGGGCGGCGCGGCCGACTGGTACGACGAGGCTGGCCGCCCCGCGCGCCCCGCCTTCCTCCGCACCCCGCTTGACGGGGCGCGGGTGACCTCGGGCTTCGGCCCACGGCGCCATCCGATCCTGGGCTATACCCGCATGCACCGCGCCCTCGACTTCGCCGCGCCGACCGGAACGTCCGTCTATGCCGCGGCGGACGGCGTGGTGATCTCCGCCCGGACCGAACGGGGCTATGGCCGCATCGTCCGGCTGCGCCATCCGAACGGGGTGGAGACGCGCTACGCCCACCTCTCGCGGTTCGCGCGCGGCCTGCGCACCGGCCAGAAGGTGCGCCAGGGGCAGGTGATCGGCACCGTCGGCGCAACCGGCCTCGCGACCGGCCCGCACCTGCACTACGAGGTCCGGGTCGCCGGCCGGGCGGTGGACCCGGCGCGCGCCAAACGCGACATGCGGCCCGAGCCGCTGCGCGGCCAAGCGCTCGCCGCCTTCCAGGCGGAGCGGCGGGCCCTCCGGCGCCAGCTCGCCGCCCTCGGCGGACGCGACGAGATCGCCCTGGCGCCGTGAGCCGCCACCCCCTCTCCGCGCGGCGCGGGGAGAGGGGCCGCCCCCTCAGGCCGCCTCGGCGAGCGGGGCGGCGCCCGCGGGGCGGACCTCCAACCCGTCGGGACTGGCGCCGACCCGCACCAGGTCGCCGTCCTTCACCTTGCCCTCGAGCAGGAGCTGGGCAAGGCGGTCCTGCAGACTGCGCTGGATGACGCGCTTGAGCGGCCGCGCGCCGTAGACCGGATCGTAGCCCGCCTCGGCCAGCCATTCGCGCGCCTTGTCGTCCACCTCGAGGCGAATCTTGCGGTCCTCGAGCAGCCTGCGCAGCCGGTTGAGCTGGATGTCGACGATCGCGCCCATGTCCTGTCGGCTGAGGCGGCGGAACAGCACGATCTCGTCCAGCCGGTTCAGGAACTCCGGCCGGAACCGCTCGCGCACCGCGCGCATCACCGCGGGCCGCGCCGCCTCGATGTCGGCGTGCTCCGGCAGCTCGGCGATCGCCTGGCTGCCGAGGTTCGAAGTCAGCACGATGATGGTGTTGCGGAAGTCCACCGTGCGCCCCTGCCCGTCGGTCAGCCGCCCGTCGTCGAGCACCTGCAGGAGGATGTTGAAGACGTCGTCGTGCGCCTTCTCGATCTCGTCGAACAGGATCACCTGGTAGGGCCGCCGGCGCACCGCCTCGGTCAGCGCGCCGCCCTCCTCGTAGCCGACGTAGCCGGGCGGGGCGCCGATCAGCCGCGCGACGGAGTGCTTCTCCATGTACTCCGACATGTCGATGCGGGTCATCGCCCGCTCGTCGTCGAACAGGAACTCCGCCAGCGCCTTCACGAGCTCGGTCTTGCCGACGCCGGTCGGGCCGAGGAACAGGAAGCTGCCGATCGGGCGGTTCGGGTCCTGCAGCCCGGCGCGGGCGCGGCGGACGGCCTTGGCGACCGCCTCCAGCGCCTCCTCCTGGCCGACGACGCGCTTGCGCAGCGCGTCCTCCATACGGAGGAGCTTGCCCCGCTCGCCCTCCAGCATCTTCTCGACCGGGATGCCGGTCCAGCGGCTGACCACGGCGGCGATGTCCTCTTCGGTCACCGCCTTGTTGACCAGCCGCCCCTCCTCGCGCCCGAGCTCGGCGAGCTTCTTCTCGAGCTGCGGGATGACGCCGTAGAGCAGCTCGGAGGCGCGCGTCAGGTCGCCGCGCCGCTGCGCGAGCTCGACCTCGGTGCGGGCCTTGTCCAGCTCCTCCTTGGCCTTCTGCGCCTCGACGACCTTCGCCTTCTCGGCCTCCCAGCGCTGGGTGAGCTCGCGCGAGCGCTCCTCGAGCTCGGCGATCTCCTTCTCGAGCTTCGCCAGGCGCTCCTTCGAGGCCGGATCGTCCTCCTTCCTCAGCGCCTCGCGCTCGATCTTGAGCCGCATCAGCTCGCGGTCCACCGCGTCGAGCTCGTCGGGCTTGGAATCCACCTGCATGCGCAGCCGGCTCGCCGCCTCGTCCACCAGGTCGATCGCCTTGTCGGGCAGGAAGCGGTCGGTGATGTAGCGGTGCGAGAGCGTCGCCGCGGCGACCAGCGCGGAATCGGTGATGCGCACGCCGTGGTGCGTCTCGTACTTGTCCTTGATGCCGCGCAGGATCGAGATCGTGTCCTCGACCGAGGGCTCGCCCACGAACACCGGCTGGAAGCGCCGCGCCAGCGCCGCGTCCTTCTCGATGTGCTTGCGGTACTCGTCGAGGGTGGTGGCGCCGACGCAGTGCAGCTCGCCGCGCGCGAGCGCGGGCTTCAGCAGGTTGGAGGCGTCCATCGCCCCCTCCGCCTTGCCGGCGCCGACCAGCGTGTGCAGCTCGTCGATGAAGAGGATGATCTCGCCCGCGGCCTCCTCGATCTCCTTCAGCACGCCCTTCAGGCGCTCCTCGAACTCGCCGCGGTACTTGGCGCCGGCGACCATGGCGCCGAGGTCGAGGGCGAGCAGCCGCTTGCCCTTCAGCGCCTCCGGCACGTCGCCCTTGACGATGCGCAGCGCCAGGCCCTCGACGATCGCGGTCTTGCCGACGCCGGGCTCGCCGATCAGCACCGGGTTGTTCTTGGTGCGGCGGGCGAGCACCTGGATGACGCGGCGGATCTCCTCGTCGCGGCCGATCACCGGGTCGAGCTTGCCCTCGCGCGCGAGCTGGGTGATGTCGCGCGCGTACTTCTTCAGCGCGTCGAACTGCTCCTCGGCGCTCTGGCTGGTGACGGTGCGGCCCTTGCGCAGCTCGGCGACCGCCTTTTCCAGCGCCTGGGCCGTCGCGCCGGCCTGGCGCAGGGCGCGCGCGGCCGGGGTGTCGGAGGCGGCGAGCGCGACCAGCAGCCGGTCCTGCGCCACGTACTCGTCGCCGGCGCGCTGCGCCTGCTGCTGCGCGGCGTCGAGCACGCGCACGATGTCCGGGGTGAACTGGGGCTGGCCGGCGCCGCCGCCCGAGACCTTGGGCTGGCGCGCGAGCTCGGCCTCCACCGCCCGCTTCGCCTCCGCGGGGTCGCCGCCGGCGGCGCGGATCAGCCCGGCGGCCGCGCCCTGCTCGTCGTCGAGCAGCGCCTTGAGCAGGTGCTCGGGCGTGATGCGCTGGTGGTACTCGCGGATCGCGATGGTCTGCGCGGCCTGCAGGAAGCCGCGCGCGCGGTCGGTGAATTTCTCGATGTCCATGCGTCCCTCCGGGAGGCGACCAAGGTCGGCGTCCGCCACCCCTCCACAGGCGGCGGAGGACGCCAAGGTTGCGGCGGATGTGGTAAGCCGCCTTGCGCTGGTTCAAGAGGGCGACGTCATGCGCGTGGAACGGATCTACCGGTACCCGGTCAAGGGGCTGACCGCCGAGGCCCTGGAGGAGGTCGTCCTCGCCGCCGGCGAGACCCTGCCGCACGACCGCCGGTTCGCCCTCGCCCAGGGCGACGCACCCTTCGACCCGGCCGCGCCCGCCTGGCTGCCGAAGCGCAATTTCGCCTGCCTGATGGCCAACGCCCGGCTCGCCCTGCTGCACACGGCCTTCGACCCGCGCTCGGGCCAGCTCGTCATCCGCGCGCCCGACCGCGCCGAGCCGCTGGTCGGCGACACGCGCACCCCGGAGGGCCGGGCCGGGATCGCCGCCTGGCTCGCCGCCTTCCTCGGGCCCGAGGCGCGCGGCACGCCGCGCTTCCTCGAGGCGCCGGGGCACGCCTTCACCGACGTGGCCGTGAAATGCGTCTCGATCATCGGCCTCGCCAGCCTGCACGCGCTGGAGGCGGCCGCCGGCGTCCCCCTCGATCCGTTGCGCTTCCGCGCCAACGTCTACGTCTCGGGCGGCGCGCCCTGGGCGGAGTTCGGCTGGCTCGGCCGGGAGATCCAGCTCGGCCAGGCGCGGCTGCGCGTGATCAAGCGCATCGCGCGCTGCGCCGCGACCCAGGTGAACCCGGACACGGCGGCGCGCGACGCCGACCCGCCGCGCTGGCTGCGGGCGCATTTCGGCCACGCCGAGCTCGGGGTCTACGCGGAGGTGCTGGAGGGCGGCCGGGTCTGCGTCGGCGACGCGCTGGAGCCGCTGCCCCCCGCATAGGGCGACCGGACGCCGCGGCGCGCGCACAGGCGCGTGCGAGGCGGGCCCTTGCCGCGGGGCGTCGCCCCCAACACATCCTCGCCGCCTCCGGCCGCCCGGGACGGCCCGGTCGTGCCGGCACCCCAACCGTTTCGTCCGATCAACGCGATCGCCACCGGACCATCGGGACCAGGAGGAAGGAGCCGATCAGCCATGCGCATCGCCCAGGTCGCTCCGCTCGCCGAGGCCGTGCCCCCGCGGCTCTACGGCGGCACCGAGCGCGTCGTCTCCTATCTGACCGAGGAGCTCGTCGCCCTCGGCCACGAGGTCACCCTCTTCGCCAGCGGCGACAGCCGCACCGGCGCACGGCTCGAGGCCGTGGTGCCCCGCGCGCTCAGGCTGGACGGCGGCGTGCGCGACCCGAACGCCCCCCACGTGCTGATGCTGCGCCGGGTTCTGGCGGGCGCCGCCGAGTTCGACGTCATCCACTTCCACCTGGACCACCTGCACCTGCCGGCGATGCTCGGCCGCGGCGTCCCCTTCGTCACGACGCTGCACGGCCGCCTCGACCTGCCCGAACTCGGCCCGCTCTTCGCGGCCTTCCCGCAGGCGCCCTTCGTCTCGATCTCCGAGGCGCAGCGCCGGCCGCTGCGGGACGTGCCGATGACCTGGCTGGCCACGGTGCACCACGGCATCCCGCGTGACCTGCTGCGCTTCTCGCCGCAACACCGGGGCTACCTCGCCTTCCTCGGGCGCATCTCGCCGGAGAAGGGGCCGGACGCGGCGATCCGCATCGCCCGCGCGGCGGGAATCCCGCTCCGCATCGCGGCCAAGGTGGACCCCGCGGACCGGGCCTATTTCGAGGCGGTGGTGCGGCCCATGCTCGACGGCCCCGGGGTCGAGTACATCGGCGAGATCGGCGAGGCGGAGAAGTCCGCGTTCCTCGGCGGCGCCATGGCCCTGCTGATGCCCATCGACTGGCCCGAGCCCTTCGGCCTGGTGATGATCGAGGCGATGGCCTGCGGCACGCCGGTCCTCGCCTACGCGCGCGGCTCCGTGCCCGAGGTGGTGGAGGACGGCGTCACCGGCCTGCTGGTCGGCAGCGAGACCGAGGCGGCGGCCGCGCTCGGCCGGATCGCCGCGCTCGACCGGGCGGCGGTGCGGGCCGCCTTCGAGGCGCGCTTCACCGCGCGGCGGATGGCCGAGGACTACGTCGCCGTCTATCGCCGGCTCCTGCAGGCCGACCCCGTCGCCGCGGCGCGGCGGACGCCGCCGCGGCTGCGCGTCGCCTGAGGCATGGCGCCGCCCATGGAGGCCCTCGACACCCCGGCCACCGCCGCCGCCAGCGCCGCCCGGGCCGCACAGCCGCCGGCCCCCGGCGAACGACCCTTCGAGATCGCCGCCACCGCGGCGACGGCGCTCGCCCTCTACCGCCCGCTCAGCCTGAAGTGCCGGGACACCTTCGTGGTGCTCGACCACTTCGGCGACGCCCAGGCGCTCTTCCCCACCGCGGAAGGCCTGTTCCACGCCGACACGCGCCACCTCTCCCGGCTGGCGCTGCGCATCGCGGGGGAGCGGCCGCTGCTGCTGTCCTCCGCGGTGAGCGTGGACAACGCGCTGCTGTCCGTGAACCTCACGAACCCCGACATCCCGGGATGCGGGGGGTCGGCGACGCTGTCGCGCGATTCCCTCTACCTGCGGCAGGTGACCGCGCTCGGCGAAGGCGTGCTGCGCCAGCGCATCACGGCGCGCAACTACGGAGCCGCCGAGATCTGCTGCGAGCTGCGCCTGGACTATGCCGCCGACTTCGCGGACATCTTCGAGGTGCGCGGCCTGCGGCGCGAGCGGCGCGGCGAGCTGCTGCCGCCCGAGGCGACGCCCGAGGGCGGCGTGGTTCTGGGCTACCGCGGGCTCGACGGCGTGACGCGACGCACGCGCCTCGACTTCACGCCCGGGCCCGACGCCCACCGGATCGGCGCCGAGGCACGCTGGACGCTGCGCCTGCCGCCCGGGACGGCGCAGGTGATCGAGGTCGCCGTCCGCTGCACGGCGGACGAGGCCGAGGGGCTGCCTCAGGCCCCGGAGCTCGAGAGGCTGGTCGCCGCCCACCGCGCCTGGTTCGGGCGGCGCCAGCGCGAGGCGGCGCACATCCACACCAGCAACGAGTCCTTCAACGACTGGATGAACCGCTCCCGCGCCGATCTCGACATGCTGACCACGGATACGCCGGACGGGCCGTTCCCCTACGCCGGCATCCCCTGGTTCAGCGCCCCCTTCGGCCGCGATTCGCTGATCACCGCGCTGCTGTCGTTGTGGCTCGACCCCGGCCTCGCGCGCGGCGTCCTGCGCTTCCTCGCGGCGCGGCAGGCGACCGAACTGGACGCCGACCGCGACGCCGAGCCGGGCAAGATCCTGCACGAGATGCGCGGCGGGGAGATGGCGGCCCTCGGCGAGGTTCCCTTCCGCCGCTACTACGGCTCGGTCGACTCGACGCCGCTCTTCGTCATGCTCGCCGCCGCCTACTGGGAGCGCACCGGCGACGCGGCACTGATCCGCGCGCTGTGGCCGAACATCGAGGCGGCGCTCGGCTGGATGGAGCGCCACGGCGACATGGACGGCGACGGCTTCCTCGAATACGGCCGGCTCTCGCCGAAGGGGCTGGTGAACCAGGGCTGGAAGGACAGCAACGACTCGATCTTCCACGCCGATGGCAGCACGCCCGAGGGACCGATCGCGCTGGTGGAGGTGCAGGCCTACGCCTATGCCGCCCTCGACGGCGCGGCCCGGCTCGCCCGGGCGCTCGGCCGGCGCAGCCGGGCGCGGGACCTCGCGCAGCGGGCGGAGGCGCTGCGGCGGCGCTTCGAGGAGGCGTTCTGGTGCGAGGACATCGGCACCTATGCCCTCGCCCTCGACGGCGCGAAGCGGCCCTGCCGGGTGCGCAGCTCCAACGCCGGACACGCGCTGCTCGCCGGGATCGCGGCGCCGGAGCGCGCGGCGCGCGTCGCGGCGACGCTGCTCGACCGCGACTCGTTCTGCGGCTGGGGCGTGCGGACGATCGCCCGCGGCGAGGCGCGCTATAATCCGATGTCGTACCACAACGGCTCGGTCTGGCCGCACGACAACGGGCTGATCGCGCTCGGCCTGGCGCGCTACGGGCTGCGCGCCCCGCTGATGCGGCTGCTCGGCGCGCTGTTCGACGCCGCCCAGTTCGTGGACCTCAAGCGGCTGCCGGAGCTGCTGTGCGGCTTCGAGCGCCGCACCAACGAGGGCCCGACCACCTACCCCGTGGCCTGCCTGCCGCAGGCCTGGGCCAGCGCCTCGGCCTTCGCGGTGCTCGGGGCGCTGCTCGGCATCAGCTTCGATCCGCCGAACCGGCAGGTCCGGTTCGTGCGTCCCGTGCTGCCGCCCTGGCTCGAGCAGGTGAACATCCGCAACCTGCGCCTTGGCGCATCGGTCGTGGACGTGCGCCTGCACCGCCACGAGGGCGACCACGACGTCGCCCTCAACGTCGTGCGGCGGCGCGGCCGCATCGAGGTGGCCGTCATCACCTGACGGGCCGGCCAGAGCCCGCACCGCACGGCGAGCGGCCGGCGGCGGGCGGTGCCACGCCGCCTCCCCGCGCCCGGTCCCGGCATGGCGGCAGAACGGCGGCGGCCCCGGGGCCGCCCGGCGCCGCGCGGATCAGGCCGCCGGGCCGCGCGTCTCGCCGGGCTCGGCGCCCTCGGGCTCGTTGTCCGGCGCGACGACGGCGTGGCCGTTCGGGTGCCCGTTGACCTCGGGCTGCTCGCCGGTGCCATCGGCGCCGGCCGCGTCCGGTCCGTTCTGGTGGCGCTGGTGCGGCGCGTGGTGGTGCTGTTGCTGGCGCTGCTGCTGCTGCTGCTGCGCCTGGCTGATGGCGTTGAGGATGCGGAAATAGTGTTCCGCATGCTGGAAGTAGCTCTCGGCCATGACCCGGTCGCCGGCGCCGGTCGCGTCGCGCCCAAGCTGCAGGTACTTCTCGAAGAGCTGCTGGGCCGTCCCGCGCAGCCGCACGTCCGGTCCGTTGGAGTCGAAGACGTGGCTGCGGCTCATCGGCGGGCCGCCGCCTCCCGGACCGCCCGGACGGAACTGGCCGCCCCCGCCGCCATGGCGGTGGCCGCCGCGGCCCCGCATACGTTTCATGTTCATCGCTGTTGTCGCGTTCGTCGTTTCGCACTCGCGCCGCGTCGGACCTGCTCTCGGGCCCGGGCGGCCCGAGGCTGACGCCCGCACGGCGATCGGTCTTCCTGCAACGCTGCGGCGCCCCGGGGGCGGAGCCTTGGCTTCCGGCCCTACGGGCCGAGGCGGCAGCACCGGCCGTCTCCCGGACGGCCGGGCCCGCCTGGGCCGCAGCGGCACCCTAGCGCCCGGGGGCCGGGGCGCCAAACGGTTTTTTCGGGAGGCCTCGGCGTGCGGGATTCCGGCCCTCCTCCGCGGCGGTATCCCGATCAGACGTTCCCGGGCATCATTCCACCCCCGCGCGCCCGACGAAGGATGGAGGATCGCCGCCTTGCCGCGCCCCTGCCCGCCCCGCCTGTCGCCCCGCACCGTCGCGCCGCTTGTCGCGTCGGCGCTCGCCGCCGTTGTCGCCGCAGGCTGCGCGGGGCCACCCCGGACCTGGGCCTACGCCTGCCCGCGGCCCGGCAGCACCGTCACCTATGACGATGGCCGGACGCTGAGCTTCGCCCGCGCCGCGCCCGACAGCCCGGCCGTCTGCATCGCCGAGGGTCCCGGCGGCGGCGAGGTGCGTCTCATCCACGCGATCATTCCCGAGTCGGCCATCGAGGGTCGCGGCCATGCCGAGGGCATGGCTCCGCTGTGGCCCGCCAAGGCGAACAACACCGCCAACTACCGCTCGGTCGTCCGCTCCGAGGGCAGCGGCATCCAGTACGACTTCGACGCCAACTGGCGGGTAGTCGGCTTCGAGATGGTCCAGGTCCCGGCCGGGCGGTTCGACGCGGTGGTGCTGGAACGGCGCTGGTCCCAGCGCAGCGGCGGGGACCTGAACGCGGTGATCCGCTACTGGATCGACACCGATGCGGGCATCCCGGTGAAACGCACCGTGGAGACCATCCGCGGAACCACGCTGATGGGCCCCTGGCAGGCGACCCGCGCGGTCCTCCCGCCGCCTCCGCCCCCGCCGCCGCGCCCGCCGAACATGTAGGGCGGCCGGACGTGCCCGGCCGGCGGCGCCGGTCACCGACCGATGTCGAGGCAGCGCAGGATGAGGTCCGCCGCCCGCGCGGCGAAGCCGGGCAAGCCGGCGGCTCGCGCCCGGCGTCCGAGGGGCGGGTCGGCATCGGCCGCCACCGGGATCAGTCGGCGGCGAGCACCAGGGCGCGCTCGACGCCGCCGAGGTCGGCGCGGCAGCCGAGCGGGCGGAGGCCGGCGCCGCGCGCCAGCGTCTCCACCGCGCCGCGCTGCCCCCGGCCGAGCTCGAGCACGGCGCGGCCCCCGGCGGGGGCCAGCAGCCCAGGCAGCGCCGCCAGGACGGCGCGGTAGGCATCGAGCCCGTCGCGCCCGCCATCCAGCGCCGAGGCGGGCTCGTGGCGCGCGACCTCGGGCGCAAGGCTCGGGATCGTGTCCGATTCGATGTAGGGCGGGTTGCAGAGCACGAGATCGAAGCGCCCCGCGAGCGGGGCGGCCCAGTCGCCGACCACGAACCGCGCGCGCCCGGCGAGGCCGAGCCGGCGCGCATTGGCGGCGGCGAGCGCAGCGGCCGCGCCCACGCGGTCCACGCCGAGGCCGGTGGCCGCCGGAAACTCGGTCAGCGCCGCGAGCAGCAGGCAGCCCGTGCCGGTGCCGAGGTCGAGGATCGCGCGCACCGCCACGCGGTCGGGGAAGGCCTCGATCGCCGCCTCGATCAGCGTCTCCGAATCGGGGCGGGGGATCAGCGTCGCCGGCGAGACGGCGAAGCGCAGCGACCAGAACTCGCGCTCGCCGAGCAGGTGGGCGACGGGCTCGCGGTCCAGCCGCCGGCGCAGCAGCGCCGCGAAGCGGGCGGCGGCCCCGGGCGGGACGGGGCGGCGCGGATCACGCAGAAGCTCCTCGGCCGAGAGGCCCGTCGCATGGCCGAGCAGCAGGCGCGCCTCGAGGCGCGGGCCCTCGATGCCGGCGGCGCGCAGGCGCTGGCCGGCGCGGCAGAGGAAGGCGCCGACGGTGCCGGCCGGGTCCGGGCAGGCGCCGCTCAATCCACCTCCGCGGCGAGGCGCGCCGCCTGGTCCTCGGCGGTCAGGGCGTCAATGATCTCGTCGAACTCGCCGAGCATGACGCGGTCGATCCTGTGCAGGGTGAGGCCGATGCGGTGGTCGGTCACGCGCCCCTGCGGGAAGTTGTAGGTGCGGATGCGCTCGGATCGGTCACCGGTGCCGACCTGCGCCTTGCGGTCGGCGGCGCGCGCCGCCTCGGCCCGGGCGCGCTGCTGCTCGTAGAGGCGGGCGCGCAGCACCTTCATCGCCTTGGCGCGGTTCTTGTGCTGCGACTTCTCCTCCTGCATCGCGACGACGATGCCGGTGGGAAGGTGGGTGATGCGCACCGCGCTGTCGGTCTTGTTGACGTGCTGCCCGCCGGCGCCGGAGGCGCGGTAGGTGTCGATGCGCAGATCGGCGTCGTTGATCTGCACGTCCACCTCCTCCGGCTCCGGCAGCACGGCCACGGTGACGGTGGAGGTGTGGATGCGGCCCTGCGCCTCCGTCTCCGGGACGCGCTGGACGCGGTGGACGCCGGATTCGTACTTGAGGCGGGCGAAGACGCCCCGGCCCTGGATCTCGGCGACCGCGCCCTTCACGCCGCCGAGGTCGCTCTCGTCGTATTCCAGGACCTCGAAGCGCCAGCCCTTCGACTCGGCGTAGCGCTGGTAGGCGCGGAACAGCTCGGCGGCGAACAGCGCCGCCTCCTCGCCGCCGGCGGCGGGGCGGACCTCGAGGATGGCGCTGCGCTCGTCCGCGGCGTCCTTCGGCAGGAGCAGGAGGCGGATCTCGCGCTCCAGCGCCGGGATGCGCTCCTTCTGGGCGAGGTACTCGGCCTCCGCCAGCTCCTTGAGCTCCGGGTCGGCGAGCATCGCCGCCGCCTCGTCGCGCGCGCGCTCGGCGGCGCGCAGCTCGGCCACCTTCGCGACCAGCGGCTCGAGCTCGGCGAGTTCCTTGGACAGCGCGCCGACCTGCGCGCCCTCGGCGGTGGCGAGGAGATGCCTCAGCTCCTCCGCGCGCACCAGCAGGCGGTCGAGCTTGGCGGGGAGCGTCATGCCAGGCGGCCGATCACCTCGCCGAGCGGCACGCGCTCCTGCGTCCCCGCGTCGAGGTCGCGGAGCTGCACGACGCCCTGGGCGATCTCCTCCTCGCCGAGGATGAGGGCGACGCGGGCACGGATGCGGTTGGCGCGCTCCATGCGGCGCCGGAGGTTGCCGCGATAGGCGATCTCGGCGGCGATCCCGGCGCGGCGCAGCGACTGCACCAGGTCGAGCGCCGGGCCCTCCTGCGCCTCGCCCACCGGCACCACGGCGACCGGGCGCGGCGCCTCCGGCGCCTGCGGGAGCAGCAGGGCGAGCCGCTCCACCCCCGCGGCCCAGCCGACGGCGGGCGTGGGCGGCCCGCCCATCTCCTCCACCAGCCCGTCGTAGCGCCCGCCCGCCATCACCGTGCCCTGCGCGCCGAGCCGGTCGGTGACGAACTCGAAGGCGGTGTGGTTGTAGTAGTCGAGGCCGCGCACGATGCGCGGGTTGTCGCGGTAGGGCACGCCGAAGCGGTCGAGGTGGCGCTTCACCGCGGCGTAGAAGGCGGCGGCCTCGGGCGTCAGGTAGTCGTGGATGGTCGGCGCGTCGGCGATCAGCCGGCGGTCGCCCTCGTCCTTGCTGTCGAGGATGCGCAGCGGATTGCGCTCCAGGCGCGCCCGGCTGTCGGCGGAAAGCCGGTCGCGGTGGGCGCTGAAATAGGCGACAAGCGCCGCGCGGTAGGCGGCGCGGCTCGGCGCGTCGCCGAGGGTGTTGAGCTCCAGCACCGTGCCCGCGGCGACGCCGAGCGCCTGCAGGATGTGCCAGCCGCAGGCGATCACCTCGGCGTCCGCCAGCGGCTCGGCGGCGCCCAGGACCTCGACCCCGATCTGGTGGAACTGGCGGTAGCGGCCCTTCTGCGGCCGCTCGTAGCGGAACATCGGGCCGGCGTAGAACACCTTGCGGGGCAGGCCGGACTGGACGAGGCTGTTGGAGACCAGCGCGCGGCAGACGCTCGCCGTCATCTCCGGGCGGAGCGTGATCGAATCCCCGCCGCGGTCGGTGAAGGTGTACATCTCCTTCATCACCACGTCGGAGGTGTCGCCGAGGCCGCGGGCGAAGACGCGGGTGTCCTCGAAGATGGGGGTGGCCCACTCCTCGAAGCCGTAGAGGGCGCTGATGCGGCGCGCGGTCTCGATCACCGCCCGGTGGCGGCGGAACTCCTCGCCGATCAGGTCGCGCGTGCCGCGGACGGGCTGCAGGGGGGGCTGGGCCATGCGCGAGGCGGTAGCCGGACTGGCCGCGCCGCACAAGGTTGGCCCGCGCCGTTCCGGCACCGGGCGGGACCCGATGAGGCTGCCGGCGGACCTCGGCCCCCTCCAGGATGCGGGGGACGGCGGATGCCGTCGCGGCGCTGCGGGACCGGGGGGTGCCCGGCCCGGCGTCCGCGCCTACTCCGCCGCCTGCCGCTGCGCCTCGGCCGCCTTCGCCGCCGCCATCTCGGCGGCCTTCGCCTCCACCAGGGCGACGATGTGCTCGACCATCGCCTCGCCCTTCACCGTGTGGTCGGTCCGCCCGGCGCGATAGACCATGTGCGTGCCCGCCCCGCCGCCGGTGACGCCGATGTCGGTCATCAGCGCCTCGCCCGGCCCGTTCACCACGCAGCCGATGATCGAGAGGGTGATCGGCTGCTCGATGTGGGCGAGCCGCTCCTCGAGCGCCGCCACCGTCCGGATCACGTCGAAGCCCTGCCGCGCGCAGGACGGGCAGCTCACGATCCGCACCCCGCGATGCCGGAGGCCGAGCGACTTCAGCAGCTCCCAGCCGACATGCACCTCCTCCTCCGGCTCGGCGGAGAGCGAGACGCGCAGCGTGTCCCCGATCCCGGCCCAGAGCAGGGAGCCGAGGCCGATCGCGCTCTTCACCGTCCCGGTGCGCCGCCCGCCCGCCTCCGTGATGCCGATGTGCAGCGGGTGGTCGCAGACCTCGGCGAGCTGCTGGTAGGCGGCGACAGCGAGGAACACGTCGGAGGCCTTCACGCTGATCTTGAACTCGTGGAAGTCCTCCTCCTGCAGGTGCGCCGCGTGCCAGAGCGCGCTCTCGACCAGCGCCTCCGGGTTCGGCTCGCCGTACTTCTCGAGCAGATGCTTCTCCAGCGAGCCGGCGTTGACGCCGATGCGGATCGAGCAGCCGTGGTCGCGCGCCGCCTTCACCACCTCCTTCACCCGCTCCTTCGAGCCGATGTTGCCGGGGTTGATGCGCAGGCACGCGGCGCCGGCCTCGGCGGCCTCGATGGCGCGGCGGTAGTGGAAGTGGATGTCGGCGACGATCGGCACCTCGACCGCGCGCACGATCTCCCTGAGCGCCGCCGTGCTCTCCGGCGTCGGGACCGAGACGCGCACGATGTCGGCGCCCGCCCGCTCGCAGCGGCGGATCTGCTCGATCGTCGCCCGCGCGTCCTCGGTGGGGGTGTTGGTCATGGTCTGCACGCTGATCGGCGCGTCGCCGCCGACGGGCACCCGGCCCACCCGGATCTGGCGGGACCTGCGGCGGAGGATCTGCTGGTAGGGGCGGTAGCTCATGGGGCGGCGGCTCGATTCCGTGCTGGGCGGAGGATAGGGCGGCGGCGGCCAGGATGCCAAAGCGCCGGTCCGCCGGGCGGGGCGCGGATGCGGATCCCGCCCGGCACCGAAAGGTCAGCGGGGCGTCGGGGCGCCTGCCGGACGCTGCGCCGTCGCGCTCTGGGACGCCCCGGCCGGGCCCGCCTTCAGCCGCTCGGCGTCGAGCGGGATATTGCTGCGCCGCCCGCGTGGCCCGTCGAGCACCGGCACCGGCTCGCCGTCCACCAGCACCTCCAGCGCGTCCGGCCGACCGACCGACAGCACCAGCCCTTCGCGCGGCGGCACGGCGAAGGTCTCGCCCGGCTGCAGGATGCGGTTGAGGAGCGCCGCCCGGCCGCCGCCGGCCTCGCGCACCGAGACCCAGGTCTCCGCCCTTGCATGCAGGACGATGCGCCCCGCCGCGGGCGTCGGATCCGGCACGGCGGTCACGGCCGCATCCCGCTCGGGCTCGGCCGGTGCCGGTGCCGCGCGACCGGGAACGTCCGCCGCGAACGCATCGCCCGTTCCGACCGGGCGGGGTGCCGCCGGCGCCGCCACGGTGGCGGCGAGGGCCTGGGTCGGGGTCGCCGGCGAGGTGCCGGCCGGGGCCATGCCGCCCTCGCCGGCACCGGCGGCCGGTCGCGGGCCGGTGGCGGCACCGGGCGCCGGCGGGATGCGCGCGGCCGGGGTGAACCCAATGCCGGCCTGCTCGGACAGCGCGGCCGGACCTGCCGCTTCCCCGACCGCCTGCTCGAACCGGCTCGGCACCGGCGGCACCGCATCCACGATGCGGTCGGCGGAGCCGGACCAGTTGTACCAGGCCGCATAGGCGCCGATCGCCACGACCGCCCCGGCCAGCACGACCAGGCCGGCGGGCATGCCTCGATCCTGGGCCGGCTCGGGGAAGACGAGGTCGGTCCGCCGCCCCGCCGCCGCTGCCGCCCCGCCGACGGCGCCCGCGAGGCCGCGGGGCCCGGCCGCCACCCCCCGCTCGCGGAACCGGCGGATCATCGCCTCGGCGTCGAGGCCGAGCGCCTCCGCATAGCTGCGCAGGAACCCCACCGCGTAGACGGCAGCCGGCAGATCGCCCAGCCGCCCCTCCTCGAGCGCCTGGAGATAGGGGCGGCGGATCCGCAGCCGCTGCGCCACCTCCTCGAGCGTCAGGCCGAGCGCGAGGCGCGCCTCGCGCAACTCCTCGCCGGCACGCGCTGCGGCCTCTGCGGCAACGATGTCTGGACGGAGGGGGCGCTTCATGGGGTCGCGGCAGGCCAGGCTGCGAAACCTCGGCATCTAACCCGAGGGGCGCGCGCCGGCAAATCCCATTCGATCCGGCGCCGCACCGGAGGCGCACCGGCCACCCTGCCCGCGCGCCAGCGGCGCGGCGGCACGCCGCCACGCCGCACGAAGGCATCGCCGGAACCGGCGCGCACCCGCGCCCGCGAACGGAGCCCGCCCGAGGCGACACCGGCACACCTCCAAGGGATCCGTCGCAGCGCAGCGCCGTCGGGCCCGGAGCCGGGGACGGGCCCGCTCCGGTCCGGAAGCGCCGGGGCCGGGACGACTCGCCACGCGCGGCCGACCCCAGGGCGGCATCACCCCCGGAGGACGGCCAGCCCCGGCCCCGCCGCGAGCGCCGATGGCGCCGGCGCGCCGGGCGAACCGCTCCCGCGCCGGCACCCGGTCAGGTCGGGATCATGCCCCGCCGCAGCGCGACCGCATGCGCCGCCTGGCCCACCAGCTCGCCGATGATGGCGGCCGCGCTCTGCTCGCGCGTGACCATGCCGACCGACTGGCCGGCCATCAGCGAGCCGTGCTCGACATCGCCCTCGATGACCGCGCGCCGCAGCGCGCCGGCCCAGAAGTGCTCGATCTCGAGCTGCGCCGCCTCCTTGGTCAGCTCCCCGGCGCGGAAGCGGCGCAGCACCTCGGCCTGGTGCTCGACGAAGCGGCGCGTGCCCTCGTTCTGCAGCGCGCGCACCGGGATCACCGGGAAGCGCGGGTCGAGCTGCACGGAGGGCAGGGCGTCGCGCGCGGCGGCGCGAATGAAGGCGCGCTTGAAGCGCGGATGGGCGATGCTCTCGGTGGCGCAGACGAAGCGCGTGCCGAGCTGCGCCCCGGCCGCGCCCATCTCCAGATAGGCGAGGATCGCCTCGCCGCGGCCGATGCCGCCGGCGACGAAGACCGGCACCTCGCGGATCTCGGGCAGGATCTCCTGCGCCAGCACGTTGAGGCTGACGGGCCCGATGTGCCCGCCCGCCTCGCTGCCCTCGATCACCAGCGCGTCGGCGCCGCTGCGGATCAGGCGGCGGGCGAGGACCAGGGCGGGGGCGAAGCAGATCACCCGCGCGCCGCCGTCCCTGGCGAGGCGGATCGCGCCCCCGGGCGGGATGCCGCCGGCGAAGACGATGTGCGAGACCTTCGCCGCGAGGCACACCCGCACCAGCTCCGGCAGGCGCGGATGCAGGGTGATGAGGTTGACGCCGAAGGGCTTGTCCGTCAGCGCCTGGGTGGCGGCGATCTCCTCCTCGAGCCGCGCCGGCTCCATCGAGCCGCCGGCGATGACGCCGAAGGCGCCGGCGTTGGAGAGGGCGGCGACCAGGTTGCGCTCGCTGACCCAGCTCATGGCGCCGCCCATCAGCGCCCAGCGCGCGCCGAGGAAGGCGCGGCCGCGCGCCATCAGCGCGTCGAGCGCCGCGAAGGCCTCGGGCGGGGCCGGGAACTGGCGGTGGGGCGGCACCGGTGCGTTCATCGGCGGGCGCGGCCGGCGGCTCAGGCCGCCGCGGGCGCCGCGTCGAGCCCGTAGGCGCTGTGCAGGGCGCGCACCGCGAGCTCGGTGTACTCCGCCGCGACCAGCACGCTCACCTTGATCTCGCTGGTCGAGATGACCTGGATGTTGATGCCCTTCTCGGCGAGCGCGCGGAACATGGTGTTGGCGACGCCGGCGTGGCTGCGCATGCCGATGCCGACGACGCTGATCTTGGCGACGTCCGGGTCGGCGAGCAGCGACTCGAAGCCGACCTCGGCGCGCGCCTTCTCCAGCACGTCGCGGGCGCGGGCGAGGTCGGCGCGGCCGACGGTGAAGGTCAGGTCGGTGGTGCCGTCGGCGCCGATGTTCTGCACGATCATGTCCACGTTGACGTTCGCCTTGGCGAGCGCGCCGAACACGGCGGCGGCGATGCCGGGGCGGTCCGGCACCCGGCGCAGCGTCACCTTGGCCTCGTCGCGCGAGTAGGCGATGCCGGAAACGATGGGCTTCTCCACGATCTCGTCCTCGTCCACGACCAGGGAACCGGGCTTGTCCTCGAAGGAGGAGAGCACCTGCACGCGCACCCGCTGCTTCATGGCGAGCTCGACCGAGCGGGTCTGCAGCACCTTGGCCCCGACCGAGGCCAGCTCCAGCATCTCCTCGTAGGAAATTTTTTCCAGTTTTTTCGCTCGGGGGACAATTCGCGGATCGGTTGTATAGATGCCGTCCACGTCGGTGTAGATGTCGCAGCGGTCGGCCTTGATCGCCGCGGCCAGCGCCACCGCCGAGAGGTCCGAGCCGCCGCGGCCGAGCGTGGTGATGCGGTTGCGCGGCCCGATCCCCTGGAAGCCGGTGACGACGGGGACCTGGCCCTGCCGGATCCGCTCGATCAGGGTCTCGCCCTCGATCGCCTCGACCCGGGCCTTGCCGTGCGCGCCGTCGGTGTGGATGGGGATCTGCCAGCCCTGCCAGGAGCGCGCCTCGACCCCGATCGCCTGGAGCGCGATCGCGGTCAGCCCCGCGGTCACCTGCTCGCCGGTGGCGACGACGGCGTCGTACTCGCGCGCGTCGTGCAGCGGCGAGAGGTCCTGGCACCACTTGACAAGCTGGTTCGTGACGCCGGCCATGGCGGAGACGACGACGGCGACCTCGTTCCCGGCGTCCACCTCGCGCTTGACGCGGGCGGCGACATTGCGGATTCGGTCGAGGTCGGCGACGGAGGTGCCGCCGAATTTCATCACGATGCGGGCCATGGCGGGGTCCGGAACGGCGAGGCGATCGGCACCGAGCCGGGCGCGCGGCGCGTCTGGCGGCCGGCCGGCTCGGGGCGGGCAGAGATAACGACGGGCCCGCGCCGGGGCAACCTTTCCGCGGGGTCGTGCGGCCCCCGACACGGATCGCGCCCGTGCCTCCCCGGCACGCGGGGGCGCTTGGCCCGCGCCGCCGGGGCGGGCAGGGTGGAGGCATGCAGAGCATGAGTGGCGGCGGCCATCCGACCGCACGGGCCGAGGAAGTGGCGAAATTCGATCGCCTGGCCGCGCGCTGGTGGGACCCCGAGGGGCCGATGGCGCCGCTGCATCGGATGAATCCGGTGCGGATCGGCTGGATCGTCGAGCGGCTCGCCCGGAGCCACGGGCGCGACCCCGCGGCGCCGCAGGCGCTGCGCGGCCTCGCGGTGCTGGATGTCGGCTGCGGCGCCGGCCTGGCGAGCGAGGCCCTGGCGCGGCGCGGCGCCGCGGTGACCGGCCTCGACGCGGCCGGGGAGGCGCTGGAGGTGGCGCGGGCGCACGCCGTCGCGGAGGGGCTGGCCATCACCTACCGCGCCGGCACGCCCGAGGCGCTGCCGCCGCAGGAGTCGGGCCGCTTCGACGCGGTGCTGGCGCTCGAGGTGGTCGAGCACGTGGCCGAGCGTGCCGCCTTCCTCCGCCATCTCGCGCGGCTCGCGCGGCCCGGGGGCGGGCTCGTGGTCCTCTCCACCCTGAACCGCACGCCGCGGGCGTTCCTGCTGGCCAAGCTCGGCGCCGAATACGTGCTGCGCTGGCTGCCGCCGGGCACGCACGACTGGCGGATGTTCGTCACCCCGGCGGAGCTGGGGGCGGAGCTGCGCGCGGCGGGGCTGCGCGTGACCGACATCGCGGGGATGACCCTCGATCCGCTGCGCGGGACCTTCCGGATCACGCGCGACGTCGGGGTGAACTACCTGCTGGCCGCGCAGCGCTGATCCCCCGCCCCTTCCCGCCGGGAGGCGGCGCAGGGCGCGGTTCGCGCGCGGGCGAGGAGCGGTGCCGCGCCGCCGCGGCGGGTCAGGCGTCGGCCGGCGGCACCCAGGGGATGCGGGCGACGGCGATGCCCTCCTCGCGGAGCGCCTCGGCCTCGGCCTCCGTGGCCTCGCCATAGATGCCGCGACGCTCGCCCGCCGTCCCCTCCTGGGCCTGCCGGTGCAGCTTCCGCGCCTCCTCGGCGAATTCGCGGCCGACATAGTCGCAGTTCCGCTCCACCTCGGCGCGGATGCGCTGCAGGAGCGCCAGCACCTGCGCCGGGAGCGGCCCGGCCGCGGCGGCGCGGGGTGCGGGCGGGGCCGGCGGCGGCGCGGCGGCGGGCGCCGGCGGCGGCAGGGCCTCCGGCCGCCCCTTCACGCCCGGCGCCTTGGCGATGGCCGGCGCCATCAGCGCGCGCGACACCTTGGTGCCGCCGCAAACCGGGCATTCCACCATCCCGGCCCTGGCCAGCTTCTCGAAGGCGGCGCTGTCCTTGAACCAGCCGTCGAAGGTGTGGGGCCCGCCGTCGGCCGAGGATTCGCAGCGCAACTGGTAGTGGATCATGCTCCAATCCTGCCGCCGGCTGCGCGACGAGTCCGGCGTCTCATGGAAAGATAGTCTGGCACTCGCCGGCGTCGAGTGCCAAATGGCGCCCCGCCCCCGGGCCGCTCAGGCCGCCTCGCCGGCCAGCAGCGCGTCGAGCTTCCCGGCCCGCTCCAGCGCGGCGAGATCGTCCGAGCCGCCGATCGGACGGCCGTCAATGAAGATCTGCGGCACCGTCGTCCGCCCGCCGGAGCGCGCGATCGCCTCGCGCCGCGCCTCGGAGCCGTGGGGCGCGTCGTATTCCGTATAGGCGACCCCCTTGCGGTCGAGCAGCGCCTTGGCGCGCGCGCAGTAGGGGCAGAAGAAGGTGGTGTAGATCTCGACCTTGGGCATGGCGGCGAAGGTTGGGTTCCGGCACGATCCGGTCAAGCCGCGGCGCCCGAGGCGAGGCGCGGGTCGGGCACGCGCGCGGCGGCGAGCACGTCCACCGCGGCCGCGCCGGCCTCGAGCAGCACGCGGGCGCAGGCCTCCGCGGTGGCGCCGGAGGTCAGCACGTCGTCCACCAGCAGCACCCGCCGTCCGGCGACGCGCGCCGCCCCGCCGCGGCGCAGCGCGAAGGCGCCGGCGACCAGGGCGGCCCGCTCCGCCGCGCCGCGATCGCCGAGGGCGGGCGTGGCGCGCGTGCGGCGCAGGAGATCGGGCACGCAGGGCCGGCCGGCGCGCCGCGCCACGGCCCGGGCGAGCAGCGCCGCCTGGTCGTAGCGGCGGGCCAGGCGGCGGCGCCAGTGCGCCGGCACCGGCGCGACGAGATCGGCGCGGGCGAGCAGCGCCGCCCCGGCCCGCGCCATCTGCGCCGCGAGCGGGGCGGCGAGGTCGGTGCGGTCGGCGTGCTTGAAGGGCAGGATCAGCCGCTTCGCCCCCTCGTCGTAGCGCAGCGCGGCCCGGGCGGCGGCGAAGACGGGCGGGGCGGCGGCGCAGCCGGGGCACAGGCCCCGGGCATCGGCCTGGCCGGCATGGGCGAAGGGCACGCCGCAGCGGGCGCAGAGCGGCTCGGTGATGAAGCCGAGGCCCCGGAAGCAGGCGGCGCAGAGCGTGCCCTGCACGGCGACCTCCGCCTCGCAGGTCAGGCAGTGCGGCGGGAGGAGGGCGTCGAGCGTGGCGCGGAAGGCGGCGGCGACCCCCGCGCCGATCCGCGCCCGGAGCCGCGGTCCCGCCCGCTCGCCGCCGGGGCGGAGCCGCTCGGCCCCGTCAGGCGGCGGGGACCCCGAACCGCGCATCGCCGTCCCGTTCGACCTCGTGGACCAGGTCCACCTCCCAGGAGAGGTAGGCGCGCATCGCCTCCTCCACCCCGGAATTCCGGTCGTAGGCGCGGAGGTAGAAGTCTATGCAGGCCTCGTCCGGCGGGTCGGTGCGGTCGGCCTGCAGCGGCAGGCCGGCGGCCTGCCAGGCCCGCGTGCCGCCGGCGAGGATGCGCACCGGGGCGCGGACCAGTCCCTGCACCTCGGCGACCGCCAGCCTGGCCAGCGCCTCCTCCGGCGCGGCGAGGACCACCGGGCGGTCCGCCGCAAGCCGCGGGGCGAGCGCCGCGAGGCGGGTGCGCACGCCCCAGAGGGCGCCGGGAATATGGCCGGCGCGGAAGTCGATCGAGCGGCTCAGCTCGATCACCTGGGCCGCGCCGTCGGCGAGCCGGGCGGCGAGCTCCGGCGCGGAGAGGGCGGGGACCTTCACCGCCGCCGCCTCCGGGCACTCGGTGACGCCGGGGCCTTCCTCGAGCCGGCCGGCGAGGCCGTCCTCGAGCACGTAGACCTCGTAGCCGGCGCCCATCTGGCGGAGCCAGCCGCCGGTCATGCGGGCGCGGACGCCGGTGTCGTCCACCAGTACGATCCGCGCGTTGCGCACCGCGACCCAGCGGTCGGTCGCCTGCACGAGCTGCCCGCCCGGCGCGCTCTGGCTGCCGAGCAGATGGCCGGCGGCGAACTCCTCCGGCGACCGGACATCAAGGAGATAGAGGCTGCGGCTCTGGTCGCGCCGCAGCGCCTCCAGCCCGGCGCGGGTCAGGGTCCGCACGCCGGCGCCTTCGGCGAAGCGGCGGGCCCGCGCCAAGGCCTCGGCGGCGCCGGCGGGCGTGCCGGGCGGGTAGGTCCGGGTCTCGCCATGGGCGCAGGCGAGGCCGGCCAGCTCCCAGCCCATCGTGCCGTTGCGCAGCGCGAACACGCGGTTCGGCAGCCCGGCGCTGCGGAGGCTCTGCGCCCCGAGGATCGAGCGGGTGCGGCCGGCGCAGTTCACCACCACCGTCGTCCCCGGGCCGCGGACGAACTCGCCGATGCGATAGACCAGCTCGCCGCCGGGGACGTTGATGCCGCCGGGGATGGACATGCGGCGGAACTCGTCCATCGGGCGGCTGTCGAGGATCACCACGTCCTCGCCGCGGTCCACCATCGCCTTGAGCTCGGCGGGGTCCACGCTCGGCGTGCCGTAGTGGTGCTCGACCCACTCGCCGAACGCCTTGGAGGGGACGTTGACGCCGGAGAACACGACGTAGCCCGCCGCCTTCCAGGCCGGCACGCCGCCCTCGAGCACCGAGACGTCGGTGCAGCCGATGGACTCGAGGTAGGCGGCGAGGCGTTCGGCCAGCCCCCCTTCCCCGCCGTCGGTGACGCAGACCCGCACGTCGCGGCGCGGCAGCAGGGCGCGGGCGCGGAGCTCCGCGCGCGACAGCGGGCAGGGCACGGCCCAGAACAGGTGGCCGGTGCCGAACTCGCCCTCCTCGCGCGCATCGAGAACCGCGAGCTCCCGCCCGTCGGAAAGCCACCGCTTGAGGGTGGACGCGTCGATCCGCTGTGTCATCGGCCTCCCCTTTCCCGGCCCGGCGCGGGGGCGAACACGCCTTCCGGCCGACCGGGCCGCATGGCTGCGGTCACGCGGCGGCGGTCCCTCGCGACGATGCGGGCGCCGGAGAGGCTAGCCCGGCTTGCGGACCGGCGGAACCGGGCGCATCTGCCGCGGCATGGCCCTCCTTCACGCCACCGACAGCCCCGCCGAGGTCTTCAACCGCCGGCTGGTGCGCCTGCACCGCGACCGCGCCGCCGCGATCATCGGACGGGTCGCGCCGGTGCTGGACGAGGCGGCGGAGCGCCTGCTCGACCGGCTGGACGACGTGACGCGGCGCTTCACCCGGGCCCTCGACCTCGGCGGCCGGGGCGCGGTGGCGCCGCGGCTGCGCGCGCGCGGGATTCCCCTCGTCGTCTCGGCCGACCTCTCGGCGCCGATGGCGGCGCGCGCCGGCGGCCTGCCGGTGGCGGCGGACGAGGAGTGGCTGCCCTTCGCGCCGGAGAGCTTCGACCTCGTCGTCGCCTGCCTGTCGCTGCACTGGGTGAACGACCTGCCGGGTGCGCTGGTGCAGATCCGCCGGGCGCTGGCGCCGGACGGGCTGTTCCTCGCGGCGCTGCCGGGGCTCGGCACCCTGCAGCCGCTGCGCGAGGCGCTGGCGGTGGCGGAGACGGAGCTGCGCGGGGGCCTCTCCCCCCGCGTCTCGCCCTTCCCGGAACTGCGCGACGCGGCGCATCTGCTGCAGCGGGCGGGGTTCGCGCTGCCGGTGGCGGATGCGGAGGAGGTGACGCTGCGCTACCGCTCCGCCGCCGCCCTCTTCGCCGACCTGCGCGCCGCGGGGGAGACCAACGCGGTGCGGGCGCGCGATCCCCGCACCCCGCCGCGCCTGCTGTTCCCCCGCGCCGCCTCGCTGATGCCGGAGGGGGCGGATGGCAGCCTCGCGGTGCCGCTGCGGCTGGTGATGATGACCGGCTGGGCGCCGCACGAGAGCCAGCAGAAGCCCGCCCGGCCGGGCAGCGCGGAGGCCCGGCTGGCCGACGCGCTCGGCACCGTCGAGCGCAGCGCCGGGGAGAAGGCGGCGCGGCCCTGAGCCGGCGGCCGGCGCTGCCGTCGCGCCGGCCGCCCCCGCCGGGCCGCCATGCGGCCCGCGCGCGGCGCGGTCCGGCCCCCTGGCTTGCAACGCCGCCCCTTGGCGCGCATCTTTGCTTTTTCCAAGCAACACGCCGCGTCCGGACCAACCGCCCCATGGAGCAGCAAGGCGCCGAAAGCCGCCGCATCACCCTGCACGCGCCCGAGGACTTCGAGGGGATGCGCCATGCTGGCCGGCTGGCGGCGGAGACGCTCGACATGATCGTCCCGCACGTCCGCCCCGGCGTGACCACGGGCGAGCTGGACCGCCTCTGCCACGAGTTCATCCTCGACCACGGCGCGGTGCCGGCGCCACTCGGCTACCGCGGCTTCCCGAAGTCGATCTGCACCTCCGTCAACCACGTGGTCTGCCACGGCATCCCCGGCGAGCGCGTGCTGCAGGAGGGCGACATCGTCAACATCGACGTGACGGTGATCCTCGACGGCTGGCACGGCGACACCAGCCGCATGTTCGTCGCCGGCACGCCGAGCACCAAGGCGCGGCTGCTGCTCGACGTCACGCACGAGGCGATGATGCGCGGGATCGCGGCGATCCGCCCGGGGGCGACCCTCGGCGACGTCGGCCACGCGATCCAGAGCTACGTCGAGCGCCACCGCTTCAGCGTGGTGCGCGACTTCTGCGGCCACGGCATCGGCCGGCGCTTCCACGAGCCGCCGAACGTGCTGCATTTCGGCCGCCCCGGCGAGGGGCCGGTGCTCAGGCCCGGCATGTTCTTCACCGTCGAGCCGATGGTCAACGCCGGCCGTCCGGAGGTGAAGATCCTCGACGACGGCTGGACGGCGGTGACGCGCGACCGTTCGCTCTCGGCGCAGTTCGAGCACATGGTGGGGGTGACGGAGGACGGGGTGGAGATCTTCACCCTCTCGCCCGCCGGGCTGCACAAGCCGCCCTATTCGCGCTGACCGGCCGCCGGGCGCCCGCCGCAGGCGCCTGCCAGCGTGATTTCTGCGTTTGCGGCGCGTCGTTCCCCTCGCCTTTTGGCGCCGCTGCAGCGCAGGGTCGCCACGGGGGCGAGGCATGGCGGCAGCCAGGAAGTCGGGCATGGCGGAGCGGATGTCGGCGGCGGCATCGTTGCCGCCGGACGGGCTCGGCCTGCCGCTGTTCCGCGCCACGCGCGCGCCGGCGCCGCCGCAGGCCGAACGGCCGCTTCGGCCGCCTGCCTCCTCGCCCGGCCACTTCGGCCACCGCGCGCGGATGCGCGAGAAGCTGCTCGCCGCCGGGCCGGAGGCGCTGCTCGACCACGAGCTGCTCGAGATGGTGCTGTTCGTCGCTCTGCCGCGCCGCGACACCAAGCCGATCGCGCGCGCCCTGCTCGGGCGCTTCGGCTCCTTCGCCAACGCCATCGCCGCGCCGCCCGCGGAGCTGCGGCAGGTCGCGGGCATCGGCGAGGCCGGCATCGCAGCGCTCAAGACCGTGCAGGCGGCAGCGCTCCGGCTGATGCGGGCCGAGGTGCTGGAGCGACCGGTGCTGAACAACTGGGAGCGGCTGACCGACTACCTCTCTGCCGCGCTGTCGCGCGAGCGGGTCGAGCAGTTCCGCGTGCTCTTCCTCGATTCGAAGAACCGCCTGATCGCCGACGAGGTGCAGGGGCGCGGCACCGTGAACCACACCCCCGCCTATCCGCGCGAGGTGGTCCGGCGCTGCCTCGAGCTGCAGGCGACGGCGCTGATCCTGGTGCACAACCACCCCTCCGGCGACCCGACGCCGAGCCGCGCGGACGTAGAGATGACGCAGGAGATCAGGGCGGCGGCGGCCACGCTCGGCATCGTGGTGCACGACCACCTCATCCTCGGCAAGGGCCGGTATCTCTCGTTCCGGCGCGAGGGGCTGCTGTAGCGCCCGGCGCCGCCCGCCACGGGCGGCGGCGCGGCCCGCGGGCACCAGCCCGTCCCAGGACATCGTCTCCGACGCCGTGCCGGCCGGTCGCGCGCGGCGGGACGGCCCTTGGTCCGCGGCGCGCGATCGCCGGGCACGCCCGCCTCGTCCGCACCCGGCCGAGCGCGAGGCGACCTGCCGCACACGCGGCCGCAGCAGCGCGGACGGCGGCGTCCCATGGCGCGGCCCTCCTCGCCGGCGGCCCTTGCGCCGCCTCGGCGCCTGCGGGACGATGCCGCGTCTCGGCACGGGAGGGGAAGCGCCATGGTCGAGCTGGTCATCCGCGGCGATCGGGTCGTCACCCCGCAGGGCGACGGGCCGGCCGACGTGGCGGTCGCCGGGGGACGCATCGTCGCCGTCGCGGCGCCGGGAAGCCTCCCCGTGCCGGAAGGCGCGCGGCTGGTGGACGCGACTGGCAAGATCGTCATGCCGGGCGGCATCGACCCGCACGTGCACTGCCTCTGGCACCTGCCGAACCCGGACGGCACCGCGGGCCTCACCCAGGGGCCGAACCGGGTCAGCCGCGCGGCGCTGCACGGCGGCACGACGACGATGATCGACTTCGTGCGCTGGACCCACGGCAACACCGTCGAGGGCGCGATCGAGAAGCGGCGCGCCGACTGGACCGCGGACGGCTGCCACTGCGACTACGCCTTCCACGTCATGGTCGAGGGCGACCTGCCGCCCGACCTGCCCGCCCAGCTCGGCGAGGCGATCCGGGGCGGCTGGCCCACGGTGAAGATCTTCACCACCGACATCACCCCGAGCCGGCGCGGCCGCATGGTGGACTTCGGCGACATCTGGGAGGTGTTCAAGGTCCTCGCCGCCGCGCGCGGCCTCGGCGTCATCCACGCCGAGGACAACGACATCGTCATGCACATGTACGCGAAGCTGATCCGCGAGGGGCGAGTCGGCTTCGAGAACATGGCGGAGGTGCACAACACGCTGTCGGAGGACCTCTCCTTCCGCCGCGTCATCCGCCTCGCCGAGCACGTGCCGGGCACGGCGCTCTACATGATGCACGTCTCGGCGGCGAACGGCGTGCGCGCGATCCGCGAGGCGCGGGCCAGGGGCCTGCCGATCTACGGCGAGACGCTGCACCAGTACCTGCTCTACAGCAGCGAGGACTACCGCCGGCCGAACGGGCAGATCTACCACACCTACCCGTCGCTGAAGTCGAAGGCGGACCAGGAGGAGCTGTGGGCCGGCACGCGCGACGGCTCGATCGGCTCGGTGGCGACGGACGAGATCTGCTGCTCGCTCGCGGTGAAGGTGCAGGGGAAGCGGATCGACGACACGACGGGCGGCAATGCCGGGGTCGAGCCGCGCCTCGCGGTGATCTACACCGAGACGGTCGGCAAGCGCGGCTACTCGCTGCGCCACTTCGTGGACCTGGTCTCGACCAACGCGGCGAAGGTGATGGGGCTCTACCCGCGCAAGGGCGCGATCGCGCCGGGGAGCGACGCCGACATCGCCATCCTCGACCCGGCGCTGCGCCGCACCGTGCGGGCGGAGGCGCTGCACGAGACCGACTACTCGCCCTGGGAGGGGCGCGAGGTCGCCGCTTGGCCGTGCATGACCATCCTGCGCGGGCGGGTGGTGGTGGAGGACGGGCGCTTTCTCGGGGGCGCCACGCCGGGCGGAGAGTGGCTGCCGCGCCGCATCCCCGCCGAGATCCTCGAGGCCAGGCCGCTCTGAGCCGCGCTGGGCGCGGCCCGCCGGTCTTCCACGAACGGGGCGAGGCGCGGCGAAGGGCGATCCGGCGCGGCGCGAGGCCCGACAGATCGGCGCGCTGCCGCCGGATCTGGTGGCGCGCACCTGCGACGATGGCTACGCGGCGAGCGAGCCGGTCGCGGCGCGGCTCGGCTGGGATCCCGTGGGCTGGAAGATCGCCGGCACCACGCCGGCGATGCGCGAGAAGCTGCGGGTCCCGGCGCCCATCTGCGGCCGGACATTCCGGCGCTTCGCCCGCCGCTCGCCGGGCCGCGGTACGCGTCGCCTTCGACGGCTGACCGCTTCGCACCGGCTCCGCCGGGCGCCCCGTCACGCCGCGCCGCCGGCGCCCGCCGGCGCCGCGTCCACCACCTGCAGACAGGCGGTCACCTCGTCGTTCCACCGCTCCGCGCGCAGGTGCCCGCAGAGGTGCAGCGGCACGCGATCGCCGGCCAACAGCAGTTGCGCCAGCGGTCCGTCCTTGGCGCGGAAGGTGATGGTCTTCAGCCGACCGCCGCCCTCCCCCTCGATGATCGCGCGCACCGTCGCGCCCTCGCGGCCGAGGCGGTCGGCGCGCACCACGCGGGCGCGGGCAATGGCGAACACCGGCTCCTCGTTGCCGGCCCCGAACGGCGCGAGGCGCTCCACCTCCCGCGCCAGGTCGGGGGTGGCCGCCCGCACGGCGAGCGCCCCTTCCACCAGCAGGTCGGCGGCCGCGGGCAGGGCGGCAGCGTGCGCAAGGCGTTCGCTGAGGAAGGCGTGCACCGCCTCGCGCCGGGCGGCGGCGAAGGAGAAGCCGGCGGCCATGGCATGGCCCCCGCCGGTGTCCAGCAGCCCGGCTTGGCGCGCGGCGATCACCGCGGCGCCGAGGTCCACGCCCGGCACCGAGCGGCCGGACCCCTTGGCGATCCCGCCTGCGAGCCCGGCCACGCAGGCAGGCCGGTTGAACCGCTCCCTGACGCGGCCGGCGACGATGCCGACCACGCCTGGGTGCCAGCCCTCGCCGCAGACGAGCAGCACGGGCGAGCCGGCCTCCGCCTGGCGCTCGGCCTCGGCGAAGGCGGCGCCGAGCACCGCGCCCTCCACCTCCTGGCGGCGGCGGTTCACGGCATCGAGCCGCTCGGCCATGGCGCGCGCCTCGACGGGATCGTCGCAGAGCAGGAGGCGCAGGCCGAGGTCCGGCTCGGCGATGCGGCCCGAGGCGTTGATCCGCGGGCCGAGCACGAAGCCGAGCGTGTGCGCGGTCGGCGCGTCGCGGCTTCCGGCCACCTCGAGAAGCGCGGCGATGCCCGGCCGCTCGCGCCGCGCCATCACCTTCAGGCCCTGGGCGACAAGGGCGCGGTTGAGGCCGGTCAGCGGCATCACGTCGCACACCGTCGCCAGCGCGACGAGGTCGAGCAGGTCGAGCAGCCGCGGCTCGCCCATCCGCGCGAACCAGCCGGCGCGGCGCAGGCTCCGCACCGTCGCCACGGCGGCGAGGAAGGCGACCGTGGCCGCGCAGACATGCCGCAGCCCCGAGGTGCAGTCCAGGCGGTTCGGGTTCACCGCGGCGAGGACGCGCGGCAGCGGGCCCTCCGCCTTGTGGTGGTCGAGGACCAGCACCTCCGCGCGCCCGCGCGCGGCTTCCAGCGCCTCGACGGCGGCGATGCCGCAGTCCACGCAGACGATCAGCGTCGCGCCCGCGTCGCACAAGGCGGCGATGGCGGGCGCGTTCGGCCCGTAGCCCTCCTGCAGCCGGTCGGGGACATAGGGCAGGACCTCGCAACCGAGGTCGCGCAGGAAGCCCACCATCAGCGCGCCGGCGCAGGCGCCGTCCACGTCGTAGTCGCCGAAGACCGCGACCCGCTCGCCCTCCCGCACCGCCCGCGCCAGCCGGTCGGCGGCGGCGTCCATGTCGGCGAGCGTGGACGGATCGGGCAGCAGGGCGCGCAGGGTCGGCTCGAGGAACAGCGCCGCGTCCTCGACGCCGACGCCGCGGCCGGCCAGCAGCCGGCCGACCACCTCCGCCACGCCGAGGCTCTGGGCGATGCCGAGCCCGGTGCGTGCGTCGCCGAGGCGCCAGACCCAGCGGCGCCCCGTCACGCTGCGGGCAATGCCGAGGACGGGAGCCGCCGCGTCGAGGCCATCCATCATGCGGCCCTCCCCCTGGGCCGCGACGCCGCGCGGCGCGACGCCGCGCTCACGAGACGAAGGCGCTGGGCTTGGTGGCGAAGTTGTGGTGCCCCTCGATGTAGCGGACGGTCCCGGACTTCGAGCGCATGACGATCGAGTGGGTGACCGCGCCGCCGGCGAAACGGCGCACGCCGCGCAGCATCGCCCCGTTGGTCACGCCGGTCGCGGCGAACATCACCTCGCCGCGCGCCATGTCCTCGAGCCCGTACTTCCGGTTCCCGTCCGTGACGCCCATCTCGCGCGCCCGCGCGACCTGCTCCTCGTTCTCGAACAGCAGCCGGCCCTGCATCTGGCCGCCGATGCAGCGCAGCGCCGCCGCCGCCAGCACCCCCTCCGGGGCGCCGCCGGAGCCGAGATACATGTCCACTCCGGTCTCCGGCTGGGCCACGGCGACCACGCCCGCCACGTCGCCGTCCGGGATCAGCATGATGCGGGCGCCGGCGGCGCGGATGGCGCGGATCTTCTCCTTGTGCCGGTCGCGGTCGAGCAGGCAGACGACCAGGTCGGAGATGTCGGTCTTCTTGGCCTTGGCGAGCTCGCGCAGGTTCCTCTCCGGCGTCTCGTCGAGGTCCACGATGCCGGGCGGCAGGCCGGGGCCGACCGCGATCTTGTCCATGTAGATGTCGGGCGCGTGCAGGAATCCGCCGCGCGGGGCGAGCGCCACGACGGCCATCGCGTTCGGCCCGCCCTTCGCCGTGGTCGAGGTGCCCTCCAGCGGGTCCACGGCGATGTCCACCTCCGGGCCGCCGAGGCCGATCCGCTCGCCGATGTAGAGCATCGGCGCCTCGTCCATCTCGCCCTCGCCGATCACCACCGTGCCGCTGATCGCGACCGTGTCGAAGGCGCGGCGCATCGCGTCCACCGCCGCGCCGTCGGCGGCGTTCTTGTCGCCGCGGCCCATCCAGCGGCTCGCGGCCAGCGCCGCGGCCTCCGTCACCCGCACGAGCTCGAGGGCGAGGTTGCGGTCCACGACCATCCCGGGCTGCAGGGGGATGGCGCTGTTCGTCTCGGCCATGGCTGCGTCCTCCGAATCGGGGCGCAGGGTAGCGCGGAACCGGCGCGGTGCGGGAGCCTACAAAGGCTCGATGCGGATCAGGGCCGGCCGCTCCAGCACCGCGTCGAGCGCCGCGATGCGGGTCAGCGCCTCGCGCATAGCCGCCTCCTCGGTGTCGTGGGTCACCAGCACCACCGGCACCGCCTCGCCCGGCGCGCGGCCGCGCTGGAGCATGGATTCGAGGCTGATCCTGAGGTCGCGCAGCACCCCCGTCACGTCGGCGATCACGCCGGGACGATCCACCACCATCAGGCGCAGGTAGTAGGCGCCGACATGGCGCTCCATCGGCACCGCCGGCGTCGGGTCGAGCGCGCCGTTGGAGGCGCCCCAGACCGGGGTGTGCCGCCCGCGCGCGAGGTCTATGAGGTCGGCGACCACCGCGCTCGCCGTCGGCCGGGCGCCCGCCCCCCTCCCCTCCATCACGATGCGGCCGACGAAATCGCCCTCCGCCACCACGGCGTTGAACACGCCGTCCACGCGGGCGATCGGCGCCCCGGCCGGCACCATGCAGGGATGCACGCGGGTCGAGATGCCGCCCTCCTCCCGCTTGGCGATGCCGAGCAGCTTGATCCGGTAGCCCAGCTCCTCGGCCAGCGCGATGTCGAGCGCCGAGACCTCGCGGATGCCCTCGACATGCACCGCGGCGAGGTCCACCGGCCGGCCGAAGGCGAGGGCGGCGAGGATCGCGAGCTTGTGCGCCGCGTCCACGCCGTCGATGTCGAAGGAGGGATCGGCCTCGGCGTAGCCGAGCCGCTGCGCCTCCGCGAGCGCCTCGGCGAACTCCCGCTTGTGCTCGCGCATCGTGGTCAGGATGTAGTTGCAGGTGCCGTTGAGGATGCCGGCGACGCGCTGGATGCGGTTCGCGGCGAGCCCCTCGCGCAGCACCTTGATCGCGGGGATGCCGCCCGCCACCGCCGCCTCGAAGGCGAGCGGCACGCCGCGCGATTCGGCAAGCTCCGCGATCGCCGCGCCGTGCACCGCGAGCAGCGCCTTGTTCGCCGTGACCACCGGCTTGCCGGCGCGGAGCGCGGCCTCGACCAGCGCGCGCGCCGGGCCCTCGCTGCCGCCGATCAGCTCGACCACCACGTCCACGCCGGGGTCGGCGGCGAGCGCGACCGGGTCCTCGTACCAGCGCAGGCCGGCGAGCGGCACGCCGCGGTCCCTCGCGCGGTCGCGGGCGGAGACGGCGGTGACGGCGATCGGCCGCCCGGCGCGCGCGGCGATGAGCGCCGCGTTGTCGCGCAGCAGCGCGAGGACTCCGGCGCCGACCGTGCCCAGGCCGGCGACCGCGACGGCGAGCGGTCGGGTCATGCGGTGCTCAGTTCCTTCTGCGGCGTCGCCTCGGCGGGCCCCGCATTGTCGCCGGCGAGGAAGGCGCGGATGCCGCGCAGCGCCTGGCGGATGCGGTGGGTGTTCTCGACGAGGGCGATGCGGACGTGCTCGTCCCCGTGCTCGCCGAAGCCGAGGCCCGGAGAGACGGCGACCCTCGCCCTGGCGAGCAGCAGCTTCGCGAACGCGACGCTGCCGAGATGGCGGAAGCGCTCCGGGATCGGCGCCCAGACGAACATGCTGCCCTCCGGCGCGGGCACCTCCCAGCCGGCCTGGCGCAGCCCCCTCACCAGCACGTCGCGCCGCTCCCGGTACAGGCGGCGCATCTGCTCCACGCAGTCCTGCGGCCCGTTCAGCGCGGCGGCGGCGGCGACCTGGATCGGCGTGAAGGCGCCGTAGTCGAGGTAGCTCTTCACCCGCGCCAGCGCCGCGATCAGCCGCGGGTTGCCGGCGGCGAAGCCCATCCGCCAGCCGGGCATGTTGTAGGTCTTGGACATGGAGGTGAACTCCACCGTCACCTCCTTCGCCCCCGGCACCTGCAGCACCGAGGGCGGCACCCGGTCGCCGAAGTAGAGCTCCGCATAGGCGAGGTCGGAGAGGATGAACAGCTCGTGCCGGCGGCAGAAGGCGACGAGCTCCCTGTAGAAGTCGAGATCGGCGAGCAGCGCCGTCGGGTTGGAGGGGAAGTTGACGATCACCGCCGTCGGCTTCGGCACCGAATGGCGCACCGCGCGGTCCATCGCCCGCAGCATCGCCTCGTCGGGCGTGCAGGGCAGCGAGCGCACCGAGGCGCCGGCGATGATGAAGCCGAACTGGTGGATCGGATAGGAGGGGTTCGGCACCAGGATGGTGTCGCCGGGCGAGGCGATCGCCTGCGCGAGGTTGGCGAGCCCCTCCTTCGAGCCGAGGGTGGCGACGACCTCGGTCTCCGGGTCCAGCCTCACGCCGAAGCGGCGCGCGTAGTAGCCGGCGAGGGCCTTGCGCAGCCCGGGGATGCCCTTCGACTGGGAATAGCGGTGCGTGCGCGGGTCCTGCACCGCCTCGACCAGCTTGGCGACGATGTGGGGCGGCGTCGGGCTGTCCGGGTTGCCCATGCCGAGGTCAACGATGTCCTCGCCGGCGGCGCGCGCCTTGGCCTTGGCGGCGTTGACCTCCGCGAAGACGTAGGGCGGCAGGCGTCGGATGCGGTGGAATTCCTCGGTCATCGGGCAGGGCTCACGGGCGGGATGGGGCGCGGACCATACAGCGAAGCGTCAGCCGCCGCGAGGCGGCGCGAGCAGATCGGCCGGCGGCGGGGGCGGCGGCGCCGCGCCGGGGGCGAGCAGTTCGCCCGGCGGGAGCGGCGGAGGCGTGTCGGACGGCCGCGGCGCGCCGATGGGGGGCGTGCCGGCCGCAGCCGCCGGCGCCGCATCGTTCCGGGCGGCCTCCCCCGGCCCGGCGGCTCCGGGCGCCGAGGGCGGGGGCGGCGCGGCCACGGCCGGCGCCGCGACTTCGGCCGCAGGCGGCGCGGCCGGCCAGGCCGGGGCGGCGGCCGCGGCGGAGGCGGGCGCCGAGGGCGGCGCCGCGGCGCGGGGCGCGGCACCGGCCGTTGCCGGCGGATCGAAAGCGATGCGCGGGGCCGCGGCCAGGGCAGGGCGCGGCGGCGGCGCCGCGGGCACCGGCGGCCGCCCCGGCAGCGCGGCGGCGGCACCGGTAGGCCCGGCGGCGGCGCCCGGCTCCAGCGGCTGGCGGGACCGCGCACGCTCGGCCGCCAGCGCCGCCGTCATCGCCTCGCGCACCGCCGGATCCGGCCGGTCGGGCCGCGGCGGCACGGTGCCGAGGTTGGGATAGGGCGCGTCGAGATGGGGGGGCGGCAGCCGGTCCGCCGCGCTGGCGCCCGTGGCATGGCTCCAGATGACCACCGGGTTGACCTCGTCCGGCAGCCGGCCGCAGCCGCCGAGGGTGAGGAGGACAACGGCGAGGCCGAGCAGCGTCGCGCCCGGGGCCGCGGGGCCGCGGCCCGCTTGATCCGCCCTCGGCCAGCCCCTAGGTTGCCGTTGCAATCCGGCGCGTTGATCCTGCGGGCGCAGCATCGCATCCCCATCCGTCCGTGGCCCCATGGGGTAGCCCGAATCCGCCGCCATGCGAAAGCGGCCCCGGCCGCGCCGAACAGAGACCGTGATGGCCGAGACGAATTCCCCGAGCGGCAGCTCCATCCCGCCTTTCCGCCTGCCGGACCCGAACCTCGTCGCCCGCACCATGGCGGACGTGGCGGAGCGCGGGCAGCGCATCGTCGCCGATTTCCTCAGACGGCAGGCCGCCGAGGGGGGGCCGGCCCCGTCCACGCCCGACCCGCTCGGGATCGGCAGCGCCTTCATGGAGATGACGGCGCGGCTGATGGCGAACCCGGCGCGGCTGATGCAGGCGCAGATCGGCTTCTGGCAGGACTACCTGACGCTCTGGCAGAACACGGCGCGGCGGGTGCTCGGCGGCCGGCCGGCCGAGCCGGTGATCGAGGAAGGTCCGGCCGACCGGCGCTTCAGGGACGACGCCTGGCGCGAGAACGAGGTGTTCGACTTCATCCGCCAGTCCTACCTGCTCTCCGCACGGTTCTTCCAGACCGTCGTCAGGCAGGCCGAGGGGCTCGACCCGAAGACGGCGCAGAAGGTGGACTTCTACACGCGCCAGTTCGTGGACGCGATGAGCCCCACGAACTTCCTGCTCACCAACCCCGAGGTGCTGCGCAGGACCGCCGAATCGGGCGGGGAGAACCTGCTCAAGGGCCTCTCCAACCTGCTCTCCGACCTCGAGCGGGGGCGCGGGCAGCTCAGGATCCGGATGACGGACGACACCAAGTTCAAGGTGGGCGAGAACATCGCCGTCACGCCGGGAAAGGTGATCTACCAGAACGACCTGATGCAGCTGATCCAGTACGCGCCGAGCACGCCCCAGGTGCTGAAGCGGCCGCTGCTGATCATCCCGCCCTGGATCAACAAGTTCTACATCCTCGACCTGCGCCCGAAGAACAGCTTCGTCCGCTGGGCGGTCGAGCAGGGCCACACGGTGTTCATGGTCTCCTGGGTCAACCCGGACGAGCGGCTCGCCGACAAGGGCTTCGACGACTACATGCGCGAGGGGCCCTACGCCGCGCTCGAGGCGATGGAGAAGGCGACCGGCGAGCGCGCCTTCAACGTGATCGGCTACTGCCTCGGCGGCACGCTGCTCGCCTGCACCCTGGCGCACATGGCGGCGAAGCGCGACACGAGGATCAGGACCGCGACCTTCTTCACCACCATGGTGGACTTCGAGGAGGCGGGGGAGCTCGGCGTCTTCATCGACGAGGAGCAGCTCAAGTCCCTCGAGGAGAAGATGAGCCAGCGCGGCTACCTCGAGGGCCGCGAGATGGCGACCACCTTCAACATGCTGCGCGCCAACGACCTGATCTGGTCCTTCGTCGTCAACAACTACCTGCTGGGGCAGGACCCCTTCCCGTTCGACCTGCTCTACTGGAACGACGACTCCACGCGCATGCCGGCGCGCATGCACAGCTTCTACCTGCGCCGCATGTACCAGCAGAACGACCTGGTGAAGCCGGGCGCGATCGAGCTCGACGGCGTCAGGCTCGATCTCCGGAAGATCAGGCTGCCGACCTACATCCTGGCGACCCGCGAGGACCACATCGCGCCGTGGCGGAGCTGCTACCGCGCGACGCAGATCTACCAGGGGCCGAAGCGCTTCGTCCTTGCCGCCTCCGGCCACATCGCGGGCGTCGTGAACCCGCCGGACGCGGGCAAGTACAGCCACTGGGTCAACGAGGAGCTCCCGCCCGACCCCGAGGACTGGCTCGCCGGCGCCACCGAGCTCGCCGGCTCCTGGTGGCCGGACTGGCACCGCTGGGTGTCCTCGCTCTCCAGGGAGACGGTGCCGGCGCGCATTCCCGGCGAGGGCGGCCTTCCCGCGATCGAGGACGCGCCGGGGAGCTACGTGAAGGTGATCGCGACCGACTGACGCCGGGGGCGGTCGCTGCTGGCGCCTGCCCCTCCCCTCGGACGCCGGACGCCAACCGCCGGTTCGCCCGGCGAAGGCGGCGGGTCGCCTGCGCCGCCAGCGCGCCCGCTCAGTAGCCCGCGTCGCCGAGGCCGATGGTCGTCTGGCCCGCGCTCACGCCCGGCTCGGTGGCGGCGGTGCCGAACCAGCGCTGGTCGGCGTCGAGCCGCGCCATCTCGCGCGCCGCCTGCTGCGCGGCGAGCATCGCCGCGGGCAACGGGCCGAGCTCGCCCAGGCGCTGCAGCGTCGCCGCCCCGCCGGGCTCGAACAGCGCGGGGGAGAGGGCGCGCGCCGCCGCCGCCGGATCGCCGGCGCCGAGCGCCCGCGCGGCCTCGGCGAGCGCGACGATCACCGGGCGCGGCGGCGCCTCCGTCCGCGTGCCGAGCGCGCTCCGCAACTCGGCGCGCGCGGTGAGCAGGGCGAAGCCGACCGAGGCCGGCATCGGGGCGAAGCGCGGGTCGGACGGCACGGCGGCGGCCAGGTACTCGAGACGTGCCGCGGCCAGCGCCGCCTCGCGTGGCCGTCCCGCCAGCGCCCGGCCGGACTCGGCGAAGTCGGACGCCGCGGCACGGACCGTCCCGCGCAACGGGTCACCGGGGTCGGGGGAGAGGAGCAGCGGAAGCCCGCGGTCCTGCGGCGGCGTGCGCAGCTCGGCACAGCCCCCGCCCACGAGCAGCGCGGCGACCGCGAACAGCGGCGCCAGGACGGCAAAGGCGATGCGATGTCGGGAAGGCGCGGACGATGCCTCCCGCCTCACTGGATCCCTCGCGGGATCAGCGGTCCCGGGCCGCGATGCCGTTCGCGGTCGCTGCGGATCATCTCCTGCTGCGCCAGGGCCGTGGCCGACGCGGTGCGCGGCAGGGGCGGAAGCATCGCAAGCCGGTCCAGCGTCGCCTGCCCGCCGGCAGGGAACACTGGCGGGGAGAGCGCCGCCGCCGCGCCGGCCCGATCGCCCGCGCGCAGCGCGCGGCTGGCGGCGAAGAGCTGGTCGATCACCGCCTGGGGCGGGGCGCCGGGCGGGATGCCGAGCGCGCCCCGCAGCTCGGCCCGCGCGGCCTGCATCTGCTGGCCGACGAGCGGCGACAGGCCTGCCCAGCGGGGGCCGGTGGAGAGCTCGACGGCCAGGTGCTCGACCTCGGCCACCGCGCGCGCCGCCTCCTCAGGCCGGCCGGCGAGGCGCCCCGGACGGGAGAAGGCGTCGGCCGCGTGCAGGATGGCGGCGCGGGTGGGATCGCCGGCGCCCGCCACCGCATCGGCCGGCAGCACGGCGGAGGGCGGCATCGCCTCCGGGGCGCAGCCGGCGGCGCCGAGCACCAGAAGCAGCGCCAGGGCCGCCGGAACCCGCGCAGCGCGTGCGGCGGCCGCCATGGCGCGGCGCCTCACGAGCGGCCGGCGGCGGCACCGTCACCCGGTCCGCCCCCCTGGTCCTCGAGGCGATCGAGGCGGTCGAGCTCGAACTGCGCGAGCACCGCCGCGTTGTTGGCGCTCGGCAGCGGCGGCAGGGCGGCCAGCCGGCGCAGCGTCTCGGCGCCGCCGGCCTGGAACACTTCCGGGCTGAGGCTGCGTTCGGCCGCCGCCCGGTCCCCCGAGCGCAGCGCCCGCGCGGCCGAGTAGAGCTGGTCGATCACCGCCTGGGGCGAAGCGGCGGGCGCGATCCCGAGCGCGGCGCGCGTCTCGTTCCGCGCCATGACGAGCGCCGTCGCGACGTTGGGGCTCATGCCGGACCAGCGGGGACCGTGCGGGACCTCCACGGCCAGGAATTCGAGCTGCGCCACGGCGCGCGCGGCCTCGTCCGGCCGGTTGGCGAGCATGGCGGGGGTCGCGAAAGCAGTCGCCGTGCCGAGGATCGCCGCGCGCGTACCATCGCCTGCGCCGGCGATGGCGTCCGGCGGCAGGCTGGCGCTCGGCGCCGGGGCGACGGTGCAGGCGCCGCCCGTCAGCAGCGGCAGGACCACGGCGCAAGCGCGCAGGGATCGCATGGTCGGAGTCTCCGCAGGGTCTCTCGCCGTGCAAGTCTGACCCGGCCTGCGCTTCGGCGCAATCGTGGCGCGGATGCGCCGGGCTCAGCCCGGGTAACACCCCGCGGCGCGCGCCCGGGCGCGGACCAGGGCGAGGACGGTGCGGCAGGTCGGCGCCTCCACCCCCACCAGCTCCGCCAGCTCCACCACCACGCCGAGCAGCGCGTCGATCTCCATCGGCCGGCCGCGCTCGAGGTCCTGCAGCATGGAGGTCTTGTGCGCGCCGACCTCCGACGCGCCGGCGATGCGCTTGTCCACGTCTATGGCGAAGCGCACGCCGAGCTTCTCGGCCACCGCCTGCGCCTCGAGCATCATCGCGCGCGCCACGCCGCGCTGGCCGGGATCGGCGATCAGCACGTCGAGCGTCGCGGTGGTGAGCGCCGAGATCGGGTTGAAGGCGAGGTTGCCCCAGAGCTTGACCCAGATCTCGTCGCGGATGCGCGGGCGGATGGGCGCCTTGAAGCCGGCGGCGATCAGCGCCTCGGAGAGCGCGCTCGCGCGCGCGCTGCGGCTGCCGTCGGGCTCGCCGAGGGTGAAGCGGTCGCCGTAGGTGTGCTCGATCACGCCGGGCTCGACGACCTCGGCGGCGGGATAGACGATGCAGCCGATGGCGCGCGAGGGGTGCAGCAGGTCCCAGAGCCGCCCGCCCGGGTCCACGCTCTCGACGCGGCGGTCCTCCCACGGGCCGGGAAGCTTGTAGAAGTACCACCAGGGGATGCCGTTGACGGCGGAGACGATCGCCGTCTCCGGCCCGAGGAGGGGCTGCATCGCCTCGGCCGCGCCGGGCAGCGAATGGGCCTTGAGCGTCACGACGACGTAGTCCTGCGGCCCCGCCTCGCGCGCATCCGCGACGCAACGCGGATGCGCGACGATCTCCCGCCCCTCGGAGATCAGCCGCACGCCGTTCCGCTGCATCGCCGCGAGGTGCGGGCCGCGGGCGACGAAGGTGACCTCCGCATCGCCCTTCGCCGCGAGCCGCGCGCCGAGCAGCCCGCCGATCGCGCCGGCGCCGAAGACGCAGATCCTCACGCCGTGATCCCCAGCTTCTCGGCGAGCCCGATGCGCTGCAGCTTGCCGGTCGCGCCCTTCGGGATCTCCGGCAGGAACACGACCTTCCGCGGCACCTTGAAGTCGGCGAGGTGCTTCGCGACGAAGTCGCGGATCTCGCGCTCCGTCGCCTCCATCCCCTCGCGCAGCACGATCGCGGCGCCGACCTCCTCGCCGAGCATCGGGTGCGGGATGGCGAAGGTGAGCGCCTGCGCCACGGCCGGATGCTCGCACAGCACGCCGTCCACCTCGAGCGGGCTCACCTGCTCGCCGCCGCGCTTGATCAGCTCCTTCAGCCGGCCGGTGAGCTGCAGGTAGCCCTCGGCATCGAAGCAGCCCTGGTCGCCGGTGCGGAACCAGCCCTTGGTGAAGGCCTTGGCGTTGGCCTCCGGGTTCGCCTCGTAGCCCCGGGTGACGTTGGGGCCGCGGATCACCACCTCGCCGACCGCGCCCTGCGGCAGGATGTTGCCGGCCTCGTCCATGATGGCGATCTCCGGCCCGGCGGGGAGGCCGACGAGGCCCGGCTTGCGCGGGCGCGGCGGCAGCGGGTTGGAGGCCATCTGGTGCGCCGCCTCGGTCATGCCGTAGGACTCGATCACCGGCGCCGAGAACGCCGCCTCCAGGTCGCGCATCACCTGCGCCGGAAGCGAGGCGGAGGAGGAGCGCAGGAAGCGCAGCCTCGTCCGCGCGATGATCTCCGCGTTGCGCGGGGCGCGCGCGAGGATCGCCTGGTGCATGGTCGGCACCGCCGTGTACCAGGTGGGCCGCTCGGCATCGAGCCAGCGGAAGAAGTGCAGCGCGTTGAAGCCCGGCGTGCAGCACACCGCGCCCCCGGCGGCGAGCGAGGCGAGGGTCGCCGCCATCAGCCCGTGGATGTGGAACAGCGGCATGACGTTGAGGCAGGCGTCCTCCGGCGTCAGCGCCAGCGTGTCCCGGATGTGCCGCGCCGAGGCGGCGACGTTGGCGTGGCTGAGCGGCACGATCTTCGGCCGCGCCGTGGTACCGGAGGTGTGCAGCACCAGCGCGACGTCCTCGGCCTCCGCCATGCCGGGGCGCTCGGCGCGGTCGCGGCCGGTGGCGCCTTCCAGCGTGAAGCTGCCGGCCTCCGTCCCCGGCACGAGGTCCAGCACCGGCACGCCGAGGCGCTTCGCCACCGCGCGCGCCGGGCTCTCCATGCCCTGCGCGACCACCAGCGCCCTGGCGCGGAGGTCGGTGAGGTAGAACTCGAACTCCTCGTCGCGATAGGCGGGGTTGAGCGGCGCGGTGGTGGCGCCGGAGGCGATGGCGACGAAGGCGGCCGCCATCTCCGGCCCGTTCGGCAGCACGATGGCGACGCGGTCGCCGCGCCCGATGCCGAGGCGGTTGAGCGCGGCGACGGTGCGCTCGGCGAGGGCGCGCAGGCCGGCATAGGTGAGCGGCGGGCGCCCCTCGGTCGCGCGGATCGCCGGGCGGGAGGGGTCTCCGGCGAGAAGCAGCTCGGGGATGGTGGTGAAGGACGTCATACCGGCGCGCGGTCCTTTCGGCGCTGAGTTCCGGCCCCCCGGTAGCGCCTCCCCCGCCCCGCCGGCAAGACGCGGCGGCGCCGGCCGGCTCAGCCCCCCGACAGCGAGGCGCGGTGCCGCCCGCCCAGCTTCACGTAGTGCGGCGCGGTGCGGGCGAAGCCGGCGCGCTCCTCCTCGCTCAGCACGCGGACGAGCCTGGCCGGGGCGCCCATCCACAGCTCGCCGGCGCCGATGCGCTTGCCCGCCGGCAGCACGCCGCCGGCCGCGAGCACCCCCGCCTCCTCGATCACCGCGCCGTCGAGGACGGTGGCGCCCATGCCGACGAAGGCGCGGTCCGCGAGCGTGCAGGCATGGACGATCGCCGCGTGGCCCACCGTGACGTCCTCGCCGATGATGGTCGGGAAGCGCCGGTTGGCGACGTGGACGATGGTGCCGTCCTGGATGTTGCTGCCGCGGCCGACGCGGATGAAGTTGGTGTCGCCGCGGAGGACGCAGTTGTACCAGACGCTGGCGCCCTCCCCGATCTCGACGTCGCCGATGAGGACGGCGGTCGGGGCGACGAAGGCGTCGGGATGGACGCGCGGCAGGCGCCCCTCGAACGGCAGCAGGGTGCCGAAGACGCCGGCCCGGCGCGATCCCGCCTCGTGGTCCATCCCGCTCGCCCCCTCGTCATTCGGCCGCCGCCGGCAGCGTCGCGGTCACCGGAACGCCCAGCATCAGGCCGAGGTTCTGCACCGCCGCGCCGGAGGCGCCCTTGCCGAGGTTGTCGTAGCGCGCGGTCAGCACCGCCTGGCGGTGCTGCTCGTTGGCGTGCACGCGCAGCTCCAGCAGGTTGGTGCCGTTCAGCGCCTGCGGCTCGAGCTTGCCGCCCGGCTCCGCCGGCACGACGCGCACATACTCGCTGCCGCGGTAGCGCGCGGCGAGCGCGGCCTCGATGTCCCCGGCGCCCGGCCGGCCGGGCAGCGTGTCGAGGTGCAGCGGGATGCAGTCGATCATGCCCTGCCGGAAGTCGCCGACCGAGGGCACGAAGATCGGCCGGCGCGTCAGGCCGGCGTAGAGCTGCAGCTCCGGCACGTGCTTGTGCGCGAGGCCGAGGCCGTAGAACTCGAAGTCCGGCGCGGTGCGCGACTCGTAGGCCGCGATCATCGCGTTGCCGCCGCCGGAGTAGCCGGAGACCGCGTTGACCGTGACCGGATGGTCGCGCGGCAGGAGCCCCGCATCCACCAGCGGGCGGAGCAGCAGGATCGCGCCCGTCGGATAGCAGCCCGGATTGGAGACGCGCCGCGCGGCGGCGATCCGGGCCGGCTGGTCGGGGGTGAGCTCCGGCAGGCCGTACACCCAGTCCGGGTCCACCCGGTGCGCGGTGCTGGCATCCAGCAGCCGCGGCGCCCGCTCGCCGAGCGAGGCGGCGAGCGCCGCGCTCTCCTTCGCCGCCTCGTCGGGCAGGCAGAGGACGACCACGTCCACCTCGGCCATCAGCGCGCGGCGCGCCTCCGGGTCCTTGCGGCGCTCCGGGGCGATGGATCGCAGGGCGAGGTGCGGGTTGGCCCGCAGCCGCTCGCGGATCTGCAGGCCGGTGGTGCCGGCCTCGCCGTCGATGAACACCGTCGGGGTCCTGGCCATCCTCTGGCCCTCCTTTCGTTCCCCATATGCGGCCCAACGCGGCCCGGAAGGCAAGAGGGGCGGACCCCTGCGGGCCCGCCCCTCCGGATGGACAGCCTTGCGGCCGGCGCCGGACGGGCACCGATCCGGCGTGCCGGTTCGCCCGCGCGGCGGGCGAACGGGAGCCCTCAGCGCTTGCTGAACTGGAAGCTGCGTCGCGCCTTGGCGCGGCCGTACTTCTTGCGCTCCACCACGCGCGGGTCGCGCGTGAGGAAGCCCGCCTTCTTGAGGATGGCGCGCAGCTCCGGCTCGTAGTTGGTGAGGGCGCGGCTGATGCCGTGGCGCACCGCGCCGGCCTGGCCGGAGAGGCCGCCGCCGGTCACCGTCGCCATCACGTCGAACTGCTGGTAGCGGTCGGCGACCAGGAAGGGCTGGGTGATCAGCATGCGCAGCACGGGCCTGGCGAAGTACTTCGCCGCCGGCTTGCCGTTGATCTCGATCTGGCCCTTGCCCGGCCGGATCCAGACGCGGGCGACCGCGTCCTTGCGCCGGCCCGTGGCGTAGGAGCGGCCGAGCGCGTCGCGCTTCGGCTCGCGCACCGGCTGCGCCTGCTCCGCCGGGGTCGGAACCTGGACAAGGTCCTTGAGGTCCGCGAGGGTGCGGGTCTGCTGCTCGGACATCCGGTCAGGCCACCTTGTTCTTGCGGTTCAGGGCGGCGACGTCGAGCACCTTCGGCTGGTTGCCGGCGTGCGGGTGCTCGGGGCCCGCATAGACGTGGAGGTTGCGCATCTGCCGGCGGCCGAGCGGGCCGCGGGTGATCATGCGCTCCACCGCCTTCTCGATGACGCGCTCCGGGTGCGCGCTCTCCAGCCGCTGGCGGAGGGTGCGGCCCTTGATGCCGCCGGGGTAGCCGGTGTGCCAGTAGAACACCGACTGGTCCGCCTTCCTGCCGGTGACGCGCACCTTGCGGGCGTTGATGACGACGACGTGGTCGCCGCAATCCACGTGCGGGGTGAATTGCGGCTTGTGCTTGCCGCGGAGGCGGTTGGCGACGATCGAGGCGAGCCGGCCGAGCACGAGCCCGTCGGCGTCGATCACCACCCAGTCCTTCTGCACCTCCGCCGGCTTGAGCGAGCGGGTCTGTATGGAGAGCATGTTGTCCGGACGCTGCTGGAACGGGCGCGTCTTATGGCCGCGACCGGCGGGAAGGTCAAGCCGGAACGCGGCCTCGGGCCCTGTGGTATCCAGTTACCACATTGCCCGCCGCCCCCGCCGCCCCCTAGGCTGGCCCTGACAGGAGGGCCCGCGCCATGGACGACGCGACCAGCAGCAACCAGCCGCCCCGCGGCCTCGGCCGCAACGCGGCGAACTACGGCGACCGCGACTTCGCGCTCTACCTCCGCCGCAGCTTCGCCAAGTCCATGGGCTATTCCCAGGCGATGCTCGACCGCCCCGTGATCGGCATCGCCGACACCGGCAGCGACTTCAACAACTGCCACCGCACCGCGCCCGAGCTGGTCGAGGCCGTCAAGCGCGGCGTGCTGGCCGCCGGCGGCCTGCCGCTCGCCTTCCCGACCGTCTCGCTCTGCGAGCCCTTCCTGCACCCCTGCTCCATGCACTACCGCAACCTGATGGCGCTGGACACGGAGGCGCTGCTGAGGGCGCAGCCGATGGACTCCGCCGTGCTGGTCGGCGGCTGCGACAAGACCGTGCCGGCGCAGCTCATGGCCGCGGTCAGCGCCGACATCCCGGCGGTGCAGCTCGTCGTCGGCCCGATGCTCGCGACCAGGTTCGAGGGCGAGCGGCTCTCCGCCTGCACCGACTGCCGGCGCTACTGGGCGCGCTACCGCGCGGGCGAGGTGGACGCGGCGCGGATCGGCCGGATCGAGGGCAACCTCGCCACCACCGCCGGCACCTGCGGCGTGATGGGCACCGCCTCCACCATGGCCTGCCTCGCCGCGACGCTCGGCTTCATGCCGCTCGAGGCGGCGAGCGTGCCGGCGGTGCACGCCGACCGGCTGCGCCTCGCCGAGGAGGCCGGCGCGCTCGCGGTGCGGCTGATCGCGCAGCCGGTGCGCCCGCGCGAGATCGTCACGCCCGAGAGCGTGGAGAACGCGCTCCGCGTGCTGCTCGCCCTCGGCGGCTCGACCAACGCGCTGATCCACCTGACCGCGATCGCCGGGCGCTGCGGCGTGAAGGTGGACCTGCGCCGGCTCGACGCGCTGTCCGAGGAGACGCCGGTGCTGGTGGACCTCAAGCCCACCGGCGAGGGCTACATGGAGGACTTCCACGCCGCCGGCGGCCTGCGCGCCCTGCTGCGCGAACTGCGCGACCTGCTGCACCTCGGCTGCAAGGACCTCTACGGCCGCACGTTGGAGCAGCGGATCGCCGAGGGCCCGGAGTTCGTGGACCGCGCGATCATCCGCGCACGGGCCGAGCCGGTCAGCCCGGTCGGCGGCCTCGTCGCGCTGTTCGGCTCGCTCGCCCCGGCGGGGGCGATCCTCAAGCGCAGCGCGGCGACGCCCGCCCTGTTCGAGACCGAGGCCCGCTGCGTCGTCTTCGACGGCCTCGAGGACCTCGCCGCGCGCATCGACGACGAGGCGCTGGACGTGACGCCCCGCGACATCCTCGTGCTGAAGAACGCGGGCCCCAGGACGCCGGCGGGGATGCCCGAGGCCGGCTACCTGCCGATCCCGCGCAAGCTCGCGCGCGCCGGCGTGAAGGACATGGTGCGGATCAGCGACTGCCGCATGAGCGGCACCGCCTTCGGGACCATCGTCCTGCACGTGGCGCCGGAGGCCGCGGCCGGCGGTCCGCTGGCGCTGGCCCGCACCGGCGACCGCATCCGCCTCAGCGTCCGCGAGCGCCGGCTGGACCTGCTGGTGGAGGAGAGCGAACTGGCGCGCCGCCGCGAAGAGTGGCGCCCGCCGCCGGCGCCGGCGCGCGGCTGGGACCGGCTGGTGCACGAGCAGGTGCTGCAGGCGACGGAAGGCGCCGACCTCGCCTTCCTGCGGCCGGAAGGGCGGTAGCGGCGCCGTCGTGATCGCCGTCCTCGGCGCCTCCGGCCGCTCCGGCGCCGCGCTCTGCCGCGCCCTCGCCGCCGCCGGCGAGGCCTACGTCCCGGTGGTGCGCGATGCCGCGAAGTGGGCCGCCCTCGGCCTCGGCGCCGCGCCGCGCGTCGCCGACCTGCGCGACCCCGAACGCCTGCGCGCCGCGCTCGCCGGCGCGCGGCGCGTCGTCTCCTGCGCCCACGCCCGCTGGGCGCCCGCGATCCTCGCCGCCGCGCCGGCCGAGGCGCGCCTCGTCCTCATGGGCTCCACGCGCCGCTTCTCGCGCTGGCCGGACGCGCATGGCGACGGCGTGCGCGCGGGCGAGGCGGCCTTCCTCGCCGGCCACCGCCCCGGCGTCATGCTGCACCCGACGATGATCTACGGCGCCGAGGGCGAGGACAACGTGCAGCGCCTCGCCGCCCTGCTGCGCCGCCTGCCCGTCGCGCCTTTGCCGGGCGGCGGCCGCGCCCTGGTGCAGCCGATCCACCAGGAGGACGTCACGCGCTGCCTCCTCGCCGCGCTGCGCCACCCCTGGCGGCGGGCGGAGGCCATCGTGATCGCGGGGCCGGAGCCCCTGCCCTACCGCGACTTCCTCGCCGCCGTCGCGCGCGCCGCGGGGCTGCGGCCGCCGCCCGTGCTGGCGGTGCCGGGCGCGCCGCTGCGCCTGCTCGCGCCGCTGACGCGCCTCCTTCCCGGCGTCCCGCGCATCCGCGCGGACGAGGTGCGCCGCCTGCTGGAGGACAAGGCCTTCGACATCGGCCCGATGCGCCGCACCCTGGGCGTGACGCCGATGCCGCTCGCGGAAGGGCTTGCGCGCACCTTCGTCGCGGCCCGTTGAGGCGATGGGGCGGGAAGCGCATCCGGCCGCCGCGCGCCGAGCGCGACGCCGCGGCAGGCCCCACCGGGAACGCGAGCCGGCCGGCCTCCGCATAGAGCTCGGCACGCGTCCGGCCTCCGCCATCGCCGCCGCGACCGCGCCGGCCGCGCCGGCGCGGTCGCGCGCCTTGGTCCGCGCCAGGTTGCGGCGGTCGCACGCCTGGCCCTCCTCGCGCATGGCGATGGCGATCGCCTGTTTCGGGTTGCGCGCCTTCCGCATGCCGCGCGCGGTGCGCAGTTCGCCGTGCTTGAACTCGTGCATGACCCGCTGGACGGTCTTGCGCTGGCCGGGGCTCTGTTCCGGACACGATGCCATGGCGCGGCTCCTCGCTGTGGCCATCCATCGCCGCGCGAAGCGCGCGGCGCGGCCATGCGTTCCCGGGGCGGCGGCGGTTCCGGGAATCGCCCCATCGCTCAGCCGCGTCGCGCGGCCGAGGCCTCCTTCAGCAGCGCCACGACCTCCGCGTCGTCGAGCTGGTGGAAGTCGCGGTAGTAGGCGCCGACGGCGCCAAGCGCCTGCGGCTCGGACAGGGCGACGAGTTCCGTCCCCTCGGCGCGGAACCGCGCGGCGGCGTCGGCCGCGATGACGGGCACCGCCAGCACCGCGCGCGCGACCCCCGCGCGGCGCAGCCCGGCAAGGGCCGCCGCGGCGGTCGCGCCGGTGGCCACGCCGTCGTCCACCACGATCGCCACGCGACCGGCAAGGGGCGGCGGAACGGCCCCCGGCGCCGCGCCGAGAAGCGCCGCGCGGCGGCGCTCGATCTCGGCAAGCTGGCGCTGACGCTCACGCTCGATCGTCTCCTCGTCCACGCGGAGCGCGGCTATGATGTCGCGGTTCAGCACCGTCTGCGGCGGCGTGCCGTCGACCACGGCGCCGATCGCCAGCTCCGGATTGACCGGCGCGCCGAGCTTGCGGACCAGGAGCAACGCCAGGGGCGCGTCGAGGGCGCGCGCGATCGGCGCCGCCACCGGCACCCCGCCGCGCGGCAGGGCCAGCACCACCGGCCGCTCGGGTGCCAGTTGGACGAGGCGCTCGGCGAGCCACGCGCCGGCCTCCTCGCGGTTCCGGAAGATCCTGGTTCCCTTGAACATGTGCGCCATCGCTTGCCGTCCGCTCTCCCGCGCGCAGGGTCCGCGCGCCGATCCGACCTGGCGGCGGCGCCCGGGGCGTGCCGCTCCGGCGGCACGCCGCGGAGCCGCGTCCGGGCCGCGGCGTTCGCGCGCTGCCGCGCGCACGCTCCGCATACGGTCCCGGCGCCGTTGCGTCCGTCGCGCGACACGCGTACGGCGAGCCCGGCCCGGAACCATGGAACACCCCCGGATGGCCAGGCGCCAGGGCGTTCACGCATCGCGCCGCGGTCGTTCCCGGAACGCGCCGGACCGGGCGGCAGGCCGGGACGCGGCCGTGCGATCTCAGGGCCGTGGTGGCGCCGCCTCGAGCGCGCCGATCAGCAGGTCCAGCGCGGCGATCGCGAAGGCGCGCATGTTGGCGACCCGGTCCGCGCTGCCGGTCTCCAGCGTGATCGCGCGCGCCCCGCCGGGGCCGGCGACCGCGATGCAACCGTGCCCCGCGGGATCGCCATAGCGGTTGCCGGTCGGTCCCGTCGCTCCGCTCTCGCCGAGGCCCCAGACGCTGCCGCCCATCCGCTCCCGCGCGCGCTCCGCGAGCAGCACGGCGTAGCGCTCGGTCGAGGGGCGGAACCCGGCGAGGTCCGCATCCCCGATCCCGAGCAGCCCGGCGCGCGCCGGGCGCGTATAGATCACGCCGCCGCCACGGAAGTAGGCCGAGGCCCCGGGCTGGGCGAGCAGCGCGGCGGAGATCAGCCCGCCGGTCGAGGACTCGGCCACGGCAAGCGTCTCGCCGCGCGCCTTGAGCAGCGCAGCGGCCTTCGCGGCGCGGGGCAGCAGGATCTCCATCGGCGACGTTCCTCCTCGGTCACTGCGGTTCGACGGTCCGGACGGGGACGATGCGGGTCCGGGGAGCGCCTCCGGGCCAGCAGCGGGCAGGGTACACGTGGCTCCCCGGCGGTCGTGGCCGACCGGCCGCTTGGGCGTCGGCGGCGAGCGTCCGCCCGTTGCGGCCGCTCCGTCGCGCACGCGGCCCTTCTCCCCGCATTCGTGCACCAGCTTACGCCCCGCGGCACGCGGGCGGTCAACGGCCCCGTCGGTGCAGCGCTTGACTTGCCCTGCAGCCGCTTCCCATGTTCCATGCGGCGAGCGCCCGCTCCCAAGGGCGCCATGCGGAGGAGGAACGTCGAGCGATGTCGAGCACGCCAGCGCGCCGCGCGGGCGCGGTCTTCCTGCACCGGCGCGACCTCGCCGTGCTGCTCGCCGGGGGCGCCGCGTTCGGCGCGAGGCCGCGCGCAGGGCACGCCCAGGCGGCGAACTATCCCACCCGTCCCGTGCGGATCGTCGTCCCCTTCGGGCCGGGAGGTCCGACCGACGTGATGGGCCGCGTCGTCGCCAACGGGCTGAACGCGGCGCTCGGTCAGCCGGTGGTGGTGGAGAACCGCCCGGGCGGCGGCGGGAATGTCGGCGTCTCCTACGTCGCGCGCCAGGCGCCGGACGGCCACACGCTGCTCGTCACCTCCACCGGCTTCGTCGTCAACGTCAGCCTGTTCCGCAACCCGGGCTACGACCCGGTCCGCGACTTCGCGCCGATCACCGAGCTCGGCGCCTCGCCCAACGTCATCCTCGCGCATCCCGGCTCCGGCATCCGCACCATGGAGGAGCTGATCGCCAAGGCGAAGGCGACGCCGGAGAAGCTCAACTTCGCCAATCCCGGGCTCGGCTCCACGCCGCACCTCACGGCGGAGCTTCTGCAGATCCGCGCCGGCATCGAGTTCGTGCAGATCCCCCACAACAGCGCCGCCCTGGCGATCCAGTCGCTGCTCAGCGGCACGACGCCGGTCGGCGTCACCGCGCTGCCGCCGGCACACCCGCAGATCCGCTCCGGCGCGCTGCGCGCCCTCGCGGTCACCGGCGAACAGCGCTGGCACGACCTGCCGGACGTGCCGACGATGCTGGAACTCGGCTATCCCGGCTTCGTCTCGGAGACCTTCCAGGGCCTGCTCGCGCCCGCCGGCACGCCCGCCCCGATCGTCGACCGCCTGGCGCGCGAGACGATCGCCGCGCTCAACGAGCCGGCGACGCGGACGCGGCTGCTCAACGCCGGCTTCGAAATCCGCGCCGCGGGCCCGGCAGCCCTCGCCGAGCGGATCGCGCGCGAGGTGCCGATGTGGCGCGACCTGATCCAGCGTGCCGGCATTCCGATGGAGGGATAGCGGCGCGGCCACCCGCGCCGCTCAGGCCGCGGTCGTCTCCTCCGGGGGGAAGTTCAGCTCGACCGCGACGCCGTCGGGATCGTGGAGGAAGAGCTGGGTCTGGCGGTCGCGCGGGATCACCCGCTCCTCGAACCTCACATCGTTCTTGCGCAGCCTTTCGCGAATCTCCGCGAGGCCCGTGCACGAGAAGGCGATGTGGTCGAGCAGCCCGGTCTCGCCCGGCCGGCGCGGCGGTCTGCCCTCGTCCTGCGCGCGCGGACCGATCAGGTGCACCGTCGGCTGGCCGCCGCAGTACAGCCAGTAGCCGGGGAAGGCGAGCGGCGGGCGGTAGCCGACCTCGAGGCCGAGGACCTCGACGTAGAAATTCTTCGTCCGCTCCAGGTCCGCCGGCCGGATCGTGTAGTGGTTCAGCGCGTTGAGGCCCATCGCGACCTCCTTCCTCCCCTCGTCGGCATCACAGGAACCGCATGCGGGGCGTGAGCCCCACGAAGTACTGGCCGCACAGCTCGATGTGCGCGGTGCGCCCCTGGAGCTGCTGCGCCGCGGCGTGCATGTCGCGCATGCGGCGCTCGAACGGGTTGTCCTCGAAGATCGCCGTCGCCCCCGCCTCGTGGTAGGCGACCTCCGCCACCTCCTTGGCGCGGTGGATGGCGGAGGTGGAGGAAAGGCGGATCATCACCCGCCGCTCGAGCGAGAGCTCCTCGCCGCGCTCGGCCTCCTCCCAGGCCTCGCGCAGCGCCTCCTGCAGGAAGGCGCGGGCGGAGCGGAGCTTGGCCTCGCACTCGGCGATCTGGTGGCGCAGCACCTCGCTGTCGCGTAGCAGGCGGCGGGTGACGCGCGGCGTCTTCTCCCGCGCCAGCGCGATCAGCGCATCGAGCATGCCGCGCGCGATGCCGAGCGCGACGCCGGCGAAGCCGGAGCAGTAGAGATGCGTCGAGGTGAACTTGTAGAGCGGGTTCGGCAGCACCCGCTCCTCCGGCAGGTCGCGCCCGACCGAGTATTCCTCCGGCACGAACAGGTCCTTGACCGAATAGGTGTCGCTGCCGGTGCCGCGCAGCCCGACGACGCGCCAGACGTCCTTGAGCGGCGCCGTGCCGGCGGGGAACATCATGGTGCGCTCGATCGGCACGCCGTCCTCGCCGAGGCGGAGCGAGCCGTCGGGCTCGCGCAGGTGGCAGTGGCCGCCGAACCAGGTGGCGTGGTGGCCGCCGCTCGCGAAGTGCCAGGTGCCGGTGACGCGGTAGCCGCCGGGGACCGGCACCGCGATCGCATCGCCGAACTGCGCCCCCCAGGCGACGACGGCATCCGGCGGCCCCCAGATCTCGCGCGCGATCTCCGGCCGCATGTAGGCCGCGGCGAGGGAGCAGCCGGAGGCCTGGCCGATGCACCAGGCGGTGGAGGCGTCGGCGCTCGCGATCGCCTCGGTGATCCGCACGTACTCGTGCGGCGGCAGTTCGTCGCCGCCGAGGCCGCGCGGCAGCAGGGTGCGGAACAGCCCGTTCTCGTGCAGCGCGGCGAGCAGGTCCGGCGGCAGGCGCCGCTCGGCCTCGATGCGCGGCGCGGCGGCCGCGATCGCGGGCAGCAGGGCGCGCGTGCGTTCCATTGCGTGGGGCCGCGCCCGTGCGGCGGCTGCGGCCACCGCTGCGCGGGCTCCGCCGAGTTCGCGTACGGCGCTCATCCTCGCCCTGCCTCCCTGTCGCACGGCATGGGGCCGCCCATGCCGCGGCCCCGAAATCTAGATCAGGCGACCGACCAAGAATCGGGCGGCCGCCGCACGCCTGTCAAGCGGCAAGGCCTCCCCGCGCCTCCGGACGCGGCGCGGCGCGGATTGTGCCGCTTCGTCGCGCCGACTAAGGTCGCACCGATCACGCGAACGCGCGCGGCCGAGTGCAGGGAAGGAAGGGCGACAGGGGTGAAGGCGAGCGCTGAGACCGCGCCGAGCGTGCGCGACCGCATCCTCGCCGTCGCCCAGACGCTGTTCGCGGAGCAGGGCTACGCCGCCACCTCCACCCGCGCCATCGCCCAGGGCGCGGGCGTGAACCTCGCCCAGGTCCACTACTACTTCGGATCGAAGCGCGAACTCTACATCGCCGCCTACCGTCGCGGCGCCGAGCCGGTGACCGAGGCCCGCCGCCGCGCGCTGGAGGAGGCCAAGGCGCGCTGGCCCGAGGGCGACATCCCGCTCGAGGTCCTGGTGCGCGCCTTCGTCACGCCCTTCATGCTCAACGGCCGCACGCCCGAGGGCCGCGCCACCATGGGCATGCACGCCCGCCTGCACACCGAGCCCGACGACATCGCCCGCGAGGTGCTGAGCCAGGTCTACGACGCGACCACCCTCGCCTACACCGAGGCGTTCCGCCGCGCCCTGCCGCACCTGCCGCCGGAGACGCTGTACTGGCGCCTCTACTTCATGATGGGCGCCTACCGCTACACGCTGCTGCGCACCGGACGGCTGGAGGCGATGTCGGGCGGCGCCTGCGACTCGGGCGATTTCGAGACGGCGGTGGAGCGGATCGTGCCGTTCCTCTGCGCCGGCCTGTCGGCCCCCGCGTGAGGGCGGCACGCCGCCCTTGCCCTTCCCCGCGCGACGCGGAAGGCTTGCGCCGCGAGGCGCGGCACCGCGCCAGCCGCTGACAGGAGCATCCGGCCCATGACCCTGCCGCCCGGCCGCGCGCGGCCCGAGCCCACGCCCGAGACGAGGCACTTCTGGGAGGGCACGCGCGCCGGCGAGATCCGCCTGCAGCGCTGCGCCGACTGCGCGCGGCCCTACTTCCCGCCGCGCCCCTTCTGCCCGGCCTGCGGCTCGCGCAAGGTGGAGGTCTTCGCCGCGAGCGGCCGCGCGCGCCTTTTCAGCTACGTCATCCACCACCGCCCGGTGCCCGGCTTCACGCCGCCCTACGCCATCGCCGTGGTGGAGCTGGAGGAGGGGCCGCGGATGATGACCAACATCGTGGACTGCCCGCAGACGCCGGAGGCGCTGGTCCTCGACATGCCGCTCGAGGCGGTCTTCGTGCCGATGGACGAGACCATCACCCTGCCGCTGTTCCGCCCCGCCAGGGACGCCGCCCCCCGATGATCCCGCCCGGCTCCATCGCCATCGTCGGCGCCGCCGAGACCACGGAGCTCGGCGTCATCCCCCACCTCTCGGAGATCGGCCTGCACGCCGACGCCGCGCTGAACGCGATGGCGGAGACGGGGCTGAGGCCGGGGGACATAGACGGCCTCGCCTGCGTCGGCCCGATGCGGCCGCAGATGCTCGCGCACTACCTCGGCCTCACGCCGAGATGGGTGGACGGCACCGGCGTCGGCGGCTGCTCCTTCATGCTGCATGTCCGCCACGCGGCGGCGGCGATCCACGCCGGCTACTGCTCCACCGTGCTGATCACGCATGGCGAGAGCGGCCGCTCGCGCGTCGCGGCGATGCCCCGCCTCATCGAGCCCGGCAGCCTCGCGGGGCAGTTCGAGATGCCCTTCGGCCCGATGGGCCCGCCGACGCTCTTCCCCATCCCCGTGCTGCGCTACATGAAGACCTACGGCGTCACGCACGAGCAGCTCGCCATGGTCGCCGTGATCCAGCGCGAATGGGCGGCGCGGAACCCGCGCGCCATGTACCGCGACCCGATCACGGTCGAGGACGTGCTGAACTCGCGCATGATCGCCTACCCCTTCCGCCTGCTGCAGTGCTGCCTGGTCACCGACGGCGGCGGCGCGCTGATCCTGACGAGCGCGGACCGCGCCAGGGACTTCCCGACGCGGCCGGTGTACATCCTCGGCTCCGGCGAGAGCGTCGAGACGCCGATGGTGAGCCAGATGCAGGACTTCACCTCCTCCCGCGCCTTCCGCGTCGCGGGGCCGGAGGCCTTCCGCACGGCCGGCATCGCGCACAGGGACGTGGACCACCTGATGATCTACGACGCCTTCGCGCACCTGCCGCTCTACGGGCTCGAGGACCTCGGCTTCGTCCCGCGCGGCGAGGCGGCGCGCTTCATCTGGGACCGCAACACCGCGCCCGGCGGCAGGCTGCCGGTCAACACCAACGGCGGCGGCCTCAGCTACACCCACACCGGCATGTACGGGATGTTCGCCCTGCAGGAGAGCGTCCGCCAGGTGCGCGGCACCGCGCCGGCGCAGGTGCCGGGCGTGCGCATCAGCGTCTGCCACGGCGTGGGCGGCATGTTCGGCGCCAGCGGCACGATCGTGCTCGGCCGCGAGCGGCCCTGAGCGGGCGGGCGCCGCGCCCTACCCGATGCGGATGCCCGCCTGGCGGATCACCTCGCGCCACATCGGCACCTCGCGCTCCACGCGGGCGCGCAGCGCCGCGGGGCCGCCGCCGGTGACGGGCGTCCCGGTCTGGCGGAAGCGTTCGCGGATCGCCGGGCGGCGCAGGATCGCCTCGACCTCGTTCGCCAGCCGGACGAGAATCGGCTGCGGCGTCCCCGCGACGGCGAAGAGGGCGAGGAAGGTCTCCGACACCGCGTCGCGGATGCCGAGCTCGCCGAGGGTCGGCACGTCGGAGAGGTCCTCCATGCGCTGCGCGCCGGTCTGCGCCAGCACGCGGAGCTGGCCCGCGCGCACCTGCTGGCCGATCGAGCCGAAGGCGGTGAAGTAGATCGGCACCGTGCCGGCGAGCACCGCCTGCGTCGCCGGCCCCGCGCCCGAGAAGGGCACGTGCTCCATCTCGATCCCGGTGCGCAGCTTGAACACCTCGCCGGCGAGATGCGGCGTCGTGCCGACGCCGGAGGTGGTGAAGTTCAGCTTGCCCGGGTTGGCGCGCGCATGGGCGATGATGTCGGCGACGCTCGCGAAGGGCGAATCCGGCCGCACCGCGATCACGTTCGGCGCCGCGCCGAGCTCGCCGATCGGCGCGAAGTCGCGGAACGGATCGTAGGGCGTGTTGGGATAGAGGCTCGGGTTGACGACGTAGGCGCTGGAGGTGGCGAGGAGGGTGTAGCCGTCCGGCGCCTGGCGCGCGACGTAGCCCATGCCGATGTTGCCGCCCGCGCCGCCGCGGTTCTCCACCACCACGGGCTTGCCGAGGGCCTCGCCGAGCGGCTGGGCGACGATGCGCGCGAGGATGTCGGTCGCCCCGCCCGGCGGGAAGCAGACGACGATGGTGACGGGGCGCTCCGGCCAGTTCCCCTGCGCGTGGCCGCGGCGCGCGGCAGCCAGACCGATGCCCGTGGCGGCGGCAAGCATCGCCCGGCGCGTGAGCCGTTGCGCCATCGTCCGTTCCTCCCCGATTGCGATGGCGGCAACGATGCGAAGACCGCGCAGCGGCTGTCAAGCAGCCGAGGCTCAGGGCGAAGCTTGCAGCGCCTCCCGCTGCGCCAGCAGGTGCCGCGCCGCCTCCAGCCGCGTTCCGGTCCAGACTTCCTCCGGCGCGGCGGCGCGCACGCGGCGCATGATCTCGTCGAACACCCAGGCGCCGGCCGGGCGGCCGTACACATGCGCGTGGATCGTCACGTCGAGCATCGCCGGCCGCGTCTCGCGCCCGATCAGCGCCGCGAAGGCGTCCTCGAACGCCTCCAGCATCGCGCGCGCGGTGTTGCCGTAGCGGACCGCGCTGGGGAGGTCGTTGACGTCCATCGTCAGCGGCACCCCGACGATCTCCGCCCCGCCCCCGAATCGCTCCAGGTGCGGCAGGTCGTCGTCGTTGCAGTCGCCGTGGTGCAGGTAGCCGGCCTCGGCGAGCAGCCGCGCATGGATGGCGCTGCCGGTGCCGCGCGGGCTGATCCAGCCCCGCGGCGCCTCGCCGGTGAGGTCGGCGATCAGCCCGGTGGTGCGGCGGATGTTCTCGCGCTGCTGCGCCTCGTCGAGATAGGCGGGGATCACGTCCATCCCGTAGGAGTGCGCGACGACCTCGTGGCCCGCGCGGTGGATCGCGCGCACCGTCTCGGGCCACTTCTCGGCGAGCACCCCGTTGGTCATGACGGAGAGCCGCACGCCGTGGCGCGCCGCGATCTCCAGCCCGCGCCAGATCCCCTTCACCGGTCCGTAGAGCGCCCAGGAGGCGGCGTTGGCGTCGAACACGCCGGGCCGCAGCGGATTGCCCATCGGCCCGATCCCCGGCGCCTGGCCCTCCGACCAGCCCTCATAGGCGACGTTGAAGACGATCGCGACGCGCGCCCCGCCGGGCCAGCGGAACGCCTCCGTGGGGCGCAGGACGCGGTCGGCCTCGACCGTCATCGCGGCGGCAGCGGCGCGAGCGGCGGCGCCACCCCCTCCGGCAGCGGCACCTGGGCGACGTTCAGCACCATCGCCACCGCGACGTAGTAGCCGCTGACCCCGATCAGGTCCACCACGCCCTGCTCGCCGAACCGCGCCTTGGCGCGCTCGAAGGTCGCGTCCGAGACGGTGCGGGTGCGGTGCAGCTCGGTGCAGAAGTCGTAGACCAGCGCCTCGTCCTCGCTCATCCCCTCGGGGCGGCGCCCCTCGGCCACCGCCTGCGCGATCGCGGGCGACAGGCCGGCCTGCATGGCCAAGCGGTGGTGTGCGTACCACTCGTACTGGGCCGACCACTCGCGCGCCGTGATGAGGATGGCGAACTCGTTGAGTGCGGGGGGGATGGAGCTGTTGAAGCGGAGGTATTCGCCGACGCGCTGGAAGCGGTCGGCCAGCACCGGGCTCCGCAGCAGCGTGTTGAACGGCCCGCGCAGCCCGCCGCGCGGCCCGCCGGCGATCGCCTCGGCCACGCTGCGTTGCTCCGGGCTCATGCGTTCGGGCGGGATCGGCGGGAAACGGCCCTCGGAGGGATTCGGGGCGGCGCTGGCGCTGCTCATGCGGATGTGTCCTCCAACCGCCGCGCCGGGGCGCGGCCGTGCGCCGAGGCTACCCGCCCCTTCCGCGCGCGCCAACCCGACCTCGGGACGGTCCGCCCGGCGGCCGCGCAAGGCGCCGCGCCACCGCGAGCGGCGCATCCGGCGTGCGACCGTGTTCCGCATCCGCCTTGCCGTCGTGCCGGCGACGCTCCGCGTCCTCCTCGGCTTCCTCCTCGGCTTCGTTGGACCCGCCGCCGCTCCCCGCTCCGCTGCGCGATGCGCGCCCAGCACAAAGGCCTCCCCGATGGCTCCGCAGCGGACGCCCTCGCTCGCCCTTTCGGCTGGTCGCGCGCCGGGCCTTCGCGACGACCCCCAGGCGGAAGCAGCGCACCGCGCCGGCCGCGCAGACGACGGCACGGCACCGACGCAAGGGGCGCACGGCGCCTGTCCCGATGAGGCCGCCGAATCGTCCTGCGCTTGGCGGCACGCCGTCCTCGCCCCACATCGCCGCCATGACGCGCCGACGCCCCGCCGCCCTGTCGTTGCTCGTCCCGCTCGCCCTCGCCGCCTGCGCCACGGCGGCCGGGTTCGACGCGCGCATGCGCGCGCTGGTCGGCCTCGAGGAGGCGGAGCTGGTGCGCGCCATCGGCATCCCCGACGGAGAGTACCGCACCCCGGACGGCCGGCGCTTCCTGCAGTACGAGAGGCTCGGCGTGCGCGGGCCGGTGCAGGTCGAGCCGGTCTTCGGCCTCGGCTTCGGCTACGGCTTCGGCGGCTGGCGCGGCACGGGCGTCGGCGTGGGGACGGGCCTCGCCTTCTCGCCCGCCTATATCCACCCGCCCCCCGGCTGCAGCGTGACCTTCGAGATCGCGGGCGGCCGCGTCGCCGGCTACACTTGGCGCGGGGGCGGCTGCGTCGCGGTCCCACCACCGGCCTGATTCGCGTGGCCTCGCGCCGCCGCCGCGTGATAGCGTCGGCCGGCCGGCCACCGGACGGGTCGGAGGGAGGCGCGCCGAGACATGTCCATCTCCCGCCGCACGGCGCTCGCCGCGTCGCTATCGCCCGTCGCCGTCGTGTTGCCGGCCCGGCGCATGGCCCGCACCCAGCCCGCCTTCCCGTCCGGTCCGATCCGCTTCGTCGTCGCGTTTCCGCCCGGCGGACCGACCGACATCCTCGGCCGCATGGTCGCGCAGAAGCTCGCCGAGCTGCGCGGCTGGACCGTGGTGGTGGAGAACCGGAGCGGCGCCTCCGGCCTGATCGGCATGGGCGAGGTCGCGCGCGCCGCGCCCGACGGCCACACCGTCCTGATCAACGCGCAGGCGCAGACGACGTTGCCCGCGACGCACGGGGCGAGGATCGGCTACGACGTCGCGAGCGCCTTCATCCCCGTCACCTCGCTCGGGCGCACGCCGCTCTTCGTCACCGTCACGCCGTCGCTGCCGGTACGCAGCATCGCCGAGCTGCTCGACCATGCGCGCGCCCATCCGGGGCGGCTGAACTACACTGCGGGCTCGCCGGGCGGCGGGCCGCACCTCGCGGCCGAGCAGTTCCGCCTGCTGACCCGCGTGAGCCTCCAGTTCGTGCCCTACCGGGGATCGGGACCGGGGCTGCAGGACCTCGCCGCCGGCAACGTGCAGGTCGGGTTCGATTCCATGACCTCCGCCTCGCCCCTGGTCCGCGGCGGTCAGATCCGGCCCATCGCGGTGACGGCGCCGCGCCGCGTCCCCTCCTTCCCCGACGTCCCGACGGTGGCCGAGACGGTGCCGGGCTTCACCGCCGAGACCTGGGTCGGCGCCTTCCTGCCCGCCCGCACGCCGGAGCCCGTCGTCGCCCGGCTGCACGCCGCGCTGGCCGAGGCCCTCGCCGCTCCCGACCTGCGCGAGCGCATCATCGCCTCCGGCTCGGCGCCCGGCGGCGAGCCGCGCGAGGCCTTCGCCGCCTTCGTCGCCGAGGAGATGGCGACCTGGGCCCGCGTCGTGCGCGAGGCCGGCATCCGCATCGCGTGAGGCTCGGCCGCTACCGGCGGACGAGCGCCAGCGGGAAGCTCCTCAGGTCCCGTTGCGCGGTGCGGAACACCGCGTTCTGCCGGTGCTGCTTCTCCGCCGCGAGCTGCGGCACCCGCCGCGTCACCCACTCGCCGAGCGCGAGCGCGCTCACCCGCCCGTCCGAATCCACCGCCGCCCTGCCGCGCAGCCCCTCCCGCACGGCGTAGGCGAACACCCCGTTGCGGTCGTCGTAGCTGTCCAGCGCTTCCTGGACGCTGGTGCTGGCGGCAAGCAGGAACCGCCCCGTCTCGTTGCCCACGGCGGCGAGCGAATCGACCGCCACCTGGCCCGCATAGCAGGTGTCGATGAACAGGAAGCCGTCGCGCGCGCGGATGCGCGCGAGCGCGGAGACCAGCGTGTCCTCGTCGAGCGAGGCGCGCCGCAGCGCCTCCCAGTTGGACACGTCGCCCACGTTGGAGGGCAGGAAGAGGAACCGCCGGTCCGTGTCCGTCAGCACCCCGTGGCCGGCGAGGTAGAGCACGAAGGTGTCCTCCGGCCGCACGCCCTGCGCCGCCTGCGCCAGCGCCGCCAGCACGCCCTCGCGCGTCGCCTCGCGGTCGGTCAGCAGGGTCACGGACACGTCGCGGAACAGCCCGCGCCCGGCGGTCCGCAGCGTCTCGGCGACGCCGCGCGCGTCCGCCACCGCGAAGCGCAGGTTGAGCCGCTCGTCGGCGTAGCGGTCCACCCCCACGGCGACCATCACCAGGCGCCCGGCCCCGGCGGGCGGTTCGGGATCGCCGGGGCGGCGCAGCTCCAGCGTCGGCCCCTCGGCGAACAGCGTGCGGTCGTCGGCGTAGAGCCGGGTCACGATCCGGTTGGGGCCGGGATCGAGCGGCACCTCCACCTCGGTCTGTCCGGCGCCGGGCGCGGCGCGCACCGCGATGCGGTCGTTCACCATCACGTCGAGCGGCCCGAGGCCGAGGCCCCGGTCCTGCGCCACGAAGGAAAGGCGGAGCGCCGTCGCCTCCGCCGGCAGCATGGTCGCGTCCCAGGCCAGCGGCACGCAGGCGCCGTCCGGCAGCACCGCGCATGCCGCGCCCCCGCGCAGCACCGGCGCGCGGCCGATCCGCGCCCGCACGTCGCCGAGCTGCGCGATCCGCTCGCGCGCCGGCGCGGCGTCGCCGGCGATCCGCGCCCGCACTGCCGCCGGCGCGTAGAGCGCGCGATAGGCCTGGGCGAAGCTCGCCCATTCCGGCGTCTGCGCCCGGCCGTTGTTGAGGTGCACGCCGACCAGCTCCTGCCCGCCCTGCGGCGCATGGTCGAACAGGCCCTCCGGCGTCCACAGCACCCAGCGGCGTCCGTCCGCGTGCACGAACAGCGCCGCGCGCTCGGCGATCTGGCCGCCCACCAGGTCGTACCAGCGCACCGTCCCGTCGCCCTGCATCGTCACCGCCACGGTGCCGACGATGGTCAGCCCCCATACGGCGCCCGAGGTCGGCGCGGCGTCGAGCAGGCGGCCCGCCGCGTCGAACAGCCGCAGATGGTTGTCGGTGCCGATCAGGATGACCTCGTCGCCGGCCGAGATCGCCGCGCTGCGCGCGAACTCCCCGAGGCCGAGCCGCAGCGGGGTCTGGCCGAGCCGCGGACGGTTGGAGTTGCGCCAGTCCGCCAGCGGCAGCCTCGGGCTCTGCGTCCGCGCCGGGATGAAGCCGGCGCCGTCGGCGGCGTCGGGCTCGAGCCGGCCCCAGCCGGCGTCGAATACCAGCGGCGGGGCGTCGGGACGCAGCCGGAAGCGCACGCGCAGCGCGTCCTGCGAGGCGGCGAGCGTCGCCCCCGTGTTGCGGAAGTCCCCGACCGGGGGACGCGGCGCAAGCGCGAGCGTTCCGTCGGGCGCGATCCGCCCCCAGCCCGGATCGGCCGCGGCGAAGGCGAGGCCGCCCTGCGGCAGCGCCAGAAGCTGGGCGATCGCGTCGCGTGCGGCAGGGATGTCGGTCGGCGGGCCGAGGCCGAAATCCGCCCACCGCCGCACCACGAACTGCTGCCCGGCCCCGCCCTGCGCGGCGGCGCGCGTCCCTGCGACGCGCACCGCCCCCCGGGTTCCGCCCTGCGCGGCGGCGGCGCCCGCGGCCTCGCCGCCGCTTCGCGCGTAGCCCGCGGCGTACAGCTGCACGCCTCCCCGCCCGTCGGAGGCCCAGGCGACCGCCGGCAGCCCCTCGCCGCGCAGGCCGGCGACGTCCGGCGCCAGCACGCCGCGCAGGTCGGAGGCGGCGAGGACCTCCACCCGCAACCGGTCCTCGAACCCGACGGCCAGCAGCGTGCCGTCCGGCGACCAGGCGATGCCGAAGGGCCGCGCGCCCTGTGTCGGGGCGCGCTCCGCGGTCTTGCGCCCCTGCGCGTCGTAGATCCGCACGCGCCCGTCCGCCGCGCTGGCGGCGAGACGCCCGCCCGCCTCGAACGCCACCATGCGCACCGGCGCCTCATAGGCGGTGTCCTCGAAGACGAGGCGCCCGGTGCGCGCGTCCCACGCCTTCACGCCCGCGCGCCCGCCCATGGCGGCGGCGAAGCGGCCGCCGTCCGGGGAGACGGCCAGATGCACCACCGGCGCCGGCAGGCCGCCAAGCCGCGCCGTCAGCCGCCCGCCCTGGATGTCGAAGACGTAGATCGCGAAGGCGCCGTCCCAGGCGTGCGCGGTGAAGCCGCCGGCGAAGGCCCGGCTGCCGTCGGGCGAGAGCGCGACGGCGTAGAGTTCGCCCTCCGCCTCGGGGCCGATGGGCGGGCGCAGCACGCCGCGCGGCGTCCCCTCCGGCAACGACCAGAGGCGGAGGGTCTTGTCGTCCGAGACGCTGGCGAGCAGCCGCCCCGCGGCATCGGTGGCGAGCCGCGCCACCGGCGCGATGTGCGCCCCCGCCTCGACGCGCAGGAAGGGCCGCGCCGGCGGCGCGCCGGCGGCGCCCTGCGCCCGCGGCACCCGCGCGGCGGACAGCGCCGGCAACAGCAGGCCGAGCGCCAGGGCGGACCGCCGCGTCAGCCCGGCGGGCAATTCCCCGCCCGCGCCCGCCCGGCCGTCAGATCGCCGTCTCGAAGCCCCGGGTGGCCAGGCTCTCGGCATTGCGGACGCTCTCGATGAAGTTATCGCGCCGCGCGATGTTGGTCGCGGCGAGCGAGCGCAACCGCCCTGCCGGGGCCGCGGCGCCCGCCTCCGGCGCGGCGGCCGCGGGCGCGGCCGCGCCCGGCGGCAGGGCGAAGGGCGAGGCCGGCGCGGCCAGCCGCACCGGCGCTGCCGAACCGGCGCCGCGCGTGGCGAACGCCTCGACCGGCGCGTAGCCGAGCCGCTGCCCGCTCTCCGTCTCCACCACGGCGAAGCCAGGCGTCCGCGCCGGGCGCACCTGCACCGGCTGGCGCGGCGGCACCTGCGCGACGGCCGGCGCGACGGGATCGGGCCGCACGCGCACGGGCACGGGCGCGACCGCCACCGCCGGCACGACGACGGCCTGCGCCGCGGCGTTCGCGCTGGCGACCTGGGGGCGCACCTCCGGCGCCAAGGCGTCGATCGCGGTGTCGAGGTCGCTGCCGCGTTCGCCGACCCGGGCGGTGACGCGCTTCGCCAGCTCCACGTCGCGCCGCGTGCGCTCCTGGATCTCGGCGAGCCGCGCCTGTGCCTCCGGCGCCGGCAGGGCGCCGCTGCGCGCCGCCTCGCGCACCTCCTGCGCGGTGCGCACGCGGCAGTCGAGGAGATCGTCGAAGGCGCGCTGGGCCTGGTCGAGGCCGGCATTCTCCCGCTCGAGATCGCTGGCGACGAGGCGACTGAGCGCCGCCTCATCCTCGCCGGCCTCGCGCCGGCGCTGCTCGAGGTAGCTCCCCACCGCCGCACCCGCCGCCGCGCCCACGCCGGCACCGACGGCAAGCCCGATCAGGGCGCTGATCGGACCGGTGCGCGGGAACGCCGCCGCGGCGCCGGCCCCGGCGGCGGCGCCGAGCGCGGCGCCGGCGATGATCGGCCCGGCGAAGAACTCGCCCGCACTGTCGAACCGCACGAGCTGCGGACGGCAGGCGTCGCGGCCGTCGTCGGGGCCGATCCGCTGCTCGCGCGTCTCGCGCGCCGCCGTCGCGTCGCCGCCGCCCGGCGGATCGGCCTGGGCGCAGGCGTTGAGCACGAGCGCCGCCGCGGCAGCGCAGGCGATGGTCGGTCTACCGCGGCGCGAACGATTCCGCTCCAGGCCTTCGGTCGACATCGAGCACCCCCGTCGTGATTGCGACGGCAGGGTAACAGCGCCCGCGCGGCGTCGCCAACCCGTTCGCGCCCCGGCGCCCGCGCTCCGCTCCGCCGCGCGCTCCGCGGCGGCGTCAGGTCGCGAGCTCGAACCCGCCGCCGCCGCGGAGCGCGGCCTCGGCGGTGCCGACGCTCTCGGCGAAGTTGTCCCGCCGCGCGATGTTGCTGGCCGCGAGGGAGCGCGCATCGGTGGCGCCGGCCGCCGGCGGCGGCACGGGGGGAGCCGCGCCGAGGCGAACCGGCGCGCCGGTGGCGCGCGTGCCGAAGGCGTTCGCCGGCGCGTAGCCGATCACCTGTCCGGACTCGGTCTCGACCTTGGCGAAGCCGGCGGTGGCCGGGCGCAGCCGCACCGGCTCGCGCGCCGCGACGCGGGCGACCTCCGGCGCGTTCGGGTCGGGCCGCAGGCGCACGACCACGGGCTGGCGCGCCTGGGCGCTGACCACGGTGCGCTGCGCGGCCGCCTTGCGCGCCTCGTAGTCGGCCTTGACGTCGGGCGCGATGGTCGCGATCGCGGTGTCGAACTCCGCCCCCCGCGTCGCGATGCGCTGGTTGACCAGGCGCGCCAGCGCGATGTCGGCCTGCGCCTGCTCGCGTAGCCGCGCGAGCTGGGCCTGCGCCGCCGGCGTCGGCAGCGCGCCGCGCCGGTGCGCCTCGCGGATGGCCGCGGCCTGCTGGAAGCGGCAGTCCATCAGGAGGTCGAAGGCGAGCTGGGCGCGCTCGAGCTCCGCGTTCTCGCGCGCGAGGTCGTTGCCGATCAGCGCGGTGAGCTCCGCCTGGTCGCGCGCCTGGCGTTGCCGCGCCGTGAGGTAGCCGCCGACCGCGCCGGCCGCGCCGCCGGCCAGCGCCCCGATCCCGGCGCCCGCCGCGACGTCCCCGCCCCGGCCGCCGCGCGCCGCCGCGATCAGCCCGCCGAGGATCGCCCCGCCGGCCGCGCCGATCACCGCCCCGCGAATGATGTCCTCGGCGAAGAAGTCGCCGGTGCTGTCGAGCTGCACCCGCCGCTGGTAGCAGGCGTCCGAGCCGTCGTCGGCGCCGATCCGCATCTCCCGCGTCGTGCAGGCGGTGAGCAGCAGCGAGGCTGCGGTCAGGGCGGCGAGGGGGCGGCGCAGGCGCGGCATGGGACGCTCCGCTGGGAAGGGGCTCGGCAGAAGGCGCACTCTACCAACGGTTGCGCGTCGCGGCAAAGCGAACGTTGCTTCGCCGGCGCCGGCCGCGATGCGCGGGTCAGCAGGCGGCGCGCGGCCGGCCCCGACGTCGCCCGACGCGGCGGGCAGGCGCCGAGGCGAGGCGGACCCCGGTGCCCCTCCGCCGGCGGGCGACGGTTTGCGCCCTCGCTGCGGGGTGCGTAGTCTCGGCGCATGGAGGACGGCCGCACCGCCACCCTCGTCACCGGCGCGACCCGCGGCATCGGCCGCGCCATCGTCGGCCGCCTGCTGGCGCGCGGCGAAGCGGTGATCGGCGTCGCCAGGAACGCCGACCCGAGCTTCCCGGCGCCGCTGTTCACGGCCGACCTCGCGGACGCCGCGGCAACGGCGGCGATGCTCGCCGCGCTGACGGCGCGCCACCGCGTCACGCGCCTCGTCAACAACGCCGGCCTCAGCGAGATCCAGCCGCTCGGCGAGGTCGCGCTCGACGCCTTCGACCGCGTGGTCGCCGTCAACGCGCGCGCGGCGCTGCAGTGCGCGCAGGCCGTGCTTCCGGCGATGGAGGCGGCGGGAGCGGGGCGCATCGTCAACATCGCGTCGCGCTCGCTGCTCGGCCGCCCGGGCGCCACGTCCTACGCGGGCGCGAAGGCGGCGCTGGTCGGGTTCACCCGCACCTGGGCGCTGGAGCTCGCCGCACGGAACATCACCGTCAACTGCGTCGCGCCCGGACCGGTGGAGACCGCGATGTTCCGCCGCGACAACCCGCCCGACGCGCCGCACACGCGGGCCCTGCTCGCCGCGGTGCCGATGGGCCGCATGGGCCGGCCGGAGGAGGTGGCGGCGGCGGTGGACTACTTCCTGTCCGACGACGCCGCCTTCACCACGGGCCAGACGCTGTTCGTCTGCGGAGGAGCGAGCGCCGGCCAGCTCCACCTCTAGCCGACCCGCGCCCCGAACGAAGGGTAGGAGGGAGGAAACGGATGCGGATCACGCGAAGGGCGCTTGCCGCGGCGATCGGCAGCCTGCCGATCGCCGCGCGGGCGCAGCAGGGCACGGCGAACTGGCCGACGCGGCCGATCCGGATCGTCGTCGGCTACCCGCCCGGCGGCACCACGGACATCCTCGCCCGGCTTCTGGCCGAGCGGCTGCATCCCGCGCTCGGCCAGCCGGTCGTGGTGGAGAACCGCAGCGGCGCCGCCGGCAACATCGGCGCCGAGGCGGTCGCGAAGAGCCCGCCCGACGGCCACACGCTGCAGATGGGCACGGCGGGGAACATGACGATCAACCCCTCCGTCTACGCCAACATGCCGATCGACACGGTGAGGGACTTCCAGGCGATCAGCATGGTCGCCCAGGTGCCGAACGTGATGGTGGTGCATCCCTCGGTTCCGGCGCGCACGGTGCGGGAGTTCATCGACTGGGCCAAGGCGCGGCCGGGGCAGGTGTTCTTCGGCTCCTCCGGCACCGGGAATTCGCCCCACCTTTCCGGGGAGCTGTTCGCCCAGCGGGCGGGGCTGCAGCTCGTGCACGTGCCCTACCGCGGCAGCGGCCCGGCCCTGGCCGCGCTGGTCGCGGCGCAGGGCGTCCAGGTGATGTGGGACAACCTCCCCTCCGCGATCGGCCACATCCGCGACGGCCGCCTGCGGGCCCTCGCGGTGACCGGGCCGCAGCGGGCGGTGGCGCTGCCGGACCTGCCGACCATGCGCGAGGCCGGGCTGCCCGACTACGAGGTGGTGGCCTGGTTCGGCCTGTTCGCCCCCGCCGGCACGCCCCGTCCGATCGTGGACCGCCTCCACCGGGAGACGGTGGCCGCGCTGCGCACGGCCGAGATGCGGGAAAGGATCATCCAGCTCGGCGCCGAGCCGGTCGGGAACACGCCGGAGGAGTTCGCTGCCATCGTGGTGCGCGACATCGAGAAGTGGAGGCCCGTGGTCCGCGCGGCCGGCGTCAGGGTGGAGTAGCCGCGCAAGGCCCGTCCCGCGCGTCGGTCGGCACGGGTCGGTCGGGAAGGGCGGCCGCCGGGGCGTATGACGCTGAGCATGACCCGATCCTGTCGGGCGAAGCGGGCGACCGCGTCAACCCTGCCGGCCGGCCCGCGCCCAGTAGTCCGCCCGGGCCGGTCAGAGCGGCTTCAGGCCGCGCTCGATCTCCGCCCGCCGCGGTTCGAGGAAGGGCGGGAGCGAGAGCCGCTCGCCCAGCGCCTCGAGCGGCTCGTCGGCGGCGAAGCCCGGACCGTCGGTCGCGATCTCGTAGAGGACGCCGTTGGGCTCGCGCACGTAGAGGCTGCGGAACCAGTAGCGGTCCACCGGTCCGCTCGAGCGCACGCCGAGGCGGCGCAGCCGGTCCACCCAGTGGCCGTACTCCTCGTCGCGCGTGCGGAAGGCGACGTGGTGGACGCCGCCCGCGCCGAGCCGCGCCCGCGGCAGGTCCGGCTCGACGCGGAGGTGGAGCTCCGCCGCGGGGCCGCCCTCGCCCATCGCATAGACATGCACCGCAACGTCCGGCGCGTCGGGCGCGGCGAATTGCCGCGCGCGGCGCATCCCCATCACCTCGGTGAGGAAGGCATCGGAGGGCGCGGCATCGGGAACGCTGAGCGTGACCGGCCCGAGGCCGCGGATCTGGTGCGCCTCCGGCACCGGGCTGCGCGCCCAGGGATGGAAGGGGCTGCCACCGGCAGCGCCGTCCGCGTCCGCCACCAGCGCCAGGCGCTGTCCCTCGGGGTCCTCGAAGTCGAGCGACAGCCGCCCGTCCACCTCGCGGGCCGCCCCACGCACCAGGCCGGCCTCGCCGAGGCGGGCACTCCACCAGGCGAGGGCGGCCTCGCCGGGAACCCGCAGGCCGGTGCGCACGATCGCGCCGGTGCCGCGCCGCTCCCGCTCCATCGGCCAGTCGAAGAAGGTGATGTCGGTGCCGGGGCTGCCGGCGCCGTCCGCGTAGAAGAGGTGGTAGGCGGAGACGTCGTCCTGGTTGACGGTCTTCTTGACCAGCCGCAGGCCGAGGATGCGCGTGTAGAAGGCGTGGTTGCCGCGCGCGTCCGCCGTGACCGCGGTGAGGTGGTGGATCCCGTGCAGCTGCATCGCCTCGTCCTCTGCCGGCTGGCGCGCCGGGGGCGCCCCGGCGTGCCGCGGTGGGAATCCCGCCGGGCATGGCAACGCCCGTCGCCCACCCCCGGCTGCCGGCGCGATCGAATTGGGCGCAGGGGCGGGCGACGGGAAGGCGGGGTCGGCGCGGCCGCCGCGGCGCCCTGCCCGCCTCGCGGCGCACCGCGGGCTTGCCCTGCTGGCCGGCAGGGAGCAAGCAATGGCGGGAACGATACGGAGGTCGTCCGGATGAGTCCGCTTCCCTTCCCCCTGCCGCGCCGCGGCCTGCTGGCGGCGGGCGCCGCCGCCGCGCTGGGCGCCGCGCCGCGCCGCTCGCATGCTGCCGCCTGGCCCTCGCGCGACATCACCTTCATCGTGCCCTACGGCCCCGGCGGCTCCACCGACCCGATCAGCCGGGCCTTCTGCGCGCAACTCGAGAAGATCCTCGGCGTCAACATCGCGGTGGAGAACAAGCCGGGCGGCGCCGCCACCATCGGCACCGGCACGGTCATCCGGGCACGGCCGGACGGGCACACGATCGGGCTCGGCTCCAACTCCTCGCTGATGTTCCAGCCCCTGATCAACCAGGGCCTCGCCTGGAGCAGCGCGGACGACTTCACCTCCGTGGTGAAGCTCGTGGACCTGCCCGCCGTGCTCGCCGTGCGCGCCGACGCGCCGTGGCGCAACTTCGAGGAGTTCATGGCGCATGTGCGCGCCAATCCCCGGCGCGTGCGGGCCTCGGTCTCGGGCCTCAGGACGATGCCCGACCTCACCATCCAGCAGCTCAACCGCAAGGCCAACGTGCAGATCTCGACCGTCCCCTTCACCGGCGGCGGCGGCGAGGCGCTGCTCGCGCTGCTCGGCGGACGGGTCGAGGCGAATTGCGGCTACGGCCCCTCGGTCAGGGGACAGGTGGAGGCGGGGAAGGTCCGCGTCCTCGCCGTCTTCCAGCGCGGCAGGTACGAGATGTTCCCGGACGCGGCATCCTCGGTCGAGGCCGGCTACGACGTGACGCTGCCCGCCGCCTACTACGTGATCGCGCCGAAGGGCCTGCCGGCCGAGGTGCAGGAGAAGCTGACCAGGACCTCGCGCGAGGCGGTCGCGACGCCGGAGTTCATCGCCTTCGCGCGCAACAACGGCTACACGCTGGACCCCAAGGTGGGCGACGCGATGAAGGCGGAGCTGGTCGAGTACCACGACACCTTCCGCGAGCTGCTGGCCTTCCTGAACCAGCGCTCCTGATCGGCCGTGACCGCTTTGACGCAGCGCACCGGGCGGGCCGCGATCGGCCTGCTCGGACTGCTGCTGGCGGCCGGCTACACCGCCGCCGGCCTCGGGCTGCCGCTGGGCAGCGCGGACATGCCGGGGCCCGGGCTGTTCCCGCTGGTGGTCGGCCCGCTGCTCGCGCTCGTCGCGCTCGGCCTGCTCAGGGAGGGCTGGGCGATGCGGGACGACGGCACGCCGCTCGACCTGCCGGCCGGCGAGGAGGCGCGGCGGGTCGTGCTCGTGCTTGCCGCGCTTACGCTGCACTTCGTCGCGATGCCCTGGATCGGCCACCTGATCTCGGCCTCGCTCCTCGCCACGGCCGTGATCCGGCTGCTGCGCGGCGGGTGGGCGGCCTCCGCCGTCGCGGGGGTAGCGCTCGCCGTCGCGGCGCAGTTCCTCTTCGTGCGCCTGCTGCAGGTGCCGCTGCCGCGCGGCGAACTCGGCTACTGGTTGGGGATGTAGCGCGATGGGCGCCCTCGAGGGTCTGATCTTCGGCCTCTCCGTCGCGGTGCAGCCGCAGAACCTGATGGCGGCCCTGGCGGGGGCGCTGGCCGGCACGGCGATCGGCGTGCTGCCGGGGCTCGGGCCGGTCGCCGGCGTCGCGCTGGTGCTGCCGCTGACCTTCGCCTTCGATCCGACGACCGGCCTGATCATGATGGCCGGCATCTTCTACGGCTCGATGTACGGCGGCTCGACCACCGCCATCCTGATGAACATCCCGGGCGAGAGCGCCTCCGTCGTCACCGCGATCGACGGCTACAAGCTGACGAAGAAGGGGCGCGCCGGGGCGGTGCTCGCGATCGTCGCCGTGGGGTCCTTCGTCGGCGCGACCCTTGCGATCGTCGGCGTGCTGGTGGCCGCGCCGGTGCTCGCCTCCGTCGCGCTGCTGTTCGGCCCGGCGGAGTTCTTCGCGCTGACCGCCGGCGGGCTGCTGGTGCTCTCGCGCATCTCCGGCGGGTCGTTCGCGGCGGCCGGGTTCTCCTGCCTGCTGGGCGTGGCGCTCGGCACGGTGGGGCAGGAGGCGGTCACCGGCCAGAACCGCTACACCTTCGGCGTCCTGGAGCTGACCGAGGGCATCGGGCTGGTGCCGGTCGTCGTCGGCCTCTACGGCATCGCCGAGATCCTCAACCTGGTCGAGACGTCGCTCCGCCGCCCCGAGCTGGTGAAGGTCCGGTTCCGCGAGCTGTTCCCGCGGCGCGACGAATGGGCGCGGGCGGTGCCGCCCTGGCTGCGCGGCACGGGCGTCGGCTTCTTCTTCGGCCTGATCCCCGGGCCGGCGGCGACCCTGTCCTCCTTCGCCTCCTACCGGCTCGAGCAGGCGGTGAGCCGCCACCGCGCGGAGATCGGCCACGGCGCGATCGAGGGCGCGGCGGGGCCGGAGACGGCCAACAACGCGGCGGCGACCAGCGCCCTGGTGCCGCTGCTCTCGCTCGGCCTCCCCTTCACGCCGATCGGGGCGCTGATGATCTCCGCCATGATGGTGCAGGGGGTGCAGCCGGGGCCGCTCCTCGTGCAGCAGCATCCCGACATCTTCTGGGGCCTGATCGCGAGCCTCTACATCGGCAACGTGATGCTGCTGGTGCTGAACCTGCCGCTGGTCGGCGTGTGGGTCTCGCTGCTGCGCATCCCGGTCTGGTTCTTCGTGCCGATGCTGCTGATCGTGGCGAGCATCGGGGCCTATTCCGTGCACAACAGCATGCTCGACCTGTGGGTGCTGCTGGGCGCGGGGCTGGTGGGCTACGCCTTCAACAAATGCCGGGTCCCGCTGGCGCCGCTGGTCGTGGGGCTGATCCTCGGGCCGGAGGTCGAGAAGCACCTGCGGGAGGGCCTGTTCCTGTCGCAGGGCGACCCCTTCTATTTCCTCGAGGGCCCGATCGCGCCGGCGGTGTGGGGCGTGGCGCTGCTCGTCGCGGTCGTCGGCGCGCTGCGCCGGCGCGGGCGGCCGGAGCCGGCCGTGGCGGACGGGTAGGAAGATCGGAACGCGGGACGCCGGGCAACCGAAGGCGCACCCCCACCGGGTGCGCCGGTCGCGCCGGCCGGCGTCCCCCCGGGAACCTTCGTGGGCCGCCGGGGGCCGACCTGCGACGGCGGGGGTTCGCCGCGCGGTCAGCCTCGCGGCACGCCGGGCCGGGCCTAGATCCCGGCGCGCCGCGGCAGGGAGGCGGCGACGGCGACGCCGAGCGCGTTCCCGGCCACCGCGATCATCACCGCCCCTGCGTAGCCGCCGCTGAGGTCGAACAGGCGGCCGGCGACGACGGGCAGCGTGACCGCCGCCGCGCACCAGGCGACGTAGAGTCGCCCGGCGATCCGGCCGTACTGCGCGGCACCCCAGTACACGGCGACCGCCGCGGCGGTGCTGCCGCTGACGAGGCCGTAGCCCATGCCGATCATGGCCAGCGTCGCGACGGACGCGAGCGCGCCCGGAGCGGCGAGGAGCAGCAGGCCTCCGCACAACGCCAGCACATGCGCCCCGACCATGACCCCCGGCGCGGAGAAGCGGTCGGCGAGCCAGCCGCCCCCGATGCGCGCCGCCGCGATGCAACCGGTGATCGCGGTCGTCGCGAACAGCGCCAGCGCCTTGCTGCCCCCGTAGGCCTCCACCATGCCCGCGGCCTGGCCGAGCACCATGAGGCCGGCGGCGGCGGCGAGGAAGAACGCGGCCCACAGCCGCAGGAAGACGGAGGCCTTGCGTTCGGGCGGCGCGGCGGATCCGCCCGCGGGCGCGGTCACGGCCATGCCGGAGGCGGCGACCAGCGCCGCCGCGACCGCCCCGGCCGCGGCCAGCGCAGCCGCGAGCCCGCCGAGGGTCGCGCGCAGCCCCCAGGCGCCCAGCGCCCAGCCGAACAGCGGCGCCCCGATCATGGCGCCGATCGGGAACAGGCTGACGATGAAGCCGTTGGCGAGTCCCTGGCGGCGGTGGCCGCTCAGCATCAGGTTCACGCCCTGCACCAGCAGCACGTAGGCGCCGCCGCCGCCGAGGCCGAACAGCACGCCGTAGCCGACGGCAAGCCCGGCGGTTCCGGCCGCGGACGCCGCGAGCCCCATGCCGGCGCTCGACACCGCCATGCAGCCGACGACCAGGACCCACGCCGGCGCCAGGCGGTAGAGCGCCGGCGCCAGGTTCATGCCGACGGTGAAGGCGACCAGCGCGAGGCCGAAGACGAAGGAGAGCTCGGCGCGGCTCGCCGCGAGCTCCGCCTCCATCGGCCGCAGGAACACGCTGAAGGCGTAGACCGTGCCGAGCGGCAGGTTCAGCACCACCACCGCGAGCAGGGCGGCGGCGACGTGGCGGCGTGCGGCCGGGGCCGTGCGGGCGCTCATCGCGGGGCGATCGTCGCGAGGCCGAGGACGGCGCGGAGCGGCGCCGTCGCCGGAGGCCGGGGCGAAGCCGCAACGGCGCCGGACCGCGGACGACCGATCGCCCGCGGCGGCGGACTGCGGCGACTCCCGGCCGGTGTCGTCGGGCGCAGTGCTCAGGCGGCCGGCGAGAGGACGTGGATGACGCGGCTGGCGATCATGTCCCTCGTCCTCGCGGCGTAGGCGGCCATGTGCGGCGCCGCGGCGTGGGCCTTCAGCGCCTCCGGGCTCTCCCACTTCTCGATCACCACGAAGGTGTCCGGGCCGAAGCGGGTCTGGAAGCTGCCGATGCCCTCGGCGTCGATCGCGGGACCGTACTCGATGCAGCCCTGCTCGGCGTGGACGGCCGGCATGTTGGCGCGGAATTCCTTCAGGACCGCGTCCCGCATGCCGGGCTTCGCGGTGATGATGGCGATGACGTGGATCACGGCGGACGTCCCTCGGTCGCTGACGGCGCGAGGCCGCCGCGTCGCGGAGCCGCCCCGCGCCCGGTGGCGTGCGGCGGGAAGCATAGGCCGGTCGCCCCGCTTCGCCAACCGCCCGCGCGCGGGCCCCGGCCGCGCGACGCCGCCTGCCGGCGGCGACGCTTGACGGGGCGGGCAGGCCGCGCCGATCGTCCCCGCACAGGAGGCCCGCGCCCATGCTGACGATCTACGGCGTCTATCGCTCCCGCGCGTCGCGCGCCATCTGGCTCGCCTACGAGATCGGCCTGCCCTTCCGGCACGTGCCGGTCATCCAGGCCTACCGGCTCGCCGATCCCGCGGCGCCCGGCGCGCCGCTGAACACGCGCTCGCCCGAGTTCCTCCGGATCAACCCGAACGGCCGCATCCCCTCGATCGAGGACGACGGGCTCGTGCTGCACGAGTCGCTGGCGATCAACCTCTACCTCGCGAAGAAGTACGGCGGCGCGCTCGGCCCCGCCGACCTCGCCGAGGACGGGCGGATGACCATGTGGGCGCTGTGGGCGGCGACGGAGGTCGAGCCGCACGCGCTCCAGGTGCTCTTCCACCGCGCCGCGAGGCCGCCGGCCGAGCGCGACCCCGCCGTCGCGCGGGCCGCGGTCGAGGCGCTGCGCGCGCCCTTCGCCGTGCTGAACCAGGAGCTGGCGGGGAGCGGCTTCCTGGTCGGCGGCCGCTTCACCGTGGCGGACCTCAACGTCGCCGAGGTCGTGCGCTACGCGCTCCCCGCCCCGGAGCTGTTCGAGGCCGCGCCGGCGGTCCGCGCCTGGCTCGAGACGTGCCACGCCCGTCCCGCCTTCAAGCGGATGATGGAGGAGCGCGAGCGCGAGCCGGCCTGAGAGCCGCCGGCGCGCGGCCTGCGCGGCGGCCGGCCCGACGACGGGATGGAGGGGAACGGCGAGGACCATGACAGCATCCGTGCCCGACCGGAGGCCCGTGCCGCTCCCCTCCCCCGCGGCGCGCCGCGCGCCAGGCGGAAGGACGCCGGCATGACGCGCATCTGCTTCCTCGGCGGCGGCGCCATCGGCGGCATCCTCGCCGGCCACCTCGCCACGGTGGAGGGGCTGGAGGTCTCGCTCGTCGGCCGGCGGCCGATGGTCGAGGCGATCCGGCGCGACGGGCTGCGCGTCCTCTCGACGGCGGGCGAGATCCGCTCGCGCCCGCACGCGGTGGAGCGGGCGGAGGAGCTGGGGCCGCAGGACTACGTCTTCCTCACCGTCAAGGCGCAGCAGATGGACGCCGCGCTGCCCTCGCTCGCGCCGCTGCTCGGGCCGGAGACGGTGGTGCTGCCGCCGACCACGGGCATCCCCTACTGGTTCTTCCACGGCGTGGAGGGCGCGTTCCGCGACCGCCGGCTGGCGCGCATCGACCCGGGCGGGCGGCACTGGGCGGCGATCGCGCCGGCGCGCGTGCTCGGCGTCGTCTACTGGACCGCGGCCGAGGTCGTCGCCCCCGGCGTGGTGCGCCACCACCGCGCGCGCCCGAACTGCCCGATCGGCGAGCCGGACGGCAGCCTCTCCGAGCGCGCGCTGCGGCTCGGCCGGGCGCTGGAGGCGGGCGGCGTCGCGGCGCCGGTCAGCCCGCGCATCCGCGACGAGATCTGGATCAAGATGGTCAACAGCCTGTGCTGGAACCCGGTCGCCTGCCTCACCCTGGCGCGCAACCGCGAGATCGCGGCGGCGCCGGAGGCCTTCGCGACGGTGCGGCGCATGATGGAGGAGGCCGACGCGGTCGGCGAGCGCCTCGGCCTGAGCATCCCGGTGCCGATCGAGCAGCGCCTCCGCCACACCGGCGCGACGGAGCATCGCATGTCCATGCTGCAGGACCTGGAACGCGGCCGCCCGCTGGAATTCGACGTGCTGGCGGCGAGCCACGCCGAGATGCGCGACCTCGCCGGGCTGCCGACGCCGACGCTCGATGCCGTCTATGGGCTGATGGCCCTGCGCGCGGCGGCGCACGACCGCGCCCGCGCGGCGCGGGCCGGGGCAGGTTGACGCGCCTCGCTACCTCGCGGGACCCGTGGCGGAGGGCGGCATCGCCGGCGCCGGCTGGGCAGCCGCCCGCCGCCGCCGCTCCGCGGCGACCATGTCGGCGACGGCCCGCAGGACCTCCGGCACCCCCTCCCCGGTCGCGCCGGAGATCAGCATGACCTGCCGCCCGGCGGCGCGCTCCAGCGCCCTGCGCCGGCTGGTCCGGGCCTGCGGCGTCATCGCGTCCACCTTGTTCAGCGCGACGATCTCCGGCTTCTCCGCCAGGCCGTGGCCGTAGCCGGCGAGCTCGGCGCGTACGGTGCGGTAGGCCTTGGCGACGTCGGGCTGGGTGCCGTCCACCAGGTGCAGCAGCACGGCGCAGCGCTCGACGTGGCCGAGGAAGCGGTCGCCGAGGCCCGCGCCTTCGTGCGCGCCCTCGATCAGGCCGGGGATGTCGGCGAGGACGAACTCCTCGCCGGAGCCGAGGCGCACGACGCCGAGCTGGGGGTGCAGAGTGGTGAAGGGATAGTCGGCGATCTTCGGCCGCGCGGCGCTGACAGCGGCGAGGAAGGTGCTCTTGCCGGCGTTCGGCAGGCCGATCAGCCCGGCATCGGCGATCAGCTTGAGGCGCAGCCAGATCCAGCGCTCCTCGCCCGGCCAGCCCTTGTCGGCGCGGCGCGGGGCGCGGTTGGTGCTGGACTTGTAGTGGGCATTGCCGAAGCCGCCGTCGCCGCCGCGCGCGATCACGACGCGCTGGCCCGGCGCGGTGAGGTCTGCGATCAGCGTCCGCCTGTCCTCGGCGAGGATCTGCGTGCCGACCGGGACCTTGAGCACCACGTCGGGCGCGTGCGCGCCGGTGCGGTTGCCGCCCGCGCCGTTGCCCCCCTTGCGGGCGCGGAAATGCTGCGTGTAGCGGTAGTCGATCAGGGTGTTGAGGCCCTCGACCGCCTCGGCGACGACGTCGCCGCCCTTGCCGCCGTCGCCGCCGTCCGGGCCGCCGAACTCGAGGAACTTCTCGCGCCGGAAGGCGACGGCGCCGTCGCCGCCGTCGCCGGCCTTCACCCAGACCTTCGCCTCGTCGAGGAATTTCATCGCAGGGGATCCGCCCGAAACGGCGACGGGGGCCTCGCGGCCCCCGCCCGATCGGTCCGGCGTTGCCGGGCGGCCGCGCTACTCGGCCGCCGCGACGGCGCTCGGCGGGAGCGGGTACACGCTGACCTGGACACGGCCCTCCGCCTTGCGCTCGAAGCGCACATGGCCGTCGATCACCGCGTGCAGCGAGTGCGTGCGTCCGACCAGAACGTTGTGCCCGGGCCGCATCTTGGTGCCGCGCTGCGTGACGATGATGTTGCCGGCCTTCACGAACTGCCCGTCGGAGCGCTTCACGCCGAGCCGCTTGCCCGCCGAATCGCGCCCGTTGCGCGACGAGCCGCCGGCCTTCTTGTGTGCCATCTCTGCTGCCCTCCGATCTCAGGCGGCCGCCGTCGCCCCGCCGCCGTTGATGGCGGCGATGCGCAGCACGGTCTGGTGCTGCCGGTGGCCCTTCTTGCGCCGGTAGTTCTTGCGGCGCTTCTTCTTGAAGACGATGATCTTGTCGCCGCGGTTCTGCTCCACCACGGTCGCGGTGACGGTGGCGCCGGCCACGGTGGGTGCGCCGACGACGAGCGCGCCTTCGCCGCCCACCATCAGCACCTCGTGGAAGGTGACGGTGGCACCGGGCTCGGCCTCGAGCTTCTCGACGGTGAGCACGGCGTCGGGCGTGACGCGGTACTGCTTCCCGCCGGTGCGGATCACTGCGTAGGTCATGGGGTCCTGCGTCGGTCCGGCCGTGCCGGGTATGCACCAAACGACCGCCGGCGGCCCGCAGGGCGGGTCGCCGGAGAGGCGCGGCTATAGCGGGTGCTGGCTCGGGCGTCAACGGCGCGGCCGGGGACCGCGAGGGGGATCGCGCGTGACGGATGCGGATCGGCTGGCCGGGGGAGCGTCCGGCGGACCCGCGCACCGGCGGCGCGACCCGGCACGAGCGGACTTCGCCGGTTCCGCCCGCGGCCGGGAGGCGCCGTTCGCAAGCTCCCCACCCTGGCGCGGGTCAGCCCGCGGAAACGGCCGAGGTCGCGCTCAGAGAAGGAAGTCCGCGGCCTCGAGGCTCGCGGCGGCGACGTTCTTCAGCACGAGCACCATGTTGGCGACGCCGTCGGCGTCGGTGTCGAGCATCACCAACGTATCCGCCTCGACCTGCTGCACGCGCACCTCGCCGCGGGCCGCGCCGGCGCCGGTGAAAGCGGCGGTGCCGATGAAAACGAAGGAGTCGTCGAGCGCCCCGTTCGGCGTGTAGGCATCGACCGGACGCAGGTTGATCCGGTCCATGAACGGTTCCCCCTCGGCCAGGTCCACCGCGAAGTCCGTGATCGTATCGGGCGCCGACGGGGTGCTCTCGCCGGCATTGCGGTACTCGAAGATGTCCCTGCCGCTGCCGCCTGTCAGGATGTCCGCCCCGGGGCCGCCGACGAGCCGGTCGTTGCCGTTGCCGCCCTCCAGGGTGTCGTCGCCTGCCCCACCGAGCAGGGTGTCGGCGCCTCGCCCGCCGAGGAGGAGGTCGGCGCCGGCGCGCCCGTCGAGGCGGTCGGCCTGCAGCGTGCCGAAGAACCGCTCCGCGCCGTCGAAATACGCCTTGCCGCGCAGGATCTGTTCGAAGGCCGGCGGCGCGCCGAGGAGGTCGGAGCCGGCCCCGGCGTGCAGGACCTCGCGGGCCGCGAGCGCCCCGGGGTCGAGGAAGTCGAGCCCGCCCGGGAACTCGGTCCGCGCGACGACGAGGTCCTGGACCGATCTGAAGTAACTGGCCATCTCGTGGGCGCCACCCACGCCGTCGGAGAGGTTCCAGTCGAGCCTGACCACCGCGCCCGACGTCCTGTAGTGCAGCACGCTCTCCAGCGCGATCTCGCCGAGCTCGGCGACGACGGCGCCGAGCGGCAGATAGGCGGTGGCGGCGAGCGCCGCGAGATCGTCGAGCTTGGCGGGGGCGCGGGCGAGGTCCGGCGCGAGCGGCACCGGGTCGTAGATGTGCTCGAAGTGCACCATGCGGGCGTCCGGCGCGTTCGGCTTGGCCCCCGGCGAGCCGAAGGTGACGCCGAGGTAGCGCGGATCGCCCGGGACCGCCTTCTGCATGAACATCTGCGCCATCGCGCCGCCGAGGCTGTGGCCGCTCACCCAGACCTGCTGGATCCTGGCGCCGTCCACGTACCCGCCGTTGTTCACATAGGCCTTCACCGCCTCGATCAGCGGGGCGAAGTTCGCGTAGTGCGTATCGGCGTTCGGCCAGTCCGGGACATCGTCGAGGCCGTCGGTGCCGCGGAAGGCGATCGAGAGCGTCGTCCTGTTGCCGACGACGCCGAACAGCACGTGCGCCGCGGCGTTGCCGGCCGTGTAGACGCCCTCCCGGAACGTCCAGGCCGTGCCGTCCCTGGTGGCGCCCGCCACGTCCATGCCCAGCTCGAGCGCCCGAAGCGGCGCCCAGCCGCGGGCCGTCGCCGCGTTGACGGGGGCCGTGCCAGCATCGACATCGTCGGCGTAGCTGTTCAGCGCCAGCCTCGCCATCTCGAGCACGGGCGGCGCCTTGGCCACCTGGTTGTTGCGCAGCGCGTCGAAGAGGCCGAGCTCGACCTCGTGCAGCTCGAGCGACTGGCCGGCGCCGGAACGGGCGATGGTGGTCCAGCCCTCCGGCCTTCCCGTGCCTTCCACGTCGGCGATCCAATCGGTCCAGGCCCAGTCGGAGGGGCGGCCCGCGAGCCTGATCACGTCCCGGTCGTTGGCGACGGCCCCCCCGAACCGCTGGCCGCCCCAGATGACCTTGTCGCCCGTGGCGTCGCCGATCTCGAACACGTCGTTGCCGGCGCCGCCGACCAGCGAGTCGTCTCCGTCACCGCCGACCAGCAGGTCGTCGCCGGCGCCGCCGAACAGGATGTCCGCGCCCGAGAGGTTCGGCGAGGTCGCGCTGCCGCCATGGAGCGTGTCGGCTCCGTCGCCGCCTTCGAGCCGGTCCGCGCCGCCGCCGCCGGCCAGCAGGTCGTCGCCCGCGCCGCCGAGCAGCGTGTCGCGTCCGCCCCCGCCGGTGAGCGTGTCCCGTCCTTCGCCGCCCCCGATGAGGTCCCGCGCCGCGGAGCCGACGATCGAATCGTCCCCGGCGCCGCCTTCGAAGCCGCGGCTCCTGTCGAACACGACCCCGAAGGGATAGTCCGCGCGGGGCGCGACGAGGACCTCATCGGAGGGCAGCACGACGGTATCGTTGCCGGCGCCCGCGGCGTAGATCCGTTCCGGCGCGCCCTCCACCGCACGCCGCTGGGCGGCGGTGAGCAGGTCGAAGCGGACGCGGTCGGCATCCGGGGTGAACAGCGGCGGCGTCGGCTCCACCGGGATGTCGGCGTCGTCGAAGCGCAGCAGCTCGACACCCCGCAGCCAGTCGAGCCAGTCGATGCCCAGCGCCTGGACCGAGGCGACGCCGCTCGCCTGGATGGCGATCAGGTACTGGCCGCTCATGCCGTCGAACACGGCGATGTCGAAGCCCTCGCCGCCGTCGATCAGGTCGCTGCCCGCGCCGCCCTTCAGCGTGTCGTCGCCCGCGCCGCCGAGCAGCGTGTCGTTGTCGCCCTCGCCGACCAGCACGTCGTTGCCGCCGCGGCCGTTCAGCCAGTCGTCGCCGCTGCCCCCGACCAGGAGGTCGGCACCGGCATCGTAGAGGGGAAGGCCGGCGAAGTGCGCCTGGAGGCCGTTCCGCGCGATGAAGGCGGCGATCTCGGAGGCCGTGGTGTCGTCGAGGCCGGTCAGGGTGTCGTCGCCCTGTCCGCCGTCGACCGCACTGTAGTAGAAGAGCCAGGCGTTGGTGGAATTCCACTGGATCTGCCACTTGCTCTCCAGGGTCTGCCCCACGCCCAGCGGGTCGCGGAAGTCCGCTTCCGAGTATGCCCAGCGGAATTCGACCCAAATGCCGCCCAGGGACTTCACGTTGTAGAATTCAAGCCAAAATTCGCCGTTGCTTACCTGATGGAGCGAGTACTGGCTGATCGGCATGAGCCTGCTCCGGAGGGACCGATGGCGCAACCGGCGCTCGCGGCGCGCCATGCCCGCGAGAAGGGATCGGGAATGACCCAGAGGGTGTCTTGCCGATCGGCAGAGAGCTGCGCCGGCGGCGATGGGCCGAGAAGATCTCGCATGCCGCGCCGAACGTGTCGATATCGAATCCGGATTGCGCTCGGCGCGGGTACGGGATTTCACGGTCGGCCGTGGCGCCGCGCGAGCCCGAAGGGCAGAGCCGGCGGCGCGGGCAGGGACTGCCGCCACAGGCGGGCCTCCCTGCTCGGCGCCGTCCGCCCCGCCCGCGGCGTCGGGCGGGCCTCGCGCGGCCGGCGGCCAACCAGCACGCCATGAACCTGCATCTCGCCGGAATCAGCCGGGGCGCGCCCGCTGCGCGCGCCGTGGCGGTCTTGGACAGTGCGGACCAGGCCCGAAGGCGCCCCCCACATCACCCCGCCCTGCCGCCGCCCCGCGCCGGAGCCGACCCCCGTCGGGAACGTCCGGGCCTTCCGGCGCGCCAACCAGCCCGGCACCCGCGCACTTCACGCCCACAACGACATCGTCAACGCCCGCCGCGGCACACGGAACGGGCCCGCAAGCCGACCACAACGCATCACCGCCGTCGCATCCAGAGCCTGCGCACGGACCGGCATCCGATGCGGGGCGTATCGGCCCCGCGCTCGCTCATGCCGGTAGCGTGACCAGCACGCTCAGGCCGCGTCCGCCGCGGCGGTTGCGCAGCACCACGTCGCCGCCATGCGCGCGCAGGATGTTGCGCGCGATCGGCAGGCCGAGGCCCGCGCCCCCGGTCTCCCGGTTGCGGCTCGTCTCCAGCCGGCGGAAGGGCGCGAAGACATTCTCGAGCTCGCAATCCGGAATGCCGGGCCCCTCGTCCTCGACCGTGAGACGGACCGTGCCGTCCTCGGGCGGCGAGAGCGCGATGCGCGCCGATCCGCCGTAGGCGAGCGCGTTGCGCACCAGGTTGGCGATCGCGCGCTTCAGCGCCACGGGGCGCGCGCGCACCGTCAGCCGCTCCGGCCCCCCGTAGGCGATGCGCTCGGCGGCCTCGGGGTGCGCGTCCGCCGCCTCGTCGAGCACGGTGCGGCAGAGCGCGGCGAGATCCAGCGGCGTCGCCGGCTCGGCCGCCGCGTCGTCGCGGGCGAAGGCGAGGGTCGCCGCGATCATCGCCTCCATCTCGTCGAGGTCGGCGAGCATCTTGCGCCGCTGCTCCTCGTCCTCGAGGAACTCCGCGCGCAGCCTGAGCCGCGTGATCGGCGTGCGCAGGTCGTGGCCGATCGCGGCCAGCATCTGGGTGCGGTCGGCGACAAAGCGGCGGATCCGCTCGGCCATGGTGTTGAAGGCGCGGGCCGCGGTGGCGACCTCGCTCGGCCCGCCCTCGTCGAGCGGCGGGGCGTTCACATCGCGGCCGAGCCGCTCCGCCGCCTCGGCCAGCACCCGCACCGGCCGCATCAGGCGCGCCACCGCCCAGACGATCAGCAGCGCGGCCGCCAGGGTCATGGCGAGGAAGGCGAGGAGGAAGCTCTCCGAGTGCCAGGGCCGCGGCGGCGGCGGCGCCACGCGCAGGTTCAGCCACTCCCCGTCCGGCAGGCGGAGCGAGGCGACGAAGCCGTCCGTCCCGTGTCCCGCCACGCGGATCTCCCGCGGGCGCATCCGCAGCGGGCCGAGGGCGAGGAGGTCCACCCGGAACATCCGGACCACCTGCGGCGAGGGCGGCGGCATCGGCCCGCGCACCAGGGGATGCTCGTCCACCTCCACGCTGAGCCCGACCGGCAGATCGAGGTCGGCGAGCAGCGTCGCCCGCCGATCCGAGGGCGCGAGCAGCGCCGTGCGCCAGGCGACGAAGGTGCGCGCCGAGATCTCGCGCGCCTGCACGATGCGCTGCAGCCCGACGCGGTCGAGGGCGTGGATGGTGAGCCCCGCCGCCTGTACCAGCGCGAGTCCGAGGATCAGCACCAGCGCGGTGCGCGCGCCGAGACTGCGCGGAAGCCAGCGGCGCATGCCGGACCGGCGCTTCGCCGTCTCCCGCCCCATCTCAGTGGACCCGCTCGACGCTGGCGGCGAGGACGTAGCCGCCGCCGCGCACGGTCTTGATGAGCTGCGGGTTGCGCCCGTCGTCCTCCAGCTTCCGGCGCAGCCGCGAGACGGCGACGTCGATCGCCCGGTCGAACGGGCCGGCCTGGCGGTTGTGCAGCAGGTCCATCAGCATGTCGCGCGTCAGCACGCGGTTGGGCCGCTCGAGCAGGATCACGAGCAGCTCGTACTCGCCGCCGGTGAGCGGCACCTCCGTCCCCTCCGGGTCGAGCAGGCGGCGGCGCGCCGGCTCCAGCGTCCAGCCGGCGAAGCGCACGGCCTTGGGCGGCGGCTCCTTGCGCGGCGCGCCGGGCTCGCCGCCGGTCCGGCGCAGCACGGCGCGGATGCGCGCCAGCAGCTCGCGCGGGTTGAAGGGCTTGGCCACGTAGTCGTCGGCGCCCAGTTCCAGGCCGACGATGCGGTCCGTCTCCTCGCCCATCGCCGTCAGCATCACGATCGGTACCTCCGACTGCCCGCGCAGCCAGCGGGCGAAGTCGAGGCCGGATTCGCCCGGCAGCATCAGGTCCAGCACCACCAGGTGGTAGCGGCCGAGCGGCCAGAGGCGCCGCGCCTCGCGCGCGTCGCGGGCGGCGGAGACGCGCATGCCCTGGCGCTCCAGGAACTTCGAGAGCAGGTCGCGGATCTCGCGGTCGTCGTCCACGACGAGGATGTGCGGCGGCGGCGCCTGCGGCGGCGGTGGCGGCGGCTGGGGCGTCGTCTGCGGGTCCATGGCGCCTGTTACATAGCGCGCGCCGGCGCCGATGCAGCGGCGCGTGTTGCGGACTGTTGCGGGGCCGGCCGGCTGTTGCGGAGCGTTGCAATTCCCCGGCTCCCGGGGGCCTTTCAGAGCGCGATCGCGCACACCAGATGATGGCACAGGAGCCATCGGCGCGACTGCACGGCCTCCCCCCGGCCGGCGCCGATGCGCTACTGGCGGCGGGGATGATCCCCCCCCAATCCACATCCCCGCCGCCTCCCCCTTGGGCCCGCGCCGGCCTCGCCGCGCTGGTCGAGGCCGATCCGGACCTCGCCCGCGTCGAGCCGGCCGCCGGCCCCCTGCCCTGGCGCACGCGCGATCCGGGCTTTCCCGGCCTGTTGCGCGCGATCTGCGGCCAGATGATCTCCAACCAGGCCGCCGCCGCGATCTGGGCCCGGCTGAGCGCCCTGCCGGGCGCGCTGGACCCGGCCGGGCTGCTCGCCCTGCCGGAGGAGGCGCTGCGCGGCGCCGGCCTGTCGCGCCCGAAGGTCGCCCATGCGCGCGCCCTGGCCGAGGCCTGCGCGACGGGCCGCCTCGACCTCGCCGCGGTGGCGCGGATGGAGGACGAGGCGGCGATCGCCCTCCTTTCCACGGTCAGGGGTCTCGGCCGCTGGACGGCGGAGATCCACCTGCTGTTCGGGCTGCAGCGGCCGGACGTGTTCCCCGGCGGCGACCTCGCCCTCGCCGCCGGCGCCGCGCACCTCAAGGGCCTCGCGGCGCGGCCGGAGCCGAAGGCGCTGCGGGCGATGGCGGAGCGGTGGCGTCCCTGGCGCGCCCTGGCGGCGCGGCTGCTCTGGCACCATTGGCGCTTCGTCACCGGCCGCCCGGCCGGCGAGGCGCCCTGATCGTCCGATGGACGCGCCGCGCCGCCGGTGCGAAACGGGCCGCATGGACGCCGCCGCCGCAGCCCCGCCGCTCTCCCCGCGCATCCGCGCCACCGCCGCGCCGCCGATCCCCGCCGCCCGCGCCTGGGCGGCGCGCTACGGCGGCGCGGCCGGGCCGCTGCTCGACCTGACCCAGGCGGTGCCCGGCTACCCGCCGCATCCCGACCTGCTCGCCCGGCTCGCCGCCGCCGCGGGCGACCGCGCCTGCGCCGGCTACGGCCCGATCGACGGCGAGCCGGCGCTGCGCGAGGCCCTCGCCGCCGACATCGCGCGCGCCTACGCCGCGCCGATCGCGGCCGACGACGTGGCGATCACCGCCGGCGGCAACCTCGCCTTCACCATGGCCATGACGGTGCTCGCCGGCGAGGGCGAGGCGGTGCTGCTGCCCGCGCCCTGGTACTTCAACCATCGCATGGCGCTGTCCATGCTCGGCATCGCGGCGATCCCGCTGCCCTGCCGCGCCGAGGACGGGTTCGTCCCCGACCCCGACCGCGCCGCCGCGCTGCTGCGCGAGCATCCCCGCGCCCGCGCCGTCGTGCTCGTCACGCCCAACAACCCGACCGGCGCGACCTATCCGCCCGCCGTGATCGCGCGCTTCGCCGCGCTGTGCCGCGACCGCCGCGCCTGGCTGGTGCTGGACGAGACCTATCGCGACTTCCTGCCGGAGGAGGCGCTGCCGCCGCATCCGCTGTTCGCCGAGGCGGGCTGGCGCGAGGGCGGCGTGGTGCAGCTCTACTCCTTCTCCAAGGCCTATTGCGTGCCGGGGCACCGGGTCGGGGCGATCCTCGCCGGGCCGGGGTTCCGCGCGGCGCTGATGAAGGCGCTCGACACCATGCAGATCTGCGCCCCGCGCGCGGCGCAGGCGGCGCTCGCCTGGGCGGTGGAGGCGCTGCGCGGCTGGCGCGCGGGGAACCGCGCGCTGATGGCGGAGCGCGCCGCCGCCTGTCGCCGCGCCGTCGCGCCGCTGCCGGGCTGGCGGCTCGACGCGCTCGGCGCCTATTTCGCCTATCTGCGCCTGTCGGAGGGCGCGCCCGACGCGCTCGCGGCGGCGGAGCGCCTGGCGGTGGAGGCCGGGCTGCTCGCCCTGCCCGGACCGTTCTTCGGGCCGGGGCAGGAGCGGCATCTGCGCCTCGCCTTCGCCAATGCCGGCCTGGAGGCGATCGAGACGGTGCCCGCGCGGCTGCGCGCGGCGCTCGGCTGAGCCGGCCGAGGCGTGGCGGACGGTCGGAGCAGGAAGCGGCACGGCAAAGCGCGCGCGGAGAACCGGTTGCTCCGTCCGGTGCGCGGCGGAGCAGCGTCTCGCGCCGCCGCGGATTGCGCTTGCCCATGGGATGCGGTGCGTTATCTGGCGGGTTCCCCGCGCGGCGGGCGCATGGCGGAAAGCCTCGCCCGCCGGCACGAACGGACGGAGCCGACCTCATGCCGCATGACGGCCACGCCCACCACGACATCCCACCCGATGGCTGGAAGCACACCGGCGTCCGCGTGATCCCGGGCGACAGCCTGGACACCAACACGCCGCAGACGCCGGGGATGAACCGCGCCGCCGCGATCAACTACGCCCGCGTCGGCGCGCAGAGGATCTGGGCCGGCACGGTGCACATCCATCCCAACGCCAGGACCGGCGCGCACCACCACGGCCCGCTGGAGAGCGTGATCTACGTGATCCGCGGCCGCGCCCGGATGCGCTGGGGCGAGAAGCTCGAATACGTCGCCGAGGCCGGCCCGGGCGACTTCATCTACGTGCCGCCCTACGTCCCGCACCAGGAGATCAACGCCAGCACCGACGAGACGCTGGAATGCGTGCTGGTGCGCAGCGACAACGAGGCGGTGGTGGTCAACCTCGACATCGAGCCGGTGGAGAGGCCCGAGGAGGTGCTCTGGGTGGACCCCATCCACAAGGCGCCGCCCGCCGCCGGCTGACCGCGCGACCGCCGCCGGCGGGTTCACCCCGCCGCGCCGGCCGGGCGCCGCCCCCCGTTCGCGCCGGGGCATCGGGCATGCTATGGGCGGCCCCGTGCGCATCCTGTTCGTCACCGCCAGCCGCCTCGGCGATGCGGTGCTGTCCACCGGGCTGCTGGACCATCTGATCCGCAGCCACCCCGAGGCGCGGATCACCGTCGCCTGCGGCCCGGTCGCCGAGGGTGTCTTCGCGCGCATGCCGAATCGCGCGCGCACGGTAGTGCTCGCCAAGCGCCGCTACCGCGCCCATTGGCTCGGGCTGCTCGCCGCGGCGGCGCCGGTGCGCTGGGATCTGGTGGTGGATCTGCGCGGCTCGGCGCTGGCCTGGATGCTGTGGACGCGCCGGCGCGCGGTGATGCGCGGCGGCCGGCGGCCCGGGCACCGGATCGGCCACCTCGCCGCGGTGCTGGGGCTGCGGCATGCCCCGCCGCTCCCCGTCGCCTGGACCGCCGAGGCTGATCGCGCCCGCGCGGCCGCGCTGCTGCCGGAGGGTGCCGGGGTCCCCTGGATCGGCCTGGGGCCGACGGCGAACTGGCCGCGCAAGGTCTGGCCGGCGGAGCGCTTCCTCGCCCTGTTTCGCGCGCTGAGTGCGCCCGACGGCCCGCTGCCCGGCGCGCGCGCCGCGGTCTTCGGCGGGCCGGGCGAGGCCGAGCGCGCGCTCGCCGCGCCGCTGCTCGCGGCCCTGCCGCCCGGATCGGCGGACCTGGTCGGCCGGCTGCAGGTTCCGGAGGCCGCGGCCGCGCTCGGCCGCTGCGCGCTGTTCGTCGGCAACGATTCCGGGCTGATGCACCTCTCCGCCGCGGTCGGCACGCCGACGCTCGGCCTGTTCGGCCCCACCTCCGCGGAGGAGTACGGCCCGGTCGGCGCGCGCGCCGCCGCCGTGACGGCGCCGGGCGCGCCCGGTGCGGGCGAGATGGCGGCGATCACCGTCGCCGACGCGCTGGCCGCCGCGCGCCGGCTGCTGGACGGGCCGCCGCGCGCCGCCCTGCCCGGCCTCGCGCCTGTCCCCTCGGCGGCCGCCGCATGACCGCGCCGTCCCCGCCCCGCCTCTCGGCCCTCGTCGTCGCGCGCAACGAGGCGGCGCAGCTCGGCGACTGCCTCGCCACCCTCGCCTTCGCCGACGAGATCGTCGTCGTGCTCGACCGCACCACCGACGCCAGCGCCGAGATCGCGCGCGCGCACGGCGCGCGGGTCCTCGAGGGCGCCTGGGAGATCGAGGGCGAGCGGCGCAACGCCGGCCTCGACGCCTGTACCGGCGACTGGATCCTCGAGGTGGACGCCGACGAGCGGGTGCCGCCCGCCCTCGCTGCCGAGGTGCGGCGCGTGATCGCCGCCTCCGCCCACGCCTGGCACCAGGTGCCGGTGGACAACTACGTCGGGACGCGGCTGGTGCGCCACGGCTGGGGCGGAAGCTTCGGCACCACCTCCGTGCCGCGCCTGTCGCGGCGCGGTGCAAAGCGCTGGAAGCCGCAGCGCGTGCATCCGGGCCTCGAATGGCGCGGGAGCGAAGGGCCGCGCCTCGCCCACGCGCTGGTGCACCACGTGGACCGCGACATCTCGGACATGCTGCGGCGGCTCGACCGCTACACCGACGCGCGCGCGGCGGACCTCGTCGCGCGCGGCGAGGTCGGTTCCACCGCGGCCAACCTGCGCCGCTTCGTCTCCCGCTTCTGCAAGTGCTACTTCGCGCGCGGCGGCTGGCGGGAGGGCGGCTGGGGCCTGCTGGTCTCGCTCTGCGCCGGGCTCTACCCGCTGCTCGCGCACCTCAAGGCGAAGCTCGAGCCGGAGCGGCACGGCGCCGCCCCGCGCGAGGCGGGCGATGCGCCGGGCGAGGAGGCCGCCGCGCCGGCCGGCACCGCGGCCCGATGAGGATCGCGCAGGTCATGGCCGGTGCGCCGCAGGGCGGGGCGGAGGCGTTCTTCGAGCGCCTGAGCGCGGCGCTGCACCGTGCCGGCGAGACCGTGCTGCCGGTGATCCGCCGCGATCCCGCGCGCGCCGCGCGCCTCGCGGCCGCCGGGCTCGCGCCGCTGGAGCTGCGCTTCGGCGGGCCGCTCGACCTCGCCACCGGGCCGCGGCTGCGCGCCGCGCTGCGCGGCTTCCGCCCCGAGGTCGCGGTCGCGTGGATGAACCGCGCCGCGCGCTTCGCCCCCCGCGGCGCCTGGACGCTGGTCGGCCGGCTCGGCGGCTACTACGACCTGAAGCACTACCGCCGCTGCGACCATCTGGTGGGCAACACGCGGGCGCTGCGCGAGTGGATCGTCGCCCAGGGCTGGCCGGCGGAGCGGGCGCACGTCGTGCCGAATTTCGCCGCCGACCACGGCGGTGCCGCGCCGGCGGCGATGCCTCCCGCGCCGGCGGGGACGCGCTGGCTGCTCGCGCTCGGCCGGCTGCACGCGAACAAGGGGTTCGACGTGCTGCTGCGCGCGCTCGCGCTGCTGCCGCCGGGGGCGCGGCTCGCGCTGGCGGGCGAGGGTCCGGAGCGGGCGGCGCTGGAACGGCTCGCGCGCGAGCTCGGCGTGGCGGAGCGCGTCGCCTTCCTCGGCTGGCGCCAGGACGTCGGCGCGCTGCTCGCGGCCTGCGCGGTCTTCGTCTGCCCGTCGCGGCACGAGCCGCTCGGCAATGTGGTGCTGGAGGCCTGGTCCGCGGCCCGGCCGGTGGTGGCGGCGGCGGCCCAGGGGCCGAGCGAGCTGATCGCGGACGGCGTGACCGGCATGCTGGTGCCGCGCGAGGCCCCGGCGGCGCTGGCCGCCGCCCTTGGCGCGCTGCTCGCCGACCCGGCGCGCGCGGCGGCGCTCGCCGCCGCCGGGCGGGCAGAGTTCGAGCGCGCCCACGCCGAGGCGCCGGTCCTCGCCCGCTGGCGCGAATTCCTGCGCGCCGTGGCGCCGCCGCTGCCGCAGGCCCGCGGCGCCGCGCGCGCCCTCGAGGCCGGCTGATGTGCGGCCTCGCGGGCCTGGCGCTGAGGCCCGGCGCCGCGGCGGACCCGGCGGTGCCGGAGGCGCTCGCCGGCGCGCTCGCGCATCGCGGGCCGGACGGCGCGGGGCGCTACGAGTCGGGGGGGGTGGCGCTCGTGCACACCCGCCTCGCCATCATCGACCTCGCGACCGGCGACCAGCCGATCCGCGTCGGGCCGGCGGCGCTCTGCGCCAACGGCGAGATCTACAACTACCGCGAGCTGCGCCGCGACCACCGGCTCGCCTGCGCCACGCGGAGCGACTGCGAGCCGCCGCTGCACCTCTGGCGGCGCGAGGGCGCGGGCTTCGTGGACCGGCTGCGCGGCATGTACGCGCTGGCGCTGCACGACCGCGCGGCGCGGCGGGTGGTGCTCGCGCGCGACCCCTTCGGCATCAAGCCGCTCTACCTCGCCGAGGTCGCGGGCGGCCTCGCCTTCGCCTCCGAGCCGCAGGCGCTGATCGCCGCCGGCCTGGTCGCGCCGCGCCTCAGGGCCGAGGCGCGGGACGAGCTGCTGCAGCTCCAGTTCACCACCGGCGCCGAGACCATCTTCCAGGGCATCCGCCGCGTCCTGCCGGGCGAGACGGTGGTGATCGCCGACGGCGCCGTGGTCGAGCGCCGCCGCCGCCCCGCCCTGCCCGAGGGCCCGCCGGAGGCGATCGGCGAGGAGGCGGCGCTCGAGCGGCTCGACGCCGCGCTGACGGAGAGCGTCGAGCTGCACCAGCGGAGCGACGTGCCCTACGGCATGTTCCTCTCGGGCGGCACCGACAGCGCGGCGATCCTCGCGCTGATGGCGCGGCTCAACGAGCGGCCGGTGCGCGCCTTCACCGCGGGCTTCGATGCGCCCGGCGCGGCCGACGAGCGCGCCCGCGCCGCCGCCGCCGCCCGCGCCGCCGGCGCGGAGCACGACACGATCCTGATCGGCGCCGCCGACGTCTGGCGCCACCTGCCCGCGATCGTCGCCTGCATGGACGACCCGGCGGCCGACTACGCCATCATCCCGACCTGGTTCCTCGCCCGGCGGGCGCGCGAGGCGGGGATCAAGGTGGTGCTGTGCGGCGAGGGCGGGGACGAGATCTTCGCCGGCTACGGCCGCCACCGCGCGGCGATGCGCCCCTGGTGGCTCGGCGGCAAGGCGCCGCGGGCGCGCGGCACCTTCGACCGCGTCGGCCCGGTGCTGCGCGAGGCGCCGCGCGGCTGGCGCGACGGCATCGCCGCGGCGGAGGCGGCGGTGGGGACGGGCGGGCGGAGCCGGCTGCAGGGCGCGCAGGCCCTAGACGTCGCCGACTGGCTGCCGAACGACCTGCTGACCAAGCTCGACCGCTGCCTGATGGCGCACGGCGTGGAGGGGCGCACGCCCTTCCTCGATCCCGGCGTGGCGGCGGCGGCGTTCCGCCTGCCGGACCCGCTCAAGGTGCGGGGCCACGCGGGGAAGTGGATCCTGCGCCGCTGGCTGGCGCGGCACTTCCCGGCCTGCGAGCCGTTCGCGCCCAAGCAGGGCTTCACCGTGCCGATCGGCGCCTGGATCGCCGCGGAGGCGGAGCGGCTCGGCCCGCTCGTCGCGGCGCAGCCCGGCGTCGCCGAGGTGGCGCGGCTGGAGCGCGTCGCGGCGCTGTTCGCCCAGGCGGAGCGGAGCCGGCACGCCGGCAAGGCGGCCTGGCACCTGCTGTTCTACGCCCTGTGGCACCGCCGGCACGTCGAGGGCCGGCGCGACGTCGCAGGGATGGACACGCTCGCCGCCCTGGCCGAGCGGTAGCGCGGCGGCCGAAGCGGCGGGGCCCGGCCGCGCGCGACGCGTTCAGCGGGCCTCGGACGGCAGGCGGAAGAAGCTTGCCGCGGCGCTGGCGCGGGCGATCAGGGCGCACATCGCCGGGTCCTCGTGGCCGCGTTCGGCGATCAGCGCCTCGACCGGACAGAAATACTCGTGCGGATGCGGCACCTGGCCCGCGGCGAAGCCCTCATAGTGCCGCGCGCGCAGTCCGAAGAGCACCCGCATGTCGCGCACCGGCAGTACCAGCGGCGCGGTCGGCTCGGCGCGCAGCAGCCGGATCAGGCGCCAGCGCGGCGTGGGGTCGTCCTCCTGCGCCGGGGCCAGCAGCCAGGCCACCGGGCAGACCGCGAGCAGCGATCCGGTCGTCGGCGCGAAGCGGGAGCGCTTGTCGAGCAGATTCTGCAGCGACCCGCAGGCCTCGATGCAGAGGATGTCGCAGTAGGGCTCGTCCGGATCGGGGCTGAAGTGCAGCCACAGCCCGTCCGGCAGGGTGCGCAGGCGGTTGGAGCCGGGCAGCTTGAGGAAGGGCTGGCAGGGAGAGGCGGGCGGCCCTGGTCGTCCGCGCAGCCAGGTGCCCTGCGGGCCGAGCACCTTCGCCCCGGGCGGCCGCTGTGGCCAGGTGCGCAGCCGACGGCGCACGAGTTGGTCGAGGCTGCCGCCAAAGCCGGTCCCCGCATGCGCGCGCATGAGATGAATATTTCCCCCTTATATTCAACCAACAGGCGAAATAGAGGGCAAGCGACACGCGGCATCAAGCGGTCCGGACACGGCTGCGGCGAATTAACGAAATTAACGATAGGGCCGCACCGGATGGCCGGCGCGGCCCGTGATCGCGCGATGGAATGCGCCGCGGCGCACCGCGGCGTTCCGTCCGGCCGCGCTGCGCGCCGCCCGGCGTCGCGGCCGCGCAGCCCCTTCGGCTCAGCCGCGCGCCTCGATCGGCCGGTAGTCCCGCTGGGCCGGTCCCGAGTATACCTGTCGCGGACGGCCGATGCGCTGCGACGGGTCCTCGATCATCTCCTTCCACTGGCTCACCCAGCCGACGGTGCGCGCCACCGCGAAGATCACGGTGAACATCGAGGTCGGGATGCCCATCGCCTTCAGGATGATGCCCGAATAGAAGTCCACGTTCGGATAGAGCTTGCGGCTGACGAAGTACTCGTCCTCCAGCGCGATCCGCTCGAGCTCCATCGCGAGGTCGAGCAGGGGCTCGTCCTTGATGCCGAGCTCGGCCAGCACCTCGTGGCAGGTCTGGCGCATGATCTTCGCGCGCGGATCGAGGTTCTTGTACACCCTGTGCCCGAACCCCATCAGCCGGACGTTGCTGTCCTTCGCCTTCACCCTGCGGATGAAGTCCGGAATGTTCTTCGGGTGCCCGATCTCGCCGAGCATCTTGAGGACGGCCTCGTTCGCCCCGCCATGCGCCGGACCCCATAGCGCCGCGATGCCCGCGGCGATGCATGCATAGGGGTTGGCACCGGTCGAGCCGGCGAGGCGGACCGTGGAGGTCGAGGCGTTCTGCTCGTGGTCCGCGTGCAGCACCAGGATGCGGTCCATCGCGCGCGCCAGCACCGGGCTGACCCGGTAGTCCTCGGCCGGCACCGCGTTCAGCATGTAGAGGAAGTTCTCCGCGTACTTCAGCTCGTTCCGCGGGTACATGAAGGGCTGGCCGTTGGCGTACTTGTAGGCCCAGGCGGCGATCGTCGGCACCTTGGCGATCAGCCGGAAGGCGGCGATGCGCCGCTGCTCCGGATCGTTGATGTCGAGGCTGTCGTGGTAGAAGGCGCTCATCGCGCCGACCACGCCGCACATCACCGCCATCGGATGCGCGTCGCGGCGGAAGCCGTCGTAGAAGCGGCGGATCTGCTCGTGCAGCATGGTGTGCCGCGTCACGCCGCGCTCGAATTCGGCGAGTTGCGCCTTGGTCGGCAGCTCGCCGTACATCAGCAGGTAGGCGACCTCGATGAAGTCGCTCCGCTCGGCGAGCTGCTCGATCGGATAGCCGCGGTAGAGCAGCACGCCGGCGTCGCCGTCGATGTAGGTGATCTGGCTCTCGCAGCTCGCCGTCGCGCCGTAGCCGGGGTCGTAGGTGAAGATCCCGAGCTCGTTGTAGAGCTTGCGGATGTCCACCACCTGGGGTCCGAGGGTGCCGCTCAGCAGCGGCAAGGTCGCGCTCCGGTTCGTGCCGTCCAGCGTGACGGTGACGGACCCCGTGGTCCTGCTGCTCATGGCGCGCTCTTTCCTGAACGATGTCGGCGACGGACACGCGCGCGTCTCGCGCGGCGATGCGAGGGCCGCGGCGCGAGCCTCGCGGGCCCGTCATGATGCGGTGCAAGATACCGGCGCCTGCCCGGGCTTTGCAACGCTCCCCGGGGGCGATGCAACGCTCCCCCGGGGCGAGAGGATCACCGCCGGCCGCGCCAGGCTTCCGGCCAGGCCGGCGCGCCGCCGGCCCAGAGGCCGCGCCCGGCGCCGCGCGCCGCGGCCTCGGCCGAGCGCAGCTCCGGCAGCGCGTCGCCGCTGGCGACCGCCCAGCCCCCGGAAACCATCGCCAGGTTGAGCGGGACCGGCCCGGCCGCCGCCGGGGCCAGCGCGGCGGCCGCCGTCCGCGCCTCGCACACGCCGAGGCGGTGGCCGGCGCGGTCGCGCCCCTCCAGATGGCAGGCGACCACGCGATCCGCGACCAGGCGGGCGAGCGCCGCCGCCGCGGCTTCGCCGCAATCGAAGCCCGCACCGGCCGTGCCGTCCCCCGCGCCGCAGCGCGTGCCGCGCCCCGGCGCGCCGAGGCCGAGCAGCCGCACCGTCCGGTCGCGCAGGCGCAGCGTTTCGCCGTCCACCACGCGCACCTCGGCGGCGGCGGCGAGCACGACCTGCCCGCCCGGCGCCGAGCGGAGGATCTGCGTCGTCGGCAGGCCGAGACCGAACAGGCCGAGGCCGAAGACGCCGAGGGCCACCGCGATCAGGGCGCCGCGCCCCGGACGGATCGCGACGCGCCGGGACCGGAAGATGCGTCGGCGAGGCAGCACAGAAGGTGCCTAGCCCAGCCGCGATGCCCGCTTCAACACCCGCTTGGCGCCCGATCCCGGCCGGCATCCGACGCGGCCGCCGCGGGGTTCGCCGCGATCCCTCAGCCGCGCTGCCAGAAGGGCGCGCGCCGCAGCAGCGCCTCCCAGGCGCGCAGCGCCCGCCTGCGGACCCGCCGCGCCCGCGCCAGCGCGAAGCCCTCCGCCAGCCCGATCGCCCAGGCCCTGCGGCGCTCGCCGCGGTCCGCGCGCCTGTCCCGGTCCGCACCGGGTCGCGACGGCGGCATGGGCGGCTCCAGCCCGGCGACGAGCCGGCGCGCGGTGGCGGCGTCGTTGGCGAGGCCGAGCGCCTCCTGCAGCGCGGCGAGCCGCCGCACGAAGCGGCGCGACGGCTTGCCGGGCCACAGCGGCGCGAAGAGCTCGGCGGCGTAGCGCATGCGCTTGCCCTCGAGCCGCAGCGCGTGCAGTGCCTCGTCATCGAGCGAGACCGACATCGCCTCGCCGCGCGCGCACAGCCTGCGCCAGCGCCGGTCCAGCGCCGCGGCGGCGAAGTGGCCGAGCGGCTCGGGCGGCGGGGAGGCCGCCTCGTCCGGCGGCGGCGCGCCGGACGCCGCCTCGCCACCCTGGCGCAGCGGCGCGGCTCCCGATCCCGCCGCGAGGAAGCGCATCGCGAGCGCCATCGCGTCGCAGGCCAGTACGCGGAACTCCGGCCCGTCCACGGCCCGGCGCAGCGTCGCGTAGGCTTCGGCGCGGCGCGCCTCAGCCGCCCGCAGCAGTTCCGCAAGCCGCGGCTCCTGCGGCAGCGCGGCGGCGAGCTCGGCGCCGAGCCCGCCGAGGAACACGTCCCAGTCGCGCGCCGGACCGAGCGTGCCGGCCAGATCCCGGAGCCGCGCCTCGAAGGCGCGCAGCACCGGCGCCTCGCCCGCCGTCGCGACCGGGCGGAACAGGCGCAGGACCGAGCGCATGCGGCGCAGCGCGACACGCATCTGGTGCACGCCTTCCGGCCCGGCCTCGGGCCGCGCGAGCGGCGCGTGGTAGAGCAGCGCCTCGGCGAGGTGGCCGAGGGCGAGGCCGAGCGCCCGGCGCGCATCCCCCGCGCCGGCCAGCGCCGGCGGGCCGGCGCGGCGCGGTCGCACCGGCTCGTCCAGCGCCAGGGCACGGGCCTCCTCGGCGAGGGTGGCGCGCGGCGGCAGGACGGGCAGCTCGGCGGCGAGCGCGCGGGCCAGCGCCAGCACCGGCGCGCAGGGCCCCTCCAGCGTGAGCCGCGCCACCGCCCGCTCCCCCCCGACCGCGCGCAGCCGACCGGTCAGCAGCTCGGCCAGGATCGGCGGTGCGTCGGGCGCGTCCTCGGCGCTCGCGAGAGCGAAGCGGGCGCGGCGGCCCTCGAAGGCGGCGAACGGGCGGAGGGGCATCCTCCGCTCCGCGCCATCGAGGCCCGCGGCGTCGGGCAGCGGGGCGCCGGGATCGTCGAGCACCGCGACCGGCTCGGGCGGCGTTCCGGGACGCCACGCCGTCTCCGGTCCCGGCAGGCTGCGCAGCAGCACGCGCGGACCGCGCTGCGGCACCTCGAGCGCGAGGCCGCGTCGCGCGAGAGCGCCGGAGGCGGTGTCGTGCCAGCCCAGCGCAACCGCGACGGGCCGTCGCCTGCGCGCCCCGGGACCGGTGGCGGCGGTCGCGGCGCGCCGCCACGCCGCCTGACGGACCAGCCGTGCCGCCGCGCCCGGTTCGGCGAATGCGAGTTCGACCGTGACCGGCCCGATGGCGCCGTCGTCCCCCTCACGGGCGAGGCGGCCGCCCGGCACGGCCGGCACGGCCTCGGTCGCGGCGCCGGATTTCACGATGCGGCCATCTCCGGCAGGTCGCCCGGCACGAGGAAGCGCACCAGGCGTCCGCCTCCCGGCTCGAGCAGCCGCCAGGGCGTGGCGATGGCGAATTCCGCCAGCGCGCCCGTGGGGAAGGCCTCCGTCAGGCGGCGCACCGCGTCGGCGGCGCCGGGAGGCGGTGCGGCCACGCCGGCGGCGCCGACCAATGCCAGGGCCAGCTCGTGCAGCCCGGGGTTGTGGCCGATCAGCAGCACGCTCCGCGCGGTTTCCGGCACGCGCCGGAGGGTGGCGAGCAGGGTCTGCGGCGTCGCCAGGTAGAGCGCATCCAGCGGCTCGACGATCGGGCTGTCCGGCAGCGGGGCGAGCGCCTCGAGCGTCTGCAGCGTGCGCCGCGCGGAGGAGACGAGCACCACCTCGGGCGCCAGGCCGAGCTCGCGCATCGTCCGCGCCATCGCGGCCGCGCCGCGGCGGCCGCGCGCGTTGAGCGGGCGCGCGTGGTCGGGCAGTCGCGGATCGTCCCAGCAGGACTTGGCGTGCCGCAGCAGCAGGAGCTGGCGCATGGGATTGTCTCGGTGCCATCCTGGCACGGCGCGGGGGACGTGTCGCGGGGGGCGGCTTCACGAGGGCGCAGGAGGCCGCCCGCCCTGGCGCCGGCGCGCCTTTCCGCCGTCCGCGCGTCGGCCTGTGCCGGCCGTGCTCGGCAGCCGGACTCGTCGGGGACGCATCGGGCGCATGGAGGGCGAGGGAGGAACCGGAGGGGCGGCGGCGGGCCGACGCGCGCTGTTGCGCGCCGCGGCCGCCATGGCGCCGCTGCCGGCCATGCCGGTCCTGGTCCCTACCGCCGGCGGCGCGGCGCAGGCCGGGCCGGGCCCGGTGCGCTTCCGCATCATGCGCGCGGGCAGCGCGATCGGCGTCCACGAGGTCGCGCTGGAGGCGTCGAGCGGCGGCCGGGTGGCGCACACCTCGGTCGAGATTGCGGTGCGCATCGCCGGCATCGTCGTCTACCGCTACCGGCACCGCTTCGCGGAGACCTGGTCGGGCGAGGGCCGGCTGCTCTCGGTGAGGTCCCATCTCGACCGCAACGGGACCGTCCGGACGCTCGAGGGGCGGGCCGAGGCGGGCGGCTTCGTGGTGAACGGGTCGGAGGGCGCCGGCCGCCTGCCGGCGGAGGCGGCGCCGCTCACCTGGTGGGACCCCGCGATCTTCCGCCGTCCGCTGCTGTTCGACCCACGCACCGGCCGCGCGCTCCACCTGCGCGTCGAGCGGCGCGACCTGCCGGGCGGAGCCTTCGTCGTCGCGGTCGCCGGCGACAGCGACGGCACCGCGACCTACGACGCCGCCGGGCGCTGGATCGCCCACGCGCTGACGGGCGACGACGGCAGCACGGTGACCTACGAGCAGATCGGCTGAGCGCCGGTCGGCGCTCCGGCCCGCGCCGCCGCGCCCCCTTCGGGCAACCGGTTCGCTGCAACATCGTTGACATCCGTGCTGCGACCGACTCGGGCCGGCGCCGCGGCGGCGCGGGCCTGTCCACGGGAGGGGGTTGGCGATGCGACGCGCACGGTGGATCGGGCCGGGCCTCGTGCCGGCGGTCCTGCTCGGGGCATCGCTTCCGCTCGTCGCGGCCTGCACACCCTATGCGACCGCCTCGTCCGCTCGGCTCCGCGCGGCGGCGACCGAGGATCTGTGCGCGCAGCGCGACGCGCCGATCGGCGGGGCGCGCATCCGGCGCGAATTGCGGCTGCGCGGCGCGGACTGCTCGGCGTTCGAGGCGGCGCTGGCGGGAGAGCGGCGATTCGACCTCGCGCAGCCTTTCGTGCCGTCGGCGCCGCCGGACCGGGCGGGGGCCCTTTCCGGGGCGATGGCGCTCGCGCCGCCAGGGTCGCTGCCGCCGCCGGTGCCGTTCGGCCGGGGGCTGCCGCCGCCGGGATCGCCGCCCGCGGCGCCTTACGGGGGATTCGGCTCGGCGCCGCCGCCAGAGCCGGCCTGGCCTCCCTCCGCCCAATTCGGCTCCGCGCCGTCGCCCTTGCCCGGATCGGCGCGGCCGCCGCCGCTCCCGCAGTTCGGTGCGGCGCCGCCGGCATGGTTCGCCGGTCCCGAGGCGGGGGCGCAGACCCATGGCGGCGGGCCGGCGCCGGGGGAGCGCTGGGGCGGCGGCGCCTTCGCGGCGCTTCCGATGGCGCCGGGCTGGTCGGAACCTCTGCCACGGTATCCGCCGGCGGACATGCGCCGGGCGCCTGAAGGTCGCGTGGCCCTGGCGCCGCCCCCTTCCGCCGAGACCGACGAGGCGGCGGCGCCGACAGCCGTCGGCCGGGGCGTGCTCGCGCCGCTGATCGCGCCGGGCTGCGCCGAACGCCTGGTCGAGCCCCCGCATGGTCCCGGCCAGCAGGGCACCGTCGCGTTCCGCAACGAATGCGGCGTGCCGATCCGCGTCCGCTTCGCGGCACGGCCCGGCGTCGCGCTGACCGAGGTGACGCCGCTGCTGCGACCCGGCGAGACCTCGGATCCGGTGACCCTCGCCGGCGGCTTCGCGCATCCGGGCTACATCGTGTGCAGCTACGAGCGGGTGTCGGAGCGCGCGCTCTGCCAGTGAGTCGCGCGCCCCTCGCCTCGTGCCCCGCCGGCTTGACCGCGTGCGGCGGCGGGGCACGATCCGCGCGCGCCAGCGAGGAGGAGGACGCGCGCGATGGCCGAGATCGAATGGATGCGCCTGACCGCGGCGGAGCTGAACGGGCGCGCCGCCGCGGGCGCGCTGGTGATCGTGCCCGTGGCCTCGCTCGAGCAGCACGGGCCGCACCTCGCGACCGGGGTGGACATCGTCTGCGCCACCGCGGTGGCGCAGCGCGTGGCGCGGCTGCTCGACGCCGCCGGCGCGCCGGTGGTCGTCACGCCCTGCGTCTGGACCGGGCTCGCCGAGCACCACGTCGCCTTCGGCGGGACGGTGACGCTCGACTACGCCGCCTTCGCGGCGGTGCTGCGCGGCGTCGTGCGCTCGGCCGCGCGCGCCGGGTTCCGGCGCGTGATGCTGCTCAACGGGCACGGCGGCAACGCCGAGGCCGTGGCGGTGGCGGCGACCGAGCTCTCGGTCGAGCTCGGCATCGCCGTGGCGGCGGGCACCTACTGGCACCTGGCGCCGGAGGCGATCGCGCCGGTCCTGGAGCGCCAGCCCGGCCTGATGCACGCCTGCGAGGCCGAGACCTCGATGATGCTGGCGCTGATGCCGGAGGCGGTGCGGCGCGAGAGGCTGGCCGAGGCGCACGGGCCGCACTCGACGCGCACGGAGGGGCAGCCGCCGGCGCTCCACCGGCGCAGGTCGTTCAAGGAGGTGACGCCGAGCGGCGTCATCGGCGACGCGCGGGCGGCGAGCGCGGAGAAGGGCGAGCGGCTGCTGGCGGCGGTGGCGGAGCGGATCGCGGGGATGCTGCGCGACGAGGCGCTGTGGCGGTAGCGGCGCGCCGGGCGTCGTGGCGCCTGCGTCACGCCGCGGGCAGGTCCACCCACGCCAGGTGCCCGCCCTTGCCCGCGCCGAGATCGAGGAACACCGCCCGGCCGCCCAGCGCGCCGACCTGCTCGTAGGGCCGCCCGTCGGCCGAGCGCCGGTCGTGGCCGCAGTAGACCGTCAGGCCCGCCGGGATGCGGTCCACCCAGCCGTGCACGCGCTCCGGGTAGCCGTCCGGCCGCAGCCGGCCCGTCACCTGGCCGAACAGGGCGCGCGTGACGATGCCCTCCGGCTTGCGCGCGCCGGCATCGGGCGGCGGCGGGCGCAGCAGCATCGCGTCGTGGAAGGCGGCGTGGACGAAGAAGCGGTCGCCGTCGCGCAGCCAGGCGGGGGCGCGGGCGATCTCCTCCACGGCGCGCGCGCGCAGCGCCGCGCCGTCCGGGGCGCGCGCGAGCTGCTCGAGGGTGGCGCCGAGGCCGTCCGCCGCCACCCGCACCGGCACGCCGAGCAGCGCGCGGCGCAGCTTGTGGTCGTGGTTGCCGAGCAGGAACAGGCCCCGGCGCTCGTCCATCAGCGCGAACATGCGCCGCAGCACGCCGGGCGAATCCGGACCGTAGTCCGTCAGGTCGCCGAGCTGGAGAACGAACAGCCCCGCCGCGCGCGCGCCCTCGACGGCGTGGGCGAAGGCCTCCGCCTCGCCGTGCACGTCGGCGACCACGCGCAGGCCGGCGAAGCCGCGGCGCCAGGGCGGCTCGATCATGCCGGCGCCGCTCCGGCGCGGCGGCGCATGGCGGCGAAGGCGGCGAGCGCGCGGGCGCGTCCCTCGGCCGGGTCCGCCAGCGGCCGCGGATAATCGCGCCCGAGCACGACGCCGGCCGCGCGCAGCACGGGCTCCGGGGCCTGCCATGGCCGGTGCAGCCAGCGGTCGGGCAGGCGGGCGAGTTCGGGGACGAAGCGCCGGACGTAGCGGCCCTCGGGATCGAAGCGCTCGCCCTGCAGGACGGGATGGAAGATGCGGAACCAGGGGGCGGCGTCGGTGCCGCTGCCCGCGACCCATTGCCAGTTCGCGCTGTTGCTCGCGAGGTCGGCGTCCACCAGGGTGTCCCAGAACCAGGCGGCGCCGTCCTGCCAGGGCTGCAGCAGGTGCTTGACCAGCACGGAGCCGGCGATCATCCGTACCCGGTTGTGCATCCAGCCGAGCCGCCAGAGCTGGCGCATCCCGGCATCCACGATCGGAAAGCCGGTCCGGCCGCGCTGCCAGGCGCGCAGCAGGCGCGCGTCGGGTGCCCAGGGAAAGCCGTCGAAGGCGGGGCGCAGCGCGCGCTCGGGCATCTCCGGCCGGTGCCACAGCAGGTGGTGGCAGAACTCGCGCCACAGCAGCTCGCGCAGGAAGGGCTCGGCCGAGCCGGCGCGATCGCCGCTCGCCGCCGCGTCCCGCACCGCGTGCCAGACCCGGCGCGGCGAGATCTCTCCCCAGTGCAGATGCGGCGAAAGGCCCGAGGTGCCGTCCGCCTCGCCGGGCCGGTCGCGCGCGGCGGCATAGGCGCGCAGCCGGTCGGCGGCGAGGAAGCGCGCGAGCCGGGCCTCGGCCCCGGCCTCGCCCGGCCGCCACAGGGTGGCGAACTCCGCCGCCCAGTCGGGAGCGCCCGGCGCGAGGCGCCAGCCCGCCACCGTCTCGCCCTCGGGGGCGCCGGGCACGGGCACCAGGCGCCCCGGCGCCGGCAGCGGCGGCGCCAGGTGCTCGAGCCGGGAGCGCAGGGCGCGGGCGAAGGGGGTGAACGCCTCGTAGGGGCGGCCCGAGCCGGCGCGCAGGTCCGCGGGGTCATGCAGCAGCGGCGAGCCGTGCAGGCGGAGCCGCGCGCCGGCCTCGGCGAGCGCCGCCGCGACGCGCCGCTCCTGCGCCCGTGCCCAGGGCTCGCAGAGGCGGTTCGCGTGGACCTCGTCGGCGCCGACGGCGCGGGCGAGCGAGGGCAGGACTGCCTCCGCGCGCCCGCGCGCCAGATGCAGCCCCGCCCCTTTCGCCTGCAGCGCCGCCGCGAGGGCGGCGAGGCTGTGGTGCAGCCACCAGCGCGCCGCCCCGCCCGGCGCCCAGCGCCCGGCGGCCGCCTCGTCGAGCACGTAGACCGGCAGCACGGGGCGGTCCCCGGCGGCGGCGAGGGCGGGGTTGTCGGCGAGACGGAGGTCCTGGCGGAACCAGACCAGGACCGGGGGCGGGGCTGTCCGACGCGGCATCGGGTTCGATATGGGGATGCGGCGCCGGTCGCCATGCGAGGCCGGTCCGCCTCCCGATCGGACGGGGGCGCCGCGGCGCCGCCGGTCGGGGCGCGAACCGGGCCGGCGTCGGCGCGTTGCCCGGGCAGTGGGCGCGCCTTCGCCCGGCCGGCTCGCCGCGATGCGGGAGCGCGCCCGGTCCCTCCGCGAAGAAGAAGAGGACCCGTGCGATGGCGTTCTGGCACCGGCGCAGGCTCCTCGCCGCGGCGGCGGCGGGGGTTGGCGGCGCGACCCTGCTGACGGGCGGGGGCCGTGCGGGGCGCGCGCAGACGGTGGTCGCGCCGCCCGGCTCGACCGTGGTCATCACGCCGCCGCCGGCGGCGGCGTCCGCGACCGGGCGCAACGTCGCCGACACGCTGGCGGCCGACGGCCGGTTCGGCCGTTTCCTCGACCTCCTCAGCCGGGCCGGCATGGTGGAGGAGCTGCGGGGCGCCGGGCCTTTCACCGTCCTCGCCCCGACCGACGCGGCCGTGCAGGGCGCCCCGTCGGCGATGCTGCAGGATCTGGTCGGCACGCCGGGCTCCGGCGACAGCGCCGGCGGCGGCGACCGCGACCCGGTGCGGCTGCGCGCGCTGGTGCAGTATCACGTCATTCCCGGCCTGCCCTACGGTGCGGCCCTGCCCGCGGCGGGCGAGCACCGGCTCCGGACGCTGAACGGCAACGAGGTGCATGTGCGGTCGAGCGGCGGCGAGGACGTCGCGGTCAGCAATCCGGCGCCCGGCCTGCAGTCGGCCGGGTTCGGCGCGGCGGGCGCGAACGTGATGCCGGCGGCGCGGCTCGCCGGGCCGGCGATCCCCGCGAGCAACGGCGTGATCTGGCCGCTCACGGGAGTGCTGTTCCCGTAGCGCCCGTGGCCGGCCGGCGGGGGGCGGGCGGCGCGGGCAGGCTGTAGAGGCGATCGCGCCCGAGCAGGAACAGCCGCGCGCCGCGCGGGAACAGCGCGGCGATGGCGGGATCGCGCGCGTCGAGGCCGCCGGTGTAGGCCCCGAAGGCGGGCAGCAGCACCCGGCGCGCGTCCGCGACGAAGCAGGGGCGGGTGACGCCGCCGCAGCGCGTCGGGGCGGTGGCCCTGGGGTGGAAATGGCCCGAAACCTCGGGCGTCGTCGCGCCGCCGATGTGGCGGAAGGCGATCGGGCCCTCCCGCCATTCCGCCACGGCCTGCCCGGGAAGCCCCTCCGGCGCGACCGGATCGTGGTTGCCGAGCACCCACACGACGTCGGCGCCGTCGAGCAGGCGCCGGAGCAGCGCCGCGTCGGCAGGGGCGAGGCGGGCGTGGCCCTCCGCGTCGTGGAAGCTGTCGCCGAGCGCGACGAGGCGCGCCGGGCGGTAGCGGCGCAGCAGCGGGGCGAGGCGGGCGAGCGTCTCGCGCGTGTCGTAGGGCGGCAGGAAGCGGCCGCCGCGGGCGGCGAAGTGGCTGCCCTTCTCGAGGTGCAGGTCGGCGACGGCGAGCAGCCGGCGCGCGGGCCAGAACAGCGCGCCGGAGGGATCGAGCAGCAGGCGCTCGCCGGCGAGGTAGAAGGGAGCGGGACTCATCGATGTTCCTGGAATGCGGGGACGCTAGGGGCGGGCGGCGCCGCGCGCGGCGGAGCGGACGCTGCCCGAGCGGCGGGGCGCCTTCCCGCGCGGCCGTCGCGGGCGGTCCACCATGCCGGCGCGCACATGCACGCTCTCGGCGACGGCGGCGAGGGTCCCGGCGAAGATCTCCGCCCCCTCCGTCGCCTCCTCGACCAGCGCGGCGGCCTCGGCGAGCAGCGCGTCCTCGGCGCCGCCGGCGACCCATTCGTGGCCGTGCTCGATCAGCGCCGGCACGGCGAGGGGCGAGACCCGGTCCAGCCGCATGTGCCGGATGCGCCCGCGCGCGCGCGCGAGCAGCCGCGCGATGCGGCCGACGTCGGTGAGGCCCGCGGCGGCCTCCCGGCGCGTCGCGCGCAGCAGGACGTGGTCGGGCTCGTGCCGGCGCAGCACGTCGTAGATCAGGTCGGCGTTCATGCTCATCTGCCGGCCGGACTTCGCGGCGCCGGGGTGGCGCTTCTCGATCAGGCCGGCGATGGTGGCGATGGTGCGGAAGGTGCGGCGGAGCATGGAGCTCTCCGCCATCCACTCCTCGAGGTCCTCGCCGAGGATGTCCTCCTCGAACAGCGCCTCGACATCCGTCGGCTCGAAGGCGGACCAGGTCGCGAGGACGTAGTCGGTGGCGAGGTAGCCGAGCGGGCCGTGGCCCATCCGCTCCATGCGCCTCGTCACCAGCATGCCGAGCGTCTGGTGGGCGAGGCGCCCCTCGAAGCAGTAGGCGACGAGGAACCATTGCCCGCCGCGCGGGAAGGTCTCGATCAGCAGCCCGTCCGGCTCGGGCAGGGCCGAGTAGCGCCGCTGCAGGCGCAGCCATTCGCGCACCGGCGGCGGCAGCGCCTTCCAGCGGCGCGGGTCGTGGATGATCTCGCGCACCCGCGCGGCGAGGTAGGTGGAGAGCGGCATGCGCGCGCCGGCATAGACGGGCACGCGCAGCTCGCCCTCGGCGCCGCGCGAGACGACGCAGGTGAGCCCGTCCAGCCCCTCGAAGCGCAGCGCCTGGCCGGCGAACAGGAAGCCGTCGCCGGGGGAGAGGGTGGAGACGAACCACTCCTCCACCTCGCCGAGCACCGGGCCGCCGCGCAGCCGCACCTTCAGCATCGGCGTCTCGACGATGGTGCCGAGGTTCATGCGGAGCTGCCGCGCCACGCGCCGGTCGCGCACATGGACCAGGCCCTGCGCGTCGCGGAACAGGCGGCGGAAGCGCTCGTAGGCGCGCAGCGCGTAGCCGCCGTCCTCGACGAAGCGCAGCACGTCGTCGAAGTCGCGGCGCGGGAGGTCCGCGTAGGGCGCGGCGCGCCTGACCTCGGCGTAGAGCTCGTCCGGGTGGAAGGGGCCGTGGCAGGCCATCGCCAGGACGTGCTGGGCGAGCACGTCGAGGCCGCCGGGCCGCGGCGGGTCGCCGTCCAGCTCGCCGGCGGCGATGGCGCCGAGCGCGGCGGCGCACTCGATCACCTCGAAGCGGCTGGCGGGGACGAGGACGGCGCGGGAGGGCTCCTCCATGCGGTGGTTGGCGCGGCCGACGCGCTGCAGCAGCCGCGCCACGCCCTTCGGCGCGCCGACCTGGATCACCTGGTCCACGTCGCCCCAGTCTATGCCGAGGTCGAGGCTCGAGGTGGCGACGACGGCGCGCAGCCTTCCCGCCGCCATCGCCGCCTCCACCTTGCGCCGCTGCTCGACGGTGAGGCTGCCGTGGTGCAGGGCGATCGGCAGGGTGTCGTCGTTGAGGCGCCAGAGCGCCTGGAAGATCAGCTCCGCCTGCGCGCGGGTGTTGACGAAGACGATGGTGACGCGGGCCTCGCGGATGCGGCGGTGGATCTCCGGCGCGCTGGCGAGGCCCATGTGGCCGCCCCAGGGCAGGTGGCCCTCCGGCAGCATCACGGAGATCTCCGGCGCCGCGCCGCCGCGGGCCTCGATCAGGCGCACCGCCTCGGCGCGGCCGGTGGGGGAGAGGAAGGCGCGCAGCGGCTCCGGGTGCGCCACCGTGGCCGAGAGGCCGACACGGCGCGCGCGCGGCGCGAGGGCGCCGAGGCGCGAGAGGCAGAGGGCGAGCTGGTCGCCGCGCTTGGTGCCGGCGAGCGCGTGCACCTCGTCCACCACCACGGCGGCGAGGCCGCCGAACAGCGCGCGCGCCTCCGGCAGGGTGAGCAGCAGGGTCAGGCTCTCCGGCGTGGTGAGCAGGAGGTGCGGCGGGTCGGCGCGCTGGCGGGCGCGGCGGTTGGCGGGCGTGTCGCCGGTGCGCGTCTCGACGCGGACGGGGAGGCCCATCCCGGCGATCGGCGCGGTGAGGTTGCGCGCGATGTCCACGGCGAGCGCCTTGAGCGGCGAGACATAGAGCGTGTGCAGGCCGCGGCGGGGGGCGCGGTGCAGGTCGAGCAGGCTGGGCAGGAAGCCGGCGAGGGTCTTGCCGCCGCCGGTCGGGGCGACGAGCAGCGCCGATTCGCCGGCCTCGGCCGCGCGCAGCAGGGCGAGCTGGTGCGGGCGTGGGGTCCAGCCGCGGGCGGCGAACCAGCCGGCGAAGGGTTCTGGCAATGTTCCCATCGGCGCGGCACTATGGCGGGGCGGCGGCGCGGCGGGAAGGTGCCGCCGCACCCCGGCGTGGCCCTCGGATTGCGCCGGGCCGCCGGCCATCTGAGCGAGAGTGATGCCCCATCCCGAGACCTGGCTCCGCGTCACCCCCGCGGGGCTCTGGTGCGAACCCGGCGATTTCTTCGTGGACCCGACGCGTCCGGTGGCGCGCGCGGTGATCACGCACGGCCATTCCGACCACGCCCGGCCGGACCACGGCGCGGTCCTCGCCACGCCGGAGACGCTGGCCATCATGCGCGCGCGCCTGGGCGACGGGCGCGCAGGGCGGCGGCAGCAGCCGCTCCGGCCCGGCGAGGTGGTCGTGCAGAACGGCGTGCGGATCTGGCTGCGCCCGGCCGGGCACGTGCTCGGCAGCGCGCAGGTCTGCCTGGAGTGGCGGGGCAGCCGCGCGGTGGTCTCCGGCGACTACAAGCGCACGCCCGACCCGACCTGCGCGCCCTTCGAGGTGGAGCGCGGCTGCGACGTCTTCGTCACCGAGGCGACCTTCGGCCTGCCGGTGTTCCGCCACCCAAGGCCGGAGGAGGAGATCGCGAAGCTGCTCGCCTCCGTCGCCCTATTCCCGGAACGGACGCATGTCGTCGGCTGCTACGCGCTCGGCAAGTGCCAGAGGCTGATCGCGCTGCTGCGCCGCGCCGGCTGGGAGGCGCCGATCTGGCTGCACGGCGCGCTGCTGCCGCTCTGCCGGACCTACGAGGCGCTGGGTGTGCGGCTCGGCGACCTCCGGCCGGCGACGGCGGCGCGGAAGGAGGCGCTGCGCGGGGCGATCGTGCTGGCGCCGCCCTCCGTGGTGGCGGAGCGCTGGGCGCGGCGGCTCACCGATCCGGTGGCCTGCCTCGCCTCCGGCTGGATGCGGGTGCGCCAGCGCGCCAAGGCGCGCGGGGTGGAGCTGCCGCTCGTCCTCTCCGACCACGCCGACTGGGACGAGCTGAACGCGACCATTGACGAGACCGGCGCGCCGGAGGTGTGGGTCACGCACGGCCGCGACGACGCGCTGGTGCATGCGATGGGCCGGCGCGGCATCCGCGGCCGCGCGCTGCACCTGGTCGGGCTCGGCGAGGAGGACGAGGGAGAGGCGGAGACCGGGGCCGCGGAGGGCGCAGCGTGAGCATCCCGGCCTTCGCCGCGCTGCTCGAGCGCCTGGTGTTCACGCCGGGCCGCAACGCCAAGATCGCCCTGCTCAAGCGCTGGTTCGCCGAGCAGCCGGACCCGGACCGCGGCATCGGCCTCGCCGCGCTGACCGAGGAGCTGGTCTTCACCACCGCCAAGCCCGCGCTGCTGCGCGAGCTCGCCGCCGCGCGCGTGGACCCGGTGCTGCTGGCGCTGAGCCGCGACTATGTCGGCGATTCCGCCGAGACCATCGCTCTGGTCTGGCCGCCGCGCGCCGGTGCGAACGCCCCGCCGCCGACCCTCTCCGAGGTGGCGGAGGGGCTGGAGCGCACGCCCAAGGCCGAGCTGCCGGCGCTGATCGCGGGCTGGCTCGACGCGCTCGACGCCGGCGGGCGTTTCGCGCTGATCAAGCTGGTCACGGGCGGGTTGCGCGTCGGCGCCTCCGGCCGGCTCGCGCGCATCGCCCTCGCCGAATGGTCCGGCAGGCCGGTCGAGGAGATCGAGGAGGTCTGGCACGGCGTCGCGCCGCCCTACCTGCCGCTGTTCCGCTGGCTGGAGGGCAAGGGGGAGAGGCCCGATCCGCGCGGGACGCCGGTGTTCCGCCCGCTGATGCTCGCCCATCCGCTGGGGGATTCCGATCTCGCCGTCCTGCAGCCGGAGGATTGGCGCGCCGAGTGGAAATGGGACGGCATCCGCGTCCAGCTCTGCGCCGGCCCCGGCGGACGCCGGATCTGGAGCCGCGGCGGCGAGGACGTCTCCGCCGCCTTCCCGGAGATCGTCGAGGCGATGGACTTCCACGCCGTGCTCGACGGCGAGCTGCTGGTGATCCGCGACGGGGGCGAGGTCGCGCCCTTCGCCGACCTGCAGCAGCGGCTCAACCGCAAGACCGTCGGGCCGAAGCTGATGCGCGACTACCCGGCGGGCGTGCGGCTCTACGACCTGCTGTTCGAGGGCGAGGAGGACCTGCGGGCGCTGCCCTTCGACACCCGCCGCGCGCGGCTCGAGGCCTGGATCGCGCGCGTGCGGCCGGCGCGGATGGACCTCTCGCCGCAGATCGCCTTCGCCTCGGTCGCGCAGCTCTCGGCGATCCGCGCCGGGGCGCGGGCGGCCTCGATCGAGGGGCTGATGCTCAAGCGCGCGGACAGCCCCTATGTGGCGGGGCGGGTGAAGGGGCTGTGGTGGAAGTGGAAGCGCGAGCCGCTCTCGGTGGACGCGGTGCTGATGTACGCGCAGCGCGGCAGCGGCAAGCGCAGCTCCTATTACAGCGACTACACCTTCGGCCTGTGGCGGCCGGACGGGCGGGGCGGCGAGGAGCTGGTGCCGGTGGGCAAGGCCTATTCCGGCTACACGGACCAGGAGCTGCTCTGGCTCGGCCGCTGGATCCGCAACCACACCGTGGCGCGCTTCGGGCCGGTCCGGGAGGTGGAGAAGGCGCTGGTGCTGGAGGTGGCCTTCGACGCGGCACAGCGCTCCATGCGGCACAAGTCCGGCGTGGCGCTGCGCTTCCCGCGCATCCTGCGCATCCGCCGCGACAAGCCGGCGAGTGAGGCGGACCGGCTGGACACGCTGATGGCGCTGGTCGGGAACCGCGAGGCGAAGGCCGCGGCGGATTGACCCCCGGCGGCGCGCATGGTGCGCTGGTGCGTCCTGCCATACCGGAGGAGGCGCCCGCCATGCCGCTCGTCCCCAACCGCGCCAAGCAGAAGCTCGCCGAGGGGAGGCTCGCCCTCGGCTTCGGGGTGAACCACCTGCGCGGCCCCGCCACCGGCATGATCGCCGCCGCCGCCGGCTACGACTGGCTGTTCATCGACATGGAGCACGGCGCGATGAGCGTGGACGACGCCACGCGCATCGCGATCGCCGCGCTCGGCCAGGGCGTGACGCCGATCGTGCGCGTCTGCAAGGACGCGCTGTTCGAGGGCACGCGCTGCCTCGACAACGGGGCGATGGGCGTCGTCGTGCCGCATGTGGACACGGCGGCGGAGGCGAAGGCGGTCGCCGACGCCTACCGCTACCCGCCGGTCGGCCACCGCTCCTGGGGCGGGGCGCCGGCGCAGTACGGCTACCTCGCGCCGGGCAACGCCGAGGCGCAGCGGGAGCTGAACGAGGCGGTGCTGGTCGCGGTGATGATCGAGACGCCGCAGGCGGTGGAGAACGCGGAGGCGATCGCCGCCGTGCCGGGAGTGGACGTGCTGCTGATCGGCACCTCCGACCTCACCGCGACGATGGGCATCTCCGGCCAGATCGCGCACCCGGAGGTGCGCCGCGCCTATGAGCGCGTGGCCGCGGCCTGCGCGAGGCAGGGCAAGACGCTCGGCATGGGCGGCGTGTACGACGAGACGACGGCGAAGGCGTATATCGGGCTCGGCGCGCGGTTCCTCCTCTCGGGCAACGACCATTCCTTCCTGATGGCGGGGGCGACGGCGCGGGCGAAGTTCCTGCGCGGGCTGGAGGGCTGACGGCGCCGGGGCAGGCGGCGACCGGATTGGGCCGCCGCTGCCGGGCGGGCGCGGCGGGCTTCCGGCGGAGCCCCGCGTGCCGCGCGCGGCGGGGTCGCGTCCGATGGACTTGCGATTCACTCGCAATTTCGATAGAGAGTTGCGAACCATTCGCAACACGGGGGCCTCCATGCGACCCAGCCGACGTCGTCTGACCTTCCTCTCGGCATTCGGCGCCGCGGCGGCGCTCCTGCCGGCGGTCACGTGGGGCGGCGCCCAGCAGGGGAACGGCAGCGACGGCGGCGAGGTCGCCATCTACTCGGCCCGCCACTACGACACCGACCGCCAGCTCTATGACGCCTTCACCCGGGAAACCGGCATCCGCGTCCGGCTGATCGAGGGCAACGCCGATCAGCTCATCGCCCGCATCCAGTCGGAGGGCCGCAACAGCCCGGCCGACGTGCTGATCACCGTGGACGCGGCCCGCCTCGCCCGCGCCAAGGAGGCCGGCCTCACCGCCCCGCACGGCTCCGCCCTGATCGCGCAGCGCGTGCCGGCGGGGCTGCGCGACCCGGACGGGCACTGGTTCGCCGTCTCCCAGCGGGCCCGCGTGATCATGTACGACCGCGAGCGGGGCGCACCGGAAGGCCTGTCGCGCTACGAGGACCTCGCCGACCCGCGCTTCCGCGGGCAGGTCTGCGCCCGCTCCGGCAGCCATCCCTACAATGTCGGCCTCGTCGCCTCGGTGCTGGCGGCGAACGGGCCGGAGCGGACGGAGGAGTGGGTGCGCGGCCTCGTCGCCAACATGGCGCGCCCGCCTCAGGGCGGCGACCGCGACCAGTTCCGCGCCATCCCCGCGGGACAATGCCGCCTCGCCATCGCCAACACCTACTACCTCGGCCATTACGGCCGGTCGGAGAAGCCCGAGGACCAGGCGCTGTTCCGCCGCATCGGCGTGATCTTCCCCAACCAGGCGCCGGGCGACCGCGGGACGCACGTGAACATCTCCGGCGCCGCGCTGGTGCGCACCGCGCCGCACCGGGAGGCGGCGGTGCGCTTCCTCGAGTACCTCACCGACGCGAAGGCGCAGGAGCTGTTCGCGCTCGGCAACATGGAATACCCCGCGGTGGCAGACGCGCCGCTGCATCCGGCGCTGGCCGCGATGGGCGCCTTCCGCGCCGAGCCGATCGACACGACGGGCGGCGCAGCGCGCGCCGCGGAGGCGCTGCAGATCCTGCAGCGCGCGGGCTGGCGCTGAGGCGCCGAGGCAGGGGCAGGGGCGCCGCGCGGGATGTACATCTGCCTGTGCAACGGCCTGACGGACCGGCAGATCGCCGCGGCGATCGCGGCGGGCGCCGACCGGCCGAAGGCGGTCTATGCCGCCTGCGGCGGACGCGCCCAGTGCGGCGGCTGCACGCGGACCATCCTCGCCGCGATCCGCGCGGCGGCGGCACGGCGGCCGGGGCCGCTCGGCGGCGTCTGGTTCGCGAAAGCGTGTCCGGCCGTGGCCTGAGCGCCTGTGCGCGTGGCGCGCTGGAGTCGCGGCGCTGCGAAGGGAGATCGGCGCGGTGAAGGGCGACCCGAAGGTCATCGACCACCTCAACACCCAGCTCACCAACGAGCTGACGGCGATCAACCAGTACTTCCTGCACGCGCGCACGCTGCAGCACTGGGGCGTCACCCGGCTCGGCGCGTTCGAGTACGGGGAATCGCTCGGCGAGATGCGCCACGCCGACTGGCTGATCCAGCGCATCCTGTTCCTCGGCGGGCTGCCCAACGTGCAGCGGCTCAACAACATTGCGGTCGGGCAGACGGTGGAGGAGATCCTGCGCGCCGACCTCGCCCTCGAGCAGAAGGCCATGGCCGACCTGCGCGAGGGCATCGCGCATTGCGAAACGGTGCGCGACTACGTCTCGCGCGACCTGCTCCGCCGCATCCTGGAGAGCGAGGAGGAGCACGTGGACTTCCTCGACCGCCAGTTCGACCTGATCCGGCAGATCGGCATCGAGCGCTACATCCAGCTCAACGCCGCGCCGGCGCCCGAGCAGGAGCCGGGCAAGGGCTGACCCTCCGCCGGGCGGCGCCGCCTGCCCTGGCGCTTCGCGCCCGGCATGGCGGCGCGGCGGCGCGCGCGGTTCAGATCCGCCCGAGTACCGTGGCCGCGGCGAGGCCGAGGCCGGTCACGGCGAAGAACATCGAGAGCCCCGGCCAGGCCGGCCTCGGTCCGCGCTGGGCGATCAGCGCGTTGACCGCGAGCGACGCCAGCAGGGCAACGAGCGTCGGCAGGATTCCGAGATGCACGACCCCCCAGACCAGCATGCCGAGCCAGGCCAGGAACGCCGCCCTGCCCAGGAGCTTCCAGACCCTGTCCGCCGTCGCGTTCGCCGGCCGCATCTCCGGCACGGCCGAGCGCGTGTGGATGAAGGCGGCACCCGAAAGCAGCACCACCGAGAGGAGGAAGGGTTGCATGCCCGAAGGATAGTGCGGTTCGGGCCGCGATTCCATTCAACCGTTGACGGGGTTGCGGGGGGCCTCGGCAACCTCGGCGCAACCCGGCCCCCTGGACCGGACCCTGCCACCGAGGCTAACCACCGCGCCGGTGTCCCCCGATCGCGCGCCTGCCCCCGCCGTGCTGCAGGTTCTGCCTGCCCTGGTCTCCGGGGGGGTCGAGCGCGGCACGCTGGAGATCGCCGAGGCGCTGGTGGGCGCCGGGTTCCGCGCCCTTGTCGCCTCCGCCGGCGGGCCCATGGTCGAGGCGCTGGAGCGGCTGGGAGCCCGCCATGTCGCCCTCCCGCTCGACCGCCGCACCCCGGCCGCGCTCTGGCGCAACGCGGGCGCCCTCGCGGCGCTGGTGCGGCGGGAGGGGGTGGCGGTGATCCATGCCCGCTCGCGCGCACCCGCCTGGTCGGCGCTGCTCGCCGCGCGGCGGACGGGCGCGCGCTTCGTCACCACCTACCACGGCAGCTACAACGAGGGCGTCCCGGGCAAGCGCCTCTACAACTCGGTCATGGCGCGGGGCGAGCGGGTGATCGCGATCAGCCGCTTCATCGCCGGGCTGATCGCCGAGCGCCACCGCACCGACCCGGGCAGGGTGCGGCTGATCCCGCGCGGCGTGGACCTGCGGGTGTTCGATCCCTCGGCGGTGGCGCCGCGGCGCCTCGCCGCGCTGCGCGCCGCCTGGGGCCTGCCGGATCCGCGGCCGCCCGTGATCATGCTCCCCGGCCGGATCACCCGCTGGAAGGGCCAGGCGGTGCTGGTCGAGGCGATGGCGCGGCTGCGCGGCGAGGCCATCGCCCTGCTCGTCGGCGGGTCCGAGGGCCGGGCCGGCTTCCGGGCCGAGCTCGAGGCGCTGATCGCGGCGCGCGGCCTCGCCGGCCGCGTGCGGCTCGTCGGGCCGTGCGACGACATGGCGGCGGCGCTGCTCCTCTGCGACGTGGCGGTCAACGCCTCGACTGACCCCGAGGCCTTCGGCCGCACCGTGATCGAGGCCCAGGCCATGGGCCGGCCGGTGATCGCCGCCGACCATGGCGCGGCGCGCGAGACGGTGGCCGAGGGCGAGACGGGCTGGCGCGTCCCGCCCGGCGATGCGGCGGCGCTGGCCGCGGCGCTGGCCGGCGCTCTCGCCCTGCCGGCGGAGGCGCGCGCGGCGATGGGGGCGCGGGCGCGCCGGGCGGTGGTGGAGGGCGGCTACACCACCGAGGCGATGCAGCGCGCCACCCTCGCCGTCTACAGGGAACTGCTGTGAATCCGGCCGCGAGCCCGCCGCCGGCGCCGTCCGCCGAGGCTGGGCGGATCCTCGTCATCAAGCTCGCCGCGCTGGGCGATTTCGCCCTCGCCTTCGGTTCCTTCGCGGCGATCCGCGCCCGTCACCCGGCCGCGCGCATCACGCTGCTGACCACGCACCCCTACGCCGAGCTGGCGCGGCGCAGTCCCTGGTTCGACGAGGTCTGGAGCGACGGCCGCCCGGCCTGGACCGACCTCGCCGGCCTGTGGCGGCTGGCGCGGCGGCTGCGCGCGGCGCGGTTCGACTTCGTCTACGATCTCCAGACCTCGGGGCGCTCCTCGCGCTACCGCCGGTTCGTGGGGCGGGCGGCAGGCTGGTCCGGAATCGCGCGGGGCTGCTCGCATCCGCACGCCAACCCGCGGCGCGACGAGATGCACACGGTCGAGCGCCAGCGCGAGCAGCTCGAGATGGCCGGGATCACCGAGTTCCCCCCGCCCGACCTGTCCTGGCTGGACGGCGACCTCGCGCGGTTCGAGCTGCCCGCGCGCTTCGCGCTGCTGGTTCCCGGCGCGTCGCCGGGTCGCCCGGCCAAGCGCTGGCCGGCCGAGCGCTATGGCGAGCTCGCGGCGATGCTGGGGGACCTGCGTTGCGTCGTCGTCGGCGGGGCGGCCGAGGCGCCGCTCGCGGCGACGATCCTGGCGCGCGCGCCGGGAACGGTGGACCTGACCGGACGGACCGGCTTCGCCGATCTCGGCGCGTTGGCCCGGCGGGCGGCGCTGGCGGTGGGCAACGACACCGGGCCGATCCACCTGATCGCGACCTGCGGCTGCCCGACCCTGGCGCTGTTCGGCGAGGACAGCGATCCCGCGCTCTGCGCCCCGCGCGGCCCGGCGGTGGCGGTGCTGCGCCAAGCGCCGCTGGCGGCGCTGGAGCCCCGGCAGGTCGTGGCGGCGCTGGCGGGGTTGACCGCAGGCGCGCCGGGCGGGCGGGACCGCGGCGCCACGGCTGCGGCGCCTTGACCGCCGGGAGCGCGGTCCCCATGGTCCGGCCCCCCGCCCCGTTCTCTCCGCCCGGGGCGGAGTTCCCGCGCGCAGCAGCGAAGACAGGAAGGACATCCGGCCCCATGCCTGCGATCACCCTGCCCGACGGATCCGTGCGGCGCTTCGACGGGCCGGTCACGGGCACGGAGATCGCCGCCGCGATCGGGCCCGGCCTCGCCAGGGCGGCGCTCGCCATGAGCGTGGACGGCAAGGTCGTGGACCTCGCCACCAGGCTCGACCGGGACGCCAGCGTCCGCTTCATCACCCGCAAGGACCCCGAGGCGCTGGAGCTGATCCGCCACGACGCCGCCCATGTGCTGGCGGAGGCGGTGCAAGAGCTGTTCCCGGGCACGCAGGTGACGATCGGCCCGCCGATCGAGAACGGCTTCTACTACGACTTCGCCCGCAACCAGCCCTTCACCCCGGACGACTTCCCGGCGATCGAGGCGAAGATGCGCGAGATCGTCGCCCGCAACGCCCCCTTCGTGCGCGAGGAATGGCCGCGCGAGGAGGCGATCCGCTTCTTCGAGGCGAAGGGCGAGCGCTACAAGGCCGAGATCATCCGCGACCTGCCGCCGGACGAGGTGATCTCGATCTACCGCCAGGGCGAGTGGCTCGACCTCTGCCGCGGCCCGCACATGCGCACGACCGGCGATGTCGGCACCGCCTTCAAGCTGATGAAGGTGGCCGGCGCCTACTGGCGGGGCGACCATCGCAACCCGATGCTCCATCGCATCTACGGCACCGCCTGGCGCGACCAGAAGGAGCTGGAGGCCTATCTCCACCAGCTCGAGGAGGCGGAGCGGCGCGACCACCGCAGGATCGGCAAGGAGATGGAGCTGTTCCACCTCCAGGAGGAGGCGGTCGGCAGCGTCTTCTGGCACCCGAAGGGCTGGCGGCTCTACCGCACGGTGGAGGGCTACATGCGCCGGCGCCTCGAGGCCGCCGGCTACCAGGAGGTGCGCACGCCGCAGCTCCTCGACCGCCGGCTCTGGGAGGCCTCCGGCCACTGGGAGAAGTTCCGCGAGCACATGTTCATCGCCACCGTCGAGGACGAGGGCGAGAAGGACCGCGTGCTCGCGCTGAAGCCGATGAACTGCCCCTGCCACGTGCAGATCTTCAACCAGGGGGTCCGCTCCTACCGCGAACTGCCGCTGCGCATGGCGGAGTTCGGCTCCTGCCACCGCTACGAGCCCTCCGGCGCGCTGCACGGGATCATGCGCGTGCGCGCCTTCACCCAGGACGACGCGCACATCTTCTGCGAGGAGCACCAGATCGCGGAGGAGACGGCGCGGTTCGTGGACCTCCTCGCCTCGATCTACCGCGACCTCGGCTTCCCGGAGTTCACGGTGAAGTTCTCCGACCGCCCGCCGGTGCGGGCCGGCGACGACGCGACCTGGGACCGGGCGGAGGCGGCGCTGAAGGAGGCCTGCCGGATCGCCGGCGTCGCCTATGCGCTGAACCCCGGGGAGGGCGCCTTCTACGGGCCGAAGCTCGAATTCGTGCTGCGCGACGCGATCGGGCGGGAATGGCAGTGCGGCACGCTGCAGGTGGACTTCGTACTGCCCGAGCGGCTCGGGGCCGAGTACGTCGCCGAGGACGGCAGCCGCAGGCGTCCCGTCATGCTGCACCGGGCCATCCTCGGCAGCTTCGAGCGCTTCCTCGGCATCCTGATCGAGCAGCACGCCGGACGTTTCCCGCTCTGGCTCGCGCCGGTGCAGGCGGCCGTGGCGACCATCGTGGACGATGCCGCGTCCTTCGCGCGCGAGGCGGCGGAGGCGCTGCGCAAGGCCGGGCTGCGGGTGGAGCTCGATCTGCGCAACGAGAAGATCAACCGCAAGGTCGTGGACCACATCGACCGGCGGGTGCCGGTGCTGGCCATCGTCGGCCGGCGCGAGGCGGAGGAGCGCAGCCTGGTGCTGCGGCGCCTGCCCGGGCGGGAGCAGGAGACGCTCGGGCTGCAGGAGGCCGTTTCACGCCTTGCGGCGGAGGCCGCGCCGCCTGATCTCAAGGTTGCGACGGGCTGACGCGCCGTCCATATTATGCGTTATCGTTTCCACATCCGAAGGAGCTGAGCCATAGCCAGAGCACCGATGCCCGCCCAGATGCCGACCCGCGAGGGCCCGCGGGTCAACGAGGAGATCCGCGTCCCCCAGGTCCGCCTGATCGACCAGGACGGTCAGATGATCGGGGTGGTGAGCACCCGAGAGGCGCTGCAGCGCGCCTACGACGCCGGCCTCGACCTGCTCGAGATCAGCCCCAATGCCGTGCCGCCGGTGGCCAAGATCCTCGATTACGGGAAGTACAAGTACGAACAGCAGAAGAAGGCCAACGAGGCGCGCAAGAAGCAGAAGATCGTCGAGGTCAAGGAGATCAAGGTCCGCCCGAACATCGACGAGCACGACTACGGCGTGAAGATGCGGGCGATGCGGTCCTTCCTCGAGGAAGGCGACAAGGTCAAGGTCACCCTCCGCTTCCGCGGGCGCGAGATGGCGCACCAGGACCTGGGCGCCAAGGTGCTGGAGCGCATCCGCAACGACCTCGGCGACGCGATCAAGGTCGAGCAGTTCCCGCGGATGGAGAACCGCCAGATGATCATGGTGCTGGCGCCGAAGTAGCGTCGGCCAATGGGCGGCCCGGGACGCCGGTCCCATGGCGCCTGCGCCGCAGCGCCGGTGGCGGCCGGACGGCCGCCGCAGGCGCGGGCATCGGGAGCGGATCGCTTGACCGGGCGGCCTGCGGGGCGTAGCTACCCCCCCTTCTCGGGCCACCCCCGAACCCTCGGCCCCCGTGGGGGCTCCGCCGCTCCGCGAAGGCTCGCGCAGCGGCGCGTTCGGTTTTGGGGCGTCCGCAACGATACGGGAGCACACGGACCGCCGATGTTCGAGGCGCTGTCCAGCCGACTGACCGGGGTCTTCGACAAGCTGCGCCGCCGCGGCGCGCTCTCGGAGTCCGACGTCAACGACGCGCTGCGCGAGGTCCGCGTCGCGCTGCTCGAGGCCGACGTCGCCCTGCCCGTCGTCAAGGAGCTGATCGCCAGGGTGCGCGAGCGCGCGGTGGGGCAGGAGGTGATCCGCTCCGTCTCGCCCGCGCAGCAGGTGGTGAAGATCGTCCACGACGCGCTGGTCGAGGCGCTCGGCGGCGGCGCGGGCGACGACGGCAGGCGCGGCCTCGACCTCAACGCGCCGGCGCCGGTGCCGGTCCTGATGGTCGGCCTGCAGGGCTCGGGCAAGACCACCACCGCGGCGAAGATCGCGCTCCGGCTCCGGACGCGCGAGCGGAGGAAGGTGCTGCTCGCGAGCCTCGACGTGCAGCGCCCGGCGGCGCAGCTCCAGCTCGCCCAGCTCGCCGAGCGCGCGGGGGTGACGAGCCTGCCGATCGTGGCCGGGGAGGGACCGCTCGCGATCGCGGCGCGCGCGATGGACGTCGCGCGGCGCGAGCTCTACGACGTGGTGATCCTCGACACCGCCGGCCGCCTCGCCATTGACGAGGCGCTGATGGCCGAGGCCGCGGCGGTGAAGGCGGCGACGCGCCCGCACGAGACGCTGCTGGTCGTGGACGCCATGACCGGCCAGGACGCGGTCAACACCGCCAGGGCCTTCCAGGAGAAGGTCGGCGTCACCGGCATCGTGATGACGCGCGTGGACGGCGACGCGCGCGGCGGCGCCGCCCTCTCCATGCGCGCGGTCACCGGCGCGCCGATCAAGCTGCTCGGCGCCGGCGAGAAGCTCGACGCGCTCGAGGACTTCCACCCCGACCGCATCGCCTCGCGCATCCTCGGCATGGGCGACATCGTCTCGCTGGTCGAGAAGGCCGCCGAGACCATTGATCGCGAGCAGGCCGAGAAGCTCGCGGCCAGGATGCAGAAGGGGCAGTTCGACCTCGAGGACTACGCGGCGCAGCTCAAGCAGATCGGCAGGATGGGCTCGCTCTCCGGCATCCTCGGCATGCTCCCCGGCATCGGCAGGATGAAGGAGCAGATCGAGCAGGCGAACCTCGACCAGTCCGTCCTCAAGCGCCAGGCCGCGATCATCAGCTCGATGACGCCGCAGGAGCGGCGGCGGCCGGAGATCATCAAGGCGAGCCGCAAGCGGCGCATCGCCGCCGGCTCCGGCACCTCCGTCCAGGAGGTGAACCGTCTGCTCAAGCAGTTCGACGACATGTCCGCGATGATGAAGCGGATGAACAAGCTCGGCCAGAAGGGGCTGATGCGCGGCGGGCTCGCCGCGCTGCTCCCCGGCGGCGGCCGCCAGCGACCCTACTGACCACCACCGACAGGGACCAAGCAGGAGCACCGAAGGAACCGATGGGCCTCAAGATCCGCCTCGCCCGCGCCGGCGCGAAGAAGCGCCCCTACTACCACATCGTGGTGGCCGACAGCCGCTCGCCGCGCGACGGCCGCTTCGTCGAGAAGGTCGGCAGCTACAACCCGATGCTGCCCTCCGACCACCCGGACCGCGTGCGCCTGTTCGCCGAGCGCATCCAGCACTGGAAGGGCCAGGGCGCGCAGCCGACGGAGCGCGTCGCGAAGTTCCTCGGCAAGGCCGGCCTCGCGCCGATGCCGGAGATCCGCGAGCAGCCGAAGAGCGCCGCGCCGAAGAAGAAGGCGCAGGAGCGCGCGGCGGCGAAGGCGGCCGCGGCGGCCGGCTGAGGTCGGACGCGCGGCCGGCGGCGGGCGGACCACAGGCGATGGCGGGCGCCAAGCGCATCCTGGTGGGCGAGATCGGCCGGCCGCACGGCGTGCGCGGCCTGGTGCGGCTGCGCAGCTTCACCGCCGACCCGGCCGCCATCGCCGCCTATGGCCCGCTGACCGACGAGAGCGGGACGCGGCAGTTCCGGGTGACCCTGAAGGGCGACGGGCTGGCCGAGATCGAGGGCGTCAGCGACCGCGACGCCGCGGCGCGGCTGACCGGCACGAGGCTCTATGTCGAGCGCGACCGGCTGCCGCCGCCGGAGGAGCCGGAGGAGTTCTACTGCGCCGACCTGATCGGCCTCGTCGCCGAGACGGCCTCGGGGGAGAAGCTCGGCCGCGTGCGCGCGGTGGAGGATTACGGCGGCGGCCCCTTCCTGGTGCTCGACGGCGCGCCGGGCGGGGGCGAGCGGCTGGTGCCCTTCACCAGGGCGGCGGTGCCGGTGGTGGACCTCGCCGCCGGCCGGATCGTCGTGGAGCCGCCGGCCGAGATCGAGGTGCGGCCGGAGGACGCCGCGTGATGGCCTGGCACGCCTCCGTCCTCACCCTCTTCCCGGAGATGTTCCCCGGCCCGCTCGGCTTCTCCCTCGCCGGCAAGGCGCTGCGCGAGGGGCGCTGGCGGCTGGAGGCGACGGACATCCGGGCCTTCGCCACCGACCGCCACCGCAGCGTGGACGACGCGCCCTTCGGCGGCGGGGCGGGGATGGTGATGCGGCCCGACGTGGTGGACGCGGCGGTGGGCGCGGCGCTCGCCGGCGGCGACCCGGCCCGGCCGCTGATCTACCTGACGCCGCGCGGCGTGCTGCTCGACCAGGCGATGGTGCGCGATCTCGCCGCCGGGCCGGGCTGCATCCTGCTCTGCGGCCGCTACGAGGGCGTGGACCAGCGCGTGATCGAGGCGCGCGGCATGCGCGAGGTCTCGATCGGCGACTACGTGCTCTCCGGCGGGGAGCCGGCGGCACTGGTGCTGCTCGACGCCTGCGTCCGCCTGCTGCCGGGCGTGATGGGCCTGGCGGCGAGCGCCGAGGAGGAGAGCCACGCCGCGGGCCTCCTCGAATACCCCCACTACACCCGCCCGGCGGAGTGGCAGGGCCGACGCGTGCCGGAGGTGCTGCTCTCCGGCCACCACGCCGAGGTCGCGCGCTGGCGGCGGGCGGAGGCGGAGCGGATCACCCGCGAGCGCCGCCCCGACCTGTGGGCGCGATACGAGGCGGCGCGCCGGCAACGGCCGGACGCGTCGCCCGCCGACGCCGCCCGCGGCGGGCCGGGGGCGGGGATCACCCGATTGCCACGGGCGGCCGGAGCCGCCTAAACGAGACGCGAGGAAGGACCAGACCGATGAACCTGTTGCAGCAGTTCGAGGCGGAGCAGATGGCCCGCCTCGCCGCCTCCCGGCCGGTGCCCGAATTCGGCCCCGGCGACACCGTGCGCGTGATGGTGAAGGTGGTCGAGGGCGAGCGCATCCGCACCCAGGCCTACGAGGGCGTCGTCATCGCGCGCTCCAACCGCGGCCTGAACAGCAACTTCACCGTGCGCAAGATCAGCTACGGCGAGGGGGTGGAGCGCGTGTTCCCGCTCTACAGCCCGAACGTCACCGAGATCCAGGTGGTCCGCCGCGGCCGGGTGCGGCGCGCGAAGCTCTACTACCTGCGCGGCCGCACCGGGAAGTCGGCGCGCATCGCCGAGCGTCTGGGCGGCGCGGCGGCCGCCCGCGCCAAGGGCGGCGCCGCGGTGGTGGCCGAGGGCGCGGCGGCGGGCGAGCAGCCCGCCGAGCAGCCGCAGGGCTGAGCGGGCGGAGGAGAGGACGATGCCGGAGCGGAAGCCGCGCACGCTGTTCGACAAGATCTGGGACGCGCACGTCGTCGAGACGCTGCCGGACGGCACGGCGCTGCTCTACATCGACCTCCACCTCACCCACGAGGTGACGACGCCACAGGCCTTCGACGGCCTGCGCGCGGCGGGGCGCAGGGTGCGCCGCCCCGACGCGACGCTCGCGGTGGTGGACCACAACATCGCCACCGACGAATCGCGCCGCACCGGCATCACCGACCCCGAGAGCCGGCTGCAGGTCGAGACGCTGGAGAGGAACGTCAGGGAATTCGGCGTCCCCTACATCCCGCTGCTCGACGAGCGGCAGGGCATCGTGCACGTCATCGGCCCCGAACTCGGCCGCTCGCTGCCCGGGATGACGATCGTCTGCGGCGACAGCCACACCAGCACCCACGGCGCGATGGGCGCGCTCGCCTTCGGCATCGGCACGTCGGAGGTGGAGCACGTGCTGGCGACGCAGACGCTGCTGCAGAAGCCGGCGAGGAACATGCGCGTGCTGGTCGAGGGCAACCTCGCCTTCGGCTGCACGGCGAAGGACATCATCCTCGCCATCATCGGCCGCATCGGCACGGCGGGCGGCACCGGGCACGTGATCGAGTACGCGGGCGATGCCATCCGCGCCCTCGACATGGCCGGGCGCATGACGGTGTGCAACATGTCCATCGAGGCCGGCGCGCGCGCCGGCATGATCGCGCCGGACGAGACCACCTTCGAATACATCCGGCGCACCCCCCTCGGCCCGAAGGGCGAGGCGTTCGAGCGCGCCCTCGCCTGGTGGCGCACCCTGCCCTCCGACCCCGGCGCGCGCTTCGACAGGGAGGTGCGGCTCGCGGCGCACGAGATCGCCCCGCAGGTGACCTGGGGCACCAATCCGGAGGCGGTGCTGCCCATCACCGGCACGGTGCCGGACCCGGAGGAGGAGCCGGACGAGGCGAAGCGCGCGCAGATGCGCCGCATGCTGGAGTACATGGGCCTGACGCCGGGGCAGCGGCTCACCGACCTCAAGGTGGACGTCGTCTTCATCGGCTCCTGCACCAACAGCCGCATCGAGGACATCCGCGCCGCCGCCGCCATCGTGAAGGGCCGCAAGGTCGCCGAGGGGGTGCGGGCGATGGTCGTGCCCGGCTCGGGCCTGGTGAAGAAGCAGGCGGAGGCGGAGGGGCTCGACCGCATCCTCCGGGAGGCCGGGTTCGAGTGGCGCGAGGCCGGCTGCTCCATGTGCCTCGGCATGAACCCGGACAAGCTCCGGCCCGGGCAGCGCAGCGCCAGCACCTCGAACCGCAATTTCGAGGGCCGGCAGGGACCCGGCGGGCGGACCCACCTGGTCTCGCCGGCGATGGCGGCGGCCGCGGCGATCGCCGGGCACTTCGTGGACGTGCGCGACTACCAGCCGAGGGAGGCGCTGGCGTGAAGCCCTTCACCACCCTGACGGGGATCGCCGCGCCCCTGCCGCGGGCGAACGTGGACACCGACCAGATCATACCGGCGCGGTTCCTCAAGGCCATCACGCGCGCGGGCTTCGGCAGGCACCTCTTCGCCAATTTCCGCTACCGCGAGGACGGGTCGGAGAACCCCGACTTCGTCCTCAACCAGGAGCCCTACCGCAGGGCGGAGATCCTGATCGCCTTCGAGAATTTCGGCTGCGGCTCCTCCCGCGAGCACGCGCCCTGGGCGCTGCTCGACTTCGGCATCCGCTGCGTCATCGCGCCCTCCTTCGCGGACATCTTCCACAACAACTGCTTCAAGAACGGCATCCTGCCGGTGAAGCTGCCGCGCGAGGTCTGCGAGAGGCTGATGGAGGACGCGCGGATGGGCGGCAACGCCCGCCTCACCGTGGACCTCGAGCGCCAGGTGGTGGTGCGGCCGAACGGCGAGGAGATCCCCTTCGAGGTGGACCCGCTGCGCCGCCATCTGCTGCTCAACGGCCTCGACGACATCGGCCAGACGCTGCAGCACGCGGCGGCGATCGACGCCTTCGAGGCGAAGCAGCGCGCCGCCCAGCCCTGGCTCTACGCCTGACCCGACCAGCCCGAGGGGGACCCGTCCGCGATGCCCGCCAACAAGAAGCTCCTGGTCCTCCCCGGCGACGGCATCGGGCCCGAGGTGATGCGCGAGGTGCTGCGCGTCATCGACTGGCTCGACCGCCGCCGCAAGGTCACCTTCGACCTGGAGGAGGGCCTCGTCGGCGGCGCCGCCATAGACGCCGAGGGCGCGCCGATCTCCGACGCCACGCTCGCCAAGGCGAGGGCGGCGGACGCGGTGCTGTTCGGCAGCGTCGGCGGGCCGAAGTGGGACGGGCTGCCCTTCGAGAAGCGCCCCGAGCTCGGCATCCTGCGGCTGCGCAAGGAGCTCGGCCTGTTCGCCAACCTGCGCCCGGCGATCGTGCTCGACGCCCTGGCCGACGCCTCCTCGCTCAAGAAGGAGCTGGTCCGGGGCCTCGACATCATGATCGTCCGCGAGAGCACGGGCGGCATCTATTTCGGCGAGCCGCGCGGCATCGAGACCATGCCCGACGGCAGGCGGCGCGGCGTGGACACCGAGGTCTACACCGAGGACGAGATCGCCCGCGTCGCCCGGATCGCCTTCGAGCTGGCGCGCAAGCGGGGCAACAAGCTCTGCTCGGTGGACAAGGCGAACGTGATGCAGTCGGGCCGCCTCTGGCGCGCCGTGGTCGGCGAGATCGGCCGGAGCGAGTTCCCCGAGGTCGAGCTGACCCACATGTACGCCGACAACTGCGCCATGCAGCTCGCCTCGCGCCCGAAGCAGTTCGACGTGATCGTGGCCTCCAACCTGTTCGGCGACCTGCTCTCGGACCTTGCCGCGGCGCTGACCGGATCGCTCGGCATGCTGCCCTCGGCGACCCTCGGCGCCCCGGATTCCGCCGGCCGGCGCCATGCGCTGTACGAGCCGGTGCACGGCTCCGCCCCCGACATCGCCGGCAAGGGCATCGCCAACCCCTGCGCGCAGATCCTCTCCTTCGCGATGCTGCTGCGCTGGTCCTTCGGCCTGGAGGAGGAGGCCCGGCTGGTCGAGCGCGCGGTGGAGCGCGTGCTCGCGGGGGGCCTGCGCACCGCCGACATCATGCAGCCGGGAATGGCGCGCGTCGGCACCACGGTGATGGGCGAGGCGGTGGTGCGGGAGCTGGAGAAGCTCGCCGCCTGAGGCGACGGCGGGGGTTGCGGAGCGCGGCCGGCTCCGCTATCTCCCCGGCCTCCCGACCGGCGGCGGCAGCCGACGCCTTGGGCGCCCGTAGCTCAATTGGATAGAGCATCAGACTACGGATCTGAGGGTTAGGGGTTCGAATCCTCTCGGGCGCGCCACTCCCGTCCCGCAAGCCGTTGGCTTTCCCGCGAGTGCTCAGGGTTGGAAACCGCCGGCCCGATGCGGGCGAGTCCGGCCCGATCAGCCGAGCACGTGTACACCTCCGCCAGCGCCGTGCAGCCCGCCTCCGCCAGGCGGCGCCCGCACGCCTTGCTCCGCCCGTGCGGCGAGCGGTGGCGCGGCATGCCGGCGGCAGCGCACCATCCCCGGGACGCGTGTAGGATCCGGCCACGCTGAACGGCACGCCGTAATCCGTCGGCAGGAAGGTCATCCGCTCGGCGCACCCGCCTCGCCCTGGCGGCAGGGCCCGGCCGCGCCTGGCAACGCCGGGCCGCAGGGAACCGGGCGGGTGGCAGCGCCCCGCCCCGGTCCGGTCGCAACGAGCGCCGACGCCGGCCGATACAGGGCACGGACGGTGGCCGAGGTCCTGTGGCCGACGCCGTCCTGCTGCCACGCCCTGGCCCGACCACCGCATCCTCGCGCCGGGGTCCGGCGACCAGGCAGCGACGGCTCACGCTGCCGCGCGAACGGACCACAACAGCGCGATGCGCCTCGGCCGTGGCGCGACCGTGCGGATCCGGGGCGATGCGCCCGATGCTCTGCGACGGTTTCTCCGGCGCCCGCCCCGGCCGACGCGTCAGGCGCCGAGCAGCGCCCTCAGCTTCCGCACCGCGCTCTCCGGCGTCGTCAGCACCGGCCTGCCGGTCGCCGCCGCGACCAGCGGCGCCGCGCGCGCCAGGCTGAACTGGCCGAGCGCGATCGCGTCGCAATCGGCCAGCGCCTTCGAGGCCTCCGCCGCCAGGCGGTCGTGCTCCGCCGCATCGCCGCGGTCGAGCGCCGCCAGCGCCCCCTCGGCGAGCCTCGGCACCACCGTCACGCCGGGCGGGAATTCCGGCGGCATGGAGTCGAGCGTGGCGGGGAAGGTCGCGAGCAGGCCGATGCGCGTGCCGAGTTTCGCCGCCTCCTCGATCATCGCCTCGTTCGGCTTGAGCACGGGCAGCGGCGCGAGGTCGCGCGCGCAGGCCTCGATGCAGGGGCCGAAGGCGGAGCAGGTGAACAGGATGCCCTGCGCCCCCGTGCCCGCCGCGTAGCGCGCAAGCGTCAGGAACCGCCGCGTCATCTCCTCGGTCAGCCGCCCGTCGCGCGCGAGGTCGGCCGAGAGGCTGTCGTCGAGCAGGTTCATCAGCCGCGCCTCAGGCCAGAGCCTGGCGAAGGCGGCCTCGATCGGCGGCGGCGAGTGGCGGAGGGCGTGGATCAGGGCGATGCGCATGGCGGTGGCGGGCCTCAGGGCTCGGTGGTGCAGCGGCGCAGCGGCGAGGGGAACTCGGCGCAGTCGGTGAAGGCGATCTCGTCCGGCCCGCGGCGCTCCACGCGCAGCAGGTTCGGGTTGCCGGAGCAGCCGAAGCCGAGGTCGGGCGGCGTCCGCCCGCCGAAGCCGCTCACCCCCGGCAGCGGCACGAGGCGGATCTCGAGCGAGCCGTCCGCACGCCCCGCCACGGTCTCGATCAGCCGCTGGCGGTAGGCGATGTCGAGCAGGGAGACGCGGAAGACCACGTCGCGCGTGAAGATGACCGTCGGCTGCTCGAAGCAGCCCGGCCCGCGCGTCGCGATCGGCGGGAAGAGGCCGCCGGTCCAGGCGCCGAACAGCCAGGCATGCGGCATCGGGCCACGGCCGCCCGCCGGTTGCGCCGCCGCCTGCCGGCCGACGCCGAGCGCCGCCGCGCCCAGCAGAAGCCCGCGTCGCCCGAGCCCGTAGGGCACCATCATTCCCCTCCCCTCCCTCCGTCCGCCGGCGAGTCCGTGCCGGTGCGGAGGTGTAGCGCGGATGCGCGCCGAACCCTAGGCCGTCGCCGGGGCCGGCGCCGCGACGCGCGGCCCGTCGCGCACCGGCAGGTGCACCAGCGCGGCGAAGGCGGCGGCGAGGATGCCGATGATCCACATCAGGTCGTAGCTGCCGGTGCGGTCGAAGACCACGCCGCCGAGGAAGGCACCGCTGAAGCCGCCGATCTGGTGGCCGAGGAACACCAGGCCGAAGATCGTCGCCAGCCAGCGCGTGCCGAAGTTCCGCGCGCAGAGCGCCACGGTCGGCGGCACGGTGGACAGCCACAGCACGCCCATCAGGGCGGAGAAGACCAGCACCGTCTCGGTGGTCTTCGGCGCGAAGAAGAACGCGGTCATCAGCACGCCGCGGCAGGCGTAGATGCCGACCAGCAGCTCGCGCCGCTTCCAGCGCCCCGCGAGCTCGCCCGAGACCAGCGAGCCCGCGACGTTGAACAGCCCGATCAGGCTGATCGCTGCCGCGCCGACGGTGATCGGCAGGTGGCAGGCGGCGATGAAGCCGGGCAGGTGCACCGTGAGGAAGCTCACATGCAGGCCGCAGACGAAGAAGCCGAAGAACAGGAACCAGAAGCTGCGATCGCCCACGGCCTTGCCCAGCGCCGCGCGCGCCGTCTCGTCCGGCGCGGCGGGGGCGGCAGCGCCGGCGGCGGGGGCGGCCTGCGCGGCGCCGGTCCCCGGCCGGTCGTTGATCGGCAGGGCGAGCGGGATCATCAGCAGCGACGCCGCCGCCATGGCGAACAGCGCGCCCTGCCAGCCCCAGAGCGCGATCGCCGCGCCGGAAAGCGGCACCACCAGGAACTGCCCGAAGGAGGACCCGGCCGTCCCCGCGCCGACCGCGCGGCTGCGGAGCGTCTCCGGCAACTGCCGCGTGAGCGAGGCGATGATCACCGGCATCCCCGCCGCCGAGACCGCCACTCCCATCACCAGCCCGGCGAAGAAGGTGAAGAGCGGCAGCCCGTCCGACAGCGCCATGCCGAGAATGCCGACCAGGTAGAGCAGCGCCCCGCCGACGATCACGGGCCGCCCGCCGATGCGGTCGGCGATCTGGCCGCAGATCGGCTGGAACACACCGTTGAGCAGCACCTGGAGGGCGATGGCGAAGGCGAAGCCGGAGGCGGACCAGGCATGGGCCGCGGTCATCGGCGCGAGGAACAGGCCGAAGCTCTGGCGCAGCCCCATCGCGAGCGCGGCGCAGACGACGGCGGCGGCGATCAGCACGCCCGCGCTCACGCGCAGGGCGCGGCCGCCCGGGGTGGTCTCGGCCATGGGCTGGGAACTCCCGACGGAGATGCTCAGAAAAAGATCCCACCCGGGACGGCGTCGCAGCAAGATCCGCGCCGGTCCGGGATGGCGCGTCGGGCCATGCGCCAGACGCGGGGCAGGCGCATGGCCCGACGCGCCCGCCGGCGCAGGATGCCGCCGATCCGCACGCGGACCGCCGGCGCCCCGTCGCCGAGCGGGCGGAGCCCGCCGGGGGTCGTCGCGATGCGGCGCGCGCTATCCGCCCCGCCGCCGCGCCGCCTTCGCCTCCCGCCGGCGCGCCGTCAGGACGAACTCCGTGTAGCCGTTCGGCTGCGCGCGCCCCTCGAACACCAGGTCGCAGGCCGCCCGGAAGGCCGGCCCGTGGAAGCGCGGCGCCATCGGCGTGTAGGCCGGATCGCCCGCGTTCTGCCGGTCCACCACCGCCGCCATGCGCCTCAGCGTCTCCTCCACCTGCGCGCGCGTGGTCACGCCGTGGCGCAGCCAGTTGGCGATGTGCTGGGAGGAGATGCGGAGCGTGGCGCGGTCCTCCATCAGCGCCACGTCGTTGATGTCGGGCACCTTGGAGCAGCCGATGCCCTGGTCCACCCAGCGCACCACGTAGCCGAGGATGCCCTGCGCGTTGTTGTCGAGCTCCGCCTGCACCTCCTCGGGCGCCCAGTTGGTGTTCCCGGCGAGCGGGATCGTCAGCAGGTCGTCGAGATTCGCCCGCCGCCCGCCGCGCGCGATCTCCTCCTGCCGCGCGGCGACGTCCACCTGGTGGTAGTGCAGCGCGTGCAGCGTCGCGGCGGTCGGCGAGGGCACCCAGGCGGTGTTCGCCCCCGCCTTCGGATGGGCGATCTTCTGCTCGAGCATCGCCGCCATGGCGTCGGGCGCGGCCCACATGCCCTTGCCGATCTGCGCCCGCCCGCGCAGGCCGCAGGCGAGGCCGACATCCACGTTCCAGTCCTCGTAGGCCCTGATCCAGGGCGTGTTGCGCATGTCGTTCTTGCGCACCATCGCCCCGGCCTCCATCGAGGTGTGGATCTCGTCGCCGGTGCGGTCGAGGAAGCCGGTGTTGATGAACACCACCCGGTCCTTCGCCGCGCGGATGCACTCCTTGAGGTTGACCGTGGTGCGGCGCTCCTCGTCCATGATGCCCATCTTGAGCGTCTCGCGCGGCAGGCCGAAGGCGTCCTCGACGCGCGCGAACAGCTCGTTGGCCCAGGCCACCTCCTCCGGCCCGTGCATCTTCGGCTTGACGATGTAGATGCTGCCGGTGCGGGAGTTCATCCGCCGGCCGCGGATGTCGTGCAGGGCGATGGCGACGGTGCACATCGCATCCAGGATCGTCTCCGGCGTCTCCCGCCCGTCGAGGAGCACGACGTCGGTCATCATGTGGTGGCCGACGTTGCGCACCAGCATCAGGCTGCGCCCGCGCAGCGTGATGCCGCCGCCGGCCGGGCGCTGGAACACCCGGTCCGGGTTAAGGCGGCGCGTCATCGTCCGCCCGCCCTTCTCGAACGTCGCCTCGAGGTCGCCCTTCATCAGGCCGAGCCAGTTGCGATAGACGGCGACCTTGTCCTCGGCGTCCACCGCGGCGACCGAGTCCTCGCAGTCCATGATCGTGGTGACGGCGGACTCGATCACCACGTCGGCGATGCCGGCCGGATCGTCCCTGCCGACCGGATGGTTCCGGTCGATCCGCACCTCGATGTGCAGGCCGTGGTTGACGAAGACGAGCGAGGCTGGCGCATGCGGATCGCCGAGGTAGCCGACGCACTGGCCCGGGCGCGCGAGACCGGTCTCGGCGCCGTCGCGCAGCGCCACGACCAGCGCCCCCTGCTCGAAGCGGTAGCCCGTCGCGTCGCGGTGGCTGCCGCGGGCGAGCGGCACCGCCTGGTCGAGGATGCCGCGCGCGCGCTCGATCACCTTGCGCCCGCGCTCGGGGTCGTAGCCGGGCCTGGGCGGCCCCTCCTGCGGGATCGCGTCGGTCCCGTAGAGCGCGTCGTAGAGGCTGCCCCAGCGCGCGTTCGCCGCGTTCAGCGCGTAGCGCGCGTTGGAGACGGGGACGACGAGCTGCGGCCCGGCGATCTCGGCGATCTCAGGGTCCACGCCGGTGGTGCCGATGTGGAAGTCGGGACCCTCGGGGACCAGGTAGCCGATCTCCTCGAGGAAGGCACGGTAGGCGGCGAGATCGATCGGCCGGCCGGGATGGTCGTGGTGCCAGGCGTCAATGCGCGCCTGCAGCTCGTCGCGCTTGCGGAGCAGCGCCGCGTTGCGCGGGCCGAGGTCGCGCAGGATCGCCTCGTAGGCGCCCCAGAACCGGGCGGGCTCGACCCCGGTGCCGGGCAGGGCCTCCCGCTCCAGGAACTCGCGCAGGATGCGTGCGACCGCGAGGCCGCTGCCGATCGGGTCCATGCCTGAGCCTGCCACTGTGTCCTCCGGCGCCTTCCCTGCTGTGCCGGGCGCGCCGCGCCGTCCGATCCCGCGGAAGGCCGCCGTGCGCCCCGCGTCGTGTCTAGGCGCAAACCAGCGGGGCGGCAAAGGGGCCCGGCGGCGCGGTCGGCCCGCAACCGGAACGCGCATAACCAAGGTTAGGGTCCAACGCAGGGTCGCGCGGAACCTTCCGGTTCGCCAAGGCCAGGCCCACGGACCGGCGTTCCGACCGCGACCCGCGCATCGGCGCAAAATTGGGTCGCAACGCCGTCGCAACATGCTTCCTAAACCAATAGATTGAATTTAGAGTGCCGGCGGCCCCAAGCGGATGGCGGCGAAACGACATGGTGATGGACTTGACCCCTGCCCCGAGCGCTGCCGCGCGGGACGACGGCGCGGCGGATTCGCCCTCGCCCGCCGCCCGTGACACCGCCGCCGTGCGCCGGCTCCTTCCCGTGCAGCCGCGCACGATGGTCGAGCAGGCCGCGGAGGCCGTGGTCGCCGCCGCGGCGCGCGGCGTCTTCCTGCCCGGCGACCGCCTCGTCGAGGCGGAGATCGCGCGCGACCTCGGCATCAGCCGCGTCCCCGTGCGCGAGGCGCTGCGCCTGCTGGAGAGCCAGGGCATCGTGGTCAGCACGCCCTACAAGGGCATGCGGCTGATGCAGGTCACCAACCGCGGCGTGGCCGAACTGATGCGGGTCCGGCTCGCCCTCGAATCGCTCGCGCTGCGCGACGCGCTGGAGAACGGGCTCGCCGAGGAAAGCCTTGCCGCGCTGCGCCGCGCCGCGGAGCACATGCGCCACGCCGCCGCGCAGGCCGACACCGTCGCCGCGGTCGCCGCGGACGAGGCGTTCCACGGCGAGCTCTGCCGCGCCTCCGGCAACGCGACGCTGCACGCCGTGTGGCACAGCCTGGCGCGGCAGCTCACCGTGCTCTGGGGCCTCGCCGCGCCGCACCGCGACCTGGCCCGCCTCGCGCGCGAGCACGAGGCCCTGGTGGCGAAGCTCGCCGCGGGCGACGGGGCGGGCGCCGAGGCGCTGCTCGCCGCGCATGTCGGCTGGCACCTGAGCTTCGACTTCGAGGCCGCCGTGGAGCAGCGCCGGCGCCAGCGCAGCGCGGCCTGACCGCGCCGCGCCGCGCGCCGGGAGCGCCTCCGCCTCGGGGCCGCCGGGGCCGCGCATCTCCTCCGCCACCGCGAAGCCGGGCCGCGTCGGCACAGGCCGGGGCGTTGGCGGTCGCCCCCCAGGGTCGGGCAGAAGGCGCGGCCGGGTCGGCCGCCGTCAGAGCGCCTCGCCCCACCGGCCGAGGAAGCCGAATTCCTCGATCGGGCGGCGGATGCGCGGGCTGGTCTCGCGCGTCCGGTAGGGCTCGGCGAGCGCGTCCGGGCTGCCGGGATGGCCGAGGGCGATCGCCGCGACCGGCTCGTAGCCCTCGGGGACGGCGCAGGCGGCGCGCGCCTTCGCGGCGTCGAAGCCGGCCATCTGGTGCGCCTGCAGCCCCAGCGCCGCCGCCTCCAGCGCGAGCAGCGTGCTCGCGGCGCCGAGATCGTGCCAGGCGTGGCGGTTGGGGCTGCCGTTCTGCGGGAAGTCCATGCGGGCCACCGAGATCATCAGCACCGGCGCCCGCGCGCACCAGGTGCGGTTGCCCGAGGAGAGGCAGCCGAGCAGGGCGGCGAAGGCCTCCGGCTCGCGGTGCCGGCGGGCGATGACGTAGTGCCAGGGCTGCGCGTTGTAGCAGCTCGGCGCCCAGCGCGCCGCCTCGAGCAGGCGCCGCAGCATCTCCTCCGGCACCTCACGGTCGAGGAAGCTGCGCGGGCTCCAGCGGGAGGCGAGCAGCGGCGCGATCGGGTGCGCGGCGGGCGCGGTGCGGTCGGGCGGCACGCCGGTCGCGGCGGGAGCGTCCGTCATGGGCCTCTCGTCTCCTGCGGCTGGGCATGCCAGTCCGTTGCGGGCGGCATGCGGACTCGTACCGCTCTGGTCAAGGGCGGCGGGACAGGGCGGGCGCGGCCGCGTTCCGCCGCCGCCCTGCCCGCCGCATCCGCGCCGGTCAGCCCCCGAAGGTCGCCAGCAGCTCCTCCACCTGCCCCGGCGTCAGCGTCCGCGCGCCGGCCCCGCGCAGCAGCAGGGCGAGCCGCGCCGCCTCCTCCAGCTCCTCCGCGGCATGCACCGCCTCGTCCAGCGTCCGGCCGCACACCACCGGGCCGTGGTTGGCGAGCAGCACCGCCTTCGCCCCGCCGCGCGCGGCCCCGGCGATCGCGGGCTCCATCGCCGGGTCGCCCGGGCGGAAATACGGCACCACCGGCAGCGTCCGCCCGACGCGCATGACGAAGTAGGGCGTCAGCGGCGGGATCGGCGCGGTCTCGCCCGGCGCCGCCAGGCAGGCGATCGCCGTGGCGTGCGTCGAGTGCAGGTGCACCACCGCGCCCGCCTCCGGCCGCGCCTCCAGGAAGGCGCGGTGCATGAACACCTCCTTCGAGGGCGGATCGCCCGAGACGTGCCGCCACGCCCGGTCGAGCCTGCTGATCCGCTCCGGCTCCAGCCGGCCGAGGCAGGAATTGGTCGGCGTGATCAGCACGCCGTCGGGCAGGCGCGCGCTGATGTTGCCCGCCGAGCCGACCGAGAAGCCGCGCGCGAAGAGCGACCGCCCGTGCGCGCAGATCGCCGCGCGCAGCGCCTGCTCGTCCATCGCCCTCAGCCCTCCGCCGGCAGCATCGCGAACGCCTTGAGGAAGAAGTCGCGCGCGCCGAAATTGCCGCTCTTGAGCGCGAGGTGCAGCCCGGCGGGCTCGGCGTAGGTCCAGGGCACGCCGGGGTCTATCTCCGCCCCGATGCGCAAGGCGCGCACGCCGAGGCGCGAGACCACCGCGCCCGCCGTCTCGCCCCCCGCCACCACCAGCCGCCGCACGCCGCGCGCGACCAGCCCCTCGGCCACCGCGGCGAGCGCCTGCTCGACCAGCGCGCCCGCCGCCTCGCGCCCGAGCCGCGCCTGCAGCGCCGCCACCTTCTCCGGCGGCGCCGAGGCGGCGATCACCACCGGCCGGTCGGCGGCGAGCCTCCCCGCCGCCCAGGCGAGCGCCTGCTCGGCCAGCGCGGCGGCGTCCGGCGTCGCCAGCGGGTCGAGCTCGAGCGTCGGCACCGCGTCCCGCACCAGGCCGATCTGGCCGAGCGTGGCGCGCGAGCACGACCCGGCCACCACCGCGGCGAGGCCGCGCCCGGGCGGCAGCGCGGCGGCCGCGGCGCCGCGCTCCGGCAGCAGCCCGGCGCGGCGGAAATTCGCGGGCAGCCCCATCGCCACGCCCGATCCGCCGGTGATCAGCGGATGCCGCTCCGCCGCCTCGCCGATGGCGAGCAGATGCGCGTCCGTCAGCGCGTCCACGATCGCGTAGCGCCGGCCGGACTCCCTGAGCCGCGTCATCTCGCGCCGGATCGCCGCCGCGCCCTGCTCGACCACCGCATAGGGCACGAGGCCCACCGCGCCGTCGGTCTGCCGCCCCAGCACGCGCACCAGGTTCGGATCGCGCATCGGCGTCAGCGGGTGGTTCTCCATCCCGCTCTCGTTCAGCAAGACGCTGCCGACGAAGAGGTGCCCCTGGTAGATCGTCCGCCCGTTGGTCGGGAAGGCCGGGCAGGCCAGGGCGAAGCCGGCGTCGAGGCGCCGCAGCAGGGCATCGGCCACCGGGCCGATGTTGCCCTCGTCGGTCGAATCGAAGGTCGAGCAGTACTTGAAGAAGACCTGCCGCGCCCCGGCGGCGAGCAGCGCCTCGCAGGCGGCGAGGCTCTCCGCCACCGCCTCCCGCGGCGGCGCGGTGCGCGACTTGAGCGCCACGATCACCGCGTCGGCCTCGGGCAGGGCCCCCTGCGGCACGCCGATCACCTGCACCGCGCGCATCCCCCCGCGCACGAGGGTGTTGGCGAGGTCCGTCGCGCCGGTGAAGTCGTCGGCGATGCAGCCGAGCAGGAGGGGCATGGCCGGGCACTCCCTAGAGCGGCGTCCCGTCCTTGCGGCTGTAGCGCCACTTGCCGTCGGCGCCCATCTCCGCGCGCAGGTCGTCGTCGGGATAGGTCACGCGGTCGCCCGGCGAGCGGTCGCCGATCTCGAGATAGACCACGTCGCGCGCGGTGCGGTTGACGAGGTGGTGCGCATCGCCGGTGCCCGCGGGGAAGCCCGCGCACATGCCGGGCTGGAGCGGCGTCTCGCCGGCATCGGTGACGAGCGTCGGGCTCCCCTCCAGCACGTAGACGAACTCGTCCTGCGTGGCGTGGGCGTGGCGCAGCGCGGAGGCCGCGCCGGGGGCGAGGCGGGTCAGGTTGACGCCGAAATTCCTCAGCCCGAACGGGTCGCCGAGCGGCCGCTTCTCCCGCCCCTCGACCTTGCGCGCGAGGTCGGGCGGGTAGCCCGTGGCGCGGGCGCGCGGCGGCGCCTCGGCGGCGCGCAGGGCGATGGGGCGGTCCGGCGCGGATGGCACGGGGCGGTCCTCCTGTCACGGCGATGGCGGCGGCTGACGCGCCGCCGCCGCGCCCCTAGCATCCTTCCCGCCGCGCCGCGAGGAAAGAGGAGAGGAGCTTCGCCATGGACAAGCAGGTCATCCGCACGCCCGCCGTGCCCGAGACCGGCGGGCCGTTCAATCTCTGCGTCCGCCACGGCGACATGATCTACGTCTCGGGCCTGCCGCCCTTCGAGGAGGACTATTGCGCCCGCCTGCGCGCCGCCCGCGCCCGCGGCGAGCCCCCGCCCCCCTTCCCCGACCTGCCCTTCGAGCGCCAGGTGCGCATCGTGATGGACCACCTGAAGGCGCTGGTGGAGGCCGCCGGCTCGAACATGGACTGCCTGCTCAAGGTCATCGTCTGGCTGAAGGACCAGCGCCAGCAGGAGGCGTTCGACCGCATCTACCGCACCTACTTCTCCTCGGCCGAGGCGCTGCCGGCCCGCACCCGGATGCAGGCCGGGCGCACGCCGATGGACTGCGCGTTGGAGGTCGAGGCGATCGGCTACGTCCCGCGCCGCGGCGGCTGAGCGGCGGGGCGCCCCGAACGCCAGCCGGTGCGGAGGGGGGCCCCCGCGGCGGCGGCCGTCGGCTTCCCGGCGGCGAGTCCGGGCAACCCGATCGGCACGGCAGGCGCCGGCGATCCGCAAGGTCCGTCGCCGGCCGGCCCCGGCGGTCGCTCGCGCCGATCCGGCGGCAGCAGCGTCGCCATCAGCGCGTCGAGATCTCCGCCGGCATAGAGATGGCCGCGGATGCCGGCGGCGGCCGCGGCGGCGAGGTCGCTCTCGCGATCGCCGACGAGCAGGCTGCGCGACAGGTCGATCGGCCAGGCGGCGGCGAGATCGAGGATCATCCCGGGCCGCGGCTTGCGGCAAGGGGACTCGCGCCGGTAGGCCTCGATCACGGCCTCCGGATGGTAGGGGCTGCACCGGAACTCGTCCACATGGGCGCCGATCGCGGCGAGATCCTCGTCCATGCGGGCGTGGAAGCGATCGACCTGGTCGAGGTCGTAGTAGCCTCGCGCGACGCCGGACTGGTTGCTCACCACGAAGGCGAACAGCCCCGCGCGGTTGATCCGCCGCACCGCCTCGCGCGCGCCGGGCAGCCAGCGCAGCGCCTGCGGGCGGTGGGTGTAGCCCTCGTCGTGGTTCAGCGTGCCGTCGCGGTCGAGGAACACCGCCGGGCGACGGCGCCGCGCGATCGTCGCCCCGGCGGCCGCGTAGTCCTCCGGCACGCCGATGTCGACGAAGGCGCCGTCGAGCGGCACGCCCTCGATCCCGCCGGCCGCGGCGAGCGGCGGAAACACGTCGGTCTCCAGCGAGCAGGGCGAGACGCCGATGCTCTCGATGACCGCCCGCCGCATCACGTAGATACCGGCATTGACCTCCCCCGGCGTGGCGGCCGCGCCCCGGGGCGAGAAAGCGCGCACCAGCCCGCCCTCCCGCCGCACCGCGCCGTAGCGCCCGGCGTCCGGCGCGCGCCGCAGCGCCATCCGCACCAGCGCGCCGGCGGGCAGCGGCGGCGCGGCGAAGGCGCGCAGGTCGATGTCGAACCAGGAGTCGCCGTTCATGAGCAGGAAGGCGTCCTCCGCCACGTCGGCCAGGTGCCGCAGCGCCCCGCCCGTCCCTGCGGGCTGCGGCTCGACGGCGACGGCGATGGCGATGTCGCGGCCGGCGATGCGGCGCATACCCGCATAGCGCTCCGCCACCTGCCCGCCGAGGTGGCCCGCGAGCAGCACGACCCGCGTAAATCCGTGCCGGGCCGCCTCCTCCAGCAGCAGATCGAGGAACGGACGGCCGCCCACGGGCAGCAGCGGCTTCGGCGTCGCGCGCGTCAGCGGCCCGAGCCGGGTGCCGAGGCCGCCGACGAGGATCCCGCACTGGCGGATCATGGCGTTCAGCCCGGCCTGGGACAGACCGCCGCCTCGACCAGGGCGCAGATCACGTGTCCCGCCACGATGTGGCCCTGCTGAACCAGCGGCGTGCTGTCGGACGGCATGCGCAGCTCGATGTCGCACAGCGCGGCCATCGGCCCGCCGTCGCGGCCGGTGAGGCCGATGGTCGTCATGTCCCGCCGGCGCGCCGCCTCCATCGCCCGCAGCACGTTCGGGGACCGGCCGGAGGTGGAGATGCCGACCAGGACGTCACCTGCCCTGCCCAGCGCCTCCACCTGCCGGGCGAAGACCTGCTCGTAGCCGTAGTCGTTGCCGATCGCGGTGAGGACGGAGCTGTCCACGGTGAGCGCCAGCCCCGCCATGCCCGGCCGGTCGTAGTGGAAGCGCGAGACCAGCTCGCCCGCCAGGTGCTGGGCGTCGGCGGCGCTCCCGCCGTTGCCGCAGAACAGCACCTTCCCGCCCGCGGCGATCGCGCGCGCGCAGGCCGCGGCCGCGGCCTCGATCCGTCCGGCCAGGGCGGGGTCGGCGCGCATCCCGGCCAGCAGGGCCTCGGATTCGGCCAGGTGGCGCGCGATCGCCGATGCCGCGTCGCTCACGCCGGCGCCACCCAGCTCTCGGCGCCCGTGCTCGTCAGGGAGCAGGGCAGCAGGGAGAGCCCTTCGGCGAGCAGCCGCCGCGCGATCGCGGGGCGCCGCTCGTGCGGCGCGAGCAGCATCAGGAAGCCGCCGCCGCCAGCGCCGGAGATCTTGCCCGCCCAGGCGCCGGCCTCCATCGCCATGCCGTAGATCCGCTCGATCTCGGTGTTGGACACGCCTTCGGCGGTGCGCTTCTTCGCCTCCCAGGAGCTGCCGAGCACGCGGGCCATGCCGCGGATGTCGCCGCGCAGCAGGCAGAGCTTCATGTCCACGGCCTCCTGCTTGATCTGGTGCATCGCGGCGAGCGCGTCCTCGGCGTGCCGGGTCAGGCCGCGCGTCTGCTGCTCGATGATCTGCGACGAGATGCGGGAGCGGCCGGTGTGGCAGACGAGAAGGCTGCCCTCGAACTCGCGGCTGTGCGCGTGGTGGACGCGCAGCGGATTGACGATGACGCGGTCGCCCGGCAGGAACTCGATGAAGTTGAAGCCGCCGAAGGCCGCGGCGTACTGGTCCTGGCGCCCGCCCGCCATGCCGAGATCCACGCGCTCGATCACGTAGGCGAGGCGCGCGATGTCGTAGTCGCCGAGCGGCAACGAGAGGAACTCGGCATACGCCTTGACCAGCGCGACCACCAGCGCCGAGGAGGAGCCGAGGCCCGAACCGGGCGGCGCGTCCACTGCCGTGTGCACGCTGACGGCGAGCGGCCGGCCGCCGCAGAACTCGCGGAAGATCCGGTTGTACACGCCGCGGTGCAGCGCGAGGCCACCGTCCAGCGGCAGCTCCGGGAGGGGCATCGCCTCGTCCACCGCTTCGATGTCGTTGGCGGAGAAGGAGACGCACCAGTCGAAGCGCTCCTCGACCACGGCGTGGGCGTACACACCGATCGTGCAATTCAGCACGTTGCCGCCGAACTCGTCGCAGTACGGCGACAGGTCGGTCCCGCCGCCGGCCAGGCCGAGACGCAACGGCGCGCGCGCGCGTGTCTTGCGTCCGGCCACGGGCGCCGCGAACGCCCGGTGGAGCAGGCGTGCGCCCGACGCCGTGTCGGGGCGCAGATCCGTCGCCACGATGTCCCTCCGCATGTCAACCATGCCGGCTCCGGACGATTGGCGGGCCGTCATAGTGGCGCACGGCGCCGTCGGTGGTGAGTCCGGCATCCGCCGGAAGCCACGGGCTCATCGCTTGTTGATGGCGGGCGCCGCATCGCGGGCGCGCTCGCCGCTCCCGCGCGGGCCGATGGCCGAAGCCGGGAAGCGCGCCGCGCGGGCATCCGTGGTTGTGCGCCGCGTCGTGCGCGGCATGTGCGGGTGGAGGCGCGAGGTCACGGGAGCAGCGGCCATGGCAGCGCGAGGCGCGCAGCCTCTCGGACCGCCAGGGCGGCGCGGAACCTCCGGGCGCGGGAAGACGCGCCCGCTCAAGGCGGCGCGATCGCCGGCAGCGCCGCAAGCCGTCCGAGCAGCGCTCCCGCCGCCCGGGCCCGGGCACCGCGCCGCCGCCGATGAGCGCGATCCGTCCCCCCGTGTCGGCGGCCGAGAGCCCGAGGTCGCGCGCGCCGCCCCGATGGCCGCCGCGGCGGCGGACGCGGGGTTGCCGGCCACCGCGACCCGGGCGAAGCCGTGGACCGTCCGCCGCACCGGAGCCGCCCCGCAGTCGCACAGGCAGCCTCGCCGCCCGTCGCGTGCGGATCGCGGCGGCAGGGCCGGGATCGCCAGGATGCAGGTCGGCTGCCGCGGCGCTTCGGTTCCAGGTGCGCACGGCAACGACGCCGCGCCTCCGAAGGTTCCTGGCCGCGGCGTAGCGGCACCCGGCGTGCCCGGAACCCGTTACCGCCCGGCGGCGCGACGCTGCGGGGGGCGCAAGGGGCCGGTCGGCGCCGCCAGGGGTCACCCCCTTGTGTCATTCCCGGTCCCGGCTTCCCAGTAGGAGTCGTTCCGCGCCGCAACGGTTCGGCAGCGGCTTCGGAGGGCGAGGGACGTGCGGCAGGACCGGACGACGCCACAAGGCGAAGGGAGGGCGGTGCGACCGATCGACGCGCCCCTCGTCTTCGTCACTGTGGAGCTGCCGCGGCCGGGGGAGGCCGGGCACCTCGCCGGCAACCACGCGATCCTGTCCTACCTGGTCGCGCGCGGCCACGAGGTCGTGCTCATGCTCGCGCGGCCGCAGATGCCCTGGCCGCTGCAACGCTTCGGCCGGGCGCTCGATCCCGACCACGTGCGCGTCGAGGGGCCCGGTCTCGTCGGCGGCCGCGGCTGGGTGGCGACGGTCGCGCCGCGGCACGCCGCGCGGATCCTCGCGCGCCGGGCGATCGGCATCCTGCCCGGCCCGGCGCGCGAACGCGTCCGCCGCCGCGCCAGGGCCGGAGACTACGGCGTGGTGGACGCCGTGCTCGGCCGCTTCATCGACCAGCGCTCCGTCGACTGGGCCGCCGCGCGGATCGCCGCGCTGCGCCCCCGCGCGGTGCTGATCGACACCATCTTCCGCGCGCCGCTGCTGCGCGCCGCGGCGCTCGCGCGCATCCCCTCGATCCTGATCGCGCACGACGTGTTCCACCAGCGCCACCAGTCGCTTTCGGCCCGCGGGCTGCGCCTCTATCCGCCCAGCCTCACGCGCGACGAGGAGCTGGACCTGCTGCGCCTGGCGGATGTGGTGGTGACGGCGCAGCCGGAGGAGGCGGCACTGCTGAGCGGGCTCCTGCCAACGCGGCGGGTGCTGTCCGCGCCGATGCCCGTCCGTCCCCGGCCCCGTCCGGCGGGCGTCGCGCGCGAGCCGGGGCTGCTCGCCTTCGTCGGTTCGGACAGCGTGCACAATGTGGATGGGATGCGGTGGTTCCTCGCCGAGGTGTGGCCGCGGATCCGTGCCGCGCTGCCGGCGGCCCGGCTCGAGGTCTGCGGCACGGTCGGCCGCGCGCTCGGCGCCAAGGTGCCGGAGGGCGTGACGCTGCGCGGGGTGGTGCCGGACCTCGGCGCGGTGCTGCACCGGAGCGCGGCGGCGGTGGCGCCGGTGCTCGCTGGCTCGGGCCTCAAGATCAAGGTGCTCGACTGCGTGTCGCACGGGCTGCCGGTGGTGACGACGTCGGTGGGCGCGGAGGGCTTCGTGCGCGAACCGTGCCGCCCGCTCACCGTTGCCGACGGTGCCGAGGACTTCGCGTGCGCGGCGGTGCGCCTCGCGGGTGATGCGGCGGGCCTCGCCGAGCGGGAGAGGCGCGCGCTCGACTACTGCCGCCACTACGCGCCCGAGCGGGTGTTCGCCGGTCTCGCGGAGATCCTCGACGCGCTTTGAGCCGCCTCCGTCAGCGCAGGCCGGCCGCGGGCGGTGCGTCCGCGCGTTGCGTCGGAGGGAGCCGCGACGATCTCCGGCCCCTGCCGAAGCCTCGCGCCTCGCAGCCTGGCGCTGTCTCGCAGCCCCCCGGGCCGGTCGGCCGGGGGATGGCCTCCCTCGCCGAGCGAGGCGGGGGATCGTCCAATTCCCGAATCATCATCTGGAAATTGAAACTCGAAGTTGATATTCTCCTGATCGAGCTTCGCTCGTCCGGTCCCCCCCACTCGGCGAGTCCCAGGCCCCCCGATGCCCGCCCACCGCGCTCGCGCCGCCAGCGCGACCACATCGCCGCTCCACAGGTCGCCGCGCGAGGCGGCGACCGGCACCCCGGCCGATCGGCCGGCGCGCGTGCTGCTGGTCGAGGACGAGGCCGTCGTCGCGATGGTGCTCGAGGAGGCCCTCGAGCGCGCCGGCCATGACGTCGTGACGGCGCCCGACCCCGACGCCGCCATCGCCGCGTGGGAGGCAGCCGAGGCCGCCGGCACGCCGATCGGCATGCTCGTGACCGACCTCGGCTCGCCGCAGGGCGGGCCGTTCGGCGGCGTGTGCCTGATCCGGCGCCTGCGCGCGCGGCGCCGCAGCCTCCCCGTCGTGGTGGTCACCGGACACGAGCTGACGGACGCCGAGCTGCGAAGCCGCCTCGGCCGTCGCGACGCCGGCCGGCGTGGCGAGACCATCCTGCTGCGCAAGCCCTTCGATCTCGGCAATTCGCTGCCCGAGGCCCTCTCCCGCGCCAACGCGGCCGCGATGCCCCGCCGCGTCGTGCTGCCGGCGCGCGCGCCCGCCGCCGGAGCCGATCCGGCCACCGGCGATCAGGGCGCGGCACGGGCGCGCTGAACGGGCCGATGTTCCTGGCCAGCGCGCCGGCCCGGCTCCCGGGGCGCCAGCCGGCACGCGGCGCTTCCGGCACCGGGCAAGGCGTCGCGACCGCAACGCCGCGATTCAGCGCCTGCGTGCCCGTTTCGCCCGCAGCGCCTCCCAGTGCCTCAGGCGCTCGGCGATCGCCGCCTCCGCGCCGCGGTCGGTCGGGCGGTAGAAGCGCTGCCGGCGCATCCCCTCCGGGAAGTAGTCCTGGCCGGAGAAGCCCTCCTCCTCGTCGTGGTCGTAGGCGTAGCCGCTGCCGTAGCCGAGCTCCCTCATCAGCCGCGTCGGCGCGTTGAGGATGTGTTTGGGCGGCATCAGGCTGCCGGTCTCGCGCGCCGCGCGCATCGCCGCGCCGAAGGCGACATAGACGGCGTTCGAGCGCGGCGCCGTCGCCAGGTGCACGACGAGCTGGGCGAGCGCCAGCTCGCCCTCCGGCGAGCCGAGCCGCTCGTAGGTCTCCCACGCCGCGATCGCGAGCGGCAGCGCGGCGGGATCGGCCATGCCGACGTCCTCGGCGGCGAAGCGCGTCAGGCGCCGGGCGATGTAGCGCGGGTCCTCGCCGCCCTGGAGCATGCGCGCGAGCCAGTAGAGCGCCGCGTCCGGGTCCGAGCCGCGCAGCGACTTGTGCAGCGCGGAGATCAGGTTGTAGTGCTCCTCGCGGTCCCTGTCGTAGAGCGCGGCGCGGCGGGCGAGCAGCGCCGACAGCGCGGCGGTGTCGAGCGGCGGCTGGTCCTCCGGCAGGGCGAGGAGCTGCTCCGCCATGTTCAGCAGGTAGCGGCCGTCGCCGTCGGCCATGGCGCGCAGCGCGGCGCGCGCCGCCTCGTCCACCGGCAGGGCACGGCCGGTCGCGGCCTCGGCGCGGGCGAGCAGCCTCTCCAGCGCCTCGTCGTCGAGCCGGCGCAGCACCAGCACCTGGCAGCGCGAGAGCAGGGCGCCGTTCAGCTCGAAGGAGGGGTTCTCGGTCGTCGCGCCGACGAGGGTCACCGTGCCGTCCTCGACGACGGGCAGGAATCCGTCCTGCTGGGCGCGGTTGAAGCGGTGGATCTCGTCCACGAAGAGCAGCGTGCCCCGGCCCGCGGCGCGGCGCCGGCGCGCCTCGTCGAAGGCGCGCTTGAGGTCGGCCACGCCGGAGAACACCGCCGAGAGCGGCACGAAGGCGAGCCCCGCGCGCTCGGCGAGCAGGCGCGCGATGGTGGTCTTGCCGGTCCCCGGCGGCCCCCAGAGGACCAGCGAGGCGAGGCTGCCGCGCGCCAGCATGCGCGTCAGCGCGCCCTCCGGGCCGACCAGGTGGTCCTGGCCCACCACCTCCTCCAGCGCGCGCGGGCGCAGCCGGTCGGCGAGGGGGCGGCGCGCGTCGTCCGGCGGGGGCGGCGCGCCAGGCGCGGCGGCGGGCGGCCCGAACAGGTCGGGCGGGGCGGCGGGATCGGCGGGGACGCGGCGCGGCGGCATGGGAAGCGCAGCATACCGCGCCGGCGCGCCGATGCGATGGCGCCCGCCGGCGCCCGCGAGGCGCGCCGGGGTGGCATCGGCGCATGTCCGGGCTAGGGTGGCGGCACCGCTAGGAGGAACCATCGCCGTGCCCGATATCCCGCCTTCGTTGCAACGTCGTGCCCTCGCCGCCGCGCTCGCCGCCGCCGCGGCGACGCCGCGCCGCGCCGCCGCCCAGGGCGCCGCGCCCTGGGCGCCGACGCGCCCGATCCGCCTGATCGCGGGCTATCCGCCCGGCGGCGGCGTGGACACCACGGCGCGCCTGCTCGCCGGCCCGTTCTCCACCCTGCTCGGCCAGCCCGTGGTGGTCGAGAACCGTCCTGGCGCCGGCGGCTCCCTCGCCGGGCACGAGGTCGCGCGCGCCGCGCCGGACGGCCACACGCTGTTCGTGGACGCGAGCCCGCAGACGGTGAACCACGTCCTGCTGAAGAACCTGCCCTTCGACTACGCCACCGCCTTCACGCCGATCAGCCAGGTGATCGTGCTGCCGCAGATCATGATCGTGCACAACGGCCTGCCGGTGCGCACGCTGGCCGAGTTCGTCGCCTACGCGAAGGCGCGGCCGGGGCAGCTCGCCTACGGCTCCTCCGGCAACGCCACCGCCTCGCATCTCGGCACCGAGCTGTTCCTGCGCCGCGCCGGGCTCAACGTCGTGCACGTGCCCTATCGCGGCGGCACGCCGGCGCTGCAGGACCTGCTCGGCGGCAATGTCGCCTTCGTGTTCGGCACCGTCTCCTCCTCGCTCCAGCTCGCCCGCGAGGGGCGGGTGCGGCCGCTCGCCGTCACCACGGCGCAGCGCATCCCGCCGCTGCTGGAGGTGCCGACCTTCGCCGAGCAGGGCTTCCCCGGCTACGAGCTGAACGAGTGGAACGGCCTGTTCGCCCCGGCCGGGCTGCCGGCGCCGATCGTCGCGCGGCTGCACCAGGCGGTGCTGGCGGCGCTCGCCGATCCCGTCGTGCGCCAGCGCATCGAGGCGCTGGGGGCGATCCCGGTCGGCAGCGACCCGGCGAGCTTCGCGCGCTTCATGACCGAGCAGCGCGAGGCGATGGGGCGCCTGGTGCGCGAGATCGGGCTGGAGGCGGGGTGAGCCGGGAGCGGGCCTCGCCGGCGCGGAGGATGGCCTGCCGCCGGCCGGGCGCGGCCCGCCTCCTGCGTGCGCTGATTTGCGCCGCGCTGTCGCTGGCCGCTCCACTCGCCCCCTCCGCCGGCCCCGCCGCGCCGCAGACCGCGGACGAGCCGCCGGGGGCGGTCGCCGCATCGGCGCTGATCGGCCGCCCCGTCGCCGCGCTGCTCGGCCAGCCGGGCGTGGCGATGAACCTCCGCATGGCCGGCGGCGGCTGGCAGCGCGCCCTCGCGCAGGCGGTGCGCCTGCCCGGCCCGCCCCTGCGCCTCGCGGACAACGGGCGGCACCTCTACGGCTGGGGCTGCGCGCCCGCCGGCTGCAGCGAGGCGGGCGTGTTCCTCGCCTGGGATCCGCACGGCGAGCAGATCTTCGCGGTGCTCATGGACGACCGGCGGCCCGTGCTGTTCGTGCCGCCGCGCGCGGGGCGGAGCTGGCCGGCGGCGCTCGCCGCGCCGCTGCGCGAGTTCGACGCCGAGGCGGCGGGCATGATCCGCTTCGCCGCGGGCGCGCTGCGGTGATGAGCCGGCACCGCAGCCGCCGCCGCGCCCGTCGGGAGACTGGCGACGCGGCGGCACCCGGCTCCGCCACCGCCGCGCGTCCTGCCGGATCTCGCGGATCGCGACCGATCCGCGCCCGGACCTGGGCACCGCGATCTGGCGGCTCGGCTCGCCGCGCAGGCGGCAGCGCCCGTTCGGGCGCGCGTCGCGCTCGTGGGGATCCGGCGTTACCGCCCGGCGCCGATGGCCGCCTCGCCCGCCGGAGTGAGGCGCAGCACCTCGCTGTCCTCGTGTTCGGTCAGCAGCCGGACCGAGCCGTCGCGGTGCACCGTCACGTCGCGGATGCGGCAACCGAACGCGATCACCTCCCGCTGCTCGACGGAACCGCCGGCCACCGCCATGCGCACCACGCCACGCTTGGCGAGGCCGCCCACAGCATGCGGCCCCGCCAGTCCGGCAAGGCGTCGCTCCGCTGGAAAGCGAGGCCGGAGGGCGCGACCGTCTCCTCGAAGACATGGAGGGGCGATCCCATGCCTTCCGGCTCCGCGCCGACGCCGATCGGCGCCCCGGAATAGTCCACGCCGCCCGTGAGGAAGAGCCAGCCGTAGTTCCGACCGGCCTTGATCCGGTTGATCCTGTCCCCGCCCCGCGGGCCGTGATCCGCGACCCAGATCTCGCCGCCGTCCGGGTGGAAGGCCATCGCCTGGATGTTGCGGTGGCCGTAGGACCAGATGTGGTCGTCCTCGTCGGCCTCGCCCGCGAACGGATTGCCGTCGGGGACCGCGCCGTCGTCGCGGATGCGGATGATCGAGCCGCGGTGATCCCGCGGATCCTGCGCGGTGCCGATGTTGCGCCGCTCCCCCATGCTCAGAAACGGCGTTCCGTCCTCGGAGCGGAAGGCTAGGCGGCCGCCGAAGCGCAGGCCGCTGCCGTCGCGGTTGTTCCGGGGGAAAACCTCCTCGACGTCCTCGAGCCGCGCCGGACCGCCCTCGCCCTCGACGAGCCGGCCGCGGACCACGGCGGTGCCGCCCCTCCTCCGTCCAGCGCGCGAGGCTGAGAGAGACGAGGCGGTTCCGCTCGAAGCCGGCCGGGGTGCAGGGCCGTCGAACGGGCCGCCCTGGCTGCGGCTGGTCGGCCCCCGGTAGCGGTAGATCGCCGGCACGCCCTGCAGCGGCGGCGAGAGGCGGCCGTCCGGCAGGACGGCAAGACCCCTGGATGCGCCAGGCCCTGCGCGATGGTCTCCACCCGCAGCCGGCCGGCCTCGGTCCCGATGGTCCGCGCGGCGGAGCGTTGCGGCTGCGGGGCTTGCTGGTCCCGGAGCTGCCGCTCCTCGGCCGGTGCGGGCGCCTGCTGGCCTGCGCCGGGGCCGGCACCGACGCGAGGCCGCACTAGGCGGTCGCGAGCAGCGCGGCACGGAACGTCGCCGCGAAGGGAATGCGCATCGGCGATCCCCTCCGCTTCGCGGCGAGCGCGGAGGCCGGGCACGCCGCAGGCCGAACGCGGCGCAGGGAGGTTCTTTCCGGCAGGCCGACGGCCGCCGCGCGGCGCCCGCCCGAGCGGGGTCAGGCCCGCAGCACCGCCCCGGTCGCCTTCGCCACCGCCTGCACCACCTTGTCGGCCACCGCCTCGATCTGGGTGTCGGTCAGCGTCGCCTCGCGCGGCTGCAGCGTCACCTGGATGGCGAGGCTGACCTTGCCGCGCGGCACCCGCTCGCCGGCGTAGCGGTCGAACAGCGTCACGTCGCCGATCAGCGCGCGGTCGGCGGCGCGGGCGGCCTTCAGCACCGCCTCGGCCGGCACCGTCTCGTCCACCAGGAAGGCGAAGTCGCGCCGCACCGGCTGGAAGGGCGGCAGGTCCGGCGGGCCGCGCCGGCGGCGCTTCGGCTCGGGGATGGCGTCGAGGAACACCTCGAACGCCGCCGCCGGGCCGTGCAGGTCGAGCGCGGCGAGCACCTGCGGGTGGATCTCGCCGAAGGTCGCGAGCGCCTGCCTGCCCTGCCGCACCACGCCGGAGCGGCCCGGGTGGTAGAAGCCCGGCGCGTCCGCGGTGACCGTCAGCGCCGGCATCGGCACGCCGAGCGCGGCGAGCAGCGCGAAGGCGTCGCCCTTGGCGTCCATCGCGTCCATCGGGCGCGAGGGCTCCGCCCAGTGGCGCGGCGTCGCGCCCACGCGCACGCCGGCGGCGATCTGGAGCTGCCCCTCGGGCGTCGGGTCGCGGTAGCCGCCGCCGACCTCGGCCAGCGCCACGTCGCCGAAGCCGCGCGCCGCGTTGCGCGCGGCGGCGAGGAGCAGGCTCGCCACCGGCGTCGGCCGCATCTGGTCGAGGTCGGAGGCGATCGGGTTGTCGAGCCGCAGCGCCCCGGGCGCCTCGCCGAACAGCGCGGCGATGCGGGAGTCGAGGAAGCCGAAGCTCACGCAGTCCAGCATCCCGCGCGCCGCCAGCACCCGCCGCGCCAGCGCCGTGCGCGCCTGCTTCGGCGTCAGCGCCGGCGGCGGCACCGGCGAGGCGACCGGCAGCGAGACCGGCGGCACCCGGTCGAGGCCGCGGATGCGCAGCACCTCCTCGATCAGGTCGCATTCCGGCTCGATCGCGGCGCAGCCCTCGGCGGCGGCGCGCGCGCGCTCCGCGGGCAGGCCGGGCGCCTGGTCGAGCGCGCCGGGCTGGGCGATGTCGTTGCGCCAGGAGGGGACGGCGACGGTCACGCTCTCCGCGTCGCGCCGCTCCACCGCGAAGCCGAGCCGCTCCAGCACGCCCACCGCCTCCTCGGGCGGCACCTCGGCGCCGCCGAACTCGGCGAGGCGGCGGAAGCGCAGCGTGGCGCTGCGGCGCCAGGCGGGCTCGGCGCCGGCCGCGACCACCTCGCTCGCCTCGCCGCCGCAGAACTCGAGCATCATGCGCGTCGCCGCCTCGAGCGCGGGCGGCATCAGCGCCGGGTCGACGCCACGCTCGAAGCGGGCGCGCGCGTCGGTGCGGATGTCGTGGCGGCGGCCGGAGAGGGCGATGCGCACCGGGTCGAACAGCGCGCACTCGATGAAGGCCTCCGTCGTGTGCTCGTCGCAGCCGGTGTGCTCGCCGCCGATGATGCCGCCGATCGCCTCCGCCCCGGCGGCGTCGGCGATCACGCCGTCCTCCGCCGTCAGCGCGTATTCCCTGCCGTTCAGCGCGAGCAGCCGCTCGCCCTCGCGCGCCATGCGCATGGTGAGCACCTGGCCCTTCACCTTCCGCACGTCGAAGACGTGCAGCGGGCGGCCGAGGTCGTAGGTGAACCAGTTGGTCACGTCCACCAGCGCGTTGATCGGCCGCAGCCCGATCGCGGTGAGCTGGTCCTGCAGCCACTTCGGGCTCGGGCCGTTGGAGAGGCCCCGGAGCGCGCGCCCGAGCACCCAGGTGCAGGCGCGCGGATCGGCGATCTCCCAGCGCAGGGGGCTCGCGAAGCGCGCCGGCACCGGCTCGGGGCGCCACGGCCGCAGCGTGCCGAGCCCCGCCGCCGCCAGGTCGCGGGCGACGCCGCGCACGCCGAGCGCGTCGCCGCGGTTCGGCGTGACGTTGATCTCGATCACCGGATCGTCGAGCCCGGCCCAGCGCGCGTAGCTCTCGCCGACCGGCGCCTCCTCCGGCAGCTCGACGATCCCGGTGTGGTCCTCGCCGAGCCCCATCTCGCGCGCGGAGAGCAGCATGCCGTTGCTCCGCACGCCGCGGATCTCGCCGACCCTGAGCGTGATCCCGGTGCCCGGGATGAAGGAGCCGGGCGGCGCGAACACGCCCTTCATGCCGGTGCGCGCGTTGGGGGCGCCGCAGACCACCTCGACGATCCTCCCCTCGCCCGCGTCCACCTTGCAGACGCGCAGGCGGTCGGCGTTCGGGTGCGGCACCGCCTCCACGACGCGCGCGATGCGGAAGGGGGCGAGCGGGGCGGCGCGGTCCTCCACCCCCTCGACCTCGAGGCCGATGGCGGAGAGCGTCCCGGTGATGCGCGCGAGCGGCGCGTCGGTGTCGAGGTGGCGGCGCAACCAGGAGAGGGTGAACCTCATCGCCTCACACCCCCTCCGCCAGCGAGGGCGGGGAGAGCGGATCGGCGCGGTAGTGGCGCAGCCAGCGCACGTCGCTCTCGAAGAAGGGCCGGAGGTCGGTCATGCCCTGCTTGAGCATGGCGATGCGCTCGATTCCCATGCCGAAGGCGAAGCCCTGCCAGACGCGCGGGTCGAGCCCGCAATTCGCCAGCACCTTCGGGTGCACCATGCCGCTGCCGAGGATCTCCAGCCAGTCCTCGCCCTTGCCGAGCTCGCCGGTCCTGCGGTTCCAGCTGATGTCCACCTCCATCGAGGGCTCGGTGAAGGGGAAGTAGCTGGCGCGGAAGCGCACCGGCAGGTCGCGGATGCCGAAGAAGGCGCGCAGGAAGTCGATCAGGCAGCCCTTGAGGTGGCCGAGGGTGATCGCGCGGTCGATCACCAGCCCCTCCACCTGGTGGAACATCGGCGAGTGGGTCGCGTCGTGGTCGGCGCGGTAGGTGCGCCCCGGCACGATGGCGCGGATCGGCGGCGCCTGCGTCAGCATGGTGCGGATCTGCACCGGGGAGGTGTGGGTGCGCAGCACCGGGCGGCGGCCGTCGGGGCCGGGGGGCAGGTAGAAGGTGTCGTGGTCCTGGCGCGCCGGGTGGTGCTCGGGGATGTTGAGGGCGCCGAAATTGTGCCAGTCGCTCTCGATGTCCGGGCCTTCGACGACGGCGAAGCCCATGGCGCCGAAGATCGCCGTCAGTTCCTCGACGGTGCGGCTGATCGGGTGGATGCCGCCCTCGGCCGCCGTGCCGGGCGCGGTCGGGCGCGGCGGCAGGGTGACGTCGAGCCGCTCGGCCTTGAGGCGCGCCTCCAGCTCCGCCTGCTCGAGCGCGAGGCGGCGCGCCTCGATCGCCGCCTCCAGCTCGGCCTTCAGGCGGTTCAGCGCGGCGCCGCGCTCCTTGCGTCGCTCCGCCGGCACCTGGCCGAGGCCCTTGAGCAGCGCGGTCAGCCGCCCGCTCCGCCCGAGCGTGGCGACCCGCACCGCGTCCCAGGCGCGCAGGTCGGCGGCGGCGGCGAGCGCCGCCTCCGTCTCGCGCCGCAGGGCTTCGAGGTCCTCTCCCCCGGCCGTCGTCATCGTGGTCGCGTCGGTCATCGTCCGGTCCCGGATGCGAAAAGGGCCGCCCCTCGCGGAAGCGGCCCTCTGCTGAACGCCTTCGCGCGGGGGCGACGATCCCCCGCGGTGGCCGCCTACCGCGCCGCCAGCGTCGGCTGCGGGCGGGCCGCCCGCGCCTTCTCGACCAGCGCCGCGAAGCCGCGCGGGTCGTCGAAGGCGATCGCCGCCATCACCTTGCGGTCCAGCCCGATGCCCGCCGCCTTCGCGCCGGCGATGAACTGGCTGTAGGTCATGCCGTGCTCGCGCACCGCGGCGTTGATCCGCTGGATCCAGAGGCCGCGGAAGTCGCGCTTCTTGTTGCGCCGGTCGCGGTAGGCGTAGCGCAGCGCCTTCTCCACGCGCTCCAGCGCGATCCGGTAGGAGGTGCTGCTGCGCCCGACATAGCCCTTGGCGAGCCTGAGGATCTTCTTGTGGCGGGCGTGCTTGGTGACGCCCCGCTTGACACGCGCCATCGCTCAGCCCTCCTTCAGCGCTCGATGCCGTAGGGCATCCACTGCTTCACCGTCCGCGCGTCCTGCGGCGTCAGCACCTGGCTGCCGCGGTTCTGCCGCTTCGCCTTCTGGCTGCGGGCGATGAGGTTGTGGCGCTTGTTGCCGGGCCCCGCCAGGACCTTGCCGGTGGCGGTGAGCCGGAAGCGCTTCTTGACGCTCGACTTCGTCTTCATCTTGGGCATTTCGGACCTCCGGGTCGGAAGCGCCCCGGATCGGGGCGCGGAGCCGCGGCCGGGCATGCCCGTCCATCGCACCGGCGCGCGGGAGAGGCGCGGCGTATAGCGGCGGGGAAGCCGGGCCGCAAGGGTTTCCCCGCGGCTCCGCCATCCCCAGAATAGGGCGGGAGCGGGCGAGCGAGGGCGGGGCATCATGACGGCGGCGGCGCGGCAGGCGATCCTGATCGGTTGGGGCGAGCGCCCCTGCGAGCTGCTTCTCTCCCGCGCCAACCGGCACGGCCTGATCGCCGGCGCCACCGGCACCGGCAAGACCATCACGCTCCAGGTCCTCGCCGAGGGCTTCTCGCGCGCCGGCGTCCCCGTCTTCTGCGCCGACGTCAAGGGCGACCTCGCCGGCCTGAGCCAGCCCGGCACGCCCAACCCCAGGATCGAGACCCGCGCGCGGGAGCTGGGGATCGCCGATTTCGCCTACGAGCCCGCCCCGGTCGTCTTCTGGGACCTGTTCGGCGCGCAGGGCCACCGCCTGCGCGCCACCGTCGCCGAGATGGGCCCGCTGCTGCTCGCTCGCATGCTGGAGCTGAACGAGACGCAGGAGGGCGCGCTCACGATCGCCTTCCGCCTCGCCGACGACGAGGGCCTGCTGCTGCTCGACTTCAAGGACCTCCGCGCGATCCTGAGCCACGTCGCGGAGCGGACCGACGAGATCGGCGCCGTCTACGGCCGCGTCGGCAAGGCCACCATCGGCACCATCCAGCGCCGCCTGCTGATGCTCGAGGAAGCCGGGGCGGACCACTTCTTCGGCGAGCCGGCGCTGGCGCTGGAGGACATGATGCTCCTCACGCCGGACGGGCGCGGCGCGGTGAACGTGCTCGCCGCCGACAGGCTGATCCACAGCCCGCGCCTCTACGCCACCTTCCTGCTCTGGCTGCTCTCCGAGCTGTTCGAGGAGCTGCCTGAGGTCGGCGACCTCGACCGGCCGAAGCTGGTGTTCTTCTTCGACGAAGCGCACCTGCTGTTCCGCGACGCGCCGAAGGCGCTGGTCGAGAAGGTCGAGACGGTGGTGCGGCTGATCCGCTCCAAGGGGGTGGGCGTCTATTTCGTCACCCAGAACCCGCTCGACCTGCCGGCCGGCGTGCTCGGCCAGCTCGGCAACCGGGTGCAGCACGCGCTGCGCGCCTTCACCCCGGCGGAGCAGAAGGCGGTGCGCGCCGCGGCCGCGACCTTCCGGCCCAACCCGAGGCTGCGCGTCGAGGAGGTGATCGGCCAGCTCGGCGTGGGCGAGGCGCTGGTCTCGACCCTCGCCGCGGACGGCACGCCGACGCCGGTGGAGCGCGCGCGGATCTGCCCGCCGCGCTCGCGCATCGGCGCGATCACGCCGGAAGAGCGGGCCGCGATCCTCGTCCGCAGCCCGCTCGCCGGCCGCTACGACGAGGAGATGGACCGCGAGTCGGCCTACGAGCTGCTGACCGGCCGCGCCACCATGGCGATGGCCGATCCGGGCCCGCATCGCGTCGAGACCGGTTCAGCGCCGGTGCGCGGCGGCGACCCCTGGGGTGGCGTCAGGGTGCCCCCCCAGGGTCCTAGCGCCCGGGGCCGGATCCCCGACATCGTGCCGCAGGCCCGCCGCGTCCCTGCGCCGGGGCAGCCGGGGCGCGCCCCGACCGGGGGGGGGCTGCTCGGCGACATCCTCACCGGCGACCGCGGCCGGCGCCAGGGCGTCGCCGAGGCGATGGCGAAGTCGGCGGCGCGCAGTATCGGCTCCGCGGTGGGGCGCCAGATCGGCAACGCGGTGCTGCGCGGCGTGCTCGGCACGATCCTTCACCGGCGCTAGGCTACGGCCCGCCCGCCGCTGCCTCCGCCTCAGGACTTGCGGAACAGCGCGTCGGCCGCGCCGCGCTGCGCCTCGCGGGCGGCGATCGCGGCTTCGGTGCGGACAATCTCGGCACGCAACGCCGCGACATAGTCCCGCATCTCGGCCACCGACCAGCCGTCCAGGACCGCCGGTTCCAGCCCTCGCCGCCCCTTCGCGGAGGCCGCGGCCTGGCGCCGCAGCCGTTCCTCCTCGTCGTCGAACATCGGTCCTGCCTTGCCCGTTCCTGTCGCCCGGGCGCGGGCTTTGACCCGCCCGGGACCCCACTCTATATCCTTGGCAGCCGCTGCCAGAGGAGGGAGGCGCGCCGGCCGGCCCTCCCCCCCACGACCGCCCGGCCCGACCCTGAAGGTCCTCCCATGCCGCTGCCCCTGATGCCGAAGGCCACCGCCGTGTGGCTGATCGAGAAGACCTCGCTGACCTTCGACCAGATCGCCGACTTTGTCGGCATGCACCCCCTCGAGGTCCAGGCCATCGCCGATGGCGAGGTGGCGCAGGGCATCGTCGGCTTCGACCCGATCGCCAGCGGCCAGCTCACGCGCGAGGAGATCGCCCGCTGCGAGGCCGACCCGAATGCGCGGCTGCGGCTCAGCGAACCCTCGGTCCCGCTGCCCAAGCCGCGGACCAAGGGCGCGCGCTACACCCCGGTGGCCAAGCGCATCGACCGGCCCGACGCCATCGCCTGGCTGCTGCGCCACTACCCGCAGTTGCCGGATGCGGCGATCGCCAAGCTGCTCGGCACGACCAAGGAGACGATCCAGAAGGTGCGCGACCGCACCCACTGGAACAGCCCCAACATCAAGCCGCGCGATCCGGTGATCCTCGGCCTCTGCACGCAGTCGGACCTCAACGCGGCGATCGCCGCGGCCGGCATCAATCCGGCCACGCCGCCACAGCTCTCCGAGGACGCGGCCTGAGCGGCGCGGAGGTCAGCTCGATCCCGCCAGCAGGCGGCTGAGCTGCCGCCGGGTCAGCTCGCCGGTCTGCGGCTGGCCCAGGCTGCGCTGGTAGGCGCGGATCGCCTCGCGGGTCCGCGGCCCGGCGATCCCGTCCGCCGTGCCGGCGTCGAACTCGAGCGCGTTCAGCGCGCGCTGCACCTGCATGACCGTCGGCCGGTCGAGCTCCGCCACCTCGTCGGCCGCCGCCGCGACCTCCGGCCCGGGCGCCGCGGCGAGGGGCGGCGCGAGCGCGGCGTCCTCGACCTGGCGCAGCTCGGCGGCGAAGACCACGCGGTGCGGTTCGGTCTCGTACGCCCAGATCTCCGCGGTGGTCCGGCGGAGCGAATCCGGGCGCGCCAGACGCACCGCCCGCACCGCGTATCGCCACTGGCCCGCGTTGCGAACCAGCCCCGCGGCGCCGCCCGCGGCGGCCGCGAACGCCCGGCCGCGCTCTCCCTCGACGAGCCGGGCCAGCTCGATGACCGGGCACGCGCCGCGCTCGGTCTGCCAGCGCCCGCGCGGCGGCAGGCCGGCGACAAGCTCGCGCGCCTGGGTGTGGGACACCGGCTCGAACACGCCGCGGTTGCCATAGGCGCCGAGCGCCTCCGCGACCGGGATCCCCGCTGCGTCCAGGCTGCGGCCGCGGAACTGCAGGTCCACCTCGACCGCGCGCAGCGCGAGGGGCCCGGTGTTCGCGATCTCGGCGCACAGCGCCGCCGGGCCGCCCTGCGGCAGCCCTCGCGGCCCGGGCCGCGGCCAGCCGGGGGCGGGGCGGGAGGCGATGGCGACGAAGCGCTGCGCATAGTCCGCGGCGAGCGCCTCCGCGAAGGCGTCGCCGGCTGCCGCGGCGGCCGCCTCCGCCTGCTCCGCCCGCGCGGCGGCCGCCTGCGCGGCCGCCTGCGCAGCCGCCGTCCCCGGCACCTCGGCCTCGAGCGCGGCGGCGTAGGCGGCCTCGACCGCCGCGAGTTGCGTCCGCGCCGCCTCGAGGCGCGCCTCCGCCGCTTCCAGCGCGTCCCGACGGGCGGCAGCCAGCGGTCCGGCGATGGCGAGGAACTCGGCGGCGCGCGCCTGCAATGCCTGATCGGCGCCGTCGTGCTCGGCGCGCGCGCGGTCCAGGTCCGCGCGGGCGGCGGCGATCGCCTCGGCAGCCCGCACGCGCTGCGCCTCCGCCTCCTCCGCGGCCCTGGTCTCGCGGGCGACCACCTGGCGCAGCGCCTGTGCGCGCAGGGTCACCACGGCGAGCCGCTCCTGCGCGTTCTCCGCCAGGGCGCGCGCCACCGAGGCGGGGTCGGAGCACCGGGCCTCGCGGAAATTGTTGAGCGAGTCCTCGCCCAGCCAGACCAGGGCGCCGCTCAGCATGCTGGCATCGGTGCCGCGCAGCGCCACCGTCGCCTGCAGGCCGAGGATGGCCGAGGTGAAGTAGGCCTCGAGCCGCTCGCGCTTGTCGGCGCAATAAAGGAAGCGGTCCATCCCCTCGGCCTGCTCCTTCAGCCGGATCAGCACCGGCAGGCGCTGGAGGAGGACAGGCCGCAGGGCGCGCTTCGCCTGCTCGAAGACCGGGGTGAACTCGGCCTCCAGCGCCACCAGGCGGCGTTCCTCCTCGCGGGCGGCGCGCAGGTGCTCCTCGCGGATCCTGGCGCCGGGAGCGAGCAGCGCGGCGCGCTGGCGGGCGATCTCGGCGATCGCCTCCTCGTTGCGACCGAGCTCGGTCCGGGCAGTGCGGGCGCGCTCGGCGGCGGCATCGCGTGCCCGCTCTCCGGCGGCCTGCACCTCGGCCGCCGCGGCGAGCCGCCGCTCCGCCTCGGCGATCGTCCGTTCGGCCGCGACGCGGCGGGCGAGCAGGCGGCTCTGTTCCGGCGGGATCTCCGGCATGCGCGCTGCCGCCTCGCGCTCGGCCCGCGCCGCCTCCAGCGCGGCGCGCTGGGTCGCGAGGGGGACGGCGAAGCGGGCTTCGACCGGCACCCGCGCGGCCGCCGCGCGCTGCTCCGCGACGGCGAGTGCCGCCGCTGCTTCCTCCCGGGCGGCGCGCGCCGCCTCCCGGGCGCGGACGGCCTCGGCGAATGCCGCGGCTTCCTCGGTGGCCGCGACGCTCGATGCCGCGCCCCCGCGGGGCGGGTCGCGCTGCTGCGCCAACCCCGGCGTCGCGCCGCCGAGGAGCGCCACCCCGGCGGCGAACGCCGCCGCCACGCCGAAGACGGACAGGCGCCGGGCCTGGAGCGGGACGCCGCTGGCGCGGAACCCGGGGTGATGCCGAAGCCAGGGCTGCGGCGGCGCGTCGTGCATGGATCTCGTCGGGCGGGACGGCGGGCGGATGCAACTCTAGCGCGATTTTGCCACGCCGGCCATCGGCAGCGAGACCGCAGGCACCGGGATCCGGCACGGCAACCGATCCCGTCCCGGCGAGTTTGACCGCGATGCGACGGGAGACGACCCGATTGGCCGCACGCTTCACCGTCTATCGCTACGAGGTGCGGCGCCCCGCGCCGGTGCCCGATGCCCCCTCAGGCGCGGGCGGCGCCGGTACGGTCGAGACGCACTGGACCCTGGTTCCGATGCGGGCCGCCGGCTACGCCGGCAGCGATGCGCCGGTGGATGCCCACCCTCTGGGCCAGGAGGAGGCGGAGCTCGGCACGCCGGTCCGCTACGGCGAGGTCGAGGTGCCGGAGGGCACCCGCGTCGTCTCGCTCGACCCGCCGATCCTCGATGTTCCCGGTCGCGGACGGGTCGCGCTGCTCGCGGTGATGGACGTCGGCGAGGGCGAAGCGACGCGGGATTCGCCGGGGGCCGAGGTGCGCTTTCGACGCGCCTGATGCGCCTTGCCGACGCAGTCTCGTCCCCCGGGCGGATGACGGTCCCTCCCCACGGGGCGCCGTTCCGCCTCCATCCCTGGACCGTTCCGGGCCGCTCGGCGAGGGCGGGGTGCCCGGCATCAGGGGTCGCGGTGCCGCCCTTGCAGCGCCCGTGCACCAGTCGGGCAGCAGCCGTAGCGGAGGCTGCGCGCGCGGGGGGGGCGGCGCAATGCGCGTCGGGGTGCGAACCCCGTGATCAGGACGGATACGCCCCTTGCCGTGCCTGCGACGCGGTCCGGCCCTTCCTGGCGCGAGAGCCTCCAACGGTTCAGGAGCCGCACACGCCGTCGCGTGCCCGTGGGCCTTGGAACGGCGACGCACGTCAGCGCGTCGCGGGCGGCCGGCGGTTTGCGTCCGCGGCCGGCGCGGCGGTCGGCGGAGGGTCTTCGCGCTCCAGCGCCGCGGCGAGTTCGGCGAGGAGGTCCGCCGGGCCGGGCAGCGAACTGGCCGACGCTGCGGCGAGCGGACACGGGCGTGCAGAGCCGGACATCGAAACCTCAGGCACGGGCAGCGGGTGCTGAACCTGATCCATGGTTGTGGCGTCGGGAAAACTATGCAACTTCTCGTTGGATAGGGGGGTCGGAGTTTTCTTGCCGGCGCCCCGTCCGGGCTCGGCGCATCCGGCGCCGCACCGTGCGTCCGGCCGCGGGGCTTGCGCATGCGCGGATCCCCTGCCGGGTGAGGGATTCGAACCCCCGGCCTTCGGTTTACAAAACCGATTCGATCCCCTGCGCA
>NZ_BMKS01000009.1:112422-156430 GCF_014644455.1 Caldovatus sediminis | reverse complement strand
GCCTGCGGCGACGCCTGGAACTGGCTCGCCCATCAGCCCGAGCGCAGCACCGCCATCGCCTCACCCGCCTACGCACAGGTCAACTTCTGATGCCGCGCGTATTACGCCTTCGCGGCGAGTTCGTCGCGCAGCACGCGCTTCAGCACCTTGCCGGACGGGTTGCGCGGCAACGCCTGGCGGATTTCGAGGCCCTTCGGCACCTTGAATCCGGCGAGGCGCGAGCGGCAATGCGCCTGCAGGGTCGCGAGGTCCAGCGTCGCGCCCTCCTGCAGCACCACGACGGCGACGGGGCGTTCGCCCCAGCGCGCGTCGGGGACGCCGACCACCGCCGCCTCGCTCACGCCGGGCAGGTCGTAGAGGACGCGCTCCACCTCCGAACTCGCAATGTTCTCGCCGCCGGAGATGATGATGTCCTTCTTGCGGTCGGTGAGGAACAGGAAGCCCTCCTGGTCCAGATAGCCGACGTCCCCGGTGCGGAACCAGCCGTCGGGATGGAAGCTGGCGGCGGTCTTGGCGGGGTCGCGCCAGTAGCCCTTGAAGACCTTGGGGCCGCGCAGGCAGATCTCGCCCTCCCGCCCCGGCGGCAGGGGGCGGCCGGCGTCGTCGCGGATGGTGATCTCGACATGGGGGGTGGCGCGCCCGGTAGAGCCGATCTTCTCGATCTCGCGCCCCGCCTCCATCAGCGTGTCGCCGCTGCAGGTCTCGGTGAGGCCGTAGGCGTCGATGTAGCGGGCCCGGGGGAACAGGCCGGCGAAGGCGCGGATGCGCGGCTCCGGCGTGCGCTCGCCGCCGCCGATGCACCAGCGGAGGGTGGAGAGGTCGAGGCCCTGAGGGTTGCCGTGCTCCAGGGTGCGGGAGAGCATGACGGGCGCCATCCAGGCGCCGGTCAGGCGCTCGCGCGCGATCGCCTCGAGCGCGGCGGCGGCGTCGAACTCGCGCAGGATGCAGAGCGTGCCGCCGACCCAGAGGACGGCGAGGCCGGGCAGGTCGAAGGCGCCGACGTGGTAGAGCGGCCCCACCACCAACAGCCGGTCGGCGGCGGAGAGGCCGAGGGCGACGACGTGCTCCATGCACTTCCAGTAGAAGTTGCCGTAGGAGTGCATGACGCCCTTCGGGCGGTCGGTGGTGCCGGAGGTGTACATCAGCCGGAACAGGTCGCCCTCCTGCCGCGGCGCGACCGGCGGGACGGGGGTTCCGGCAGGGACCAGCCGGGTCGGGTCGGACTGGGCGGCGGCGTCGAGCAGGATCAGGCCGGGCAGGCCCTCGACGACCGGGCCGAACTCGGCGTCGGCGAAGAGAAGCTTCGCGCCGGCGTTGTCGAGAATGTAGGCCACCTCCTCCCGCGCCAGCCGGAAGTTGATGGGCAGGAAGACCGCGCCGATGCGGCTGGTGGCGATCGCCAGCTCCACGAAGGCAGCGGAGTTCTTCATGAAGACCGCGACCACCTCGCCGGCCGCGACGCCGCGCGCGGCGAGCAGGGCGGACAGCGCCTCGGTCCGCGCCTGCAGCGCGGCGTAGCCGATGCGCTGCTCGCCGTAAAGGATCGCCGGGCGGTCGGGGCGCTGGCGGGCGTGGAAGGCGACGAAGGCGGAGAGGTTGAGCATGGCGGGCCTCAGTAGCCGCGGGGCATCCCCAGGTCGTGGACGGCGATGTAGTTGAGCACCATCTCCTCCGAGACCGGCGCGAAGCGGAACAGGCGGGCGTCGCGCCACAGCCGCTCCACGTCGAACTCCTTGGCGTAGCCCATCCCGCCCATGGTCTGCATGGCGCGCTCCGTCGCCTGCGCGGCGGCCTGCGCGGCGAGCAGCTTGGCCTGGTTGGCGGGGGAGCCGTACGGCTCCCCGAGGTCGCACAGGGCGGCGGCCTTCCGGTTCAGCAGGCGGGCCGCCTCGCCGAGCGCGTGCGCCTGCGCGAGCGGGAACTGCAGGCCCTGATAGGCGGCGATCGGCGTCGCGCCGAACACCCTGCGGCCGCGGGCGTAGTCAACGGCGAGGCGGATCGCGAGCTCCACCGTGCCGACCAGGCCGGCGGTGGTGACGATGCGCTCGGTGTTCAGCACCTCGAGCAGCGCCGGCCAGCCCTCGTCCACGCGGCCAACCACGTCCTCGGGTTCGACCCGCACCTCGTCGAGGAAGACCGAGGAGGAGGGGAGGGTGTTGGTGCCGAGCTTCTCGATCGCGCTGTGGGTGACGCCGGGGCGGTCGGGCTCGACCAGGAACAGGGTGATCCCGTGGGTGCGGCGCTGCACCTCCTCCACCCTCCGCGTGCGGGCGACGACGAGCATCTTGGTCGCCTGCGGGACGGCGGTGATCCAGACCTTGCGGCCGTTGAGCCGCCAGCCGTCGCCCTCGGCGCGCGCGAAGCTCCGCACCTCGAGGCTGTTGGTGCCGGCGTCGGGCTCGGTCAGCGCCATGCAGAAGGTGACCTCGCCGCGCGCGAGGCCGGGCAGCAGCGCCCGCTTCTGCGCGGGCGTGCCGAAGCGCGCGATGCTGACGCCGCCGAAGATGGGATTGAGCATGAAGAGCTGCGCCAGGGTGGAACCGGCGCCGCCGGCGCACAGCGCCTCGACCGCCAGCGCCATCTCGAGCATGCCGAGGCCGGAGCCGCCGTGTTCCTCCGGCAGGGCGATGGCGCAGAGACCGGCGTCGCAGATCGCCTGCCAGGCCTCGGCCGGATAGGCCTTCCGCGCGTCGAGGTCGCGCCAGTACGCGGACCCGAAGCGCTCGCCGACCTTGCGGGCGGTCTCCACCAGCAGGCGCTGGTCCTCGGAGAGGCGGAATTCCATGGCTCAGGGACTCCCCGTTGCCGCCGGCGCCAGCAGCAGCGCGAGCGGCTTCTCCAGGATGGCGACGACGCGGGCGAGGAAGGCGGCGGCGGCGGCGCCGTCGAGGACGCGGTGGTCCGCCGCGAGCACCAGCGTCACCTCGCGCCGCAGGGCCGGGGCGCCGTGCGCGTCGGGCCGGAAGACGGATTCCGCCGCGCCGAGGCCGAGAATCATGGACTGCCCGGGATTGACGATCGGCACCAGGAAGCGGACGCCATGCATGCCGACGTTGGAGAGGGTGATGCAGCCGCCCTGCAGGTCGTCGGGCGCGAGCCGGCCGTCGCGGGCGCGCCCGATCAGGGCGTCGGCGCGGCGGGCCAGGGCGTCGAGCGGCAGGTGGCCGGCATCGCGCAGCACCGGGGCGAGCAGGCCGTGCGGCGTGTCCACCGCGATCCCGACATCGGGGGAGGAGAGGCGCCGCCACCCCTCGCCCTCCCAGACGCGGTTCAGTTCGGGCATGGCGAGGAGCGCGCGGCCGACGGCGGCGAGGACGAAGTGGGTGACGGTGAGGCGCGGCGCGCCGGGAAGCTCGCGCCATTCCTCGCGCAGGGCGAGCAGGCGGGAGACCTCGGCCGCGGCGCCGACGTAGAAGTGCGGGATCTCCCGCTTCGCCTGGGTCAGGCGCCGCGCCGCGGCGGCGCGCACGCGGTCGAGCGGGATGGCCGCGCCGCGGGTCGCGTCGTCCGGCGCCGGCGCCGGCGCTGCGGTTGCCGGCACGTCCTTCGCCCTGATGCGGCCGCGCGGGCCGCTGCCGGCGAGCGTCGAGAGGGCGACGCCGCGCTCGCGCGCGAGCCGTCGGGCGAGCGGCGTGGCGACGATGCGCCGGTCCGCCGCGGCCGCCGGGCCCGGCGCGGCGGACGCCGGCGCGGCGCCGGTCCAGCGGGCGACCGGCGTGCCGACCGGGACGGTGCGCCCCGCGGGAACCAGGATCTCGCGGATCTCCCCCGGACCGGCGGCTTCGACCTCGGTCGCGATCTTCTCGGTCTCGACGACGAACAGCACGTCCCCGGCGGCGACGCGTGCGCCCGGCGCGACGCGCCATTCCGCGAGCAGTCCCTCGGCCATGGTGAGGCCGAGCTTCGGCATCACGATCTCGGCCAGCGGGGCCGCCATGCTTCAGCTTCCGGTGAACCGCGCCGGGCGCTTCTCGAGGAAGGCGCGGCAGCCCTCGTGCGCGTCGGCGGAATCGAGGACGAGGCCGATCATCGCCTGCTCGTGCGCAAGCGCCTGCGGCAGCGCCATCTGGCTGCCCTGGCGCAGGGTGCGCTTCAGCAGCTTGAGGATCAGCGGCGACTTGGCCGCGATGCGCTCGGCGAGCCTCAGCGCCTCGGCCATCAGCTCGGCCCTCGGCACGACGCGGTTGGCGAGGCCGAGCGCGACCGCCTCCTGCGCCGTGATGTGGTCGCCGGTGAACATCAGCTCCCGCGCGCGGCAGGGGGCGATCTCGCGGATCAGGCGCTGCGTGCCGCCGGCGCCGGGGAACAGGCCGAGGTTGATCTCGGGCAGCCCGAGGCGCGCGGTGTCGGCGAGGAGGCGGAGATCGGTGCAGAGCAGCAGTTCCGTGCCGCCGCCGAGCGCGAACCCGTTGACCGCGGCGATGGTCGGCTTGTCGCAGGATTCCACGCGGCTGAAGACGCGGTGGATCTCCTCGCCGAACTCCTGGTAGTGGGCGAGGCCCTGGCGGCTTTCCAGGTCGCGGATGTCGCCGCCGGCGACGAAGGCCTTCTCGCCGGCGCCGGTGATGACGATGACGCGCACCGCCGGATCGGACTCCGCGGCCGCGAAAGCGGCCTCGAAGGCGCGCAGCGTGGCGGCGTCGATCGCGTTCAGCGCGGCCGGGCGGTTGACGGTGAGGACGGCGACGGGACCGCGGATCTCGGAGAGGATGAGGGCGTCATCGGCCATCGGGGGCTCCTCTAGTCCAGCGTGCGGCGGACGGCGGCGGCGATGCGCGCGGCGTCGGGCCGGTAGGCGGCCTCCAGTTCCCGCGCGAAGGGAACGGGGGTGAAGGGGGCGCCGACGCGCAGGATCGGGCCGTCGAGCTCGTCGAAGCCGGCATCGGCCATCCGGGCGGCGATTTCGGCGCCGACGCCGAACGCCTCCACCGCCTCGTGCGCGACGACCAGACGATGGGTGCGCGAGAGGCTCTCCAGCACGGCAGCCTCGTCCCACGGCTGGAGGCTGCGGAGGTCGAGCACCTCGGCCTCGATGCCCTCCGCCGCGAGCAGCGAGGCGGCGTCGGTCGCCCAGTGGACGGCGGCGCCGTAGGCGACGATGGTCGCGTCGCGGCCCGGGCGGACGATGCGCGCGCGACCGATGGGGATCGGCTCCGGTGCGTCCGGCACCTCGCCTTTCATAGCGTAGAGGGCCTTGTTCTCGACGACGACGACGGGATCGGGATCGGCGATGGCGCTGCGCAGCAGGGCGTAGGCGTCGGCGGGCGTCGCCGGGCAGACGACCTTCAGGCCGGGGACGTGGCACAGCCAGGCCTCGAGGCACTGCGAGTGCTGGGGGCCGGCGGAGAGGCCGCCGCCGTGCGGCGTGCGCAGCACCAGCGGGACGCCGCGCTGCCCGCCGAACATGAAGCGCGCCTTTGCGGCCTGGTTGACCAGCGCGTCCATCGCGAGGGTGACGAAGTCCATGAACATGATCTCGGCCACCGGCCTGAGGCCGGTGAGCGCCGCGCCGACCGCGGCGCCCATGATCGCCGCCTCGGAGATCGGCGTGTCGCGCACGCGGTCGGGGCCGAACCTCTGCTGCAGCCCGCGCGTGGCGCCGAACGGGCCGCCGGCCGCGCCGATGTCCTCGCCGAGCAGGATCACCGCCGGGTCCTCGGCGAGGGCCTCGGCGAGGGCGCGGTTGATCGCCTGGACCATGCGGAGCTCGGGCACGGGTCAGCTCTCCGCGGGAGCGTAGGCGCCGTGCCGGGCGTCGGCCCACTCGGCCGCCGGCGCGGCGCGCGCGCCGGCAATGGCCGCGGCGACGGCGTCGCGCGCCTCCGCCTCCGCCGCGTGCAACGCGGACTCGGCGACGCCGGCGGCGAGCAGCGCGGCGCGGCTGCGGGCGATGGGATCGTGCCCGGCCGCGCGGGCGGCATCCTCCGCGTCGCGGTAGCGCTGCGGGTCGCCTTCGAAGTGGCCGCGCCAGCGGTGCGTGCGGGCCTCCAGGACGCGCGGCCCCTCGCCGCGCCGCAGGGCCTCGACCGCCTCGGCGGCGGCGGCAGCGACGGCGGCGGCGTCGTTCCCGTCCACCTCGGCATGCGGCACGCCGTAGGCGGCGGACCAGGCGGAGAGCGTCGCCGCCACCTGCGTGTCGCTGCGGCTGAACTCGGCCCAGCCGTTGTTTTCGCACACCAGGAGCAATGGCAGGCGCCAGATCGCGGCCAGGTTCAGCGACTCGTGCAGCGCGCCCTCGGCGAGGGCACCGTCGCCGAAGAAGGCGACCGCGACGCCGCCGGTGCCCCGGATACGGTGCGCCAGCGCGGCGCCGAGCGCGATGGGGGCGCCGGCGCCGACGATGCCGTTGGCGCCGAGCATGCCGCGATTCAGGTCGGCCACGTGCATGGACCCGCCCCGCCCGCCGCAGACGCCGCTGGCCCTGCCCAGCACCTCGGCGAAGAAGCCGTCGAGCGCGACGCCGCGGGCGATGGCGTGACCGTGGCCGCGATGGGTGGAAGCGACCGAGTCCTGCGGGCCGAGCGCGCTGCACACCCCGGCGGCGACGGCCTCCTGCCCGACCGAGAGGTGGATGAAGCCCGGCACCTCGCCGTCGGCGAAGAGGCGCGCTAGGGCCATCTCCGCCTCGCGGATGAGGAGCATCGTGCGAAGGAGGGCGAGCGGGTCGGCCATGCGCGTCATGCCGGAAGGGGGAGCCTCTGCGGGGACGGTGGGGAGCCGCATTCTTGCACGTCGCCGCGCCGGCCGGTGGGGCCATCGCGCATGGCGCGGCCGCCGGTCGGGCTGCGGCGGACGGCCTTGCCGCCGAGGCGCGCCGCCATGCCAGGCAGCGCAGGCGCGCGGTGCTCGGCTGCGACGATGCCGGCGGAGCTGCCCCTCGGCCCGGCACCCTCCAGGACCAGGAGGTCGAGATCCTGCCGCGCCCCGAGGCGGCGCAGGCGCCGCGCGAGATCCGCCATCGGGTCGGCGGGGAGGGCGCCGATCGTGGCAGGGCGGTCGAGGGCGAGGCGGGCGATGCCGCCGGACTCGGCAGCCAGGATGCGGCCGGAAGCGTCGCTCATGCGTCCCGCCCGCCGCCGACGCCGGGCCAGGCGAGGCCGCGGATGACGTCCTGCCCCTCCGCGTCGCGGACCCAGACCTCGTAGCCGTCGTCCCCGGCGCGGCGGCGCCCGCCGGCGGTGACGCGCGTGTCCTGCAGGACGGGGCGCACGAAGCGCACCTCGAGCGCGATCGGCACGGCGTCGCCGAAGGCGCGGCGCAGCGACTGCCACACCAGGTTGAGCGACAGCATCCCGTGCGCGATCGGGCGGCCGTAGGGCGTTCCGGCCGCGAAGGCCTCGTCCACGTGCAGGGGGTTGAAGTCGTCGGTGATGGCCGCGTAGGCGAGGATCGCCGCGCGGTCCACGAGCAGGCTCACCTCGGGGAGGGCGTCGTCGCGCATCATGCGGCCCAGATGACGGTCATGAGGCCGCGGAAGGCGGGACCTTCGGGGCCGGCGGTCTCCATGCCGAGCGTGACCCAGGGCCGGCCCTTGCGCCGCTCCTTCGCGAGACAGGTGATGGTGGTGGTCAGCCGCTCGCCTTCCCGCGGCAGGCGCAGCAGGTCGAAGCGCTGCGCCGCGTGGACATTGCCGGGCGGGCGCGGCTGCAGGATCTCGGCGTAGGCACGCATCGCGATCGCGGCGACCATGCCGTGCGGCATGACGCCGCCGAGATCGTCCTCGGGGAAGAGCGCGTTCCAGGCGCGCAGGGATGCGGCGTCGAGCACCGTCTCGCGCGCGCCCATGACCTGACCGGGGACGAAGCTGTCGTAGGTGATCATGCGCTGTCCTCCGTCGCGACCGCGTAGGGAAGGGCGATGCCGTGCGGACCGGACGGCGGGTCGAAGCGGACGCGCACCGCGTCGCCGATCCGCGGCGCGGCGGCGGCGGCGCCGCGCAAGTGCAGCATGATGCGCGGGCCTTCCTCGAGCGCGACGAGGGCGACGACGTAGGGCGCCTCCGCCTTGAAGGCGGTGGAGGGCGGGCGGTGGACGCGGGTGTGGCTGGCGATGCGGCCGCGGCCGGAGACCACCTCCCAGGTCAGGCTTCCCGTATGGCAGGCGGCGCAGACGGCGCGCGGCGGGAGCTGCGCGGCGCCGCAGGCGGTGCAGCGCTGCAGGCGGAGCTCGCCGCGGGCGCAGCCCTCCCAGAACGGCGCGGTGTCGGCGTTCGGGACCGGGAGAGGCCTGGCCGGGGCCGGGGAGTCGGCGGGCACGGGTCAGAGCCTCCCCAGGACGAGCGAGCAATGGGCCGAGAGGATGCCGCCGTCGCCGTGCACGAAGCCCAGCTCGGCCCCGGGCACCTGGCGCGGGCCGGCCTCGCCGCGCAGCTGCCGCACCGCCTCGACGACGTGGAACAGGCCGCCGGCGGCGCCGGAATGGGCGTAGGACATCAGGCCGCCATGCGTGTTGCAGGGCAGCCGGCCGCCGAGGTCGAGCGCGCCGGCGAGCGCCGCGGGCCCTGCCTCCCCCTTCTCGAAGAAGCCGATGGATTCGAGTTCGACCAGCAGCGTAACGGTGAAGCTGTCGTAGATCTCGGCGACGTGGATGTCGGCGGGGGAGACGCCGGCGCGGCCGAAAGCCTGGGCGGCGCTGTCGCGGCACCCGAATTCGGTGAGGCTCGGCGCGGCGACCAGGTGCTCGTGCGTGGTCTTCTGCCCGGTGCCGAGGACCGCGACGGGGCGCTTCGCCGCATCGCGCGCCGCCTCGGCGGCGCTGACGACGAGCGCGGCGCCGCCGTCGGAGATCAGGCAGCAGTCGAGCAGGCGGAGCGGCTCGGCGATGAAGCGGCTGGAGAGGACGTCCTGCACCGTGATCGGCACGCGCATCTGCGCCTTCGGGTTGCGCGCGGCGTGGGTGCGGCAGGCGACGGCCATCGCCGCCAGGTGCTCCGGCGTTGCGCCGAACTCGTGCATGTAGGCCTGCGCGACCAGGGCGTAGAGCGCCGGGATGGTGACGCCGAAGGGCCGCTCGAACTGGGGGTGGCCGACCTCCGCGAGCGCCGCCACCGCCCTGTCGCGCGAGAGGCCGCTGAGGCGGTTGTCGCCGGCGACGACCAGGACGTGCCGACACAGGCCGGCCTCCACGAGGGCCGCGGCCTGCGTGACCATGAGGCAGCCGGTGGCGCCGCCCGCCTGGACGGCGGCGGCGAAGGCCGGCCGGATGCCGAAGTACTCGCAGAAGACCGAGGCCAGCATCAGGTGCGGTTCGGTGAAGGAGTAGGCGCAGAGGACGCCGTCGAGGTCCGCGGGGCGCAGGCCGGCGTCGGCAAGCGCGAGGGAGGCGGCCTCGGCGTGCAGGCTCATGCAGGAGGAGCCCGGCAGCTCGCCCACCGCCGTGTCGGCGGCGCCGGTGATGACGGCGCGGCGGCTCACGCGCTGCCCTCGTCGCGCTGCATGCGGTCCCAGTCGAACTCGAGGGGCTGCTTGCCGAGGAAGCGCTCCACCGCGGCGCGGTGATAGGCGCTGTGGATCGCCACGGCCTGGGCGTAGGCCTCGATCTCGCCGAGCGCGCGCTGGTCGAGGTTGAAGGACTGATTCAGCGCGTGCTTGGCCATGCCGAGCGCGGCCGTGGGCGCGTGGCGGAAGCGCGCGGCGAAGGCCAGGGCGCGATCGTGCAGCGCCTCCGGCGGGTGGATCTCGAGCACGATGCCGAGCGCCTTCGCCTCCTCGACGCCGACGGTGCGGGCGGTCATCACCAGCTCCTTCGCCCGCTGCAGGCCGAGGATGCGCGGCAACAGCCAGAAGGCGCCGAGGTCGGGCACCAGGCCGATGCGGGCGAAGACGGCGCAGAAGCGCGCGCGCGGGCTGGCGAGCACGAAGTCGGCGGCGAGCGCGAGCATGAAGCCGGCGCCGAAGGCGGGGCCGTCCACCGCGGCGACGACGGGCTTCTCCAGGTTGATGAGCTCCGGCAGCCAGACGTGCAGGGCGCGGATGCGCTCCCGCGCCGCCTGGAGGTCCTGCCGCGCGGCCTCGAGCGCGGCGAGGTCGCCGCCGGCGCAGAAGGCGCCGCCCGCGCCGGCGAGCAGCAGCACCTTCACCGCCGCGTCCTGGCGCGCGCGGCGGACCGCGTCCGCGATCTCCTCGCGCATGGCCAGGTCGAGCGCGTTGCGCTTCTCCGGGCGGTTCATGGTCAGGACGCCGATGCCGTCCTGCACCCGCCAGATGATGCCCTGGTAGCCGCCGCTCATAGCCCGAGTCCCCGCGCGATGAGGTTGCGTTGGATCTCCGAGGTGCCCTCGCCGATGACGTAGACGAGGGCGTCGCGGTGGATGCGCCCGACGGGGTACTCGCGCATGATGCCGGCGCCGCCGTGGATCCGGATCGCGGCCTCCGAGACGCGCACCGCGCATTCCGAGGCGACGAGCTTCACCTTCGCCGCCGTGGCGGCGTCCAGCGTGCCCTGGTCCACGCGCCACGCGCCGTAGTAGACGAGCCAGCGCGCCGCCTCGATCCCGGCCGCCATGTCGGCGAGCTTGTGGGCGATCGCCTGGTACTGGCCGATGGGCCTGCCGCGCACCTTGCGGGTCTTCGCGTAGTCGAGCGCCGCCTCCAGCGCGCCCTGCGCCATGCCGAGCGCGTTGGCGGCGACGCCGACGCGGTTCTCCGACAGGCTGTCGAGGATGACCGGATAGGTGCCGATGCGTTCGCCGAGCAGGCAGTCGTCCGGGACGAAGGCGTCCGCGATGTGGAGGAGGCCGGTGTCGGAGGCGCGGATGCCCTCCTTCTTCAGCTTGCTGACGGCGATGCCGGGATTCGGCAGCTCGACGAGGAAGAGGCTGATGGCGTCCGGCGTCAGCTCCGGCCGGGTGCGCGCGGCGAGGGTGAGGAAGTCGGCGATCGGCGCGTTGGTGATGTAGAGCTTGGACCCGTTCAGGCGCCAGCCGCCGGGCACCTTCTCCGCGCGCGTGCGCAGGGCGCGGATGTCGGAGCCGCCGTCGGGCTCGGAGAGCGCGAAGCCGGCGATGCGCTCGCCGGCGAGGGCGGGCCGGAAGAAGCGCGCCTTCTGCGCCTCCGTGCCCGCCTTCCAGATCGGCCAGATGCCGAGATGGCTGTGCGCCGACCACGAGGAGGCGAAGGCCTGGCAGATGCGCGACATCTCCTCGCGGAGGATGCAATCGGACACCTTGTCGAAGCCCGCCCCGCCGTCCTCTGCCGGGTAGCGCACGCCGATCAGGCCGAGCTCGCCGAAGCGGCGGAACAGCGACCTCGGGAAGGATTCCGTCTCCTCCGCCTCGCGCACCAGGGGCGCGAGCTCGGTCTCCGCGAAGCGGCGCACGGTGCGGCGCAGCGCCTCCTGCTCGGGGGTGAAGGCGAAGTCCATGCGGGCCTCAGGCGGCCTTCCGCCGCGCCGTGGCGTCGGCCGGGGGGCGGGCGCCGAGGGCGCGGCCGACCTGCCCGGCGGCCTCGGCGAGGGCGGCGCCGAGGCGGCGGGCGGCGGCGCGGTCGAGCCGCGCGGAGAGATCCACGGCCGAGAGCGCCATCACCGGCCGCCCGGTGCCGTCGAGCACGGCGCTGGAGACGGTGGTGATGCCGGAGACGAAGTTGTTGGCGTCCACCGCGTAGCCGTCGCGCCGCGCCTGCTCCACCTGGCGGAGGAAGGTGCGGAAGGGCGGCAGCGCGTCGGCGCGCAGCGCCGCGTAGCGCCGGGCGAGCTCCGACTCCGGCAGCCCCGCATGGGCGGCCATGCAGCGGCCCAGCGCGCCGATCAGCAGCGGCAGGCGCTGTCCGATGTTCATGTGGATGCGGACCATGGCCTGCCCCTCGGCGCGATCCACGAGCACGACGCGATCCGGTCCAGTGCGGAGCCAGAGCGTCATGGTCGCGCCGAAGCGGTCGGCGAGGGCTTCCAGGTGCGGACGCACGACCCGCACGGCGCCGATGCCGTCCAGTGAGGCGACCGCGAGCTCGGCGAGGCCGAGCCCCGGCGCGTAGGTCTTGGCCACGGGGTCGAAGGCAACGAGGCCCTCGCCGGCCAGGGTGCGCAGGATGTTGAAGGCGGTGGAGGGATTGAGGTCGAGGGTGCGCGCGACCTCGGTGGCGCCGGCGGGCCGCCGGAGCGACGCCAGGAACCGAAGGATGCGGGTGGCGGCGACCACGGCGCCGACCTCCTTGGGCACGCCTGCCTCCATTCTCTGTGAAGAATGTGATTTTTCTACGCGAACAGCATAGGCCGCCGCCGGAGCCGGTGTCAAAGCCGAACGGCGCGGCTAGTCGCAGGGAAGCCCGATCTGGCGCGCAATCGCGCGCAGCTGGATCTCCCAGCTCCCGACCGTGACCGGTGCGACCAGCGCGTCCATCGCGAGACGCATCGCGGGCAGCTCCTCGGTCAGGCCCCAGCCGCCGCCGACGTGCAGCGCGGTCTGGGTGACGCGCACCACCGCCTGGGTGGCGAGCAGCTTCGCCGTCGAGACGTCGAGGATCACCCGGTCGAGCGGCACGCCCGCGTCCCAGCGCGCGGCGGCGTGGTAGGTGAGGTGGCGGACCGCCTCGATGTCGGCGTGCGCCTGCGCCAGGCTGAAGGCGATGGACTGGTTGGCGCCGATCGGGCGGCCGAACTGGCGGCGCGTCCGCGCATACCCGACCGCCCAGGCGAGCGCCGTCTGCATGTGGCCGAGCCAGCGCGCGGCGACCATGATCCGCTCGCGGTTGAAGCCCGCCATGATCTCGCGGAAGCCGGCGCCGATCATGCGGCGCGCCGGCACGCGCACGTCCTCGAGCGTGATGCGGTAGGTCGGCGCCGGGCGGTTCACGTAGGTGCCGATCTGCGAGGCGACGAGGCCCGGGCTGTTCCGGTCCACCGCGAAGAAGCGCATGCCGCGCCGTCCCTGCGCCGGGTCGGTCTGCGCGAGCAGGACGAGCACGTCCGCGTCGCCGCCGAGGGTGATGAAGGACTTCATGCCGGAGAGGAGCCAGTCGCCGCCGCTCCGCCGAGCGAGGGTCTTCACGTTCTGGACGTCGTTGCCGGCCTCGGGCTCGGTCACGGCGAGGGCGAGGAGGCAGTCGCCGGCGATGTTGGCGCGGGCGAGGTCGAGCAGCTCGCCCTCGCCGAACTCCGCGAGCAGGCCGCCGGCGACCTCCTGCACGAGGAGCGCGACGGCGAGGTTCGGATTGGCCTTCGACGTCTCCTCGAGGAGGATCGCCTCCTCGGTGGCGCCGAGATCGGCGCCACCGACGGAGTGCGGCAAGGCGACGCCGACCAGGCCGGCCCCGGCGGCGGCCCGGTAGAAATCGCGCGGGAAGGCGCGGTCGCGGTCCGCCTGCTCCCAGCGCGGCGCCACCTCCCTGCGCGCGAAGGCGGCGCAGAGCGCGCGGAACTCGGCCGCATCGACCGAGTTCGCCGGGCGCCGGCGTGCGGTGCTGTCCATGCTGGTCCTCCCTCGGCGCCGCCTCGGCGACCTGCGCGGCAATTTTTTATGGAGTTTCTATGGAGAATTGTGTTCTGGATCTGGAACGAGGCTAGGGCCCGCGGCCCGGCGCTGTCAAACTCCGCGGGGCCCGGCGGCGCGGGGCGATGCCGCCACCCGATCGTTGCCTTGCCGTGGCCGCGCACGACGCGGACGCGGCCCCGGCCGCCGCGCTCCGGCTCCGGCCGGACGGGGCCGCCGCGCGCGGGCCGGGGCTTCGCGGCACCGCCGGCGGCGACGCTTTTCCCTCGGCCTTCCCCCCGTCGCCCCGGCCATCGGACGCGGCGGGTCCGGTGGCCGCGCGGCTGGCCGCCTCCCTCGGCCGCGTGTATTGGGGGGCGACAGGCACCGGGAGACGGAACGCCCGTTCCATGCGTGTGATCATCTGCGGCGCGGGCCAGGTCGGGTCCACCATCGCGCGGCATCTCGCCTCGGAGCGGATCGACGTCACGGTCATCGACAGCGATCCCGAGCAGGCGAGGCGCGCGGACGAGAGCTACGACGTCCGCGGCATGGTCGGCCACGCCTCGCACCCGGAGGTGCTGGAGCGCGCCGGGGCGCGGGATGCCGACATGCTGATCGCGGTGACCCGGTCGGACGAGGTCAACATGGTGGCCTGCCAGGTGGCCTACTCCCTGTTCGGCGTCAGGCGCCGCGTCGCCCGCGTCCGCCATTCGGGGTATCTCGAGCCGATCTGGCGCGGCCTCTACGCCGCCGACCAGCTGCCGATCGACGTCATCATCTCGCCCGAGATCGAGGTCGCGCGCGGCATCTCCCGCCGGCTGCGCACGCCCGGCGCCTTCGACATGGTTCCGCTGGCCGGCGGGCGCGTGCAGCTTCTCGGCATCCACTGCACCGACCCAGCCTGTCCGATGGCGGGCATCCGGCTGCGCGACCTGCCCGAACGCATGCCCGACCCCGGCTTCGTCGTGGTCGCCGTCCTCCGCGGGGGGCACGCCTTCGTCCCCGACGGCGGCGATCGGATCCAGTGCGGCGACGACGTCTACGTGGTGACCGAGCCAGCCGCCGCGGATCGCGTCATGGCGGCCTTCGGCCACCGCGAGCGGGCGGCCCGGCGCGTCGTGGTGGTCGGCGGCGGCAACGTCGGCCTGCACCTCGCGCGCATGCTGGCGCGGGAGGCGCCGCTGGTCTCGCTCAAGGTCGTCGAGCACGGGCGCAAGCGGGCCAATTACATCGCCCGCGAGCTCGGCGACGCCGCCGTGGTCCTGCAGGGCGACGCGCTGGACCCGCAGGTGCTCGAGGAGGCGAACGTCGCGGCGGCCGAGACCATCGTCGCCGTCACCAACGACGACGAGACGAACATCTTCGCCTCGGTGCTCGCCAAGCGCGCCGGCTGCCGCCGCGCGATCACGCTGGTCAACAAGACCTCCTACGAGGAGATGCTGCCCTCGCTCGGCATCGATGCGGTGGTGAGCCCGAGCGCGATCACCATCTCGACCGTCCTGCGGCACGTCCGGCGCGGCCCGGTCGCGGCGGTCTACACGCTGCGCGAGGACTTCGGCGAGGTGGTCGAGGCCGAGGCCCTGCCCGGCTCGCGCCTCGTCTCCGGCCCGCTGCGCGCGGTCGGCATGCCGGAGGGCATGCTGGTCGGCGCCGTCGTCCGCCAGGGCGAGGTGATCATCCCGACCGGCGACACCCAGATCCGTCCCGGCGATCGGGTGATCGCGGTGGTCTCCTACAACGCGCTCCGCCGCGCCGAGGACATGATCGCCGGCGAGGCGCCGCCGCCTCCGTCCGGGGTCGCCCTCCCCGGCGCCGACGCCTGATGCCGCCGGCGGCGGAGGTCCGGGCGCCGTCCGCCTGGTCGCCGCCCGGTCTGCGACCGGTCCTCTACCTCGTCGCCGGCATGCTGCTGGCGCTCTCCGCCCTGATGCTGCTGCCCGCCGCGGTCGATGCGGCCGTCGCCAATCCCGACTGGCAGGTCTTCGCCATGTCGAGCGTCGCCACGCTGGCCGCGGGCGGCATCCTGTTCCGCGCCACGCGCTGCCGGCTGACCGGCGGACTGACGCTCCGCCAGGCCTTCGTGCTGACGCCGCTGAGCTGGGCCGCGATGTCGGCCTTCGCCGCGGTCCCCTTCTTCCTGTCGGGCCACGACGGCCTCGCCGGGAACTACACGAACGCGTTCTTCGAGGCGGTCTCGGGGCTGACGACGACCGGCGCCACGGTCGTGACGGGGCTCGACCACGCGCCGCCGGGGATCCTGCTCTGGCGGGCCCTGCTGCAGTGGGTCGGCGGCATCGGCATCATCGCGACGGCGGTGGCGATCCTGCCGGCCCTCGGCGTCGGGGGCATGCAGCTGTTCCGCACCGAATCCTCCGACCGCTCGGAGAAGGTGATGCCGCGCGTGCGGCAGATCGCGCTGGCGATCGGGGCGATCTACCTCGGGCTCACGGTGATCTGGGCGCTGGCCTACATGCTTGCGGGCATGGCCGCCTTCGACGCGGTCGCCCATGCGCTCACCACGATCGCGACGGGCGGCTATTCGACCTCCGACGCCTCGATGGGCAACTGGGACAGCCCGGCGATCCACTGGGTTGCCACGGTCGGCATGGTGGCGGGGGCGGTCCCCTTCGTCCTCTACGTGCGGATGCTGCGCGGCGAGCGCGACAGCCTGCGGGACAGCCAGGTGCGCACGCTGCTCGCCTTCCTCGCCGTCACGGTGGCCGCGCTCGCGCTGTGGCTGGTGGCGAGCGGCCGGTACGGGCCCGAGGAGGCGCTGCGGCACGCGGCCTTCAACGTGGTCTCGGTCGTGACGACGACGGGCTACGCCACGACCGACTATTCGCTGTGGGGCAACGCCGCGGTCGGCCTGTTCTTCGGCCTGCTCTTCGTGGGCGGCTGCACGGGCTCGACCTCGGGCGGCATGAAGATCTTCCGCTTCCAGGTGATGGCGGCGCTGCTGCGGGTGCAGTTCCTCCGCCTGGTCTTCCCGCGCGGCGTCTTCCCGCGCCTCTACGCCGGCCGGCCGCTGCCCGACGAGATCCTGGGGTCGGTGGTGGTGTACTTCTCGCTCTACTTCATCTGCTACGGCACGCTGACGATCGCGCTGATGGCGTTCGACCTCGACTTCCTCACCAGCGCCTCGGCCGCGGTCGCCACCCTCTCGAACGTCGGGCCCGGGCTGGGCGAGACGATCGGGCCGGCGGGCAATTTCGCGGGCCTGCCGGCCGAGGCCAAGTGGCTGCTCAGCTTCGCCATGCTGCTCGGCCGGCTCGAGCTGTTCACGGTGCTGGTGCTGTTCATGCCGAGGTTCTGGCGCGGCTAGGCGCGGCCCCGGCGCGGCGGGCCGGCAGCGGCCGATGCCGCTACCGGCCGGCCCACTCCCGCGCCGGCGGGGCCGCCGTCTCGATGCCCAGATGGTCAATGGCGCGCCGCGCGATCTGCTCCACGATCTCGGCGACGCTCCGCGGCCCGAGGTAGAAGGCCGGCACCGGCGGCGCGATGATCGCGCCCTGCTCGGTGGCCGCGACCATGGCGCGCAGGTGGCCGAGGTGCAGCGGGCTCTCCCGCACCAGCAGCACCAGGGGCCGGCGCTCCTTGAGCTGCACGTCGGCGGCGCGCACCAGCAGGTTGTCGGCGGCGCCCGTCGCGATCGCCGAGAGGGTCCGCATTGAGCAGGGCGCGACGATCATGCCGGCGGTGCGGAAGGAGCCGCTGGCGATGCAGGCGCCGACATCCTCGACCGGGTGCCGCCGCGCCGCCAGCGCCGAGATCCGCTCCAGCGCCCCCGCCCCGCATTCGAGCGCGAGGGTCCGCTCCCCGGCGCGCGAGACCACCAGGTGCAGTTCGCAGCCGCCGGCCTCCGCCAGCAGCTCGACGACGCGGACGCCGATCGCGGCGCCGGACGCGCCGCTGATGCCGACGACGACGCGCGGGACGCGGCCGCTCACGCCACCCTCCGGCCGCCGCCGGGCCGCTGGCGCGGCGAGGGCGGCAGGCCGAGCTCGCCCCACATCCGGTCCACCCGCGCGATCACCTCCGGGTCCATCGCCAGCGGGCGGCCGAATTCGCGCCCGGTCTCGGGCCCGATCTTCACCGTGGCGTCGATGCCGAGCTTGCCGCCGAGCCCCGCGCGCGGCGAGGCGAAGTCGAGGTAGTCGATCGGCGTGTCGTCGATCCGCACCAGGTCGCGCGACGGGTCGGAGCGGGTGGAGACCGCCCACATCACCTCCGCCCAGTCGCGCACCGCCACATCGGCGTCCACCGCGATCAGCAGCTTGGTGTAGGTGAGCTGCGGCAGCAGCGACCACAGGCCGAGCATCACCCGCCGCGCCTGTCCCGGATAGCTCTTCTGCAGCGCGACGATGGCGATGCGGTAGGAGCAGGCCTCGGGCGGCAGCCAGAGGTCCGCCACCTCCGGGAACTGGCGGCGGACGAAGGGCAGGAACAGCGCGTTCAGCGCCTCGCCGATGCGGGAGGGCTCGTCCGGCGGCCGCCCGGTGAAGGTGGAGAGGTAGATCGGCCGCTCGCGCATCGTGATCGCGCGCACGCGCAGCACCGGGAAGTGCTCGACCGAATTGTAGTAGCCGGTGTGGTCGCCATAGGGGCCCTCCGGCGCGGTCTCGTTCGGCGCGACGGTGCCCTCGATGACGATCTCCGCCTCCGCCGGGACCTGCAGCGGGATGCTGACGCAGCGGACGAGCGAGGGCCGCTCCCCGCGCAGCAGGCCGGAGACGCCGATCTCCGAGACCGTCTCCGGCAGCGGCAGCGCGGCGGAGAGGATCGTCGCCGGGTCGGCGCCGATCGCCACCGCCACCGGCATCTCCTGCCCGCGCGCCTGCCACATCCGGTGATGCCGCGCACCCCCGCGCTGCGCGAGCCAGCGGATGATCGCCCGGTCCCGCCCCAGCACCTGCATCCGATAGACGCCGACATTGCAGTCGTCCGGCGAGTCGCTCCCCGGCGGCCGGGTGATCACCAGCGGCCAGGTCAGCAGCGGCGCCGGCTCCCCCGGCCAGCAGATCGGCGCCGGCAGCGCGCCGAGATCCACCGCCGCGCCGTGCCGCACGATCCGCTGCGCCGGCGCGGCCGCCGCCTCGCGCGGGCGCATGGCGAGCGCGGCGCGGGCCAGCGGCCAGCGCCGCAGCGCGTCGGCCAGGCCCTGCGGCGGCCGGGGCTGGCGCAACTCCGCGAGCAGCTCGCCCAGTTCCGGAAGCGCCTCCGGGCGCACGCCGAGGCCCCAGGCCACCCGCTCCACCGTGCCGAACAGGTTGACCAGCACCGGCATCCCCGCCGCCGTGCCGTCGGCCTTCACCACCTGCTCGAACAGCAGCGCGGGCCCGTGCTCGCGCAGGACGCGGCGGTGGATCTCCGTGATCTCGTGCACGGCCGAGACGGGGCGGCGGATTCGCAGCACCTGCCCGCGCGCCTCGAGATGCGCGAGGAAGTCCCGCAGGTCACGGAAGGGCGGCAGGTCGCGTCGCGGCACGGGGGCGCTCCATGCCCGGGCGCCTTCGGGCGCGTCTTTGTCCTAGCGCAAAGTTGCGGCCGGGCATCGCGGCTATGGGGCCGGCGGAGGTGACGCCATGGTCCCGAACCACCGGCGCGTGGCGGCGCTGCCGCCGCTCCTGACCGCCGCCCTGCGGCCCCTGCCGCTGGCGCCGCTGCAGCCGGCGCTCGCCCTCGCGCTGCGCGCGGTGCTGCGCCGCCACCCGCGCGTCCTCGCGCGGCTGGGAGGGCACGCGGGGCGGCGCTTCGGCCTCGACCCGACCGACCTCCCCTTCGCGTTCGTGCTGGAACCCCGGCCGCCCGCGCCGCGCATCGCCGCGGTCCGCCGCCTGCCGCGCCGCGGGCTGGACGTGCGCATCGCCGGGCCGATCCGCGCCCTGATCGGGATGGCGGACGGCAGCCTCGACGGCGACGCGCTGTTCTTCTCGCGCGACCTGGTGGTGGAGGGCGACATGGCGGCGGCCGTCGCGCTCCGCAACGCGATCGAGGGCGACGGCGTGGACCTGATCCGCGACCTCGCCGCGGCGCTGGGGCCGCTCGCCCCGCCGGCCGAGCGGCTGCTGCGCGGCGGCCTCGGCCTGCTGGAACGCCTGGCGCGGTCCGGGGCCGGGGAGGAGGCCCGCGCATGGAGCTGATCTGCCCCGCCGGCACGCCCGCCGCGCTGCGCGTGGCCGTGGACGCCGGCGCCGATGCGGTCTACTGCGGATACGCCGACGAGACCAACGCCCGCAACTTCCCCGGCCTCAATTTCAGCCGCGCGGAGATGCGCGAAGGCGTCGCCTACGCCCATCGCCGCGGCGCGAAGGTGCTGGTCGCGGTCAACACCTTCCCGCGCGCCGGCGCCGTGGGCCCGTGGCGGCGCGCGGTGGACGACGCGGTGCAGGCCGGGGCCGACGCGCTGATCCTCGCCGACATCGGCCTGCTCGACTACGCGGCGCGGACCCATCCCGGACAGCGCCTGCACGTCTCGGTCCAGGCCGCCGCCGCCAACCCGGACTCCGTCCGCTTCTACGTCGAGGCCTTCGGCGTGAAGCGCGTCGTGCTGCCGCGCGTGCTGACGGTGGCGGAGATCGCCGCCGTCGCCCGCGCCGTCGCGCCCTGCGAGACCGAGGTGTTCGTCTTCGGCGGCCTCTGCGTCATGGCGGAGGGGCGCTGCTCGCTCTCCTCCTACGCCACCGGCCAGTCGCCCAACATGAACGGCGTCTGCTCGCCGGCGAGCCATGTCGCGTACCGCGAGCGGGCGGACGGGCTCGTCTCGCGCCTCGGCGGATTCACCATCAACACGTTCGGCAGGGGCGAGGCCGCCGGCTACCCGACGCTGTGCAAGGGGCGCTTCAGGACGGGGCCCGCCACAGGCTACCTCTTCGAGGACCCGGTCAGCCTCGACGCCGCGGCGCTGCTGCCCGCGCTGCGCGAGGCCGGCGTCGCGGCGCTGAAGATCGAGGGGCGCCAGCGCGGCCGGGCCTATGTCGAGGGCGTCGTCCGCGCCTTCCGCGAGGCCCTTTCGGCGCTGGAGGAGGGACGGCCCTTCGTTTCGCCGGGGCTGCTCTCGCTCACCGAGGGGCAGAGCACGACCCAGGGCGCCTACCGCAAGGCGTGGCGATGAGCGCCGCCGTCGGCCTCACCCTCGGCCCGGTCCTCTTCCACTGGGACGCGGAGGCCTGGCGCGACTTCCACTTCCGCATCGCCGACGAGGCGCCCGTGGACACGGTGGCGGTGGGCGAGGTGGTCTGCTCCAAGCGCCTGCCCTTCCTCGCCGACCACCTCCCCGCCGTGGTGGGGCGACTGGAGGCCGCCGGCAAGCGGGTGCTGCTCTCCTCGCTGGCGCTGGTGACGCAGGAGCGGGAGCGCCGCTGGACCGCCGAGCTGGCCTCCGGCTCCGGCCCGACGATGGTGGAGGCGAACGACGTCTCCGCCCTCGCGCCGCTCGCCGGCCGGCCGCACGCGATCGGCCCCTTCGTCAACGTCTACAACGAGGCGACGGCGGCCTGGCTCGCCGCGCGCGGCGCGCGGCGCCTCTGCCTGCCGCCCGAACTGCCCGCCGCCTCGATCGCCGCGATCGCCGCCGCCGCGCCGCCCGGCCTCGCGGTCGAGGTCTTCGCCTTCGGCCGCGTGCCGCTCGCCATCTCGGCGCGGTGCTATCACGCGCGGGCGCACGGGCTCGCGAAGGACAATTGCCGCTTCGTCTGCGCCCGGGACCCGGACGGCATGACGGTGGACACGCTCGACGGCGAGCGCTTCCTCGCGGTCAACGGGCTGCAGACCCTCTCCCACGGCTGCGCGAACCTGATCGAGGACGCGCCGCGGCTGGCGCGCATGGGCGTCGCCGCGCTGCGCCTCTCGCCGCAGCGTTGCGACATGGTCGCCGTGGCGCGGACCTTCCGCGCCGTGCTCGACGGCCGGATGGAGCCGGCGGAAGGGCGCGCGGCGCTGGCGCGCCTCTACCCCGCGGCGCCCTTCGTCAACGGCTTCCTGCACGGCCGCCCCGGCGCCGAATACGTCGCGGCGACGGCCCCGTGAGACGGCGGCCCGCCCCGCCCGCCGGCACCCGCAACGGGAGGATGCGATGGCCGAACCCGTCCCCATCGGCGTCGTGACGGTCTCCGACCGCGCCAGCCGCGGACTCTACGAGGACAGGGGCGGCCCGGCGATCGAGGCCGAGCTGCGCCGCATCCTGGCCACGCCCTGGCGCCCGGTCCGCCGCCTCGTGCCCGACGAGCGGCCGCTGATCGAGGCCGCCCTGCGCGAGCTGGCGGACGCCGAGGCCTGCCCGCTGATCGTCACCACCGGCGGCACCGGCCCGGCGCCGCGCGACGTCACGCCGGAAGCGACGGAGGCGGTCTGCGAGCGGATGCTGCCCGGCTTCGGCGAGCTGATGCGCGCCGTCTCGCTGCGCAGCGTCCCGACCGCGATCCTCTCCCGCCAGGTCGCGGGCACGCGGGGGCGGAGCCTGATCGTCAACCTGCCCGGCAAGCCGAGCGCGATCGCCGAATGCCTCGGCGCCGTGTTCCCGGCCATTCCCTACTGCATCGACCTGATCGGCGGACCGCGCCTGGAGACGGACCCGGCGGCCTGCGTGGCGTTCCGTCCGAAGGGCGCCTGAAGCCCGAGCCCGGTCCGCCGCGATGGCGTGACGGTCCGCTCCCGGCCTTGGGCATATCGCCGATCCCGCCGGTGGGCGATCCCCCCGATTTGGCGAACGACGTGCCGATGCCCCCCGAGCCTGAGCGGGAGCGCCTGCGCGACAACCAGCCTCAAGGACTGGCCTCGCGTCACCGACCCGGGACAGGGCTGCAGACCCTGCGCCGGGTCATGCCGACCAGCGGGCAGCACCTCGGCATGCGGTACATGGTCTTCTGCGGCAACCAGTCGCGCGAGGGGCAGACCGGCGGCGGCACCTGGGACTTCGCCCCGGGCACCTACTACTTCACCGGCAACTCCGAGGTGAAGACAGCGAATCTGATCCGCTTGGACTGCATCCCGGGCCATAACGGGGTGACGATCGTGATGGCCGGCGCCAATGGCCCGGCGCCGGGGATCCTCAGCTTCGCGGCGCAGCCGGTGGTGCGGCCGAACGCGCCGTTCGCCGGCCCCTATCCGGGCCTGGTGATCTGCCGCGACGACGCCGGTGCCTCTCCGCCGGCGGCGACTCCAGCCTCGTCGGCGGCGTCTACGGACCGACCAGCGGGCTCTACGACGCCGGGAGCAACAACTCCGTCGGCGTCAGCCGGAGCTGCTCCGTCATGGTCGCCGACTCGGTCGTCGTCGCCGGCGGACCGAGTCCGGCCCGGCACAACGACTGCGACATGGTGCGCACGGCCGTGCCGAAGCCGCGGCTCGTGCGGCTTGTCGAGTAGGACACCGGGAGCGGGGGGCGCACGGCCGGCGCCAGGAACGCGTCGGCCATCTCCCCCCCCATGGCGCGGATGCGCGCGGGGCCGCCGAAGTGGCGACGCAGTCCTGACAGGGATCCGCGAGACGCGCCGGCGCCAACATCCCGTCCCCGCATCGCATGGGGGCATGGGGCCGGCACCGGCCACCGCGCGCGAGCCGCCAAACCCCTCGCCGACCGGAACCGGGCCGTCGCCTCATCGCATGCGGGGAGGGGCGGCGCGCCCCTGGCCGGCGTTGCCTCCCTTGCGTCCCGAGCCGCGCCATCACGGCGCGGAGGGCCGAGGCTCTCCCGGGCGCCGTCCCGGGAACGGCCGGAACAGGACAGGGCCCCCGGTCGCGCCGCGCGGTGCAGCGATCAGGAGGTCGCAGCCGTCCGGACCCCTCTCCGCCCGCCGCAGGGCCGAGGTCCGGTCGCTCAGGCGCGCACCAGCCCGCGCATCGGTGCGATCGCCTCGCTCCCGGGGAAGGCCTCGGCAAGCGCCCCCGGCGGCAGGCGCAGATGGTCGCGCAGCAGGCCCTTGGCCACTGCGCGCAGATCCATGGTCGGCGCCAAGTCGCGGCCCTGGAACAACTGGTGCTCGGCGAGGCCCGGCCAGGTGGCGCGCACCTCGCCGCCGGCGACCGCGCCGCCGAGGACGAAGGCCGCGCCCGCGGTGCCGTGGTCGGTGCCAAGCGTGCCGTTGACCCGCACGGTGCGCCCGAACTCGGTGACCACCAGCACCGCCGTGCGCCGCCAGTGCTCGCCGAGACCATCGCGCAGCGCGGCGATGCCGTCGTCCAGCGCGCCGAGCGGCTGCACCAGCCGGCCGGGCTGCCCGGCGTGGGTATCCCAGCCCCCGATCTCGAGCGCGGCGACGCGCGGCCCGTCCGCGGCCGCGAGCAGTCGCCCCGCCGCGCCCGCCAGGGCGGGGAAGGCGTTCCGCCCCGGGCCGGCGGCGGCGCCGCCGCCTTCCATCGTCCCGTGACCTGCCAGCGCGGCCGCCGTGAACCCGCGGTTGCGCAAGCCCTCGGCGACGGCATGGCCGAGCAGCGGATCGCGCTCGTGGAGCGCGGCGATGCGCGCGAGCAGGTCCACCTCGGGCTGCGCCAGGCCCTGCGGCGCATAGCTGCGCACCGCCGCCGGGCCGCGCAGCAGCAGCGGCACGCCGGTGCCGACCGCGAGGCCGACGCCGTTGCCCGGCCCGCGCGCGGACGGTGCCGGCATCGCCGCGAGCGCCCGGTTCAGCCAGCCGCTGGAGAGCCGCTGGGGCGCGCCGCCCTCCAGCAGGTCCTGCGCCTCGAAATGGCTGCGGCTGCGGTGCGGCCCCGCCACCGCGTGCAGCACCAGCGCCTCGTTGGCCCGGTAGAGCGCGTGCAGCGTGCGCAGGCGCGGATGCAGGCCGAAATGCCCCCCGAGGTCGAGCGCGCCGCCCTCCTGCCCCGGCTCGGGCAGGGCCAGCGGGCCGCGCAGCGCCGCGAAATGCGGATCGCCATAGGCCGGCACGGCGGCCAGTCCGTCGAGCGCCCCGCGCAGCAGCACCACGACGAGGCGCCGCTCGCCCGGCGCCTGGGCGAGGGCGAGCCGCGCGGAGCCGAGCGCGACCGTCGCCGCGAGGCCGAGCAGCAGGCCACGGCGCCCCGCGCGCGGCCCGCCGGACCCGTGCAAGGCCCGTGCGGCGGGCGGCGGAAACGGATCGGTCCTCATCGGCGCTGGAACTCCGGGCTGGCGAGCACGAGGGTGAGGGCGTCGCGTGCCGAGCCGGCGCGGCCCGCCTCGCGCAACGTGTCGGCATGCGCGAGCGGGCCGAGCACGGCCTCCGCGAGGGCGCGCGCATCCGCCCGCCCGCCGCGCCCGGCCATGGTGTGCGCCCATTCGACGCGCCGTAGGACGCCCTCCGGCGCGGCCCAATCGGCGGCGCGGTCCGGCCACCCGTTCGGCGCCGGTGCGAGCCAGAGCGGCTGGCCGAGCTGCGGCAAGTCGCGCCACGCGATCTCCGCCCCCGCCTCGGCCGGCGCGTCGAGTGCGCGCAGCACGGCGAGCGCGTAGTCGAGCGGCGTGCGCAGCTTGGTCAGCGGCGGCGACCAGGCCTCGGGCAGGCGGAGCAGCGCGCGCGCCGCGGCGCCGAGGTCGCCGCGCGTGTCGCGCAGCACCGCGAAGATGCGGTCCACGGCCGCCGCCGGCGGCTCGTCGGCGACGAAGTGGCGGGCCAGCTTGGTCGCGAGGTGGCGGTGCGTGGCCGGCTGCTGCGCCAGCCACCGCAGCGCGGCGATGCCCCCCTCCTCGCCCTCCGGGTAGCGGCGGCCCATGAGGATCTTCTCGCCCGGCTCGTGGGTGGCGGCGCGGAAGACGAAGCCGAAGGGCTCGCGCTGGCCCTCGACGGACCAGCCGGTCAGGATCCTCGCGAACTCGGTGACGTCGGTCTGGGTGTAGCCGGCGGCCGGGCTGAGCGTGTGCAGTTCGAGGATCTCGCGCGCCAGGTTCTCGTTCAGGCCGCGGCTGCGGCGCCGCCCGGCCGGGCTGTTCGGCCCGACCGAGCCGGCGTTGTCGAGGTAGATCAGCATCGCCGGGTGCCGCACCACCGCCAGCAGCATGTCGGCGAACCGGCCAGTGACGTGCGGGCGGATGGCGCTGCGCAGGAAGTCGCCGAGAAAGACGCCGGCGTTGGGGTTGCGGCGGCTGACCGCGAAGTGGTTGAGCCAGAAATTGGTCAGGCGGACGTGGTACTCCTCCGCCGCCTCCAGGCTATGGGCGAGCCAGCCGATGGCCGCGGCGCGGGTCAGCCGCGGGCGTTCGAGCGCCGGGCGGCTCGGCCGTTCGCGGCCGGTCGCGGCCCGCTCGGCTTCCGCGGCGCCCTCCTCCATGGACGGCCGCGCCCGCCCCACGGGCGTGCCCGCGCGCGCTTCGGCCGCGGCCTGGGCCTCGCGCACGGCGCGCGACGTCTCGCGATCGGCCCGGATGGCGGCGAAGGCGTCCGGAACGCCGGCATAGCGCTCGCCAGGCAGGGGCGCAGGCGCGTCGAGGTGGCGCTCCAGCCAGGCGACCGGGTCGGCCGGGACGGGATCGCCGGGACGGCGGCCAAGGCCGAAACGGACCGAGGCGACGGCGTGCTCGATCTTCATGCGAACATCATATCGCGAGGACCGGCGCGCGCATTATGCCGCTTGCGGCCAAAGGCGGCCGCGAGGAAGCGCACAGGGCCGGCGCCGAGCGCGGCGGCAAGCCCCCGATCGCCAGTCCGGACGAGTGCGGCCGTTGCGGCGCGGTCATCGTCGGCGCGCCGAGGCGCTGCGCACGGCGGCCGTCGCAGATCCCGGGCCGGAGGAGCGCGGGTCGGCGGGATCGCGGCGCTTGAACCCCCACGCCGTGTGCGAGCGGAGGCTCCCCTGCCCCGCGGCCGGGCAGAGAGGCGCGGGAACGAGGGCGGCGGCCTCCTCCCTCGCCGGCGGGGCGGACAGGCGGCGCGGATCGCCGCCAAACCTGGCGGCCACGGGCACGGGATCCGCGTCCCGCCGGTTCCGGCCGTCCCCGGTCACCCCCGCGCGGCCAGCGCGCGCAACGCGGCGCACACCCGCTCCACCTGCGCGTCGGTGAGCTCGGGGAACATCGGCAGGCTCAGCACCTCCTGCGCCGCGCGCGCGGTCTCGGCGCAGCCGGCGGGGCCGAGCGGCACCCGGTCCTTGTAGGCGGGCTGGAGGTGCACCGGCACCGGGTAGTGGATGCCGGTGCCGATCCCCCGCTCGCGCAGCCTCGCCTGCACCCTGGCGCGCTCCGGCGTGCGGAGGACGTACTGGTGGAAGACGTGCTCGCAGCCCTCGCGCCGCGCCGGCGGCGCGATCGGCCCGTCCGCCAGCGCCGCGTCGTAGGCCGCGGCGATCGCCCGCCGCCGCGCGTTCCCGGCCTCGAGATGCGGCAGCCGCGCCCGCAGGATCGCCGCCTGCAGTTCGTCGAGCCGGCTGTTCACCCCGACCATCGCGCTGACGTAGCGCTCCTTCCAGCCGTACTGGCGGATCGCGGCGATGCGCTCGGCGAGCTCCCAGTCCTCCGTCACCAGCGCCCCGCCGTCGCCGAGGGCGCCGAGGTTCTTGGTCGGATAGAAGCTGAACCCCGCGGCGCGGCCGAGGGTGCCGAGCCGGCGCCCGCGCCAGGTCGCGCCGTGCGCCTGCGCGCAGTCCTCGATCAGCGCCACGCCGTTGCGCTCGCAGGCCGCGCGCATCGGCCCGAGGTCGCAGGCCTGGCCGTAGAGGTGCACCACGATCGCGGCGCGGATCGGCGGCAGCCCGGGCGGCGGGTCCTCGAGCACGGCCGCGAGCTCGTCCGGGTCCATCGTGTAGTGGTCCGGCTCGATGTCGAGCAGCAGCGGCGTCGCCCCCACCATCTCGATCGCGGCGACGGTCGCGACCGCGGTGTGCGAGACGGTGGCGACGGTGCTGCCCTCGCCGATGCCGAGGCCGCGCAGGATCAGCGCCAGCGCGTCGGTGCCGCTGGCGCAGCCCACCGCGCGGCCCTGGCCGAGCCAGGCGGCGAATTCGCGCTCGAAGGCCTCGCCCTCCCTGCCGAGGATGTACCAGCCGCTCGCCAGCGCGCGGGCCACGGCGGCGTCGATCTCGGCCTTCTGCGCGCGGTAGCCGGCGCCGGGATCGGCCTGCGGGATCGTCTCGGTCATCGGGGGAGCCTCACGTGTAGTCGGCCAGGCGCGGCCTGTACCATTCCAGCGTGCGCCGCAGCCCCTCGTCCACATCCACGCGCGGCCACCAGCCGGTGGCGGCGCGGAAGGCGCGGTCGTCGGCGGCGTAGCTGCCGATGTCAATGGGCGCGCGGTCGGCGGGGAATTCCTTGACCACGTAGCTCCCCTCGCCGCCGTTGGCGGCGATCAGCCGCTCCGCCAGCTCGATCAGGCGCATCGGCGGCGAGCCGCCGATGTTGAACACGCGCCCCGCGACCTCCGGCCGCCGCGCCTGCTCGGCGGCGCGCAGGAAGGCGTCGGTCACGTCGTCGAGATAGGCGAGGTCGCGGAGCTGCTCCCCGCCCCAGACCTCGAAGGGCTCGCCCTCCAGCACGCGGCGGATCCAGATGCCGAGGAAGGTCTGCCGCGCGTCCCTGATGCGCAGCCGCGGCCCGTAGCAGTTGGTCAGCCGCAGCGAGACCACGGGGCGGCCGTGGACCCGCTGCTCCAGCAGCCAGTACTGCTCGCCGGCCCATTTCGAGACGCCGTTCGCGTCCGGCGGGTTGACCGTGTGCTTCTCGTCCACCGGCAGGTACTGCGGCCGGCCGTAGAACTGGCGGGTCGAGGCGTGCACGACGGCGGCCTTCGGCGCCGCCTCGCGCATCGCCTGGATCAGCCGCACCTGCGCGACCGCGTTGATCTCGATGTCCGCCACCGGGTCGCGCTGGCCGCCCATGTGGCTGGTCTGCGCCGCCAGGTTGAACAGCACGTCAATGCCCTGGCAGAGCGAGTGCAGCTCCGCGTCGCGGATGTCGCCGCGCACCAGCAGCACGCCGGCGCCCTCCAGGTTCGCCGGATTGGCGCCGCCGTCCGGCAGCATCGCGTCGAGCGCCGTCACCCGCGCGCCGCGCGCGGCCAGGGCGTGGCACAGGCCGGAGCCGAGGAAGCCCGCCCCCCCCGTCACCAGCACCCGCCTGCCGCGCCAGAACTCCTGCGCCGCCGTGCCCGTCGCCATCCTCTTCGTCCCGCCTCCGTCCTCGGCATCGCCGCCGGCTCCCGCCAGCCTCGCCGGCGATTGCGGCGCGATCACGCCCCTTCGCCGGCGGAAGCGCGGCGCCGGCCCGCGGGGACGGCACCACTTTCCCCGCCCTCCGCCGGCTTGCCCAGCTGATTTCCGCGCGAGGGCCGCGGCGGCGCCCCGCCGCTCGGCCTCTCTGCCTCCCCTCCGTGCTCCCACGCCCGCATCCGCGTGCTCCGCATGATCTCGGCGAAGCCGAACAGCAGCAGCAACTGCCCGAGCAGCACCTGCAGGCTCGCCAGCACCCGCACCCCGTCGCCGACGGGGCGGATGTCGCCATAGCCGACCGTGCTCAGCGTCGCGACCGAGAAGTGCAGCGCGTCGGCGAAGTCCAGCCGGAACGGCCCGGCCGGGCTGGCGAAGACGGGGGCGGCGCTCAGGCCGTCGGCGATGCGGTAGAAGGACGCGAAGGTGATCACGAGCAGCGCGTAGACCGTCACGAAGGCAGTGATCGGCACGGCGAGGCGTCCGAGCCGGCGGCCCATCGTCTCGAAGATCAGCGCCACGTCCACCAGCAGCCGCACCACGTCGCGCACCGACGCGGCCACCACCACGGCGACGGCCGTCATGGCGGCAAGCAGGGAGACCGTCTGGGCCGGTCCCGGCATCCGCCCCTCCGGCACCACCATCGAGACGACGCCGATGGCGGCGAGCGCGAGGAGGAAGCGCATCATCCGCGGCAGATGGGCCGTGTCGAACGGCCGCCGCGCCTCGGCCAGCGCGCGCAGCGCGGAGCGGCGGGCCCAGACCGCGGCGAGGAAGGCGGCGACCGGCAGCAGGAAGCCGACCGCCTTGGCCCAGGGCGCGGCATCGGGAAAGCCGGCGCGTCCCATGAACACGTAGAGGCAGGCGTACACCGCGAAGCCGTTCGCCGTGCCGAAGGCGAAATGCATGCCGTGCGGGAACAGGCTGTAGAGCACGCCCAGCCCCAGCCCCGCGGCGCCCAGCACCACTCCGGGCGAGACCTGCCCGCCCCCCGCCACCCCCGCGGCGACCAGCAGGCTCAGCGCGAGGGTGAAGCCGACCGAACGCAGCCAGCCGCGGAGCGACGGCGACACGCGGCGCGGCGGAGGGCCGGCCGGCACCGGGGTCACGGCAGCGCGGCGACCCCGGTGATCTCGACCCGCCAGCGCGGGTCCACCAGCGCGCCCTGGATCGTCATGCGGGCGGGCTTCGCGGCGGGGTTGAGCCAGCGGTCCCAGGCGCGGTTCATCGCCGGCGCATCGCGGATGTCGGCGAGCACCACGGTCACGGTGAGCAGGCGGGACTTGTCGGTCCCCGCCTCCGCCAGGAGCGCGTCGATCTGGCGCAGGATGTCCGCAGTCTGTCCCTCGACGTCGAGGCTCGCGTCGTCGGCCACCTGGCCGGCCAGCCAGACCAGGCCGTTCGCGACCACCGCCCCGCTCAGCCGCTCCTCTTCCGCCAGTCGCCGGATCGCCATGCGCGCCTCCCGTCGCCTCGCCCGTGCTGGCTGCCGGATAGAGGACGCGGCGCGGGGAGTCGATGGCCGCGCGCCGGGGCCCGGGGCCCGGCCGCCGCGCCCGCCGCGACGCGGCGAGGCGACCGTCAGCCGGCGAGATGCGGCCGCCGGACCAGCCGCGGCAGCAGCCCGTCCACCGGCCCGAACAGCACCGAGACGGCCCAGGCCAGCCCCGCCACCAGCACGATCGCCGGCCCGCTCGGCAGGTCGAGATGATAGGAGAGCAGCAGCCCGAGCGCCGAGCACGTCGCGGCGACGCCCGCCGCCGCGTAGACCATCCCCCCCACCCCGCGCGCCCAGTGCCGCGCGGCGACGGCGGGCAGCATCATCAGCCCCACCGCCATCAGCGTCCCGAGCGCCTGGAACGCCGCCAGCACGTTCAGCGCGACCAGCGCCAGGAAGGCGAGATGCCACAGCGCGCCGCGCGCCCCGACCGCGCGCGCGAAGTCCGGGTCGAAGCACTCCAGAACCAGCGGCCGCCAGGCGAAGGCGAGCGCGAGAAGCGTCAGCGTTGCCGTTCCCGCCATCAGCAGCAGCGCCGGGTCGTCCACCCCCAGCACGCTGCCGAACAGCAGATGGGTGAGGTCCATCGCCCCGCCGCGCACCGAGATCAGCGCCACGCCGAGCGCCAGCGCGACCAGGTAGAGGCCGGTCAGCGCCGCGTCCTCGCGCCCGCCGGTCGCCCGCGACAGGGCGCCCGCCCCGACCGCCACCGCCAGCCCCGCGAGCAGCCCGCCGAGCCATAGTGCCGGCACCGAGAGGCCCGCGACCAGGAAGGCGGCCGCGATGCCGGGCAGCACGCCGTGCGCCATCACGTCCGCGGTCAGGCTCATGCGCCGCAGCATCAGGAAGACGCCGAGCGGCGGTCCGGCCACCGACAGCGCCAGGCAGCCGACCAGGGCGCGGCGGAGGAAGCCGAACTCCGCGAAGGGGGCGAGGAGGAGGTCGTGCAGCAGGGCTGGGGACCTTCGGATCGGGGGCCGGTCCCGCTACGCGGCGACCGCGTCCCCGCGCGTGCAGGCCCCGGCCTCCTCCGCCCAGGCCTCGGCCATCATGCGCGCGCGCAGGCGGTTGGCGGCGGAGAGCGCCTCGCCGGTCGGCCCCCAGGCGATCGGCTCGCGGGCGAGCAGCAGCGTCTCGGGGAACTCCCGTCTCACCAGGTCGAGGTCGTGCAGCACCGCGATCACGGTGCGCCCCTCGCCGTGCCAGCGCCGCACCACCCGCAGCAGGTCGGCGGCGGTGCGGGCATCCACCGCGTTGAACGGCTCGTCGAGCAGGATTATCGGAGCATCCTCCAGCAGGAGCCGGGCGAACAGCGCCCGCTGGAACTGCCCGGCGGAGAGGCTGCCCACCGGCCGCGCCTCGAAGCCGGCGAGGCCGACCGCGGCGAGCGCCTCCGACGCCCGCTCGCGCAGCGCCCGCGGCACGCGCCGGAACGGTCCCACTGCCGGCCACAGGCCGAACATCACCACATCGAGGCAGGCGATCGGGAACCGTCGGTCGAGCGCCGCCTGCTGCGGCAGCAGCCCGATGCGGGCCTCCCGCGGCAGCTCGACGCGCCCCTCCTCCGGCCGGTGTAGTCCGGCGATGGCGCGCAGCAGCGTCGTCTTGCCCGCGCCGTTCGGCCCGACCACCGCCGTCAGGCTGCCGGGCGCGAAGCGGCCCGTCAGGTGGTGCACCGCCGGGCGCCGCGCATGGCAGACGGTGAGGTCGCGCAGCCGGATCTCGGGCACGGCCGTCGCCATCGTCATCGCCCTCAGCCCGTCATCGCCCAGAGGACGCCGAGCCACAGCAGGGCGGCCACGCCGGCGGCGAGGACGAGACGCGCCCCGGTGCCGGACGAGAGGGCGAGCGGATCGGTCCAGGTGGCGTGCCCAAGCATAACGTTATCATGTAACAGACTCGGCCGGCTGGGCAAGCTCCGGCCCCACAGGTAGAACCCGCCCCCCATGCAGGGCAGGCACTCCGCGCCCCGGTCCTTTCCCGACCCAGAGACCGAGCTCCGCCGCACCCTCGCCCGCCACCGCGCCGTCGCGACCGGGCTGCTGACGGCGATGGGCGGCCTGGTGATCCTCGCCTACTACCTGCCGCCCGGCTACTGGACCGACCTGCTCCAGGCCGGCGCGAAGGCCGGGCTGGTCGGCGGCCTCGCCGACTGGTTCGCGGTGACGGCGCTGTTCCGCCGCCCGCTCGGCCTGCCGATCCCGCACACGGCGATCATTCCGCGGCAGAAGGACCGGCTCGGCCGGGCGCTCGGCAGCTTCGTCGCCAACCACGTCTTCACCGAGCAGGAGCTGAACCGCGTCCTCGGCCGGCTCGACCTGGCGTCCATCCTGCGCGGCTTCCTGAACGATGCGGAGGCGACCCGGCCGGCGGCGACGGCCCTCGCCGCCGGCCTGCCCCGGGTGCTGGCGAGCCTCGAGGACGGCCGCGCGCGCCGCCTCGCCCAGCGGTTGCTGCCGCGCTGGCTCGGCGGCCCGGCCGCGGCGCAACTCCTGGCCCGCTCGCTGCGCGCCCTCGTCGCCAGCGGGCGGCATCAGCAGGTGCTCGACCTGGTGCTCGCGCGCAGCAAGGCCCTGCTGGCCGAGAAGGAGGAGCAGCTGCGCGAGGCGATCGAGGCGCGCGTGCGCGCGGAGGGCGGCGCGCTGGTCGGCTGGATCGCCGGCGCGGCGATCGCCCGGCGCATCCTCGCCGCGGTGAACGAGCAGCTCGCCCGCGTCGAGCCCAGCGACAGCGAGCTGCGCGCCGCCTTCGACGCCTGGGTGCAGGCCGAGATCGAGCGCCTGGAGACCGACCCCGAGCGCGCCGCCGCCATCGGCCGCGCGCTGCGCGGCGCCTTCGCCAACCCGGCGGTGGCGAGCTGGCTCGGCGACGTCTGGGCCCGGCTGCGCGCGGCGCTGGAGGCCGACGCGACCAACCCCTCCGGCCGCACGGTCGCGGCGCTGGAGGCCGCCCTCGCCAATGCCGGGCGCATCCTGACCGAGGACGAGGCGGCGCGCGAGCGGCTGAACCGCGGCGTCGAGCATGTGCTGCTCGCGCTGCTGCCGACCGCGCGCCTGCGCCTGGCGGAATTCATCGCCGAGGTGGTGCAGGGCTGGGACAGCGCGACGGTGGTGGAGAAGATCGAGCTGCGCGTCGGGCGCGACCTGCAGTACGTGCGGATGAACGGCACGCTGGTCGGCTTCCTCGCCGGCGCGGCGCTGTTCGCGCTGCTGAGCGCGGTGTTCGGCCGCGTCGCCTATTGAGCGCCGCGAACGGGGCCCTTTCCGCGCGCCCTCGACCCGGGCGCCCCGCCGCGCCACCTTTGCCGGCGAGGAGTCCGCCGATGCCCTCTCCCCCGCCCTTCACCCTCTCCGTCCTCGACCAGTCCATGGTCGCCTCCGGCCGCACGCCCGGCGAGGCGATCCGCGAGACGCTCGCGCTCGCGCGCCATGTCGAGGCGCTCGGCTACCGGCGCTTCTGGATGTCGGAGCACCACAACAGCGGCGCGCTCGCCGGCACCGCGCCGGAGATCCTCGCCGCCGCCATCGCCGCGACGACGCGGCGCATCCGCGTCGGCAGCGCCGGCGTGATGCTGCCGCACTACTCCGCCCTCAAGGTCGCCGAGCAGTTCCGGGTGCTGGAGGCGATCGCGCCGGGACGCATAGACCTCGGCGTCGGCCGCGCGCCGGGCAGCGACGGGCGCACCGCCTTCGCCCTCAACCCCGACGCCGCCCAGGCCGCCGACCGCTTCCCGGCGCAGGTGATGGAGCTGCTCGGCTGGCTCGGCGACGGGCTGCCGGAGAACCACCCCTTCCGCACCGTCGTCGCCCAGCCCGTGGTGGAGACGCGGCCGGAGGTCTGGGTCCTCGGCAGCAGCGACTTCGGCGCCCAGGTCGCCGCCTATTTCGGCCTCCCCTACAGCTTCGCCCACTTCTTCGCCGACGGCGGCGGCAGCGAGCAGGCGATCGCGCTCTACCGCGAGCAGTTCCGCCCGCATCCCGGCCGGCCGGGCCGCCTCGCCGCGCCGCATCCGGGCCTCGGCGTGTTCTGCCTCGTCGCCGACACCGAGGCCGAGGCGCTGCGCCTGTTCCGCTCGCGCGAGCTGTGGCGGCTGATGCGCGACCGCGGCCTGTTCGTCCCCCTGCCCAGCGTCGCGGAGGCGGAGGCCTACGACTATTCCGAGGCCGAGCGCGCGCGGGTCGCGCGGATGCGCGAGCGCGCCCTGGTCGGCGCGCCGGAGCAGGTGCGGGCGAAGCTGGAGGCGCTCTCGGCCGCGCATGGCGGCATCGCCGAGTTCGCCGTGGTGACGGCGTGCCACGATCCGGCGGCGCGCCGGCGCAGCTTCGCGCTGCTCGCGGACGTCTGCGGCCTGCGCGCCGAGGACGCCGGCCGCCCCGCGGCGATCGCCGCGGCGGAGGCCGCCGGCTAGAGCCGGTTCCGCCCGCCCGTGCCCGCCGCGCCGGCTCCGGCCCGTCGCCGGCCGGGCGGATTCACGCCCCCGCCCGCCTCCGCCGTCCGCGATCCGCTCCAGAGGACCGGTTGCGGGCAGCCGGAACCGGCGCCCGCCCTGCGCTGGCGCCCCGCCTCAGCGGGGGCGGATCACCACGACCCGCAGGCCGCTTGCGGCAGCGGTGCCGCCGGCAGCCGCGCGCCGCAGGCGGCGCAGCCGCCACCACAGGCTCGCCGCGCCGACCGCGCCGGCCACGACCACCACCGGCAGCAGCAAGCCGATGAACAGCAGCGCGAGCGAGACCAGCAGCAGCCCGCCCGCGGCCAGCGCCAGCAGCAGCGCGACGCCGCCAATCCGCGCCAGCGCGCGGTCCATCGCCGAGGCGCCGCGCGCGTCCGCGCCAGGGGTGGCGTCGCGGAACTCGCCATCGGGGGTGAGGTCGAGCAGGGGCGGCGGGCGGCGATGCCGCGGCGGATGCGGGTGGTCCATGCGGCGAAACTGGCCCGCCGGTCCCGCCGGTTCAAGGGCGCCGGCCGCCACGCGGGCGGGCCCGCGCGGCGGGGGCGGACCCGCGCGCCGCGGTCAGACGCCGCGGCGCAGGCGGTCCAGATGCTCGAACAGTTCGGCCGTCGGAAGCTGGGTCAGGTCTCCTTCGTGCTCGGCGAGCACGGCATGGCGCAGGTCGTTCGGGATGTGCTCCCGGAGCTGGCCGAGCAGCCGGCCCGGCGCCACCAGCGCCACCCCCTTGATGGCGCCGCTGCGCAGCGAGGCGGCGATGTCCTCGGCGATGCGCTGCATCAGGTTGCGCTTCGCGTGCTCCTTCGGGCTGTCGTCGATGCGGTCCCACTCCATGCCGCTGCGCTGGACCATGCCGGGACGGCCGCCGGCGGCCGCGTCGCGCCGGCCGGGGCCGCCGGCGAAGGCCCGGCCCGGACGGTCCTCGCCCAGCTCCGAGTCGCGCATGCGCGCCTCGGGCTCGTCCCATTCGGCGACCAGGTCGTAGCCGGACTCGCTCGCGCGCTTGACGTACGCCTTGGCCCGGCTGCCGTTGGCGACGACGAACCAGTGCTCGCCGGGCAGGATGGCGGCCGGTTTCTTGCGCGTCTCGTTCATGCCGGGGGATCTCCGTTCTGGGCGCGAATTCGCGCCTCTTGCCCATTTCATACCGCGCGGGGCCGGGGCGCACCATCAGGCCGCTTTCGCCGGCACCAGTTCGGATTCGATCCGTCCGTCGCGCAGGCTCACCAGGCGATCGAACCGGTCGAAGATCTTTTCGTCATGCGTGACGACGAGGATCGCCGCCCGCTGTTCCCGCGCGACCTGGCGGAGCAGGTCCATCACCACGCGCGCGCGCTCGGAATCGAGCGCCGCGGTCGGCTCGTCGGCGAGGATGATGCGCGGGCGGTTCGCCAGGGCGCGCGCGATCGCGACGCGCTGCGCCTCCCCGCCCGACAGCTTCGCCGGCATCGCCGCCGCGCGACGGCCGACCTCGAGGTAGTCGAGCAGGTCGCGAGCCCGACGCCGCGCCTCCGCGAGACCCGTGCCGGCGAGCGTCATCGCCAGCGCGACGTTGTCGGTCGCATCCAGGAAGGGCAGCAGGTTGTGGAACTGGAAGATGAAGCCGATCTTCTCGCGCCGCAGCGCCCGCAGGTCGCGTCGGCGGTAGCGCCCGCCCTCCCACACCGTCTCGCCGGCGAGCGCGAGCCTTCCGGCGTCGGGCTCCAGGATGCAGGCGATCAGGTTGAGCAGCGTGGACTTGCCGCTGCCCGAGGGCCCGCGCAGCCCGACCACCGTCCCCGCCTCGACCGAGAGCGTGATGTCGGAGAGCGCCTGCACCCGCGCCTCGCCCTCGCCGAATCCCTTGGCGATCCCCTCCAGCACGACCAGCGGAGCGGACGCGGTCCCGCCCATGCTCAGCCGCCGAGCGCCTGCGCCGGCTCGACGCGCAGGGCGAGCCGCACGCCGAGCAGGCTCGCGACCAGGCAGATCGCCGCCACCAGCAGGGCGAAGCCGGTCACCTCCTCCGGCCCCAGCGCGACCCGGCGCGGGAAGAAGTCCTTCACCGAGAACAGCAGCGACGCGCCGCCCGCCAGGCCCACGATCCCGAGCGCCATCGCCTGCTGCACGACCAGCCCGACGATGGTGCGGTCGCGCGCGCCGATCAGCTTCAGCGTCGCGATCTCGCGCAGCTTGTCGAGGGTCAGGGTATAGACGATCAGCGCCACCACCACGGCGGAGGCGATCAGCAGCACCACGGTGAACATGCCGAGCTGCACCCGCGCCCGCGCGACGACGCTCTGCGTCAGCACCGCCTCCTGCTCGGCCGCGGTGAGGGCGGAGAGGTGCTTCCAGCGGCGGACCTCCTCGGCCACGGCCTCGACGCGCTGGTTGGGCGAGACGCGGGCGATCACGGCGTTCACCGTGTCCGTCCCGGCGGTGCCGCCGCCGGCGGCGAGCTGGCGCCGCGCCGCGGGCGGCGCGAGGCGGAACTGCAGCTCCTGCCCGTCGCGCAGCGTGATCCAGGCGAGCGGGTCGCCGCCGGAGGAGACGGCGCCCTCCGTCAGCCCGACCACGCGGAAGCGCTGCCCGCCCATCTCCAGCGTCGCGCCGACGGGCAGGCCGGCGCGGCGGTCGGCCACCATCTCGAACCGCCCGCGGGCGATGCCGCGGCCGGCGGTCAGCACCGGCGGCCCGCCGGGCCGGTCCGGCTCGTAGGCGACGAGCTGCAGGCGCAGCACCCCGCCGCCGGGGCGCGCCACCTCCGCGGTCTGGAAGGTCACCGCCCCGGCCTCGCGCACGCCGGGCAGCCGCGCCACCGCCTCGCGCACGTCGCCCGGGATGCGCGAGCTCTCGGCGAAGGGGCCGCGCGTGCCCTCCTCCACCACCCAGAGATCCGCGCCGAGCGCCCGCGGCAGGGACAGCGCATCCTCCACCACCCCGCGATAGATGCCGACCATCGCCAGCGCCACGCCGAGCAGCAGGCCGAGGCCGAGGCAGGTCAGCAGGAAGCGGCCGAGATTGTGGCGGATGTCGCGCAGCGCGAGGTTCACGGGCGCGCCCCCGCCGCGCGCGCCGCACGCCCCTCGCGCATGCCGGGGACCGGCCGCGTCACCACCTCCGCCCCGGCCGGGAGCGAGGCGGGGTCGAGCGCCGCGCGCGCATCCAGCGTGCGCGCGAGGAAGCGCACCTCGCGCCGGGCGAGCGCGCCGCCCTCGATCGTCCAGACGCGGCCCGCGGCGCCGTCGAAGCCCTCGATCGCCGCTTCCGGCACGAGCCGCGCGGCGGGCAGGCGGCCGGTCTCGATCTCGGCGGTGATCTGCTCACCGAGGATCGGCTGCGGCGGGCAGCGCTCGCAGCGCAGGTTGACGCGCCTCTCCTCGGTGACGCGGTCGCTCTCGAGGCCGATGCGGGCGACGCGCGCGGCGAACGTCTCGCCCGGCAGCGAGCGCAGCCGCACCTCGGCCGGCTGCCCCTCGCGGATCGCCCCGGCCCGCCCCTCGTCCACATAGACGAGCGCCCACAGGCTGCCCGGCTCGACCAGGGTGAACACCGCCTCGCCGGGGGCGAGCGCCGCGCCCGGCTCGCGGTGGCGGGCGATCACCACGGCGTCGAAGGGGGCGGTCAGCACGTGCTTGGCGAGCGCCGTCCGCTCGGCGAGCAGCGCCGCCCGCGCATCGGCCAGCGCCGCCCGCGCCACGGCGAGATCGGCGCGCGCCACGGCGAGGTCGGCCTGGGCCGCGGCGGCCTCCGTCTCCGCCTGCTCGGCGGTCTCGAGCGGGGCGTTGCCGCGGGCGGCGAGTTCCCGCCGCCGCTGCGCCGTGGCGGCGCGCTGGCGGGCGAGGACCTGCGCCCGCTCGTAGGCGGCGGCGACGCGGAGCTGCTGCGCCTCGGCGTTCTCGAGCTGCGCCTCGGCGCGCGCCACGCGCGCCTCCTGGCTCGCCGGGTTGAGACGGGCGAGCACGGCCCCGGCCGCCACCCGGTCGCCGTGATCCGCCTCGACCGCGACCAGGGTCCCGGCGACCTCGAAGCCGACGCGGGAGAGCACGCGCGCCTCCACCGTGCCGAGGCCGAAGACGCGGATCGGCACGTCGCGCTCCTCGACGGCGACGGGGAGTTCGAGCGGGCGGGCACGCAGCGCCCAGGCGCCGCCCCCGACGGCCGCCGCGACCAGCAGGAGGGCAAGGAGGATCGGCACGGATCGGCGCACGGCATCCCCTTCGGACGACCGCAAAGGACCGCGGTCGGCACGTCACGCTCATGGGCCGTTCAGCTTGGCCCGGCGTTGATGCAGGTCAACGGCGATGGCGCCCGACACCTCCCGGGCGCTTTCTGGGGTGATCCGTGCCGCCTCTGGGCTGGGCTGACCAGCCTCGGCCTGCCCGGGCGCGACCAGCGGCAGCGCCGCCATCGCCGGCCCGGCCTGGGCGGCGGGCATCCCGCGCCGGCAGAAGGTCTACGCCGCCGCCGCCCGGCTGGCCCTTCCCGGCGGGCGCAAGTGCTGCGCGATGCCGCACCGGGAGCGCGGCGCGGCCGGGGGGCCGCAGCCACCACCGGCCGGGGCGGAGGTCTGGCGGACGGGCGAGTGGCCCGAGAGGGGAGCACAAGTCCCGCTCCGGCAGCCGACCGCCCCGGACCTCGCGGCACGTCCCGGCCGACGCGATCAGGGCGCGCCGGGTCCGCGCGCAGGCGCACCGGCGGCTCAGGCCGCCGGCGCCGCGCCGCCGCGGCCGAGGCGGCGGCGCAGCGGCTCCAGTCGCCGCGCCGGCTCGACGCCAAGCCGCAGGCATTCGGCGGCGGAGGCGCCGACCCTCAGGGGGCGCCCGCCGCGCCAGAGCAGCGCGAGCCCGCGACGCGCCCTGGCCTCGGCCTGCAGCTGCACGACACGCCGTCCGACTTCCCTGCCGTCCATTGGGTCCTCCTCTTCTCCGCTCCCTGGCGCGAACGCGGTGGCACGGCGCTGGCTCCCCGGCCCGTCACGTCGGCGCGCCGGGGCGACGGCCGCGCCGGCCACGGCTCCCGGTGGAAGAATCCCGTCCGGGGGCACGCGACACTTGCATTTCCGCGCTCCGATCCGCATAGGAATCGAAAGGGAGCGCACGGGCGCCGCACATAGGCGCGACGGGGGGCGGGGCACAGCACAGGAGCCGCGATGGGCCGTCGCCTGACCGATCCTCAGTTCCTCGGCGTGATGGCCGAGCGGAAGCCCGGCTGGGACCTCGACGAGCGAGGCCAGTTCCTCCTGCTCGAGGTGGCCGAGCGCGACCTCGCCTGGGTGCTGGAGTGCTGCCGCGAGCACGCCGAGGGCGCGTGGCACATGCTGCGCGACGGCGCCGCCGTGCTGTTCGAGCGCGAGCACGACCACGCCTTCGTCCGCCTCGCCTGCCTCTGAGGCACACCCCGACACCCCGACCCCACGGGGCGGAGAGACGGGGGAACCCCGCCCCGCACGGGAACCGGGGGCGCGCGCCCACCGGGACGCCGCGCGATCGGGCGCGGGCCCCCTCCGCGCGCCTCCACCATGGCCTGCTGCCGGCGGCCGCGGCCGATCACCAGGGTGGGCGGCGGCGGATCGCATCCTCCCTGCCCGCGCGGGCCGCCGAAGGCCGGGCCGCCGACTCACGATGTTGGACCGGAGCGCCAGGGCCCGGCCCGCTGCCGCCGCCGGCCCCGGTCCGGCGCCGGCGCGCCCGATGGGCGGTGGCCATGGCCGCTCCTGTCCGGCCCTGATGCCGTCGCACCCGTCAGGGCGCTAGGCTCGCCACGGACGCCTCGGAGACCGGCCGCCGCATGACCACTGCCGCCATCCGCAACGTGCTGTTCGTGATGTGCGACCAGCTCCGCTGGGATCACCTCTCCTGCGCCGGCCACCCCTACCTGCGCACGCCGAACCTCGACGCCCTCGCCGCGCGCGGCGTGCGCTTCGCCAACGCCTTCGTGCAGAGCGGCATCTGCGGCCCCTCGCGCATGAGCTTCTACACCGGCCGCTACGTCTCCTCGCACGGCGCCACGCACAACCGCGTGCCGCTCTCGGTCGGCGAGGTGACGCTCGGCTGGCACCTGCGCGAGTCCGGCCGCACCCTGGCGCTCGCCGGCAAGACGCACGTCCTGCCCGACGCGCGCGGCATGCGGCGCCTGCAGCTCGACGGCCAGCACGACCTCGCCGCGCTGCTGCGCGAGGGCTGGTTCACCGTCGCCGACCGCCACGACGGCCACCACGCCGAGCCCGACTCCGCCTACGCCCGCTGGCTGCGCGCGCGGGGCTACGACTCGCCCGATCCCTGGACCGACTACGTCATCGCCGTCGAGGACGCGGACGGCCGCGTGCTCTCCGGCTGGAAGATGCGCAACGCCCGCCTCCCCGCCCGCGTGCGCGAGGAACACAGCGAGACCGCCTACACCACCGACGTCGCGATCGACTTCATGACCCGCCAGGGCGACGACCCCTGGGTGCTGCACCTCAGCTACGTCAAGCCGCACTGGCCCTACGTCGCGCCCGCCCCCTACCACGCGATGTTCGCGCCGGAGCAGTGCCTCCCCGTCTCGCGCCACCCCGTCGAGCGCAGCGGCGCCGCCCACCCCGTCTTCCGCGCCTGGCAGGAGGAGGAGGTGGCGCGCAACTTCCAGCGCGAGGAATGCATCCGCACCGTCCGCCCCACCTACCAGGGCCTCGTCCGGCAGGTGGACGACCATCTCGGCCGGGTGTGGGAGGCGATGGAGCGGCTCGGCCGGTGGCAGGACACGCTGGTGATCTTCGCCTCCGACCACGGCGACTACCTCGGCGACCACTGGCTCGGCGAGAAGGAGCTGTTCCACGACTGCATCCAGAAGGTGCCGCTCCTGCTCTACGACCCCTCGCCGGAGGCCGGCGCCACGCGCGGCACGACGGAGACGCGCCCGGTCGAGGCGGTGGACGTGGTGCCGACGATCCTCGACGCCCTCGCCCTCGACCCCGCGCCGCACCTGGTCGAGGGCCGCTCCCTGCTGCCGCTCGCGCGCGGCGCCTCGCCCCCGGCCTGGCGCGACGCCGTGGTGAGCGAGCTCGACTGGACCTTCCGCGGCGCGCGGCGGCGGCTCGGCCATCCGGCCGGCCAGCACCACGCCTGGATGCTCCGCACCGAGCGCTGGAAGTACGTGCACTGGACGGGCGGCTACCGGCCGCAGCTCTTCGACCTCGCCGCCGATCCGGAGGAGTTCTTCGACCTCGGCGCCGAACCCGCGCTCGCCCCGGTGCGCGCGGCGCTGCGCGAGCGGCTGCTCGCCTGGTTCACCGGCCTCAGGCGCCGCACCACGCTCACCTGGGCGGAGGCGGAGCTGCGCACGGACGCCCACAAGAAGGCGGGCGTGTTCCTCGGGGAGTGGTAGGGCGGGCGCGCCCGCTCAGCGGCAGATGAAGTCGTCCGGTCCGGGCTCCCGCTCGTCCTCCGGCAGGTCGGCGACGACGTCCTCGACCACCGCCTGCAGCCAGGCCTCCGGCGTGGTGCCGAGCGCCGCGGCCCGGCGCGCGATCTGCGCGGCGACGTCTTCAGGCAGTTCGACGGTCACTTCCGTCATGCGATCCGGTCCTCGATCTCCTGTCGCGGTGCAACATAACGCGGAGGCAGCCGCGACGATGCGGCACGCCCTGCATGTCCCGCATGCGGACCGCGCAGGGTCGCGCACCGCCGTCGGAGGACGGCGCCAACCGTTCCTCGACCTCCGGGTTGCGGCGCGCGGCGTCGCGGCGTTCGGGCCGCCTCGCAGGACGCGCGGCGCGCCGGCACCGTCCACCGAACGGGGCCGCCCGCCGGGCGGCGGAGCCCGGCGCCGAGCCGGCCCCGCGGTCAGCGACACGGCTCGAGGCGCAGGTCGGCCACCGCCGCGTGCACCCGGCTGCGCGTGTCGTCGGTGTCGGTGCCGATCGAGATCTTGATCAGCGGCGGCGGCCCCTCCGCGCCGAACGCCGCCCGCCACTCGGCCGCGAGGTCGACCCGTTCCTCGAGCCAGACGCCGCGCGGGGCGTCGGCCGGGCGCAGCACGCGCACCTGGCCGATGCCTCCGAGCCAGGGGCTTGCGAAGAACGGCGCCGGCTCCCGCCCCGTGCCGCCCCACACATAGATCAGCATGCTGCGCGGCAGGGGCTGCCCGTCGCCCAGCGCCGCCTGCGCCGCCGCATGCCTGGCCCGCGCCCAGGCGCCCGCCTCGGGCGGCCAGCCGTCGAAGCCGACGCTGATCGAGATCGCGCGGTCCTCGCCGCCGCGGCGGGTCAGGTCGGTCGGCGGCGGTCCTGCGTCCACCCGCCAGCGCCAGGCGAGACAGCCGGGCGGACCCGCCAGGCGGCGCCAGACGAAGCCTCCCTCTCCCGGCTCGGCGCGCAGGAGGACGCCGGGCAGCAGCGCCCACGCCTCGCCTGCGGCCGAGCGGATGCGCGGCGGCATCGGGTCGAAGCGCGCCGGGGCCATGCCGTGCCAGGCGCCCATCCGCCAGCCCGCCTCCGCGAGCATCGGTGGCGTCGGCAGCGGTTCGGCCGCGCCGCCGAGCAGCGCGGCGAGCACGGCGAGCGGCAGGGCCGACAGGACGGCGCGGCGGCGGGAACGGATCATCGGCGCCCTCTGACCTGCGAACGGTCCGTGCGGGATGGAAGGTCGGGCACGCAGCCTCGCACGCCGTTCACGATGTCGTCATCGCGGTCGCCCCGGCACCGCGCTGCCCCGGTCAGGCCTCGGCGGGCGGAGGCACCGCCGCGCCCCGTCGATCCCATCCCAGCTTCGGCCGGCGCCGGGTCGAGGCGCAAACCGGCCGCGACGCGGGCCCAGCCAAGCTGGCAGGTCCGCCCGCCGCGCGGTATGTCCGTGCCCGGAGCCGACAACGCCAAGAGGGGAGGGAAGGACGATGCCCGAGATCCGCATCAAGGCCGCCGACGGCAGCGGCGAATTCATGGCCTATCTGGCCGAGCCGAAGACCAAGCCCGCGGGCGCCGTCGTCATGATCCAGGAGATCTTCGGCGTGAACCGCACCATGCGCGCCCTCTCCGACTGGGTCGCCGACATGGGCTTCTTCGCCGTCGCGCCCGACCTGTTCTGGCGGCAGGAGGCGGGCGTGCAGCTCGACCCCGACGCCGGGCAGGCGCAGTGGGACCGCGCCTTCGCGCTGATGCAGGGCATGGACCAGGACAAGGCGGTGGACGACCTCAGGGCGACCCTCGCCGCCGCCCGCAAGCTGCCCGGCGCGAACGGCAAGGCGGCGACGATGGGGTTCTGCCTCGGCGGCCGGCTCGCCTACCGCATGGCCGCGGAGTCTGACGCCGACTGCAACATCTCCTACTACGGCGTCGGCATCGAGGGGATGCTCGACAAGGCCGGCGCGATCCGCACGCCACTGCTGATGCACATCGCCGAGAGGGACAAGTTCGTCCCACCCGAGGCGCAGAAGGCGATCATCGAGGGGCTCAAGGGGCACCCGCAGGTGACGGTGCATGTCTATCCGGGCGTGGACCACGCCTTCGCGCGCGTCGGCGGGCACGCCTACGACGCGCGGGCCGCGACCATCGCCAATGGCCGCACGGCCGAACTGCTCGCGCGGGTCCTGGGTT
>NZ_BMKS01000009.1:0-112353 GCF_014644455.1 Caldovatus sediminis | reverse complement strand
CCTCGCCGCCCTCGCATTCCGGCCCTGACGCCGCCGCACCGATCCGCACGATCCGGAAGGCGCCGGCATGCGCAGGGCCGAACGGCGCCGGGGCCGGTCGCACGCGAGCGGACCACTCCGGTCCTGCCGGCGGATCGCTGGCCCCCGGAGCGATGCCGGCGCCGCTGCGCGGATCGCGGCGCCAGGCGCGTCAGCGCCCGCCGAATCCGGCCTCGCCGTAGCGCTGGCCGCCCCCCTGCTGGATGGTGAACCAGCGCTGGTCGGCGGCGGCGCGGGCGGCCTCGGCGGCGCGGGCGCGGTAGTAGGCGGCGACCCGCTCCACCAGCGGCCCGCTGTCGGCGTTGCGGTCGTGGGTGTAGGCGAAGACCACGGCCAGTTCGTGGGTGGCGATGCAGCGCACGGTCAGCGTCTCGTCGTTGCGCCAGCCGAAGATCGCCTGGCGGTCGCCCGAAACCGTGCCGCGGAAGCCGAGCGCCTGGACCGCGGCAAGCCCGACGGCCAGGCATTCCTCCTGGTTGTTGTTGGTCAGCGACACCCAGGAGGTGGAGACGGTGGCGGCCGACGCCGGCAGGGCAATCGCGAGGAGAGCCGCGGCGATTCCCGAGCGGAGCCCGAGGGGGGTGGGCGCAACCATAGGGGAGTCCCCAGCGAGGAAATTAGACCAATCGGAACAATAACGCGGTTCGATGCCCATTGGAACCGGTTGCTGTGCAACCCGCGGTTAGGAACATACCATCTGCGTTAACGCTGCCACACCCACCCGCCGCGCCCAGCCCTCCCGGGCCAGCCGCGCGGCGCATCGCCGCCGGGTCGCCGCGAACGGGCGAGATCCGCCTCGCGGCCACGGCCGGAGCCGGACGTGCGGACCTTCGATGCGTGACGGGACAGGGCACCGCCCACCCGACCCTGGCACGCGGCGCGGCGAACGCCTTCGCCCCCCGGCCTCTTCGCGGACACGTCGGCAGCGCGTAGAAACCGCTGACCTCCGATCAGGCGAAGGCGCGTCCCCAGATGACACCGATCACCCTCGAGGCGATGGCGGCCCAGGTGCCGGACGGCGCCCTGGTGGCGCTGCCGCCGGACTACTCCCTGCCCTCCTCCGCCCTCGCCCGCGCCCTGGTGCGCCGCGGCGCGCGCGGCCTGCGCCTGCTCGGCGTGCCGATCCTCGGCTATTCCGCCGACCTCCTGATCGGCGCCGGCTGCGTCGCCGAGGTCGAGACCAGCGCCGTCACCCTCGGCGAGGCCGGCTTCGCCCCCCGTTTCACCGCCGCCGTCCGCGCCGGCACGCTGCGCCTGCGCGACGCCACCTGCCCCGCCATCCACACCATGCTGCAGGCGGCCGAGAAGGGCGTCCCCTTCATGCCGCTGCGCGGCCTGATCGGTAGCGACATCCTCGCCCGCCGGCCGGACTGGAAGGTCGCGCCCAACCCCTTCGCCCCGCCCGGCGCGGAGGACCCGATCGTCCTCCTGCCCGCCCTGCAGCCCGACATCGCGATCTTCCACGCCGCCATGGCCGACGCCGAGGGCAACGTCTGGGTCGGCCGCCGGCGCGAGATCGCCACCGCCGCCCACGCCGCCCGCCGCGCCCTCGTCACCGTCGAGCGCGTCGTCGCGGGCAACCTGCTCGCGGACGAGCGCCTCGCCCCCGGCGTCATCAGCGCGCTCTACGTCGAGGCGGTCGCGGTCGCGGAGCGCGGCGCCTGGCCCTGCGGCCTGCTCGACGCCTACGCGCCGGACGGGGCGCATGTCGCCGAGTACGCGCGCCTCGCGCGCACCGAGGAGGGCTTCCGCGAGTACTGCGCCCGCTACGTCCTCGCCGGCGCCCCCGCGGCAGCCGCCGCATGAGCGCCGCCGCGATCCGCCCCGAGGAGCGGCTGGCCGTCGCCATCGCCCGCCTGGTCCTCGATCCCGAGGCGCCGCCCGCGCGGCACGTGGCGATCGGCGCCGCCTCGCCGATCCCGGCCGCCGCCTGCTTCCTGGTGCGCGCGCTCGGCCACCCCCTGCGCGTCTCGCTGCAGCAGCGCCGCACCGCCAACCCGTTCTCGGAGGGCTCGCGCGAGCTGTTCGACCTCGCCGGCCAGGGACGCATAGACCTGTTCTTCCTCGGCGGCGGGCAGATCGACGGGCAGGCGAACATCAACCTGATCGGCACCGGCGAATGGCCGGGCCGCGAGGCGCGCTTCCCGGGCAGCTTCGGCAGCGCCCTCATGTACTTCCTCACCCCGCGCACCATCCTGTTCCGCGAGGAGCACTCCCCGCGCGTGCTGGTGCCGCGCGTGGACCTCGTCTCCGCCCCCGGCGTCTCGCCGCCCGGCGTGTACCGCCGCGGCACGGCGCAGGCGCTGGTGACGGGGCGCTGCGTCTTCCGCTTCCACCCCGGGCGCGCGCGCTTCTCCCTGCTGAGCCTGCACCCGGGCGAGACGGTGGAGAGCGTCCGCGCCGCGACCGGCTTCGACTTCGACATCCCCGCGCACGTGCCCCCCACGCCCGAGCCGACCGAGCAGGAACTCGCCCTGCTGCGCGGCCCGGTGCGCGAGGCGATGCTGGAGCCCTACCCCGAGTTCTGCGCCCGCGTGTTCGACAGGAAATCCGCCGCATGACCGACGCGCCTCCCGCCGCCGCCGCACAGGGCAAGGGCCTCGCCAAGTCCGCGGGCGCGCTCGCCGGGCTGAAGGTGATCGACCTCACCCGCGTGCTCGGCGGCCCCTACTGCACCATGATCCTCGCCGACCACGGCGCCGAGGTGATCAAGCTCGAGCCGCCCCAGGGCGACGAGACGCGCGATTGGGGCCCGCCCTTCCACGAGGGCGACGCCAGCTACTTCCTCGGCGTCAACCGCAACAAGCGCAGCGTCGGCCTCGACCTCTCGAAGCCCGCCGGGCGCGAGGTGCTGCTGCGCCTGCTCGAGGGCGCCGACGTGCTGATCGAGAACTTCAAGCCCGGCAGCATGGAGAAGTGGGGCCTCGGCTACGAGGAGGTGCTCTCGCGCCGCTTCCCGCGCCTGATCCATTGCCGCGTCTCCGGCTTCGGCGCCGACGGCCCCCTGGGCGGGTTTCCCGGCTACGACGCCATCCTGCAGGCGATGACCGGGCTGATGTCCATCAACGGCACCGAGACCTCCGGCCCGACCCGGCTCGGCAACCCGGTGGTGGACCTCGCCACCGGCCTCTACAGCGCCATCGCCATCCTGATGGCGCTGCACGAGCGCGAGCGCTCCGGCCGCGGCCAGTTCTGCGACATGACGCTGCACGACTGCGGCATGGCGCTGCTGCACCCGCACGCCGCCAACTACTTCCTCTCCGGCAAGCGGCCGGTGCCGACCGGCAACCCGCACCCGAACCTCGTCCCCTACTCCAAGTTCCGCACCCGGACCTGCGAGATCTTCATCGCCGCCGGCAACGACCCGGCCTTCCGCAGGCTGTGCGAGTTCCTCGGCATGCCGGAGGTGGCGCGCGACCCGCGCTTCGCCACCAACGGCGCGCGCGTCGCCAACCGCGCCGCGCTGACCGAGATCCTGGAGCGCCGCTTCGCCGGGGAGGACGGGCACGAGCTGACGCGGCGCATGCTCGAGGCCGGCCTCCCCGCCGGCCCGGTGCTGCACGTGGACGAGGCGATGGCCGCGCCGCACACGGCGCACCGCGAGATGGTGGCGGAGATCGGCTGGTACCGGGCGCTCGGCACGCCGATCAAGCTCTCCCGCACCCCGGGCGGGGCGCGCTCGGCCCCGCCGCGCTTCAACGAGCACGGGCGCGAGGTGCTGGCGCGCCACGGCTTCTCCGAGGCGGAGATCGAGGCGCTGGCGCGCGCGGGGGTGGTGGTGGAGCGGCGGCGGAAGTAGCTGCCGCCGCGCTACGCCTGCGCGCCGAGGCGCGCCAGCTCGGCGCGGAATTCGGCGCGCAGCCGGTCGCGCTCCGCCTCCGGCAGCCAGCGCGCCATCTGGTGGAACACGACCGCGTTCACCGCCGCCGTCCGCGCGTCCCAGGGCAGACGCTCGGCGGCGCGCGCCTCGGCGAGCAGCGCGGCGAGGCGCGGGCGCACCACGGGGGCCATGCGCTCCGGCGTGAATTCCTGGTCCGCGGGAGGCTGGCCGGCGAACAGGTCAGGCTGTCGAGTCGCGTTCGTCATCGCCCTCCTCTTCTACGCCGGCGGCCGGCGGTGTTCCAGGCGGCGACAGGCCGAGCGCCGCACGGGTCAGGGGCCGTTCCAGCGCCCGGGCGAGCACCGCATCCGCAGCGTCGAACAGGTGCAGGAGTTCCTCGATGCGCCACGCGACGTCGAGGATCGCGCGTTGCAGCGCCGCGTCCAGCGCCTCCCCCTGGCGGGCGGCGAGCCAGCGGGGCAGCACGCGGTAGCCGCTGACCGCGAACGCCCACACCCGTTCGGGCAGCCGGGCGAGGCGCAGCGACTGGTCCTCCTGCAGCGGCACGAAGCCGGTGCCGTCGCCGGCGTCGAGGAAGGCGCGCGCGATGGGCGGGACGGCGAGGGTGACGCCGCTCGCCCGGCCGAGCAGGCGGGCGGAGCGGAAGGCGGTGCCGGGCGCGCGCGCGAAGGTCTCGACCTCGCGGATGGCGGCGCCGAGGCGCGCGGCCTCGGCGAAGGCGTCGGCCTCCGCCGGGAAGGGGATGTGGGCGAAGGCCTCCTCCAGGTCCCAGGCGAAGCGGCGCGTGTAGGAGGTGGCCGAGAGCAGCGCCGTGATGGCGTCGAAGGCGGCTTCGGGCGTGACCGGCGCGCCGTAGGCGGCGGCGAGGCCGGCGAGCAGGGCGGGGTTGAGGTTGTGCGCGGTGGCGCCGCGGCGGCGGTCCCACAGCGGGAAGGCATAGCCGCCGTAGCTGCCGCGGAAGGCGTGATAGTCCGGCAGCAGCCCGTGAATCCAGACGGCCGGTCCGGCGCCGGTGCCGGCAGGGAGGGCGTAAAGGCAGACGTTCGAGGCGCCCCACGCTTCGGCGAGAGCGGGGCGCGGAAAATCGATGAACTCGCGGCGATCATGGAGGCGCCGCCGGTCGAGGGGGCGGTAGGCCGCATCCCGCACGGCCGACGGCGCCCACCCCACCCCTCGGGCCGGCCCCACCGTGCGGTCCCGCGTCTCGTGGAAAAGGCGCTTCGCCTCATCCTCGGGCGCCGTGGCGATCTCGGTCATGCGCTGGTGCAGGGTCGCGTCGGCGAAGGCATAGACCACGGCATCCCGCTTCGTCTGCACACCCGACGACCGGAACCCGAACACCTCCGGCAGCGCCGGCCAGTCCAGCCCCTCGAACCCCGCCGGCACGAAATCCGCCAGGCCGCCCCGCGCGATCGCGACGAAGTGCAGCGTCCCCGCCTGCCCGCGCGCCCGCTCCAGCAGCGCGAGCTTGTCGCGCGCCGTGAAGGCGCCGTGGCGCCACACGTCGGCGTAGCGCACCCGCGCCTCCGCCCCCGGGGCGCGCGGCGCGCCGGTCGCCACCGCGGTCACCACGCACACGCCGGCCTGGATGGCGAAGACGCACTCGTCCTCCTCCACCCCCGCCGGCCGCGCGCCGCGCGAATCGCCTCGCAGGTCCACGATCTCGATCCGGTCGAAGCGCCGGCGCAGCATCCGCCGCAGCCCCGCATAGGGGTGCCCGGCGAGGAAGGTGCGGTTGGTGATCAGGCACAGCACGCCCCGCCCCGGCGCGCCGTCGCTCTCGAACAGCTTCCACAGGCACCAGCGCCAGAAGGCGACGTAGAGGTCGGGGAAGGTGTTGAGCTCCCCGCCCCAGCCGGCCGCGCGCACCGGCGCCTTCAGGTCCTCCCAGAAGCCGTTGTCCCAGCCCGCGACCAGCGCCCGCTCCTCGCCCTCCGCGAGCCGGCGGTAGGGCGGGTTGCCGAGGATGGCGATGATCGGCGTGCTCCGCTTGAGCTCGTCCGCCGCCTGGCGCTCGGCGACGATCGGCCGGGCCAGCAGGCCGAGGCGCGGCGTCACCCCCCGCGCGCCGGAGGGTGGCGCCAGCGTGTCGGCGAGGAAGATCGGCAGGCGCCGCGCGGGCGCCACCCCGTTCGCCGCCACCTCGCGCAGCATGCGGTAGTGCGCCACCGTGTAGGGGCCGACCAGCAGCTCGAATCCGTGCAGCCGGGCGGCGAGCGCCGCCATCTCGGCGGGCACCGCGCCCTCGCCGTATTCGGCGCGCGCCGCCTCCATCCCGCGTGCCGCGGCGGCGACCAGGAAGGTCCCGGTGCCGCAGGCCGGGTCGAGCAGCAGCACGGCGGGATCGAGCAGGCCGCGCGTGCCGAGCGCCTCGCGCAGCGCCCGATCCGTCGCGGCGACCATGAAGCGCACCACGGGGACGGGGGTGAAGAACACGCCGTGCCGCTTCTTCGCCTCCGGGTCGAAGACGGAGAGGAAGTCCTCGTAGAAGTAGAGGATCGGGTCGTGCCCGGCGCGCGGCCTGAGCAGGTCGGTGTCCACCGCGTTCACCGTGTCCAGCACCACGTCGAAGGCGGCGCCGAGCAGATCGAGGATCTCGTCCTGCGTCAGCGCCCGCAGCGTCGCGCGCAGCAGCGGATAGGCCCCCTCGGGCAGCCGGCGGTAGGCGTCGCGGTCGAGGTCCGCCCGGCTCGCCTCGCGCGCCAGCAGCAGGCCGAAGGCGAGGGTCTGGGCGAAGGCGTTGGCGAACAGCGCCGTCTCGTCCGATTCGTCGTAGCCCCCGGCGGCGGCGTGGGCGAACAGGGTCTCGCGGAACTCGTCGCGCACGGCGGCGAGATCGGCCGGCGCGCCGGCGCGGCACTGGTCGGCGACCACGGCGCGCACCAGCCGCGCCGCCTGCGCCAGCGCCTCCGCCACCTCCGCCGCGCTGCGCGGCGCGACCGGGCCGGCCAGCGCCAGCGCGTCGAGCACGCGCAGGAAGGCGGCCGGATCGGTGCGGCGGATCAGCCGCTCCGCCGCCGCGTCCGCGGTCGCGGGGTCGAGCGCCGCCGCGGGCAGGATCACCGCCTCGTCGAGCAGCGCGTCGCGCCGGTAGAGGTGCAGCGTGTGGAAATTGCAGAGGCCCCACAGCGGCAGCTCGCGGAAGCGGCGGAACTGGTCCGCGTCGTGGCCGCGCAGCCGCCGCGGGTCGAGAGGCTTGCCCGGCTCCTTCAGCTCGATGAAGGCGCGGGCGGGCGCGCCTGGCCGCGCGAAGGCGATGTCCGGCCGGCCTATGCCCTGGCGTTCGTACTCCGGCAGCACGCGCGGCGCCGCCGGCATGCGCGAGGCCAGCACGGCCTCGATCAGCGCCTTGAAGCGCGGCGCGAGAAGCAGCTCGAGCCCCGTGCCGTCGCCCGCGCCACCGCGGTTGGCGCGCCGGTCCAGGCGCACCTCACGGGCATATGCGATCAGCGGCTCGTGGACCATGGTGCTGCTATGCAGATCCCGCTCGCTCATCCGCGCGTATTAGGGGAAGCCCATCGGCGGGAACAGCCGAACGTCGGCCGGGATTCCCCGCGTGACCGCCCGGACGATCTGCGCGCCGGTCCGGCGGCCGATCCCCGTCTCCGGGTCGGGCGTGCGTTGGAGGCGACGGCGCGGAAGGGCGGCTCGTTCAACATCATGCCGCCGGCGAGGTTCCGGCCTGGCAGTCCGCCGACCGGCGGCTTCGGCGTGTGGCCATTGCCGCAGCCGGCGACGCTCTCCACGAGATAGCGGCCGCGCCCTACCCGCGGCCGGCGCCGGCGCCGCGGCCCGCCCGGCGAGACGCGCCGTCGCCACCGCGATGCCGATCGCGACGGCCGTCGGCCGGCTCCCGATCCGGGCCATTCCCGTCATTGCCTCCCTTCCTCGAATTGGCGCGCCGCATCGCGCAACGCGGATTCGGCATCGCACGCTGGCGCCGCCGTCCGGCGTCGCGCCATGCCGAGGATGGGAGGCGCGTGGCCCGCCGCGCCGCGCGCGACGTGGCGTCAGGGCGCGCCGCCGCCCGCGTGCTCCGACGAGGGGACCACCACCGGCTCCAGCATCGCCTCCGCCTCGCGCTTCAGCCGCCGGTAGCTCCGCACCGAGAAGGGCAGCATGCCCGCGTAGATCAGTCCGCCGAGCGCCAGCGCCGCCCACGGATCGGTGACCAGGAAGGCGGCGAAGATGCCGACGCCGAGCAAGAGCGGCAGCACCAGCTCGCGCGGTACCTTGAAGTTCTTGAAGCTCCAGGTCGGCAGCGTGCTCACCATCAGCGCGGCGACGACCACCAGCACCGTCCCGACGAAGAGCGGGTGCCGCATCGCCTCGGCGAGCACGGGCATGTTCCAGCCGTTCAGCGCCAGCGCCGCGAACAGCGGGAACAGCGCGAGCCCCGCCCCGGCCGGGGCGGGGACGCCGGTGAAGAAGCTCTGGGCGTAGGCCGGCTTCGGCGGCGGCCCGGTCAGCGGCACCGGCCCCGGCGCGTCGAGCGAGGCGTTGAAGCGCGCGAGCCTGAGCGCGCTGCACACCGCGAACAGCAGGCAGGGCGCGAAGCCGAGGCCCCGCCCCTCGTGCATGGTCCAGAGATAGAGCAGCAGCGCCGGCGCCACGCCGAAGGAGAGGAAGTCGGAGAGGCTGTCGAATTCCGCCCCGAAGCGCGAGGTGACCTTGAGCAGCCGCGCCAGCCGTCCGTCGATGCCGTCGAGCGCCGCGGCGAAGACGATCAGGCCCGCCGCCGGCTCCCACCGCCCGTCGAGCGCGAAGCGGATCGCCGTCAGCCCGGCGCAGAGCGCGATCAGGGTGAGGATGTTGGGGATCAGGCGGTTGAAGCTCTGGCCCTCGAACCGCGGGCGCGTGCGCGGGCGGAAGCGGCGGCGCAGCCGGCGGATCCCGGCGCTGCCGCGGCGCGCGAGACCCTCGTAGGTCCCGCCCTCCGGGCGCCCGCGCGGCGGCGCGTGCGCGCCGCGATCCTCCGGCCCGCCGCCGCTCACGGCCCGCCCCCGCCCCTCCCGGGGCCGAGCTCGGCGATCACCGTCTCGCCGCCGATCATGGTCTGCCCTTCCGCGACCAGCGGCCGCACCCCCTCGGGCAGGTAGAGGTCGGTGCGGCTGCCGAAGCGGATGATCCCGAACCGCGCGCCGGCCTGAACCGCGTCGCCCTCGCGAAGCCCGCAGACGATGCGCCGCGCGATCAGCCCCGCGATCTGCACCACCGCCAGGTCGCGGCCGTCGGGCAGCACCATCGCGATGGCGTTGCGCTCGTTCTCCTCCGAGGCCTTGTCGAGGCTCGCGTTGAGGAAGGCGCCGTGGCGGTAGGCGATGCGGGTGACGGTGCCGTCCGCCGGCACGCGGTTCACGTGCACGTCGAGGACCGAGAGGAAGATCGCCACCCGCCAGCGCGTCGCCTCGCCGAGGCCCAGCTCCGCCGGCGGGACGGCGGGCACGATGGAGACCACCTTGCCGTCGGCGGGGGCCAGGATCACTCCCGGCCGGGGCGGCGGCACGCGTTCCGGATCGCGGAAGAAGTAGAGGCAGAACAGGGTGAAGAGCAGGCCGAGCCACACCAGCCAGTCGCCGAGCAGCAGCCAGCCGAGCAGCATGGCCGCGACGCCGATCGCAATGAAGGGATGGCCGGCCGGATGCGGCGGAGCCAGCACCAGCCGCAGGGTATCGCCGAGCGCCATGGGCGGCGGTTATGGTGCGTTCACCACTCCCGCACAACCCTTGGCGCATGCCGATTCCAGCAGGTGCACCGCCTGACGGCGGGTTCGCGCCGCCGCGGGACGCCGCTCCGCTTCCCGCCGCCGCGCCCGCGGCGACGGCTCTGACCCTCGGGCCCTTCGCGGTCGGCGAGGATGGCGTCCTGGCGCCCCGCGCCCCCGGGCAGGATCCGCCCCGCCTGCGTTTCGCCTGGCGCGGCAGGCCGTGCGAGGCCCGCCTCGACGCGGCGTCGGAGCTGCGGCTCGCGGCGATCGCCGCGCGCATCCCCTCGACCGCCGAGCCGGACGGCGCGGCGCGGCGAAGCGCCGCCTTCGCCGCGCTCGGCGCCGTCCAGCGGGCCCTCCCGGGCGGCTGGCGGCTCGCCCTCACCCCCGATCACCGCGTGCGGATCGAGGCGCGGACGCGGCTCGCCGCGCCGGCGACGGCGACCGGACTGGTCGCGGCGATGGTGCGATTCGCCCTGACCCTCGATCCCTATCTGGACCGGCTGGAGTCCGCGGGCGTCGCCGGGGATGCCTGCGGATGAGGCGCCGGCAGCGTGAAGATCTGGCCCGGATAGATCAGGTCCGGATCGCGGATCTGGTCGCGGTTGGCCTGGTAGATGATCGTGTAGCGCACGCCCTGACCATAGGTCTCGCGCGCGATGCGCCACAGGTTGTGGCCCGGCTGCACGATCAGCCGTCCGGCCCGCGGGACGGTGGCGGAGGTCGGCGCGCCGCTCGCTGCGTCGCCCGGCGCGGTCGACTCGCGCGGCGCCGCGGCGGCGGCCGTTTCCGTCGGCGCCGCCGGCGGCGCGGCGGGGGCCGCGAACGCCGATGCGGGCAGCCGGTCGCGCTGGAACGGCAGCTCGATGCGCGCCGCGACCGAGCCGGAGGCGGCGATCTGGTCGAGCCGCAGCGTGTGCACGCCGTAGCTCGGCGGCTCGGCGGGCGTGAACACCCAGCGTCCCGCCGCGTCGGCGCGCGTGTCGCCGGCGTGGCGCTGGCCCACGTAGACTCGCACCACCGCGCCCGGCGGCGCGGTCCCGGCGAAACGCATGGCGCCGGAATCGTCGTACTCGACCGCCTCCAGCGCCAGCCTCGCCGCAGACGGCGCGGCGCGCGGCGCCGGCTGCGCGGCGGCGGTCTCGGGGGCTGCGGACCCGCCGGGTGGCGGCGCCTGAAGCACGCGCGGCAGGGCCGGGATCTCCGCCGCCCCGCGCCCCCCGGCTGCGGCATCGGGTGCCGGCGCGAGCGGAAGCGGAGGCGGCAGCAGCACGGCGAACGGTGTCGCCGGCGCGGCGGTCCGCTCATCCGGGGCTGGCGCGGGCATCGGGCGCGCCGCGGTCGCCGCAAGGTCCGCAGCGGCGCGCGGCGGCGCGGCGGGGCCGACATCGGCGGCGGCGGCGCGACCGGGTTCGGCCGCCGCGGCGGCAGCCGGAGCCGCGGCCGCATCCCGCGGCGCGACGGGCTGCGATGGCGAAGGAAGGGATGGCGCATCGGCCTGCCGCGGCTCCGCCGACTGCGTGCTTCCGCCGGGTTGCGTCGCCCGGTGCTGCGGCGCGGCGGCGTGCCGCTGCCGCGGTGCCGCCGCGACCTCGAGCGGGGCCGGATCCGGCACCAGGACGACCACAGTGTCGGGACCGGCGGTTTCTTCGCCTGCGTGACGCGCGCGCAGGCTCAGTTCGCGCGCCCCGGGGGCGAGCGGTTCGGCAGGCAGGATCACCCACTCGCCGCGCACATCCGCCCGCGCGCGTCCGATCTCCTGCGCGCCGTCGAGCACCAGCACCACCTCCGCCCCGGGCCGCGCGCGCCCGGCCACCACCGCGGTCCCGCGCGCGCCGATGCGCACCACGTCGAAGCGCGGCGGTTCCTGCGGCGCCGGCGCCGCCGGAGCGGTCGCGCCGGCGCCTGCCGCAGGCGCGGCGGGCACCGTCGCCCCCACGGCCGGCGCTCCCGTCGCGCCCGCCGAGGCGGACCGCGAACCCGCTCGTTCGGTCGGGGCGGAGGGCGCCGCGGACGGCCGGGCGCGCGGCTCGTCGCGCGGCGGCAGTGGCACCGGCGAAGGACCGGCGGGCGGTGACCGCGGCGCCGTCGCGGCCACGCCCTCCGCCTCCGGCGCGGTCACGGCATGCCAGAGATCCGGCGCGAACAGGTACGCTCCCGCCAGGACGGCGCCGCCGCCTAGGCCGAGCAATACCCAGCGCGCCGGAGCGAGCGTTGCCATGGTTGCGTAACTAGGTCCGGCCGGCGCGTCACCGCAAGGCCATTGTCAAGGAAATCGCGACGTCAGGACAATCGCGAGGCCGCGACCGCCGCGGCGAGCACCGCCGGCGCCGCCGCCGCCGCCCAGCCGATCGCCGGCCCCGCGCGCCGCCCCGGCAGCCGTGCCCCGAGCGCCGGACCGAACGCCAGCGCGAGCGCCGGCGCGACCGCCGCCGCCCAATCCGCCACCGCGCCGCGAGCGATCACCGGCAGCGCGGCCAGCGCGGCGAGACCGAGCGCCAGCGCGGCGCGCGACGCCAGCCCGAAGCCCGCGCCCGCGACCAGCGCGCCCACCGCGGCCAGCAGCGCCGCGCCCGCCAGCAGCATTCCCGGCCCCGCCGCCGCACGCCCGGCCCACAGGCCGGCCGCGAGGGCCGCCGCCGCCGCCGCCGCCCACCACCCGTCGCGCAGGCGCCACAGCGCCAGCCCGGCGGCGAGCGCCACGCCCAGCCCGACCGGCGCGGCGCGCCGGAGATCGGCCTCGGTCAGCGGCGTCCCGGCCATCCACCAGCCGCAGCCGAGCGCCGCGACGGCCCCGAGCACCGGCAGCAGGGTCTGCACCAGGCGCGGCCAGGCGGCGCGCAGCATCGTCGCCGCCGCGCCCAGGGCGAGGGCGGCGAGCACCAGCGGCAGCAGGCGCTCGATGAGTTGGCGCGGGCTCGCCGCGATCAGCAGCGGCAGCGCCATCAGCCAGCCGACCGCGAGACCGACGCCCGCCGCCGCGCCGGCCGCCCGGCCGCCGGGCGCGCGCAGCGCCACGCCCCACGCCAGCGCCGCCGCACCGGCTGCCAGCGCCGCCCGCCACGGCCAGAGGGCACCGAGCCCGAGCGACTCGATGAGGGTGTCCAGCATGCGCCGCATGGTGCCCCGGTGGCGGCGCCGCAGCCTAGCGCGGCGACGCCGCGCGTCGTCCGGTGCCGGCGCCGGCCGGCTCCTTACAGCCCGAGCAGCCGTCGCGCGTTGCCGCCGGCGATGGCAGCGCGCGTCGCCGCGTCGAAGCCCTCGACCGCGCCGATATGCCCGAGGGGATCGGACTCCGCCATGTCATAAGGGTAGTCCGTGCCCATCAGGACCCGCTCCTTGCCGAAGACGCGCACGAGGTATTCGAGCTGGTGCGGCGTGAAGACGATGGTGTCGAAGTGCACCCGGCGCAGATAGTGGCTCGGCGGCTTCGGCAGGTTCCCGCGCGCGCCCCAGGCGTGGTCCATCCGCCCGGAATAGGCCGGCAGGAACCCGCCGCCATGCACCGCCAGGAGATTCGGCGCCGGGTGGCGTTCCAGGACGCCGTCGAAGACCAGGTAGTGCAGCGCGACCGTGGTGTCCAAGGGGTTGCCGATGACGTTGCCGAAGTAGAAGCGGCGGAAGCGCACACCCTCGGTGAATCCGTTGGGGTGCAGCATGACCAGCGCGCCGAGGCGCTCCGCCGCCGCCCAGAACGGCGCGAAGTCGGGCTCCGACGGCTCCCGCCCCGCGACGTCGGTGAGCACCTGCACGCCCTTGAAGCCGAGCGGACCCATGCAACGCTCGAGCTCGCGCACCGCCTCCGCCGGCTCCTGCATGCACGGTGCCGAGGCCGACGAAGCGGTCCGGGCGCTGCGCGACGCAGGCGGCGACGCCGTCGTTCCCCAGGCGGATCGCCGGCACCGCGTGCTCCGGCCGCAGCGTGACGTAGCACTGCGGCGGCACCGGCGCGACGACCTGGAGGTCGATGCCGGCGGCGTCGAGGTCGCGCAGCCGCGGCTCGACCCTCGTCGCGACCTCGCGCCGCTCGACCTCCTGCTGGCGGTTCAGCGCCTGGGTCTCCGGCGTCGCGAAGCGCGCGAGCGGCCGGGCGGCCGACCGCCCGATCTCGGCGAGCACACGGAGGAGATCCTGTCGCAGGAACTCGGCCTCGGCCCCGAGGCGATCGCCGCCCTCCGGCGCGAAGGCGTGGTGTGAGCGGCGCGGTCCGCGAGGAGCGGCGCGAGGACGGCGTCGCGCTGCTACGGCTCGACAACGCGGCGCACCGCAACGCGCTGAACGACTCGATGATCGCCGGGCTGACCGTCGCCCTGGGCGCCCTCGCCGACGAGGCGGTGCGCGCCGCCGGGATGAATCCCGGGTAGCCTTGCCGCCGCGCGGAGCGGCGGTAGCATCGCGGCGCCCGCGCGCGACGGGCCGTCCCGACCGGAGGACCAGCATGGCGGTTCGCATCGGATACCTCGTGCCGACGCGCGAGAGCGTCATGGCCGGCCGGCACGAGGCCGCGCCGCTGCTCGCGCTCGCCGAGCGCGCCGAGGCGCTCGGCTACGATTCCGTCTGGGTCGGCGACTCCCTCCTCGCCCGCCCGCGGCACGAGCCCTTCACCCTGCTCGCCGCCGCCGCGGCGCGCACGCGCCGGGTCGCGCTCGGCACCGCCGTGCTGCTGCCGGCGCTGCGCAACCCGGTCATCCTGGCGCACCAGGTCGCGACCCTCGACCGCATCGCCGAGGGGCGCCTCATCCTCGGCGTCGGCGTCGCCTCCGACGTGCCGAACATCCGCGCCGAGTTCGAGGCCGCCGGCGTGCCCTTCGAGAGGCGCGCCGCGCGGATGCTGGAGGGGCTGCGCCTCTGCCGCGCGCTCTGGCGCGGCGAGCCGGTGGACTGGGACGGCCGCTGGACCGTGCGCCAGGGCGTGCTCGGCCCGACCCCGCACCGCCCCGGCGGCCCGCCGATCTGGCTCGCCGGCTCGGTGCCGGCGACGGTCGAGCGCGTCGGCCGCCACTTCGACGGCTGGTTCCCCAACGGGCCGAGCCCGCAGGACTACGCCGCGACCTGGACGCGGATGCGGGCCGTCGCGCGCGAGGCCGGGCGCGACCCCGAGGCGCTGACCGGCGCCGCCTACCTGACGCTGGCCGTGGACGAGGACGCGGCGCGGGCCGAGGCGCGCCTCGACGCCTTCCTCGCCGCCTACTACGGCCAGCGCCCCGACGCGATGCGCAAGAAGCAGGCCTGCTACGCCGGCCCGCTCTCCGGCGCGCGCGCGTGGCTGCAGGGCTTCGTCGCCGCCGGCGCGACCCACCTCGTCCTGCGCTTCGCCGGCGAGCAGGAGCGGCACATGGAAGCGCTCGCCGGCATCGGCGCCACCCTCGCCCACTGAGGAGCACCCATGCGCATCGAGATCCTCTGCACCGGCGACGAGATCCTCACCGGCAAGACCGTCAACACCAACTACAGCCACATCGCCCGCCGGCTGGAGGAGGTCGGCCTCTCCGCCTCCTGGGGCACCACGGTCGGCGACGACCGCGCGGCGCTGCTCGCCGCCTTCCGCCAGGCGGCGGCACGGGCGGAGGCGGTGATCGTCAACGGCGGCCTCGGCCCGACGGTGGACGACCTGTCGCAGGAGGTCGCCGCCCAGGCCGCCGGGGTGGACCTCGTGCTGCACGAGCCCTGGCTCGCGCGCATGGAGGAGTTCTACCGCCGCCGCAACCGCGCCATGCCGCCCAACAACCGCAAGCAGGCGATGCTGCCCGCGGGCGCGGAGTTCATAGACAACCCGATCGGCACCGCCTGCGGCTTCGCCGTCACCATCGGCGGCGCGCGCTTCTTCTTCACCCCCGGCGTGCCGCGCGAGATGCGGCGGATGCTCGACGAGCAGATCATCCCCCGCCTGCTCGCGATGAGCGGCATGCCGGGCGTGACGCGCCTCAAGCGCTTCCACTCCTTCGGCATCGGCGAATCGCGCGCCGACCAGATGCTGGCGGGCGTCGAGGCGCTGGCGGGGCCGGGCGGCGGCGTGAAGCTCGGCTTCCAGTCGCACTACCCGCAGCTCGAGACCAAGCTCGCCGCGCGCGGCGCCGACGCGGCGGAGGTGGAGGCGCGCCTCGCGCCGGTGGCCGAGGAGGTGCGGCGCCGGCTCGGCAATTTCATCGTCGCCGAGGACGATGCCACGCTCGAGGGCGTGCTGCTCGGCGCGCTGCGCGCGCGCGGCGGCACGCTGGCGGTGGCGGAGATGCTGACCGCGGGCGGCATCGCCGCGCGGCTCGCGCCGCTGCCCGCCGCCGAGGGCGTGTTCCTGCGCGGCGTCGCGGCGCCCGACCTCGCGCGGCTCCGCGAGGCGCTCGGCCTCCGCGGGGGCGCCGGGGAGGTCTCGCCCGCCGCCGCGCACGCCGCCGCCGCCGCGCTGCGGGCGGCGAGCGGGGCGAGCCACGCCCTCGCCGTCCTCACCGCGCTCGATCCGGGCGAGGACCGCCGCGAGCTCGGCGGGACCGTCTGCATCGGCATCGCCGGCGAGGGCGGCGCCACGGTGGCCCGGGAGGCGCGGCTGCTCGGCGGACGCGAGTGGATCCGCCTCGGCGCCGCCGAGCTCGGCCTCGACTGCCTGCGCCGCCTGCTCTCCGGCCTCCCGACCGACGAGCCGATAGACTTCGAGCGGCGCTGAGGCCCGCCGCTACACCCCGCCCGCGTCCAGCGCCAGCAGCGAGGCGTTGCCGCCGGTGGCCGCGGTGTTGACGCTCACCGTCAGCTCGGTCGCGAAGCGGATCAGCGTCACCGGCCCGCCCGCCTTCGGCCCGGTGCCGGAGAGCCCGTGCCCGCCGAAGGGCTGCACCCCCACCACCGCGCCGATCTGGTTGCGGTTCACGTAGGTGTTGCCGACCCTGAGCCGCTCCGCGACGCGGCGCTGCACGGACTCGATCCGGCTGTGCACGCCGAGGGTCAGGGCGAAGCCGCTGGCCGCGATGTCGTCCAGCAGCGCGTCGAGCGCGCCGCCGCGCCAGCGCACCACGTGCAGCACCGGGCCGAACACCTCCCGCGTCAGCGCGCGCACGGAGGGCAGCGCATAGGCGCGCGGGGCGAAGAAGGTGCCGCGGCGCGCCACGTCCGGCGGCACCGGCACCTCGAACAGCGGCGCCGTGGCGAGGCCGCGGCACCAGGCCTCCAGCCCCTCCCGCGCCTCCTCGTCGATCACCGGGCCGACATCGGTCGCCGGGTCCAGCGGGTCGCCCACCCTGAGCTCCGCCGCCGCGCCCGCCAGCATCCCCAGCACCCGGTCGGCGATCTCCTCCTGCACGCAGAGCACGCGCAGCGCCGAGCAGCGCTGCCCGGCCGAGCCGAAGGCGGAGGTCAGCGCGTCCTGCACCGCCTGCTCCGGCAGCGCGCTGCTGTCCACCACCATGGCGTTGATCCCGCCGGTCTCGGCGATCAGCGGCACGAGCGGCCCCGGCCGCGCCGCGAGCGAGCGCGCGATCGCCTGCGCCGTCTCCGTGCCGCCGGTGAAGGCGACTCCCGCCACGCGCGGATCGGCGACCAGCGGCGCGCCGACCGAGGGCCCGTCGCCCGGCAGCAGGTGCAGCACCTCGCGCGGCACGCCCGCCTCGTGCAGCAGGCGCACGGCGAGGGCGGCGACCAGCGGCGTCTGCTCCGCGGGCTTCGCCGCCACCGCGTTGCCGGCGGCGAGCGCCGCGGCGACCTGCCCCGTGAAGATCGCCAGCGGGAAGTTCCACGGGCTGATGCAGGCGAACACGCCGCGGCCCGCGAGCGCCCAGGTGTTGCGCTCGCCCGTCGGGCCCGCCAGCTCGCGCGGGGGGCCGAACCACTCGCGCGCGCGGGCCGCGTACCAGCGGCAGAAATCCGCCGCCTCGCGCACCTCGGCATGGCCGTCCGGGAGCGTCTTGCCGGCCTCGCGCGCCAGCAGCGCCAGGAACTCGAAGCGGTGCGCCTCGATCAGGTCGGCCGCGCGCTCCAGCACCGCCGCGCGCGCCGCGCCGCCGCGCGCGTCCCAGCCGCGCCAGGCGGCGGCGGCGGCGGCGAGCGCGGCGTCGAGGTCGGCCGGACCGGCCTCCCGCACCGTTCCCACCAGCGCCGCCCGGTCCGCCGGGCTCCGCACCTCGCGCGACGGACCGCGCCGCTGCGCCGCGTCGCTCCAGTCCCGCGCCGCGGCCGCGCGCACCGCCGCCAGCGCCGGCTCCCGCACCGCCGGATCGGCGAGGTCGAGCCCCCGCGAATTGCGCCGATCCGGGTGGTACAGCGCCGCCGGCAGCGGAATGCGTGGATGGCGCGCCGGTCCGGCGCGGGCGGCCTCCACCGGGTCGGCGACGATCGCCTCCTCCGGCACCTCCGCGTCCACCAGGCGGTGGACGAAGGAGGTGTTGGCCCCGTTCTCCAGCAGCCGGCGCACGAGATAGGCGAGCAGGTCCTCGTGCGAGCCGACCGGCGCATAGACCCGCACCGGCGCCTCGCCACGCGCCACGACGCGCTCGTAGAGCGCCTCGCCCATGCCGTGCAGGCGCTGCGCCTCGATCCCCACCCCGCTGGAGAGCTCCAGCACGTAGGCGAGGCTGTGCGCGTTGTGCGTCGCGAAGGCCGGGCGCAGCGCGTCCCGCAGCTCCAGCATCCGCCGCGCGCAGGCCAGCCAGGAGACGTCGGTCGCCGCCTTGCGCGTGAACACGGGATAGTCCGGCAGCCCCTGCACCTGCGTCTGCTTGATCTCCGTGTCCCAGTAGGCGCCCTTCACCAGCCGCGCCGGGATCGCATGGCCGGTGCGGCGCGCCAGGGCGGCGGTCCACTCCACCACCGCCGGCGCCCGCTTCTGGTAGGCCTGGATGGCGAGGCCGAGACCCTCCCAGCCGTCGAGCGCAGGATCCGCGCGCACCGCCGCGAAGACATCGAGCGAGATCTCGAGCCGCTCCGCCTCCTCGGCGTCCACCGTCAGCCCGATGTCCTGCGCCTTCGCATCCCGCGCCAGCGCCGTCAGCGCGCCGACCAGCGCCGGCACGCAGCGGTCGGCCTGCAGCGCCTCGTAGCGCGGGTGCAGCGCCGAGAGCTTCACCGAGACGCCGTGGCCCTCCACCGGACCGCGGCCCGCCGAGGCCTGCCCGACCGCGCCGATCGCCTCCCGGTACGCGTCGAAGTAGCGGGCGGCGTCGGCCGCCGTCCGCGCCGCCTCGCCCAGCATGTCGAAGGAGTAGCGCCAGCGGCGGCCGTCGGTGTCGCCGGCGCGACCCAGCGCCTCGGCGATCGTGCGGCCCATGACGAACTGGCGCGCGAGCACCCGCATGCCGTGGCGCAGCGCGGCGCGGATCACCGGCTCGCCCAGCCGCTTCACGATGCGCCCGATCGCCCCGGGCACGGCGCGGCTCTCCTCGAGCCCGAGCACGCGCCCGCTGAGCATGAAGGCGAAGGTCGAGGCGTTCACCGCCAGGCTGTCCGCATGGCCGAGATGGGCCTGCCAGTCCGCCCCGCCGAGCGTCGCCTCGATCAGCGCGTCCTGGGTCGCGGCGTCGGGGATGCGCAGCAGCGCCTCGGCGAGGCAGAGCAGCGCCACCCCCTCCGGCGTGTCGAGCCCGAACTCGGCGAGGAAGACCGACACGTCGGCCCCGGGGCGGTGCGCCGCGCGGGCGTGCCGCACCAGCTCCAGCGCCCGCATGTGCACGCGGCGTCCCCTCTCGGGCGGCAGCGCGGCGGCGCGCAGCAGCGGCGCCAGCGCCTCGGCCTCGTCCAGCCGATGCAGCCGGCGCATCTCAGCGCGGTCCTCGGCGGCTCCGGGGGCGACGGGCATGGGCATGGCGGCCTCCGCGTTGGGTGACCCCGCGGCGGGCGCGGCCGCCCGCGGACAGGGAGACGGAGGACAGATGGCGTCGGCGCTCGCGCCGCGCATCCCGCTGGCGCGGCCCGCCGGCCGCGCGCCTGGCGCCCCTCCGCCTTCAGGTGCCGGTGCGCAGGGGCTGCCGGTCCGGCGCCACCAACGTCGCGATGGTGGCGACCAGCGCCTCGGGCTCGAAGGGCTTGCACAGCACGGGCGCGCCCGCCGTCGCGCCGCCCGCGGCGTTCTGCTGCGCGTCGCCGTAGCCGGTGGCGATCAGGAAGGGGATGCCGCGCTTCCGCAGCGCCTCGGCCACCGGCGCCGCCCCCTCGCCGGCAAGCGAGAGATCGAGCACCGCCGCATCCAGCCCGGCGCCCTCCTCGCCGCCGAGGAGCCTCAGCGCCTCCTCGACCGTGTAGGCGCAGAGCACCTCCGCGCCCGCGTCGCGGAGGGCATCCTCCACCATCAGGGCCACCAGCGCCTCGTCCTCGACGACGAGAATGCGAACGCCCACCAGCATGGCCATGCCTCTCCCCTGGCACAGGACGGCATCGGCCTCGGCGATCGAGTCAGGCCCCCTGCGCAGCGCACGGAGGCGCAGCTACCATGCACTCCCGCCGCGGTCTGTCCAGCCCCGCACATACGGGGACGGCGCCGCGCGGCATCCGGCAGGCGCGGTGCGTGGCGGCGATGGCGGGCAGCCTGACGGCATGCCGAGGCGGCGGACCATTCCAGCGGCGCGTCGGCACGAGCGGCAGGCTCACGCTCTTGTGTCGGAGGGTGGCCGGTTCGGCCGCGCTCAGGGCTTCGCCCGGGCGCGCGGCGCCTCGCCGGAGGCATCGCCGGCCGCGGCGCGCCCCGGGGCCGTGTCCGCCCGCGGGAGATAGAGGTAGACGGTCGTCCCCTCGCCCGGCGCGCTGCGGATGCGTACCGCGCCGCCCGACTGGCGGGCGAAGCCGTGCACCTGGCTGAGCCCGAGCCCGGAGCCCTCGCCCACCTCCTTGGTGGTGAAGAAGGGCTCGAAGGCGTGGGCGAGGACCTCGGGCGGCATGCCCGGGCCGGTGTCCGTCACGGCGATCCGCACGTAGTCGCCCGGCGCCAGCGGCTCCTCGGCCGGGCCCGCCAGGCCGGCGCCGGTCGCCTCGCGCGCCGCGGCATGTGCGCCGTCCACGAGGCGGTCGTCGCCGGGGCGCAGCCGCACCCCTGCCGTCTCCACGACCAGCGTGCCCCCGTCCCGGCCGGCCATCGCCTCCCGCGCGTTCACCGCGAGGTTGAGCAGGGCGACGTCGAGCTGCGAAGGGTCCACGCGGGCGGGCCACAGGCCCTCCTCGAGCCTCAAGGCCAGGCGCGTCCGCCCGCCGAGGGCATGGCGCAGCAGCGCGCCCGTCGGCCCGCCGAGGCGGGCGTTCACGTCCACCGTCGCCGGATCGAGGTGGCCGCGCCGCGCGAAGGCGAGCAACTGGTGCGTCAGCCGCCCGCCCCGCTGCGCCGCCAGCAGCGCGCCGGAGATCGGGAGGCGGAGCGCCTCGCCCGCCGCGCCTTCCGCCAGGCGCCGCTCCAGCAGCCGGAGATTGCCGAAGATCACCTGGAGCAGGTTGTTGAAGTCGTGCGCGATGCCGGTGGTGAGCCGGCCGAGCGCCTCCATCTTCCGCGCATGCCACCGTGCCTGCTCGGTGCGGTTGCGCTCCGTGACGTCGACGAGGACGCCGAGGCGGCACAGCAGCCGCCCCCCGGCATCGCGCTCGGGCCGTTCGCGCAGGATGACGTCGCGGTGTGCGCCGGACCGGGCGAGGACGCGGTACTCGGCCTCCCGCACCTCGTCGGCGGCGGGTTCGCCGGGCCGGGGCGGGTCGTCGCGCCCCTCTGCGGCGGCCGCGCGGTAGCGGGCGGCGGAAGGCGGGTCGAGGAAGTCCGAGAAGCAGCGCCCGAGCGCCGCCTCGCGAGAGACGCCGAACAGCCGGACCCAGTCCTCGCTCACCTCGATGAGGCGGCCGTCCGGCGTGACCGCATGCATCGGCACCGGAACGTCCCGGATCGGAGGGTGCAGGCACGGCGCGCCGGGGGGGATGCCGGGAGCGTCGGCGGCCGGCTCGGGGAGGGATCCGGTGCGGTTCGCCGCGGCGAGAGGGACCTCGTTCATGGCTCCTGGGCCGGTCGGTCGCCCGTCCGATCCCGTGCTGCGGGGGCGAGAGAGATACCGCGTCGCTGGCCCGGCCGTGCATGCCGATGCCGCAATGCGGCAAATTTCACGCAATTATGACGCCATCGGGGCACACCTGACGGCTGCGCCCGCCCTATCGCCTGGTTCCGCCCGTCGCCGCATCGCGGCCGGGGTCGGCACGCCACGCGGTCGCCACGCCCCGCCCCGTTCCGCCCCTCCGGGCCGCGCCACCCGCCGCAGTCCCGCCAGCGCCGTTCGTATCAGGCCGGCATCGCCGGCCGATCCGCGATGGAGCGCATAGGCGGGATGGGCGAATTCGGGCGCGCCGGGAACCAGCGCCAGCCTGCCGCTCTCAAGATGCGGCCGGACCGCCCCGAGGCGGAAATACCCGCGCCCCCCGGCCTCCAGGATGTAGGCGAGGCCGAGCGGCGCGAAGCCGCCGACATGCAGGACCGCATCCGCCCGCCCGCACCGCGAGTTCCGCGCCCCAGTCCCCGTGCACGTGGCCGGGCGGCTCGGCGCCGGCCGCCGCCGGCGTCGTCACCATGACCAGGCGCTCCTCGGCCAGCAGCTCGACCGCGAGTCCGGCCCGGCAGCGCGGCGCGTAGAGCACCGCGATGTCCAGGATGCCCTCCGCCATCTGGCCCATGAGATCGTCCGGCGGTCCCAGCTGCGCCCGCAACGCCACGTCCGGCAACGAGCGCCGCATCCGGAGCAGCCAGCGCAGCAGGAGCGGGTCCGACAGGCTCGGCTCCACCCCGACCGCGAGCGGCGCCCGCTGCCCGGGCGGCACCGCCACCTGCTGCCGCGCCCTCTCCCAGAGCTGCACCAGCGCCGGCGCCTGGTGCAGGAACCGCTCCCCCGCCGGGGTGGGCGTGGCCCCGGCCTTGCTGCGCGCGAAGAGCGGGCGCCGGAGCTGCGCCTCCGGCGACCGCACGCGGACGCTCACCGTCGTCTGGCTCACCCCGAGCCGCTCGGCGGCGCGCGCGAAGCCCCCGGCGGCGGGGATGGCGGGGAAGGTGCGGGCGCGCAGCCATCCCGCAATGGATTTGGCTTGTCCGCTGACCGAGCCGGCCCGAGATTCCGCCTCGGGAGAGGCGCATCGGCATGGCGGGCACGGAACCGACGGATCTGCTGGACCTGATGACGACGCTGCGCGCGCGGCGCGAGCCCTATGCGCTCGCCACCGTGGTCGAGACCGAGGGCTCGGCCTCCGCGCGGCCCGGCGCGAAGGCGCTGATCGGGCGCGACGGCACGCTGCTCGCCGGCTGGGTCGGCGGCGGCTGCGCGGAATCGGCGGTGCGCGAGACCGCGCTCGACTGCCTGCGGAGCGGCGAGCCCCGCGTCATCGGGCTCGACCTCAACGACGAGGTGCTCGGCACCGGCATGCCCTGCGGAGGCTCGATGCGCGTCTTCGTCGAACCCGTGCTGCCCCGTCCGACCCTCTGGATCCTCGGCCACGGGCGCGTCGCGGAGACCCTGTCCCGCTTCGCCGCCACGCTCGGCTTCCGCGTCGTCGTCGACGACGCGCCCGCGCCGGACCCCGCGCGCTTCCCCGACGCCGAGGAGATCATCGGCGACGACTACGACTATGCGCGCCTCGCGCCGGAAGCCGGGGACGCCGTGGTGATCGCGACGCAGCACAAGGGCGATCACCTCTCGGCGGCGCGCGCGCTCCGCTCGCCGGCGGGCTACGTCGCGATCGTCGCCAGCCGCAAGCGCGCGGGCCTGGTGCTCGACCACCTGCGCGCGGAGGGCTTCGACGAGGCGGCGCTCGCGCGCATCCGCGCGCCGGCCGGCCTCGACCTCGGCGCGCGGACGCCGGAGGAGATCGCGCTCTCCGTCGCGAGCGAGATCGTGATGCTGCGCCGGGGCGGCAGCGGCGGGCCGCTGCGCGCTGCGGCGGCCGAGCGGGGCGAGGCGCGCCCCGCGGCGGCCCGGCGGCACGCGGACGCGCCGGCGTGAGCGCGCGGGGATCCGGGGCGCGCCCCGCGCCGGCGCCGCCGGAGGAGGACCCCAACGCGGTCGTCTCGTGCAGCTCGCCGCCCTGCTACATGCACGAGCTCGACCCCTCCTATCTCGGCTATCTCGGCCGCGACGAGGCGCGCGGGCTGCTGGCCGAGCTGCTCGCCGCCCTGCCGGACGGCGCCGGCCTGCCCGCGCGGCTCCGGCGCCATGCGGAGCGGCTCGGTGGCGCCACGCCGCCCGGGCCGGCGGCGGCGCCGGCCGGACAGCGGCCGCGGCCCGGCGACCGCCTCGTCCGCCGGCTCCGCGAGGCGCTGCCGCGCCTCCAGGACGAGGCGCTGCGGCGCGACGTCGAGACGGCGCTCGCGATGCTGGAACCCGGCGGCGGCCGGCAGGCGCCCGACCCGCCGCAACCGCCCCGAGGCTGAAGCGTGCCGAGCCGACGGGAGGTGCGCGCCCGGCGCCAGCCTCGGGGCCCATGGACGCGATCGCGACCGGGCGCGAGGTCGTCGCGCGCGGGGCGCGCGGCACCGAGGGAGAAGGAGACCGCGCGATGAGCGGAGGGGCGGCACCGCTGTCCGGGACCGAACTCGATCGCCTCGGCCGCGCCCTCCTCCGGACGCGGGCCGAGGCGATCGTGCTCGCCGACCGCGACGGCGCGATCCGCTTCTGGAACCCGGGCGCCGAGCGCCTGTTCGGCTTCTCCGCCGCCGAGGCGCTCGGCCGCCCGCTCGACATCATCATCCCCGAGCCGCAGCGCGCGCGGCACTGGGACGGCTACCGCCGGGTCATGGACACCGGCGAGAGTCGCTACGGCGAGGGCGACCTGCTCGCCGTCCCCGGCCTGCGCAAGGATGGGAGCCGCGTCTCGCTGGAGTTCACCATCGTGCCGCTGCGCGGCCCCGACGGCCGCATCGAGGGCATGGCCGCGATCCTGCGCGACGTGACCCGGCGCTTCGAGGAGCTGCGGGCTCTGCGCCGCGAGCTTGCCGCGCTCCGCGGCGGGGCCGGGACGAGCGCCTCCGGCTGATCCCGGTGCGCGTCCGTTGGCCGCAGCGGCGCGCCTCGACGCCGCGGCCCCGCCGTGGCACCCCTTCGGCGCGATGCGGCCCACCCTGCACCCGCGGCTGCTGAACGGGCGCGGCGGCGATCCCGGCCTCTACGTCGAGGCCATGCACCTTTCCGACGCCGTCCTGTTCGACTGCGGCGACCTCTCCGCCCTCGCGCCGCGCCATCTGCTGCGCGTGGGCCTGCTCGGCATCTCCCACGCCCACATGGACCACTGGGCGGATTTCGACCGGCTCCTGCGGGTCCTCGTCGGCCGCGCGCGCCGGCTGCCGGTGGTGGGGCCCGAGGGCTTCGCGCAGCGCCTGTTCCACCGCCTGCAGTCCTACACCTGGAACCTCGCCGACCGCATCCGCGACGACCTTGTCCTCGAGGCGATCGAGGTGACCGGCACGGCCGCGGGCGCCGCCTGGCCGCGCACCCGCCTGCGCCTGCACTCGGGCTTCCGGCCCGAGCCCCTGCCGCCCCTCGTCCCGGCCACGCCGGACGGCACCGTCCTGCATCTCGGCCGACTGCGGCTGCGCGCCGCGGTGCTCGACCACGGCACGCCCTGCCTCGGCTTCGCGCTGGAGGAGGCCGAGCACGTCAACGTCTGGCGCAGCCGCCTGGAGGAGCGCGGCCTGCCCGTCGGCCCCTGGCTCGCCGGCCTCAAGGCCGCGGTGGCGGAAGGATGTCCCGACGACCATCCGGTGGCGGTCTTCGCCCGCGCCTCGGAGGCGGCCGGCGCGCCGGTGCGGCCGCTCGGCACCCTGCGCGACCTGGTGAGCGTCACGCCGGGGCAGCGCCTCGCCTACCTGACCGACTTCGCCGACACGCCGGCAAACCGCGCCGCCGCCGTCGCGCTCGCGCGCCGCGCCGACATCCTGTTCATCGAGGCGCCCTTCCTCGCCGAGGACGCGGCGATCGCGGCGGAGCGCCGCCACCTGACCACCCGCGCCGCCGGGGAGATCGCCCGCGAGGCCGGCGTGCGGCGCCTCGAGCCGTTCCACTTCTCGCCGCGCTACCCCGGCGGGGAGGGCCGGCTGCTCGCCGAGGTGGCCGCCGCCGCGTCCCGCACCGCCTAGGGCGGTCTCCGCTCGGCCATGCTCGGCAAGCGGCGCGCGAGGGCCGTTTGTCGAGCCGCTGCCCGCTCCCGGCCGTTTCCGGCCGACCGCGATCCGCTCTAGGCGGCCGGCTCCGGCCTCGGCCCCGGCGCGGAATCGACGTAGCGGACCACCAGGTCGCGCAGCGTCACGATCCCGACCAGCCGGCGCTGGTCCAGCACGATCGCATGCGTCAGGCCGAGCCGGTGCAGCAGCCGGACGGCGTAGCGGACGTTCATCTCGCAATCCAGGCTCGGCGCCGGCTTGGCCATCACCTCGTAGAGGTGGGTCCGCGACGGGGCGCGGTTCTGGTTGATCACCTCGCGGGCGATGTCGGCGACCAGCACGATTCCGTACTCGTCGCGCTCGTTGCGGCGCTCGACGACCAGCGCGCTGATGTTGCGCTCGCGCATGATGGCGAGGGCCTCGCGCACCGTGGTCAGGCCGTCCACGACCACGGGGTCGCGCGTCATCGCCTCGCGCACCGGCAGGTGATGGGTGGCGGTGCCGCTCAAAGCTCGTCCTCCACGCGCTTCGACAGGAACCGGATCTGCGACTCGAGCCCGACCGCGTCCTCGACCGCGAGCTGGAAGGCGATGCCGGAGCCGGGCTCCTTCTCGAACCGGCCCGCGGCGGCGACCGCCTCGAGGATGCTGCGGCTGAGATGCTCCTCGACCACCAGCAGCACGATGTCGCGCTGGGTGGTCAGGTCCAGGCCGAGGAAGGTCTTGCGCGGCACCAGCCCCTCGCCGCGGGCGCTGGTGATCGTGGTGGCGCCGGTCGCCCCGGCCTCGCGCGCCGCCTTCAGCACCTCGTCGAGCCGGTCGTCCTCGACCAGCACGAGCAGCAGCTTAAACCGCATCGCCTCCTCCTGCGCGCCCGCCGCTCCGCCGGGTGCCGCCGGCCAGCAGGGCCGCATAGCCCAGGACGCTGGCCACCGGGGACAGCAGGGCGAATAGGATTACGCCGAAGCCGTCCGTCAAGGGATCCCGCCCGGGCAGGGCATGGGCCACGCCGACGGCGAAGGCCGCGACCAGCGGGACGGTGGCGACGGAGGTGGCGAAGCCGCCGCAGTCGAAGGCGAGCGGCACCAGCGGCCGCGGCGCCAGGGCGGCGAGGCCCGCGATCAGCAGGACCATCGCGGCGAGCGCCCAGGCGAACGGGACGCCGGTGACGATGCGCAGCGTGCCGAGCAGCAGCCCGACCGAGACCCCGACCGCGACCACCAGGCGCAGCGTCCAGGGCCGCACCGCGCCGCCGGTCAGGGTCCCCACGCGCTCGGCGACGGCGGTCAGCGCCGGCTCCACCAGCGTCGTCGCGAAGCCGACGGTGGCGGCGAAGGCATAGAGCCAGCCGAACCGGTGCCAGGGCGCCGTGCCCCCTTCCGGGACCGCGGCGAGCGCCGGCTGCGTCAGCCGGTCGGAGAGGTGGCTCCCGATCGGCAGCAGCGACCATTCGAGCCCGAGGCGGAACAGGATCAGCCCGAGGAGGAGGTAGCCGGCGCCGATCAGCACCGACCGCAGGTGCGGCGGCCGGCGGCGCAGCACCGCGCCCTGGAAGACGAGGAGGACGAGCGCGACCGGCGCCGCGTCGAGCAGCGTCCCGCCGGCGGTCCGGACCAGGGCGTCGGGCATCGGCGCGGTTCAGCCCATCACCAGCGCGCCGACCAGCACGGTGAGCATCGGCATCAGGCTGGCGAGCGCGACCACGCCGAACCCGTCCGCCAGCGGCCGCCGCCCGCGGATCGTCGAGGCAAGCCCGATCCCGAGCGCCGCGATCAGCGGGATGTTGATGGCCGAGGTCGCGGCGGCGCCGGCGTCGGCCGCGACGCCGAGCATCGGCGTCTCCCCGAGCAGCGCCAGCGCCGCGACTAGGCCGTAGCCGCCGAGCAGGAACCACACCGCCGGCCAGCCAAGGATGATGCGCAGGCAGCCGAGGGCGACGGCGGCGCCGACCGCCGCCGAGGCCGCGTAGCGCAGCGCCAGGGCGTAGCGTTCCGCCGCCCCGTCGCCGGCGACCCGCCCGGCCGCCGCGGCGGCCTCCGCCGCCTGTCTCGTGACGGCGTGCAAGGCCGGCTCCGCCACCGTGCTGCCGAAGCCGATGGCGAAGGCGAAGGCGAGCAGCAGCGTCAGGTTGCCGCGGCGCGCGAAGGTGTCGGCCAGCCCCTCGCCGAGCGGAAACAGGCTCATCGAGAGCCCGCGCACGAAGAGCGTGAGCCCGAGCACGACCAGCACCGCGCCGGCCAGCTTGGCGGCGAGGTCCGGCGGCGCCTCGCGCAGCACCGCGGCCTGGAAGAACCCCACCACCAGAACGAGCGGCGCGAGGTCGCGGAGGTTCTCGAGCAGCAGGCGGAGGAATTGGGGCAAGCGGTCCATCACCATCCCGTCGTCGGTCGCCTCGCCCCCCTTTCCATGCCGGCCCGTCCCGTCTCTACTGGCCGGACCGGGAGATGTTAACCTCCGAGCGAGGGCGATGCGGCTGATCTGCGCGACCGACCTGTCCGCCCGCTCCGACCGCGCGGTGCGGCGGGCGGCGATGCTCGCGCGGGCGCGCGGCGCGGAGCTGCTCCTGCTGCATGTGGTGGACGACGACCAGCCGGCCCGGCTGGTGGAGGCGGCCTTGCGCGAGGCCGCCGAACTGCTGCGCGCGCAGGTGGCCGGACTGGCGGAGCTGAACGGCCTGCCGACCCAGGTCCTGGTCCAGACCGGCGACGCCTTCGACGCGATCCTCCGCGCCGCGCAGGCGCAGGGGGCGGACCTCGTGGTGCTGGGCACGCCGCGGCGCGGCCTGCTGCGGAACATGGTCGTCGGCACCACCGCCGAGCGGGTGGTGCGCGGCGGCTGCTGCCCGGTGCTGATGGTCAACCTGCTGCCGACCGGCCCCTACCGCCGCATCCTCGCCGCGGTGGACCTGTCGGACGCCTCGGCCCGCGCGCTGCGCGCCGCCGCGGCGCTCGGCCTGTTCGCCGGCGGGGCGAAGCTGACCGTGCTGCACGCCTTCGCGCTGCCGGGAAAGGGCGGCCTCGCGCTCGGCGACGCGCCGCAGGAGGCGATCGAGGAGCACCGCCAGGTCACGGCGGAGCAGGCCGAGGCGGAGCTCGCGCGCTTCCTCGCGGGGATCGGGGTGGACCTCGGCCCCGCCGCGCCGCGGCTCGCGGTCGAGGAGGGCAGGCCGGCGACGGTCGTCAAGCAGGCGGTCCGCCGCCTGCGGGCCGAGCTCGTCCTGGCCGGGACCGGCCGGCACGGCGTGCTGCACCGGGTGCTGCTCGGCAGCGTCGCCGCCGAGCTCGTGGCCGAGCTCGATTGCGACCTGCTCATCGCGCCGCCGCCGGAGCCGCCGGCGTGACCCGCGGCGTCCCCTCCCGCGCATCCGGGGCATCATGAGCACCGAACGGCGCATCGTCACCCTGACGCTGAACCCCGCCGTGGACCTCGCCTGCGAGGCCGAGGCGGTGCGGCCGGTGCGCAAGATCCGCACCTCGGGCGAGACCTACGACGCGGGCGGGGGCGGGGTGAACGTCTCGCGCGTGACGCGCGAGCTGGGCGGCGAGACGCTGGCCGTGGTGATGACCGGCGGCGTCGCCGGCCGGTTCCTCGAGGAGCTGCTGGACGAAGCCGGCGTGCCGCGCCGCAGCGTGGCGATCCGGGGACGCACCCGCATCACCATGGTGGTGCACGACCGCGCCAGCGGCCTCGAATACCGCTTCATCCCCGAGGGGCCCGCGCTGGAGGAGGCGGAGTGGCGCGCCGCCCTCGCCGCGCTCGCGGAGGAGCCGGGCGGCTGGGTGGTGCTGAGCGGCAGCCTCGCGCGCGGCGTGCCGGAGGACTTCTATGCCCGCGCGATCCGCGAGGCGCGGGCGCGCGGCCGGCGCGTCGTGCTCGACACCTCGGGCGCGGCGCTGCGCGCCGCGCTCGCCGAGGGCGGGGTGGAGCTGGTGAAGCCGAGCCTCGGCGAGTTCGAGGCGCTGCTCGGCCGCGCGCTGAAGGAGACCGCGGCGATCGAGGCGGCGGCCGCGGAGCTCGCCCGATCGGGCGCCGCACGGCTGGTCGCGGTCACGCTCGGCCATCGCGGGGCGGTGCTCGCCAGCGCCGAGGGGAAGACCTGGCGCCTGCCGGCGCCGGACGTGCCGGTGCGGGGCGCCTCGGGCGCCGGCGACAGCTTCGTCGCGGCGATGACGGTCGCGCTCGCGCGCGGCGCGGCGCCGGAGGACGCCTTCGTCTGGGGCAGCGCCGCAGGAGGCGCCACCGTCGCGAGCCCGGGCACCGCCCATGCGCGCCGCGCGGACGTGGAGGCGATCTACGCGAGGCTGCGCCCGCAGCTCGCCTGACGCCCGGAGGGATCCGGCCCCGGACCGCCCGCCGCGGCCGCGCCGCCTCGATGCGGAACGGCGGGGAGGCCCCATGCCTCCCCGCCGCCACGGCGCGCGGTGCGGGCGGGCCGGGCCGTGGTCGCGGCCCGCGCCCGCCGCGACGGAGGCGCGACGGAGATCAGTTGCTGCCGGTCCCGCCCTGGCGCTCCTGCACGGTGCCGGTGCGGGCATCCACCTGCAGGCGCACCTGCTCGCCGCCGCGCTGGGCGCGCGCGGTGAAGCGGTCGCCGTCGCGCTCGATGTCCTCGATCTCCGAGTAGCCGCGCTGGCGGAGCATGTCGCGGACCTGCTGCTCGTTCATCATCCCCGCGACGCCCGCGCCGCCACCGACGGCCGCGCCGGGGGCGGTCGGTGCGCCCGTCTGGCCCGGAGTGCCCATGGGGCTCGGCGGCGTGCCGGTCTGGGCTCCGGCCACGCCGCCGAGGCCGAACGCCAGGGCGGCGGCAAGCGCCGCGCTGCCGAGAAGCTTCTTCATGATGCGATGTTCCTTTCCGGTTTCCGGGCGAGCCCACTGGCCGTCGCCTGGCGCCCCAACGCCGCGACGGTGCCGGCGTTCTCCGAGATTCCTCCCGGCCAACATTCGGACGGGCGCTCATTCCCGATCGCGGGCGCTCGATACCTTCGAATCCCCGGAAGCTCCCGGACGCGGCGGCGCGCCCCGCGCGCCTGCCCTCAGAAGCCGCCGAGGAGAGCGCCCGCGAGGATCGCGACGACGAGCGAGAGCAGCGGACCCGCGATCGCCACCATGGCGATGTGGCGATAGCCCTCGCGGTGCGTCACGCCGGTGATGGCGAGCAGCGTGATCACCGCCCCGTTGTGCGGCAGCGCGTCGAGCCCGCCGGTCGCGATGGCGGCGATCCGGTGCATCAGCGCGGGGTCGATGCCCCGCTCGGCCGCGAGCGCCGCGTAGTTCCCGCCGAGCGCCTCGAGCGCGATCGTCAGGCCGCCCGAGGCCGAGCCCGTGATGCCGGCGAGCACGTTCGTCGCCACCGCCAGGGAGACGAGAGGGCCGCCGCCGAGCTCGAGCAGGCCGTCGCGCACCGCGGCGAAGGCGGGCAGCCCCGCCACCACGGCGCCGAAGCCCACCTGGCTCGCGGTGTTGAGCGCCGGCAGGACCGCGGCGTTGGCGCCGGCGTCGAGGCAGCCGCGCAGGCCGGGCAGGCGCCGAAGATTGGCGAGCGCGATCACGAGGATGGCGGCGATCAGCCCGATCAGCACCGCCCAGACGCCGCCCACCGCCTGCAGCGTCGTGCCGCCCCAGCGCTCCTCGGCGAGCCAGCCGGCATCGAGGCGCGGCAGCACCAGCGCCGTGACGGCGAGGTTGACGCCGACCACGACCAGGATCGGCAGCGCCGCCAGCCAGGTCGGCGGCAGGTCGCCCTCCCGCGCCCGCCCGCCATGCGCCAGCTCGGCCGGGTCGAAGCTGTCCACGGTGGTCGCGTGCTCGCGCAGCTCCTCCTCGTCGGCCTTCGCGCCGGTGCGCCCCTCGCCGCCGAAGCCCTCGCCCGCGCGGCGGGCGGCCGCCTCGGCGCGGCGCAGCCACCACAGGCCGAAGCCGAGCATCACCGCCGCCGCCAGCACGCCGACGCCGGGCGCGGCCCAGGGCGTCGTGCCGAAATAGGGCATCGGGATCGCGTTCTGGATCGCCGGCGTGCCGGGCAGCGCGGTCATGGTGAAGGTGAAGGCGCCGAGCGCGATCGCGGCGGGGATGAGGCGGCGCGGGATGTCGGCCTCGCGGAACAGCGCCGCCGCCACCGGCGCCACCGCGAAGGCGACGACGAAGAGGCTGACCCCGCCATAGGTCAGCACGGCGCAGGCCAGCACCACGGAGAGCACCGCGCGCTCCCGCCCGAGCCGCGCCGTCAGCCCGCGGGCGATGGCGAGCGCCGATCCGCTCGCCTCCATCAGCTTGCCGAACACGGCGCCGAGCAGGAACAGCGGGAAGAACTGCGCGATGAAGCGCGCCGCCCCCGCCATGAAGGGCTGCGTCCAGGAGGCGAGCGGCGGCTCGCCCGAGAGGGCGGCGGCGAGCGCCGCCGCCGCCGGGGCGACGAGCAGCACGCTCCAGCCGCGGTAGGCGAGCCAGATCAGCAGGCCGAGGGCGAGGAGGATGCCGGACAGTCCCACGGCCTCAGCCCTCCCCCTCCTCGAGCAGCGCGTCGATGTCGAGGCTGGACCGGCGGCCGAGGTCCTCGCCGTGGCGGCGCAGGAAGGCGTCGGCGGCGCGGCGGCCCTCGTCGCGCAGGAAGCGCAGGAAGGCCCACTCCGCGTTCAGCTTCGAGGAATAGCCGAGGTCGTTCATCGCCGCGGTCGTGATCCGGTGCATCCGCATCCGCGCCCAGAGCGCGCCCTCGCAGTCGCCCGGGTCCACCACCCGCCGCAGCACGGCGATCATGCGCAGCTCCTTGAGCAGGGTGGCGTTGAAGGAGACCTCGTTGACGCGGTTCACGATCTCGCGCGCCGTGCGGGGCACGCCCGGGCGCTCGACCGGGTTGATCTGGACGAGGACGGTGTCGTTGCTCTCGCACTCGCGCACCAGGGGCGTGATCGTCGGGTTGCCGGCGAAGCCGCCGTCCCAGTAGGCCTCGCCGTCGATTTCGACCGCCTGGAACAGGAAGGGCAGGCAGGCGGAGGCGAGCAGCACGTCGGGCGTCACCTCGGCGTTGCGGAAGATGCGCCCCTGGCCGGTCCGGACGCTGGTCGCCGTGACGAACAGCTTCACGGGCGAGCGGGCGAGCCGCCGGAAGTCCACCGTCGCCTCGAGGATCCCCGCGAGCGGATTGAGCCCGAGCGGATTCGCGTCATAGGGCGAGAACAGCCGCGCCGCGAGGTCGAGGCCGATGAAGGCGGGCGAGCTGTCGAGCGTCCAGCGCCCCATCAGCACGTCGAGCGGCCCCCGGCGAAGGGGGCTGAACATGGCCGCCTGCGCGATGGCGCGCCAGAACCGCTCGAGCGCGGCGCGCGCGCCCTCCGGCCCGCCCGCGGCCCAGCCGTCCGCCAGCACCGCGCCGTTCATCGCGCCCGCCGAGGTGCCGGAGATGCCGTCGATGGCGAGTCCGTCCTCCTCCAGCAGCCGATCCAGGACGCCCCAGGTGAAGGCGCCGTGCGCGCCGCCGCCCTGCAGCGCCAGGTCGATCAGCAGCCGGCCGTCGCGCCGCGGCGCGGGCGAGGGTCGGGCGTCGACGCCGTCTCCCGCCATGCGCGTGGCCGGCCCGCCTGAGACGCCCCGCGCCGGCTGCGCCGCGCGGGCGCGCCGGCGGCCTGCGCCCGGGGGCACGGCCGTCGCGCTGCGCCGCGGCGCCTGTCCCGTCCCGCCGGGCGCGGCGGGCCCGGCGCGGCCACGGCTCCCTCTCATCGGGCGCCGGCCGCCGGCCAGGATCGGCCGATCCCGCCGCGGCGGCGCGCACAGCCCTCGCCGGCGGCGAAGGTCCCGGGGTCGAATCGGGCGGCCTCGGCCATCTGCCGTCGGCTCGGGCGGATCACGAAGGCGTGGAGCCCCGGCGCCCGGGCCGCCGCCTCCCCCGCCGCGGCGAGCGGTGCCACGCCGGCCGCCGCGCGGGCGAGCAAGATGATCTTGCCCATCCTCCTCTCCTTTCGTAGGTGCATCCGGAAGGCGGCGACGCGGGGGCCGTGCCGGCGAGGCACCCAGGCAACGAGTCGCGCTTCGCTTGGTTGCGGCGCAGGTGCCGGTCCCCGGCGCGGGACTGGACGTCGCGCCTGTCGTCGCGCCACACATCGACCCGACCCGCGGGCAGGGCCTCCCCGAACCGCGGGCATCCCCCGATCGCGATGCGATCCGCGGCGGCCGTGCAAACCCGGCGGCCCGGGCGCGTTGCCTCGGCGTATCGGAACCAGTCCGCGGGAGCCATGCCGGATCCAGGCCTGATCATCCTCGTCGCCCTCGCCAGCGTGCCGCTGCTGGTCGCGGCCGTCGCGACGGCGCCGCGCGCCGCGGGCTGGATCGCGGCGGCCGTGCCGGCGCTGCTGTTCGTCGGCTTCCTGGCGGCGGCGCCCGCCCCTGGCGAGCAGGCGCTCGGCGCGCTCCCCTGGCTCCCGTCGCTCGGCGTCGCCCTCGCCTGGCGCCTGGACGGGCTCTCGCTGCTGTTCGCGCTGCTGATCACCGGCATCGGCGCGCTCATCTTCCTCTACGCCGGCGCCTACCTGCGCGGCCACCCGCAGATCGACCGCTTCTTCGGGGCCATCGCGCTGTTCATGGCGGCGATGCTCGGCGCCGTGCTGGCCGACGACCTGGTGATGCTGGTCGTGTTCTGGGAGCTGACCTCCCTCTCCTCCTTCCTGCTGATCGGCTTCGAGGGCGGCCGCTCGAGCGCGCGGCGCGCCGCGGTGCAGGGGCTGCTGGTGACGGTGGGCGGCGGGCTCGCGCTGCTCGCCGGCGCCCTGCTGCTCGGCGGCATCGCCGGGACCTACCGGATCTCGGAGATCGCGGCGCGCGCTGCCGAGTTCGCGGCGCATCCCTGGGCGCCGCTGGTGGTGGCGCTGATCGTGGTCGGCGCCTTCGCCAAGTCGGCCCAGGCGCCCCTGCACTCCTGGCTGCCGAACGCGATGGCGGCGCCGACGCCCGTCTCCGCCTACCTGCATTCCGCCACCATGGTGAAGCTCGGCGTCTACCTGCTGGCGCGGCTCAATCCCGTGTTCGGGGGAATGCCGCTGTGGGTCGAGCTGCTCACCGGGTTCGGGGCGCTGACCATGGTGGTCGGCGCGGTGCTGGCGCTGCGCGAAACCGACCTCAAGCGCGTGCTCGCCTACTCGACCGTGGTCGGCCTCGGCACCCTGGTCGCGCTGATCGGCCAGGAGGACCCGCTGGCGGCGACGGCGGCGATCGCCTTCCTGATCGTGCATGCGCTCTACAAGGCGTGCCTGTTCCTGGTCGCCGGCATCGTGGACCACGAGACGGGCATGCGCGACGCCTCGCGCCTGCGCGGCCTCGCGCGCGCCATGCCGCTGACCGCGACGGTGGCGGCGCTCGGCGCGCTCTCCATGGCCGGGCTACCGCCCTTCGTCGGATTCGTGGCGAAGGAGCTGCTCTACGAGGCGAACCTGCTCGCCGCGGGAATGCTACCCGCCGCCGCGCTCGTCGCCAACACGGTCACGGTGATCGCCGCCGGGGTGGTGGCGGCCCGGCCCTTCTTCGGCCGCCCTGCGCCGACGCCGCGGCCGGCGCACGATCCGGGCTTCGCCATGCTCGCCGGCCCGACGCTGCTCGCGGCGCTCGGCCTGCTCTTCGGGCTGCTTCCCGGGCTGCTCGGGCGCGTGCTGGTGGAGCCCGCCGCCGCCGCGATCCTCGGCCGGCCGACGGAGGCGAAGCTCGTGCTGTGGCACGGCTTCACGGTGGTGTTCTGGCTGAGCGTCGCCACCATCGGCGCGGGGCTCGCCGGATATCTCGCCTGGCACCGGATGCAGCCGCTCCTGGCGGGCGTGGAGCTGTTCGACCGCTACGGGCCGGACGCGCAGTACGGGCGCGCCCTGCGCGGCCTGCAGCGCCTCGCGGCCTGGCAGACGCGGGCGATCCAGTCGGGCAGCCTGCGGCGCTACCTCGCGCTCAGCTTCCTCGCCCTCATGCTGCCCGTCGGCGCCGCGATGGTCGCGGGGGACGGGCTGCGCTGGCCCGGGCTGGATCCCCTGCCGCTCGCCCACGAGGTCGGGCTGGTCGCGCTGGTCGCCGCCGGCGCGCTGGTCGCGTGCCTGGCGCGGAACCTCATCACCGCCATCATGGGCGTGGCGCTGGTCGGCTTCGGGGCGGGGGTCCTGTTCCTCGTCCTCGGCGCGCCGGACCTCGCCTTCACGCAGTTCTCGGTCGAGACGTTGGCGGTGGTGCTGCTGGTCGCGGTGCTGGCGCGGCTGCCGTTCCGCGGCACCGATCCGCGCAGCCGCGGCCAGCGCGTCGCCGACGCCGGGGTCGCGCTGCTCACCGGCGTGGTCGGGGGCGCGGTGCTGCTCGCCGCCCTCGCCATGCCCTTCGACACGACGATCCCGGCCTGGATGGGAGAGAACGCCGCCCCCGCGGCCCATGGACGCAACGTGGTGAACGTGATCATCGTGGACTTCCGCGCGCTCGACACGCTCGGCGAGATCACCGTGCTCGGCCTCGCGGCCCTGGCCGCCTATGCGGTGCTGCGGAGACGGGAGGTGCGCGGGCCGTGACCGGCTCCCTCATCCTCCGCACCTCGGCGCGCCTGCTGCTCGTCACCTGCGTGCTGCTCTCGGTCTTCATCCTGGTGCGCGGCCACAACGAGCCGGGCGGCGGCTTCATCGGCGGGCTGATCGGCGCGCTCGGCGTGATCGTCTACGCCCTGGCGCACGGGCGGGCGCGGACCCTCCGCATGCTGCGCGCGGATCCGAAGTCCATGCTCGGCGTCGGGTTGCTGCTCGCCCTCGCCTCCGGCGCGCTCCCGCCGCTGCTCGGCATCTCGCCCCTGCTCACCCACCAGTGGGGCGACCTCGTCCTCGGCCCGGTGGCGCTGCCGCTCGGCACCACCCTGCTGTTCGACATCGGCGTCTACCTCACGGTGGCGGGCTTCGCCCTCGCCGTGGTGCTGCCCTTCGCGGAGGAGTGAGTCGGGGATGGACGAGCTCCTCGCCCTGGCCTTCGGAGCGCTGCTCGCGGGCGGCACCTACCTGATGCTCGCCCGCACCCTGCTGCGCGTGGCGGTCGGGCTGCTGCTGCTGAGCAACGCGGTGAACATCGCGATCTTCGCGGCCGGCCGCGTGCTGGGCCGCATCCCGCCCCTGGTCGAGCCGGGCGCGCAGGCGCTCGCCGCGGGCACCGCCAACCCCCTGCCGCAGGCGCTGATCCTCACCGCCATCGTCATCTCCTTCGGCCTGACCGCCTTCAGCCTGGTCCTGGTGCACGCCGCGCACCGCGCCTACGGCACGGTGGACCCCGACGCGCTGCGCGAGGCCGAGCCGCCCGGCCTGCCCGCCGCCGACCCGGCGGCGGCGGCGGCGGCGGAGCCCCCGACCCGGCGGCCGCCGCCGACGCCGGCGGCGCGGGAGGCCGCGTGATGCCCGCCGCCGCCGAGGCCGACCTCCTCCTCGTCCTGCCGCTCGCGCTGCCGCTCCTCGCCTGCGCGCTCGGCGCCGTGCTCTGGCGTTTCCCGATGGCGCAGCGCGGGCTCACGCTGGCCGCGGCCTTCGCGCTGCTCGTCGCCGCCATCGCCCTGCTCGCGCACGTCGCTGCGCGGGGCGGGCCGGTGGCGAGCCAGATGGGCGGCTGGCCCGCGCCGTTCGGCATCACCCTCGTCGCCGACCTCCTCTCCGCCGCGCTGGTGGCGGCCGCCGCGCTGGTCTATGCGGCGGTCGCGGTCTACGGCTGCGCCGACGGGCCGACGGAGCGCGAGGAGCAGCTCTACCATCCGCTGCTCTCGGGGCTCATGCTCGGCGTCTGCGGCGCCTTCCTCGCCGGCGACGTGTTCAACCTCTACGTCTGGTTCGAGGTGATGCTGATCGCCTCGTTCGGGCTGCTCGCGGTCGGCGGCGGGCGCGCGCAGCTCGACGCCGGGGTGAAGTACCTCGCCCTCAACATGGTCGCGACGACGGTGCTGCTGTTCGCGGTGGCGCTGCTCTACGGCATGACCGGCACGCTCAACATGGCCGACCTCGCGCGGCGCGTGCCGGAGGTCGAGAACCGCGGGGCGGTCGCGGCGGTGGCGCTGCTGTTCCTCGGCGCCTTCGGCATGAAGGCGGCGGCCTTCCCGCTGTTCTACTGGCTGCCGGCGAGCTACCATACCGCGACCCCGCAGGTCGGCGCGGTGTTCGCGGCGCTGCTCACCAAGGTCGGGGTCTACGGCGTGTTCCGCCTGTTCACGCTGGTCTTCGCGGGCACGGCGGAGTGGATGCCCTGGGTCCTCGGCGCCGTCGCCGTCGCCACCATGATCACCGGGACGCTCGGCGCGGTGGCGCACTGGGACGTGCGACGCATCCTCGCCTTCAACGTCATCGGCTCGGTCGGCGTGATGCTGGTCGGCGCGGCGGTCGCGACGCCGCTCGCCATCGCCGGGGCGGTGTTCTACGTGCTGCAGGACGTGCTGGTGAAGGCGAACCTGTTCCTCGTCGCCGGCGCCATCCGCCGTGCCGGCGGCAGCTACGCCCTGGCGCGGCTCGGCGGGCTATGGCGGCGCGAGCCGCTGCTCGGCCTGCTGTTCCTGCTGCCGGCGCTGTCGCTCGCCGGGCTGCCGCCGCTCGCGGGCTTCTGGGGCAAGGTGCTGCTGGTCCGCTCGGGGCTCGAGGCCGAGGCCTACGTCATCGCCGTGGCGGTGCTGGTCGCCGGCCTGGTCGCGCTCTACTCCATGCTGCGGATCTGGACCGAGGCATTCTGGAAGGAGGCGCCGGAGGAGGCGCCGCTCGCGCCGCACCGCATGGGCGCCGCCGAACGCTGGCTGATGCTCGGGCCCGCCGCGGTGCTGGCCCTCCTCACCCTGTCCCTCGGCCTTTGGGCCGAGCCGCTCCTGGCCTTCGCCCTCGCCGCCGGCGAGCAGCTGACCGCCGGCCGGGAGGCCTACCTCAACGCCGTCCTGGGAGGGGCCGCCGCACCATGACCGCCGCCGACCGCATCCCGCCGACGCTCCCCGACGCCGGAGGCGCCCGCGCCGCCGCGAGCCGGCGGGGAGGGCCGCGATGAGCGGGGCCGGCCCGGTGCTCCAGGTCGCGCTCGCGCTCTCCGCGCTGATGATCGCCGCCGCGGTGGCCCTGGCCTCCTGGCGCATGGTGCGCGGGCCGGGCATCGCCGATCGCGCGGTGGCGATGGACCTGCTCGGCCTGCTCGCCCTGACGGGCTCGGCCCTGGCGGCGCTCGCCGCCGGACACCTGGCGCTGCTCGACGTGGCGCTCGGGCTCGGACTGATCGGCTTCATCGGTGCGGTGGCGATGGCGGGCTTCATCGAGCGCGCGAGCCAGCCGCGCAGCGCGGAGCAGGAGGGCGACGGCCATGGTTGAGCTGCTCGCCGCGCTGCTTCTGCTCGCCGGCTCCGCCGTGGTGCTGGTCGCGGCGGTCGGCGTGGCGCGCCTGCCGGACACCTTCCTGCGCATGCACGCCTCGACCAAGGCCGGCGCGGTCGGCTCCGGGCTCGTGCTGATCGGCACCGCGTTGGCCTTCGGCGGCGGCGATGCCTGGGTGCGCGCCCTGGTGATCCTCGGCTTCCTGCTCGCGACGACGCCGGTGGCCGCCAATGCCCTGGGCCGCGCGGCGTATGTCGGCGGCGCGCCGCTCTGGACCGGCACGGTGGCGGACCAGCTCGCCGGCGTGCTTCCGCGCGGGACCTTCGATCCGGTGGATGCGGGGCAACGGCGGCGCGCCCTGCAGCCGACCGCCGAGGAAGAGGCGGCTCCCGACAAGGCGGAGCGCTCCGATCCGGGCCGCGAGCCCGCGCCGCCCGCGCCGCCCTCCCCATGATGCGCCGCGGTCCGGCACGCCCTGGCGCCGCGCCGTTCCGGCGCCGGGCAGCGGCGACGGATCAGGACCGGCCGAACGCCCTGCCGAGGCCCACCGGGTGCCCGGGGAATCGGGCCGCCAGGGGCCCGGCGGCAGGCATCCGCAAGCCGACCGAGCCGCGTCCGCGCGCCGGGAGCGCGCTTGCGAGCCGGGCGAGCCGATCCGCCCGCACCCCGCCGCCGGCCGGCCGCCGGCTGGCACCGAGATCGCACATCCGGTCCAGCAGCCCGAGCCCCTCGGTCCAGTACCATTCCGCCTCGCGGGGGTCCGGCGCGGCGCGGGCGCACAGGCCGATCAGGTACCCCGCCAGGCTCGCCGCATGCACATCGCTGCCGGGCCGGAGGTCGCTCTCCGCCCTGATCTGCTCCAGCAGCCTGCCGATCCGCCAGCGGAGGTCGCCGCCGGCGAGCCAGCTCCGCGCGTGGACCGGCGCACCGGCGGGCCGCCGCGCATCCGGCGGCGTTCCATGCCGCGCCGCCGCCCGCGGGACGAGCCGCTCCGCCAGCGCGGCGCGCAGGAGGTCGGTGCGGACCGCGTCGAGGCCGTCATCGGTGCCGATGAGCCGCGGCGCGAAGGGCTTCAGGCGCTGGCGCACCGGGCCGGGCATCTGGTCGTTGATCGGGACGGCGAAGCCGCGGATCACCGGGGAGACGCTCGCCGGGCAGTCGGTATGGGGCTCCCCCGCGAGGTGGGCCGCGAGCGACATGACGCACATCCGGCCGAACTTCGGGGCGCCGATGCCGCCGACGAGTTCGACCCTCTCGAGGATCCGCTGCAGCCGGGAATCGGCCTCCATGGGACATGTCCTTCGTCTTCCGCCACCGGCGCGCGTCGGGATCGGGACGGTAAACGCGCCCGGCGGGCGGCGGCTGCACGGCGACCGCCGGGCGCAGCGAGCCCGCGGCCTGCGCCGTGTCCGCCGGCCGGCGTCGCCCCCGGCCGCGGCGGGCCGGCGCGACGCCGGGGAAACCCGCGCCGCGCCGCGCGTTGGCACGCCGCATCGGATCATCGCCGCAGCAACCATGCGCAAGCCGGGACGCCCTGGATTCGAGCCCTGGATCGCGGCCGCCGGCGCGGGTCCCGGCCAAGCGCGCCGGCGCGGCGCCGCCGGATGCGTCGGAGGAGCCGCCGCGCGATGACCGAGACGCGCCGACCGAACCCCTGGAACCTCCTCGCCTGGCTGTACCTGGCCGTGCTGTTCCTGCGCGAGCTCGTGCTGTCGGCCTGGGACGTGATCCTGACCACGCTCAGCCCGCGCCTCGCCGTCAATCCGGCGATCCTCGCGGTGCCGCTCGACCTGCGGAGCGACGCCGGGATCACCCTCCTCGCCGACCTGATCACGCTGACGCCCGGCACGACCGCCATCCACGTCTCGGAGGACCGGCGGACACTCTTCATCCACAGCATCAACGCCGCCTCGCCCGAGGCGGTGGTGGCCGGCATCAAGAGCGGCTTCGAGACCGCCGTTCGGCGGGTGCTGCCATGACCGCCGCCGCTGCCCCGGCCGCACCGCGCGGCCGCCGGCGAGCCGGAATCGCGCGCGGCGGGCGCCCGCGAGGGGGATGCCGCGTCCTTCCGCCGAGCGCGATCGCCTGAAGGGAGGAACGGGTGCGATGCGGCGCGGCCCCCCCCGACCCCCGGACCGAGACGATCACGCTCGGCGAGCTGGTGGACGGTGCCGGACGGGCGGGATTCGGTGCGGTCCTGCTGGCGCTCGCCCTGCCCGCCGCCCTGCCCGTGCCGATGACCGGCATGCCGGCCGGAATCGGCGTGCTGATCACCGCCGGACGGCTGCTGCTCGGCTACGAGCATCCCTGGTTGCCCGGCCCCCTCCGGCGGGTGCGGCTGCAGCGCAGCGCGGTGCGCGCGGGCCTCAGGCGCCTGGCGAGGCTGCTCAGGCGAGCGGGGCGGCGACCGCCACGGCGCGGCGGCCGCGCGGCGCAGAGCATCGGCGGGCCGCTCGGGCGATGGCTGACGGGGGTGTCAGTGACGCTCGCCGGCCTCGTCATCCTGGTGCCGATCCCGTTCGGGAACCAGCTCCCGGGGCTCGCCGTGGCCGCCCTCGGCCTCGGCCTGCTGCGACGCGACGCGGCGGCGCTTCTCGCCGGCCATGTGCTGACCCTGCTCGCGCTCGCCTGGGCAACGGCGGTGCTGCTCGCCGGGCATCGCCTCGCCACCTGGGCCGCCATGCCGTTCGGGAACTGACGGCGATGCGACGGCGCGCGGGACGGCACGAGCACGGCGCACCCGGGCGCGCGCCGGCGCGCCTGTCCGCCCGGCGGCGCGCGGCGCGGCACGGATGAGGGGATCGCACGATGTGGCGTCGCCTGGTGTTGCGGAGCGTCGGCTTCCTCGGCCTCTGGCTCATCCTCACCGATGGCGCGGGCGGCGCCTTGCTGCCGGGCCTGCTCGCCTCCGTCGCGGCGGGCTGGCTGAGCCTGCGGCTTCTGCCGCCGGCACCGGACGCGCCCGGGCGCGTCCGGCCCGGGGCGCTGCTCCGCCTCGCGCTGCGCTTCCTGCACCAGTCGGTGCTGGCCGGCGTGGATGTGGCGCGCCGCGCGCTCAGTCCCCGCCTGCCCCTGGCCCCGGACCTCGTCACCCTTCGCTTCCGGCTGCCCCGGGGCCCGGCCCGGCAGGTCTTCACCGCCGGCATCAGCCTCCTGCCCGGCTCGCTCGCGGTGGCGGCGAACGGCGACCGTCTCACCGTACACTGCCTCGACCGCGACCAGGCGGCGGGGGCACAGCTCGATGCGGAGCAGACCCGGCTCGCCCGGGCGCTGGGGCGGGACGGCGCCGGGGAGGGTCCGGATGGCTGAATTCCTGGTCGCTGCCGCGGCCTTCCTCCTGATCACCGTCGCGGCGGGGCTGGTGCGGATCCTGCAGGGACCGACCGCGGCGGACCGCATGATGGCGGCGCAACTGCTCGGCACCGGCGGGATCGCGGTGGTGCTGCTGCTCGCCGCGGCGGCGGAGCGGCCGGCGGCGGTGGACGTGGCGCTGGTGCTGGCCCTGCTCGCCGCCTTCGCCGCGGTCGCCTTCGTCAAGGGCGCCACCTCCTCGGGCTCGGGCGATCCCGAGTTGCCGGAGGACGACCGGGGATGAGGCTCGCGCTGGACCTGTTCACCGTGCTCGCCGTCTCGGCCGGCGCCTTCTTCTTCCTCGCGGGCACGGTCGGGCTGCTGCGCTTCCCCGACGTCCTGACCCGCCTCCATGCCCTGACCAAGGCCGACAATCTCGGCCTCGGCCTGATCGTCCTCGGGCTGCTGCCGCGCGCCGAGGGGCCGCTGGCCGCGCTGAAGCTGCTCGCCGTCTGGCTGTTCGCGCTGCTCGCGGCGGCGACGGTGGCGCAACTCGTCGCCCGCGTCGCCCTGCGCCGGAACGGCCGGTCCCCGGGCGGGAGCGCGGCCGGGTGAACGGCGCCTGGCTCCTCCTCGATCTCGTGCTGGTGCCGATGATCCTGGCGGCAGCCCTGTGCGCGGTCGGGGCACGCGCCCAGTTCACCGGGATCGTCTTCTACATCGTCTATGGCCTCCTGCTCGCCCTCGCCTGGGTGCGCCTCGGCGCCGAGAACGTGGCGCTGGCGGAGGCGGCGATCGGGGCGGGACTGACCGGGGTGCTGCTGCTCGGCGCGCTGGCGCGCCTGCCGGCCGCCGCGCCGGCGGAGCCGGGGGCGGACGGGAGTCCGGGAACGGCGCTCCGCCTCGCCGCGGCCATCCTCTGCGCCGCGCTCGCGCTCGGGCTGGGAGCGGCCGTCCTGGCGCTGCCGGAGCCGGCGCCCGGCCTCGCCGACGTCGCCGCGGCGCACCTGCCCGCCACCGGGCTCGGCAATCCCGTCACCGCCGTCCTGCTGGTGTGGCGCGGCTACGACACGCTGCTCGAGGTCGTGGTGCTGCTGCTGGCGCTGCTTGGCGTGTGGTCGCTCACTCCCGATCCCCTGTGGGGCGGCGTGCCGGGGCCGCGGCACCGCACCCGGCCCGAGGGCGTGCTCGTGTTCCTCGGCCGCGTGCTGCCGCCCGCGGGGCTCCTGGTCGGCGCGCACGTGTTCTGGGCCGGCGCCGACCGGCCCGGCGGCGCCTTCCAGGCCGGCACGATCCTCGCGGCGGTCTGGCTGCTCGCGATCATGGCAGGGCTGACGGACGCGCCCGCGGTGCGCGGCCTCGCGCTGCGCCTTGTCCTGGTCGGCGGGCCGGCGGTGTTCCTCGGCGTCGGCCTCGCCGGCCTCGCCACCGCGGGCGCCTTCCTCGGCTATCCTCCGGATTTCGTGAAGCCGCTGGTCGTGCTGGTCGAGGCGGCGCTCACCCTGTCCATCGCCGTCACCCTCGGACTGCTGGTGGCCGGCGCGCCGGAGCGGCCGCCGCGATGACCGACGCCGCCACCCTCTACGGCCTCTGCGGGGCCGCGCTGGTGGGGATCGGCCTCTACGGCCTGATCGTGCAGGCGCCGCTGCTGCGGAAGATCCTCGCCTTCAACCTGATCGGCAGCGGCGTGTTCCTGCTCCTCGGCGCGATCGCCGAGCGCGCCGCGCCGGGCCGCGGCGACCCGGTGCCGCACGCCCTGATCATCACCGGCATCGTCGTCGCCCTGTCGGCCACGGCGCTCGCCGTGGCGCTGCTCCTGCGGCTCGCCGGCGCGACCGGACGGAGCACGCTGTCGCCGGAACCGCCACCCCCCGCGCCGGGCGAGCGCAATGGCGGGTGACGACATGCCCTGGGTGGTGATGGCCGTGGCGCTACCGTTCGCCGGCATGCTGCTGGCGCTGCCCCTCGGCCGCCACGCGCACCGCCTCGCCTGGGCGGTGCTGCCGTCCGGCCTCGCCGTCTCGGTGCTGCTCGTCGTCCAGGTCTGGCGGGGCGGCGAGACGGTGGCCTACGCGATCGGCGGCTTCGCGCCGCCGCTCGGCATCGCGCTGCGGGCGGACGGGCTGTCGGCGCTGCTGGTGCTGACGACGGCGCTGGTGGTCTGCGCCACCGGCCTGTTCGCCCTGGCGGAGTTCCGCCCACCCTCGGCGGAGCGGGAGGCGCGCGCCTCGGTGCTGTTCTGGCCGCTGCTCTTCGCGCTGTGGGGCGCGCTCAACGCGGCGTTCCTCGGCGGCGACCTGTTCAACCTCTACGTCGCGCTGGAGCTGCTCACGCTTGCCGCCGTGCCGCTGGTGAGCCTGGAAGGGAAGCCGGAGACCTTCGCCGCGGCGCTGCGCTACCTGCTCTTCGCCCTGCTCGGTTCGGTGCTCTACCTGGTCGGGGTGGCGCTGCTCTACGGCGCCTACGGCACGCTCGACATCGCCCTGCTCGCCGGCGCGGCGCGCAGCGAGCCGGCCGCATGGGCCGCGGGCGCGCTGATGACGGCGGGGCTGCTCGCCAAGACCGCGCTGTTCCCGCTGCACCTCTGGCTGCCCCCCGCCCATGCCGGCGCGCCGGCGGCGGCCAGCGCCGTGCTCTCGGGGCTGGTCGTCAAGGCCTCCTTCTACCTGTTGGTTCGGCTCTGGTTCGACGCCCTGCCGGCGGTCGCGCATCCGGAGGCGGCGACGCTGCTCGCCGCGCTCGGGACGGCGGCGATCCTCTTCGGCAGCGTGCTCGCCCTGCGCCAGGAGCGGCTCAAGCTCGCCGTCGCCTACTCGACCATGGCGCAGCTCGGCTACCTGTTCCTGATGTTCCCGCTCACCGGCGGTCCGACCGAGGCGCAGCCCTGGAGCGCGGGAGCCTGGAACGGCGGCATCCTGCACGCGATCTCGCACGCCTTCGCCAAGTCGGCGATGTTCCTCGCCGCAGGGCTCATCCTGGAGGCGGTCGGCCACGACCGGATCGCCGGGCTGGGGGGGATCGGGCGGGCGCTGCCGATGACCGTGTTCGCTTTCGGCCTGGCGGGCCTGTCGCTGATGGGCCTGCCGCCGAGCGGCGGCTTCATCGCCAAGTGGCTGCTCGTGACCACGGCGCTGGCGAGCGGGCAGTGGTGGTGGGCGGTGCCGATGCTCGCGGGCGGGCTGCTCGCGGCGGGCTACGTGTTCCGCGTGCTGAACCCGGCGCTCGCCGGCGCCGACGAGCCGGTGGCGCTGCGCCGGCCCGTGCCGCGGCGGCGGCAGGCGATCCCGCTCGTGCTCGCGCTGCTCTCCGTGCTGCTCGGACTGCTCCCGCTCGGGCCCTACCGGCTGCTGTGGGTCGGCCGGCCGACCGCGGCGGAGGAGGGCCTCGGATGACCGCGCTGCTGCCGCTGCTGATCCTGCTCACCTCGCTGGTGCCGGCGGTCGTCATCTTCTTCCTGCCGGAGCGGGCATGGCGGATGCGCAGCGCGATCAACCTCGCGGGCGCGGGGGCCAAGCTCGGGCTGGTCATGTACATGCTCGACCGGGTGGCCGCAGGGGCGCTCTACGAGTTCGGGTTCCCGCTGGTGGCCGGGCTCGACCTGCTGCTGCGCGTGGATGCGCTGGCGCTGCTGTTCGTGACCCTCTCCGCCTTCCTGTGGCTGCTGACGACGATCTTCGCCATCGCCTATCTCGGCCACGGGCCGAACCAGTCGCGGTTCTTCGGCTTCTTCAGCCTGTGCGTCTTCGCCACGACCGGGATCGCCCTCTCCGGATCGCTGATCACCTTCTTCGTCTTCTACGAGCTGTTGACGCTCTCCACCTGGCCGCTGGTGGTGCACCGCGGCGACGCCCCTTCCCTGGCCGCCGGGCGCCTGTACCTGGCCTACACGCTCGGCGGCAGCGCCGCGCTTCTGCTCGGCATCCTGTGGCTCGAGGGGCTGGTCGGTCCGATCGAGTTCACGGTGCACGGCAGCCTCGCCGGCGTGGATCCGGGCACGCTCCGGGTCTGCTTCCTGCTCCTCGTCGGCGGCCTCGGGGTGAAGGCCGCGCTGGTGCCGCTGCACGCCTGGCTGCCGACGGCGATGGTGGCGCCGGCGCCGGTCAGCGCCCTGCTGCACGCGGTCGCCGTCGTGAAGGCGGGCGCCTTCGGCATCCTGCGCGTGGTGTTCGACGTCTATGGCATCGGGCTGGTGCAGGGGCTCGGGCTCGGCCTGCCGCTGGCGGTCGCGGCCTCGGCGACGATCCTCTACGGCTCGCTGCGCGCGCTCGCGCAGAGCGACATCAAGCGGCGGCTCGCCTTCTCCACCGTCAGCCAGGTCTCCTACATCGCGCTCGGCGCGGCGCTGGCGGGCCCGGCGGCGGTGGTGGGCGGGCTGGTCCACCTCGTGCACCAGGGGCTGATGAAGATCACGCTGTTCTTCTGCGCCGGCGCGCTGGCCGAGACGCTGCACATCCACAGGGTGGAGGAGCTGGACGGCGCGGGACGGCGCATGCCGCTCACCATGCTGGCCTTCAGCGTCGCCGCGCTGGGCATGATCGGGGTGCCGCCGGTCGCCGGCTTCATCAGCAAGTGGTACCTCGGCACGGGCGCGCTGCAGGCCGGACAGGTCTGGGTGATCTTCGTCCTGGCCGGCAGCAGCCTGCTCAACGCCGCTTATTTCCTGCCGCTGCTCTACCGCGCCTGGTTCCTGCCCGCCGCCGGGGGCGCGGCAGGGCCGGACCGGGCGGCGGCGCCCCTCGGCGAGGAGGCCGAGTGGGGTCTGGTGCTGCCGCCGCTCGTCACCGCCGCCGCGGCGCTCGGTGCCGGACTGTTCGCGGCCGTCGCCTTCAGCCCGCTCGGCTGGGCCCGGCTGATCGTGGCGCGGGACTACGGGCTGTGGTGAGCACGGTGGCGGTGCCGGAGTCCCCGACCCTGCTGGCGGCGGCGGTGGCCCTGCCGCTGGCCCTGCTGCTTGCCGGTGCGGCGCCGCGCCTCGGGGCGCGCATGCTGGGGCTGCTCTGGGCTGCGCCCCTGCCGGCGTTGGCTGCCTCCCTGCTCGCCGTCGGCGGCGAGGCGCGGAGCGAGCCGCTGCTGCTCGGCATGGCGCTGGCGCTCGACCCCGTCGGCGCGACGCTGCTCGGGCCCGTGGCGCTGCTGTGGAGCGCGGCCGGCGCCTATGCGGGCGCCTATCTGCGCGGGAAGCCGCATGGGGAGCGCTTCGCGGCGTTCTGGCTGCTGACGCAGGCGGGCAGCCTCGGCGTCTTCCTGGCCGCGGACCTGGCGAGCTTCTACCTCGCCTTCGCCCTGGCGAGCCTCGCCGCCTACGGGCTGGTGGTGCACGAGGAGACCCCGCGCGCCCGCCGCGCCGCGCGGATCTACCTGATCCTCGCCGTGCTGGGCGAGACCTGCCTGCTGCTCGGCTTCATGGTGGCGGCGACGGCGGCGGACAGCCTGCTGATCCGCGACGCGGCGGCGGCGCTGCCGGGCTCGCCCTGGCGCGACCTCGCCCTCGCGCTGCTGGTCGCGGGGTTCGGGCTGAAGGCCGGACTGGTGCCGCTGCACGTCTGGCTGCCGCTGGCCCATCCGGCGGCGCCGACGCCGGCCTCGGCGGTGCTCAGCGGCGCCATCATCAAGGCCGGCGTGATCGGCCTGATCCGCTTCCTGCCGCCGGAGGCCGCGCCGGCGGGCTGGGGGCTGGCGCTGGTCTGGATCGGCTTCGGCACGGCCTTCTACGGGGTGGCGGCCGGCGTGACGCAGGAGCACCCGAAGACGGTGCTCGCCTATTCCAGCCTGAGCCAGATGGGGGTGATCGCGGCGGTGCTCGGCATGGGCCTCGCCACGGCGGGCGGGGTCGGCGGGGCGGCGCTGCCGGCGGCGTTCTACGCGGCGCACCACGCGCTGGCGAAGGGGGCGATGTTCCTCGCGGTCGGCGTCGCCGCCGCCACCGGCGCGCGGCGGCTCCTGCCCGTGCTGGTGGTGACGGCGGTGCTCGCGATCGGGCTGGGCGGACTGCCCCTCACCGGCGGCGCGCTGGCGAAGCTCGCGGTGAAGGAGCCGCTGGGCGGCGGCGCGGCGGGGACGCTGGCCTCGCTGTCGGCGGCGGCAACCACGCTGCTGATGCTGCACTTCCTGCGCCGCCTCGCGGTCGGCGGCGGGTCGGCGGCTGCGCCCGATGCCGCGCCGCCGGCCGGGATCGTCCTCCCCTGGCTGATGGCGGCGGCCGCGGCGGTCCTGGTGCCCTGGGGGATCTACCTGACGGCCGGCGGAGGAGGGCTGGCCGGCGCGCTCTCGCCGGCGGCGCTCTGGGAGGCGGGCTGGCCGGTGCTGGCCGGCTCCGGGCTCGCCCTCGGCCTGTGGTGGCGGGCTGGCCGCCTTCCGTCGGTGCCGGAGGGCGATCTCGTGGTGATCGGCGAGGGCGCGACCCGGGCCCTGGCGCGCTGGCGCCCGCCGCTGCGGGCGCCGCGTCTCGCCGCGTCGGGCCAGCGCCTCGCCGCCGAGGCCGTCCGGGCGCTGGCGGGGATGGAGGGCGTGCTGCGCGCCTGGCCAACGGCCGGGCTGTCGCTGCTGGTGGTGGCCATCCTCTTCGGCATGGTGCTGGTCGCCGGGCGCTGATCGGCGGCGGCGCGGTCCGCGAGCAGGCGTGACCGGGACGACCGGCGCGTCGCGCCGCTCACCGCACCGCGAAGACCGGGCCCACCAGCAGCCAGGTCAGGCCGACGATCGCCGCGATGCCGGCGAGGTTCAGCAGGAAGCCGGCCCGCGCCATCTGCGCCACGGTGAGGTGGCCGCTGCCGTAGACGATGGCGTTGGGCGGCGTCGCCACCGGCAGCATGAAGGCGCAGGAGGCGGCGAGCGCCACCGGGATGGTCAGCAGGAACGGGTCGGCGCCGAGCGCCGGCGCCACCGAGGCCATCAGCGGCAGGAAGGCCGCCGCGGTCGCGGTGTTGCTGGTGAGTTCGGTCAGGAACACGATGCCCGCCGTCACCAGCACCACCACGAGCAGCATCGGCCACTGGCCGAGCGCGGCGAAGCCGGCGCCGATCCAGTCGGCCAGTCCGCTCGCGCCGATCGCCGCGGCGAGCGACAGGCCGCCGCCGAACAGCAGCAGCACGCCCCAGGGCAGCCGCTTCGCCGTCTCCCAGTCCATCAGCGCGGTCCCGCGGGGGGCCGGGCCGCCGGCCGGAACGAGGAAGAGAAGCAGCCCCGCGGCGACGGCGATGGTGGTGTCGTTCAGCCCCGCCGGCAGGACGCCGCCGAGCAGCGGCCGCATCACCCAGAGCAGCGCCGCCCCGGCGAAGACCAGCCCGACGCGCCGCTCCGGGACGGTAAGCGGCCCGAGGTCCGCGATCTCGCGTCGGATCAGCTCGGCCGAGCCGGGGATCGCCTGGCGCGGCAGGGCGAAGGCGATGCGCGTCAGGATCAGCCAGGTCATGGCGAGCATCACCGCGACCACGGGCAGGCCGATGAGCATCCACTGGGCGAAGCCGATCTCGACGCCGTAGGTGCGCCGCATGAAGGCGGCGAGCAGCGCGTTCGGCGGGGTGCCGATCAGGGTGGCCAGCCCGCCGACGCTCGCCCCGTAGGCGATGCCGAGCAGCAGGGCGCTCGGGAAGCCGTCCCGGCCGCCGGGGGCCGAGGCGCCGGCAGCGGCCCTCGCATCGCGCTGCAGCAGACCGATCACCGACACGCCGATCGGCAGCATCATCACCGCGGTCGCGGTATTGCTGACCCACATGCTGAGGAAGGCCGTGGCCAGTATGAAGCCGCCGACCAGCGCGCCGGGCCGGACGCCGACGGCGGAGACGATGCCGAGCGCGATGCGCCGGTGCAGGTTCCAGCGCTCCAGCCCGAGGGCGATCAGAAAGCCACCGAGGAAGAGGAAGATGAGCGGATCGGCATAGGGCGCCGAGGCCTCCCCCACCGGCGCGATGCCGAGCAGGGGGAAGAGCACGAGCGGAAGCAGCCCGGTCGCCGGGATCGGAATCGCCTCGGTCACCCACCACAGGGCCATCAGCGCCGCCACCGCCGCCACCCGCCACGCCGCGGTCTCGAGGCCGGAAGGCGGCGGGAGGAGAAGCATCGCGACGAAGACCGCGGGGCCGAGCAGCAGGCCGATGGTCCGGATTCTGCCGCCAGAAGCGGCCGGCCGCCCCTCCGGCGTGTCCGCGCCGGGATCGGGCGATGGCGGCGATGCAGGCCGGGGCCCGGCGCGTTCGTCCATGGGCGTGGGCTGTCCTTGGCAAAGCGGAACGGCTGGGCCGGCGCCGAGGGCGCGGGCCGGCCGTTTCGGCCGCGGCCCGGGGCGCGACAAAGCCGTCCGGGCGGCCGCCGCATGGTGCGTCACGCCTTCGCCGGCACGCCCGCCCGGCGGCACGCTACCATTCCGCGAGGGGCGCGTCAGCGGGATCGGCGGCCGGCCGGCAGCGTCCGGGGAGCGTGCGACGCACCGCGGGATCGCCGCGGAGCGCGGCGCGGAGCCGTAAGGACGAGGAATCGGGTGCGCGCAGGCCAGCCCCGCCCGCACGGCCCGGAACCGCCGCGGAAGGCGGCCGCACAGCCCGCGAATAGCGGGCTTCCCGCCTGCCGCGCGCACCGCGCAGGACGCGGTGCGGACATGGGCCGATGCGGTGGCGGGGCGCGTGGAGCCCGTTTGGCACCGCTCCCCCGACCGCCTCGACCCACAACCGCGCACGCCCGCCGGCCCGGGGCAGTGCCCCTGGGCGAGAGGCCGTCGCGCGCCCGGCGGCCCGGTCTTGCGCGCAACGGCCACGCCCGGGCCTTCGGGCGAAAGCCGGCCGCCTACCAGCGCCGGGTCGGACCGCAGTCCAGATGCACGAAGCCGTCGCGCCGGTAGAGACCGACGCCGCCGGCCTGGAGCGCCGCGGCCAGGCGGGCGAGCTGGACCGAGTCGCGTCCCGGCAGCCGGACATCCGCAGCCATGCCGGACATGTGCAGGCTGACGCGGCTGACCCGGCGCGAGCGCTGCGCGCGGCTGGCGTTGGTTTCCGGGGCGCGATAGCCGCTCACCACCTCGTAGGGCTCGCTGGTGTCCATGCGGCGCGCGATGACGTGCATCACGTCGAACAGCCGCGGGTCCATCGGCGTCGCCTCGTCGAGCGCCGGGTCGCGGAACACCCAGTCGAGGCGGCGCAGCGCGTCGGTGTCGTAGCGGCCGTCGCGCCAGTAGACGCCCTCGAAGGAGTCGCCGGTCTGCACGCGGCGCACGGCGAGGCTGCGGACCGCCTCCGATCCGGCCGGAGCGGCCGCCGAGGCAGCGGCGGGGATAGCGGACGCGGCGCCGACGCAGACGAGGCCGCCGAGTGCGACGCGGATCACCCCCCGGCGGCCGACCGCCCCTCCGCTGCAGCAGGGGCAGGCCGGCTCGAGGCTCCAGCGCATCCCCTAACGCCCCGCCGCAGGCACCGCCGCCACGGAGGAGTCCACGGCGGCCACGCGCCGCTGGCTCTGCCGTGGCGCGTCCATGGCGCGGACATAGGCCTCGTCGAGGCCGTAGATGTCGGGTCGGATTCGCACGCTGTTGCCCCCCTCCACGGTCACCGTCGTGTAGTGCAGCCGCACCGGGATGCTGCGCGCGAGCTGCACGCTGCTGGTGCTGCGCGCCGCGATCGCCCGGCTGGCCCGGGCACGGTCCCAGCCCGGCGTACCCCACAGGGCGGCCTCGAGCAACTCCATCGGCTGCTCGAGGCGTATGCAGCCGGAGGAGAAGGCGCGTGCGGCGCGCCGGAACAGGTGCCGGTCCGGCGTGTCGTGCAGGAAGATGTCCTCTTCGTTAGGCATCACGAACTTGATCCGCCCGAGGGCGTTGGCCTCGCCCGGATCCTGGCGGATGACGTAGGGGAAGCGCTGCGCGCTGACCGAGTGCCAGTCCACCGTGGTCGGGTCGATCTCGACGCGCGCGCCGCCGGCGACGGCATAGATGCGGAATCCTCCCTCCATGACGGCGCGCGGGTCGCGGCGGAGGCGCGGCAGCAGGTCCTCCCGCGCGTTGCGCTGCGGCACGCCCCAGGGCGGATTGAACATCACGGCCGTGAGGCGGGTGCGCAGCACCGGCGTCTGGCGCGTCGCGCGCCCGACGATGACGGCCATGTCGAGGGAGACGCGGCCGTCCTCCTCGATCAGGCGCAGGCGGTAGTCCGGGACGTTGACCTCGATGCGCCGCTCGGCGACGGGCCGGGCGAGGCCGCGCCGCATGTCGAGGGCGACGCGGAGCTGGAGGATGCGCGCCTCGACCGGCCGGTTGAGCGCCGCGAGCGTGAGGCGGCCGACGCGCCCATCGGGCTCGAGCCCCTCGGCGGCCTGGAAGCGCTTCACCGCCTCGACCAGGGCCGGGTCGTAGTGCGGACTGGCGGCGGCGGCGCCGGCGACGAGGGCGGGCTCGTCCACGCCGAGCCGGGCACGCAGGGCAGGGATGCGGCGCGGATCGGTGGTGCCGGGTTCGATCGTTCCGCCATCCGCGGGAACCGGGACGTGCCCGCCCGCGGCAGCGATGGCGCGCAGGCGGGCGAGCTCGCGCCGCAGGACCGGCGCCTCCGGGTGCAGGGTCGCGGCCCGCTCGATCACCGCCGCGGGTTCGGCGGCGGTGGCCAGCTCGGTCAGCCAGGGAGCGAGCGGGTGGGCGGCCGGATCCCGCTCGATGTCGACGCGGCCGCGCATCCGGCGCGCCCGGCCGTGCAGCAGGTCCTCGAGCGCCTCGCCGGCGGCCGCGAGGAGGGCCGCCTGATGTCCTTGCGGGTCGGAGGCTGCGAGCCCGTCCGGCGGGATGTCGTAGTGGCGCGGGTCGAGCCCGTCCTCCTCCAGACGGCGAAGCCGCTCGGCCAGGCGGAGGAGGGCAGCCTGGTCGGCCGCCGCCGCGGTCACCGGGACGAATTGCGGAGCGAGGAGCCGAGGGCCGGCAGCCGAAGCGGATAGCGCCGGGGATCCGGCCAGCGCCGCCACGAGGGCCAGCGGAAGAAGGGACTTCGGGCTCACGGGAGCGAGGGATAATCGCGGCGGGAGCAAGGCGCAAACCGTTACGCACCGCGGAGGACGCTTCTCGCGGGGCTGTTGCACGGACTCCGCGCCTCGCCCCGCTCGCCGGCCGGCGCGCAGGCGTTGACGCGGCGCGGGGGCGGGGCGAGGCTCGGCGACCGAGCCTGGAGGAGTGCCGCCATGAGCCCGCTCGACGCCCCCGCGCGCAACAGCGACCTCGACGCCGCCCTGGCGGAGGCGCGCGAGCGCTACACGGCGCAGCGGCCGAGGAGCGCGGCGATCCATGCGCGGGCGCGCGAGGTGATGCCGGGAGGCAACACCCGGACCGTGCTGTTCTACACCCCCTTCCCGACCGCCATGGCGCGCGGCGAGGGCTGCCGGCTGTGGGACGTGGACGGCCACGAGTATCTCGACCTCTGCGGCGAGTACACCGCCGGGCTGTTCGGGCATTCGGACGAGCGCATCCTGGCGGCGGTGCGGGAGGCGTTGGCGCGCGGCGTGAACCTCGCCGCGGTGGGGGAGAACGAGGGCCGCCTCGCCGGGCTGATCGTCGGGCGGTTCCCCTCGATCGAGCTGGTGCGGTTCACCAATTCGGGGACCGAGGCGAACATCATGGCGCTCGCCGCGGCGCGGGCCTTCACCGGGCGCAGGACGGTGATGGTGATGCGCGGCGGCTACCACGGCGGGGTTCTGACCTTCCCGGTCGGCGGGTCGAGCGCGGTGTCGCTGCCCGTGCCGCTGGTCTTCGCCGACTACAACGACGCGGAAGGGGCGGCGCGGGCGATCCGCGAGGCGGGGGAGAGCCTGGCCGCGGTGCTCGTGGAGCCGATGCTGGGCTCCGGCGGCTGCATCCCGGCGCGGCCGGAGTTCCTCGCGGCGCTGCGCGGGGCGACGCGGGAGACCGGCGCGCTGCTCGTCTTCGACGAGGTGATGACGAGCCGCCACGGGCCGGGCGGGCTGCAGCAGCGCACCGGCGTGATCCCGGACATGACGACGCTCGGCAAGTACATCGCCGGCGGGATGAGCTTCGGGGCCTTCGGCGGGCGGGCGGACGTGATGTCGGTGTTCGACGGCCACCGGCCGGGCTCGCTGCCGCATGCGGGGACGTTCAACAACAACGTCCTCTCGATGGCCGCGGGCTGCGTGGCGATGGGGGAGATCTTCCGGGCCGAGGCCGCGGAGGCGCTGTTCGCGCGCGGCGAGGCGCTGCGCGAGCGGCTGAACGCCGCCTGCGCGCGCGCCGGCACGGCGATGCACTTCACCGGCGTCGGCTCGATGACGCAGCCGCACTTCCGCCGCGGGCCGGTGACGCAGCCCTACGCGGAGACGCCCGCCGAGGCCGGGCTGCGCGAGCTGTTCTTCCTCGACATGCTGGAGGCGCGCGTCTACATCGCGCGGCGCGGCATGACGGCGCTGAGCCTGCCGGTGACGGAGGCGGACTGCGATCGCTACGTCGCCGCGGTGGAGGAGTTCGTCGCCGCGCGGCGGCCGCTGCTGCCGGAGGCCTGAGCAGGGCGCCACGCGGCGCCGCCCGCCGGGGCTGGCCTGCCTCTCCCGGACCTCCGCCGGTTAGGCCCTTCGAAGCTGGATTGGCGGCGAGAGATCGCGGCCAGTGGGTATCGGTCGCCAGCAGGACATGGTGGAACTCGCGTCGGCATGTGACCGGCACGCCGCCTCGGCCAGGCGGCGGCCCCCCTGTAGAGGCCGTTGAGCCGGGGCAGCCGCCACGGGCGCTCGCCCCACCGGTCAGGCGTGAACTCGCAGAGCACTGCCGGCGGATCGGGGCCACCGAACGGCCGGTCGTCCCGGAGGTAGGCGCGGAACCGACCGGTCGCCGCGCGGCCGCGCTCCGGTGCCAGCGTTGGCGTCGGCGTGGACGCGGGCGGCGGCGACGACGTGGCGGCCGATGTGCCCGGGACCGGCTCGGGCAGGGTGGCCGACGAGCCGGCCCAGCCCACTATCAGGCCCCGCTGCCGGTCGGCGCCCCTGCGGGCATAGATCTCGGATTGCCGGTAGGGCGAATGTGGTCGCAGCACTTCGAGACCAGTAGGTGGACCGCCAGCCCTGGGTGGGGCCTGTCGCGCTCGATCGGCGAGGAGGGCATCGGCGCCTGCGCCATCGCCTCGCAGATCCTGCACGAGAACGCGGTCCGGACGCGCCGCGCCATCTCGAACCGGCCGGGCGGTACTCCGGGGCTCAGGGCATGCCCTGAACCCGTCACGTCCTTGTCCACCTTCCGCAGCACGCCGCCACAGGCGCGGCAGGTGCAACCCTCGCCGGGGAGTCGCTTGATGATCTGGTGCGGCAAGCGGTCCGGCAAGGAGCGATGGCCGCGGGTGTGGAGCTCTCCCCGGCGCTCCGGCCTGGGCGCCGTCCCCGTTGGCACCAGGGCCATCCGCGGTGGAGATGCCGGCGAGCACGTCATCAAGGTGCGGTTCGCGCGGGGCGATTTCGGCAGCAAGGCGCTCCAAGGAGCGCCCAAACCGCTGCTGCCGCAGCCGCTTCGCCTCGAGCGTCTTGGCCTGCAGCCCGAGTTCTGCCGCGCGCCGCGCCGCCCGCTCCTCGGCGAGGAGCCCCCTGCGAAACGCGGGTTGATGGCTCTGACCGACGCGAAAGGAGTGGCGGAGCGCTGGTTCGCCTTCGTTGACGCCATCCTCGGCACCCGGGCGGGAGCTCCGGGCGCACTGCCCCCATCAGGCGGCGAGGCGTTCGGTGCGGCGGGGGTTCAGAGCGATGCAGAGCAGCCGCAGGTGGGCGCCATTGCGGGCGAGGCCACGATAGCACACCCGGCGCCGGCCATGCTGCGTCTCAGCGTGCCGAAGGCGCGCCCGACCTGGCCATGGATGAGCGCGAGCACGGCGTCCATCCAGCGCTGCCAGGGCGCCAGCCGCCGGCGGGTGTGGCCGCGGTGCACGATGCCGTCCGCGATGCCGTTCGACGCATGCGTCGAACCGGCCAGCGCCTCGCGGCGGACCATCGCATCGTGGGCCTTGGCGGCGAACACCGCCGCCTCATCGCCTTGCACCAGCGCATCCGCCGCGAGGCTGTCGCCGACGTCCGCGCCGGTCAGGCTCGCGCCGCGCACCGGGTCCGAGCCGAGGTCCACGGCGAGATGCACCTTCAAACCGGAGAAGCTCGTCGCGTCCGGGTCCTGCGTCGAGACCTCGCCCCCGCCGAGGGGGCCGCACCACTGCGGCCTCGACCAGAGCGGCGTCGGTCAGCGTGCCGGCCTTCAGCATCGGGCCTTTCGCGTCGAGTTGGCGGTTCACCTCGGCGAAGAGGCGCTCGGTGAGGTCACGCTCCGCGAGCGCGGCCCGGAACCGGCAAAGCGTCGTCTCGTCGGGCGGGGCGGCGTTCCCATCCCGCGGCCATCCCCCCGCCCGCCCTCCGCATGCGCAGGGAAAGGGCAAGCCGGAACGGCGAGGCGGCGCAGAGGCGCGCGAGAGAGGCAGGGGGACCTTCACGTCCCCCGCCCGGCTGGCCGCGCGAGGGACGCGGCGCGGTTCAGGCGGCGCCGGCCTCGGCGCCCTCCTCCGCCTGCGGCTTCGGGCCGCTGCCGAGGCCCTTCGCGGCGGGGTTGCGGTCGACCAGCTCGATCACCGCCATGGTCGCCGCGTCGCCCTGGCGGACGCCGGCCTTGAGGACGCGGCAGTAGCCGCCGGGACGGGCGCGGTAGCGGTCGGCGATCTCGCCGAACAGCTTCGCCACTACCGTCTCGTCCATCAGCTTCGCGTAGGCCTGGCGGCGTGCGTGCAGGTCGCCGCGCTTGCCGAGCGTGATGATGCGCTCGACGTAGGGGCGGAGCTCCTTGGCGCGCGGCAGGGTGGTGGTGATCTGCTCGTGCCTGATGAGCGAGGTCGCGAGGTTGCGGAGCATGGCGAGCCGATGGTCGGTCGGCCGGCCGAGCTTGCGGCCGGAGATGCCGTGGCGCATGGTTGCGTGATCCCTAGACCTTCGCCGTGCTCAGAACGGCTCTTCCAGCTTCTTGGCGAGCTCCTCGATGTTCTCCGGCGGCCAGCCCGGCACGGTCATGCCGAGGGACAGGCCCATGGAGGCGAGGACCTCCTTGATCTCGTTCAGCGACTTGCGGCCGAAGTTCGGGGTGCGGAGCATCTCCTGCTCGGTCTTCTGCACCAGGTCGCCGATGTAGACGATGTTGTCGTTCTTCAGGCAGTTGGCGCTGCGCACCGACAGCTCGAGCTCGTCCACCTTGCGCAGCAGGTTGCGGTTGAAGGGGAGCTCCTCGTGGGTCTCCTCGACCTTGCGCTCGCGCGGCTCCTCGAAGTTGACGAAGAGCTGGAGCTGGTCCTGGAGGATGCGCGCGGCGAGGCCGACCGCGTCCTCCGGGGCGACGGTGCCGTCGGTCTCCACGGTGAGGACGAGCTTGTCGTAGTCGGTCACCTGGCCGACACGGGTGGGCTCCACGCGGTAGGCGACGCGGCGCACCGGGGAGTAGATCGCGTCCACCGGGATCAGGCCGATCGGCGCGTCCTCGGGCCGGTTCTGGGCGGCCGGGACGTAGCCCTTGCCGGTCGCCACGGTCAGCTCCATCGAGAGCTTCGCGCCCTCGTCGAGGGTGCAGATGACCAGCTCGGGGTTGGCGATCTCGATGTCGCCGGTGGTCTGGATCTGGCCCGCCGTCACCTCGCCGGGTCCGGTGGCGCTGAGCTGCAGGCGCTTCGGGCCCTCGCCGTGGTAGCGGATGGCGAGCTGCTTGATGTTGAGGACGATGTCGGTCACGTCCTCGCGCACGCCGGGCAGCGAGCTGAACTCGTGCAGCGCGCCGTCGATGCGCACCGCGGTCACGGCTGCCCCCTGGAGCGAGGAGAGCAGCACGCGGCGCAGCGCGTTGCCGAGCGTCATGCCGAAGCCGCGCTCCAGCGGCTCGGCGACGATGGTGGCGGTGCGGCTGGGGTCGGCGCCCGGCTCGACGTCGAGCTTCTCCGGGCGGATCAGCGAGCGCCAGTTCCTTTCGATCACGGTCTAACCTCTCCTCTGCCCCCCGGGCGGCGGTGCGGCGGGCGGCCGCGCGGCGCGCGCGATGCGGCGGCGCGCCGCGCGGTGCGCTCAGACGCGGCGGCGCTTGCGCGGGCGGCAACCGTTGTGGGGTATGGGGGTCACGTCGCGGATGGCGGTGACGTTGAAGCCCACGGCCTGCAGCGCGCGCAGCGCGCTCTCGCGGCCCGAGCCGGGGCCGCTGACCAGGATCTCCAGCGTCTCCATCCCGTGCTCGCGCGCCTTGCGGCCGGCGTCCTCGGCCGCGACCTGGGCGGCGTAGGGGGTGGACTTGCGGCTGCCCTTGAAGCCCTGGCTGCCGGCCGACGACCAGGCGATGGCGTTGCCCTGCGCGTCGGTGATGGTGACGATGGTGTTGTTGAAGGAGGCGAGGACGTGCGCCACGCCGGTCGCGATGTTCTTGCGCTCCTTGCGGCGGATGGGGCCGGCGCCGCGGGCGCCGGCGCGGGGCTCGCGCGCCATCTTACTTCGTCACCTTCTTCTTGCCGGCGATCGGTACCGCCTTGCCCTTGCGCGTGCGCGCGTTGGTGTGGGTGCGCTGGCCGCGCACCGGGAGGTTCCGGCGGTGCCGCAGCCCGCGGTAGCAGCCGAGGTCCATCAGCCGCTTGATGTTCATCGCCACCTCGCGCCGCAGGTCGCCCTCGACGCGGTACTCGCGGTCGATCAGCTCGCGGATGCGGAGCACCTCCTCGTCCGTGAGCTGGTTCACCCGGCGGTCCTCCGGGATCCCGAGCCGCTCGCAGATGTCCTTCGCGTTCTTCGGGCCGATGCCGTAGATGTAGCGGAGGCTGATCGGCACCCGCTTGTTGGTGGGAATGTTCACGCCGGCGATGCGCGCCACGTCGTCTCTCCTGGAGCCCCTCGCGCCGGCCGCCGCCGGCGTTCGCTGTCCGCAAGTTTCAGGCAATGGCAATGGGCGGCCGGAACCCGCCCCGGCCGCGGAGGGGCGGGGATACCGCCTGGCCCCCCTCCCGTCAAGTCTGCGTGGGAGGCGGCCCCGGGGCCCGGCCGCCGCCCTCGAGGATCGCGTCGATCTGCCGCGCCACCTCCTCCATCGGGGCCATGCCGTCCACCACCCGGAGCTTCCCCTGGGCCGCGTAATAGGGCAGCAGCGGCGCCGTCTGGCGGTGGTAGGCGTCGAGCCGGGCCTTGACCGTCTCGGCCTTGTCGTCGGCGCGGCGGACGAACTCGGTGCCGCCGCAGACGTCGCAGACCCCGGGGGTGCGGGGCCGCTTGAACCGATCGTGATAGCCCTCGCCGCAGCGTGCGCAGGTGAAGCGGCCGGAGATGCGCTCGACCAGGGCGGCGTCGTCCACCTGCAGCTCGATCACGTGGTCGAGGGCGAGGCCCTTCTCGCGCAGCATCAGGTCCAGCGCCTCGGCCTGCGGGACGGTGCGGGGGAAGCCGTCGAGGACGAAGCCCTGCGCGCAGTCCGGCCGCGCCACGCGCGCGGCCAGCATGGCGGTGATGATGGCGTCGGGGACCAGCTCGCCCCGCTCCATGATCGCCTTGGCCTCGCGCCCGATCGCGGAGCCGGACTTCACCTCGGCGCGCAGCATGTCGCCGGTGGAGATCTGGGCGATGCCGTACCGGTCCTCGAGCCGCTTCGCCTGGGTGCCCTTGCCCGCGCCGGGCGGGCCCAGAAGGATGAGGTTCATCGCCCGCGCCCTCCCGGCTGCGTGCCGCGCCCGCCGAGCCGGGCCTTGCGGATCAGGCCCTCGTACTGGTGCGCGAAGAGGTGGGACTGGATCTGCGCCACCGTGTCCATGGTGACCGAGACGATGATCAGCAGCGATGTGCCGCCGAAGTAGAAGGGCACGCCGTACTGGCTGATCAGGATCTCCGGCAGCATGCAGACGAGGGCGAGATAGAGGGCGCCCACTGTCGTCAGCCGCGTGAGCACCCGATCGAGGTACTCGGCGGTGTTCTGCCCGGGCCGGATGCCCGGGATGAAGCCGCCGTACTTCTTGAGGTTATCGGCCGTCTCCGACGGATTGAACACCACCGCCGTGTAGAAGAAAGCGAAGAAGATGATCAACCCGGCGTAGAGCGCCATGTAGAGCGGCTGCCCGTGCGCCAGCGCGTCGGCGACGGTGCGCAGCAGGCCCGGCTCCTCCGTCGTGTCGACGGAGAAGCCGGCGATGGTCGCGGGCAGCAGCAGCAGCGAGGAGGCGAAGATCGGCGGGATCACCCCGGCGGTGTTGATCTTGAGCGGCAGGTGGGTGCTCTCGCCCCCGAACATTCGGTTGCCAACCTGGCGCTTCGGGTACTGCACCGGGATCCGCCGCTGCGCCCGCTCGATGAACACCACGAAGGCGATCACGGCCAGCGCGATCAGCAGGAAGGCGAGCACGAAGAAGGTCGAGAGCGCGCCGGTGCGGGCGAGTTCGAGTGTCGCGACCAGCGCGCTCGGCAGGTTGGCGACGATCCCGGCGAAGATGATCAGCGAGATGCCGTTGCCCACCCCGCGCGCGGTGATCTGCTCGCCGAGCCACATCAGGAACATCGTCCCGCCGGTGAGCGAGACGACGCAGGAGATGCGGAAGAACCATCCCGGGTCGTACACCGCGGGGCCGAACTGGCCGCGCACCCCCTCGAGCCCGATGGCGATGCCCCAGGCCTGGAACACCGCGATCAGCACGGTGAGGTAGCGGGTGTACTGGTTGAGCTTCTTCCGCCCCTGCTCCCCCTCCTTCTTGAGCTGCTCCCAGGCGGGGATGGCCGCGGTCATCAGCTGCACGATGATCGAGGCCGAGATGTAGGGCATGATGTTCAGCGCGAACACCGTCATGCGCCCGAGGGCGCCGCCGGTGAACATGTCGAACATGCCGAGGATGCCGCCGCCGTGCTGGCGCAGCAGCTCGCCCATCACCGCCGGGTCCACGCCGGGGACGGGGACGTAGGTGCCGATGCGGTAGACGATCAGCGCGCCCAGCGTGAACCAGATGCGCTTCTTCAGCTCGGTCGCCTTCGCCAGGACGCCGAGGTTGAGACTGGCCGCGAGCTGCTCGGCGGCGGAAGCCATCAGGGACCCTCCTCGCGGCGGCGGCAACGCCGGGACGGTGGCTCCTCCCTGCGGCGCCGCAGCAGCACTCCTACGCCCTCAATTGCGCCCCGGTGCAGGGCGCCGCAAGAACGCCCGCGCGGCGTGCCGCGCGCGACGGCACGCTTCGCAGCGCGCGCCGCCGTCGCCGCACCGAACTCAGGCCGCGGGCCCGGCCTCGGTTCCGGCCGCCGTCGGCGCGGCCGTGGTCGTCACGCTGCCGCCCGCCGCCTGGACCGCCGCGACCGCCGCGGCGGAGGCGCCGGAGACCGTGATCGTCACCGGGCGCCTGATCTCGCCCTTCGCGAGCAGCCGCACGCCGGCGAACTTGGTCGCGCGCCGCACCACGCCGGCGGCGCGCAGCATCGCCTCGTCGATCGGCTGGTCGGCGGGCAGGCGCCCGGCCTCGATCGCCTTGTCGAGCATGCCGAGGTTGAGCGGCGCGTACACCTTGCGCGTCGGGTTGACGAAGCCGCGCTTCGGCAGGCGGCGGTAGATCGGGAGCTGGCCGCCCTCGAACCCGTTCAGCCGCACGCCGGTGCGCGCCTTCTGGCCCTTCACGCCGCGGCCGCCGGTCTTGCCCTTGCCCGAGCCGATGCCGCGGCCGATGCGCTTGGACTTCGGCCGCGCGCCGGGATTGTCTCGGATCTCGTGCAGTTTCATCTCAGCCACCCTGACCGGTCGGGGTCTCGTCCACCTTCACCAGGTGGGCGACCTTCCGGATCATGCCGCGCACCGCGGGCGTGTCCTCGAGCTCGCGCGTGCGGTGCATCCTGTTCAGCCCGAGCCCGATCAGCGTCTCGCGCTGGCCGGGCTTGCGGCCGATCGGCGAACCGATCTGCGTCACCCGGATCGTCTTCTTCGGAGCGTCGGACACCTCAAGCCTCCTGCGCCGCCGCCGCGCCGCCGCGCTCGCCCGGCCGCGGGCCGAGGATGTCGGAGACCTTCTTGCCGCGCCGCGCCGCGACCGCGCGCGGGCTGGTGCACTTCGCGAGCGCCGCGAAGGTCGCCTTGACCATGTTGTGCGGGTTGGTGGAGCCGGTGCACTTGGCGACCACGTCGCCCATGCCCAGGGTCTCGAACACCGCGCGCATCGGGCCGCCGGCGATGATGCCGGTGCCCGCCGGAGCGGAGCGCAAGATCACGCGGCCGGCGCCGAACTCGCCGATCACGTCGTGGTGCAGCGTGCGGCCCTCGCGCATCGGGACGCGGATCATGCCGCGCTTGGCCTGCTCGGTTGCCTTGCGGATCGCCTCCGGCACCTCGCGCGCCTTGCCCGCGCCCCAGCCGACGCGGCCCTTCTGGTCGCCGACGACGACGAGGGCCGCGAAGGAGAAGCGCCGGCCGCCCTTCACCACCTTGGCGACGCGGTTGATGGAGACGAGCTTGTCCTGCAGCTCCTCGCCCCCCTCGCCGCGCTCGCGCTCACGCTGGCTCTCGCGGCGGCCGCGGTCGCCCCGCTCGCCACCACCGCCGCCGCGCCGGCGGCGCTGCGGCTGCTCGGCGGGCGGGTGCTCGCCGCCGCTCGCCGCCTCGGCCGGGTTCGTCGGTTCACGTGCCATAGAACTGCTCCTCAGAACGACAGCCCGCCCTCGCGGGCCGCGTCCGCCAGGGCCTTGACCCGGCCGTGGTAGAGGTAGGGACCGCGGTCGAAGACGACCCTGGTCACGCCCGCCGCCAGCGCGCGCTCCGCCACGCGCTTGCCGACCGCCGCCGCCGCCGCCTTGTCGGCGCCGGTGCGGAGCTGCTCGCGCAGTTCCCGTTCCAGCGTCGAGGCGGCGGCGAGGGTGCGCCCCGCGGCGTCGTCGATCACCTGGGCGTAGATGTGCCGGCCCGAGCGGTAGACCGAGAGCCGCGGCCGCCCGTGCGACTTGATCTTCAGCGAGTAGCGCAGCCGCCGGCGGCGGCGCTCCTCCAGTGCGAGCTTGTCGGTCGCCATTACTTCTTCTTGCCCTCCTTGCGGAGGATCACCTCGTCCGTGTAGCGGATGCCCTTGCCCTTGTAAGGCTCCGGCGGGCGGAAGGCGCGGATCTCCGCGGCCACCTGGCCGACGCGCTGCTTGTCCGCGCCCTCGACCTTGATCGCGGTCGGCCGCTCCGCGGTGATGCGGATGCCCTCCGGGATCGGGTAGCGGATCTCGTGGCTGTAGCCGAGGCTGAGGACGAGCTCCTTGCCCTGCACCGCGGCGCGGTAGCCGGTGCCGGTCATCTCCATGGACTTGCTGAAGCCCGCCGAGACACCGGTCACCATGCTCTGCACCAGGGAGCGCGTGGTGCCCCACATGGCACGGCTGCGGCGGTCCTCGCCACGGGGCTTCACCGCCACCGCGCCGGCGCCGACCTCGACGTCCACCTCATCCGTCAGGTCGAGCCTGAGCTCGCCGTTCCTGCCCTTGGCCACCAGGGTGCGGCCCTGCAGCGCCACCTGGACGCCCGACGGGACCGGCACCGGGTACTTGCCGACGCGAGACATGGTCGCGGCGCCTCCGCTCAGAACACGCGGCAGAGGACCTCGCCGCCGACATTGGCGGCGCGGGCCTCGGCGTCGCTCATGACGCCGCGCGGGGTGGAGAGGATCGAGATGCCGAGGCCGCTGTACACCTTCGGCAGCTCCTTGATCTTCGAGTAGACGCGCCGGCCCGGCTTGGAGACCCGAGTGATCTCCTTGATGGCCGGCTCGCCCTCGCTGTACTTCAGCTCGATCTGCAGCTGCCGCACGCCGGGGCGCAGGTCCTCGGCCCGCCAGGCGCGGATGTAGCCCTCGCGCTTGAGGACCTCGCAGACGCTCTCGCGCAGTTTGCTGTGCGGCGCGACGCACTGGCTCTGCCGCGCGCGCTGCGCGTTGCGGATTCGGGTCAGCATGTCGCCGAGGGGATCGGACATGGACATCCTGCGTCGTCCCCCTTCCTACCAGCTCGCCTTGACCAGGCCGGGAAGCTGGCCCTTGGAGCCGAGCTCGCGCAGCATGTTCCGGCTGAGCTGGAACCTGCGGTAGTTGCCCCGCGGGCGGCCGGTGATCGCGCAGCGCAGGCGCACCCGGTTCGCCGCCCCGTTGCGCGGAAGCTGCGCGAGCTTGAGCGTCGCCTCGAAGCGCTCCTCGATCGGCAGTGCGCGATTCATCACCACCGCCTTGAGCGCCGCACGCTTCGCCGCATGCAGCTTCGCCAGCCGCTCGCGCCGCTTGTTCTTCTCGACAGCCGACTTCTTGGCCATTCGGTCATCGTCCTCCGGAACCTGCCGGCCCTGGGGCCGGCGGTTTTCCAAGCTCAACCCGTGAAGGGAAAGTTGAAGGCCTTGAGCAGGGCCTTCGCCTCCCGGTCCGTCCTTGCCGTGGTGACGAACACGATGTCCATGCCGCGGACCGTGTCCACCTTGTCGTAATTGATCTCCGGGAAAATGATCTGCTCCTTCAGGCCGAGCGCGAAATTGCCGCGCCCGTCGAAGCCCTTGTTGCCCGGGATCCCGCGGAAGTCGCGCACGCGCGGCAGCGCGATCGTCACCAGACGGTCGAGGAACTCGTACATCCGCGCCTTGCGCAGCGTGACCTTGCAGCCGATCGCCTGGCCCTTGCGGATCTTGAACCCCGCGATCGCCTTCTTGGCCAGCGTCCGGACCGGCTTCTGCCCACTGATCAGCGTGAGGTCGGCCACCGCCGCGTCGAGCTTCTTCGGATCGCCCGCCGCCTCGCCGACGCCCATGTTGATCACGATCTTCTCGAGCTTCGGCACCGCCATCGGGTTCTTGTAGCCGAACTCCTCGATCAGGCGCTGGCGCACCACCTCGTCGTAGAGGCGGCGCAGCCGCGGCGCCTCCGACGGCGCGGCCCGCACCTCCTGCGCAGCGGCGACGGCCGCGACCTGCCGGTCGGAGGCCTGCGCCGCCTGCTGCTGCGCGCCCCTGCCGCCCGCCGGCCCGCGCGCGGGGGTCCGCGCCGGGGCGGCGCCCTTGCCCTTGGCGGCGGCGCCGCCCTTGGCGCCGCCCTTGCCCTTCGTCCCGCTCATGCGTCGAGCACCTCACCCGAGGACTTGGCGTAGCGCACCTTTCTCCCGTCCTCGAGGACGCGGAAGCCGACGCGCGTCGGCCGGTCCGACTTCGGATCGATCAGCGCCAGGTTCGAGAGGTGGATCGGCGCCTCCTTCTCGATGATGCCGCCCGGCTGGTTCAGCCCGCGCGGCTTCTGGTGGCGCTTGACCATGTTCACGCCCCGCACCAGGGCCCGCCCCTCGGCCGGCATCACGGTGACGACCTCGCCGCGCTTGCCCTTGTCGCGCCCGGCGAGCACCTGCACGCGGTCGCCCTTCCTGATCTTCGCCGCCATGGCCCTACAGCACCTCCGGCGCGAGGCTGACGATCTTCATGTACTTCCTCGCCCGCAGCTCGCGCACCACCGGCCCGAAGATGCGCGTGCCGATCGGCTCGCCCTGCTTGTTGATGAGCACCGCGGCGTTGTTATCGAAGCGGATCGCCGTGCCGTCGCCCCGCCGCACCGGATAGGCGGTGCGGACGATGACGGCGCGGTGCACCTCGCCCTTCTTCACCTTGGCGCGCGGGATCGCCTCCTTCACGGAGACCACGATCACGTCGCCCACGCTCGCCGTCTTGCGCTTCGACCCGCCGAGCACCTTGATGCACTGCACGCGCCGCGCGCCGGAGTTGTCGGCGACGTCGAGATTCGATTCGACGCTGATCACCGCCGGGTCCTCCCCCTCACGCCTGCGCCGCGGGGGCGCCGGCCGGCGCCCCGATCGGCTTGCCCTTCACGAGCGCCGGCCGCTCCAGCGGCTGGCCGTTCCGGCCGACCACCAGCCAGGTCTTGCGCTTGCTGATCGGGCGGCACTCCTCGATCTGCACGAGGTCGCCTTCCTTGCAGAGGTTGCCCTCGTCGTGCGCCGCGTACTTCTTCGAGCGCCGGATGAATTTCTTGTAGAGCGGGTGCATCACGCGACGCTCGACAAGCACCGTGACGGTCTTGTCCATCTTGTCGCTGACCACCCGGCCCGTGAGGACTCGCCTCGGCATCGCCGCCGGTCTCCCCTCAGCCCCGCTTGTCCGCGGCCGCCGCCTCGGCGCGGCGCCGCTCGTTCATCACCGTCTTCACCCGCGCGATGTCGCGCCGCACCTGCCGGATGCGGCTGACCGCCTCCAGCTGGCCGGTGGCGCGCTGGAAGCGCAGGTTGAACTGCTCCTTGCGCAGGTCGAGCAGCGTCGCCTGCAGCTCGTCGCGCGACTTCGCGCGCACCTCGCCGATCTTCATGACCTCAGGCCTCCGCCCCGGCGCCGAGGCGCGTGATGATCTTGGTCTTGATCGGCAGCTTCGCCGCGCCGAGCGTCAGCGCCTCGCGCGCCGTCTCCTCGGGGATGCCGTCGATCTCGAACATGATGCGGCCGGGCTTGACCCGGCAGATCCAGTACTCCGGCGAGCCCTTGCCCGAGCCCATGCGGACCTCGGCCGGCTTGGTCGAGACCGGCACGTCCGGGAAGACGCGGATCCAGACGCGGCCGGCGCGCTTCATCGCGCGCGTGATCGCGCGCCGCGCCGCCTCGATCTGGCGCGCCGTCACCCGCTCGGGCTCGAGCGCCTTCAGGCCGTAGGCGCCGAAATTGAGCGTGAAGCCGCCCTTGGCGAGGCCGTGGATGCGGCCCTTGTGGGCCTTGCGGAACTTCGTGCGCTTGGGCTGCAGCATCGTTCTTCACATCACCGCTGCGGCGCCTGCTCCGCGGCGCGCTTGTCCTGCGCCATCGGGTCATGCGCCATGATCTCGCCCTTGAACACCCACACCTTGACGCCGCAGGTGCCGTAGGTGGTCTTGGCGGTCGCCTGGCCGTAGTCCACGTCCGCGCGCAGCGTGTGCAGCGGCACCCGCCCCTCGCGGTACCACTCCATGCGCGCGATCTCGGCCCCGCCGAGGCGCCCGGAGCAGTTGATCCGGATGCCCTGGGCACCGAGCCGCATGGCCGACTGCACGGCGCGCTTCATCGCGCGCCGGAAGGCGACGCGGCGTTCGAGCTGCTGCGCGATGCTCTCGGCCACGAGCTGCGCGTCGATCTCGGGCTTGCGGATCTCGAGGATGTTCAGCGCCACCTCGGCGCCGGCCATCTTCTGGAGGTCCTTGCGCAGGCCCTCGATCGCCTCGCCCTTCTTGCCGATGATCACCCCCGGGCGCGCCGCGTGGATCGTCACCCGCGGCTTTTTCGCCGGCCGCTCGATGACGATGCGGGAGACGCCGGCGCCCTTCAGCCGCTCGCGCAGCATGTCGCGCAGCTTGATGTCCTCGTGCAGCAGCTTGGCGTAGTCGTCGTCGGCGTACCAGCGGCTGTCCCAGGTCCGGTTGATGCCGAGCCGCAGCCCGATGGGATTGACCTTCTGGCCCATGCTTACGCCGCCTCCTGCCGGGCCGGCGCGGGCGCCTCGGGCGCGCGCTCCGCCACCACGATCGTCATGTGGCTCAGCCACTTCTCGATCCGCGCCGCGCGGCCGCGGCCGCGGGCGTGGAAGCGCTTCATCACCAGCGCCCGCCCCACTTCGACGCGACTGACCACGAGCCGGTCGACGTCGAGGTGGTGGTTGTTCTCCGCGTTGGCGATCGCGCTCTCGAGCGTCTTCTTCACCTGGCGGGCGATGGCGCGTTTGGAGAAAGTCAGGTGCGCGAGCGCGTCCTGCGCCTTCTGCCCGCGGATCAGGCCGGCGACGAGGGCGAGCTTGCGCGGGCTGACGCGGATGTTGCGCGCCACCGCCTGCGCCTGGGTCTCGTCGAGCCTGCGCGGCATCTTCGGCTTGCTCATGGCGTGCTGCTCAGCCCCGTTTCGCCTTCCGGTCGGCCGCGTGGCCCGTGAAGGTCCGAGTCGGCGAGAACTCGCCGAACTTGTGGCCGACCATGTTCTCCGTCACCTGCACCGGGATGAACTTCTTGCCGTTGTACACCCCGAAGGTGAGGCCGACGAACTGCGGCAGGATCGTCGAGCGGCGCGACCAGATCCGGATGATCTCGTTGCGCCCGGACTCGCGGGCCTTTTCCGCCTTGCTGAGCAGGTAGCCGTCGACGAACGGCCCCTTCCATACGCTGCGCGAACCCATCCTCGCCTCAGCCCTTCGTCGCGTGGCGGCGCCGGATGATCAGCCGGTCCGTCCGCTTGTTGCTGCGCGTCTTCTTGCCCTTGGTCGGGACACCCCACGGCGTCACCGGATGCCGCCCGCCGGAGGTGCGGCCCTCGCCGCCGCCATGCGGGTGGTCGATCGGATTCATCGAGACGCCACGGTTGTGCGGGCGGAAGCCCAGCCACCGCATGCGCCCGGCCTTGCCGAACTGCTGGTTGCTGTTGTCCGGGTTGGACACCGCGCCGATCGTGGCCATGCACTCGGCCCGCACCATGCGCAGCTCGCCAGACATCAGCTTGATCTGCGCATAGCCCTGGTCCTTGCCGACGAGCTGCGCATAGGTCCCGGCCGCGCGCGCGATCTTGCCGCCCGCGCCCGGTTTCATCTCCACGTTGTGGATGATGGTGCCAACTGGGATCGCGGCCATCGGCATCGCGTTGCCCGGCTTGACGTCCACCCGCTCGCCGCTGACCACCTGGTCGCCCGCCTTCAGCCGCTGCGGCGCGAGGATGTAGGAGAGCTCCCCGTCCTCGTAGCGGATCAGCGCGATCCAGGCACTGCGGTTGGGGTCGTACTCCAGCCGCTCGACCGTCGCCGGTACGCCGAACTTGGCGCGTCGCTTGAAGTCCACGTAGCGGTAGGCGCGCTTGTGCCCGCCGCCGCGGAACCGCACCGTGATGCGGCCGTGCTGGTTGCGTCCGCCGGAGGAGTGCTTCCCCTCGGTCAGCGCCTTGACCGGCTTGCCCTTCCACAGCTCGGACCGGTCCACGAGGACCGTGCCGCGCAGGCTCGGCGTGACCGGTTTGTAGGTCTTCAGTGCCATGGCGTCACGCCAGCCCCGTCGTGAAGTCTATGCTCTGGCCGGGCCCGAGCCGGACCATCGCCTTCTTCCAGTCCGACCGCCGGCCGAGGCGGCCGCGAAAGCGCTTGGCCTTGCCCTTCATGGTCAGAGTGTTCACCGCGACCACCGTCACGCCGAACAGCCCCTCGACCGCGGCCTTGATTTCGGGCTTGGTCGCCCCGAGCGGCACGCGGAACACGACCCCGTTCTGCTCGCCGAGGCGCGTCGCCTTCTCCGTGATCACCGGCGAGAGGATGGTCTGGTACATCCGCTCGCGCGAGAGGGCCGCGCCGCGCTTCGCGGCGCCGCCCGTCGCCTGCTGCGCCGTCCCGCTCACGCCAGCCGCTCCTTCAGTGCCTCCACGCCCGCGCGGGTCAGCGCCAGCACGTCGTGGTTCAGGATGTCGTACACGTTGGCGCCGACGCCCGGCAGCACGTGCACGTGGGGGAGGTTGCGCACGCAGCGGCCGAAATGCTCGTCCACCTCCGCGTCCACCACCAGCGCGCTCTTCCAGCCGAAGGCCTTTACCCGCGCCGCCATCTGCTTCGTCTTGCCGTCCGGCGCTCCGACCGCGGCGTCGAGCACCACGAGCTTGCCCTCCCTCGCCTTGGCGCTGAGGGCGTGGATCAGGCCGAGCCGGCGGACCTTCTTGTTGAGGTCGTAGCCGTGGTCGCGCACCACCGGGCCGTGCACGACGCCGCCCTTGCGGAACTGCGGCGCGCGCAGCGAACCCTGGCGGGCCCGGCCGGTGCCCTTCTGGCGCCAGGGCTTCTTCGTGGTGCCCTGCACCTCGCCCATGCCCTTGGCCTTGTGCGTGCCGGCGCGGCGCCTGGCGAGCTGCCAGTGCACCACGCGCGCGAGGATGTCGCCCCGCGGCTCCGCCGCGAAGAGCTCATCCGGAAGCTCGATCTCCCCCGCCGGGGTGTTGTCGAGCGTGACGACAGGAACCTGCATCGGAGCGCCCATCCGTCCTCAGGCCGCCGCGGTGGCCGCGGGGTAGGGCGCGTCGGCGGGGCGCGGACGCTTGACCGCATCGCGCACCAGCACGAAGCCGCCCGCCGCGCCGGGCACCGTGCCCTTGACCAACAGCAGCCCCCGCTCGGCGTCCACCTGCGCGACCTCGAGGTTCTGCGTGGTCACGCGCTCGGCGCCGAGGTGGCCGGCCATCTTCTTGTTCTTGAACACCCGCCCCGGGTCCTGGCGGTTGCCGGTCGAGCCGTGGCTGCGGTGGCTGATCGAGACGCCGTGCGACGCCTCCAGCCCCGCGAAATTCCACCGCTTCATCGCCCCCGCGAAGCCCTTGCCGACGGTGGTGCCGGTGACGTCCACCATCTGTCCCTTCACGAAATGCGCCGCGGAGAGCCGCGTGCCGGGATCGAGCAGCGCGTCGGCCGCGACGCGGAACTCCACCAACTTGCGCGGCGCCTCAACCCCCGCCTTGGCGAAGTGGCCCCGCATCGGCTTCGTCACGTTCTTCGGCTTGGCGTGGCCGATGCCGAGCTGCACCGCGGTGTAGCCGTCCTTCTCCGCCGTGCGGGTCGCGACCACGCGCACGTCCTCGACATGCAGCACCGTGACCGGCACCGTCGAGCCGTCCTCGTTGAACAGCCGGGTCATGCCCAGCTTCCTCGCGATCAGGCCTGTGCGGCCGTTCGTCGCGGCCATGGCAGCGTGCTCCCCCGGGCGCCCTACAGCTTGATCTCGACGTCCACCCCGGCCGCGAGGTCGAGCTTCATCAGCGCGTCCACCGTCTGCGGCGTCGGGTCCACGATGTCGAGCAGCCGCCGGTGCGTGCGGATCTCGAACTGCTCGCGGCTCTTCTTGTCGATGTGCGGCGAGCGGTTGACCGTGAATCGCTCGATCTGCGTCGGCAGCGGGATCGGGCCCCGCGTCCGCGCGCCGGTCCGCTTCGCGGTGTTCAGGATCTCCCGCGTGCTGGAATCCAGCACGCGGTAGTCGAACGCCTTGAGGCGGATGCGGATGCTCTGGCTTTCCATGCCGCTAGACCCGTTGCCCCCCGCCCCGCTCACTCGACGATCTTGGCGACGACGCCGGCGCCGACCGTGCGGCCGCCCTCGCGGATCGCGAAGCGCAGGCCCTCGTCCATGGCGATCGGGGCGATCAGCTCGACGTCCATCGAGACGTTATCGCCGGGCATCACCATCTCCACGCCCTCCGGCAGCCGAACGACGCCGGTGACGTCGGTGGTGCGGAAGTAGAACTGCGGCCGGTAGTTGGTGAAGAACGGCGTGTGCCGCCCGCCCTCCTCCTTGGTCAGCACGTAGGCCTCGGCCTTGAACTTGGTGTGCGGCGTGATCGAGCCGGGCGCGGCGAGCACCTGCCCGCGCTCCACGTCCTCGCGCTTGGTGCCGCGCAGCAGCGCGCCGATGTTGTCGCCCGCCTCGCCCTGGTCGAGCAGCTTGCGGAACATCTCGACGCCCGTCACCACCGTCTTCTGCGTCGGGCGCAGGCCGACGATCTCGACCTCGTCGCCGACCTTGACCACGCCGCGCTCGATCCGCCCCGTCACCACCGTGCCGCGGCCGGAAATCGAGAACACGTCCTCGATCGGCATCAGGAACGGCCGATCCTTCGGGCGGTCGGGCTGCGGGATGTACTCGTCCACCGCCTCCATCAGCTTGAGGATCGCCTGCTCGCCGATCTCGGGGTTGCGGTCCTCGAGCGCGCACAGGGCCGAGCCGCGGATCACCGGGATGTCGTCGCCCGGGAACTGGTAGGACTTCAGCAGCTCGCGCACCTCGAGCTCGACCAGGTCGAGCAGCTCGGGGTCGTCCACCATGTCCACCTTGTTCATGAACACGACCAGCGCCGGCACGCCGACCTGGCGGGCGAGCAGGATGTGCTCCCGGGTCTGCGGCATCGGACCGTCGGCCGCGCTGACGACCAGGATCGCCCCGTCCATCTGCGCCGCGCCGGTGATCATGTTCTTCACGTAGTCGGCGTGGCCCGGGCAGTCCACGTGCGCGTAGTGGCGCTTCTGCGTCTCGTACTCGACGTGCGCGGTCGAAATGGTGATGCCGCGCGCCTTCTCCTCCGGCGCCTTGTCGATCTGGTCGTAGGCCGTGTAGGTCGCGCCGCCGGTCTTCGCCAGCACCTTGGTGATCGCCGCGGTCAGCGACGTCTTGCCGTGGTCCACGTGACCGATCGTGCCGATGTTGCAGTGCGGCTTGGTGCGCTCGAACTTTGCCTTCGCCATGGTGGGGGTTCCTCGATCGGTCCTTGCCTTACCAGCGGTAGTGGCTGAAGGCCTTGTTGGCCTCCGCCATCCGGTGGGTGTCCTCGCGCTTCTTGACGGCCGAGCCGCGGTTGTTCGCCGCGTCCATCAGCTCCGCCGAGAGGCGCTCCTCCATCGTGTGCTCGCCACGCTTGCGCGCGGCCTCGATGATCCAGCGGATCGCGAGCGCCTGCCGGCGCTCCGGCCGCACCTCGACCGGCACCTGGTAGGTGGCGCCGCCGACGCGGCGCGAGCGGACCTCCACGGCCGGCTTCACGTTGTCCAGCGCCTCATGGAACAGGCGCAGCGGATCGCTGTTCGGCCCGCCGCGCCGCTTCAGCGTGTCCATCGCGGCGTAGACGATGCTCTCGGCGACGCTCTTCTTGCCGTCGTACATCAGCACGTTCATGAAACGGCTCAGCACGACGTCGCCGAACTTCGGATCCGGCAGGACCTCGCGCTTCTCAGCGCGGTGACGGCGCGACATCGCTCAGCGACTCCTCACTTCGGCCGCTTCGCGCCGTAGAGCGAGCGGCGCTGGCGGCGCTTGGCGATGCCTTGGGTGTCGAGCACGCCGCGCAGGATGTGGTAGCGCACGCCCGGCAGGTCCTTCACGCGTCCGCCGCGGATCAGCACCACCGAGTGCTCCTGCAGGTTGTGCCCCTCGCCCGGGATGTAGCTCACCACCTCGTAGCCGTTAGTCAGGCGCACCTTGGCGACCTTCCGCAGCGCCGAGTTCGGCTTCTTCGGCGTGGTCGTGTAGACGCGCGTGCACACGCCGCGCTTCTGCGGGCTGCCCTGCAGCGCCGGCACCTTGTTCCGGCTCGGCTTGCGCTCACGCCCCTTGGCGATGAGCTGGTTGATCGTCGGCATGACGCCCCTTCGTGCCTGCTCTCACGGCCGCGCGAACACCGCACCAACGGGGTGCGCCCGCAGCGATGACGCGCCGACCGCGCGTCCCTGCGGGCGTCCATCCCGCCTCCGGCCTCGGCCACCCTGCCCGAAGCAGAAGCGGCGGCGCCGGTGGCGCAGCGTTGTGGACCAAAAGACCCGGAGGGCCGCGGCCGCGAGTGGCGCCGTGCCCTGCCAAGGGCGCGCTATCTACGCGCCGGATGGGGGGGTGTCAACACCTCGGCACCGTGGGCGGGCGCGGAATCGGAAGGGCCGGCTCCGTCCGGAGCCGGCCCTCCATCCCGCGCACCGCGGCGCCCGGGCCTACTCGGCCGCCTGCCGGCCCGGCGACGCAGCGGCGGGGGCGGCGCCCGAGGGCCGCTCCGCCGGCCCCGCGAGGGCCGGCGCCGCGGGCGGCAAGCGGCTGCGGTCGCGCTGCGCGGCGAGCGCGCGCAGCCGGTTCATCACCGAGCCCGTGCCCGCCGGGATCAGCCGTCCGACGATCACGTTCTCCTTGAGGCCGGCGAGGGTGTCCACCTTGCCCGCCACCGCGGCCTCGGTCAGCACCCGCGTCGTCTCCTGGAACGAGGCGGCAGAGATGAAGCTCGTGGTCTGCAAGCTCGCCTTGGTGATGCCCTGCAGCACCGGCTCCGCCCGCGCCGGGCGCTCCTTCGCGGCGATCCGTCTCTCGTTCTCGATGTCGAACTCGATGCGGTCCACCTGTTCGCCGACCAGGTAGGTGGTGTCGCCGGGGTCCACGATCTCCACCTTCTGCAGCATCTGGCGGACGATCACCTCGATGTGCTTGTCGTTGATCTTCACGCCCTGCAGCCGGTAGACGTCCTGGATCTCGTTGACGAGGTAGTTCGCCAGCGCCTCGACCCCGAGCACGCGCAGGATGTCGTGCGGCACGCGCGGGCCGTCCACCAGCGGGTCGCCGGCCTTGACGTAGTCGCCCTCCTGAACCGAAACGTGCTTGCCCTTGGGGATCAGGTACTCGCGCGGCGGCGGCTGCTCGTCGCCGACCGGGTCAGGCACCACCAGGATGCGGCGCTTCGCCTTGTAGTCCTTGCCGAACTCCACGCGGCCGTCGATCTCGCTGATGATCGCATGGTCCTTCGGCCGGCGCGCTTCGAACAGCTCCGCCACGCGCGGCAGGCCGCCCGTGATGTCGCGGGTCTTCGAGGACTCGCGCGGCAGGCGGGCCAGCACGTCGCCGGCGTGCACCCGCGCGCCGTTCTCGACGTTGAGGATCGAGGCCGGCTGCAGGAAGTACTGCGCCGTGTCCGCGGGGCCACCCTCGCCGCGCAGCAGGATGCGCGGGCGCAGATTGGCGTTCTTCGCCTTGTCCACCGGCTCGCGGACCACCTTGGAGGACAGGCCGGTGACCGCGTCCGTCTCCTCGAACAGGGTCACGCCCTCGATCAGGTCGGCGAATTCCACCGTGCCCGCCCGCTCGGTGATGATCGGAAGGGTGAACGGATCCCACTCGGCGAGCTTCTGGCCGCGCGCCACCTGCGCGCCCTCCTCTACGAGCAGCCGCGCGCCGTAGGGCACGCGGAAGCGCGCGCGCTCGACGCCGGCCGCATCGAGCAGGAGGATCTCGCAGTTGCGGCTCATCACCACCGGCACGCCCTGGCTGTTGGCCACGACGTTGCGGTTGGCGATGCGCACGATGCCATCCGCCGTCGCCTCGACCGCGGACTGCTCGGCGCCGCGCTGCGCCGCGCCGCCGATGTGGAAGGTGCGCATGGTGAGCTGGGTGCCCGGCTCGCCGATCGACTGGGCGGCGATGACGCCCACGGCCTCGCCCACGTTCACTGGCGTGCCGCGCGCCAGGTCGCGCCCGTAGCAGAACGCGCAGACGCCGGTGCGCGAATCGCAGGTGAGCACGGAGCGGATCTTCACCGCGGCGACACCCGCCCGCTCGATGCGCTCCGCCTGCGCCTCCTCGATCAACTCGTTGCGCGCGACGATGACCTCGCCGGTCGCCGGGTCGGCCACGTCCTCCTGCGCGGTGCGGCCGAGGACCCGCTCGGAGAGCGAGGACACCACCTCGCCGCCGTCGAGCACGGCGCGCACCGTGAGGCCGCGCTCCGTGCCGCAGTCCTGCTCGACGATGATGCAGTCCTGCGCCACGTCCACCAGGCGACGCGTCAGGTAGCCCGAGTTCGCGGTCTTCAGCGCGGTGTCGGCGAGGCCCTTGCGCGCGCCGTGGGTCGAGTTGAAGTACTCGAGGACCGAAAGCCCCTCCTTGAAGTTGGCGATGATGGGCTGCTCGATGATCTCGCCCGAGGGCTTGGCCATCAGGCCGCGCATCCCCGCGAGCTGGCGCATCTGCGCCGGCGAGCCGCGGGCGCCGGAGTGCGACATCATCCAGATCGAGTTGATCGGCTTGCCAGGCTCCTGCTTCGAGATCTCGCGCATCATCGCCGCGGCGACCTCGTCGGTGCAGCGCGACCAGGCATCCACCACCTTGTTGTAGCGCTCGCCCGCGGTGATCAGGCCGTCGAGGTACTGCTGCTCGAACTCCTTCACCTCGGCCTTGGTCCGCGCGATCAGCTCCTCCTTCTCGGCCGGGATGACCATGTCGTCCTTGCCGAAGGAGATGCCGGCCCGCGCCGCCTGCGTAAAGCCGAGACCCATCAGCCGGTCGGCGAAGATCACGGTCTCCTTCTGGCCGCAGTGCCGGTACACCGCGTCGATGACGTCGGAGATGCTCTTCTTCGTCAGCAGCCGGTTGACCAGGCCGAAGGGCAGGTTCGGATGCTCGGGCAGCAGCGCGCCGATCATCATGCGCCCCGGCGTCGTCACCACCCGCTCCGTCATCGGCCGGCCGTCCGGACCGAGCGTGCGGCGGCGCGCCTGGATCTTGCTGTGCAGCGTGATGACGCGCGCCGCCAGCGCCTGCTCGATCTCGCCCATGTCGGCGAAGGCGGGCGCGTCCTTGTCCGCGGTCGCCTTGAACTCCGGCGTCTCGAGCGAGAGGTAGTAGAGACCGAGCACGATGTCCTGGCTCGGGACGATGATCGGCTTGCCGTTCGCCGGGCTGAGGATGTTGTTGGTGGACATCATCAGCACCCGCGCCTCGAGCTGCGCCTCCAGCGAAAGCGGCACGTGCACCGCCATCTGGTCGCCGTCGAAGTCGGCGTTGAAAGCGGTGCAGACCAGCGGGTGGAGCTGGATCGCCTTGCCCTCGATCAGCACCGGCTCGAAGGCCTGGATGCCGAGGCGGTGCAGCGTCGGCGCGCGGTTGAGCAGCACCGGATGCTCGCGGATCACCTCCTCGAGGATGTCCCACACCTCCGGCCGTTCCTTCTCCACCATCCGCTTGGCGGCCTTGATGGTGGTGGCGTGGCCGTACTTCTCTAGCTTGGAGTAGATGAAGGGCTTGAACAGCTCGAGCGCCATCTTCTTCGGCAGCCCGCACTGGTGCAGCTTCAGCTCCGGCCCGACGACGATGACCGAGCGGCCCGAGTAGTCCACGCGCTTGCCGAGCAGGTTCTGGCGGAACCGGCCCTGCTTGCCCTTCAGCATGTCAGAGAGCGACTTCAGCGGCCGCTTGTTCGCCCCCGTGATGGCGCGCCCGCGCCGGCCGTTGTCGAACAGCGCGTCCACCGCCTCCTGCAGCATGCGCTTCTCGTTGCGCACGATGATGTCGGGCGCGCGCAGCTCGATCAGCCGCTTCAGGCGGTTGTTGCGGTTGATGACGCGGCGGTAGAGGTCGTTGAGGTCGGAAGTGGCGAAGCGCCCGCCGTCGAGCGGCACCAGCGGGCGCAGCTCGGGCGGGATCACGGGCACGACGTCGAGGATCATCCACTCCGGCCGCGCCCCGCTCTCGGCGAAGCTCTCGATCAGCTTGAGGCGCTTGACGAGCTTCTTGCGCTTCGCCTCGGAGGTGGTCTCCTTCAGCTCGGCGCGCAGCTTGGTCGCCTCGGTCCGCACGTCGATCGCGGCAAGCATCTGCTTGATCGCCTCGGCCCCGATGCCGACGGTGAAGGCGTCTTCGCCGAACTCGTCGAGCTTCGCCTGGTACTGGTCCTCGGTGATGAGCTGGTGCAGCTTTAGGTCGGTGAGCCCCGGCTCCAGCACCACGTAGTTCTCGAAGTAGAGGATCTTCTCGAGCTCCTTCAGGCTCATGTCCACCATGAGCCCGATGCGGCTCGGCAGCGACTTCAGGAACCAGATGTGCGCCACCGGCGAGGCGAGCTCGATGTGGCCCATCCGCTCGCGCCGCACCTTGGCGAGCGTCACCTCCACGCCGCACTTCTCGCAGATGATGCCGCGGAACTTCATCCGCTTGTACTTGCCGCAGAGGCACTCGTAGTCCTTGATGGGACCGAAGATGCGGGCGCAGAACAGGCCGTCCCGCTCCGGCTTGAAGGTGCGGTAGTTGATGGTCTCGGGCTTCTTGATCTCGCCGTAGGACCAGGAGCGGATCTGCTCCGGGCTCGCGATCGAGATCTTGATCTGGTCGAAGGTCAATGCCTGGCCGGTCTGGCCCAGGATCTTCATCAGCTCGTTCATGCCGTCCTCTCCGTCCGGCCGGCCGCCCGCCCGCCGCGGACGGCCGAAAAAGGGATGCCCGCGCGGCCGGCGGCCATAGCGCGGTGGCGCGGGTCGTCGCGACGCGGCTCAGGCCGCGCGGTTCTCGAGGTCCACGTTGAGGCCGAGCGACTTCAGCTCCTTGACGAGCACGTTGAAGCTCTCGGGGATGCCCGCCTCGAAGGTGTCCTGGTCGCGCACGATCGCCTCGTAGACCTTGGTGCGGCCGGAGACGTCGTCGGACTTCACCGTCAGCATCTCCTGCAGCGTGTAGGCGGCACCGTAGGCCTCCAGCGCCCAGACCTCCATCTCGCCGAAGCGCTGGCCGCCGAACTGGGCCTTGCCGCCCAGCGGCTGCTGGGTGACGAGGCTGTAGGGGCCGATGGAGCGGGCGTGGATCTTGTCGTCCACCAGGTGGTGCAGCTTCAGCATGTAGATGTAGCCGACCGTGACCTTCCGCTCGAAGGGCTCGCCCGTGCGGCCGTCCACCAGCGTCACCTGGCCGGAGGTGTCGAGGCCCGCCTTTGCCAGCAGCTCCTCGATCTCGGACATGCGCGCGCCGTCGAAGACCGGCGTCGCGACCGGCACGCCCTTGCGCAGGTTCTCGGACAGCTCGACGAGCTGCTCGTCGGACAGCGGCGCGATGTCGCGGGCGAAGTGCTCCTCGCCGTAGACCTCGCGCAGCCGGTCGAGCAGTTCCTGCCTCCGCGCGCCGGTCCGGCGGTACTCCTCCACCAGCTCGCCGATCTGCCGGCCGAGGTTGGCGCAGGCCCAGCCGAGGTGCGTCTCCAGGATCTGGCCGACGTTCATGCGCGACGGCACGCCGAGCGGGTTCAGGACGATGTCCACTGGCGTACCGTCCTCGAGGAACGGCATGTCCTCGATCGGCACGACCTTGCTGACCACCCCCTTGTTGCCATGCCGGCCGGCCATCTTGTCGCCCGGCTGCAGCTTGCGCTTCACCGCGACGAACACCTTGACCATTTTCATCACGCCGGGCGGCAGCTCGTCGCCGCGCTGCAGCTTGTCGACCTTGCTCTCGAAGCGCTTCTGCAGCCGCTCGACCGCGGCGTCGAACTCGCGCTTCAGTGCCTCGATCTCCGCCATCGTCGCGTCGTCGGCGACGCCGATCTGGCGCCAGGTGGCCTTGGCGAACTGGTCGAGCACCTCGTCGGTGATCACCGTGCCGGCCTTGATGCCGCGGAAGCCGCCCGAGGCCTTCCTGTTCAGCAGCTTCTCTCGCAGCCGCGAGTAGAAGCTGCGCTCCTGGATCGCCTTCTCGTCGTCGCGGTCTTTGGCGAGCCGCTCGATCTCCGCCCGCTCGATCGCGAGCGCGCGCTCGTCCTTCTCCACCCCGCGCCGGGAGAAGACGCGCACGTCCACCACCGTGCCGGACACGCCGGGCGGCAGGCGCAGCGAGGTGTCGCGCACGTCGGAGGCCTTCTCGCCGAAGATGGCGCGCAGCAGCTTCTCCTCCGGCGTCATCGGGCTCTCGCCCTTCGGCGTCACCTTGCCGACCAGAATGTCGCCCGGGTTGACCTCGGCGCCGATGTAGACGATGCCGGCCTCGTCGAGGTTGCGCAGCGCCTCCTCGCCGACGTTCGGGATGTCGCGGGTGATCTCCTCCTGGCCCAGCTTGGTGTCGCGGGCCATCACCTCGAACTCCTCGATGTGGATCGAGGTGAAGACGTCGTCGCGCGCGATGCGCTCCGAGATCAGGATCGAGTCCTCGAAGTTGTAGCCGTTCCACGGCATGAAGGCGCACAGCACGTTGCGCCCGAGCGCGAGCTCGCCGAGCTCGGTCGAGGGGCCGTCGGCGATGATCTCGCCGGCCTGCACCCGATCGCCCACCTTCACCAGCGGCCGCTGGTTGATGCAGGTGGACTGGTTCGAGCGCTGGTACTTGCGCAGCCGGTAGATGTCCACGCCGCGCGTCGTCCCGTCCTCGCCGGTGGCGCGCACCACGATGCGCGCGCCGTCGATCGAGTCCACCACGCCGTCGCGCCGCGCGACGATGGTGGCGCCCGAGTCGCGCGCCACCGGCCCCTCCATCCCCGTGCCGACCAGCGGCGCGTCGGTCTGGATCAGCGGCACCGCCTGGCGCTGCATGTTGGAGCCCATCAGCGCGCGGTTGGCGTCGTCGTTCTCGAGGAACGGGATCAGCGCCGCCGCCACGCTCACGAGCTGCTTGGGCGAGACGTCGATCGCCGTCACCTCCTCGGGCTTGACCAGGCGGAAGTCGCCGCCCTGGCGCACCGAGACGAGGTCGCCCGCCAGCCGCTCCACGCCGTCCGCCTTCTCGGTCTGCGCGTCGGCCTGGGCGACGATGAGCCGCTCCTCCTCCATGGCGGAGAGGTAGCGCGGCTCGCCGACGATCCTGCCGTCCTTGACCAGGCGGTAGGGCGTCTCGATGAAGCCGTACTTGTTCACCCGGGCGTAGGTGGCGAGCGAGTTGATCAGGCCGATGTTCGGCCCCTCCGGCGTCTCGATCGGGCAGATGCGGCCGTAGTGCGTCGGGTGCACGTCGCGCACCTCGAAGCCCGCCCGCTCGCGCGTCAGGCCCCCGGGCCCGAGCGCCGAGAGGCGCCGCTTGTGCGTCACCTCGGAGAGCGGGTTGGTCTGGTCCATGAACTGGCTGAGCTGCGAGGAGCCGAAGAACTCCCGCACCGCCGCCGCCGCCGGCTTGGCGTTGATCAGGTCGTGCGGCATGACGGTGTCGATGTCCACCGATCCCATGCGCTCCTTGATCGCGCGCTCCATGCGCAGGAGGCCGACGCGGTACTGGTTCTCCATCAGCTCGCCGACCGAGCGCACCCGGCGGTTGCCGAGGTTGTCGATGTCGTCGATCTGCCCGCGCCCGTCCTTGAGGTCCATCAGCACGCGCAGCGTGGCGATGATGTCCTCCTTGCGCAGCGTGCGGACCGTGTCCGGCACCTCCTCCATCGAGAAGCCGAGCCGCATGTTCATCTTCACGCGGCCGACCGCGGAGAGGTCGTAGCGCTCCGGATCGAAGAACAGGCCCTTGAACAGGGCCTCGGCGGTCTCCGGCGTCGGCGGCTCGCCCGGGCGCATCACCCGGTAGATGTCCATCAGCGCCTCGTCGCGGTTGGCGTTCTTGTCCACCGCGAGCGTGTTGCGCATCCAGGGCCCGACGCTCTGGTCGATGGCGAGCGTCGGCAGGCGCTCGATACCGACCTCCTCGAGCAGGGCGAGCTTGGTCTTGGTCAGCTCCTCGCCGGCCTCGGCCCAGATCTCGCCGGTCTCCATATCGACCAGGTCCTCGGCCACGTAGCGGCCGAGCAGGTCGGCCTCGCCGACCAGCACCTCGGTCACGCCGCTCTCGGCGATCTTGCGCGCCATGCGCGGGGTGAGCTTGGCGTCCTTCTCGGCCACCACCTCCCCGGTCCTGGCGTCCACCAGGTTCTCGGCCAGCTTGACGCCGCGGAACGCCTCCGGGTCGAAGGGACGCGACCAGCCCTTCGGCCCGCGCGTGAACACCACCTGGCCGTAGAAGCTGTTGAGGATCTCCTCGGCGTCCATGCCGCGGATCTCATGCGGGGCGAGTTCTGCATTCGGCCCCCGCTCCGCGCGCAGCTTCTCGGTGTAGGCCGAATCGAGCGCCATCAGCAGCGTCGTCGCCGGCAGCTTGCGCTTGCGGTCGATGCGAACGTAGCAGATGTCCTTGGCGTCGAACTCGAAGTCGAGCCACGAGCCGCGGTAGGGGATGACGCGGGCGGCGAACAGATACTTGCCCGAGGAGTGCGTCTTGCCCTTGTCGTGGTCGAAGAACACGCCCGGGCTGCGGTGCATCTGCGAGACGATGACGCGCTCGGTGCCGTTGATGATGAAGGTGCCGTTGTCCGTCATGAGCGGCATGTCGCCCATGTAGACGTCCTGCTCCTTGATGTCGCGGACCGAGCGCGAGCCGGTGTCCTCGTCCACGTCCCACACGATCAGGCGCAGGCGCACCTTGAGCGGCGCGGCGTAGGTCAGGCCGCGCTGCATGCACTCCTCGACGTCGTACTTCGGCTCCTCGAGCTCGTAGTGGATGAACTCGAGTCGGCCGCGGCCGGCGAAGTCGTCGATCGGGAAGACGGACTTGAAGACCTCCTGGAGGCCGGTGTGCGACCTGCTGTCCGGGTTCACGCCCATCTGCAGGAAGGCCTCGTAGGACGCCCGCTGCACGTCGATCAGGTTCGGCATCGGCGCCACCTCGGGCAGCCGGCCGAAGCTCTTGCGGATGCGCTTGCGTCCGGTGAAGGACTTCGTGATAGCGTTCATGCCTGTCCCGCTTCCCTCGTCTCCGGCCATGGATGCCCCGGGCCGGCCGGGATCCGCTGTGCGCCGCCTCCGCCGCGGGCCGGCTCTCCGCCCCGCGGTCGGAAGGAACGCGAGCGCGGGCAGGATCCCCGCGGAATCCCGCCCGCTCCCGTCACATCATCCCGGCGGCGCTCCCGGTGGCCGCGCCGCGGCCGGTGCCGCGCCCGCGCCCCCCGATCGCACCACCCGGCCAGCCCCGGCAGCGGATGCCCAGGGCCGGCCCGCATATCCCGTCGCGCGCGCCCGCCCGCGCTACTTGATCTCGACGGTGGCGCCGTTGTCCTCCAGCACCTTACGGATCTTCTCCGCCTCCTCCTTGCTCACGCCCTCTTTGACCACCTTGGGCGCGCCCTCGACGAGATCCTTGGCCTCCTTGAGGCCGAGGCCCGTGATGGTGCGGATCTCCTTGATGACGTTGATCTTCTTGTCGCCCGCCTTGGCGAGGACGACGGTGAACTCCGTCTTCTCCTCGGCCGGGGCCGCGGCGGCCGCGCCGGCGCCGGCAGCAGGGGCCGCCGCCACCGCGACCGGCGCCGCGGCGGAGACACCCCACTTCTCCTCCAGCATCTTGGAGAGCTCGGCGGCTTCCAGGACGGTCAGGCTGGAGAGCTCGTCCACCAGCTTCGCGAGATCGGCCATGTCCGGGTACTCCTTCATCTAATGGCTTGACTGGGTCTTTGCAACACCCGGTTCCGGCACCTCCCGGAACCGTTCATGGTCCGTGCCGGTCCGGCGCATCGCCGGGCCTGCGGGGCCGCCTCGGCCGCCCCTCCGGCCGCGCCGGCCCGGCTCAGGCGGCCTCGGCCTCGCCGCCCTCCTTTTTGGCGAACGCCGCCAGCACCCGCGCCACCTGCGCGCCCGGCGCCTGCAGCACCGCGGCGATCCGGGTCGCCGGGGTCTGGATCAGGCCCAGGAGCTGCGCCCGTAGCGTCTCCAGGCTCGGCAGCTCGGCCAGCGCCTTCACGCCCTCGGCATCCAGTGCCCGCTCGCCGAGCGCCCCGCCCAGGATGACGAACCGGTCGTTCGTCCGGGCGAAGTCCACGCAGGTCTTCGCCACCGCCACCGGGTCCCGCGACCAGGCGAGGGCCGTCGGCCCCTTGAGCAGCGGCGCGATCCCGGTGAACCGGGTGCCGCCCAGGGCGCGGACGGCCAGCCGGTTCTTGGCGACCTTGAAGGTCGCTCCGGCCGCCCGCATGCGGCGTCGCAGCTCCGTCGAATCGGCGACCGTCAGCCCGGCGTTGCGGGTGACGACCACCATCGACGTATCGGCGAGCACCGCGTGGAGCTTGGCGACGAATTCGCGCTTCTCCGTACGGTCCACGTCCCGTCTCCAACATGGGCCCGGGCCTTGTGGAGGGGCCCCGGCCGGTCCACACGGGGGCAGTCGGCGGCGGACCGCCCCCTGCCCCGGCTTGCCTGTCCGAGCGGGAATCCAAGCCAAGCCACCCCCCAGGCCCTGCGGCCGCGGGGGAAGGATCGCCTCGACGCCCCGTCTATCCCCTGCGCGCCGGACGGCGCATCAAGGCCCCGCAGGGCCACAGGAGGTCTCCGACAGGTTCGGGACCGGCGATCGCCGGTCCCTGCCCGCCCGCCGCGCTTCGGCGACGGGCGTATCTCGTCCTCAGCCGCCGCCGGCGCCGCCGCCGGACCCGGCGGTGGCGAGCGAGCCTACGTCCACCCGGACCCCGGGGCCCATGGTCGAGCTCACGGCGACCTTGCGCACGTAGGTCCCCTTGGCGCCGGAGGGCCGGGCGCGCTGGATCGCCTCGACGAAGGCGCGCGCGTTCTCGAGCAGCTTGCTCTCCTCGAAGCTCGCCTTGCCGATGCCGGCGTGCACGATCCCCGCCTTCTCGGCGCGGAACTCGACCTGGCCGGCCTTGGCCGCCTGCACCGCCCCCTTCACGTCCATGGTCACGGTGCCGAGGCGCGGGTTGGGCATCAGGCCGCGCGGCCCGAGGATCTTACCGAGCCGGCCCACGATGCCCATCATGTCGGGCGTGGCGATGCAGCGGTCGAAGTCGATCTTGCCCTCCTGCACCTGAGCGGCGAGGTCCTCGGCCCCCACCAGGTCGGCGCCGGCGGCCTGCGCCTCCTCCGCCTTGGCGCCGCGGGCGAAGACCGCGACCCGCACGCTCTTGCCGGTGCCGTGCGGCAGCCCGACCATGCCGCGGACCATCTGGTCGGCGTGGCGCGGGTCGATGCCGAGGTTCATCGCGATCTCGATGGTCTCGTCGAACTTCGCCTTGGCGTTGCCCTTGGCGATGCGGACCGCCTCGTCGAGCGGATAGGCCCGGTTGCGGTCGAAGCTCCCGTAGAGGCCGCGCAGGCGCTTGCCGTGCTTCGCCATGACGCTCAGCCCTCCACCACGGCGATGCCCATCGAGCGGGCGGAGCCGGCAAGCATGCGCACCGCCGCCTCCTCGTCGTTGGCGTTCATGTCGCGCATCTTGGTCCTGGCGATCTCGAGCAGCTGCGACCTGGTCACGCGCCCGACCGGCCCGCCGCGGCCCGGCGTCTGGCTGCCCTTCTCGAGCTTCGCCGCCTTCAGCAGGAAGTAGGTGTTGGGCGGCGTCTTGGTGACGAAGCTGAAGGAGCGGTCCGAGTAGGCCGTGATCACCACGGGCGTCGGCGTCCCCGGCTCCATGTTCTGGGTCGCCGCGTTGAACTCCTTGACGAACTGCATGATGTTGAGGCCGCGCTGGCCGAGCGCAGGGCCCACCGGCGGCGAGGGGTTCGCCTTGCCGGCCGGGATCTGCAGCTTGATGTAGCCGACGATCTTCTTCGCCATGGTCTGTCCCTGCCGTGTCAGGGATGCGCGGTGCCAGCGGCCCTGGCGAGGGCCTCCCGCGTCCCGAATCGAGCGAGCGAGCGGCGGCGTATAGGGGCGGCGCCGGCGTCCGTAAAGGGGGATCGCGCAGGCCGGCCCCGCCGCCCTCAGGCCAGCGACTCCGCCAGGCTCCGCACCTGCCGGCGCAGCGCCGCCGCCCCGGCGGGCTCTCCGGCGAACAGATCCTTCCGCGCCTCGACGATGGCGAGGCCTGCGAGGCGCGGCGGGCAGAGCGCGCGGCCCGCCCGCTCCCAGAACTCGGCGACGGGCAGCACCGCCCGGAAGCCGAAGGGCGGCAGGAACAGCGCGGCGTCGCGCCGCTCGACCCGGAACAGATGGTCCGCCAGCAGCCGGCCGAGCTGGCCCGGCGAATAGGGCTGGCCGTGGCCGAAGGGAGTCGTCTCGAAATGCGCCCAGAGGCCGCGTCGGTTCGGCACCACCACCAGCAGCCGCCCGTCGTCCCGGAGCACCCGCCAGGCCTCGCGCAGGAGGCGACGGACGTTCTCCGCCACCTCGAGCCCATGGACCATCAGCACACGGTCGAAGCAGAGATCCGGGAAGGGGAGCGCCTCCTCCTCCGCCATGACGCCGCCGCCGCGGGGACCAGGGCGACCGCCGGAGCGGAAGGCGGCGCGGGGCGGCCCGAGCTGGCGCGGCCGCAGCGCCACCAGCCGCGCCGCCTCGCCCTGCCAGAGGTCGAGATAGGGGTCCGCATGGCCGAGGCCGAGCACCGAGCGCCCGTCCAGGCTGGGCCAGAGCTCGCGCAGCCGCGCGCGCACCAACCGGGCGGCGACCCGTCCGGCCGGGGTGGCGTAGAACGCGCCGATGCCGCCATGGACCTCCCCCGTCATGCCAGGGGATATAGGGCCGACGGCGGCGCGTTGGGATGGGGCCCGCAGCCCGAGGGAAGGAGCGACAGCGATGACGATCACGGTCGAGCCGGTGCCGTGTCTTCAGGACAACTACATCTGGCTGCTCCGCGGCGCCCGCGGCGAGGTGGCGATCTGCGACCCGGGCGAGGCGGCGCCCGCCATCGCGGCGGCGGAGAAGGCCGGCGGGCGGCTCGACCTGATCTTCCTCACCCACCACCACGGCGACCACGTGGCGGGGGTCGCGGAGGTGAAGCGCCGCTTCCCCGATGCGAAGGTGGTCGGCAACAAGGCCGACGCCCATCGCCTGCCGCCGCTCGACCTCCCCGTCGCGCCCGGCGACACCGTGGGGTTCGGCGGATCCGCCGCCGCGGTGATCGACAGCCCCGGCCACACGCGAGGCGAGGTCTGCTACCACTTCGCCGACGCCGCGGTGGTGCTGTGCGGCGACACGCTGTTCTCCCTCGGCTGCGGCCGGCTGATCGAGGGCACCGCCGAGGAGATGTTCCGCAGCCTGCGCGCCCTCGCCGCGCTGCCGCCGGAGACGCTGGTCTGCTGCGGCCACGAATACACCGAGAGCAACGCGCGCTTCGCCCTGACCGTGGAGCCCGACAACGCCGCGCTGCTAGCGCGCGCCGAGGAGGCCCGGGCGCAGCGCGCCGCGGGCAGGCCCACCGTGCCCACGACGATCGCGCAGGAACTCGCGGCCAACCCGTTCCTGCGCGCGCCGGACGTCGCGACCTTCGCCCGCATCCGCGCGGCCAAGGACAGCTTCCGCTGAGGCGCGCCGGCGCGGCCGGCCGCGGCGGGCCGCCGCCGGACGGACGGGTACTCAAAGGATCCAAGGAGGATCGAGATCGCCGATGAAGCTCCACTGGTCCCCCACCAGCCCCTATGTGCGCAAGGTGATGGCCTGCGCCATCGCCCGCCGCATCGACCACGAGATCGAGGCGGTGCCGTGCGACCCGCACGCCTCGCCGCCCGATCTCCTGCGCGACAACCCGCTCTCCAAGGTGCCGTGCCTGATCGCCCTCGACGGCACGCCGCTGTTCGACAGCCCGGTGATCTGCGAGTACCTCGACACCCTCGGCGCCGCGCCGCCGCTCTTCCCGCCGCCCGGCACGCCGGAGCGGTTCCGCGCCCTGGTGCGCCAGGCGATGGCGGACGGCATCCTCGACGCCGCGGTCGGCCGGCGCATGCAGATGGTCTGGCCGCAGGACGACGGGCGGCGGGCCTACGATGCGCGCCAGAGGGCGGCGATCGAGCGCACCCTCGACCGGCTGGAGGCGCATCCGCCGGCCGGCCTCGACGACATCGGCGCCATCGCGGTCGGCTGCGCGCTCGGCTATCTCGACTTCCGCTTCGCGCACGAACCGTGGCGGCCCGGGCGGCCGCGGCTCGCCGCCTGGTTCGCAGAGGTCTCGCAGCTGCCGCCGCTCGCGCGCACGGTCCCCGTCGCGCTGTGAGCGCGTGCGGGGCGGTGCCAGCGGGCGCGCGCCACGGCGCGGCCGCCACGGCCGGCCGCGGACGGCCGGAACCGCCGGAACGGGGGCGGACGGGCGGCAACGCCTCCCGCCCGACCGCGCCATGAGCGACGCCGCCGCCTGGGACGCCCGCTACGCGGGGGAGGGGTTCCAGTTCGGCGAGGCGCCGAACCGCTACCTGGAGAGCCTCGCCCCCTGGCTGCGGCCGGGGATGCGCGCGCTCGCGGTGGGCGACGGCGAGGGGCGCAACGGCGTCTGGCTCGCCGCGCAGGGCCTGCGGGTGACCAGCCTCGACTGGTCCGCGGTCGGCCTCGCCAAGGCGCGGGCGCTCGCCGCGCGGCGCGGGGTGACGCTGGAGACGGTGGTGGCGGACGCGGCGCGCTGGGACTGGCCCGCCGCGGCCTACGACCTCATCGCCTGGATCTTCGTCCACCTTCCGCCCGCCGATCGCCATGCCGCGGCGCAGGGCGCGCTGCGCGCCCTCGCCCCCGGCGGGATGCTGGCGCTGGAATGCTTCACCCCGGCGCAGGAGGGCCGGCGGAGCGGGGGGCCGAAGGACGTCTCCCTGCTCTGGAGCCGGACCATCGTGGAGGCGGAGTTCTGCGGCGCGCTGGAGATCGTCGAGCTGCTCGAGGGCACCGTGCTGCTCGACGAGGGGCCGCGCCACCAGGGGCATGCGGAGGTGGTGCGCGCGCTGCTGCGCAGGCCGGGGTAGCGGCGCCCGCGGACGCCGCCACCCGGCTATCGCCGCGCCGAGGCCGCCAGCCACCCCCCGCCTGCCACCAGCGCGAGCGCCGCCGCCACGCGCCCGGTGAAGGCTCCCTCCCCCGCCACCACCAGCAGCAGGGTGGAGGCCACCGGCGTCGCGTAGGCGAGGGTGCCGAGCAGCCGCGGGTCGCCGCGCTTCATGCCGATGTCCCAGAGGAAGAACGCCGCGCCCACCGGCCCGGCGCCGAGCAGCAGCACCGCCAGCCACTGCCCGGCGCCGAGCGCCGGCACCGGCGCTTCGAAGGCGAGATGCGCGAGCCCCGCGAGCGCCGCGGTGGCGAGGCAGAACCCGGCCACCGCCTCGGTCGGCACCGCCGCCAGGCGCCGCGAGGTCACGGAGTAGAGCGACCAGACCAGCGCCGCCCCCGCCGCGCACAGGAAGCCGAGCGCGGGCGCCGGCGCCGCCGTGCCCGCCTCGCCGCCCGCCACGCCCGGCCCGACCAGCAGCACGCATCCCAGCGCGCCGAGCGCCACCCCCGCGAGCCGCCGCGGCCCGAGCGGCATGCCCAGCACCGGCGCCGACAGCAGCACCACCAGCAGCGGCCAGGCGTAGTTGACCAGGTTCGCCTCGACCGGCGGCGCCAGCGCCAGGGCGGCGAAGTAGAGCGCGTGATAGCCGAACAGCCCGCCCACCCCGTGCGCCCAGGCCCGCAGGGGCTGGCGCAGGAGCGACAGGCCGCCGCGCCGCCGCGCCATCACCACGCAAAGCCCGAGCGCCCCGCCAACGGCGAAGCCGAGCGCGGTCAGCGCCAGGGGCGGCACCCCGCCGGCGCGGCGCGAGAGCAGGGCGAGGAAGGCCCACAGGCCGAGCGCCCCGCAGCCGGCGAGCGTGGCATGGAAGGAGGGAGAGATGCCGCGGCTCCTCCGATCAGGGCCTCTTCCGGGGCCCGCGGAGCCCGGGGCCGGTCACCGCTCGCAGCGGATGAAGACGGTGGAGGGATGGGCGATGTCGCCCACCTCCGCCGCGCTGCGCTCGCCACGGACGCCCCCCGGCGGGCCGAACGCCGGGCGGATGCCGGCCTCGCGCAGGAAGTCCAGCACCTCCTCGTGGCGGATCGCGAAGTTCACGTTCTGCGGGATGTCGCCGAGCCGCGCCGCGACCCGCGCCGCGTTCAGCTTGGCCACCACCATCCCGATCACCTGGCCCTGCCGGTCGAGCAGCGGCCCGCCGGAGCTGCCGGGCTGCACCGGGGCGCTGATCTGGATCTGCGCCTCGTTGTCGCCGATGCCGGTCAGCGCCGAGACCTCGCCCGTGGTGAGGGTCGGGCCGGAGGAGAGCAGGCCGGCGAGCGGGAAGCCGTAGGTCACCACCCCCTCGCCGCGGCGCACCGGCCCGGAGCGGAAGCTGAGCGGCGGCCCGACCTCGCCGGGCACGGCGAGCAGGGCGAGGTCGCGGCGCTCGTCGGCGCGGACGGGCTGGCCGGGCGCGAACTCGCGCCCGTCCGCGGCGCGGACGACGATGCGGCCGCAATTGTCCACGACGTGGAGGTTGGTCACGACCGCGCCGTGGGCAACGACGAAGCCGGTGCCGGTGGAGCGGCGCACATAGGCTGGCGCGACGCCGCGCGGCATGGGGGTTTCCACGAGGACGCCGCCGCCCGGCGGCGTCCCGGGCGCGCGGGCGATGGCCCCGCCGCCGACGTGGCTCGCGCGCATCCCGGCGTCGGTGACGGTGATCTCCAGCACGGTGCAGACGTTCACCCGGCGCAGTTCGGCGCTGCGGCGGTCGGCCATGACCACGCGGAAGTCGTACTCGCCGGCGCGGGCGGCGCGGAACACCGCCGAGCGGCCGGGCGGCAGGCCCTGGGCCCGGAACTGGTCCGGCCCCCAGTCGGGCTGGCTCGCGTGGCTGAAGAAGAATTGCGCGATCGGGACGGACGAGGCGTTGGCGATCCGGAAGCGGGTGTCGCAGGCGGCCGGGGCGACCGGCAGGCCGGGCGGCGCGATCGGGCCGGCGAGGTGGGCCGGCGCCGGCGCGCAGGCGCCGGCGAGCGCGACGCCGACCGTCGCCAGGATGGCTGCGAGCAGGCGGAGCGGGCGGCGGGTCATGGCGCGAGGATGGGGTATGTCCGTCCCGGACGCAGCAAATTACGGCGGTTGCAGCCGCCCAACAACGCCCATGCGGCGGCGATCGCGGGCCAGGCCGCCGGGAGAGCGCGACGCGGCATCGGGCGGGAGGCGGGTCGCGTCGCGCAGGCGGCCGCCGCCCCTGGCCCCACCCCCGACATCTGCGTGAACCGCGTTCCGGTCGCGCCGCAGCGACGGCCCCGGCCGGGCGGCCGCCGCCTCGGGCCGCGGGAACGCCGGCCGCCCCGGACATGCGAGCGGCCCCCGTACGCGCCGCCGCTCAATGCGCCTCGGCCCAGCTCCGCCCGCTGCCGACCTCGACGGCGAGCGGCACGCGCAGCGTCGCCACCCCCTCCATCACCCGCCGCACCACGGCGCCGGTGGCCGCGACCTCCGCCTCCGGCACCTCGAACAGCAGCTCGTCGTGCACCTGCAGCAGCATGCGCGCCCCGAGCCCGGCGTCCTTCAGCGCCTTCGGCAGGCGCACCATGGCGCGCTTGATCACCTCCGCCGCGCCGCCCTGGAAGGGGGCGTTGATCGCCGCGCGCTCCGCTGCGGCGCGGCGCGCCGGGTCCTTGTGGTTGATCTCGGGGATCCAGAGCTTGCGGCCGAAGGGCGTCAGCACGAAGCCGTTGATGCGCGCGTCCTCCTTCAGCCGCTCCATGGTGTCGCGGATGCCGGGATACTGCGCGAAATAGGCCTCGATGATCTGCCGCGCCTCGCCCGGCGCGATGCCGAGCCGCGCGGCGAGGCCGAAGGCCGACATGCCGTAGATGATGCCGAAATTGATCGTCTTCGCCCGCCGCCGCGCCTCCCGGTCCACCTTGTCGGGCGGGATGCGGAAGATCTCCGAGGCGGTGCGGGCGTGGATGTCTTCGCCGCGCGCGAAGGCCTCGCGCAGCGTCGGCACCTCGGCGAGATGGGCGAGCAGCCTGAGCTCGATCTGCGAGTAGTCGGCGCTCACCAGCACGAAGCCCGGATCGGCGACGAAGGCGCGGCGGATGCGCGCGCCCTCCTCGGTGCGGACCGGGATGTTCTGCAGGTTCGGCTCGTTGCTCGAAAGCCGCCCCGTGCTGGTCACGGCCATCGAGAAGCTCGTGTGCACGCGCCCGTCGCGCGGGTCGATCGCGGCGAGCAGCCCGTCCACGTAGGTGGACTTCAGCTTGGCGAGCTGGCGCCAGTCCAGCACCCGGCGCGGGAGCTCGTGGCCGGTGACCGCGGCCAGCTCCTCGAGCACCGTCACGTCGGTCGAGTACTGGCCGGACTTGCCCTTGCGGCCGCTGGGCAGCTTCAGCTCCTCGAACAGGACCTCGCCGAGCTGCTTGGGCGAGCCGACGACGAAGGGGCGGCCGGCGAGGCGGTGGATCTCCGCCTCCAGCGCCGCCAAGCGGCCGGTGAACTCCTCGCCGATGCGCGCGAGCTCGGCGCCGTCCACGCGCACGCCGATCAGCTCCATGTCGCGCAGCACGCGGATCATGCGCCGCTCGACCTGCTCGTAGAGCGCGAGCGCGCCCTCCGGCCGCAGCCGGGGCCGCAGCAGCAGCCAGAGGCGCAGCGTCACGTCCGCGTCCTCGGCCGAGTAGGCGGTGGCCTTGTCGAGCGGCACCATCGCGAAGGGGAGGCGCGCGCGGCCGGTGCCCGTCACCTCGTCGTAGGGGATCGGGCGGTGGCCGAGGTGGCGCAGCGACAGCTCGTCCATCCCGTGCCCGTGGCGCCCGGCGTCCATCGCGTAGGAGATCATCATCGTGTCGTCCACCGGCCGGACGTCGATCGGCACGGTGGGCTCGCGCAGCATCACCTCGAGGTCGAACTTCGCGTGATGCAGCACCTTGAGCACGGTGCGGTCCTCGAGCAGCGGCTTCAGCGCCGCGAGCGCCGCCTCGGGCGCGAGCTGGGCGGGCGGCGGCGGCGCGAGCATGTCGGCCGTCCCCTCGGCCGGGGCGCGGCCGTGGCGCAGCGGCACGTAGCAGGCGCGGCCCGACGCGGTGGCGAGCGAGACGCCGACGAGCGGCGCGTTCAGCGCGTCGAGCCCGGCGGTCTCGGTGTCGAAGGCGACGACGCCGGCGGCCCTCGCCTCGGCGATCCAGGCCTGCAGCGCCTCGATCGTCGTCACCGTCTCGTAGGGGCCGTAGGGCTGGTCCAGGGCGGGCGCCGGGGCCGGCGCGGCCTCCGCCGGTCGCGCCGGCGTGCCGCCGGCCGCCCCGTCGAAGCCGAGGCGCGCGAGGATGCTGCGGAAGCCGTTCTCGCGCAGGAACCTCTCCAGCGCCGCGCGCGGCGGCGGGCGCGCCTCCAGCGCCTCGATCGGCAGGGTCAGCGGCGCGTCGGCGTCGAGCTTCACCAGGCGCTTCGAGAGCAGCGCCTGCTCGCGGTTGGCGAGCAGCGCCTCGCGCCGCTTCGGCTGCCTGATCCTCTCCGCGTTGTCGAGCAGCGCCTCCAGGCTGCCGTACTCGGCGATGAGCTGGGCCGCGGTCTTGACGCCGATGCCTGGGACGCCGGGCACGTTGTCCGTCGAGTCGCCGGCCAGCGCCTGCACGTCCACCACCTTCTCCGGCGGCACGCCGAAGCGCTCGATCACCTCCGCCTCGCGGATCGGCTTCTGCTTGATCGGGTCGAGCATCTCGACGCCGGGCCTGACGAGCTGCATCAGGTCCTTGTCGGAGGAGACGATGGTCACCCGCCCGCCCTCGGCGACGAAGGCCCTGGCGTAGGCGGCGATCATGTCGTCGGCCTCGAAGCCGGGCCGCTCGATCTTGGCCACGCCGAGCGCGTCGGCGGCCTCGCGGATCAGGGCGAACTGGGGCACCAGTTCCGGCGGCGGCTCGGGCCGGTGGGCCTTGTAGTCCGGGTAGATGTCGTTGCGGAAGGTCTGGCGCGAGGCGTCGAAGACGACGGCGATGTGGCTGCCGCGGTGCTCCGAGAGGAACTTCACCATCATCTGGACGAAGCCGTAGACGGCGTTCACCTGCGTCCCGTCCGGGCGCGTCATCGGCGGCAGCGCGTGGAAGGCGCGGAAGATGTAGCCCGAGCCGTCCACCAGGATGAGGTGCTTCTGCCCCGGCGGCGTGACCGGCACCGCCTCGGCCGCGGCCGCGGTCGCGCCCTCGGCCACGGGTCCGCGCGGGCGCCCGGCCTCCGGCGCGCGGCCGGATTCGGCGTCAGTGGTGTCCGTCGTCGTCACCCGCGCCGTCCTTGAGGACGTAGGTGATCGAGCAGTAGGGACAGGTGACCTCCCGCTCCGCGATGCGGAGCCAGACGCGGGGATGGCCGAGGCCGTCCATCCCGATCCGGCCGTCGCAGGGGACGCTCCGGCCCGTCACCTCGATGCGCTGCACCGGCGTGACGCCCTCGACGGGCTTCGGTGCGTACCCGGTCTGTCTCTCGTCGCGCATCCGTGTCTCTCGTCTCCGCCGCGCAAGGGAATGCACAGGAACTTCGCGCACCATAACAGGCGCGTGGCGGTGGACCAGCCCGGCCCTTTGCCCTAATCGTATGCAGCGCACGATCGCGTGAGCCGCATGAGCCTGCAGCAGCGCCCCACCCTCGCCGTCGAGATCGCCGGGCTGCGGAAGACCTATGCCGCCCGCGGCCCGGCGCCGGCGAAGGAAGCGCTGCGCGGCATCGACCTCGCGATCCCGACCGGCGCCTTCTTCGGCCTGCTCGGGCCGAACGGGGCGGGGAAGTCCACGCTGATCGGCATCCTCGCGGGCCTGGTCGCGAAGACGGCCGGCGTTGCCACCGTCTGGGGCGTGGACCTCGCCACGGACCCGATCGGGGTGCGCCGGCGCCTGATGGTGGCGAAGGCGATGGTGCACGACCCGCCCGTCCTGGTGCTCGACGAGCCCACGGCCGGCGTGGACGTCGAGCTGCGCGAGCAGCTCCGGCGCATGATCCGCGGCCTCAACGCGCGGGGCACCACCATCGTGCTCACGACCCACTACCTCGAGGAGGCGGAGACGCTCTGCGACCGGATCGCGATCATCGGCAACGGGCGCTTGGTCGCGCACGACACCACGGCCAACCTCATCGCGCGGGTCGACGACAAGGCGCTGACCGTCGCCCTCGACCGCGACCTCGCCGCCGTGCCCGCCGCGCTCGCCGGCCTCGACGCCGCGCTCGAGCCGCCGCGGCGGCTGACCGTCCGCTACCGGACGGGCGAGACGCGCGGGGAGGCGATCCTCGACGCGATCCGCGCCGCGGGGCTGCCCATCCTCGACGTGTCCACGCGCGGGGCCGACCTGAACGTGAGCTTCCTCCGCCTGGTGCGCGAGGGCCGCGCGGCCGACGAGGGGGCGCCGGCGCACGCGGCGCGCCCGGAGGCGGCATGAGGCGCCGCCGGCTCCTCCGGGCCGCCCTGGCCGGCGCGGCGGCGACCGCCACGGCAGCCTGCACGCCGCGCATGATCCCGATGGGCCCGCCGGTCGGCGAGCCGAGCCTCGCCGGGGACGCGCTGGTGATGGCCGACGGCGCCCGCCTGCCGCTGCACAGATGGCTGCCGCCGGGCGGCCGCCCGCCGCGCGCGGTGATCCTCGCCCTGCACGGGTTCAACGAGTACGCCCGCAGCTTCGCCGAGGACCCGGCGCCGCTGTTCACCGCCGCGGGCGTCGCGGTCTATGCCTACGACCAGCGTGGCTTCGGCCAGGCGCCGCACCGGGGGATCTGGGCCGGCGCCGAGACCCTTGCCCACGACGCCGCCACCGCGGCGCGCCTGATCCGCGCGCGCCATCCCGGCGTGCCGCTGGTCCTGCTCGGCGAGAGCATGGGCGCCTCGGTGATCATGGTCGCCGCCGCCTCCGCGGAGCCGCCGCCGGTGGACGGCTACGTGCTGCTCGCCCCGGCGGTCTGGGGGCGCAGCACCATGCCGGCGCTGGTGCGCTGGATCCTGGACGCGGCGGCCCGGACCATCCCGCTCGTCGCCTTCCGCAACACCGTGGGCGGCATCACGCCGACCGACAACATCGAGCGGCTGCAGCGCTGGTCGCGCGACCCGCTGATCATCCGCGAGACGCGCGTGGACGCCGCCAAGGGCCTGGTGGACCTGATGGACGAGGCGGTGGCCGCGGCGCCGCGCTTCGGCACCGCCTCGCCGCGCCACCCGCCGACGCTGCTGCTCTACGGCGCCCGCGACCAGCTCGTGCCGGCCGGGCCGACGCGCCGCGTGCTGCGCTCGCTGCCGGCGAGCGCGCGGGCGCGCGTCGGCTACTACGCGGAGGGCCACCACCAGCTCCTGCGCGACCGCAACGGGCCGGCGGTGGTGCGCGACATCCTCGCCTGGATCGAGGACCCGACGGCGCCGCTGCCCTCCGGCGCCGACGAGGCCGCGCAGGGCTGGATCGGCGAGGCGGCGTGAAGGAACGTCTCTCGCATCGGCGCGCCGCCGGCGCAGGCCGGCGCGCCCGGGGCTTGCCCGCTCGCGTTCGGTAAGGGGAGGCGGAGATGGCGGAGGCGCTGATCGTCGGGGCCGGCGAGGGCTATTCGGGCTCGCTCGCGCGGCTGCTCGCCCGCGAGGGCTACGCGGTGCGGCTCGCCGCGCGCGACACGGCGAAGCTCGCCGCCCTCTGCGCCGAGACCGGCGCCACGGCCCATGCCTGCGATGCCGCCGACCCGGCGCAGGTGGCCGCGCTGTTCGCCGCCGCGGGCGAGGCCGCGGAGGTGGTGGTGTACAACCCCTCCTACCGGGTGCGCGGGCCGGTCACGGAGCTCGATCCCGCGGAGGTGCGGCGCGCGCTCGAGGTCTGCGCCTTCGGCGGCTTCCTCGTCGCGCAGCAGGCGGCGCGGCGGATGCTCGCGCGCGGGCGCGGGGCGATCCTGCTCACCGGCGCCAGCGCGAGCGTGAAGGGCTATCCCCGCTCCGCGCCCTTCGCGATGGGGAAGTTCGCGCTGCGCGGCCTGGCGCAGTCGCTGGCGCGCGAGCTGCACCCGCAGGGCGTGCACGTCGTGCACATCGTCATCGACGGCGGCATCCGCGGCGCGGGCCGGCCCGATGCCGGCCGGGACACGCTGCTCGACCCGGACGCGATCGCGGCGACGGCGCTGCATCTGGTCCGCCAGCCGCGCAGCGCCTGGAGCTGGGAGATCGAGCTCCGGCCCTGGACCGAGACCTTCTAGCGCCGGCGCCGAACCGGGAGCGGCGACGTCAATGGGGCGCCTCCGCCCTCGCGAGCAGCGAGGCGAGGGTGGTGCTCGACAGGCTGTCGGTCAGCGCCCGCTCGGCGGCGCGGAAGGCCGGCCCGATCATGTCGGGGACGCGCCGCCCGATCGGGTCCTCGGGATTGGGCCGGTGCATCGAGAGGAGCGGGGTATCCGCCGGGTGGATGGCGCGCCAGACCTCGCCGAGGGTGATGCTCTCCGGCGGCCTGGCCAGCTCGGCCCCGCCGGGGCCGCGGCGCACCCGGATCAGGCCGGCCCGGGCGAGCCGGCCGGCGATGCGGCGGATCACCACCGGGTTGGTGTTCACGCTCGCCGCGATCCGCGCGCTGGTCGCCTGGCCGGACTGCTCGATGGCGAGCAGCAGCAGGATGTGCACCGCGACCGCGAAGCGCGTGGCAACCATGATGCTTTCACGTGCGATGGGCGCGCCGGTTCCCTCCCGCCCTTGACCGATGCGCGAACGAAGGGCGAACCTGCGCCATGAGCATCGCCCCCGCCCCCGCCGCGCGCACCGCCCTCGTCTGCCGCGCCGCCACCCGCTTCTGCCTGCGCCGGGGCTGGGCACCGGTGACGGAGGTGCCCCTCCCCAACGGCCGCCGCGCCGACATCCTCGCCCTGCTGCCCGACGGCGGCTTCGCGGTGATCGAGGTGAAGTCCGGGGCGCGCGACTTCCTCGCCGACGCGAAGTGGCCGGAATACCGCGAGTACTGCGACCGGCTGTTCTTCGCCGTGGACCTCGACTTCCCGCAGGAGCTGCTGCCCGAGGACGTGGGGCTGGTGGTCGCCGAGGCGGCGGAGGCGGCGCTGATCCGCGACGCGCCCGCGCACCCCCTCGCCCCGGCGCGCCGGCGCGCGCTGCTGCACCGCTTCGCCGCGCTCGCCGCGGCCCGGCTCGCGGCGGCGGAGGACCCGCTCGGCGTCGCGGAGCTGCGCGCAGCGCTGCGGGTGGAGTGATCCGCTCCCCGCCCCGGCGCTCAGTAGGACTTCGGCAGGCCGAGCACCCTCTCGGCGATGAAGCAGAGGACGAGCTGCGGGCTGACCGGCGCGATGCGCGGGATCATCGCCTCGCGCAGGTAGCGCTCGACGTGGTACTCCTTGGCGTAGCCGAAGCCGCCGTGGGTCATCACCGCCTGCTGGCAGGCCTTGAAGCCGGCCTCGGCGGCCAGGTACTTCGCGGCGTTGGCCTGCGGGCCGCAGGGCAGGCCGCGGTCGTAGCGCCAGGCGGCCTGCAGCGTCATCAGCCGCGCCGCCTCCAGCTCCATCCAGCACTCGGCGAGCGGGTGCTGGATCGCCTGGTTCTGGCCGATCGGGCGGCCGAAGACGACGCGCTCCCTCGCGTACTTCGCCGCGCGGTCGAGCGCGACGAGGCCGAGGCCCACCGCCTCCGCCGCGACCAGGATGCGCTCGGGGTTGAGGCCGTGCAGGATGTACTCGAAGCCGCGGCCCTCCTCGCCGATGCGGTCCTCGACGGGGACCTCGAGGCCGTCGAAGAACACCTGGTTCGAGTCCACGGCCTTGCGGCCCATCTTCTCGATCTCGCGCACCTCGACGCGGCTGCGGTCGAGCGTGGTGTAGAAGAGCGAGAGCCCCTCGGTGCGCCTGCGCACCTGCTCGGCCGGCGTGGTGCGGGCGAGCAGCAGCACCTTCTCCGCCACCTGCGCGGTGCTGATCCACACCTTCTGCCCGTGCACCACGTAGCGGTCGCCGCGCCGTTCGGCGCGCGTCCTGAGGCGCGTGGTGTCGAGGCCGGTGTTCGGCTCGGTCACCGCGAAGCAGGCGCGCTCCCGCCCCGCGATCAGCGGCGGGAGCATGCGGGCCTTCTGCTCGTCGCTGCCGAACACGACGACCGGCATCAGGCCGAAGATGTTCATGTGCACGGCGGAGGCGCCGCTCATCCCGGCGCCCGACTGGGCGATGGTCTGCATCATGATCGCCGCCTCGGTCACGCCGAGGCCCGCGCCGCCGTACCTCTCCGGCATGCAGATGCCGAGCCAGCCGTCCTTCGCCAGCGCCTGGTGGAACTCCGCCGGGAATCCGCCCTCGCGGTCGCGCGCGAGCCAGTAGTCGTCGCCGAATCCGGCGCAGATGCGCGCGACGGCGTCGCGCACGGCCTCCTGCTCGGGGGTGAGGGCGAAGTCCATGCGGCGGGTCCCGTTCCGGTCAGAGATGCGTGGTCCGCGCGGCGCGCCGGGGGAGGGCCATGCGCGTCCTCCCCCTCCTCATGCCATCGCCTGCGCGATCTCCCAGGCGCGCTCGGCGAGGCCGCGGTAGCGGTCGCGGTAGCCGATCGCGCTCGGGTCCGCGGCGTTGCCGTCCAGCGCGCGCCGCCACACGCCGGCGACGATCGCGGCGAGGCGGAACATCGAGAAGACGACGAAGGCGTCGATCCTCTCCGGCACCGCCCGGCCGGCATGGGCGCAGTAGCGGGCGACGAACTCGCGCTCCGTCGGGATGCCGGTGCCGGCGAGGTCCGCGCCCCAGGTGCCGGCGATGCCGTCCGGCCCCGGCGGGATGTGGTAGGTGAGGCAGGTGTAGCCGAGATCGGCCAGCGGATGGCCGATGGTGCAGAGCTCCCAGTCGAGCACCGCGACGATGCGCGGCTCCTCCGGGTGCAGGATCAGGTTGCCGAGGCGGAAGTCGCCGTGCGCGATCGCCGCCTCGTCGTCCTCCGGCAGGTGGGCGGGCAGCCAGGCGATGAGGCGGTCCATCGCCGGCATCTCCTCGACCTTCGAGGCCTCCCACTGCCGCGTCCAGCGATCCACCTGGCGCGCCATGTAGCGTTCCGGCCGGCCGAAGCCCTCGAGCCCCGCGGCGCGCCAGTCCACGCGGTGCAGGGCGGCGAGCACGCGCGCCATGTCCTCGTACACCGCCGCCCGCTCCGCGGGCTCGGCGGGCTGCATCACGCGGTCGGCGAAGACGCGGCCCGGCACGTGGTCCATCAGGAAGAACGGCGTGCCGATGACGGAGGGGTCCTCGCAGAGCAGCCGCGTGCGCGGCACCGGCACCGCGCTGCCCTGCAGGGCGCTGAGGACGCGGTACTCGCGCTCCACCGCGTGCGCGCTCGGCAGCAGCTTCCCGGGCGGCTTCTTGCGCAGCACGTAGGCGCCGGCCTCGGTCTGCACGTGGAAGGTCGGGTTCGACTGCCCGCCCTGGAACTGCCGCACCGTCACCGGCGCGCCGCCCCCGAAGCCCGGCAGCCGCCCGGCGAGGTAGCGCGTCAGCGCCGCCTCGTCGAAGCGGTGGTTCGGCAGCACCGGGACCAGCGCGGGAACGCCCCCGGTGGGCGCGGTCCCGCCCATGCCCGCCTCAGGCGTCGGCGGCCGCCGGCTGCCCGGCAAGCACGCCGCCATCCACCACGATGGTCTGTCCGGTCATGAAGGCGCTCGCCGGCGCGGCGAGGAACACCGCGGCGCCGGCGATGTCGTCCGGCTCGCCGAGGCGGAGCAGCGGCGTCTCGCGGATGCGCTTGCGCGCGTTCTCCGGGTTCTCCCACAGCGCGCGGGCGAAGTCGGTGCGCACCAGGCCCGGCGCGATGCAGTTCACCCGGATGCCCTTCGGCCCCCATTCGCAGGCGAGGTTGCGCGCGAGCTGCATGTCGGCGGCCTTGGAGATCGCGTAGGCGCCGAGCATGACCGAACCGCGGAAGCCGCCGATCGAGGAGACGATGATCGCCGACCCGCCGCCGCGCTCCGCCATCCCCGGGAACGCCATGTTGCAGAGCCAGAGGTTGCTCTTGATGTTCGAGGCCATGATGCGGTCGAAGGCCTCGTCCGGGATGCCGAGGGAGGGGCCGTAGTAGGGGTTGACCGCGGCGTTGCAGACCAGGACGTCGATCCGGCCCCAGCGCTCGGTGGTCCGGTCCACCAGCGCCTGCAGGTCCTCCTTGCGGCCGATGTGGCAGGCCTGCGCCACCGCCTCGCCGCCGCGCGCGCGGATCCCCTCCGCCACCTGCTCGCACGCATCGAGCTTGCGCGAGGAGACGACGACCCTCGCGCCGTGCTGCGCGAGGCGCTCGCAGATGGCGCGGCCGATGCCCTTGGAGCCGCCGGTGACGACGGCGACCTTGCCGGCGAGGTCGAACAGGGTGCCTTCCAGGCTTCGCGTCGTCATGCGGGCGTGTTCCTCGGCGGGCGGTACTGGTTGATCTCGAGCCGCGCGAGCTGGTCGCGGTGCACCTCGTCCGGGCCGTCCACGATGCGCAGCGTGCGCGCGTACTTGTACATCTGCGCGAGGCCGAAGTCGTCGGTCACGCCGCCGCCGCCATGCGCCTGGATCGCCCAGTCCACGACCTGGCAGGCCATGGCCGGCACGGCGACCTTGATCTCCGCGATCTCCCGCCGCGCCACCTTGTTGCCGACGGTGTCCATCCGCCAGGCGGCGTGCAGCACGAGCAGCCGCGCCTGGTCGATCAGGATGCGCGCCTGCGCGATGCGCTCGCGCGTCACGCCCTGGTCGGCGAGCGGGCGGCCGAAGGGCTTCCGCTCCAGCGCGCGGCGGCACATCTTCTCCAGCGCCCGCTCGGCCATGCCGATCGCGCGCATGCAGTGGTGGATGCGCCCGGGGCCGAGGCGGCCCTGGGCGATCTCGAAGCCCCGCCCCTCGCCGAGCAGGATGTTCGAGGCCGGCACGCGCACGTTCTCGAAGACCACCTCCGCATGGCCGTGCGGCGCGTCGTCGAAGCCGAAGACCGGCAGCATGCGCTTGATCGTCAGCCCCGGCGTGTCGCGCGGCACCAGGATCATGGACTGCTGGCGGTGCCGGTCCGGGTTGTCCGGATCGGTCTTGCCCATGACGATGAAGATCTTGCAGCGCGGATCGCCGGCGCCGGAGGAGAACCACTTCCGCCCGTTGATCACGTAGTGGTCGCCGTCGCGCACGATGCGCGTCTGGATGTTCGTCGCGTCGGAGGACGCGACGTCGGGCTCCGTCATCGCGAAGCAGGAGCGGATCTCGCCGGCGAGCAGCGGATCGAGCCACTGGCGCTTCTGCTCCTCGGTGCCGTAGCGCTCGATCGTCTCCATGTTGCCGGTGTCGGGCGCCGAGCAGTTGAACACCTCGCTCGCCCAGTGCACGCGGCCCATGATCTCGGCGAGCGGGGCGTATTCGAGGTTGGTGAGGCCGGCGCCGCGCTCCGAATGCGGCAGGAACAGGTTCCACAGCCCCGCCGCGCGCGCCTTCGGCTTCAGCTCCTCGAGGATCGGCACCGGCTGCCAGCGGTCGGCCATCGCCGCCTGCTGGGCGTGGTAGACCGGCTCGTTCGGGTAGATGTGCTCGTCCATGAAGGCGAGCAGCCGCGCGCGCAGCGCCTCGACCTTCTCGGAATAGGCGAAATCCACGCCTTCCCTCCCATGCTCCCCGCGCCCGCTGGAGCCGGGCCTCGGGCGTTCGCGGCGCACCGTAGGGACGGGGGGATTTGCGCGTCAAGCCGCGGCGCCCCGCGCGGGCCGGCGGCGCGGGAACCTTGTGCGCCGCCGCGCATTCCGGATGGTCGCGGCCCCGCCGGCCGCGCCGCCCGCACGGGAATGGCGCCGATGGACGTGCTGCTGGTCGAGCCCGACGCGGCCCTCCGCGCCCCGCTGGCCGAGGCGCTGCGCGCCGCGCGCCTGCGCACCGCCGCGGTGGGCAGCGGCGAGGACGCGCTCGCCGTCGCGCACGAGCAGCGGCCGCCCCGGGTGCTGGTCACCGCCATCGGCCTCGGCCCGGGCATGGACGGGTTCGAGCTGGTGCGCCGGCTGCGCGGCCGCTGGCCCGGCCTGCCCGTCGTGCTGACCGGCGAGGGGCCGGCGGCGCTCCGCGGCCGCGTGCTCGGCCGGCTCGACCGGTTCCTCGTCCGTCCGGTCGCGCCCGAGGCGCTGCTCGGCGCCGTGCGCGCGCTGGCCGACGGCGGCGCGCGGCCCCTGGCCTGAGGCCGGCGCGGCGCCTCAGAGGGAGGCGACGTTCTCCGGCCGGGCCGGGATCTCGCCCCGCTCGACCTGCTTCACCACGCGCGTGATCGCCTCGTTGGCCGGCGCCCTGATCCCGATGCGCGCGCCCTCGGCGGCGATGGTGCCGTTGATGAAGTCGATCTCGGTGCGCCGCCCCTTCGCCATGTCCTGCGCCATGGAGGGCCGCTGCATGTCGCTGCGCGCCGCCGCGTTGCTCTTGGCGAGGATGAGCGCCTCGACCTCCTCCAGCGCCGCGGCGTCCCCCTCCCCGGCGCGGGCGAGCAGCTCCGGCCTGAGGTTGCCGATGTCCTCCAGCGCGTAGCCGAGCGCCTGGCCGATCCGCACCGCCTCCGAGCCGAGGCGGATGGTGAAGCGCCGGATCGCGTCGTGCCGGTCGCGCTCGTTGCCGTTGAGGCCGGTCGCGGCGGAGACGCCGTTGCGCATGCCGTTGACGCAGAGCTTGGACCAGCGCTCGCCCCAGAGGTTCGTCGTCACGTGCACCGTGTCCACGCAGGCGACCATCTCGCCGAGCGCCCGGACGCGCGGCGTGATGCGCCCGTGCACCTCGCCGACGCGGAACACCGCGTGGCCGTCCGTGCCGCCGCGCGGCCCGGTGCGCACGATCCGCCCGGCCTCGACCAGCTCCGCCGAGATCGTGGCGGCGATCATGCCGACCGTGCGGCCCCAGCCGACGACGCCGGCGATGCGCTCCTCGTTGATGCAGTTCTGCAGGGAGACGACGTAGCCGCCCTCCGACAGGTACTGGGCGATCATCGCCGTCGCCCAGACCGTGTCGTAGGACTTGACCGCGACCAGGGCGATGTCCACCGGGCGCTGCCTGGCGATGGACTGCACCTCGGTGAGGTGCATCGCCGGCACCCGCACCACGCAGTGCTCCTCCGCCGTCATGCCGGAGATCTCGAGCCCGCGGGCGCGGATCGCCTCGACGTGCTCGGGCCAGGGGTCGATCAGCGTCACGTCGTGGCCGGCGCGGGCGAGGTGCCCGCCGACATAGCCGCCGATGGCGCCGGCGCCGATCACCGCGATCCTGGGCCGCATGCGTCGCCTCCTCCCCCGCGTCGCGCGACAGTAGCGCGGCGCGGGGGGCGCGCAAGCTCAGCCCTCGCGCACGCCCATGCCCTGCATGAAGCGCTGGCGGTGCAGCACCGGGTCGCGCGGCGTCTGCTTCGCCGGCCGCTCGGCGTCGATGCGCGCCGCGATCAGCCAGGGCCCGTCGCCGGCGAGCGCCTGCTCGGCCAGGGCCTCGAATTCCGCCTCGTCGCTCGCCCAGGCGCTCTGCGCGATGCCGGCGCCGCGCGCGACGGCGACGATGTCGGTTCCCGCCTGCGCCGCCGGCGTCGCCTGGCCGCCGGTGATGGCGTACACGCCGTTGTCCCAGACGACGATGGCGAGGTTCCTCGGCGCCCGCGCCGCCACCGTTGCGAGGCAGCCGAGCTGCATCAGCAGCGAGCCGTCGCCCTCCAGCGCGAACACCTTGCGCCGCGGCTGCGCGATGGCGACGCCGAGCGCGATCGGCACGGCGAGGCCCATGCTGCCGAGCATGTAGAAGTTCTCCGCCCGGCCCGCGCTGCTCGCCCAGAGATCGAAGTTCGAGAAGCCGATCCCGCCGACCACCGCCTCGTCCTTCAGCTTCGCCACGAGGCGCCGCGTCAGGTCGAAGCGGTTCATCACCCTGGTGTTGCGGAGCATCCGCGTCCCCTCCCCGCTCAAGACGCCACCTTGCCGCCGGTCAGCAGCGGCGAGAGGATCAGGCAGGCCGGCGCCTGCGTCCCGACCGCCTGGCGGATCGTGCGGTCCACGATGAACTCCGCCTCGTCGAGCCGCGTGATGGTGTGGTGCTCGACGCCGAGGGCGTCGAGCACGGGGCGCATCGTCCGGCACACCAGCGCCTGGCCGAGGTTGAACTCGCCGAGCGTGCCGCGCTCCGAGACCATCATCAGCAGCGGGATCTGGCAGGCGCAGGCGAGCGAGGCGAGCACGTTCGGCAGGGTCGCGAAGCCGCTCGTCTGCATCAGCACGATGCCGCGCATCCCGGCCATCCAGGCGCCGCAGACGATGCCGGCCGCCTCCTCCTCCCGCGCCGTCGGGAAGGCGGTGAAGAACGGGTCGGCGTGCGCGCCCTCGATCAGCGGCCGCAGCACGTTGTCGGGGACGTAGGTGACGAGCCGCACCTCGTTCCGCCTCAGCACGTCGAGCACGATCCCGTGCCAGCTCCTCGTCGTCGCGTCCGCCATCTCCAAGCCCCACCTCCGGGAGGGCGCGCAATGTGCCGCCGCCGCGGCGCGCCCGCAATGGCCCCTCCGGCGCCCCGGCCCTGCGGTCCGGCCCGCCCCCTTGCCTGCCCGCGGCGCCCGGCCGAAACTGCCCGCGCCGTCGCACAGCAGGGAGTCGCCGGGTGGCCGCCTTCAGGAGCACCGAACGCTACATCGCCTCGCGCGACCTCGAGGTGGCGGTGAACGCCGCCATCGCGCTGCAGCGCCCGCTGCTCGTCAAGGGCGAGCCCGGCACCGGCAAGACCGTGCTCGCGCACGAGGTCGCGCGGTCGCTCGGCTACCGGCTGATCGACTGGCACATCAAGTCCACCACCAAGGCGCAGCACGGCCTCTACGAGTACGACGCGGTCGCGCGCCTGCGCGACGGCCAGCTCGGCGACCCGCGGGTGCACGACATCGCCAACTACATCGTCCGCGGCAAGCTGTGGGAGGCCTTCGAATCGCCCGATCCTGTGGTGGTGCTGATCGACGAGGTGGACAAGGCCGACATCGAGTTCCCGAACGACCTGCTGCTCGAGCTCGACCGCATGCAGTTCCACGTGTACGAGACGCGGCAGACGGTCGTCGCGAAGCGGCGCCCCATCGTCATCATCACCTCGAACAACGAGAAGGAGCTGCCGGACGCCTTCCTGCGCCGCTGCTTCTTCCACTACATCCGCTTCCCCGACCGCGAGACGATGGAGCGCATCGTCCAGGCCCACTACCCCGACCTGCGCAAGGACCTGGTGCGGGAGGCGCTGAACGTCTTCTTCCAGATCCGCGAGGTGCCCGGCCTCAAGAAGAAGCCGGCGACCTCGGAGCTGCTCGACTGGCTCAAGCTGCTGATGGTCGAGGACCTGCCGCCCGAGGCGCTGCGCGCGAAGGAGGGCAAGCTGATCATCCCGCCGCTCTACGGCGCGCTGCTGAAGAACGAGCAGGACGTGCACCTGTTCGAGCGGCTCGCCTTCCTCTCGCGCCGCGCCGGCGCCTGACGGCCCGGCGTCGGTGTTCGCGACCTTCATCCTCGCGCTGCGCCAGGCGGGCCTGCCGGTCTCGCTGACCGAGTACCTGACGCTGCTCGGCGCGATGAAGGCGCGGGTCGCCGCCTACGACCTCGACGACTTCTACTACCTGAGCCGCGCGGCGCTGGTGAAGGACGAGCGCCACCTCGACCGCTTCGACCGCATCTTCGGCGAGGTGTTCCGGGGCCTCGAACGCCCGCCGGGCGCGCCCGAGGGGGAGATCCCGGAGGAGTGGCTGCGCCTCGTCGCCGAGAAGGTCCTCACGCCCGAGGAGATGGCGCGGATCGAGGCCTTGGGCGGCTTCGAGGCGCTGATGGAGACGCTGCGCCGGCGCCTCGCCGAGCAGGAGGGCCGCCACCAGGGCGGCTCGAAGTGGATCGGCACCGGCGGCACCTCGCCCTTCGGCGCCTACGGCTACAACCCCGAGGGCGTGCGCATCGGCCAGGACGGGTCGCGCCACCGCCGCGCGGTGAAGGTGTGGGACAGGCGCGAGTTCCGCGACCTCGACGACGACGTCGAGATCGGCACCCGGAACATGAAGATCGCGCTGCGCCGCCTGCGCCGCTTCGCGCGCGAGGGAGCGGCGACCGAGCTCGACATGCCGGGCACCATCCGCTCCACCGCGCACAACGCCGGCACGCTCGACCTCCGCCTGGTGCCGGAGCGGCGCAACGCGGTGAAGGTGCTGCTGCTGCTCGACATCGGCGGTTCCATGGACGACCACGTGCGGATCTCGAGCGAGCTGTTCTCCGCCGCGCGGTCGGAGTTCAAGCACCTGGTCCACTTCTACTTCCACAACTGCCCCTACGAGCGGCTTTGGCGGAGCAACCGCCGCCGCCGCGACGAGACGGTGCCGACCGCGGAGGTGCTGCGCACCTACGGGCCGGACTACAAGCTCGTCATCGTCGGCGACGCCTCGATGAGCCCCTACGAGATCACCCAGGTCGGCGGCAGCGTCGAGCACTGGAACGAGGAATCCGGGCGCGCCTGGCTGGAGCGGCTGACCGGCCACTTCCGCCGCTCCGCCTGGCTGAACCCGGTGCCGCAGGACTTCTGGGGGCACACGCGCTCGATCGGCATGGTGGGCGAGATCATGGAAGGGCGCATGTTCCCGCTGACGCTGCGCGGCCTCGACGACATGGCGCGCGAGCTGGTCCGGTAGGACCGCCGCTCAGCCGGAGGGCGAGGCCGCGCCGGTCAGCAGGTAGAGATGGCCCTTGGAGGACCGCTGGCGGATGGCCAGCGCCTCCTGGTACTGGGGGGAGCGGTAGAACGCCTCCGCCTGCTCGGGGCTGTCGAATTCCAGCACAACGACGCGCTTCGGCGAACGGTCGCCCTCCAGCGCCCGCGGCTCGCCGCCACGCACCAGGTAGCGTCCGCCATGCGCCGCGATCGCCGCCGCGGCGAGCGGCCTGTACTGCTCGTAGGTCGCCGGGTCGGTGACCTCGATCTCGGCGAAGATGTAGCCCTTCGGCACGGTGTCCTCCTTCCTCGCGCGGCGTTTCCCTACACGCGGTCCGGCCCGAGCGGCCGCAGCCGCACGCCGGGGCGCAGCCGCCGGTAGGGATATTTCGCCGGGTCCGCGCCGTAATAGCCCGGCGCGAGCACGACGATCACCGCCTCGGCGATCGGCTCGAACTCGCCCCGGAAATGGCAGGTGCTCTTGAGGGCGAGGATGCGCTGCCGCGCCGGCTCCACGCCGAGATGGCGGAACGGCGCCTGGTCGAGCGCCTGCAGCCGCTTGCTGGTGACCGCGACGGAGACGCCGCCCACGGTCAGCAGCGCCATCGGCCCGACATCCGCCTCCCGCCCGCCGGAGACGACGCCGGTGGTGCGGAACCTGCCGCTGCCGAGGCGCGCGACGCGGAAGCGCGCCTCGAAGGGCGTCACGCCCTCGGGTCCCGTCCGGCCGCCGAGCGCGATCCGCAGCTCCGCGCCCTCACCCGCCGCATGCGCGGCGCGGGCGGCCTCGGCGTCGCAGAGGAAACCGAGCACGGCGCCCTCCGCGCCCGCCTCCACCAGCGCGCGCAGCAGGCCCGTGGTGTCGGCGTTGCCGCCGCAGCCCGGGTTGTCCTGCGTGTCGGCGATCACCACCGGCCGGGTCGCGTCGCGCGCGATCGCCATCGCGCGCGCCACGCCCTCCTCCGGCGAGACCATCTCGACGGCGAAGTTCGGCTCCTGCATCACGATCTCGCGCAGCAGCGCGTCCGCCGCGCGGTCCGCCGCCTCCTGGCTCCAGCCGTGCGCGACCACCGCGGGTCCGCACCAGAACAGGTCGGAGGGCGGGAAGCCGGCGAGGTAGGAGAGGTTCACCAGCTCCCCCTCCGCCGCCGCCGACCGCGCGACGATGCTCCGCGACGGCTCGACCAGCGTGCACTGGTCGTTGAGCGGGATCAGGAACGGCGTCTTGCGCAGCGCGCGGCCCGGCGGGCGGCCGCGGCGGAGAAGGAGCTCCACCGCCCGCGCGGCCCGCTCGCCGGTCTCGATGCGGTCCACGTGCGGGTAGGTCAGGTAGCCGAGCAGCGCGTCCGTCGCCTGCACCATCTGCGGCGTGACGTTGGCGTGGTAGTCGAGGCTGATCGCGACCGGCACCGCCGGTCCGACGGCGGCGCGCACCCGGCGCAGCAGCTCGCCCTCGCCGTCCTCGAACTCCTCCGTCACCATCGCGCCGTGCAGGTCGAGATAGACCGCGTCCACCGGCATCGCCGCGGAGAGCCGCCCGACCATCTCGCCCGCGATGCGCTCGAAGGCGTCGCGCGTGACGAGGCCGCCGGCGCCGCCGCTGGTCCAGACCAGCGGCACGAACTCGTGCGCGCCGCCCATCGCCCCGAGGAAGCCCGAGAGGGCGAAGCTGGTGTCGGAGAGCCAGCGGATCACCTCCTCGCCGCGCACCAGCGGCGGGCGGTCGCGGTGGCTGGCGAAGTAGGCGAAGTCGGTCCTCGGCTCGACGAAGCAGTTGGTCTCGTGGTGGAACCCGCCGACCGCGATGCGCGCCACGGTGCCCGCCCTCCCCTCAGCCGAGCCGCCGCAGCGTGTCGTCGATCAGCGTCCGCGCGTCGTCCAGCGCGTCGGCCACGCGGTTGCGCTCGCGCACCAGCTTCGTCTCCAGCACCCAGCGCGCCTCGCCCTCCAGCTTCGGCAGCTTCGGCACGTCGTAGAGCGAGGGGATCATGGAGCCCTGCGGCGTGTACCCGTACGGATCGTGGCCGTAGGTCCCCTTCGCCGTGCTCGCCAGCGGCACCAGCATCCGCGAGAGGCGCTTGAGGCACGCGTTGAGCGTCTCCGCCGGCGCCTCGTCCGCCACCCCGCCGGCCGCGTAGCGCGCCCGCCACTGCTCCGCCGCCGCGTCCAGCCGCTGCGCCGCGGCGCGGAACTCCCGCGCCCGCTCCAGCGCGCCGGCGAGGCCGACGGAGGCGCCTGCGCCCGCGAGCGCGCCGAGCCGCTCGATGAACTGGTCGGCGACGGAGACGAACTCGAAGGGCAGCACCGGCGCCGTGCACAGCTCCCACAGCCATGCGCCATACACCCGCAGGTGCACCCCCATCAGCGACCAGTCGAGCTTGTCCATCGTGTTCTCGAGCGAATGGTGCCACCAGCCGAGGGTCGCGAGCGCCGTCGCCTTCAGCTCCGCCTCGGTGTAGCCCGTGTTGCCCGCGAGCATCGGCACGCCGAGCCCGAAGAAGGAGGAATCGCCGGTCTTCACCGCGCGCCGCCAGGAATTCGGCATGCCGCCGAGCACCTGCGCCTCCACCGCCTGGTGGAAGCGCCGCAGCTCGACGTTGGAGTTCGTGCCCCAGCGCGAGGTGCCGACGCAGCCGGGCTGGTCGATCTGCAGGTAGGCCACCGCGTGGCGCCGCAGCCGGTCCCAGTTGCGGTCCACGTACCAGGAGGAGCCGACCATCGTGCCGGTCTCGTGCGCGGTCCAGAAGCCGAACACCAGGCCGCGCCGCAGCTTGTCGCGGTGCTGCGCGAACACCCGCGCGAGCTCCATGATGACGGCGTTGCCCGCGGCGTTGTCGGTGGCCTGCGGGCCCGGCCAGGAGTCCTGGTGGCCGCCGACGACGACGAAGTCCTCGCCCCGCGGCGCGCGGATCTCGCCCACCGTGATCTGCACCGGCCGCCAGCCGTTCTCGACATGGGCGCGCATGCGCACGCGCACCGGCCCGGCCTTGAGCATCTCGCGCAGCGCGAGGCCCGCGGTGCGCGCGATGCCGATGCAGGGCAGGGTCGGCATCTCGTCGCGCAGCGCCTCGGGCGTCGGGTTGCCCCAGGCGGGCTTGACCGAGCCGAAGGGCACGGCGGTGTTCTCCGCATGGCCCCAGTTCATCATCACGCAGCCGGTCGAGCCCATCAGCGCGGCGATGCGCTGCTTCTCGTGCCGCGCCGGGTGGTAGGAGAGCTCGGAGAGCGTGATCTTCCCGGTCGCGTCGCGTCCCTCGTATTCCTCGAAGGCGCCGGAGGCGACGTCCATCAGCTCGCCGCTCACGCCCTCCGGCAGGGTCGGCAGGCTGTGGCCGAGCGTGTTCGCCTCGATCGCGATCGCGCGCGGCGCGAGGACCTGCAGCTCGCCCTTGCCGGGGAAGCTGACGAGGCCGGGCGTCTCCTGCACCTCGGCCGGCACGCCCGCCGCGCGCAGCGCGTCCCGGCTGTACTCCGCCATGCGCCGGCCGTTCTCGGAGCCGGCGAGACGGGAGGGGATCTCCGTCGTGATCCGCTCGACGTCGGCGCGCACGCGCGCGACGGAGAGGGCCTGGACGATGCTCTGCTGGGACATGCGGCGGGTCCTCTCCCGAGGGGGCGCGGCGCGGCGAGCATACGCCCGGGCGGGGCCGCGCGCGAAGCCCCTTCCCCGCCGCGCCCGCCGGCGGCACAGTCGCCGCAGGAGGGAGGAACGCCATGCCGAAGCGCCAGGTCACGTCCGAGCGGCTCCCGCGGCCGAGTGGACACTTCTCGCAGGCGACGATCACGGAGGCGCGCGGGCGCCTGCTGTTCATCTCCGGGATGCTGGCGAAGGGGCCGGACGGCAGGCTCGTCGGCATCGGCGACATCGCGGCGCAGACGCGCCAGGTCTGCGAGAACCTGAAGGCGGCGGTGGAGGCCGCGGGCGGCACGCTCGACGACATCTGCCGCGTGGACGTCTACGTCCGCAACATGGAGCACTTCGACCGCATCCACGAGGTGCGGCGCGCCTACTTCACCGGCGTGCCGCCGGCCTCGACGATGGTCGAGGTGACGAAGATGACGTCGCCCGACGCGCTGATCGAGATCAGCGCGATCGCCGTGCTGCCCTAGCGCAGCGCCGCGCCGCCGTCCGGATTTGACCGGCCGCCGCGGCGGAGCCTAGGCTCGTCCTGCGGGAGGAACCGGCGCCCCTGCGACCTGACACGCCAGCCGGGGGCGCTCCAGGTCGAACACTCCAAGTCGAAGAGGTGTGAGCATGAGCGCAGCCGCCGCCTTGCACGACAGTGCCGCCCTCGACGTCCGGCCCCTCGCGGGCGCCTGCGGGGCCGAGATCCACGGCATCGACCTCGCCGCCGACCTCGACGACGCGACCGTCGCCGCGATCCGCCGCGCGCTGCTCGACCACTGCGTCGTGTTCTTCCACGACCAGCGGCTCGACGCGGAGCAGCAGAAGGCGCTCGCCCGCCGTTTCGGCCCGATCTTCGTCCACCCCAACTTCAAGGGCACCGGCCCCGATCCGGAGATCGTCGAGATCCGCCGCGAGCCCGGCGACAAGCGCATCGTGGGCGAGGAATGGCACGCCGACACGACCATGGTCGCGGAGCCGCCGATGGCCGCGATCCTCTACGCCATCGAGGTCCCTCCCTATGGGGGCGACACGCTCTTCGCCAACCAGTACGCCGCCTACGATGCCCTGTCCGACGGCATGAAGCGCCTGATCGCGGGGCTCCGCGCCGTCCACTCCGACCGCAAGGTCGCGGGGCCGCAGGCGGGCCTGAACGCCCACCGCTCGACCAAGGTGCGCGAGGACGCGGAGTGGCGCGAGACGGTCAACCTCCACCCCGTCGTGCGCACCCACCCCGAAACCGGGCGGAAGTGCCTTTTCGTCAACCACTCCTACTGCATCGGCTTCGAGGGCATGACCGAGGCGGAGAGCAGGCCCCTGCTCGACTTCCTCATGGAGCACGGCCACCGTCCCGAATTCACCTGCCGCTTCCGCTGGCGCAAGGGCTCGGTCGCGTTCTGGGACAACCGGAGCGCGAAGCACCTCGCGGTCAACGACACGCCGAACTTCCGCCGCCACATGCGCCGCGTGCAGATCGCCGGCGACCGGCCGGCGTAGAGGAGGCGCCCCCATGCGCGACATCGTCCGCGGCGCCTACCCGCTCGAGAAGCGGGAGGTGGTGATGGAAGGCAAGGACATGCGGGCGAGCATCCTGACGCTCGCGCCCGGGCAGTGCGTGCCCTGGCACTACCACTCGGAGGTCACCGACGTCTTCTTCTGCCTCGAGGGGCCGATGGTCGTCGAGACCCGCGCACCGCGCGCGGAGCGCGTGCTGCAGGTCGGCGAGAGCCTCGCGGTGCCGCCGAGGACGGCGCACCACGTGCAGGGCCTGAACGGCGGCCGCTGCCGCTTCCTGATCCTGCAGGGCGTCGGCGACTACGACTTCCGCGGGGTGGGCGGCGCCTGAGCCACGCCCCGCCTGATACGCACGGCACCTGAGTCTGGCTCGTGGGGGATTCCGGCTTGGCTGTGATGGTGATTCGCTGTCTTCGCTGAGGA
>NZ_BMKS01000008.1 GCF_014644455.1 Caldovatus sediminis | reverse complement strand
TACGCTCAGGGCGGATTAATCAGTGGAGATACCGGCTACGCCGTGGATCTTCGCTCGGCGTTGTTGCGGCTGGGTCCAAGGTCAGGCAACGCGGGGGCGCGCGGATCGGGCCAAACGTCCTGCGCGCCGGCCGGTGCGAGCGGACCGCCTTTCAGTAGGAACGCTGTATCGGCTGCGATGGTCGCCTCGAGGAAGCGCGTCAGCGCCTGCACGCGCGGAAGGTCTGCCAAGTCCTCGTGACAGGCGAGAAAGATCGGCCGCTGTATTGTGACTTCAGGCTTCAGCACGGGGACCAGACGGCGATCGGTCTCGCCGGCGAAGCTCGGCAGCAGTACCAAGCCGGCGCCAGCGGCCGCGGCAGTCTGCTGCGCGAACATCGAGGAGGAGCGGAACACCACCCGCGGCTCAGCGACCACATCGAGCAGCCAGTGCACTTCGCGGATCTGGACCAAGTCCTCGACATAGTCCACGAAGGCATGCTGCGCGAGGTCGGCCCGTGTCCGCGGCGATCCGTGCCGCTTCAGATAAGCCGGCGCCGCATAGAGGAAAAGCGAGAAGGCACCCACTTGGCGCATGCGCAGCCTTGCGCCGCTGACCGGCACGAAGGAGAGCGAGATGTCAGCCTCGCGCCGTGTCAGGTTGAACAGCGCCGGCGAGGTGACGAGTTCGACCAGCAGGTCGGGATGCGTCTCGCGCAGTGCCGGCAGGCGGCGGGCGAGGTACTGGCTGGCGATACCTTCCATGGTCGCGAGACGCACGCGGCCGGAGGCGCGCCGGCCCGGCCCGGCGGCCTCGGCCATGGCCCGCGTATGCGCCTCTATCGCCTCGGCATGCGGCAGCAGGTGGCGTGCGGCGGCGGTGAGCTCGAAACCCTCGGCGGTGCGTTCAAAGAGCTTGGTACCGAAGGCGCGCTCCAGCTCCGCCACGCGCCGTGAGACGGTGGCGATGTCCACCCGCAACTGCCGCGCCGCGGGCCCGAGCCTTCCTTGGCGTGCGACCTCCAGAAAGAACTTCAGGTCGTCCCAGTCGAACATTCCCGCCGGGGCCTCCTTCCCGGCCTGGAGATTGCCCGCTCAGGCCGGCTCCAGCCAGTCCTGCGGGGCGCCTGGCGGCGTGGAGGCCTCTCCTGGCGCTTCCGGCCCGTCCCGGAATACCACCGGCCGGCGCGCGCTGCGGTCCACCTCCAGCCGGAACACATCGAAGCGGTTGTAGTAGCCGACCACATCGTGGAACTGCTTGGGCTCGACGCAGGCGGCAAGGTCCACATCGGCGTAGAGCAGGCCCTCCTCCTTGCGCGATTGGCCAAGGCCCAAGCCATTCGGCCCAATCACCAGGGAGACGGCACGCGGCGTCTCCTCCAGGATCCGCGGCGCTTCTGGGCTCAGGCCGGCGAGCAGGTCCTTGGCCCGCGCGTCCAGCACGCCACTGGCGACCACGACAAAACACTTGGCCTCGAAGGCGTGCGCACCGCAGCGGATGCGGATCGCCTGGTCGATGTCGTAGGCGCCGGCCTCGCCTGGCACACGGGTCGGCCAGATCGGCGGGAAGGAGGCGATATGGAGCTGCTCGCCCTGCGCCATCAGGGCGTAGCGCGCCAGCGGATTGGTGTTCTCGCCGCAGATCAGCGCGCCGAGGCGGCCGATCCGCGTCTCCACAACCCGCAGCCCGGCGCCGTCGCCCGGCGCCCAGACCAGCTTCTCATAGTAGGTGGGTACCAGCTTGCGGTGGTGGTTGAGGATCGCCCCGTCCGGGCCGATCAGCACGTTGCTATTCCACAAGCAGCCGACCGAAACCGGCGTGCCCTCGGTGAAGCCGATTGAGACGAAGATGTCATGCCGCTTCGCCGCGGCGCGCAGCCGCGCCATCTGCGGCCCCGTCACCTCGATCGCCTGCGCCGCCAGCGCCTTGAACAGACCATGCGTATGGATCGGTGCGGCCAGCGCCACCCAGATCGGAAAACCCGGGATGAAGCTCTCCGGGAAGACGACTAAGCGCGCGCCGCACCGGGCGGCCTCGGCAATCACGTCGAGCGCCTTGTCGATCGTGGCGTCGGTGTCGAGATAGACGGAGGCGACATGCGCCGCCGCCACTGTCAGGGCGGGATACTCGGTCATGCCGTCCTCTGGTCAGAGGGCCTGGGTGGTGAAATCCACGCGCGGCGGCAGCATCGCCTGAAGCTCGGCCCGCGGCACCATGTGCTTCACCCGGTATTCGTTGCTCTCGATGCGGCTGATGTAGCAGTCGATCATGCCGCTGTGGTCCTGCGCCCGCAGCAGCTTGGCGCCCTGCGGATGCGCTAGGCTGTTCGGCACCTCCATCCCCTCGAGCGCGCGAATCACGTCGGGGTCGTTGCGCTTGGTCCGCCAGCCGGAGACCTCGATTGCGCGCTTGAGCAGGAACAGGTTCTCCCAGGCCTGCCAGGCATGACTCTTGGCGTAGACGCGGCGGCTGCTCGTCTCGCGCGCGTGCACCGGATCCACCTCCATGATGCGCAGATGCTCGCGGTGGAATTCGTCGTCCTTGAACCGGAGCATGCGCGGGAAGTTCTCCACCACCACCACGCCCTCGGCCGCGCCCTCCATATCCTCCGGCGCGATCGCCTCCATGGTGCCGGAGACGGAGTACATGCGCATGGTCTTCTCCAGGCCGAGTGCTTTGGCCTGGGTGTAGAATGCTACCGACTGGGCCCCGAAGAAGACGCTGAACAGCACCTCCGTGTCCTGCGGGATGCGGGTGAGATAGGGCAGCAGGTCGCGCGCATCGAGCGGCACTGCAATCGGGTCGTGCACCTTGCCGCCCAGGCGCTCAATGACCGCCTTGTGCTCCTGGTGGTGGCTGTGGCCCCAAGCGTAGTCGGGGAAGATCATCGTCCAGGTCTTGCCCAGATTGTTAAACGCCCAGGGCGCGCCCGCGGCGGCCAGCGCATAGGTGTCGGTGCCGCTGCGGAAGGCATAGCGCGTGCCGCGACTGCCGGTGGCCTCGGTCGCCTCCCCGGTCGAGAAGTAGACGGTCTTGAGCTCGGTCGCGATCGGGATCGAAGCGAGCATGACGCCCGAATGCACCGATCCAGTGACGAAGGCGGCGCGGTTGCGCTGGATCAGCGAGCGCAGCTTGCGCGCACCGGTGGCCGGGCTGCTCTCGGTGTCCTCGGTCACTAGGTCGAGCCGCCGCCCAGCGATGCCGCCCCCCTCATTGATCAGCTTGGCCGCCGCCTTCGCCGCCTTGTCGTGCCAGTAGCCCCAGGAGGCGAAGCCACCAGTGAGCTCCACCTGGTGGCCGATGACGATCGGACCGCCCTCCTGCGCGTAGAGGTCACGGGCCAGCATCACGCTGGCCGCGCCACCGGCGAGCGCGGTGGCGAGGAAGCTGCGGCGGGTGGTGCTCATGGCGGTCTCCTTCCGCGTCAGGTCGGGGCGCCCACGCCGAGCAAGCGGTGGGCGAGGTCGGGGTCGGCGCGCAGCGACTCGGGCGGCCCCGCGAAGGCCGTGTGGCCGCGCTCCATGATGACGACATGCCGCGCGAGCCTGAGCGCCGTGCGCAGGTTCTGCTCCACCAACAGCACGGCGATGCCCGAGGCGGCGATGGCTGCGATCTCGCGCCGGATGTCGTTGACCAGACGCGGCATCACGCCCTCCGTCGGCTCGTCAAGGATCAGCAGGCGCGGACGCATCATCAGCGCGCGGGCGATGGCGAGCATCTGCTGCTCGCCGCCCGACATGGTGCCCGCCTTTTGGTCAAGCCGCTCGGCGAGGCGCGGGAAGCGTTCGAAGACATGCGTCTCGATCGCCGGATCGGCCGGGCCACGCAGGCCGAGGTAGAGGTTCTCGCGCACCGTCAACAGGGGAAAGATGCCACGCCCCTGCGGCACGTAGCCGATGCCGAGGCCAGGGCGCAGATGCGCCTGCAGCCGCGTGATGTCCTGGTCGGCGAAGCGAATGCTGCCGGCAGTGGCCTCGACTACCCCCATGATGGTGCGCAGCGTCGTGGTCTTGCCGACGCCGTTGCGTCCGAGCAGTGCGACGATGCCGCGCGCCGGCACCGCGAGGTCCACGCCAGCAAGGATGGGCACCCGGCCGATGCGGGCGGCAAGGCCGGAAACGACGAGCAGCGGCTCAACCATGCACCGCCTCCTCCTCGTCCTCGCCCTGGCCGAGATAGGCCTCCTGCACCGCCGGGTCGGCGGCGATCGCGGCTGGCGGGCCGTCGGCCAGCACGCGGCCCTGGGCGAGGACGACGATGCGCTCGGCGAGGCCGAACACCACCTCCATGTCGTGCTCGATGATCACCACGTCGGTCCGCTCGCCGATGCGGCGGATCAGCGCCACCGCCTGCTCGGTCTCGGCTGGGCTCATGCCGCAGACCGGTTCATCGAGCAGCAGGAGGCTCGGCCGCTGCGCCAGCGCCATGGCGATCTCGAGCCGCGCCACGTCGCCATAGGAGAGGCTGCCGGCGGCCATGTCGGCGCAGCCGGTGAGGCCGACTTCCTCCAACGCCGCCTCCGCCTCGGCCGCGGTGGCGCGGTCCCGCCGCCACAAGCCGAAAGGGTCGAGCGGACGGTAGCGCTGGCGCGCCGCGATCCAGACATTCTCGTAAACTGAGAGCGCCGGGAAGACCGACTTGATCTGCAGCGTGCGCGCCATGCCAAGCCGGGCGCGAGCATGCGCCTTGAGGTGCGTGATGTCCTGCCCGTGCAGCTGGATACGGCCGGCACTCGGCGGCAACAGGCCGGAGATCAGGTTGAACAGCGTGGTCTTACCCGCTCCGTTCGGGCCAATGATGGCGGAGATGCCACGGCCGAGCGACAGCGTCACGCCGTCCACCGCCCGAAGGCCGCCGAAGCGCCGCGAAACATCGATGAGTTCGAGGACTGGTACGACGCTCACGACCGCACTCCCGGCAGCCGCGCCAGCGCCGCGTTCCACGCCCCGGCGATGCCGCGCGGGGCGAAGACCACGGTCAGGATAACCACCGCCCCTACTACGAGGAGGTAGTGCTCCCAGACTGTGGACAGTTCCTCGCGCACCAGGGTCAGCAGCGCGGCTCCGATCCCGGGGCCGAGCAGCGTGCCGGTGCCGCCGACGATGGTCCAGATCACCGCCTCGCCGGAAACCACGTAGTACATATACGTGGCCGAGGCGTAGCGTCCGTAGAACGCGAACAGCGCCCCGGCCAAGCCGGCGAGCCCGCCGGCGATGACGAAGGCGATCCAGCGCACCTTGAGTACGTCGATGCCGAGGAGTGCTGCCTTACGCTCGCTCTCGCGCACGGCGGCGAAGGCGCGGCCCAGGGGGCTCGCATAGAGCCGTGCTTGGAAAGCGAAGGCGGCAACGGCGAAGGCGAGAATGACGAGATACTGTACCGTCTCGTCGCCCAGACTTAGCGTCACGTCGCCGAACCGCGCCACCGGCGGCGGCGCGAACGAAAGCCCGTCGTCGCCCCCAGTCAGCGGCTTCAGCCGCAGCGCCAGGAAGTAGAAGATCAGCGAGAAGACCACAGTGATGATGGCGAAGTAGTGCCAGGTTAGGCGCACGGCGAAAACGCCGGCCACCGCCGCCATGGCCACCGCCGCCGCGATGCCGAGGCCGAGCGCCGGCCAGAAGCCAAGGCCGAAGCGGTCCACCCCGATCGCCACGCCATACATGCCGAAGCCGAAATAGAGCGCTTGGCCAAAGGAGAGGAGGCCAACATGCCCGAACAGAAGATTGGCCGAAGCGGCGAACAATCCCCAGATCAGCATCTCGGCGGTGATCGCCAGCCAGAATTCGGCCTCGAACATCGGCAGCACCCAAGGGGCAGCGACCAGCACCGCCAGCAGGACCGCCGTCAGAGTGCGGTTGATCGCCGTCACGCTCATCGCGCGGCGCCCGCGAACAGACCCTGGGGCCGCAGCAGCAGCACCGCCGACATCAGGCACAGTGAGGTGATGCGCGCCGCCGTCGGGTCGGACAGGCCCGAGACAACACCCTCGGTCACCGCCAGCAGCACTGCGGCGGCGGCGGTGCCGGGCAGATTGCCGAGGCCGCCGATGACCACAGCCATGAAGCAAGCGGGCAGGATCTCGACCCCGGCGCGGAAGTCCACCGTGGTGATCGGTGCGGCGATGACGCCGCCGAGCAGCGCCAGTGCCGCGCCGAGCGCGAAGGTGAGCAACTGCACCCGCGCCACCGGGATGCCGAGCGTCAGCGCCGTCTCGCGGTCATGCCGCACGGCGCGCATCCAGGTGCCGAAGCGGGTGCGCTGCTGGAACAGGAAGAAGGCGGCAAGAGCGAGCGCCGCGGCGACGGCGGCGGCCAGGCGGTAGATCTCGTAGTTGGTGCCGAAGACCGGCAGCGTGCCGGGCAGCGGCGCCATCAGTCGCCGCGGCGCAGGGCCGAAGGTGGCACGCACCGCTTCCTGCAAGATCAGCGACAGACCAAAGGTGGAAACGATGGTTAGTGCCGGATTGCGCAGGATCGGCCGGATCGCGAAACGCTCGGTAGCCAGCCCGAGAGCCATACCGAGCAGCGGCACCACCACCAGCGCCGCAGCAAAGGAGCCGGTGGTCTCCACGGCCGTCCAGGCCAGCACGCCGCCGACCATGAACAAGTCGCCATGGGCAACGTTGATAACGTCCAGCAGGCCGAAGATGATCGAGAGGCCAAGCGCGATCAGCGCCACGATCAGCCCCCAGGCAAGCCCGTTCAGGGCTAGCGTCGCCAGATTCGCCAGCACATCTCCCTCGCCACGGCTGCGCCGTGTAGTGCCGGCGCTCCCTCCGTTACGGCGAGGATTGACGATGGCGGCGGCGGTCGCCCAGCCGGTATCGTCGCAAGCCCTATTGCGGAAATGCGGGCCACGGCCACTCTGACCTGCGCATTCTGCACCATCAACTCGACGCTTGCTGAAGCCTTGACGACAAACCACATTGGCCGATACGGTATTCGAGCGGTATACAAGACGTATGCAATGGCGACGCTCGATGCAGGACGCGGCGGCCTCGCCGCCCAGGCCTATGCCTCCATTCGTGGGATCGTGCTCGAGGGCGAGTACGCGCCAGGCGATGCAATATCCGAGAACGAACTGGCCGATCGGCTTGGCATGAGCCGCACGCCCGTGAGAGAGGCGCTGAGAGCGCTGGCCCGCGACCGGCTCCTCGACCTCGTTCCGGGGCGAGGCTATTTCCTGCCTCGCTACAGCGCGGCCGACCTACGGGAACTGTTTGAGCTGCGCGAGGTGCTCGAAGGGCTGGCTGCCCGCGGCGCCGCCTTGCGCGCCAGCGAAGGGGAGATCCAGGCGCTTCGGCAGCTCAGCGAGATTTATGACAGCTGCCGCGACTGGCGCGACCGGGCACGGCACGGCGCGGAGTTCCACGCCCGCATTGCCGGCGCCGCGCGCAACACGCGGTTGACCGCGTCGCTGACCGGGCTCGCGGCGCAGATCGCGCTGGTCCGCCGGTCGGAACTCCGGGCCTTCGCCGGGCGGGGCTCCGAGGCGGCGGCGGAGCATCGCGCCATCCTGGACGCCATTGCCGCGCGCGACCCGGACGCAGCCGAGCGGGCAGCACGCGCGCATGTCCGCCGTTCACACGAAGGTTCGCTTCGCGCCGTGATCGGCTGACGCGCCGCGCCCGGCTATCACGAGGAGACATCCACATGGAACCGACAGCTATCCGCCCTGAAGAGGGCTTCCTGCTGGAGCCGGCCCGCCGTACCCCGGTGGTCCGCGAGGTGGATGTGCTGATTTGTGGAGGCGGCGTTGCCGGCATCGGTGCGGCGCTCGGCGCGGCACGCGCTGGCGCGAGGACCATGGTGATCGAGCGCAATGCCTTCCTCGGGGGCGCCGCGACCGGTGTGCTGATGAACACCTGGAATGTGCCCGTGCGGTGCATGACCGGCGTGGCGCGGGAGATCGCGCGCAGCCTGGCTGCCCGCGGCGCCGGCGTGGATGCCGGCCCGACCTTTCCCTTCGATCCGGAGGCGCTGAAGGAGCTCGCCGTCGAGCTTCTGTCCGAGAACGGGGTGAAGATCCTGAATTACACCTGGGTCGTTGATCCGGTCATGGAGGGCAGCCGGATCCGCGGCGTTGTCATCCAGAACAAGTCGGGGCGCCAGGCGATCCTGGCTAGGTGTGTGGTCGACGCCACCGGGGACGCTGACCTCGCCGCCGCGGCAGGAGCCGAGTACGTAAAAGGGCGGGAGGAGGACGGGAAGATGCGCCCGATGTCCGTCTTGTTCCGCCTGGGCGGCGTGGACGTGCGGCGGGTAGTCGAGTACTGCCGTTCGCAGCCAGCCGAGAACTTCACGGCCGATCCGAACTTCCACATCCTGAAGCCCGAGGAGGGCTTGGTCCGCTTCTCCGGCTTCTTCGACATCGCGGCGCGTGCCCGGGCGGCAGGGGAGCTTCCCGAGGAGGTCCACTATCTCCGGATGGAGGGCGTCGATGTCGAGCGCGGCATCGTCACGGTGAACAACAGCCGGGTCTATGGCGTGGACGGCACGAATGCATGGGACATCACCCGCGCGGACCTTGAGGCGCGGATGCAGAACCGGCGCATCCTGAAGGTCATCAAGCGCGATATTCCCGGCTTCGAGAAGGCCTATGTGATCGACAGCTCCCCGACCGTCGGGGTCCGCGAGACCCGCCGCGTACGCGGCCGCTACGTGCTCACGCAGGCCGACAACGTGGCGCAGCGCCGGTTCCCCGACAGCGTGGCGCGCATCTGGCGCCACATGGCCGTCGGCAGGGACTGGCACAAGGCTACCGGCGGCGAGGGAGCACCAGACGACGCGGTGTACCGCACCGCCACGACCGACCTCACCTTCTTTGAGATCCCGTGGCGCGTCTTCGTGCCGAACGGCGTGGAGGGCATGACAGTCGGCGGACGCGCGCTGTCCGTCTCACACGACGCTGACATGTGGACCCGCGGCCAGTATTGCTGCCTTGTCACCGGCCAAGTGGCCGGGGTCGGCGCCGCCCTTGCGGCGCGGCAGGGCACCGTCCCCTCCGCCCTCGACACGACCGTACTGCAGCGCGAGCTCGAGGGGCAGGACGTCGACATCGGTTCGGCGGGCCGCAACGCGGAAGAGCCCGTTCCGGTCCGGGCCTAGCAAGCAAGAACGATGAGAGGAAGAGGAATGATGTCCAAGCCCATGGCCATCGGCCGGCGTGCGATCTTCGCTGCGCTCAGCCTCGCAGCCCTGCCCGCCTCGGCGCAGACTCCCTCATTTCCCGCACGCACGGTGACCCTGCTCCTCGGCTTCCCGCCGGGCGGCACGGTGGACCTGCTGGCACGGCTGCTGGCGCCGAAGCTCTCCGAGGCCTGGGGACAGAGCGTGGTGGTGGAGAACCGGCCGGGCGGCAGCGGCGTGGTAGCCACGCAGGCCCTTGCCGGCGCCACCCCAGATGGGCACACGCTCATGGTCGTGCCCATGACGCATGCCACCAATCCGGCACTCATTGCCCGCATCCCCTTCGACAGCGTCGCCGACTTCACGCCGATCTCGCTCCTGGCGGAGTCGCCCATCATGCTCGTCGTGAACCAGAACCTCCCGGCACGGGGCCTGGCCGAGCTGGTGTCGCTGGCTCGCGAACGGCCGGGCCGGCTCCATTGCGGATCGGGCGGCAACGGGACCTCCCAGCATCTGGCCTGCGAGCTGTTCAAGCAGGCCGAGCGGCTGCAGGTCACGCATGTCCCATATCGCGGCAACGCCGCAGCGATGACGGACGTCATCTCCGGCCAGATCGAGATGCTGTTCGACCAGATGGCCACTGCCGTTCCGCATGTGCGGGCCGGGCGCGTCCGGGCGCTGGCTGTGACCTCGGCACGGCGCTCTTCGGCGATGCCCGATGTGCCCACCATGGCCGAGCTCGGAGTGCCGCAGGCCGGGATGACGGCGTGGTTCGGGCTGATCGGGCCCGCCCGGATGGCTCCGGGACTGGTGGCGCGCATCCAGGCCGACACGGCGCGGATCCTGGCGGCGCCCGAAATGCAGGCGCGGCTGGGGGATCAGGGCCTTACGGTGATCGCCGGCCCACCGGCACAGTTCGCGGAATTCCTGGCTGCGGAGCTGCAGCGCTGGGGCGAGGTGGTGCGGGTGGCGGGGATCCGCGCGGAGTAGCCGACGCGCCGGTGCCCCGGCCGGTTGAGGCGGCGGCCGCAGATGGCGGGCTGAGGGGGGCCAGGGTCGGCCTGATCCGGCCCGGCCGCGCCCGACCAGCCTTGGCCGCCTTGCGATGACGGCTCGTGCCCGTCGACGCCGTGGCCATGGCGAACGATGGCATGCACGCCATTGCGCGCCTCGCGGGGAGCCCCTGCGAAGTGCGCAGGAGTCCGGTGCGATGTGGCGCCGGTGCTGGTGGCGAGGTCAGCCCTCGGGCGGTCCAGGATGGTGCTCGTCAGCCGGGGGAGAAGCTGCGCATCGCGCGCGTTCAGCGCGAGCGCGACCTCGTGGTACCATCTCGATCCGGCTCGGCTTGTCGGTGGCCTGCTTCCAGCGCTCGGCGCAGACCGCCTCGTGCACTGCCAACCTGGTTGCGCCACCGTTCTGCGGCGGCCGCTCAGGGGATCCGCCGCTTCGTCACTGCCACGGAGAGCGTGGCGGCCGTGAGGTCGAAGGTGGCGGAGGGCGAGATGTTCCTAGCCATGACGCGCACCGTGTTGCTGGTCCAGGCCGCGGCGTCGAGTTCGACGAAGCGCGTCGAGGAGGCGAGCGCCGCCTGCGCCAAGTCACCCTGCCGGCATCCGGTGACGGTCACGTCGAGCAGGCTGGTGGCGCCCGGCGCCAGCGAGGGCAGGTCCCAGGCGACCTCGGCGGCGAACTCCCGCTGGCCCACCGGCAGCGCGGGCGTGCCGCAGAGCAGCGCCGGCGCGTGCTCCGGCAGGCCATAGAGGCGCAGCGCCTCGAGCTCGATCTGCCCGTCGAAGCCGATGATCCCGACCTGCGCGAAGGCCACGCCCGGCCCGAGCCGCACCGTCATGCGCCGGTTCAGCGAGGCGTCGGCCATCACCGCGCCGCCGGTCCAGGCCTTGGCGGGGGCGTTCCATTGCATGGTGGTCAGCGAGGCCAGCACGTCGCCGGCGACGTTCTCCCGCACGGCCATGGCCGCGTCGAAGCAGCGCACGAACAGCCGCCCGCCATCGGCGCCGCCGACCAGCCAGTGGGCGAGCGCGAACTCCTTCGCCTGCGAGCAGTCCACCACGAAGGCCAGCCCGCGCTGCGCCTCCAGCCGCAGCCCGCGGCCGGTCGGCGTGATGCCGTCCAGGCCGTTGAAGGACAGCCCGGCCAGGGTAGTGGCCGCGGTGGTCGAGGTGGCGACCGCCGCCAGCCCCTCCGCCCCGACCTCGGTGGCGCTGTGCCGGAAGGCCGCGGCGCGGAGGTTCGGCACATTGCCGAGCAGCCGCAGGTGGCGCGAGGCCGGGGCGCGGTGGCGGTTGAGGACGGCGTTGCCGCAGCGGCTGGCGGTGGCGGTGTAGTCGATCCGGACCTGATAGGTATTCGCCCAGGCGACCTCGTATTCGCAGTCCTGCGCGCCGGCGGTGTGCCGCGCCACGATCGGCGAGCAGGCCTCCATGCGCAGCGCCCGGCCGATGATGGCCGAGCCGCTGGTCTCGTTCAGGAAGGGGATGGCGACGTTCGGGTCGAGCTGCCGCAGCTCGAAGTTCGGCCCGTCGAAGATGTGCCGGTTGTGGTTGCTGTAGGCCCCCGGCGCCTGGCTGAGCCGGATCCCGAAGCGGTCGAGTGTCGGATTGATGCCGGTCGCGCAGGCGAAGTGCCCGCCGTAGTAGCGGATCGAGGTGTTCCAGGCGGTGGCGGTGGCGCAGTGCGCGTCGAGCCCGTAGCGGTTGTTCAGGATCCGGCCGAGGATCAGCGTGGTGTCCTCGAAGCCGCGGCCATCGCCGAGGGTGCGCAGCCCGATGGTGAAGCCCGAGACCAGGCGGAGGTCGAGCAGCGAGGCGTCGAGGTTGCGGGCGAGGATGCCGATGTCGGCCTCGCTCGCCCAGTCGGACTGGATCTGCCGCGTGACCTGGAGGTTGAGGTAGAGCTTCTCGCCGTTGCGGGTGGTGCCGCCGTCGCCGAGCGTCAGGACCGTCGCCGGCGCGTTGGCGGCGCCGGTGTACTGGATCACCCCCTGCATGATCAGCCCGCGGGCGCCGCCGCCGAGCGTCACCCCGGCATCGACGTTCCAGGTGCCGGGCGGGATGACGGCGAACTTGCCGTCGGCGGCAGCACGGTCGAAGCAGGCCTGGAGGGCGGCGCGATCGTTGGCGGTGCCGTCGCCGAGGCCGCCGAAGTCGCGCGGCAGCACCGCCTCGCGGTCGCGCAGGTACTTGGCCAGGTCGGTCTTGGAGATGTTCTGGCCGAGGACCAGGAGGTCGTCGATGCGGGCGGCCATGGCTGCCTCCGATCAGAGGGCGGTGGCGGTGACGGGCCCGGCGAGGGCCGAGACGTTGCCCTCGGCGGAGACGGCGCGGAGCCAGTACCAGCGGGCCTCGCCGGCGGTGAGGCCGGTGCGGTCCCAGGGCAGCGCGGTCGGCTCGGTCGCGAGCTTCACCGCGGCGGCCAGGCTGGCGCTGCTGGCCTCGAAGACCAGCAGCCGCACGGCATCGGCCGGGACGCCGCCGGACAGCCGCACGCCGCCGGCGATGCCGAGGGCGGCAGGCGCGGTGACGGCGCCGGGCATCGCCGCCTCCCGCCAGCCCGACACCGCGCCGCTGCGGGCCACGGCGCGCGCCCGGACGGCGGTCGGCTCGGTGGTGGGAATGGACGCCGCGGTCGCGCCGAGGGCGCCGCCGTAGCCCTGCCAGGTGGCGACAGAGGCCGGACGGAATTCGAGTTCGTAGCCGGCCAGGTAGGCGCTGCCGACCGCCGACCAGGAGACGCCGAGGGCGGCAAAGGAAACGCCGGTCGGCGTCTCCACCGCGATCGAGGCCGGCGCGGCGATGACGCCGGGGTTCGGCAGCACCACCGAGGGGCTGTCGCCGGCGGCGCGCTCGTCCAGCGCCGGGTTCCAGTCCCAGACGGCCGGGTCTTCCTCCGACAGGGTGAGGTCGACGCCGCCGTCCGGCGACAGCCGCCAGCCCGTCACCCGCGCCGGGAACGGGCCGACCCGGTCGAGGGCGACCGTCACCCCGTCCCAGGGCCGCAGCCGCAGCGCCGAGAGGTTCGCCGGGAAGGCGACCTCGCGCTGGCGGCGGATCCGCTCCAGCTCGGCCTTCATCAGCCGCTGCACCGCGCTGACCGACGTCGTCAGCGGGAACTCCAGGTCGCGGTAGATCTGCTCGCCGCCGTCCTCGGCGACGTAGTTCGCGGCGAGCAGCGGCGGGGCGTCGGTCGGCTGCCAGTTCTTCGCCGGGTCGACGTAGACCGCGCGCACCCCGTTGAAGAGGTCGCGCCGCGGCCGGCTGCCCTGGATGGTGACGTCGCCGCGCAGGTCGTCCGCGGTGAGCGTCGCCGCCGGCAGCGCCGGCCCGCCGGCGTGGATGAAGAACCGCCCGCCCGAGACGACCAGCGCGCCGGCCATGGCGGCGACCAGCTTGCGGGTGATGGCGATCTTGCCCTCGCCGAGCGAGACGCGGCCGTTCACCGTGTAGCGCCGCTCGGTGACGCCGGCCCGGGTGCCGACCAGCTCGTCGCACACGTTCGCCGCGGCGATCAGGGCGGGGATGTCGATGTCGTCCCACGACGCCTTCCAGCCGCAGGACGCCGTCAGGTACCAGGCGAGGCAGAGGGCGGGGTTGTCCGACCAGCCGATCTGGCCGGTGCGCGGGTCGAGGATGGTGTCGGCGCCCTCGACCAGGGCGGCGATGTTCGGCGGGCCGGCGGGGAAGGCCTCGGCGGTGAGCTTCAGCCGGACCGCGACGTAGGCTCGGCCCCGGCCGCGGTGCGCGGCGGTCCACTGGCCGCCGGTCTCGGCGATCAGGTTGGCATCGGCCGCCTGGTCGGGCGCGCCGAGGTGGTGGTCGATGCGCACCAGCCCGGCGAAGGAGGCATCGGTCTCGGACTTATCGCCGAGCCAGACCTCGCCGATGGACCGCACGCTGTGCCCGGCCAGCACCACCACGGCGAGAAGTAGCCGTCCTCCCGCCCCTGGTCGTCGGGAGCCGAGTGCAGGAAGACGATCGGCCCCGAGACCTTGCAGCGGCCGAAGACGATCTGGTGCTCGGTGATGGGCTGGCGGACGGACTGGGTGCGGCCGGCGCCGGGGGCGCTGGCGTCGAAGCCGGTGGTGGCCGGGGTGGTGGGGACGCTCGGCTTCCTGGCCGGGAAGATGGCGCCGCCGACCGCGGTGACGACCAGGGCAGCGCCGGCGCCGACCAGAGCGCCGAGGACGCCGCCGCCGACCGCAGCCGAGGCGACGCCGGAGGCCACGACGGCGATCAGCGGGACGGCGGCGGGCATGAGGACACCTCACGGCATCGCGGCAGGACGGGGGCAGGTCACGGAAGCGGATCAGCCGCGCTGCCGCGAGGGCTCCGTCAGCCGATCCTCCAGGCGGTGGCGCAAGTGGTGAGCGGCTGACGCACGAGGCCGCGTGGACCGACGAAGGCGGCGCGGCCGCCGTCCACCACCACGCCGAGCCGCTGTGGGTCGCCGGCGAGCACCACGTCGCCGGGCCGGGCGAAGGCGGGTGGAAGGCGCGGGAAGCCGGCGCTGTCGGCCGTGGCCTCGAGGTCGGGCAGGATGCAGAGCCGCGGCCTGGTGCCGGTGACCGCCTCGATCGCGGCCAGGGCGAAGCGGCCGCAGTTCCAGGCGTGGTCGTCGAAGGGGCGGGCCTCGGCCGCCGCCAGCAGGGCTGCCAGCCGGCCAGGCCAGTCCGGGCGGCGGGGCATCATACCAATCGCCCTAACGGAGGCTACTCAGGGCGGGAAGCGGATGGTCAGCGTAGTGAGCGTGCGCGCTCGGGACCGAAACGCTGGCAGGTTGGGGAGCAAACGCCGCGCGTCCTGGCGCGGCTGCTGCGCGTCCGGGAGGGGCCGGCACCGGCCCCTCCCACACCCGTCACACCGCCCTGGCGCGGAGCTGACGTGCCGCGGCAACCAAGTTCGCCATGGCCGGCTTCACCTCCGCCCAGCCGCACGTCTTGCAGCCGCAGTCGGGGTTCAGCCAGAGCCGGCGGCGCGGAATGCGCTCCGCCGCCCGGGCCGCCAGCCGCGCCATCTCCTCGGCCGATGGCACACGTGGCGAGTGGATGTCCCACACGCCCGGCCCGATCTCGTTTGGGTAGTCGAACACCGCGAAGGCATCGAGCAGTTCCATGTTGCTGCGCGCCGTCTCGATCGAGATCACGTCGGCGTCCATCGCCGCGATGCTCTCGATGATGTCGTTGAACTCGGAATAGCACATGTGGGTGTGGATCTGCGTCTCGTCCCGCACTGGGCTCGCCGAGAGGCGGAAGCAGGCGACCGCCCAGCGGAGATAGTCGTCACGGTCTGCCTTGCGCAGCGGCAGGCCTTCGCGGAACGCTGGCTCATCGATCTGCACGATCGGGATACCGGCGGCTTCCAGGTCCGCCACCTCGTCGCGGATGGCGAGCGCGATCTGGCGGCAGACCGTCTCGCGCGGGATGTCGGTGCGCACAAAGGACCATTGCAGCATGGTCACGGGCCCTGTCAGCATTCCCTTCATCGGCTTGTCGGTGAGGGACTGCGCGTAGGCCGACCAGCGCACCGTCATCGGCTTGGGTCGCGAGACATCAGCCCAGATGATGGGCGGAGCGACGCAGCGGCTGCCGTAGCTCTGCACCCAGCCATGCTTGGTGAAGGCATAGCCGGCAAGCTGCTCGCCGAAATACTTCACCATGTCGTTGCGCTCGAACTCGCCATGGACGAGCACGTCCACGCCGATCTCCTCCTGCCAGCGCACGGCCTCGGCGATCATGCGCTCCATCTCCGCGTCGTAGCTCGCCTTGTCCAGCTCGCCGCGGGCGAGGCGCGCGCGCAGGCTCCGCACCTCGGCGGTCTGCGGCCAGGAGCCGATCGAAGTGACAGGCAACTCCGGTAGGCCGAGCCGAGCCGCCTGCGCCGCCGCCCGCGTAGGATAGGAGCTCGTGCGCCGCTCCATCTCTGGCGCCACCGCGGCGAGCCGCGCGGCCAAGCCCGCGTCGTGCAGCCGCTCATCGGCGCGCGCCTCCGCGAGGGCTCGGTCGCTCTCCTCAAAGGCGGCGGCGACGGCCTTTTCGGCCTCGTCCACGGCGCGGGCGAGGACCGCGACCTCCTTCAGCTTTTCGTTGGCGAAGGCGAGACGGCGCTTCAGCGCGGGGTCGAGCGCGGTCTCCATCGCCAGGCTGTGCGGCACGTGCAGCAGCGAGCAGGAGGGCGCAACCATCAGCCGCTTGCCGAAGCCAGCCGCTTCCGCCGCGCGGAGCTGCGCGAGGGCGGCGCGCAGGTCGGTGCGCCAGACATTGCGCCCATCCACCACACCGAGCGAAAGCCAGCGGTCGCGCGGCAGCGCCTCCAGCACGGCCGGGAGCTGTCCCGGCGCTCGGACCAAGTCCACATGCAGGCCGGCGACTGGCAGAGAGGCGGCGAGTTGCAGATTATCGCGCAGTCCCTCGAAGTAGGTCGTCAGCAGCAGGTTCAGTCCTGGCGCAGCTTCAGCCAGGGCGCGGAAGGCGGTGCGGTAGGCGTCCTCGGCACCCGAGGGCAGGTCGGTGACCAGGCAGGGCTCGTCCACCTGCACCCAGACGGCGCCTGCCTCGGCCAGGAAGCGCAGCGCATCCGCATAGGCCGGCAGCATCGCCGGCAGCAGGTCGAGCGGTCGCGTGCCGTCCTCGGTTTTGGACAGAAGCAGCAGCGAGATGGGGCCGAGAAGCACCGGGCGTGTGCGCGTGCCGTGCTGCAACCCTTCGCGCAGGGCGCGGGTCCAGCGGTCGTCGAGCAGCCGCGGTCGCATCGCGGCCGAGAGGCGCGGGACCACGTAGTGATAGTTGGTGTCGAACCACTTGGTCATCTCGAGAGCCACGGCATCGCCTGGGATGCCGGCCGCGCGCTCCGCCGCGCGGCCGCGCGCGCCGCGGGCAAGAGCGAACATGGTGGCGAGCGATACCGGCCCCTCACCGGACCAGCCGTAGCCGGGCGGCACCAGGCCGAAGGCGCAGACCGTCTCCAGCACGTGGTCGTAGAGGGCGAAGTCGGCCGAAGGGACATGGCTGATCCCGCTGCCCTGCTGGACGGCGCGGGCGCCGGCCCGCAACGCGGCGGCAGTAGATTGCAACTCGGCCTCGCCGAGCTTGCCGGCCCAGAAGGCTTCAAGGGCGGTCTTGAGTTCGCGCTTCGGCCCGATACGCGGGTAGCCGAGATTGGCGGCGATCGTCATCGCAGTCGGTCTCCGTCGCCCGGTGCACCCAGCCCGGCCGTGAGGGTGGCGCGCCCCCGGATGGCCCGGGATGCACGGCGTGGGCAGGTCTCCTGGCTTGCGGGTGCCGGGCTTTCGCCCTTCGCCTCCGGCCCTGCCTTCCCGCTTGCGCAGTGGCGCCCCCGATTGGGGCACAGGCCGGCGGCTTCCCGCCAACAGTTGCTGGGGCAGCAGCCGACTTGGAGCGAAGCCCCGCACGGCCTTCCCTTTTCACCCGCTCGCGCGGGACCCACGTGGCATAAACATATCTTTATAAGGGGGTTTGCTCAAGCTCAGCCGCACCTTTGTGCCCGTTCGGGCCGCGACTTCCCCGCTACGGCGGCGAGTTCAGTCGACTCATCGACGCTCCGGCAGACCGCGTTGAGGAGCCGTAACGAACAATTGATTGGGAGAGTCTGCTCCGGGTCGCAACCGGCCGATCCGGGCGACGCGTCACCGCGCCGGCAGCCGGACCTCGGCCTCCTGCAGCGCCGGGACGAACTCGAAGAAGCGGTCGCCCGGATACTCGGCCTGCTGGTCGGCATCGGTGTAGCGGCGCACCTCGGCGCGCTCGAGGTCGACGAGGCGGCTCTCGCAGGTGAGCGCGACGCGCGGCTCGGCCCCGTCCACCACCTCCATGGTGTCCATCAGCCCGGCCCAGAGCGGGAACGGGTCGGCGACGAAGGCGCCCTCGGCATCGAGCAGCGCGCCCCAGAGCCGGGCCGGGCGGAGGCGGAAGCCGCGCTCCGCGAGGGCGATATCCACCACCTCCTGCGGCACCGGCGAGAGCGCCAGGGTGAGGCGCACGGCGCGCAGCTCGACCGTCTCCTCGACCTCGGAGATGGCGCCGATCGCGCCCATCCCCTCGAAGACCATGCCGGCCCAGGAGAGCGGCCCGAGCCCGGTCCAGGCGCGGAAGGGGCCGGAGGCGAAGTCGAGCTCGACCAGCACGACGGGGGCGGCGGTCCGGGCGGTGGCGGCCGCGGCCGCCTGCGGGTGCAGCCGCGGCGTGGCGGTGATGCCGTCCATCTACAGGACTTCCTCGAGGCGGATCGTGATCGCGGTGAAGCGGCCGGGGCGGGTCGGATTGGCCGCCTCGTCGTCGGAGACGAGCCGCATCGGCACGGTGGGCTTGGTCAGCACCAGGGGCTCGGCGATCGACGCCGCGACGCGCAGCGGCGGGCCGATGGGGATGGTGGCGGTGCCGGTGCCGGACGCCACCACGTCCTCCGTGGCGATGTAGAGCCGGCCGTTCAGCCCAAGATAGTCGCCGGCGGCGAGGGCGAGCGCGTTCGGCCACCAGCCCTGGGTCTGGATGGCGAGCGCCCCGCGCGCGGCGCCGGCCGCGAGCGACGGATTGCCGGAGCCGACCACCAGGCCGGTGCCGTCGGTGAAGAGCGTGGCGTCGGAGAAGCTGTAGGGGCCCGAGGGCACCTGGCCCTGGCTCCGGGGATCGCCGGTGCGGTACTCCCGCCGCCAGTCCCAGATCCGCACCGTGTTCAGCGAGCCGGCGAGCGCCGCCAACAGGCCCTCCAGCAGCCCGGCGCGGGCCGGGCTCAGCGGGTCGAAGCTCGCCTCCGCCACCCAGCGTGCGCCCTCGCGCCGCAGCACCTGGGTCGCGCGGGTGACCGGCGAGACGAAGCGGGTGGTGTTGTGCTGCAGGTAGAAGACCAGCCGCGAGGGGCGCAGCACCTCCGGCCAGGCGTACTCGACCATCGCCGCTACCCCCGCACCGTCTCGTAGGCCGCGCCGCCGCGGCGGATGGCGTCCAGCGTCATGGCCGAGGCCTGGTAGGCGATCTGCCCGGCCAGCAGCCGCAGCCGCGCCTCGACGCCGGCATCGGCCCCGCGGGCGTCGATCGCGATGGAGGTGTTGATGGTGGTGCCGCCCGGCGCCACGCCGTTCGGCAGCACCACGCCCGACTGGCGAGGGACGAACCACTCCGGCCCGCGCTCGCCGACGATGTAGGGCTGCCCGGCGGTGACCGGGCCGCCCTCGGCGCGGAACAGTCCGCCAAGCCAGGAACCGATGCCGCTGAACATGCTGTCGAAGGAGAAGCCGGAGAGCGCGGAGGACACGGCGTTACCGAGCGGCTCGGTGATGGTCTTGCGGGCGATGATCCGGGTGATGTCCTGCAGCAGGCCCTGCAGGACCTTGGACAGCTTCTCACCCTTGACCACCGCATCCTCGAAGGCGCTGCTGAAGCTGAGCCCGAGCTCGCGCACCGTCTCGGAGGTCCGCTCGGCGCCCTCCGCGACCCGCCGCTCGGCCCGCTCGAGGTCCTCCAGGGCCCGCTCCGCCTCGCGCTGGATGGTGGCGTCGGGAACCGGACGGCCGATGCGCTCGGACCGGACCACCAGGTCGGAGAGCCGCGCCATCCGGCGCTGGTAGCGCTCATAGGCGGTCTCATTGTCCTGGATCAGCCGCTCGCGCTCGCGCAGCACCTCGTTCACCTCGCGCTCGGCGTCGCGGTTGTCGCGCTGCGCGGCGGCGACGCGGCGGACGGTGCCTTCGAGGCGGCGCAGCGCCTCGTCGCGCTCGCGGGTGGCGAGTGTCTCCAGGCGCTGGCGCTCGGCGGCGTCGATGGCGCCCGCAGCCTCGGCCTCGCGCAGGCGGCGGACGCGCTCCTCGTATTCCCGGTTGATCCGGAAACGGTCGTCGAGGTCGCGGGTGAGCTCCTGCACCTCCTGCGCCGCCCGGCGCCGGCGGGCATCGGCCGCGGCCTGACCGGCGCGCTCCTGCTCCTCCAGGCGGCGGTTGAGCGACTCCCGCTCGGCGGCGTCGATCTCGGCGAGGATGCCGAAATAGCTGCGGCGGAGTTCCTCGAGGCGCTGGGAGCGATCGACGCCGGCCTGCTGCTCGGCAACGCCGACCAGGCCGGGGCGGAGGCTGCCGCGGCGGACCGGGGCGCGCAGGCTGGCGCGGCCGTCCTGCTCGCTCTCCAGCCGGCCGATCTGCGCCGACAGCGCCTCCGCCTGGCGGCGCAGGCCGGCGAGGCGCTCCTCCTCGCTGCGCAGGCCGGCGCCCTGGCGGACGCTGTCCACCGCGCGCGCCGCGGCCGAGAGGGCGCGGGCCAGCGCTATGGACAGGCCGATGGCGCGGTCGAGCTGGCCGAGGAAGCCCTCGGTCGCCGCCGTCAGCTGCCCGAAGGCGCGGCCGAGCGAAAGCGGCGCGCGGTCGAGCTCCGCGCCGAGCCGCTCGGTGGCGCGCAGCAGCGCCGGGAACACCCGCTCGGCGGTGAGCTTGCCCTCGGAGCCGAGTTTGCGCAGTTCGCCGATGGAGACGCCGAGCTCGCGCGCGAGACCCTCGGCCAGCAGCGGCATGGCCTCGAGGATCGAGCGCAGCTCGTCGCCCTGCAGCACGCCCGAGGCCAGCGCCTGGGCGAGCTGGAGGGTGGCGGAGGAGATCTCCTGGGTGGAGGCGCCGGAGACGATGGCCACCCGCTGCAGCCCGCCGACGAGGCGCACCACCTGGTCGGAGGTGGCGCCGATCTCGCGCGCGGCGATCGAGAAGCGCTGGAAGGCGTCGACGCTCTCGGAGACGGCGACGCCGGTGGAGAGGGCGTTGCGGTAGAGGGCCTCGTAGACCTGCCCGGCGCGCGCGACCGAGCCGGTGGCGTTCTGAAGCCGGGAGAGGCCCTGGGTCAGCGTGTCGCCGGCCTGGACCAGGGCGCGGGCGGCGACGGCCACGCCGGCGATCTGGCTGCCGCGGATGGCGAGGTCGAGCAGTTCGAGCGAGCGCGAGGCCCGCTCGGCGCCGCCCTTGATCTGGTCGAGGGAGCGCTGGCCGGTCTCGCCGACCTCGCGCAGCCCCGCCTTGACCCGGGCGGCGTCGTCCAGCGACAGGCGGACCGAGACGCGGCGGGTGGCGTCGGCCATGTCAGGTCGTCTCCCCCTCGCGGCGGGCGGCGCTGCCCTCGGCCATGCCGATGCGGATGGCAAGCAGCAGTTCGGCGGCGGCCCAGCCGGACGCGCCGAGGTCGCGCGCGGCGGCGAGCGCGCCGCCGATATCGAGGCTCAGCCCGCCCATCGTGGCCTCGGCGCAGGCCGTTCCTGCGGCCCATACGGCGGCGCCCTCGACGCTCGCGGGGGCGTGGGCGGCGTAGGGGCAAAGGGCGCCACAGTCGCGCCTAAGGGCCGCGCAACCGCGGCAGTATTCGGACCCGCGCCCGAAGTGCCAGGCGGCGCGGGCCCTTAGCCGTTTCCCTCGGCGGCCACCGCGGCGACCGGCGCGGTGGCGCGATCCCAGAAGGCGGCGGCGATGTCGTCGAGGTCCATCAGCCGCTCCACCGCCTCGGGCGAGAGCGGCAGCGGCTTGCCGGCGGCGTCGCCCACGCCCTCCCAGGCGGTGACGGCGTGGCGGGCCAGCGCCTTGACGAGGAAGGCGAAGGACAGGCCGCGCGCCATGTCGGGGTCGAGGTCCGGATCGGCGATGCGGATCGCGGCCAGCCGGCGCGAAGCGGCGGCCTGGGCTGCGGCCATCACGGCCGTGGTCACCGGCCGGATCTCGACGCGCACGCCGCGCGGCAGGTCGAGCCAGTACGGCTCGATGGGGAGGTCGAGGGTGAGCATGGGCGGTCTCCGGACTTGAAGTGGGCAGCCGCCATGTCAAAGTCTGACATGAAGAGGGACAGGAGGGCGGGATGCCGAATGTCAGCCTGACGCCGGAGCTCGAAGGCTTCGCCGAAGCCTGTGTCGCCTCGGGCCGTTACGGCAACGTCAGCGAAGTGATGCGCGCCGCGCTGCGGCTGCTGCAGGCGCAGGAGGAGAAGCGCGCGGCCTTCGTGCGCATGCTCGAGGCGGCGGAGCGCGAGGCCGACGAGACCGGGTGGTTCGAGGTCGAGCAGGTCGCGGAGGAGATGGACGCGATCATCGCCGAGGCGGAAGCCAGGCGGGCGCGGGAGCAGGCCCGCTGAGCCCGACCGGCAGCCTTCGGGCAACGCCCGATGGGCGGTAAGCGCCCGGCGATCCTCTCGGCGCAGGCGCGTCGTGACCTTGCCGAGGCGGCGGCGTTCATCGCCACCGACAATCCCGCCGCGGCCCGCCGCCTGCGCGAGCAGGTCGTTGCGGCTGCCGTCCGGATCGGGGCCTATCCGCGGATCGGGGTCGTCCGCCCCGCCCTGGCGCCCGAGGAGGTGCGCTTCCTGGTCGTCCCGGACTTCCCCTACGTGATCGTCTATCGGGCGACGGCGACGCCGCCGCGCATCCTGCGGGTCCTGCATGGCGCGCGCGACCTGCAGGAGCTGCTGCGTGACCTGCTCGGCGGCGCGTGATCCTCACGCATACTCGCTCGCCTGCTGCTGGTTCCTGAGCACCACGGTCATCATGCGCGTCGCGGTGGCGTTGAAGGCGGCGCGGAACGCGAAGCTCGCCTCGACGCCGGCCGGCCCCTCGACCGGGGTCTTGGCGAGGGCCAGGTAGACCTCGTGCAGGGTGATGGTCAGGCTGCGGTTGGCGTCGATCATGTATGCGAAGGCGAACTCCGCCGGCTCGTTGTCCTGTGCCTGGGTGAGCAGCGTGGTGTCCGCGAAGCGCGCGGTGATCTGGCCGGTGGCGCGCGCGATGCCGGGGTCCACACCCTCCACCTTGCGGTCGGCGCGGATGGTGCGCACCATCTCCATGCCGTTGGCGTAGGTCAGCCGCGCGCCGGTCACCTGGGCGAGCGCGGCGCCGTTGCGGCTGATCGCCCCCTGCGCCTTGTGGAAGGCGGTGTAGGCGGCGCTGGTCGGCGTGCCGCCCGCGCTCGCGGTGCCGCGCGTCGAGCCCTGCCCCATCAGTCCGAAGGTCGCGGTGGCCGGCCCGCTGGGCGAGAAGTCGATCTCCAGCGTGTCGGCGCGCACCCCGGTGCAGAGATCGTAGGAGGGCACGTCGGGGTAGCCGATCTCGATGCTGTTGGAGGGCAGCGCCGCGGCGCCCGACCCGAAGGTATGGACGAAGTTCGGGCTGGTGCCGGTGGTGGTCGGCGGCCCCAGCAGCAGGCGGAGCCAGTGGCCGATGTTGACGAGGTCCACCGGCACCACCGCCTGGCCCTGGACGGTGACGGTGTCGAGGAAGGGCGCGGCCGGATCGCGGCTGGAGCCCACGCCGATGACGTCGGCGTCGAGCAGCGGCTGCTCGGCGCCGAGGTCGCAGGAGAGGAAGGGCATGCGCCGCCAGTCGCCCGCGGGCGCGGTGCCGTAGGTCGCCTCGGGGATCATGAGCAGGCGGCAATTGGCGCCGATGGCACGGGGCATCGGGGGTCTCCGGGATCAGCGGGAGGGAGAGGCGTCAGGCCAGCGGCGAGCCGGCGACGGTGAAGAACAGCGCGACGGGGACCGAGGCGGCGCGGGCGGCCGCCGCACCCTCGAGCTCGACATCCTCGAAGCCGGGCGCGCCAGGCTGCGCCCATTCCACCGCACCGTCGAGACTGTGGTCGGCGGTGATGGCGGCGGCGAGGTCAACCAGCAGAGCGTCAAGCAGGGCATTGCGAGCCGCGGGCGTCGCTCCGCCGACGATGACCTCGACCTCGGTGCGATGCTCGATGGCCCAGGCAAGCGGCGACAGGATCGCCGTCTCCTCGACGGTCTCGCCATCGCGAATGACGACCAGCCCGCCCGGCGGCAGGCGCTGCGGCACGGTCTCGCCGCGCAGCACCAGCGGGGCGGGACTGCGGGTGGCGAGCGCTGCCGCCAGACAGCTGTGCAGCGCCGTGATCGCGGTCTCACGCATGCTCATGGTGCCTGCCTCCCGCTCTCGCGCTCCCAGGCCGCCACGAAGCGTTCCGGCAGCCGGCGCAGGCCGCGTTCGGCGGCACCCTTCACATCGAGCCGCTTGGCGAGCTTCACCTGCGGGAGCAGGAGAAACATCGGCACCATCCCCCGCGCGAGCATCTCGCGCGCCCAGGCCTCGCGCCCCTTGCGGTTGCCGGTGCCGATCTCGGCGAGACCGCCGGCGATCAGCCGGATGCGGCGGCGCCGTCCGGTCTGCTCGCCCTGACGGGACCCCATCGCGGCGTCGCCGCGATGGGAACCCGATCGTAGCGGCAGGCACCACACGAAGCCCCGCCCAGACCTGAAAGGGCGGAGGAAGCCCTGGCCGGAGGCGACCATCTGCGCCGGCGTCACACGCAGGCCCTTCTCGCCGCGGCCGCGGCGCCCGCGCGCTGCGTTGAAGCCGGTCGGGATGGCGAGGTACGTCCCGCTCCGGGCGCGGATCAGCGCCCCGCGCTCGAAGGCATCGATGACGTTCGGCACCTTGGTCCAAACCAGGCCGGCGGGGCGGAGCGACTGCCCTGAGCGGGGAAAGACCTGCGAGCGCCAGGCATTGGCGATCCCCCGCGCGTTGCCGCCGAAGCTGCTGGTCACCTGCTGGCGGAGCTCCTGCTTGACCTGCTCGGTCTCGGCGCGGATCGCCTGCATCGCCGCGCGCTCGCCGGCGCGGACCTCGGCGGCGAGCACCTGGCGCAGGTCGCCGAGGATGGTGGCAGCGAGCCTCACGGCGTGCCGCCGCCCGGCGGCAGGCTGGTGCGGTGCCGGATGATCGCCACCGCGAGGTCGTGCAGCGCCGCCTGGCCGAGGTAGCCGAACACGAAGGCGAAGAGGAACCGGCCGTACTCGTTGAACTCGAGGAAGCCCCCGAGCGCATAGCCGGCGCTGCCGACCAGGGCGGCGGAGGGCACCTCCCAGGCGAGGCACCAGCCGAAGCGGCGGCGCTCGGGGTTGTTCCAGCGCACGAAGCCCCCGGCGAGGCCGGCCGCGGCGCCGAGCAGCAGGTCGCGCAGCATCTCCAGGAGGCTGAGGGCGTTCTGCGGCATGGCGGGCGGGCTCCTATCGCTGGCAGAGGACGCGCCAGACGGTGCCGGCGGCGTCGCGCTCGGCGTGGCTGACGGTGAGCAGGTCGGGGCCGAGGGCGAAGCGGTCGCCGGCGGCGAGGTCGGGGAGCTGCGCGATGGCGACGGAGAGGATGTCGGTGGCCGAGAGGATTTCGGTGCCGAAGGCATCGGCCACGCGGTCGGGCGAAGACCGCAGGACGCGGACCGCAACTGCAGGGCCGGTGCCGCCCTGCCGGTAGACGGCCTCGGCGCCGAGGTTCGGGTCGGCGACCAGGGCGGCCATCGCGTCGGCGAAGGCGTTCACCGCTGGGCTCCGTCCGCGGCGTTGAGCCGTCGCACCGCCGCGAGGCGCCAGGCGCAATCGGCATGGGCCGCGTCGTAGGCGAGCAGCAGCTCCGCCGCCTGGCCCTGGGTCAGCCACTCCGCGGCCGGCAAGGCCGGCGCCGCGGCGCAGACCAGCAGCGCGTCAGGGAGGCGGAGCGGCAGCAGCCGGATCTCCGGCGCCGCGGCCGGCGCGCAGGCGCTCGACAGCAGCGCGCAGCACAGGGGCAGCGCCGGCGGCATGGCTCGGGTCACGGCGGAGGGCCTCCAGGTCGGCGCCGAGGCGCGCGGCACGGGCGCGGGCGCGCTCGGCCTCGCCGCTCAGTGCGGCGATGTGGCGGGCGTGCTCGGCGGTGGCCTGGGCCAGCGCCGCCGCGTTCGCCTTGGCGGTACGCGTGGCCGTCGCGGCATCGGGGCGGGCGGCGTCGCGCTGGCTGCGGAAGTGCCAGGCGGCCAGCGCCGTCATGGCGAAGGCCGCCGCCAGACCGATCGGCAGCGCATGGCGGCCCAGCAGTGCGAGCATCGCCGCGCCGGTCACGGGTACGCCTTGCGGTCGAGCTCGAAGTGCGGCCCGTCGCGGAAGGCGGTCCAGTCGCCGCCCCAGACGAGCGGCACGCCGACCTCCTTGGCCGCGGCCTTCATGGCGGCACCGAGCTGCTCGTACAGGCCCCAGTCCCAGCGGATCTCGCCCTGCTCCGGCGCGCCGTCGCCGTCGTCCAGCCAGTAGGCCAGGTCGACGGCATGGCCGGTGAGATGCCGGCTGTCCATGGTGCGCGACGCCCCGATCGCGACCAGCCGCGCCTGGCGCTCGCGCGAGCGCAGCCCCTCCGTCACGATGAAGGGCACCGCCTGCCGGGCCCGTTCGACGACGCGCACCAGGTTGCGGTGCACGCCCTCGAGGCGCGCGCGGTCGCGCGGCAGGAGCGCGGCCATTACGTCCCCGAGGCCGGGACGCGCTCCAGCATCACGCGGACCGTGGCGTCGGCGGCGAGCGCGGCGACGGTGCAGAGGCCGACCTGGACGTTGCCGGTGGCGGTGGTGGTGATGCGGCGGTTGGCATCGTCCCAGAACACCCGCGCGCCCTGGGTGATGGCCAGCGCCGGTTCCTTCGGCAGCTCGAACTCGCCGCGGGTCTCGCACTCGACGGAGGCGTTCTGGGCGGCGTCGGTGGCCGCCACCCCGAAGAAGGCGCCGACCAGCAGGCCCTGGCCGGAGAGGATGCCGCCCGCATAGGGCACCACCATCGGGATGGAGCGCGCGTCGGGGCGGAGGCAGTTGCGCATGGGCGGGTCTCCTGGAAGCGCGCAGGGCGCCGACCGGAAGTCCGGCGGCGCCCGGGCGCGAGGCGGATGGGTTGCTGGAGTCGGAGGGATCAGGTCCCCGGGTTGAACCAGGCGCCGCGCCAGTCGATGGCGCCGACGCCGAAGTCGAAGATCACGCTGACCTCGACGCCGTCCGCGCCCTGCACCGGACCGGTGGTGACCTGCGGCCCCTCGGCGCCGTTCAGGTAGCCGTAGACGTAGACCGGCGCCGCAACCGGGTCGGAGAACAGGTACCAGCGGTTGGCCGGGATCAGCGGCTCGACCACCGGCTGCACGAAGCCGGCAAAGACGTTGGCTTTGGCCGTCTCGCTCGCCTGCACGACCACGGTCGCCTGGCGGGCGGCGAGCTCGAGGTTCGGCCCGACCAGCAGCCGCATGGTCTGGCCGATCGAGATCGGCAGGCCGTCGAGCGTGCGCTGCTTCATGATGGCGGCGCGGCCGGCGCCGATGGTCGCGGTGTCGAGCGGCGTTCCGGTGCCGGCCTTGTTGGCCCGCGCGGCGCCGGTCGCGAAGACGGGCGCGCTGCCGGTGGCGAGCGTCGGGCCGTCGCCGTTGGCGCTGTTGAGCAGGTTGTAGGCGGTGGCGTTCTCGAACTCGGCCACCCGCCGCCCAATCATGCTGGCGAAGTCGGTGAAGGCGCCGAGGTCGTCGTTGACCAGCATCTGGCGCGTGACACGCACACGCCGCGCGAAGGTCTGCAGCAGCACGATCTCCTGGCTCTCGGACATGGTGCCGACCTGGATCTCGCCGTTCTCGGCGAGCGGCAGCAGGGTCGGGAAGTCGCCGATGCGGAGGTGGCGGTGCGGCTTGAAGTCCCGAAAATCGCGCCGGAGGAAGATCTGGCGGTAGGTCGGCTGCGCCGGCTGATAGGCGGCGAGCAGCATCTTGTTGGCCGCGGCCGCGAGCAGCAGCGGGAAGTCGGAGCCGGTGTGGAAGGCGCGCTCGGCGAGCAGCGTCGGGTTGCGCGGCGGGTTGCGCTCGCCGCGGCGGGCGAGCAGTTCGCGCAGCATGTCGGATGGGCGCCAGCCGAGGAACTCGGCGTGGCGGCCGTTGCCCTGCGGCTGGTAGCTGGGCATGGCGCGGGCGGCGAGCGCCTCGGCCATGGCGTCGAGGAGCTGCGCCGGATCGTCGTGGCTCGGGCCGGTCTCGGGGCGGGCGGGAATGGACGGGCGCGGGCCCTGGGCGACGAGGGCGTCGAACAGGGCGCGCCGGGCCTGGTCCCCCGTCCAGCCCTGGGCGATGGCCTCGGCGCGGATCGGCGTGATGCGCTCAGGCGGCAGTAGGGCGCGGGCGGCCTCCACCGCGGCGTCGATGCCGGCGATGCGCTCGCGCTCGGCGCGCTGGGCCTCGGCACGAACCGCGTCGAGATTGGGCGCCGGCACGGCCGGTGCGGGTGCGACGCGGGTCGGCTCGGGCGTGGTGGTCACAGTCGGCTCCTGGGGCGGGGTGGGCGGCGCGGACGGCGCCGGGGCGGCTGGGGTCTCCGGCGTCGTCTCGGGCATGGGTGGGTCCTCGTCGGGCAGGGCAGGCTCGATCGCGACGGCGGGCGCGCCCTGCGGCGCCTCACCACGCACACTGGCGTCCCGGTCCACCGGAACGGGCACGACAGAGATCTCGAAGGGCTCCCAATCCACCGCGCGGTGGACGGTCTCGCCGGTCGCGGCGTCGGGCCGCGGCTCGTAGCGGTGCACGCGATAGCCGACGCTCACCGCCCGCAGCGTGCCGTCGGCGATACGCTGCCAGACCGGCTCGACGTCCGCGGCCGTGCTGAACTGCAGGGTGGCATAGCCGCGTCCGCGCTCGAGGCGGGCGGCGGTGACGCGGCCGAGCACGTCGCGTGCGCCGCTGCGGCGGTGGGTGTCGAGCACCGGGGCGCGGCCGGAGCGCAGCGCGTCCATGCGCACCGCGTTCGGCGACATCTCCAGCTCCTCGGTGATCAGGCCGAGGGCCGGGACGAAGTTGCGGGCGCGGGCGCCGGTGGACCACACCACCTCGACGGTGCGCGCGGCACGATCGACGGTGGCAGGCGCGGTGATGGCACGCTGCGCGACGAGCGGAAGGTCCGCTGCGGTGGGCGCAGCAGCAGGCTCCGGCGCGGCATCGCTGCCGCCTGGCTCAGTGGTGTCGATCATGTGGATATCCCTGGGGAAAAGGCCGGGATGATCTGTGGATAGGGCGCGCTCAGCCCTGGCCCGACGCAGGTTCGGTCGGCACGCGCGGTGGCGCAGCCGCGCCGGTGGCGGCGATCTCGACCGCGGCCATCTGGGCGGCGTCCTGCGCCGCGCCGGACTTCGCGACCCGGCGCGGGTCGGTGTCGAGCGCGAGGCCGGCCTCGTCGAGCAGCGCGTTGGCCTCGCGGATCATCTCCACCGCGGCCCGGAAGTCGTAGCCGAAGGCGCCGGCCGCCTCGGGCTGCGGCACGAAGCCGGCCCTGACCTGGGCGATCAGGGCAGTGGTGTCCTTGAGCGGGTCGATCATCTCGTGCGCCGGCGGGACGTGGCTGACGCCGTCCGGCATCTCCGCGCCCCAGAGCCCGAGCAGCGCGCCCTGCCGGTGGAAGCGCTCGGCGATCGAGCGCACCAGCATCGGGATCAGCATGCCGTACTGCACCTGCTCGCAGAGCCGGCGGAATTCGATCTTGCCGGCACGCAGAGAGGAGTAGTTCGCCTGCGTCAGGTCACCGGAGACCTGATCGTAGGTCAGGCCGGCGCCCACCGCCGCCGCCTCCAACGCCCTGCGGGCGAAGGCCGCGTGCGACCCGCCCCCCGAGGGGTTCACCACTTCCACCGATCCCATGCCGCGGCGGTAGAGGATCATGCCGGGCTCGAAGCTCTCGACCGCGCGGCCCTGGGCGTCGCGCAGCAGCCCGGCGGCGGCGCCGGTCAGCGCCTCCTCGCCCTCCTCGGTGACCACTGCGGCGAGGCAGGCCTCGATCTTGGCCTTCATCAGCAGGGCGGCCTCGTAGTCGCCGAGGTCGCGCAGCCGGGTCAGCACCGGCGCCAGCCAGGAGACGTCGCGCAGCTGGCCGGGGCGGCGCTTGCGGTAGACGTGCAGCACGTCGCCCGCCGGGATGCGCACGCTCGCCATGCCGGCGCCGGGCAGCATCCAGGCGCCCGGATGGGTCGGGAACAGCCAGTAGCCGATCGGCTCGCCCGCCTCGCCAAGGGCGATCCCCTGGATGGTCGGCGCGCCCTCCACCATGCCGTTGCGGGCGGTGTCGAGGTGGTCCGCCTCCAGCACCTGCAGGCGCAGGCCGATGGGATTGGCCGACGACGGCGGCGCCGGCAGGAAGCGGACGAAGCATTCCCCGCTCTCGACCACCGCCCGCATGGCCAGCGCCTGCAGGCCGTAGAGGTCGAGCCGCCCCTCGGCGTCGCAGGCGGCGCTCTCCGCCCAGCGCTGCCAGGCGCGGCCATGCGCGTCATCCGGCCAGCGGGTGGTGATGCCGGCGCCGACCGCGTTGCCAGTCCAGAGATCGACGATGCGGCTGGCGTAGGGGTCGTTGCGGACCGCGTCGCGGGCCCGACGCGCCACCGTGGCGGCGGCCATGCCGACCTCGGCATTGGCGCTGCCGCCGGAGGGCGCCCAGGTCGAGGCACGGTGGTCCTGCGCGGCGGCATAGCCGCGGAAGGCCCGCCAGGCTCGGATCATCCGCTCGATCACGCGCCACCCCCGCGCGCGAAGCTGGCGAGCGTGACCGAGGGCCGCCGCGCGGCGCTGTTCTCCGCCCCATGCAGCGCCGCGAGCGCCCGCCCGAGTTCGTCGAGGCTGCGGTACTCGACCGTGCGCCCGTCGAAGGTGACGCGCGTCGTGCCGCCGGTGTAGGCGGCCGCGAGGGTGGCCGCACGGCTGCCCGCCGGCTGCGCCAGCGCCCAGGCCAGGACGGCGGGATCCATCACGCGGCCCGGAGCGTCGGCAGCGGCGCCGCCGCGTTGACCAGATAGGACAGCCCGCTCGGCGGGTTCGGCATGATCGGCACGCCGGCCTGGTGCGTCAGCGGCGCGAAGAACCCGTTCTCGCTCCCCGTCGTGCCGCCGCCGGCGCCGCCGTCCGCCGCGGCGGAGCCGAGCAGCAGGGTGTTCCCTCCGCTGAAGGCCTGGGTGCTGGTGCCGCGCACCGAGGGCGCGCCCGAGAAGCACAGCAGCAGCCACCAGATCCCGGCCGGGATCCAGCGCGGCTGCGCGAAGGGGCAGAGCGCGCTGCCGGCGGAGGTGGTGTCGGCGTCCGCCAGCGGCTCCTCGATCAGCGCGCCCGGCCGCCCGGCACCATTGTCCGCCGCGAGCGCCATACGCAGGAGTCCGGCCGCGCCCGTCGTCACACTGACAGCCGTGGCCGAGAACAGCCCGGGCCGCGCCAGCACGTAGGGCACGCAGTACAGCCGGTTCGCCGTCATCGCGACCGCCCCGCCCACCGCGCGCGCGTGCTGCGAGGCGTAGAACCGGCCCGAGACGTAGGGCAGCATCGCCGGGCTGGGCGGCAGGTGGTGCTGGAACAGCGCGGTCATGCGAGCGGCCGGATGCCGAGGGTGAGAAGGCGCTCCGCCACCTGGTTCACCGGCGCAGCGGCGAGGCCGGAGCGCAGCCGCAACCAGCGCCAGCCGAGCAGCAGGGTGGGCGGCAGGGTGAGCGCGCGGCCGGCGGCGACGGTCAGCACCACCTCGTTGCCGAGGTGGTCGTGGAGGTCCGCCCAGGCGGCGGGCTCGCCCTCGTCCATCGCGCCCTGCAGGGTCAGCGGGGCGTCGGTCCAGGCGGCGGGGAGCAGCAGCAGGCAGACGCCGTAGCCGACGCTGGCGACAGGGCCGCTCAGCGCCTGGCCGGCGGCGATGCTGGTGCGCACGGGCACGATCGCGGTCATGTCTAGCTCCAGGATCAGCGCAGCCAGCGATTGCCGTGCGATGGCAGCCAGCCGCGGGGTCGGGTGGCGACAGGCGCCGGCGCATCCGGCGTCGTGGGTGGCGTCGGCTCCGCCGCCGGCAGCGACAGCGCGTCCGCCAGCCGCGCCCAGCGGCCCTCGCCCCAGCCGTCCATGCCGAGCGCCGCCGCGGCGGCGCGGGCGTAGACCCGGCAGTCCAGGGCTTCGTTGCGCTCCCTGGTCTTGACCCACTCGAGGCGGCGGAAGCCGTTGCGGCCGGCGCGCGCCACCAGCTGCTCGGCCGTGAGCTGGCGGCAGAACTCCTCGCCCGCGGCGTGCACCGGCAGATGCACGTAGCCCGGCGGGAACGGCTCGCCGCTCTCCTCCGTCGGCCGGTCGAGCTTCAGCCAGCCATAGGTCTCCGCCTTGAGGAAGGACGAGCCGACCGGCCAGACCTTGAGCCCGCCGAGCTTGCGCCCCTGCCGCCGCACCTCCGTCGCCGCCGGCTGGCCGACCGCGGCGCGCAGCCCGTCCTGGCCCTTGACCGCGATGGCCCGGCCCGACCCGGCGCGGCGCACGAAGGCGTAGACCTCCGCGGTGGTCATGCCGTCGCCGCTGTCGATCGCCGCCATGGCAATGGGGAGGCGGTGCCCGCTGGCATGCCGCCAGGTCTCGCCCAGCAGCTGCCGCAACTCGTCCCAGACCGCCGCCTCGAACGGGTTCCCCGCCAGCACCCGGTGCTCCACCAGCCAGGACTGCCGGTCCTGCCCCCAGGCCCAGATGCTGGCCTCGAGCCGGTCGCGCTGCACGTCCACGCCGGCGGTCAGCAGCAGCCCGTCGGCGGGGACGCTCCCCACCGGCCAGTGCTCCCGGCGGTCGTAGAGCCGCCGCCAGTCCGGCGCCTCGCCGGCCTCCTGCCAGGTCTCCCCGAGCACGGTGTTGCGGAAGGTCTTGATCGCGCGGTCGTCGCCCTGCGCGGCGAGCCAGAGCCGGGCGATCTCCGACCACGGCATCCAGCCCGGCGGCGAGTAGAGCGCCGAGATGTGGAAGCCGATCGCGTGCGGGTCCGTCGCCGTGGCGGTGGCCCGCCACTCGCCGGCCGCCAGCATCGTCGCCTTGTGCTGCTCACCGATCGGGGCGTCGCAGGCCTCGCAGAGATAGCGCGCAGTGTCGGGCGCCCCCTCGTTCCAGACCAGCCGCTCGAAGCGCAGCCACTGCATCGCCCCGCAGTGCGGGCAGGGCACGAAGTAGCGGCGCTGGTCGGTGGCCAGGTACTCGCGCTCGATGCGCGACAGGCCGGCAATGGTGGGCGTCGAGACCAGCAGCATCTTGCGCCGCCAGCCGAAGGTGCGCGCCCGCGCCTCGGCCAGCGCGATCGGATCCCCTTCGCCCTCGACGTCGCCGGGATAGGCGTCGATCTCGTCGAGGAACAGGAACCGCGCCGACATGGAGCGGAGGCCGACCGCGCTGTTGGCGCCGGTCATCACCAGCTGCCCCCCGGGGAACTCCTTCGAGAGCTGGCGATTGCCGGAATCGCGCGAGCGGGCCGGCGCCACCCGCTCGCGGATCGCCGGCGTCTCCTCGACCAGCGGGTCGATGCGCTGGTCCGAGAAGCGCTTCGCCAGCTCCGTGGTGGGCTGCACCGCCAGCATCGGCCCCGGCGCGTGGTGGATGACGTAGCCGATCCAGTTGTTGCCGCACTCGGTGTTGTGCGTCGGGATCCAGCCTTCGCCGCAAAGATAAAGGTGGCTGGGCGAGTCCACCTCGATGCACCGGACGGGCACACTCTCGACCGGCTCGATGCTGACGATGCGGCGCCGTCGGCTCTTGAGCGGCCGGCCGCGCTCCACCGAACGCATCCGCGCGACCTTGCGAGACAACCGAAACATCGGCTCCTCGCGGTAGGCGGTCCAGGATACGCGCGAATAGCCGAGGCACGCGCGATCGGTGCCGTTGATGACCTTCTGCCTCGAGGCTACCCGGTAGATCGTCGGCTTGTAGCCGAGGCTGCGCAGCAGCTCGACCATGCCCTCGATCAGGCCGGGGTCGGTGTTGCTGAACTCGCAGCGCTTGCCGTCCGGCGAGATGGTGCCGTCCGAGTCCATCAGGCCGCGGATCAGCTCGAGCCGCTGCGCGCGGCTGGCTCGCAGGTAAGCCGCCGGGACATGCTTGTTCTCCAGCACGTCGAGCATGCGCAGCCGCATCGTGAAGCGCGAGCGGTGCTGGATGCGGGCGGGCGTGACGCCGTCGTCCACGAGCCGGAAGGTCGGATCGATGACGATGTTGCCGCAGCGCCCCTTGCGCCACGCCGGCAGCCGGAAAATGGCATCGACCCCGCAGGCGCGCAGATGGTCGGCGACCTCCGCGTCCTCCTCGTGGACGCTGATGTGGTTCATCGTCGCCGAACCGTCGCCGAGCCACACGCCGAGGACGTAGGGATGGATCAGCAGGTCCTGGTCCGGCAGCTCGACGGGCTGACAGCAATCGACCGCGTAGCGCCGCCGCTTGCCCCCGCCGAGCTGCGTCCGCCCGACCATGTCGCGCGTGTGGAGGGTGCGCCGGACGGGACGTTCGGCGTCCGTGAAGTCCCAGACGGGCCAGCGATGGTCACCATCGCAGACGATGCGCGTGCCGTCGTCGAAGGTGACGCCGTAGCAGTCGCGGCCGATCATGATCGGCGACACGCCGGTGACCCGGCACGGGCGTCCGGCTTCGTCGAACAGGGTGTCGCCGACCACGAGCGCGCCCATCGTGGCCCAGCCCTCGGCCGTGGGGATGGCCGTGTCCAGCGCGAGCGGCCCGCCGACCTGGGCCCCCTTCATGAACACCACCCGCCGCGCCGGATGCGCCGGCGACAGCGCGTCCATGATCTCGCGCAGATAGGGCGTGCGCGCGGTGCGCCACGGCCCGGGCTCGGCGGAGCCGCGGCTGCCGAGCACGCGGTGCCGGTCGGCCCACTCCGAGACCAGCAGCGCCGGCTCCGGCGCCATGCCGTCGCGCCAGGCCTGCAGGATCTCGGCGTCACCCTCGAAGCGGCCGAGCTCCTCCAAGAGATGCTCGCCCGCCATCACGACACCTGCACCCGGACATCGTGCCGCGCGGCGAGATGCGCGCGCAGCCGCTGGTCCATCATGGTCTGCAGCCGGTGGGCGTCGACGCCGAGCTCGGCGGCCATCTCGGCGGCGACGCGGGCCGGCCAGGCCAGGATGGCGTCGCGCTCCTCCTTGGCGAGGCGGTGCACCAGCAGCAGGGCGCGGGCCTTGTCGACCAGCCTGCCTCTGCGTTCGTCGAGCCGGAGCCGCCGCTCCTGCGCCTTGAGCACCTCGTTCGCGGTGCGGGCGTCGTGGAAGGTGTTTTGGGCAGCGCGCGGCAGAGGATCGGGCGCGGGCGGCGGGGCCACCACAGGCTGGTGCGGCGACACCATCGGACGCGGTGCTGCCGGAGCCGTTGGCGGCGCGGCCATAGCGGCGGTCTTGCGCGCCGGGTCGCTGCTCTCGGCCAGCCGGGTGCGGACCTTCTCGACGTCCCAGGCGCCGTCCGGTTCGGGCGCGATGCGGCCGGCGCGCTGCGCCTTCTGCAGCGCCGTGTGGGAGACGCCGAGCCGCCGCGCCAGCTCGCGCTGCGAGGCCACGCGGCCCGGCTGCGCGGCGGCGATCATGATGTGATCGAGATCCCTCGAAGAAAGCAATCAACGAAGCGCCGATGGCGCTTGGCTCAGCCCCCGCCGCAGCGCGAATGCTCCGTCACGCGCAGGGGATCGCCCTGCACCGGAGGACGGAGACCACGATGACCGACCGCGCAGCCCGCGCTGCCCGCAACCAGGAGAGGAGCCTCGCGGCCTTCCTGGCGAAGAAGGCGGAGTTCGACGCCCTGCTCGCCGAACTGCAGCAGGCCAGCGCGGACCACTTCGGGGCCGACCCGGAGGCGGTGCTCTGGGGCGAGACCGCCTGGCTCACGGATGCCACCGCGAAGCTGAAGGAGATCGCGGACCAGCACTTCCGGCGGGGCGAGTACGCCCCCTGACGCGAGGCGGCTCCCGCACCGCCCCGACCGGCGCGCGCCGGCGGGGCTCGGGGTGGTAGCACCCGGCTGGTCGGGTGCCGAACCGGAGACCCCGACGATGAAGCTGACCGACACCCAGCGCATCATCCTCAGCCAGGCGAGCCAGCGCCCCGATGGCCTGGCCTACCCGCCCGAGCGGCTGCCGGCCGCGGCGCGGCAGGCGGTCGCCAAGGCGCTGCTGAAGCACGACCTGGTCATCGCGGTGCACCGCCCCGCCCACGATGCGGTCGCCCTCTGGACAGTGGACGGCGACAGCGTCCTGCTCAAGATCGCTGACGAGGGGCTGCGCGCCATCGGCGTCGAGCCGGCCACGCCGGCAGAGGAGGACGAGCAGAGCGAGGCCGCGATCCTGCGCCGCAACGCCGAGCGCCGCGCCACCGCCGAGGCTGCCGCGCCGGTGGCGGACAGGGCGCCGCTCGGTGGGGAGGACACCGCGCCGGAGGATGCTCCCGCGGAGGACGCCGAGACGGCCCAGACCGCGTCCCTGGCGGAAGACCTGGCCCTCCCGGACGAGGCGCTGACCACGCCGCCGGCGCGCCGCATCAGCCTGCGCGACGCCGCGCAGCGGGTGCTGGATGCCTGGGACGATGAGGCCAGCCAGCGCGACCACCTGGCCGACGCCATCGAGGCGCTGCGCGGGATCCTGGTCAGGCCGGGCCGCGAGGCCCGCGATCCGGCCGCACCGCGCAAGCCGCGCGAGGGCACCAAGCAGGCGCAGGTGCTGGCGATGCTCCGCCGCCCGGAGGGCGCCACCGTTGCCCAGATCGCCGAGGCCACCGGCTGGGCGCCGCACACGGTGCGCGGCTTCTTCGCCGGGCTGAAGAAGCGCCAGGGGATCGCGGTCGAGGTGCTGGAGCGGGTCCGCCAGGTCGGCCCGAACAAGGAGGGCGCGAAGGGCTCCTTCACGATCTACCACCTGCCGGGCTGACGCGCGCCAGATACTCGGATCACGCCGCCGTCTGCATGCCGCGGGCGGCGGCGATGTCGTCGAAGACCCGATCCTCCCCGCCCAGCACGGCCGCACGGCCAGTGAATGCCTGCCAGCGCCGCACCGCGACATCGACATAGCGCGGGTCGATCTCCATCGCGAAGCAGACGCGTCCGGTGGTCTCCGCCGCGATGATGGTGCTGCCGCTGCCAGAGAATGGCTCGTAGACCCCGTCCCCGGGCGCGCTGTTGTTGACGATCGGCCGGCGCATACACTCGACCGGCTTCTGCGTGCCGTGCACCGTCGCCGCGTCCTCGTCGCCGCCCGTGCTGATCGGCCAGAGCGTCGCCTGGTCGCGCGCGCCCTGCCAGTGGCCGGTCGCGCCCTTGCGTACCGCGTAGAGGCAGGGCTCGTGCTGCCAATGGTAGTCGCCGCGCCCCAGCACGAAGCGCGACTTCGCCCAGACGATCTGGCTGCGCACCACGAAGCCGGCCGCCTCGAGGCTCTCGATCACGGTGCGCGCATGCACGCCGGCGTGCCAGACATAGGCCACGTCGCCGGGGAACAGCGCCCAGGCCTCGCGCCAGTCGGCGCGGTCGTCGTTGGCCACCTTGCCGGTGCGCATCGTGGCCGAGACGCCGGCCTCCTTCCGCCACTCGGGGTCGTAGTTCACGCCGTAGGGCGGGTCCGTGATCATCAGGTGCGGCCGCGCACCGTCCAGCAGCCGGGCGACGTCGGCCGCGCTGGTGGCGTCGCCGCAGAGCAGCCGGTGCGGCCCCATCAGCCAGAGGTCACCGGGGCGGGTGACCGGGACCGCCGGCGGCTCCGGCGCCGGCGCGTCGGGATCGCCACCGCCCACCGCCGGCGCCTCCGCCGTCGCCTCGGCGAGCAGCCGGTCCAGCGCGGCGCCATCAAAGCCGAGCAGCCCGAGGTCGAACTCCTCCGTGCGCAGCGCGCGCAGCTCGGCGGCGAGCAGCGCCTCGTCCCAGGTCGAGGTCAGCGCCAGCTGGTTGTCCGCCAGCCGATAGGCCCGCGCCTGCGCCTCGGTCAGATGCGACAGGCGGATCGCCGGGACCTCCACGAGGCCGAGCGCCCTGGCGGCCAGGATGCGGCCGTGGCCGGCGATCAGCACACCCGCATCGTCCACCAGCACCGGCACGGTGAAGCCGAACTCGCCGATCGAGGCGGCCAGCTGCGCCACCTGCTCGGGCGGGTGCTGCCGCGCATTCGCCGCATAGGGGACGAGCGAGGCGACCGGCAGCCGCTCCACGCGCAGATCAGGCAGCATGCGCCGCCTCCCCCGCCTGGACGGCGTCGCCCGCACGCGCCGCGGCGACGGCGTCGTAATCGCGCCCGTCGTCGGCCAGCGTCACCGGCAGTGCGGGATGCAGCATCCGCCAGCGGGCAATCGCCAGGTCGACATAGGCAGGAGCAAGCTCGATGGCGCAGACGCGCCGCCCAGTGCGCTGCCCCGCCAGGATGGTCGTGCCGGAGCCGCCGAACGGCTCGAACACGGTGTCGCCCTCGTCCGTGTAGGCGCGCATCAGGAACTCGGGCAGGGCGACGGGGAACACCGCCGGGTGCTCGGTCTCGATCCCCCGCCCCTTATGCCGCGTGATGCGCAGCACGCTGTCGGGGATGCGCATCTCCTGCACGGGCAGGCCGATGTGGGTGTAGGCCTTCACCTCGCCGTCGGCGGCGCGCAGGCCGCTGCCCTTGTTCGGCGTGCCGGCCCATTTGCAGGGGACGATCTTGTTCGCCTGCCGCGCCTCGCGGTTGAAGTGGAAGACCAGCTCGAAGGCCGGCGCGAGGCGGCCGTTCCAGTCCCCCGGCAGGCCGGGCCCCTGGTCCCAGGCGTAGAGGGCGAAGCGCCGCCAGCCCTGCGCCCGCATCCCGTCGAGCCAGCCCTGCCAGTAGGGCTGCCATTCCCCCTCGCGGTGGATCAGGCCGAGGTTCACCAGCACCTGGCCATCGTGGCGGAGCGCGGCGTCGAGATGCTGGAACACGCCCTGCATCAGCGCATCCCAATCCGAGACGCCGCCGGTGGTGTAGTCTCGCTGGTTCCCGTAGGGCGGCGAGGTGAAGAGCAGCGCCGCGCGCTCCGTCTCCATCACGCGGGCGACCGAGGCAGCATGGGTGCTGTCGCCGCAGAGCAGCCGGTGCGCGCCAAGCAGCCAGAGGTCGCCCGGGCGGGTGACCGCCTGGCGCGGCGGCACGGGCTCGGCGTCGGCCGGGTCCTCGGCCGCCTCGCCCTCCCCCACCCCCTCGTCTGGCGGGTTGCCGGTGGCAACCGCCGGGCTGGCAACCGCCCCGTTGCCAGGCTCGGTGGCCACCGCCTCCAGCCCGGCGAGCAGCCGCTCGATCTCCGCGCCGTCGAAGCCGGTCAGCGCCAGGTCGATGCCGCCTGCCTCCCGCAGCTTCGCCACCTCAGCGGCGAGCAGCGCCTCGTCCCAGCCGGCGTTCAGCGCGATGCGGTTGTCGGCCAGCCGATAGGCGGCCTTCTGCGCCTCGGTGAGGCCGGCGCGGACGATCGTCGGGACCGTGGCGAGGCCGAGGGACTGCGCCGCCAGCAGCCGGCCGTGGCCGGCGATGAGCTCGCCGCGCTCGTCCACCAGCACCGGCGCGACGAAGCCGAACTCGAGGATGCTGGCCGCGATCTGCGCCACCTGCTCGGGCGAATGCGTGCGCGCATTGCCGGCATAGGGCAGCAGCGCGGCGACCGCGCGCGCCTCGACGGCGCTCGCGGCCCATGGGGCCTGGGGCATCGGCACCTGCGTGAGGGTGGAACGGAGGGCGCCGCGGCTGGCAACCGGGCGGCGCTGGCAACCTGGAAAACGGGGCTGACGCTAGGAACCTCGCGCGCTTCCGCCCCCCGCATACGCCAGGCCCAGGAAGGACCCTGCGGCTCGCGAGCCACGGTCGCCATCGCCCCGTGGAGTGGCTGTTCAGCCGTGGCGCGCGCGCAATTCAACGAGTGTCCGAAGAGTAGCCCACGCGAGTTTCAGTGGGCAACGCGACATTCTTTCGCTGCGGTTCCTTCTTCTACGTGCGCGCAGATCAGAAGCGTTGCAGCGCCTTCGGCTTCGTCGACCATGGGCACTGCCAGAGCACACCCGGTGCAGACGACGCGACAGCCTCCATCCAGGTCGTCCACCACAACAGCGAATATCGAGCGCGTTCCCACATCGACGCATGGTTCCAGCCCCCTCGGAGAACGATGCCGATGCAGCCGGTGTCAGTGAAGGCAGCACGCTCGTGCTGTCGTGTGCGCATCGATTTGTCGCTGGTGATTAAGGCAGCACGCCTGTGCGTGCCATCGGCAACCTGCTGGATCAGCGGCACGTCAAACGTCCCACGCGCCACGAGGTCGTGGGCGTGAACGACTTCAAGCGGCTCTGTCGAGCCAGCCATCTCGGCTTCTGCGATGAGCTTGACCGCGTGAGCAACTACACGCGGTGTGTTTTCGTCGAACGCAATCCTCACGCGGCCATCGGCAATGGAGCATCAGCACCCAGGGTGAAGCGCACGGCCTGCTGCACGCCGGCCGCATCGGTCCCGTAGAAGGCGGCGACCTTCGCCGCGTTGCCCTTCTCTGCGCGCCAGGCATCGAAGAGCGCCTCGGCGGGTGCTCCACTCGTTGCCTCAACAGGCCTACCGAAAGCGCGCCGTGGATCCACAACGATTCGGTCAAAGCGGCTATCTGGTGTCCAGCGTCGCGGCGTATCCTCCTCGTACTCTACGCTCGCGACAAAGCTGTCGACCACGACATCGTAGATGGCGAAGTTGTCGCCGACGAGATCATAGAGTGCACGATCTCCCGTGGCCTGCTGCGCCTCTGCGAAGATCCGCTTGCCGTCCGTGTGGATGCGCCGCACCGCAAACGGATGGTCGGTGTTCAGCACCCGCCTCGCCGTCTCGGCAGCGGTACGAATTGCCTTCCAGCTGGGGGCGCGTCCCTGGGCCTCGGCTGCGCGCACGAGCCGGCCGAGGAACGCGACTTCAAGAAGATCGAGAAAGCCCAGCGCCAACTCACCAGCACGCAGTTCATGCTGACGACGGAGTACAGGCCCGGCAGGCGCCTTGCCCTTTCGCTGGGCATACCCCAGCAGCCAGCCACGGATCTGGCGCGGCGGCACCCCCGTCAACCGGGCCGCATCCTGCACACTGTAGATTCCAAGCGATGCGGGGATGGCGTTCACACAGTCCTCCTTCCTACCCCCTGACTACCATGCATCCGCTGAAACGTGAATCGATGGCTTCGGGTCCCAGAGGCGCCTCAAATTCGGTGCGGGATCAGACCATAGTGGGCCGCCAGAACGGCCAGTGCAGCGACCAGCATCCCCTGGGCTTGGCTCGCTGGCACGGACCTTCCGCCCCACCCCCGTCGCATGGCCCACTCGCGGACCGAGTACTCGAGGCCGACGACGTGCCAGACGCAGCTACCTGCCGCCCCGCCCTGGCCGCCCAGCACGTCCAGTGCAGCGGCGACTTGGCGACGGGCCTGGACCTGCCGCTCGGTCATCGTTTCGCCCGTCGCGGCCGAAAGGCGGACCAGGGCCGCACCCCGCAGCCCATCCAGCGCAGCCGCACGGAACTGCCGCCGGAATACCGCGCCCGCATCGTGCATTTCCTGGGTGATGGTGCCGTTGGCGAGCATCAGGCCCAGCGTGTCGATGGCACGGCGGTGCAGGACCGGCGTGCCGGTTTCCGGATCGGCCTCGCGCACGGGTTCGGTGAAGTCGCCATGCTGCAGCCGCCACCTGCTCGGCGTGCCGAGGCTCTCCTGCTGGACGCGGGGCTTCTTCCTGCGCTTAGCGGCCATGGCGCGTGCCTCCGTTGCGCGGCCCCCAGCGCCGCATCGCTTCGTTGGTGAGGGCCTGGCGGAGCCGGGGATCGGTGATGTCCTCGAGGCGGAGGGCGACGACGCCCTGCTCGCGCCAGACGCGCCGGCGCATGGCCTCGAGGTCGGCGGCGTTGGCGGGGCTCGGCTCGCGGCCAAGCGGACAGCGCGGGAGCGCCGGCGCGCCGGGCAGCCTCACTGGGCACCGCCCCGGGCGTCGATCGCCCACAGCAGCAGGGCCAGCGCGTCCGCCTCGTTGTCATCGTGCGGGGCGAAGCCGCGGGCCCGCATGGCGGCGATCACCGCCTCCTTCGGCGCATTGCCCTTGCCGGTGGCGAAGCGCTTGATCGTGCCGACCGGAACGCCCTGGTAGGGGACGCCGGCGCCTTCGCACCAGGCGGTCAGATGCGCGAGGAAACCCCCATAGACATGGGCGGCGGTGGTGCCGGCGTGGCGCCGCACCTCCTCGAAGACGACGCTGCCGAGCGGGCCGGCGGAGGCGGCCATGTCGTCGAGCCACCGGCAGAAGCGCAGCCAGCCCATGCCACCGCCCTCGAAGCGGCCGGGCCGGAAGGCGGCGGTGCCGGAGGTGATGCTGCCGTCGGGCAGCCGCACCGCCCAGCCGAGGGTGCTGCCGAGGTCGAGGGCGAGCAGGGTTCGGGTCGGCCTGCTGCCGCCCGTGACGCAAATGACGTTGGCTCCGGAAATCCCCGTCACGTGCGCGCGCACGCGCGCGCGTGGAGCATCAATGGGTGAGTGACGCGTCAATCCGTCACAACCGGTCATCCCTGCCCGGGACGGTGGTGCCATGGGTCAGAACTCCATGCTGTTGGAGGACGGGACGCCCGCGATGGGTTCGCGGAGACGGAGCCCGATGAAGGAGCGGAGCGTGCTGGTGCGATGGGGTGCGAAGCCGCGCGCGATGAGCGTCTGCGAGAAGCGCTTGATCGAGCCGACGAACTCGCCGCTGGCCTCGGCCCACGCCTTCCATGACGCGTAGAGCGCTGCGGTCGCCTCGCAATGCTGGCTGCCACGCTCGCAGCACTCCTCGATCCAGCGCCCGAAGGCGTCCTCGGCCTCGAAGTACTCGTCGGTGGCCGCCAGGACGGTCGCCGGGGGGCGGAGGCCGACCCGCTGCCACTCAAGACAGCCCTGCAGCGCCCAGGCGAGGATGCCGTCGCGCTCGGCCAGCAGCCGCTCCGGCAGCCGCTTGTCGCGCCGGGCGGGAGGGATCGTGATCGTGAACGGCACCATGTGCAGCCGCCGCCGCATCGCCTCGTCGACGTTGCGGATGGAGGGCTTGTGGTTGCCCGCGACCAGCAGCTTGAACTGCGGGGTGAACTCGAAGAAGTCCTGTCGCATGAAGCGCGCGGTGATGCGGTCGCCGCCGGTGAGTGCCTTCAGCTTGCTCTCGGCCCACCGGCTGCCCTGCTCGGTCTCGATCGAGGTGACGATGCGGGCGCCGCGCAGCCCGGCCATGTCGGTCGGGTGGCGATCGCCGGTGGTCGCCATGAACATGTCCATCGGCGCGACCGTGGCGTAATCGCCGAGCAGGGCCGTCAGCGTGTTGGCGAAGACCGACTTGCCGTTCGCGCCGGTGCCGTAGAGGAAGAACAGCGCGTGCTCGGTGGTGACGCCGGTGAGCGCGTAGCCGACCACCCTCCGGAGATAGGCCTGCAGCTCGGCGTCGCCGCCCGTCACCTGAGCGAGGAAGGCGAGCCAGGCCGGGCAGTCGCCGCCCGGCGCGGCGGCGGTGATCCTGGTCATGCCGAGGGCGCGGTCGTGCGGGGCGAGCGCGCCACTGCGCAAATCCACGACGCCCGTCGGGGTGTTGAGCAGCCAGGGGTCGCAGTCCCAGACCTCGGGGGTGGTGGCGTGGCGGCGATCGGCGCGCGCCAGGCGCTCGACGGCGGCGACCGTCGAGGCCTGTGAGAGCTTCGTCCGGACCCTGGCGTTGTTCGCGCGGTTGGCGGCGGCGCGGCAGACGCGGCGGGCCAGATCGAAGGCGCGCAGCGTGCCCTCGCGCTCCCAGCGGCATCCGGTCCAGGTGAGCCAGGCGCCCCAGACCGCGACGTGGCGCCAGTCCTCGCCATGCAGGGCGCTGAACTCGGCGGCGAGCGCGTCCTCGGTGAAGCCGATCGGTAGTAGGCCATCATCGCCGGAGCCGGCACCGCCGCCTTCGTCATGTTCAAGGTCGGCGGCGTCCGGGCCGACGTGGCTCGCCTCTGCCCTGCGCCACAGCCGTTCCGCCTCCCGGCGCAAGCGGTCCTCGGGCCAGGGCGGGGTTATCCGGGCGGCGTTGTAGTCCTGGATCTCCTGCCAGGCCTGGGCCGCGGTGACGAAGCCGTCCTGGCGGCGGCGGATCCAGTAGCCGATGATGCGGGAGAGGGCCTCGAAGCGGGTGACGCCATCGGCGCCGCCCTCGCGCACCTGCTGGCCGAAGAGCTCGGTGACGTCACCGCGGCCGGCGCTCGCGCCGTTGAAGTCCAGCGGGTCATCCCTGCCATCGGACGCCGCCTCGGCCCCGACCCCCGGCAGTGGCGGCATCGCCAGCACCGCCTCGGCGAATTCGGTCAGGTCGCGATCAGGACCGCTGGCGGGGCGGATCGCCACGAGGCGCTTCAGGCCACCTTTCGCGTGGACGGAGCCGGCGACGCGGATCGGCTGGTGCGCCGAGCGGAAGGCCGGATCGCCGCCGACCTTCGCGGCGATCGCGTGGCGCAGCCGGCACACCGTCGCCAGGTCCTCGCCGGTGGCCGGCTCGGTCAGCCGCCAGTAGAGGTGGAGCTTCTCCTGCCCCTCCGGCGTGACGCCGCCCGAGGCGACCTCGAGGCTGGGCGGGCCGAGGTGCTGGAGGAGGTGCGCTCGCTTTGCAGCGATGTCACCGCCGTCCAGGTCGACCAGCACCACCTGCATCTGCGTGACGTGCTCGGCGCTGGCCTGGCCGGGCGCGGCGACCGTGCCGGGGATGACGTAGAGCGCCATGCCCGCCTCGGCGGCCCACTGCGCCTGCACGGCGAGCTTCGCCGGCAGATCGGCATCGGCCGACAGGAAGGGCGTGTGCGGCGCGCGGTCGGGCCCACCCTTCTCGGCCAGCGCGCGGACCGCGACCCAGCCCTCGCACCAGCCGAAGACCATGTCGGCATAGGCCGCGACCATCGCGGGATCGGGGGCGACCGGCATGGGCGGCATCACCTCGGCGGCGCTCACGACCAGCACCGCCTGCGCCAGGGGCAGCGGACGCACTCGAGGTGCTCGGGCTCGCCCGCGACGCGCGGCAGCCACTCGCCGGCGTCGCAGGCCCGCAGGACGCGCACCGCCTTGTCACTGGTGGCCTGGGCCAGCGCCCCGTCGAAGGGCACCAACTCGTGGTAAAGCTCGCTGGTGTCCTTGTTCACCGCGGTGAACAGGGCCGGCGCGTCGGTCAGGCCCATATACGCCTGGTAGAGGGCGATTTGCGCCGCGTAGATCGGCTTGGCCGCGGCGACGCCGCGCCGGACCATCTCCTTCCAGTTCCGGGCGTTGGCCGACTTGCACTCCCACAGCGCCGGCACGGCGACCACGCCCTGCGCCGGTGTGGGGACCGCAACGACCACGCCGTCGATGTGCCCCTGCACGCGCCCGCCGGCGACGGAGAAGCCGAACTGCTCGCCGGCGCGGCTGCGGGTGCGGAGGTCGAAGCCGGCGCGGCGGAGCCAGCCGATGGCGAGGTCCTCGAAGACGTGCCCCACCGCGAAGATCCGCAGCGTCTGGCCCGAGAAGGCGGTCTCCGGGTCGCGGGGGACGTCGAGGAGCTCGTACTGCAGCCGCCGCGCGCAGGGATCGCCGAGCCGGGAGCCGCCGAGGTACTCCCGGCGCGGCCGGGTGCCGTTCTCCGCCACCAGGGCCGCGTCGATCAGCGCGTTGATCGCCTCCGCCGGCGTCGGCGGCTTCGGGCGGTGGTTGAAGTCGAGACCGGGCTCCGCCATCAGAACGGCACCTCCGGCGACGAGGGGGAGGCGGAGGCGCGCATCGCGTCCTGGAAGGCGCCGACCGCGACCTCCGCCAGCGTCAGCACCTGCTGCTCCGAAAGCGCGTTCAGCGCGGTGCTCCAGCCGATCTCGGCCATCACCTCGGCCATCGCGCGCATCGCGGCGCGGAGGGCGGCGCGCTCCTGCTCGGTGAGGTCAACCATGGCGATGCAGCGCCTCGCCAACAGCGTCCACCACGCCTGGCAGGTGATGGAGCAGAATGACGCAGAAGGCCGCGGCGGCTTCGAGGAGATCGGGTCGAACCAGCCGAAGCCGCGCTCCGGCCGCCGGCAGACGGCGCAGAGCGAGCGGGGCGCGGGCGCCAGGGACATGGTCGTGCTCCCCGCTCATGCTGCCCTCGCGATGCCGTTCGGGAAGACCGCGGCCAGGATCTGCTGCCGGTGCCAGAGGAAGTTCAGCCGGCAGTTCGCCGCGTATTTCGACAGGCCGAAGTCCAGCCCCGGATCGGCGTCCCCGGCCTTGACCAGCAGCTCGCGCTGGCGCGGGCTGGCGGGGTGGTTCAGCCACAGCCGGCTCTTGGTGGCGGCGGCGCTGGTCTCCGCCTGGCGCAGGAAGTCGTCGGCCCCGGCCAGGACCTGCGCGCGCTCGCCCACGCCGAGGTGCCGCAGCCGCCCCTGGCGGACCTTGCCGACCGCGTGCCAGTGCCGCTCGCCGTCGAAGAACACCCCGGCCCAGGCGTCGAAGCCGGAGGCGATCATGGCGTGGCCGTCGCCGTGCATGTCCCACCAGCGGAAGGGCGAGCGGTCCAGCAGGTCGATCTCGGTCAGCCCGAAGCGCTGCAGCGGGCGCCTCTCGCGCAGCTTGCGCTGCCAGACGTGGCCGCAGAACGGGCAGGCGACGGTGCCGAGCGGCACTTCCGCCGCGCAGTCCGGGCAGGTCTTGTAGGGCGCCTGACCGGGCCCGGGGTCCTCCTCCTCTGCCAGGGTGCCGTCGTGCTCGATGCAGCCGTGGCGCAGCGCGGCGCCGGCGAAGTCGAGCACGACGCAGTCGGTCTTCACCACGCCGGGGAAGCGCTCCGGGTCCACCTTGCGCAGGCCGCGGCCGATCGCCTGGACGAAGGTGCCGCGGTGGAGCATGGGGCGAAGGACGACGATGCAGCCGACCGGCTGGCTGTCGAAGCCCTCGGTCAGCACCATGCAGTTGGTGATCACCTGCACCTCGCCGCGGTCGAAGCGGGCGAGCAGCGCCGCGCGCTCCTTCGCCGGCATCTCGCCGGTGACGGTCTCGGCGGTGATCCCCGCAGCACGGAAAGCCGCGGCGACCGCCTCGGCATGGGCGACGGTGGCGCAGAAGGCGATGGTGCGGCGGTCGCCGGCGCGTTCGCGCCAGTGCGCCACGACGGCCTCGTTCACCACCGCGCGGTTCAGCACCCTGGCCGCCGCGTCCATGTCGAAGTCGCCGGCGCTGGCGCCCACGCGCTCCAGGTCGTCGGCGACGCCGAGGTCGATGGTGAAGGTGCGCGGCGGCACCAGGATGCCCTGAGCGATCAGCGCCGCGATCGGCAGGTGGAAGGCGACGTTGGAGAAGGTGCGGCGCAGGCTGCGGCCGTCCCCCCGCTCGGGGGTGGCCGAGAGGCCGAGCAGCTTCAGGTTCGGGTTCGCGGCGCGGGCGTCGGCGATGATCGCCTGGTAGCTGTCCGCGGCGGCGCGGTGGCACTCGTCGATGACGAGGTGCGAGACCTGCCCCATGCGGGCGCGCCGCGCGGAGCGGGCCAGGGTCTGCACGCTGCCGAACACCACCTGGCCGGACCAGTCGTCCCGCTCGGCCTTCACCACCGAGGCGGGCAGGCCCGCGACCCGACCGATGGTGGCGCGGTTCTGCTCGATGAGCTCGTCCGTGTGCTGCAGCACGAGGAAGCGGGCGCCGGGCTTTGCCGCCGCCTCCTCGGCGATGTAGAAGCCGGCGACGGCGGTCTTGCCGGCGCCGACCGGCAGGGCGACCAGCGTGTTGCCGTGCGCCGCGGTCTTGGCGCGGGCGGCGGCGACCGCCGCCCGCTGGTAGTCGCGCGGGATCATGGCCGACCTCCCTCCCGCTCAGCGCGCCCAGAAGGGGGGCGCGCCGGCGCCGGCGGCGGTCGCCGCGGGCTGGGGCGGCTGCGCCGCGGCCCAGGGCGGGGCGGCGCTCGCGGCGGCGGCGGGGAGCGCGGGCGGCGTCGCGACGCCCGCCGACGCGCCGCCGCCCATCAGCCGGGCGTACTCGGCGTGCTCGGGGCCGATCGCCGCGGCGACGACGTTGCGCCCCTCGTCCCGCGGGTCCTTCTGGTCCTTCTCGACGCCGACCTTGGCCAGGAACTCGAGGCCGTTCAGGTCGCCGTAGCCGCGGATCGTGCGCGCCGCCCGCGCCCGCTCGGAGGTGTCCTTGGCCTCGACGCCGCGGGCGCTCTCCAGGATGCCGCGGATCAGCGCCCGGCCGCGGTTCGCGTAGGTGTCGTCCGCGCCCTGGCCGCCTTTGCCGCGGATGCCGATGCGGGTGTAGATGCGCCGCCGGGCGTGCGGCCCCTCCAGCACCACGGCCTCGGTGTTGAGGTACTGCGCCTCCGAGGTCCTGCTCTGGGTGAGCCAGCCCTCCGGCCCGGCGCCGCCGGGGCGAATGGTGAGCCGCACCCGGACCAGGGTGCCGGCCGGGAGGAGGTCGAAGGCGGCGGACTGGGCGTCGGCGCCGTTGTAGTCGAGCGGGTTGGTGCCGGACATGGCTCAGCCCTCCTGCGTCGCGTCGGGGGTGGTGTCGGTCGCGGCGGCGGGCGCCGGCGCGGGCGGCGGCGCGAAGTCGAGGCGCGGCCCAGGCAGCGGGCGGCGGATCTTCTCCATCAGCCGGCCGAGGTGCGGCTCCTCGACGGTGTCGAGCCGGCCCGAGCGGTCCTTCGCCAGGTAGCCGTACGGGTTCAGCGTGGTGCAGACGAAGGCGCGGTACGGCCGGCCGTCCTCGGTGCGCAGCTCCGCCATGGTGATCAGCTCGTCGACCACGCCGGGCAGCTCGAGGCCGGTCTTCGTGCCCTCGATCTGCAGCGCGAAGTACGGCCGATTGAAGTCGTCGAGCTTCTTGTCGAGGATGCCGACCAGCCAGACGTTCTTGTCCGGCGTGTGCTGCAGGTGGGTGACCCAGGCGATCATCTCCTGGCCGAGCAGCCCGTAGGCGCCGCGCAGGTCGGGCTTGCCGCTGCGGTCGGAGACCGCCTGCGGCTGGCCCTTGCACCACTGCAGGCAGAGGCGCGAGGCGACGGTGATGCTGTCGACGAAGACCGTCGCGTACTTCGCCAGCGCGGACGGGGCGCCGAAGGCGGCGCAGACGCGGGCAAAGTGCGCGGCGCCGTAGGGCTGGTCGTCGCGCATCGCGGGGTTGGGCCCGCCGATCCAGCAGGCGAGGTCGCGGGCGAGGTCCCAGTCGCGCACGCGGACCTCGTCGCCGGGCCATCCCTGCACGGCGAGCTCGCCCGCCTCGAGGTTCACGAACAGCGTGCTGGCCGCGTCCAGCGTCCAGAGCTGGCTGGTCTTGCCGATGCCCGAGCCGCCGGCGAGCACGCCCTTGATGCCGCGGCGCTCGGCCAGGCGCTGGTCGGCGGTGATGATCCGGAAGCCGCCGGGTGGGCTCTGCGTGAAGGGCGCGCTCACCGGCCGGCCTCCACGCTGCGCAGCGCCGCCTCGACGGCGAGCGCCGTGCCGAGCCCGCCGGCGCGGCGGGCGTGGTCGTGCAGCCGGCGCAGCGCGTCGAGGCGCCGGTAGAGCGCGGCGCTCTCGTCGTTGAGCGCCTGGATGGCGAAGGCGACGTCGTCGACAGTGGCCTGCGCGATCGGCTTGTCGACCGGGCGGCCGAACTCGCCGAAGGCCTCGGTCCCGATGCTGTCGGGCAGCGCCGCCATCCCGTAGGACTGGCGCAGCCGGTCGAGCGGCGTGGTGGTCTTGCACACGGTGAGCGCAACTCCTCTGTCGTCGCGCTCCGCTCTCGCCGTGGATGACGCTGTCGGGCCCCGACGCGGTTCGGAGCGGACCGTCCAGGTATTTCCGCCCGAGGGCGGTGTTGCATTCCCTGGAAGACCCGGCAGGAAGCCGGGTGGGATCAGGCGGCGGGCGCCGCCGTGTCGGCCGCGGCCGCGGCGCCGTCGCGCAGCTGCGCCGCCTCGAACGCCTCGATGTCCTCGAGGCGGTAGACGACGCGGCCGCCGATCTTGAGGAAGCAGGGGCCCTGACCGAGCCAGCGCCAGCGCTCCAGCGTGCGCGGGCTGAGGCACCAGCGGCGCGCCACCTCCGACTGGGTCAGATGCTTGGTCCCCATGGGCCGCTCCGTCATCCTTCGCAGAGACCGGCACGGGCATGCCCCGCCGGTCTTCAGATGCGAGGATTTTCAGGCACTTACGGGGAAACCGATATTCGCGGCTTCGATTTTTCTTGTTACGTCGAGCCGATCGAGAACGGCGGGAAACCGGGCTTAGAGCCCGCTGACTGTTACGTCAGGCCCGTGGCGTTGTGACATCGGCCGCTATCCCCCCTCTCGCCGCGGGGTAGGGGCTCTGATGTCGGCCAGCGAAAGCTCGCAGAGCCTCGGGTTCAGCCGGTAGCCCGCACGCGGGCGGTTCTCGACGAAGCTGTCCTGATCGAGGACGAGGCCAAGCGAGACGGCGAGAGGCTCGATTGCGTCTCTCAGCCGCGTGAGCTGCGTCCGCATGGACTGTTCCGTGATGCCGAGTCGGTCGGCGAGATCGGGGGGGCGCACAAATGGCACCTCGCGCCCTTCCGCCTTCGCGCTCCTGAAGTTCTCCAAGAGTGCCTCGACGATCCGGAAGCTCGCGTCGGTCAGGGTGGTGCCGTCTCGGAACACCACCTGCTTCGCGGACTGGTCGATCGCGAACTCGAACACGGGTGCTGCGAGCCGGTCGATGAAAGCCTTCGCCTGCGAATCGTAGTTGGCTGGCGGCGGCGCTTCGACGCTGTTGCGGGCGAAGGAGATGGATAGGAGTGAAGCCGCCGGGAGCTCGTTCCTGAAGAGCGCTGCCGCGTGCTCCTTCAGACCTGCCGTGATGACCGACTCTACGGCCTTCGCCTGCCGCTGAAAGAGGTTGTAGATCCGGTCGCCGGCCTCGGCTGCCGAGAGGTCTGGAAAGCAGTTGATGGCGGAGACGATTTCCGGGAAGTCGACCAGGAACCGCTCCTTCGAGGTCGCCCCGACCCTCCTGAAAAAAGAGACGTAGCTCACCGCCATACGCAGGTCATCGCTGGCGCTGCGATCCGCTGTCAGGAGATCGACCTTGTAGTTCAACGCGGGCTCATGTTCGCCCAGGCCAGCTGCCAAGACGCCGAAGCGACGGTCGATGCACTGGGAGCAGGCGCCGCAATGCTTGTGCGCTGCCGTCCAACTCCGAGGCCTCGTGCAGCTGTTCGTCAGGGCCAGGAGCTCGGCCATGCCTGCTTCCTGCACGAGCGTCGTGACCTCGCGCTTCGTCAGCCACTGCAACGGATTCGCGATCGTGATGGGCCGGTCTAGGAGCGTCGAGAACAGCTCCTCGAGGCCGCGAAAGACCCGAGGGTGGGTGGTTCGCGTCGCCCTGCCGCCGACGACATCGCCGGCCACCGGTGGATTGATGCTGACGACGCCGTTTTCGTAGAAGGTGAAGCTGTCCTTCCCGGACATGTGCGCAATCACCAGGCCGAGACATGCGAACAGGAATGAGCGGGTTCGCTGTGTGTAGTCGCTGGTCCTGACGTTCTCGTTAGTCACCCAAACGGGTATGTAGGTGATGCGGCGCTCGAGGCCGCGGGCCTTCAGCTCTTCGACAAGCTTCTGCTGTATGCTCCTCACCTTGGTCGACGAAGAATGGCCGACCAAGCAGACAGAACGGTTGCGGAGGACGGCGTCCTGCAGTGCGCCAGCGAATGAGTCGACGCCACCCGAGAACATCGACACTACGTCGTAGTCGGCGGATGCGTCGATGAGGTCGTGGAAGTAGAGGTCACGCGACAGGAAAGGTCGCGTGGCCTTCCGGAATTCGAAGGAGTAGCTGTCGTCGGACAGGAAGCCGAGCGTGTCCGCGAGCAGGCGCTGGACCTCGTCCTGCTGCCAGAGCCCTGGCTCACGCACGGGGATCGTAAAGTGCAAGTTGCGGCGCCAGCTCTCGCCAAAGTTTGCCAGCTGAGCAGTCCCCCGGCTCAGCCGTTGATCCGCACAGTAGATGTAGGCGGCGATCTCCAGCAGATCGACCAGCAGCTCGGGCACGTTCGCGAGCATCGTGCGCGTGATGCAGTCTATGCGCAGATTGACGTTCTTGCCCTTCCCGTGAACGTCCATGGCAATGGCGTCTGGGCGTGACGGCGCTGCCGCTCCGCACTCAATTTGGAACTGTCTCACGACGTACCCTTTCTCTGGGCAAGCTCGATGCGAAGCTTCTCCACCGAGTAGCTGGCGAAACGACGAACATCGTCCTGCGTCAGTGCCTTGCCATCGCGGTAGAAATTCTTGCCCAACCAGTCTCGCGCGAAGGCGCGCATTATGAGGGATGCTTCATCGCAGTGCCGACGGATCGCGCCGTTGAAGGCCTCAACGTCGTTGAGCGACTTCGTCGCCCGCTCCGGGCCGATCATTCGGTGGAGATTCCGGTCGATGAAGTAGTGGATCACACGGTCGACGAACCGCGAGTGGAAGCGCTGCGCCAAGTCCGCGAACGCGTCGGCGCTCCGCAGCGAGGCCACGGAGTGACGCAGGTCCTCGGCCGTGGGCTGCCACAGCACCGGCAGTCGGGGTTGCAGCGCCTCGGCGAGCGCACTCAACGCTGCCTGCCGGGCCATCTCACCCAGATCCGTCGCCCCGCCGGCCGCCCGGCGCTGCACTCGTTCGAGCGCAGAGTCGAACGCCGCGAGCAGCTCGGGGAGCGATCCGGGCGGCCTGCCCTTGAGGCCGAGGGCTGCCAACCCGTCGACAAAGGCACTCGAGCCGGCTGCCTGGGGCAAACGAACGAGCAGCCACAGGGCCTCAATGAAGACCGGGTCCTTCACAGCGTGCCTCAGCGCGTCGCGCCCAACTTCCGTCACCTGGTCGACCAAGTCGGCGGTGGGCGTCCCGCCATCCAGAAGATACCTGACGATCTCCGGGAGCAGGCGATGGGCCGGGAGTTTCCCGAGGCGCTGGTGGCCCATGGCTTACCGCGTCGCGGCGAGCCGATCCGCCGGTGATCGCACCGCCCTACGCGCGAATGCTGCCCGACGCACCAAGCCAGCCTCCATGGACCGCGAATCGCAGCGCGAGGCTGCCCGTCGAAGATGGCGAATCGATTGCCGCTCCGCAATCGAAGGTAGAGGAACGCAGGACCGAGTACTGGGCCGAGCGGCCGGTCTGGTCCCCTCCGCCAGGCAGCTACACGCGTAGCTTCGTTCGGCCGCTTTTGTTTGCGCGCCAGTTCGCTAAGCGATTGATCTGGCTACCAAACGGGCGCGGGATTGCGGTACGCCGGCCTTGCTATGCGGCTTCACTCCAACCCATCGCTCCCGCCCCACCTCCGCGAGGTCTGCGCCATCCTGGCCGCCGGCCTGCTGCGGCTGCGCAGCCGCACTGCCGAGGGAGTGGCGCGCGACGCCGAGCGGGCCCGGGACCGAGGAGAGGTTCGCCTACACTCCACCGCCCGGCAGCGCCGTCATGCCGACCCGACTCGTCGGAGACAGGCATGACCCGCGCGAAGCAGCAGAAGCCGGCGGCGCCCGCCACGCCGCCCACCATCCCCGCCATCCCGAAGCCGGACGTGCCGGCGCGCCTCGCCGCGCTGCCCGGCATGCCGATCGGCGAGCTGAAGGCCGAATGGCGCCGGCTGTTCGGCACCGAGCCGCCGCCCTACAACCGGCGCTTCCTCGAAAGCCGGCTCGCCTACCGCATCCAGGAGCTGGCCTATGGCGGCCTCAAGCGCGAGACGCTGGAGCGCCTCGAGGCCCTGGGCGAGCAGATCGACGGGAAAAACAACACCCTCCGCCGCATCCGCCACGAGCAGCGCCCGATCGCCGGCACCCGGCTGATCCGCGAGTACCAGGGCGTCGAGCACGTGGTGACCGTCACCCGCGACGGCTACGAATGGCAGGGCCGCCCCTACCGGTCGCTCTCGGCCATCGCCCGCGCCATCACCGGCACGCGCTGGAACGGCTGGACCTTCTTCGGGCTGAAGGGGAGGCCAGGGGCATGAGCCGCCGCAAGCTGTCCGACGGCGCCATGCCGCCCTCGGTGAAGAAGCTGCGCTGCGCGGTCTACACCCGCAAGAGCACGGACGAGGGGCTGGACAAGGAGTTCAACACCCTCGATGCCCAGCGCGAGGCCTGCGAGGCCTTCATCGCCTCGCAGCGCGCCGAGGGCTGGGTGCTGGTGCACGACCGCTACGACGACGGCGGCGTGTCGGGCGGCACCCTCGATCGCCCCGCGCTGAAGCGGCTGCTCGCCGACATCGAGGCCGGGCTGGTCGACGTGGTGGTGGTCTACAAGATCGACCGCCTCTCGCGCTCGCTGATGGACTTCGCCAGGCTGGTGCAGACCTTCGACCAGCACGAGGTCACCTTCGTCTCGGTCACGCAGTCCTTCAACACCACCACCAGCATGGGGCGGCTGACGCTCAACATCCTGCTCAGCTTCGCGCAGTTCGAGCGCGAGGTGATCGGCGAGCGGGTGCGCGACAAGATCGCCGCCTCCCGCGCCCGGGGCATGTGGATGGGCGGCCCCGTCCCGCTCGGCTACCGGGTCGAGCACCGCAGGCTGGTGGTGGACGAGGCCGGCGCCGCGACGGTCCGCCGCGTGTTCGAGGGCTTCGCCGAGCTGGGCTCCGCCACCCGGCTGCTGCCGATCCTGCGCGCGGAGGGCCTCGTCACCAAGACCGGCCGGCCCTTCGACAAGGGGGCGGTCTACAAGCTGCTGGTGAACCGCACCTACCTCGGCGAGGCGGTGCACAAGGGGAAATCCTACCCCGGCGAGCACGCCGCCATCATCCCGCGGGATCTGTGGGACCGGGTGCACGCCATCCTGGCCGAGAGCCCGCGCGCCCGCGCCGCGAAGTCCCGCCAGCGGGCGCCGGCGCTGCTGCGCGGCCTGCTGTTCGGGCCGGACGGGCGGGCGATGTCGCCCACCCACACCCGGAAGAAGGGACGGCTCTACCGCTACTACGTCAGCCAGGCCGTGCTGCAGGGCGCCCCCAACGACGCGCCGTATCGCCGCCTGCCGGCCGGGGAGATCGAGGGGCTGGTGATGACGCAGATCCGGGCGCTGCTGTGCCAGCCGGAGGTCGTCGTCGGCACCTGGCGCGCGGCGCGGGCGGAGGCGCCGGACCTGACCGAGGCGGAGGTGCGCGAGGCGCTCGGGCGGCTGGATCCGCTGTGGGACGAGCTGTTTCCCGGCGAGCAGGAGCGGATCGTTCGGCTGCTGGTCGAGCGCGTGACCGTCACCGAGGGCGGGGCGGAGATCCGGCTGAACCTGGGGGGTCTCGCCGGGCTCGCCCGGGACATGGCGGCGCAACAGCCGCGGGAGGCGATTGCAGCATGACCAGCGTGACGGTGGTGGTGCCGATGACCATCCGGCGCCGCGGCGGGCGGAAGCAGATCATCGGGCCGGATGGGGCGCCGGTGCGGGCCGGCGGGGACGCAGCGGGCGTCACGACCACCCGCGGTGACCCGGCGCTGGTGAAGGCGCTGGCCCGGGCATTCCGGTGGCGGCGGATGCTGGAGGAGGGGCGGCATGGGTCGATTCGCGAGCTCGCCGCCGCGGAGAGCGTGGAGCGCAGCGTCGTCGCCCGAACCCTCGGCCTCACCCTGCTCGCACCCGACATCGTGGAAGCCATCCTCGATGGCCGTGAGCCGATCGCCCTCTCCGTCGCATCCTTCCGTCGCGGCCTTCCGGATGCCTGGGAGGTCCAGCGGACCGCGCTGGCCGGCAGGGGCGCGGCGGTGCCGGTCGGCCGCGCAGATCCGGGGCGCGGGTGACAGGGCGGAAGCGCCCGGGCATAGTAACGAACGGTCGAAACCCTCGCGAATGCGTCACGACTAGCCCGGAGCTCCCATAGAGCCTATCGCATGAGCTATGCTGGACTTTCCTCCCTGATCTGGTCCGTCGCCGATCTGCTGCGCGGCGACTACAAGCCTTCCGAATACGGCCGGGTCATCCTGCCCTTCACCGTGCTGCGCCGCCTCGACTGCGTGCTGGCGCCCACCAAGGCCGAGGTGCTGGCGAAGAAGGCGGAGTGCGAGAGGCAGGGCCTGAACCCGGAACCCTTCCTCGCGCGCATCACCGGCGTGCCCTTCGCCAACACTTCGCCCCTCGACCTCGCCCGGCTGATGGGCGACCCGGACCATATCGGGCCGAACCTCGCCGCCTACATCCAGGGCTTCTCGCCCGCCGTCCGTGACATCTTCGAGCGCTTCCGCTTCGCCGAGCAGACCGACCGGCTGCGGAAGGCCGGGCTGCTCTACCAGGTGACCGAGCGCTTTGCCGGCTTCGACTTGAGCCCCGCCGCCGTCAGCAACCACGACATGGGCCTCGCCTTCGAGGAGCTGATCCGCAAGTTCGCCGAGATCTCCAACGAGACCGCCGGCGAGCACTTCACGCCGCGCGACGTCATCAAGCTGATGGTCAACCTGCTGTTCATCGAGGACAGCGAAATCCTCACCCCCGGAACCCCGGCGGTGCGCACCATCTATGACCCCACCGCCGGCACCGGCGGCATGCTCTCCGTCGCAGGCGAGCATCTGCTGGCGCACAACCCGGCCGCGCGGCTGACCATGTTCGGCCAGGAGCTGAACGACGAGAGCTACGCCATCTGCAAGGCGGACATGCTCATCAAGGGCCAGGACGTGCGCAACATCGTCCCCGGCAACACGCTCTCGGACGACGGACACCCGACGCAGAAGTTCGATTACATGCTCTCCAACCCGCCCTTCGGCGTGGAGTGGAAGAAGGTGGAGAAGGAGGTGCGGCGCGAGCACGAGCAGCTGGGCCACGCGGGGCGCTTCGGGCCTGGTCTGCCGCGCATCTCGGACGGCTCGCTCTTGTTCCTGCTGCATCTGCTCTCGAAGATGCGGCCGGCGCAGGAGGGCGGCAGCCGCATCGGCATCGTGCTCAACGGCTCGCCGCTGTTCACCGGCGCGGCGGGGTCGGGCGAGAGCGAGATCCGCCGCCATGTGCTGGAGAACGACCTGGTGGAGGCGATCATCGCGCTGCCCACCGACATGTTCTTCAACACCGGCATCGCCACCTATGTCTGGATCCTGACCAACCACAAGCCCGACCACCGGCGCGGCCTGGTGCAGCTCATCGACGCCTCCTCCTTCTGGCGGAAGATGCGGCGCAATCTCGGCGCCAAGCGCAAGGAGTTGGGGGAGGAGGACATCGCCGCCGTCACCCGCCTGTTCGGCGAGGCGGCGGAGGCCGATCTCGCCACCATCACCGATGCCACCGGCAAAACGACCCGCGTCATTCTGCGCGCGGGCGAGGCGCCGCCGGCCGCGCCGGAAGGCGGGCGCGTCAAGGTCGCCCCGCTCTCGCGCCTCCTCCGCAACGAGGTGTTCGGCTACCGGCAGATCACGGTCGAGCGCCCCTTGCGCGACGAGGCGGGACGCATCGTGCTCGGCACTAAGGGCAAGCAGAGGGGCAAGCCGCTGCCCGACCCGGCGCTGCGCGACACCGAGACCGTCCCCCTCGATCAGGACATTGCCGACTATATGGCGCGCGAGGTGCTGCCGCATGCCCCCGATGCCTGGGTGGACGAGGAGAAGACGAAGATCGGCTACGAGATCCCCTTCAACCGCTTCTTCTACGTGTTCGAAGCCCCGCGGCCGCTGGAGGCGATCGATGCCGAGCTGCGCGAGGTGACGGCGCGCATCAAGGCGATGCTGGAGGATCTCGCGGCATGAGCGGCAGCGAAGGCCCGCCGGCCCCCGGCGTCCTGCTCTATACCACCGAGGATGGGCGCACGCGCCTCGCATGCCGTTTCGAGGCGGACACGCTCTGGCTGACCCAGGCGCAGATGGCGGAGCTGTTCCAAACCAGCGTGCCCAACATCAACATCCATCTGCGGCAGATCTTCGCCGAGGGCGAGCTCGACCCGGCGGCAACCATTAAGTCGTACTTAATGGTTCGCACCGAGGGCGCGCGGCCGTTGGAGGCGGCGGCGACGGCGCTGCCGGAGCGGCGCAAGGCCCGGGCGCGGAAGGACGGCGGCGCATGAGCCTTCCGGCCTATCCGGCCTATCGCGACAGCGGCGTGGCGTGGCTGGGGCCGGTGCCGGCGGGGTGGAGCGTGCGGCGGCTTCGCTTCCTTGCCGACATCAGACCGAGTGGCGTGGACAAGCATAGCCTTGAAGGCGAGTTGCCGGTACGGCTCTGCAACTACGTCGATGTCTATAAGAACGACCGGATCACCGACGCGCTTGCCTTCCTGGAGGCGACGGCAACGCCTGCTGAGATCGAGCGGTTCTCGCTCCGCGCGGGGGACGTGGTCATCACGAAGGATAGCGAGACGCCGGACGATATCGCGGCGGCGGCCCTCGTCGAATCCAGCGCCGCTGGCGTCGTGTGCGGTTATCATCTCGCGTTGCTGCGGCCGGTGTCAGGTGTGATTGATGGGGCGTTCCTGTTCTGGGCCTTCAAGGCCCCGGAGACGCTGGCGCAATGCTCCGTGCGGGCGCAGGGGATCACACGCTTCGGTCTTTCCAGCGGGGCCATCGGTGATGTGTTGGTTCCCCTCCCACCTCCTGCCGAGCAGCGGGCGATTGCGGCCTTCCTCGACCGCGAATGCGGCAAGATTGACGCGCTGGTGGCGGAGCAGGAGCGGCTGATCGCGCTGCTGAAGGAGAAGCGCCAGGCCGTCATCTCCCACGCCGTCACCAAGGGCCTCGACCCCACCGCGCCGATGAAGGACTCCGGCGTGGCGTGGCTGGGGCCGGTGCCGGCGCATTGGGAGGTGCGCCGTCTTGGAACGCTGTTCGTCGAAGCCGCTGATGAGGGAGAGCACGACTTGCCGGTGCTGAGCGTCTCCATCCACGATGGCGTTTCAGACCGCGAACTGCCGGATGAGGAGTTGGAGAGGAAGGTCACACGCAGCGATAACCGGTCGAAGTACAAGAAGGTCCAACCCGGTGATCTCGTATACAACATGATGCGCGCTTGGCAGGGCGGCTTCGGCACGGTGGCGGTGCCCGGAATGGTCAGCCCGGCATATGTCGTTGCGCGGCCCAAGACGTCGACGCGCACCGCGTTTGTCGAACTGCTCCTACGCACCCCATGCGCAGTCGAGGAAATGCGCCGGCATTCGCGTGGTGTGACGGACTTCCGCCTTCGGCTCTACTGGGAGGAGTTCAAGGACATCAAGGTCGTGCTGCCACCACTTGAGGAGCAGAACACGATCCTCGGGTTCATCGAGGCGGAGACGAAGAAACTCGACACCCTCACCACCGAAGCCGAGCGCGCCATCGCGCTGCTGAAGGAACGCCGCGCCGCGCTGATCTCCGCCGCCGTCACCGGCCGGATCGACGTGCGCGGCCTTGTGCCGGCCGAGGAGGCGAAGGCCGCATGAGCCCCCGCCCACCCCGCCGCGCGCCATGACCGACCTCCACCGCGAAGCCCGGCTGGAAGAGGCGATCTGCACCCACCTCGCCGCCCATGGCTGGCTGTACGACCCCGGCGCCGCCGCCCGCCACGACCGCGCCCGCGGCCTCTTCCCCGAGGACCTTCTCGCCTGGGTGCAGCAGACCCAGCCCGAGGCCTGGGAGGCGCTCACCAAGGCGCACGGCCCGGCGGCGGCGACGGCGCTCGCCGACCGGCTGCGCGCCGCGCTCGACCGGCAGGGCACGCTCGATGTGCTGCGCCACGGCCTCGACATGGTGGGGCTGCGCCGGCCCATTCAGCTTGCCCAGTTCCGCCCGGCGCTGGCGATGAACGAGGCGCTCGCCGCCCGCTACGCCGCCAACCGCCTGCGCGTGGTGCGCCAGCTCCGCTACTCGCCGCATCACGAGAACAGCCTCGACCTGGTGCTGTTCCTCAACGGCATCCCCGTCGCCACCGCCGAGCTCAAGTCGGACTACACCCAGCGCGTCGAGGATGCGGTGGACCAGTACCGCTTCGACCGCCCGCCCAGGCTGCCCGGGCGCAACACGCCCGAACCGATCCTCGCCTTTCCCGGCGGGGCGCTGGTGCATTTCGCCGTCTCCAACAGCGAGGTGCGGATGTGCACCCGGCTCGAAGGGGCGGAGAGCCGCTTCCTGCCCTTCAACCGCGGCCATGACGGGGGCGGCGGCAATCCGCCCAACCCGCACGGCGCCCCCACCGCCTATCTGTGGGAGGAGGTGTGGGAGCGCCATTCCTGGCTCGACATCCTCGGCCGCTACCTGGTGCCGGTGAAGGACGAGAAGAAGCGCCTCCAGGGCTGGATCTTCCCGCGCTTCCACCAGCTCGACGCCACGCGGAAGCTGCTGGCGGCGGTGCTGCGGGAGGGTCCCGGCGGGCGCTACCTGATCCAGCACTCGGCAGGCTCGGGCAAGACCAACTCCATCGCCTGGACGGCGCATTTCCTGGCCGACCTGCACGATGCGGCGAACCGCAAGCTGTTCGACACGGTGCTGGTGGTCTCCGACCGCACGGTGCTGGATCGGCAATTGCGCGAGGCGGTGGAGGGCTTCGAGCGCACGCAGGGGGTGGTCGCCACCATCACCGGGGAGGGGGCGAGCAAGAGCCGCGAACTGGCCGAGGCGCTGGCCGCCGGCAAGAAGATCGTCGTCTGCACCATCCAGACCTTCCCCTTCGCGCTGGCCGAGGTGCGGCGGCTCGCGGCGACCCAGGGCAAGCGCTTCGCGGTGATCGCCGACGAGGCGCATTCCTCCCAGGCCGGCCAGGCCGCGGCGAAGCTGAAGGCGACGCTGACGGCCGAGGAGATCGCGGCCCTCGAGGATGGCGGCGAGGTCGATATGGAGGACCTGCTCGCGGCCGAGATGAAGGCCCGTGCGGCGCAGGAGGCGGGCATCAGCTACGTCGCCTTCACCGCGACCCCGAAGGCGAAGACGCTGGAGCTGTTCGGCCGCCGGCCCGACCCCTCGCGCCCCGCGGGCAAGGACAACCTGCCCGCGCCCTTCCACATCTATTCCATGCGCCAGGCGATCGAGGAGGGCTTCATCCTCGACGTGCTGCGCAACTACACCTCCTGGCGCATGGCCTTCCGCCTGACGCATGAGGGGCGCGAGCTGGACGAGCGGGAGGTGGATGCCAGCGAGGCGAAGAAGGGCATCCTGGGCTGGGTGCGGCTGCATCCGCACAACATCGCCGCGCGCGTGCGGATCGTGGTCGAGCATTTCCGGCAGAACGTGGCGCATCTGCTCGGCGGCCGGGCGAAGGCGATGGTGGTGACGGCGAGCCGCAAGGAGGCGGTGCGCTGGAAGACGGCGATGGAGGCCTATATCCGGCAGCGCCGCTACCCGCTCGGCGTGCTGGTCGCCTTCTCCGGCGAGGTCAGCGACCCGGAGACGGGCCCCGAGCCCTTCACCGAGGCGACCATGAACCCCGCCCTGCGCGGGCGCGACATCCGCGAGGCCTTCGCCACGCCCGAGTTCAGCCTGCTGCTGGTGGCGAACAAGTTCCAGACCGGCTTCGATCAACCGCTGCTCTGCGCCATGTATGTGGACAAGCGCCTTTCCGGCATCCAGGCGGTGCAGACGCTCTCGCGCCTCAACCGCGCCTATCCGGGGAAGGACGCCACCTACGTGGTGGACTTCGTGAACGAGCCCGAGGAGATCCTGGCGGCCTTCCGGCAGTACTACGAGACAGCCGAGCTTGCCGATGTCAGCGACCCGCATGTGGTGCTGGATCTGCGCAGCAAGCTCGACGCCCTGGGCCTCTACGACCGCTTCGAGGTGGAGCGCGTGGCCAAGGTGGCGGTGAACCCGAAGGCGACGCAAGCGGAGCTGGATGCCGCCATCGGCCCGGTGAGCAACCGGCTGCTGACGCGCTTCCGGCAGGCGCAGCAGGCCTGGCGGGCCGGGGCGGACGGGACGAAGGCGCGCGAGGCGGCGAAGGCGGAGATGGATGTGCTGCTGCTCTTCAAGCGCGACCTCGGCAGCTATGTCCGGCTGTACGAGTTCCTCGGGCAGATGTTCGACTACGGGAACACCGCGTTCGAGAAGCTCTACCTGTTCGGCAAGCTGCTGCTGCCGCTGCTGGACTACGGGCGGGAGCGGGAGGGGGTGGACCTCTCGGCGCTGCGGCTGACGCATCACCGCATGCGCGATCTCGGCCAGCAGCGGCTGAACCTGGGCGGGGGCGAGGGGGCCGAGGGGCTGAAGCCGCCGACCGAGGTCGGCTCCGGGCAGGTGCAGGACCGGCAGAAGCAGCGGCTGGGCGAGATCATCCGGGCGCTGAACGACCTCTTCGAGGGGGAGCTGACGGAGGGCGACCGGATCGCCTTCGCCGAGAGCGTGCGGTCCAAGCTGATGGAGAGCGCCACCCTGCGCGCCCAGGCGGCGGCGAACACGCGCGAGCAGTTCGGGAACTCGCCGAACCTGCGGGAGGAGCTGCTCAACGCCATTATTGCGACGATGGAGGCGCATGGCAGCATGAGCCGGCAGGCGCTGAACTCGGAGGCGGTGCAGGCCGGGCTGCTGGCGGTGCTGCTCGGTCCGGGAGCGCTGTGGGAGGGGCTGCGGAAGGGGGAGGAGCCGGGGGCTGGTGCCGATCCGCGATAGATTCGGCGTCGGGCAACCTTTGGTGGGGCGTCGGGTTCACCAACTCGCGGTCGGGTGCTGCCTGTCAAGCCCTTGAAGAGGCGAGCGTTCGGGCTGGCGGCATAATCGGGGAAGTCGCCAGGTTCAGAGAAATCCGGCCTGCGAGAGAGGGTTTCGGGAGGCGTTCGAGGACCGCTCGGCGCCAGCCTATGCGCGAGAACCGCGGAAAACCTGTGCCTCACGGCGCGGCCCACCAGCAGGGAGACGATTCGCGGCGCAGGGAGGTGGCGTCCCCAACGGGATTCGAACCCGTGTTACCAGCGTGAAAGGCTGGTGTCCTAGGCCTCTAGACGATGGGGACGTAGGCCTAATCTCCTAAAAATCTTGGCTCATTGCAGTTGGTGCCAGTCGTTTCCAGATGGTATTCAAAGGGAATTTCGGAGGCCTCGGAACTGCACTGAGGAGACGGCGATGGCGCGCACCTGCAAGAACGAGCAGGTCCATACCCTGAGCAATCGCCGCGGGCTAGCCCCCCGCCAGGCACCTTATTGGCGCGATTGGCGCGCTGTCCGCCAGGGTCTCCACGTTGGCTACCGGAAGAAGGCGCTCGGCTCCACCGCCGGCACCTAGGCCGCGTGGACAAACCGGATCCACAGTCGGATGGAGGCGAGTGTCGCGAAGCCGAGGAAGCTCTCTGCGCTCTGGTCGTAGCGCGTTGCGACGCGGCGGCTGTTCTTCAGGCGGTTGAGGAAGCGCTCGATGCGGCTGCGCAGCGCGTAGAGCGGGCGGCTGACGCTGTGCTGGAGATGGCGGTTGCGCTTGGTGGGGATCTCTGGCACGGCGCCGCGGCCGCGCAGATCCTGCCGGATCGGGTCGCTGTCATAGCCATTGTCGCCGAGCATGATGGCGGGATCGCTGTCGCGGGCCTGCATCAGCGCCTCGTAGTGCGAGCAGTCGGCCTCCTGCCCGGCGGTCACGTGCAGGGCGATGGGCAGGCCGAGGGCGTTGGCCCGGATGTGGAGCTTGCTCGTGAGCCCACCTCGCGAGCGGCCAAGACCCTGCCGATGAGTCCCCCCTTCCGCCGGCGGCGCAGCGGTGCGCCCGGATGCTGGTGCTGTCGCTCCTCTGCAGAAGGTCGGCGTCGCCGCCGCCATCGGCCAAGGCTTCGAGCATCACGTCCCACAGGCCCGAGGCGGTCCATCGTCGGAACTGACGGAATACCGAGTTCCAGTTGCCGAACTCGGCCGGCCGGTCACGCCACGGCGCGCCGGTGCGCGCGATCCAGAAGCTGGCGTCCAGCACCCGCCGGCGGTCGCGCGGAGGCCTCCCCCCGAGCGGACTGGCGGACACCACGAAAGGTTCGAAGAAGGACCATTCCTCGTCGGTCAGACGCCCACGGATCAACGCCGATCTCCATGCCAGAGATCAGCTTGGAATCACCTCCGCCCCCGGCTGGGAATCCCCCCAGACGCCAGTTTGTCCACGCCGCCTAGCGTCCTACGACGGCCAGGGCGCGACCGAGCACGACGAGGTCTCGGGCATCGATCACTGGAACCTCGTCCTCGTCAGCGGCGATCTCTGGCCGGCGTGACGAAGCGAGACGCCGGTGCGCGGCCATGCCTCCGGCCCGCAGCACCGGTCAGGGCGACCCGGCCGCCGGCTTCGAAGGCTGCCCCGCCCCCGCCATGCCGCGGCAGGTGCCATGCCTCGCCCGCGTCAGAAGGGCGCGCCGCCCCGCTTGGCACCGCCTGCGGGAGACGCGGTGCGGGCGGCGACGAGGGCGCGGCGGATCTCCTGCTCCGCCTTCTCCAGCTCCTTGTTCGCGGCGGCGCGCTGGGCCTGCGCCTCCTGCGCGATCCGCAGCGAGTCCTCGATCGTCGCGACCAGGGCGGCGTTGGCCCTCTTCACCGCCTCGATGTCGAACACGCCGCGTTCGAGCTGGGTGCGCGCCTCCAGGTTGCCCTGGCGCAGCCGCTCGGCGTTGGCGGTGAGCAGCTCGTTGGTCAGGTCGGTCGCCTCCTTGAGCGTCCGGCCCGCCTCGCGCATGCGGCTGATCGCCAGCGCCTGGGCGAGCTGCTGGCGCCAGAGCGGCACGGTGTTGACGATGACGGACTGGATCTTCGCCGCCAGCGCCTTGTCGTTCTCCTGGATCAGCCGGATCGAGGGCAGCGCCTGCATCGCCACCTGGCGGGTGAGCTTGAGGTCGTGGATGCGCCGCTCCAGCTCGTCGCGCGCGGCGCGGAGGTCGCGCAGGCGCTGCGCGGCGACCGCATCGCCGCTCGCCACCTGCTGCGTCACCTCGGGGATCGCCTCGCGGTCCACGCGGGCGAGGGCGAGCTCGCCTGCGGCGATGTGGTCGCCGAGGGCGTGGAACCACTCGAGCGTCGCGGCATAGAGCCGGTCGAGCTTGACCACGTCCTCGAGCAGCCGCGTGCGGTGGGTGTCGAGGCGGTCGCCGACCGCCTCGACCTGGCCGCGGATGTCCTCGTAGCGCTGGGCGATGCGCGCCGCCTCGGCGCCGGCGCGGCCGAACAGCCGGCCGAACAGGCCGGGCCGCCCGGCGAGTTTGGTCACGTCGAAGCCGCGCAGCGTGGCGAGGAGGTTGGAGAGCGTCTCCCCCGCCTCCCCCGCGTCGCGGTTGCGGGCGCCCTCGAGCATGGCGTCGGCGGCGGCGGAGGCGCGGTTCTGCACCTCGGAGCCGAAGCGGAGGATCGACTCCGGGTTCATGATGTCGAGCCGCGCGGCCAGCGCCTCGATCTCCGGCCGCCGCTCGGGCGGGACCGGCGCCGCCGCCTCGGCGGCGACCGCAGCGGCGGTGACGTCGCGCACCGCGGCGGCGTTCGCGTCCACCGCCACCTGCGCAAGCGTCTCGGCGGTGTCGGCCGAGGGCCGCAGCCTGGCCCCGCGCGCCGTCGCGTCGCCGTCCGGTTCCGCCGGGGATCCCCCGCGAGGCGTCATCCTGTCGCTCATCCGTATCCCTCCTGGCGCAGGCGGTCGGAGAGGACCTGCACCTGAACTTCCAGCGCTTCGGTTTCCTCCTGGCGCAGGCGCTCGCGGAGGTCCCGCGCGGCGCGGCCCAGCTCCTCGAGCAGGGCCGGGAGCCCCTCCGGCGGGATCGCGCCGGCCTCGAGGCGCCGGGTGATGCGCTCCAGCCCGTCCAGGTGCACGTTCAGGAAGCGGCGGGCCCTCGGCAGGCGGTCCGGCCGCGCCGCCAGGTCGTCCAGCACGCCGGCCATGGCGTTGGCGACGCCCTGGATGCGCGTGTCGGACAGGCGTTCGGCCGCATCCCGGATGCGGGCGAGGCGGCCGCGGGCCTCGGCGATCGGGACCGGCTCCGTGGCCGGCTCGGGCGGGGGTGGAGGCGGCTCCGTCTCGACGAAGGCGCCGTCGTAGAGGAGGCGCGTGCCGAACCAGGCGCCGGCGCCCATGATCACGGCCGTCAGCGCCGGCATGCCGGCGGCGAGGCCGGCGGTGAGGCCGGTGGCGATGCCCATGATCACCGCCGCCCTGTTGGTGTCGCCGCGACGACCCCGCCGCAGCGCCGCCACGGCGAGCCAGGGCAGGGCGATGCCGAGCAGCGTGCCGACCAGGTGACGGGGGTCGTGCCGCAGGATCAGCTCCAGCGGCACGTCGAGCCAGAGCGGCAGGGAGAAGGCCGGGAGCAGCAGGCCGCGCCACATGGCGCGCTGGCGCCGGACCTGCTCGGCGAGCCAGGCGCCGTCGAGGCCGGGCGCGGCGGAGGGGGGGCGGGATGGCTCGCGCATCAGTGGAACAGCGCGAGCATGCTGGCGAGCCAGAAGGTCAGGCCGAGCAGCGCCATCCCCCAGAGGCGACGCAGCGGCAGGGGGAAGCTGCCGAGCAGGACGGAACGATCCCGCGCGGTCGCGCGCCGGGCGTCGTGGCGCGCCGCCGTGTCGTTGCGCGGCGCGCCGGCGCGCCGCGCGTCGTTGCGCGTGGTCATGGCGCGTCCTTAGATCGGTCGCGCGGGTGCGAGGATCAACCGGCACGCCGATGACGGAGGCGCAAGGGCATGAGCGGCGAAGCGGCGGCGACGGACCGCATGGCGTTGGTGGGGGCCGGGCTGATCGGGCGCGCCTGGGCGATCGTGTTCGCGCGCGCCGGGCTGCCGGTGGCGCTGTGGGACCCGGCCGAGGGGGTGGCGGCGGCGGCGCTCGGCACGATCCGCGAACGGCTGGCGGACCTGCGCGCCGCCGGGCTGATCGAGGAGGCGCCGGAGCAGGCCGCCGCGCGCGTCACCGTGGCGCCGACGCTGGAGGCGGCGGTCGCGGGCGCGACGCATGTGCAGGAGCAGGGGCCGGAGCGGGTGGAGGTGAAGCGGGAACTGTTCGCGCGGCTGGACGCGCTCTGCCCGCGCGACGTGGTGCTGGCGAGCTCGACCTCCGGCATCCCGGCGAGCGCCTTCACCGAGGGGCTCGCGGGCCGCGCGCGCTGCCTCGTCGCGCATCCGGTGAACCCGCCCTACCTCGTGCCGCTGGTCGAGCTGGTCGGCGCGCCCTGGACCGATCCGGCGGTGGTGGCGCGCACGCGGGCGCTGATGGAGCGCGTCGGGCAGGTGCCGGTGACGGCGTTCCGGGAGACGCGCGGCTTCGTGCTGAACCGCCTGCAGGCCGCGCTGCTGGCGGAGGCGTTCCGGCTCGTGCGCGACGGGGTGATGAGCGTCGAGGACGTGGACCGCTGCGTGCGGGACGGGCTCGGGCTGCGCTGGTCCTTCATGGGGCCGTTCGAGACCATAGACCTGAACGCGCCGGGCGGCGTGGCGGACTACGTCGCGCGGTTCGGGCCGCTGATGGGCGGGATCACGCAGGAGCAGACGCCCTACGACTACGACGCGCCGACGGTGACGCGCGTGGCGGCGGAGCGGCGGGCGGCGCTGCCGCTGGAGCGGATCGAGGAGCGCAGCGCCTGGCGGGACCGCCGGCTGATGGCGCTGCTGGCGCACAAGCGGGGGCAGGCTAGGGGATGAGCCGCGGCGTGCGGCATCGCGCCCCCCTGCGGCGGTTCTGCGCTAATCTGGGGCCGAAGGTCCCGCCGGGGCGGCTTCGCGGATCGCGCGAACCGGCGAGGCCTCGTCCGGCCCACCGAGCGCCCGCCGGGGCCGCGCGGAACCGACGGGGAGGACAGGGTGCAAGAGACTCCGCAACACCGGGACCCCGCGCTTCGCGCGCGCATCCTCGACGCCGCCCTCGCGGTCGCCGCCGAGTCCGGCTGGTACGATCTCCGCCTGCACCTCGTCGCGGAGCGGCTCGGGCTGCCGCTCGCCGCGATCCGCGCCGAGTTCCGCGACGCCGACGCCATCGCCAACGCCTGGTTCGCGCGCGCCCTCGATGCGATGCTCGCCGAGCCGATGCCGGGCTTCGCGGCGCTGCCGCCGAGCGAGCGGATGCGCGTCGTGCTGCTGCGCTGGTTCGACGCGCAGGCGGCGCACCGGCGCGTGGTCGCCTCCATGCTGCGCGCGAAGCTGCATCCCTCGCACCCGCACCACTGGGTGCCGCTCGCCTTCGACCTGTCGCGGCTGATGCACTGGGCGCTGGAGGCGGCGCGGCTCGACGCGCGGGGCCTGGCGCGGCAGGCGGAGGAGGTGGGGCTGACGCTGGTGTTCCTGCAGGCCCTCGCGCTCTGGCTGTGCGACGAGAGCGCGGGCCAGGCGCGGACGCGCGCTTTCCTCGCGCGCAACCTCGGCTGGCTGGACCGTCTGCCGCGCCGGGCGGGCTAGCGCCGCTCCGCGCGCGGATCGAGGGCGTCGCGCAGCCCGTCGCCGACCAGGTTGAAGGCGAGGACGACGAGGAAGATCGCGGCGCCGGGGAAGACCGCGAGCCAGGGCGCGTTCTCCAGGAAGCGCTGCGCGCTGTTCAGCATGCTGCCCCAGGAGGGGGCCGGCGGCTGCTGGCCGAGGCCGAGGAAGGAGAGCGCCGCCTCGGCGATGATCGCCTCGGCGATGGCGAGGGTGGACTGGACGAGCAGCGGCGGGACGATGTTGGGCAGCACGTGCCGCACCGCGATGCGCCAGGCGGGGTTGCCGAGCGCGCGCGCCGCCTCGACCCAGTCGGTGGACTTCGCGTCCAGCGCCATGCCGCGGGCGAGGCGCACGAAGACCGGGCTGAAGGTGATGGCGATGGCGAGCATCGCGTTCTCCAGAGCCGGCCCGAGGAAGGCGGCGAGCGCGATCGCCAGGATCAGGAAGGGCACGGAGAGCATGGCGTCGGCGATGCGCGACAGCACCGCGTCCGCCCAGCCGCCGGCGAAGCCCGCGAGCAGCCCGAACGGCACGCCGATCGCGACCGCGGCCAGCACCGAGACGACGCCGGCCATCAGGCTCGCCCGCGCGCCCCAGATGACGCGGGAGAGCACGTCGCGCCCGTTCTCGTCCGTGCCGAACCAGTGCGCGGCGGAGGGCGCCCGGCGGATCGCGGTCCAGGAGGTCTGCAGCGGGTCGTAGGGCGCGATCCAGGGCGCGAGCAGCGCCGTGGCGACGAACACCACGATCACCGCCAGCCCGAACACCGCGATGCGGTGGCGCAGGAAGCGGCGCAGCGCGCGGCGCGCGGGGCTCTCGCCGCGCTCGACGGAAGCGGGGGCCGCGACGGTAGCGCTCATGCGTGGCGCAGCCGCGGGTTGATCGCCATGTAGAGCAGGTCGGCGACGAGGCTGAGCAGGACGAAGATCAGCGCCGTCGTCAGCACCACGCCCTGCACGACGGGGTAGTCGCGGTTGAACACCGCGTCCACCACCAGCTTGCCGAAGCCCGGGATGGTGAAGATCTGCTCGGTCAGCACCGCGCCGGCGAGGAGGCGGCCGAACTCGATGGTGCCGAGGGTGACGACGGGGATCAGCGCGTTGCGCAGCGCGTGCTTCCAGACGACGACGCGCTCCGGCAGGCCCTTGGCGCGGGCGGTGCGCACGTAGTCCTGGGAGAGGGCCGTCAGCATCGCGGCGCGGGTGTGCCGCATCAGCACGCCGGCGATGTTGGTGCCGAGGACGAAGGCCGGCATGATCGTCGTCGCGATGGACTGCCGGAAGTCCTCGGTCAGCGGCACGTAGCCCGAGGGCGGCAGCCAGCCGAGCTGGACGCTGATGAGCAGGATCAGCATGATCCCGAGCCAGAAATTCGGCGTCGAGATGCCGAACAGCGCCACCGCGTTCGCCGCCCAGTCCGCCGGCCGGTCGCGCCGGACGGCCGAGAGGATACCCATCGGCACGCCGATCAGCGCGCCGATCAGGAAGGCCATGGTGGCGAGCTGCGCGGTGACGGGCAGCTTCTCCAGGATCAGCTCCGCCACCGGCATGCGGATGCGCCAGGAGAATCCGAAATCCCCGGTCAGCACGCTGCCGAGCCAGTGCAGGTACTGCTCGTACAGCGGCCGGTCGAGCCGGAGCTCGGCGCGGATCTGCGCCAGCACCTGCGGGTCGCCCCTCTCCTCCCCGGCGAGGATCAGGGCCGGATCCCCGGGCATGAGCTGCTGCAGCCCGAAGATCAGGAAGGAGAGGACGAGCAGCGTCGGCAGGATCTGCGCAAGCCGGCGCGCGAGCCAGATCCACATGCGGCGGCGCTAGTCGAGCCGCAGGTCCTGCACCCGGATCAGCCCGTCGGGCACCGGCCGGTAGCCCGTCACGCGCGCCGAGTGCGCCATGATGTTCTTGCGGTGCCAGAGGAAGATCCGCGGCCGGTCCTGGCGGACCAGGATCTGCAGGAGCTGCTCGTAGAGCGCCTTGCGCTTCTCCTGGTCGAGCTCCGCCCGCGCCGCGTTCATCAGCCGGTCCGCCTCCGGGTTGGAGTAGCGCCCGTCGTTGTTGCCGCCGCCGGTGACGAAGAAGGAGTAGATGTTGCCGTCCGGGTCCACGCGGCCCGACCAGCCGACGAGCCAGAGCTCGAACTCGCCGCGCTGGGCGGCCTGCAGGCCGGAGGCGAACTCGATCGCCCGCAGCCGGATGTCGAAGCCGGCCTCGCCCGCCATCGCCTGGATCACCTCGCCGACCTGGCGGAGGTCCGGGTTGTTCGGGACCAGCAGCTCGACCGGGAGGGGCGCGGTCGCGCCCGCCTCGCGCAGCAGGGCGCGGGCGCGGGCCACGTCGCGCGGCTCGGGGCGGAGCGAGGCGACATGGTAGGGGTTCGCCGGCGGCAGGGGCTGGACGGTCGGCGTGTACATGCCCCCGTAGACCACCTGCACGATCGCCTGGCGGTCGAGCGCCAGCTCGAGGGCGTGGCGCACGCGCGGGTCGCGGCCGAGCGGGGTGTCGGCGCGCGCGCCGTTGCCGACGTTGATCTGCAGGCTCTGCCAGCCGAGCTCGTCCACCGCGACGAAGCGCAGCCGCCGGTCGCGCCGGATCGCCGGGATGTGCTCCGGCTCCATGCGCTCGGCGAACTCGACGGCGCCGGACTGCAGGTTGGCGAGCCGCACCGTGTTGTCCGGGATCGGCAGGTAGGTGATGCGGTTCAGGTGCACGCGGCCGGCGTCCCAGTACTCCGGGAACCGCTCGACCACGATGCGCTCCTGCGCGACGCGCTCGACGAAGCGGAAGGGGCCGGCGCAGACGGGCCGGGTGCCGAAATTCCGCCCCATCGCCTCGGCGGCCTTCGGCGAGACGATCATGCCCGCGCGGTCGGTGAGCTGCGACAGGAAGGAGGCGGAGGGCTGCCGGAGGCGGATGCGCACGGTGCGCGGGTCCACCACCTCCACCGCCTCCATGTCGTTGATCTCGCTGCGGCGGAAGCTGCCCTGCATGGTCAGGTGCCGGTTCAGCGAGTAGCGCACCGCCTCGGCGTCCATCACCTCGCCGTCGTGGAAGCGCACGCCCTCGCGCAGCGTGATGACCAGCGTCCGCGGGTCCTCCCAGCGGTGCGCGGCGGCGAGCTGGTGGACGAGCTGCAGCCGCTCGTCGATGTCGAACAGCTTGTCGCACAGCGCCGCGTAGACGATGCGGCCGACATAGGTGCGCGAGAGGGTGGGGTCGAGGATGTCCGGGTCCTCGCGCAGCGCCATGCGCAGGTGCTGCTGCTGCGGCTGCGCCTGCGCCGCGCCCGAGAGCAGCGCGGCGCACAGCGCCAGCGCGGCGGCGATCGTCGTCCTCATGCGGAAGCTCCCGACGGTTCCGGTTGTGCCTCGGTCGTGCCGGTCGCCGCCGGCGCCTGCTGCGCCGGGCCGGCCCGGAAGAAGGATTGCAGGCGGCGCAGCCTTTCGCCACCGGTATCCGCCTCGGCCGGCGCGACGGCGGGCGGCAGGCGGTCCTGGAGGTGGCAGGCGGCGCGGTGCGCGGCCCCGCCCGCGAGCTCCGGGTCCAGCTCGCGGCAGAGGGCCTCGGCGAAGGAGCAGCGGGGGTGGAAGCGGCAGCCCGGCGGCGGCGCGATCGGGCTCGGCACGTCGCCCTCGATCGGCGGCGCCGCCGCCCTCCCCTGCCCCGGCACGGCGGCGAGCAGGGCGCGCGTGTAGGGGTGGCGCGGGGCGGCGAAGACCGCCTCGGCCGGCCCCTCCTCGACGATGCGGCCGAGGTACATCACGGCGACGCGATCGGCGACGTGGCGCACCACCGCGAGGTCGTGGCTGATCAGCACGAAGGTCAGGCCGAGGTCGCGGATCAGGTCCTGCAGCAGGTTGATCACCTGCGCCTGCACCGAGACGTCGAGGGCGGAGACCGGCTCGTCGCCGATGACGAGGCGCGGGCCGGAGGCGAGGGCGCGGGCGATGGCGATGCGCTGGCGCTGGCCGCCGGAGAATTCGTGCGGCCAGCGCCGCGCGTGCTCGGGCCGCAGGCCGACGCGCGCGAGCAGCTCCGCCACCCGCTCGCGTTCCTTCGCGCGGGGCACGATGCCGTGCAGGCGGAGCGGCTCCGCCACGGCGTCCTCGACCGTCATGCGCGGGTCGAGGCTGGCGAAGGGGTCCTGGAAGATGAGCTGCATGTCGCGCCGCCTCGCGCGCAGCGCGCGGGGGGAGAGCGCGCCGAGGTCCTCGCCGGCGAAGCGGACCGTGCCGGCGTCGGGCTCGATCAGCCGCAGCGCCAGGCGGCCGAGGGTGGACTTGCCGCAGCCGCTCTCGCCGACGATGGCGAGCACCGAGCCCTCCGGCACGGCGAGCGAGACGCCGTCCACCGCCCGCACCGCGCCGCGGCGGCGGCCGAGCGCGTCGCGCACCGGGAAGTGCTTCACCAGGCCGTCGAGCTCGAGCAGCGGCGCGGCGGTGCTCACGCGGCGGCCTCCAGGATGCGCTCCAGGGGGGCGCGCCAGCAGGCGCTGGCGTGGCCCGGCGCCACCTCGGCGAGCGGCGGGGCCTCCTCGGCGCAGCGCGCGATGCGGAACGGGCAGCGCGGGGCGAAGCGGCAGCCGGGGGGCGGGCGCGCCATGTCGGGGACGGCGCCCTCGATGCTCGCCAGCCGCCCGCCGGCGGCGCGGCCGAGCCGCGGCGCGGCGCCGAGCAGCCCGACCGTGTAGGGGTGCTGCGGCACGGCGAACAGCGCCGCGGCGGGCGCGCGTTCCGCGATGCGGCCGGCGTACATCACCGCCACGTCCTCGGCGTGGTCGGCGACGACGCCGAGGTCGTGGGTGATCAGCACCACCGCGGTGCCGGTCTCGCGCTTCAGCTCGTCGATCAGCGCCAGGATCTGCGCCTGCACCGTCACGTCGAGCGCGGTGGTCGGCTCGTCGGCGATCAGCAGGCGGGGGCGGCAGGCGAGCGCCATGGCGATCATCACCCGCTGGCGCATGCCGCCCGAGAGCTGGTGCGGATACTGCCGCGCCCGGCGCGCCGCGTCCGGGATGCGCACATGCGCGAGCATCTCGACCGCGCGGGCGAAGGCCTCGCGGCGCGAAAGGCCCTGGTGCAGGCGGAGCGCCTCCGCCACCTGCTCGCCCGCGGTGAAGGCGGGGTTGAGGCTGGTCATCGGCTCCTGGAAGACCATCGCCATCTCGGCGCCGCGCATCTTGCGCCGTTCCTCCGGCGCCAGCGTCGCGATCTCGCGCCCGGCGAGGCGGATCGAGCCGGAGACGCGGGCGTGGGGCGGCAGCAGGCCCATGATCGCCAGCGCGGTGACCGACTTGCCGCAGCCGCTCTCGCCGACGATGGCGAGGGTGCGCCCCGGGGCGACGGCGAAGGAGACGCCGTCCACCGCGCGCAGGATGCCGCGGTCGGTGGCGAACTCGACGGCGAGGTCGCGCACCTCCAGGGCGGGAGGCGCGCTCACGGGGCGTTCTCGCGGGTGGCGGCGGCGATCGCCGCCTCGATCACCGCGCGGTCGAAGACGCCGGGGTGGTCGCGGCCGGGGAGGAAACGGCGGAAGTGGACGAAGCGGCGCCGCGCCACCGCGTGCAGCCGGCGCAGCTCGGCGATCGGATCGGGATGGTCGTCCGCCCGCAGGTCCAGGTCCGGGTAGGGATCGGCGCTCGCCACCTGGAGCGCGGCGGACTGCCGGCCGCGCCGGTCGCCCCCCGCCGCCTCGCCGGCCTCGAGCGCGGCGAGCAGGCGCTCGGCGAGCGGGGCGCCGGCGGTGGCGAGGAAGGCGTCGCGCGTCGCCTCGATCACCGCCGGGCCGGCGAGCATGTTGCCGGCGACGGAGACATCCGTGCCGGCGAGATGTCCGGCCCAGCCGACGCAGGCCTCGCCGGTGTGGCGGGCGCTGCGCCCGTCCCAGGCCATGAGGTGGAGCTGCCGGGCGGCGCGGCCGGCGTCGGCGCCGGTCAGGGCGGCGACGATGGCCTCCGGCGCCTCGCCGGCGCGCAGCCGCGCCATGCCCTCGAGGGCGTAGATCGGGTTGACCAGCGCCTGGGTGGCGAGCGCGCCGACGCCGCCCTCGGCGCGCGGGCAGAGGGCGCCGACCGCGAAGAACCGCGTCGCCACGGCGACGCCGATGGCGCCGGCCGCGGGATCGCGGGCGAGGATGGACCAGGTCATGCGCGGCCATTCCACCGCCCCGGGCGGCGGGCGCCAAGGGCCAAAAACGCCCCGGCGGGGGCCGGGGCCGCGGATCGCTCCGCCGCCCCGTAGGGGACCGCCCGTGCCGCGCGGAGGCGCGCGGCGCCGGGGAGCCTACAGCTTCACCCGCAGCAGGTTGCCGATCTCGCCGACGATGCCGCGGCGGAAGGCGAGCACGCAGGCGACGAAGATCGCGCCCTGGATCACCGTCACCCAGGCGCCCATCTCGGCCAGGTAGTTCTGCATGGTGACGATCACCGCCGCGCCGACCAGCGGGCCGAACACGGTGCCGAGGCCGCCGACCAGGGTCATCAGCACCACCTCGCCCGACATCGCCCAGTGCACGTCGGTCAGCGTGGCGATGCCGAAGACCAGCGACTTGGTGCCGCCCGCGACGCCGGCGAGGGTGGCCGAGAGGATGAAGGTGACCAGCTTGTAGTCGTCGGTGCGGTAGCCGAGCGAGGTGGTGCGCGGCTCGTTCTCGCGGATCGCCTTGATCACCTGGCCGAAGGGCGAGTGCACGATGCGGTGGATCAGCAGGAATCCGGCGAGGAAGATGGCGGCCACGAACCAGTACATGGCCATGTCGTCCTGCAGCCCGATGAAGCCGAGCAGGGTGCCGCGCGGGATCTGCTGGATGCCGTCCTCGCCGCCGGTGAAGGGGGCCTGGACGCAGAAGAAATAGACCATCTGCGCCAGCGCCAGGGTGATCATGGCGAAGTAGATGCCGGAGCGGCGGATGGCGAGCCACCCGAACACGGCGCCGAGCCCTCCGGCCACCGCCGCGCCGGTCAGGATGGAGAGCTCCGGCGGCAACCCCCAGACCTTCGCGGCGTGCCCGGCGAGGTAGCCGCCCATGCCGAAATAGGCCGCGTGGCCGAAGGAGAGCAGGCCGACATAGCCGATCAGCAGGTTGAAGGCGCTGGCGAACAGGGCGAAGCAGAGCAGCTTCATCAGGAAGACGGGGTAGAGCCAGAACGGCGCCACCACCAGGAAGACGATGAGCACCGCGAGCGCGCCGAGCTGCGCGCGCGTGAACCCCCACAGGCCGAGTTCGTCCGGCCGGGAGGCGGCGGGCCGGCCGAGGGCGGCGCCGGGGGTGGCGGTCGTCAGGGAGGTGTCGGGCGACATGGTTCAGGCCCTTCCGAACAGACCGGCGGGACGCGCGAGCAGCACGATCGCCATGATGACGAAGATCACCGTGGCCGAGGCCTCGGGCCAGAAGACCTTGGTGAGCCCCTCGACCACGCCGAGGGTGAAGCCGGTGAGCACCGCGCCGAGGATCGAGCCCATGCCGCCGATGACGACGACGGCGAAGACCACGATGATGAGGTTGGTGCCCATCTGCGGGTTGACCGAGTAGATCGGCGCGGCGAGGACGCCGGCGAGCGCCGCCAGCGCCACGCCCCCGCCATAGGTGAGCGTGACCATGCGCGGCACGTTCACGCCGAAGGCCTGGACCAGCGGCGCGTTCTCGGTCGCGGCGCGGAGGTAGGCGCCGAGCCGGGTCTTCTCGATCACCAGCCAGGTGGTGAGGCAGAAGATCAGGGCGGCGATGACGACCCAGCCGCGGTAGACCGGCATGAACATGAAGCCGAGGTCCCAGGCCCCCTGGAGCTGGTCCGGGATCCGGTAGGGCAGGCCGGAGGAGCCGTAGTAGTTGCGGAACACGCCCTCGATCACCAGGGCGAGGCCGAAGGTGAGCAGCAGGCCGTAGAGGTGGTCGAGCTTGTAGAGGCGGCTGATGAACAGCTTCTCCAGCGCCATGCCGAACAGGCCGACGATGACGGGCGACAGCAGCATCGCCCACCAGTAGCCGAGCCCCGCGTAGTTGAGCAGCATCCAGGCGACGAAGGCGCCCATCATGAACAGGGCGCCATGGGCCAGGTTGACGATGTTGAGCAGCCCGAAGATCACCGCCAGCCCGAGCGAGAGCATCGCGTAAAAGGCGCCGTTGATCAGGCCGAGCAGCAGCTGTCCGAACAGCAGCGGCGCGGGTATGCCGAAGATTTCGTCCATAGGCGGTGTCTTCCCGGGTTTCGATCAGCTGCGAATGAAGGCGCAGCCGCCTTCGTTGAGCGGTCGGAACGCCTCCTCGCCCGGCGTCGTGGCGACCACCTTGTAGTAGTCCCAGGTGCCGGAGGATTCCTGCGGCGTCTTGACCTGGAAGAGGTAGGCAGGGTGCAGCTTGCGGCCGTCCTCGCGGATCCGGCCGGGGCCGAAGGCGTCGTCGTCGCAGGGCATCGCCTTCATCCGCTGCACCACCTCCACGCCGGAGGCCTTGGCGCGCTCCGCGCCCATGTCGGCCACGGCCTTGAGGTAGTGGAGCGTCGCGCCGTAGCAGCCGGCGGGCACCATCGCGGGCGGACGGTTCTGGTTGTTCGGCCGGATGCGCGCGGTGAAGGCGCGGGTGCGGTCGTTGAGGTCCCAGTAGAAGCTCTCGGTCAGCAGCAGGCCCTGCCCGAGCTCCAGCCCGAGGGCGTGGATGTCGATCACCCCCATCAGCAGGGCGGCGAACCGCATGTTGCGGTGCAGGCCGAACTCGCGCGCCGCCTTGATGGTGTTGACCGTGTCGGTGCTGGCGTTGGCCATGCCGAGCACCTTGGCGCGGCTCGCCTGCGCCTGGAGGACGAAGGCGGAGAAGTCGGTGGTCTGCGGGAAGGGATAGCGGACCGCGCCGAGCACCTGCCCGCCGGCGGCGCGCACGAAGTTGGCGGTGTCGCGCTCCAGCGCGTGGCCGAAGGCGTAGTCGGCGGTGATGAAGAACCACGTGTCGCCGCCCGCGCGGGTGATCGCCCCGCCCGTACCCTTGGCGAGCATGTAGGTGTCGTAGGTCCAGTGGATGGTGTTCGGGCTGCACTGGGCGCCGGTGAGGTCCGAGGTCGCGGCGCCGGAGTTCAGGAACACCTTGTTCTTCTCGCGCGCGATCGCGGCGATCGAGAGCGCGACCGAGGAGGTCGGGATGTCCACGATGGCGTCCACGCCCTGGTCGAACCACTGCCGTGCCAGGTTGGAGCCGACGTCCGGCTTGTTCTGGTGGTCGGCGGAGATGACCTCGATGTTGAAGCCCCGTCCGCTGAACTCCGCCGCCGCCTGCTGGGTGCAGACGACGCTGCCCGGCCCGGTCGCGTCGCGGTAGGGGCCGGACATGTCGGTCAGCACGCCGATGCGGATGGTGGTCCGCGCCTGGGCGCGCGCCCGGCGCCCGGGCAGGGCGGAAGCCGCCGCCGCGAGGCCGGCGGCGCCGAGAAGATCGCGGCGGGCAACTCCTGTCATGGTGATCGTTCCTCCCGTTCCTTCTGTCGCGTCACATGCCGCCGCGCGGTCCCGGATTCCGCCTCAGCTCCGGACGAGGGGGCAGCCGCCCTCGTTCAGCGGGCGGAACGCCTCCTCGGCCGGGGTGGTCTGCAGCAGCTTGAGGTAGTCCCAGGCCCCCCGGCTCTCCTCCGGCTTCTTCACCTCGAACAGGTAGGAGGGGATGATGCGCCGGCCGTCGGGGCGGATCTCGCCGCGGCCGAAGGCGTCGTCCTCGGTCGGCATCGCCTTCATGCGGTTGATCACCGCGGTGCCCGACGCCTTGGCGGCGGGCACGCCCATGTCGGCCACCGCCTTCAGGTAGTGCAGCACGGCGGAGTAGTTGCCGGCGGTGACCATGTTCGGCGGCCGCCGGTCGGTCAGCCGGCCCCGCACGCGCTCGGTGAAGGCGCGGGTGCGGTCGTTGAGGTCCCAGTAGAAGCTCTCGGTCATGACGAGACCCTGCGCCGTCTGCTGGCCGAGCGCGTGGACGTCGTCGATGAACATCAGCAGCGCGGCGAGCTTCACGCCGCGCCGCGTCAGCCCGAACTCCGCCGCCTGCTTGATGCAGTTGGTGGTGTCCTGACCGGCGTTGGCCAGCCCGATCACCTTGGCCCGGCTCGCCTGCGCCTGCAGCAGGAACGAGGAGAAGTCGGTGGTGCCCGGGAACGGCGTGCGCACGCCGCCGAGCACGCGCCCGCCGGCCTGGCGCACGAAGTTGGCGGTGTCGCGCTCCAGCGCGTGGCCGAAGGCGTAGTCGGCGGTGATGAAGAACCAGGTGTCGCCGCCCGCCCGCACCGTCGCCCCGCCGGTGGACTTGGCCAGCATGTAGGTGTCGTACACCCAGTGGATGGTGGTGGGCGCGCACTGGGCGCCGGTGAGGTCCGAGGTCGCCGAGCCGACGTTGATGTAGGCCTTGTCCCGCTCGCGGCAGACCTGGTTGACCGCGAGCCCGACCGAGGAGGTCGGCACGTCGAGGATCATGTCCACCCCGTCGCGGTCGATCCACTGCCGCGCCAGGTTGGAGCCGACGTCCGGCTTGTTCTGGTGGTCGGCCTGCAGCACCTCGACGGTGAAGCCCCGGTTGCCGAACTCCTCGGCCGCCGCACGGGCCAGGGCGACGCCATTGGCCCCGCCGATGTAGCTGTAGAGGCCGGACTGGTCGTTCATCACGCCGATCCGGATCGTGTTCGCGGCCTGGGCGCGCGCGAGGCGAGGCGCGCACTGCGCGAAGGTCGCGCCGACGGCGGCGCTGGCGATCAGCTTGCGGCGGGTGAGCGTCATCTCTGCCTCCGTTCGTTCGCAGCAGGACCCGCCGCGGGGCGGCGGGCCTCCGCCCGTTCGGTCTAGCTCCGCACCAGCGGGCAGCCGCCCTCGTTCAGGGGGCGGAATGCCTCCTCGGCCGGGGTGGTCTGCACCAGTTTGAGATAGTCCCAGGCCCCCTGGCTCTCCTCCGGCTTCTTCACCTCGAACAGGTAGGAGGGGATGATGCGCCGGCCGTCGGGGCGGATCTCGCCGCGGCCGAAGGCGTCGTCCTCGGTCGGCATCGCCTTCATGCGGTTGATCACCGCGACGCCCGACGCCTTGGCGGCGGGCACGCCCATGTCGGCCACCGCCTTGAGGAAGTGCAGCGTCGCCGAGTAGCAGCCGGCGTGGATCATGTTCGGGTAGTTGTTCGGGGTGCGCGGCAGGACGCGGCGCGTGAAGGCCCGGGTGCGGTCGTTGAGGTCCCAGTAGAAGGTCTCGGTGCAGGTCAGGCCCTGCGCCGCCTGCAGCCCCATCCCGTGGACGTCGTTGATGAACAGCAGCAGCGAGGCGAGCTTCACGCCGCGCCGCGTCAGCCCGAACTCCGCCGCCTGCTTGACGCAGTTCTGCGTGTCCGAGCCGGCGTTGGCCAGCCCGATCACCTTGGCCCGGCTCGCCTGCGCCTGCAGCAGGAACGAGGAGAAGTCGCTCGTGCCCGGGAACGGCGTGCGCACCTGGCCGAGCACGCGCCCGCCGCTGGCGCGCACGAAGTTGGCGGTGTCGCGCTCCAGCGCGTGGCCGAAGGCGTAGTCGGCGGTGATGAAGAACCAGGTGTCGCCGCCCGCCCGCACCGTGGCGCCGCCATTCGACTTGGCGAGCATCCAAGTGTCGTACGCCCAGTGGATCGTGGTCGGCGCGCAGGCCGGGCCGGTGAGATCGGCGGTCGCTGAGCCGACGTTGACGTAGGCCTTGTCCTTCTCCCGCGCGATCTGGTTGACCGCGAGCCCGACCGAGGAGGTCGGCACGTCGAGGATCAGGTCCACACCCTGGTCATACCACTGCCGCGCCAGGTTGGAGCCGACGTCCGGCTTGTTCTGGTGGTCCGCCTGGATCACCTCGATGTTGAAGCCGCGGTTTCCGAATTCGGCCACCGCCTGCTCCGTGCAGGCGACCGAGGTCGGACCGGTGTTGTCGCGGTAGGTGCCCGACATGTCCGTCATCACGCCGATGCGGATCGTGTTCGCGGCCTGGGCGCGCGTGAGGCGCGGCAGGGACGTGACGACGCCCGCGGCGGCGCCCGAGGCGATCAGAGTGCGGCGACCCAAAGCCATACTGTCTGTCTCTCCTGAACCCTTGTTGCGGCGCCGGGCCGGGGCGCGCCCCGGTCCGCTCGTTCCGGTCGTTCGCCCCGTCGTCGTAGCACCAGCCCAGTCGTTCGGCCCCTCAGCTCCGCACCAGGGCGCAGCCGCCCTCGGCGAGGGGGCGGAAGGCCTCCTCCGGCGGCACGGTCTGGAGCAGCTTGTAGTAGTCCCACGGCCCGCTGCTCTCCTCCGGCTTCTTGACCTCGAACAGGTAGGCCGGGTGCAGCTTGCGCCCATCGGCCCGGATCGAGCCCGGGCCGAAGGCGTCGTCGTCGGTTGGCATCGCCTTCATCCGCGCCACCGTCGCGGCGCCGTCGGCCTTGGCCTGCGCCACGCCCATGTCCGCCACGGTCTTGAGGTAGTGCAGGACTGCGGAGTAGCAGCCGGCCTGGGCCATCCCCGGGCGCAGCCCGCCCGGCATGTTCGGCAGCACGCGCCGCGTGAAGGCCCGGGTGCGGTCGTTGAGGTCCCAGTAGAAGGTCTCGGTCAGCACCACGCCCTGCGCCGTCTGCAGCCCGAGGGCGTGGACGTCGGAGATGAAGACGAGCAGGCCCGCGAGCTTCACGCCGCGCCGCGTCAGCCCGAACTCGCCTGCCTGCTTGATGCAGTTGATGGTGTCGCCGCCGGCGTTGGCCAGCCCGATCACCTTGGCCCGGCTCGCCTGCGCCTGCAGCAGGAACGAGGAGAAGTCGGTGGTGCCCGGGAACGGCGTGCGCACCTGGCCGAGCACGCGCCCGCCGGCCTGGCGCACGAAGTTGGCGGTGTCGCGCTCCAGCGCGTGGCCGAAGGCGTAGTCGGCGGTGATGAAGAACCAGGTGTCGCCGCCCGCCCGCACCATGGCGCCCCCCGTGGAGCGCGCCAGCATCCAGGTGTCGTAGGTCCAGTGGACGGTGTTCGGGCTGCACTGCGCGCCGGTGAGGTCGGAGGTCGCGGCGCCGGAGCAGAGGAAGATCTTGTTCTTCTCCCGGCAGATCCCGGCGACGGCGAGGGCGACCGAGGAGGTCGGCACGTCCACGATCACGTCCACGCCGTCGCGGTCGATCCACTGCCGCACGATGGTGGAGCCGACGTCCGGCTTGTTCTGGTGGTCGGCCTCCATCACCTCGACCGCGATGCCGCGCTGGCCCGCGAACTCCTGCACGGCCTGCCGCACGCAGACGGTCGAGCCCGGCCCGGTGATGTCGCGGTACAGGCCGGACTGGTCGTTCATCACGCCGATCCTGATCGTCTGACCGGACTGCGCCCGCGCGCCCCGCCCAGCCCCGGCCGGCAGCGCGGCCACGAGCGGCGCCAGGGCGGCGCCCCGGATCAGACTGCGGCGGTCGAAGGCGGTCGTCATGTCGTCCTCTCCTCAGGGTGGAGCGCCCGCCCGGCCGGAGCCGGCCGGGCGGCGCGCCCTTGCTCAGCTCCGCACCAGCGGGCAGCCGCCCTCGTTCAGGGGGCGGAATGCCTCCTCGGCCGGGGTGGTCTGCAGCAGCTTGTAGTAGTCGAACGGGCCGCGACTCTCCTCCGGCGCCTTCACCTCGAACAGGTAGGCCGGGTGCAGCTTGCGGCCGTCCTCGCGGATCCGCCCCGGGCCGAAGGCGTCGTCGTCGGTCGGCATCGCCTTCATCCGCGCCACCACCGCGCGGCCATCGGCCTTGGCCTGCGCCACGCCCATGTCGGCCACCGCCTTCAGGTAGTGCAGCACCGCCGAATAGTCGCCCGCCTGGGCCATGCCGAGCGGCACCTGCCCCGCCACCGCCCGCGCGCGCTGCGCGAAGGCGCGGGTGCGGTCGTTGAGGTCCCAGTAGAAGGTCTCGGAGCAGACGAGGCCCTGCGCCGTGCGCAGGCCCAGGGCGTGCACGTCGGGCAGGAACATCAGCATCGAAGCGAGCTTCACGCCGCGCCGCGTCAGCCCGAACTCCGCCGCCTGCTTGATGCAGTTGATGGTGTCGGTGCCGGCGTTGGCCAGCCCGATCACCTTGGCCCCGCTCGCCTGCGCCTGCAGCAGGAACGAGGAGAAGTCGGTGGTGCCCGGGAACGGCGTGCGCACGCCGCCGAGCACGCGCCCGCCGGCCTGGCGCACGAAGTTGGCGGTGTCGCGCTCCAGCGCGTGGCCGAAGGCGTAGTCGGCGGTGATGAAGAACCAGGTGTCGCCGCCCGCCCGCACCATCGCCCCGCCGGTGGAGCGGCCGAGCATCCAGGTGTCGTACACCCAGTGGATCGTGTTCGGCGTGCAGGGGCGCCCGGTCAGGTCGGCGGTCGCAGTCGAGGTGGCGATCGCCACCTTGTTCTTCTCGCGCGTCAGCTCCCACAGCGCGAGCGCGACGGAGGAAGCGGCGACGTTGAGGATCATGTCCACGCCGTCGCGGTCGAACCACTGCCGAGCGATGTTCAGCGCCACGTCCGGCTTGTTCTGGTGGTCGGCGAAGACGACCTCGACGTTGAAGCCGCGGGCGCCGAATTCCTGCGCCCCGAGCCGGGCGCAGGCGACCGAGACCGGGCCATTGATGTCGCGATACGGCCCCGACATGTCGGTGATAAGGCCGATCCTGATCGTGTTCGCCGCCTGCGCGCGGGCGGGGCGCGCCCCGGCGGCCAGCGCTCCGGCGAGCGGCGCGGCGGCCGCAGCACCGATCAGGCTGCGGCGGTTGATGGCTCCGGTCATCTCGTTTCCTCCCCTTGTCCTCGATTGCCCCCGCAGGGCCGGCCAGGCCGGCGCATCCCGCGTCAGCTCCGCACCAGCGGGCAGCCGCCCTCGCCGAGCGGGCGGAACGCCTCCTCGGCCGGGGTGGTCTGCAGCAGCTTGTAGAGGTCGAACGGGCCACGGCTTTCCTCGGGCCGCTTCACCTCGAACAGGTAGGCCGGGTGCAGCTTGCGGCCGTCCTCGCGGATCCGCCCCGGGCCGAAGCAGTCGTCGTCGGTCGGCATCGCCTTCATCCGCGCCACCACCGCGCGGCCATCGGCCTTGGCCTGCGCCACGCCCATGTCGGCCACCGCCTTCAGGTAGTGCAGCACCGCCGCGTAGCTGCCCGCCTGGTGCATGGTCAGCGGCACCTGCCCCGCCACCGCCCGCGCGCGCTGCGCGAAGGCGCGGGTGCGGTCGTTGAGGTCCCAGTAGAAGCTTTCGGAGCAGACGAGGCCCTGCGCCGTGCGCAGGCCCAGGGCGTGCACGTCGGTCAGCACCATCAGCAGCGCGGCGAGCTTCACGCCACGCCGCGTCAGCCCGAACTCCGCCGCCTGCTTGACGCAGTTGATGGTGTCGCCGCCGGCGTTGGCCAGCCCGATCACCTTGGCCCCGCTCGCCTGCGCCTGCAGCAGGAACGAGGAGAAGTCGGTGGTGCCCGGGAACGGCGTGCGCACGCCGCCGAGCACGCGCCCGCCGGCCTGGCGCACGAAGTTGGCGGTGTCGCGCTCCAGCGCGTGGCCGAAGGCGTAGTCGGCGGTGATGAAGAACCAGGTGTCGCCGCCCGCCCGCACCGTCGCCCCGCCGGTGGACTTGGCCAGCATCCAGGTGTCGTAGGTCCAGTGCACGGTGTTCGGCGTGCAGGCGCGGCCCGTGAGGTCCGAGGTGGCGGTCGAGGTGTTCAGCATGACCCGGTTCTTCTCGCGCACCAGGTCGGCGACGGCGAGGGCGACCGAGGAGGCGCCGACATCCGCGATGGCGTCCACGCCGTCGCGGTCGAACCACTGGCGCGCGATGTTCACCGCCACGTCCGGCTTGTTCTGGTGGTCGGCGGCGATCACCTCGACGTTGATCCCGCGGGCCGCGAACTCCTGCGTGGCGAGTCGGGCGCAGGCGACGGAAACGGGGCCTGTCGGGTCGCGATACAGCCCCGACTGGTCGTTCAGCACGCCGATCCTGATGGTGTTCGCCGCCTGCGCGCGGGCGCGGCGCCCGGCGAGGGGCAGGGCCGCCGCGATCGGCGCGGCGGCGGCCCCGGCCAGAAGGTTTCGGCGCTCGATGGCCATGGACGTCTCCCGTGTCTCTCCCCTGGCGGTCCCCCGGCGCGGGCGCGCCGGTTCCGCCTCCTTGCCGGTTCCCGCTCAGCTCCGCACGAAGGGGCAGCCGCCCTCGGCCAGCGGGCGGAACGCCTCCTCGGCCGGGGTGGTCTGCAGCAGCTTGTAGTAGTCCCACTCGCCCCGGCTCTCGCTCGGCGCCTTAACCTGGAACAGGTAAGCCGGGTGCAGCTTGCGGCCGTCCTCGCGGATCCGCCCCGGGCCGAAGGCGTCGTCGTCGGTCGGCATCGCCTTCATCCGCGCCACCACCGCGCGGCCATCGGCCTTGGCCTGCGCCACGCCCATGTCGGCCACCGCCTTCAGGTAGTGCAGCACCGCCGCGTAGCCGCCGGCGTGGTTCATGCACAGCGGCACGCTGATGTGCGGCCTGATGCGGCGGGTGAAGGCGCGGGTACGGTCGTTGAGGTCCCAGTAGAAGGTCTCGGTGCAGATCAGCCCCTGCGCGGTGTTGAGGCCAAGGGCGTGCACGTCGGGCAGGAACATCAGCAGCGAGGCGAGGCGGATGCCGCGCCGGGCGAGACCGAATTCGGCCGCCTGCTTGATGCAGTTGATGGTGTCGGTGCCGGCGTTGGCCAGCCCGATCACCTTCGGCCGCGCCGCCGCCGCCTGCACCAGGAACGAGGAGAAGTCGGTGGTGCCGGGGAACGGCGTGCGCACCGCCCCCAGAACCCGCCCGCCCGCGCGGCGCACGAACTCCGCCGTGTCGCGCTCGAGCGCGTGGCCGAAGGCGTAGTCGGCGGTGATGAAGTACCAGGTGTCGCCGCCGTCGCGCACCGTGGCGCCGCCGGTGGACCTGGCGCACATCCAGGTGTCGTAGGTCCAGTGCACGGTGTTCGGCGAGCAGGCGCGGCCCGTGAGGTCCGACGTCGCGGAGGAGGTGTTGAGGAACACCTTGTTCCTCTCCCGCACGATGTCGTTGACCGCGAGCGCGACCGAGGAGGCGCCGCCGTCCACGATCACGTCCACCCCCTCGCGGTCGATCCAGGTACGCGCCAGGTTGGAGCCGACGTCGGGCTTGTTCTGGTTGTCGCCGAAGATGACCTCGATGTCGAAGCCGCGGTTCGCGAACTCGGCCGCCGCGAGGCGGATGCAGGCGAGTTCGGTGGGGCCGGTCACGTCGCGGTACATGCCGGAGAAGTCGCACAGCAGCGCGATCCTGATCGTGTTCGCGGCCTGCGCGCGGGCGCGCCGCCACGGCGATGCGCCCGCCGCCGCGGCCGCCCCGAGGAACACCCTTCTGCCAATCGCCATCCCGCCCGTTTCCTCTCCTGGTCCTGTTTTCCCGGCGCTTCCCGTCGCCCTCGCCGGCGCGCCGCCCGCCCGCTTCCCGGTGCCCGCGCCCTCAGACGCCGAGATACTCGTGCAGCCGCTCCATGGACGCCCCGAGCTGGTCGTTCGGCACCATGTCCACCACCCGGCCGTTCTCCATCACGTAGTGCCGATCGGCCACGGTCTGGGCGAAGCGGAAGTTCTGCTCCACGAGCAGCACGGTGAATCCGCGCGCCTTGATCTCGTGGATGGTGCGGCCGATCTGCTGGACGATGACGGGGGCGAGCCCCTCGGTCGGCTCGTCGAGCAAGAGCAGCTTCGCCCCCGTGCGCAGGATGCGCGCGATCGCGAGCATCTGCTGCTCGCCGCCGGAGAGCTTGGTGCCCTGGCTGCGCGCGCGCTCCTTCAGGTTCGGGAACAGCCCGTAGATCGTGTCGAGGTCGAGCCCCCCCGGCTGCACCACCGGGGGCAGCAGCAGGTTCTCGGTGACGTCGAGCGAGGCGAAGATGCCGCGCTCCTCCGGGCAATAGGCGATGCCGCACCGCGCGATCGCGTCCGAGCGCTCGTCGATCAGCTCGCGCCCCTGGTAGCGGATGCTGCCGGTGCGTCGCGGCACCAGGCCCATCACCGAGCGCAGCGTGGTCGTCTTGCCCGCACCGTTGCGGCCGAGCAGCGTCACCACCTCGCCGTCCTGCACGTCGAGCGAGACGCCGTGCAGCACGTGGCTCTCGCCGTACCAGGCCTCGAGGTTGCGGATCTCAAGCATGCGCCGGCGTCTCCGTGCCGAGGTAAGCGGCGATGACTTCGGGATTGCGGCTGACCGAGGCGTAGTCGCCCTCCGCGAGCACCCGCCCGCGGGTCAGCACGGTAATGGTGTCGCACAGCCCCTGGACCACCCGGAGGTTGTGCTCGACCAGCAGCACCGTCCGCCCCTCCGCGACGCGCTTCACCAGCGCCACGATGCGGTCCACGTCCTCGTGCGCCATGCCGGCCGTCGGCTCGTCGAGCAGCATCATCACCGGATCGAGGGCGAGGGTGGTCGCGATCTCCAGCGCCCGCTTGCGCCCGTAGGGCAGTTCGCCCGCGGTCAGATCCTCGTAGCCGGCGAGGCCCACGGCCTCGAGCAGCTCGCTCGCGCGCCGGTCGTAGGCGCGCAGCAGCGTCTCCGAGCGCCAGAAGTCGAAGCTGCCGCCGCGCTGGCGCTGCAGGGCGATGCGGACGTTCTCGAGCACGGAGAGGCGCGGGAACACCGCCGAGATCTGGAAGCTGCGCACCAGCCCGAGCCGCGCCACCTCGGCCGGCTTCATGCCGGTGATGTCGCGCCCCTCGTAGCGGATCGTCCCGCGCGTCGGCTGGAGGAACTTGGTGAGCAGGTTGAAGCAGGTGGTCTTCCCGGCGCCGTTCGGGCCGATGAGCCCGTGGATGGCGCCGCGGCGGACCCGCAGCGAGACGTCGCTGACCGCGACGAAGCCGCGGAACTCCTTGGTCAACCCCTCCGTCTCGAGGATGATGTCGGACAAGCCCTTGGCGCTCCCTGCAATCCGGCCGCTTCCTGGCCCCATGGCCGCTAGGTATGGACACAGGTCGCGCGTCTTGCAAGGCACCCTTGCGCCATCTGCGCGGCTCCGCGCGCTTGTCGGACCGATCCGCCGGGCGGGACCATCCGGGCAGGCGCAGCGCCCCGGCCATGCACCGGCCGGAAGGGATCGTCCGCCGGACCAGGCGGCCCGGCGCCGGCGGGGAAGCGGTAGCGCCGGTCAGGCGCGGGCCGGCGGCGCCGTCAGCTCCTCGGGCGTCACCTCGCGCTCGGTGACCCTGGCCAGCTCCAGCATGAAGTCCACGACCTTCTCCTCGAAGATCGGCGCGCGCAGGCCCTCCGCCGCCTGCGGGGTGCGGCGGAAGAACTCCATCACCTGCTGCTCCTGGCCCGGGTAGCGCGCCGCCTCCTGGCGCATCGCGCGCGCCAGCTCCTCCGGCGTGACCTGGATGTTGTTGGTCCGCCCGATCTCGGCGAGCAGCAGGCCGAGCCGGATCCGGCGCTCGGCGATGGCGCGGTACTCGGCGCGCAGGGTCGCCTCGTCCTTGCCCTTGTCCTCCTCCTCGAGCCGCCCGGCCTTCATGTCGGCCTCGACGCGCTGCCAGATCTGGGCGAACTCCGCCTCGACCATGCCCTCCGGCACGGTGAAGCTCGCCTGCTCGGCGAGCTTGTCGAGCAGCGCGCGCTTCAGGCGGAGCCGCGACAGCGCGTCGTACTCGCCCTGGATCTGCTGGCGCACGAAGTCGCGGAGACGGGTGAGGTCCTCGAAGCCGAGCCTCTTCGCCAGCGCGTCGTCGACCGGCGGCACGACCGGGCGCTTGAGCGCCTTGGCCGTCACCTCGAACCGCGCCTCCTTGCCGGCGAGCTCCGTCGCCCCGTAGTCGGCGGGAAAGGTCACGGTGATGGTCCGGGTCTCGCCCGGCACGATGCCCTCGAGCTGCTCGGTGAAGCCGGGGACGAAGCCGCCGGCGCCGATCTCGATCGGCATGTCGGTCGCGGAGCCGCCGGGGAAGCTCTCCCAGGCCTCCGGCGAGTCGTCGCCGGCCGCGGCGCCCTCCTTGCGGCGCCGGCCGGTGAAGTCGCAGATCACCACCTCGCCCTTGGCGGCGGGCCGGGACTCGGCGATGTCCTCCAGCGTCCGGCTGCGCTCGGCGAGGGCGGCGAGCGCCTTGTCCACCTGCTCCTCGGTCGGGGAGGCCTTCAGCCGCTCGAGCTCGATGGCGCCGAAGTCCGGCATCGGCACCTCGGGCATGACCTCGAGGTCCATGCGGAACTCGAGATCCTGGCCTTCGCCGCCCGACTTCAGCTCGATCTTCGGCTGCAGCGCCGGGCGCAGGCCGCGGTCGGAGATGACCTGGCGCATGGCGTCGCCGACCGACTGCTCGAGCACCTCGCCCATCACCGCCGCGCCGTAGCGCTGGCGCACGATCGCGGCGGGCACCTTGCCGGGGCGGAAGCCCGGGATGCGCACGTCCCTGGCCAGGGCGGCGAGCCGCTTGTCGCGCTGCGCGGCGATCTCGCCGGCCGGGACAACCACGGAAAAGGCCCGCTTCAACCCCGCGGACTCGAGCTCGGTCACCTGCATCGTCGGAAGATCCACCCTTGCCTCGCGCGCCTGCGCGCGCCACGCCGGAGCGGCGACCGGTGGTGCGGGCGGAGGGATTTGAACCCCCACGGCTTGCGCCACCGGAACCTAAATCCGGCGTGTCTGCCAGTTCCACCACGCCCGCCCGCCGCGCCGTCGACCGGTCGGCCGGCCGACCATCCCGGCGGCAGTCGTGAAGGGGGGCGTGTAGCGCGGCCGGGCGGGTGGCGGAAGGGGCGCCGCGCCTCTCCCCTTCAGACCCGCGCCTCTCCCCTTCAGACGCCGCCGAGCAGGGCCTCGGCGCAGGCGTCGAGGATCGCGTCCGCGTCGAGCCCGTATGCCCGGTAGAGGTCCGGGATGTCGCCGGCCTGGCCGAACCGGTCCACGCCGAGCGGCGCCACGCGCTGCCCGCGCACCGCGCCGAGCCAGGCATGGGCGGCCGGATGCCCGTCCAGCACCGTCACCAGCGCGGCGTCGGAGGCGAGCGGGGCGAGCAGCGCCTCGATGTGGCTCGGCGCCGCGTCGCGCTCGCCGGCCCGCGCCCGCCGCCGCGCGGCGAGCCACCCGGCATGCAGCCGGTCCGGCGAGGTGATGGCGAGCAGCCCGGCCTCCGGCACCTCCTCGCGGAGCTGGGCGAAGGCCTCCGCGGCCTCGGGCGCGACCGCGCCCTGGTAGGCGATGGCGATGCGCGCCCCGGGCGCCGGCGGCACCGCCCAGTGCGCGCCGGCGATCACCGCCGCCGGGTCGAGCCGCCGCTCCGGCTGCACCAGCGGCCGGGTCGAGAGCCGCAGCCAGACCGAGGAGCCGTCGGGCCTCTGCATGTGCTCGAAGGCCCAGCGCATCAGGATCGCGAGCTCGTCCGCGTGCGCCGGCTCGAAGCTCGCGAGCCGGTCCTGCGCCATGCCGAGGAGCGGCGTGTTGACGCTCTGGTGCTGCCCCCCCTCGGGCGCGAGGGTGAGGCCGGAGGGCGTGCTCACCAGCAGGAAGCGCGCGTCCTGGTAGCAGCCGTAGATCAGGGCATCGAGGCCGCGGTTGACGAAGGGGTCGTACACCGTGCCGATGGGCAGCAGCCGCGCGCCGTAGAGGCTGTGCGAGAGCCCCGCCGCCGCCAGCAGCAGGAACAGGTTCTGCTCGGCGATGCCGAGCTCGACGTGCTGGCCCTCCGGCGACATGCCCCAGCGCTGGGCGGAGGCGAGCTTGGCGTCGCGGAACACGTCGTTCTTGGTGTGGCGGTCGAAGATGCCGCGCCGGTTCACCCAGGGGCCGAGATTGGTCGAGACCGTCACGTCGGGGCTGGTGGTGACGATGCGCGCGGCGAGCGGGGCGAGCTCGCCCTGCCCGCGCCCGATCTCGGCCAGGATGTCGCCGAACGCCGCCTGGGTGGAGAGCCTGCGCCCGGGCGGCGCCTTCGGCGTCGGCAGCGCCGCGGGCACCGGCACGGCGGGCGCCGAGAGCGCGCGGCCCTCCGGCGCGAGCGGGCGGGCGAAGGGCACGGAGGCGAGGAAGGCGCGAAGCTCCGCCTCGGGCAGATCGAGGCCCTCGAACGGGTCCCATTCGTGGCCGTCGCGGATGTTCATGCTCCGCTTGAACTCCGCCATCTGCTCCTTCGTCATCAGGCCGGCGTGGTTGTCCTTGTGGCCGGCGAAGGGCAGGCCCATGCCCTTGATGGTGTAGGCGATGAAGCAGGTCGGCTGGTCGCCCTCCGCGTCCGCGGCGCGGAAGGCCTCGATCAGCGTCTCGATGTCGTGGCCGCCGAGGTTGGTCATCAGCGCGGCCAGCTCTTCGTCGGTGAGCGGGTCGATGATCGCCCGCGCGCCCTCCGACCGGCCGAGATCGGCGAGGAGGGCGTTGCGCCAGGCGGCGCCGCCCTGGAAGGTGAGCGCGGCGTAGAGGCTGTTCGGGCAGTCGTCGATCCAGCGCCGGAGCGCCTCGCCGCCCGGCCGCGCGAAGGCGGCCTGCAGCCGCCGGCCGTACTTCAGCGTGACGACGTTCCAGCCCATGTCGCGGAACAGGCCCTCGATGCGGCCGAACAGGCGGTCGGGCACGACGGAATCGAGGCTCTGGCGGTTGTAGTCCACGACCCACCAGAGGTTGCGCACGTCGTGCTTCCAGCCCTCGAGCAGCGCCTCGTAGATGTTGCCCTCGTCGAGCTCGGCGTCGCCGACGACGGCGACGTGCCGCCCCGCGGGGACGTCGGGCCGGGCGAGGCCGTGCAGGCGGATGTAGTCCTGCACCAGGCTGCCGAAGGTGGTCATGGCGACGCCGAGGCCGACGGAGCCGGTGGAGAAGTCCACCTCCGGCCCGTCCTTCACCCGCGACGGATAGGGCTGGATGCCGCCGAACTGCCGCAGGGTGGCGAGCTTCTCCCGCGTCTGCCGCCCGAGCAGGTAGTTCACGGCGTGGAACACCGGCCCGGCGTGCGGCTTCACCGCCACCCGGTCCTGCGGCCGCAGCACCTCGAAGTAGAGCGCCGTGAGGATCGAGATCACGGAGGCGCAGGAGGCCTGGTGGCCGCCCACCTTCAGCCCGTCGCGGTTCGGGCGGATGTGGTTGGCGTGGTGGATCATCCAGGCGCTGAGCCAGAGCAGCTTGCGCTCGATCGCATGCAGGGCGCGCAGGCGGCGGAGGTCCTCGCCCGGCGGCGTCCCGGCAGGGGCCGGCCTGCGCTGCTGCGCGACGGTCATGCGATGTCCTCCGCCCTCGGCCGGCGCGCGACGCGCCCGGATTCGCGGCGAGCATATAGAGACAGGAGGCGGCCGCGCACAGGCCGCGCGGGCCGCCGGGCGGCGAGGGCGGGGCGACCGCGCCGCCGCCTCAGGCCCAGCCGCGCGCCAGGCGCCGGAGCGCCGTCGCCGCCGGGCGCCTGCCCTCCCCCACATAGCCTTCGTGGTAGGTCTCAATCCGCGCGGGGTCATAGAGGTAGTTCACCATCAGCCCGCAGCTCTCCCGCATCCCCTTCTCGGAGACGTCGCCGAGCCAATTGATGCGCTCCACGCGCGCGCCGTTGGAGAGATGGAAATGCGCCACGGGGTCGCGCGCGCGCCTCGGGTTGCGCGGGTCAACCTCGGCCAGCAGGTAGCGCGCGCAGAGACGGGTCAGCACCGGCTCCAGTCCCTTCGCCAGCTCCTGGTCGCGATGCCAGCCGCGGCGCGCGAGGATGCGGCGCAAGGCCTGCGCACCCTCGGGCATCTCCACCGCCGTCGCCATGGACCCGGCCATCGCCGTCGCGCTGCCGTTCGGAGCTGGCAGGGCCGGCAGCTCCGGCGCGGCCTTCAGCAGCGCCTCCGTCTCGGACTCCGTGAGCAGTTCCGGGTCCTCGACCAGGGCCTGGTCCAGCCAGCGGCAGAAGCCCGGGATCGGCGACAGCGTGGCGAAGGTCTTGAGGCTGCGGAACTCCGCGCCGAGCAGGGCGACGACGCGCTTGATCAGGAAATTGCCGAAGGAGATGCCGTCGAGGCCGCGCTGGCAGTTGTTGATCGAGTAGAAGATCGCGGTGTCGGCCTCGCGCGGGTCGAGCACCGGCGCCTTCTCGTCGAGCAGGCGCTGCACGCTGGTCGCCATGCCCTCGACCAGCGCGACCTCGACGAAGATCAGCGGCTCGTCCGGCATGCGCGGATGGAAGAAGGCATAGCAGCGGCGGTCGGAATCGAGCCGGTTCTTGAGGTCGCGCCAGGTGCGGATGCGGTGCACCGCCTCGTAGCCGACGAGCTTCTCGAGCAGCGAGGCCGGCGAGGACCAGTCTATCCGGCGCAGGTCGAGGAAGCCGACGTCGAACCAGTTGGCGAGCAGCGACTTGAGGTCGCCTTCCAGCGCCGCGAGCAGCGGGTCGCCGTTCGCCGCGCGCAGCAGGTGGGCGCGCAGGTTGACCAGGAACTTCACCCCGTCGGGGATGGTGGTGAACTGCGTCAGCAGCCGCAGGCGCGGCGGCTCGAGCGCGCGGCGGAGCTGCGCCTGGGCGGCGGAGCGCTCGGCCGCGTCGCGCGCCGCGTTGACGCGCTCGATCGCGCGCGCCACCGCCTCCGGGTCGGAGTCGAAGCCGGCGAGCGCGCGCAGGAACTCGCGCCGCCCGTCCTCGTCGGCGGAGAGGTATTCCTGCGCGAGGCGCGCGGCGCGGTTGCGCGCCGAGACCTCGCCGCCCCGCCCCTCGAGGCAGGCGCGCATCTGCGCCTCGATCCCCTCCTCGGCGCCGCCCGCCACCGCCGAGGCCATGTCACGCCACAGGCTGGCGACGCGGCGCAGCGCACGGTCGAACAGGCCGATCTGCTCGGGCTGCGAAGCCGTGATGGCGATGTCCGACATGCGGCGGCCCCTCACGCTGGTCGTCGTCCTCACCGAGTGTAACCTAGCGCAACGGGGCGTGAAGGACAGGCGCCGCAGGCCTCGGAGAGCGCAGCCGGCAGGAAGTTGATGAGGTCTTCCGCGATCAGGCCCTGCGGTTGTTGCAACGCAGCGGCGCCGGCCGCGGCGCCGTGCAGCCAGGCCCCGGCGCAGGCCGCCTCGAACGGGGCCATGCCCCGGGCGAGCAGGGCGCCGATGATGCCCGCGAGCACGTCGCCGCTGCCGGCCGTGGCGAGCGAGGGCGGGGCGTTGGCATTGATCGCAGCCCGCCCGTCCGGCGCGGCGATGACCGTGTCCGGGCCCTTGAGCAGCACCACCGCACCCGTCAGGGCCGCGGCGCGCCGGGCGGCGCCGGGCCGGTCGCCGGCGACGGGGCCGAAGACGCGCGCGAACTCGCCCTCGTGCGGCGTGAGGACCGCGGCGCCGCGCAGCGCCTCGGGCGCGCCGGCGCAGGCGGTGACGGCGCCCGCGTCGGCGACGGCCTGGCGCCCGCCGGCCTCGACGATGCGGCGCAGCGCGGCACGGGTGGCGGGCTCCGGCGCGAGGCCCGGGCCGAGGACCCAGACCCGGCGGCGGGGGTCGGCGAGCAGCGAGGCGAGCGGCTCCTCGGTGACGATCGTGCCCGGGTCGCCGCAGCGGTAGACGGCCGCGGAGGCGGCATCCGGCGCGGCGATGGTCACCAGCCCCGCGCCCGCCCGCCGCGCCGCGCCGGCGACGAGCCGCGCGGCGCCGGTCATCGCCGCCCCGCCCAGGACGGTGAGGTGGCCGCGGGCGTATTTGTGCGCCGCCGGCCCGTGCTCCGGCAGCCGCCACAGCGCGCCGGGGCCGTTGGCGAAGGTGCGCGGCGCGACGGCGACGAGCACCGAGGCGGGCAGGCCGATGTCGGCGAGCAGCGTCTCGCCGCAGAGCGTGCGCCCGGGCAGCAGGAGGTGCCCGGGCTTGAGCCGGAAGAAGGTGACGGTGAGCGCGGCCTGCGGCGCGACGCCGCGGACCTGCCCGGTCGCGCCGTCCACGCCGGAGGGCACGTCCACCGCCAGCACCGGGCGGCCGGCGCAGGCGTCGAGCGCCGCCGCGGCGATCCCGTCCACCGGCCGGGCAAGCCCGGCGCCGAAGACGGCATCCACCACCAGCCCGGCGCGCGCGACCGGGTCCGGCCCGAACGGGACCATCGGCCCGCGCCAGCGCGCGGCCGCGAGCGCCGCGTCGGAGCCGGGGCGCGGCGGAGCGAGCGCGGCGACCGCGACCGGCCAGCCGGCCTGCTCCAGCAGGCGCGCGGCGACGTAGCCGTCGCCGCCATTGTTCCCGGGCCCGGCGAGCACCAGGGTCCGGCAGGGGCGGAAGCGGCGCAGGGCCGCGCGGGCCACCGCCCGCCCCGCCGCCTCCATCAGCGCGATGCCGGGGATGCCGCCGCCGATCGCCAGCGAATCGGCGCGGCCCATCTCCTCCGGCGTCAGGAGCTCCGGCGGCGGCGCTGCCGAAGCTTCGCGAGGCTTCCTCTTCGCGCGCCCGGGGGATGGCGAGGCCGGGAGGCTGGAACGGTCCATCGGCCCACTCTACCAGGATGAGCCGGGGCGCGCCGATGCGCCGGCCCGGGGAGGCCGGGGCGGCGGGCGCGGGTCTCGGTCGCGCGTCGTCGGCCGAGGATTCCGCGCCCGGCGGTGGCCGGCGGGCGGCCTGCGGGGGCCGGCGAATCGCCGCCCGCGGCCCGGGCCGGGCGGCGCGACGCGGCGGACGGCGCCGCGCCGGCTGGCGGCGGCGCGGCCCCCGCCGGTGCGGCCAGGGCGATCGCGGAACGGCGCGGCCTCGCACCGGGCAGGGGCCGCGCACCGCGGGCGTGCCAGGCGCGCGCCGCGGGCGGCTGCCCTCGCGGCCTCCGGCACTGCTATAGGACGCCGGCATCCGGGCAGGGCGGGATTCGGCATGGCCTTCGTGGTGGCAGTGGCGCAGCGCAAGGGCGGGGCGGGGAAATCCACCGTCGCCGCCACGCTCGCGACCGCGCTTGCGGCCCGCGGCGCGCGGGTGGCGCTGCTCGACACCGATCCGCAAAGGTCGCTCGCGCGCTGGCATGCCGAGCGGCAGGCGCGGGGCGGGCGCGCCGCGCAGGCGCCGCTCGCCTTCGACGCGCCGTCCGGCTGGCGGATCGGCGGCGCGCTGGAGCGGCTGCGGCGAGGCGGCGGCCTGGACTTCGTGCTGCTCGACACGCCGCCGCACGACGACACGGACGCGCGGCTCGCCATCCGCAACGCCGACCTGGTGCTGGTCCCGCTGCAGCCCTCGCCGGCCGATCTCTGGGCGACGGACGCGACCCTCGCGCTGGCCGCGGGCGAGCGGCGGCCGGCGCGGCTGCTGCTCAACCGCGTGCCGGCGACGGGCAATCTGGCGCCGCGGATCGTCGAGGAGATCGGCCGCCGCCGGCTGCCGCTGCTGGACGAGGCGCTCGGCAACCGCAGCGCCTATGCCAGCGCCTTCGCCCAGGGGCTCGGCGTGGTCGAGGCGGCGCCGCGCAGCACCGCCGCCGAGGAGGCGCGCCGGCTGGCGACGGCGATCGCCGCTCTCAAGGGAGGCTGAGGGAGAGGTGGGAAACCTGCTCTACGCGCTGCACGTGCTGGGCGCGGTGCTCTGGGTCGGCGGCATGGCCTTCGCGGTCCTCGCCCTGGCGCCCTCGCTCGGGGCGCTCGAGCCGCCGCAGCGCCTGGCGCTGCTCTCCGGCGTGTTCCGGCGTTTCTTCCTGGTCGTCTGGCACGCCATGCCGGCGGTGCTGCTCACCGGCTGGGCGCTGCTGTTCGTCTGGTACGGCGGGTTCCGTGGCGCGGGCTGGCACGTGCACGTGATGCACCTGACGGGCCTGGCGATGGGCGCGGTCTATCTGGCGATCGCCTTCGGGCCGTGGCGGGAGATGCGCGCGGCCCTGGCGGCGGGTGGGGCGGCGGAGGCCGGCGCCGCCGCGGGGCGCATCCGCCGGCTCGTGGCGCTGAACCTGGCGCTCGGGCTCGTGACGGTGGCGGTGGCGGCGTGGGGGCGGTTCGGCGGATGAGCGCGCATCGCGACCTGCCCGACGGCATCGAGATCATCGAGGACGCCGCGCCGGAGTTCGAGGACGTCGCGGCGATCCAGCGCGGGCTGCACGCCTTCAACCAGGAGATGGGCGGCCCCTACGACCGCGAGCCGGTGACGCTGCTGGTGCGCGACGCCGAGCACCGGACGGTCGGCGGGCTGCTCGGCCTGACCTTCTGGGGCTGGCTGTTCATCGACTGGCTCTGGCTCTCGCGCGAACTGCGCGGCCGGGGGATCGGCGCCGAGCTGCTGCGCCGCGCCGAGGCGATCGCGCGCGGGCGCGGCTGCACCAACGCCTACACCGACACCTTCAGCTTCCAGGCCCCGGGCTTCTGGGAGCGCTGCGGCTACGCCGAGTTCGGCCGGCTGGAGGGCATGCCGGCCGGCCATGCCCGCATCTGGTTCCGCAAGGCGCTGTAGCGGCGGGCTGGCCCCGCCCGCGCCCCGGGGGATTCAGAGGAGGAAGCGGGAGGCGCTCAGGTTCATCGCGCTCCCGAGCAGGATCCCCTGTCCGCCACGGCGTCGGCGTTCACGCCCATCTGGATCAGCGCGACCGCGTCGGCCTCGCTGCAGATGATCTGCCCCTGCCTTCCCCCTGAAGCGCTTCGCCCCGAGGAGGGCGAAGGCGTCGTCCCCGGCCATGAGGCCGTTGGCGCCGCGCACGGAGAGATCGGTCTTGTCGCCCTGGCCTCGGCGGAAGTCGGCGCTGGTGTCTGCGCCGTAGGTCGCATCGGACCCGGCGCGGCCGGTCAGCGTGTCGGCGCTGCCCCACCGCAAAGCGTGCCGTTGCCGGCGCCGAGATGGCGGAGATTGCACCCGAGAGGGTGGCGTGGCGGTAGCCGTCGCCGCCGCTCGATCCCTGGCGGCAGGCCATGCTCCCGGTTCCTCCCCGCTCTGCGCCGCCCCCCTGGGGTGGCGGACCGGATGGCGCGGATCATGCGCGTGCGTCGTGGTAACGGCGCGTGCTGCCGTTTCGGATCGCTTCGCGGCACGTTGCGCGGGTTGCGCGGCGGCCGCTCAGCGCTTCACGCCGAGCGTCACCTCCCGGTGCCAGATGTAGAGGCCGGAGCCGATCAGCACGGCGATGCCCGCCGCGGCCGAGATGTGCGGGACCTCGCCCCACAGAACGAAGCCCATGCCGACAGTCCAGACGATGGCGGAGTACTCGAAGGGCGCGAGCAGCGTGCTCTCGCCGGTGCGGTAGGCGTTGGTCATCATCACCTGCGCCAGCGCCGAGATCAGGCCGACGCCGGCGAGCAGGAGCCATTGCCCGGGCGTCGGCCAGACCCAGACCGGGATCGCCGCCACCGCCGCGACCAGCGAGGAGCCGATCGCGAACCACAGCACGATCGTCACCGCCTCCTCGCCCGCCTCGCCCATGCGCCGGATGGTGATCATGGCGAGCGCCCAGCCCACCGCGCCGAGCAGCACCGCGCCCGCCGCGACGAGATCGAGCGCGCCGGCCCCCTCCCCCGCTTCGCCGGGACGCACGATCAGCAGCACGCCGAGGAAACCGACGACCACGGCGAGGCTGCGCCGCCAGCCGACCCGCTCGCCGAGCAGCGGCACCGAGAGCACGGTGAGGAACAGCGGCATGGTGAAGCCGAGCGCCGAGACCACCGCGAAGGGCAGGTGCGCCAAGCCATAGAAGCTGCCGAACATGCCGAGCAGGCCGAACAGGATGCGCGCGGCGTGGCTCATCGGCCGCGCCGTGCGCAGCGCGGCGAGGCCGCCGTGCTGAACCATCAGCGGCAGCAGGGCGGGGATGGCGAAGAGGTTGCGCCAGAGGACCACTTCGGCCAGCGGCACCGCGCCGTCGAGCGCCTTCACGCAGGCCGCGGCGAGGGAGAAGGCAGCCGCCGCGCCGAGCACCAGCAAGATCGCCCGGCGACGGGACAGCCGGAGCGCATCGGCGGCGGAGCCCGCGGGGCGCGGGCGGGGCGGGTCGGCGGACATGGACGGGCGGCCCGGGCGAGGCTAGGGTCCGGAACGCATGAAGGCCAGACATCCGAAGGCCCCGCCCCTTCCTTCCTACCCGGGACTGCGCATCGTCTCCGACGAGATCGTCTGGGACGGACGCTTCCCGCTGCAGCGCGTGCGCTTCCACCACCGCCGCTTCGACGGGCGGGAGAGCGGCCTGCGCACCTGGGAGCTGTGGCGGCGCGGCGCCGCGGTCGCCGTGCTGCCCTACGACCCGGACGCCGACCGCGTGGCGCTGATCGAGCAGTTCCGCCTTCCCGCGCTCGCCGCCGGCCTCGATCCCCTGGTGACGGAATGCGCGGCGGGCTTCGTGGACCCGGGCGAGACGCCCGAGGCGGCGGCGCGGCGCGAGGCGGAGGAGGAGATGGGCCTCGCCCCGCAGCGGCTGGAGCGGATGGGGCGCTGGATCCTCACCCAGGGCGGCTGCGACGAGACGATGACCTGCTTCTGCGCCTGCATGCCGCTCCCCGCGCCCGGCATCGTGGCGCATCACGGCGTGGACCACGAGCACGAGGACATCCGGCTCAAGGTGCTGAGCGCCGGGGAGGCCTTCGCCATGCTGGACGACAACCGCATCAACAACGCCACCGCGGCCCTGGCGCTGTTCTGGCTGCGCGCGAACCGCGACCGGCTGCGCCGGGAATGGGCCGGGGCGACACCGCCGGGCGGCGAGGCCGGACCGGCGCAGGGGGCGTGACCATGCCGACGGAGGCGATCTTCCGCGCCGACCCGCGGGCGCGCGCCTGCACGGCGCGGGTGCTGAGCGCCGGGCCGGAGGGCGTGGTGCTCGACCGCACCGTGTTCTACGCGCAGGGCGGCGGGCAGCCGGGCGATGTCGGCACGCTGCGCTGGGACGGCGGCGAGATGGCGGTGGCGAACGCGGTGAAGGGGCCGGAGGGCACGATCCTGCACCTCCCCGCGCCGGGCGCCGCCCTGCCGCCGGCGGGGGCCGAGGTCGCGGCGGCGATCGACTGGGCGCGCCGCCACCGGCTGATGCGCATGCACACGGCGCTGCACCTGCTGTGCAGCCTGATCCCGGGCGCCGCGGTCACGGGCGGGCAGGTCGGGCCGGACCGCTCGCGGCTCGACTTCGACCTGCCGGAGCCGCCGGCGAAGGAGTGGCTGACCGAGCGGCTGAACGCGCTGATCGCCGCCGACCATCCGGTGGGCGAGCGGTGGATCGAGGAGGCGGAGCTCGACGCCAGTCCCGGCCTCGTGCGCACGCTCTCGGTCAAGCCGCCGCGCGGCCCGGGGCGGGTGCGGCTGGTGCGCATCGGGCCGGAGGCGGCGCCGGTGGACCTCCAGCCCTGCGGCGGGACGCATGTGCGCTCGACGGGCGAGATCGGGCGCGTCGAGGTGGCGAAGATGGAGAGCAAGGGCCGGCAGAACCGCCGCGTCTATGTCGTGCTGGCCGGGGAGGGGTGAGGGCGATGGAGGATCTCGTCTCGACGGCGTGGCTGGCGGCGGAGCTGGGCAGCCCCGACCTGCTGGTCTTCGACTGCACGAAATACCTGCCGAACGAGCCGCTCGACGGGAAGGCGGAGTTCCTCCGGGCGCACGTCCCGGGGGCGCGCTACTTCGACATCGACCTGTTCGCCGATCCCGACACCGACCTGCCCCACATGGTCCCGACGCCGGGGCGCTTCGCGCGGCTCGCCGGCGCGGCCGGGATCGCGAACGCCTCGCGGGTGGTGTTCTACGACCAGAAGGGCCTGGCGAGCGCGGCGCGCGGCTGGTGGCTGATGCGCCTGTTCGGGCACGAGAAGGCCGCGGTGCTCGACGGCGGCCTGCCCAAGTGGCGCGCCGAGGGCCGCCCGCTGGAGAGCGGCGAGCCCGCGCCCGCCCGGCCCGCGGCCTTCGTGCCGGATTTCCGCGCCGACCGGCTCGCCGGCATCGGCGACGTCAAGCGCGTCGTGCGCCAGGGCGGCGGCGCGGCGGTGATCCTCGACGCGCGGGCGAAGGGGCGCTTCGACGGCACGGCGCCGGAGATCCGGCCGGGCATCGTCTCCGGCCACATGCCGGGCGCGCGCAACCTGCCCTACACGGAGCTGCTCAACCCGGACCAGACGATGAAGGAGCCCGCGGCGCTGCGCGCGCTGTTCGCGGCGCGGGGCGTGGACGGCACGGTGCCGGTGATCACCTCCTGCGGCTCCGGCGTCACCGCCTGCATCCTGACGCTCGGCCTGGTGCGGGCCGGGCTGCCGGAGGGCGCGGTGTACGACGGCTCCTGGACCGAGTGGGGCGGCCGCCCCGAGACCCCGAAAGCGACCAATCCCTGATGCCCGACGACAGCGCCCGGACCGGCCGGCGGCCCGCCGAGGGCGGCCACGGCTTCGCCACCCGCATGTCCCACGCCGGCCGCGCCGGCACGCGCGTGCACGGCTTCGTCAACCCGGCGGTGCACCGCGGCTCCACCGTGCTGCACCCGAACTGCGAGTCGCGCCGGACCTTCCAGAAGGACCGCTTCAACCGGGTGATGACCTACGGCACCGCCGGCGGCCCCACCCACTACGCGCTCGAGGACGTGGTCGCCGAGATCGAGGGCGGCACCCGCTGCGTCATCGTCGGCACCGGCCTCGCCGCGATCTCCGTGCCGCTCATGGCCTACCTCCGGGCGGGCGACCACTGCCTGATGCCGGATTCGGTCTATGGCCCGGCGCGCGCCCTCGCCAACGGGCTGCTGAGGGGCTGGGGCGTCGAGACGACCTTCTACGATCCGAGGGTGGACGAGGCCGGCATGGCCGCGCTGATCCGTCCCAACACCAGGGTCGTCTACACCGAGAGCCCGGGCAGCCACACCTTCGAGATGCAGGACGTGCCGGCGATCGCCCGCGCCGCGCATGCCCGCGGCGCCAAGGTGCTGATGGACAACACCTGGGGCATCCACCACTTCCAGCCCTTCCGCCACGGCGTGGACGTCTCGATCCAGGCGCTGACCAAGTATGTGGGCGGGCATTCGGACCTGCTGCTCGGCGCCGTTACCGTCGCGAACGAGGCGGACTACCTCGCGGTGCGCGGCGCGGCGGCGCAGATGGGCCACTACGCCAGCCCCGACGACTGCTGGCTGGCGCTGCGCGGCGCCCGCACCCTGCCGGTGCGGCTCAGGCAGCAGGAGGCCTCGGCGCTGGAGGTGGCGCGCTGGTTCCAGCGCCAGCCGCAGGTGCTGCGCGTGCTCTTCCCCGCCCTGCCGGAGGACCCCGGCCACGCGATCTGGAAGCGCGACTTCACCGGCGCCTGCAGCCTGTTCGGCGTCGTGTTCCAGCCGCGCTACGGCGAGGCGGACATCTTCGCGATGGTGGACGGCCTCGCCCTGTTCGGCATCGGCGCGAGCTGGGGCGGGTTCGAGAGCCTGGCGGTGCCGACCACCGGCTTCATCACCCGCACCGCGACCAGCCCCGACCTCGGCGGCTATGCGGTGCGCTTCCACATCGGCCTGGAGGACCCGGCCGACCTGATCGCGGACCTGGCGCAGGGACTGGCGCGGCTGGAGTCGCGCTGAATGCGCCGCGCCGCCCTCCCCGCCAGCGCCTGGCCGATCCTGGCCGGCGTGGCGGTGATGCTGAGCGTCGCCATGGGGCTGCGGCAGAGCCTCGGCCTGTTCATGCCGCCCGCGGTGCGCGACCTCGGCATCGCGGTCAGCGAGTTCACGCTGGCGATCGCGGTGCAGAACCTGATCTGGGGCTTCGCCCAGCCGGTCGCCGGCGCCTTCGCCCAGCGCCTGGGCTTCCGCCCGGTGCTGGCGGCGGGGGGCGCGTTCTACGTCGCCGGCCTCCTCGTGCTGGCGAACGCGGGCGGGGCGACGGGGGTGATGATCGGGGCGGGCGTGCTGGTCGGCGCGGCGCTCGCCTGCACCGCCTCGGCCATGGGCATGGCCGTCGCGGCGCGCTCGGTGCCGACGGCGGTGCGCAGCACGGTGCTCGGCGTCGTCTCGGCGGCCGGCTCGCTCGGGGCGCTGTTCTCGGCGCCGGTCGGGCAGATGCTGTCCGGCGCCTTCGGCTGGCGGGCCGGCGTGCTCGGCTTCGCCGTGCTGGCGCTGCTCATGCTGCCCGCGGCCTGGGTCGCCGGGCGGGTGGACGCGGTGCCGGTGCAGCGGACGGCGGGCGAGGCCGGCAGCGCCGCCGACGCCTTCCGCCTCGCCATGCGCCACGGGCCCTTCCTGGTGATGGCGGGGTCCTACTTCATCTGCGGGCTGCAGCTCGTCTTCCTGACCACCCACCTGCCCTCCTACCTCGTGCTCTGCGGCATGGACCCGATGCTGGGGGCGAAGGCGCTCGCCGTGATCGGCGGCTTCAACGTCCTCGGCAGCCTGTTCTTCGGCTGGGCGGGCGGGCGCTGGTCGAAGGCGGCGCTGCTCGGCGGGCTCTACCTCGCGCGCTCGGTGGTGCTCGCCTGGTACTTCGCCGTGCCGCCGACGCCGGAATCCACGCTGGTGTTCGCGGCGGTGATGGGGTTCCTCTGGCTCGGCGTCGCGCCGCTGATCGCGGGGGCGGTGGTGGAGATGTTCGGGCTGCGCTGGCAGGCGATGATCCAGGGCATCGCCTTCACCAGCCACCAGCTCGGCAGCTTCCTCGGCGCCTATGGCGGCGGGCTGCTGTTCGACGCGCTCGGGTCCTACGACCTGGCGTGGAAGCTCGGCGTCGGCATGGGGATCGTGGCGGGGACCGCGCAGCTCGTCGGCGCCCTGCCCCGATGGCCCGGGGCGCCGCGGACCGCGCCGGGGTGAGCGCGGGCCGGGCGGCCACCGGAAGCCGCCCCCCGCTCAGGCGCCGGCGCAGTGGGCGCAGCGCCCCTCGATTTCGACGGTGGCGCGCTGGGCGGTGAAGCCGGCGCGGGACGCGGCCGCCGCCACGGCGCGGGCGACGGCCGCGTCGGTCAGCTCCAGGGTGGCGCCGCAGCTCCGGCAGATCAGGAACTGGTGGGGGTGGTCGTGGGCGCCCTCGCAGGCGCAGTCGGGGGGATGATCCTCGATCCCGCTGCAGCCGACGAAGGCGTTGAGCCGCTCGACCTTGTGGATCAGGCCCTGCTCCAGCAGGAAGTCGAGCGCGCGGTAGACGGTCGGCGGGGCCGCGCCGCGGCGCTCCGCCCTCAGCCGGTCGAGCAGCGCGTAGGCGCCGATCGGCTGCCCGGCCTCCAGCACCAGCCGCAGCACCTGGCGGCGGAGCTCGGTGAGCTGGGCGCCGCGGCGCGCGCAGGCCGCGGCGGCGTGGTCGAGCGCCGCCTCCATCGCCGCCGTCGCCGGTCCGCCCCGGCCGCCGCCGCTGCCGCCCCTGTCCATCCCGCCGGGTCCTTCCCTGCGATGATCCGCCCGGAAGCAGTATATAGGGGCATGAGCGACGTCACGCCCGTTCCCGATCCGACCGCCCGCGCCCGGCTGCTGGACGCCGTGCGGTTCGACTCCCGCGGCCTCGTCCCCGTCGTGGCGCAGCAGCACGACACGGGCGAGGTGCTGATGCTGGCCTGGATGAACCGCGCCGCCCTCGCCGAGACGCTGGCGACGGGCCGCGTGACCTACTACTCGCGCTCGCGCGACGCGCTGTGGCGCAAGGGCGAGACGAGCGGGCAGGTGCAGCGCCTGGTGGACCTGCGGCTCGACTGCGACGGCGACGCGCTGCTCGCGCTGGTGGACCAGGCCGGCGTCGCCTGCCACACGGGGCGGCGGAGCTGCTTCTCCTGGGCGCTGCGCGAGGGGGAGGTGCGCCCGATCGCGGAGCCGCTGGTTGATCCGCAGGCGCTCTACGGGGGCCGGTGACGCGCGATCGCCGCCGGGGCGCGGACCTTTCGCCCGCGCCCGCGCAGGCCTATCCATAGGCGCATGGCCGCCCCCCCTGCCCCGCTCCGTTTCGAGCTCCTGCGCGGCGCGGCGCTTGCCCCCTGGCTCGACCAGGTGGCGCGGCTGCGCATCGCGGTGTTCCGCGAATGGCCCTACCTCTACGAGGGCGACGAGGCGTACGAGCGCCGCTACCTCGCCACCTACGCCGAGAGCCCCGGCGCGGCGCTGGTCGTCGCGATCGCGCCGGGCGAGCGGGTCGTCGGCGCCGCCACCTGCCAGCCGATGACGGAGGCCGCGGCGCCGGTGCGCGAGGCGATCGCGGGACGGGGGCTCGATCCGCGGCGCTTCTGCTACTTCGGCGAATCCGTGCTGCTGCCGGAATGGCGCGGGCGCGGCGCCGGCGTGCGGTTCTTCCAGGAGCGCGAGGCCCATGCGCGCGGCACGCTCGGCCTCGACTACGCCGCCTTCTGCGCGGTGCGGCGCGATCCGGACGATCCGCGCCGGCCCGCGGACTACGTGCCGCTCGACGGGTTCTGGCGCCGGCGGGGCTACACGCCCTATCCCGACCTGCGCTGCGTCTTCTCCTGGCGCGAGATCGGCCAGGCGGAGGAGACGCCGCACGAGCTCTCCTTCTGGATCAAGCCGCTCGCCGAGGGGGTGCCCCTGCCGTGAACCGCGCGCTCCGCCTCGGCCTGCTGCAATACCCGGTGGAGCGGCCGGCGAGCGTGGCCGCCTGGGCGGCGAAGCTCGACCGCTGGCTGGCCGAGGGGCGCGCCGCGGGGGGCGAGCTGCTGGTGCTGCCGGAATACGCGTGCGTCGAGCTGGGCGCCGCCCTCTCCGGCCGGGACATCCCCGACGAGGCGGCCGAGCTCGCGGCGATGGTCGGGGCGGCGGAGGAGATCCTCGCCGCGATGCGCGAGGCGGCGCGCCGCCACGCCGTGTGGCTGCTGCCGGGGTCCCTGCCGATGCGCGACGGCGCCTCCGGCCGCGTGGTCAACCGCGCGCCGCTGGTCACGCCGGAGGGCCTGCTCGCGCACCAGGAGAAGCGCGCGATGACGCGCTTCGAGTCCGAGCGCTGGGGCGTCTCCAGCGGCGATTATCCCTCCGTGTTCGACACGCCCTGGGGCCGGATCGGCGTCTCGATCTGCTACGACGCGGAGTTCCCGAAGCACGTCCGCACCCAGGTCGTGGCCGGCGCCTGGCTGATCCTCGCCCCTTCCTGCACCGACACCATGCACGGCTTCAACCGCGTGCGCTTCGCGGCGCAGGCCCGCGCGCTGGAGAACCAGTGCTACGTCGCGATCGCGCCCACCGTGGGCAAGGCGCCGTGGTCGGCCGCGCTCGACCGCAACCGCGGCTTCGCGGCGGTGTTCGGACCGGTGGACCGGGGCTTCCCGGAGGACGGGGTGCTGGCGCGCGGGCCGCTCGACATGCCTGGCTGGGTGTTCTGCGACCTCGACCCGGCGCGGATCGAGGAGGTGCGGGAGCACGGCGCGGTGCGCAACCACCGCGACTGGCCGACCGAGCACTTCCCGCCCCCCGGACCCGCGCGCTTCGCGTGACGCTCGTCTATCTCGTCGCCGGCGAGGCCTCGGGCGATGCGCTCGGCGCGCGGCTGATCGCCGCGCTGCGGGCGCGGCGGCCCGACCTCGCCTTCGCCGGCATCGGCGGCGAGCGGATGGCGGAGCAGGGCGTCGCCTCGCTGTTCCCGATGCGCGAGCTGGCGCTGATGGGGCTGCTGGAGGTGCTGCCGAACCTCCGCCGCCTCGCGCGGAGGCTGCGCGAGACGGCGGCGGAGGTCGCGGCGCGCCGGCCGGCGGTGGTGGTGACGATCGATTCGCCGGGATTCGCCATGCGCCTCGCCGGGCGGGTGAAGCCGCTCGGCATCCCGCTGGTGCACTACGTCGCGCCGCAGGTCTGGGCCTGGCGTCCGGGGCGCGTGGCGCAGATCCGCGAGCGGGTGGACCGCATCCTCGCGCTGCTGCCCTTCGAGCTGCCGTTCTTCGAGGCCGCCGGAATCCCGGTGACCTTCGTCGGCCATCCGGTGCTGGAGAGCGGCGCCGATGGCGGCGACGCCGCCCGTTTCCGCGCCCGGCACGGCCTCGCGCCCGGGGAGCGCGTGGTGGTGGCGATGCCGGGCAGCCGGCGGACGGAGGTCAGCCGCCTGCTGCCGGTGTTCGGCGAGGCGCTGCGGCTGGCCGCGGCGCGCGTGCCCGGGCTGCGGCCGGTGGTGCCGGTCGCCGGCGTCGTCGAGGGCGCGGTGCGCGCGGCGGCCGCGTCCTGGCCGGTGCCGCCGGTCCTCGTCGCCTCGCCGGAGGACAGGCGCGACGCCTTCGCGGCGGCCGAGGCGGGGCTGATCAAGAGCGGCACCTCCTCGCTGGAGATGGCCGTGGCGGGCGTGCCGCATGTCGTCGCCTACCGGGTCAACCCGGTGACGGCGGCGATCGTGCGGCGGCTGGTGCAGGTGCCCTATGCCTCGCTGGTGAACCTGCTGGACGAGGCGCCGGTCGTGCCGGAGCACCTCCAGGAGGCATGCACGCCGCCGGCGCTGGCGGAGAGCCTGGTCCGGCTGCTCGGCGACCCGGCGGCCGCGGCGGCGCAGCGCGCGGGCTTCGCCGCGGCGCTGGCGCGGCTGCGCCCGCCGCAGGGCCGGCCGAGCGAGGCGGCGGCGGAGGCGGTGCTCGAGGTGCTGGCGAGGCGGGAGGCGGAGGCATGACGCGGCCGGGCGCGGCGGAGGCGAAGCGGGCGGAGCTGGTCCGGCTCGCGCAGGCGCTCGACGCGGCGGGCATGATGCCCTCGAAGTCGGGCAACCTGTCCTGCCGGGCCGGCGACGGGATGCTGATCACGCCGTCGGGCCTGCCCTACGCGGCGATGACGCCGGGCGACCTGGTGTGGCTCGGGCCGGACGGGCAGGTGCGGTCGGGCGGCCGGCCCTCCTCGGAGTGGCGGCTGCACCAGGCGATCTACCGCGCCCGGCCGGAGGTCGCGGCGGTGGTGCACACGCACAGCCCGAAGGCCACGGCGCTCTCCTGCGCCCGGCGCGGCATCCCGGCCTTCCACTACATGGTGGCGCTGGCCGGGGGGGACGACATCCGGTGCAGCGACTACGCCACCTTCGGCACGGCGGAGCTGGCGGAGGCGACGCTGCGCGCGCTGGAGGGGCGGCGCGCCGCGCTGCTCGCCAACCACGGCGTGGTGGCGGTGGGATCGAGCCTCGCCGCCGCCTACGCGCTGGCGCTGGAGGTCGAGAACCTGGCGGGGCAGTACCTGGCGCTGCTCGCCTCGGGCCTCGCGCCGGTGCTGCTCGGCGAGGCGGAGATGGCCGAGGTGCGGGCGCAGTTCGGGGCCTACAAGCGGCTCGGCTAGCGCAGATCGCGGACGGCCGGGAACAGCCGGGAGCGTGGATCCGCCCGACAAACAACGAGCGGGAGCCGCTGCAGCGGGCACGGCCGAGCGAAATCGGCGCTAGTCGGGGCCGAGCAGGCCCGAGGCCTCCGCCTTCGCCCGGTTCGCCGCGATCGAGTCCAGCACCCGGAGCCCGGCCTCCAGCGCCCGCCGCCCCGCGGCGCCGTCCACCACCACCGGCGCGCCGTCGAGGCAGCTCGCGACGAAGGCGCGCAGCTCCGCCTCCAGCGAGTCGTGGTCCTGCCAGCTCCGCGTCTCGATCCCGAACTCCGGCATGGCGGGGAGCGGCTCGCCGGCGCCCCTGCGCACCAGGTGCAGGCTGCGGGCGAGGAAGTCGGCGTTGAGGTAGCCCCGCGTCCCGAACACGCGCAGCTTGCGCTCCATCTTCAGGCTGACCCGGCTCGCCGTGATCGTCGCCGCCGCGCCGTCGGCGAAGCGCAGCCGGGCGTTGGCGATGTCGGTGTGCGGCGACATCACCGGCGCGCCGACCGCGTCCACCGACTCCAGCTCGCTGCCGACCAGGGCGAGCGCCAGGTCGAGGTCGTGGATCATCAGGTCGAGCACCACCGAGACGTCGAGGCTGCGCGGCCGGAACGGCGCGATGCGGATCGCCTCCAGGTAGAGCGGCCGTCCGATCCACTCGCGCAGCACGCCGCCGCCGGGGCCGGCGCCGCACAGGAGCTGCAGCGCGGCCGAGAACCGCTCCAGGTGGCCGACCTGCAGCACGGCGCCGCGCCGGCGCGCCAGGGCGATCAGCGCGTCGGCCTCGGCGAGGCTCGCGGTCATCGGCTTCTCCACCAGCACGTGCCGGCCGGCGGAGAGGGCGGCGCCGGCCAGTTCGGCATGGAACCGGGTCGGCGCCGCCACCACCACCGCGTCGGAGGCGGCGATCAGCGCGGCGGCGGAGTCCAGGGCCGGCGCGCCGGCCTCCGCGGCGATGGCGGCGGCGCGCGCCGGATCGGCGTCGAACACGCCGGCGAGCCGCGCGCGCGGCACGGCGGAGGCGAGCTTGAGCGCGTGGAATCGGCCGAAATGGCCGACGCCGAGCACGCCGACGGAGAGCACCATGTCGGCCGATCCCTCGAGGCGGGCGGCTTCCTAGCAGCCCGGGCGCGAGGGTTGCATCCCCCCCGTCCCGCTGTCAGATACCGGCGGGCCGCCGAGAGTCCGGGGAGTCGCTTCGCCCGATGATGCATTTCGCGCGCTGGAAGACCGCCGCGATCCTGGCCGTCCTCCTGCTCGGCGTGCTGTTCAGCCTGCCGAACCTGTTCCCCCGCGCCTCCTTTCCGGACTGGCTCCCGGCCCGCCAGGTCAACCTCGGCCTCGACCTGCGCGGCGGCTCCTACCTGCTGCTCGAGGTGGACACCAGTGCGATCCTGCGCGAGCGGCTGGTCGCGCTGGAGGACGCGGTACGCACCGGCGCATCGCGCGCAAGCCCGCGCATCCTCTACACCGGGCTCGCCTCGAACGTGGCGGAGCGGCGCGTCTCGGTGCGGCCGTCCGACCCGGCGCGGGCCCAGGACCTCGCGCGCATCCTGCGCGAGGCGGCGGTGCAGGTCCCGGTCGGCGGCGGCCTGACCCAGCCCGACATCGCCGTCGAGGTGCGGCCCGACGGCACCGTCACCGCGACCCTGACCGAGGCCGGGCTGCGCGCCCGGGCCACCGGCGCGGTTGAGCAATCCATCGAGATCGTCCGCCGCCGCATCGACGAGAGCGGGCTGGTCGAGGCGCTGGTCGCGCGCCAGGGCCAGAACCGCATCCTGGTCCAGCTCCCCGGCGTGGAGGACCCGAACCGGATCAAGGAACTGCTCGGTCGGACGGCGCGGATGACCTTCCACCTGCTCGACGAGAGCGCGGACCTGACCCGCCCGACGCCGCCACCGGGGGTGATGTTCCTGCCCGGCGACCAGCCCGGGGAGCGCTACGCCGTGCGCCGGCAGGTCGCGGTGGACGGGGCGAACCTGACCGACGCGCGGGCCGGGCAGGACCCGCGCACCGGCGAATGGGTGGTGAACTTCCAGTTCGACAGCGTCGGCGCCCGCCGCTTCGCCGAGGTGACGCGCCAGAACGTCGGCCGGCCCTTCGCCATCGTCCTCGATGACAAGGTCATCTCGGCCCCGGTGATCCGCGAGCCGATCACCGGCGGGCGTGGCCAGATCAGCGGCAACTTCACGGTCCGCACCGCCAACGACCTCGCCGTGCTGCTGCGCGCCGGCGCGCTGCCGGCGCCGCTGACGGTGGTGGAGGAGCGCACGGTCGGGCCCGAGCTCGGCGCGGATGCGATCCGGGCCGGCATCATCTCGCTGGCCGTGGGGACGGTGTTCGTCTTCCTCTACATGGGCTTCGCCTACGGGCTGTTCGGCTGGTTCGCCAACGTCGCGCTGGTGTTCAACATCATCCTGATGGTCGCGGCGCTGTCGCTGCTGGAGGCGACGCTGACGCTGCCCGGCATCGCCGGCATCGTGCTGACGCTCGGTACCGCGCTCGACGCGAACATCCTGATCAACGAGCGCATCCGCGAGGAGGTGAGGAACGGCCGCACCCCGGTCGCGGCGATGGAGGCGGGCTTCGTCCGGGCCTCCGGCACCATCTGGGACTCGAACCTGACCAACCTGATCGCCATGGCCTGCCTCTACGCCTTCGGCTCGGGGCCGGTGCGCGGCTTCGCGGTGACGGTCTCGATCGGCACCGTGGTGCAGATGTGGACGGCGACGGTCCTGGTGCGGCTGCTGATGTCCTGGTGGTACCGCCGCACCCGGGCGAAGGAGCTGCCGGTGGCGGAGCGGCCGGGCGCCGGCCTGCTGGAGCGGCTGCGGCGACCGCTGTTCCGCATCGTCCCGGACAACACGCGCATCCGCTTCATGCGCGGTGCGCGGATCGGAGTGATGACCTCGGCGCTCATCTCCACCCTCGCCGTCGTGGGGGCCTTCTATCCGGGGCTCGAGAAGGGCATCGACTTCCGCGGCGGCATCGTGATGGAGGTGCGCACACCCGGCCCCGCCAACCTCGCGACGCTGCGCTCGGCGACGAGCGGCCTCGGCCTCGGCGAGGTCGGGCTGCAGCAGTTCGGCGATGCCTCCACGGTGCTGGTGCGCCTGCCGGTCCAGGGCGACGAGGCGGGGACGCAGCGGGCGGTCGAGGCGGTTCGCGGCGCGCTCGACAGCGCGGCGCCCGGGACACGCATCCTGCGCGTGGAGGCGGTCGGCAACCGCATCTCGGCGGAGCTGTTCCTCGGCGGCCTGATCGCGCTCGGGCTCTCCTTCCTCGCGATGCTGCTCTACATCTGGTTCCGCTTCGAATGGCAGTTCGGCCTGGCCGGCGTCGCGACGCTGATCCTCGACACCACCAAGGTCGTCGGGTTCATGGTGCTGACCGGCATCGAGTTCAACCTGACCACGGTCGCCGCGATCCTGACCATCATCGGCTTCAACGCCAACGACAAGGTCGTGGTGTTCGACCGGATGCGGGAGAACCTGCGCAAGTTCAAGCAGATGCCGCTCGACCAGCTCGTTGATCGTTCGATCAACGAGACGCTGAACCGTACCATCGGCACCTCGATGACGCTGCTGCTCGCGGCGGTGCCGCTCGGGCTGTTCGGCGGGACGACCCTGTCCGGCTTCGCCTGGCTGATGGTGTTCGGCATCGTGGTCGGCACCTCCTCCTCCATCTTCATCGCCGCGCCGATCGTGCTGTTCACCGGGCGCCGGTCGCTGCGGCCGAGCGATACGGGCGGCACCGGCAAGGGCGAGCCCGCGGCCACCGAGGGGCGGGAGGCCGGGAAGGTGGCGGCGCGCGCCGCCAAGGCGTGACATGGTCGGCGCGGTCGCCGCGTCGCGCGTGACGCGCCGTCGCATCGCCTTCGGCGCGGCGGGTGCCGCGGTCGCCGCCGCGGGCGCCGGGCCGGCCCTGGCGCGACGGCCGACCGCCCTCACGCTGCTCGTCGGCGCCGGCCCGGGAAGCCCGGCCGACCGCTGGGCGCGCGGCTTCGCGCCCTTCCTCGAACGGCACTGGCCGCGCAGCGGCATCGCCCTGCGCAACCTGCCTGGCGAGGGCGGCCTCGTCGCCGCCCGCGCCCTGCTCGACTCGCCGCCGGACGGGCGGACGCTCGGCGTCGTCTCCGTCCCGGCCCTGATCGCGCGCTGCATCGAGCGTGCGGAGGCGCCGCTGCTGTCGGGGCTGGATTTCGTCGCCTCGGTGGCCGAGGAGGCGGTCGTCCTGGTCGCCGGGGCAGCGGCGGCGAGCGGCGGCGGGCCCGCGGCGGAACTGGCGGCGCTGCGCGCGCCTGGCGCGCGCAGGGGGCTGCTCGGCACGCCGCCGCCCGGCGGCGCGGCGCAGCTCGTCGCGGCGATGCTCTCCGCCGCGCTGCCGCTGCCGCGCCTCGCCTTCCCCAGTGCCGCAGCGGCGCGCAGCGCGGCGGTCGCCGGCAACGTCGCAGCGGCGATGCTGCCGCTGCCCGACGCGATCATCGGGCTCCGCGAGGGCAAGCTGGTCGGCCTCGCCATCGCGAGCGAGCGCCGCTACCCCCCGCTCGAGGAGATCCCGACCTTCGCCGAGGCGGGCCTGCCGCCTCTCCGCCTCGCCGACCACCGCGGCCTCGCCGCGCCGCGCGGCGTGCCGGAGGCGAGGCTGGCGGCGCTCGATGCCGCGCTCCGCGCCGTCGTCGCCGATCCCGAGTTCGCCTCCCAGGCCGAGTCGGGCGGCTACGAGCCGCGCTACATTCCGCGCGCCGAATGGGCGCCGGCCCTGGCCGGCCTGACCGACACGCTGCGCCGGCGCTGGCAGCGGGAGCCCTGGACCGCCCCGGAAGGCTGAGCCCGGCGCGCTCGCCGGCCCTCACCCGCCCGCGTAGCAGCGGCGGTAGAGGGCGACGATCTCCTCCGCCCCCGGCACGCGCGGATTGTTCGCGGGGCTGCCCGAGGCCAGCGCCTGCTCGGCCATCCTCGGCAGCAGCGCGTTCCAGCGCGCCTCCTCGATGCCGTAGGCGCGCGGCGTCGGCACCTCGAGGTCGCGGTTGAGCGCGCGCAGCTCCTCGACCAGCCTCGCCGCCGCCGCCTGGTCGCCCTCGGCGGCGGAGGCGACGCCCATCGCCCGCGCCGCCTCGGCGTAGCGCGGCAGGGCGGCCGGCAGCGAGTACTCGGTCACGGCGGGCAGCAGCATGGCGTTGGAGAGGCCGTGGGGGACGTGGAAATGCGCCCCGATCGGGCGCGACATGCCGTGCACCAGCGCCACCGAGGCGTTCGAGAAGGCGAGGCCGGCGAGCGTGGCGCCGAGCATCATCGCCTCGCGCGCCTTCGCATCGCGCGGCGCGCGGTAGACGGTGCGCAGGTTGGGCGCGATCAGGCGCATGGCGCGCAGCGCGTACTGGTCCGCCTCGGGATTCGCGCGCCGGGAGACGAAGGCCTCCAGCGCGTGGGTCAGGCTGTCTATGCCGGTGTCGGCCGTGGTGCGCGGCGGGACGGAGAAGGTGAGCTCGTAGTCCACGATCGCGGCCAGCGGCAGCGCGCCGAGGCCGGCGATCAGCATCTTCTCGTCGCGCTCCGTGTCGGTGATGACGGTGAAGCGCGTCGCCTCGGAGCCGGTGCCGGCGGTGGTGGGGATGCAGACCACCGGCAGCGCGGCGCGGTTGGCCTGCGCCGGGACCTTGAACTCCCGGATGTGCGTGCCCGGCGGCGCGGCGGCGAGGATCGCCATCGCCTTGGCGGTGTCCATCGGGCTGCCGCCGCCGAAGCCGACGAGGCAGTCGAAATCCCCCGCGCGCAGCCTCGCCACGCCGGCCTCGACGACCGTGTCGGTCGGGTCGGAGACGGTCTCGGAGAAGACCTGCGCGGCGATGCCGGCGGCCCGCAGCGGGGCGAGGACGCGCTCGACCGTGCCGGAGGAGGCCATCCAGGGATCGGTGACGAGGAGCGGGCGCGAGAGGCCGAGCTGCGCGAGCGCCTCCGCCGCCCGCGCGACGGCGCCGCCGCCGATCATCAGCAGGCGCGGCGAGACGAGTGAGACGACCATGGCACGATCCCCTGGGCCGGGCTGAGGAGGGCGCAGACTAGGCGCGGGCGCGGGCCGCCGCTACCCTCGCCGCGGCAGCCTCCGGGAGGGACGGATGGAACCGCGCCTCAACGTCCTCGTGATCGGGCAGGCGCCGCGGACCGACCTCGCCGCGGAGATCGCCGCCGCCGTGCCGGGCATCGGGATCGCCATGGCCGGCGCGCTGGACGGGCTCTCGCGCGCCGAGATCGCCGATGCCGCGCCGCGCGGGCCGGGGGACTACCTGTTCAGCGTGCTGCCCTCGGGCGAGACGATGACGCTCTCCAAGGCGGTGGTGGGGGAGCGGATGCGCGCGCTGGTCGCGAGGCAGACCGGGCCGGTCCTGCTCGCCTGCACCGGCGCCTTCGCCGGGCTGCCGGAGCGGCCCGACATCGTGCAGCCGACCCAGGTGCTGAACGCGCTGGTCCAGGCGCTGCTGCCGCGCGGCCGGCTCGGCGTGTTCGTGCCGCTGCCGGAGCAGGCGGAGTTCACCTGCGCGCGGCGCCGGCGCCAGGGGCTGGAGGTGGTGGCGGTGCCGCTCCGCCCGCGCTCGGACGACGAGGCGCGGGCGGCGGCGGGGCGGGCGATGGCGGCCCATGCGCCCGATCTCGCGGTGCTCGACTGCATCTCCTACACGCGGGCAGACAAGGCGCGGATCGCGCCGCTGCTGCCTTGCCCCGTCCTGCTCTCGGTCGCGGTCGCGGCGCGGGCGGCGGCGAGCCTGCTGGCGGAGGCGTGAGCAGGGCGTCGCGTCCGCCCTACTGACGCCAATCGGGCCCCTGGCCCTCGATCAGGCGCAGCACGGCCCGCCAGACCATGTCGTAGTGCGCGAGGTCGTCGAGCCGCTCGAACTGCGCCGCGGTGCGCTCGCACACCTCCCTCGGCGGCAGGACCAGCTCCGCCCCGCCGGTCATGGCTGCGAGCTGGGCCTGGCAGGCGCGCTCGAGCATGTAGATCAGGTGGAAGGCCTCCGGGATGGTCCGCCCGCAGACCAGCAGTCCGTGGTTGCGCAGGATCATCGCCCGGTGCGGGCCGAGATCGGCGACCAGCCGCTCCCGCTCGCCGAGGTCGAGGGCGACCCCCTCGTAGTCGTGATAGGCGAGCCGGCCGTAGAAGCCGAGCGCGTGCTGGCTGATCGGCAGCAGCCCGTGCCTCTGCGCCGAGACCCCGATGCCCGCGGCGGTGTGGGTGTGGACGACGCAGATCGCGTCCTCGCGCGCCATGTGCACCGCGGAATGGATGGTGAAGCCCGCCGCGTTCACGGGGCGGGAGGCCGCGTCCGGCTCCAGCACCCTTCCCTCCAGGTCGATCCGCACCAGGTCGGAGGCGCGCATCTCGTGGAACAGGACGCCGTAGCGGTTGATGAGGAAGTGGTGCTCCGGCCCGGGCAGGCGCGCGCTGATGTGGGTGTAGACCAGGTCGGTCATGCGGAAATGCGCGACCAGGCGGTAGAGGGCGGCGAGATCGCAGCGGGTGCGCCACTCCACCGCGCTCATGCCGCGCGGCGGAGCGGCGGGAGGGGATGCGACGGGGCTCATCGGCGGGTCTCCCTCGGAGGATCGCGATCGTCCTGCCGCCGCCGGGGCGCGTCAACGTGGCCCGGCATGCGCGAAACGGTCCCGACGCGGCGGAAACCCCATCCCCGCTGCGGCGGCATCGGTTCGCAACCGGCGCCGCCCGCCGGGCGCGGTCCGGGGAGGCCGGGATGACGGAGCCGGCCCGGGTGCGAGGCGGGTGCGGGGACGACCGGCCGGCCCTGCAGGCGGGGTGCCGGCGCGTGCTGCGACGAGAGGGAGGTCGCCGAGGCGGCGTGACCGCAGCGGAGCCGGCGAGCGGCCCCTTCCCGCCGGCGGGCCGGACATGCGAAAGGCATCGCAGCAGGAAGGAGGTCCGACATGCTCCGCCGCCTCGCGCTCGCGGCCGCGCTGATCCTTCCGGGCGCCGCCGGCGCCCAGGCCCCCGCCCCGCCCGCCTCCCCGGCGACGCCGCCGCCGGCCGCGCCGCAGGCGCAGCAGCAGGCCGCGCCGCGCGCCGGCCTCGTCGCGGAGCGCAGCATCTCCGCCCTCCTCGCCGCCGAGGCGGTTGCCGCGGCGGTCGAGGCCTGCGCCGGCCGCGGCTGGCGCGTCGCGGCGGCGGTGGTGGACCGCTCCGGCATCCTGAAGGCGCTGCTGCGGGGCGACGGCGCCGCGCCCCACACGGTGGAAAGCGCGCGCGGCAAGGCCTACACGGCGGCCACCCTGCGCAACACCACCAGCGCGCTCCTGGAAATGGTGCGCACCAACCCGGGCGCGTCGCAGCTGCCCGCCATCCCGGGCCTGCTGATCCTCGGCGGCGGCATCCCGATCCGGGTCGGCGAGGAGGTGGTCGGCGCGATCGGCGTCGGCGGCGCGCCGGGCGGGCATCTCGACGACCAGTGCGCCGAGGCCGGCATCGCGCGCATCCGTGACCGGCTGCAGTGACGGCATGCGCCTCCCGGCGGAGGACGCGGAGCGCAGCACCGGCGGCGGCGATGCGTCCGAGGCGGGCGCCGGCCCGCGCCACCGCCCGCCGAGGGGCCTGCAAGCCGGCCGTCCACGCCGCGCGCGCCGCGCCGTCGCATCGGATGCGCCGCAGCGGATGACTCCCGCCCTTCGATGCCGCGTGGCGGACCCCCGCGAGCGCGGCGCGCACACGGCGCGGAGCGGCGCCGCTTGAGGGCGCACCCCCTCCCCCGCCCCTCCGCCGCCACGCTGGATGCGACCGCGGTGGGCCTCATGGTGCTGCTCTGCGCGCTCTGGGGCCTGGCGCAGGTGGCGGTGAAGGTCGGCAATGCGGGAATCGCGCCGGTGCTGCACTGCGCGCTGCGCTCGCTCGGCGCGGCGGCGCTGGTGCTGCTGTGGTGCCGGCTGCGCGGCATCCGGCTCGGCATGCGCGACGGCTCGCTCGGGCCGGGGCTGCTTGCCGGCCTGCTGTTCGCCGGCGAGTTCCTGCTGATCTTCGCCGGCATGGACCGCACCACCGCCGCGCGCGGCGTGGTGTTCCTCTACTTCTCGCCCTTCGTCGTCGCGCTCGGCGCCCACTGGTTCACGCCGGGGGACCGGCTGACCGGGGCGAAGCTCGCCGGGCTCCTCGCCGCCTTCCTCGGCCTCGCCCTCGCCTTCGCCGACAGCCTGCGCCTGCCCTCGGCGCGCGAGCTGGAAGGCGACCTGATGTGCCTGGCCGCGGCGGTGCTCTGGGGGGCGACGACGGTGGTGATCAAGGCGTCGCGCCTCTCGCGCCTGCCGGCGGCCAAGACGCTGCTCTACCAGCTCGTCGTCTCGGCGGCGGTGCTGCCGCCGGCCTCGCTGCTGCTCGGCGAGAGCTGGACGATCCGGTGGGCGCCGCTCGTGGCCGCCGCCCTCGCCTACCAGGTGCTGATCGTGGCGTCGGCGAGCTACGTCGCGTGGTTCTGGCTGATCGCGCGCTACCCGGCCTCGCGCCTCGCGGCCTTCAGCTTCCTGACGCCCGTCTTCGGCGTCGCCGCCGGCGCGCTGCTGCTCGGCGAGCCGGTGACGCCGGTGCTGGCGGCGGCGGTGGTGCTGATCGGCTTCGGGATCTGGCTCGTCAACCGGCCGGGGCCGGCGCGGCCCGCGGGTTGAGGCGCAGGCGCCTGGCGGGGCCGCCGGTCGCGGCGGCGGCGAAGCGGGCGAGGACGTCCTCCGGCCAGGAGGCGACGCGCCGCGCGCCGAGGTCCACGCAGAGGTAGAGGACCTCGTTCTCCGCCACCTCCCACCCCTCCTCGGCGTGGCGCATGCGGTGGCGGAGGAGGAGGCGCTTGGAGTCGAAGGCGAGGACCTCCGAGTCGCAGGCGAGTGGCGTGCCGAGCGTCACCTCGCGGATGTAGGCCTGCCAGGACTCGGCGGCGAAGGTGCCGAGGCCGCGCTCGCGGAAGCCGGGGCCGAGGCCGAGGCGCGGCCAGAGCACGTCGGTCGCCATGTCGAAGACGACCAGGTAGTAGGCGAGGTTCATGTGGCCGTAATGGTCCACCCATTCGGGGCGGACGCGGGCGATCGGCTCGGTCTGCATGGCCCGGCTTCTACCCGCAAGCGGGGTAGGCGAGCCAGCCCAGGATCGCGCCGTCCGCGGCCTCGACCCGCCGCGCGTCCACGCAGCGGCGTTCGAGGAAGAAGGCGGGGTCGGAGGCCCGCGGCACATGCTGCGCGGACGGCACGGGCGCGCGCTGGCGGACGCCGCCGGCGGGCATGGCCTCGCACAGCTCGCGCGTGCCGTCCGCGCGGTGGACCACCAGCCGCGCGCCGCCCCCGGGAAGATCGGCCGCGAGGGTGGCGAAGGCGTGCGGGTCCCCCGCGAGGCAGACGCGCGCGGCCATCGCCCAGGCGAGCCGCTCCTGCCCCCGCGCCGGCGGCGCGAGGGCCGGCGGGAGCGCCGCGAGCAGGGCCGCCACGGCGACGCCCGGCCGCATCAGTGGATGTCGTCCATCTTGCGGAAGGCCTCCCGCAGGCTGGCGAGGGTCAGCTGGCCCGCGCGGCAGAGGTCGAGGATCACCTTCTCCCGCCGCGCGCCGAGCTCGATCGCGGCGGGCAGCAGCGTCACCGCCTCGGCCGGGATCACCACCGCGCCGTGGCGGTCGGCGTGGACCACGTCGTTGTGCGCGCAGGGCATGCCGTGCACGTTCACCTCGCCGCCGAAATCCACGACATGCACATAGGCGTGCGACGGGCCGACCGCGCCGGCGAGCATCTGGAAGCCCGGCGCGACCATGTCGAGGTCGCGGATCGAGCCGGAGGTCACGACGCCCAGCGCGCCGAGGGCCTTGTGCACGGCGCTGTTCACCTCGCCCCAGAAGGCGCCGGTGCCCGGGATCTCGTCGAGGTCCTCGATCACCACCACGGTCGGCAGCGGGCTCTTCGCGACGTACTCGTACCAGCCGAGCCGCGCGGCGCGGTCCTCCTCCTTCGTGCGGCCGGAGGGCTGGGCGGCGCGGATCGTGCCGGTGCGGGCGAGGCCGCAGATCGGCGGCAGCGAGGGATCGGCGCAGACGAAGGGGCGGACGGAGAAGCCGCGGCCGCGGCGCGCGGGCGCGACGATCTCCAGCGCGTTGCAGATCGTCGGCGTGTCCCACTGGCGCAGCGCCTCGAGATCGGCGGCGGTGAAGGGCAGGTCGGTCATGGCTGGGGCCTCCTCGGGCGCGGAACATCGGGCGGCGCGGGGCGCGGGGTCAAATCCCCGCGCGCGGACCGGCCGGCGGCGCCCCGCGCCGGGGAGGCGCCGCCTTGACCCGTGAAAGCGCCGCCGGTCAGGCCGCGGCCCGGCCGTTCAGGGCGCGCCAGACCTTCTCCGGCGTCAGCGGCATGTCGAGATGCGCGACGCCGAGCGCGTCGCACACCGCCGAGACGATCGCCGGCGGCGCGCCGCAGGCCCCGCCCTCGCCCGCGCCCTTCACGCCGAGGTCGTTGCTCGGGCAGGGCACGACGTTGAGGTCGAGGCGGAAGGCGGGCGCGTCGGCGGCGCGCGGCAGGGCGTAGTCCTGGAAGGTGGCGGTGAGGAACTGGCCGCTCTCGGGATCGTAGCGCGCGTGCTCCAGCATCGCCTGGCCGATGCCGGCCATGATGCCGCCGTGGCACTGGCCGTGCACGAGCATCGGGTTGATCGGCACGCCGACATCGTCGACGGCGGCGTAGTTCACCAGCGCGACCTGGCCGGTGTCCGGGTCGATCTCCACCTCGGCGACATGGCAGCCGTTCGGGAAGTTGCACTCGGTGTCGCGCCTGTAGAGAAGCTTCTCGTCGAGGCCGGGCGCCTCGCCGGGAGGAAGGCGCGCGGGGTCGTGCGCGGCAGCGATCACCTGGTCCCAGGTGACGGAGAGGTCGGTGCCGGCGACGCGGAAGGCGCCGTCCTCGAACTGCACGTCCTCGGCGCCGGCCTCGAGCAGGTGCGCGGCGATGCGGCACGCCTTCCGCATCACCAGCGCCGCCGCGCGCGCCACCGCGACCCCGCCCATCTGCGAGAAGCGGGAGCCGCCGGTGCCGCCGCCCTGCTCCACCACGTCGGTGTCGCCCTGGATGAGGTCGATCCGGTCGTAGGGGATGCCGAGCTTCTCCGAGAGCACCTGCGCGAAGGCCGTCTCGTGCCCCTGGCCGTGGCTGAAGGTGCCGACGACGAGCCTCGCGCGCCCGTCCTGCGTCAGGGTGACGCGTGCCCATTCCTGCGGCTGGCCGCCGGAGGCCTCGATGAAGTAGCCGAGGCCGATGCCGCGCAGCCGGCCGCGCGCCTGCGCCGCCGCGCGGCGGGCGGGGAAGCCCTGCCAGTCGGCGAGCCTCAGCGCCATCGCCTGCGTCTCCTCGAAGCGGCCGCTGTCGATCACGTTGCCGACGCAGTTGGCGTAGGGGATCTGCTCCGGCCGGATGAAGTTGCGCCGGCGGATCTCGTCGCGGCCGATGCCGAAGGCGGCGGCGCCCTGGTCGAGCAGGCGCTCGATCACGTAGGCGGTCTCCGGCCGGCCGGCGCCGCGGTAGGCGTCGGTCGGCGCGGTGTTGGTGAAGACGCAGCGCACCTGCACGTTGACGGCCTGGATGTCGTAGACCGTGCCGTTGATCCGCCCGCCGGCGAGGGTCGGGATGCGCGGGCCGAAGTCGAGCAGATAGGCGCCCATCGCCGCGATTGTGCGCACCTTGAGGCCGATCGCCTTGCCGTTGGCGTCGAAGGCCATCTCGGCGTGGGTGACGTGGTCGCGGCCGTGCGGGTCGCAGAGGAAGGTCTCGGTGCGGTCGGCGCGCCACTTCACCGGGCGCCCGAGCCGCCTCGCCGCCCACAGGACCAGCGCGCTCTCCGGGAACAGCTTGCCGCGCAGGCCGAAGCCGCCGCCGACATCGGGCGAGACGACGCGCAGCCTGTCCTTCGGCACCTTGAAGACGTGCTGCGCCAGGCCGTCGCGCACGCGGAGCGCGCCCTGGGTGGGCGAATGCAGCACGTAGCGGCTGCCGTCCCATTCGCCGATCGCGACGCGCGGCTCCATCGGGTTGCCGACGAGGCGGTTGTTGATCAGGTCCACCGCGACGACCCTGTGGGCGCGGGCGAAGGCCTCCTCGGTCTCCTTCTCGCGTCCGCTCGACCAGTGGACGCAGAGGTTGGAGCCGCGCTCGGGCCAGATCACCGGCGCGCCGGGCGCGTCGGCGGCGGCGGTGTCGGTGACGCCCGGCAGGATGTCGTACGCGACCTCGATCAGCTCGGCCGCCTCGATCGCCTGCGCGCGCGTCTCGGCGACGACGAGGGCGACGGGGTCGCCGACGTAGCGCACGCGCTCGCCCTGCAGGATCGGCCGCGGCGGGCGCCAGAGCGGCTTGCCGTCCACGCCGGGCACCTCGACCAGCACGGGCAGGAAGCCGAGCCCGTCCTCCGCCACCTCCTTGCCGGTGAGGACGGCGACGACGCCGGGCGCGGACCTCGCCGCAGTGGTGTCCATCGAGACGATCCGCGCATGGGCGTGCGGCGAGCGCAGGATCGCGGCGTGCGCCTGTCCGGGGCGGTCGATGTCGTCGGTGTAGGTGCCGCGGCCGGTCAGGAAGCGGACATCCTCCTTCCGGCGCACGGGCTGTCCGATGCCGAACTTCTCCATGGGCTTCCCTCGAAGGTCGGATGCATAGGAAGCGGGGCGGCGGCGGACTGTCGAGGGGGGACGGTCCGTGTGCCGCCCCTGTGGCTCACGAAAGCTCCGCAAGCGCCTCGGCGATGGTGGCGATGCGCGCGACCGGGCGCAGCGCCTCCACGGCGACGCGGTGCACCTCCGGGGAGAAGGCGGCGCAGCCGTCCTCGACCAGCGTCACCTCGAAGTCGCGCACATGGGCGTCGCGCACGGTGGAGGCGACGCCGCCGTTGGTGACGATGCCGCAGGCGAGCAGCCGGCGGATGCCGGCGCGGCCGAGCACCCATTCCAGCCGGCTCATGTAGAAGGCGGAGAAGGCGACCTTCTCGACCGCGATGTCGGCCGGGGCGAGCTCCTCCACCAGCGCGTGGCCCCAGGAGCCGGGGGCGAAGTCGCCCTTCGCCAGGAAGGGGCGGAGCCGGCGCAGATGCGGCGAGAGGAAGGGCTCGCCGCCCCTGCCGGGGACGAGGGTGAAATGCGTCGAGACGATCCAGCCGCCGGCCTCGCGCATGCGCCGCGCGAGCGGGGCGATGCGGGCCGGCAGGGCGGCGATCTCCGGCGCGGACTGGCCGGCGCGGCCGTAGGCGCCGCGCGGGTGGAGGAAGTCGTTCTGCAGGTCGCAGAGCAGCAGCGCCGTCTGGCTGACGGGGATCGGCGGGCCGGCCATCTCACGCCCTCTCGATGATCAGGTTGCCGAAGCGGTCCACGCGCGCGACGAGGCCGGGGTCCACGACGATGGTGGCGTCCGGCTGTTCGAGGATCGCCGGCCCCGGCACGACGGCGCCCACGGGCAGGTCGAGGCGCGAGAGGATCGCCGTGTCGCGCCAGGCGCCGTCGAAGAACACCGGCCGCGTGCCGCGCGCCGCCGCCGCCATCGAGGCCCCCTCCCCCGGCGCGAGCGCGGCGAGGTCAAGCGGCGGCCGGCGCCCGATCGCCGCGGTGCGGAGGGTGACGATGCGCACCGGAAGGCCCGGGAGCAGGCGGCTGAAGGCGGCCTGGTAGGCGGCCTCGAACGCCTCGCGGACGGCCGCCTCGGTGACGCCGGTGGTGCCGTTCCGCACCGCGACCGGCACGGGGACGCCGACCGTGTGGGTCTGGCCCTGGTAGTGCATGTCGAGCTCGAACAGGGTCTCGATGCGCTCCACCGGCAGGCCGGCGGCCTCGACGACGGCGCGCGCGGCGGCGGCCTCGGCGACCATGCGCCGGTCGAGCGCCGCCGCGTCGAGGCCGTCGAGCGCGAGGTTCAGCGTCCGCACCTGGTCGTGGCGCACATCGGCGATGACGCAGCCGAGCGCCGAGGTGACGCCCGGGAAGCGCGGCACCAGCGCGGCCCGGAGACCGACCTCGCGGATCAGCGCCCCGACATGCAGCGCGCCGCCGCCGCCGAAGGTGACCGCGACGAAGCGCGCCGGATCGTGGCCGCGCTCGATCGAGACCAGGCGGATCGCGCCGGCCATGCGGGCGTTGGCGACACGCACGATCGCCTCGGCCGCGGCGAGCGGGTCGAGGCCGAGCGGCGCGCCGACATGGCGCGCGATCGCCTCGCGCGCGGCCTCCGTGTCGAGCCGCGCCAGGGCGCCGCCGATCGGGCGCCCGGCGTTGATGCGGCCGAGCACCAGGTTGGCGTCGGTCAGCGTCGGCCGGTCGTTGCCCTGGCCGTAGCAGACCGGGCCGGGGCGGCTGCCGGCGCTCTCCGGCCCGACCTGCAGCAGCCCGCCCCGGTCCACGCGCGCGATCGAGCCGCCGCCGGCGCCGATCGTGGTGATCTCGATCATCGGGCTGCGGATGACGAGGCCGAAATCGATCGTCGCCTGCGCGGCGAGCGCCATCCGGCCGCCGACCACCAGCGAGACGTCGAAGGAGGTGCCGCCGAGGTCGCAGGTGATCGCGTTCCCGAACCCCGCCGCGCGGGCGATCGCCGCCGCGGCGATCACGCCCGCCGCGGGACCGGAGAGCGCGGTGCGCGCGGGCATGCGCCGCGCGCGCGCGGTGGACATGAGGCCGCCGTTGGACTGGACGATGTGGAACCGGCCGGCGAACCGCTCCTCCGCGAGCGCCGATTCGAGCGCGCCGAGGTAGGAGGCGACGACGGGCTGGAGGTAGGCGTTGAGCGCCGTGGTGGAGGCGCGCTCGAACTCGCGGATCTCCGGCAGGATCTCGGAGGAGACGGAGACGTGGGGGTTCGGCCAGAGGCCCCGCACGACCTCCGCCGCCGCGCGCTCGTTGGCCGGGTTGGCGTAGCTGTTGATGAAGACGATGGCGCAGGCCTCGGCGCCCCTGGCGAGCAGGGCGCGCGCCGCCTCGCGCACGGCGCCGAGGTCCACCGGCGCGCGGATCGTGCCGTCGGCGAGGGTGCGCTCCGGCACCTCGAGCCGCAGGTCGCGGTCGGCGATCGGCGTGAAGTCGCCCCAGAGGCCCCAGGTGTGGCGGCGGTCGCGCCGGCGCATCTCCAGCACGTCGCGGAAGCCCGCGGTGGTGATGACGCCGAGCCGCGCGCCCTTGCGCTCGAGCAGCGCGTTGGTGCCGACCGTGGTGCCGTGCACGATCGCGCCCATCCCCGCCACGCCGCCGAGCGCGCGCAGGCCGGCGAGGAAGCCCACCGCCTCGTCGCCGCGGTGCGAGGGGACCTTCGCCGTGCGGAAGGCGCCGCTGGCGGGGTCGAAGAGGAACAGGTCGGTGAAGGTGCCGCCGACATCCACGCCGACGATCGCGGCGCCTTCGGTCCTCATGCGACATCCACGCCGTAGTCGCGCCGGGCCGCCTCGGCGCTGACGTAGCCGAGGCGCAGGTCGCGCGCGACCCGCTCGCGCGGCCGCGCCCGCGGGTCGCCGAAGCCGCCGCCGCCGGGCGTCTCGAGCCGAACGCGCCGGCCCTGGCGGATGGTCACGCCGACGACCTTGCTCGCCATCGGCGGGCTCGCCCAGCCGGTATCGGTCTGCCAGGCGAAGCGCGTCATCGCCGCCGGGCCGCCGCCGTTCACGCCGAAGGGCGGGAAGCGGCCGCGCTCGCCGAGCAGCGCCACCTCGGTGGCGCCGGGGGCCAGCGCCTCGATCTCGTAGATGGCGCCGACGCCGCCGCGGTGCATGCCGGGCCCCGCGCTGTCGGGGCGCAGCGCCCATTGCGTGAACATCACCGGGTTCGCGGCCTCCAGGATCTCGGCGGGCGGGATGGTGGCGGTGCTGATCGGGTTGTTGGCGTGGTGCAGGCCGTCGCTCTCGGGGTTGCCGCCGAGGCCGCCGCCGAAGAAGGAGAACATCAGCCAGCGCGTCCCGTCGGGGCGCTGGCCGGAGAGCGAGAGCGCGTTGATCGTGCCGAAGGGGCCGGCCGTCGCGCGCTCCGGCACCGCCTTGCCGAGGGCGCCGAGGATCACGCCGATCAGGCGCAGGATCGTCTCGGTGTAGCCGGCGACCGGGCGCGGCGCCCTGGCGCCGAGGAGCGTCGTCTCGGGGACGACGAACCGGATCGGCCGCAGCACGCCCGCATTCGCCGGCACCTCCGGGAAGGCGTGCTTCAGCGCGACGTAGCAGGCCGCGACGGTGGTGGCGTAGGAGATGTTGAGCGGCCCGGCGCAGGGCGGGGAGGAGCGCGAGAAGTCGAGCGTCATCCGGTCGCCGGCCACCGTCAGGTCGAGCGCGACGGAGAGCGGCTCGTCCCTCACCCCGTCGTTGTCGAGCCAGTCGTCGAAGCGGTAGCTGCCGTCCGGCAGGGCCGCGATCTGCTCGCGCATCAGCGCCTCGGCCCGGTCCGTGAGCGCGCCGAGCGCCGCCGCGATGCGCTCGTCCCCGTACTCGTCGAGCAGCTCGGCGAGCCGCCGCTCGCCGAGGTCGAGCGCGTTGAGCTGGCCGTTCAGGTCGCCCCAGTTCGACTGCGGCACGCGGCTGTTGCAGGCGAGGATGTCCACGATGTCCCGGTTCATCCGCCCGGCGGCGATGAGCTTCACCGGCGGGACGCGCACGCCCTCCTGGAAGCTCTCGATCGCCGCGGCGTTGTAGTTGCCGGGCACGTTGCCGCCGATGTCGAGCCAGTGGCCGACGCTCGCGATCCAGCAGAACAGCCGCCCGCCGCGGAAGACCGGCCGCACCAGGCGGAAGTCGTTGAGGTGCGTGCCGCCGTCGTAGGGGTCGTTGAAGAGGAAGGTGTCGCCGGGCCCGAGCCCGCCCTCGCGCGCGACCTTCGCGATCACCGAGCGGACGGCGAAGGACATGGCGCCGACGAAGATCGGCAGGCCCTTGGTGCCCTGCACCAGGGTGTCGCCGCTCCCGGCGTGGTAGAGGCCGTGGCAGGCGTCGCGCGCCTCGGCGATGATGGGGTTGAAGGCGCTGCGGTAGAGCGTCGCGTCCATCTCGTCGGCGATCTGCTCCAGCCGGCCCTTCAGCACGGCGAGGGTGACGGGGTCGAGCGGGCAGGCGGCGTTCATGTCGGCTGCGGTCCCGGACAGGTGCGCCTCGGGCGGGAAGGCCGGTCGCACCCTAGCGGCGGCGCCGCCGATCGCGAAGCCGCCCATCCCGGTGCGCCGGGGTGGTCCGCTCCGGAGGCCGCCGATGCGGCGTCCGGTGCCCGGCAGGTCCGGCCCGACGCCCCCGGCCCGCGCGCGTTGACGCGGCGCCGCGCACCCCGCAGCCTGACGGCGAGCGCCCTGAGCGTGCGCACTGCAGGCGGGCACGCCAGGGCGCGAATCGACGGCTCGAACGCGCCTGGATCCGACTCGCCCCGACCCTGGCCGGGCGATTCGGATCCGGGCGCCGGACAGGGGATCCGATGCGATGCGCGCCTACGAGAACCAGTTCTCCGACAACCGCCCGATCCGGCGCTCGCGCGACGAGAAGCGGCGCCAGCTCGCCGAGCTGCGCCAGGTCCTCGCGGGCATGAAGCCGCATGTGACCCCGGCGCTGCGCGCTTCGATCGCGGCGAAGATCGCGGCGCTGGAAGCGGAGCTTCGCGAGCAGAAAGGCTGACGGACGGGCGCGGCCGGGCGGCTCAGCGCGACGGCGGCTGGAAGGCCAGGCGCCGCTGCTCGAGGAATTCGAGCCGCGCGGCAAGGTCGTCCGGGCAGCACAGCAGCACGCCGGCGAGGCCGAGGCCGACGCGGCGGCCGCCCGGGGAAAGGGCCACGCCCGGCTCCTCGCTGTCGATGTCGAGATCGATCGCGGCGAGGCCCGGCGGGGCCGCGAGCGCCACGGTGAACCGCGTGCCGGCCTCGGCGAGCAGCCGATGCTCGGGTCCCTCGGGGCCGAGCCGCAGGCGCACCGACAGGTCCTGCGGCGGCGCGACGCAATCGAGCTGCAGGCGCAGCGGCTCGGAGGTCGGCGCGTCGAGCGGCAGATGGAGGCGCGCACGCCCTGGCCGGGTCCAGACGCCCCAGGACTCCAGCGGATGCCAGCCGAGGCCAAGGCGCGCCATGTCCGCCAGGGCCATCTCCACCCTCGGCACGGGCTCGCCGAGCAGCCGGAGCGCCAGCGGGCGGCCGGGCCGCAGCGTGGGGCGGAGCAGGTCGCGCGACGCTGGCGCGACGGTATCGGCGCCGGCATGCGAGGGGACGTCGCGGAGCGCGGCGAGGATCTGGTCCGTCACGGCGCCCCAGTCCCGCAGCCGCAGGCGTTCGGCGATCCGCGCCTCGGCGGCGGCGCGCGCCGCCGGGTCGAACATCAGCTCCTCGAGCCTGGCCACCAGGTCGTCGAGATCGCCGGGCGTGAAGTATGCCGCGGCCTCGCCGCCCGCCTCGACCAGCGCGGAATGGCGCGGCACCAGCGGCACCCGGCCGAAGGCCAGGCTCTCGGTGACCGGCAGCCCCCAGCCCTCGTAATGGCTGTTGTACAGCGTGAACAGGCAGCGCCGGTAAAGGGCGACGAGCGCGCCGTCGGGGATGCCGTGCAGCACCGAGATGCGCTGCGCGAGCTCCGGCGCCTCGCGGAGCAGCGCGAGCGCCGGCTCGGCCAGCCATCCGGGCTTGCCGACGCAGAGGAGGCGCGGCACGGCGGCCGCGCCGTGGCGGGCGATCAGCCTGCGCCAGGCGCGGAAAGCCAGCAGATGGTCCTTGCGCGACTCGATGGTGCCGACGAACAGGACGAAGGGCTCGCCCGGCACCGGAAGGCGCGCATCGGCCGAGGCCGCCGCGTCGGCCTCGGCCGCGCCGAGCATGGCGCGCGGGTCCGCATCCAGCGGGACCACCGTCGCCGGCAGGTCGAGCCCCGGGAGCAGAGCCGCGATCTGACGCCGCACGTCCGCGAGGGTGCAACGCGAATTGCAGAGCAGCGCGTCGGCATGCAGGGCGAGAGAGGCGAACCACTGGGCGAACTCGCGCACCAGCCCGCCGGCGCAGTGCTCCGGCACGATCAGCGGGATGCAGTCGTGTACGAACGGGACGTAGCGCAGGCCGAAGCGCGTCTTGGCGTCGCGCACGCGGAGGAAGTAGTCGCGGATCCACCACGAGGTGCCAAGGTTGCAGAGCACCGCCCCGGGCGCGAAGTCGAGGTCCGGCGCCGCGGCGAGGGCGCCGCGCAGCTCCGCGAGCGCCGCCTGCCAGACCAGGTCGTGCGGGTCGGCGCCGCTGCGGGAAAGGCGCCAGAGGCCCAGGAACAGGGCGGGGTGGATCTCCCGCCAGCCGCCGCGGTCCTGGTCGAACGCCACGACCGCGACCGGCTCTTCCGGGCGGGCGGCCGAAAGGGCGTGGGCGATGACGTTGAGCTGGACGCGCTGGATGCCGGTCGGCGCGCGGTTGTCGGCGAAATAGGCGACCAGGTCGGAGGCGTCGAAGACGAAACGGGTGCCCGTCGCGGCGCCGGCGGCCGGGGCGGCGACGGTCGCCGGTGGCGCCATGGCGGTCCCGCCCTCGCCGATCGCGGCGATGGCCTCCGCGAGGCGCTGCCGGGCGATGTCCGCCTCCGGCACTCCTTCGGCGAGCGCGACCGCCTCGCGGTACTCGCGAACGGCGGCGGCGAGGTCGCCGGCGGCGGCGAGGCAGCCGCCGAGGGCGAGGCGCGCGCGCCAATCCTCCGGCCGCTCGGCGAGCACCGCGCGCCACGCCGCGATCGCCGCCCCCCACAAGCCGGCGGCGGCGAGCTGGGCCGCGGTCTCGGCGCCGTCCGGCGCGGCACCGGCGGCGATCGGAGCCGGCCCGTCCATCAGGCCATGCCGCGACTCAAGATGGCCACTTCACCCCGGCCTTCGCGTAGGCCTCGCGCAGGCGCTGGCGGTAGCGCTCGGCGCCGAACTGGGCGGCCTGCTGCGGCCCGGCCTGGGAGAGGCGGCCGCGCAGCTCGGGGTCGGCGTCGAGCGCGCGGATCGCCTGGGCCATGTCGCGCACATCGTAGGGATCGACCTGCAGCGCTGCGTTGCCCACGACCTCTGGCATCGAGGCGGTGTTGGAGGTCATCACCGGCGTCCCGAGGGTCATCGCCTCGAGCGCCGGCAGCCCGAATCCCTCGTAGAGGGAGGGGAACAGCACCGCCTTGGCGCCGCGGATCAGGCTGACGAGCAGCGGGAAGGGCGCGTAGTCCACCTGCATGACGCGCTGCTTGGTCATGGTGCGGTCGCCGCGCGTCAGCAGGTACTGGATGTGGTCGTTGTCCACGATCAGCCGCAGCTCCTGGCGCGACTTCCAGGCCTTCCTGCCGAGGATGACCAGCGGGTCCTCGACGCCGGAGGCGAGGTAGGCCTCGATCAGGCGGCCGACGTTCTTCTTGGGCTCGATCGCGCCGAAGAAGAGGAAGTAGCGCCTGAACTCGAGCCCGAAGCTGCCGGCGACCTCGATTTTCACCTCGTCGAGCGGCTTGTCGGCGTACTTCGCCGGGATCTCGACGCTCTGGTAGGTGTTGGTGACCTTCTCCTCCGGCACGCCGAGCAGGTTGACGATGTCGCGCCGCGAGCACTCGGAGACGGTCACGATGTGGTCGGCGCGGCGGGCGAGCTGGCGCACCAGGCGGAAATAGAGCCGCTTGTTGTCGAGCGTCGTGTAGGGCAGGCGCAGCGGCACCAGGTCGTGCATCGTGTAGACGTTGCGAGCCCCCGCGACCTTGAGCGCGAGCGGATAGGTCCAGTGCATGACCTGCGGCGGGGAGCGGAAGTGCACGTTCATCCGGCTGCGGTAGATCCGGAAGTGCAACTGCGAGGTCAGGAACAGGTTCTGCACGTTCCAGAGATGGTCGAAATGCGGCAGGCGACTCTGGAACTGCGCGCTGATCACGCGCCCGGTCACCGGCACCCGAGTCGCAATCTCGCCGAACGGCGTGCTCATGATACGGCGGATCGTGTGCACGATGCGCTGGAGCTTCGACGGGCGGCCGACCAGCGGGTCGAAGAAGGCGATCTCGCGGATCAGCGGATTGAGCGAGATGGTCGAGCCGCGCGTACCGTAGAGCACCCCGACCTCGGCGCCGATGTCGCGGAGCGCGAAGGAGAGGTTGCGGGCATAAGTCGCCACCCCCGTGCCCTGCTCGAGCGCCAGGTTGTAGCCATCAATGTAGATGCGCGGGCGGCGGTTCTGGTCGCGGGTGGGGGAGAAGAACAATGGTCCTGCCCGTTCCGGTTGCACAGGCGCATGCGGAGCCGGGAGCGCGCCGCGCCGGGAAGATCGCCGCAACCTGTCGTTTGCGCAAGGCGCCGTCAAGCGCGCTTGGCGGGAGGCGCCGTCGGATGCGGGTCGAAGCATTCCGCTGGAAGGCGGCAAGCTCGGATGGCGTGCCGCTCCGCCGCGCCCTGGCGATCGGCCCGGGCGTGGCCGCCGGGCTGGGCGGCGCAGCGGCAGCCCGATCCCCGGAGACGCGCGGCAGCGCCGCGATCCCGCCCCGGCGGCGGGCCCCGGAACCGGCGCCGGCGGCAGCGCCTGGGCGGCGATGCCCCAGTCGCGTTCGCGGACGGCGGCGCCCCTGACGCGGACGTCCGGAACGCCCGCGCGACGCACGAGAGGGTGCGGGGGTTTGCGGCCGCGGTCCGACGGTATGCGGCGGGAAAGACGACCGCGCCCGGCTGGACGGCGGCAGCCTGCCATGGTCGGCTCCGCCGAGGCCGCCTGCCAGGCGGCCAGCGGGCCGGCGGATGGCGGCGGCGACTTCCATGGCCGAGCGAAGGGGGCAAGGATGAACCGAATCGACCTCACGGGCCGGGTGGCGGTGATCACGGGCGGGGCGCGCGGGATCGGCTACGCGGTGGCGGAGCGGGCGCTTGCCTCGGGCGCCGCCGTCGCGCTGTGGGATGCCGATGCGACCAGGCTCGAGCAGGCCCGCACGGCTCTGGCGACGGCGGGTGCCGTGAGCGCGCACGCCGTCGAGCTGACGGACGAGACGGCGGTGGCGGCGGCGACGCGCGCCACCCTCGCCGCGCATGGCGGGCGCATCGACGTGCTGGTCAACAACGCCGGCATCACCGGCGGCAACGCGCCGAGCTGGGAGATCGCGCCGGCCGAATGGCGGCGCGTGATCGAGGTGAACCTGGTCGCGCCCTACCTGGTCAGCCGCGCCGTGGTGCCGGAGATGATCCGCGCCGGCTACGGCCGGGTGGTGAACATCGCCTCGGTCGCGGGCAAGGAGGGCAACCCGAACGCCTCGCACTACAGCGCCTCGAAGGCCGGCCTGATCGGGCTGACCAAGTCCATGGCCAAGGAGCTGGTAGGCAAGGGCGTGCTGGTGAACTGCGTCACGCCCGCAGCGGCGCAGACGGAGCTCTTCCGGCAAATGAGCGAGGCGCAGATCGCCTACATGCTCTCGAAGATCCCGATGGGCCGCTTCGTGCGGGTCGAGGAGATCGCCGCGCTGGTGTGCTGGCTCGCCTCCGAGGAGTGCTCCTTCTCCACCGGCGCGGTGTTCGACATTACCGGCGGCCGCGCCACCTACTGAGGGCGGCGCCGCACGCGTCAGAACATCCCCGGCCGCGCCGAGGCGTGGTGCTCCTTGAGCACCGCCTCGGTCTTCGGGTCGATCTCCTTGAGCACGACGTCGTAGCCCCATAGGTCGGCGAGGTGCTGCAGCACGAGGCGCGCGTCCTCGGCGTCGAGCAGCCGCCGGTCGGGCGCGCGGTGATGCAGGATCAGCCTGCGGTCGCCGGCGAGGTCCACGTCCACGACCTGGATGTCCGGGTCCTGGTGGCCGACGTCGTACTGCCGCGAGAGGGCGCGGCGCACGCGGCGGAACCCGCGCTCGTCATGGATCGCCGCGACCTCGAGGTGGTCCTCCTCGGAGTCGTCCACGAGGTAGAACAGACGCAGTCGCCGAATCAGCGCGGGGCTCAGGAACTGCGAGACGAAGCTCTCGTCGCGGTAGTTCGCCCAGGCGTGGCGCAGTACGCCGAGCGCGTCGCCACAGCCCGCGAAGTCGGGGAACCACTCGCGGTCCTCCTCGGTCGGGCTGGTGGCGATGCGCGCGATGTCCTCCATCATCGCGAAGCCGAGGGCGTAGGGGTTGATGCCGGAGAAGCGCGGATCGTCGAATTCCGGCTGGAACACGACGTTGGTGTGGGAGTGGAGGAATTCCATGAAATGGCCGTCCGAGATCTGCCCGCGCTCGTGCAGCCGATTCATGATCTGATAGTGCACCCAGGTGGCGCAACCCTCGTTCATCAGCTTGGTCTGCGACTGCGGGTAGAAGTACTGCGCGACGTGGCGGACGATGCGCAGGATCTCGCGCTGCCAGGGCTTGAGACGCGGCGCGGCCTTCTCGAGGAAGTAGAGGATGTTCTCCTGCGGCAGCTCCAGCAGCGCCCGCCGCCGGGCCTCGTCGAGCGAGGGTGCGGGGGGGCCGCCCGGCTTCGCCGGCACGGTGCGCCAGAGGTCGTTGAAAACCCGCTCCTCGTGCTCGCGCCGCTCGCGCTCGCGCCGCTCCTCGGAGCGCAGGTCCGGGCGCTTGCGGCGCGGGTAGCGGTGCACGCCGTGGCTCATCAGCGCGTGGGCGGCGTCGAGTACCCGCTCGACCGCGGCGTGGCCGTGGCGCTCCTCGCACTGCGCGACGTAGCCCTTGGCGAAGTCGAGGTAGGGCAGGATGCCCTCGGCGTCGGTCCACTGGCGGAACAGGTAGTTGTTCTTGAAGAAGTGGTTGTGGCCGAACGCGGCGTGCGCGATCACCAGCGCCTGCATCGTCGCCGTATTCTCCTCCATGATGTAGGAGATGCACGGCGAGGAGTTGATGACGATCTCGTAGGCGAGGCCCTGGAAGCCGCGGCGGTACAGCCCCTCGTTCCGGGCGAAGCGCTTGCCGAAGGACCAGTGCCGGTAGAGCAGCGGCATGCCGTTCGAGGCGTAGGCGTCGAGCATCTGCTCGGCGCTGATCACCTCGATCTGGTTCGGGTAGGTGTCGAGGCCGAGCTCGCCGAGGGCGATCTCCTCGATCGCGTCGTACACGCGCCGGATGGTGGCGAAGTCCCAGTCGGCGCCCGGATAGAGCAGGCGACCGAAACCGCCGTCAGCGCTCATGGCGTGGCCCTTGCCTCCTTCGTCGCGTCGGCTCCCTTCCGGAACAGGTCGCGGAAGACGGGGTAGATCTCGCGGCGATGGCGCACCTTGCGCATCGCGAGCGGATGGCCCTCCTTGCGCAGCGTGCCGTAGGTCCGCCAGAGGTCGCTCTCGCGGGGGATGAAACCCACCGGGTGCATGCCGTCCTCGCGCCCGACCTCGAGATAGGCGTAGTATTGGCAGATCGGCAGGATCTGCTCGGCGAGCAGCCGCGCCGTGCGCTCGTTGTCCGAGGTGGTGTTGTCGCCGTCCGAGGCCTGCGCGGCGTAGATGTTCCAGTCGCGCGGGCTGTAGCGCGCCGCCACCACCTTCAGCATCTCCTCGAGCGCGGTCGAGACGACCGTGCCGCCCGTCTCGGGGCTGCGGAAGAAGGTCTCCTCGTCCACCTCCTTCGCCTCGTGGGTGTGGCGGATGAAGACGATGTCCACGTGGCGGTAGCGCCGCTTGAGGAAGATGTAGAGCAAAAGGTAGAAGCGCTTCGCCAGGTCCTTCATGTGCTCCGTCATGGAGCCGGAGACGTCCATCAGGCAGAACATCACCGCCTGGGCGATCGGCTTCGGCTCCGGCAGGAACTGCCGGTAGCGCACGTCGATCGGGTCGATGTAGGGGATGCGCTGGCTGCGCCGCCGCGCCTGGGCGAGCTCCTGCAGCGCCGCCTCCAGCCGCTCGGCGTCGCCGAGCATCTCGGCCGCGTCGCGCTCGGCCTCCAGCCGGTCGACCTCGCCCGGCTTGGGGCGTCGGAGCGCGATGCGGCGCGAGAGGCTGTTGCGCAGCGTCTTGACCAGCGCCAGATTGGCCGGCGAGCCGGAGATCGAGTAGCCGGCGCGCCGCCAGGTCCTCGCCTCCCCGTCGGTGAACCGGCGCTTCGCGAGGTCGGGAAGCTCGAGATCCTCGAGGAACAGATCGAGGAACTCCTCGTGGGTGAGGGCGAAGCGGAAGGCGTCCTCGCCGCCGCCGTCGGGGCTGCCCTCGCTGCCGCCCGCCCCGCCGCCGGCGGGCGGGCGGGGGATGGTCTGGCCCTCGACGTACTCCTTGTTGCCGGGGAGCACGTGCTCGCGCCGTCCACCGGGGGCGCGATGGAAGGTCGGCTCGCGCACGCCCGAGCCGGGGATCGTCACGGTGGCGCCCTGCTCGGAGTCCTTCACGCTCCGGCTGCCCGCGCTCTCGCGCACGGCCTCGCGCACCAGCGCCTTGGCGCGGCGGAGGAAGCGCTGCCGGTTGGCGAGGCTCTTCCCGCCGGGATTGAGGCGGCGATCGATGATGTACATCGCACTCCGCTCCGCGTGGGCCTTTTCCGCGCCTGGGCGTCAGCCCGCCTGCTTCACCCGCATGTACCACTCGACCAGGCGGCGGACCTGGCGCTGGGTGTACCCGCGGGAGACCATGCGCTCGACGAACTCGGCGTGCTTCTTCTCCGTCTCGCTGTCGCGCTTCGAGCCGAAGGAGATCACCGGCAACAGCTCCTCCACCTGGCTGAACATGCGCCGCTCGATCACCTCCCGGATCTTCTCGTAGCTGGTCCAGGAGGGGTTGCGCCCGCCATTGTTGGCGCGCGAGCGCAACGCGAACTTCACGACCTCGTTCCGGAAGTCCTTCGGGTTGGCGATGCCGGCGGGCTTCTCGATCTTCGTCAGCTCCAGGTTGAGCATCTCGCGGTTGAGGAGCTGCCCGGTGTCCGGGTCCTTGAAGTCCTGGTCCTCGATCCAGGCGTCGGCGTAGGCGACGTAGCGGTCGAACAGGTTCTGCCCGTAGTCGTGGTAGCTTTCGAGGTACGCCTTCTGGATCTCGTTGCCGATGAACTCCGCGTAGCGCGGGGCGAGCTCGCCCTTGATGAACTCCAGGTAGCGCTTCTCGGTGTCCTCCGGGAACTGCTCGCGCCGGATCTGCTGCTCCAGCACGTACATCAGGTGCACCGGATCGGCCGCGATCTCCTGCGTGTCGTGGTTGAAGGTGGCGGCGAGCACCTTGAAGGCGAATCGGGTGGAGATGCCGTCCATGCCCTCGTCCGGCCCGGCGGCGTCCTTGTACTCCTGGAGCGAGCGGGCGCGCGGGTCGGTCTCCTTCAGGCTCTCGCCGTCGTAGACGCGCATCTTCGCGTAGAGGTTGGAGTTCTCGTGCCGGCGCAGGCGCGAGAGCACCGAGAAGCGGGCCAGCATCTCGAGCGTGCCGGGCGCGCAGGGGGTGCCGGCGAGCTCGCTGCCGCGCACGAGCTTCTCGTAGATCTTCTGCTCCTCCGTCACGCGCAGGCAGTACGGGACCTTGATGACGTAGATGCGGTCGATGAAGGCCTCGTTGTTGCGGTTGTTCTTGAAGGTCTGCCACTCCGCCTCGTTGGAGTGGGCCATGATGATGCCCTGGAAGGGGATGGCGCCGATGTTCTCGGTGCCGATGTAGCTGCCCTCCTGCGTCGCGGTCAGCAGCGGGTGCAGCATCTTGATCGGCGCCTTGAACATCTCGACGAACTCGAGCAGGCCCTGGTTGGCGCGGTTCAGGCCGCCGGAGAAGGAGTAGGCGTCCGGATCGTTCTGCGCGTAGGTCTCGAGCCGGCGGATGTCCACCTTGCCGACGAGCGAGGAGATGTCCTGGTTGTTCTCGTCGCCCGGCTCGGTCTTGGCGACGGCGATCTGGCGCAGGCGCGAGGGGTGGACCTTCACCACCCGGAAGCGGGAGAGGTCGCCGCGGAACTCGTCGAGCCGCTTCACCGCCCAGGGGCTCATGAACCCGGTCAGCCGCCGGCGCGGGATGCCGTAGCGGTCCTCGAGCACGGGGCCCATGCGCTCCGGGTCGAAGAGGCCGAGCGGGCTCTCGAACACGGGCGAGATCTGGTCGCCCGCCTTGAGCACGTAGATCGGCTCGACCTCCATCAGCGCCTTCAGGCGCTCGGCGAGCGAGGACTTGCCGCCGCCGACCGGGCCGAGCAGGTAGAGGATCTGCTTGCGCTCCTCGAGCCCCTGCGCGGCGTGGCGGAAGAAGCCGACGATCCGCTCGATCGTCTCCTCCATGCCGTAGAACTCGGAGAAGGCCGGGTAGCGCCGGATGGTGCGGTTGAGGAAGATGCGCCCGAGCCGCGGGTCCTTCGAGGTGTCGATGACCTCGGGCTCACCGATCGCGGCGAGCATGCGCTCGGCCGCGCTGGCGTACATCATCGGATCGCGCCGGCAGCCTTCCAGGTACTCGGCGAGAGAGAGCTCGGTCTCCCGCCGCTGCTCGTAGCTGCGCGCGAAACTGGCGAACAGGTCATCCACGGCGTAAGACGTGATCAGCATCAACCGGCCCTCCGGAGGCGGCGCGTCCACTGGAACGCCCGCGGAATTGCTTGGCTGACATCCGCCGGGTCAATTGACCGTGGCCGATAGTCCCCTGGCCGACCCGGTCGGCGCCGCGCCCACCGCGTAGCGTGCCGCGCGATCGCCCTCCCCCATGCACTCATCATACCACTGACGTTGTTGCCAATGCGACAATGCCGTGGTGTCCGTGCGACGAAGCGCGCCGTCGGCACCACGGTTCCCCCACCCGCCCCATCCGCGAGCGCCGCGCCGCCGCATGGCGGCATCGCGGGCCCCGCGCCATTCGCAGGACTCGCCGCCCGAGTCGGGAATGCGGCGTGCAACGTCTCCCCGCGCCCCGCGCGGAACGCAACGGCGCGGCAGCACTGCAGCGCGTCGGCTGCCAGCCGCCGGCCGCGCCACCGAGGCCGGCGGTCCTCGCGCTGCCCGTTCCCGCGGCGCGTTGCCTTCCGCGCGGGCAGCGCCGATGCTCCCGCCATCCGCATCGAACCGGAGAGGCCGCACGCCCGATGTCCGCCACGCAGCAGCAGAAGATCGCCCTCGTCACCGGCGCCGGCTCCGGCGTCGGCCGCGCCTGCGCCCTCGGCCTGCTCGCCGCCGGCTGGGCGGTCGCCCTGGCCGGCCGCCGCCGCGCCGCGCTCGAGGAGACCGTCGCCCTCGCCGGGGAGGAGGCGCGCTCCCGCGCCCTCGTGGTGCCGGCCGACGTCGCCGACCCGGCCGCGGTCGACTCGCTCTTCGCCGCGATCCGGCAGCGATTCGGCCGGCTCGACCTGCTGTTCAACAATGCCGGCGGCAACGTGCCCGGCACGCCCTTCGAGGACCTGAAGGTCGAGGACTGGAACCGCGTGGTCGCGGTGAACCTGACGGGGTCCTTCCTCTGCGCCCAGGCGGCCTTCCGAATGATGAAGGAACAAACGCCCCGCGGCGGCCGCATCATCAACAACGGCTCGATCAGCGCGCATGCCCCGCGCCCCGACTCGGCACCCTACACGGCGACCAAGCACGCCATCACCGGGCTGACCAAGAGCATCTCGCTCGACGGGCGGAAGTACGACATCGCCTGCGGGCAGATCGACATCGGCAACGCGGCCACTCCGATGACCGAGCGCATGCAGCGCGGGGTCAAGCAGGCCAATGGAGAGGTGATGGTCGAACCGACCATGGATGTACGGCATGTCGCAAATGCACTCGTACACATGGCGTCGCTGCCGCTGGATTCCAACATCCAGTTCCTGACGATCATGGCGACGAAAATGCCCTTCATCGGGCGCGGCTAGCGGCGCGGGGCGGGCGCAAGCGCCCCCCTCCGGCACCGCCCATGTCGGCGGGCCGGCTTCCGGCGCCCGCGCCGGAGGCGGCGCCGGGGCGCCGGGGCTCCGGAGCGGCGAGGATGCAAGGCGGCTGCCATCCGCGTGCCGCATGCGCCTCGGCCTCCCGGCCTGCCTGCGGTCGGCAGGCCGCCAAGCTCAGCGTAGGCGCGCGGCGGCCGCATTTCAAGGTATTATTTCCTAATCCCGACGCCCTGTCTCGCGCATCAGCGCCGCCTCGCAGCCGCTGCGCCATCGTCCGCGCCGGACCGGCCCCGGGCGGCGCCCGGACCAGGCTGACATCGCGGCCTCCACGGCGGCATAAAGGGCGGCGGAAAGGCCCGTTCCGCCCGCCGGCACGCCCGCGTCGGCGGCCGGACGGCCGCGCGGACACGACACGAGGAAGACGTCACCATGTCGGCCCAGCTCCAGCCCCCCTCCGGCGAGGCCGGTCCGGCCGCGCCACCCCTCCTGCTGCGCCGCGACGAGGGCGGCGGGGTCCATGTCCTCACCCTGAACCGGCCGGCGGCGCGCAACGCCCTCTCGCTCGCCATGCTCGACGCGCTCGCCGCGGCATTCGCGGAGATCGCCGCCGACCCCGCGGTGCGCGCCGTGGTGCTCGCCGCCGAGGGGCCGGTGTTCTCCGCCGGGCACGACCTGCGCGAGCTCACCGTCCGCCGCGCCGACCCGGACCGCGGCCGCGCCTTCTTCGAGACCACCATGACGCGCTGCGCCGAGGTGATGCAGGCCATCACCGCCCTGCCCCAGCCCGTAATCGCCGCCGTCCAGGGCGTCGCCACCGCCGCCGGCTGCCAGCTCGTCGCCACCTGCGACCTCGCTGTGGCCTCGACCGAGGCGCGCTTCTGCACCCCCGGCGTGGACATCGGCCTGTTCTGCTCGACCCCGGCGGTCGCCCTCTCGCGCGCGGTGCCGCCGAAGCCGGCGATGGAGATGCTGCTGCTCGGCGAGATGATCCCGGCCGAGGAGGCGCGGCGCATCCACCTCGTCAACCGCGTCGTGCCGCCGGAGCAGGTGATGCCGACCGCGCTCGACCTCGCGCGGCGGATCGCGGCGCGCTCGGCGCTGACGATCCGGCTCGGCAAGCGGAACTTCTACCGCCAGCTCGGCCGGCCGCTCGGCGAGGCCTATGCGTGCTCCTCGGCCGTGATGGTCGAGAACCTGCTGGCGGAGGACGCGGCGGAGGGCATCGGCGCCTTCCTCGGCAAGCGCAAGCCGGTCTGGAGGGACCGCTGACCATGCCCACCGCCGGTTACGACGCGCTGCCGCGGGTCCCCGCCAACCACCAGCCCCTGACGCCGCTGCTGTTCCTAGAGCGCGCCGCGCAGGTCTTCCCCGAGCATCCCGCGGTGCTGCACGCCGGGCGGACGCTAGCTTACCGGGAGTTGCGCGACCGCTGCGTGCGCCTCGCCCACGCGCTGACCCGGCGCGGCATCGGGCGCGGCGACACGGTGGCGGCGCTGCTGCCGAACGTCCCGGCCATGCTCGAAAGCCACTACGGCGTGCCGATGGCCGGGGCCGTCCTCAACACCATCAACACGCGGCTCGACGCCGGCACCATCGCCTACATCCTCGACCACGGCGAGGCGAAGGCGATCCTCGTGGACAAGGAGTACATGCCCGTGCTGCGGGCGGCGCTCGCCAGGTGCTCGGCGCGGCCCCTGGTCGTCGAGGTGGACGACCCCCTGGCGCCGGAGGCGGCGCGGGGCGAGACGCTGGGGGGCGTGCCCTACGAGGCATTGCTGGCCGAGGGCGACCCCTCCTTCGACTGGCCGATGCCGCGCGACGAGTGGGACGCGATCGCCCTCAACTACACCTCCGGCACGACCGGCCGGCCCAAGGGGGTGGTCTACCACCACCGCGGGGCGCACCTGCTGGCGGTGGGCAACGTGCTCTCGGCAGGGCTGGGGAAGCATCCCGTCTACCTGTGGACCCTGCCGATGTTCCACTGCAACGGCTGGTGCTTCCCCTGGACGATCTGCGCCGTCGCCGGCACGCACGTCTGCCTGCGCGCCGTGCGCGGGCCCGACATGTGGCGCCTGATGGCCGAGCACGGCGTGACCCACATGTGCGGCGCGCCGATCGTGATGGCGACGCTGCTCGGCACGCCCGAGGCGGAGAAGCGTCCCCTGCCCCGCCGGGTGCAGTTCGTCGTCGCCGGCGCGCCGCCGCCCGAGGCGGTGCTCGCCGCGATGCGCGCCGCCGGCTTCGCCGTCTGCCACGTCTACGGCCTGACCGAGGTCTACGGCCCCGCCGTGGTGAACGAGTGGCATGCCGAGTGGGAGGCGCGGCCCGCCGCCGAGCAGGCCGCGCTGATGGCCCGTCAGGGGGTGCGCTACCTCGCCCTCGAGGGGCTGGAGGTGATGGACCCCGCCACGATGCGCGCGGTCCCGGCCGACGGCGCGACGCTCGGCGAGGTGATGATGCGCGGCAACGTGGTGATGAAGGGCTACCTCAAGGACCCGGCCGCGACCGAGGCCGCCTTCGCCGGCGGCTGGTTCCACACCGGCGACCTCGCGGTCCGCCACCCGGACGGGTACATCCAGCTCAAGGACCGCTCCAAGGACATCATCATCTCGGGCGGGGAGAACATCTCCTCGATCGAGGTCGAGGATGTGCTGTTCAAGCATCCGGCGGTCGCGCTCGCCGCGGTGGTCGCGAAGCCGGACGAGAAGTGGGGCGAGACGCCCTGCGCCTTCGTCGAGCTGAAGCCGGGCGCGAGCGCCACCGCGGAGGAGCTGATCGCCTTCTGCCGCGAGCGCCTGGCGCACTTCAAGGTGCCCCGCGCGGTGGTGTTCGCCGAGCTGCCGAAGACCTCGACCGGCAAGATCCAGAAGCACGTGCTGCGGGAGATGGCGCGCGCGGGCGGCTGAACCGCCGGCCGCCCCGCGCCGGCCCGCTCAGGCGCGGCGCCAGCCGAGCGGCACGTGGCGGAAGGGCAGCGCGGCGAGGTCGAGCGCGGCCGGCCCCGGGCAGTCGCACTCGACGATCGCGCTGCACCGGCCAGCGAAGGCGGCGCGGAAGTGGTTCTTAGCCTTGTTGGCGAGCAGCCGGGTCGCGCCGAGGTCTATCCCGTGCAGGGCGAAGAAGGCGGGATCCACGGCCGCCTCCTTGCGCTCGGTGCAGATCACGCGGAGCGCAGGGCCGAGGCGCAGCACGCAGGTCGCGCCGAGGTCCACCGGCGCGCCGCGCTCCATCGGGCCCTCGTTGACGAAGCGGCCGTCGGTCAGGCGTTCGACCTCGGCCTCCGCGACGACCGGCGGGCCGAACGTCTCCGTCAGCCGGCCGCCGAGCCAGCGGGTGATGCGGGCGCCGACGCCGGCCTCCCGCGCCGCGGCGACGGAGACCGGGTCGTGCAGGAAAGCGAACACGGCCGGAACCTCGAGCCGCGCCTCGACCAGCGCGCGCAGCAGGCCCGGCGTGTCGGCGATGCCCCCCGAAAGCGGGTTGTCGGCCGGGTCGAGCAGCGCGACCAGGCCGGGCGGGGCGGCGAGCGCCTGGCGCAGCGCCGTCGCCGGGTCGGGCAGCGTCACCGCGAAGCGGGCGCGGCGCGCGGCGATCTGATCCGCCAGCCGCTCGGCCAGCGCGCGGGCGGCGCCGGCGTCCTCGGCCCAGACCATCGCGGAGGGGCCGGCGTAGGGGCTATCGCCCCAGGCGAAACCGCCGAAGATCGAGGCGTCGAGCACCGGCGGCCGCTCCGCCGCGGCCGCCTCCGCCCATACCTCCGCCATCGGGCCGTCCTCGTGGCGCATGTGGAAGCTGTGCAGCACCATCGGCCGCTTGGCGATGTGGCCCCGCGCGCGGGGGGCGCCGCCGAGCGCGCGCTCGAGCAGCGCCAGCGCGCGCATCGCCGCCCGGTCCATGTCCACGTGAGGATAGGTGCGGTAGGCCGAGGCGCCGTCGAGCAGCTCCGCGGCCTCCGACGCCATGTTGGCGTGGAAGTCGAAGCTCGCGGCGATCGGCACGTCCCTGCCGACGATCGAGCGGATGCGGTGCAGCGTCGTGAGGTCGGCCTCCGGGTCGCTCTCCGTCACGCAGGCGCCGTGCAGGGAGAGGTAGATGCCGTCGAACCGCCCTGCCCGCAGCGCCCCCTCGACCTCGCTCCGCCAGGCGGCCATGGCCTCGTCGGCCATCGGTCCGCCCGGCTGCGCGGCGGCGCAGCGCAGCACCGTCGCGCGCCAGCCCGGCCGGGCGGCGAGAAAGGCGCCGACCGCGCCGAGCTCGGTTGCCGTGCCGGCGTAGCGTTCCAGCGCCTCCCGGCCCGCGGTCCATTCGCGGGATTCGAAGGCGGATTGCGGCGTCGGAACGGGCGCGAAGGAGTTCCCCTCGAACCACAGGCGGGCTACGGCGATGTGCGGCATGGCGGCGCCAGCCTAGGGCGCACTCCTTTCCTTGCCCAGCTGAGGCCGGGCGGCCACGGCTCGGGGCGCCTGAAGGCCGGGGGCAAGGCCAGGGAAGCGCAGCGCCTGTCGCCGCGAGCCGCACCGCTGGCGAGCGGTTCCGCCCTTGCGGCATCGTGAGGCCGGCTGGGGCGCAGCCGGAACAGGGGCAGCCGATGCAAGACGCGGGCATCGCTGTCGCGGTGATCGCCGCGACCATGCGCCTTATCCTGCCGGTCGCCATGCCGGTCCTCGCGCGGCTCCAGGGGAGGCCCCGGAGGCGGCTGGCGCGGCTCGCGACGACGACGGGCCGGGTGCGCAGGGCCGAGCTCCGCGGCCGATGGGGCGCGAGGCCCCGAGCCAGCGGGTCGTGGACCTCGCGGTCGAATTCGCGGCGCAGGGGCGAAGCCATGTCTGCCGCGACCTGGACTTCAGCACCGACCGCCGCGCGACGGGAGAGGCGATGCGCGCCGCGCGGCCTCGCCCCAGGCGCGGGTCTGGCACGGCCCGGACAACCCCGCCCGCTGCGCCTTGAGCCCGAAGGTTCCGGGCGATCCCGGCCTGCTCGCGCGGGTCGCCCTCGGTCTGGCGCCGATCGCCGCGATCGGCGGCGATGGCGGTGCTGGGCTGACGGCGCGGCCGCCGGGGATCCGCCTTCCCCCGCCCTGGCGCGCGCGCGGCCGCTGCGGCATGGTGCGCGCCGTCATGGAAGGGCTGGGCACCGACGCCGTCTGGAACGCACTGCGCGGCCTGCGCAACGGCGGCGATCCGGCCTCGCTACCGCCGGGCGTCCTCTCGGACCTGTTCGCGCCGGTGCTCGCGCCGCCGACGGCACCCGACGGCTGCCGCGTGATCGGCCGCCTGGCGCAGACGCTGGACGGGCGGATCGCCACCGCCAGCGGGTCCTCGCAATGGATCGGCGGACGCGGCGACATCCTCCACACCCACCGCCTGCGTGCGCTGTGCCATGCAGTGATCGTCGGCGCGGGCACGGTGCGCCAGGACGATCCGCGCCTGACCACGCGCGAGGTGCCGGGGGAGAGCCCGGTGCGCGTCGTGCTCGACACGGAGCGCCGCCTCTCGCCGGATTTCCGGGTGTTCCGCGACGGCGGCCCGGCGACGCTGCTGGCCTGCGCCGAGGATGCGCCGGGCCCCGACCCGTTGGGCGCGGCGGAGGTGCTGCGCCTGCCCCGCGCGCGCTCCGGCGGCGGCCTCGATGTTCCGGCGCTGTTGCGCGCGCTCGCCGGGCGAGGATTGACGCGGCTGTTCGTCGAGGGTGGCGGCGTCACGGTCTCGCGCTTCCTCATCGCCGGCTGCCTCGACCGGCTGCACGTGACGGTGGCGCCGGTGCTGCTCGGCTCCGGCATCCCCGCCTTCACCCTGCCCGAAGTGGGTCGGATCGCCGACGGGTTGCGCTTCGCCTGGCGCGTCTTCCCGCTCGGGCCGGGGGGCGGCGACGTGTTGTTCGACATCCCGCTCGACCGGGCACGCCCCGGAGAGCGCACGGGATGAAGGCCTCCGCGTTCTGGACGGTCGCCGCCGGCCGCGGCGAGCTCCGCGCGGAGACGCTCGGGCCGCCCGGTCCCGGCGAGGTGCTGGTGCGCGCGGTCGCGAGCGGCATCTCGCGCGGCACCGAGCGGCTGGTGTGGGAGGGCCGCGTGCCGCCGGGCCAGCGCGAGGCGATGCGTGCCCCGCTGCAGCGGGGCGAGTTCCCGTTTCCGGTGAAGTACGGCTACAGCGCGGTCGGCGTGGTCGAGGCGGGCCCGGCGGAGCTCCTCGGCCGGCGCGTCTTCTGCCTCCACCCGCACCAGGACCGCTTCGTGGCGCCCGCCGCGCTGTGCCAGGCGGTCCCCGACACGGTGCCGGACCATCGCGCGGTGCTCGCCGCCAACATGGAGACGGCGGTGAACGTCCTGTGGGACGCGCAGCCGCGCCTCGGCGAGCGGGCGCTGGTGATCGGCGCCGGGGTCGTCGGGCTGCTCTGCGCCTTCCTGCTCGCGCGCATCCCGGGGCTGGACCTGACGGTGTGCGACACCGACGAGCGCCGCGGCGCGGCTGCAGCCAGGCTCGGTGTGCGCTTCGCCAGGCCGGAGGAGGCGCCGCGCGAGTGCGATCTGCTGGTCCACGCCTCGGCCACCGAGGGCGGGCTGCGCCAGGCATTGCGGCATGCCGCCTTCGAGGCACGCATCGTCGAGGCGAGCTGGTTTGGCGACCGCGAGGTCGTGCTACCGCTCGGCGAGGCGTTCCACGCCCGGCGGCTGTCGCTGGTCTCCAGCCAGGTCGGCGCGGTGGCGGCGCCGATGCGCGCGCGGCGGACGCGCGCGGAGCGACTCGCGCTGGCGCTCGCGCTGCTCGGCGAAAACGATTGTCTCGACGCGCTGCTCGGCCCCTCGGTGCCCTTCGAGGCGCTGCCGGAGATGATGGGCCGGCTGCTCGAACCCGCGGCGCCCGGCCGCCCGGCGCCGCTCTGCCCCGTGATCACCTACCAGTGAAAGGCCGGCCGCACAGCATGTTCAGCCTGACCGTCGCCGACCACATCATGGTCGCGCACAGCTTCCGCGGGGCCGAATTCGGCCCGGCGCAGCGCGTGCACGGCGCCACCTTCGTCGTCGAGGCGGAGTTCCGCGCGCCGGCCCTCGACCCCCTGCACCTGCTGGTGGACATCGCCGCGGCGCGGACCGAACTGCGGCGCGTCCTGGACACGCTCGACTACCGCAACCTCGACGCGGAGCCGGTGTTCGCGGGGAAGAACACTACGACCGAATACCTCGCCTTCCACATCCACGGGCTGCTCTGCGCCGCGCTGCGCGAGGGACGGCTCGGCGAGGGCGGCAGGCGCGTGACGGCGCTGAAGGTGCTGCTGCGCGAGAGCCCGCTCGCCTGGGCGGCCTTCGAGGGTCCGGTCGCGGAGCCGACGGAGGTGGCGGCATGAGGATCGCGCTGCTCGTGCCCGGCCCCTTCGACGCGATCTCGGGGGGCTACAATTACGACCGCCGCATCGTCGCGGGCCTGCGCGCGCGGGGCCACGCGGTGGAGGCGATCGAGCTGACCGGCCGGCACCCGCTGGCGGACGGCGCGGCCGAGGCGTCGGCGCGCGAGGCGCTGGCGCGGTGCGGCGAGGAGGCGCGCATCGTCATTGACGGCCTCGGCCTGCCCGCCTTCCTGCCGCTGCGCGAGGAGCTCGCCCGCCGCCGCGCGGTGGCGCTGATCCATCACCCGACGGCGCTGGAATCGGGGCTGCCCGAGCCCGACCGCGCCGCGCTCAGGGCGCGGGAGCGCGCGCTGCTCCCGGCGATGGCGCGCATCATCGCGGTCTCCGCGCCCGTCGCGGCGCGGCTCGCGGAGGAGTTCGGCGCCGATCCGGCGCGCATCGCCGTCGTCGAGCCGGGCACCGACCCCGCGCCGCGCGCGGCGGGATCGGGCGGTCCGGGCTGCGCCATCCTCTCGGTCGGCGCGCTGGTGCCGCGCAAGGGGCACGACGTGCTGCTGCGGGCGCTCGGGCGGCTGACCGACCTCGACTGGACGCTCACCATCGCCGGCGGCGAGGCGCGCGATCCCGTCCACGCCCAGGGGCTGCGCGCCCTCGCCGCGGAGCTCGGCATCGCCTCCCGCGTCACCTTCGCGGGCGAGGTGGACGCGGCGACGCTCGAGGCGCTCTACGCGCGCGCCGACCTCTTCGCCCTGGCGACGCGCTGGGAGGGCTACGGCATGGCGGCGGCGGAGGCGCTGGCGCGCGGCCTGCCCTGCGCCATCACCACCGGCGGCGCCATCGGCGAGGTGGTGCCGATCGAGGCCGGCGTGCGCTCCGCGCCCGGCGACCACGAGGCCCTCTCCAAGGCGCTGCGCCGGGTGATCTTCGACACCGGGCTCCGCGCCGCCATGGCGGAGGCGGCCTGGCAGGCCGGCCAGCGCCTGCCGCGCTGGGAGGACCGCGCCCGCGCCTTCGCGGAGGCGCTGCTCGCCGCGGACCGCGAGGCAGGATGAGCGAGACGTTCGACGGCGACTGGCTCGACCTGCGCGAGCCGTTCGACGCGCGGGCGCGCGATCCGGCCCTCGCCGCGCGCCTTGCGCGCGCCCTCCCCGCGCGGCCGCGCCTCTTCGACCTCGGCGCCGGGACGGGCTCGCTGCTGCGCTGGCTCGGCCACTTCATCGGCCGGGCGCAGGCCTGGACGCTGGTGGACGCGGACGCGGCGCTGATCGAGCGCGCCTTCGAGACCGTCGCCGAGCGCGCCGAGCAGATCGGCTGGCGCGTGACCTGGCCGGGCCGGAAGACGCTGCTCGTGCACACGCCGCACGGCGCCTGGCGGGTGGAGGCGCTGGTCGCCGACCTCGCCGAGGCGCCGGACAACCTGCCGCTCGGCGCGGCGGACGCGGTGGTGTGCAGCGCCCTCTGCGACCTCGTCTCGCGCGACTGGGTGGAGCGCATGGCCGCGGCCTGCGCGGCGCGCCGGCTGCCCTTCTATGCGGCGCTGAACGTCGCCGGGCGCGACCGCTTCACCCCGCCGCACCCGGCGGACGCGCTGGTGGCGCGCGGCTTCCGGCGCGACCAGGCGCGCGACAAGGGCTTCGGCGGCGCCGCGCTCGGCCCGGACGCGCCAGGGGTGCTGCGCGCCGCCTTCGAGGCGCGCGGCTACAGGGTGCACACGGCACCGAGCGACTGGATCCTCGACCCGCGCGAACGGGAGATCGCCGACGCGCTGGCCGTCGGCCACGCCCGGGCGGCGATGGCGCAGGAGCGGCGCGGCGCGCGGCGCATCGCGGAGTGGCTCGCGGCGCGCCGCCGGCTCGCGGAGGCCGGCCGGCTCGCGGTGCGCGTGCCGCACCGCGACCTGCTGGCCCTGCCGTCGCCTCCCCTCACCTGATCGGCATCGCGTACATCAGCCCGCCGCGGGTCCAGAGATCGTTGAGGCCGCGCGCGAGGCCGATCGGCGTCTCGCGCCCGAGGTTGCGCTCGAAGATCTCGCCGTAATTCCCCACCGCCTTGATCGCGTTGTAGGCCCAGCGGCGGTCGAGGCCCATCAGCGGGCCGTGGTCGCCGGCGACGCCGAGGAGCCGGCGGATCGCCGGGTTCGGGCTGTTCAGCATCTCGTCCACATTGGCCTGGGTGACCCCGAGCTCCTCCGCCTCGATCAGGGCGAAGATGGTCCAGCGCACGATGTCGAACCACTGGTCGTCGCCGTGGCGTACCGCCGGCGACAGCGGCTCCTTGCTGATGATGTCGGGGAGGAGGACGTGCTCGGCCGGGTTGGACAGCGCGGTGCGGACGCCGGCGAGCTGGCTCGCGTCCGTGGTGAAGGCGTCGCAGCGCCCGCTCTCGTAGGCGCGGCGGGTCTCGTTGTTGTCGTCGAACACCACCGGGCTGATACGGACGTTGTTCGCGCGCGCCCAGTCGGCGAGGTTGAGCTCGTTCGTCGTGCCCGAGGTGACACAGATGGTCGCGCCGTCGAGTTCGCGCGCGCGCTGCACGTTGGCGGAGCGACGCACCAAGAAGCCCTGCCCGTCGTAGAAGGTCACGGCGGTGAAGTTGAGGCCGTTCGCCGTGTCGCGCACGTGCGTCCAGGTCGTGGTGCGCGGCAGCACGTCCACCTGGCCGGACTGCAGGGCCGGCAGCCGCTGCTGGCTGGTGAGCGCCACCCAGCGGATCCTCGTCGCGTCGCCGAGCACCGCGGCGGCGATGGCGCGGCAGATGTCGGAGTCGAGGCCGCGGTAGACGCCCTGGCTGTCGGGCAGCGAGAAGCCGGGCGCGCCCGGGTGCGCGCCGCAGGCCAGCACGCCGCGCGCCCGCACGGCCGCGAGCGTCGGCCCGGCCGCCTGCGGCTGCCCCTGGGCGAGCGCCGGCACCGCCGTGGCGACGGCGGCGAGCGCCCCGAAGATCAGTGAACGAATTGCCTTGCGCATCGTGGTCCCCCCTCGGTTCCGCGGTCAGCCGGCGCGAGCGCCGGCAGCATACATCGGCCCGCGGTCGGGGCGACGGCGGAGATGGCTTCCCCGATGGCCGCCGATCGGGAAGTCGCGCAGATCGCGCCGGCGCCAGGCCGTCCGGCCGCGCGCCGCCGGCCTCGTCCGCGGTCCGGCGGCCTCAGCAGGGCTCGGCCGCGAAGACCCGCGATGGGGCCACGAACTCCTCCTGCGCCTCGACCAGCAGGACCTCGCGCGATCCGGCCTCCGCCGTGCGTCGCAGCAGGCCGAAGATCGAGGAGGCGGCGGCGGACAGCGCCGGGGGCGCCGCCCCCGAACGCAGGCGGTGCAACAGGAACAGGGCCGTGATCGCGTCGCCCGCGCCGTTGACCGCGATCGGCAGGCGCGGCGTGCGAAGGCGCCAGAAGCCGCCGCCCTCGCCCGCCAGGAGGTCGATCGAGTCGGGTGGCGTGTCGTCGAGGTGCAGGCTGGTGACCAGCACGCAGCGCGGACCGAGGGCCTGCAGCGCGGCGACGGCGTCCTTGGCCTCGGCGGCCGATCGCACCGGCCGTCCGGTGAGCCACTCGAGCTCGAACTGGTTGGGCGTGGCGAGGTCGGCCGCCGGCAACGCGCGGTCGCGCAGGAACTCCGGGATGCCCGGCCGGACGAACACGCCGCGCCCGACGTCGCCGATCACCGGGTCGCAGCAGTAGACCGCGGCCGGGTTCGCGGCCCTCGTCCGCGCCACGGCGTCGAGGATCGCCTCGCCGATGGCGGCGTCGCCCATGTAGCCCGAGAGCACGGCGTCGCACCGCGCCAGCGCGCCGCGCTCCTCGATCCCCAGCACGCAGTCGCGCACCAGCCCGGCGCCGAACACCTGCCCGCGCCAGGTCCCGTAGCCGGTGTGGTTGGAGAACTGCACGGTGTTGACCGCCCAGACCTCGGCGCCGAGCCGCTGGAGCGGAAACACCGCGGCGGCATTGCCCACATGCCCGTAGGCGACCCATGACTGGATCGAGAGGATGTTCATCCGCGACTCCGCCGGAGCGGTCGCAGCCGCGTGACATCCGCACGCGCGGCCCGGCCGCGTCCCGTTCCGCGCCTTCAGGGGGGCGGGGACGCTAGGCGCCGCGCCGGCGGCGGTCAATCCGCGCGGCCCCTGCGTGCCCCCTTCACGCCACCGGCGCGGCCCGGCATCCTGCGAGCACGAACGGCGCAGCCCGGCGGGCACCGACCGGGCGCGGGGGAGACGAACGGAGGAGATGCCAAGCATGAGCACCCAGACCCAGCTGAGCCGCCGCGGCGCGCTGGCGGTCGCGGCCGGCGCCGTCTCCGGCAGCCTGCTCTGGCCGGGCAGCGGCAGCGCCCAGGCCCAGAAGCCGGCGGAGCTGAAGGTCGGCATCACCACCTTCCTCTCCGGCCCGGCCAGCGTGTTCGGCGTGCCCGCGCGGCACACCGCGGAGATGCTGTTCGAGGAGATCAACCGGGCGGGCGGGATCGGCGGCGTCCCGGTGCGCGCGCTCTTCGTGGACGAGGCGCCCGGCACCGACCACCTCGTCGGCGAGTTCCGCCGCCTGGTGCAGAACGAGGGCGTGCACGTGATGTTCGCCTCGATCTCCTCGGGCTCCTGCCTCGCCTGCACGCCGCTGTCGGACGAGCTGCGCAAGACCACCATCCTCTGGGACTGCGGCACCCAGCGGATCTTCGAGGAGGGGCGCCACCCCTACGCCTTCCGCACCCAGGGCTACGCGACGCCGGAGGTGCTGGCGCCGCTGCTCTACCTGCTCAAGACCAGGCCCGACTTCCGCACCCTCGCCGTGATCAACCAGGACTACGCCTGGGGCCGCGATTCGTGGGAGATCTGGAAGACGGCGATGGACGCGCTGAAGCCGGGGGTGCGGGTCGTGGCCGAGCTGTTCCCGCGCCTCGGCGCGCCGGACTACTCGACCGAGGTCACCCGCCTCCTCGCCGCGCGGCCCGACGTCATCTACTCGACCCACTGGGGCGGCGACCTGGTGACGCTGGTCCGCCAGGCGGCGGAGCGGCGGCTGTTCGACCGCTCGACCTTCGTGCTGCCGGTGGCCGAGGCGTCGCTGCAGATCCTCGGCCGCACCATGCCGGCCGGCCACATCATCGGCACGCGGGGCGACCACTGGAACAACCACCCGCGGCCGCGGGACCCGGCGCGGCTCTCCCGCTTCGTCGAGAGCTACCGCCGGCGGCAGAACGAGTATCCGATCTACCCCTGCCACCACATGTACCAGGCGATCTCCGCCATGCAGGCGGCCTACGAGAAGGCGATCGCGGCCAAGGGCGGCGGCTGGCCGAACGACCAGGAGCTGGCGGCGGCGTTCCGCGGCCTGGAGTTCGCCACCCCCACCTCCACCATCACCCTGCGCGAGGACGGCCAGGGGCTGGAGGACCAGATCGTCGGCGTCAGCAGCTTCACCGACCGCTTCCCCTTCGCCGTGCCGAAGGACATGATCATCTTCCCGGCCGCCATGGTCAGCACGCCGGTCGGGCAGAAGAGCGTGGACTGGCTGAAGACCCTCAAGCCGGACCTGCTCGCGCAGGTACCCGCGCCGATCGCCGGCTGAGGACGCGCGGCGATGGCCGGGTGGCTCGAACAGAACGCGCTGCTGCTCGGCCTCGCGCTGCTCGATGGCCTGGCCTACGCGGCGTTGGTGTTCATGGTGGCGGTGGGGCTGAACATGGTGTTCGGCGTGCTGCGCATCATCAACATCGCGCACGGCAGCCTGTTCGCCATCGGCGGCTACGCCGCGGCCTCGCTCGGCCTGTTCCTCGCCGCGCGCGGCCTGCCCGACTGGACCGGCTACGTCGCGCTGGTCCTGGCCGCGGCGCTGGTGGGCGGCATCCTGGGGCCGGTGATCGAGCGGGGGGTGCTCCGCCGCATCTACGGGCACGAACAGGTGCTGCAGCTCCTCGTCACCTTCGCGCTGTTCATGATCCTGGAGGATGCGCAGAAGCTGATCTGGGGGGTGCAGCCCGTCTCGAACGACGCGCCGCTCCGGCTGCTCGGCACGGTGGACGTGCCGTTCGGCGAGGATGTGATCCCCTTCACGGCCTACCAGCTCTTCGTCCTGCCGGGCGTGGCGCTGGCGACGCTCGTCGGCCTCGCCTGGTTCCTGCGCCGCACCCTGACCGGCCGGGTCATCGTCGCCGTCACCACGGACCGGGAAGCAGCGACGGCGATGGGGATCGACGCGCGGCGCGTCTTCCTGCTGACCTTCACCTTCGGCGCCGGGCTCGCGGCGCTCGGCGGCGCGCTCGCCTCGCCGACGACGACGCTGGTGCCGGGCCTCGGCGCCGCGACCATCGTGCTGTCCTTCGCGGTGGTGGCGACCGCGGGCCTCGGCCAGATCGAGGGGGCGGCGATCAGTGCCCTGCTGATCGGCATCGGCCGCTCGGCCGCCGTCTACCTCGCGCCGGAGTTCGAGGTGGTGGTGCCCTACCTGATCATGGTCGCGGTGCTGCTGGTGCGGCCGCAAGGGCTGTTCGGCGTGGTCGAGACGCGGCGGGTGTGATGCGGCGCGGCGCGGAGATCTCGCTCGCGCTGCTTGGCGTGGCCGGCGTCCTGGCCGCGGCCTGGGCAGCGCCCTGGCTCAGGTTCGTGCTGACCATCGCGCTCGCCAAGGGCATCGCGGTGCTCGGCATCCTGCTGCTGCTGCGCGCGGGGCAGGTGAGCTTCGGCCATGCGCTCTACCTGTCCTCCGGCGCCTATGTGGTGGCGTTCCTCGCGCCCTCGCTGCCGGAGGCGCTGCTGCTGCTGCCCCTTGCCGCCCTCATCGCCGGCCTGATCGGCCTGGTCGCCGGGCTGTTCCTGGCGCGCTACCGCGACATCTTCTTCGGCATGCTGAACCTCGCGATCAGCATGGTGTTCTATTCTCTGCTCGAGAAGCTGTACGAACTGACCCGGGGCACCGACGGCATCCGGGTGGAGCCGCCCCGTGTCGCGGGGCTCGCGCTCACGCTCGAAGCCTATGTCTGGGCGATGCTGCTGGTGGCGCTGGTCCTCGCGGTGGGCTTCGGCATGCTGGTGCGGGCCTACCTCGCCTCGCCGATGGGCCAGGCGCTCGCCGGGATCAAGACGCGCGAGACGCGGCTCGAGTTCATGGGCGTCTCGGCGCGGCGGGTGCTGCTCGCGGCCTATGTGCTCTCGGCGCTGATGGGGGGCGTCGCGGGGGCGATCGTGGGCATGACGACGCGCCACGTGACGCCGCTGCTCGCCTACTGGACCACCTCGGGCGAGCTCGTCTTCATCGCCATCCTCGGCGGCGCCGGCGGCGCGCTCGGCCCCTTCCTTGGCGCCGTGACCTACGAGCTGGTGCGCGTGTACGCCGCGGCGGCCTTCGCCGAGGCGTGGCAGGCGATCCTTGGCGTGGTCCTGCTGCTCGTGATCCTGTTCGCCCCCGGCGGGCTGTGGGGCATGTTGCTCGGGCTGCTCGGCCGGCGCCCGGGGAGGGCCCCGTGAGCGAGGCGCTGCTGCAGGCCCGCGGCCTCCATCTCGCCTTCGGCGGCGTCAAGGCCGCGGACGGCATCGACCTCGACGTGCTGCGCGGCGAGTTCCTCGCGATCATCGGCCCCAACGGCGCGGGCAAGACGACCTTCCTCAACATGGCCACCGGCTACCTCCGCCCGCAGGCCGGGACGATCGCCTACGAGGGCGAGTCGATCCTCGGCCTCGCGCCACGCGCCATCGTCCGCCGCGGGATCGGGCGCAGCTTCCAGCTCCCGCAGCTCTTCACCGAGCACACCGTGCTCGAGAACGTCGCCCTCGCCGTCGCCGCGCGGGAGGGCGTGTGGTCGCCGCTGCGGCCGCTGCTGCGACCGGCGTGGCGCGAGGAGGCGACCGAGGTCCTGGCCCGCTTCGGCCTCGCCACCCTTGCCGGCGCGCGCGCCGATGCGCTGAACGAGGGCGCGCGCAAGCTGACCGACATCGCGATGGCGGTCGCGCTGAAGCCGCGCCTGCTGCTGATGGACGAGCCGACCTCCGGCGTCGCCGCCGCGGAGAAGATGGCGATCGTCGAGACGCTGGCGCGCGTGCTGCGCGAGACCGGCGTCACCGCCGTCTTCGTCGAGCACGACATGGACGTGGTGGAGCGCTTCGCCGACCGCGTGGCGGTGTGGAGCCAGGGCCGCATCGCCGCGCTCGGCCCGCCGGGCACGGTGCTTGCCGACCCCGCCGTGCAGCGCGAGGTGATCGGGATCGAGGGCCCGGGCGCGGCCGCTGCGGGCCTGCCCGGCGGGATTGCGGCGGGCCATGCTTGAGCTCGCGGGCGTCACCGTCGAGATCGCCGGCGTCACCGTGCTGCGCAACGTCTCGCTGCACGTCCCGCCCGGGGGCCGCGTCGCCCTCATCGGACGCAACGGCGCCGGCAAGACGACGACGCTGCGCGCCCTGATGGGCCTGCTCCCGTCCCGCGCCGGCCGCGTGCTGATCGACGGCGAGGATGAGACGCGACTGCCGGCACACCACCGCCCGCGCCACGGCATCGGGTACGCGCCGGAGGACCGGCGCCTGTTCGGCAGCTTCACGGTGCGCGAGAACCTGCTCCTGCCGGTGCAGGTGCTGAGGCTCCCCGCCGCCGAGCAGTCACGGCGGCTCGACCTCGTGTTCGCGCTGCTTCCGGAGCTCGCCGACCTCGCCCCGCGCAAGGCGGCGGGCCTGTCCGGCGGGCAGGGCAAGATGGTGGCGCTCGGCCGCGCGCTGATGGCCGGCACCCGCGCGGTGCTGCTCGACGAGCCCTTCCAGGGCCTCGCGCCGGCGCTGGCCCTGCGCTACGCGGAGGCGCTGAACCGGCTGCACCAGGCGCTGCCCGAGGTCGCGATCCTGATCACCGAGAGCAACCCGGAACTCCTGCGCTCGCTCGTCGAGCGGACCTTCGTGATCGAGCGCGGCGAGATCGCGCCGGCGGACTGAACCCCGCCCGCCGGCGCGACGAGCGGGTAGCCGCGATCAGCCGCGGCCGACGGCGGCGCGGGCGTGCTCGATCTCGGGCAGCCCCGGATCGGCGCGCGCGGCGATCCTCAGGAGGGCCTCATAATGCTGCCGCGCCGCATCCCGGTCGCCCGCCCGCTCGGCGGCGCGTGCCGCGCCGTACACGGCGCGGAAGCGGCGCGGCTCGGTCTGCTGCACGGCCTCGAACTCGCGCCGGGCCTCGGCGGGACGGTCCATCAGCATCAGCATCTCGCCGAGCTGCTCGCGCGCCGGCAGCAGGGGGCCGGGGGTCACCGGATGCTTGTCGGTGCGGGCCTCGCGCTCCGCCGCCTCGCGCATCGTCGCGAGGGCCAGGTCATGCTCCCCGCGCGCGTAGGCCACCCAGGATTCGGCCGCGAGACGCAGGATCTCGGTCTGCTCCGCCCAATAGGCATCGCTGCCGCGCAGCGCGGCGGCTGCGGCCTTCAGCGCCTCGACATCCGCCGCCGCCGCGTCGGGGCGGCCGGCGCGCGCGGCCCCGACCGCGCGGGCGAAATGCGTGTTCGCGACCACGAGCGGCGCGGTCTGCCGCCCCACGGTCAGCGACGCCGCCTCCTCCCACGCGCCGCGCTCCAAAGCGAAGCGCGCGGGCATCACCGTCAGCGCCCAGGCGAAGATCGGCGCCGGCGCATTCCACTCCGCGAAGCGCGGCAGCTCGGCGATGGCGCGTTGCGCCGCCTCGCGCTGGCCGGTCTGGAGGTAGCCGTAGACCATGTAGTCGAGCGCGTGGATCTCGTCGAAGACCGCCTGCCGAGCGCGTGCGGTCTCGGCCGAGCGGCGGTTGGTCTCGATCGACTCCTCCCAGCGCCCGACGCGGGTGAAGATGTGCGAGGGCATGTGCAGCGCGTGCGGCGCGTCCGCGGCGATCCCGGCGTAGCGCTCGGCCGCGGGAACGCCGCGCGCGGCGAGGGCCGGCACGTCGTAGGTGTGGATCAGGTAGTGCGCAATGCCTGGATGCTGCGGCTGGCGCTGCCACTCGCGCTCCAGGATTTCCGCCGCCCGGAGCTGGCGGGCGTAGGTCTTGTCGGTTGCTGGCGCGGCCATGACGAGGGCGAGCGCGTAGTGGATGCCGATCTCGGGGTCGTCCGGGAAGCGCTGGTGGAGCTGCGCCATCGCCTGCTCGTAGCGCTCGACCCGGGCGCGGTGCGTCGCCGGGTTCTCGTCGCCGTAGAGTTCGGAGAGCGCCGCGATGAAGCCGGCCTCGCGCTCGCTCCGCGCGCCGATGCGCCGCGCCTCGGCGAGCAGCGCGCGGCCGGCGCGCAGGTTGGCGGCGGTCGTCACGGTGAAGGGGTTGACCAGCAGCGCCATGGCCTCGCCCCAGTAGGCCATGACGCAGTTCGGGTCGCGGTCGCGGACGCGGCGGAAGGCTCCGCCCGCCGCCTGGTACCAGAAGGAATGCTGCAGCCTCATCGCCTCGTCGAAGGCGGCCTGCGCCTCCGGCGCGCAGCTCACCGGGAAATGGACTTGGCCCAGGGTCGCAGGCGGCGTGCCGGCGTGGGCGTGCGCTTGAGGCTGCTGCCGGGCGGATGCCGGCGTGGCGGCAACCGCGAGCACCACTCCGCCTACGACGGCGAGGCGGCGCGCCGAGGTGGTGGCGCGTGACATGGCGACGCGTCCTCCCGGGGCTGCCGGCCCCTTGCGGGCCGAGCCGGGCGCCCCGGATCTGCTAGCACAGGCCGGTGGTCGCATGTGAGCGAAACCGCGTGATCGCCTTGCAGCGACGCTCGCGCCGGACTGTGCATGCCGTCGGCCCCGGCGCGGCGTGGGCCGCCCCTCCAGAGTGCCGCGGACGCCCGGCCTCAGCCCCGTTCCGCGAGCACCTCCCGAATCACGTCGAGCGCCTCCTCGACCATCGCGGCTGTCACGTCGAGATGCGTGCAGCCGCGGATCCTTCCGCCGAGCAGGCTGATCTGGATGCCGCGCATGCGCAGCGCGCGCACCAGTTCCGGCGCGCTGACGCCGGCGCCCGAGGGATCGAAATAGACCAGGTTCGTGTCCGGCTCGACCACCTCGATGCCCGGGATCTGTCGCAGCCCGCGGGCGAAGGCCTTGGCGTTGGCGTGGTCCTCCGCCAGCCGGTCCACGTGATGATCCAGCGCATACAGGCACGCCGCGGCGCAGATCCCGGCCTGGCGCATCGCCCCGCCGAGGCGCTGCTTCCAGCGCCAGGCGGCGTCGATGAACTCCGCGGTGCCGCACAGCACGGCGCCGAGCGGCGCGCCGAGCCCCTTGGTGAAGTCGAGCCAGACCGAATCCCAGCCCGCCGCCATCTCCGCCGGCGCGATGCCGGAGGCGACGCAGGCGTTCATCAGCCGCGCTCCGTCCATGTGCGTCGCGAGCCCGTGCTCCTTCGCCACCGCCGCGACCGCGTCGAGCTGCGCCTTCGGCCAGACGGCGCCGCCGCCGAGGTTGGAGGTCTGCTCCACCTCCAGCAGCGTCTGCGGCGGGGCGTGGCGCCGGCGCGGGCGGATCGCGGCGCGCACCTCCTCCGCCGTGAACATGCCGCGCGGCCCGCGCAGCGGCGTGATCTGCACGCCGCCGAGCGCGGCGTGGCCGCCGCCCTCGCTCGTCAGGATGTGCGCCGTCTCGTGCGCGAGGATCTCGTCGCCGGGCCGGCAATGGGTGAGCGTGGCGATGATGTTGCACATCGTGCCGGAGGGCAGGAACACCGCCGCCTCCTTGCCCGTCAGCGCCGCCATGCGGTCGCAGAGCGCGTGCACGGTCGGGTCGTCGCCGTGCTGCTCGTCGCCGACCTCGGCGCGCATCATCGCCTCCTTCATCGCCGGCGTCGGCCGTGTCTGGGTGTCGGAATAGAGGTTGATGCGCACCGGCGGCGCGCCGGGGTCGGGGCGTTCGGGAGCGTGGACCATCAGGCAGGCCTTTCACGAGAGCGCGCACAGTGTGCCAGCGAGACCAACCGCCGGCCAGGGCGGGCTCACCGACCCGCATCGAGCGAGGCATCCGCGGCACCCCGATGCGGCGGCGGAAAGGCCGGGCGATCGCGCCGGCAGTCCGGCGACCTGTGCTTTCCTCGTCGGAGTCGTGCCGTCGTCCCTCACGCGTTGAGGGATGGGAAGCGTCCGCGGTCCGGCAGCGAAGCAGGGAAACACGCGCGATGGACAGGATCGCCACCGCCTCCGGGCCGCGGAGCCCCGCGGGGGCGCCCTGGCCGGCGACGGATCCCGGACGCCGCTGGAAGTTGGCCGAGCGGTCGGTGGCGCCGCAGTGGCAGGCCGCGGAGACGGCCATGCTGCTGGCCCACGAGATGACGGGCTTCATGACCCGGCGCCTCCGGGCGCAGGTGGCGCTGTTCGAGACGCTGAGCCGCTGCACCGACTTCAACGCCGCGCTCAGGGCCCGGCTCGACTTCCTGAACGAGGCCAGCGCCGGCCGCGCCGACAAGCTCGGCCACCTTGCGAGGGTGGCGCAGCACCGGCTCGCGGCCCCTGGCGCGACACCCGGTGCGGCATGACGGCGAGCCCCCTCCGCCGCCCGGCAGCGGCGGAGGAACGGGCTGCGCGGACCGCACGCCTCCGCTACACTGCGAGGCCGCAGCATCGGGGGGCGCCGCATGTCCGGCCTCAGGATCAGCGCCGCGGGTCTCGCCGACCTCGCGCGCGGCAAGGAGCGGCAGGCAAGGGCGGCGGGCGCCGACGGCCTGGACCTCCGCCTGTCGGCGGAGTCCGGGATGGACGCGCGGGACATCATGGTCCTGCGCCGCTTCACCGCCGAGCGCAACCTGCTGATCATCTTCCGCTGCCCCCGGCGGGCCGCGCGTGCCTTCCACGGCACGCTGCCGGCCAAGACCTTCGCGACCAAGGCCAAGACCAACGAGACCGGCACGGTGCTCGGCCACGGCGGGCAGCTCATGGTCTCCGACTACGACATGATGAGCTGCTGGCGCTTCACCGGCACGGGCTTCCAGAAGATCTCGATCTCCGCGCTCGAGCCGGGCGCGCCGCGCGGCCGCTGGAGCCCGGAGGCGCGCGACCTGGTGCGCGAGCTGAACCGCCACCTGGTCACCAAGCTCCAGCACGGATGCCAGGACGATTTCCTGAACGCCGAGAAGAACCCCGGCGTCAAGCTCGCGGACCACTTCCTGGCGATCCGCATGGGGGACGGCGTGTACCTGCCCGACCCGATCCACTGCGAGAACTTCTACCTGGCCCACGCGCTGTTCTGGCCGTACCTGTCGAACGGAAGGCATCGCGGCAGCGGCCCGGCGGCGGGCGCGGGATGATCCGGCCATGACCCCGGCGATCCGCAAGCTGGTGCTGACGCGCGAGCAGGTCTTCTCCGAGCTGGGACGCGAGGCGCCGCGCCCCGTGGTGCGCGCCGTGGCGCTCGCCGTGATCGCGAACCCCTTCGCCGGCCGCCACGCGGCGGATCTGCGCCCGCTCTGGGAGGCCGGCGCGGCGCTCGGCGAGCGATTCATGGGCGAGCTGGCGAGGCTGCTCGGCGGACCCGCGGTGAGCTACGGCAAGGGCGCGATCGTCGGCGTCGCCGGGGAGATGGAGCACGGCGCGGCCTGCGTGCACCCGATGCTCGGCCGGCCGATGCGCGCGGCGATCGGCGGCGGCAAGGCGGTGATCCCGTCGAACGTGAAGGTCGCGGCGGCGGGCGCGACGCTGGACCTGCCGCTCGGCCGCAAGGACGACGCGTGGTCCTTCGCGCATTTCGACACGATCACGATCGGCATCGCCGACGCGCCGCGGCCCGACGAGATCGTGGTCGCGATGGCGATCGCCGATGGCGGGCGGCTGGAGAACCGCTGCGGGACGGCGCCGGCGCGCTAGGACCGGCCTCACGCGGCGCCGAAATGGCGCTCCCAGACCGGTGCGATGGCCGGGCGCGCGGCGACCGCCCGGGCGAGTCGCGCCATGCGCGGACAGCTCCCCGGAAGCCAGGCCGCGCCACCCATCCAGCGCGACAGCACGGCGAGGTAGATGTCGGCGATCGAGAAGCGCGCACCGAGCAGGAAGGGCTCCTCCCCACCATCGCGCAGGCCGGCGTGCTCCTCGACGACGCGCCAGGCCGCGCGGCCCATCTCGACCGCGCGGGCGCGGATCGCCGGCCAGTGGGCGGGGTCGGGACTGAAGCGCTCCGGATAGTCGTGGCGGGTGACGTGCGGATAGAACTCGCCGGCGGCGAGCGCCATCCAGCGCAGCGCCGTGGCGCGCGCGGAATCGCCGGGCGGCGGCAGCAGCGCGGCCTGCGGATGCCGGTCGCAGAGCGTCAGCAGGATCGCGAGCGATTCCGTCACCACCGTGCCGTCCGGCAGCACCAGAACCGGGATCCGGCCCATCGGGTTGAGGCGCAGGTGCCCGGCCGCGCGTTGCGCCTCGCGCTCCAGCGGCACCGCGCGCAGCGCGCAGGGGGCGCCGATCTCGGCCAGCGCCATCTCCACCGCGGCGGAGCCGGAGCCGCGGTCCCCGTACAGCAGGTAGGTCATGCGCGCCAGCCTGCCGCGTCCCGGAGCGGCGGGCCAACGCAAAGCGTTGATGCCGCCGATCAGGGCCGCTGAACGGCTCCGCGGTCAGGAAGGCGCTGGCGCCGGGGTCGGCACGCCGGGGGGCCGCCGGCCGTAGAGCAGCATCGCGCGGCGCTCGAAGGCGCGGACCATGAGCCGCACCGCCTCGTTGAACACCACGCCGATCGCCGCCTGCAGGATGCGGCTGCGGAACTCGAAGTCCACGAAGAAGTCCACCTCCGTCCCGCCATCGACCGCAGTGAACCGCCAATGGTTGTTGAGATAGCGGAACGGGCCGTTGAGGTACCTGACGTGGACCTGGTGCGGCCGCTCCAGCACCACATGGCTGCGGAAGGTCTCGCGGAAGATCTTGAACCCGATGGTGAGGTCGGCGACGAGCTCGGTCTCCGTGCGCGAGAGCACGCGCGCGCCGACGCACCAGGGCAGGAACTCCGGGTAGCGCTGGACGTCCGCCACCAGGTCGAACAGCTCCTCCGGCGTGTAGCGGAGCACCCGCTTCTCGGCGTGGGTCGGCATGCGGCGCGGCGGCCTCAGGCGGGCGCCGCGGCCGCGAGCTTCGCCTCGCGGGCGGCGCGCAGCGCGGCGAAGTCGCGGTCCGCGTGGTAGGAGGAGCGGGTCAGCGGCGTCGCGGACACCAGCAGGAACCCCTTGGCGCGCGCCAGGCGCGCGTAGTCCTCGAACTCCTCCGGCGTGACGAAGCGGTCCACCGCGGCGTGCTTCGCCGTGGGCTGCAGGTACTGGCCGATGGTGAGGAAATCCACCTCCGCGCTGCGCAGGTCGTCCATCACCTGCATCACCTCGGTCCGCGATTCGCCGAGGCCCACCATCAGCCCCGACTTGGTGAAGAGCGCGGGATCGAGCTGCTTCGCGCGGTCGAGCAGGCGCAGGCTGTGGTAGTAGCGGGCGCCCGGCCGGATCGTCGGGTACAGTCGCGGCACCGTCTCGAGGTTGTGGTTGAACACGTCGGGCCGCGCCGCGACCACCACCTCCAGCGCGCCGTCCTTGCGGAGGAAGTCCGGGGTCAGGACCTCGACGGTCGTCCCCGGCGCCGCGGCGCGGATGGCGCCGATGGTCCGCGCGAAATGCGCGGCGCCGCCGTCCGCCAGGTCGTCGCGGTCCACCGAGGTCACCACGACGTGGCGCAGGCCGAGCCTCGCCACCGCCTCGCCCACCCGCCGCGGCTCGTCGGGATCGAGCGCGCGCGGCAGGCCGGTCGCGACGTTGCAGAAGCCGCAGGCGCGGGTGCAGATGTCGCCCATGATCATCATGGTGGCGTGGCGCTGCGACCAGCACTCGCCGATGTTCGGGCAGGCGGCCTCCTCGCAGACGGTGACCAGCTTCTGCTCGCGCATCAGGGCCCGCGTCTCGTGATAGACGGGGTGCGTGGGCGCCTTCACCCGGATCCAGGCGGGCTTGCGCTGGATCGGGTTGTCCGGGCGGTGCGCCTTCTCCGGGTGGCGCGGCGCCGCCCGGTCCGCCCCGCGATGGTCTATCTCGATGCGCATGGCCATGGCGGGGCTAGATGTGGATCACCCGGCCATAGGCATCAAGCACCGCCTCGTGCATGGTTTCGCTGATGGTCGGGTGGGGGAAGACGGTCGCGATCAGCTCCGCCTCGGTCGCCTCCAGGGTGCGGGCGATGGCGTAGCCCTGGATCAGCTCCGTCACCTCGGCGCCGACCATGTGGGCGCCGAGCAGCTCGCCGGTCCGCGCGTCGAACACCGTCTTCACCAGGCCCTCCGGCTCGCCGAGCGCGATCGCCTTGCCGTTGCCGATGAAGGGGAAGCGGCCGATCCGCACCTCGTAGCCGGCCTCCTTCGCCGCCGCCTCGGTCAGGCCGACCGAGGCGACCTGCGGGCGGCAGTAGGTGCAGCCCGGGATGTTGCGGACGTCGAGCGGGTGCACGCCCTCGACCCCGGCGATCTTCTCCACGCAGAGCACGCCCTCGTGCGAGGCCTTGTGGGCGAGCCAGGGAGGCCCGCAGAGGTCGCCGATGGCGTAGACCCCCGGCTCCCCGGTGCGGCACCACTCGTCGGTCACGACATGGGTGCGGTCCACCTTCACGCCGGTGCCCTCGATGCCGATGTCCTCGACGTTGCCGACGATGCCCACCGCGGAGATCACCCGGTCCGCCGCGATCTCCTGCACCCTTCCGTCCGCCTCGACGATCGCGGTCACCTCGTCCGCGCCCTTGCGCACGCCCTGCACCTTCGCGCCGGTGAGGACCTTCATCCCCTGCTTCTCGAAGGCCTTGCGGACGAAGGCGCTGATCTCCGCGTCCTCCACCGGCAGGACGCGGTCGAGCACCTCGATCAGCGTCACCTCGCTGCCCATGTCGAGGTAGAAGGAGGCGAATTCGGACCCGATCGCGCCGGAGCCGATGACGATCAGCCGCCTCGGCAGCGCCGGCGGCACCATCGCCTCCCTGTAGGTCCAGATCAGCCTGCCGTCCGGCTCGATCCCCGGCAGCACGCGCGCGCGCGCCCCGGTCGCGAGGATGATGTGCGGCGCGGCGAGCTCCGCGACGGGCCTGCCGTCCTTGCTCACCGCGAGCTTCCCCTTCCCCGCGAGCCTGCCGTGCCCGTCGAGGACGGTGACCTTGTTCTTGCGCATGAGGAAGCGCACGCCGTCGCTGAGCTGCCTGGCGACGGCGCGCGAGCGCTGGATCACCTTGCCGAAGTCGTAGCGGACGTTGTCGGCCGCGAAGCCGTAGCGGTCGAGCGTGCGCAGCAGGTGGTTGATCTCGCTCGTGCGCAGCAGCGCCTTGGTCGGGATGCAGCCCCAGTTGAGGCAGATGCCGCCCAGGTGCTCGCGCTCGACCAGGGCGGTCCGCATGCCGAGCTGGGCGGCGCGGATCGCGGCGACGTAGCCGCCGGGCCCGCCGCCAAGCACGATCAGGTCGAAGCTCTGCTCGGCCATTCCTCCGGTCCCCTCAGGCGGCGGCCAGCGCGGCGAGCGCGGGGCCGCTCAGGCGTTGCAAGGTCCATCCCTCGCGCGGGCGCGCGCCGAGGGAACGATAGAACGCGATGGCGGGCGCGTTCCAGTCGAGCACCGACCACTCCATCCGTCCGCAGCCCGCCGCGAGGGCCCGCCGCGCCAGGTCGCGGAAGATCGCGCGCCCGATGCCGCGGCCGCGATGCGCCGGCTCGACGAACACGTCCTCGACGTAGAGCGAGGGCTTCGCGAGGAAGGTCGAGACCGCGTAGTACCACAGCGCGAAGCCGACCGGCGCGCCGCCGGATTCGGCGATCAGCGCCTCCGCGCGCGGCGGCGTGCCGAACAGCAGGCGGCGGAAGTCCTCCTCCGTGCCGACCGCCTCGTGCTCCAGCCGCTCATAGGCGGCGAGGGCGCGCACGAAGCGGGCGAGGAGCGGCGCGTCCCCCGGCGCCGCGTCGCGGAGCAGGAGCCCCGGCGGGGTCACAGCATCAGGCTCAGCGGGTCCTCCACCGTGCGCCGGAAGTCGGCGAGCCACTCCGCCGCCAGCGCGCCGTCCACCACGCGGTGGTCCACGCTGAGCGTGCAGGTCATCACCGTCGCGATCGCGAGCGCCCCGTCCTTCACCACCGCCCGCTTCTCGCCCGCGCCCACGGCGAGGATGGCGGCCTGCGGCGGGTTGATGACCGCGGCGAAGTCGCGCACGCCGTACATGCCCATGTTGGAGATGGAGAAGCCGCCGCCCTGGAACTCCTCCGGCTTCAGCTTGCCGGCCCGGGCGCGCTCGGCGAGGTCGCGCATCTCGTTGCTGATCGCGGCGAGGCCCTTCTGGTCGGCCTTGCGGATGATCGGCGTGATCAGCCCGTCCGGGATCGCCACGGCGACCGAGATGTCCACGTCGTGGTACCGGATGATCGCGTCCTCGGTCCAGGAGGCGTTGACGTTCGGGAAGCGCCGGAGCGTCACGGCCGCCGCCTTGATGATCAGGTCGTTGACCGAGAGCCGGAACGCGCCCGGCGCCCCCTCCTTCGGCGCGCGCGCGTTGAGGTCGGCGCGGAGCTTCAGCAGCGCGTCGAGCTCGACGTCCATCGAGACGTAGAAGTGGGGGATCGTCGCCTTCGACTCGGAGAGGCGGCGCGCGATCACCCTGCGCATCGTGCTGTGCGGCACGGCGGTGTGCGGCGCGGCGATCGGCGGCGGCGGGGCGGCCGGGCGGGCCGCGGCCGGCGCGGGCGCGGCGGGCGCCGGCGCGGCCACCGGCTGCGGCGCGCCGCGCGCGAGCGCCGCCTCGACGTCCGCCTTCACGATCCGCCCGCCCGGTCCGCTGCCCGCGATCCGCGACAGGTCGAGCCCCGCCTGCTGCGCCATGCGCCGCGCGAGCGGCGAGACGAAGAGGCGCTGCGCCGCCCTGTCCTGCCCGTTCCCGCGCGGAGGCGGTGCCGGCTGCGGAGCCGCGGCGGCGGGCGCGGCCGGCGCAGGGACCGCCGCTGCGGGCGCGGGCGCCGGCGCCGCCGCCGGGCCGCCCGGCACCGCCTCGCCCTCCTCGACCAGCACCGCGATCGGCTGGTTCACCTTCACCCCCTGGGTGCCGTCGGGGACGAGGATCCTGCCGAGGATCCCCTCGTCCACCGCCTCGACCTCCATGGTCGCCTTGTCGGTCTCGATCTCGGCGATCACCTCGCCGGCCTTGACCCGGTCGCCCTCCTTCTTGAGCCAGCGCGCCAGGTTGCCCTCCGTCATGGTCGGGCTCAGCGCCGGCATCAGGATGTTGGTCGCCATCTCGGTCCCGCTCCCCTTCGCGCGCCGGCCGGCGCCTACGACCTGTATGCCACGCGCTTCGCCGCCTCGACCACCTGCGCCGCGCTCGGCAGCGCCAGCTTCTCGAGGTTGGCGGCGTAGGGCATCGGGACGTCGAGGCCGGTGACGCGCACCGGCGGCGCGTCGAGCCAGTCGAAGGCGTGCTCGATCACCTGCATCGCCACCTCCGCGCCGATGCCGGCGAACGGCCAGCCCTCCTCGACGGTGACGAGGCGGTTGGTCTTGCGCACGCTGCGCACCACGGTCGCGATGTCGAGCGGGCGGAGCGTGCGCAGGTTGATCACCTCCGCCTCGATCCCCCCGCGCGCCAGCTCCTCCGCCGCCTGCATGGCGAGGCCGACGGCGATCGAGTGCGCGACCAGCGTCACGTCCCTGCCCTGGCGCTCCACCTTCGCCCTGCCGATCGGCAGGACGAAGTCCTCGGCGACCGGGCATTCGAAGGTGTGGCCGTAGAGGATCTCGTTCTCGAGGAAGATCACCGGGTTCGGGTCGCGGATCGCCGCCCGCAGCAGCCCCTTCGCGTCCGCCGAGGACCAGGGGGCGACCACCTTCAGCCCCGGGCAGTGCGCGTACCAGCTCGAGAAGTCCTGGCTGTGCTGCGCCGCCACGCGCGCCGCCGCGCCGTTCGGTCCCCGGAAGACGATCGGGCAGCGCACCTGGCCGCCGCTCATGTAGTGCGTCTTGGCGGCGCTGTTGATGATCTGGTCGATCGCCTGCATGGAGAAGTTGAAGGTCATGAACTCGACGATCGGCCTGAGGCCGGCGAAGGCGGCGCCGACCGCCATGCCGGTGAAGCCGTGCTCGGTGATCGGCGTGTCGATCACGCGCCGCGGGCCGAACTCGTCGAGGAGGCCCTGGCTCACCTTGTAGGCGCCCTGGTACTGCGCGACCTCCTCGCCCATCAGGAAGACGCGGTCGTCGGCGCGCATCTCCGCGGCCATGGCGTCGCGCAGCGCCTCGCGCACGGTGATGGGCCTGGTCGGGCCCCAGTCCTTCTCGGGCTCGGCCGCGGCGGCGGCCTCCGCGGCCGCCGCGGCGGGCCGCTCGGCCGCCCCGCGCGCGGCGGCCGCGGCGCGGTCCTCGGCCTTCGGCAGGGGCGCGGCGCGCTCGCGCTGTGCCGGCGCGGGTCCGGGCGCCGCCTGCGGCGCCCCGCCGCCGTTCAGCTCGGCGATCGGGGCGTTCACCGCGACGCCCTCCGTGCCCTCGGGCACCAGGATGCGGGTCAGGACCCCCTCGTCCACCGCCTCGACCTCCATGGTCGCCTTGTCGGTCTCGATCTCGGCGATCACCTCGCCGGCCTTGACCCGGTCGCCTTCCTTCTTGAGCCAGCGCGCGAGCTTGCCCTCGGTCATGGTGGGCGAGAGCGCGGGCATCAGGATCTGGGTCCCGGCCATGGCCTAGCGCCCCTCCCCCGCCTCCGCCTCGACCAGCACGTCGGTCCACAGCTCGCTCTCCGGCGGCTCCGGCGACTTCTGGGCGAAGTCCGCGGCGTCCTGGACGACCGCCTTCACCTCGTCGTCCACCTTCTTCAGCGCCGCCTCGTCCAGCCCCATCTCGAGCAGCCGCTTGCGCGCCGTCTCGATGCAGTCGCGCTGCTCGCGCATCTTCTGCACCTCCTCGCGCGTGCGGTACTTCGCCGGGTCCGACATGGAATGGCCGCGGTAGCGGTAGGTCTTCATCTCCAGGAGGTAGGGCCCGTTGCCGGCGCGGCAGTAGGCCACCGCGCGCTCGCCCGCCTCCTTCACGGCGATGACGTCCATGCCGTCCACCTGCTCGCCGGGGATGCCCCAGGGCGCGCCGTTCTTCGACAGGTCCTTCGAGGCGGAGGCGCGCTCGACGCTGGTGCCCATGCCGTACTTGTTGTTCTCGATGATGTAGACGACCGGCAGCTTGAACAGCGCGGCGAGGTTGAAGCTCTCGTACACCTGGCCCTGGTTGGAGGCGCCCTCGCCGAAATAGGTCAGGCAGACATGGTCGTTCCGCCGGTACCAGTTGGCGAAGGCGAGGCCGGTGCCGAGCGAGACCTGCGCCCCGACGATGCCGTGCCCGCCGTAGAAGCCCTTCTCGATGCTGAACATGTGCATCGAGCCGCCCTTGCCCTTGGAATAGCCCCCGATGCGCCCGGTCAGCTCGGCCATCACGCCGCGCGCCTCCATGCCGGTGGCGAGCATGTGGCCGTGGTCGCGGTAGCTGGTGATCACCTGGTCGCCGGGCCTGAGGCACATCTGCATGCCCACCACCACGGCCTCCTGGCCGATGTAGAGGTGGCAGAAGCCGCCGATCAGGCCCATGCCGTAGAGCTGGCCCGCCTTCTCCTCGAAGCGTCGGATCAGCAGCATGTCCCGGTAGGCGCGCAGGAGCTCGTCGCGGGTCATCGCGGGCGGCTCCTTGCCCTTGGCGGCGCGGCGCTTGGCGGCGGCGGTGGCGACCTCAGCCCCCTGGACCATCCGGCGTCTCCTCGTTGAGCGGCGGCCCCGGATCCGGGGCCGCGGAACCCGCACTTACGATCGCGCTCCCGACCGTGCAAGCGAGATGCGAACGAAAAACCCTTCTTTTGCAACGCAATAAGACACTTAACCGACTTTCGGTTAAGTGCGCTGGATCACCCGGGTCCGGGCACGACGGGCGGAAGGTCCACGGGATGGCGAAGCGGATGCCCGCGCCCGGCAAGAGGAGCCCCCGTGGCCCGGCCGGCCGGCGCGCCGCCCACTCCCCGCTGCTCGCCGTGCTCCGGTTCGGGCACGGCTTTCCGCGGAGCGTCACCGGACACCGCTGCGGCGGGCGCTCGGCCGGATCGGCACCCCCGTCCATCCGACGGTCGGCCCGATGGCCCGCCGCCGTCATGACGCTCGCGCGATGCTCGCCTCGTCTCCGCCGCGGCCACCGCCCTGTCCGCCCCCGCCGGCAACGGCGCGGCTAGTACAGCCGCTGCCCCGGCGCGTAGGGCATGACCAGCTCCTCGCGCGCCACCAGGTTCAGCAGCGCCCGCGCCCGCTCGTCGAGCTGGTCGCGGTCGAGCACCTCGCCGCGCAGGCCGGCGACGCGCCGCTCCATCGCGTCGCGTTCCGCCTCGGCCCGGGCGAGTTCCGCCCGCGCGGCCGCGATCTCCTGCGCGCGCTGCTCGCGCGCGAGGAGGCCCCGGGGCCCGTGGACGGAATGCCAGAGGAAATATCCGCAGACGGCACCGAACAGCACGGGAAGCAGCGCCTCGCGGGCGCGCCGCCTCATCCCCCGCCCGAACGCGGCTAGCCGACCCGACATCGCGGAAGACCCCCTCCTGCGCGCGTCTCGAACGGTGCGCGCGTCGCGAACGGAATGATACGCGCGGCGGCGCTTCTTGGCGAGCGCCAAGTCCCGGTCCGGCGCGCGGCTCAGCGGCGCAGCGCGCCCCGCCCGGCGTAGCGCGCGGCGACCCCGAGCCCCTGCTCGATGCGGATGAGCTGGTTGTACTTCGCCAGCCGGTCCGAGCGGCTGAGCGAGCCGGTCTTGATCTGCCCGCAATTGGTCGCGACGGCGAGGTCGGCGATGGTCGCGTCCTCCGTCTCGCCGCTGCGGTGGCTCATCACCGCCCGGTAGCCGGCCCGGTGCGCGGTCTCGACCGCCTCCAGCGTCTCGGTCAGGGTGCCGATCTGGTTGACCTTGACCAGGATGGCGTTCGCCACCCCCCGCTCGATGCCGAGCCGCAGCCGCTCCGGACTGGTCACGAAGAGGTCGTCCCCGACGAGCTGGACCCTGGCGCCGAGCCGGTCGGTGAGCAGCCTCCAGCCCTCCCAGTCGTCCTCCGCGCAGCCGTCCTCGATCGAGACGATCGGCCACCGGTCGCAGAGCGCGGCCAGGTAGTCCACCATCCCGCCGGCGTCGAGCGTCCGGCCCTCGCCCTCCATCGCGTACCTGCCGTCCCGGAAGAACTCGGTCGCGGCGCAGTCGAGGGCGAAGACCACCTCCTCGCCCGGGCGGTGCCCCGCCGCCTCGCAGGCCCTGGCGATGAAGCCGAGCGCCTCGTCGGCGCTCCGGAGGTTCGGCGCGAAGCCGCCCTCGTCGCCCACGTTCGTGCTGTGGCCGGCCTCGTGCAGCGCCTTCCGCAGCGCCGCGAACACCTCGGCGCCGATCCGCACCGCGTCCGCCATCGTGCCCGCGGCGACGGGCAGGATCATGAACTCCTGGATGTCGATCGGGTTGTCCGCGTGCCTGCCGCCGTTGACGATGTTCATCATCGGCACCGGCAGGGTGCGCGCGAACACCCCCCCGACATGCCGGTAGAGCGGCACGCCGAGATGCGCCGCCGCCGCCCTCGCCACGGCGAGGCTCACCGCGAGGATCGCGTTGGCGCCGAGGCGCGCCTTGTTCGGCGTGCCGTCGAGCTCGATCATCGCCTCGTCGATCGCGACCTGCGCGGTCGCGTCCATGCCGCCGATGGCGTCGAAGATCTCGCCCTCGACGGCGGCGACCGCCTTGCGCACGCCCTTGCCGCCGTAGCGCGCGCGGTCGCCGTCGCGCAGCTCCACCGCCTCGTGCGCGCCGGTCGAGGCGCCGGAAGGCACGATGGCGCGGCCGGTCGCCCCGGAATCCAGCACCACCTCCGCCTCCACGGTCGGGTTGCCGCGCGAATCGAGGACCTCGCGCGCGACGATGTCGGCGATGGCGGCGGACGAAGCGGTCATGGATTCCTCCGGGCGAGCCCCTGCCGAGCCGCCCGCCGGTCTTGGGGCGGGCGACGCGATGCGCGCGATAGGCCCCCGCCGCGGCGACGGCAAGGGGAACGGACGTCACGCCGCGCGGACGGCCGGCGTTCCGCCCAGGGAAAGGCTCACTCCGCCGCGGCGCGTTCCGGCGCCCACTCCGCCTCCTCCAGACGGTCCACGGCGGCGGAGAAGGCCGCGACGCGCTGCGCGGCCGCGACCGGGTCGGCCGAGGCGAGCGCGGCGTGCGCGGCCGGCAGCGCCGAGAGCATCCCGACCGCCGCGGCCAGCACCGCGTCGGGCGGCAGTTCCGCCTCGGCGCGCATCGCGCTGTGGTACAGGGCGTAGCGGCCCAGGACGCCGAGGGAGGAATCGCGCCGCGCCGCGGCCAGCAGCGCCGCCTGCGCGCGCATCGCCTCTTCCCGCTCGGCCGCGAGCCGCGCGCGCAGGCCGCTCTGCGGATCCGCCCCGATCACCGCGCGCAGGAGCACCGTCAGCGCCTCGACCGCCGGCTGACGCTCGGAGACGTAGTCCGCGAAATCGGCGCCCTCGGCCGGCGGGACGGCGAGGGCGGCGACGGCGGCCAGCCCCGCCTCCCGCTCGGCGGCCGTCAGTGGCAGGCGACGACGCAGCGCCGCCTCGTAGCGGGCGAGGCCCTGCTCGGCCTCGCGCCGCAGCTGCGCCGGATCCGGATCCGGCAGTCCGGGCGGCAACTCCCCGGCGAGGCCGGCGAGACGACGGCCGTGAAGGACGAGCGCGTCGAAGGCCGGCGCGAGCACATCGCCCGCTGCCATCGCGGCGGTGCCGTTCGCGGCGACGGCGGCCGCCCGCCCCGACGGCGGGACGCGGCCGCCGGTGGCGTAGGCGATCGCCGCCGCCTCGCGGCGGTTGCGTTGCGCGAACTCGCCGATCCGGCCGATCGTGCGCTCGACCGCCGCGTCGGCGTCGGCGAGGTCCGCCGCCAGCTGCACCGCCGCTGCGGGGACCGAGTCCGCGACCCCGGCCTGCCCGGTCCCGCCGCCGGGCGCGGCGCAGCCGGCGCCCATGAGGGCACCGGCGAGGACGAGGATCGGACCGAACCGGCGGTACCTTTGCCAGCGGGGCATGTCGTGGCCTCCTGCAACCTGTCGGGTGGCAAGCTAGGCGCGGCCACGGCGCCGGCAAAGCCATCGCGACGGTCACGTCTCGGTCGGGCCGGCGGCGACCGGGCCCGGCCCGCCGGCCCTCGCTCAGCCGCCGCCGTCCCGCGCCGCCGCCTTCGCTACCGCATCGAACGCCTTGAGCCGCGCCATCAGCGCCGGCATCGCGCGCAGCGGGATCATGTTCGGCCCGTCGGAGGGCGCGCGGTCCGGATCGGGATGGGTCTCGATGAACACCGCCGCGACACCGACCGCGACGGCGGCGCGCGCGAGGACGGGCGCGAACTCGCGCTGCCCGCCGCTCGAGCTCCCCTGCCCCCCCGGCTGCTGCACCGCGTGCGTCGCGTCGAACACCACCGGGTAGCCGGTTGCCGCCATGATCGGCAGCGCGCGCATGTCCGCGACCAGCGTGTTGTAGCCGAAGCTCGCGCCGCGCTCGCAGAGCAGGATGTTCCGGTTGCCGGTGCTCGCGATCTTCGCCGCGACGTTCGGCATGTCCCAGGGCGCGAGGAACTGCCCCTTCTTGACGTTGACCGGCCTGCCGGTGCGCCCCGCGGCGAGGAGCAGGTCGGTCTGGCGGCAGAGGAAGGCCGGGATCTGCAGGCAGTCCACCGCCTCCGCCGCCGGCGCGCACTGCTCCGGCGCGTGCACGTCGGTGAGCACGGGCAGGCCCGTGCGCTCCCGCACCTCGGCGAGGATGGCGAGGCCCTCGGCCATGCCGATGCCGCGCGCCGCGTCCACGCTGGTGCGGTTCGCCTTGTCGAAGGAGGACTTGTAGACCAGCGGCACGCCCGCGGCCCGCGCCATCTCGGCGAGCGCCGCCGCCACCTCCAGCGCGTGCGCGCGGCTCTCGATCTGGCAGGGGCCGCAGATGAACGCGAGCGGGCGGTCGTTGGCGATCGCGACGCCGCCGATGCGGACGGTGCGCGCCATCAGACGAGCCGCGCCTGGCGCACCGCCGCGCCGATGAAGCCGGCGAACAGCGGGTGCGGGTCGAAGGGCTTGGACTTCAGCTCCGGATGGAACTGCACGCCGATGAACCAGGGATGGTCGGGATACTCGATGATCTCCGGCAACTGCCCGTCGGGCGACATGCCGGAGAAGCGCAGCCCCGCCTCCTCCAGCCGCTCCCGGTAGCGGATGTTCACCTCGTAGCGGTGGCGGTGCCGCTCCCGGATCTCCGCGGCGCCGCCATAGACCTCGCGCACCAGCGAGCCCTCGGCGAGCCGCGCCGGATAGGCGCCGAGGCGCATCGTGCCGCCGAGTTCGCCGCCCGCGCTGCGGCGCTCGACCTCATTGCCGCGCAGCCATTCGGTGAGCAGGCCGACGACCGGATCCTCGCAAGGTCCGAACTCGGTGCTGCTTGCCCCCTTGAGGCCGGCCAGGTTGCGCGCCGCCTCGATCACCGCCATCTGCATGCCGAAGCAGATGCCGAGGAAGGGCACCTTGCGCTCGCGCGCGAAGCGCACCGCCTCGATCTTGCCGGCGCTGCCGCGCTCGCCGAAGCCGCCGGGGACGAGGATGCCGTGCACGCCCTCGAGCCGCGCCACCGCGTTCTCCTCCCCGCCCTCGAAGATCTGGCTGTCCACCCAGTCGAGGTTGACCCGGACCTTGTGGGCGATGCCGCCGTGGACCAGCGCCTCGGCCAGGGATTTGTAGGCGTCGAGCAGGTTGGTGTACTTGCCGACCACGGCGATCGTCACCTCGCCCTCCGGCGCGCGGATCGCCTGGACGATGCGCTCCCAGCGGCGCATGTCGGGCTGGCCGTAGATGGACAGGCCGAAGTGCCGCAGCACCTCGCGGTCCAGGCCCTCGTTGTGGTAGCTGATCGGCACCTCGTAGATCGTCTTCGCGTCGAGGGCCGGGATCACGCTCTCCGGCCGGACGTTGCAGAACAGCGCGATCTTGCGCCGCTCGTTCTCCGGGATCGGGCGGTCGCAGCGGCAGAGCAGAATCTGCGGCTGGATGCCGACGCTCAGCAGCTCCTTCACGCTGTGCTGGGTGGGCTTGGTCTTCAGCTCGCCCGCGCTCGGGATGTAGGGCACGAGGGTGAGGTGGACGAAAAGGCTCCGCTGCTGGCCGACCTCGTTGCCGAGCTGGCGGATCGCCTCCAGGAACGGCAGCGATTCGATGTCGCCGACGGTGCCGCCGATCTCGACGATGACGAAGTCGTAGCCCTCGGTCTCCGCCTGGATCACCTCCTTGATCTTGTCGGTGATGTGCGGAATGACCTGCACCGTGCCGCCGAGATAGTCGCCGCGGCGCTCCGCCGCGATCACGTCGGCGTAGATCCGCCCCGTCGTCCAGTTGTCGGCGCGCGTGGCGTGCACGCCCGTGAATCGCTCGTAATGGCCGAGGTCGAGGTCGGTCTCCGCCCCGTCATCGGTGACGAAGACCTCGCCGTGCTGGTAGGGGCTCATCGTCCCCGGGTCCACGTTCAGGTAGGGATCGAGCTTGCGCAGCCGGACCTTGTAGCCGCGCGCCTGCAGCAGCGCGCCGAGGGAGGCCGCCGCGATACCTTTGCCGAGGGAGGAGACCACGCCGCCGGTGATGAAGACGAACCGCGTCATGGGCGGCCTCCATAGCGCGCCGCCCGAGTCCGCGTCACCTCCGCCGGACGGGAAGCGGCATTGCACGGCACGGGGGGCGGCGCCGCGGGGCGCAGCCCGGTCAGTTGGTCGGCACCGCGGGCGGCTGGGGCGCTGCCGGAAGGGCGGGCGCGGCCGGCGCCGGCGGCGGCGCGTCGAGGATCGAGCGCGGCTGGCCGCCACTGCCGCGGTGGATCAATGCCAGGGCGATGGACAAGGCCATGAAGATCACGGCCAGGATCGCCGTGGTCCGTGTCAGCAGGTTCGCCGTCCCGCGCCCGGTCATGAACGCGCCCATCCCCTGCGAGGAGCCGATCCCGAGGCCCCCGCCCTCGCTGCGCTGGAGCAGCACCACGCCGATCAGCGCGAGGGTGACGAACAGGTGGAGTATGAGCAGGACGGTGGACATCGCGGGGCTTCCCTCGGGCGGCGCGCTTTTATCCGCTGCCGTCCCGCGAGGCTAGCCTTCCGTCCCGGCCGCTCCCGCGGGGCGGGAGGCTTCGCCATGCCCCAGGCGCTCGGCGGCCGCCACCAGGACGGAACGCCGCCCGGACCGGCGCGATGGCCAGCGGCACGGCGAGCGCCCGCGGCAGCCCGCGGGGGGCCCTGCCGTCGGTTCCGGTTCGGCCTGCCGCGCCACGGCCGGCGCCCCGCTGCCGCCCCGCGCGGCAGCGGCGTCGGGCGCGGGCCGGAACACGGGACACGACGGCCATGGTCGCCCTGGCGATCCCATCCGGGCGAGGCGGGCAGCGGCACGCAGGATCTCGGAACCTCACGATGGCGCGAGATATCTGTATATCTTGTTCGATCAACGCGCGCCAGCTTTATGGCGCGATCATGGCGACCGCGGCGAATTCGCGTCGCGGGACGCTCGCCCTGCGGCCCCGCCTGCCTACAGCGGCCAGAACGCCAGGATCGCCGGCACGCCGATCGCCAGCACGATCACCTCGAGCGGCAGGCCGAGCCGCCAGTAATCCCCGAAGCGGAACCCGCCGGGCCCAAGGATGAGCGTGCTGTTCTGGTGCCCGATCGGGGTGAGGAAGGCGCACGAGGCCCCCACCGCCACCGCCATCAGGAACGGGTCAGCCGCCACGCCGAGCTGCTTGGCCGTGCCGAGCGCGATCGGGCACATCACCGCCGCCGTCCCGGCGTTGTTCATGAAATCCGACAGCGTCATGGTGACGACCATGACCAGGGCGAGCGCCGCCACCGGCCCCAGTTCCCGCACCGGCGCGATCAGCGCGCTCGCCACCAGGTCCGCGGCTCCGGTGCCGGCGATGGCGTCGGCGACCGGGAGGAGCGCGGCCAGCAGCACCACGACCGGCCAGTCCACCGCATCGTAGAGCCGGCGCGCCGGCAGCAGACCGAGCACCGGCACCGCCAGCACCCCTGCGGCGAAGGCGACCGCCGCCGGGACCAGGCCCAAGGCCGCCCCCCCGACCGCCATCGCCATCACGACCCCGGCGAGGAGCGCCTTGTGCGGCGCCGGCAGGCGCAGCGCGCGCTGGGCCAGCGGCACCAGGCCGAAACGCTGCGCGAACTCGGCCATCGCGTCCGGCGCGCCCTGCAGCAGCACCAGGTCGCCCTCCCGCAGGGCGAGGCTGCGCAGCCGGCCGGTGGTGCGGACCCCGCCGCGGGAGACGGCCAGGAGGTTGATCGCGAACCGGCTGCGCAGGCGGATGTCGCTCGCCGACCGCCCGGCGATCTCGGCCCGAGGCCGCACGGCGAACTCCGCCAGCACCACCTCGTCCGACTGCAGCGCCGCCGCGCCGCGGGGTCCGCCCGTCCGCCCCGCCCCCTCGGCCGGCTCGCGCACATCCGCCTCCAGCCGCAGCCCTAGCTCCGACAAAGCGGTAGCGAGCGCCTCGGGCTCGGCCTCGATGAGCAGGATGTCGCCGGCGCGCACCTCGCGCGACGGGTGGGGGGCGGGGATGCGGCGCTCGTCCCGGATCAGGCCGAGCACCTGCGCGTCGCTTTCCCCCAGCGCGTCCTCGACGGCGCCGAGCGACATGCCGGCGGCCTTGGCCCCCTCCGGCACGCGCGCCTCCGTGATGTAGGGGCCGGCGGCGAAATCCTCGGGGCTGCCGACCGGGCGGGAGGGCACGAGGCGCCACCCCCCGAGCGCGATGAAGGCGAGGCCGCCGAGCGCCACCGCGGCCCCCACAGGCGCGAAGTCGAACATCGCGAAGCCGCCGCCTCCCTCCTGCCCTCGGAACCCCGAGACGATGAGGTTCGGCGGCGTCCCGATCAGCGTCGTCATGCCGCCGAGGATCGAGCCGAAGGCGACCGGCATGAGCAGCCGGCCCGGCGGCATGTCCAGCCGGCCCGCGGCATGGACGGCGACCGGCATGAGCAGCGCCAGCGCCCCCACGTTGTTCATGAACCCCGACAGCACCGCGGCCAGACCGCCGACCGCCGCGATCGTCAGCGTCGGCCCCGCCGCCCGCGGCACCGCCAGGCGCGCGAGCGCGTCCACCGTACCGGCGGCCTGCAGGGCGGCGCTCAGGACCAGCACGCAGGCGACGGTGACGACGGCGGGATGGCCGAAGCCCGCGAAGGCCCCGGCCGGCGGCACGAGCCCGGCGGCGACCGACGCCAGCAGCGCGCCCATCGCCACCAGGTCGTGCCGCCAGCGGCCCCAGACGAACATCGCCACCGTGGCGGCGAGGATGGCGAGGATGGTGAGCTGCGGCGCGGTCATCATGTCGTCCCGTCCTGCTCGCTTATCGGCAGGCGCCGCGCAGGGACAGCCCCGCGGTGGCCGGGGCCGTCGGCCCGGCTCGCACGGCGCCGCGGCGGGCTTGCGCCCTTTCCGCGCCGATGCCACGTCCGGGCCATGCCGACGCTAAAGGCCCGGCCCCGTTGCGCTTGCCCCGCCGGGGCGCGCCTCCGTCCGGTCGCGGGGCCGGCGCGCGTGCGACGAGGCTCTGCGCCTGCCCTCGCCCTCCTCGCCATGCTGGCGTCGGGCGCGGCGTGCGCCACGGGCGATGCGGCGCCGCCGGCTTCTCCCGAGGCAGCCTGCGCCCGGCTGGCGGCGACGCGCACCGACCTCCTCGGCCGCCCCTGGGAGACGGCAAGGGGGCGGCTGGCACCGCCCGCCCGCGGCCGCCTCCGCGTCCTCCGGCCCGGCGAGGCGGCGACGATGGAGTTCGACCCGCGTCGCCTCAACGTCCATCTGGACCGGGACGGGCGCGTGATCCGCCTTTCCTGCGGCTAGCCTCCGCCAGCGCCTGCCGCCGGCGAGGAGGGCGCGCCGCCGTCCGGGCGGCCTCGTCCGCGCCGGCCCAGGGCGCGCTATCCCGTCATCATCAGGCGGGGGAGGAAGAGGATCAGTTCGGGGAACGCGATGAACACGCCGACGGTGAGGAGGTCGGCGACGACGAAGGGCCAGACGCCGCGGAAGATCTCCTGCAGCGGGATGTCGGGACGGACGCCCGCGACCACGAAGCAGTTCAGCCCGATCGGCGGCGTGATCAGGCCGATCTCGACCATCTTGACCACGATGATTCCGAACCAGATCGGATCGTAGCCGAGCGCCACCACCGCGGGAAAGACCACCGGCAGGGTCAGCAGCAGCATGCCGATGCCGTTCATGAACATGCCGAGGACCATGTAGCCGGCGAGGATCATCAGCAGCGTCATCAGCGGCGACAGCGGCAGCGCCACGATCCACTCCGAGAACGCGCCCGGCAGCCCGGCGAAGGCGAGGAAGCGGACGAAGATCAGCACGCCCCAGATGATCGAGAAGATCATCACCGTGAGCCTCGCCGTCTCGAGCAGGGCGCGCCACAGGTTGCGCGCGGTCAGCCCGCCGCGCATCAGCGCCATGACGAACACCACGAAGGAGCCGAGCGCGCCGACCTCGGTCGGCGTCGCCCAGCCCGTGTACATGCCGCCCATGACGATGGCGACCACCACCAGGATCGGCAGGATCTCCGGCAGCGTGCGCAGGCGCTCGTCCCAGCCGATGTCGGTGATCGGGCGGCCGAGGGCGGGGTTGAACCGGAACCGCAGGAGCAGCAGCCCGGCGTAGATCAGGGCCGAGATGATGCCGGGGATGAAGCCGGCGAGGAGCAGCGCGCCGATCGACTGCTCGACGATGATGCCGTAGACGACGAGGATGGCGCTCGGCGGGATCAGCGTGGCCAGCGTGCCGCCGGCGGCGACGACAGCGGCCGCGAGGCGCGGGTGGTAGTCGTAGCGCAGCAGCTCCGGGATCGCGACGCGGGCGAACACCGCCGAGGTCGCCGTCGAGGCGCCGGAGACCGCGGCGAAGCCCGCCGTGGCGAAGATCGTGCCGATCGCGAGCCCGCCCGGCATCCACCCCATCCAGGCGCGCGCGCAGCGGTAGGCGCCCTGGATGATCCCCGCGAAATGCGCGAGGAAGCCGATCAGGATGAACAGCGGCAGCACGCTCAGCGCGTAGGAGGTGGTCTGCTGGTGCGGCACGATGCCGGAGATGCCGGCCGCCACGTCCCAGTTGCGCAGCGCGGCGAGGCCGACCAGCCCGACCAGCCCCGCGGCGACGAAGATCCGCACGCCCATCAGGATCAGCACGCTGAGCGCGACGAGACCGATCACGCCGTAGGTGACGGGTTCCAGGTCGAATTCCATAGGCTCGCTCGCTCCCTCCCGGCGTGTGCCTGCTCAGTCCACGGCTTCCCGCGTGGGATCGGGGGGCATGGGCACGGCGATGGCCGGGCGCGCCGGATGGACGATGAGGCGAAGCCACGCCGCGATCTCGACGACGAGGCGCAGCCACAGCACGCCGAGACCGACCGGAACCGCCAGCTTGGAGGGCCAGGTCGGCATCCCGGTGTTCATCGTCGAGTCGCCGATCTGATAGGCGTTGAGGAAGTACTGCCACGTCCCCGGCAGGATCAGGGTGACGAAGACGAAGGCGGCGCCGGTCGCGGCCAGCTCCGCGGTCCAGCGCGCCCGCCCCGGCAGGCGACGGACCGCGAGATCCATGCGCACGTGCGACGCCTTGCGCCAGCAATAGGAGATGCAGAGCACCGTGAAGGAGATCATGGTCAACTCGACCATGTCGAGGTGTCCGTAGATCGGCGCATTGAACAGGCCGCGCCCGAGGATCTCGAGCACGCCGGCCAGCATCAGGGCGAAGATCACGATCGCGGCGATCGCGGCGCACGCCAGCTCGACTGCCATCAGTCCGCGGTCGGCGAGTGAGAGCGCACGGGTGCCCGGGCCGTCATGCATGGCGGTCTCGCTCATCGGTGGGCTCAGCGACGCGGACGACCGGCGCGGCCGCCCGCGCCCTCGCCGCGCTCAGGCGGACGCGCGCGCGCTCAGCGCTGCGCCTGCTGCGAGTATTCGCGCGCCTTGTTCAGCACCAGGTCGAGCAGCTCGCGCCCCGGCACGCCCTGGCGCTCCATGTTCCGGACCCACTCGTCCCAGACCGGTTGCCCGCCAACCCGCCGGATCTCGTCCAGCACATCCTGGCCGTAGGTGATCTCGCGCAGGCCGGCTTGGCGCCATGCCGCCAGGTCGCGCTGCTCGGCTGCGGTCTGGGCCTCGACCAACGCCTCGAATGCCTTTTCCTTGCCCTCCTCGATCAGCTGCCGGTACTGGGGCGGAAGGCGGTTGAGGGCGTTGAGGTTCACCACCGACGGGCAGTTGTTCGCCCCCGGCGCAAGGTTGGTGGTGTACCAGCTCGAGATCTCGTTGATCCGGTACGCCGCGAAGGAATAGGTAAAGGGGAAGGCCACGGCATCGATGATGCCGCGCTCGAGCGCGTTGTACACCTCGGTCGCCTGCATCGTCGTCGGTACGGCGCCGAGCCGGCGCAGCGCCTCGCCGGTGCCGCCCAGCGCGCGGATGCGGCGGCCGCGGAAGTCCTCCAGCCGCTCGATCGGGCGGCCGCGGCCCATCAGCTCCGACTGCGGCTGCAGGATCGAGAGCACCAGCCCCGCGTTCCAGCGGCGGAACTCCTCGACGATGTAGGGGTGGTTGTACACCGCCATGTGCACCCGCCAGTGCACGCGCCGGTCGGAGAGGGGCAGGAAGGGCAGGTCAAGGACGGTAAGGCCCGGGTTCTTCCCCGGATGATAGGAGGTGCAGATCGTCGCCATCTGGAAGGCGCCGAGCTTGATGTTGTCGAGGTTGTCCGGCCCGGCGGAGAGCGCGCCGCCATAGTGGATGCGAATGGTGAAGCGCCCCCCCGTGCGCTCCTGCACGTGCCGCGCCAGGGCCTCGATCCCGGCGCTGGCCACGCGCGGTGGGCCCCAGATGGAATAGTCCCAGCTCACTCGCGGGCCCTCCACCGTCGCCTGCTGCGCGGCCGCCGAGGTGTTCCAGGCAACACAGAACGCCGCCGCTCCGAGCGTGGCGGTCAGGATCCCGGCCGTCTTCGCCATGACGCCCCCTCCTCGCTATGTTCTTGTGCTGCCGCCCACTATGCGGCGGTCCGCGAACCTCCGCAACCGGATCGAGCGTCCGCGTCTGCCGCCGTCGCGCTCACGCCGACGCGGTCGAGCGCGCGACCCGCTCCTGTCGCCGGCGAGGGACGACCGGGGCCGGCGCGGACCGGGTGCATGCCGCGTCGGCGGCATCGCCCCATGCGCCGACACAGCGGCCGGGCCTCGCGACGCGCCGCGTCGCGTCGGGCGGCGGCCCGTCGCCGGTCCCGACGCTTGCGGCGCGCGGGCCGGCAGGGTGTGCTAGCGTCCTGCGGCGATCACCAGCCCGGCACGGGACGGGGCCGGCGCCGGCCGCCCTCAGGCATCGTCGGCCGCACCGCGCCCGGATCGGCCCGCAACGCGAGAGGGACGGCCATGGCCAGCGACGACGCACCCATCGCCCTGCGCATGGCGGAGCGGATCTGCGCCTATTCGCGGCGCGACCTGACGCCGGGCGCGCTCGGCCGGGCGTGCGCCGCCATCGCCGACACCATCGGCGTCGCCCTCGCCGGGCTGCCGGAGGACTGCACGCAGGTCCTGCTGCGCACGCCAGGCGTGGCCGTCGCGCCGGGCCGTGCGCTGATCTTCGGCACGGCGCGGCGCACCGCGCCGCTCGATGCCGCGCTGGTCAACGGGACGGCGAGCCACGCGCTGGACTACGACGACTTCAGCAGCGACATGGGCGGCCACCAGTCGGTGCCGCTGGTCGCGCCGCTCTTCGCCCTGGCGGAGGAGCGCGGCGCCTCGGGCGAACGGCTGGTGCTCGCCTACGTGATCGGGATCGAGGCGATGATCCGCCTCGCCCGGGCGGTCAATTTCGTCCACTACGACAAGGGCTGGCACCCGACCGCGACGCTCGGCGTGTTCGGCGCGGCCGCGGCCTGCGCGCACCTGCTCGGCCTCGACGCGCGGCGGACCGCCACGGCGCTCGCGCTCGCCGCGTCGATGGCCTCGGGCCTGAAGGCGAATTTCGGAACCATGACGAAGCCCTTCCACGTCGGGCATTGCGGCCGCAACGGCCTGCTCGCCGCGCTGATGGCCGAGCAGGGCTTCGAGGCGCGGCTCGGCGCGCTGGAGCACCCGCAGGGATTCCTCGACGTGTTCAACGGCCCCGGCCTGCACGACGCCGCGCGCATCTTCGCCGGCTGGGGCGATCCGTGGGAGATCGAGGCGCCGGGCATCGCCCTCAAGCAGTTCCCCTGCTGCGGCAGCACCCACCCCGCGATCGCGATGATGCTGCGCCTCGCGCGCGAGGAGCGCCTCGCCGCCGGCGACGTGGCGCGGATCGAGATCCTCGTGCACCCCCGGCGCCTGCCGCACACGGACAACCCCTGGCCGAGGACGCCGCTCGAGGCGAAGTTCAGCATCCAGTACGCGGTGGTGCGCGCGCTTCTTTCCGGCACGCCGCGGCTCGCGCATTTCGAGGGCGAGGCGGCGCTCGAGCCCGAGGTGAGGCGGCTGCTCGCCCTCACCACGGCCGCGCCGCACCCCGACATGCCGGCCGACGGGCCGAACCATTGGGGCGCGGAGGTCGTCGTCACGCTGCGCGATGGCCGGCGCCTCTCGCGCCGCGTGGCGCAGCTCGTCGGGCGCGGCGGCGACGACCCGATGTCGCGCGAGGAGCTGTGGGCGAAGTTCCGCGACTGCGCCGAGCGGGGCGCGTTGCCGGCCGCGAATGTCGCCCCCCTCTTCGACCGGCTGCTCGCCCTCGCGGAGGCCGCCGACGTCAGGGACGTCACGCGGCTGCTCGAGCGCCCGGCGCCGCCCCGGACCGACGCGCGCGTGCCCGCGCCGCCCCTCGCAAGGCCGGAACGCGACGGGTCGCGGCCGGAGGCGATCCCGCGCCACTGACCGCGCGCCGGCCGGCGGGACCGCCCGATGCTCCGCCGCCGCGGCGGCGGTGGAGGGCGGGCCCGACGGTTCGCCGTTCCGGCCGGCCGCGCCTTGACCGCCGGCGCGCCGCCGCTGCACAGCGAGGAGGCGGAACCGGAGGCCACCATGACCCGTCGCGAACCGAATCCCATCCGCTCCGACATCGCCTGGAGCACACGCGACCGCATCACGGTGCGCGGCCGCGACCTGCCGGGGCAGATCCTCGGCCACATGAACCTCGGCGACTTCGCCTTCCTCCAGCTCACCGGCCGGGAGGCGACGCCGCAGCAGTCGGCGGTGTTCAACGCCATGGTCATCACCCTCGTCGAGCACGGCATGACGCCGAGCGCGATCGCGGCGCGGATGACCTACGCCGGGGCGCCGGAGGCGCTGCAGGCGGCAGTCGCGGCGGGCCTCTGCGGCCTCGGCTCGGTGTTCGTCGGCAGCATGGAGGACGCGGCGCGCCTGCTCTCCGAGGCGCTCCCGCCCGGCCAGGACCATTCCGGCGCCGACCTCCAGGCAATCGCGCGCGACAAGGTCGCCGCCTATCGCCAGGCCGGGCGCATCCTCCCCGGGATCGGGCATCCGATCCACAAGCCGGTCGATCCGCGCGCCCCGCGGCTGTTCGAGATCGCCGCGGAGAACGGCATGGCCGGCCCCTATGTCGCGCTGATGCAGGCGATCGCCGCGGAGGCCGAGCGCGTCTACGGACGGTCGCTGCCGGTCAACGCCACCGGCGCGATCGGCGCGATCTGCTGCGAGTTCGGCTTCCCCTGGCGGATCGTGCGCGGCTTCGGCGTGATGGCGCGCGCCATCGGCCTCGTCGGCCATCTCCTGGAGGAAGGCGAGCGGCCGATGGCGCGCGAGATCTGGCTGCGCGTCGAGGACGAGGCGAGCGCGCACCTGCGGCCGGAGTGACCTCCCGGCCGCTGCCGTCCGGTCCGACGCCCCGCTGGGTCGCGCCCGGGGCGGCGCGCGCCGGGCGACCGGCGCCCGCGGCATCCGGCCGGGGGGACGGGGGCGACGGGCGCCCCCGCCGTCCGCGACGCGGGCACCCGGCCGCGGCACATCTCACTCGCCCGGTCACTCGCCCGGCCGGCGCCCCGCCGGCCGGATCTCGCCGGCCACCCGCCGCCGCCGCGGGTCGACCAGCACCACCAGCCCCTCGCCGTCCGGCCGCTCCAGCCAGATCGCGAGGTGGTCGCCGGCCGCCGCGATCCCGGCGATCCGCGCCCCCGCCGGCTGATCCAGCGCCAGCGTCGGCGCCGGCGCCCCGGCCCCGTCGCCGAGGCGCTGGACGATCGCCACCACGAGCGTCACGGTGCCGGCGACGATCAGCGCCCCCATCACCACGACCAGCCACTTGAGCGCGCGCAACGACACGACCCCACCGCCCTCCGCCGAGACCATCGCGCTCACCGCCCCGGCGGACGCCGCCGGCGAACGGACCGACCGCTTTCTCGCCGACGCGATAGGCTCGCTCTCGCGCTCGCGCGTCAAGGCGCTGATCGAGGCCGGCCAGGTGCGGCGCGACGGCGCGCCGCTGGCCGATCCGGCCCAGCCGGTGCGCGCCGGCGCGCGCTACGAGGTCCGCCTGCCCCCGCCCGAGCCGGCCGCACCCCTGGCGCAGGCCATGCCGCTCGCCATCCTGTTCGAGGACGCCGACCTGATCGTGCTCGACAAGCCGGCGGGCCTCGTGGTCCATCCCGGACCCGGCAACCCCGCCGGCACACTGGTCAACGCCCTGCTCGCCCATGCCGGTGCCGAGCTCACCGGCATCGGCGGCGAGATGCGGCCGGGCATCGTGCATCGGCTGGACAAGGACACCTCCGGCCTCATGGTCGTCGCCAAGTCGGAGAGGGCGCACCAGGCGCTGAGCGAGGCCTTCGCCAGCCGCAGGGAGGATCTGGAGCGCGCCTACCTCGCCCTGGTCTGGGGGCTGCCCGCCCCGCCTGCCGGCGCGATCGAGGCCCCGATCGGCCGCCACCCCGCCGACCGGAAGCGCATGGCAGTGGTGCCGGCGGGGCGCGGCAAACCCGCCCTCACCCGTTACGTGACCGAGCGCACGTTCGGCACCGCCTGCGCCCTGCTGCGGTGCCGCCTGGCGACCGGCCGGACCCACCAGATCCGCGTCCACCTCGCGCACATGGGACATCCCGTGGTCGGCGATCCGCTCTACTGTCGCCGCGTCCCGGCAGCCGCGCGCGCGCTGCCGGAGCCGCTGCGGGCCGCGCTCCTCGCCTTCCCGCGCCAGGCGCTGCACGCGGCGACCCTGGGCTTCCGCCACCCCGTGACCGGCGCGGCGCTGCGTTTCGAGTCGCCCCTGCCGGCCGACATGGCGGAACTCCTGCACCGCCTGTCGGGTTACGCAGGCAGCGGGTAACGGAGAGTAACCGAGCGCCGAACTCGGTTTTTCTTGCCAGGCGCGGCACGAACGAGTAAGAATCGCCCGTCGAATGGCGCCGGGTGCCTTGAACAATCCGTGGCTGAACTCGCCCCGTCGTGACCGGGGCGTGGCCGGCACGGGCGGGCCCGGAAGGCGTTCGACGCATTCCGATCGTACGCCGGCCAGGGGCCCCGCCGTCACGGGGCGGTCCCACCGGCCAGGAGGCAGTGACAACATGGCTTCCAGCTCGGTCATCCCGGTGGCGCCGGAAGGGAACCTCGCGCGGTATCTCCAGGAGATCCGCAAGTTCCCGATGCTGACTCCGGAAGAGGAATACGCGCTCGCCAAGCGCTGGAAGGAGCATGGCGACGTCGAGGCGGCGCACAAGCTGGTCACCTCGCACCTGCGCCTCGTCGCGAAGATCGCGATGGGCTATCGCGGCTATGGCCTGCCGCTCGGCGAGCTGATCTCCGAGGGCAATGTCGGCATGATGCAGGCGGTGAAGCGGTTCGACCCGGACCGCGGCTTCCGCCTCGCCACCTACGCCATGTGGTGGATCCGGGCCGCGATCCAGGAATACATCCTGCACTCCTGGTCGCTGGTGAAGATGGGCACCACCGCGGCGCAGAAGAAGTTGTTCTTCAACCTGCGCCGCCTGAAGGGCCAGATGTCGGCGCTGGAGGAGGGCGACCTCAAGCCGGAGCAGGTGGCGAAGATCGCCAGGACGCTGCAGGTGCCGGAGCAGGACGTGGTCTCGATGAACCGCCGTCTGGCCGCGCAGGACCACTCGCTGAACGCGCCGGTGCGCGCCGAGAGCGAGGGCGAGTGGCAGGACTGGCTGGTGGACGAGAGCGAGAGCCAGGAGGAGGAACTCGCCGAGCGCGAGGACATGTCCAACCGCCGGCAGCTGCTCAACGAGGCGCTGAAGACGCTCAACGACCGCGAGCGCCACATCCTGATCGAGCGGCGCCTGAAGGACGAGCCCACCACGCTCGAGGAGCTTTCCCAGCAGTACGGCATCAGCCGCGAGCGGGTGCGCCAGATCGAGGTGCGCGCCTTCGAGAAGCTGCAGAAGAGCATGAAGCAGCAGATCGCGGAGCGCCGGCTGTCCGTCGGCTGACGCGGGCGTCCACCCTGCGGGATGCAGGCGCCGGCGCATCCGGCGCCTGATCCGTTCGGAGGCTTGCGGATGCCGCGCCCCGGTCCCCGAGGGAGGCGGATCCGCCGGCTCCCGCGACGGCCTCCGCCGGCCCGCCGATGGGCGGCGGCGTCATGCCCCTCCCCCTCCGGCGGCTGCCACCAACGCCTTGCGCTCCGCATCCGGGGAGGCCCGGCCACGCCGCGGCTCCACCCTTCGCGAGCGGCGCTGGCGCGGGCGGCTCCGGCGTCGCGACAGCCTCCCCTCATACGCACGGCACCTGAGTCTGACTCGTGGGGGATTCCGGCTTGGCTGTGATGGTGATTCGCTGTCTTCGCTGAGGA
>NZ_BMKS01000007.1:179740-206727 GCF_014644455.1 Caldovatus sediminis | reverse complement strand
CTGCGGCGACGCCTGGAACTGGCTCGCCCATCAGCCCGAGCGCAGCACCGCCATCGCCTCACCCGCCTACGCACAGGTCAACTTCTGATGCCGCGCGTATCAGACGGCCCGCTGCGCGCGCAGCGCGGCCACGTCCTCGTTCGAATACCCCAGTTCGCGGAGGATCGCCTCCGTGTCCGCGCCGAGCCGCGGCGGCGGCGAATCCACGCGCGGCCCGCCGTGCGCGAACTTGAAGGCGGCGACCGGCACGCCGAACGGCCCCTCGATGCCCGGCGCGCCCTCCGGAAACCGGTGCACGACGTTGCGGGTGGCGAGGTGCGGATCGGCCATCGCCTCGTCCAGCCGCCGCACCCGCGCCGCCGGGACGTGGCGGGCCTGGAGGAACTCCTCCCACTCGTCCGCCGTGCGCGTCAGCATGATCTCGCGCAGCAGCGCCGCCTCGCGGTCGCGGTCGGCGGTGCGCGCCTCGTTGTCGGCCTTGGCCATCTCCGGATGGCCGAGCGCGGCCCAGAGCCGCCTCTGCTGGCGCAGGTTGCTCGCCCCCAGCATCACCAGCCCGTCCTTGGTCCGGTAGGCGCTGTTGGTCGCGTGCAGGTGGTCGTTGCCGTTCGGCCTCGCCACCTTGCCGTTGCGCATGTAGGTGGTGAGGTGCGAGGCCATCATCATCATCGCCACGTCCAGCATGGCGAGGTCTATGCGCTGCCCGCGCCCGGTCCTCTCCCGCTGGAACAGCGCCGCGGAGAGCGCGAAGGCGCCCATCGTGCCGGTCGCGTAGTCGATGGCCGGCGAGCCGAACTTGATCGGGTTCACCTCCGGCGTCCCCGTCGTCGCCATGATGCCGGAGGTCGCCTGGATGACATGGTCGTAGGCCGTCTGCGCGCCGCGCGGCCCCTCCTGCCCGAAGGCGGAGATCGAGCAGTAGATGATGCGCGGATTGAACTCCGACACCGCCTCGTAGCCGAGGCCGAGCGCCTCGAAGGCGCCGGGGCGGTAGTTCTCCACCAGCACGTCGGCGCCGGCGAGCAGGCGGCGCATCACCTCGCGCCCGCCCTCGGTCTTGAGGTCGAGCGTGATCGAGCGCTTGTTCGCACCCTGCGTCAGGAAGTAGGTCCCCATGCTGCGGCGGTTGAGCGCGAGGTCGCCGCCGCTGTCCCGGCTCTGGTCCGGCTCCTCCGGATGCTCGACCTTGATCACGTCCGCCCCGAGCAGCGCGAGCTGGTAGGCGGCGAACGGCCCCGCCAGCACGTGCGTCGCGTCGATGATGCGGATGCCTTCGAACGGCCGGGCGGTCATGGGGCGCTTCCCTCGCGGCAACGGTTGCTCCGCGCCCATGAACCCACGGCGCGGGCCGGACCGCAAGCGCGCCGGCTTGTCCGTGGCCGCGGCGGGCCCTAGAAGGCGCCGGGAAAGGAGCTTGCCGCGCCGTGCACGAACGCGTCGAGGATCCGGCCGCCATCGGCTGGGAGAGGGTGAGGGACTCCGGCTTCCCCGAGGCGATCGGCGCCTTCTGGATGCGCCGCGAGGGCGAGGGCACCCGCGCCTACGGCGTGCTGACCGACCCGCGCCACAACAACGGCCGCGGCGTCGTGCACGGCGGCATCCTCGCCAGCATCATGGACCACGCGCTCGGCAAGACCGTGCGCGAGGCGGTGCGGCCGCTACGCTGCGCCACCATCCAGCTCGACCTGCACTACCTCGCCCCGGTGATGCCGGGCGACTTCGTCGAGGCGCGCGGCGAGGTCGTGCGCAGGACGCGCTCCGTCGTCTTCGTCCGCGGCCACCTCGCGGTCGGCGGGCGGCAGGTGCTGTCCGCGAACGGCATCTGGAAGGTGCTGGAAAGCAGCCGCCGCGAGGGAATCGAGGGAGGCGTGGCATGACCAGGGATGCCGGCGGGCCGCCGACGCTCGCCGTCGAGGGCGCGGTCGCCACCATCCGGCTCAACCGCCCGGGGGTGCACAACCGCATCGAGCCGGCCGACCTGGTCGCGCTGCACGGCCTGCTCGACCGCATCGAGGCGCAGCCCGGCCTGCGCGTCCTCGTGCTCACCGCGACCGGCAAGTCGTTCAGCGCCGGCTTCCACATCGGCGCCCTCGGCGCCGGCGAGGAGAAGGAGGACGAGGACGCCTTCGGCCGCTTCGCCGACCGGCTGGAGCGCGTGCGCCTGCCCAGCATCTGCGCGCTGAACGGCGGGGTCTATGGCGGCGCGACCGACCTCGCGCTGGCCTGCGACTTCCGCATCGGCGTGACGGGGATGGCGATGTTCATGCCGGCGGCGCGGCTCGGCCTGCACTACTACCCGGGCGGCCTGCAGCGCTACGTCAGCCGGCTCGGCCTCAACACCGCCAAGCGCATGTTCCTGCTCGCCGAGCGGTTCGAGGCGGAGGACCTGCTCCGCGTCGGCTACCTCGACGAGCTGGTGCCGCCGGAGCGGCTGATGCCGCGCGTCGCCGAGATCGCGGCGACGCTGGCGGAGAACGCGCCGCTCGCCGTGCAGGGCATGAAGGCGGCGCTGAACGACATCGCCCGCGGCGACGCGGACCTGAAGGCGATCGCCGAACGCGCGGCGGCGGCGAAGCGCTCCAGCGACATGGCCGAGGGCCGCGCCGCCTGGATGGAGAAGCGCAAGCCGCGCTTCACCGGCACCTGAAGGGCCGCGCGCCGCCGGCGCCGGAGCGCCGGCGGCCGCGCCCGGCCTAGAGCCCGGCCTGGGTGACGAACTTCGTGTTCAGATAGGCCTCGATCGCCTCCGACCCGCCCTCGGAGCCGTAGCCGGAATCCTTCACCCCGCCGAACGGCACCTCCGGCAGCGCCAGGCCGAGGTGGTTGATCGTCATCATCCCGGTCTCGACCTTGGCCGCGATCGCGTTCGCGGTCTTGGCCGAGCGGGTGAAGGCGTAGGCGGCGAGGCCGTAGGGCAGCCGGTTCGCCTCCTCCACCACCTCCTCGAACTCGCGGAAGGGCGCGATCATGGCGACGGGGCCGAAGGGCTCCTCGTTCATCATGCGCGCCTCCTTCGGCACGTCGGTCAGCACCGTCGGCTGGTAGAAGTAGCCCTTGTTGCCGATGCGCTCGCCGCCGGTCCGCACCGTGGCGCCCTTCTGCCGCGCGTCCGCCACCAGGCCCTCGACCCAGGGGATGCGCCGCTCGTGCGCGAGCGGGCCCATCTGCGTTCCCGGCTCCAGCCCGTTGCCGACCTTCACCGCCCTGGCGGCGGCGACGAACTTCTCGACGAAGGGCTCGTAGAGCTTCTCCTGCACGAGGAAGCGCGTCGGCGAGACGCAGACCTGCCCGGCGTTGCGGAACTTCGCCCCCGCGAGCAGCCTCACCGCGTGGTCGAGGTCGGCGTCCTCGAACACGATCGCCGGCGCGTGCCCGCCGAGCTCCATCGTCACCCGCTTCATGTGCCGCCCGGCGAGCGCGGCGAGCTGCTTGCCGACCGCGGTCGAGCCGGTGAAGGTCACCTTGCGGATCACCGGATGCGGGATCAGGTACTCGCTGATCTCGGCCGGCACGCCATAGACGTAGTTCGCCACCCCCGGCGGCAGCCCGGCGTCGAGGAAGGCGCGCAGCAGCTCGGCCGGCGAGGCCGGCGTCTCCTCCGGCGGCTTGACGATGATCGAGCAGCCGGTCGCCACCGCCGCCGAGAGCTTGCGCACCACCTGGTTGATCGGGAAGTTCCACGGCGTGAACGCCGCCACCGGGCCGACCGGCTCCTTGATCACGAGCTGGTAGATGCCCTCGCCGCGCGCCGGGATCACGCGGCCGTAGGCGCGCCGGCCCTCCTCGGCGAACCAGTCGATGATGTCGGCGCCGGCCAGCACCTCCATCCTCGCCTCGCCGAGCGGCTTGCCCTGCTCCATCGTCAGCAGCCGCGCCACCTCGTCGGCGCGCGCGCGGAAGATGTCGGCCGCCTTGCGCATCAGCTTGTAGCGGTCGAAGGCGGGGACCCTGCTCCAGGCCGCGAAGCCCTTCTCGGCCGCCGCCAGCGCCTCGTCGAGGTCGGCGCGGCCCGCCTTGGCGACGGTGCCGATCTGCTCCTCCGTCGCCGGGTTCAGCACCGGCAGCGCCTCGCCCGAGCGGCTCTTGCGCCACTCGCCGTTGATGTGGAGCAGGACGTCAGGATAGCTCATCGCGATCTCTCTCCCGGAACGCGTTCCGTCTGCAGATAGGGCCGCCGGCGGCCGGCGTCACCCGGCGGGCGATCCCTGCGCCGCGGCGGCGACCGCCAGCCGCGACGGGTCGGCACCGACCCGCCCGCTCGTCGTCCCCGCGGCGAGCGGCGAGAGGCGGAAGTCGTAGCGCACCGCGGGCAGGTCCGGCCGCGGCGAATCCGGCAGGCCCGTGCGCTCGCTCACGATCAGCGAGTCGGAGACGCCGAACACCGTGTCGCTGGCGATGTGCGGGTCGTCGGCGAAATAGAGCGCCGTCACCAGGTCCTGGTATCCCGGCGCGGTGACCAGGACGTGGATGTGCGCCGGCCGGTGGCCGTGCCGCCCCTGCTGGCGCACGAGCCGCCCCACCGGGCCGCCCATCGGCACCGAGTAGCCGAGCGGCTTGACGGTGCGCAGGTGGTAGCGCCCCTCGGCGTCGCAGCGCAGCCGCCCGCGCATGTCCACGGTCGCGGGGTCCTCCGCCTGCAGGTCGTAGCGCCCCGCCGCGTCGGCCTGCCAGAGGTCCATGGTCGCGCCCGGCACCGGCGCGCCCGCGGCGTCCGTCACCCGCCCGAACAGCAGGATCTCCTTGCCGCCCGCGCTCTCCGGCCGCGCGGCGAGCGATCCGCCGAGCGGCACCTCCGGCGCGTCCTCGCGGAAGAACGGCCCGAGCAGGCTGGTCGCCGTCGCCCCCTCCGCCCTGCTGCGCGCGTCGTGCATGACGTTGACCAGCCGCGACAGGCCGAGCACGTCGGAGAGCAGGATGAACTCCTGCCGTCGCGGCGTGCAGGCCTGCCCGACGGCGGTGACGAAGGCGATGCCGGCCAGCCATTCCTCCGGCGTCAGCTCGACCTCGCGCGCGAAGTCGTGCAGGTGGCGCACCGCGCTCTCGAGGATGCGCTTCAGCCGCGGGTCCGGCGTGCCGGCGATGCGGTCGAGCACCGCCTCGGTGATGGCGAACCTGTCGAGGTCCTTCATGCCGTCCTCCTCCGCCCGCGCGGCGCCGGGCCGGGCCCCGGCGCGGCCGAACGGTGCGCGCGCCGGGCGGCCCCGGTCAATCCGGGCGGATGCCGCCCGCCCGGATGACCTCCCGCCAGGTCGCGATCTCCTCGCGCGTCAGGGTCGCCAGCCGCTCGGCCGGGCCGCCGACCGGGTCCACGCCCTGGGCCCGCAGGCTCGCCTGCGCCTCCGGGTCGGACAGGAAGCGGTTCACCGCCTCGTTGAGCCGCGCGACGATCGGCGCCGGCGTCCCGGCCGGGGCGTAGAGCCCCCACCAGGCGACGACGACGAAGCCGGGCAGCCCGGCCTCCACCATGGTCGGCACGTCCGGCAGCCCCTCGGTGCGCCGGTCCGAGGTGACGGCGACGGCGCGGATCGAGCCCTCGCGGATGTGCGGGCCGAGGGCGAGGAAGTGGTAGAACATCGCGTCCACCTTCCCCGAGATCAGGTCCGTCACCGCCTGGGCGCCGCTGCGGTAGGGCACGTGCACGGTCTCGATGCCGGCGCGCCGGTCGAGCATCACCTGCGAGAGATGCCCGGTCGTGCCGTTGCCCGCCGAGGCGAAGGTCAGGGTCCCCGGCCGCCGCTTCGCCAGCGCGATCAGCTCGGCGAGGTTCGCCGCCTCCAGCCCGCGCCGCACCGCGAGCACGGCGGGCGTGGCGCCGAAGGGCGCGATCGGCGTGAAGTCGCGCACCGGGTCGAAGCCGATGTCGGGATAGAGGCTGACGTTGATCGCGTGCGTGCCGATGGTGCCGAGCACCAGCGTGTAGCCGTCCGGCGCCGCCTTCGCGACCTGGGCGGTGCCGACATTGCCGCCCGCGCCGCTGCGGTTGTCCACGACGAAGGACTGGCCGAAGGCGCGGCTCAGGTGCTGCGCCAGCAGCCGGCCGACGCTGTCCGTCGTCGTGCCGGCGGCGAAGGGGATGACCAGCCGCACGGGGCGCGCGGGCCAGTCCTCCGCCCCCGCCACGGGCAGCGGCGCGGCGGCGAGCGCGGCGGCGCCGAGGAGGATGGCGCGACGTTCGATGGAGCGCATCTCGCGATCTCTCGCTGTGGGCCGATGCCACGCCCCGGCCGTCCGGACGGGCCCGCGGTTTCTCCCCCGGCCGCGGGCGCGCGGTCAAGCCGGGCGGCGGCGGCCCACTTGCCGCTGCCCGCGCCATCGCCCATAGGGCGAGGCCGCCGGGAGAGAGATCCGAACCATGACCGCCAGGACCGAGACCGCGCTCCTGCCCACCACCGTCGTCGGCAGCTACCCGCAGCCGGAATGGCTGATCCACCGCGATGTCCTGCTCGGCCACCTGGTCCCGCGCGTGCGCGCCCGCGGCTTCTGGCGCCCGGACCCGGAGGTGCTGGAGCAGGCGCAGGACGACGCCACCCTGCTCGCCATCCGCGACATGGAGCGCGCCGGCATCGACATCATCACCGACGGCGAGATCCGGCGCGAGAGCTACTCCAACCGCTTCGCCCTGGCGCTCGAGGGCATAGACGCCGAGAACCCGGGCGAGATCACCAGCCGCGGCGGCAAGCCGACCCAGGTGCCCCGCGTCGTCGGCCCGATCCGGCGCCGCGGCCCGGTCGAGCGGCGCGACGTGGAGTTCCTGCGCGCCAACACCGACCGGCGGATCAAGATCACGCTCCCCGGCCCCTTCACCCTGTCGCAGCAGGCGGTGGACGCGCACTACGGCGACGAGGAGGCGATGGCGATGGCCTACGCCGCCGCCGTCGCCGAGGAGGCGCGCGACCTCAAGGCGGCCGGCGCCGACGTGATCCAGCTCGACGAGCCCTGGCTGCAGGCGCGGCCGGAGGCGGCGCGGCGCTACGGGGTGAAGGTCATCAACCGGGCGCTGGAGGGCGTGCCGGGCCCCACCGTCGTGCACCTCTGCTTCGGCTACGCGCACCAGGTGAAGGACAAGCCGAGCACCGGCTACTCCTTCCTGCCCCAGCTCGCCGACTGCGTCGCCGACCAGATCTCGATCGAGGCGGCGCAGCCGCGGCTCGACCTCGGCATCCTGCGCGACCTGGCGCCGAAGACGATCCTGCTCGGCGTGCTCGACCTCGGCACGGCGGAGGTGGAGACGGCGGAGCAGGTCGCGGCGCGCATCCGCGCCGGCCTCGCCCACCTGCCGGCGGAACGGCTCATCCCCGCGCCCGACTGCGGCATGAAGTACCTCCCGCGCGAGCGGGCCTTCGCCAAGCTGCGCGCCCTGGCCGAGGGCGCCGCGATCGTCCGGCGCGCGCTCGCGGGCTGAGTCCCGCAGGGGGGCTTCCCGCCGCGCGCGGACCGCGCCTAGCCTCGCCGCCGCAGAGGAGGAAGGCGGCACCCATGACCGACGTCACCCTGGTGCGCAACGCCCGGTTCGCCATCGCCTGGGACGCGCAGACGCAGCAGCACGTCTATCGCACCGGCCTGGACGTGGCCTTCGCCGGCGGCGCGATCACCCATGTCGGCCCGGCCTACGCCGGCCCCGCCCCCGCGCGGGTGATCGAGGGCGGCGACCTGATGGTGATGCCGGGCCTCGTCAACCTCCATGCCCACCCCTCCAGCGAGCCGCTGAACAAGGGCATGTGGGACGAGGTCGGCAGCCGCGGCCTCTACAACACCTCGCTCTACGAATACCTCGCCGTGCTGCGCCCGGACGCCGAGGGCATCCGCGCCTGCTACGGCGTCGCGCTCGCGGAGCTGCTGCTCTCCGGCGTCACCACCCTCTGCGACCTCTCGATGCCGAGCGAGGGCTGGCTCGACATCCTCGCCGCCTCCGGCCTGCGCGTCTGCGTCGCGCCGATGTTCCGCTCCGGGCGCTGGTTCACCCGCAACGGCCATCGCGTCGAGTACGAGTGGGACGAGAAGGCCGGCCGCGCCGCCTTCGAGGCGGCGATGCGCGAGCTCGACAAGGCCGCGCAGCACCCCTCGGGCCGCCTCTCCGGCATGGTCGCGCCGGCGCAGATCGACACCTGCACCCCCGAGCTGCTGCGCGAGTCCTACGCCGAGGCGGAGCGCCGCCGCCTGCCCTTCCAGGTCCACACCGCCCAGTCGCTCGCCGAGTTCCACGAGATGACGCGCCGGCACGGCATGACGCCGGTCGGGTGGATGAAGCACCTCGGCATTCTCGGCCCGCGCAGCATCCTCGGCCACGCGATCTTCCTCGACCACCATCCCTGGACCCACTGGCCCGACGCCGGCACCGACCTCCGGCTGCTCGCCGAGGCGGGGGCGACGGTGGCGCACTGCCCGACCGTGTTCGCCCGGCGCGGCATCGCGCTCGACCATTTCGGGCGCTACCGCCGGGCGGGGGTGAACATGGGGATCGGCACCGACGTCTATCCCCACAACATGCTCGACGAGATGCGGCTCGTCTCCTACGTGGCGCGCGTGGTGGCGGGGAACCCGCGCGAGACGATGGTGGCGGACATCTTCGCCGCGGCGACGGTCGGCGGCGCGCGGGCCCTGGGGCGCGAGGACATCGGCCGCCTCGCGCCCGGCTGCAAGGCGGACCTGGTGCTCGTGGACTGCGCCCACCCGATGATGCGCCCCTGCCGCGACCCGCTGCGCTCGCTCGTCTATTCGGCGTCGGAACGGGCGGTGAGGCACGTCTTCGTGGACGGGACGCAGGTGGTGCGCGACGGCCGCGTGCTGACGATCGACCACGCGGCGGCGGCGGCGGCGCTGGAGGAGGCGCAGCGCCGGGCGCTGGAGCGGATCCCGGAGCTCGACTGGGCGGGACGGACCGCGGACCGGATCGCGCCGCCCGCGCTCCCCTGGGCGTGAGGGGCCGTCCCGGCCGGCGCGGGCCCGCGGATGCCGCATGGCCGGCCCGGGCGCGGCGGCGCGCGGCTACGCCGCCTGCGGCAGCGTGATCGCGACGCGGCCCACGACACGGCCGTTGCTGTCGCGGACCGGGGGCTCCACCGCCTCGCACAACGCCTCGGCGGCCGTCGCGTCGAGCAGCCCGATACGTCCGAGCAGCATCGTGAGCACGCCCATCTTCGCGCGCGACGCGCCGTCGGCGATCTTCACCGCGATGCCGAGCCCGCGGTCCGGCACGAAGGCGACGACGAAGCCCTCGGCGCCGCCCTTGACCAGCACCCGGCCCTCGGTGGCGCGGATCAGGCGGCTGGTCGGCTGGTCGCGCCCCGAAAGGTGGTCCGGATGCGCCCGCATCGCCGCATGGATGCGGCGGATCGCGTCGCGGCGCGACTCGGACGCCGCCGCGGCCGCCGCGTGCCGCGCCGCGGCGCGCGCCATGTCGCCCACGGACAGCGCGAGCGCCGGCAGGCCGCAGCCGTCCACGCCCCGCGGCAGCGCCGCCGCATCGCGCCCGAGCAGCTCCGAGAAGGCCGCGAGGAAGAGGCGCTGCGCGAGGTGCGCCGGGTCGTCGTAGCCGGCCGCCGGCGCCCCGATCCGCCGCGCCACGCTGAGGAAGCCGCAATGCTTGCCCGAGCAGTTGTGGAACACGCGCGACCGCCCGCCGCCGGCGCGCAGCCACGCCGCCTGGTCCTCCGCGCCGCGCGGCAGGTCGGGGCCGCAGACCAGCGCCTCCTCCCCCAGGCCGAGACGGCGCAGCCAGTCGCGCACCAGCGCCACCTGGAAGTCCTCCGCCCGATGCGACGCGCAGGCGAGCGCGATGTGCTCGTCGCCCAGCCCGAGCGCGTCGGCGGCGCCGGACTCCACCAGGCCGATCGCCTGGAAGGGCTTGAGGGCGGAGCGGGGAAAGGTGACGAAGCCCGGATCGCCCCGGGCGTGCAGCACGCGCCCCGTTGCGTCGGCAACCGCGGCGACGCCGTGGTGCACGCTCTCGACGCAGGGGCCGCGCCAGACCTCGGCAAGCCTCGCGAAGCTCATGCGCCGGCGGAAGCCCCGCCATAGACGCGGATGAGGGCCTGCGTGCCGCGCTCCGCCCCGCCCGGTTCCGCCTGCACCCGCTCGAACAGCCGCTTCGCCAGCGCGAGGCCGGGAAGGTCGAGGCGCATCCGCTCCGCCTCCGCCAGGGCGATGCCGAGATCCTTGAGGAAGTGCTTCACCATGAAGCCCGGCGCGTAGTCCCCGGCGAGCATCTTCGGCCCCTGCACGGCAAGCTGCGCCGATCCCGCCGCGCCCGGTCCGAGCGCCGCCAGCAGCTTCGCCCCGTCGAGCCCCGCCGCGCGCGCATAGGCGAGGCCCTCGGCCACGCCCATCACCGTGGAGGCGATGACGATCTGGTTCGCCATCTTGGTGTGCTGCCCCGCGCCGGGCCCGCCCATGTGGTTGATCGTCCTGCCCATGCGCTCGAACACCGGCCGCGCGCGCTCGAACGCCGCCGCCTCGCCGCCGACCATGATCGAGAGCGTGGCGTTGCGCGCCCCGACATCGCCGCCCGAGACCGGCGCATCCAGCGCCTGCACCCCGCGCGCCGCCGCCTCGCGCGCGATGCGCACGGCGAGCGAGGGCGAGGAGGTGGTCATGTCGATCAGCAGCGTGCCCGGCCGGGCGTGGGCGATCAGGCCCTGCGGGCCGAGGTAGATCTCCTCGACATCGGCGGGGAAGCCGACGATGGTGATGACGATGTCGCTCGCCGCGGCGACCGCGGCGGGCGAGTCCGCCCAGGCGGCGCCGGCATCCAGAAGCGGCTGCGCGCGCGCCCTGCTGCGGTTGAAGACCGTCAGCGGGTGGCCCGCGCGCAGCAGATGGCCGGCCATGGGCCCGCCCATGATGCCGGTGCCGATGAAGCCGATGCGCTCCGGCGCGCCCGTGCCGCTCATGCCTCGCTCCTTCCCTGCAGCGCGGCCCAGATGCGCGCGGGCGTGGCGGGCTGGCGCTCCAGCCGCGCGCCGCGCCGGGCCAGCGCGTCGTTGACCGCGTTCATCAGCGCCCCGATCGCGCCCATCACCCCGCCCTCGGCCATGCCCTTGAGGCCCGCGGGCGTGCGCGGGTTCGGCGTGTCGTGGTGCAGCAGCTCGAAGGCCGGCAGGTCGTCGGCGCGGGCGAGCGCGTAGTCCATGAAGGTGGCGGCGAGCATCTGCCCGTCCGCGCCGTAGGCGGAGTGCTCCAGCATCGCGCCGGAGAGGCCCATCGCCGTCGCGCCGTGGGTCTGCCCGGCGACGACGAGCGGGTTGATCCTCCGCCCCGCGTCCTCGGCGACGACGTAGCGCAGGACGGAGAGCGCGCCCGTCTCCGGGTCGATCTCCACCGCGCAGGCGTGGGTGGAGTTGGCGTAGGTCATCGCCGGCGGGTCGTAGGCGAGCACCTGGTGCAGCCCGGGCTCCATCCCCGGCGGCAGGCGCAGCGGGTCGAGATGGGCGAGCCGCGCGATCTCGGCGAGCGTCGGCCCCGCCGGCGCCCAGCCCTCGGCCGTGCGCTGCACCACCCTGCCCTCGCGCAGGTCGAGGCCGTCGGCGCTGTTGCGGCCGAGCAGGACGGCGGCGATCTCCAGCACCTTCGCCTTCAGCCGGAGCCCGGCGAGGTAGAGCGCCCCGCCCCCCGCCGTCGCCCCGCGCGCGCCGCGGCTGCCCATGCCGTAGGGCGCGATGTCGGTGTGGCCGAGCTGCACCGCCACCTCCTCCACCGCGCAGCCGAGGCCGGCGGCGACGGCCTGCGCCAGCGTCGTCTCGTAGCCCTGGCCGGAGCCCATCAGGCCGCAGGAGGCGATCACCGCCCCCGAGGGCTCGACCCGGACCACCGCCGCCTCGTGCCCCGAACCGGGGATGCCGGCGGCCTTGTAGAAGGCGCTGCCGTAGGTGGTGCTCTCGATCACCGTGCACAGGCCGAGGCCGAGCAGCCGCCGCGGTTCCGCCGCCTGGCGCGCGCGCCATCCGTCGTAGCCGAGCCCCGCCGCCGCCGCCTCCAGCGTCGCGAGTGGGCTCACCGCGTCGTAGCGTTCGCCGGTGGCGGTGGTGAAGGGCAGGTCGGCGTCGGTGATCGAATTGCGCCGCCGCACCTCCAGCGGATCGAGGCCGAGCTCGCGCGCGATCGCGTCCATCGTCCCCTCCATCACCCAGGAGGCGATGGCCATCGGCGCCCGCATCGGCCCGGAGGGGCACTTGTTGGTGAGGAACACCTCGACCTCGTAGCCGTACTCCCTCACCCGGTAGGGCCCGGGCAGGATCAGCGCCACCACCCGCGCCATGTAGTTCGCGGGGAAGAAGCACCAGGCGCCGAAGTCGCTGCGGATGCGGCAGGCGAGGGCGAGCAGGCGCCCGTCCTCGGCGACGGCGGCGCGCGTCGTCACCTCCTCCTCGCGCGCGTGCAGCGCGGCGGCGAGGTTCTCGCTCCGCGTCTCGCGCCAGCGCACCGGGCGATTCAGCATCCGCGCCGCGGCGGCGCAGGCGAGGTCCTCGCGCAGCGGCACGATCTTCTGGCCGAAGCCGCCGCCCATGTCGGGCGCGACCACCGTCACCTGCCACTCCCGCAGGCCGAGCCGCGCCGCCAGCGCGCTGCGGTAGGGATGCGGCGCCTGGGTGCCGACATGCATGGTCAGGTGCTCGCGCCCGGCATCCCAGACCGCGAGGCAGCCGCGCGGCTCCATCGGCGCGTGGGTCTGGCGCTGCTGGCCGAAGCGCGCCTCCACCACCCGTGCCGCGCGGGCGAAGGCGGCGGCGAGGCCGGGGGTCGCGAATTCCTGGCGCGAGACGCGGTTGGAGGGGAGCGCCGGGTCCACCCGCGGCGCATCCGGCGCCTCCGCCGCGGCGAGCGAGGCCACGGCGGGGAGCGGCTCGTACTCCACCTCGACCCGCTCGGCCGCCTCCTCGGCCGCGGCGCGCGTCTCCGCCAGCACCAGCGCCACCGGATCGCCGACGAAGCGCGCGACATCGCGCGGCAGCGGCGGCATCTCGACCGGATGCAGCCCCTCGATCGGCGGCGCGAGGCGGAGCGGCGCCACCAGGCGGGCGATGTCCGCGCCGTCCAGCACCGCGACCACGCCGGGCAGGGCCCGCGCCGCGGCGGCCTCCACCGCGAGGATGCGCGCATGGGCGTGCGGGCTGCGGACGAACGCCGCGTGCAGCGCGCGCGGCGCCTCGATGTCGTCGAGGAAGCGGCCGGCGCCGGTGAGCAGCCGGCGGTCCTCGCGCCGGCGCAGCGGCCGGCCGAGCGGCCCGTCCGGCGCGGGCGGCGGCGCGGGGGCGGCGGCGCTCATGCGATGCGCCGCTCGGTGGCGCGGTCGAACAGGTGCAGCCGCGCCGGGTCCACCCCGACCTCGATCCCCTCCCCCTCCCGCACCCGCCATCCCTTGGGCACGCGGAGCGTGAGGCTGGTGCCGGCCGGGCCGGAGACCTCCGCATAGGTGTCCGAGCCGAGCGGCGAGACCAGCTCGACGCGTCCGGCGAGCGGAACGAGGTGCGGCGCCGGCGCCTCCACGTCCTCCGGCCGCAGCCCGAGCACCACCTCGCGCCCCGGCTCGGCGCGCGGCGCCGGCAGGCGCAGCTCGGCACGGCGGAAGGCGCCGTCCTCGATCCGCCCCTCGATCAGGTTGATCGGCGGGCTGCCGAGGAAGCCGGCGACGAACAGGTTCGCCGGCCGCTCGTAGATCCCCTCCGGCGTGTCGAGCTGCTGGATCAGCCCGCCGCGCATCACCGCGATGCGGTCGGCGAGCGTCATCGCCTCCGCCTGGTCGTGGGTGACGTAGACGAAGGTGGCGCGGAGCTGGTGGTGCAGCCGCTTGATCAGCGAGCGCATCGAGAGCCGCAGCGCGGCATCGAGGTTGGAGAGCGGCTCGTCCATCAGGAACGCCGCCGGGTTGCGCACGATCGCCCGCCCCAGCGCCACCCGCTGGCGCTGCCCGCCCGAGAGCTGGTGCGGCCGGCGGTCGAGGAGATGCGCGATCTCGAGCTGCTCGGCCGCGGCGCGCACGGCGCGCTCGATCCCGGCGCGCGGGGTGCGGCGCAGGCGCAGCGGGAAGGCGATGTTCTCGAACACCGTCTTGTTGGGGTAGAGGGCGTAGGACTGGAACACCATCGCCACCTCGCGCCGGTGCGGCGGCAGCCAGGTGACGTCGCGCCCGTCGAACAGCAGGCGGCCCTCGCTCGCCTCCTCGAGCCCGGCGATCAGGTTCAGCGTCGTGGTCTTGCCGCAGCCCGAGGGGCCGAGCAGCACCATGAACTCGCCGTGCGCGATGGTGAGGTCGAGCGCGTCGAGGGCGGTGACGGCGCCGTAGCGCTTGGTCAGCGCCTCGCAGACGATCGTCGCCATCGCCCGCTAGCCCTTCACCGCCCCGGCGGTGAGGCCGGAGACGATGTAGCGCTGGAACAGCACGGCGAGCAGCACCGGCGGCACGATGGCGATCACGCCGGCGGCGTTGACGAAGGAGAAGCTGGTGGTGAAATCCATCACGAAGCCCGAGATCACGATCGGCAGGGTCTGCGCCTCGACGTTCTGCGTCAGCACCAGGGCGAAGACGAACTCGTTCCAGCTCGTCAGGAAGGCGAAGGTCAGCGCCGCCACCAGCGCCGGCAGCGACAGCGGCAGGTAGACCTGGCGCAGCGCGCCCCAGTGCCCGCATCCGTCCACCCGCGCGGCGCGGTAGAGGTCGCGCGGGATGCCCTCGAAGTAGGAGATCAGGATGAAGATGGTGAACGGCACCGTCACCGCGAGGTAGGTGACGACCAGCGCCGCCAGGCTGTTGATCAGGCCGAGGGCGCGGATCACCAGGAACAGCGGCACCACCAGCGCGATGTCCGGGATCACCCGCGTCGCCAGCACCGTGTAGAGCGTGGCGCGCCGCCCGCGGAAGTCGATCACCGCGATGGCGTAGGCGGCGGTGAGCGAGAGCAGCAGGTTGAGCGCCGCCACCCACAGCCCGACGACCAGGCTGTTGCGGAGCGAGGGCAGCAGGTTCTGCGCCCCGGTGGGCAGGAAGCCGCCGGTCGCCGGGTCGCCCTGGCGGCGCGTCTCGTAGGTGACGACGCGCTCCCCGGCGCGGAAGATCGCCTCGAAATTGGCGAGCGTCGGCTCGGGCGGCAGCCAGTTGGGCGGCACCGCCGTCGCCTGCGCCTCGGTCTGCAGCGAGGAGGAGACGAGCCAGGCGACCGGCCCCGCGACGTAGAGCACGAACAGCAGCGAGAAGGCCGCGAGCAGCAGCCCGCGCCCGAGCCGCGGCGCGACCGGGCGCCGCGCCGCGGCGCGCCCGGGCGGCGGGGCGCGGCGATCCTCCGCCCCGCTCACAGCCGCCGCCCCAGGAAGCGGATGAACAGGTAGGAGAGGAGGAAGGTCGCCATCGCCAGGATGTAGGAGAGCGCCGCCCCGGTGCCGAAGCGGAGCGAGCGGAAGGTCTCGACGTAGATGAACCAGGAGAGGGTGAAGCTCGCGTCCCCCGGCCCGCCCTGGGTCATGATCAGGAACAGGTCGAAGTGGCGGATGCTGATCATCGTCTCGTAGACCAGCACCAGCATCAGCCCCGGCCGCAGCGCCGGCAGGGTGACGTGCAGGAAGCGCCGGAACGTCCCCGCCCCGTCCACCTTGGCGGCGCGGTAGAGGTCCTCCGGGATCGCCTTCATGGTCACGATCAGGAGCAGCGCCGCGAGCGGCATCTGCTTCCACACCGCGGCGTTGGCGATCAGCAGCAGCGTCAGGTCCGGGTCGCCGAGCCAGGCGCGGTAGCGCTCCAGCACCCCGAGCTGCACCAGGAGCCCGTTGAGCAGGCCGTAGCTCGGGTCGTAGATCCACTTCCACATCAGGCCGTTGACGACCGAGGGCGTCGCCCAGGGCAGCAGCAGCAGGGCGTTCAGCAGGCGCTGCCCGGGGAAGGCCTCGTTCAGCAGCAGCGCCACCAGCACGGCGAGCACGGTGGTCGCCGCCACCGTCACCACCGTGTACACGGTGGTGCGCGCCACCGCGATCCAGAAGCGCTCGTCGGCGAACACCCGCAGGTAGTTGTCGAGCCCGACGAAGGGCCGCCGCAGCGGCCGCGTCAGCACCACGTCGTGCAGGCTGATCCAGAAGGAGTAGAGGATCGGAAAGGCGGCGACCACAAGCAGCACCGCCACCACGGGGAACACCAGGAGCGCGGCGGCGCGCTCGTCGTAGCCGAGGCGGAGCACGGCGCTACCGGAAGGCCCGCCGCAGCTCGGTCCATTTCGCCGCCGCCGCGCGCATCGCCGCCTCCGGCTCGGCGCGGCCGAGGCAGACGCTCTGCCACGCCTGGTTCGCCGTCTCCACCCACTCGCCGAACCAGGGCGAGATCACGTCCTTCTTGCGCGTCCGCGCCGACTGCGCCGCGATCACCGCGCCGCCGCCCTCGCCCGCCCAGCGCGTCCAGAAGCCCTGCACCTCCGGGTCCTGGTTCAGCGGCAGGGTGCAGAAGGGCAGGCCGAGGTCCGTCAGCAGCAGCTTCTGCATCGAGTAGTTGCCGGCGGTGTCGCGGCCGCCGAAGAACTCGATGAAGCGCGCCGCCCGCTCGCGCCGGGCGCGGTCGTTCTTCGCCCCCGGCGTCATGCCGTAGAAGCGGATCCAGCCGCAGGTCTCGTTCGTCCCCTCCGGCCCGCCCTTCGGCATCAGCGCCAGCCGGATCCTGCCCGCCGCCTGCGACTGCGAGGGGTCGTTCAGCGCCCGGATGCGGTAGGTGGGCACGATGGCGAAGGCATGCGCGCCGGAGCCGAAGGCGCGCAGCCCGTTGATCTCCGCCGTCTCCACCGCCCCCGGCGAGACAATGCGGTGGGTGTGGATCGCCTCGCGCAGGAAGCGCGCCGCGCGCACCGCGCCGCGGGCGGGATCGGCCATCACCGCCTCGCCGCGCTCGTCCACGAAGCGCCCGCCGTGGCTGAACACCAGGGCGGAGACGAACTCGATCAGCCAGGTGTCGGCGGCGAGGCTGAGCAGCAGCGGATACTCCGCGATCCCCTGCTGCTTGATGCGCAGGCTGGCCTGCACGACCTCGTCCCAGGTCGCCGGCGGCTGCGGGATGCCGGCGCGCTGCAGCAGCTCGGCGTTGACCATGAAGCTCATGTGGTCGCCGTAGTAGGCGAGGCCGTATTGCCGCCCGCGGTAGCGCATGGACTGCGTGCAGTACTCCGCGGCCTCGGCGTTGTACTTCATCAGTTCGGGGATGTCGTCGATGTTCGCCAGCCAGCCGGCCTCGGCGAACTCGGGCAGCCAGGCGTCGGAGATCCAGCTCACGTCGATCGGCGCGTTGCCGACGAGGCGCGTCACCAGGGCGGTGCGGAACTGCGCCCAGGGGAAGTTCTCGTAGTTGACGCGGATCCCGGTCGCGCGCTCGAAGGCGCTGATCTGCGCGCGCACCTGGTCCACCGCCGCCGACCAGCCGATGAAGTTCACCGTCCCCCCGGCCTGGGCGCGGGCCGCGCGGGCGCCGAGCCCGGCGGCGCCGAGCGCCGCCGCCGACCCGGTCGCGGCCAGCAATCCGCGTCTTGCGAGAACTCCCGCCATGGCGTGACTCTCCGTTCGCTCGAGTGTGCAAATCCTCGCGCCGGGCGGGCGAGCCTGTCCAGCCCGGATGCCGCGCCGCACGCGTCACTCCCCGGCCGGCGCCGGGATCGCCGCGGTGCCCGGCCTGCCCGCCGCCACCGCGTCGAACAGCGCCACCTGCCGCGGCAGGCAGACGGTGCGGAGGTCGTACCGCTCCACCGCCGTCCGCCGCGCCTCGGCACGCAGCGGCGCGTGGCGCTCGGGGGCGGTCAGCGCGCCCACCACCGTGTCCGCCAGCTCCCCCACCGAGTGGAAGTCCACGAGCAGCCCGTTCTCGCCGTGCCGGACCACCTCCTCCACCGGCGGCGTGGCCGAGCCGATGACGAGCGCCCCGCAGCCCATCGCCTCGATCATGCTCCAGGAGAGCACGAAGGGATAGGTCAGGTACACGTGCGCCCGCGTCACCCGGAACAGCGCCAGCAGCTCCGGATGCGGGATGCGGCCGACGAAGTGGATGCGCGAGAGGTCGAGGCGGCCATCGAGCTCCTTCAGCAGGTGGGCCTTCCAGCTCCCGCCGCCCGGCGCCAGGCGGCCATAGCCGCGCTCCTCGCCGCCGACGACGACCACCTGCGCCGCCGGACGGCGCCCGAGGATCGCCGGCAGGGCGCGCATGAAGACGTCGAAGCCCCGATAGGGTTCGAGGTTGCGCGAGACGAAGCTCACCACCTCGTCGCCGCGGCGCAGCACCCGGCCATCCGGCAGCGCGAACTCGGCCGGCCCCTCCGGCGTCGCGGCCGCATCGGTGTCCACGCCCTCGTGCACCACCGAGATGCGGTGGCGCAGCAGCGGCGAATAGCGGCTGCGCTGCCACACCGTCGGGCTCACGCCCCAGTCGCAGGATTCGAGCGAGAGGAGCTGCGTGATGTTCAGCGTCCGCACCCGCGCCATCTCGTCGATCGTCACTTCCTGCTGCGGATCGAAGCCGACGTCGCCGCCGCGCGCGTTGTAGTAGTATTCGCAGTAGTAGAGCAGGCGCGCATCCGGGAAGACGTCGCGCAGGTAGAGTCCCTCGCCCCATCCGGGGTGGCAGCAGATGATGTCGGGCCGGAATCCCTGCCGCTGCAGCCCGACGCAGGCCTGGGCGGCCGCCTGGCCGCGGCGCACCGCCCCCTCGATCGGGCGCAGGTAGCGGTGGGTCTTCTCGCCCGGCCCCTGCGGCGGGGGGTAGCGGACGTGCTGCACGCCGGGCAGCGCGATGTTCGGCCGCTCGCCGAGGCCGATCACCCGCGCCCCCTTGCGCCGCGCGATCGCGGGCGCGAGGTGCCGGTACTGCCCCGGAAAGTTCTGGTGGACGAAGAGCGCCTGGACCACCTGGCCGATCCCCCCTGACCGCTGCGGGCGCGGGCGCCTTCATGCCCGGCCGCGCCGGGCTCCGCAACGCCATCCCCGGGCGCCGCCGGCGCCGCGCGCGTCGCGCGGAGGACGGCCTTGCGCAACGCCCGGCACCGCGCCATCACGCGGATCGGCCCGCCCGATTTTCAACCTCTCCGTCCGAGCCGGAACCCGCCATGCCCCCCGCGGCCGAGGAGCGCTGCGACGCCGTGCCCTGGTGGCGCGGTGCGGTGCTCTATCAAGTCTATCCGCGCAGCTTCCGCGATTCGAACGGCGACGGCCTCGGCGACCTGCCGGGTCTCCTCGACGGCCTCGACCACATCGCGGGGCTCGGCGGGGTGGACGCGATCTGGGTCTGCCCCTTCTACCTCTCGCCGCAACGCGACTTCGGCTACGACGTGGCCGACCACTGCGCGGTGGACCCCGCGTTCGGCCGCGTCGAGGATGTGGACCGCCTGGTCGTCGCCGCACATGACCGCGGCCTCCGCCTGCTGCTCGACCTCGTCCCCGGCCACACCTCGGACCGGCACCCCTGGTTCCTGGAGAGCCGCGCCGCCCGCCGCGGCCCGCGCGCCGACTGGTACGTCTGGGCCGATCCGGCGCCGGACGGCACGCCGCCCAACAACTGGCTGTCCGTGTTCGGCGGCTCCGCCTGGAGCTGGGAGCCGCGGCGGCGCCAGTACTACCTCCACCATTTCCTCCCTTCCCAGCCGGCGCTGAACCTGCGCCACCCTGCGGTGCTCGACGCCCTCGAGCGGATCGCGCGGTTCTGGCTGGCGCGCGGGGTGGACGGCTTCCGGCTGGACGCGGTGGATTTCCTCGCCCACGATCCCGCGCTGCCCAGCAATCCGCCGGCGCCGCCGCCGGGAGGCGTGATCCCGGCCAAGCCCTTCGCGCTTCAGCACCACCGCCACGACATGCTCCACCCCGACGGGCGCGCGGTGCTGCGGCGCCTGCGCGCGGTGGCGGACCGTCATCCGGGCACGGCGCTGCTCGGCGAGGTCTCCTCCCAGCCGGGCGCCTTCGGCCGCATCGCCGCCTACACGGACGGCGACGACCTGCTCCACCTCGCCTATACGTTGGGCCCGCTGCGCAACGGCTTCGACCACGCCGCGGCGAGGACGCTGCTCGCCGCGGCGGCCGTCGGCGAGGGTCCCGGCGGCACGCTCTGCTGGTCCTTCAGCAACCACGACGTGCCGCGCGCCGCGAGCCGCTGGGCGCCGCCCGGCCATGCCGGCGATCCGCGCGTCGCCAGGCTGCTGCTCGCGCTGCTCCTCACCCTGCGCGGCGCCGCCTGCCTCTATCAGGGCGAGGAGCTCGGCCTGCCCGAGCCCGACCTGCCCTTCGAGGCGCTGCGCGACCCCTTCGGCCTCGCCTACTGGCCCGAGTACCGCGGCCGCGACGGCAGCCGCACGCCTATGCCCTGGCGCGCATCCGCACCGCATGCCGGCTTCACCGCACCGCACGCGACGCCCTGGCTGCCGGTGCCGCCGGAGCACCGGGCGCGCGCGGTGGACGCGCAGGAGGCCGACCCCGGCAGCGTGCTCGCCTTCACCCGGGAGATGCTGGCGCTGCGGCGCCGGCATCCCGCGCTGCGGCTCGGCGAGCTGCAGCCGCTCGACACGCCGTCGCCGCTGCTCGCCTTCCTGCGCAGCTGGCGGGGCGAGCGGCTGCTCTGCGCCTTCAATCTCGGCGCGGAGCCGATCCCCCTCCCCGCGGGCTGGCGCCCGGCGCTTGCGGGCACGCCGCCCGCGGCGCTGGGCCCGTTCGGCACGCTCTGCGCGCCGCTGCGCGAAGGCGCGCCCCTTGGGGTGCCCGACCACCGGCCGGCGGAGGCAGCGCCCTACGCGCCGGCCGAGCTGCGCCGGCCGGGCGGGTGGAGGACCGCGGACGGCTGGCAACCGCCGGCTGCGTGAATCGGCTCGACAGGCGGCGGGCGAGGTCCGTTGCGGCGGGCATGGCCGAGCGCAGCGGGCCTCGCGGCGCGCCCGCCTCACGGCACGGCGCGCGGCGCGAATCCGGGCGCCGCCGCGCGGGCGGGCGGCGCGGCCGGCATCAGCGGCCGCGCGATCCGCCGCGCCCGAACGCGCCGAGCAGACCGGCCACCAGCAACGTCGCGCCGATGGCGACCCCGATCGCCAGCAGCGGCCGCGCGCGGGCAGCGTCGCGCACCCACTCGGCCGCGTCGAGCGCGAGGTCCCGCCCCTCCTCGGCGTAGGCGCTGGCCGTGCGCGCCATCCGCGACGCCGCCGGCGTGGCGCGGTCCTCCACCAGCTCCTCGATCCGGCGCCAGAGCCGCGCCAGCTCCGCCCGCGTGTCGGCGGCGGCCTGCCGCCCGCGCATCTCCTCGCCGACCCGCCGCCCGATGTCCTCGGCCACCTCGCGCATCGTCCGTGACCGCCTCCTGCCCAGATCCGCGAGGAACCCGCCGAGGCCGCCGCCACCGCCGTCCGCTACCGCCATCGAACCGCTCCCCTCCGGAGGTTGCGACGCCTGAACGGCCGAGCCGCCCGCCGGTTCGTTCGGGCAAGGACCCGTGCGTGCCGGCCGCGCGCGTCGCGACGGCGGCGCGGTTCAGCCGGGCGCCGCTCCGCCGCGGCCGAGCCGGCGCAGCACCACGAGCCCCGCCAGGGTGACCAGCGCGAGGTGCCCGAAGCCGAGCCCCCAGCCGACGACGCTCCCCGCCCCGCCGCCGAGGTCCAGCGCCACGCCGACGCCGAGCGGGCCTAGGAACCCCCCCGCATAGCCGCACATGCTGTGCAGCCCCATGGTCGCGCCTCGCAGCCCCGGCTCCGCCGCCTGCACGGTCCCCGCGGTCAGCGCCGAGCTGTCGAGATAGACCGCCGCGTTCCACAGCAGCACCAGCAGCGCGGCGACCGCCACCGGCGCCGCCACCGCCCAGCCCGCGAGCAGCGACAGTGCCGCCGCCACGCCCATCGCCAGGCTCACCACGCGCAACCGCCCGAGGCGCTGCGCTGCCTCGTTCCCGGTCACCGAGACGGCGATCCCGGCCAGCCCGGCGAGGGTGAAGAGCGCGGTCGGGCCGGGCAGCCAGTCGGGGACGCCGCCCTCGCCCGCATGCGCGGCGGCCGCGGCGAGGAAGGTCACCGCCCACGCCCGCAGCGCCGCCAGTTCCCAGGTGTGCACCGTGTAGCCGGCGATCCAGGCCATGGCGCGGCGGTTGCGCAGCACCGGCCGGAAGTCGAGCAGCGCCCGCTGCCGGCGCGGGCCCTCCCCGTCCGCCGCCCCGCGCGCCGGCAGCGCGGTCGCCGGCACCACCGCGGCGACGATGCCGAAGGCGAGGCCGGCGGCGGCGGCGCCGAGCAGGAAGGCCGCTCCCGGCCCGGCCAGCGCGTCGCACAGCCCCGCGACGGCGAACGACGCGGCACCGGAGATGCCGACGCCGGCCGCGTGCCACGACACGGCGCGCGACTGCGCCGCGCCCTCGAGCGGATCGGCGATCGCCTTCAGCCCCGGCATGTAGGCCCCCGCCCAGCCGACGCCGGCCAGCGCGCGCAGCGCCAGCGCCGACCAGAACCCCTCGGCGAGCGTGGCGAAGCCGAGGTGCGCCAGCGCCGTGCACCCCGCACCCACGAGGTAGACGCGTCGCGCCGGCACCCGGTCGGTCAGCGCCACCAGCACCGGCACGGCCGCGACGTAGGCGGCGAAGAAGATGCCGAGCAGCCAGCCGGCCTCGGTATTCGAGAGCGACCAGCGCGCGATGTAGCCGGGCAGCAGGGCCGGCAGCGCGAAGGCGCCGAGCTGGGTGAGCACCTGCGCCGCGACGATGGCGGCGATGTAGCCGCGGCTTCCGGGCGGCGGCACGATCGGGCGGCGTGAGGCGTCGGGGTGGCGCATCCGCGCAGGAGAGCATGGCCGGGTCCGATTGTCGGGGGGCTTCGTTGCGGCCCTCGCATGTCGGGACCGCCGCGCGCCCGGCCTCCGCCCCGCCGCCGGGAGGCGCCCGATCCCGGAGAGTCCGCTCGGCCATGCCGGCTCGCGGGCATGACCACGGCCTGGGGGGTCGGACGCGGCGGAGCAGGCCCCCCCGCCACGCCGCACAGTCGGCGGACCTCGGCGCGAACGGGACGGACGGGCTCCGCGCCCGCAAGGAGGCAGCCATGATGTCCGGGCCTGGACCGATGGCGTTGCGCCGTCGCGACGATGGGGCATTCGACTTCGAGTTCCACCGCCGGCGCGCGCTGCTGCGCCGGATGTGGCAGGACCTGCTCGTGCGGGCGAGCACGCCGGTCCGCCGCGGTATTCATCGGGCGTTGGCGGTGGGAGCGCCCCTCTCGGCGCGGCGGCGCGAGGCGGCGGCCCGACCGTTCTCGGGCCAATGAGCGTGCGGCGGGAGAAACGCCGCCACCCCTCCGCGGCGCCCCGCCGGCCGGCTTCGCCCTCGCCTCGGCGCGGCTGTTCCGGACCGCTACTCGCGCTCCCGCCCACGCTGACTGCCGGCGCGGCGCCGCGCCGCGTCGCGCGACGGCGCGCTGGCGAGGCCCGGCTCGTCACGCCGCCAGTCGGGCATGCGCTGTCGTGATCCGGCCGTCACGCCGGCGCCCGTCCCGGCCGGCGCGATGAGACGCCGCCGCATGCGGGGCGCGCCCTGTTCGGGCCCGCGCCTGGCAATGTCGGACCACGATGATCCCGGACGCCGGGACCTCATTGCGGATTCGTTCGAAAATATCATTCCAGAAAATATCATGATCTTGCCATCGCTGCTCCTCTACCCATCGTGGAAAGAGATGGCCACAAAAATCCAAAAACAAGTCGTCAACAAAATGTTACACCTGCCGTATCTGTATTTGTCCTAAACACTAGGAACACTATCGGTTTCATTAAAAATTTGCCGGACAATGTCCAAGCTGATGTTCAGATTTGGTGTGACGCCATACTGCGAAAGACAACGCAAGGTTGTGGCGCGCCGCTGCCTCGCTCTTCGCTGGCCGGGATCCCTGCCGGGCCGCACGTGCGGCCGGCGGCGCCCCGCCCGACCACCGCCGTTCAAGCCAGGAGGGATCGGTTGGTGAAGGCTGCGCCGCTGCCGGCGGAGGACGCCCGCTGCGACCGGCGGAACCGGCCCCGCAGGCCCGGCGGCCGCCACGCGGCCACCGGACGAGCAGGACGACACGGGGCATGGCCGCAGAACGCCGCGGCGCGGGCCACAGCCGGCCAGGCCGCTCTGACGCCCTTTCGATCCGGACATCGCCTGAGGGGATGAAGCATGGAACCTGAGCATCCTGACAATGCCCGGCCTCGGGTTCTGCTGATGGACGACCTGCCCCTTCGCAGAGCCGGGCTCGCACGGCTGTTGGAAGGCTCGGCGGGTGCCGAGGGGCTCGACCTCGAGGTCATCGAGTCCGCGGCGTCCGCCATCGGCGTCGCGCCGCCGGGCGAGGTCCACCTCGTGCTGCTGAGCATCGGCGGGGCCTCGGCCGACGCGCCCGAGATCCAGGCGACGATGCTCGACCTGCGCCGGCACCACGCCGCGGCGCCGATCGCGGTGCTCGCGGACCGCTACGACGCCCCCGCCGTCGTCGCTGCGGCCAGGGCCGGCGCGCGCGCCTTCTTCACGGCGCGGATCGACCCGCCGGTGATGATCCGCGCGCTGCGCTTCGTCGTCGCCGGCGGCGCCTACTTCCCGCCCGACGCCCTGCTTGCCGGCGCGGACCTCGCGGGCGCCCTGGTCCGCGAGGGAACCGAGGATGCGGAAGGCGTCGGCCGCGTGGCCAGGCGCGCCGGAGCGCTCACCGCGCGCCAGGTCGAGGTCCTGAAGCTGCTCCGTGAAGGCCTGTCGAACAAGCGGATCGCCCGCGAACTGTCCATGTGCGAGTCGACGGTGAAGGTCCATGTCCGGCAGATCATGGTGAAGCTCGGCGCGTCCAACCGGACGCAGGCCGCCCTCTCCGCCGTCCGCCAGGGCGGCGCGGAACTGCCGCCTCCCGCGCCGCCGCCCTTCGTGATCCGGCCGAAGCCCGGATCCTCGGCGCTCCGTGCCCCCGCGGAGGAGCAGACGCGCCCTCTCGGGGCGGGTTAGGCCCTCTTCGGCGGCCTCGCCGGCCGCCCCGGCCAGGCAGGGGCGGGCGAGCCAGATCCGGTCCCGCCTTGCCCAGGCAGCCGACGGCAGACGCGACCGGGCGGCGAGCGGCTCGAGGGCCTCGTGACGACGACGGTCGCGGCGGCGTGTCCCGGGAAGGAAAACGACCGTGGTCCCCGCTCCGCCCTCGTTCGCCCGGCGCCCCCGGAGGTGCGGCCAACCGCGGCGCCGTGCTCGCCCCGGCCGCTCGTGCGACCGCCATACGGCAACCGGGGGCGCCGGCGCTGCCGCACCAAGCCTAACACTTTCAGCCGAATTCCTCTGCGCGCGACCTTGCCGTCCCGCTCCGGCTCGCCGCCGCCCCCCCTTCAAGGCTAAACGCACTACGCCTTCGGCTGGATTGTGCCAAGCGCCTGTAGGGGCTTACTTTTTCTGCAAGGCCTTTCCTTTCCTGCGAGGTCTATGCAGCGGGTCTTCCACCGGAAAGCAACGATTGGCGAACAGGGTCGGCCGCCGCTCGGCGACGCGTTCCCGCTGGAGTGACCGGGCCTCAGCGAAGCATCCGACCCCCTTGGAGGATGTGCGGAGCCTGCCATGCAAGAGACGGTCGCGGAAGCGGCGGCGGCGGCACCGGTCGTGATGGTCGTCGATTCGATGATTCTGCGCCGCGCCGGGCTGGCCAGGCTGATGCGCGAATGGGCCGAGGCGAACCGCGTCTCCGTCGCCGCGATTCCGCCCGACCTCGTCGCCGAGGCGGCGGCCGAGGCCCGACACTGCGCCCTGGCGGTGCTCAACCTCGGCGGGATGTCGCTCGCCGATCCGCTGGCGCTGGGCTGGCTCAGGACCCTCGCCGATTCCCTGCCGCGGACACCCCTCGCGGTGGTCTCGGACTGCGACAGCCCTGCCGAGGTGGTGACCGCGTTCCGCGCCGGCGCCCGCGGCTTCATCCCGACCAGCACGGATCCGGACGTGACGCTCCAGGCCTTCGCCTTCATCATGGGCGGCGGCTCCTACTTCCCGCCCGGGGCGCTGCTGAGCCCCCGGGGCGTCGGCCTCGCCCCGCGCGGCGCGACTCACGCCGCCGCGCGCAAGGGCGAGATCTCGGCGACCGCGTCCCCGAGCGCCCTCACCCAGCGGCAGCAGGCGGTCCTGAGCCGCCTCCAGGAAGGCCATTCCAACAAGGCCATCGCCCGCGCGCTCGGCATGAAGGAGCCGACGGTCAAGGTGCATGTCCGCCAGATCATGAAGAAGCTCGGCGCGGCGAACCGCACCCAGGCCGCGCTCGCTTCCGTCACCCTGCCGGTGCCGCGGTCCGCAACGGCTGCCGCGCCCTCCGCGCCGGCCGCCGACGATGCGTCCGGAGCGGAAAACCTCGCGCCGGCCCGCGAAGCCCACGACCGCGCGGCACCGACGACGCATTGATTGAGGGCCGATCGGCGCCGGCGGCGCCCGCGGCGGCAAGGCGCACGAAGGGCTCCGCACCCGGCGGGATTCGGCGGCCTCGACCCGATTTGCCCCGACCGTGCCCGGGCGGTTCGGGACGAGGCGCGCTCGCGCCGGCGCTTCACGCCCTGGCGTGCCCGCCTTCGGTGCGCACGCGCAGGGCGATCGCGGCTAGAGGAGCAGGTCGCTCTCCGAGATCATGGCCAGTCCCTGCAGGAAGACGCGCATGTCGGCCGAGGTGATCGCGCCGTTGCCGTCGACATCGAAGTCAATGATGAGCCCCGGGGTCCCGCTGACGCTCCCCAGGAAGTACCGCGCCGAGGCGACGCCGCCGCCGGCGAGGCCGCCGGTCCCCATCCACAGGAATCCCTGGTCGCCCGGTGCCGGACCGGCGTCGATCGCCTCGACGCTCAGCCTGTCCACGCCAGGCTCGAAGTCGGTGATCCAGTCGAAGGTGGCCGCCGCGCCTTCGGCGACCGAGTTGTAGAGGAACAGGTCCGCGCCGGCGCCGCCGGTCAGGCGGTCGGCCCCGGCGCCGCCGACCAGCGTGTCGTTGCCGTCGCCGCCGGAGAGCGTGTCGTTGCCGGCGCCGCCGATCAGCAGGTTGGCGCCGGCGGTCCCGGCCAGG
>NZ_BMKS01000007.1:0-179698 GCF_014644455.1 Caldovatus sediminis | reverse complement strand
ACCGCGACGGCGCTCGCCGCGGCGGAATAGTCCGCGGTGTCGTTGCCGTTGCCGCCGAGCAGCAGGTCGGCGCCGAGGCCGCCGACCAGCGTGTCGTTGCCGTCGCCGCCGTCGAGCGTGTCGTTGCCGTCGTTGCCGATCAGCAGGTCGTTGCCCCCGCCGCCGACGAGCCGGTTCGCGACCGAGCCGCCGTTGGCGCTGCCGACCAGCGTGTCGTCGAAGGCCGAGCCGATCAGGTTCTCGATCGAGCTCGTGATCGTGTCGCCGGCGGCGTGGCTGTTGGCCGGCTGACCCGACGTGACGACGCCGCCGATCACGGCGACGACGCCGCCCGGCGAGGTGGAGTAGTCCGCGGTGTCGATGCCGTTGCCGCCGATCAGGCTGTCGGCCCCGGCGCCGCCGACCAGCGTGTCGTTGCCGTCGCCGCCGGAGAGCGTGTCGTTGCCGGCGCCGCCGATCAGCAGGTTGGCGCCGGCGGTCCCGGCCAGGGTGTCGTTGAAGGCCGAGCCGATCAGGTTCTCCACCTCGACCAGGATGTCGCCGGCGGCATCGCCCACCGTGCCGGCCAGCACGCCCGGGGTGGTGGTGGCGAGCACCGCGACGGCGCTCGCCGCGGCGGAGTAGTCGGCGGTGTCGATACCGTCGCCGCCGATCAGCGTGTCGGCGCCCGGCCCGCCGCGCAGCAGGTCGTCGCCGGCGCCGCCGTCGAGGCGGTTCGCCACGGCGCTGCCGAACAGGGTGTCGTTGTGATCGGAGCCGATCAGGTTCTCGATGTTCGAGATGTGATCGCCCTCCGCATCGCCGCCGACGCCGATCGTCGTCCCGCTCGCGTCGAGCGTCACCCAGACCCCCGCGGAGGAGGAGGAGTATTCCGCCGTGTCGATGCCGCCCCGGCCGTCGATCGTGTCGGCGCCCGAACCGCCCATGAGCGTGTCGGACAGCTCGCTGCCGATCAGCACGTCGTCGAAGGCGGAACCGATGATCCGCTCGATCAGGATCAGGGTGTCGCCCTCCGCGTCGCCGCCGAGGCCGGTGCCGGCGATGGTCGGATCGGCGGCGGTGCCGTTGAGCTGGACCGTCGCCGCGGCGGGCGATGCCGAGTAGTCCGCGGTATCGAGCCCGGACTGGCCGATCAGCAGGTCCGCGCCCGCTCCGCCGACCAGCGTGTCGTCGCCGCCCTCGCCCGAGATGGTGTCGTCGCCGGGACCGCCCTCCAGCCGGTTGTCCGCGGCGTCGCCGATCAGAATGTCGTCGCCGGCGGACCCGACCAGGTTCTCGATGCCGACCAGCGTATCACCCGCGGCGGCGCCCCCGGTCACGCCGTTCTGCATGTCGACGAGGACCGGGCTGCCCGCGGTCGAGTAGTCCGCCGTGTCGCTCCCCTCCCCGCCGTCGATCAGGTCGGGACCCTCGCCGCCGTTGAGCCAGTCGTCGCCGTCGCCGCCGTACAGCTCGTCCGCGCCGGACCCGCCCAGGATGGTGTCGTCGCCGGCGCCGCCGCGCACCGTGTCGTTGCCGACGCCGGCCGAGACCCAGTCGTTGCCGTCGCCGCCGGAGATCAGGTCGTCGCCGATCGAGGCGACGATCTCGTCATCCCCCGCGCCGCCCATCATCGTGTTGCTGCCGAAGCCGCCGACGAGGGTGTCGTTTCCCTCGCCGCCGTCCATCCAGTCGTTGCCGTCGCCGCCGTGCAGCAGGTCGGCGCCGTGGCCGCCGCGGAGCACGTCATCGCCGAAGCCGCCGAGCAGCGTGTCGTTGCCTCCGCCCCCGAAGAGCGTGTCGTTGCCCATGCCGCCGTCCAGCAGGTCGGCGCCGCCGGCCGGGCCATGGACGCCGTCCGGGACGCCGTCGCCGTCCGCGTCGTCGGGTTCGCCGTCGTCGTCGAGGTCCGCCACGGTGTCGCCGAACAGCACGTCGTCGCCGTCCATGCCGCGCAGCGTGTCGTTGCCGAGGTTGCCGATCAGCCGGTTGGCCAGGCCGTTGCCGGTGAGCATGTCGTTGGAGTGGGAGCCGGTCAGGTTCTCGATCCCGGCCAGGGTGTCCCCGGTCGCGTCGCCGCCGAAGCCGCGCGTGGTCAGGTTCGGGTTCTGGTTCAGTGCGATCGTCACCCCGGCGGGCGAGGTGGTGTAGTCCGCGGTGTCGATGCCGTTGCCGCCGACGAGGGAATCCGCGCCGGGGCCGCCGCGCAGCACGTCGTTGCCCCCGCCGCCGACCAGCATGTCGTTGCCGGCGCCGCCGTCGATGAAGTCGTCCCCGCTTGTCCCCGTCAGGCTGTCGCGCCCCGGACCCCCGATGATCCTGTTGAGCCTGGCCATCGCTGCGACCTTTCCGCCGCGGCCGCCCCAGCACGACCGCCCGTGTGCCGCTGAGGGTATGGGCGCGCCGAGTCTTGCACCAACGGCGCACACGGCGGGTCGCCTTTGGGCTTAGCGGGAATGCGACGATGGTCCGCGGGCATCGCCCCTTCGTCGATCCCCCCAACGGCTGCGGCCGGTCGCCGAGAGGCGGCGCGCGCCGCTGCGTGCGCCGCCCCCGCGCGGCGCGATCCGCGCATGCGGGAGGGGCCCCGGGCCGTGGCCTGGAGCCCCTCCAGACCCGCGGCGGCGCCGCGGGCCCCTCCCGGTGCGCGGGTCCGGGATCGGCGGATCAGTCGACGGCGGCGTAACCCGTCGTGATGATGCTCGACATGTAGTCGGTGACCAGCACGAACAGGTTGAGCTGGACCGAGGTGTTGTCGCCAAGCGCCTCGATGTCGATGTTCCAGGTGGCGTCGTTGCCCTTGATGTCGACGTCGACGTCGTAGTAGTGGTCCACGTCGACCCAGCTGTCGAGCTTCGGATCCGTCGAGATCTCCAGGTCAACTTCGTAGTCGACCTTGACGTCGATCTCCTTTTCGACTTCGAAATTGTAATCCCACATGACCGTCATGCCTCCGCTCGTTGCTGCCGCCGGCACGATGCCGACGCGGTCACGCTAGATTTCCGGCCGCGATGGGGTCAAAGGAGCATCCGATGTAATCGACGAAGGAAGGAGAGAATCGGCGCCAGGCCTGTAGTGCGGAAGACCAGACGACGTGGCGGTCCGGCATCGCCACTTCTGCATTCGCTCTCCGTATTACGCCTTCGGGCATCAGGCCGGGGCCGCATGCGCGCGCGCAGGCGCGGGATGGAGGCGGACGGCGCGATGGCCACGGGACACCCCCTGCGCGCCCGGCCCGTCCGCCGGGGCTCATCAGTAGACGGCGGCAGCCACGACCACGGTGACGTTCGAGAGCTGGTCCTCGAGCACGAAGGCGAGCGCGTCGACCTGGAGCGCGGTGTTGTCGCCGTACGCCACCGCATACACCCCGAAATACGCCACGTTGCCGTCGAGCGACGCATAGGGGTCGCCGCCGCACCCGTCGTTCCCGCCGAGCGGCAGGGGATCGAACGCCTCCGGCGGCGGCAGCGGATCGTACGCCGCCCCGGCGTCGCCGCCGGCCCAGCATCCGGAGAGAGCGACGTCGAGCGCGTAGGTCGTGGACAGCGTGCTCGACGAGGTCGCGGTGGTGCCGTCCGCCACCAACGTCCAGGTCGTGCCGTGGGACATGGTGAAGCTGCGGTCCGCGTCGCCCGACACCTCCGCGAAGGCGACCGTCGAGGCGAAGGCCATGCCGCCCCCCTCCGACACCGCGACCGCATCGAAGCCGGCAGTGGCGTAGCCCTCGGTGGCGCTGCCGCCGTCGGTCAGCACGACGGTGACGCCGGCCGCGGCGAGGGTGTTCTCGCCGAGGGCGATCGCATCGCCGCCGACCAGCAGCGCCATGCCGCCGTCCCCGCCATCCGCGCAGAGGGCGAAGGCTAGGTCAAGCGTGTAGATCTCCGCCTCGGTGATCGTCCCCTCGGACGTCCCGACGACGGCGGTCTCCATGCTGACGTTCGAGGTGACGGTGACTGACATGGCCCTGGCCTGCGCTCGTGAGTCCCTTTCTGATGATGCTACCGACCCGCGAGACGGGAACGGAATGGTGCAGGCGGCGGACCCCCTCCCTCCGGGCGGACTGCCCGGATCGGTGACGCCGCCCTACACCGTCCGCGCACGCCCGGCTCTGAAAGCATAGCCGGCACGGGACTCCCTCGCGTCGCACCGCCCTTCGTCCCTTCTCCGATGGGCGGGGCGCGGGGATCGGCGGCGCCGCCGTCGCACGCGCGGCTGGCGCGACGCCAGGCCCTAGCCGAGAAGGCCTAGGGCCTCGCCGAGCCGGAACGGCTCGGCCCGGATGGCGACCTCGGGGCTGGTGTCGCCGTCGACGAAGATGCCGCGCAGGATCGGCAGCGCCTCGTCGTCGCTGAGGATGCCGTGGCGCGGCGCCGCCGCGTACTCGGGGTTCAGCCGGAAGAACTCGTCCAGCACGAGGACCGACGGCGTCGGCGAGATCGCGAAGGCGACGATCAGATCGTCGGCATCGGTCGGCGAGCGGAAGAGGAGGACGAAGGTCCCGTTGAGCGCGCGCAGCCCCGCCTCGGTGTCCCAGTCGCCGGCGAAGGCGACCAGCCGATCGCCCTGGCTCGCCGTGAATCCTCCGATCGTGTCGCAGCCGAAGGGGCCGCCGGCGAGCAGGTACCAGTCGGCGCCGCCACCGGCGACGAACCGGTCGTTCCCGTCGCCGAGGAACCCGCACGCGCCGAGCAGGAAGGTGTTGTTGCCGCCGCCGCCGTCGATGACGTCGTTGCCGCGGCCGCCGTAGATCGCATCGTTCCCGCCGCCGCCCCGGATCGTGTCGTTGCCGGCGCCGCCGAAGCCGATGTTGGTGCCGTCGCCGAGCTCGAGCAGGTCGTTGCCGGCGCCGCCGAACAGCCAGTCGTCGCCCGCCCCGGCGGTGATCCGGTCGTTGCCCGCGCCGCCGAACCCGGCGTTGTCGCCCTCGCCGAGCAGGAGGGTGTCGTGGCCCGCCAGGCCGAACACCCAGTCGTCGCCCGCCCCGGCGACTATGCGCTCGCCCTTCGCGGTGCCGCGCACGAAGAGGTGCCCGGTGCCCCACGGATCGTCGGCGGTGGCCACCTGCACCACGACGAGCACGCCGGAGTACGCGTCCTCGAGCGCCAGCGCCTGGACGCTCACCTCGTTGCGGGTGTGATCGCCCCAGACCGTGCTCTCGACGTCGAAGACGGCCAGGTTGCCGCCGATGCGCAAGGGCCCGTCGATCGTCGCGCTGGTCGTCGCGGCCAGCCCGATCGGCCCGCCGAGCGGCGCGAGGCCCATGACGTCGAACGCGAAGAACGTCGTCCGGCTCGCCTCGTACCACCAGCTCAGGCCGTCCGCCTCGCCGCTGCCCGACGTCGTCTCGGTGAGGGTGACGAGGATGTCGGCGCTGGCGCTGACCCCGCTCGTCGCCGCGGCGAAGGCCGGCCCGCCGAGCGGCGAGGTGGCGCAGGCGACGAAGCTCGCCGTGCCGAAGGCGAGACTCACCGCGCCGCGCGCGATCAGGGTGGCGGAGACCTCCGCGCTGGCGAAGGTGTCGACGCCGACGGCATCCGCGCTGCCGAAGACGGTGACGGTAAGGGGCCCGCCCCCGGCCTCCGGCACCCAGCGGAACTCGGGCATGGACCAGGCGGTGCAGGCCCACAGCAGGTCCGGGCCGAACTTCGCGAGGTCCATCGGCGCCTGCCAGGGCGGCGGCGCGAAGGGCGCAGGCGATCCGGAGCTGAGACGGACGCGATCGGGCATGCCCTGTCCTTCCCGCGACGGCATTGGTGCTGCGCAGGTAAGGTACGCGCGGCATCCGGCGGCCGAAACGTTGCATCGGTCGTCGGCCGCGCGGGGGAGAGCGCGTCGAAAGCAGGCTATCCGTTGGAGGAGGACGATGCCTTCCCCTCCACGAACGGCGGGCATCCCCGCCGAAGGACGTACGTCTCCCCATCCGGAAGGCGGCGTGCCCGGAGGGCGGAGTCGCGCCCGCCCCCGCAGCGGCGGGCATCCCGGGCGCGTGACGGTGCTGCCGCGCCGCCCGCCGCGGCGGATGGCGGTTCGCCCCTACCGTCCGGCCGGCCGTTGCCGCCGCCAATCCTCCGGCGCCTCGAACCGGCCCGCCCAGAGCCCCGCGCCGGCACGGCGGGCGGCGGCCTCTGCATCGACGTAATCCTCCGCGTAGCGACGGAACGCGACGGCCCAGCCGGCGCGCACCATCGCCTCGCCGAGGTCCGTGCCGTTCGCCCGGCAGACGGCGATGACACGCCCGTACTGGTCCTCGCCGCGGCCCGCGCAACGCACGTGGCGCCCCGCCACCAGTTCCGCCAGCGCCCGCGCCGCCTCCTCCCCGCAGGCATAGCGCCGCCCGCCTCGCTCGCAGGCTTGGTCGCGCTCGGGAGCGTCGATCCCGTGCAGCCGGACGCGCCGGCCCGCGACCTCGATCGTATCGCCGTCGACGACCCGCGCCCTGCCCTCGAGCAGGCCCGTGGCGACCGGCGGAGGGCGCGGTCCGGTCGGCGCCGGCCGCTCACGATGCGGATCGAGCCGGAGCAGGACGCCGACGGCAACCGCCAGCAGCGCGAGCGCGAGCGCAAGACGGGGACCACGGCGCATCATCGCCCACACCTAGCCGCCGCGCCGCGACGCGCGCGAGTCCGGCGGCCGTCGCGCCGCGCCGCCCGGCATCGCCCGCCCCGCCCCGCGCTCAGCCCGCCGCGGCGGGGCCCGGCCTCCGGCCGGCGACGGCGACGACCGTCCGCTCGACCGGGATCGCGATCTCGCAGACCAGCCCGCTCGGCCCCCAGAGCCGCTCGACCTGGCCGCCGAGCTGGTCGCGCACCGTTGCCTCCAGCACCCGCGAGCCGAAGCCGCGCCGCGCCGGCGGGCCGGCGATCGGCGGCCCGCCGGCCTCCTCCCAGCGCAGCCGGAGCAGGCCGGCCGCGCCATCCACGTGCCAGGAGACGCGGACACGGCCGCCGGACGCGCTGAGGCCGCCGTACTTCACCGCGTTCGTCGCCAGCTCGTGCACCGCCATGGAGAGCGCCTGCATCGCGACGGGCGCCAGCGCCAGGTCGGGGCCCGCGACCTCCACGCGCGGCGGCGCCGACCTGTCGGAGACGACGGTCTCGCCCGGCAGGAACGCCGCGAGCTCCGCCTCGATCAGCGGCCGCAGCGCAGCGCCGCGCCACTGCCCTTCCGCCAGCATGGTGTGGGCGCGCGCGAGCGCCGCGACGCGGCCCTCCACCGCGCGCGCGAAGGCCGCCGGATCGTCCTTGGGCGTCAGCCGGACGGCCGCCTGCACCACGGCGAGCGCATTCTTCGCCCGGTGGTCCAGCTCGCGCGCGAGCAGCGCCTGCTGCTCCTCGGCGCGGCGGAGCGCCGTCACGTCGGTCAGGCTCTCCGCCACCGCGACCGGCCGCCCCCCGGCGTCGCGGCGCAGCGACTTGTGGGTCGAGACCACCACCTCCGACCCGTCGCGCCGCCGCTGGCGCAGGTCGCCCCGCCACTCGCCGTCGCGCAGCAGCGCCGCCTCGATCTCCGGCAGCGGCATCGGAAAGCGTGTCTCCAGCAGCGCGTGCGCCTCCCGCCCCGCCGCCTCCGCCGCCGTCCAGCCGTAGAGCCGCTCGCAGCCCGCCGACCAGAAACGCACCGTGCCGTCGAGGTCGCGCGCCATCACCGTCGTCAGGTCGAGCGTCGCGAGCAGGTCGCGCAGCCGCGCCTGGCCCTCGCGCAGCGCGGCCTCGGCCCGGCGCGTCTCGGTGACGTCGACGTTCACCCCGATCATGCCCAGGAACTCGCCGCCCGGCCCGAACCGGGGCCGCGCCTCGGCGCGGAGGACGCGGTACTCGCCGTCGGCCCGGCGGAAGCGCGCCTCGACCGTGAAGCCGGTCCGCGCCTGCATGGCGCGGCTGAACGGCGCGAGCAGGGCGTCGCGATCCTCAGGGTGGAGAGTCGCGCTCCAGTCGAAGCCGGCCATCGCGTCCGGCGCGACGCCCCAGAACGCCCGCAGCGCGCGGTTGAGGTAGACGCATCCGCCCTCGCGGTCCCCCATCCAGAGCATGACCGGAGCGCTCTCGGCGACGAGGCGGAACCGCGCCTCGCTTTCCCGCAGTGCGGCGTCCGCCTCGCGCCGGGCGCTCAGGTCCTCGATGCCCACCACCACGCGCCCCGCCTGGCCCGGCAGCGGCGCGGCGGTCAGCCGCACCGGCACGCGCGTGCCGTCCTTGCGCAGGAACTCCTTCTCGAACGGGTCGGCCCGGCCGGTCTCCCGGATCTGACGGATGGCGCGCTCGTCGAGGTGCCGGTGCCCGGGCGGCGTGGCGGCGCGCCAGTCCCGCGCGCCGCTCAGGAACTCCTCGCCCGTGCAGTCCATCAGCCGCAGGGCGCAGTCGTTCGCCGCCAGCGTGCGGCCCGTCGTCGCGTCGAAGATGGCGAGGCCGAGCAGCCCGCTGTCGAACACGGCGCGCAGCCGCGCCTCGCTCTCGGCCAGCGCGGCCTCGGCGCGCCGGCGCTCGTCGAGCGCCGCGCGCAGGGCGCGCGCCAGCTCGTCGGCCTCGCGCAGCCCCGTCGCCGGCGCCGCGGCCGGGCCCTCCCCGGCCGCGGCGGCGGCGGCGCGGAAGGCGAGAACGGTGCGGCGCGCGATCCATGCCGCGAGGCCGAGACCGGCGGCCAGCACCAGCGCGCCGAGACCCGCCGTCCGCACGATGCCGGCGTGCAGCGGCGTCGCGAACTCCGCCTCCGGCACCGTCAGGATGAAGTGGTAGCCGCTGCGCGGCCCGCGCACGAAGGCCGTGATCGCCGGCACCCCGTCGAGCGTCGCGAGGCCGCCGAGGATCGCCTCGTCGCGCGGCGCCAGCCGCGCCATCACCTCCGGCCGCGCCGGATGGCCGACGATGCCCTCCTCGGCGCCGGTGCGGGCGACCGAGACGCCGCTCCGGTCGAGGACCGCGGCGACCCGCCCCGCGCGCGCGTCCGCCTCGGAGAGGCCCGCGGCGGCGCGCAGCGTCGCGGCCACCCGATCGCGCGGGAAGCTGAGGCCGACGGCCCCGGCGACGACCCGGCGCCCGCCTTCGCCGCCGGCCGACTCCGCGTCGAGGGCGAGCACCGGCACCAGGACGCCGACGCTCGGCAGTCCGCTGACGGGCGCCTGGAACAGGTCGGTCACCTCCGCGCGGCCCTCCGCCATCGCCCGCCGGGCGGCGTCCGAGGCGCGGATCCCGAACCGGCGCCCGCCGAGCGGCCAGAGCGTGCTGAGGGCGATCGTGCCGTCGGCCGCGACGAGGGTGACCGGCACCCCGTCGAACACGGCCGAGGCCGCGCGCATCTCCCGCTCGAAGCCGTCGAGGTCGCCGCGCGCGAGCGCCCCCGACCTGGCGAGCGCGTCGAGAAGGGTCCAGGCACGGTCGAAGTCGCGCTCGAACGCCAGCGCGACGGTGCGGACCCGGTCGAGGAGCGCCCGTTCGGCGCGCGCGCGGATGCCCTCCTGCGCGCTCCAGACCGTCCAGGCCGCGAGGCCGAGGAGCGGGAGGGCCACCGCGGCGACGAGCAGGAGGAGACGACGCGCCAGAGGGGTGGCCGGCCCGGTGCCGTCACCGCCCTTCTCCCGGACAGAGCGGGGCGGCGCCAGCGTCGGCGCCAGAACCTTGCGGATCCGCAGCGAGCTCATCCCATGTCAATGGGGAACGGCGCCGATGCCAACGGGTTGCGCCCGGTCCAGGGGGCGGGCGGCATCTGGGGGGCGGGCGGCCGCTCCCGCAAGCGACGCGCGCATTGCGCGCGGACACGTCTCGCGGAGGGCGCCGCGGTGCGGATGGAGCGCCGTCGCCGTGGCGACCCGTGCCGGTTGCCGCGCGCCGCCGCTCCGCGACAGAATGGCGCCGTTCCGCACCAGACCGACCGAGGCGGCCGGCCCATGCCACCCCCCTTCACGCTCGAGCAGGTTGAGCGCATCGTGCGCGCCTCCGAGGGCCGCGCCTCGACCTATCCGCGGAGCGGCGGCCAGGTGGGCCACCCGCTCACCCGCCACGAGCGGCTGAGCAACGAGGAGCTGCGCCAGCGCTACGCCGACGAGCTCGCCGCGCGCGAGGAGTACGCCGATCTCCACCCGGACGACGCGGCCGCCCGACGCCGCCAGCACGAGGCGATCTTCCTCACCGCCTTCGTCCGCACCCTCGACGTCTTCCAGTTCACCATGGCCGCGCTCAACAGCCCGGCCGGGCACGACGCCTACGCGCTGATGTTCCGCGCCTCCAACTCGCACGACAACATGCGCGCCGTCATCCACCACAACCTCACCGACGGGCGCGGGGCCGAGGTGACCTTCCCGATCCGTTACGCCATGTTCACCACCGGCGTGAACGCGGCTCGCGCCTCCGCCGTTCGCGTCGTGCTCGACCGCATGCCGACCGCCTATGAGCGGCTGCACGTCCAGACCGTGATGCCGGTGCTCGACTACCGTCCGGACTTCTGCGAGGTGCGCAACCGCGCCGGCCAGATCGTCAGCTTCGATCAGGCCGAACTCGGCCAGCGCCGCCTCGTGCTCAATCCGAGGCTCTAGCCGGACCGGCCGCGACGCGGACCGGACCGACAGCCCGGGCGCACGCGTTGGTGCGCGCGCCGCCCTTGACACGGGCCCGGTGCCCCCTTCTTGAATGGAGCGTCCGTGGGGCGGGGCGTCCCGCCCGCCGGGCGTGCCGTTCAGGCATGGAGGGAGCGGTGACTCCACCTCCGCAGGAAGCCGCGACGACCGCCGGGGCAGTCGCCCGGGCCTCGGCGTAGCGGCACGCACGGGCGGCACGCCGGGAGAGGCCCCCCGGGGCCGCATCAGTGAGGCAAGGCCCCACCCGGCCCCTCCCGGTGGCGCGACGCAGCGGCGTGCCGCCTGCTCCCGACATCACCGGCAGGGTTCCGGCCCGCTGCCGGACATCCGTTCGGACCGTCGCGGCGCCGGATGCGCGGCCGGCATCGGGGCCTGCGCAGGGGCGAAGAAGCGGGCGGAGGAACGGCCATGCCGGATCCATCATCGAGCGGGAGAGGATCATCGAGCGGGAGAGGCCGGGCGTCGGCCCGCCGCCCGAGAGCGAGATCCAGGGCGCGGCGCGCGGCCCGTGCGACGTGCCATGCGCCATGGGCCCCGAGTCCGGCGGCTCGAGAGCTCCGTCACGGGCGACCAAGTCTATTGCGGGGACAGCCCCGCCAGCGAGGAGCCGGTACCCAAGCACGCTCGCCGCGGCGGCTTCCCCGCCGACCGCGCCAGCCGTGTCGTGCGGATGAGCGCCCCCGCCGCCGCGGGCGCGGACGCCTGAGCCGGCCCAGCGGCGCTCCCCCGCGGGCGGACGGGCTGGTATGGCGCGGCGGCCACCGCCACATGGACAGCCGCCCCGCCGATCCGATGAGCACCGCCACCACCGCCTCGACCGCCGCCACGATCCGGCACCGCAGCGTCGCGCCCGAGGAGGCGGACATCCGGCTCGACCGCTGGTTCCGCCGGCATTTCCCGCGGCTCACCCAGGGCGCGCTGCAGAAGATGCTGCGCACCGGCCAGGTCCGCGTGGACGGCAGGCGCGCGGAGGCGAGCACACGCCTGCGCCCAGGCCAGCAGATCCGCATCCCCCCGCTGCCGGAGGGGCCGCCGACGGAGGCGCAGCGCGGCGCGCCACGCCCGGTCTCGCCCGAGGACGCCCGCCTGCTGGAGCGGATGGTCCTCTACCGCGACGACAGCGTGATCGCGCTGAACAAGCCCTACGGCCTCGCGGTGCAGGGCGGTCCCGGCCTGACGCGCCACCTCGACGCCATGCTCGGCGCGCTGCGCTTCGGCCACGCGGAGCGCCCGCGGCTCGTGCACCGGCTCGACCGCGACACCTCGGGCGTGCTGCTGCTCGCCCGCGGCGCGGCTGCGGCGTCGAAGCTCGCCGCCGCGTTCCGCGGGCGCGACGCGGAGAAGACCTACTGGGCCGTGGTCGTCGGCCGCCCCTCGCCGGAGTCCGGCCGGATCGACCTGCCGCTCGCCAAGCAGCCCGGCCCCCGTGGCGAGCGCACCACCCCCGCCGAGGGCGGCACCCGCGCGATCACCGACTATCGCGTCCTCGACGCGGCGCAGCGCCGCGCAGCGTGGCTGGAGCTCAGGCCGCTCACCGGCCGTACCCACCAGCTGCGCGTGCACTGCGCCCGCGGCCTCGGTACCCCGATCCTGGGCGACGGCAAGTACGGCGGCGCCGCGGCACAGATCGAGGGGCTGCCGCCGCTCCTGCACCTCCACGCCCGCGCGCTGCGCCTGCCGCATCCCGAGGGCGGCATGCTGGAGGTCGCGGCGCCGCTGCCCCCCCACATGGAGCAGACCTTCGCCTTCCTCGGCTTCGACCGTCCGCGCGCGCCGCCGCCGCGCCGCACGCCCCGCTGACGGCCGGTCGCGAGCCCGGCCCTCCCCGCGTCTCCCCGCTCCATCCGACCGCGCGTCGTCCCGGCGAGGAACCCGCCCCATGCCCGCCCCGCCCGCACCCGTCCCCCCCCGAGCCCGCCGCCGGAGCCGCCTGCTGCGCTGGTCGCTCCTCGCGCTCGCCGTGCTGCTGCTGCTGCCCGTCGTGGCGCTCGGCATCTTCCTTGCCACCTTCGACCCCGAGGCCTGGAAGCCGCGCGTCGCCGCCGCGTTGGAATCGGCCACCGGCCGCGCCCTGACCCTGGCCGGGCCGGTCTCGGTCGAGCTCGGACTGGCCCCGGCCATCACGCTCGAGCAGGTGGCGCTCGCCAATCCCCCGGGGACCAGCCGGCCGGAGATGCTCACCCTGCGCCGGCTGGAGATGCGCCTCGCGGTGCTGCCGCTGCTCGCGGGCGAGGTCCAGGTCCGGCGGCTAGTCCTGCTCGAGCCCGACCTGGTCCTCGAGACCGACCCGGAGGGGCGGCCGAACTGGCTCTTCACCCCCCCGACGGCGCCTGACCGGCCGCGGACGGCCGACGCCGCGACCGGTCCCGCCGAGGCGGCGCGTGCGGCCGAGGACCGGCTCGGCCTGGTCGTGGACGCGCTGACCGTCGAGAACGGGCGCGTGACCTGGCGCCCCGCCGGCGTCGAAGGGACGGCGCAGGTGCTGGAAATTTCCCGCCTCGAGGCCACGGCACCGGCGGACGGGCCGGTCCGGCTGGAGGGCACCCTGCGCCACGCGGGCGTGCCCTTCGCGCTGCGCGCCGAGACCGGCCCTCTCGCCGATCTCGCCGGCCGCGACCGCCCCTGGCCGCTGCGGGTCTCGCTGGACGCCGAGGGGCTGCTGCGCCTGTCCGCCGAGGGCGCGCTCGCCGGCCGGGCGCAGCCCGGAGGATGGCGCCTCCGCGTGGAGGCCGAGGTGGCGGAGCTCGCCCGCCTCGCGCCCCTGCTGCCCGACGTGCCCCTGCCGCCGCTGAACCGGGTGGCGGCGAGCGGCACGTTCGCGCAGCCGGAGCCCGGCGCCGCATGGCCGGTCGCCTTCGCCGACCTCCGGCTGCGCGCCGGGCGCAGCGACCTCGGCGCGCTGCGCGAGGGGCTGATGCTGGACCGCCTCGACCTCGCCGTCGCGGCGCCCGACCAGCCCATGCGGGCGGTGGCGGAGGCGACGCTCGGCGGGCTGCCGCTGCGGATGGAGGGCACGCTCGGCGCGCCGGACGCCCTGCTGCGGGGCGGCGCCCCCTTCCCCGTCGAGATCGCGCTCGGCGCCGGCACCGCGACCGGCACGGTGCGGGGCACGATCGCCGATCCCCGGCGGATGACGGGCGTGGACCTCGCGGTGGCGGGGCGCGTCCCGGATCTCCGCGCGCTCGCCCCGCTGCTCGGTGCGGGCGGGCCGCAGGCCGCCGCCCTGCCGCCGCTCCGTGACCTCGCGCTGTCGGCACGGCTGGCCGAGCGCGGCGCCGGCTTCGCCGGCGGCGCCGTGCTGCGGGAACTGCGCCTCGACTCCTCGGCCGGCGACCTGGCGGGGGAGGTCACCTACGCCATCGGCATGCGCGATTCGCTGACCGGCAGGCTGAGTTCGCGCGAGGTGCGGCTCGGCGCGCTCCTCCCTCCGCCCGCCGCGCCCGGAGCAGCGGCATCGGCGCCGGCGGCGCCCGGCGATGCCGCGGCGCGGCAGCCGGCGATTCCGGAGATCCCGTTGCCGGTCGCCGCGCTCGGGATGTTCGATGCCGATCTCGGCTGGACCGTCGCCGCGCTCTCGGACGCGCACGGCGCCGTCTGGCGCCAGGTCGAGGCGCGCCTCGCGCTGGAGGCGGGGCGAGGGCGCGCCGTGCTGCGCGCCGGCGCCACGCCCGCGGCCGCTGGCCGGCCGGCGGGCGGCCCGCTCGCCCTGACCCTCGGCGTGGACGGGCGTCAGGACCCGCCGGCGGTCACCCTCGCCGCCGAGGCGCCGGACCTCGACCTCGCCGGGCTGCTCGCTTCCGCCGGGCAGCCGCCGCGCGGCGCCGGCCGGCTCTGGGTCGAGGCCGACCTGCGCGGCCGCGGGCGGGACACCCGCGCCCTGGCGGCAAGCCTGCAGGGCAGCCTTGGCATCGCGGCGGTGCAGGGCGAGATGGAGTCGGGACTGCTCGAGCCGGTGCTGGCGCCGCTACGCCGGAACAACATGCCCCTGCCGGCGCTGCCGCAGCGCATCGCGGTGCCCTGCCTCGCGCTGCGCCTCGTGACCGAGGAGGAGGGCGTGCTGCGCAGCCAGGCGATGCTGCTCGAGACGACGATCGGCCGGCTCGGCGGCGGCGGCGCCGTGAACCTCGGCGACGAGTCGCTGGCATTGCGCCTGCTGGCGGACATCCGCGCGGCCGGCATCGCGCTGCGCGCGCCCGTCAATGTCGGCGGCACGCTCGCCAACCCGCGCTTCGGCGTGGATCCGGCCGGCGCGGTGGCGGGCGGGCTCGAGGCCTTCCTGTCGCTGCAGGCCACGCCCGATCGCACGCTGCGGGCGCTGGCCGGCGCCCTTGGCGCGGCCGGCGCGGGTCCCCAGGGGCCGGCGACGCTGCCGGACTGCGCCTCCCAGCTCGCCGTCGCGCGGGGCGGCAAGCCCGGACCGCAGCCGCCGGCGGCGGCGCGGGACGACGCGGCAGGGGCCGCCACTCCCCGGCCGCCCGCGCCGGCCCCCGCGACGCCGCCCCAGATCCCCGGCCTCCCGGGCGGCGCGCCGGTGCAGGATCTGCTGCGGGGGTTGCTCCGGCGGTGATCTCCGGGGATGGCAGGCGCGCACGCGAAGTCCGACATGACGGGCCACGCCCGCACCGCGCATGCGCCGGGCGGATCGAACGATGAGGCGCCGCGCGGCCGCCCCGCCCGGTGGCGGCGCGCGGGCCGGGAGTGACGATGAAGCGATTCTGGACCAGCGCCACCGTGGGACCCTTGCCCGAGGGGGGATACACCGTGCTGCTCGACGGCCGGCCGGTGCGCCTGCCCGGGGGCGCGCCGATCCGCGTCGCGCAGCGCCCGCTCGCCGACGCCCTCGCCGCCGAATGGGACGCCGCCGGCAACCGGCAGGGCGGGGAGATGCGGCCGGAGGCCCTGCCCCTCACCCGCCTCGTCGGCACCGCCCTGGAACGGATCGCGCCCGACCCCGCGCCCACCGTCGCCGCGCTCGCGAAGTACGCGGAGACGGACCTGCTCTGCTACCGCGCCGACGACCGGCGCCTGGCCGAGCGCCAGGCGACGGAGTGGCAGCCGCTGCTCGACTGGGCGGCGCTGCACCTCGACGCGCCGCTGCGGGTGACCTGCGGCGTGATGCCGGTGGCGCAGGACCCGTCGGCGCTCACCGCGCTGCACGGCGCGGTGGCGGCGCGCACGCCGCTCGCACTCGCCGCGCTCGGCATCGCGGTGCCGGCGCTGGGCAGCCTGGTGCTCGGCCTGGCGCTGGCGCTGCGGCGGCTCGATGCGGCGGAGGCGTTCCGCCTCGCCACGCTCGACGAGACCTTCCAGGAGTCCTTCTGGGGCGTGGACGCCGAAGCCGCCGCGCGGCGGGAGCGGATCGCCGCGGACGTGGTGCTGGCGCGGCGGCTGATCGACCTCGCGGAGCCCGACGCATGAGCGCGCCGAGCGGCGCGGCCGCGGCGGCCGTCGGTCCGGGCGGAGCCCGCAGGCCGTGAGGGGACGGCGCATCCGCATCGAGGGCCGGGTGCAGGGCGTCGGGTTCCGCGACTGGATGGTGCGCGAGGCGACGCGGCTCGGCGTGCAGGGCTGGGTGCGCAACACGCTCGACGGCGCGGTGGAGGCGCTGGTGGCGGGGGACGAGGCCGCGGTCCAGGCGCTGCTCACCGCCTGCCGCGCCGGGCCGCGCCTCGCGCGGGTGGACCGGATCGTCGAGGAGTTCGCCGATCCCCCGGACGAGCCCGGCTTCGTGCGGCGGCCGACGGCGTAGCAGGGCGCGGACGGCTGCAAGGGCCGGGAACGTCGAGCGGCCCGGCGAACGACGGGCGAGAGCCGTTGCGGCGCGCACGGCCGAGCGAAAACGGCTCTGGCGCCCACGCCGCGCGGGACAGACCCGCGCGCGGCGCGGTTGCATTCGCCGCGCCCCGCCCGCATATGGTGATCCGTCGGCGCGTCGGACGGACCGCGCGCCACGCGCCGCCCGGTTGCGTGATCGGTCGCCCCCCGCGGGCTGCACCGGACCGGGAAGCGGCAGCGTCCAGCCTTCCGGAACAGCTCCAGGCACGCGGGGTGTTCTGCCCGCAACCCCATGACGCCCCGCGCGCGACGCGCGGCGCGTCCGCGAAAGTGCGCATCCTCTCTCATGTCCTTCTCCACTCTCGGCCTCTCGGCGCCGCTGCTGCGCGCGCTGGAGGAGGCCGGCTACACCGCTCCCACCCCGATCCAGGCGCAGGCGATCCCGCTCGCGCTCGACGGGCGCGACCTGCTCGGCATCGCGCAGACCGGCACCGGCAAGACCGCGGCCTTCGCGCTGCCGATGCTGCACCGGCTCGCCGCCACGCCCGGCCGCCCGCCGCGCGCCGGCTGCCATGCCCTGGTGCTCAGCCCGACGCGCGAGCTCGCCAGCCAGATCGCCGACAACATCAAGGTCTACGGCAGGCACCTCGGCCTCTCCGTCGCCACCGTCTTCGGCGGCGTGCCGCACCGGCCGCAGGTGCGCGCGCTCGAGCGCGGCGTGGACATCGTCGTCGGCACGCCGGGACGGCTGCTCGACCACCTGAACGGCCGCACGCTGCGGCTCGACGCGGTGCGCGTCTTCGTCCTCGACGAGGCCGACCGCATGCTCGACCAGGGCTTCCTGCCCGACGTCCGGCGCGTCGTCCCGGCCCTGCCGAGGGACCGGCAGACGCTGTTCTTCTCCGCCACCATGCCGCGCGAGATCGAGCGGCTCGCCGCCGACATCCTGCGCGAGCCCGCCAGGGTCGAGGTGACGCCGGCGGCCACCACGGTGGAGCGCATCGCCCAGCGCGTGCTGTTCGTCGAGGCGGCGCGCAAGCGGACGCTGCTCGCCGAGCTGCTGCGCGGCGAGGGCGTCGGCCGCACCCTGGTCTTCGCCCGCACCAAGCACGGCGCCGACCGGGTGGCGAAGCAGCTCGGCCAGGACGGCATCGCCGCCCACGCGATCCACGGCAACAAGAGCCAGGGCCAGCGCGAGCGGGCGCTCGCCGAGTTCCGCGCCGGCCGCGCGCCGGTGCTGGTCGCGACCGACATCGCCGCGCGCGGCATCGACGTGGACGGCGTGACGCATGTGGTGCAGTTCGACCTGCCCGACACGCCGGAGAGCTACGTCCACCGCATCGGCCGCACCGCGCGCGCCGGCGCCTCCGGCGTCGCGATCGCGCTCTGCGCGCCGGAGGAGCGGGAGAAGCTGCAGGCGGTGGAGAAGCTGATCCGCCTGCGCCTGCCCGCCGAGGACCGGCAGCAGGGGAAGGGCGCGGACACGGCGACGGCCGCGCCGCCGCCCGCGTCGCGGCAGGGCCGGCCGCAGCGGGGCGCGGCGGAGGGCGTCGGCCACGGGCGCCGTCAGCCAGGCGGCGCCCCGGCCGCCATGCGCTCCGGCGACCGGAGCCGGGATCGCCCGCCGCAGCGGACCGCCCGGCCGCCGCGGAGCGCCAACGGGAACGGGCACGGCCACGCCGCCCCGTCGCGTCCGGACGGCCGGGCGGCGCCGCGCCCCGCCGCCTCCCTCGTGCCGGCGGGAGAGGACCGCAAGGACCGGCGCTGGCGCGACGCCGATTTCCGCGACGGCCTCCCCGACCCCGATCCGCGCCTCTGGCGCGGGGGCGGCGAGGACCGCCGGCGGCGGGCCGCCGTGCGTTAGGGCAGATCGCGGTCGGCGCGTAGCAGCCGAGAGCGCGAAGCGGCCGACGGACAACGGACGAGAGCCGTTGCGGCAAGCGCAGCCGCGCGTAAACGGCCCTTGCCCGAGCGCGTCCGGCCCGCGCCCCGGCACGGCGCCGCGCGCCCGCAGCGCGTGCCCATCCATCGCCGACCGGACGCCGCGGCGGACTGGCGGTGGTTGGCCGACGCATGCCGGGGAAATGGGCCTGGCTGGTCGGCGCGCGGCGCGCCGGCAGCGAGCGCGAGTTCCCCCTGTCCAGCCTGCCGGCAGCGGCACCGCGCCGCGCGCCTTCACTGAACCGGCCCGGATTTGTCGGAGGCCCCACGGATTGAGAGGATGGGGCCACGAGGAAGAAAGACGTCGAACCGATTTCCGCCCGAGGTCCGGCGGCGGGCGGTACGGCTGGCGCTGGAGCACGGCGGTGATCACGCCTTGCAATGGCGGCGATCGGCCCGATTGCGGGCAAGATCGGCTGCACGGACGAGATGTCGCGCAAATGGGTGCGGCAAGCCGAGCGCGATGCGGGCCGGCGGCCGGGCGTGACGAGCGAGGAGCGTGGTCGGATCAAAGCCCTGGAACGCGAGGCTCGCGAGCTTCGCCAGGCCACCGAAATCCTGCGCAGGGCGTCGGCGATTTTGCGGTGGCGGAGCTCGACCGCCGGCAGGAGCCTTGATCGCGTTGCCGCGCGCACGGCGAGATGTCGTCCTCATGGAAGAGGTCCGGCGTGCGCATCGGGACAACTTCAGGGTCTACGGCGTCCGCAAGGTATGGCTGCAGCTCGGCCACGAGGGCATCGCAGTCGCCCGCCGCACGATGGGCCGTCTGGTGCGGCGAATGGGCCCAGGTGGCGCCGTTCGGGGCAAGGAGACGAGGACCACCGTCGCTGACGAGGGCATGCCCCGCCCGGCAGACAAGGCGAACCGGCAGTTCCGGGCGCCACAGCCGAACGTGCTGCGGGCGTCGGACTTCACCCATGTGGCGACCCGGCAGGGCTTCGTCGGCACGCCTTCGCCATTGATGTCTTCGCGCGCTGCCTCGTCGGCTGGCGAGTGTCGCGCACGGCCCATGCCGCTTCCGTTCTCGATGCTCTGGAGCAGGCGCTGCACGAGCGCAGGCCGATGAAGGGTTGCCTGACCCACCATAGCGGCAGGGGGTCTCAATACGTCTGCATTCGGTACACGGACCGCCTGCTCAGGGCTGGAATCGAGCCTTCCGTCGGCAGCGTCGGGGAATCCTGCGACAACGCGCTCGCCGAAACCGTCATCGGCCTGGTCAGGACGGAGGCGATCCACCGTCGTCGCCCGTGGCGCTCGCTGGACGCGGGCGAATACGCCACTCTCGATTGGGTGGACTGGCACAACCGCCGTTGCCGCCTCGCGCCGACCGGCGACATGCCGCCGGCCGAAGCCGAGGTCCGATACCACGAGCAACTCGAGCCCGCCGCCTTGGCGGCCTGATTCTAGCAAAACAGCCTCCCGCAAAACCGGGGTGGTTCGGCCGCAAACCCGGCAGGCTGTCAGAGCCGGAAGTCGCGCAGCACCTCCGCCTTGAAGGCGAGGCCGTGCCCGGGCCGCTCCGGCGCGGTGATCATGCCGTCGCGGATCTCCGGCGGATGCACCCAGAGGTCGTCGAGCAGCCCCATGTGCTCCGCCCAGCTCGCGTTCGGGATCGAGGCGAGCAGGTGCACGTTCAGCTCCGGGAACAGGTGCGGCGCGATGGTCATGCCCCAGGTGTCGGCGACCGCGGCGATCTTGCGCAGCTCGGTCAGGCCGCCGCGCATCGGGTCGGGCTGCAGGATCGGCAGGCGCGGGTTCTCGAAGAAGGGCTTGAGGTCGTGGCGGGAGAAGTGCGTCTCCCCGCCCACCACGCGCATGTCGAGGGCCTCGGCGACGCGCAGGTAGCCGGCGAAGTCGTCGGCCACCACCGGCTCCTCCAGCCAGTAGATGTCGTAGGCCTCGAACTTGCGGCCCATCTGGATGGCGACGTCGGCGGTCCAGCCCATGTTGACGTCGATCATGATCTCGACGTCGGGGCCGAGCGCCTCGCGCATGCGGCGGACGTTGGCGAGGTCCGTCTTGAGGTCGTGCACATGCGCGACCTGCATCTTGATCGCCTTGAACCCCTGGCCGACGTAGTGCTTCGCCTTGGCGATCATGCCGTCGCCGCCGGCGCCGCGGAAGCAGCCGCTGCCGTAGATCGGGATCTGCGACCGCACATGGCCCCAGAGGCGGTGCAGCGGCAGCCCGGCCTTCTTCCCCACCGCGTCCCACAGCGCGATGTCGAGCGCCGAGGCCGCCATCATGACGATCCCGCCCCGCCCCTTGGGCAGGGTAGAGCGCCAGAGGTCGCGCCAGATGCCTTCGATCTCCGTCGCGTCGCGGCCGAGGGCCAGCGGCTTCACCACCTCCTCGAGGCAGGCGCCGAGGGTGCGCAGCACCGGCGGCGCGCCGAGCGGGTGCAGATAGCCCATGCCGACGATGCCGCCGGCGGTCTCCACCTCCACCACCGCGAGGTCGCGCGTCGGCCCGAGCGCGTGGCCCGCGAGCCACGGGTCGTCCGGCCAGGGCAGGCGCAGCAGCGTCGTCCGCAGGTCGCGGATCGTCATGTCGTTGGCGGCCATGGCCGTGTCACTCCCTCGCGGTGGCGCGGATCTCGTCCAGGATCGGCAGCAGGTGCTCGGCGAAGAGCGGCGGGTTCTCGGCGAAGGGGAAGTGGCCGATCCCGGGCATCGCCGTGAAGCGCGCGCCCCTGATCTTCGCCGCCGTCGCCGCCGAGGCCTCGACGGTGCAGGAATAGTCGTACTCGCCGGTGAGCATGAACAGCGGGCAGCGGGCGGTGTCTATGCGGTGCACGCGCTCGCGCGCGTCCCACTCGCCGGAGTAGAACTCGATGTCGCGCGCGAAGGTGGCGTGGCCGCCCTGGCTGTAGTGCCACCAGATCTCCGCGGCGCATTCCGCCGGGCTCTGCGGCGCCATCAGGCCGAACACCCATTCGGGGACGAAGACCGACTGGTTGACGCGCGGATGGTTCGCCCAGGGGGTCTGCCGGCCCTGGATGTTGTCCGTCGCCTCGCAGGCGATGATGGCGGAGAACGCCTCCGGATGGCGCAGCGCGAGTTCGAGGCAGATCTCGCCCGACATCGAGGCGCCGAGCACGACCGGGCGGACGAGGCCGGCGGCGCGCACCACCTCCATGATGATCGCGACGTAGCGGTCGGTGGTCAGGCGCCAGCTTCCGGGCGGCGCGGCCGCGGGCGGCGGGCTCTTGCCGTGCCAGGGCAGGTCGAAGGCGGTCAGGCGCCAGTGCCGCGTCAGGCGCCGGTCCGCCATCAGGCGGTGGAACTGCCGCCCGTCGGCGCCGGCCGTGTGCAGGCAGAGCAGGTCGCGCGGGCCCTCGCCGGCCTGCTCGCGATAGACGCGGTAGGCGGTGCCGTCCACGCGGATCGGCAGGTAGGCGCCGGCGATCGCGGCGGGTTCGCCCTCCGGCAGCGAGGGGCGCGGGAAGGCCGGCACGGGCGCGTTGGCCTGCGTGCCGTGCAGCACCAGCCAGCGCCCGACCTCCAGCGTGCGCCGGGCGATGTGGCAGTGCTGGGCGAGGGCCAGCTCGTCGCCCTCGACGGCGAATTCCGGCACGCGCGCACGCATCGCGAAGAGGTTGTGGTGGTGGCGCGGCGGGACGGGGGCGAGGAACTTCGCCCAGACGGAGGGCGGCGCGCGGAGCGTGAAGGCGGGCGGGCCGGGCGGCGCCTCGCCGAAGGCGAAGGTCGTTTCCGCGCTCCCGCTCGCGACCGCGAAGCGCAGCGCCGCGCCGATCCGCCAGTGGGCCAGCACCGGGTCCGCCTCGCAGGCGGCCCGCCAGGCGGCGACGAAGCCGGGATCCTCCAGGGGCCAGGCGTGGTCCATGCGGCGTCTCCTCCCTCTCCCGTTCTGCGTAGGCCGGGCGGCGGCGGCGCTCAAGCCGGCGCCGGCGGCACCAGGCGGTGGACGGTCACCCAGGAGTCCAGCAGCAGGTCGCGCCGCTGGCGGAACGCCCCGGCCCAGGCGTCGCGGTTCGGCTGCGCCGCGCCGGCGGGCTTCGGGCGCCAGAAGCGCGTCGCCTCCCACTCCGCGAGGCTCGGGTACCAGACCAGCATCAGCAGCGTCGCCACGCCCTCCGGTTCGGTCTCGCGGCAGCGCCACAGCCCCTCGATGCGGGCGGCGGAGTCCGCCTCCAGCGCCTCCCATGCGGGCAGGGTCAGCGCGACGAGCCGCTCCACATCGGCCTCGCGCAGCACGAACCAGCGATGGGTGTGGATGCCGCCGCGCGCCGGCGAGGGCGGCACCACGCCGCGCGCCAGCGGCGCGAACGCGCGGCTGCGCTGCCCGATCACCGCGGCATCGGTCTCCAGCAGGCCGGCGCCGGGCGACGCCGGCGGATCGCCGTCCCAGACGGAGGCGACGACCACCGTGTTGATGCTCAGCCCGACCAGCGGAAGCCAGACACCGAACAGGGCGCCGCCCCGCCCGCGCAGCGCGGCCGCGGCCGCGCCGTTCTGCCGGTCGGCCGCCGGTTCTCCCGCATTCGGGGCGGTGCGCAGCTCGTCGTAGCGCAGCATGCCGGCCGCCATCGCGTCCCTCGCTCCGGTCCGCCCTCGCGGGCGGGATCTCAGCTTAGCGAGGCGAGGACCGCGCGATAGACCATGGCGGCGCGCTCCGGCGTCCAGTCCGTCTGCATGAGGGTCTGGGCCCAGCGTCCGAGAAGGGCGCGCCGCGGCGCGTCGGCCAGCAATCCGGCGGCGGCGCGCGCGGGCGCTGCCGGGTCGGCGGTGAAGGGCAGGCGCGCCACCGCCTCTTCCGGGCATTCCCCGGCGGGCCCGAGGTCCCAGGCGAGCGCCGGCAGCCCGGCCGCGAAGGCCGCTGCGAGGGGGCCGGCCGTCGCCGCCTCGGGCGGGCGCAGATCGAGGAACAGATCGGCGGCGCGCAGGGCCGTCGCCTCGTCCTCCTCCGCCGACAGGCGGGCGCGCACCCGATCCGCCACCCCCATCTGGCCTGCGGCTGCGGCGAGCGCCTCGTCCCGGGCGTCCTCGCCGCGCAGCAGCAGCACCGCCGCCGCGCCGGGCCCGCCCTGCGCGCGCAGCGCGGCGAGCACGCGCAGCGCCGCCGCGCCGGCGCCCTCCGGCGCCAGCAGCACCGGCTCCTCCCCGGTCCGCAGCCCGAGCCGCGCCCGCGCCGCGCCGCGGTCCGGCGCCGTGGCCGGCGGCGGTGGCGCGCAGCAGGGCGCGACGCTTGCCGGCGGCGGCTCGCCGGCGCCGCCGCGCAGCCAGGCGACGGCCCCGCGGTGGTGCACGACCACGTGCCGCGCGCCGTCGAGCAGCGCGTGGTGCAGCGGCAGCCGCGCCGCCTGGGCGGGCGAGTGGAACCCCTCCTGTCGAAGCCGCGCCAGGCGCCGTCCCGGCAGCCCGTAGGCCTCGGCCATCGCCGCCTCGTAGCCGCGCGCCGCGCCGGCGCCGAGCGTCATGCCCGCGACCAGGCGGTGCAGCGACAGGTCGTGCAGCACCAGTCCGCCGCCGGGCCGCTCCAGCGCGGCGCGCCGGACGAAGGCGTGGTCCGGATGGTCGGCCAGCTCGAACAGGTGCGGCAGCGCCGCGAGCAGGGGCGCGCGGCGCCACTCGGCGACGGTCATCGCCGTGACCTCGGCGGCGCCCGCGGCCGCCGGCACGGCGGCCGCCGAGGCGGCGTCCTCGACCACCAGCACGACGCGCATCCCGCCGCGGGTCAGCGCCGGCAGCAGCGCGCGCAGCACGGCGGCCGCGCGCGAGCGGCGCGAGGCGACGGGCGCGACCAGGACGATGCGCTCGGGCGGCTGCGGCACCGGGGTCAGCGCGCGCCCTGGTTGCCGTCCTCGAGCAGGCGCTTCTCGACCAGGCGGAGCCGGTTCTCGAGATGCGCGCGCTCGACGCTCAGCAGGTCGTTGACGTAGTCGGCGAGCTGGCGCTTGAGGGCGCCCGCGGCATAGCGGTGCAGCGCCTCGACATCGGCGCGCAGCGCCTCGAGCGCGGCCTCGACGCGCTCGAGCCGTCCCTCCGGGGCTGCCTCGGCGCGGATGGAGGTGGCCGTTGCGGTCGCCACGCGCAGAAGGTCCATCTCGCGGCGCAGGGCCGCGATCTCCTGCGCGAGCCCGGCCGGCGGCGGAACGGGGGGCGTGGGGGACACGGCCTCGGCAGAGACGGCGGCCGGCGGCGGCTCGACGGCCGGGGCGGGCCCCAGGGGCGGGTCGTCGCCGAAGCGGACGCTCACGCCGACGCGGCGCGCCTCCTCCGAGGTCGCGACCTCCTCGACGACGGCACGGCGCTCCGCGGCGTTGCCCTCGATGCGGCCGAGATAGTGCCGGTAGCCTTCCTCGTCGGGCCAGCGGTTCAGCACGCTGGTGTAGAGCGTGACGAGGAATTCGTGGTCGCTGCCGGCGAGCAGATCCTCGCCCTGGATCACCCGCATGCCGTCGTCGCCCGCCCCCTGGCCTGAACCGGACGGCATACAGGGGAAAAACCCGGGCGCGGTCAACCGGCGGGCGAGCCGATCGGGCGGACCGGCCGGGCCGGCTCAGCGCCGGACGGCGAAGAAGCCGCGCAGCAGCGCGGCGCATTCGGTCTCGCGCACCCCGCCGACCACCTCCGGCACGTGGTGGCAGGAGGGGGCGGCGAAGATCCGCGCGCCGTGCTCCACCCCGCCGCCCTTCGGGTCGTAGGCGCCGAAGACCAGGCGCCGGACGCGGAAGAACGACGCCGCCTGGGCGCACATCGGGCAGGGCTCGAGGGTCACGGTCAGGGTGCAGTCGGGCAGGCGCGGCTCGCCGCGCGCGGCAGCGGCGGCGCGCAGGGCGAGCAGCTCGGCATGGGCGGAGGCGTCGGCGAGCTCCTCCACCCGGTTGCCGGCGCGGGCAAGCACGCGGCCGGCGGCGTCCGTGACCACGGCGCCGACCGGCACCTCGCCCCGCGCGGCGGCGGCGCGGGCCTCCTCCAGCGCGATCTCCATCGGGGTCATCGCGGGAAGCTTGCCCCGGCGCGGCCTCGAACGCTAGCAACGCGGCCATGCCCCGCACCCGCCCCGTCATCGGCGTCACCCTCGATTCGGAGCCGCCCGGCGGCTACTCCAGGCTCCCGTGGTACGCGCTGCGGCAGAACTACTTCGGCGCGCTCGTCGAGCACGGCGCCCTGCCCGTCGCGCTTCCGCACCATGCCGAGCTTGCGGAAGCCTATCTGGACGAGCTGGACGGCCTCCTCGTCACCGGCGGCGCCTTCGACGTGGACCCCGCGCTCTACGGCGGCGGCCCGGCGCATCCGACCGTCACGCTCAAGCCCGGCCGCACCGATTTCGAGCTGGCCGCCACCCGCGGCGCGCTGGCGCGCGACCTGCCCGTGCTCGGCATCTGCGGCGGCGAGCAGCTCCTCGCCGTCGCCTTCGGCGGCACGCTGATCCAGCACATCCCGGACGCCGTCCCCGGCGCGCTGGCGCACGAGCAGCCCAACCCGCGCACCGAGCCGGGGCACGAGGTCGCGATCCGGGCGGAGAGCCTGCTCGGGCGCATCGTCGGCCGGACGCGCATGGCGGTGAACAGCGCGCACCACCAGGCGGTGGAGCGGCCCGGCGACGGGGCGGTGGTGAACGCGGTCGCGCCGGACGGGGTGGTGGAGGGGGTCGAGCATCCGGGCTACCGCTTCGCCCTCGGCGTGCAGTGGCACCCGGAATACGCCGTGGACCCCGCCGATCCGCTGATCTTCCGCGCCTTCGTCGAAGCCTGCCGCCGGTGAGCGGGGACGAGGAGGACAAGGGCGGGACGGAGACCGCGCGCGGCGAGCGCATCGCCAAGTGGCTCGCCCGCGCCGGCGTCGCCAGCCGGCGCGACGCCGAGCGGCTGATCGCCGAGGGCCGGGTCACGCTCAACCGCCGCCGCGTCGAGACGCCCGCGACCTTCGTCCGCCCCGGCGATGCCGTCGCGGTGGACGGCCGCCCCGTCGCCGCGCCGGGGCGCACGCGGCTGTTCCGCTACCACAAGCCGCCGGGCCTGGTGACCACGCATCGCGACCCGCAGGGCCGCCCGACCGTGTTCGAGCGCCTGCCGCCCGGCCTGCCGCGCCTCGTCTCGGTCGGCCGGCTCGACCTGACGAGCGAGGGGCTGCTGCTGCTGACGAACGACGGCGCCCTGGCGCGGCGGCTCGAACTGCCGGCGCAGGGCTGGCTGCGGCGCTACCGGGTGCGGGTCTATGGCAGGCTCGACGAGCGCGACCTCGCGGCGCTGGCGCGGGGCGTCACCATCGACGGCGTCGCCTACGGGCCGATCGAGGCGGAGGTGGATTCGCGCCGCGGCCTGATCTCCTGGCTCACCGTGTCGCTGCGCGAGGGCAAGAACCGCGAGATCCGCCGGGTGCTGGAGCATCTCGGCCTCCAGGTGACGCGGCTGATCCGCGTCGCCTACGGGCCGTTCCAGCTCGGCGCGCTGCCGCGGGGGGCGGTGGAGGAGGTCAGCCCGAAGGTGCTGCGCGAGCAGCTCGGGCCGGAGGTGGCGCCGATCGCGGCGCGGCGCCCGCCGCCCGCCGCGCCGGAGGCGCCGCCCGCGCCGCCTGCCGCCGCGCTGCCTCCCCGGCGCCCGCCGCGCGCGCGCCATGCGGGACGGGACCGGCGCCCCCGCGGCGGCGGGCGGCGGCCCGGGCGCGGCTAGAGCCGTTTTCGCTCGGCTGTGCTCGCTGCAACGGTTCTCGCTCTTGTTTGCCGAGCAGATTCACGCTCCCGGCTGTTTCCAGCCGTCCGCGATCTGCTCTAAGGCGGTGGGCGATGCCGCGCATCATCGCCGGGCGCCATCGCGGCCGCCGCCTCCTCGCGCCGCCCGGCGCCGGGACCCGGCCGACCGCCGACCGCGTGCGCCAGGCGCTGTTCGACATGCTCTGGCACGCGCCCTGGGGCGGGCGCGGGGTGATCGAGGGCGCGCGCGTGCTCGACGCCTTCGCCGGCACCGGCGCCGCGGGGCTGGAGGCGCTCTCGCGCGGCGCCGCGCAGGCGACCTTCCTCGAGACCGACCGCGCCGCGCTCGCCGCGCTGCGCGCCAACATCGCCGCCTGCCGCGAGGAGGCGCGCGCCACGGTGCTCGCGGCCGACGCGACCCGCCCGCCGCGCGCCCCGGCGCCCTGCGGGCTGGTGTTCCTCGATCCGCCCTACGGCGAGGGGCTGGTGCCGCGGGCGCTGGCGGCGCTCGGCGCGGCGGGATGGATCGCGCCGGGGGCGGTGGTCTGCGCGGAGACGGGGCGCGGCGAGGAGGTCGAGATGCCGGAGGGATACGCGCTGCTGGCGGAGCGCGTGCATGGGGCGGCGCGGCTGCGGATCTTCCGCGCCGCCGGATAGGATCGAGGGCGCCGAAGGCTGGAGCCGTTTTCGCCCGGCCGTGCCCGCGGCAACGGCGCTCGCTCGCTGTCCGCCGAGCGGATCCACGCTTCCGGCTGCTCCCGGCCGGCCGCGATCCGCTCTACCGCCGCCCGAACAGCCGCTCGAACTCGCCGCGGCCGAGGCGCAGCACGGTCGGCCGGCCGTGGCTGCAGGTCGCGGCGCGCGGCGTCGCCTCCATCGCGCGCAGCAGCGCCGCCATCTCCGCCTCGGTGAGCCGCCGCCCCGCGCGCACCGAGCCGTGGCAGGCAAGCCGGGCGATGGCGGCGTCGAGCCGCCCGGCGAGCGCCGGGGCCTCGCCCGCGGCGTCGGTCTCGGCCAGCTCGTCGGCCAGGTCGCGCAGCAGCGGCGCCGGGTCGGGCGTGCCGAGCAGCGCCGGCAGGGCGCGCACCAGCACCGCGCCGGGGCCGAAGGGCTCGACCTCCAGCCCGAGCCGCGCCAGCGTCCCGGCCTCCGCGAGGAGCCGCGCGACATCGGCGGGCGGCAGGGCGACGACGGCGGGCAGCAGCAGGGGCTGGCTGCGCACGCCCCCGGCGAGAAGCTGCGCGCGCAGCGCCTCGTGCGTCAGGCGCTCGTGCGCGGCGTGCTGGTCCACGAGGATCAGCGCCCCGTCCGGCGCCTCGGCGAGGATGTAGGTCTCCAGGATCTGCGCGAGCGGGCGGCCGAGCGGCCGATCCCCGGCCGGCGCGGCGGCCGGGCCCGCGGCGGCGCCGTCCGCGCGCGGCGGGAGGCCGGCCGCGGCGCCGCCATGCCGGTCCGTCCCCGCCCCGCCGAAGCCGAGCGGCAGCGCCGGGGCTTCGGCGAACCCGGCGGGGGCCGGGCGCGCGGGCGCGGCGAGGGCGAAGTCCGCCGAGGCCGCGGCCCGCGCGTCGGCATCCGCGGCCGCGGCCGAGGGCGGCGGAAGGGCCGCGCCGCGCACCGCCGCGCCCGCGCCGACCTCCAGCGCGCGGCGCAGCGCGGCGATCAGCGCGCCGCGCACCCGCTCCGCCTCGCGGAAGCGGAGCTCGGTCTTCATCGGGTGGACGTTCACGTCCACCGCCTCCGGCGGCAGGTCGAGGAACAGCGCCGCGACCGGGTGCCGCCCGGCGGCGACCAGGCCGCGATAGGCGACGCGCAGCGCCGTGCGCAGCAGCGGATCGCGCACCGGCCGGCGGTTGACCACCAGGTGCTGCTCCGCGGCGGTGGCGCGCGTATAGGCAGGCAGCGCGGCGAGTCCCTCGAGCGCCAGGTCCATCCACGCGCCGCGCACCGGCACCGCGGCGGCGGCGAACTCCGCGCCCAGCAGGTCGCGCACCCGGGCGGTCCGGTCCGCGGCGGAGGCGAGCGCCAGCGCCTCGCGCCCGTCGGAGACGACGCGGAACGCCACCTCGGGCCAGGCCAGGGCGAGGCGACGCACCGCCTCGATCGCGTGCTCGGCCTCCGTGCGCGGGGCGCGCAGGAACCGGCGCCGCGCCGGGGTGGCGAAGAACAGGTCGCGCACCTCGACGCGCGTGCCCGGCGGGCCGGCGGCGGGGCCGACCGGGGAGGCCCGCCCGGCCTCGACCGTGATCCGGTGCGCCTCCGCCGCGCCGCGCGGGCGCGAGGTGAGGGAGAGCCGCGCCACGGCGCCGATCGAAGGCAGCGCCTCGCCGCGGAAGCCCAGGGTGGCGATGCGGAACAGCGCCGCCTCCTCCGGCAGCTTCGAGGTGGCGTGGCGCTCGACGCAGAGGGCGAGGTCGGCGGCGTCCATGCCGCAGCCGTCGTCCTCGACCAGGATGCGGGCGATGCCGCCCTCCTCCAGCGTCACCTGGATGCGCGTCGCGCCGGCGTCGAGCGCGTTCTCGACCAGCTCCTTCACCGCGGCGGCCGGCCGCTCCACCACCTCGCCGGCGGCGATGCGGTTGGCGGTGGTCTCGGGCAGGAGGCGAATCGCGGGCATGGGCGGGGCATTCTACACGCGCGGCCGACGCAGAGGGCGTTGACCGGGGCGCCGTCGGCCGCGGCCGCTCAGAAGATGCCCATCGCCAGCCCGGCCGCCAGCGCCGCGCCGCGCTCCTCGCAGCGCGCGAGGTCCTCGGGGCCGATCGTCTTGGGGGCGAGGATCGCCTCCGGCGTCTGCGCGCGGGTGATCACGATCAGCGGCTCGGCCACGGCGCGCAGGCGCCAGCCGGTGGCGATGCGCGCGATCTGGCGCGCGGCATTGGTGCCGTCGCTGCCGGCGCAGACCAGCGTGGCGTAGGGCCGGCCGGCGATGCGGCCGAGCGCCGCGTAGTAGGTGCGGTCGAAGAAGTCCTTCATCACGCCGGCGATCGCGGCGAGGTTCTCCGGCGTGGCGAAGAGGTAGCCGTCGGCCGCGAGCACCTCCGCGGCGCCGGCCTCGCGCGCCGGCAGCAGGCGGACGCGGACGCCGGCCTCGCCGGCGGCGCCGCGCGCCGCCGCCTCCGCCATCTGCCGCGTCCCCCCGGTGAGGGAGTGGAAGACGATCAGCAGCGTCTTCGGCGGCGCGGGGGCGGCCGGCCCGCTCACGGCGGCCGCCGCCCCTCCGCCGGCGGGGCGTCAGGAGGCGAGATAGCCGCCGTCCACATGCAGCTCGCTGCCGGTCATGTAGGAGGACTCGTCCGAGGCGAGGAACAGCGCCGCATGGGCCACCTCCTCCACCCGGCCGGGCCGGCCCATCGGCACGTGCTGCATCATCTTCGCGCGGAACACGGGGTCGGCGGTGGCGCCGGAGGTGCGCATCGGCGGCATCACGCCCGGATGGATGCTGTTGACGCGGATGCCGGCCGGCCCCTCCTGCACCGCCACCGCCTTGGTCAGCAGCCGCACCGCGGCCTTGGAGGCGTTGTAGGCGCAGTGGATGCGCTCCTGCCCGACCACGCCGGAGATCGAGGAGATGTTGATGATCGAGCCGCCGCCCGTGCGCCGCATCGCCGCCACGCCGTGCTTGACGCCGAGGAAGGCGCCGCGCGCGTTCACCGCCATGATGCGGTCCCACAGCGCCGTGTCGTAGAGGTCGTTGGTGGCGCTGCCGGAGATGCCGGCGTTGTTCACCAGCACGTCGAGCCGGCCCCACGCGCCGAGCACCGCGGCGAGCGTCGCCTCCCACTGCGCCTCCTCGGTGACGTCGAGCCGGAGGAAGCGCGCCGTGCCGCCGGCGGCCGCGATGTCGGCGGCGACGGCGCGGCCTTCCTCCTCCAGCAGGTCGCAGACCGCCACCTTCGCGCCCTCGCGCGCGAAGATCCGCGCCATCGAGGCCCCCATCCCCGAGGCCGCGCCGGTGATGAGGGCCACCTTGCCGTCCAGTCGTCCCATGGCGTTCCTCCTGCCGTGATGCGCCGCGCGCCAGACTCGCGCAGGCGGCGCCGGGCGGCAACCGGGCGCGCGCCGGTCGCCGCCCGCGCCCGGTTCAGCCGAAGGCGCGCCTGATCCGGCCCCAATCCTCGATCGCCTGCTCCTGCCCCGGCACGATCTGCACCGTGAACTGGGTGTAGCCGGCGTCGCGCAGGTCGCCGATCCGCCGCTTCAGCTCCGCCTCGGTCGCGGTGAAGCTGCTGCGGCGGATCAGCTCGGCGGTGATGAAGGGGCGCTCCTCGGGCCGGACGAACATCAGGTGGCCGCGGTGGTTCTGCAGCCAGGGCGCGTCCTTCGGCTCGAAGGTGCGGGCCACGGCGACGTAGCCCTCCACGGCGGCGCGGCAGGACTCCGGCACCGGGGTGATGTTCGGCAGGCCGGAGAGCGCCTCGTCCGCCGCGCGGTGCAGCAGCACCGCCGCGCGCGGCCCGGCCTGGGCGACGGCGCGCGGCGAATCACAAGGCTCGCCTTCCTCCAGCACGCAGCCGAGGACGAAGGCGGTGGAGGCCAGCGCCTCCCGCGCCCGGCCCGCCGCCGCCCAGGCCGCCTGCATCTCGCGCAGCATGGCGACGGCGCCGGGGACGTCGGAGAAGAAGTTGATCCAGCCGGCGCCGAGCCGCGCCGTCAGCGCCCGCGCCTTCGGCCCGGCGGCCGCGATGTGCAGGCGCATCGGCGTCGTCGTGTCGAACAGGCCGAGCTCGGGGTTGAGGAAGCGGATCTTGCGGCGCCTGCCCTCGATCTCCGTCTCCACCGTCTCGCCGCGCAGCAGGGCGAGCATGACGCGGAGGTACTCCTCGAACTCGGCGAGCCGCATCGCGCCGAGGCCCATGGCGCGGCGGCCGGTGAAGCCGGTGCCGAGGCCCATGTCGATGCGCCCCGGCGCGAGCTTGTTGAGCGTGGCGAAGGCGTTGGCCGTGACCGGCGCGATGCGGTTGGAGGGGATCAGCACGCCGGTGCCGAGGCGGATGCGCGCCGTCTTCACCGCCGCCGCGCCCATCGCGACGAAGCAGTCGGCGGAGAGCATCTGCGTGTCGTAGAACCAGGCGGCGGCGAAGCCCAGCTCCTCGGCGCGCCGGGCGAGCTTCCAGCTTTCCGCGTCGGTCGGGATCGCGATGCCGAACTCCATGGGATGCCTCCATCGTGGCGGCCAGGGTCGCCGGCACTCTAGCGGCCGCGGCGGGCGCGGCGGAAGCCGAGGGCGACGGCGCCCTCCCGCGCCGGTCAGTCGAAGGGAAGCGTCCAGCCGATCCACTCGCAGAGGGCGCGGCCCATCACCAGCTCCAGCTCGCGGCCGGAGAGCCAGGGCAGCTCCTCGGTGAACATCGTCACGCACTGGCGGTAGCCGCACGGCATGCGGGTGATGTCGGTGCCCCAGAAGAAGCGATGCGGCCCGAAGGCGTCGTAGATGCGGCGCAGCCCGTCGTGGATGTTGCGGAAGGGGTAGGGCTGCGAGGAATAGGCGGGCGCGCCGGTCGCCTTGACCGCGATGTTGGGCAGCCGCGCGAGCGGGAGCAGCGCGTCGAGACTGGCGAAGGCGGCCTCGTCCTTCGCGCTCCGCACCAGGCCGCAATGGTCGATGATCAGGCGCAGCTTCGGGTGGCGCTCGGCGATGGCGCCGAACAGGGGCAGGAAGCGCCAGGCCATGCTCGCGACCGGCAGGCCGAGGCGCTCGGCCGTGGGCCAGAGCCAGTCCATGGTGCCGTCCTCGTGCCAGGTCTGCTGCTCCGGGCGCACCAGCGGGTAGCGCAGGCCCTTCTGGCCGGGGCGCTCGCGCCAGGTCTCGAGCAGCGTCCGGCTCTCCTCCGGCCGGTCGAGCGGCACCTGGCCGAGCACCGCGAAGCGGTCCGGCCAGCGGCGCGCGGCGTCCTCGGCGAGGGCGTTCGAATCGGGGTCCCAGCTCACCGGCGGGTGGATCACCGCCGCGTCCACGCCGGCCGCGTCCATCTCGGCGAGCAGCGCCTCGGCGGTGAAGACGGACACCTTGCGGTGCTCGCCGCTCGGCGTGCCGCTCCCCCAGATGTGCACCTGCGCGTCCACGATCCTCATCGGCGCCTCCTCCAGGGCGGCGACGGGCGCCTTGCCCGCGGCCGGCGGCGAACGGTAGCGTCGGCCGGGGCGGAAGGGGAGGAGACGCGGTGGCGACGGCGGGCAGGGTTCTGATCGCGGGCGCGCTCGGCATCGTCGGCCGCGCCGTGCTCGAGCACTACGAGGCGCTGCCGGGCTGGGAGATCGTCGCGCTCTCGCGCCGCGCCCCGGACTTCCCCACCCGCGCCCGCTTCGTCTCCGCCGACCTGCGCGACGCGGCCGATTGCCGGGCGAGGCTCGGCGGGCTGCGCGACGTGACGCACATCGTCTACTGCGCCCTCCACGAGAAGCCGGAGCTCGGCAAGGGCTGGCTGGAGAGCGACCAGATCGCCACCAACGCGGCGATGCTCGCCCACCTGATGGACGCGGTGGAGCCCGGCAACCCCGGGCTGCGCCACGTCGCGCTGCTGCAGGGCACCAAGGCCTACGGCGTGCATCTCGGCCAGATGCCGATCCCCGGCAAGGAGAGCGCGCCGCGCCACATCCACCCGAACTTCTACTGGGCGCAGGAGGACTTCATCCGCGCCCGCCAGGCCGCCGGCGCGGGCTGGAGCTGGACCGTGCTGCGCCCGCAGGCGGTGATCGGCTACGCCGCGGGCAGCGCCATGAACCTGCTCGCCGCCATGGGCGCCTACGCCGCGATCAGCCGCGAGCTGGGCCTGCCGCTGGTCTGGCCCGGCAGCGGCACCCGCCTCACCGAGGCGACCGATGCGCGCCTGCTCGCCCGCGCCATCGCCTGGGCGGGCGCGTCGCCGGCGGCGGCGAACGAGATCTTCAACGTCACCAACGGCGACGTGTTCGACTGGCAGAGCCTGTTCCCCGTGCTCGCCCGCGTGTTCGGGATGGAGATCGGCGCGCCGCACCCGATGTCGCTCGTCGCCGTCATGGCGGACAAGGCGCCGGTGTGGCGGCGCATCGTGGAACGATACGGGCTGGCCGCGCCGGAGCTGGACGCGATGATCGGCACCTCCTGGCAGTTCGCCGACTTCGCCTTCAGCCGGCCCGGGCAGACCGCCTCCATCCTCAGCACCGTCAAGATCCGCCAGGCCGGCTTCGGGGACTGCGTGGACAGCGCGGAGATGCTCGAATGGTGGCTGCGCGCGCTGCAGCGCCGGCGCATCCTGCCGCCCTGAGGCGCGCGGAGGCGCGTTGACACCGCCGTGCGCCGCGGTTGAGCATGCCGGCAACGGCCCCGCGCGCAAGACGCCGGCAGGGACGGGAGGACCGACCGCCATGACCATCACCCGCAGGCACGCCACGACCCTCGCCCTCGCCGCCCTCGCGGCGCCCGCGGTCGCCCGCGCGCAGCAGGAGCCGATCAAGGTCGGCGCCATCTTCCCCCTGAGCGGCGGCGCCGGGCCGCAGGGCCAGCACGTCGTCCAGGCGATCGATTCGATGGCGGCGCTGGTCAACGAGGCGGGCGGGGTGCTCGGGCGCCAGATCACCGTGCTCAAGCGCGACGACGAATCCACCCCCGCGGTCGGCGTCAGCCGCGCCAACGAGCTGATCGCGGAGCGCGTGGCGGTGATCATCGAGGGCTGGAACAGCCCGGTCACGCTCGCCATGCAGCCGGTGATCGCGCGCGCCGGCATCCTCGACATCACCGCGATCTCCAAGGCCGACCAGATCCTCTCCGGCGCCGGCAACCCGCTGGCGATCCGCCTGAATTCCTCGAACAGCCAGGACGGGCGGGTGATCGCGCAGCACATCGCGCGCTCCGGCTTCCGCCGCGTCGCCTTCCTCACCCAGAACGACGCCTACGGCAACGGCGCGCAGGCCTCGATCGAGGGCGAGCTGAAGGCCGCCGGCCACGACTACCAGAAGGTGGCGGAGGAGCGCTTCCCCTTCACCCAGGCCGACTTCCGCGTGGCGCTGACCAACGTGCGCAACGCCAACCCCGACGCGGTGGTCGCGATCAACGCCAGCGAGAGCCTCGGCATGCCGGCGCTGATCCGCCAGGCGCGGCAGCTGCGCATCCGCGGCGAGCTGATCTGCGCCGTCGGCACCATCGCGCCGAGCGTCATCCAGGTGGCGGGCGAGGCGGCGAACGGCGTGGTCAGCGCCGACATCTACTTCCCCGACGTCGAGCCCTTCGCCTCCAACCCCGCGAACCGGCGCTTCGTGCGCAAGGTGCAGGAGATGCACAACTACACGCCGGACAAGTACATGGCGCTCGGCGCCGCGGCGCTGCAGGTCTGGGCGATGGCGGCGAACGAGACGCGGAGCCTGGAGCGCGAGACGGTGGCGCGGCGCATCCGCGGCGGCAGCTTCCCCGACACCATCCTCGGCACCGCGACCTTCGCGCCGGACGGGCAGCTGCAGTCGCGCCACGCGCTGTTCACGGTGCAGGACCAGAAGATCGTCGTGCGGCAGGGGCAGTGACGGCGGGGGAGCCGGCGGCGCTGCGCGTCGAGGATCTCGGCGTCCGCTACGGCGCGCTGGTGGCGCTGGAGGGGGTGAGCTGGGAGGTCCGCTCCGGCGAGATCCTCGGCATCATCGGCCCGAACGGCGCGGGCAAGAGCAGCTGCTACGACGCTGCGACGAACATGGTCCGCCGCAGCGGGCGCGTCTGGCTCGCGGGCCGCGACGTGACGGCGGTGCCGCCGCACGGGCTCGCCCCGCTCGGCCTCCGGCGCGCCTTCCAGCAGAACGCCTTCTTCGCCGACCTCACCGTGCTGGAGAACATGACCGCGGTGCTCGCGCTCGACCGCGGGACGGGCCTCGCCGCGAGCCTCCTCGCGCCCTGGCGCGAGGCGGCGCGGCGGCGGGCGATCGAGGCGGAGGCGGCCGCCATCCTGGAACGCTTCGGCATCCCGCGCGCGATGCACCGGCGCCGGCCGCCGAACCTGCCCTACGGCACGCAGCGCATGCTCTCGATCGCCCTCGCCTGGGGCACGGGCGCGAAGGTGCTGATGCTCGACGAGCCGGCGGCCGGGCTCGGCGGGGAGGACATGGTGCGGCTGCGCGACCTGCTCGCCGCGCTGAAGGCCTCGGGGGCGGCGCTGGTGGTGATCGAGCACCACATGGACCTGATCATGGCGATCGCCGACCGCATCGTCGTGCTCGACCAGGGGCGGATGCTCGCCGCCGGCACGCCGCGCGAGGTGCAGGCCGACCCGCGCGTGCTGGAGGCCTATCTGGGGCGCGCCGCATGAGCGCCGCCGCGCCGGTCCTGGAGGCCGAATCGCTTCGCGTCGCCTACGGCGGCAACCAGGCGCTCGACCTGCCGCGGCTCGCGCTCGGCGCCGGCGAGCTGGTCGGCGTGGTGGGCGCGAACGGCGCCGGCAAGTCCACGCTGGTGAACGCCCTGCTCGGCTGGTCGCGCGGCCGCCCGCGCGTCTCCGGCCGCGTGCGGCTCGACGGCGAGGACATCTCCGCCCTGCCGACGCACGAGCGCGTGCGCCGCGGCCTGCTGCTGGTGCCGGAGGGCGGCGCCGTCTTCGCCCGCCTGACGGTGACCGAGAACCTCGCCGCCTCCGCCGACCGCGCGACCGGTCGCGCCTACACCGAGGACGAGGTCTTCGCCCTCTTCCCCCGGCTGCGCGAGCGCCTGCACCACACCGGCGGCCAGCTCTCGGGGGGCGAGCGGCAGATGCTCGCCATCGCCCGCGCGCTGCGTCTCGGCCCGCGCGCGCTGGTGCTGGACGAGCCCTCGATCGGCCTCGCCCCCCGCCTCGTCGTCAGCGTGCTGGAGACGGTGCGCCGCCTGGTGGACGAGCGCGGCCTCTCGGTGCTGCTGGTCGAGCAGAACGTGCGCGCCGCGATCGAGGTGGTGGACCGGCTGGTGCTGATCGAGCGCGGCCGCGTCCTCGCCGAGGGGCCGGTCGCGGCGATGCGCGACGATCCGCGCATCATCCAGGCCTATCTCGGGGAGGGCGCGGCGTGAACCTGCTGCAGCAGATCGTCAACGGCGTCATCCTCGGCCACGCCTACGCGCTGATCGCGATCGGCTGGACCGTGCTGCTCGGCGTCGCGCGGCTGGTCAATTTCGGCCACGGGCAGATGTACATGCTCGGCGCCTTCGTCACCTGGTGGGCCTTCGCGCGGCTCGGCCTGCCCTACCCGGCGGCGATCCTGGTCGCGATCGGCGGCGGCATCGCCGTCGGCCTCGCCGTGCAGGCGGTGATGATGCGGCTGACGCTGGAGCAGAACCTGGTCTCGATCATGATCATCACGCTCGGCTTCGGCCACGTGCTGCGCGGCGCGGCGGCGCTGGTCTTCGGCGCCCAGCCGCAGGTGCTGGAGACGCCGCCGAGCCTGATCGACCTCGAGATCGCCGGCGCCTGGGTGACGGCGCAGGACCTGCTGATCGTCGCCGTCGCCATCGTCGTCTTCGCCCTGCTGCGGCTGGTCGTGGAGGGCGGCCGGGTCGGGCGCACCGCGCGCATGGTGGCGGAGGACCCGAAGCTCGCGGAGCTGGCGGGGATCGACGTGCGGCGGGTCTATCTCGGCGTGTTCGCCTTCGAGGGGGCGGCGGTGGCGCTCGCCGCCGCGCTGGTCGCGCCGCGCACGCCGATCCTCACCGCGATCGGCTTCGAGGAGGTGATCGTCACCTTCGTCGTCGTCGTGCTCGGCGGCATCGGCTCGGTGACGGGCAGCTACCTCGCGGGGCTCGGGCTCGGCCTGTTCAACGCGCTGTTCGGCGGCTTCGTATCGCCCGCCTACACCACGGCGGCGAGCTTCGCGGTGCTGACCGCGGTGCTGGTGCTGCGGCCCGGCGGCCTCGCCACGCGCGGAGGCGGGCGGTGAGCGGCGCGCTGCGCTCCCTGGACGCCCGCGCCGAGGCGTCGCGCAGGGCGGCGGGCTGGCGCGCGCTGGCGCTGGCCGCGGCGGCGGCGGCGCTCTACCTGGGGCCGGCGCTGCTCGGCGGGCGGGTGCTGAGCGCCTGCGTGGTGCTGGCGATCTTCGCCGTGATGGCCTACGGGCTCGACCTCGTGCTCTCCGACCTCGGCGAGGTCAGCCTCGCCCACACCGTCTTCTTCGCCGCCGGCGCCTACGCCGCCTCGATGCTCGCGACGCGCGCCGGCTGGGGCGGCTGGGCGACGCTGCTCGGCGCGCTGGCCGCCGCGGCGCTGATCGCCGCCTTCCTCGGCCTGATCACGCTGCGGCTGCGGGAGTTCGTCTTCTCCCTCGTCACCTACGCCGCCGCCGTGGTCGCCGCGGCGATCGCGCACAACTGGGAGTTCCTCGGCGGCTCGGACGGCATCGTCGGCGTGCCGCCGCTCGACCTCTCGGTCGGGCCGCTGCGGTTCGCGGCGGGCAACGACGCCGAGCTCTGGCCGGTCGCCTTCGCGCTGCTGCTCGCGACGCTCTGGCTGGTCGCGCGGTTCCGCCGGTCGCGCCTCGGCACGCTCGCGGTGATGTCGCACCTCAATCCGCGCCTCGCCACCATGTCGGGCGTGGATGTGGGCCGGGTGCGGCTCGCCGTGCTGGTGCTGTCGGCGCCGGTCACCGGCGCGGCCGGGTGGCTCTACGCCTACCAGCGCGCCTATGTCGGGCCGGACCTGTTCGAGACCTACTTCCTGGTGCTGATGCTGACGGCGGTGGTGATCATCGGGCGCCGGCTGCTGTTCGGCCCGCTGCTCGGCACGGCGCTGATCCTCGGGCAGGAGCGGTTCCTCTCCTTCGGGGGCGACGTGGACGCGATCGTGCTCGGCGGCGCGCTGATCGTGGTGCTCGCCTTCTTCCCCGGGGGGCTGGTCGGGCTCTGGCGCGCCGTGATGGCGCGGGCGTCCTGATTCCCCGGCGCGGCGGCGATCGCTGGCGTTGCCGGGGCGGTCGCCACCGCGCGCCGTGCCGAGCGCGTGCGGGCCGAGCCGGCGCCGCATGCCCGTGACGTGGCGGGATGGCGCTCGGCCTGCGCCTCGGCGGCGCCGCGCTGCTCGCCCTCGGGCTCGCCATTCTCGCGCTCCGGATCGCCTTTGCCGGCTGGAGGCCGGACGGATCAGCCCCGCTCCGGCGCGGGCGGCGCCTGGCGCGAGGGCGGCGCGGGCCGGGTGATGAGGCGGGCCCCGCGCTGGAAGGTCAGGTAGCTCCATAGCCACTCGAAGGAGACGACGACCCGGCTGCGGAACCCGATCAGGTACCAGATGTGAGCGATGCCCCAGAACCACCAGCCGATCAGGCCCGTGAGGCGGACCTTCCCGAGCGCCACCACGGCGGAGCGGCGGCCGATGGTGGCGAGATCGCCCTGGTGGCGGTAGGCGAAGGCGGATGCCCGGACGCGCGGCGCGCCGGCCGCCGCGCCACGGGCGCGCGCCCGCGCGGCGAGCAGCCGGCCGACGTATCGCCCCATCTGCTTCGCCGCCGGCGCGATGCCCGGCACCGGCCTGCCCTCCGCGTCGGTCGCCGCGGCGAGGTCGCCGATCGCGAAGATCTCCGGATGGCCGGGAACCGAGAGGTCGGGCGCAACCTTGACGCGCCCGGCGCGGTCGCGCTCCGCCTCGACCCAGGCGCCTGCCGCGGTCGCCTCGATGCCCGCCGCCCAGACGATCGTACCGGCCGCGATGCGCCGGTCACCGCACCGCACGCCGCCGGCGTCGCAGCCGGTCACGCGCGTGCCGGTCAGCACCTGCGCGCCCATCCGCACGAGCGCGCGGTGCGCGTAGTCCGAAAGCGCCTCGGGAAAGGCGGGCAACAGGCGCGGCCCGGCCTCGATCAGCACGACGCGCGTCATGGCGGCAGGGTCGATGCGGCGGAACTCGCGCCTCAGCGTGTGGCGCGCCAGCTCGACCATCGCGCCGGCCATCTCGACCCCCGTCGGGCCGCCACCGACCACGACGAAGGTGAGCAGCCGCCGCTGCTCGATCGGGTCGGCGGCGATCTCGGCACGCTCGAAGGCGAGCAGGAGGCGGCGGCGGATCTCCGTCGCCTCCTCGATCGTCTTGAGGCCCGGCGCGACCTTTGCCCACCCGTCGTGACCGAAGTAGGAGTGCGTGGTGCCGGTGGCGAGCACCAGCGCGTCATAGGGAATGACCAGGCCCTCGCGCGTGCGCACCTGCCGCGCCTTGGCGTCCACGCCGGTGACCTCGGCCATGATCACGGTCACGTTGCGCCGCCGGCGGAAGATGCTGCGCACCGGCCAGGCGATGTCGCCCGGCGACAGTGCGGCGGTGGCGACCTGGTAGAGCAGCGGCTGGAACAGATGGTGGTTCTGCCGGTCCACCAGCGTGACCTCGACCGCCGCCCGCCGGGCGCGCGCCAGGGTCCGGGCGGCCTCGAGCCCGCCGAATCCGGCCCCGACGATCACCACGCGCAAGGGCGGGCTCACCGCCGCGGGTCCCGTCCCCGGCGCGCCGCGATGCGCGCCGGGCCGGCACCGGGCGGGGACGCCTCGCGCCGCGCCCTGGCGAGGGGCGCCCGCCGACGGCGCCGCAGGCCCGGTTGCGCCGGGATCGCGCCGGGGGCCACTGTCACTGTCGGCCGCCTGGCGGCCGGGGGCGATCCGCAGGGGCCGCTGCAGGGACGCGTTGGTCTCGCGGCATCGCGAGCGCGGGGCGGAGTGGCGATGCCCATGGCGGTGGTCGGTCCTCCTCCTCGTGGCCGGATGCGAATGCCGCGCGGGCGCCTCCGTTCCCGCAAGGCCGGCGGCCCGCCCCCGGAGGGGGAGGAACGATGCGGCGCCCGATCGGCCCGGGCGCGCGGCCGGGGCGCTCCGATGCCGGCACTGCCGTCGCTCTCCCTGCCCGCGAGGGCGCGGCGAGGCAGACGCCCCCGCATTCTTGCCGCGGCCCGGGCGGGCCGTGACCCGCAGGCGCGCCAAGCCCCTGCGCCACCCGGCGGCGCTTGCGCGCCTGGGCCTTGCCCGACCGCAGCGGGCCGCCGAGGATGGCCGGGCGATGCGGCGCGCGGAAGCGGCGGAGCGCTTCCGCATCGCGCAGGGGGCGAGGATCCCGGTCAAGCGCGGCGCAGGCGCGGGCATCGCCAAAGCCGTGTCCGGCGGCGGCTTCTCCGGCTGCCCCGCCGGCCGCCCCCGGCGCGCCGCGTTCGGCGCCGGCGAGCACGCCGTCGTGGAAGGGCCCGTGCGCCGCCGCACAGGTCCGCGACCCGCCCGGCGGAGGGACAGGAGGGAAAGCGCGCGCCGACGCCCTCGACGCCCCCTCGCGCACGGCGGGCCGCCCGCCACGTCCTGGCCCATTGCGGTCGGGCCGGGTAGGAACGAACCGATCGGGCGGGCATTCTGTTGCCGGCCGCATCGGCTGGCGCGGTCTGCAAGGAGTTCTGCCATGCGCAGGGACGACATCGGCAACTGGATGTGGGCCGAGGCGTGCGAGGCCCTCGCGCGCGCGGAGCGCCTGCACCGCCGCTTCTTCGAACCGCTGCGCGGCCCCGCCGCCGCGCGGCTGCCGGCCTGGCAGCCGCCCGCCGACGTGCTCGAGACGGAGCGCGAGGTGCTGATCGTCGTCGCGCTGCCCGGCGTGGACCCGGCGGCGGTGGAGGCGGCGATCGAGGACGGCGTCCTCCGCGTGGCGGGCGTGCGCCAGTTGCCGTCCGAGCTGCGCGCCGCCGCCATCCACCGCCTCGAGCTCCCGCAGGGACGGTTCGAGCGCCGCATCCCTCTGCCGCCGGGGCGCTACAACACGACGGTGCGGCACTCGCTCGCGCATGGCTGCTTGCTGGTCAGGCTCGAGAAGACCACCTGAACCGGAACAATGCCGATGGAAGACCGCCGCCGTCCCGCCCCCGATCTCGGTCCCGCCCCCGGCGGGAGCGGAGGACCGAGCCTGCCGCCCGACGCGCTGCCGATCCTGCCCCTGCGCGAGACCGTGCTGTTCCCCGGCGCGGTCATGCCGCTCGTGGTGGGTCGGCCGTCCTCGGTCGCCGCCGTCCAGCACGCCATCCGCGAAGGCCAGCAGGTCGGCGTGGTGATGCAGCGCGACCCGCAGACGGCGGAGCCGACGGCCGCCGACCTGCACCGCACCGGGACGGTGGCCAACATCCTGCGCTGGGTCACCGCGCCGGACGGCTCGCACCAGCTCGTCTGCCAGGGGGTGCAGCGCTTCCGCGTGCTCGACTGGATCGCGGAGCGGCCCTTCATCGCCGCCGGCGTCCACCGCATCGAGGAGCCCGAGGGTCCCCGCACGCCGGAGATCGAGGCGCGCATGCTGCACCTCCGCAACCAGGCGCTGGAGGCGCTGCAGCTCCTGCCTCAGGCGCCGGAGGAGCTGGTCAAGGCGGTGCAGGCGATCGGCGATCCCGGACCGCTCGCCGACCTCGTCGCCGCCTATCTCGACATCCGGCCGGAGGAGAAGCAGGAGATCCTGGAGACGCTCGACCTTCAGGCGCGGCTCGACCGCGTCTCCCGCGCCCTGTCCCGGCGCCTGGAGGTGCTGCGCCTGACCGCCGAGATCGGCCGCGAGACCCGCGCGAGCCTCGATGCGCGCCAGCGCGAGGTGCTGCTGCGCGAGCAGATGGCCGCGATCCAGCGCCAGCTCGGCGAGGAGGACGGCAAGGCCGCCGAGATCAAGGAACTGGACGAGGCGATCGCCAAGGCGGGGATGCCGGAGGAGGTCGAGAAGGTCGCGCGCAAGGAACTGCGGCGGCTGGAGCGCATGCCGGAGACCTCGCCCGAGGCCGGCATGGTGCGCACCTACCTCGACTGGCTGATCGAGCTGCCCTGGCGGCTGCCGGAGGAGAAGCCGATCGACATCGCCGAGGCGCGCCGCATCCTCGACGAGGACCATTTCGGGCTGGAGAAGATCAAGCGGCGCATCGTCGAGTACCTCGCCGTGCGCAAGCTCGCGCCCGAGGGCAAGGCGCCGATCCTCTGCTTCGTCGGGCCGCCGGGCGTGGGCAAGACCTCGCTCGGCCAGTCCATCGCCCGCGCGATGGGGCGGAAATTCGCCCGCGTCTCGCTCGGCGGCGTGCACGACGAGGCGGAGATCCGCGGCCACCGGCGCACCTACATCGGCGCGCTGCCCGGCAACATCATCCAGGCGATCCGCAAGGCCGGCGCGCGGGACTGCGTGCTGATGCTCGACGAGATCGACAAGCTCGGCCGCGGCCTGCACGGCGACCCGGCGGCGGCGCTGCTCGAGGTGCTCGACCCGGAGCAGAACCAGACCTTCCGCGACAACTACCTCGGCGTCCCCTTCGACCTCTCGCGCGTGGTGTTCATCACCACCGCGAACATGCTCGACACCATCCCCGGGCCGCTGCGCGACCGCATGGAGGTGATCGAGCTCAGCGGCTACACGGAGGAGGAGAAGCTGCAGATCGCGCGGCGCTACCTGGTGCGCCGCCAGCTCGAGGCGAACGGCCTGAGGCCCGAGCAGGCGGAGATCACCGACGAGGCGCTGCGCGCCGTCATCCGCCACTACACGCGCGAGGCCGGGGTGCGGAACCTGGAGCGCGAGATCGGCCGCGCGCTGCGCCACGCCGCGGTGCGCATCGCCGAGGGGGCGGCGGAGCGCGTGCGCATAGACGAGCCCGACCTCGCCGCCATCCTCGGCCCGCCGCGCTTCGAGAACGAGGTGGCGATGCGCACCTCGATCCCCGGCGTGGCCACCGGCCTCGCCTGGACGCCGGTGGGCGGCGACATCCTGTTCATCGAGGCGACGCGCACGCCGGGCAGCGGCAAGCTGATCCTGACCGGCCAGCTCGGCGACGTGATGCGCGAGAGCGCGCAGGCGGCGCTGAGCCTGGTCAAGAACCGCGCCGCCTCGCTCGGCATCGATCCCGGCGTGTTCGAGAAGAGCGACATCCACATCCACGTCCCCGCCGGCGCGGTGCCGAAGGACGGGCCGAGCGCGGGGGTGGCGATGTTCGTCGCCCTGGTCTCGCTGCTCACCGAACGCACGGTACGCAGCGACACGGCGATGACGGGCGAGATCAGCCTGCGCGGACTCGTGCTGCCGGTGGGCGGCATCAAGGAGAAGGCGACGGCGGCGGTGCGCGCCGGCATCGCCCGCGTGCTGATGCCCGCGCGCAACCGCAAGGACCTCGAGGAGATCCCGGAGGACGCGCGCAAGCGGCTGGAGTTCGTCTGGCTGGAACGCGCGGAGGACGCCATCGCGGCCGCGCTGGAGGCGCCTCGCTCCGCACGGCCGGACGAATAGGCCGCCGGCTCGGCGACGCGCCTCAGGCGGCGGGCCCGGACGCCGCGAGCGTCGCCTCGATCGCGCCGAGCAGCCGCTCGAAGTCCCGGCGGTCGAGGGCGCCGATGCAGCCGATCCGGAAGGTCTCGGCCCGGGTCAGCTTGCCCGGGTAGATGAGGAAGCCGCGGGCCGCGAGCGCGTCGTAGAAGGACGCGAAGCGCAGCGGGCGGCCCCGCGGCATGCGGAAGGTCGCGATGATCGGGGCCTGCACCGCCTCGTCCAGGTACAGCTCGAAGCCGAGGCGGCGCATGCCGGAGAGCAGGGTGCGGAAGTTCTCGCGATAGCGCGCGAGCCGCGCGGCGGGCCCGCCCTCCGCCTCGAGCTGCCGCAGCGCCTCGACCAGCGCCGCCACCACCTGCACCGGCGGGGTGAAGCGCCACTGGCCGTCCTTCTCGAAGCCGAGCCACTGCTCGTGCAGGTCGAGGCTGAGCGAGGGGCTGACGCCGGCGGCGCGCCCCAGGGCCTCCCGCGCGACGAGGGCGAAGCCGAGGCCGGGCACGCCCTCCAGGCACTTGTTCGCGGACGCCATGACCGCCGTCACCGGGACGGAGCGGAGGTCTATCCCGATCGCGCCGAAGCTGCTCATCGCGTCGAGGAGGAGGTGCCGTCCGGCGCCGGCGACCGCCTGCGCGACCTCGGCGAGCGGGTTGAGCAGGCCGGTCGTCGTCTCGCAGTGCACCAGGGCGACGTGGGTCAGGGCCGGGTCGGCGCGCAGCGCTTCGGCGACGCGATCCGCCTCGACCGGGCGGTCCTCGGGCCAGCGCAGGACCTGCGCCGGGCGGCCGAGGCGCCCGGCGATCGCCGCGATGCGCTCGCCATAGGCGCCGTTGGCCAGCACCAGCAGCTTGTCGGCGGGGCGGACCAGGGTGGCGATCGCCGCCTCGACGACGAAGGTGCCGGAACCCTGCAGCGGCACGCAGGCATGCGTGGCCTCGCCCTGCGCGACGGCCAGCAGGCGCGCGCGCAGCTCGGCCGTGAGCGCGACGAAGGCGGGGTCGCGGGAGCCCCAGTCGCGCAGCATCGCCTGGCGCGTCGCGAGGCGGGTGGTGAGCGGCCCGGGGGTGAGCAGGATGGGGTCGCCGTTCATCGCGGCGGGGTCCTCCGTGCGGTCCCGGCAGCCGCAGCGGCGGCGCGCGCCTCCGCCATCGCCCCCCACCGCCAGGCGACCAGGCCCGGCAGGCCGAGCGCGATGTCGCGGATCCGGCGGATCAGCGCGAAGGCCAGGGCCTGCTCCGGCGGGATGCCGAACAGGCCGCAGGCGAGGACGAAGCCGCCCTCCTGCACGCCGAGGGCGCCGGGTATCATGAATCCCAGGCTGCGCGCCAACTGGCCGAGGCTCTCGATCACCAGCGCCTCGGCCAGGCCGACCTCGATGCCGAGGAGGCGCAGCGCCGCCCAGGTCTCCAGCGTGCCGAGGAGCCAGGAGGCGAGGTGCGCGGCCCCGCTCGACCAGAGCCGGCGCGGCGCGCGGTGGAGGCGGAGGACCGCCTCGTGCAGCCCCGCCATCCCGGCCGCGGCGCGCCCCGCGCGGGCCGATCCGACGGTCATCCTCGGCAGCAGGCGCTCCACCAGGCGGAACAGGCCCCGGCGCTGCGCCGCGAGGAAGCCGAACGCCATGGCGCCGCACAGAGCCGTCGCGGCGACCAGCCAGCCGGTGGCGTCGCCCCTATGCGGCAGATGCAGCAGCACCGCGAGCCCGATCGCGGCGAACGCGAACAGCGCGGCCAGCTCGGTCGCCAGGTCCACGGCGACGCTGGCGGTCGCCGGGACGGTGCGGGTCCCGCCGCAGCGGACGAGGAGCTGGGCGCGCACGACGTCCCCGCCGACCTGCGCCACCGGCAGCAGCGCGTTCACCGCGTCGCGGATCCACCGCATCCGGACGAGCGCGCCCCATCCGGGGCGCCCGGGCGCGTCGATCAGCGGCGCCCAGCCCAGGGCGGCGAACAGGATCTGCGGCAGCCGCAGGGCGAGGACGGCGAGCATCCCCCACCAGCCAACGGCGCCGAGAAGGCGGAGGATCTCGTCCGGCTCGTTCGCGCCGACGAGGTAGGCGGCGACCGCGAGCCCCACCAGGAGGGTGACGAGGGCCGACCAGCGGGTCACGCGGCCGCCGCCGCGTCCCGTCCCGCCGCGGCCGCGGCGACGCCGGCCAGGAACGCCCGGAAGCGCCGCGCCACCTCCGGCGGCGGCACGGTCGGGCGCCCGAGCTTCGCCATCGAGCCGGGCGCGATGCGCAGATGGATCAGCGCCGGTCCGGGCCGGGCCATCGCCTCGCGCAAGGCGGCCTCGAACCCGTCGAGACCGGCGCAGGCGGCGGCGTAGGCGTAGCCGCAGGCGAGCGCGACGGCGGCGAAGTCCACCGAGGCCGAGACGGTCGGCTGGCCGCCGGTCGAATCGTGCACGCCGTTGTCGAGCAGGATGTGGACGAGGTTGCGCGGGGCGCAGGCGCCGATGGTGGCGAAGGTGCCGAGCTTCATCAGCGCCGCGCCGTCCCCGTCGAGGACGAAGACCGGCGCGCGGGTGTTCAGCGCGACGCCGAGCGCCATGCCGCTCGCCCCGCCCATCGAGCCGACCTGGTAGAGGTGCTGCGGCCGGTCGGCGAGGGTGAAGAGCTCCCGCCCGCATTTGCCCGTCGTCGCGATCACCGCGCCGTTCTCCGGGACGAGCCGCAGGAAGCGCTCCAGCGCCGCCGCGCGCGCGGGCCGCCCGGCGGCGCCGGCGGGGAAGTCGGCGCGGCGGCCCGGCGCCGGCAGCGGGCGGTCGGCCGGGCGCAGCTCCTCCTCCGCCACGTCGCCCTTGCGCATGACGAAGGCGAAGGGGAGGCCGGTGCTCCGCATCCGCTCCGTCGCCTCGGCGAAGGCGGGGGCGAGGGCCTCGCGCGCGGCGGGGAAGGGCGCGTGCGGCACGCCGATGACCGCGAGCAGGTCCTGCGTGATGCGTCCCATCAGCGCGTGCTGCGGCTCGTCGGGGATGCCGGGCTCGCCGCGCCAGGTGACGATCAGCAGGGTCGGGATGCGGAAGGGCTCGTTCAGCGAGGTGAGCGGGTTGACCGCGTTGCCGAGGCCGGAGTTCTGGCACATCACGACCGTCTGGCGCCCGGCGAGCCACGCCCCCGCGGCGATGGCGACGGCCTCGCCCTCGCTCGCGGCGCCGACATAGGCGAGGCCGGGCGCGGAGAGCGCGCCGTTGATCAGCGGCGTGAGGAAGCTGCACGGCACGCCGGTGTAGAAGTCGAAGCCGGCGCGGGCGGCCTCGGCGAAGAAGTCGCTCGCTGCGATCATGGGGCGCGCAGGCTAGCCGAAGTTGCGGGCCTCGGCGAGGTCGCCGAGGGTGTCCACGTCGAGCCAGCAGGGGCCGGTGAAGTAGAGGACCTGGACCGGATGGCGCGCGGCGAGGCGGGTCAGGAGGAGCGGCAGGTCGGCGGTCTCGAGCAGCCCTTCGGCCTCGAGCGCGGCGATCTCCTCGCGCAGCCACCCGGCGCCGCGGGCGCTGAAGCGGGCGAGGCCCATCCACTCGCCGCAGGCCTCCTCCGGCGGGATGTCGTTCGCCACGCGGCGGAGATGCGCCGGGGCGTCGTCCAGGAAGTGCCCCGAGAAGCGGCGGTCGGCGACCACCAGATCGGGGAGGCTCGGCGAGGGGCCCCGCCGCGCGCCGCCCGAGGCGTCCACCGCGAGGACCGCATCGGCGCCGCTGGCCAGGAGGGAATCGAGGACATACCGGCGGAACAGCACGTCGCCATAGGCGAGGACCGTCTCGCCCCGGATCGCCTCGCGCGCGCAGGCGAGGGACCAGGCCTCGCCGGTCTCGGCATGGCGGTCGTTGTCCACCATCCGCACGCCGCCGAGCCGCACCGCCTCCCTGCCGTAGCCGCGCACCACGGCGATGTCGCGGATGCCGCTCTCCCGCAGCGTGCCGACGAGGGTCGCGAGCAGCGACCGCCCGCGGATGTCCACCATGCATTTCGGCCGGCCGGCGCCCGAGCCGCCGGGATCGCCCCCCGAGGCCGCGAGCACGATCGCCGCCGCCGTCGGCCTGGCCGGCAGGTAGCGCTTCTCGGCCTGCTCGAGCTCCGCGTTGCCGACCAGGCGGAAGATGTCCTTCACCGACGCCACCTGGCCCTCGACCCGCAGCAGGGACTCGTCCCGGCGGATGCGGGCCGCCGTCTCGCGCATGGCGACGATCGCCGCGCGCAGCAGGTGGTTGGCCCAGATCACGGTCGAGATGCCCGCCTCGCGGAACAGCGCGGTCGGCGTGGCGTAGTACATGGTCGGCACGATCACCAGCGGCGCGCGATTGGCCCAGTGCCGGGCGAAGGCGAAGATCTCGTCGGCGGTGGACTGCTTGGAGTGGATCAGGATCGCGTCCGCCCCGGCGCGGTGGTAGGCCTCCGCCCGGCGCAGCGCCTCCTCCATGCCGAGACCGGAGACCAGCGCCTCGACGCGGGCGACGAGGACGAAGTCGTCGTCGAGCTGGCTGTCCTTGCCCGCCTTGATGCGGCCGCAGAACTCCTCGATGTCGGCGAGCGGCTGCCCCTCGCCGATGAAGGAGTTGGTCTTGGGGAACAGCTTGTCCTCGAGGCAGACGCCGGCGAGGCCGCGCTCGCACAGCTTGCGCACGAAGCGGCGGACGTTGTTGAAATTGCCGTGGCCGGTGTCGCCGTCCACCAGGATCGGCAGGGTCGTGGCGTCGGCCATGTATTCGAGGACGTCGAGCACCTGCGTCCACGACGCCTCGTTGCTGTCGCGCAGGCCGAGCGCGGCCGACATGGTGAGGCCCGACGCCCAGATCCCGCGGAAGCCCGCCTCCTCGACGATCTTCGCCGAGAGGCCGTCATGGGCCTCCATCAGGAAGGAGAGCGAGGGCGAGGCGATCTCGCGCCGCAGCGCCGCGAAGCGCGTCGCGGGGGGGCGGAGGGCGGACTCGAAGCCCCGCAGGCCGGACGGAACGACGTCTCCCAAAATGCAGCCTCCCGGTGTAGACGCGGACATGGTCGGCGCGTGGGCCGAAGGCCACCGTAATCGGGATTTCGCCGCAGTGTCATCCCCGGGGAGGAGCCGTTCCTTGTCGCAGCATGGGCCGACCGCCTCCGCGATCATCCTGGCGGCCGGGGTCGGGCGGCGGCTCGGCGCCGCCGATGGCCGGCCGAAGGTCCTGCTCGAGTTCGGCGGCCGGACGCTCCTCGAGCGCCACCTGGCGGCGCTGCGGGCCTGCGGGGTCGAGGAGGTCAGCATCACCGTCGGGCACGGACGGGAGCGGATCGAGGCCGAGGTCGCGCGCCTCGGCGAGGGCGAGCGCGTCCGCTTCGTCCACAATCCCCGCTACCGGGAGGGCAGCCTGGTCTCGCTCTGGGCGCAGGCGGACCGCCTGCGCGCGGGCGGCGGCCCGCTGCTGCTGATGGACGGCGATGTCCTCTACGACCGGCGGATGATCGCGCGGCTCCTGGCGGCGCCCGGCGAGAACGTCCTGCTCGTGGACCGCGACATCGAGCCGGGCGAGGAGCCGGTCAAGGTCTGCTTCCGCGGCGACCGGATCGTGGACTTCCGCAAGCGGCCCGAGCACGCGCACGACTGGCACGGCGAGTCGGTCGGCTTCTTCCGCTTCTCCGGCGCGATGGCCGCCGCCCTCGCCGACCGCTGCGCCGCCCATGTCGAGGCGGGGCGCACGGCGCTGGAGTACGAGGAGGCGATCCGCGACCTGATCCTCGCGGCGCCGCACCGGTTCGGCGCCGCCGATGTCACCGGCCTGCCCTGGATCGAGATCGACTTCGCGGCGGACGTCGCCCGCGCCCGCGCCGAGGTCCTGCCGCGCCTGGAGGACGAGCCTTCCTAGGGCAGATCGCGGACGGCCGGGGACAGCCGGGAGCGTGAAGTGGCCGCGGCGCCCTGTCGCCGGGGGCGATGCGCCGGCCGACCGGACCCCCGGCCGGGCGGTCCGGACCGGCGCGCGTCAGGCGTCGGACGATCCGCCCCCCAGCTCCTGCCGCACCAGCGCCACCCAGTAGGCGACGCCGTGCGGGAGCGCCGCGTCGTTGAAGTCGTAGAGCGGCGAGTGCAGGTCGTGGCACGCGCCGCCGCGCTCGCCGGCCGTGCCGTTGCCGAGGAACACGAAGGCGCCGGGCCTGGCCTGCAGCATGTAGGCGAAGTCCTCGCCGCCGGTGACGGGCGCCGTCTCCGCGTCCACCCGGTCGGCGCCGGCGACGCGGCGCGCTGCGGCGAGGGCGGCCTCGGTCTGCGGGCCGTGGTTGACCAGCGGCACCGCGTTCCACCAGAGCCGCGTCTCCGCGCTCGCCCCCTGCGTGGCGGCCGACAGCTCGGCGAGTTCGCGGATGCGCCGCTCCACCAGCGCCTGCATCGGCGCGTTGAAGGCGCGCATCGTGCCGCCCACCACCAGCTCGGCGGGCATCACGTTCAGCGCCTCGATCGAGCCCCCGCCGATGTGGCCGACGCTGATCACCACCGACTCCAGCGCCGGCACGTCCCGGCTGACGACGCCCTGCAGCGCCTGCACGAAGATCGCCTGCGCGACGGCGAGGTCGGTCGCGCTGTGCGGCGAATTGCCGCCGTGACCGCCGGTGCCGCGGAAGGTCACCGTCCACCGGCCGGAGGCCGCCATCATCGGCCCCTTGCGCGCCGCGAACCGGCCGACCGGGAGGCCCGGCATGTTGTGCAGGCCGTACACCGCATCGCAGGGGAAGCGGTCGAACAGGCCGTCGTCGAGCATCGCCTTCGCGCCGCCGCGGCCCTCCTCGGCGGGCTGGAAGATGAAGTGCACGGTGCCGGCGAAGTCGGGATCCTCGGCCAGCACCCGCGCGGCGCCGAGCAGCATGGCGGTGTGGCCGTCATGGCCGCAGGCGTGCATGCGGCCGGGGTTGGCGGAGGCGTAGGGAAGACCGGTCTGCTCGGTCAGCGCGAGGGCGTCCATGTCCGCGCGCAGCGCGATCGCGCCCTGCCCCGGCCGTCGCCCCCTCAGCGTGCCGACGACGCCGGTCCCGCCGACGCGCTCGGTGGTCTCGATGCCCCAGCGGCGCAGCCGGTCGGCGACCAGCGCGGCGGTGCGCGTCTCCTCGTTGCCGAGTTCGGGGTGGGCGTGGATGTCGCGCCGCAGCGCGACCAGCTCGGGCAGGTGGCGCTCGATCCCGGCCGTGATCGCGCCGCGTCGCTTCATCGGTCGGGGCTCCCTCCGTTCGGTCCGGAACCGGTCCGCGCCCACCGCACCGGGCGTGCGCCTGGGCGACGAGGCGATGGTCGGCGGTTTCCTAGCCGCCCCTGCGGCCGCCCGCCACCAGCGGGCAGCCGCCCTCCTCGATCGGACGGTAGGCCTCCTCGATCGGCACCTCGCGGACCAGGCGGTAGACGTCGTAGGGGCCGCTCGACTCGCCGGGCGCCTTCACCTGGAAGACGTAGACCGGGCTCATGCGCCGCCCGTCGGCGCGGATCGAGCCGCGGCCGAACAGCCGGTCGTCGGTGGGCATCTCCTTCATCCGCGCGACCACCGCCCGCCCGTCGGTCGAGCCGCCCACCGCGTCCACGGCCTTCAGGAAATGCAGCACCGCGGCGTAGACGTTGGCCTGCAGCGCGGTCGGCATCCGGCCGTTGTGCCGCGCGGCAAAGCGCCGGGCGAAGTCGCGCGTGCCGTCGTTCATGTCCCAGTACCAGTTGCCGGTGACGATCGCCCCCTGCGTCGCCTCGAGCCCGAGGGAGACGATGTCCGACACGTAGACCGCGAGGCCGAGCACGCGCTGGCCGCGCCGGGTGAGGCCGAACTCGCCCGCCTGCTTCATGGCGTTGATGAAGTCGGCCTGCGAATTGGCCAGCGCGACCACCTCGGCGCGCGAGGCCTGGGCCTGCAGCAGCACGGAGGAGAAGTCCGCCGTCCCCAGCGGGTGCCGCACCGAGCCGAGGACCCGGCCCCCGGCCCGCCGCACCGCGTTGGCCGACTGCTGCTCCAGATCGTGGCCGAAGACGTAGTCGGCGGTGATGTAGAACCAGGTCGAGCCGCCCTCCCGCACCAGCGCGCGGCTCGGCACGTTCGCCATCGACCAGTTGTCGAGCGAGTAGTGGACCGTGTTGGGCGAGCAGGCGTCGCCGGTGAGCCGGGTGGTCACGGCGGCGGTCACCAGCATGGTCCGGTTGGCGTTGCGGACCACGTCACCGACCGCGAGCGCGACCGCGGAGTTCGGCAGGTCCACGATGGCGTCCACGCCATCCACGTCCACCCACCGGCGCGCGAGGGCGGAACCGACGTCGGCGCGGTTCTGGTGGTCGCCGGAGACGATCTGCACCGGCAGCCCCGCCGCGCGGCCGCCGAAATCCTCCGCCGCCAGCTGCGCGGCCACGACCGAGCCCGGTCCCGCCACGTCGGCGAAGCTGCCCGACATGTCGCTCAGGATGCCGATGCGAACGGCGTCGCGCTGCGCAGGGCGCTGCTGCGCCCCGGCCTGCCCCGCCAGGATGCCGAGGCCGAGGGCCAGGGCAGACGCGAACACCAAGGACCGTCGCATGTGTCTCCTCCTCCGTCGTCGGTTCGTTGTCGGATGGCCTGCGCAGGATGCCCGCTGCGCACGGCGGATCAACCGTGCGCAAGGCCGGCGCGCATGTCCAGGTGCCGCCTTCGGGGCGATCGCCGCGGCGACGCATCCCGCCCCTTGCGAGCCGGGGATCGAGGCGATTTGCGGGCGCCCCGCCCTGGCCGCGTACCGATCGCGGTTGCCATCGGCGGGTCCACCGTGCGATGCCCACGGCGCAAGGCACCCGCGCGAGTCATGGCTTCACGTCCCGTGCATCGCTGGCGACCGGCGCCGGCAGCATCGGCTGCCGCACGGCGGCGCCGGCACCGCGGGCGCCGCGCACGGCGTGGATCGGGGGCCGGCGCGCATCTCGGCCCGGCCATGCCGCCGGCAGGTTCCGGCCGGCGCGCGGGCCCGGGCGGCGATGCGCGGCCGGCACCGCACCCGGCGTACGAGGCGGGAGGCGCGGCCATCGCGTCCGTCGAATCCGGCGGCGGCCCGTCAGGCGCGTCGCGGCGCCGGGCGCCGCCCTGCCGCTGCCGCCGCGGTCCCTGGCGGTGGCTGCGCCGCGCGGCCCTGGCCTTCGTCTCGGCTGCCGGCCTCGCGGCGCCATCCCCGGCACAGGAAGGCTGGCATCTGCGCGACCCGTGGCCCGCGCCGGCCGAGGTCGCCGGCATCGCCGGCGTGGACGTCGCCTTCCCGAGCAGCAGCCCCTTCGTCCCCGCCGACGCGGCACGGGCCGAGCCGACGACCGCGCTCGGCCGGCTCTACATGCCGCGGTCCGACGAGGCCAGGCCGGCGCCGCCGCGCTCCATCCCCGCCGTCGTCATGCTGCACGGTGCCGGCGGGATACGGTACGCGCGCGAGATCACCTATGCGCGCCAGCTCGCGGCGATGGGCGCGGCGGCGGTCGTCCTCGACGTCTTCGCCGCCCGCCGCGACCGGGCCCTCGGCTTCACCGAGCGCCTGATCGAGATCACCGAGACGATGGCGCTCGCCGACGCCTACGCGGCGCTGCGCCACCTGCCCCGGCGGCACCCCGAGATCGACCCCGACCGCGTCGTCCTTGTCGGCTTCTCCTACGGCGCCATGGCGGCGATGTACGGGGTCTGGGCGACGGTCGCGGAGCGGCTGGCGCCGGAGGGCCAGCGCTTCGCCGGCCACGTCGCCTTCTACGGCCCGTGCCTCGCGCGCTTCGAGGAGGCGCGCACGACCGGCGCGCCGGTGCTCATGCTCTACGGCACCGGGGACGAGCTGATCGACCCCGACCGCTGCGCCGCGTTCGCCGAGGACCTGCGGCGCGGCGGGTCGGCGGCCACCGTGATCGCCTACCCCGAGGCGCTGCACCAATGGGACGGCGGGACGCCGCCGCTGCGCATCGGACGTCTCCTCGGCGCCTGCCGGCTGAGCGTCGGCGCGGACGGACGGGTGTGGGACCTGCGGACCGGGCTGCCGATGACGGGGCCGTTCCTGCGGCGCCTCATCCTCGCCGCCTGCGTCGAGGATCGGCCCTACATGATGGGCGCCGACGAGGCGGTCCGGACGCGTTCGAACCGCGACCTCGGGCGGTTCCTCGACATGGTCTTCCGCCCGCGCCAGGGGTGAGCCGCCCAACTCTTGCTACGGGGCGGCGCGCGCCGATCAAGACGACTCCGGCGCCAGCACGACCCGGGCCACCTGCAGTCGGGCGGCGGCCGAATGTGCGCCTGCGATGCGGGCAGCGGATCGGCGCGACGAAGTTCGGCGAACAGGTGTCCGATGACGCGCGGCGGGTCCGCCAGCGCCGCTTCAGGGCCGCGATCTCCGCGCAACGCCTTCGCCCGGTCGCCGCGGACCGGGCGGATCCTGGAGCCGTTTTCGCTCAGCTGAACTCGCCGCAACGGCTCCCGCCCGTCGTTGGCCGAGCCGATTCACGCTCCCGGCTGTTCCGGCCGTCCGCGATCGGCTCTGGAGGCGCTGGCGTCGAGCCTGGCGCCGTCGATCGGGACCGTTCCCGGCATGGGTAGCCTGCTACCGCGCGCCGGCGGCGGCACCCGCGGGAAGGCCGCCTCGAAGGCGGCGCCGCTGGCCCGGCGGAAGGCCGCGGTGGCGTCGTGGGCAAGGCGCGGGCTCGCCGCGACGCGACGAACGCCGATGTCGCGGCGCGTCGCCCGCTCGATGCGCCGCGAGGAGAAGATCGGCCCAGACGCAGATCAACAGCGACAGCGGCCGCCCGGATCGGCCGCGCCATGAAGGCATCCGGCGCGACCCGCTCCGTCGCCGCCACCGCGCAATGCGCCACCCCGTCCGCCGGAAGCCATTCCTTCGCATCCGGCGGCGGCAGGAAGGCCCGGTCGCGGCCGCCAGGTTCGCCGTTCTCACACCCGGCGGGCCCCGACAGGCCGCTGGCGCGCCGGCCGCGACGGGAGCCAGATCGCGCGAAGACCGCGCAGCGCGCTCAGGAAGCGGCTGCAAGGCGGCGCACGAGGCGCACCCGGAGAGCGGGCAGGGCGAGGATCGCGGCCTCGCCGCCTGTGAGCGGGATTCACGCGCGCTGAGGGCCTTTCGGTTGAGCGCCTCCGAGCGTGCGGCCACACCCGTGGGACCGCAGACCCGATGCCCCGGAGACCCGCATGGGCAGCGAGGCCGCCACTCCCCCTCCGCCGGTCCCTGCGCGCGTGCTGCTCGCCGTCGCGCTCGGTGCCGTCGTGATGGCCGCGTCCATGGGCGCGCGACAGAGCTTCGGCCTGTTCCTCGGTCCGCTCGCGGCGCTTCCCGGTCTTTCCCTGTCGCTCGCCGCCTTCGCCTTCGCGCTGCACAATCTGTCCTGGGGCCTCGCGCAGCCCTTCGCCGGCGCCGCCGCGGACCGGTTCGGCGCGCCGCTCGTGACGGCGGTCGGCGCCGCCCTCTACGCGGCCGGCCTGCTCGCCGTGGTCCTCGCCCCGGGCCCCGCCGCGGCGCTGCTCGGCCTCGGCGTGCTGGTCGGCCTGGGCCTCGCCTGCACCAGCTTCGGCACGGTGATCCCCGCGGCCGGGCGCGCGGTCCCGCCGGGGCGGCGCTCCGCGGTGATGGGACTGGCCGGCGCCGTCGGCGCCGCGGGCGCGGTGGCGGTCGTCCCGCTGGCGCAGGCCTCCCTCGATCGGAGCGGGGCGGGGACGGGGCTGCTGGTGCTCGCCGCGCTGGTGCTGGCCAGCGCGCCGTTCGGCCTGGCGCTCCGCGCCGGCGGTCGCCGCAGTGGCGCGGCCGCTTCGGTCCGCGGCCCGGCGCCGGCGCCTCCGGCGCTGTCCGCGGTGCTGGGGGCGGCGTCGCGCCACGCCGGCTTCCGAATGCTGACGCTCGGTTTCTTCGCCTGCGGCTTCCAGCTCGCCTTCATCGGCATCCACCTCCCGGAGCACGTCGTCCGCTGCGGCATTCCGGCCGCGGTCGGGGCAGCCGCGCTCGCGCTGATCAGCGTCGCCAACGTCGCCGGAAGCTGGCTGTGCGGCCTGGCCGGATCGCGCTGGCGGCCGCAGCGCGTCCTGGCGTGGCTCTACCTCGCGCGCGCGGGCCTGATCGTCGCGCTGATCGCGCTGCCGCCGAGCCCCGCCGTGGTGCTCCTCTTCGCCGCGGGGATGGGGGTGATCTGGCTCGGCACCGTGCCGCTGACCAGCGCGCTGATCGACCGCATGCTCGGCGCGCGCCATCTCGGCACGCAGTTTGGCCTGTGCTTCCTGAGCCACCAGATCGGATCCTTCCTGGGCGCGGCGCTCGGCGGCTATCTGCTGGAGGCGACCGGATCCTACACCCCGGTCTGGGTGCTCACCGCGGCGGTCGGCGTGGTGGCCGCGGTCCTGCACCTGCTCATCAACGACGCGCACGCGTCTCCGGCGCGGGCGCGTGCCGCGGCGCGAGGCGAAGCCCGCGGCGGACGCGCACCGCGCTTTGATTGACACCCGGAACCCGGCGACGGCAATCTCGGCCGGGTCGCACTCGGCAGGGAGGAAGCAATGAACGGCGGTCGTCCCCTCGGCAGGCGTGCGTTCGGAGCCCTGGCGGGGCTGGGGCTGGCGGCTCCCGGGCTGCTGCGCGCCCAGACGCCCCCCGAGATGACCCGGCACGAGCGCGCCCTGTACGAGGCCGCGCGCTCGCGCAACGAGCAGGTCACCTGGTACGTCGCGCACTACAACAGCGAGACGGCGGAGGCCCTCGGCCGCGCCTTCGACGAGACCTATCCCGGCGTCCAGGCGCGGGTCGTGCGCACGACGGCGCAGGTGGCGTACCAGCGCCTGACGCAGGACATGCGCGCGCGGGTGCAGAACTGCGACGTGTTCAGCTCGACCGACGTCGGCCACTACGTCCGGCTGAAGGCGGACGAGCGGCTCGAGAAGTACGTGCCGGAGAGGACCTCGGAGATCATCGAATCGCTGCGCGGCATCGATCCGGACGGCTTCTACCACACCACCTCCATCGGCACGGTGCTGATCAACTACAACACCGACAGGGTGAAGCCCGAGGAAGGTCCGCAGAAGTGGACCGACCTCCTGGACCCGAAGTGGCAGAACCGCGTCACGGTCGGCCATCCGGGGTTCTCCGGCTACGTCGGGACCTGGGTGGTCCTGATGCGCAAGCTCTACGGCTGGGACTACTTCCGCAGGCTGGAGCGGAACAAGCCGCAGATCGGGCGCTCGATCAACGACACCGTCACCATGCTGAACTCCGGCGAGCGCTGGGTCGGCGCGGGGCCGGGCGCGACCACGCTGCGCAGCGCCTCGCGCGGCAATCCGCTCGGCGTCATCTACCCCGAGGACGGGACGCTGCTGATGATCTCGCCCTCGGCGATCATGAAGGGCACGCGCAACCCGAACGCGGCGCGGCTGTTCGTGGAATTCCTGATGGGCAGGCGCGCCAGCGAGGTCCAGGTCCAGAACTTCAGCGAGATCGTGCGGAGCGACGTGCCGCTCTTCCCCGGCGCGCGCAACCTCGCCGAGGTGAAGCTCATCCGCCCCACCACCGAGGAGATCGAGCAGGGGATCCCGGAGGTGAAGGAGCTCTGGCGCGAGACCTTCGGCGTGTAGCGCCCCGCCCGCCCGGGCGGACCGACGGGGAGGAGCCGGAGCATGAGCAGCAGCACCGCCGCCGCGGCCCCCAAGGCAGCCGCCGCGCGCGGGGGCGAGACGCCCGCGAATGCCCTGCTGCGCCGGATCCGCTACGTGGAGCCGGCGACGCTCCTGTGGGTGGCGCTGATCGGCGTGCTGGCGTTCCTCGTGGTCTGGCCGGTGGCGGAGCTCTTCCTCAGCAGCGTGCGGTCGGAGCGCACCGGCGCCTTCACCCTGTCGAACTACGCCGCGGCCTACGGGCGGCAGCGCTACGTGGACGCGCTGCTGAACTCGCTCGCTCTCGGCACGGTCAGCGCGCTGATCAGCGCGGCGCTCGCCCTGCCGATGGCCTGGGCCTGCTCGCGCACCGACATGCCCGGGCGCGGCTTCGCCTGGCTGACCGTGCTCGCCGCCTTCATCATCCCGCCCTATCTCGGCGCGATCGGCTGGATCCTGCTGGCCGGGCCGAACTCGGGCTGGATCAACCAGGCCTGGACGACGCTCACCGGCAGCGAGGGCAGCATCGTCAACGTCTACACCTTCTGGGGCCTCGCCTTCGTCATCGCGCTGAACGCCTACCCCTTCATCTTCATATTCGCGAAGTCCGGCCTCGACCTCGTCTCCTCGGAGATGGAGGACGCGGCGAACATCCTCGGCGCCGGCACCTGGCTGACGACGCTGCGCGTGACCCTGCCGCTGGTCTGGCCGGCCATCCTGGCCGGCGTCATCCTGGTCTTCCTCGAGACCATCGCGCTGTTCGGCACGCCGGCGATCATCGGCATCCCGGCGCGGATCAACGTCGTCACCACCCAGCTCTGGCAGTTCTTCGAGGCGCCGGTGCGCGCGGAGGTCGCGGCCGCCTACGCCATGCCGCTGCTGCTGATCACCGCGTTCCTGATCCTCGTCCAGAAGCTGATGCTGGGCCGCAAGGGCTACGTCTCGCAGACCGGCAAGGGCGGCGAGCGCCGCCTCATCCCGCTCGGCCCCTGGCGCTGGGTCTTGCTCGGCTGGTGCGGCTTCGTCTGCCTGATCTCGGTCGCGGCGCCGATGATCGCGCTCGTCCAGGCCTCCTTCGCCAAGGCCTGGGGGCGCGGCTTCTCCCTGGGCAACCTGACGCTCGGCAACTACGCCTACCTCCTGTTCGGCCACGACGCCGCCTGGGGCGCGATCGTCAACACCTTCGTCTTCTCGGCCGCCTCCGCGACGCTCGCGATGATCGTGGCGCTCGCCATCGCCTACATCGTCAAGCGCGGCGTGGTCCCCTTCGGGTCCGTTCTGGCCTTCCTGTGCATGGCCCCCTTCGTCATCCCCGGCATCGTCATGGCCATCGGCTTCTACGCCGCCTACGCCGGGCCGCCGCTGCTCCTCTACGGCACCATGACGATGATGATCCTGGCCTTCACCACCCGCTTCCTGCCGATCGCCTACGCCAACGGCGCGGCCGGCATGCAGATGATCCATCCCGAGATGGAGGAGGCGGTGCGGATCCTGGGCGGCGGCCGGCTGACCGCGATCCGCGCGGTGGTGGCGCCGCTGCTCAAGAGGGCGCTGCTCGGCGGCTGGCTGCTGGTCTTCATCCTCGCCACCCGCGAGCTCTCCGCCGCCATCTTCCTGGTGGGGCCGGAGACGCGCACGATCTCCGTCCTGCTCTACGACCTGAGCGAGGAGGGGAACTTCGAGGTGCTGTCCGCCCTCGGCGGCATCCTCCTCGTCATCACCCTGGCCTTCGTCGGCATCGGCATGCGGCTGATCGGCCGCGACTTCATGCTGCGGAGGGAGTGAGCCGCCGGGCCGGCCGCCTTCGCGAAGAGAGGGAGAAGGGCGCATGACCGCGGAACCCGACGGCATCACGGTCGTGCCGAGCGGCGCCGCGCTCGGCGCCGACGTCCGCGGCGTGGACCTGCGCCGGGTGGACGACGCCGCCTTCGCCGTCATCCGTCGCGCCTGGCTCGGGCACAAGGTGCTGCGCTTCCGCGGCCAGGACCTCGACGACGACGCCCTGGCGGAATTCAGCCGCCGCTTCGGCGAGCTGGACATGGCGCCGATCACGCGCAGCGGCCGGCCCTTCCAGCCGGACCGGCCGGAGGTGACGGTGATCTCCAACATCGTGGTGGACGGCCAGCCGATCGGTGGCCTCGGCGCGGGCGAGGCCGAGTGGCACAGCGACATGTCCTACAACGAGATCCCGCCGGACGGCAGCCTGCTCTACGGCATCGAGGTCCCGGAGGGGCACGGCGACACCTGGTTCGCCGACATGGTCGCCGCCCACGATGCGCTGCCCGAGGCGATGCGCGCACGCCTCGCCGGCCTCAAGTGCAAGCACGACGCCACGCGCAACAGTGCGGGCGAGCTGCGCGCGGGATACGAGGAGCACTACGAACCGGAGGACCGCCCGGGCGCGGTCCACCCGATGGTCCGCACCCATCCCGAGACTGGGCGGAAGGCGCTGTTCCTCGGCCGGCGGCGCAACGCCCACGTCGTGGGACTGCCGCCCGAGGAGAGCGACCGGCTGCTCGACGAGCTCTGGGCCTTCTGCACCCGGCCGCGCTTCGTCTGGGTCCAGAAGTGGCGGCAGGGCGACGCGGTGCTGTGGGACAACCGCTGCGTGCTGCACCGCCGCGACCCCTTCGATCCCTCGCTGCGCCGGCTGATGCACCGCACCCAGATCAGGGGTTCGCGCCCCTACTGAGCGCGACGGCGCCGCGGCGCCGCCTCAGGACTTCACGCGCAGCCCCTGCAGCCGGATCAGCCCGTCCGGCACCATGCGCAGCCCCTCCACCTGCGCCGTCGTCCCGATCAGCAGCCGCGGGTGCCAGAGGTAGATGTAGGGACGGTCGGCGAGGTAGAGCCGCGCCGCGCGGTCATAGGCCGCGGCGCGCCGCGCCGGGTCCACGCTGGTCCGCGCCTCGCGCAGCGCGGCGTCTACTGCCTGGCTGCAGTAGCGGCCGCCGTTCAGCGCCTGGCCGCAGGCCTTGAAGCTGTAGATGTTGGCGTCGAGGTCCACCCGCCCGCTCCACTGGATGATCAGCGCCTCGAAGTCGCCGGAGGTCCACTGGCGCAGCAGCGTCCCGGTCTCGAGCAGGACGAGTTCGATGTCGATTCCGGCCTCGGCGGCCATGGCCTGAATCACCTCGCTCGCCTGCACGTAGTCGGAGGTGTTCGGGACCAGCATCTGGATGCGCACCCGCTCGTGCCCGGCCTCGCGCAACAGGGCGCGTGCGCGGGCGACGTCGCGGCCCGGGACCGGGACCGAGGCCGCGTAGAACGGGTGGCCCGGCGGGACGGACTGGTTGCCCGCGATGTGCAGGCCCTCGAAGGCGACCCGGACCAGCGCCTCGCGGTCGATCGCGCGCTCGAGCGCCTCCCGCACCCGCGGGTCGCGCCCGAGCGGGGTGTCGGCGCGCGGCCCGTTCGCGACGTTCACGGCGATGTAGAAGGAGGCGAGGCTCGGCCCGGTGTGCAGCCGCACGCGCCGGTCGGCGCGCACCGTGCCGACGTCGGAGGGATTGATGCGCTCGATCACGTCGAGCGCGCCGGCACGCAAGTTCGACAGGCGCACCGTGGCGTCCGGGATCGGGCGGTAGGTCACGCGCTCGACATGGATCGCGCCGGCGTCCCAGTAGGCAGGGAAGCGCTCGAGCTCGATGCGGTCCTGGGCGACGCGGCGGGTCAGGCGGAACGGGCCGGCGCAGGCGGGCTCGCGCTGGAAGTCGGCGCCGAGGACCGTCTCCTGGCGGGGCGAGACCAGCATGCCGGCGCGGTCCGCCAGGGCCGCGAGCAGCGGGGCGAAGGGCTCGTCCAGCCGGACGCGGACCTCCATCGGGCCGGCGATTTCGACCGCCCGCACCGGGCCCATCTCGCCGCGCCGCGTCGAGCCCTGCGCCGTCAGGTGGCGCCGCAGCCCGGCGGTCGCGGCCTCGGCGTCCAGCGGGACGCCGTCGTGGAACGTGACGCCCGGACGCAGCGTCAGGCGCAGCGCCCTGCCGTCCTCCTCCCAGGCCCAGGCGGCGGCGAGCTGGGGCACGATGCCGCCCTGCTCGTCGATGTCCACGAGCTTGTCGCACATGGCCATGAACACCTGGCGCGCCGCGACGGTGCGCGACAGCGTCGGATCGAGCACATCCGGGTCCGAGGCGATGCCGACGCGCAGGTGCTGTGCGGCGGCGGGCGCGGCGGACAGGGCGAGGCCGAGCAGGGCGGCGAGGCTTCGGCGCATGGCTGGGCGTCTCCCGGGGGGACGCCATCCTGCCGCAGTCGGGCGACGCGGAACAACACGTCGCCCGCCCCTCGGCGGGAGGCCCGCCGCACCGCGCGGTGCCTACCGGCGCTGCACCAGCTCGACCATGATGCCCTCCGGCCCGCGGATGAAGGCGAGGCGCAGGCCGGGGCTGCGCATCAGCGGGCCGATGGCGACCTCGGCGCCCTTGGCCCTCAGCTCCTCCGCCGCGGCGTCCACGTCGTCCACCGCGAGGCCGATATGCTCCAGGCCGAAGTAGGGAAAGCGCGGCGCCGGCGCGGTCGGCTCCTGCGGATGCGGCGGGGCGAGCAGCACGGTCTGGCCGCCGAGCCGCATGGTGACGCGGAGCTGCCCCGGGTAGAGCGTCCCCGGCGGATAGACGTCGCGCGTCACCTCGGCGCCGAACATGGTCTCGAAGAAGCGCGCGGTCGCGTCGGGGTCGGGGGTGCGCAGATGGACGTGGTCGAACCGGTAAGCGCGCATCGTCGTCTCCTCCGCCGGCACGGGCCGCCGCGTCCTCGTCCTCGCGGCACCCCGGCCGCCCGGAGCATAGGCCATCGCCGCCGGCGCCGTCCGCCGCGATCGCGCCGGACGGCCGCCAGGGGAACGGCATCGCGCCCGCTCCGGCGCCCCTTCCCGAACGTCCCGTCGGCGTCCCGGCTCGTGGCCGGCCGCGCCGGCGATGCCTCCACGGACGGAAGACGCGGGTGCGAGGGGGCGCGCGATGCGGCCCGCGCCGGCGTGCCGATGATCGCCGAGGTTGACCTGGCGCGGCCGGCGGGTGCTGATCGGGCGGCGGCGCACGGGATTCGCGGCACGCGACCGTCCTCGTCGGCCGAGCTGAAGGAGCATCGTGGCGTGAGTGGAATTGCAGACATCGTTCCGCACCCGGACCGCACCGCCGCGGCCGGCGGCGAGGTGCGCTGATGCGCGCGCGGATCGTGGCGGCGTCGGCGGCAACGCTGCTGCTGCCCGGCGTGGCGCTGGCGCACCCGGGCGCCGGCGAGGCGGCCGGCCTGGCGGCCGGTTTCCTGCACCCGCTCGGCGGCGCCGACCATGTGGCGACGATGGTCGCCGTCGGCCTCTGGGCCGGGCTGCTGGGAGGTGCGCTGCGCTTGCGCTTGCCGGCCGCCTTCCTCGCCGGGATGGCGGCGGGGGCCGTGGCCGGCGGCGCGGGGATCGGCGTGCCCGCGGCGGAGGCCGGCATCCTGGCGACGGTGATCCTCGCGGGCGGCCTCGTGGCCGCGGCGGTGCGCCCGCCCGCGGGACCGGCACTGGCGATCGCCGCGCTCTTCGGCGCGCTGCACGGATACGCGCACGGCGCGGCGATGGCGCCGGAGTGGGACGCGCTCGGCTACGGCGTGGGCTTCCTGGCAGCCACGGCGCTGCTGCACGGCCTGGGGCTGGGGCTCGTCCTGGTCGCCCATGGTCGCCGATCGGGCCTCACGCTGGCGCGCGCGGCCGGCGGCGCGGCCTGCCTCTTCGTCGCCCTTGGCGTCGGCCTCGGCTGAGACGGGGCCAATGGCCGCGGCGGGCGAGACGGGACAATGGCGGACGGGCGGCGGGTTCATCCTCGCCGCCCTCGGCTCGGCCGTCGGGCTGGGCAATGTCTGGCGTTTCTCCTACGTCGCCGGGGAGAACGGCGGCGGCGCCTTCGTGGCGGCCTACCTCGTCGCCGTCCTGGCGTTCGGGCTGCCGCTGCTGATCGCCGAGGTGGCCATCGGGCGCGGCAGCCCGTCGGACCCGGTGGCCGCCTTCGCCCGCATCGCGCCCCGCAGACCGTGGCGCTGGACCGGCTGGCTCGGCGTGGCCGCCTGTGTCGCGATCCTCGGCTACTATCCGACCATCTCGGGCTGGGTCGCCAATTATCTCTGGCGGTACGCCGCGCAGGGCGGCCTCGCGACCGGGGCCGCGGACTACGCGACGTGGTTCCGCGCGGTCCTCGCCGACCCGGTGCAGGCGGTGTTCTGGCCGGCGGCGACCCTCGCCATCGCCGGCGGCATCGTCGCCCTCGGCGTCGCCCGCGGCATCGAGCGGGCCAGCAAGGTCCTGATGCCGCTGTTCGTCCTCCTGCTGGTCGCGCTGGCGTCGCACGGCCTGTCGCTCGACGGGGCCGGCCGTGCCCTGTCCTTCCTGTTCCGCCCGGACTGGTCGGCGCTGCTGCAGCCGCGGACCTGGCTCGCCGCGGTGGGGCAGGCCTTCTTTTCGATCGGCCTCGCGATGGGGATCCTGGTCACCTTCGGCGGCTACCTCGCGGAGCGGCATCGCCTGGTGCCCCTGTCGCTCGCCGTGGTGATCGGCGACACGGGCGTCTCGCTGGTCGCCGGCCTGGTGATCTTCCCGGCGGTGTTCACCTACGGGTTCGATCCGGCGCACGGCACCACGCTGGTGTTCGCCGTGCTGCCGGAGGTGTTCGCCGCGATGCCGGCGGAGCGCGCGGTCGCCGTGGCCTTCTTCCTGCTTCTGATGATCGCCGCCCTCACCTCGGTGGTGTCGTTGATCGAGGTGCCGGTCGCGCTCCTCATCGCCCGCTGCGGTTGGCGGCGGCCGTGGGCGGCGGCCGTGGCGACCGCGGCGATGTTCGCCCTCGGCCTTCCTGCCGCGCTCGGCTTCGGCGTGCTCGTGCCCTACCTGCCCGGCCCGGCGCCGTTCCTCGATCGTCTGGACCTCCTCGCCTCCGACATCCTGCTGCCGCTCAGCGGGATCGCGATCGCGCTGACCGCCGGCTGGCAGTGGCGGCGCGAGGATTCGCTGCGCGCGACGGGGATCGCGCCCGGGCTCGGCGCGACGCTCTGGCTCTGGAGCCTGCGGGTCGGACTGCCCGTGGCGATCGGCCTGGCCATGGCGCGCGGCCTCGGGCTGCTCTGACCGCCGGTGGTCGCGCGGCGGCGGCCCGGGCGCGCGGGCCCTCGCCGAGGGGGAGACGCGCCGTTCGACGACGACGGCTCCGCCCTCGTCGTCCACGCCGGCCCGACGACTGCCGCGGCCAGCCCGCCGGGGACGCGGGCGACCGCATCGCCAGCGCCGTCATCGAGCCCCGGCGCTGAGCCCCGGGCGGGCGCCGCGCTGGCCCTCGCGCGGCGGGCCCCCGGCGTCCCTCGGTCGCCGCGCCCCGGCCGCTCAGCCGTAGAACAGGCTGACCAGCCAAAGGGACAGCATCGGCACGTAGGTGATGAGGACGAGCAGGCCGAGCTGCAGCAGCAGGAACGGCAGCGTGCCGCGCACCACCTCGGAGAGCGGCGCGCGGGCGATGCTCGCGATGACGAACAGGTTGAGCCCCACCGGCGGCGTCAGCAGCGCCAGCTCCATGTTCATCACCATGACGACGCCGAAGTGCACGGGGTTGATCCCGAGCGGCTCCAGCATCGGCACGACGACCGGCATCGTCAGCAGCAGCACCGAGAACACCTCGAGGAACATCCCGAGGAACAGCAGCGCCACGTTGACGACGATGAGGAACTGCCACCAGGTGATGCCCTGCTCGGTGACGAATTCGGCGGCCCGCCTCGCGACGCCCGTCTCGGTCACCCAGTGGCCGAACACCAGCGCGACCGCGATGATGATCATGATCGCCGCGGCATTGCGGATCGCCTCGGCGAGCACGGCGAGGAAGTCGCGCGCGGCGACGCCGCGGTAGACGAAGACCGAGAGCAGCATCGCCACCACGGCCGAGAGGGCCGCCGATTCGGTCACCGTCACCAGCCCGCCGTAGAGGCCGCCGAGCACGATCACCGGCACCGAGAGGGCCGGCAGCGCGTGCACGGTGCGGCGGATCTTCTCCTCCAGCGGCAGTCCTTCCTGCCGCCCGTAGCCCTTGCGGCGGGCGTAGAACAGGATCCAACCGGCGATCAGCCCGGCCTGCATCAGGCCGGGGATGACGCCGGCGAGGAACAGGCGCGGGATCGCCTCGTCCGCCAGCACGCCGTAGACGACGAAGGCGAGGCTCGGCGGGATCAGGATGCCGAGCGTGCCGGAGGCGGCGATGATGCCGGCGGCGAAGTGGCGCTCGTAGCCGGCGCGCAGCATGGCCGGCACCAGGATGGTGCCCATCGCCATCGCGGTGGCGACGGAGGAGCCGCACATCGCGGCGAAGATCGTGCAGGAGACGACGCAGACGAGGCCGAGCCCGCCGCGCACGCTGCCCACCCAGGCCTCGGCCGCGCCGATCAGTGCGCGCGCCACGTTGCCGCGCTCCATGAACACGGCGGCGGCGACGAAGTAGGGGACGGCGAGCAGGGTGGCGGAGTTCAGCTCGTCCATCACCTTCTGCGCCAGGCCGACCAGCGGCTGCGCTTCCAGCGCGAAGAGCGCCGTGGCCGAGATGCCCAGCACCAGCCAGATCGGCACCCCGAGGACGAGGAGGGCGACGAAGGCGACGCCGACCGCGGCGGTCACGTCACGCCGCTCCGCCCGGCGGAGAAGAGGCCCCGCCACAACCGGATCGCATAGCGCAGCGTCATCAGTCCGGCCCCCACCGGCAGCGCGAGCAGGTAGATCCAGAGCGGGAAGCGAAGCGTCGTCGTGGACAGGTCGCCGAACTCGTAGCCGTCGAGCGTCACCGCGGCGCCGTACCAGGTGAGCAGCGCCGACATCCCGAAGCCCAGCAGGTCGGAGAGGACGTGCGCCGCGCGCCGCACGCCGGGCGGCAGGAGTTCCACGAACAGGTCGGCCCTGACGTGCCGGTTGGCCGCGGTCACCGCCCCGAAGGAGAGGCACACCGCCCAGATGACGAGGTAGACCTGCACCTCGTCGCCCCAGTCGAAGGCACTCTGCGGGGCGACGGTGCGGATCAGCACATTGACGGCGCAGACGAGAAGCGCCGCCGCCGCGAACCCGCCGACCAGCACCGCGTCGATGCGGTCGAGCAGGGATCGCCGGGCGGCGGCTTCCCCGTGCGCCGAGGCGGCGGCGACCTCAGAAACTGACATTCGCCGCGCGGAGTTCGTTCATGACCTTCTCGACCATGTCGCGGTCGATCTTGATCTCGGCGATGATCTCGTCCTGCGCGGCCATGAGCCGGCGCCGCGCGTCCGCCAGCTCCTCGGCCGAGGGCTGCGCCATGCGCACGCCGTTGCTGATCAGCGTGTCGCGCGCCGCGGCCTGGGCCGCCTCCGCCTGCTCCCGCTGCCCGTCGACGATCGCCTCCCACGCCTCGGCCATCGCGGTCTGCAGTTCCGGCGAGAGGCGGCTCCAGAACTGCGTGCTCACCATCGGCACGTACTGGGAGAAGTACTGCCGGTCCTCGAAGGAGTAGCGCAGCCCGGAATCCCAGAGCTTGGAGGTCACGGCGCTCTCGTGCGTCGTGATCAGCGCGTCCACGACGCCCTGACTCATCGCGAGCGGCAGGTCGGGCCAGGGGATCAGCACGGGGCTGCCGCCCAGCACGCGGATGCGCGCCGCGTTGGCCGAGCCGCCGGGATGCCGCACGCGCAGCCCGCGCAGGTCCTCGTACTTGTTGAGCGGACGCGAAACCCCGTAGAAGTGGTTGTAGCCGAGATTGAACCAGCGGCCGAGCACCTTCACCCGCAGCCGCTGCTCCATGCGCTCGTTGAGCTGCTGGCCGACCGGGCCGTCGCCGACGCGGCGCACCACCTCGGGCGGCACGCCGTAGAACATTGGCAGCGAGGTGATCGCGGTGTTGGGCTCGATGCCGTCGAGGTTCCAGGTGCCGGGGATGCCCATCTCCACCGAGCCCTGCCGCAGCGCCCGCGCGATGTCGCGGTCGCGGAAGAGCTGGGCGCTGGGGAAGATCTCGGCCTGGATCTGGTCGCCGGCACGCTTCCGCAGCTCCTCGACGAACCGTTCGGCGTTCCGGTTGCGAACGTGGGTCGGGTTGGTGTCGAGCGAGATGCGCAGGCGCACCTGCGCCGCCGCCGGCCGCGCGATCAATGGGGCACTCAGACCGGCGCCGGCCGCGAGGACGAGCGTTCGCCTCCTCATTCGCCTCCTCCCTGTGAAGCTCGGGCCATGCTGGCCCAGGAAGCCGGAGACTAATCAAATTCGGGACAGGGTCAATCGCGCCCCGGAGCCGAGGCGCGCTCGGCCGCGCGACGGCCTCGGGGCCGCTCGTTCCGGATCTGGGGGGCGGCCAGGAGTTGCCGCCCCCTTGCGGCATCGGCGGCGCGGGATCGTTCAGCGCGCGCCCGTCAGCAGCCCGAGGAGCGGCGCCACCGAGGGCGCGTCCGGCAGGCCGAGGATCGCATCCCGCAGGCGGTCCGTCCGCGCCGCGTCCATCCGCCCCGCGCAGTTCTCGCGGAACTTGTCCCCGAGTTCCTGGTCGCTGAGCGGCGCGCCGGGATCGCCCTTGGGGATCAGCACCGTCTCGGTGAAGGACTGCCCGTCGTCGAGCGTGATGGTGACGCGCGCGGGAAACTTGTCCGGATAGAGCCTGTCGAGCGCCTCGTCGGCGACGACCTCCGTGCGCTCGAGCACTTGGCGCACCAGGGGATCGTTGATCCGCCCCGGCGCGAACTGCGCCTGGGTGAGCCTGCGGTCCACGGCGGCGACGGCGATGCAGTAGGGAACCGAGACGCGCGCCGCCATCACCGAGCCGACCTCCTTGCTCGAGAAGTGCGTCGTGACGGTGCGGTAGGTCTCGTTCGTGATTCGGGCGATGCGGCGCGGGTCCACCGGATGGCGATTGACGATGGCGAGCGTCGCCTGGATCGGCGAGTGGCTCGCCAGGATCGAGGGGAAGTACTTGAAGCCGTTCTGCAGGATCTCCCACTCCGTGCCGAGGCCGGCGGTCAGCGCCTCCGGCCTCGGCTCCAGCGAGAACGCGGCGAGGTAGCCCTTCGGATGCTCCAGGATGCCGGGCGGGCTGGTGGCGCCGAGCCGCGCGAGCTGCGCGGAGAGCACGCCGTTCAGCGCCGCCTTCCCGGGATGGATGCTCTTCGTCATGTCGCCGGATTCGAAGAAGGTGTTGAGCCCCGCCGCCTGCGTGCCGGCGAGGCCGAGCGCCCGCCGCGTCCCGTCCGCATCCAGCCCGAGCGCCTTGGCGGCCGTGGCCGCGGCGCCGAAGGTGCCGTTGGTCGCGGTGGAGTGCCAGAAGCGGTAGTGCGTCGGCATCACCGCCATGCCGACGCGCACCGCGACCTCGTAGCCCGCGACCAGCGCCAGGATCATCTCGCGCCCCGACAGGCGCTCGGTCTCGGCGAGGGCGAGCGCGGTCGGCACGACCACCGAGCCGACGTGCAGCAGCGCCCGCTTGTGCGTGTCGTCGTTGTCCGCCGCGTTGACCAGGATGCCGTTGGCCAGCGCCGCGAAGGCGGGCTGCGCGGCGACGCCGGCGGCGCCGATCACGCCCGCGCCGGGCGAGGCGGGATAGAGGCGGGCGATGTCACGCGCGACGGCGGCCTTCTCCGGATCCTCGGTCCAGGCGGCGACGGCGCAGCCGACGGCATCGAGCACCACCCGGCAGGCCTGCCTGACGACCGGCGGCGGCAGGTCCTCGTAGCGCAGCCCCGCCACGAAATCGGCCAGCGCCTTGGTGGTCATGCGGCTCTCTCCCCCGTTCCGTTCCGGCCGCCGCGGCCCGATCCCCGGCGGCCCTCGCCCGCCCGATGTCCCCGTCCCGCGGGCGGGCGGTGCGCAAGAAGGGCACGCGCGCGCCCCGCCGTCCAGCGGGGCCGGGGGAGGAACGGCCGTGCCGCCCCGGCCCGCGCGCTTGTGCGCCGATTCGGCGCGGTGGCATGCTCTTCCCCGACATCCGACGGGAGGAGACACGCCCCATGCGCCGCCGCGACCTCCTTGCCTCCGCCGCCTCGGCCGCCTTCGCGGCGGGCGCCGGCCTCGCCGCCCCGGCCGTTGCCCAGCCAGCCCGCGCGCGCGTGCTCCGCTTCGTGCCGCAGGCCAACCTCACCTCGCTCGATCCGATCTGGACCACGGCCGCCGTCACCGAGAACCACGGCTGGACCGTGTTCGACACGCTCTACGGACTGACCGAGGACCTCGAGGTGCGGCCGCAGATGGCCGAGGGGCACAGCGTCTCCGACGACGGCCTCACCTGGCTGATCCGCCTGCGCGAGGGCCTGCGCTTCCACGACGGCGAGCCGGTGCGCGCGCAGGACTGCGCCGCGAGCCTCGCGCGCTGGAGCCGGCGCGACACCTTCGGCCAGTCGCTCGGCGCCGTGGTGGACGCCTGGGAGGCGGCGGACGACCGCACCATCCGCATCCGCCTGAAGTCGCGCTTCCCGATGCTGCTCGACGCCCTCGCCAAGCCCGCGGCGGTCGTGCCCTTCATGATGCCGGAGCGCCTCGCGCGCACCGATCCCTTCCAGCAGGTCACCGAGATCGTGGGCTCCGGCCCCTACCGCTTCCTCGCCGGCGAATACGTCTCCGGCAGCCGCGCCGCCTACGCCCGGTTCGAGGGCTACGTGCCGCGCCAGGAGCCGCCCTCGCGCACCGCCGGCGGCAAGGTCGCGCATTTCGACCGCATCGAGTGGAGCATCATCCCCGACAGCGCCACCGCCGCCGCCGCGCTGCAGGCCGGCGAGATCGACTGGTGGGAGCAGGTGAACGCCGACCTCACGCCGCTGCTCCGCCGCGCCCGCGGCGTGCAGGTGGAGATCACCAACACGCTCGGCTACATCGGCATCGCGCGCTTCAACTGCCTGCATCCGCCCTTCGACAACCCGCGCATGCGCCGCGCCCTGCTCCACGCCATCAACCAGGAGGACTACCTGCGCGGCGTGACGGGCAACGACCCGGAGGCCTTCCGCGCCTGCCATTCCATGTGGCCCTGCGGCACGCCGTACGAAAGCCGCACCGGCGCCGAGCCGCTGACCGGGCCGCGCGACCTCGACCGCGTGAGGGCGATGATCCGCGAGGCCGGCTACGCCGGGCAGCGCATCGTCATCATCAACCCGACCGACTTCCCGACCATCGGCCCCTTCGGCCACGTCACGGCCGACCTGCTGCGCCGGCTCGGCATGAACGTCGAGCTGGTGGAGACCGACTGGGGCTCCGTCGTGCAGCGCCGCGCCAGCAGGGAACCGCCGGAGCGCGGCGGCTGGAGCATCTTCCACACCTGGTGGCCCGGCATCTCGATCATCAATCCGGCGGTCAACGCGACGCTGCGCGGCCAGGGCGACCGCGGCTGGTTCGGCTGGTACAGGAACGACCGCGTCGAGCAGCTCGCCGCCGAGTGGCTCCTCGCCCCGACGGAGGCCGAGCGGAAGCGGCTGGCCGACGAGATCCAGAAGGAGTCCTTCGAGAACGCGCCGATCCTGCCGCTCGGCCAGTTCTTCATCCGCACCGGCTACCGCAGCACGCTGACCGGCATCCTCAAGGGCACCTCGCCCTATCCGTGGAACGTGCGGCGGACGTGAGGGGGACGCGCATGGGCGGGCTGACGCGGGCGGAGATGCGGGGCAGGGCGCAGACGGTGCGGGGGCTGGTGGACCCCGCGGCGCTCGGCTCGACGCTGATGCACGAGCACCTGATCTGGAACCTCACGCCGCCCTCCCAGCGGGGCGGCGATCCGGGGCCGGAGCCCGGGCTCGAGAACCACTGGGGGATGATGACCTCGACCGCCGGCTCGCCCGCGAACCTGACCCAGCGCAGCGTGGACGTCGCGATCGAGGCGGTGCGCGAGGCGGTCGAGGCCGGCTGCAGCACCATCGTCGAGCTGACCATCGGCGGCATAGACCCCGATCCGGAGGGGCTGGTCCGCGTCAGCGAGGCGACCGGCTGCCACATCGTCATGGGCTGCGGCCACTACGTCGAGGAATACCAGGACCCGCGCAACCACGAGCGGAGCGTGGACAGCTTCGCCGCGGAGATGGTCGCGCAGGTGCGGGAGGGCGCCTGGGGAACCTCCGTGCGCGCCGGCATCATCGGCGAGATCGGCTGCCAGAACCCCTGGACGCCGCTCGAGCGCCGCGTGCTGCAGGGCGCGCTGATCGCGCAGCAGGAGACCGGCGCGGCGCTCACCATCCATCCCGGCCGCCGCCAGGACCAGCCGCAGGAGGTGATGGACTTCGTGAGGGCGCGCGGCGGCGACCCGTCGCGCACCATCATGTGCCACATCGACCGCACGGTGTTCGACGACGACGCGCTGTTCCGCCTCGCCGATACCGGCGTGGTGCTGGAGTGGGACCTGTTCGGGCAGGAGAGCTGCCTCTACCCGCTCAACCCGGACGTGGACATGCCGAACGACGCCGGGCGGCTGCGCGCGATCCGCAAGGTGCTGGACCGCGGCCACCGCGGCCAGGTGGTGATCGCGCACGACATCTGCCACCGCGCCCACATGACGCGCTGGGGCGGCTGGGGCTACGGGCACATCCACAAGCGGGTGCTGCCGCTGATGCGCCGCCGCGGATTCAGCGAGGATGAGATCGAGGAGATCCTGGTGCGGACGCCGCGGCGGCTGCTGACCTTCGCCTGACGCCGCCGGCGCAGGCCGGCCGGAGCCCTGCCGCCCCGGGGCAGCGCCCGCACCGGCGCGGCCGGCGAGCACCAGGCGGCTGGTCAGGACCCGCAAGGGTCCGGGCGCCGCGCGTCAGGCCCTGCCGGGACGGTTGCCATCCGCCGTCGCGGCGCGCGTCCTCCGGAGGCCTGCCGGGCGCCGTCCGGACGCGGCGCTCGGCATCCGGCGCCAGGGGGGCGGGCCCCCCCCGACGCTCAGGCGGCGGGCCGGCTGGTGCCCGAGGAAGGCTGCGCGGACTGCGCCGCGCCGGCACCGGCCGCCGCCGAGGCGCTCGGCCCCGCGATCGTGCCGGCCGGCTGGCTCGGCGCGGCCGGCGTGGTGGCCTGCGCCTCCATCGAGGCGTCGGATTCCTCGCTCATGTTCTTCTTGAACGACTTGATGCCCTTGGCGAGGTCGCCCATCAGGCTGCTGATCTTGCCGCTGCCGCCGAACAGCAGCAGGACGACCGCCAGAACCACCAACCAGTGCCAGATGCTGAAGGAACCCATCGTCTCGGCCTCGATCCCTGTGCGCGCGCCGCCCCGTTCTCCGGCCCGGCGGCGCTTGTCCCGTTGTCCGGCGCCGACACTAGTGTCCCGGCCCCGCCTGCGCAAACCGGCAGATGGCGCGTTCGGGGGGCCGAGGCAATGGGGTGGCGCCGGATTCTCGCCGGCGTCCGCCCGCCGGCCGGCGCTCGCGCGGCACCCCCTTGCGGCCGATCCGTTCCTGGACCATCTGGGTGCCTGATCCGGGCCCCTCTGGCGGCCGGCGGGCAGGCGCGGAACCGCTGCCGTTCCGCTGGCCGCGCCCGCCCCGCGATGTCGGATCGCGACGAGCCATCGTGCGCGGTCCGGCAGGCGGCAGGTCCCCCCTCTCCTTCCGAACCGCGCCCATCGGGGAAGGGGAGTGGACTGCGTGGAGGCCTCCTTGTGGTTCTGGGTCGCGTTCAACGCGGCCGTGCTGGTCCTGCTGGCGCTCGACCTCGGCGTCTTCGCGAGGAAGGACGCCAAGGGCGACCCGCTGCCGGTGCCCGTGCGCACCGCGCTCATCAAGTCCGGCGCCTATTTCGCGCTCGCCCTCGGGTTCTGCGCTTGGCTCTGGACCGCCTACGGCGCGACGCCGGAGGAGCGGCAGGCGCGCGCCCTCGAGTTCCTGACCGGCTACCTCATCGAGTGGTCGCTGTCGGTCGACAACATCTTCGTCTTCGTCCTGATCTTCGCGCGGTTCCGGGTGCCGGCGGCCTACCAGCACCGGGTGCTGCTCTGGGGCATCCTCGGCGCGCTGACGATGCGGGCGCTGATGATCCTGCTCGGCACCGCGCTGGTGCGCGAATTCGACTGGGTCATGATCGGCTTCGGCCTGTTCCTCGTCTGGTCCGGCTGGAAGATGCTGCGCACGGTCGGCGAGCCGGAGGCCGACCCGGCGGACAACCCGGTGCTGCTCTGGCTGCGCCGGCGCTTCCCGGTGACCGAGGGCTACCGCGGCAACCGCTTCGTCGTGCGGGAGGGCGGCCGGCTGATGCTGACCCCGCTGCTGCTCGTGCTGGTGCTGGTCGAGCTGACCGACCTGGTCTTCGCCCTCGATTCCATCCCGGCGATCTTCGCCGTCACGACCGACCCGTTCGTCGTCTACACGGCAAACGTGTTCGCGATCCTCGGCCTGCGGGCCCTCTACTTTGCCCTGGCCGGGATCGTGCACCGCTTCCGGTACCTCAAGCACGGGCTCTCGATCGTGCTGATGATCGTCGGCGCGAAGATGCTGGCGAACTACGTGGCCGGCGGGAAGGCGGTGCCGGTGGAGTACGCGCTGTTCGCCACGGCGGCGATCATCGGCGGCTCGATCGCGCTGAGCCTGTGGAAGACCCGCTCAGAGAGCCGGGCAGCGGCCTGAGGCATGGCAGCGGGCAGGCTCGGCGCCCGCTGCTCCCGCGCCCGCGGCGCGAGCGCCGCTCCGTCCCCGCGGACTAGGCCCCGCGGACCGGGGGCGCGAATCGCGCGGCCGTCTCGGCCGGATGCCGTCCGCCGCCCTGAGGCGGCGGCGCGGGGCCTCAGGCCGCCGCGGTCCGGGCCGGTGAACGGCCGTTGCGGGTCGGACCCGGCCGGCCGCGGCCGGTGCCGCCCGGGGACGGGAGCCCGTCGCCGCGGCGCCTCCCGATCGGCGCCGCGGCACGGCGCGGATGGGCGGACGCGCGGCGCGCCCGCCTAGCGCAGCCGCATGCCGCGGGTGACCGCCTGGTAGGTGGCGATGGCGAGCGTGGTCGGGTCGAAGGGCTTGGTGATGACGAAGGCGGGCTCGACCGCCTCGCCGGTCAGCAGGCGCTCGGGATAGGCGGTCACGAAGATCACCGGCGCCCGGTGGCGCTCGAGGATGCGCGCCACCGCGGCGGTTCCGTCGCCGCCGGCGCCCAGGTTGATGTCGGCGAGCACGAGGCCGGGCTTCTCGACCTCGGCGATGGCGACGGCCTCCTCCTCGCTGCCGGCGATGCCGACCACGGTGTGGCCGCAGCCCTCGACCAGCGCCTGGATGTCCATCGCGATGATCGGCTCGTCCTCGATGATCAGAACGCGCTCCGTCGCCCTGGAGCGCAGCGTCTCGCGTGCCCGAGCGAGCTCCTGCGACGCCCGCTCCGGATCGAGGTCGGCCGCCGCCGCCGCGTCCTCGATGTCGAGCTCCTCCAGCGCCGTCAGCAGCAGGAGCTTGCGCTGCAGGACGGGCAGCCCCCCGTCCGCGGCCCCGGGCGCGTCCGGCACGAGCCGCCCGACGGCGCGGTAGAGCGCGATGCGCGCGGTCGCGTCCACGGCCAGCTCCGCCGTCGCCCGGCCGTCGCCGCCCCGGGAGGCCGCCGCGTCCAGCACCTCGCGCAGCGCCCGCGCGACCAGCGCGTCGCCGTCGCGCTGTCCGCCCACCAGCGCGCGCGCGAAGCGCCGCGCGTAGGGAAGCGAGCGGATCAGTGCCGCCCGCGGCTCCGCACCGGTAGCGCTCATCGTCTTTTCATCCCCCGCGGGCAACGACAGCCTGTCACGGCCCGGCCCGCGTTGATATGCACAGGATCGTGGCACAACAAGCCGACGCCTTCGATCAGCGTGCCGCGCTCGCGGGAATGTTGCCGGAGTTGCGCGCCCTCGCCCGCCTACTCGCCGGATCGCGGAGCGAAGCCGACGACCTGGTGCAGGAGGCGCTGCTGCGCATGCTGCGGGCTCCGGGCGCATTCCGCCCGGGTCCGGACCCTGCCGCCGAGCTGCGCGCCTGGGCCTTCGCGGTGCTGCGCAACACCTTCCACGAGGCCCATCGCCGGCGCCGCCGCGAGGCGGCGCGGTTGGCCGTCTCCTCCGCCGGACAGCCGGGGGAGGGCCGCCCGCCGGCGCAGGAGCACGAGGCAGGCATGCAGGACCTCGCGCGCGCCCTCGCCGCGCTGCCGCCCCCGCTGCGCGAGGCGCTGGTGCTGGTCGGCGCGCGCGGCCTCTCCTACGCGGAGGCGGCCACGGTCTGCAACGTTCCGATCGGCACCATGAAGGCCCGGGTCAGCCGCGGTCGCAGGAGGCTCGCCGCGGCGCTCGAGGGCGACCCGCCGCCCGCGCCGCGCAGCGCCGAGCCGCTCGCGGCGCTGTGACGCGGCGCGAGGCAACAACCCGGACGTCCGCGGCATTCCCCCTCTACACGACGCGGGGACCCATGTTCGATGCACGACGAATTCCACGACCAGCTCATCGCGCTCCTGCCGAAGCTGCGCATCCAGGCGCTTGCACTGACGCGCAACCGCGCGGCGGCCGAGGACCTGGTGCAGGACGCGGTGGCCAACGCCCTCGCCGCGCAGGACAGCTTCACCCCCGGCACCAACTTCGCGGCCTGGATGCACCGGATCCTGCGCAACCGCTTCATTTCGACCCTGCGCAAGCAGCGCGAGACCACCGACATCGACGACGTGCCGATGGCCTCCTTCGCGGTCAGCGGCGCGCACGAGGACCGCATGGTGCTCAAGGAGCTCAGCCGGGCCCTCGGCCGGCTGCCGACCGACCAGCGCGAGGCGCTGTTCATGGTCGTGCTCCAGGGCCTGAGCTACGAGGAGGTGGCGGGCGCGACGGGCTGCGCCGTCGGCACGGCGAAGAGCCGCGTGTTCCGGGCCCGGCGGCAGCTCCAGGCCTGGCTGCTCGGCGAGGATCGGCCGATGGCGTCGGCGGCGCGCACCGCGCCGGAACGGCCGCAGGGCAAGCGCGCGCATGAGGCGAACGGGCTTGGTGATCCGCGCGCAACGGTATAGGCTCGGCTTTTCCGGAACGGTCGGCGAATCCCTCGGTTGGCCGCTCGTGCCGTTCCGGACGAGAGCGGCGATGGGCGAGCCGGAGGAAATGGGCGACCCGGCGCGGCGAGGCGGCGGAAGGCACGGTGGCCGGCATGCCAGGCAGCAGCAGAAGCGGCCGGCTTCCGGTGCCCCCGGCGCGACGGCCGGTCCCATGGGCGCGACCCCGCGGCCCTCGCGGCTGGACGGCTCCGCGGGCGGAAAGGCGGTAGCCGAGACGGCATTCGACATCTGGCTCAGCCGCAGCCTCCACCAGATGTTCGACCGCTACAAGGACGAGGACATCCCGGCCGAGTGGCTGCGGCTGATCGAGGAAGACCGCACCCGGCGCCGTGGTGGCTGAGTCGCGGGAACGCGCCGCGCCGCCCTGGCGCGGCATCGGCCGCCGGATCGCCAATGCCTGCTCGCCGCGCACCATCCGCGGCCGCCTGCTCGCCCTCCTGCTTGCCTGCGCGCTGCCCGGCGCCCTGCTCGCCGCCCTGCTCAACGCCGAGGGCGCGTTCCAGGAGGCCGAGCACAGCCTCCGCCGCCGCGTCGCGATGGCGCGGGACCTGATCGCGGCGCGGATCGAGGCGCGGATCGAGGCGGTAGAGCAGCGGCTCATGGGCGCCGCGGCGCTGATGCCGCAGGAGGCGCTGCTCGCGCGCGGCGGCGAGGCCGCCTGCGCCGCCATCCTCGCCGCCCTCGCGCCGCCGGCGGAGATGCCGCGGCCCGAGGCGCGGAACGGCGCGGCGATGCACGCGCTGCTCGCCGGGGACGGCACGCCGCTCTGCGTGTCGCCGCCCGACGCGGCGGCGGACTGGCCCTTCGCCTCGCTGATGTGGGCCCTGCGCGCGGCAACCCCCGCCGCAGGCGGGATCGTCGACCTGCTTCCCTCGCCGAACGCGCCGGAGGGCGCGGCGGTGGCGGTCGCCGTGCCGCTCGGGCCCGCCGGCGGGGCGACGCGGGCCGTGCCGGGCGGCGGCGCCCTGGTCGCGGCGCTGCCGCTGACGCGCTTCGCCGCCGATGTGCATGCGGCGAGCACCGACGCCCCCTCGCATCTCGTCTGGCTGGCGAACGCCGATGCGGCCGAGATGGTCTTCGCGCCCCCGGTGCCGCTCACCGCGGTCGCCTCGGCGGCGCCGCCGCCGGCGGGCTGGCTCGATGCCGCCTCCCCCGGCGCCCCCCCGGTCGCGCTCGCGACCGCGGGCGGGACGCCGGTCCTGGTCGCCGTCGCCCGGCTCGCCCCCGGCCTGACGCTCATCCTGGCGGAGCCCAGCCTCGAACCGCTGCGCGCGGCGCGGCGCGAGGCGCGGCGGCGATTCCTCGAGCTGTCGCTCCTGTTCCTGGCGAACACCGCGGCCCTCGCCTTCGGCATCGGCGCCTGGGTGGTGCGCCCGCTCGAGCAGCTCCGGGAGACGCTGCCGCGCTGGCGCGGCGCCGCCGGCCCGCGGCCCGTGCTGCTCGACGGCGAGCGGGACCGCCACTGGCCCGACGAGGTGCGCGACCTCGCCGCCGGATTCGAGCACGCCGCCGAGCGCCTCGCCGCCCAGGAGGCGGAACTGCGCGCGGCGCTCGAGCGCAGCGAGCTGCTGATGGCCGAGGTGCACCACCGGGTGAAGAACAACCTGCAGATCGTCAGCTCGCTGCTGAACCTGCAGGGCGCGCGCATCGCCGAACCCGCCGCGCGCGCCGAATTCGAGGCGGCGCGCGACCGCGTGCGCGCGCTCGCGACGCTGCACCGCCACCTCTACATGCATCCGGACCACGAGGCGATCGACCTCGGCGCCTTCATCGAGGAGCTGGCGGGTCAGATCTTCCAGGCCTCCGGCGAGCGTCCCGGCGATCGCATCGCGCTGGCGGTGCGGGCGCCGTCGCTCCGCATCTCCTCGGACCAGGCCGTGCCGCTGGCGCTGGTGATCACCGAGGCGGTGACCAACGCGCTCGCCTATGCCTTCCCGGGAGGGCGCCACGGCCGGCTGGAGGTGACGCTGACCGCGGAGGGGGAGCGGGCGCGGCTCTCGGTGCGCGACGACGGCGTCGGCGGCGGGCTCGACCGCGCGGCGGACCGGCGCGGCCTCGGCAACCAGCTCGTCCGCGCCCTCGCCCGCCAGCTCGGCGGCGAGCTGCGCGTGGAGACCGGCGCGGGAACCATGGTGACGCTCGACTTCCCGCTGCGCCCGGCCGCCCTGCGCCCGGCGCCGCACCGCCGTGCCGCCCCCTCCTGAGAGGCGCGGCGCCGCGCCGCCGTGGCGCGTTCAGTACAGCCGGCCCCAGTTGCGGGTGCGCCGGATCACGATCCAGCACAGCGAGGCCCAGGCGAGTCCCGCGGACCAGCCGGCGAGCACGTCGGTCGGCAAATGGATGTGCAGGAGAGCGCGGCTGAGTCCGACCAGCACCGTCGCCAGCAGGGCACAGGCGATCAGGAAGGCGCCGACCAGGCGGCTGCGGTAGATGACGGCGAGCACTGCGCCCAGGGTGGGATAGACGATCGCCGAGGCGAGGGCGCCGGCGCTCGGGAAGCTGGCGCCGAACATCTGCAGCCATTGCGGCGTGAGGAGGCTGCCGGGCCTGCCGAAGCCGATCTTGAGGACGGCTCCCGCCAGCAGCCCGCCCGCGAGCGCCGCCAGCACCAGCGTCGCGGCGCCCCAGCCGCGGCTGAGCACGACGTGCGCGGTGGCCACCGCGACGACCAGCCCGAGGATGGTCGGTCCGCCGGCCGGCGCCAGGTCGCGCGCCGCCTGCTCCACCCAGTGGTCGCGGAACGGGTCCGCCCATTCCGCGGCCATCCGCAACGATTCCTGCAAGGCGGTGTCGAGGCCGACGCGGCCGAGCAGATCGACGTAGATCGCGACCGCCAGGAAGCAGAAGGCGCCGAACACGCCGAGCACCCCGACCTGCCGCTCGGCCGCCTCCATGCGCCGCCGCGAAGCCGGGCGGGGCGGGTCCATCGCCACCTGCGCCATCACCCGGCCCGCTCCCCCGCGGGCGCCGACTGGCACGACGGCGGCGTGCTGAGGGTCCGGCGCACCGCGTCGCGCCAGCCGGCCAGCCGGCGCTCCGCCTCCTCCCGCGCCATGGCGGGAAGGAAGCGGCGGTCGCGCCGCCAGTGGGTCTCCGCCGCCGCGTCGGGCCCGGCGCGCAGCCCGGCCTGCAGGCCGGCGAGATAGGCGGCGCCGAGCGCCGTCGTCTCCAGCACCGTCGGGCGGTCCACCGGGGCGCCGAGCAGGTCGGCGAGGAACTGCATGGTCCAGTCGGAGGCGACCATGCCGCCGTCCACGCGCAGCACCCGCCCCTGCCCGGGCGCTGCGGGCACCGCGCCGGGCATGGCGGCGAGATCCGCCTCCATCGCCGCGAGCAGGTCGGCGGTCTGGTAGGCGACGCTCTCCAGCGCGGCGCGGGCGATCTCGGCGCGGCCGGTGCCGCGCGTCAGGCCGAACAGGGCGCCGCGCGCCTCGGCGTCCCACCAGGGCGCGCCGAGGCCGGCGAAGGCGGGGACCAGATACACCGCCTGCCGGGGATCGGCCCGCGCCGCCAGCGCCCCCGCCTCGCGCGCCTCGGCGATGAGGCCGAGGCCGTCGCGCAGCCACTGCACCGCCGCGCCGGCGACGAAGATCGCGCCCTCCAGCGCGTAGGTGCGCCGCCCCCCGAGCTGCCAGGCGATGGTGGTGAGCAGCCGGTTGCGCGAGGCCACCGGCGCCGTCCCCGTGTTGAGCAGCGCGAAGCAGCCGGTGCCGTAGGTCGCCTTCACCATGCCCGGCGCGAAGCACGCCTGGCCGAGGGTCGCCGCCTGCTGGTCGCCGGCCATGCCGCGGACCGGCACGGCGACGCCGCCGAGCAGGGCGGGGTCGGTGGCGCCGAACTCCGCGGCGCAGTCGCGCACCTCCGGCAGCATCGCGGCGGGGACGCGGAACAGGCGGAGCAGGTCCTCGTCCCAGGCGCCGCGGCGGATGTCGAACAGCATGGTCCGCGCGGCGTTGGTGGCGTCGGTCGCATGCACGCGCCCGCCCGTCAGGCGGAACAGCAGGAAGCTGTCAACCGTGCCGAAGCAGAGGTCGCCGCGCTCGGCCGCGGCCCGCGCCCCGGCGACGCCGTCGAGGATCCAGGCGAGCTTGGTGGCGGAGAAGTAGGGGTCCGGCAGCAGCCCGGTGCGTTCGGCGATCAGCGCCGAGGCCTGGCCGTCGTCGCGCAGCCGGGCGCAGGCCCCGGCGGTGCGGCGGTCCTGCCAGACGATGGCGCGGTGGATCGCCCGGCCGGTGGCGCGGTCCCAGACCAGCGTGGTCTCGCGCTGGTTGGTGATGCCGATGCCGGCGACCGAACGCGGCCCGGCCCCGCCGCGCTCCAGCGCCTCGCGCAGCACGGCGAGGCTCGCCGACCAGATGTCCTCCGGCTCGTGCTCGACCCAGGCGGGGGCGGGGTAGTGCTGCGGCAGCTCCCGCTGCGCCACGGCGCGCGGGAGGAGGTCCGGGCCGAAGAGGATGGCGCGCGTCGAGGTGGTGCCCTGGTCGAGGGCGAGCAGCAGGTCCGCCATGCCGGTTCGCGGAATGCCTTGGTTTTCTCAATGTCCGGTGGAAGATTACGGCGCGCGAGCCCATCGAGGGAAGGACAACCGCATGGCGGCACCGCGGCGGCTGCTGCACGACCTCTGCGGCGCGGACCCCGCGCGGCGGTTCAGCCCCTACTGCTGGCGGGCGAAGCTCGCCCTGGCGCACAAGGGGCTGGAGGTCGAGACCCTCCCCTGGCGCTTCAGCGACAAGGCGGCGATCGCCGACTCGGGCCAGGACCGGGTGCCGGTGCTGCGCGACGGCGACCGGGTGGTGGCCGATTCCTGGCGCATCGCCGAGTATCTCGAGGACGCCTATCCCGACCGCCCCTCGCTGTTCGGCGGGCCCGGCGGCCGGGCACTGGCGCGCTTCGTCAACACCTGGGCGGACGCGGTGCAGATCCCGGGCATCGCCGGGCTGGTGGTGGCGGACATCGTGCCGCATCTGGGGCCGGAGGACCGCGCCTATTTCGTCGCCTCGCGCGAGCGGCGCTACGGCAAGCCGCTCGCCGAGGTCATCGCCGGCCGGGAGCAGCGGGTCGGGCAGTTCCGCCAGGCGATGCACCCGGTGCGGATGGTGCTGCGCGAGCGGCCCTGGCTCGGTGGCGCGGACGGGCCGGCCTATGCCGACTACATCGTCTTCGGCGGCTTCCAGTGGGCGCGCTGCGTCAGCGCCTTCCCGCTGCTCACCCCCGACGACCCGCTGCATGGCTGGCGCGGGCGGATGCTCGACCTGTTCGGCGGCCTGGCGCGCCGGGCGCCGGCGGAGGACCGGTCCGGCGGCTGAAACCCGGTCGGCGGCCCGCGCGAGGGCCGCGGCGCGCCAACATGCGCGGCGGAGGGCGAGCGGCACCGCGGGCACCAACCCTCCTCGCGGGGACCCGCACCCGGGCGGCGGGGCATCACGTCCCGGGACCAGGACCGTCGCGCTCCGCGGACGCCCGCGGCGGAAGCGCCTCCGTCCGCCCACCCATCGGAAGCGGCGCTTCCGAACCGCCCGGACCCGCGGCACGCCGCGGATCGGCGCTCTCCAAGGGGGGAGGGGATTCCGCAGGGCCCGCCTCGCCGCCACCGCCCGCGACCTCCGGTGCATGGCCGCGCGGCCGCGGCGCGGCCCCCTGACGAGGGGCGAGCCCGCCCGCGGCGGCCGCCGCCGCGCGCGAGGCGCCGGAGCACGCGGCCCCTCGGCGCCTCCCCCCCCCCCCGCGGGCCGCGTCAATCCACGCGCGCGCCGGCGGCCTGGATCACCTCGCGCCAGCGCGGGATCTCGCGGGCGATGAGGTCGGAAAGCTCGTCCGGCGTCGAAAGCGCGACCTGCATGCCGAAGCTCTCGATGAACCGCGCCTCGACCTCCGGCTTCGCCAGCGCCCTGTGGATCTCGACGTTCAGCCGGTCCACCACCGGCCGCGGCATGCGGGCGGGCCCGATGATGCAGAACCACGGCACCATCTCGAAGTCGGCGACGCCAGCCTCGATCATCGTCGGGACCTCCGGCAGCGCCGGCCAGCGCTCGCGGCTCGTCACAGCCAGCGCGCGGAAGGCGCCCGCGCGCACCTGCGGCACGGCGGTCGCCATGCTGTCGAAGGTGAACTGCACGTCGCCGCGCAGCAGCGCGGTATGCACGGCGGCGTTGCCGGCGAAGGGGACGTGGAGGATATCGAGCCCGAGACGCGTCTTCAGCAGCTCGCCGGACAGATGGCCCGTCGTGCCGTTGCCGGGCGAGCCGTAGTTCAGGCCGCCCGGCCTGGCCTTCGCCGCGGCGATCAGGTCCTGCAGCGTGCGGACCGGCGACGCCGACGGGACCACGAGCAGGTTGGGCGAGCGCGCGATGAGCGTGATGCCCTGCAGGTCGCGACGCGGATCATACGGCAGGCGCGAGAACAGCGAGACGTTGATCGCAAGCGGCCCCACGGTGGCGAGGCCGATGGTGTATCCGTCCGCCTCGCTCTTGGCGATGGCGTCCACGCCGACATTGCCGCCGGCGCCAGGCCGGTTCTCCACGACGAAGGGCTGGCCGAAGGCGCCGCGCAGATGCTCGGTGATCAGGCGGCCTATGACGTCGGTCGTGCCGCCGGTCGGGAAGGGCACGATGAAGCGCACGGGCCGTGCCGGCCACTCCTGGGCCGCGGCGGTCCGAATCCCGGCCGCCGCCGCCAGCGCCAGGCCGGCCCCGACGAGCGCTCGCCGGCCCGCGCCGGCAGGCCTCGCCCGCGGATGGATGATGTCGCCCATGGCACCTCCCCTTCCCTGCGTGCGCCCGTCCGGCGCCCTACAGGCCCATCAGCTTCGCGATCACGTTGCGCTGGATCTCGTTCGAGCCGCCGCCGATCGGGCCGATCCGGCTGTCGCGGAAGAAGCGCTGCATGTCGTGCTCCATCGTGTAGCCGGCGCCGCCCATGATCTGCATGCCGAGGTCGGCGCAGCGGAAGTCGCTCTCGGTCGCCACCATCTTGGCGATCGAGGTCTCCATCACCGGATCGAGCCCGGCATCGAGCATCTCCGCCACGCGCCAGACCAGCAGCCGCGTGGTCTCGGCCATCGCCTGCATGTCGGCGAACTTGTGCGCGATCGCCTGGAAGGAGGAGATGCGGCGGCCGAACTGGCGGCGCTCCCGCGCGTAGCCGGCGGCGTAGTCGATGACGTGCTGCATGTTGCCGGCGGCCGCGGCGGCGAGGCAGAGCCGCTCCAGGTTCAGGCACTTCATCAGCCCGCGCCAGCCGCGGTTCTCCTCGCCGATCATGTGGTCGGCGGCCACCTCGACGTCGCGGTAGAACACCTCGTTCGCGCGCGTCGTGCGGCGGCCGAGCGTCTCGAGCGGCCGGATCGTGACGCCGGGCGCCCTGGCGTCCACCAGGAAGATGCTGATGCCGCGCGCGCCGGCCTCGGGGTCGGTCTTGGCGACCGTGACCAGGTGGTCGGCAACATGGGCGCAGGTGATGTAGAGCTTCTGCCCGTTCAGCACCCAGCGGTCGCCGCGCCTCTCGGCGCGCAGCCGGATCGCCGCGGCGTCCGAGCCCGCTTCCGGCTCGGTCAGCGCGAAGGCCATCCTCACCGAGCCGTCGGCGATGCGCGGCAGGTAGCGGCGCTTCAGTTCCTCCGAGCCGTGCAGCGCGATGTGCTGGCCCGCGTAGATGGTGGTGGTCAGGTAGGCGGTGGCGATGGAGGCGTAATGGTAGGCCATCGCCTCCACCAGCACCGCCAGGTCCTTCGCGCTGCCGCCCGTGCCGCCATAGTCGGGATGGAACGGCAGCGCCATGAAGCCCGCCCCGGCGAGGGCGGCGTAGGCCTCGTGCGGGAACTCGCCGGCGCGGTCGAGGGCGCGGATCTTCTCGGGCGGCAGCACGCGCTGCAGCAGGCCGAGGACGCTTTCGCGCATCAGCCGCTGCTCCTCGGTGAAGCCGAAGGTCAGGTTGGTCGCCGTCGTCATCGCATCGCCCGCTTCCGTCAGCCCCTGCCGGCCGCCGCCGCGCGCCGGCGGACCGGCCTCGCGAAGACGCCCGACCGCACGGTCCCGTCGCGCCGGCCGAGACCCCGACGCGCCGCGGCGCCGAGCCGGAAGAAGGCCGGGCGGCGGGTCGCGCACGCGGGCGTTGTCACCGATCACGACCGCGCCGCCGCGCGCCGCTCCCCCACGCCGCGGGCGGCCATCGCGGCGGCCTGGCCTTGCCGTTCCCGCCGCGGGCCAGGCGCGGCGATCCCTCAGGCAGCGATCGGCTCCGGCTCCAGCGCCGCCAGCACCCGCGGCGGCGACATCGGCAGGCTGTAGAAGCGCCGGCCGGTCGCGTTGTACACGGCGTTCGCAACCGCCGCGAGCGGCGGCACGATCGGCACCTCGCCGACGCCGCGCACGCCCTGCGGGTGCTTCGGGTTCGGCACCTCGATGATGACCGTGTCGATCATCGGCAGGTCGGAGCAGACGGGCATCCGGTAGTCGAGGAAGCCCGCGTTGTCGACGTTGCCGTTCCGGTCGTAGATGTACTCCTCGCTGAGCGCCCAGCCGATGCCCTGCGCGGCGCCTCCCTGCATCTGGCCCTCGACATAGCTCGGGTGGATCGCCCGGCCGACGTCCTGGATCGCGGTGTAGCGCACGACGCGGACGATCCCGGTCTGCGGGTCCACCTCGACATCGCAGATGTGCGTCCCGAAGCCGCCCTCGGCGCCGGTGGTGTTGAGCTGGACGCCGGCGCCGATCGGTCCGCCCGTCTGGCTCGCCCGGGCGGCGATCTCGGCGAGGGAGAGCGGCGGGAACTTGCCCGCGTTGTCGCCGGCGGGGCGGGCCTCGCCGTTCTCCCACTTCACGGCGTCGGGGTCGATGCCCCAGATCTTCGCCGCCCGCTCGCGGAGCTGCGTGATCACCTTCTCGGTGGACTGCGTGACCACCATGGCGGAGGCGAAGGTGACGCGGCTGCCGCCGGTGAGGTTGCTGTAGCCGATCGTGCTGGTGTCGCCGATCAGCACGTTCACCCTGCGGTAGTCGATGCCGAGCAGCTCGGCCGTGATGTTGGCCGTCGAGGCGCGCGAGCCGCCGATGTCGGGATGGCCCGTGATCACCACGACGTTGCCGTCCTCGGTGATATTGACCTGGGCGCTCGACTCGCCGCCGGCGTTGAACCAGAAGCCGCTCGCGACGCCCCGCCCCTGGTTCGGGCCGAGCGGCGCCCGATAGTGCGGATGTTCCATCGCCGCCCGCACCGTCTCCTCGTAGCCGATGCGGGGATAGGTCGGGCCGTGCGCGGCCTTCGTGCCCTCCCTGGCCGCGTTCCTCAGCCGGAGCTCGAGCGGGTCCATCTTCAGGGCCTCGGCCAGCTCGTCGAGCACGCACTCGACCGCGTAGGCCCCGATCGGCGCGCCCGGCGCGCGGTAGGCCGCCACCTTCGACCGGTTGGAGACGACGTCGAAGCCGAGGGAGTGCACGTTCGGGATGTCGTAGGGCGCGAAGGCGCAGCCGACCGCCCCGCGGATCGGCGAGCCGGGGAACGCGCCCGCCTGCAGGTAGAACGTGCCCTTCGCGGCGACGATCCGGCCGTCCCTCTTCGCGCCGATCCGGACCGTGCTGTAGGAGCCCGAGGTCGGCCCCGTGGCGCGGAACACCTCCTCGCGCGTCATCACCATCTTGACCGGGCGGCCGGACTTGCGCGCGAGCACCAGCGCCACCGGCTCGAGGTAGATGATGGTCTTGCCGCCGAAGCCTCCGCCGATCTCCGCCGGGATGGCGCGGATGTCGCTCTGCGGGATGCCGGTGAGGTAGGCGCACATGGCGCGGACCATGAACTGGCCCTGGCTCGAGCTCCAGATCGTGGCCTTGCCGTCGGGCGCGACGCTGACGAGGCAGGCGTGCGGCTCGATGTAGCCCTGGTGGACCGGCCTCGTCCGGAAGCTGCGCTCGATGACGACGTCGGCCTCGGCGAAGCCCGCCTCGACGTCGCCGAGCCTGTGCTCGAGCTTGCCGGCGATGTTGGAGGGCCTGCCCTCGAACCGGATGAAGTCGTGCAGGATCGGCGCGTCCGGCTTGATCGCGTCCTCGACGTCGATCACCCAGGGCAGGACCTCGTACTCGACCTCGATCAGCTTGCAGGCCTCGGCCGCGATCTTCTGCGAGGTGGCGGCGACGGCCGCCACCGGGTGCCCCGGGAACAGGACCTTGTCGCGCGCCATCACGTTGCGCGCCATCCACCGCATGTCCTGGATCCCGAGCGGGACCGGCGTCTCGACCGGGAAGTCCACCAGGTCCTTGCCGGTCATCACCGCCTTCACGCCGGGAAGCGCCTCGGCCTTGGCGGTGTTGATCGACCTGATGCGGGCATGGGGATGCGGGCTGCGCAGGATCTTGCCCCAGATCATGCCGGGCATCGTGGCGTCGGCGGCGTAGGCGGCGCGGCCCGTGACCTTGTCCATGCCGTCGGGCCGGATGGTGCGCTTGCCGATCCACTTGTTGCCGGGATTGTCGTCGGTCACTGCTGCTCCTCCTGCCCTGGCCGGGGATCGTTGTTCGCTTTCGGGTCCGCAGGGCGGGCCGTGCCCTGGGGACCGACCTCCGCCGCGTCGCGCCGCCCCGGCCTCGCATCCGCGCGGCGGGCGGCCGGCGCGCGATCTCCGGGGACCTGCCGGACGGCGACTGAGGGGTCCACCGACCCTAGTCCGTGCGCCCCGGCGCGGCAATGACCTGCCTCGCGCCGGCAGGGCGGAGCGCGGCGCACGCCGGGCGAGGACAGAGCCGGTCGCCGCCGGCCGGGCCGCGCCTCGCGTCACGGCGCGACCTGGCCGGTTCCCGCGGCTTCCGCAGCGGAAGCACGGCCGTCCCGCACAGCCCCTCGTCCCCCGGCGAGGAGGCCCCTCGTTGGACGGCGCCGCGCGCCCCCGGGCCCGGCCGATTCGCGGCCCTTCCTCCTCGGGGCGGGCCGCCGCGCCGATCACGAGCGCGGGAGCGGGCCGAGGCCGCGACGCCGCCGGCCTGCGCCTCTCGGCCGTTCAGCCGGGCCTGGTCCGCGCTGGTCCGCCCGATCTGCCCCTTGGCGGGGCCGGCGCGATCATTCACCCTTGGTTACGATCCGCCGTGCCGGACGAGCTGATGGGACAGGCCGCCGACCCGACCGTATTGCTGGAGAGACAGCCCGTACCCAAGGTCGGATCGCGCCGCCGAGGCACGCGGGCGCAGCCCCGCACGCGGCGGCCGGACGCGGGCCGGCGCGGGCACCGCCGGCGGCCGAAGCCCCGCCGCGGCCGTGGCGCCGACGCCCGGGTGCCGCAGCCCCGATGCCGATCGCGACCGCCCCTCAAACGAAATCGGGAACTGCCCGTTCCCCCCGGGAACCGGATGCCGCGCTCCGTCATAATGCGCGGGACGCAGAGGGGCCACCCTCGCGATCGGCATCCGGGGAGGAGGCATGACGGACGGTGAGGGTCCGGCGCGGCGCCAGCGCATGCATCGGGCCGGCTTCCGCCGGCCCCATGATCCCCGCCCATTCCCCGCCCATTCCCCTCCGATCCGTTCCCCCGTCGGGCCCGCCCCGCCGATCGGGCGGCCCACCGTCTTCGGCGCATGGCGCCTGGCCGCCGCGACTCTCCTCGCCCGGCCGCCGGCGCCAGGCGATCCGCGCGCGCATCCTGGCGCCGCCGGCGCCGCGGCACAGGCAGGCAATCCGAGGACCGTGTGGAGGCCGCGATGAACCAGACCTCGCCATACCGCACCTACAGGCCGGCGCCCTTCACGCCTGAGGAGCGCGGGCAGGTCGAGATCCTGTTCGGCGGGCTGCACTGGCGCGCCGAGCGGCTGATCAAGGCGGTCTTCGAGAACCTCGGCCACCGGGCGCGCATCCTGCCCACCGCGACGCGCGAGGACCTGCTCGCGGGGCGCGAGCTCGCCGATGTCGGGCAGTGCTGCCCGACCAGCTTCACCACCGGCAACCTGGCCAACTTCCTCCGCGCCGAGGCGTCGCGCATCGGCGCGGAGGAGACCGCGCGGCGCTACGTCTACGTCACCGCCGGCTCCTGCGGGGCCTGCCGCTTCGGGCAGTACCACCAGAGCTACGAGCTCGCGCTGCGCAACGTCGGCTTGGAGGCCTTCCGCCTCTTCCTGGTCGCGCAGGACCGGATGGACCAGGGCGCGCTCGCCGGCGGCGGGCTCAAGGTGGACATGCCGCTCACGCTCGGCATCCTCTGGGCCATCCTCTGCGCGGACGCGCTGCAGAGCCTGGAGTACCAGGTCCGGCCCTACGAGGTGGTGCCGGGCGAGACCGACCGCGTCGTCGCGGCGTGCGTGGACCACCTCGAGCAGGCGTTCCGCAACCGCCCGCAGCGCGACGGCAAGTGGGGGTCGCTCGCCTGGCACCTCGGCACCGGGTACTTCGTCGAGGCGCTGCGCGAGGTGTACCGACGCTTCGAGGCGATCGAGGTGGACCGCCTGCGCGTCCGGCCGGTCGTGAAGATCACCGGCGAGTTCTACCTCCAGACGGTGGAGGGCGAGCCCAACCACAACATGCACCGCTGGCTCGAGGCGGAGGGCGCCGAGGTCTACCCGGCCGCGATCGCGGTCTGGCTCGACTACTGGATGCGGTTCTACGTCCAGGGCTTCGAGGACGAGGTCGGCGTGGACCGCACCGCCCGCGCGAAGATCGCCGCCGTGCGGGCGCTGCAGCGCGTGTTCGGCTGGACCTACGACCGCCTCCGCGCGGCGCTCGGCGGCATCCCGCACGCGCTGCCGGACCAGTACGAGCTGCGCCGCCTCGCCGCGCCCTACTACCACCACCGCCTGTCCGGCGGCGAGGGCGACATGCTGGTGGGCAAGGCGCTGTGGGCCCACCTCAACAGGCGCGCGCACATGATCTGCGAGCTCTCGCCCTACGCCTGCATGCCCAACACGATGAGCATCGGCGCCATGGCGGGGGTGCTCGGCAAGCACCCGGACCTCCTCTACGCGCCGCTCGAGATCAAGGGCGACGCCGAGGTGCACGCCCTGTCGCGCTGCCAGATGATCCTGACCGAGGCGAAGAAGCGCGCGCAGCGGGAGTACGAGGAGGCGCTGGAGCGGACCGGCCTGACGACCGAGCGGGCCCGCGCCCTGCTCGAAGCGCATCCGGAGATGCGGCGCGCCACCTACCGCGTGCCCCACGCCGGGGCGGCGGGAACGGCGGCCAACCTGGTGCTGCACCTGGCCGCGAGGGGGCGGGCATGAGGATCGTCGGCATGGATGTCGGCTCCACGACGGTCAAGGCCGTCGTGGTGCGCGACGGCGCGGTGCTCTGGCAGGACTACCAACGGCACAACACGCGCCAGGCCGAGAAGGTGCTCGACTTCCTCGGCCGGATGGAGGCGGAGGCCGGGCTCGAGCCGGGACGCGACCGCATCTTCTTCACCGGCTCCGGCGCGGGCCTCCTCGCGCCGCTGGTCGGCGGCAAGCTCATCCAGGAGGTGGTCGCCGTCGCCGCGGCGGTGGAGCGCCTGCACCCCGACGTGCTCTTCGTCTCCGAGATCGGCGGCGAGGACATGAAGACCATCTTCTTCACCCCCGCCGGCGGCGGGCGGAGCAAGCAGGTCTTCATGCAGTCCGCCTGCAGCGGCGGCACCGGCACCTTCATCGAGAAGACCGCGCGCAAGCTGCAGATCCCGGCCGAGGCGCTGGCCAGCATGCCCTACGAGGGCCGGAGCCTGCACAAGATCAGCTCGAAATGCGGGATCTTCGCCGAGACCGACGCCAACACCCTGGTCAAGGGCGGCGTGCCGGTCGAGGAGATCATCGCCAGCCTGTTCGAGGCGGTGGTCTACCAGAACCTCGCCACCCTGACGAAGGGCAACACGCCGTTGCCGGAGGTGCTGCTGCTCGGCGGCCCGAACCTGTTCTTCTCCGGCCTGCAGCAGGCGTGGCGCCGCCACCTCGGCAATCTGTGGCAGCAGCGGCGCATCGCGCTGCCCGAGGGCAGGACGGCGGCCGACCTGATCCGGGTGCCGGCGGAGGCGCTCTACTACGCGGCGCTCGGCTGCGTCGAGATCGGCGGCAAGGAGCCGGAGGGCGTCGCCACCTACGCCGGCACCGACCGGCTGCGCTGGTGGATCGAGGTCGGCCAGCACGAGCAGAAGGCCAGGGAGGGCGCGCGCGGCCTGGTCCGCGACGGGCAGGAGCTCGCCGCCTTCCTCGAGACCTACGGCCGGCCGCGCAACGCCCACGCCATGCGCGTGGTGCCGGAGGCCGAGCGCGTCCGCCCGGGCCGGCCGGTGATGATCGGCTGCGACTTCGGCAGCACCACCACCAAGGCGGTCGTGATCTCGCCGGAGCAGGAGATGCTCTTCTCCTGCTACGTGCAGTCGAGGGGCAACCCGATCGAGGACGCGCAGGCGCTGCTGCGCCAGATCCGCGAGGCCGGCTTCCGCGACATCGGCGCCCTCGCCCTCACCGGCTACGGGAAGGACCTGCTGAAGGACATCCTCGGCGCCGACGTCGGCGTGGTGGAGACCGTGGCCCACGCCAAGGCCGCGCTGCACTTCTTCCCGGACGCGGACGTGATCTGCGACGTCGGCGGGACCGACGTGAAGGTCATGATCCTGCGCCAGGGCACCGTCTCCGACTTCCGGCTCAACTCGCAGTGCTCCTCCGGCAACGGCGCCTTCCTGCAGGGCGTCGCCGACCGCTACGGCGTGCCGCTGGAGCGCTACGCGGAGCGGGCCTTCGAGGCGAAGTCGATGCCGACGCTCGCCATGGGGTGCGGCGTGTTCCTGCAGTCCGACATCGTCAACCAGCAGCGCAAGGGCTGGTCGTCCGAGGAGATCATGGCCTCGCTCGCCGCCGTGCTGCCGCTGAACGTCTGGGTCTACGCGGGGCAGCTGCAGAACCTGCGCGCGGTCGGGCGGAGGTTCGTGCTGCAGGGCGGCACGCACCGCAACCTCGCCGTCGTCAAGGCGCAGGTGGACTTCATCACCGCGAAGGTCCCGGACGCGGAGGTGATGATCCACCCCTACTCCGGGGAGGCGGGCGCGATCGGCGCCGCGCTCTGCGCGCTGGAGGCGTGGCGCGACGGCCGCCCCACGCGGTTCCGCGGCTTCGAGGCGATCGAGGCGCTCGCCCACCGCAGCACGACCAACGAGCACACGGTCTGCCGCTGGTGTCCGGTGAACTGCCGGCGCACATTCATCGACGTCCAGCTCCCCGGCGGCAAGGGCCGGCCCTGGAGCAAGGTGCCGGTGGAGGAGGGGTGGGAACGGGTGATCAGCGGCAACTCCTGCCCGAAGGGGCTGGTCGAGGACGCCAACGAGATGCGGGTGGTGAAGGCCCGGATGGAGGAGCAGCGGCGTGTTCATCCAAACCTTGGAGAGCTTGTTCGGGAGGAAGCCTTCCGCCGCGCCAGGGCCACGGCCTAGGCTCCGCATCGGCATCCCGCGCACGCTCAACATCTGGTCCACGCACCAGTTCTGGATCGGCCTGTTCGAGGCGCTGGGGATCGAGGCGCGCTCCATCGTCTTCTCCTCCGACACCAGCGAGGAGCAGGGGCGGGAGTTCGGCCGCGGCCGCGGCACGGTGGACTGCTGCTACCCGGTGAAGTGCATGTCGGGCCACTACGGCGAGCTGATCTTCGGGCAGAAGCGCAGGATCGACGTGCTGTTCTCGCCGATGATCTACTCGCTGCCATCCATGCTCCACGGACACGTCGCGGATTCGCTGGCCTGCCCGCGGGTGATGGCGGCGCCAGAGAATATCCGCGCCGGCTTCACCCGGGAGAAGGACGTCTTCGCCGAGCAGGGCATCCGCTACCTGGCGCCGCTGGTGTCGCTCGGCGACCCACGCCTGGTGGCGAAGCAGCTCCACCCCGCCCTGGCGGAGATGCTGCCCGGCCTCCCGATGAAGGAGGTGCAGCGGGCGGTGGACGCCGGCTACCAGGCGCTCTCCGCCTTCAACGACCGGCTGCGCGGCAGGTCGCGCGAGATCCTGGCCTGGTGCGCCCGGGAGGGACGCCCCTGCATCCTCGTGCTCGCCCGGCCCTACCACATGGACCCCGGGATCGGGCACGAGATCGAGACCGACCTGCAGGCCCACGGCTATCCGATCCTCTGGTCGCAGTACCTGCCGACGGACGGGGACCTGATGGACTGGCTGTTCGGCGAGCAGGTCCGCGCGGGCGAGATCAGGTCGCCCTTCGACATCGCCGACGTCTGGCCCACCTCCTACAGCGCCAACACGAACGAGATCCTGTGGGGCGCGAAGTTCGCCGCGCGGACGCCCTGGATCACCTGCGTGATCCGGCTGACCAGCTACGAATGCGGCATGGACCAGCCGACCTACACGCCGGTGCAGCAGACCGTGGAGCGATCGGGGACGCTGTACTTCTCCTTCCAGGACCTCGATTCGACCAAGCCCGCGGGCTCGGTGAAGATCCGCGTGGAGACGATCGCCTATTACCTGGAGCGCATGTCCGCCGACATCATCGGGCGGAAGCAGGCGCGCATGCCGCCGGGCTGTCCGCTGCTGGGCTGACCGGCGCCGCCCCGCCGCGGGAGCCGCCGGCCTCAGCCCCCTTCCAACCTCGGCAGCCGGTAGCGGTCCTGCGGGTCGTCCCAGCCCCTGAACCGCGGCGCGCGCTTCTCGGCGAAGGCGGCGCGCGACTCCATCAGGTCGCTCTTCGCCCCGTGCTCGTGCAGCCGGGCGGCGAGGCGCTCGAACGCCGGCGCCGGCTTCGGCCGCATCTGGCGCATCATGTGCACCGTGTTGACGCGCGAGGCGGGCGGCAGGCCCAGCAGGTGCTGCGCCATCTCCATCGCCGTCGGGATCAGCGCCTCCGGCTCGACGAGGCGGTTGAGGAAGCCGAGCTCGTGGAAGCGCTCCGCCGTGAAGCGGAAGCCGAGCGCCATCTCCATCGCCACCGGATAGGGCAGGTTGGCGAGATGGCCGTGGTTCCAGCCGCCGAGCAGCCAGCGCTTCGCCTCCGAGACCTCGAACACCGCGCCGCGCACGGCGACGCGCAGGTCGGTGCGCTCCACCAGCATGAAGCCGCCGCCCATGGCGTAGCCGTTGATCGCGGCGATCACCGGCTTCTCCAGCGCGCCGGACAGGAAGGGGTCCTCGATCTCCGGGCGCCGCCCGCCGGGCGCGCCGTCGGCGAGCGATTCCTTCATGTCCTCCCCGGCGCAGAAGGCGCGGCCGGCGCCGGTGAAGATCGCCACCTCCAGCCCCTCGTCGCGGCGGAACTCGGTCCAGGCCTCGGCGAGCCGGCTGCGCAGCTCGTGGTTGAGCGCGTTCAGCCGCTCCGGCCGGTTCATGCGCACCACGAACACCTGGCCGTGGCGCTCGGTCTCCAGGACGGACATCGCTTCTCTCCTCTTCGATCCCGAGGGCGGCGCTCAGGTCGGCACGATCGGCAGCACGGCGAGCGCCGTCCAGGCGATCGGCGCGCCGGCCCGCTCCGCCGCCTGCCCGGGCGGCAGGGCGGGATCCCAGTGGGCGGCGAGGAAGCGCCGCGCCGTCACCCCCGCGGCGGCGTCGGAGACGAGCCAGAGCAGCGGCGGCACCATGATCTCCGGCTGGAACATCCGCGCCCGGTCGAAGCCCGCCTCCTGCGGCACCATGGCGGTGTTCGTCACCCCGCCCGGCACCAGCACGTTGCAGGTGACGCCGGTGCCCCCGAGGTCGGCCGCCATGATCGCCGCCAGCGCCTCGAACGCCGCCTTGGAGGGGCCGTAGGTCGGGCTGCCCGCGCGCATCATGGTGCCGAGGCTGGTGGTGACGTTGACGATCCGCCCGAAGCCCTGCCGCGCCATCGCCGGCGCGACCAGGCGCGAGAGGAGGAAGGCGATGGTGGCGTTGACCTCGAGGAAGCGCCGCCACTGCTCCGGCGTCACCTCCCAGAATTTGATCGGGTTCTTCCAGTTGTCGGGCCGGATCATGCCCATGCCGATGCCGGCGTTGTTGACCAGGATGTCCACCCTTCCGAAGCGGGCGTGCGCCGCCTCCACCAGCGCCTCCGCCGCGCCCGGCGCGGTGAGGTCGGCGGCGTGGGTCAGCAGCCGCTCGCCTGCCGCCGCGTCGAGGCCCTCCGCGAGCGCGGCGAGCGCCGGCGCGTCGCGGTCGGCGGCGACGACCGCGGCGCCGGCGCCGAGCAGGCCGCGCACCATGGCGCCGCCGATGCCCTTCGCTCCGCCGGTGACGATCGCGACGCGCTGCGTGGGGGTGTCCGGCATGATGTCTCCTCCCTCGGTGGCCGGTCATGTCCGGGCGCCGGCGGCCCGGCGCCGGGCGCATCATCCCCCGGCGCGGCGGCGACGGGGAGTGTCGCAGCGCCGCGTCGCCGCGTGTCACGTCGGCGGCGTGCCGTCCGCCGCCGGCGCCTCCGCGCCCGCCGGACGCGGCGGGGGACGCCAGAAGAACGCGCGCGCCAGTCGGCGCAGCGTCGCCTCGTCGCATGGCCCGGGGGTGGCCAGCACCCAGAGGTTGAAGGGCCCCTGCGGCTTCGCCCCGAGCACCGAGGCGAATCCCGCCGCGCGCAGCAGTCGGCCGAGGAAGGTGAAGGTGAAGCCGCAGCGGTGCGCCATGAAGTGGTTGCCGGCGGCGAGGGCCGGGCGCCAGCCGAAGACCATGTCGAGCGGCGTGATCGGCCCGGCCGGCGATTGCCCGAGCGGCTCGGTCAGCCGGTCCTCGGCGATCGCGCGCGCCACCGCCTGCAGGTCGGGGCAGGTGATGACGGCGAAGCCCTCGGGCCGCAGCACGCGACGGAACTCGGCCAGTGCCAGAGGCACCTCGTGGGCGTAGAGATGCTCGAGGTTGTGCGAGGAGAACAGGGCGTCGAAGGCGGCATCCGGCACCACCCCCCGCATGTCGGTCATGGAGGCGACGATGTCGGGCGCGACGGCGGGGTCGATGTCGAGCCGCACCTCCGCCCATTCCGGCCCGGCGAAGCCTGGCGTCGTTCCGTCCTTGCGCCGCGGCCCGCAGCCGACATGCAGGAATTGCTTCATGGTCCCTCGTGGCGGCGCGACATTCGTGCGCCGGGTCGAAGCTGTCACGCCCGGCGGCGGCGCGGTAGGGGGCGTGCCCGCCGCCGCGCCCCCCGCGCCGGGGGGAGGGCACGGCAACCGGGACGCGCATGGCGGGATGGACCTCCCCGAGCAGGCCTCCGATCGGGCCTGCGGCATCGGCCCGATGCCGGAGGCCTGGCGCGTGCGCCGGCGCACCCCCCGAAGCGCGGCCCGCAGGGCCGGCGGCGGGCAGCGGGCCCGCGACGCAGGCCGCCCCGCACGGCGACCGGCGCGCCCGGGCCGCAGGCGCCGCACCCTGCCTCGCGTCTCCGCAGCCGGCCGGGGAGCGACCCGGTTGCAGCGCGAGGCAAAACGGACCACATCGGTCGGGTATTCCCCGAGCCGGACCTCCAGGGCCAGGAGCGCCATGTTCATCGAGACCGAGAGCACGCCGAACCCCGCCACGCTGAAGTTCCTCCCGGGGCGGGAGGTGATGGGCGTCGGCCGCGGCACCGCCGACTTCACCGACCCCGCCGAGGCGGCCATCCGTTCCCCGCTCGCCGAGCGCATCTTCCGCGTCGGCGACGTGGCGCGCGTCTTCCTCGGCGACGACTTCATCACCGTCACCAAGGCCGGAGCGGCCGACTGGCAGGGCCTGAAGCCGCGCGTCCTCGGCGCCATCATGGAGCACTTCCTCTCCGGCGCCCCGGTGCTCGAGGGCCTGGAGGACCAGGCCGAGGAGGATTTCGACCCGGCCGACGCCGAGGTCGTGGAGCAGATCAAGGAGCTGCTGGACACGCGCGTCCGCCCGGCGGTGGCCGGCGACGGCGGCGACATCATCTTCCGCGGCTACCGCGACGGCATCGTGCGCCTGCACATGCAGGGCGCCTGCGCCGGCTGCCCCTCCTCGCGCGCAACGCTGAAGCACGGCGTCGAGAACATGCTGCGCCACTACGTGCCGGAGGTGGTGGCGGTGGAGCAGGTCGAGTTCTGACCCCGCGGGACGGCGGGCGTCCCGCGGGGCGGCCCGCCGCGCTCAGGCGCCGGCGATCCGGTGCCGCCGGTCGTTCCGGCCCGTCAGGCCGAACACGGCATAGGCCGCGATCGTCGTGCCGAAGCCGCCGGCCAGGAAGATGGCCGCCAGGACCACCCAGTCGATCGGCCCGCCGATGTCGGCGAAGCCGGAATCGGTGACGGCATGCGTCAGCAGCACCGCCGCGATGCCGCCGAGCAGGCCCGCCGCCTCGGCCCAGACCAGCCGCCGCGCCCGCAGGCGTCCCCGGTCGCGCACCAGCACCGCCAGGAAACCGATCGCCGCCAGCCCGGCGAGCGCGAGCAGACCCCACAGCAGCGGCCCCAGCATCTCCTGGAGCACCGCGAGGAACACCCAGGGGTCGAGCTCCTTCATCGCCGCCTCCGCGCCGCCTCGCTCACGCCCGGCCGCGCAGCATGGCGAGGTAGGTCGGCTTCAGCGCGATCGCCTTCATCACCCAGGTGATCCAGAGTTCCTCGAGCGGCGCGACGACCCCCGGAAAGGACGGGACCAGGTTGTCGTGATAGTCGAACTCCACGAGCATCGCGCGGCCGATGCGGGTGATCAGCGGGCAGGAGGTGTAGCCATTGTAGGCCGCCTCCGACCGCGTCCCGGCGATGTCGGCGACCAGGTGGTCCACCGCGACCGGCACCTGCCACTTCACGCTCGCCGCCGTCTTGCCCTTCGGCACGCCGGCGACGTCGCCGACCGCGAAGACCTCCGGGAAGCGGGGGTGGCGGAGCGTCGCGCGGTCCGCCTCGACCCAGCCGTCCGCGGCGAGGGGGCCGTCCTGCCAGGGCAGCGGGCTGTTGCGCACCGCCTCGGGCGCGCGCATCGGCGGCACCACGGTGATGAAGTCGTAGCCGATCTCGACCGGCCCCGAGGGCGTGCGGAAGGTGGCGATGCGCCGGCCGAGGTCGATCGCCTCCAGCTCGTGCCGGTAGTTCACGCGGACGCCGCGCTCCTCGAACAGCATGCGCACGCGCTCGGAGACGATGGGCACGCCGAACAGCGCGCCGCTGTGCGCGTTGTAGATCAGCTCGGCTCTGCCGCGGTTGCCGCGGCGGCGGAGGATGTCGTCGGTGATGAAGGTGTGCTTCAGCGGCGCGCCGGCGCATTTCATCTCGGTCGAGGGCCGGCCGAACAGGGCGGTGCCGCCGCGGTCGGCGAAGGCCGACAGCGCCCGCCAGGTCGCCGCCGCCTCCTCCGGCCCGGCGTAGACGGAGCCGAGCCCGTCCCGCCCGATGCGCGCCGTGTCCATGCCCGCGATCGCGGCGTAGTCGAGCTGCAGCCCGGTCGCGACGACGAGGTGGTCGTAGGGCAGGGACCGGCCGGCGTCGGTGACCACCCTGCGCGCGACCGGGTCGAACTCGGCCACGCGCTCCTCGATCCAGCGCACGCCGCGCGGGACGAAGGCGGCGGTCTCGCCGAGCACGTAGCCCGGCGGCTTGAGCCCCGCCGCGACCAGGGTGAGCCCGGGCTGGTAGAGGTGCTCGCGCCGCCGGTCGAGCAGCGTGATCTCGGCACCGTCCAGCCGCGCCGCGAGGCGCGCGGCGGTCGCGAGCCCGGCCGCCCCGGCTCCCGCGATGACGATCCGCGCCCGGGTCCGGACCGCTGCGGCGCGCGAGCGGGACGGGGCGCCGCCCGCCGCCGCCACGGTGCCGGCGGCCAGCGCGGCGCGCAGCAGGCGGCGCCGATCGAGGAACGCTGCTGCGGATCCGTCCGGCGATACCGGCCGGCGAAGCGACATCGGGTCCTCCAGGGCTGCGGTCGGGGTGCCGCGGCGCCGCATCCTGACCGCTTTCGCTGACAGGTTGCCACGCCATCGGCGCGGAGCGCTTGATCCAGCGCAAGCGCGGCGGCCTCGCCTGGCCGCCCCCCGGCCGGTCGCGGACGGCTTGGGCGCGGCCGCCGCCTGGGCTATCGCTGTCGGCGATTCCGTGACGAGGCCCCGCCGATGCTCGACCTCCCCGGCGCGATCGAGGACAGCGCGCTGGACACGCTGTTCCGCGCCGCGCGCACCCACTACCGCTGGACGCCGCGCCGCATTCCGGACCGCGTGCTGCAGGAGATCTACGACACGCTGAAATGGGGGCCGACGAGCGCCAACTCCTCGCCCGGGCGCTTCGTCTTCGTCCGCACCGCGGAGGGCAGGGCGAAGCTCAAGCAGGCGCTCTCGCCCGGCAACGTCGAGAAGACCATGACCGCGCCGGTCACGGTGATCGTCGCGGCCGATCTCGCCTTCTACGAGAAGCTCCCGGTCCTCTTCCCCCATGCGGCCGACGCGCGCGACTGGTTCGCCGACCATCCCGCGCTCGCCGAGGACACGGCGACGCGCAACGCCGTCCTGCAGGGCGCCTACCTGATCCTGGCCGCGCGGGCGCACGGCCTCGACGCCGGGCCGATGAGCGGCTTCGACCGGGCGGTGGTGGACGAGCTGTTCCTCGCCGGCACGGGCTGGCGGAGCAACTTCCTCGTCAATCTCGGCTACGCCGACAAGTCGGTGCCGCTGCCCCCGCGCCTGCCGCGCCTCTCCTTCGACGAGGCGTGCCGGCTGGAATAGGCGCCGCGATGCGCCCTCCTTCGGCGTGCCGCCCGCAGCGGCACGCGCGCGGACGCGATCCGGGGCGGCCGGAGGCGCGCCTCGTCGCTCCGCCATGTCCATGCCGGCCCCGGGGTAGCGAACGGTAGCGGACGGCGGGCACCGCCATCGGGGGGGGCGGCCGCGCCGCACGGGCGGCGGCGCCCGTTCGGGCGCGCCCGGCCGGCCGCAGGCCGCGCGCCCGGGGATCCGGGATCAGGCGGCGGCGCGGCCGGCGGTCGGGTCGAGCCGGTAGCCGCCGCCCTCGGTCAGCAGGAGCTGGGCGTTGGCCGGGTCGGGCTCGATCTTCTGGCGCAGGCGGTAGATGTGGGTCTCGAGCGTGTGGGTCGTGACCGCGCTGTTGTAGCCCCAGACCTCGTTCAGCAGCACCTGGCGGCCGACCGGCCGGCCGCCGGCGCGGTAGAGGAATTTGAGGATCGCCGCCTCCTTCTCGGTCAGGCGGATCTTGCGGTTGCGCGCCGGCTCGAGCAGCAGCTTCGCCGAGGGCCGGAAGGTGTAGGGCCCGATGGTGAAGACCGCGTCCTCGGAGTTGTCGAAGACCCGGAGCTGGGCGCGGATCCGGGCGAGCAGCTCGTTCAGCCGGAACGGCTTGGCGATGTAGTCGTTCGCCCCCGCGTCCAGGCCCCGGACCACGTCCTGCTCGGCGTCGGCGCCGGTCAGCATGATGATCGGCATGCGCAGGCCCTGGCGGCGCAGCCGGGCGCAGAGCTCCCGCCCGTCCCCGTCGGGCAGGCCGATGTCGAGCAGCACCATGTCGAAACGGGCGTCCTCGGCGGTCAGCATCGCTTCCGCCTCGGCGATCGTCGCCGCCTCCGCCGGTGCGAACTCGCCGCCCAGGGCGAGCTGCTCCATCAGCGTCGAGCGCAACGCCTCGTCGTCATCCACGATCAGGATCGGACGCGGTTCGGGCATCCCCACTCCTACCTTGGCGCTGTCCTCGCGAAGCTGGGCCACCCTGTCTCGCGGCGGCGCGATGAACACCATCTCAGCTATATTTGACATGTTGCCACCCCATCCACGCGGCGAGCAAGCCTCGCCCGACGATCACCAAAGCGCGCGGTCACGCTTCCGGTTCCTCAACATTCCGGCGGCTGGGGCGCATGATCGGCCGGGCGCGCGCCGGCGGCCACGCCGATGTGAATTCGGGAGGGCAGCCGATGCGCTGGGCCAAAACCGCGCCACATTCGCACCATGCAGTGCAGCGTTGATGCTCGCCTCGCCAGCCGCACGGGATCCGACCGCATGAGCCCCCCTTCCGGCCGCCTCGCCGCCCCCCAACGCCCGCCCAGCGCGGACGGCGGCCCCGCCGATCCCGGGAGCGGGGCCGGAGGGGGGCCCTCCGCGGCGGCCGCCGGGTCCGGCGCGGCCCTCGCCTCCCGGCTGCGCGCCGTGCACCGGGCGGTGGGCGAGCTGCGCCGGGGCACCCCGGTGCTGCTGCGCGCGCCGGAGGGGACGCTCTGCCTCGCCGCGGCCGAGACGGTGGGCGCGTGCGGTCTCGGCGAGCTCGCCGCCGCGGCCGCGGCGCCGCCGCTGCTGCTCCTCGCCCCGTCGCGCGCCGCGGCGGTCCTGCACCGGCCGATCCCGCAGTGCGGCGGGGGTGCCGATGCGGCGGCGCGCGAGCCCGCCGGGGTGGTCGCGCTGCGCCTTCCCCCCGCCCTGCTCGCCCCCGAGGCGCTGCGCGGCCTCGCCGATCCGACCGCCGAGGCGCTGCTGCCGCCCGAGGCCGGCGCGCCGGAGCTGGTGCCCGCCGTTCCGGCGCTGTCCGGGGCGGCGCTCGCGCTCGCCAAGCTCGCCCGACTGCTGCCGGCGCTGCTCGCCGCCCCGGCCGCCGAGGGCAGCGCGGCACGGCTCGACCTGCTCTCGGTCCCCGCCGACTGGGCGCTCGGCTATCCGGCGACGGCCGCGACCAGCCTCGTGCGCGTCGCCGAGGCCGCAGTGCCGCTCGAGGATGCGCCGGACGCCCGCATCGTCGCCTTCCGCGCCGCCGACGGCGGGATCGAGCACCTGGCGATCGTCGTCGGCCGGCCGGAGGATCGGACGCCGGAAGCGCCGGCGCCGCTGGTGCGGGTGCATTCGGAGTGCTTCACCGGCGACCTGCTCGGCTCGCTCCGCTGCGACTGCGGCCCGCAGCTGCGCGGCGCGATCCGGCGCATGGCGGCGGAGGGGGCGGGGGTGCTGCTCTACCTGGCGCAGGAGGGACGCGGCATCGGCCTGGTGAACAAGCTGCGCGCCTACCGGCTGCAGGACACCGGGCTCGACACGCTCGACGCCAACCGGGCGCTCGGCTACGCTGCTGACGAGCGGAACTTCCTGGTCGCCGCGACCATGCTGCGCGCGCTCGGTCTCGGCCGGGTGCGGCTGCTGACCAACAACCCCGACAAGCTCGCCGGACTCGCCGCCTGCGGCATCGAGGTGGCGGGGCGAGAGGCGCACCGGTTCGAGGCGAACGGGGTGAACGACCGCTACCTCGCCACCAAGGCCAGACGCTTCGGCCACCTCCTGGCCTGAGGGCGCATGGCCGGCCTGCCCGCGGATGCCCTCGACGGCGGGCGTCCCGCGGGGCATGTGACGATCCTCGCCCGCCCTTCCGCCGCCCCGCTTCCGGACCCCGCGCCCCAATGCTCGAACGCCTCTACCTGCGAACGCTCGCCCTCGCCGGGCACTCGCGCGCTCCCGCCTGGCTGGCCGGCATCAGCTTCGCCGAGAGCAGCGTCTTCCCGATCCCGCCCGACGCCCTGCTGGTGCCGATGGCGCTCGCCCGCCCGGACCGCGCCTGGCGGCTGGCCTGGATCTGCACCGTGGCGTCGGTGCTGGGGGGCGCGCTCGGCTACGCGATCGGCTTCTTCCTGTTCGAGGCGGTGGCGTTCCCGGTGCTCAAGACCTACGGCTACGGCGATGCGGTGATCCAGTTCGAGCACTGGTTCGAGCGCTGGGGCGCGGCGGTGGTGCTGGTCAAGGGCCTGACGCCGCTTCCCTACAAGGTCGCGACCCTCGCCGCCGGCGCGGCGAAAATGGACTTCGCCCTGTTCGTGCTGACCAGCTTCGTCGCACGCGGCGCCAGGTTCTTCCTGGTGGCCGCGCTCGTCCGCTTCTTCGGGCCGTCGGTGCGCTCGTTCATCGAGAAGCGGCTGGCGCTGGTGACCACCGCCGCCGCGGCGGCGCTGGTGCTGGGCTTCGTGGCGCTGCGCTTCCTGTGAGCGGCCGCCGATGAGCGTCGCGCGCGTTCTCCCGGACGGGCGGCTGGCGCTGCGGGGCGTGGGCGTGTTCCGCTGCGCCCTCGGCAGGGGCGGCGTGCGCGACGCGCGCGAGAAGCGCGAGGGCGACGGCGCGACCCCCGCCGGGCTGCTGCCGCTGCGCCGCGTGCTGTGGCGCGCCGATCGCGTCGCCAAGCCGCGCTGCGCCGTGCCGGCCGAGCCGATCGCGCCGGAGGACGGCTGGTGCGACGACCCCGCGCACCCCGACTACAACCGCCGCGTGCGCCTGCCGCACCCCGCCCGGCACGAGCGCCTATGGCGCGCGGACGGGGCGTACGACATCCTCGGCGTGCTCGGCTGGAACGACGCGCCGGTTGGGCGCGGCCGCGGCAGCGCGATCTTCCTGCACCTCGCCCGCCCGGACTACGCGCCGACCGAGGGCTGCGTGGCGCTCGCCGAGCGCGACCTGCGCGCGGTGCTGGCGGCGGGGCTGACGGGGCTCGAGGTGGTCGGGCCCGGATAGAGCCGATCGCGGACGGCTGGAAACAGCCGGGAGCGCGAATCAGCTCGGCAACGACGAGCTGGAGCGTGCAGCGCGCGCAGCCGAGCGGAAACGGCTCCAGCCTCCGCCGCGAGCACGGCGGGCGCGATCGATGTGGGGAGAGGCAGGAGCCGCGCCTCGCCCCCTCACCTCGCGGCTGTCGAGGTTGTCGAGGATGACGGCACCACCCGGGCGGAGGCCGGAGGCGAGGCGCCGCCCGCCATCGGCGCGCAGGCCGGCAACTCAGGCCGAGGTCTTGCGGGGCGGCGGGGGGCGCCCATGGGCAGGCATGCCGTCCTTCCCGCCGGAGAGCACCGAACCGGGAAGCCTTGGCCGGTGGCGTTGGACCGACCCGCCCCGGAGCGGCAGGCCGGCTCGGCGGCGGAAGGCCGCGCCGCGGCGCCGCTCAGCAGCCGCCCGGGACGGGTTCGAGCTGCTCCAGCCGGCCCTCCACGACGAAGTCGCCGAAGTCCATCTTCAGCTCGTCCGCCACGCCGTTCTCGAAGTAGCGCAGGCTCACCTCGTAGTCCGGCGTGCCGGTCCCGCCGCCCTGGCGCCGGTCCCGCCGGCCGTCGTCGGCGCCGCCGGAGCCGCGCGGAAAGAAGGCCACCCGCATCCGCGCGCTGCCGAGGTCGGCGAGCATCGGGAAGCGCCCGCCGATGCCGGCCCGCGCCTCCTGCCAGTCGCCGATCACGGTCGTGGTGTCCTGCGCGCCCTCCGGCTGGGTGCCGTCGAACAGGGGCGCCGCGAGGAAGCGCTGGCCGGTGCGCGCGGCCTCGAGCGCGCGGATGGTGTGCAGGGTCGGCAGCAGCGTCCCGGGCGGCAGCCGCTCCTCCTTCGCCTCGGGCTCGGTGTAGCGCACCACGCCGCTGCCGTCGGGCCCGATCTCCGCCTCGCCGGCGACGCGCTGGCTGACCGCGCCCTGGCTGGTCTGCGTCAGCGAGAAGCGCAGCCGGCGCCCGTCCTTGCTCTCGTAGGTCGAGTAGTCGGAGGTGGTGTCGATCTCCTGCCCGTCCCGGTCGGTGAGGGTCAGGGTGAAGCGCTGCCGCGTGGTCCAGCCCTCGCAGGCATCCACCAGCTCGTAGAGCATGACACCGGCCGCGCCCGCGATCTGCAGCGTGTCGCGCGCCCGGTCCAGGGAGAGGCGGTAGGCCGCGCGATGCGGGGCCATGCGCTCGGCGGTGATGGGCGCCCCGGGGGGAGCCGCCGCGGGCGACGCCTGCGCCGCCGCCGGTGCGCCCTTCCCCGGGATGGCGTTCTTGCCGAGGGACTGCGCCGGCACGACGGGCGTGGCGGCGACCGCCGCGGCGAGGAAGCCGAGCAGCGCGAAGGCGTGACGAGGCCGCATGAGGCGGGGCTCCATGGGGTGCGCTCGACCCTACTTAGGACGTCCTGCCGCCCGGCGCACCCTTCGGCGGGGGCAGATCCAGCCGGATGTGGAGCTCCTTCAGCCGCGCCGGGTCCACCGGCGCGGGGGCGCCCATCATCAGGTCCTGCGCCTGCTGGTTCATGGGGAACAGGATCACCTCGCGGATGTTGGGCTCGTCGGCGAGCAGCATGACGATCCGGTCTATGCCCGGGGCGCTGCCCCCGTGCGGCGGCGCGCCGTAGCGGAAGGCGTTGAGCATGCCGCCGAACCGGCGCTCCACCTCCTCGGCCGTGTAGCCGGCGATCTCGAAGGCGCGGAGCATGATGTCGGGCCGGTGGTTGCGGATCGCGCCGGAGGACAGCTCGACCCCGTTGCAGACGATGTCGTACTGGAACGCCTTGATCTCGAGCGGGTCCTTGGTGTTCAGCGCCTCCAGCCCGCCCTGCGGCATCGAGAAGGGGTTGTGGCTGAACTCGATCTGCCCCGTCTCCTCGTTGCGCTCGTACATCGGGAAGTCGGTCACCCAGCAGAAGCGGAAGGCGTCCTTCTCGTAGAGGTCGAGCTCGTGCCCGAGCCGGATGCGGGCGTGGCCGGCGAGCTTCGCCGCCTCGGCGGGCCTGGCGGCGGCCGCGAAGAAGACCGCGTCGCCGTCCTTCAGGCCGCACACCTCCCCGATGGCGGCGGCGCGGTCGGCCTCCAGGTTGCGCGCGATCGGACCCTTCGCCTCGCCGCCCTCGAACACGATGTAGCCGAGGCCGGCGGCACCCTGCTCGCTGCGCGCCCACTCGTTCATGCCGTCGAAGAAGCTGCGCGGCCGGGATGCCGCGCCGGGCGCCGGGATCGCCCGAACCGTCCCGCCCGCAGCCGCGATCCGCGCGAACAAGCCGAAGCTGCCGCCGGCGAATTGCGCCGTGACGTCGCGGATGCGGATCGGGTTGCGCAGGTCCGGCTTGTCCGAGCCGAACTCCAGCATCGCCCGGTCGTAGGGGATGCGCGGGAAGGGCGGCGGCGTCACCGTGCGCCTCCGGCCGGTGAAGTCGGCGAACTCCTCGAACACGCCCGCCAGCACCGGCTCGATGGCCGCGAACACGTCCTCCTGCGTGACGAAGCTCATCTCGAAGTCGAGCTGGTAGAACTCGCCCGGCGAGCGGTCGGCGCGCGAGGCCTCGTCGCGGAAGCAGGGCGCGATCTGGAAGTAGCGGTCGAAGCCCGCCACCATGATGAGCTGCTTGAACTGCTGCGGCGCCTGCGGCAGCGCGTAGAAGGTGCCGGGATGCAGGCGCGAGGGCACGAGGTAGTCGCGCGCCCCCTCCGGGCTGCTCGCGGTCAGGATCGGCGTCTGGAACTCGGTGAAGCCCCCCTCGATCATCCGCCGCCGGATCGAGGCGATCACCTGCGAGCGCAGCATGATGTTGCGGTGCGGCCGCTCCCGCCGCAGGTCGAGGAAGCGGTAGCGGAGGCGCAGCTCCTCGGGGTATTCCGCCTCGCCCGCGACCTGGATCGGCAGGACCTCGGCCGCGGACTGCACGGCGAGATCCTGCACGCGGAGCTCGATCTCCCCCGTCGGCAGCCGCGGGTTCACCGTACCGGGCTCGCGCAGCACCACCTCGCCGGTGACGGTGACGACGCTCTCGGGCCGCACCTCCTCGAGCGCCGCGAAGGCCGGGCTGCCCTGGGCCGCGACGCACTGCGTGATGCCGTAGTGGTCGCGCAGGTCCACGAACAGCAGGCCGCCGTGGTCGCGCTTGCGGTGCACCCAGCCGGAGAGGCGGGCCGTCGTGCCGGCGTCGCTGGCGCGCAGCGCGCCGCAGGTGTGGGTGCGGTAGGGATGCATCGCGGGGGAACCCTGGTTGCGGCCGGGAACGACGGCGCAGAGAGGGTCGCCGGGCGCGGAAGTCAACCCCGCGGCGCTGGACGCGGCCCCCGCGGCGCTCAGCCGCTGCTGGCCGCGTCCAGCGCCGCCACCGATCCGGCATCCAGCGCGAGGCTCCCCGCCTTCGCCAGCTCGGCGAGCTGCTCCGGCGTCGTCGCGCTGGCGATCGGCGCCGTGATCCCGGGCTTGGCCAGCAGCCAGGCGAGCGCCACCTGCGCCGGGGTCGCGCCGTGGCGGGCCGCCACCTGGTCCAGCGCGGCCAGCACCCGCCTGCCGCGGTCGGTCAGGTACTTCGCCGCGCTCCGCCGGCCGCGCGGGCTCTTGTCCAGGTCCGCCTCGGACCGGTACTTGCCGGTGAGGAAGCCCGCCGCCAGCGCGAAATAGGGGATCACCCCCAGCCCCTGCTCGCGGCAGAGCGGCAGCAGGTCCGTCTCGATCCCTCGCTCCATCAGGTTGTAGTGCGGCTGCAGGCTCTCGTAGCGCGGCAGGCCGTGCCTGGCGCTCGCGTCGAGCGCCGCCCGGAGGCGCGGCGCCGTGTAGTTGGAGGCGCCGATCGCCCGCACCTTGCCCTGCTCGATCAGCCGGGCGAAGGCGCCGAGGGTCTCCTCGACCGGCACCTCCGGGTCGTCCTGATGGGCCTGGTAGAGGTCGATCCGCTCGATCCCGAGGCGGCGCAGCGAGGCATCCGCCGCCCGCATGATCCAGGCCGGGGAGAGGCCCTTCCCCTGCCCCGGCATCGCCATCCCGCACTTGGTCAGGATCAGCACGCGGTTGCGCATCCCCGGCCGCGCCCTGAGCCAGGCGCCGATCACCGTCTCGGACTCGCCGCCGGCGTGGCCCGGCACCCAGGTGGAATAGACGTCGGCCGTGTCGATCGCGTCGAGGCCGGCGTCGACGCAGGCGTCGAGCAGCCGGAAGGCGGCCGCCTGGTCCACCGTCCAGCCGAACACGTTGCCGCCCACGATCACCGGCGGCACGTCCAGGCCCGACCGGCCCAGGGCCCGCTTGCGCATGGCTCGCTCCTCCTCCCTCCGCCTCGGGGGCGGAGCTTGCCCCGCCCGCCGTCCGCCGGCCAGCCCCCGGCGGCTTTCCCGGCGCCGCCGCGGAGTCTAAACCGCGGGTCCATGAGCCGCCGCCCCCCGCACGCGACCGAGCCCGCCCCGACCCTCGTCACCGCCACCGACGACCTCGCCGCCCTCTGCGGGCGGCTGCGGACCGAGCGCTTCGTCGCCGTGGACACGGAGTTCATGCGCGAGCGGACCTACTGGCCGGAGCTCTGCGTCGTGCAGCTCGCCGGCGAGCGGGACGTCGCCGTGATCGACGTCCTCGCCCCCGGGCTCGACCTCGCCCCCCTGGGCGGGCTCCTCGCCGACCCCGCCGTCACCAAGGTCTTCCACGCCGCCCGCCAGGACGTGGAGATCTTCCTGCTCAAATTCGGCTTCGTCCCGGCCCCGCTCTTCGACACCCAGGTCGCCGCCATGGTCGCCGGCTTCGGCGACCAGGTGAGCTACGACGCCCTCGCCCGGGCGCTGGCCGGCGCGCACATCGACAAGGCGCACCGCTTCAGCGACTGGTCGGCGCGCCCGCTCTCGCCCGCCCAGATCGCCTACGCGGCCTCCGACGTGACGCATCTGAGGCGCATCTACACCGCGCTCACGGCGCGGCTCGAGCGCGAGGGCCGGCTCGACTGGGTGGCGGAGGAGATGGCCGTCCTCGCCGATCCCGCCACCTACCGCACCGACCCGGAGACCGCCTGGGAGCGGCTGCGGCCGCGCACCACCAACCGCCGCTTCCTCGGCGTGCTGCGCGCCGTCGCGGCCTGGCGCGAGCGCGAGGCGCAGCGCATCAACATCCCGCGCCAGCGCCTGGTGAAGGACGAGACGCTGCTCGAGATCGCCGCCACCGCGCCGGAGACGCCCGCCGACCTCGCCCGCGCGCGCGGCATCACCGAGGGCTTCGCCAAGGGCAAGACCGGCGCCTCCCTCCTCGCCGCGGTGCGCGCCGCGAAGGAACTGCCGGAATCGGACCTGCCGGAGGCCCCGCGCGAGCGCGGCGGCCCGGCCCCCTCGCCCGCCCTCGTGGCGCTGCTCAAGGTCCTGCTCGCGGCGAAGAGCGAGGAGAGCCACGTCGCGCCGAAGCTGCTGGCGAGCAGCGAGGACCTCGACCGGCTCGCCGCCGGGGACGGGGCGGACATCCCGGCGCTGCACGGCTGGCGCCGCGCGGTGTTCGGCGAGGCGGCGCTGGCGCTGAAGGCCGGGCGGCTCGCGCTCGGCGTCGAGGGCAGGCGGGTGAAGCTGATCCCGGTCGGCTGATCGGCCGGCACGCGGCGCGCCCGCGCCTCAGATGCAGCGCGTGCCGCCGCCGTCTATGTCGATCATCGTGCCGGTGATGAAGGCGGCGCGGTCCGAGCACAGGAACGCGACCAGCCCCGAGCACTCCTCCGGCGTCCCGAGCCGGCCGAGCGCCACGGTGGCGATCGCCGCCGCGTTCTCCGCCTCGACGCTGCGCCCCGCCCCGGCCGCGCCCTGCGCCACCACCTGGTCCCAGCGCGGCGTCGCGATCGGGCCGGGATTGACGCCCACCACCAGCACGTTGTCGGGGGCGCATTCCTGGGCGAGGGCGTGGGTGAAGGCGAGCAGCGAGGCGTTCACCGTGCTGCCGACGATGTAGGCGGCGCGCGGCTGGTGGCCGGAGCGGCCGATGACGTTGATCACCCGCCCCCACTTCCGCGCCCGCATCGCCGGCGTCAGGATCCGCGCGCAGCGCACGTAGCCCATCAGCTTCAGGGCGATGGACTTCATCCACACCGCGTCCGGCGTGTCGCCGATGCGGCCCATCGGCGTCGCGCCGGCGTTGTTCACGAGGATGTCCACCCGGCCGAGCGCCCGCTCCGCTTCCGCCATGGCGCGCTCGAGCTGCGCCGCGTCGGAGAGGTCGGCGCCGAGCGGGACGCAGCGGGTGCCGCTCTCGCGCGCGATGTCGCGCGCCGCCGCCTCCAGCCGCGCCGCGTCGCGCGCCACGATCGCCACCTCCACGCCCTCGCCCGCCAGCTCGCGCGCGATGGCGCGCCCGATGCCGAGCGAGCCGCCGGTGACCACGGCCTTGCGTCCGCGCAGGCCCAGTTCCATCGCACCGTCCCTCCCCGATCCGGCGCCAGTAGCGCCGCGCCGGCCCCGCCCTGTCAATGCGCCCGCGGTTGCGCCGCGCCGCGGCGTGGCCCACCATCGCCGCCCGGCGACCGGCGCGGGAAGCACGCCGGACCGAGGGAGGACCCGTCCGCCATGCCGCACCTCCGCCGCCGCGCCGTGCTCGCAACGCTCGGCGCAGCCGCCCTCCTGCCGCAGCGCAATCCCGCCCCCGCGCAGCAGCCGGCCCCGGGCTGGCCGGCGCGCCCGGTGCGCGTCGTCGTCCCCTTCGCGCCCGGCGGTCCGGCCGACGTGATCGCGCGCAGCCTCGGCGAGCGCCTCGCCGAGATCTGGGGCCAGCCGGCGGTGGTGGAGAACCGCGCCGGCGCGGGCGGCAACATCGGCGCCGAGCACGTCGCGCGCAGCGCGCCGGACGGCCACACCCTGCTGCTCTGCGCCTCCTCGCACGTGCAGAACGTGGCGCTCTACCGCAGCCTGCCCTACGACCCGATCCGCGACTTCACGCCGGTCTCGCTGGTCGCCTACTACAGCCTCGTCGTCGTCGTGCATCCCTCCGTGCCGGCGCGGACCCTCGCCGAGTTCGCGGCGCTGATGCGCGACCGGCCGGGCGAGGTGACGATCACCTCGGCAGGCACCGGCACGCCCACCCACCTCTCGGCCGAGCTCTTCGCACTGCGCGTCGGCGCCCGCTTCACCCACGTGCCCTTCCAGGGCGCCGCGCCGGCGCACACCGCGCTGCTCGGCGGGCAGGTGCAGGCGATGTTCCACAACCCCGTGCTCGCCGTCCCCGCGGTGCAGGCGGGGCGGCTGCGCGCGCTCGCGACCACCGGACCGCAGCGCTCCCCCGCGCTGCCGGAGGTGCCGACCGTCGCCGAGTCCGGCCATCCGGGCTACGAGGTCGGCACCTGGTTCGCCATGCTCGGCCCGGCCGGGCTGCCGGCGCCGGTGGTGGCGAAGCTCGACGCCGACCTGCGGCGCGTGCTCGCCGAGCCGGCGCTGCGCGAGCGCTTCGCCCGGCAGAGCCTGGAAATCCCGGAACCCGGGCCGGAGCACCTCGGCCGCGTCATGCGCGACGACTTGCAGCGCTGGGGAGACCTGATCCGCCGCCTCGGCATCCAGCCGAGCTAGGGCAGCTTCCCGCCCGGCGGCGCGCGCTGCAACGGCCCTCGCGGATGGTTCGCCAAGCCGGGCCGTGCGGTCGCCCTGCCCCCTGCGCGCCGCCGTCGTTATCGCCTCGCCTATCCGCCCGTCAGGTGCTCGCCGAGCCCGTGCAGGAACAGGCCGAGCGCGAGGTTGAGCAGCACGAACCCCGCCGCGTCCGACGCCGAGAGCCCGAGCGCGGTGCGGGCGACGAACCACTCCAGCCACAGCGCGTAGCCGAGCGCCGCGAGGCCGGCCGCGCAGGCCACCGGCACCGGCATCCCGACCGCGGCCGGCACCGCGGCGGCGAGCAGGGCCAGGTGCTGCGCCACGCCGGTCCAGTTCCACGCCGCGAGGAAGCGCGGCCAGGCGCGGGCGCGGCCCACCGCCTCGGCCAGGATCTGCGAGACCAGGGCGAAGCCGGCCCAGGCGCAGACGCCGCCGATCAGCGCCACCGCCAGGGCCCGGCCGAGCCCGCCGCCCGGCGGACCGCCCTGCATCCCCCAGGCGAAGAGGCGCAGCGCCAGATAGGCCGGTAGGCAGATCGCCGCCGCCCAGAAGCTGCGCAGCGCCCCCGCCGGCGTCCCCTCGACGAAGGCGAGCCCCTCCGGCCGCCCGCGGGCGAGGAGGAAGGCGCCGTGCAGCCCGGCGGCGACGACCAGTCGGATCGGCGGCCGGGGGGAGGGCGTCGGGCCCGGCGGCGGCGAGGCCGCGCCGCCCGCGTCCGGAGACCGCCTCATCGCCGGCCCGTGGCGGCGCCCGCCTCGCCGTTCGCGGGGAGCGGCGACGGCAGGCGGAACACGCCGCTCGCGCGCAGCACGGGCGCCCCGCCGACGGTGAAGAGGCCCTGCACGAACAGCATGGACCGGCCGCGCGAGAGCAGCTCGGCCTCGGCCTCGACCCAGGCGCCGAGCGGCACGGGGGCAAGGAAATCGGTCGTCAGGCTGACCGTCGTGAAGTGGCCCCTGCCGCCCGCCTGCCGCACGCCCTCGAGGCCGAGCACGACGTCGGCGAGGGTGGCGAGCATGCCGCCGTGGCAGATGTCCATGGGATTGCAGTGCTGGCGGCCGACCAGGAAGCCGTAGCGCACGCACCGCTCCCCCTCCCCGCGCCTGGCGTAGATCGGCCCGACGCCCTGCAGGAATCCGCCGCCCACCGGGCGTGGCGCGAACCCCTCGGGCACGGGGGAGGCATCGGTGTCGGCGCGGCGCTGCGCCGACGCGTGCGGAACGGTCATCGGCATCCCGTCGGGTGCTGGGAGACGCCGATGCTCCGGCGTCCTTCGGGCCGGGACCATCGGGGCGGGCGACGCGAAGGTCAAGCGCGGGGCGCGAAGACCCCCGCGCGGTTCTCCACCGCGCGGCGGGCAGCGCCGCGCGTCACGCCCGGCCCGGCTCGGCGCCGCCCGCGTTCACGCCGCGCGGGCGCACCACCGTCACCGTGCACGGCGCGTGCGCCGCGACGCCGGCGGAGACGCTGCCGAGCAGCCGGCGACGCAAGGAATCCGCCCGCGCGCCCATGACGATGTGGTCCACCCGGTTCGCCGTCGCGTATTCGATCAGCGCCTGCGCCGGGTCCGCCGCCTCCAGCACGTGGTAGGTGATCCGTCCCTCCGGCAGGCCGAGCGGCGCCGCCCAGTGGCGCAGCGCCACCAGCCGCTGCACGTGCCGGTTCTCGCCCTCCTCCGGCGCGGCGCGGCGCAGATCGAGCACGTTGATGCAGGCGACCCGCGCCCCCGGCAGCGAGGCCATGATGGGGCCGAGCCCGGCGCGCAGCACCTGCGCCATGGCGGCGCTCTGCTCGGCGACGTCCACGGCGACGGCGACGATCGGCGCGTGCACCGCGTCGGCCTCCTCGGCCGGGCGCCGGAACACGGGCCGCGCCTTCGGGTCGAAGCGCCGCCGCAGCACGGCGGTCCAGCCGTCGCGCCCGCGCTTTTCCGCCCGAGGCGAGAGCGCGACCTGGTCCGGGTGGCGCAGGTCGAAGGCGAGCTGCGCCGCAGTCGGGTGGCGGCGCGCCGGATCCACCTCGAGGCAGCGCAGGATGATCTCCTGCAGCCAGGGCGGGCAGGTGGGCCGGAGCGCGCGCGGCGGCAGCGGGTCGCGCCAGATCCGGCGCCGCACCGCCTTCAGGCCCTGCGGTTCGCCGAACGGCAGCATGCCGGTCTTGAGCTGGTAGAGGACCGCGCCGAGGGCGAAGAGGTCGCTGCGCGGCTCCCCGCGCACGCCCATGGCCTGCTCCGGCGCCATGTAGGGTGCGCTGCCGTAGGGCAGGCGGAACTCCTCCTCCAGCAGGTCGGGCAGCAGGCGGTGGCGCGCCAGGCCGAAATCCACCAGCACCGCCTCGCCGGTGCCGCGCCGGAACAGGATGTTCGAGGGCTTGACGTCGAGATGCACGACCGCCTGGCGGTGCAGCGAGTCCAGCGCCTCCGCCACGCGCGCGCCGATCGCCGCGACCTCCTCAGCGGCGAGCGGCAGCGAGGGCAGGCGCGCCGCGAGCGAGGTGCCGAGGATGCGCTCCATCACCAGGTAGGGCTGCCGCTCGAAGCCCGCGGCGGCGACGAAGCGGGGCACGTGGGGGCCCGAGAGGCGCGGCAGGATCATCTGCTCCATCTCGAAGCCGACGATCGCCGCCGGGTCCTCGCCCTCGCGCAGGCGCGGCACCTTCATCAGCAGCGGCCGGCCGGGGTGGTCCGGATGCGTCGCCTCCCAGAGCGTCGCCATGCCGCCGGCGTGGATCTGCGCGCCGATGGTGAAGCCGTCGATGGTCGCGCCGGCGACGACGCGCGGACGCCCCGGCATCCCCCTACCGCCCCCGCTCGAGCCGCGCGGCGAGCGACTCCGGCAGGCCGGCCGCGCGGATCTTCGCCGCCGCCGTCGCCACGTCGTAGGGCACGCGCATCCAGGCGAGCTCCGACCGCCCGGTGTCGAGCAGGCCGTAGCAGGCGCTCGGATCGCCGTCGCGCGGCTGGCCGACGGCGCCGAGCACGGCGAGCCAGCGCCGCGGCCGCAGCAGCGGCACCGCCACGCCGGCGGCCGGGCGGTGGGCGACCAGCTTGTCCGTCGCGGTCAGGCCGTAGAGCCCGGGCACGTGGACATGGCCGCAGAGGGTGATCCGCGCTGCGGTGGCCGCCAGGCTGCGCCGCGCCGCCTCGGTGCCGGCGACGTAGCGCCAGCGCGCCGGGGCGGAGGCGTCGGCGTGCACGTAGAGCCGGTCCTCCTCTTCCACCACGAGGGGCAGGGAGGCGAGGAAGGCGGCGGCCTCCGCGTCCAGCCGCCCGCGCGTCCAGGCGATGGCGGCGGCGGCAGCCGGGTTCATCCCGACCGGCCCGCGCGGCGACACCGCGGCCTCGTCGTGGTTGCCGAGCAGCGCGACCGCCTCGCCCCCGGCGACGCGCGCCCGCACCGTCTCCACCACCCAGCACGGGTCGGCGCCGTAGCCCACGAGATCGCCGAGGAAGACGAGGCGCCGCGCGCCCTGCCGCGCCGCATGCGCGAGGCAGGCGGCGAGCGCCTCGCGATTGGCGTGGATGTCGGCGAGCAGCGCGATCCGCATCGGGCTCCGGTCGGAAGCGGGCCACGACAGGCCGTGCCGGGGCGCCGCTTCCCTGGCATCTTGGCGCGGGACGCGGGCAGCGGAAGGGGCGCAGAGGGATGGCGGCAGAGAGGATGACCGGGGGCGAGGCGATCGTGGCCCAGCTCCGCCGGCACGGCGTGGACACGGTCTTCGGCCTGCCCGGCGCGCAGGTCTACGGGCTGTTCGACGCCTTCGCGCGCTCCCCCGGCCTGCGCGTGATCGGGGCGCGGCACGAGCAGGCCTGCGGCTACATGGCCTTCGGCCATGCGCGCTCCACGGGGCGGCCGAGCGCCTATGCGGTGGTGCCGGGCCCCGGGGTGCTCAACACCGCGGCCGCGCTGCTCACCGCCTTCGGCTGCAACGCCCCGGTGCTCTGCCTGACGGGCCAGGTGCCGGGCCCCTATCTCGGCCGCGGCCGCGGGCACCTGCACGAGATGCCGGACCAGCTCGCCACCCTGCGCGGCCTCGTGAAATGGGCCGAGCGGATCGAGCACCCGGCCCAGGCGCCGCATCTGGTGGCGCGCGCCTTCCAGGAGATGGGCTCCGGCCGCCCGGGCCCCGCCGCGCTCGAGATGCCCTGGGAGCGCTTCACCGAGACGGCGGAGGTCGCGCCGCTCGATCCGCTGCCGCCGCATCCGCGCCCGCCGCTCGACACCGACGCGCTCGACCGCGCGGCGCGGCTGGTCGCCGCGGCGCGGGCGCCGATGATCTTCGTCGGCGGCGGCGCGCAGCACGCCGGGGCGGAGGTGCTGGAGCTCGCCGAGCGCATGGGCGCGCCGGTCGTCTCCTTCCGCAGCGGGCGCGGGGTGGTGGACGACGACCACCCGCTCGGCCTGACCATCGCCGCGGCCTATCGCCTGTGGCGCACGACCGACCTGATCCTCGGCATCGGCACGCGGCTGGAGGTGCCGGGCTGGCGCTGGGGCTGGAACCCGGCGGGGCGGGAGCCCTGGCGCCCGCCGGGCCTGAAGACCATCCGCATCGACATAGACCCGGCGGAGTTCCGCCGCCTGCCCGCCGATGTCGCCGTGCTGGCGGACGCCGCGGAGGGCGCGCGCGGCCTCGCCGAGGCGCTGCGCCGCGCCGGCCACGCCGGGCCGCCGGCCGGGCGGCGCGCGGCGATCGCGGAGGCCAAGGCCTGGGCGGCGCGCGAGATCCTCTCCGTGCGGCCGCTGATCGACTACCTGCGGGTGATCCGCGCGGTGCTGCCGCGCGACGGCTTCTTCTGCGAGGAGCTGACGCAGATCGGCTTCGCCTCCTGGTACGGCTTCCCGGTGCACGAGCCGCGCACCTACGTCTCCTCCGGCTACCAGGGCACGCTCGGCGCCGGCTTCCCGACCGCGCTCGGCGTCAAGGTGGCGCATCCGGACCGGCCGGTGGTCTCGGTCTGCGGCGACGGCGGGTTCCTGTTCGCGGTGCAGGAGCTGGCGACCGCGGTGCAGCACGGCATCGGCCTGACGACGCTGGTGTTCAACAACAGCGCCTACGGCAACGTGCGGCGCGACCAGCGGACCGCGTTCGGCGGCCGCGTCGTCGCCGCCGACCTGCACAATCCCGACTTCGTGCGCCTCGCCGACTCCTTCGGCGCGCGCGCCGCCCGCGTGGCCTCGCCCGAGGCGCTGCGGCCCGTGCTGGAACGCGCGCTCGGCGACGACGCGGTGCCCTGGCTGATCGAGGTCGAGATCCCGCGCGATTCCGAGGCCGATCCCTGGCGCTTCATCCACAGGCCGGCGCCCCCGGACGCGGCGGGGTGAGCCGCGCCGGCGGCGCGGCCGGGAGGAGGGTGGACGCCGGCCCGGGCTCCACCACCTACCCGGGCGCGGCGCGCGAGGGCGCGCCTGGAACGGAGGACGAACGGCATGAGCGAAAACACCGGAGGAGGAATCACCGTTCTCGGCATCGCCGGCAGCCTGCGCCGGGGCTCCTACAACGCCGCGGCGCTGCGCGCGGCGGTCGAGCTGGCGCCCGCCGGGATGCGGATCGAGACCTTCGACCGCCTCCGCGACATCCCGCCCTATGACGAGGACGTGAAGCAGCAGGGCTTCCCGCCCGTGGTCGCCGACCTCCGGGCGCGGATCAAGGCCGCCGACGCGCTGCTGATCGTCACGCCGGAATACAACTACTCGGTGCCGGGGGTGCTGAAGAACGCGCTCGACTGGGCCTCCCGCCCGCCGGAGCAGCCCTTCGACGGCAAGCCCCTCGCCATCATGGGCGCGAGCCCCGGCGCGCTCGGCACGGCGCGGGCGCAGTACCACCTGCGGCAGATGTTCGTCTTCCTCAACGCCCTGCCGCTGAACCGGCCGGAGGTGATGATCGCGGGCGCCAACCAGCGCTTCGACGACCAGGGCCGCCTGACCGACGAGAAGACGCGCGAGTTCATCGCCGCGCTGCTCGTCGCGCTGAAGGACTGGACGGAGCGGCTGCGGCGCTGAGGGCGGGGTCGGCCGGCGCGGCCCGCCCCGCGCGCGTCAGCGGAGATCGAGCCGCGCCTCGACCACGTCCTCCTCGCCCGGGAGGCGGCGGACGGCGAAGCCGAGGGCGCGCACGAAGCCGAGCATCGGCGTGTTCTCCGCCAGCACCTGGCCGACCACCGCCGTCACGCCCTGCTCGCGCGCCCAGGCGATCAGCCGCTCCATCAGGTGCCGCGCCAGGCCGCGGCCCCGCCAGGCGGGGTCCACGATCACCGCGAATTCCGCCTCGCCGGCCGGGCTGCCGATCTCGCGCACCAGCCGGGCGACGCCGACGGTGCGCTCGGAGCCGTCCTCGCGCCGCTCCACCGCGATGAAGGCCATCTCGCGGTCGTAGTCGATCTGCGTCAGCCGCGCGATCTGCGCCGGCGGCAGCTCCCTCAGCGCCGAGAAGAAGCGGCGGCGGACATCCTCCGGCGTCAGGCGGCGGAAGGCCTCGGCGTGGGCCGCCGCGTCCTCCGGCCGGATCGGGCGGACCGTCAGCACCGTGCCGTCCGGGGCGCGCCAGGGCCGCGCCAGCTCCGCCGGATAGGGCGCGATGGCGAGCACCGCCCCCGGCGCGCCCGCTGGGCGCAGGGTGAGCGAGGCGTCCACCGCCAGCACGCCCTGCGCGTCCGCGAGCAGCGGGTTGACGCCGAGCGTCGCGATCTCGGGGAAGTCCACCGCGATCTGCGACAGGCGCACCAGCGCCGCGGCGACCGCGCCGCGGTCGGCCGCCGGATGGTCGCGGTGGCCGGCGAGCAGGCGCGCGGTGCGGCGGGCGCGCGCGATCAGCGCGTGCGCCAGGGCGAGGTTGAGCGGCGGCAGGTCGAAGGCCTCGTCGGCCAGCAGGTCGGCGGCGGTGCCGCCGGCCCCGAAGCCGATCCAGGGGCCGAACATGGCGTCCTCGCCGAGGCGCAGGCGCAGCTCGTGCGCCCGCGCGGCCTGGCGCTGCACGAGGAAGCCCGCGAACCGCGCCTCGGGCCGCGCCGCGCGCACCCGCTCGCGCATCGCCAGCGCCTCGCGCACCACCTCGGCGACGCTGGAGAGGCCGAGCGCGACGCCGCCATGCTCGGTCTTCCGCGCGATGTCGGGACTGAGGATCTTGAGCACGACCGGGAAGCCGAGCATGGCGGCGGCGACGCCCGCGTCCTCGGCGCCCGCGACGGCGCGGCCCGGCACCACCGGCACGCCGTAGGCCGCGAGCACGCCGAGCGCCTCCTCCTCGGTGAGCGCGAGCCGGCCGGCGGCGCGGGCGCCGTCCAGGGTCCGCCGCACCGCCGCGCGGTCCGGCGCGAATTCCAGCACCTCGCGCGGCGGCAGCTCGGCCGCGGCGGCGCGGTTGCGGCGGTCCTGCGCGAGCTGCAGCGCGCCGCGCACGGCGGCCTCGGGCGTCTCGAAGACGGCGATGCCCGCGGCGGCGAGGGCGGCGCGCTGCGCCCCGGCGCTCGCCCCGCCGGGCCAGCCGACCAGGATCGGCGCCGGCGGGCGCAGCGCGCCGGCGCCGCGGGCGCGGGAGGCGGCGACCAGCGCCTCGCGCACCGTGTCCGCGTCCTCGCCCGGCACCGGCGCGTGCAGGGCGACGACCGAATCCACCTCCGGCAGGGCGGCGAGCATGGCGGCGGCCTCGCCGAGCCGCGTGCCGGCCTGGGGGCCGAGCGAGAGCGGGTTGCCGCCGCTCCAGCCGGGCGGCAGCAGCGCGGCGAGCGCCGCCCGCGCCGCCTCCGGCGGATCGGCGAGCCGCGCCCCGCCCGCCAGCACCGCATCGGCGGCGAGCCGGCCGAGGCCGGTGCCGTTGGCGACGATGGCGATCCGGTCGCCCTCGCCCGCGCGCGGGGCGCCGCGCAGCCGCGCCAGCGTCTCGGCGGCGCTCAGCAGTTCCTCGAGCCCGCCGACGCGCAGCACGCCGGCGCGGCGCAGCGCCGCCTCCATCACCGCATCCGCGACGCCCGTCGCGTCGGCGAGCCGCCCGCCGGCGCGGATCGCCACCACCGGGCGCGTGCGCGAGACGGCGCGCGCCGCGGAGATGAAGGCGCGGCGGTTGCGGATGCGGCGCAGGTCGAGCAGCACCGCGCCCGTCTCCCCCTCGCGCGCCAGCCAGTCGAGCGCGACGGCGAAGCCGAGGCTGGCATTGCCGCCGATGCCGACGACGTGGCTGAAGCCGACCGACTCCGCCGCCGCCCAGTCGAGCACCGCGCGCGTCAGCGCCGCCGACTGCGCGACGAGCGCGAGCCGCCCCGGGCGCGGCGCGACGTGGGAGAGCGAGGCGTTGAGCCCGATCGCCGGCACGCACAGCCCGAAGCTGCCCTGGCCGAGCGCGCGCACGCCGGTGCGCGCGCAGGTCCCGGCGAGGTCCGGCGCGGCGACCGGCACGATCGCCGCGAAGCAGCCGCGCGCGGCCAGCGCCCGCATCGCCGCCTCCAGCCGATCGGGCGGGAGGCAGAGCACGGCGAGGTCGGGCGCGACGGGCAGCGCCTCGACCGAGGGCGCGGCGGGCTCGAAGCCCGCCGGGGTCGGGATGCCGGCGGCGAGCAGACGGCCGCGGAACCCGCCGGCGGCGAGGTTGGCCGCGACCACCGCCGTCTCCGGCAGCGCGGCATCGGCGATCAGCGCGACGCTGCCGGGCCGGAACAGCGCCGTGTCGCGGAAGCCCGCGGCGGCCGGGCGCGGCGGGGCGGCGAGGAGCGGCAGCGGCATGACGCGGCGCAGCATGCGCCGTCCCCGCGGCCCTCCGCAATCGCGGCGGGCCGACATCTTGCGGCGGGCGGCGGCTCCAGGTCCACTGCGCGCGGGATCGGAGGAGGATCGCATGCCCGCGGACATGTCGCGCTGGGACCCGGAGATGGCCGCCTTCCAGGCGATGATGGAGGAGCGCGGCAGGAGCCATCCGCCCTTGCGCCTCGCCCCGCCGCTCGACGAGAGCCGCGCGGTGACGGAGGCGCTGAACCTGCCGCTCTCCGAGGGCGGGCCGCGCATGGCGGAGAGCGCCGACCGCTGGCTGCCGATCCGCGGCCGGCGCCTGCTCTGCCGCGTGCACCGGCCGACGGCGGACGCCGGGCCGCTGCCCGTGCTGGTCTACCTGCATGGCGGCGGCTGGGTGTGGAACTCGGTGGACACGCACGACCGGCTGATGCGCGAATACGCGGCGGCGGCGGGCTGCGCGGTGGTGGGGCCGGACTACGCGCTCTCGCCCGAGGCGGCCTTCCCGCAGGCGCTCGAGGAATGCGCGGCGGTGGTGCGCTGGCTGGCGGCGCACGGCGCGGAATGGGGCCTCGACCCGAAGCGCATCGCGGTCGGCGGCGATTCGGCGGGCGGCAACCTCGCGGCCGGCACGGCGCTGCTGCTGCGCGAGACCGATCCCGCGCTCGCGCTGCGCGGGCTGCTGATCAATTACGGCGTGCTCGACAGCCGGCTGGACACCCCCTCCTACCGCGAATTCGCGGAGGGCCACTTCCTGACGCGCGAGAAGATGGACTTCTACTGGGCGTGCTACGCGCCGCGCCCGGCCGACCGGGTGAACCCGCTCGCGGCGCCGCTGCGCGCCGACCTGCGCGGCCTGCCGCCGACGCTCGTGCACATCGCCGAGCTCGACGTGCTGGCGAGCGAGAACCTGGCGATGGTGGAGAAGCTGCGCGCGGCGGGCGTGCCGGTGGAGAGCGAGGTGTTCAGGGGCACGATCCACGGCTTCCTGCGCGCCGTCGCCCATGTCGGCGCGGCGCGGCGCGCGGTGGACGGCGCGGGGGCGTGGCTCGGGCGGGTGCTGCGCTGATCCCGGCCCGGCGGGCGCGGCTCATCCCCCCGCCAGCGCCCGCTTCGCCACCTCCGCGAGCCAGCCCGAGGCCGCCGGCAGCACCGCGTCGTTGAAGTCGTAGCGCGGGCTGTGCAGCTCGCGCCCGCCCTCGGTCGGGCCGTTGCCGATCCAGACGAAGGCGCCGGGCACCTCGCGCAGGAACCAGGAGAAGTCCTCGCCGGTCATCGCCGGCGCGAGGTCGCGGCGCAGCGTCGTCACCGCCTCGGCCGCGGCCGCGGCCAGCTCGCGCTCGGCCGGGTGGTTCTCGGTCACCGGCACGCCCTGGCGCCAGTCGAGCCGTGCCTGCACGCCGTAGGTCGCGGCGACGCCCTCGGCCACCCGGCGCAGCGACGCCTGCAGCGCCTCGCCCGTGGCGTCGCGCAGCCAGCGCGCCGAGCCCTTCAGCAGCACCCGCGCGGCGATCTGGTTCTGCGCCTCGCCGCCCTCGACCATGGTGATGCTGACCACGCCCGCCTCCAGCGGGTCGAGGTTGCGCGCCACGATGGACTGCACGGCGACGATGCAGTGCCCGGCGGCGAGCATCGGGTCCCGCGCGAGCTGCGGCAGCGCGGCGTGGCCGGCGTGCCCCTCGAAGGCGATCTCGAAGCGCGCGCCGGCGGCCATCACCGCGCGCTCGTGCACCGCGACGGTGCCGGCCTCGAGGCCGGGCCAGTTGTGCCAGCCGAAGATCCGCTCCATCGGGAAGCGCCGGAACAGCCCGTCCGCGATCATGGCGCGCGCGCCGCCGCCGCCCTCCTCGGCCGGCTGGAACAGCAGGCGCACCGTGCCGGTCCAGGAGGGATCGCGCAGCAGCAGCGCCGCGGCGCCGAGCAGCGCCGCGGTGTGCCCGTCATGCCCGCAGGCGTGCATCACGCCGGGCCTGGTCGAGCGGTGGGGCAGGTCCTCGTTGCGCTCCTCGATGGGGAGCGCGTCCATGTCGGCGCGCAGGCCGACCGAGCGGTTCGAGCCCTCGCCGCGCCGCAGCGTGGCGACCACGCCATGCCCGCCGACCCGTTCGGCGATCTCGGTGACGCCGAGCTCGCGCAGGCGGGTGACGACGAAGGCGGCGGTCTCGCCCTCGTCCAGCGTCAGGCCGGGATGGGCGTGCAGGTGGCGGCGCCAGGCGGCGAGCGTCCGGGCGAGGGCGGGGTCCATGCGAAGGCTGTAGCGCGTCGCGCGGCCGGGCTCCACCCGTGCCCGGTCCGCGCCACGCGAACGCGGATGCGCCGCCGCTCCGCGGCCGGGGCGCCCCGCCGCGGCCCGCGCTTCCCCTTCCCTCGCCGGCCGCGGGACCGGAAGCGGGGGAGGCGCCGGCCTACGCCACCGGCGCGGCGGGCTTCTCCGCCCGTTCGCGCTTCAGCGCGGCGAGCTCGGCGCGCAGCTCCGCCACCTCGGCGCGCAGGGCGGCGATCTGCTCGCCGACCGGGTCCACCTCCTGCTTCGTCAGGCCGTAGCCGATCGAGGCCTCGTCGCAGGGGCCGCGGCCCGGCGGGCGGGCCGGGATGCCGACCACGGTCGCGCCGCGCGGCACGTCGCGCGTCACCACGGCGTTGGCGCCGATGCGCGCCCCGGCGCCGACGGTGATCGGGCCGAGCACCTGCGCCCCGGCGCCGATCGCGACGCCGTCCTCCACCGTCGGGTGGCGCTTGCCGGGCTGGCCGGACAGGCCGCCCAGCGTCACGCCGTGGTAGATCAGCACGTCGTCGCCGATCTCCGCCGTCTCGCCGATCACCACCCCCATGCCGTGGTCGATGAACAGCCGCCGGCCGATCCTCGCCCCGGGATGGATCTCGATGCCGGTGAGGAAGCGGCCGATGTGCGAGACGACGCGCGCCGTCGCGCGCAGGCCGAGGCGCCAGAGCGCGTGCGCCAGGCGGTGCCACAGCACGGCGTGCACGCCGGGATAGGCGAGGATCGCCTCCGCCCAGGTGGGCCGCGCCGGGTCGCGGGCGCGGACGGTGCGGGCGAGTTCGAGGAGTTCCATCGGCGGCGCCCTTTCCCTCAGGCCAGCCAGGGCGGAACCGGCAGGTTCCGCTCGCGCAGGAATTCCGGGTTGAACAGCTTGCTCTGGTAGCGCGCGCCCCCGTCGCAGAGCACGGTGACGACCGTGTGCCCGGGGCCGAGCGCGCGCGCGACGCGGATCGCCGCGGCGACGTTGATGCCCGACGAGCCGCCGACCGAGATCCCCTCGTGGATCAGCAGGTCGAAGACCTGCTCCAGCATCTCCGGGTCCTCGATCTGCACCGCGTCGTCTATCAGCGCCCGCGCGCTCTCGAGGTTGCCGGGGGCGCGCGCGGCCTGGCCGATGCCCTCGGTGATCGAGCTGCCCGAGAACGCCAGCTCGCCGGTCTTGACCCAGGAGTAGAGCGCGCTGCCCATCGGGTCGGCCAGCACGACGCGCACCTGCGGGTTCCTCGTCTTCAGCGCCGCGGCGACGCCGGCGAGCGTCCCGCCGGTGCCGCAGGAGCAGGTGAAGGCGTCAACCCTGCCGCCCGTCTGGGCCCAGATCTCGGGGCCCGTCGTCACCTCGTGGTAGGCGCGGTTGGCGAGGTTGTCGAACTGGTTGGCCCAGATCACGCGCCTGCCCTCGGCCTGCAGCTCCTCGGCGATGCGGCGCGAGACGTGCACGTAGTTGCCGGGATCGCGGTAGGGCCTGGCGGGGACGAGGCGCAGGTCGGCGCCGATCATGCGCAGGAAGTCGAGCTTCTCCCGGCTCTGCGTCTCCGGCACGACGATGATGGAGCGGTAGCCGCGGGCGTTGGCGACGAGGGTGAGGCCGATGCCGGTGTTGCCGGCCGTGCCCTCGACGACGATGCCGGGCTCGCCGGGGACGAGCAGGCCGCGCGCCTCGGCGTCCTCGATGATGCCGAGGGCGGCGCGGTCCTTCACGCTGCCGCCGGGCTGCATGAACTCGGCCTTGCCGAGGATCTCGCAGCCCGTCGCCTCGGAGGCGCGGCGCAGGCGGATCAGCGGCGTGCGGCCGACGGCGCCGGCGAAGCCGTCCGCGATGCTGGGGGTGAGGGGGGCGGTCGCCGGGGTCGCGGCTGGGGTCGGGGGCATGCGGGGGCTCCACATCATGACAGGATCGTCGGGCGGCACCCGATGCCGATCAAGAGCCGCGCTTCGGGGGCGGGGGCGATCCGGGGGAACCGCGCGAATGGCGCGGGGCGCGGGCGAGATCGGCGGCGGGCAATGGCGGCTCCTGCCCCATGCTCCCTTCCGCCGTACCGCGTCGCCGCCAGGGCGCCGCCCTCCGACGGCAGGAGGTGCGGTTCGCACATATTTGCGAATCGTTCTTATTTGCATTATCGTGAGCCGTCCCCACGGAGATGCCCCGCATGGCGAGCTACGGCCTCCCCGCCCGGTCATGGACCGCAGCCCCGCTGGACGAACTCCCGGCTGCGGAACGGCTGCTCGCCGAGGCGCTGCGCCGCTGGGGATGCGAGGCCGCGCGCGGCGCCCCGCCCCTGCCCGGGCTGCGCCTGCTCCTCGCCGCCGAAAACGCCGAGGCCGCCGCCGCCCCGCTCGATCTCCTGCTGCGCTCGCTGGCGGAGGCCGGCCAGCCGCCGGCCCTCGGCAGCCCGCTCTGCCCGCGGTTATGTCCGGAGGAGGCCGAGCTCCTGCTCGCCTGCGCCCTCGCCCAGCGCGGCACGCGCGGCGAGGCGCTGGCGGCGCTCGCCCGCTGGCTGCCGCCGTTTCCCGCCTACGCCGTGCTGCCGACGCTGATCCGGATCGGCCTCGCCCTGCGCCGCGCCGGATTGCTGTTCCGCCATCCCCTGCGCAGCGCTCCGCCGCGCCGCTGATTCCGGTGCCGCTGCGCCGATCGCGCGGGCCGGGAACAGTCGCAGGCGCGCCCCGCGCCTCCCCGTGGAGCCGGCCGGGCGAGCCGCGTTTCGGGCGGGCACGCGCCGGGCAGGCCGGGAGCCGCGGAGCGCGGCGCGCCCGCGGGCACTGGGCGGCGGGCGCGCCGCCTCTCGGCTTGCCGAGGAGGCGCCGCCGTTACTATGCAGGCTACTATGCAGGCATCCGCGGCGGCCTGGACGGCGCCTGGACTCTGACGCAGGACGCGTTCAGCAGCGGCGCCCGTCACGACACGCACGGCCGGATGGTCGCGCCGCAAAGCTTCCGCCAAGCCATGGATTGGCTTGCCGAACTCGGTGTCCTGCCGCTTACCGTGGCGTCGGTCCGACCGACCCGAAGGCGCGAGTTCTCCGTCGCCCTGGCCAAGCCAGAACGCCAGGGCCGATCGCAAACGACGGAAAACGTCCGGAAACGCAAACCGGCGCGGCGATCGGTGCGCCGGGGCCGCTGCCGCGGGCACCGCCGGGGGAAACGGCCCCATGTCGAGCAGTTCCTCGCACCGGGCTTGCGCCACGGCGACACGGTGGCGGTCGGCGACCTGGCAGCCCCATGGTGAAGAGGGGCGCGAGGCGACGAAGGCGGCCGGCGCGCGCCTGCCTCGCCGCCGCCCTGCGGCCCGGATCCGAACCCGATCGCGCAGACCTTCGCCAAGCGGGCGGCGCTGCCTGGCGCCGCAGCCCGCCGCGCCGGTTGGCGGTCCCTGGAACGCCATCGCCTGCGTTCGCGACGCCCTCGGCCCAGAGGCATGCCGCAACGACATCGCCAACCGCGGCCGCTGCCGTCGGCCCACCTGTCGCAGGCATCGGCGCCGATGTTGTAGCGTTCGGGCACGCGCCAGCGGAAGCGGGCGCGGATCTCCTCGTAGCGGCTGCCTTCCGGAAGCATCGTCGTCACCCGATGGGGCGCGTGTCCTCGATCACCTTGCCGTCGTTGGGCAGCGTGCCCGGCGGCACCAGCTCCACCGCGCCGCGCAGCTTCGTCACGGATTGCAGGGCGCGGGCGAGGCTCTCGGCGAGGCCGGGATCGGCGGAAGCGGCCTCGGCGCGCAGCGTCATCGCGTCGCGCTCGCCCGCGAGCGCGACGACGAGGCGCGCGCGCCGCACGGCGGGATGGGCGCGCAGGATCTCGGCCACCTGCTCCGGGCGGACGAACAGGCCGCGCACCTTCGTCGCCTGGTCGGCGCGGCCCATCCAGCCGCGGATGCGCAGGTTGGTCCGCCCGCAGGGCGAGACGCCCGGCAGCACCGCCGAGAGATCGCCGGTGGCGAAGCGGATCAGCGGGTGGTGCGGGTTGAGGGTGGTGACGACGACCTCGCCCACCTCGCCCTCCGGAACGGGATCGCCGGTGCCGGGGCGGACGATCTCCACCACCACGCCCTCGTCCGCGATCATGCCCTCGCGCGCCTCGGACTCGTAGGCGATCAGGCCGAGGTCGGCGGTGCCGTAGGACTGCAGCACGGTCAGGCCGCGCGCCGCGTACCATGCGCGCAGGCTCGGCAGGTAGGGGCCGGCGGTGACGTGGCCGATGCGGATCGAGGAGAGGTCGAGGCCGAGCTCGTCGCCCTTCTCCAGGATGGTCTTGAGGAAGTCCGGCGTGCCGGAATAGCAGCGCGGGCGGAGATGCGCCGCGGCCCGCGCCTGCATCTCCGTGTTGCCGGTGCCGGCGGGGAAGACCGGGCAGCCGAGGGCGCGGGCGCCCCCTTCCAGCATCATGCCCGCGGGCGTGAAGTGGTAGGCGAAGCAGTTGTGCAGCAGCTCCCCGGCGCGCAGGCCGGTCGCGAACAGCGCGCGGGCGTAGCGCCAGTAGTCGGGCGTGTCCCCCTCCGGCTCGTAGATCGGGCCGGGCGAGGCGAAGACGCGGGCGAGGCGCGCCATCGGCGTCGCCACCACGCCGCCGAAGGGCGGCGCCTCGGCCTGGCGCGCGATCAGATCGGACTTGCGCGTCACCGGCAGGCGCGCGAGCGCGGCGGTGCCGGTGATCTCCGCCGGATCCACGTCCGCGAGCAGCGCCGCGTAGTGCGGCGCGTTCGCCCTGGCGTGCGCGACCTGGCGCGGCAGCGCCTGGCGCAGCGCCGCCGCGCGCTCGTCCGCGCTGCGGGTTTCCAGGGCGTCGAAGAATCCGCTCACAGCCAGCGCTTCCGCCGCTTGTAGGACTTCAGGTTCCTGAACGACTTGCGCTCCGCCCCGTGGCCGCCGAGGTAGAACTCCTTCACGTCCTCGTTGTTCGCGAGCTGCTCCGCCGTGCCGTCCAGCACCACCTTGCCCTGCTCCATGACGTAGCCGTAGCCCGCGACCGAGAGCGCCATGCGCGCGTTCTGCTCGACGAGCAGGATGGTGATGCCGAGCTCGCGGTTGAGGCGGCGGATGATGCCGAACACCTCCTTCACCAGGAGCGGCGAGAGGCCCATCGAGGGCTCGTCCATCAGGATCAGCTTCGGCCGCGCCATCAGCGCGCGCCCGATCGCGAGCATCTGCTGCTCCCCGCCGGAGAGGTAGCCGGCGAGGCCGGTGCGTTCCTTCAGGCGCGGGAAGTACTCGAACACCATCTCGATGTCGCGCCTCACCTCGGCGTCGGAGCGGGTGAAGGCGCCGAGGCGGAGGTTCTCGACCGGCGTCATGTCGGCGACGATGCGCCGGCCCTCCATCACCTGGAAGATGCCCTTGCGCACGATCTCGTGCGGCTCGGCGCCGTCGATGCGCTCGCCGGCGAAGCGGATGTCGCCGCGCGTGACCTCCCCCTCCTCGGTCCGCAGCAGGCCGGAGATCGCCTTGAGCGTGGTGGACTTGCCGGCGCCGTTGGCGCCGAGCAGGGCGACGATCTCCCCCTGCGGGACGGCGAGCGAGAGGCCGCGCAGCACCAGGATGACGTCGTTGTACACCACCTCGATGTTGTTCACCGCGAGCAGCGGCTCGGCCGCCGCCGGGCGCGGGGCGCCCGACGGCGGCGCGGCGGCGGCATCGGGCGCGGTGGCGCTCACCAGCCGAGCCAGTCGCGGCGCCGCTCGAGCTCGATGGTCGCCACCGGCTCGATCCGCATGGTGCCGGCGCGCATCAGGTCGGCCACCGAGCCCTGCGCGGTGTCGCCGGTGACGACGGCGCGGTAGAGCGCGACGCGCATCGTGCCGCGGTGGTCATCCGCCGTGTAGGTCACCGGGACGCAGACGCCCTCGAGGCCGCGCGGGACCCAGTTCTGGCGCGCGTAGAAGCCGTCGCGGATGCGCGGGCCGGAGACCTCGCCGCCGTTCTGCGCGGCGGTCTCCATCGCCTCCACCATCAGCATGGCGGAGCAGACGCCGGCCAGGTAGTGCACGGGACGGTAGGCGGTGCCGGCCTGGTCCGACTGCCGGCTGATCTGGCGCACCGTCTGCATCCCCGGCGCGTCCTGGCCCCAGACGACGGCGGTGCGCACCGGGAAGACGACGCCGTTCGCCGCGGTGCCGGCGGCCTTCATCGCGTTCTCGTCCATTCCCCAGACATTGCCGAGGAACTGCACCTGCACCCCCGCCGTCTGACAGGCGCGCAGGACCGAGATGTTGGAGCCCGCGGTGTTGCCGAGATAGGCGTAATGGGCGCCCTGGTTGCGGAGCGTCAGGCACTGCGCCGTATAGTCGCCGGGGGTGAGCGCGAACTGAATCGCCGGCAGCACCTCGAAGCCGAGCTCGCGCGCCAGCGTCTCGCCCGCCTCCTTCGGCGAGTTCGGATAGGGATGGTTGGCGCCCATGTGCACGTAGCGCGGCCGGCCCTGCTGGCCGCGGCGTTCCCAGTCCTGCTTCGCCCACTGCAGCATGCCGCGCAGGGCGTCGGAGTAGGACGGGCCGTAGAAGAAATTGAACGGCGCGGCCTCGACGCCCTGGCGGCCGGAGCGCCCGGCGGCGTCGGTCAGCGCGGCGGAGTAGGAGGCGGAGATGTAGGGGATGCGGTCGCGGGTGACGAAGCGCACCAGCGCCTCGGTGTCCGCCGTGCCCCAGCCCTGGATGGCGACCACGCGCTCGCGGTTCACCCAGGCCTGGTACTGGGCGACGGCGCGCGGCGCCTGGTAGCCGTAGTCGAAGCCGAGGACGTTCAGCCGGCGCCCGTTGACCCCGTTGCGGGTGGCGTTCACCCAGGCCAGCGCGTCGGCGACCCCCTGCCCGTAGGGCACGCCGACGTCGGAGGTGGCGCCCGAATTGTCCATCAGGTGCCCGACCGGGATCGGCTGGGCCGCGGCCGGCAGCGCGAAGCCGCCCGCGACCGCAAGCCCGAGGACGGTCCGCTTGATGCTCATCGCCATGTCTCCTCCCGAGGTCAGTGCGAGTAGGGGTAGAGCTTCCAGTAGGCCTTGATCAGCCGCCAGCGGTGCGCGAGGCCGTCCGGCTCGAACATCAGGAACAGGATGATCGCGGCGCCGATCACCATCTCGCGGAGATAGCTGATCGAGGCGCCGAGCCTCAGCGCGCGGTCGATCGGGCTGCCGGCGAGCAGGTTGGCGAGGCCCTGCACCACCTCCGGCAGCAGCACCATGAAGGCGGCGCCCATCAGGCTGCCCATGACGCTGCCGAGGCCGCCGATGATGACCATGCCGAGGAACTGGATGGAGAACAGGATGTTGAACGCCTCGACGCTCACGAACAGCAGGTAGTGGGCGTAGAGCGCGCCGCCGATGCCGGCGTAGAAGCTCGCGATGCCGAAGCTCAGCGTCCGGTAGTAGGCGAGGTTGATGCCCATCATCTCGGCGCTGAGGTAGTGGTCGCGCACCGCGACCAGCGCCCGCCCGTCGCGCGTGCGCATCAGGTTGGCCGCGCCGAGGAACATCACGACGACGAAGGCCAGCACGACGTAGAAATAGGTCTCGTCCCGGTCGAAGGCGATGCCGAACAGGCCGAAGGGCTCGGTCACGCGCCCTGCCACGCCGCCGGTGAACCACTGCGCGCGGGCGAAGAAGTCCTCCAGGATGAACTGCGCCGCGAGCGTCGCGATGGCGAGGTAGAGGCCCTTGAGCCGCGCCGCCGGCGCGCCGAAGACGAGCCCGACCATCGCCGTCATCAGCCCGGCGAGCGGAATCGCGAGCGCGACCGGCACGTGCAGCACGTCGTGCAGCCAGGCCGAGGCGAAGGCGCCGAAGCCGAAGAAGGCGGCATGCCCGATCGAAATCTGCCCGGTGAAGCCGACCAGGATGTTGAGGCCGAGCGCGGCGATGCCGAGGAAGCCGATGTTGATCAGCAGGTGCAGCAGATAGCGGTCGAGCACCAGCGGCGCGAGGCAGAGCAGCGCGATCCCCGCCCACAGCGCCACGCGGCTGCCGAGCGTCGGGAAGATCGTCATGTCCTCCCGGTAGGTGGTGCGGTAGTCGCCCGCCGGCGTCATCACGGCCATGGCCGCGGCGTCCCCCTCACACCCGCTCGATGGCCTCGGTGCCGAACAGGCCGTAGGGCTTGATCAGCAGGATCAGGATCAGCGCGTAGAAGGGTGCGATCTGGTACATGTTGCCCCAGTTCAGCACCTCGGCGTCCAGCCACTGCGCCACGTTCTCCAGCACGCCGACGATCAGCCCGCCGAGCACGGCGCCGACGATCGAGTCGAGCCCGCCCAGGATCACCGCCGGAAACACCTTGATGCCGTAGAAGGAGAGCGCGGAGGAGACGCCGTTCACCACCCCCACCACCACGCCCGCCACCGCCGAGACCACCGCCGAGATCGCCCAGGACATGGCGAAGACGCGGGGGACCGAGACGCCGAGCGAGGCCGCCACCTGCTGGTCGAAGGCGGTGGCGCGCATCGCGAGGCCGTGCTTCGAGTAGGTGAAGAACCACCAGAAGCCGAGCATGATCGCCACCGAGATGGCAAGCGAGAGCAGATAGACGCTCTGCACCTCGAGCCCCAGCACCCGCACCTGGTCCGCCGCGAAGATCGAGGGGAAGGGCTGAGCGAAGACGCCGAACATCCACTTCATCAGCGCCTGGAAGAAGATCGAAAGGCCGATCGTGACCATGATGACGCTGATCACCGGCTCCCCGATCAGCGGCCGCAGCACGACGACCTGAAGAATGACGCCGAACGCCGTCATGAAGGCGAGGGTGACGAGGAATCCCGCCCAGAACGGGAGCTGCCAGGCGGTGAGCAGCCACCAGCACACCCAGGCGCCGACCAGCAGGAACTCGCCCTGCGCGAAGTTCACCACCTGCGAGGCCTTGTAGATCAGCACGAAGCTCATCGCCACCACGCCGTAGAGCGCGCCGACGATCAGCCCGTTCAGAAGGAGCTGCAGGAAAAAGCCGAGTTCCATCGCACCCCTACTCCGCCGCCATCGGAAGCGGCGCCGGCGCCCTCTCGCCGGCGTCGGCGGAGACCACGGCGAGGGTGGTACGGATCCGCTGCTTGGTGCCGTCCTGGAAGGTGATCGTCGTGTCCACCGGAATGGCGCGGTCGCCGCGGTAGAGCGCCTCGATGATGTCGCCGTACTTCTTCGCGATCACCCCGCGGCGGATCTTGCGCGTGCGCGTCAGCTCCTCGTCGTCGGCGTCGAGCTCCTTGTAGAGCAGGACGAAGTCGCGGATGCGCTGCGGCTCCGGCAGCGAGGCGTTCACCTTACGGACCTCCTCCCGCAGCAGCTCCAGCACCTGCGGCTTCGACGACAGGTCGGTGTAGGTGGTGAAGGCGATGCGGTTGCGCTCCGCCCACTTGGCGACGATCGGGAAGCGGATGCAGATCATCGCCGCGAGGTGCGGCCGCCCGTCGCCGAGCACCACCGCCTCGGCCACGTAGGGCGAGAACTTCAGCTTGTTCTCGATGTACTGCGGCGAGAAGCGGTCGCCGCGGCTCGTCGTCGCGATATCCTTGATGCGGTCGATCACGACGAGGTGCCCGCCCTTGCCGAAGTAGCCGGCGTCCCCGGTGTGCAGCCAGCCGTCGCGCAGGTCCGGGTTCTCCGCCATGCCGTGGTAGCCGGCGAACATGTTGGGGTGGCGCGTCACGATCTCGCCGACGCCGTTCTGGTCGGGCTCGTGGATGCGGATCTCGATCGAGGGGTCGAAGGGCACGCCGACGGTGTCGAAGTCCACCTCGCCGGGCCGGTGGATGGTGTAGGCGCCGAGCAGCTCGGTCTGCCCGTAGAGCTGGCGCAGCGGCACGCCCATGGCGAGGAAGAAGCGGAACGTGTCTGGACCCAGCGCGGCGCCGCCGGTCGCGGCGGACTTCAGCCGGCTGAACCCGAGCCGGTCGCGCAGCGCGCGGAACAGCAGCGCGTCCGCCGCCGCCGATCGCCGCCCCCGGTCCAGCGCCGCGAGGCCGAGCCGCATTCCGGTCTCGAACATCCGCTGCTTGAGCGGCGAGGCGTCCATCACCTTGGCGCGCACCTCGGCCGCGATCGCCTCCCACACGCGCGGCGCGAACAGCACGAAGGTCGGGCCGATCTCGCGGAAGTCGGCCATCGTCGTCTCGGGCTCCTCGACGAAGTTGACCTTCATCCGCGCGATCAGGCCCCAGCCGAGGGCATAGACCTGCTCCATGATCCAGGGCAGCGGCAGGACGGAGACGTACTCGTCCTCCGGCCCCTTCGGATCGGCCCTGAGGTAGCTCTCGCAGTGCCGGATCAGCGCCCGCGCCTGCAGCATGGCGAGCTTCGGCCGCGCCGTGGTGCCGGAGGTGGTGCAGAGGATCGCCACCTCCTCGCCGTCGGTCGCCGCGACCAGCTCCTCCCACAGCGCGGGCCGCTCGCGCGCCAGCGCCTCGCCGCGCTCGACCAGCGCGCCCATCGGCACGAGGCGGGGGTCGGCGTACTTCCGCATGCCGCGCGGGTCGCAATAGACGATGTGGCGCAGCGCCGGCACGCGGTCGGAGACGTTGAGGAGCTTGTCCACCTGCTCCTCGTCCTCGGCGATCACCGCCCTGGCGCCGCTGAACTCCAGCAGGTAGGCCACCTCGTCGTCGAGCGCGTCGCGGTAGATGCCGAGCGAGCGCGCCCCCAGCGCGTGGGCCGCGATCTCGCCCATCACCCAGTCGGGCCGGTTGTCGCCGATCAGCGCCACCACGTCGCCGCGCCCGAGGCCGAGGCCGTGCAGGCCGAGCGCGATGGCGCGGGTGCGCGCCTCGTACTGCGCCCAGGTGATGCTGCGCCAGATGCCGAACTCCTTCTCGCGCAGCGCCACTTCCTCCGGGTGCGCGCGCGCGTTGCGGACCAAGAGCTTCGGCAGGGTGTCGGGCGCCGCCTCGGCCGTCCTCATGCCACCGCCTCCTCCGGCTCGGAGACCGCCTCGTCCGCCTCGCCCAGGTAGGCGCGCTTCACGTGCTCGTCGGCCAGCACCGCCTCGGGCGGCCCCTCGGCGATCTTCCTGCCGAAGTCGAGCACCATCACGCGCTGCGAGATATCCATCACCACGCCCATGTCGTGCTCGATCATGAGCACGGTCATGCCCCACTCCTCGTTCAGGTCCAGGATGTAGCGGGCCATGTCCTCCTTCTCCTCGAGGTTCATGCCCGCCATCGGCTCGTCGAGCAGGATCAGCTTCGGCCGCAGCGCCACGGCGCGCGCCAGCTCCACGCGCTTGCGCAGCCCGTAGGGGAGCTGCCCGGCGACCGCCTTGCGCACGTGCTGGATCTCGAGGAAATCTATGATCTCCTCGACCTCGCGCCGGTGCGCGATCTCCTCCCGCTGCGCGCCGCCGAGCCAGTAGACCATCCCGCGCAGGAAGCCCGAGCGCAGCAGGTGGTGGCGCCCGACCATGATGTTGTCGAGCACCGTCATGTGCCCGAACAGGGCGAGGTTCTGGAAGGTCCGCCCGATGCCGAGCGCGGCGCGCCGGCGCGTCGGCATCCGCGTGATGTCCCGGCCCTCGAACAGGATGCGCCCCTCGGTCGGCCGGTAGCGCCCCGAGACGCAGTTGACCATCGAGGTCTTGCCGGCGCCGTTCGGCCCGATGATGGAGAAGATCTCGCCCCGCCGCACCGCGAAGGAGACGTCGGTCAGGGCGCGCACGCCGCCGAAGCGCAGCGAGACACGCTCGGCCTCCAGAATCGGCGTTTCGGCGTCCACGCGAACGCTCTCCCGCATCCGGCCGCCCCGGCGGCCCGGCCTCCCGGTCCGGCTGCGTGCGGACCTTATGCCTCAGCATATGGCGGCGTCCCGGCCGGCGGCAAGCCGCCGCCGGAGGCGTGGCCCGGCCGCGGCGCGCTCAGCCGCGCAGGCCGAGCGCCAGCGGCGGATCGTCGGTGGCGAACACGTCCACGCCCAGCGCGAGCATGCGCCGGATGCTCGGCGCGTGGTTGGCGCCCCAGCAGCCGATGCCGAGCCCCGCCGCGCGCACCGCGGCCACCACCCGCGCGTCCACCAGCGCCTCGTGCAGCCCGATCTCGCCGACGCCGTGCGCGCGCGCCGCGGCGATCGCACCCGGGAGGTCGAGCGCGCGCCACCAGGGACGCTCCAGCAGCCAGGCGACCCCGGCCAGCCCGCCCGCCCGCGCCGCTTCCGCCACGGTCGGCGCCTGGAAGCCGATCACCACCGTGCGCCCGCGCATCCCCGCCGCGTCCAGCACCGCGAGCACGCGCTCCACGATGCCCGGATAGGGCAGGCCGTCCGCGTCGGCCTTGATCTCCACGCGCAGCAGCAGACCGGTCGGCCGGATCAGCGCGGCGAGGTCGGCCAGCATCGGCACCCCCTCCCCGCCGGTGCCCCGCACCCGCACCGCGCGCAGCTCCGCCGCGCTGCGCGCCGCGACCGGCCCGCGCGCGTCGGTCGTGCGGTCGAGCGTCGCGTCGTGCATGACCACCACCTCGCCGTCGGCGGAGAGGTGCACGTCGCACTCCACCTGGTCCACCGGCAGGCGCGCGGTCTCGCGGAAGGCCGTCATGCTGTTCTCGGGCCAGAGGAAGGCCCCGCCGCGGTGGCTGGCGATCTGCGGGCGTCGTCGGGTCGTCATGGCGCGCCCGATCCTGCGCGAGGCGCCGGCCGGGGGGAAGCCTCAGCCGGCGCGCAGCAGCCAGACGGAGAACAGCCGCGCCGGATCGGTCCAGCACCGCTCCGCGTCCCAGCCGCCGCGCGCGCAGAGCCGCGCGAAGCCCTCGGGGCGGTACTTGTGGCTGTTCTCGGTGTGGATGGTCTCGCCGGCGGCGAAGCCGATGCGCCGCCCCGCCAGGCTCACCGCCTGCGGCCGCAGCGAGACGAGGTGCATCTCCACCCGCTCCTCCCGCGGGTTCCACACCGCCTGGTGGCGGAAGGCCGAGAGGTCGAAATCCGCGCCGCACTCGCGGTTGAGGCGCGCCAGCAGGTTCAGGTTGAACCGCGCCGTCACGCCGGCCGCGTCGTCGTAGGCCGCCTCCAGCACCGCCGGGTCCTTCACCAGGTCGGCGCCGATCAGCAGCCGCGCCCCCTCCCCCAGCACCCGCCGCGCCATCGCGAGGAACGCCTCCGCCCCCGCCGGATCGAAATTGCCGATGGTCGAGCCGGGGAAGAAGCCGAGGCGCGGCGCCTTCGCCGGCAGGCCCGCGGGCAGCGCGAAGGGGCGCGTGAAGTCCGCGACCACCGGCAGCACCGCGAGCCCCGGCCAGTCGGCCGCGACCCGCGCCGCCGCCGCCCCGAGCCAGTCGGGCGCGATGTCCACCGGCACGTAGGCGGCGGGCGCGGCGAGCGCGGCGAGCAGGATCGCCACCTTCTCCGCGCTGCCGGAGCCGAACTCCACCACCGCCGCCCCGGGCCCGGCCAGCCTCGCCGCCTCCGCCGCGCAGCCGCCGCGCAGGATCGCCGTCTCGGTGCGCGTCGGGTAGTACTCCGGCAGGCGCGTGATCGCCTCGAACAGCCGCGCCCCCTCCGCGTCGTAGAGCCACTTGCAGGGCAGCGTCTTGCGCGGCGCGGTGAGGCCGGCGAGGGCGTCGGCCAGCAGCGCCGCCCGCTGCCGCCCCGCCGCCTGCGCCGCGCCGCTCACGCCGCGTCCTCCGCCAGCCGCAGGCCGGAGAACTGCCAGCGCGCCCCGGGCGGGAAGAAGTTGCGGTAGGTCGGCCGCGCATGGCCGGGCGGCGTCGCGAGCGAGCCGCCGCGCAGCACCATCTGGCCGATCATGAACTTGCCGTTGTACTCGCCGACCGCGCCCTCCCACGGCCGGAAGCCCGGATAGGGGCGGTAGGCGCTGCCGGTCCACTGCCAGACATGGCCGTCCGCGGCGAGGAAGCCCGGCAATCCGGCCGCCGCCTCCCACTCCTGCTCGGTCGGCAGGCGCTTGCCGGCCCAGCGCGCGAAGGCGTCGGCCTCGTACCAGCTCACGTGCCGGACCGGCGCCGCCGGGTCGAGCGGGCGCAGCCCGCCCAGGGTGAAGGCGAGCCAGGCGCCGTCGCGGCGCTCCCAGTAGAGCGGCGCCTCCCAGCCCTCGGCCTGGCGCGCCGCCCAGCCGTCCGCCATCCAGAGCAGCGGCTCGCGGTAGCCGCCCGCCTCGAGGAAGGCGAGCCATTCGCCGTTGGTCACCGGCCGGTCGGCGACGCGCCAGGGCGCGAGCAGCGCGCGGTGGCGCGGCGTCTCGTTGTCGAAGGCGAAGCCGCCGCCGGCCGCCCCGCCCGGCCCGGCGTGCCCGATCTCGACGATCCCCGCGGGCCCGTCGAGCCAGCGCGCCGGCCCCTCCGGCGCGGCGGGATCGCGCCAGTCCGGATCGTAGGCGGGGCGCAGCGGGTTCTGCGCCAGCGCGTGCAGGATGTCGGTCAGCAGCAGCTCCTGGTGCTGCTCCTCGTGCTGCAGGCCGAGCTCGACCAGCGCCGCGAGTCCGGGCGCCGGCCCGGCGCCGTCCAGCAGCGCCGCCATCGCCGCGTCCACATGCGCGCGATAGTCCGCGACCCGGGCGCAGGAGGGCCGCGTCAGCATCCCCCGCCGCGGCCGCGCGTGCCGCGGTCCCGCCGCCTCGTAGTAGGAGTTGAACAGGAAGGCGAAGGCCGGGTCGAAGGCGGCGTAGCCCGGCGCGTGCGGGACCAGCACGAAGGTCTCGAAGAACCAGGTGGTGTGCGCCCGGTGCCACTTCGCGGGCGAGGCGTCGGGCATGGACTGCACGCACTGGTCCTCGGCCGAGAGCGGCGCGGCGAGGGCCTCGGTGCGCGCGCGCACGGCGGCGTAGCGGGCGGCGAGGCCGGCCGCGGCGGCGCTCCGGTCGCTGGCGTTCATCCGACACCTCATCCTCGACGGCGCCATCCAACCCTGGCGGTCCCCTCGCGGCAACCTTCGCCCCGGCCCGGCACACGGTTCCGTGATCGCGAGGTTGCCGGTGCCCGCGCGCGTGGCGACGCGGCGCGCGCAACCGCGAACCGGTCGCCGCATTGTTGAGACGCGGCCGACCATGATCGGCTCCCGATCCGGGGGCGCCGGGCGATGATGGGGGCGCGCAGCAACAGCAGGGACCACGTGCCACGCTTCCGCATTCCCGGTGCCCAGGCGCCGGCATGGGTGATCCTCGAGACCGGGACGACGGCCGTGCTTTCGCTGTTCTCCCTGCTGCTGATCGGCCGCGTCATCGGGCCGCACGCGGCGGGCGTCGGCACGGTGGCGCTCTCCGCCTTCCTGCTGATCGACCTCGCCGCCTCCTCGCTGTTCCCGGATTCGCTGGTACAGCGGCCGCGACTCGAGCAGGACCATGTGGACGGTGCGCTGACCGCGCACCTGCTCGCGGGTTTCGGCGGCGGGCTGCTGCTCGTCGGGCTCGCCCCGCTGCTCTCGCTCGGCGCCGGTTCGGGCGAGGAGGTCAGGGACATCGCCCTGGCGCTGGCGCCGCTGCTGCCCTTCTCCGCCGTCTCCGGCGCCTGTTCCGGGCTGCTGCTGCGCCAGCGGCGCAACCGGCTGCTGGCGATGCGCGCCATCATCGGCCACCCGATCGGCCTGACCGCCGGCCTGGCCGCGGCGCAGCTCGGCGCCGGAGCCTGGGCGATGTTCGTCCAGCAGGCGGTCGCCACCGCCATCACCTTCTCCCTGCTCGCCTGGCGTCTGCGCATCGCCTACCGGCCGCGCATCCGCCTCGCGGCGCTCGCCGACCTCTGGCCCGTCGCCGGGCCTCAGGTGCTCTCCATCCTGGCGCTCGCGGGCCGCTATCGGATCTTCGTCGTCGCGCTGGGCATGCTCGTCGCGGAGGCGCTGGTCGCGGTGAGCCACATCGCCTTCCGCCTGGTCGATTCGGTCCTCGCCGTCGCCTGGGGCTCGATGGCGCGGCTGTCCATCCAGCGCCTTTCCGCGCTCCAGCACGACCGCGCCGCGCTCGCCGAGGCCTATGGCGATCTCGCCCAGCTGCAGGCCCTGATGGGCATGCCGATCGCGGCCGGCGTCGCGCTCACCGCCGGCGACCTGGTTCAGGGGCTGCTCGGCCCGGCCTGGCAGGGAGCGGCCGACGCGGCGCGCATCGCCGGCCTGGCCGCGGTGGTCGGCTTCGCCTATGGCGACACCGGCGGGCTGTTCGTCGCCCTCGGGCGCACCCGCATCAACCTCGCCGTCGCGCTGGCCCAGCTCGGCGCGCCGCTCACCCTCCTCCTGGTGCTGCGTCCGGAGACGGCGAGCGGGGTCGCGCTGTGCTGGGCCGCGACCACGGTCGCCATCGCCCCGCCGCTCGCCGGGCTTGCGCTGCGGCACCTCGGCCGGTCGCCGCCGTGGCTGGCCCGGCGGATCGCGCCCGGCGTCCTCGCCACGGCGGCGATGGTCGCGGCGGTGCTGGCGCTCGAGACCCGCCTTTCCGCGCCTCCCCTCCTCCGCATGGCGGCGGCGGCGGCGATCGGCGCCACGGTTTTCACGCTCGTCGCATGGCTCGCGCTCGGGCGGCGCCTGCCCCGGGCGCTGCTGGCGGCGGGACCGCCCCCGCACGGAAGTCCCTCGCCGGCCCCGGTCCTGGCGCCCGGCTGAGGCGGATGCGCCGGGCGACGCCGGCCGGCGCCGCCTCCGCGGGATCCGTGCGGCTCGCGGCCGTCCTCGCCGGAGCGGCCGTCCGCGCGCCGGCGCAACCACTGGCGGGCGCGGCCCGCCTCCCCGCGCCACCCTGCGTCGCAACCGTCCGTACTGCCGTGCGTTCCGCGGCCGACCGGTCCGGACCGGGGTGCGGCCGGATGAGGAGACGGGATGCGGGCGGCGCCAGGAGCATGGCAGATGGAGCGGATCAAGCGGCGGCTCGAGGACGGGCTGATCCCGCTGCTCGCCCCCGCGCCGCGCGTGGTCCTGCTCGGCCTGCCCCCGCTCGGCGACCTCGGCGGGCAGCTGAGGGCCGAGGGGATCGAGTCCCTCCTCGCGGCCCACCGGCTGGGCGTGGCGCGACGGGTCGCGGCCGGCGGCTTCGGTCGGGCGGCCGCGGCCCGGCTGCCCCCGGACGCGGCGATCCTCTGGCTCGGCGGCGCGACGCCGGGCGCCGTCGAGGCCGAGGGGTTCGCCGCCCTGGCCGATCGGCCGCCCCGTCCGCTGGTGTTCATGCACGACCCGGCGGCGGCGGTCTGCCCCTCCCCGCCAGGCTTGGCGCAGAGGCTCGCGGAGCACGGCTGGCGGCCGGTCCTCGCCCAGACGGACCGCGCCGGCCCGTCCGCCGCGGCCTTCCCCTCCGGGGTCCGGATGCGCCTCCTGCCCGATCCCGCGCATGCGCTCTGGGGCCTGCTCGACCAGCATCCGCGCGGCGGGGCAGCCGCCTGCGCGCTCGACGTGCCGCCGGACGGCTCCGCGGCTAAGGCCCTCTGCTGGCCGGCCCTGCTGCCCGGGTCGCGGCGGCATGCGCTGCGCCTGGCCCATGAGGCGCTGCGCCGTGCCCCGGGCGGCCTCCCGGCGTGGGCGTCGGCGCCGCTCGGCATCGCCCGCGGCCGGGCGCTGGAGGCGGCACGGCGCCGCCTCGTCGCCCACGACGAGATCGAGACCGGCAGCCTCGGCGCCAGCCTGTTCGCCGCGCTGCTCGGCCGCCCCTTTCGTCCGGCCGGTCCCGAGGCCGGGGCCATCGCGCGCTATTGGCGCCGCTGGCTGGCGCTGCCGGCGCCGGTCGCCCCGGCCGCGCCATGGTCCGCCGTCCCGTCGGCCGGCCCGGCGCCGCGCGACAGCGCTGCCGCGGCATGAACGCGCCGGTGCCGGACGCCCCCGGCGGCTCCCCGCTCGCCGGCCTCGGCTGCCTGGTGCTCGCCCATGAGAACGCGCCCCAGATCCGGCTGCTGCTCGACCGCCTGACGCGGGGCGGCGCGCGGTGCTGGGTGCATCTCGACCGCCGCGCCGAGGAGACCCGCGCCGCGCTGCACCTCGCCGGCCTGCCGGCCGGAGCCGAACTGCTGCCGCGGCAGCGCTCCTTCGCCGCCGAATGGGGCGGGTTCGCCATGGTCGAGGCGACGCTCGCGCTGATGCGCGCGGCGCTCGCGCCGCCGGCCGAGGGGGCGGCCGGGGCGGCGCGAGCGCCGCGCGCGCTGTGCCTGCTCTCCGGCACCCACCTGCCGATCCGTCCGGCGGCGGAGATCGCCGACCTCCTCCTCGACGGGCGGGAGCATGCCGACCTGCGCTTCGCCTGCGCCGAGCCGCCCGAGCGGGAGAGCCTGCGCCGCTTCTGGTACCCCACCCTGCGGGGCCGCGAGCAGGACTCCCGGCTGCTCCGGCTCGTCAACCGCAACGCCTGGCGCCTCGGCCGCCGCGACCTGGCGCGCGGACTGCGCGGCATGACGCCGATGGTGGGCAGCCAGTGGTGGTGCCTGACCGCGGGCACCGCCCGTCGGATGCTCGAATTCCTCGACGCCAACCCCTGGTACGCCCGGTTCTTCCGCCTCGCGCACATCCCGGACGAGAGCTTCTTCCAGACCCTGCTCGGCGCCTTCGTCGCCCGCGGCGCCGTGCGGCTCGGCCCGCCGTCGAGCTACCAGGTGATGGAGGGCTACGGCCCCCGCATCCTCGGGGTCCGCGACCTGCCGCCGGCCTTCGCCAGCGGCCTGCCGTTCGCGCGGAAATTCGATTCGCGGATCGAGCCGGAGGCGGTCAGCCTCGCCCTGGCCGCCTCCGGCGATCCGGCGGCCGGCGCCGCCGGTCCGGGCGACGACAGGACGGTGGTGGCGGGACGGCGCCGGAGGCGGGGGCGGAGCGACGGCAGGATGGGCGGGATCGTGACGCCGGCGGCAGCGCCGGGGAAGGCGGCCCCGCTCCCCGACGGCCTCGCCCCGGTCGGCGCGCCGCCGGCGCCGCGCGCGGGCGAGATCCTGGCGCTGATCGTGGCGCGCAACGAGGCGCTGCGCCTGCCCTCGGCGCTCGCCCATGCCCGCCGCCTCGGGGTCGACCGCGCCATCCTCATCGACAACGGATCGCGCGACGGCACCCGCGCCGTCGCCGAGGCCGAGCGCGGCTGGGTGCACCTGATCGACGCGCCGGGCAGCTACGCCGGCTCGAATTTCGGCGTGGACTGGACCAATGCGGTGCTCGACCGCTGGGCGCGTGGGCACTGGGTGCTGGTGCTCGACGCCGACGAGGTGCTGGTCTTTCCGGGCAGCGAGCGCGACGGCTCCCTGCGCGCCCTGTGCGCCCACCTCGACGCCATCGGCTCCGAGGCGCTGCGCGCCGTGCTGCTCGACTGCTTCCCCGCGGGGCCGCTGCACGAGATGGCGTTCCGCCCCGGCGACGATCTCGTCGCGGCGGCGCCGTTCTTCGAGCCGCCGCGGCTGCGGGAGGAGCCGTGCGAGCACTTCCCCTACGTCCAGCAGTACGGCGGCCTGCGCGAGCGGGTCTTCTTCCCGGAGGCCGATCCGCGCCGGCCGGCGCGCTTCCTGCACCGGCGGCTCTACAACCTCGCCTGGCGGCTCCGCCCGCTGCGCGGCGCGGCCTGGTTCCGCGCCCTGGCGCCGCGGTGCTCGCCCAACCTGACGAAGGTGCCGCTGGTGCGCTGGCGCGAGGGCGCGCGGCTGATCGCGTCCACCCACATGCTGGCGCCGATGGCGATGGCGGCCGGACAGCCCACCGGCGTGCTGCTGCATTTCAAGTTCCTGCAGGACTTCCACGCCCGCGCGCTCGACGCGGTGGCGCGCGGCGCGCATTTCGACGACTCGCGCGAGTACCGACGCTACCTCGCCGCGCTCGCCGCAGATCCGCAATTCCGGCTGCACGGCCCGCGCAGCGTCGGCTATAGTGGCCCCGACCAGCTGCTCCGGCTCGGGCTGATGCGCGACAGCGAGGCTTGGCGCACGGCACGTGCGGACGCGGAATGCGATGGGGGAGCGCCGCATGTCCCGGCTCGCCACGCGCTCGGAGCGGAGGGGCTGGCGAAAGAGGGGACGTGACCGGTTTGTCCCGGCTGCACGGCGATCGGCCGCGGCGGTGGCGTCCGGCCCCGGATGCGATCGGATGGGGGGCGCGAGGAGAGCAGGCGTCGCGACGCGCGCCGGCGCGTGACCGTTCTTGACGCGGAGGGCCGGGCCCCGAGCGCGCGGCCGCGGCGCTGCGGCGCCGGCACGGGCGAAGCCGGCCGATGCGACGGGGCGGCGCGTGCGCGCCAGGAGCCTCGCGTGCCGCCGCCATCGCGGTCCGGCAGGATCGCGAGATGGGTTCGTCTCGCCGCCGCGGCGATGGCCGTGGCCTGCGCCGCGCCGAGGATCGGCGGCGGCTTCGCGGCGGCCGGGGGCGGGGGCGATGGGGCCGCAGCGGAACGGCAGGCGCCCTCCCAGGCCGACCCGCCGCCGGGCCGGCCGGCGCCAGCCGCCGTCGCCGCGCCGCTCCGGCTGCGGGTCGTCGGCGGCCTGGCCGATGTCAGCCAGTACGTGCGCTACGAGGAGCCGTTCTGGCGCCACCGCATCCCCGAGGTCACCGGCGGGCGCGTGCTGCCCGAGATCGCTCCCTTCGACCGCAGCGGCATCCGCGGGCCGGAGATGCTGCAGCTCGTCCGGCTCGGCGTGGTGCCCTTCGGCACCGCCCTGCTCGCGCTCACCAGCTCCGAGGAGCCGGAGTTCAACGCCGCCGACCTGCCGGGGATCAATCCCGACATCGCCGCGCTGCGCCGGACCGTCGCCCTGTACCGCCCGCACCTTGCGGCGCTGCTCGCGGAGCGCTACGGGATCGAGCTGCTCGCCGTCTACACCTACCCGGCGCAGGTGGTGTTCTGCCGCCGTCCCTTCGGCGGCCTCGCCGACCTCGCGGGCCGGCGCATCCGCACTTCCTCGGTCGCCCAGTCCGAGCTGGTGGCGGCGATCGGCGGTATCCCGATCGTAACCTCCTTCGCCGAGACCATGGCAGCGATCCGTTCCGGCGTGGTGGAATGCGCCATCACCGGCACGCTGTCGGGAAACGCGATCGGGCTGCACGAGGTGACGACCCACGTCCACGCCATGGCGATCAACTGGGGCCTGTCGGTCTTCGGCGCCAACCGGGCGGCCTGGGCCGCCCTGCCGCGCGACCTCCAGGAGCTGCTGCGGCGCGAGATCGCCGACCTCGAGCGGGCGATCTGGGACGCGGCGGACCGCGAGACGGACGACGGGCTGGCCTGCAACGCGGGCCGCCCGGACTGCCGCGCCGGCCGGCCCGGCCGGATGACCATCGTGCCGGTGACCCCGGCCGACGACGCCCGGCGGCAACGGCTGGTGACCGAGGCGGTGCTGCCGCGCTGGGTGCAGCGCTGCGGCCTCGACTGCGTCGCCGCCTGGAACGCCCGGCTCGGCCCGGCGCTCGGGATCCTGGCGCGGCCGGAGTAGGGCGGAGAGGGGGCGGGAGAGAGCGGGGCCGATGCAGAATCCGCGGCGCCTCCGGCTCGCGGTCCTCGCCGCGGCGATCGTCATCCTCTTCGCCCAGGGGGTGGCGACGGCGCTCGTCGTCGCCCAGGCGCGGGAGACGGCGCTTGCCGCCGCCGCGGAGACGCTCGAGCGCGTGGCCCGGGCGGTCGAGGCCTCGATCAACCGCACCTTCGTGCAGGTGGACGCGACGCTGGCCGGGCTGCCGGCGCTGCTCGAGCCCTTCGTCGCGGCCGACGGCCGGCTCGACGCCGCCCTGGCCAACCGCCTGCTGCGCGAGCTGAACAACCAGAACCTCACCTACCGGGACCTGCTCCTGCTCGGGCCCGACGGTCAGCCGCTGGCGAGCGCGCTGCCGGTCTCGCGGCGGCGGCCGCCGCCGCTGCCCGTGCCCTCGGGCTTCGCCGAGGCGGCCGCGCGGGGCGGCGCCGTGACGATCGGCGGGCCGGTGCAGAATGCCGCCTCCGGCGAATGGACGCTGTTCTTCGCCCGCAGCCTCGAGATCCCCGGCCTCGGGCCGGCGACCGGCGTGGCCGAGGTGCCGGTGCCGCTGGTCCGCTCGCTGCTCGGCGTCGGCGGCGAGAGCCCCGGCCTGCGCGTGGCGCTGGAGCGCGCCGACGGCACGCTGCTGGCGAGCCTGCCGCACGACGAGACGCGGATCGGCCAGCGCCTGCGCCCCGCCGCCTCCTCCCTGGCCCATCGCGGCGACGGCAGGGAGGTGATCGCCAGGCGCCTCGGCGGCGGCCCCATGCTGGTTGCCGCGCGGCCCACCCTCTATGCGGAACTCTTCGTCGCCGCGACGAAGGACACCGAGATCGCGCTCGCCGGCTGGCGCCGCGACCGCGAGCGGGCGCTCATCGTCTCGGGCGCGCTGGCGCTGCTGGTCGCCGCCCTCGCCCTCGCCCTCTCCGTCGCGCTGGCGCAGCGCGAGCGGGCCGAGGCGGAGCGGGCGCGGTTCCGCCGCACGCTCGAGAACGCGCTGGAGGCCATGTCCGACGGCTTCGTCATGTTCGACGCCGAGGACCGGCTGGTCGTCTGCAACAGCCGCTACCGCGACTTTTACCGGATCAGCGCCCCCTTCATCCTGCCGGGCGCGCGGTTCGAGGACATCCTGCGCGAGGGTGCGCTGCGCGGCCAGTACCCGCAGATCGGCGAGGATGTCGAGAGCTGGGTGCGCGAGATGGTCGCCTGGCACCGCGGCGACAACCCGCCGATGGAGCGCCTGCTGCCGGACGGCCGCTGGGTGCTGATCACCGAGCGCCGCACGCCCGACGGGGGCACCGTCGGCATCCGCACCGACATCACGGCGCTCAAGCGCACCATGGAGGAGCTCGCCGCGGCGCGCGACGCCGCCGCCGCCGCCGGCGAGGCCAAGAGCCAGTTCCTGGCGCGGATGAGCCACGAGCTGCGCACGCCCCTCAACGGCGTGCTCGGCTTCGCCCAGCTCCTGCTGGACGATCCGCGCCTCGCGCCCGATCAGCGCGAGCAGGTGCGCACCCTGCACGAGGCGGGGCGGCACGTGCTGGAGCTGGTCAACGGCCTGCTCGACCTCTCCAAGATCGAGGCCGGCCGGCTCGACCTGCACATGCGGGAGGTGGCGCTGCGCCCGCTGCTCGACGGCTGCGCCACGCTGCTCCGGCCCGAGGTGGACCGCAAGGGCATCGAGTTCCGCCTCGACGCGCCGGAGGATCTGCCGGCGCTGATCGAGGGCGACCCCACCCGGCTGCGCCAGCTCGTGCTCAACCTGCTGTCGAACGCGGTGAAGTTCACCCCGGCGGGCGGACGGGTGACGCTGCGGGTGCGCCGCCTCGCCGGGCCGCCCGCCGGGGACGGGCTGCGGATCGAGGTGCAGGACACCGGGCCGGGCGTGCCGGCCGACAAGCGCCACCTGCTGTTCGAGGAATTCGTCCAGCTCGGCGGCGACGGCTCCGGCGCGGAGGCGACCGGGACGGGGCTGGGCCTGGCCATTTCCGCCCGGCTGGTGGCGCTGATGCGGGGACGGATCGGCTGCGACAGCGAGGCGGGCAAGGGCGCGCTGTTCTGGGTGGAGCTGCCGCTCCGCAGCCTGCGGCCGGAGCCCGCGGCCGCGCCGGAGGCGCGGGCCGCCGCCCCGCCACCGCTGGCCCTCGCGCCGGCCCCGGCCGCGCCCGCGCCGGCGGGAGGTCCCGGATCGGCCGCGGGCGCCGGCGCGCGCGCGGCGCCCCGGGGCGCACCGCCGGCCCCGGACGCCGCGGCGGCGCGCTCGGCGTCCGCCGCGCCGCCGCCCGCGGCGCGTCCCAGGGTGCTGGTGGTGGACGACGTGCCCGCGAACCGGCTGGTCACCTGCGCCATGCTCGACGCCGCGGGGCACGAGGCGGTCGCGGTCTGCGGCGGCGCCGAGGCGGTCGCCGCGGTCGAGCGCGAGGACTTCGACGCCGTCCTGATGGACGTGCAGATGCCCGGCATGGACGGTCTGGAGGCGTCGCGGCGCATCCGGGCGCTGCCTGGACCGCGGGGCCGCGTGCCGATCATCGCGTTGACCGCCGCGGCCCTGCCCGACCAGATCGAAGCCTGCCGCGCCGCGGGAATGGACGGCCACCTCGTCAAGCCGGTCGAGCGCGGCGCGCTCGCCGGCGCGCTCGGCCTGCTGGCGCGGCCGGCCCGCGCCGCGCCATCCCCCGCGCCGGAGGCGGACGCGGCGGACACCCCGCCGGCGGACGCCGAGGGCGCGGAGGCGCCGCCGCTGCTGGACGAGGCCGTCCTGGCCAGGCTGGCGGCCGATCTCGGGCCCGCGGCGCGCGGCATCCTCGCGGAGTTCGTCGGCGAGCTGCGCCGCGCGCTGGTGCTGGTGACCGACGCGCTCGCGCCGGGCCGGACCGATCCGGTCACGCTGCGGCAGGGTGCCCACCGGCTGGTCGGGGCCGGGCGCACACTCGGCGCACTGCGCCTGGCGGCGGCCGCCGAGCGGTTGCAGCGCGCCGCGGCGGCGGGCGCGATGGGGGAGGCACGGGCGCTGCAGGCGACGGTGCTGGCGCTGGCCGGCGTCACCCTGGCCGAGCTCGACGCGCGGCCGGAGATCGCGCCGCCCGAAGGGGGCGCCGACACGGCCGAGGCGGTGCCGTCGCCGCACCCGGAACCGCAGCGGGCGTGACGCGCGGGACGGTCCCGGTCAGGCCCGGACGCGCTCCTGCTCCACGAACCAGCGGTAGGTCTCCGCAAGCCCCTCCGCGAAGGGGATGCGGGGCGCCCAGCCCATCGCCGTGATCCGCGCGATGTCCATGCGCTTGAGCGGCGTGCCGTCCGGCTTCGACGTGTCCCACGCGATGCGGCCGCGGAAGCCGGTGACACGCGCCACCAGCGCGGCGAGTTCGGCGATGCTGATGTCGGTGCCGGTGCCGACGTTCACGTGCGGCGCGTCGGAATAGCGGCGCAGCAGGAAGACGCAGGCCTCGGCGAGGTCGTCCACGTGCAGGAACTCGCGCCGCGGGCGGCCGGTGCCCCAGCAGACCACCTCCGGGTCGCCGCGCCGCGCCGCCTCGTGGAAGCGGCGCAGCAGGGCGGGGATGACGTGGCTGCGCTCCGGGTGGAAGTAGTCGTTCGGCCCGTAGAGATTGCACGGCATCGCGGCGATGAAGTCGCGGCCGTGCTGGCGCCGGTAGGCCTGGCACAGCTTGATCCCGGCAATCTTGGCGACGGCATACCACTCGTTCGTCGGCTCGAGCGGTCCGGCGAGCAGCGCCTCCTCCGGGATCGGCTGCGGCGCCTCGCGCGGGTAGATGCAGGAGGAGCCGAGGAAGAGCAGCTTCGCGACCCCCACGCGGTGCGCGGCGTGGATCAGGTTCGCCTCGATCATCAGGTTCTCGTAGAGGAATTCGGCCGGATAGGTGTCGTTGGCAAGGATGCCGCCGACCCTGGCGGCGGCGACCACCACGACCTCCGGCCGCGCCTCCTCCATCCAGGCCTCGACCGCGGCCTGGCGCGTCAGGTCGAGCCGCTCGCGGCCGACGGTCAGGATGGTGCAGCCCTCGCGCTCCAGCCGGCGCACGCAGGCGGAGCCGACCATGCCGCGGTGCCCGGCGACGAAGACGCGCCGGCCGCGCAGCGCGAACTCAGCCATCGCCGGCGGTCTCGAGCGCCGCGGCGCGGGCGATGGCCGCCTCGACCTCGGACTGCGCCGGCGCCGCGCCGCGCAGGACGGCGAGGTCGTGCGCGACCATCTCGGCGACGAGCTGGGGGAGCGCGACGGTGTGGCGCCAGCCGAGACGCTCGCGCGCCTTCGCCGGGTTGCCGACCAGCAGGTCCACCTCGGTCGGGCGGAGATAGGCCGGATCGATGCGCACCAGGACGCGCCCGCTGGCGCGGCAGACGCCGACCTCCTCCACGCCCGCGCCGCGCCATTCCAGCGCGATGCCGACCTCGCGGAAGGCCATCTCGACGAAGCTGCGGACGCTGTGCGTCTCGCCGGTGGCGAGGACGTAGTCGTCCGGCGCGTCCTGCTGGAGGATGCGCCACATGCCCTCGACGTAGTCGCGCGCGTGCCCCCAGTCGCGCCGCGCCTCGAGGTTGCCGAGCCAGAGGCAGTCCTGCCGGCCGAGCGCGATCGCCGCGGCGGCGCGGGTGATCTTGCGCGTCACGAAGGTCTCGCCGCGGCGCGGGCTCTCGTGGTTGAAGAGGATGCCGTTGGAGGCGTGGAAGCCGTAGGCCTCGCGGTAGTTCACCACGATCCAGTAGGCGTAGAGCTTGGCCACGCCGTAGGGCGAGCGGGGGTAGAAGGGCGTCCGCTCGTCCTGCGGCACGGCCTGCACCTTGCCGTAGAGCTCGCTGGTGGAGGCCTGGTAGAAGCGCGTGGTCCCGCCGAGGCCGAGGATGCGCATGGCCTCGAGCAGCCGCAGCGTGCCGAGCGCGTCGGAATTGGCGGTGTATTCCGGCGTCTCGAAGCTGACGGCGACGTGGCTCTGGGCGCCGAGGTTGTAGATCTCGTCCGGCCGGATCTCCTGCAGGATGCGGATCAGGTTGGTGGCGTCGGTCAGGTCGCCGTAGTGCAGGAAGAAGCGGACGTCCCGCGGCTCGTGCCGGTCGGCGTAGAGGTGGTCCACGCGCTGGGTGTTGAAGCTGGAGGAGCGGCGCTTGATGCCGTGGACCTCGTAGCCCTTGGAGAGCAGGAGCTCGGCGAGATAGGAGCCGTCCTGGCCGGTCACGCCGGTGATCAGGGCGACGGGACGTCGTCGGCGCACGGGTTCCCCCTGGTTTCGCTCGTTCCATGCACCATGGAGGGGGGAGATTCAACATGCGGTTACGCGGACCGGAGGCCGGGGAGCGGCAGACTCGCCGCGGCCCTCCCCGGCCCCGCCGCCGCCGCCCCGCCCGCCTCGGGTCCCGAACGGGTCCTGGCCGGCGGCGCTGGTCGTCCCGCGGAGGATGGCGTGCCCGCCGCCCGCAGGGGAAGGCGCGGCACGCCGGGATGCAGGTCCTTCCGGAGCCGGCCGGGAACTCAGCCCGCGCGTCGCGCGCGCCGGCCGGCCGGCATGCGGATCGCCCAGCCCGGCTCGCGCGCCGCCGGCGCCGAGGCCGGCGGGCCGAACGCCGCCGCCGCGCGATCGTCGAGCTTCGCGCGGATCGCGGCCAGTTCCGGGCCCTCCTCGCGCAGCAGCGGGAAGCAGGCGGCGTCCTCGTAGCGCCGCTCGTCGCGGCCGGCGGCGAAGTCCGGGAACAGGGCGGCGAGCGCCCCCTCGCCGAACATCTGGCGGTTGCCGGCGTCGAAGTAGGATTCCGCCGGCGCGCCCTCGGCCATCAGCAGGCCGTGCTCGGGCAGCTCGACGTGGTACCAGGTCACCGCCTGCCACCAGGGCTCGCGCACGATGCTGGCGCCGTTGACCAGCAGTCCGGCGGGCACCAGGCGGCCGTCCACGAAGATCGCGTGCTCCGGCGAGACGCGCAGGTCGCGGAAGGGCACGCCCTCGCCGAGGGCGCCGGCGCGGATCAGGATCGGCTCGACCGCCGCGCGGTTCGGGTGGGCGGCGAGGTTGACGCGGCGCTTGCCGATCCAGACCACGGGCTGCAGCACCGGTCCCCTGCCGTGGGCGGTGACGACGAGGTCGCCGATGCGCAGATCCTCCACCGCGACCTCGCCGCGCGCGGTCATGATCCGCGTGCCCTCCAGGTAGCAGGGGGCGCCGCCGATGGTGGTGGTGCTCTCGACGCCGCTCAGGTAGACGGAGTTGCCGTTGCCGTCGTCCCAGCGGGTGTAGGTGGTGCCGCCCACGGTCACGGTCGTGGACGTGCCGGTCCAGGTGCCGCTCGGCAGGACGACGGTGTCGGTGCCAGTGCCGCCGTCAACGTAGTCGTTCCAGCCGGCGTAGATCAGATCATTGCCATTGCCGGCGATGATGGTGTCCGAGGCGCCGTCATCCCCGGAATTGGTGATGGCGCCGGTGACGCTGTCGTAGCTGCCGCCGCCATAGATCGTGTCGCCGCTGTTGCCGCCGACGATCGAATCGGCGCCCGCGCCACCGATCAGCAGATCCGCCTGCTGGGCGCCGACAAGGGTGTCGTCGCCCTGCCCGCCGTAGATGGTGTTGCCGCCGGTGCCGCCGGTGAGCGAGTCGTTGAGGTTCGCGGGATTCTGGTCGCCGACGATGATGGTGCCGGACATCGTGGTCCTCCGTTCGGATGGCGCCCGGCGCCATGCCGGGCTGTGAGGTCGAGGAGCGGTTCAGGCGGTGCGCAGGGGGGGTCACGGCCCGGGACGCGCCGGAACCGCGGGCATCCCGGCCAGGGAGGCCTGTCGCGGCGCGAGGGCCGGAAGCGCCGGCGCATGGCCGGCGGCACGGCGGGCTCGCGCCATGCCGCTGCCGCAACGCAGGGTTTCAGCGCCGGATGATCGCCCGACCGGCCTCGTCCCGCGGGTCTGCCGGCGCGGCCGCCGCTCCTGCCGCGGCCGCCGCCGGGCGCGCCGGCGCGCTGCCGACGGCGCGGCGCGCGCCTTCGGGCGGCGCTCTCCGTGATCGGTGCGTCGTCCGCGCCGGGCGGCTCCCCGGCGGCGGTCCCCGCCAGGGACATCCCCGTCTCCGATCCGGCCGCCCCGGCCGGGTGCCACCCGGGGGTCGGCGCCGCGTCCCAGCGGGCCTCGCCGAGCCGGAAATCGAGCGGCGGCACCCGGATCGTCCCGCCGAAGCGGAGCTTGCGCACCAGGCGACGGGCGCGGCGCATGCCGGAGGCGCTCCCCCCGACCGTCATGGACCAGGGGCCGACCAGGGCCGCCCGGTACACGCCCCGGCGCGACGCCGCGCCGGCGGGAGCCGCCGCGCCCTTCGCTCCGAGGTTGCCGTGGGTGCCGATCATCAGGCGAGCAGGGTCCGCGTTCCAAAGCCCGTGGTTCATCACAGTAGGCGAAACGATACGGGGGTCAACGAGAAATGAGCCGTCCGACCGTGAATCCCGATCCGCGGCGCCCTATCGGAAGATGGAGAAACGCCGGACTCCGGCGCTTCGGCGCGATCCATGGCGCCACGGGCGTGCGCGGGTCGCGGCTCCGGCGACGGAGCCGGCACGGCGGACCGCCGGGCCGCGCGCCCCTCGCCAAGGCGGAAACCGCCCCGCAGGGCTGGCTGCCCCTCCCTCGCTCCGCCATCCCGCGGCGTCGCAGCCTGCGCGCCGGGATCGCCGGCCCTTGGCCGGGCGCGGTCAGCCCGCGGAGTCGCCCCCGATCGCCTCCAGCGCGGCGGCGATGGCGGCGCGCGCGCCTGCCCCTCGTAGCGCGCCGCGACGCGGGGGATGCGGAACAGCCACGGATGCGCCGCCGGGCGCCGCAGGAAGGCGGCACGGGCGGCGTTCCACGCGGCCGGCGGAAGATGCGCGTACTCCGCGCGAAGCGGGGCGGCGGATCGCCGCCGCGCGCGGCCGAGCGGCGGGCGCGGCGCCGAGGTGTTCCGCCGCTACCTCGATGGCCCGGCGACCCGTGCGATCGCCGGCGGCGGAAGGCGCCGCATCGCATCATGATAGGCGATGGTCGCGGCGAGCAGGGGCTCGATCCGCGGCGCGCGGAACGGCGTGCCGCGGCCGAGGCGGCGATGCCGTGCCCAGAGCTCGGCGATGTGCGAGAGGCCGTGTTAGCGCCGCCCCGGCGCGCCCATGCGCCGCAGGATCTCGCGCCGCGCGGCGGGCGAGACGGGCACGCGCCGCAGCAGCTCGGCGAGCTGCGCCGCACGCGTCACCCGGCCGCGGGCGCCGGATGACGGCGGGAGCGGCCGGCACCGCCTCCCGCCCGAAGCGTCGGGCCGTGCGGTCGGTGAGGGGACGGCGCGGCCGTCATCGCCGGGCGCCTCCGATCCGGGACCGCCTCGCGCGGCCTGCCGGTCGCGCCTCCCCACACGGCGCTTCCCGAGAGCCGGCCGCCCGACGCCACCGGCGCGCCATCACGCCGAGGGCGGCGCCGCGCCCTTGATCTGCGTGCGGTGCATGATGCGCCGCGCCTGCGGGTCGAAGGGATCGCGCCGGTGCATGGTGCACCGGTTGTCCCAGAGCACCAGGTCGCCGACGCGCCAGTGGTTCGTCCAGGCATGCGCGGGCCGCGTCGCCTCCGCCCAGATCGCGTCGAGCAGCGCCTCGGACTCCTCGAGCGGCAGGCCCGCGATGTAGGCGTTGCGGCGGCGGCCGAGGTAGAGGGCGAGGCGCCCCGTCTCGGGGTGGCGGATGACGAGCGGGTGCAGCGTGCCGGGCGCGGTGCGCGGATCGTCGGTCGGCGTCACGCCGGCGCGCAGGAAGCCGCCGCTGTTGTAGGTGCCGTCGTGCTTGACGCGCAGGCCGGCGGCGCGGCGCTTCAGCGCCTCCGGCAGCGCCTCGTAGGCGGCGTACATGCTGGAGAAGTGCGTGTCGCCGCCGGCGGGCGGGATCTCCAGCGCGTAGAGCAGGGAGGCCTTGGGCGGCTGCTCCAGGTAGGACATGTCGGTGTGCCACACCGCCTCGCCGGCGCCGAGGCTGCCGATCGGCTGGCCGTCCGGCCCGAGCACGTTGGAGACGATGTAGATCTCCGGCTTGCCCTCGACGAAGCGCCGGCCGTTCTCCTGCACCGGCGCCCAGTCGAGCTCGCCGAAGCGGCGGCTGAAGGCGATCAGCTCGTCGTCGGAGAGGGTCTGGCCGCGGAACAGGAGCACCGAGTGGTCGAGCCAGGCCCGGTGGATCGCCGCGAACTGCGCGTCCGTGACGCGCCGCAGGTCCACGCCGCGGACCTCCGCCCCCAGCGCCGCGCCGGTGGGGACGACCGTGACCGTGCCGTCCCCGACCGTTGTCGCCGTCGTCGCGCTCATGCCGCACCTCCCTCCCTGCGCCGGCCCGGCGCGGACCGTGGTCACGCCGGCCGGTCGCCCTTCTCCACCCTCAGGGTGCGCGAGTCCGTCGCGGGCAGCATCCGCGCCGGGTCGCGCGTGACGATCAGGTCGATGACGGTCGGCGTGTCGGTGTTGGCGAGCCCCGCGCGGAGCGCGTCCGCCACGCGGTCGGGGTCCTCCACGCGGATGCCGGCGCAGCCCATGGCGCGGGCGATCGCCGCGTAGTCCATCTCGACGAGGTCGGAGGACTGGTAGTTCCCGGCGCCGTACATCGCGTGCTGCAGCGCCTTGACGTAGCCGGAGGCGGCGTTGTTCACCACCAGGATCACCGGCGCCGCGCCCGCGCGCCGCGCCGTCTCCAGGTCGCCGAGCGTCATGTTGAACCCGCCGTCGCCGGTCAGCGCCGCGACGCGGCGGCGCCCGCCGACGGCGAGCTGGGCGCCGATCGCCCCCGGCAGCCCGTAGCCGATCGAGGCGAGGCCGCGGTCGGCGACGTAGTGCCGCCCGGCCCGCTTCGTCTCGTAGAGCAGGCCGGTCCAGTGGCCGGCGAAGCCGCCGTCGCCGACGAGGACGGAGTCCTCCGGCATCAGCCGGTTCAGCTCCGCGATCACGCGGGCGAGGTTGATCGGCCGCTCGGCGCTCTCCAGGCGCTCCCGCGCCCCCTCGCGCCAGGCCGCCATGCGCGGCGCCACCTGCGCCGCCCAGTCGGCGCGGTCGTGCCGCGCGCCCCTCGCCGCCTCCGCGAGGTCCTCGAGCCCCGCCGCGCAGTCGCCCCAGAGCGCGATGTCGCAGCGCGAGGTCCGCCCGATCTCCTCCGCCACGATGTCGAGCTGGATGACCGGCACCTCCGGCGGCAGGAGCTGGAAGCGCCTGGTCGCGATCTCGCCGAGCTTGCAGCCGGCGACGAGCAGCAGGTCGGCCTCGGCGATCAGGTCGTTGGCGATGCGCGAGTAGCGGCCGAACAGGCCGGCGTTCAGCGGATGCGTGCAGGCGATCGCGCCCTTGCCGCTCATGGTGCAGGCGAGCGGCACGCCCTGCTCCTCCACCAGCCGCTGGCAGGCCGCGTAGGCCTGGGAGAGGTGCACGCCGCCGCCGACCAGCAGCATCGGGCGCCTCGCCCGCGCCAGCATCGCGGCGGCGCGCTCCACCTCCCGCGCGTCGGGCCGCGCGCGCATCGCCGGGATGCGCGTGATGCGCTCGGGAAGGTCGAATTCCTCGGGCCGGAATTCGTGCTCGCCGTGCGCCACGTCCTCCGGCACCTCCAGCACCACCGGCCCCGGCCGGCCGGCGGTCGCCACCGAGAGGGCGCGCCTCGCCAGCTCCGGCACGCGCCGGACGCTCTCGACGCGGATCAGCTCCTTCGCGGCGGGGCGCAGGATCTCGGCCTGGCGCGCCTCCTGCGTCATGTTCTTGCCGGCGTGGTCGCGGTTGGCGCCGCCGATGATCGCGAGCATCGGCGTGCCGGCGTTCAGCGCCTCGACCAGCGCCGTCGTCAGGTTCGTGGCGCCGGGGCCGAGCGTGGCGTCGCACACGCCCGGGCGGTTGGCGACGCGCGCCCAGGCGTCGGCGGCGAAGCAGCCGGTGCGCTCGTCGTTGATGAGGAAGTGCGTCAGGCCGAGCGCGCGCACCGCCTCGTAGAAGGGCAGGAGCTGGAAGCCGCCCATGCCGAACATCGGGCCGACGCGCGCCGCGGCGAGGGTGCGCGCCAGCGCCTCGCCGCCGGTCATCCGCGCCGGCGCCGCGTTGGGGCGCGTTCCCGTGCTGCCGCCCATCGCGCTCAATACCCCTTGTGCTCGAGGTCGAGCAGCGGGAAGGCGCTCAGCACGTGCGGCGGGTTGGTCGGCTGCGCCGGGTGCAGGTAGGACGCGTCCAGGGCGGAGAGCCGGTCCACGCCGAGCAGGCCCATCACCTCGATCATCTCGGCCTCGAGGATCTCCAGCATGCGCTGCACGCCCTCCGCCCCGGCGGCGGCGAGGGCGTAGCAGTACATGCGGCCCATCCCCACCACGTCGGCGCCGAGCGCGATCGCCTTCACCACGTCGCTGCCGCGGCAGAAGCCGCCGTCAATCAGGATCCGCGCGCGGCCGGCGACGGCCTTCACCACCTCGGGCAGCACCTCGATGGCGCCGCGCCCGTGGTCGAGCTGCCGCCCGCCGTGGTTGGAGACGTAGACGCCCTCCACCCCGTGCTCGCAGGCGAGCGCGGCGTCCTCGGCGGTGGCGATGCCCTTGAGGATCAGCTTCACGGACGGGTGCCTGTCCTTGAAGCGGCGCACATGGCTCCAGCTCAGGCCCGCCTGCCAGTCCATGCCGGAGGCGCGGGCGCGCCAGGGCTTGACGAAGCGCTTGGCGATGTCGCGCTCGCGGCGGCTGTAGATCGCCGTGTCCACGGTGAGGCAGAAGGCGTCGTAGCCGGCATCCACGGCGCGGCGGACGTGCTCGTCCACGAAGGAATCGTCGCCGCGGACGTAGAGCTGGAAGATCTTCGGCCCCGGCGTCGCCGCCGCCGCCGCCTCCAGCCCCGGATGCGTCACCGAGCTGACGATGATCGGCACGCCGAAGGCCGAGGCCCCCTTGCCCGCCGTCGCCGCGCCGCCGGGCTCGAAGGACTCCAGCGAGCCGACCGGGGCGAGGGCGACCGGCAGGCGGATCTTCCGCCCGAAGATCTGGCCGCTCGGGTCCACCCTCGAGACGTCGCGCAGCACGCGCGGGCGGAAGGCGATGGAATCGAGCGCCATGCGGTTGCGGCGCAGCGTCGTCTCGGTCTCGGTGCCGCCGACCAGGTAGTCCCAGATGTTGGCGCTGAGCCGGAGGCGCGCGGCCTTGACGAATTCGTGCAGGGTCAGGAACTGGCCTTCGGTCTCGCTCAGCATCGCATGGGGGTCCTCGCCGGGATCGGGGACGGAGCATGCCTCAGGACGGCGCGGCTGTTGAGCCCCGGGCGGCGATCACCCGCTCCACCGGCACGCCGCGGCAGTCCATCTCGAAGTCGAGCCCCGCCACCGGCGGCCGGCAGAACTGCCAGGTGAGGCCGTGCCGCGCCGCGCCGCGGGCGACGATCTCCTCGGCGAGGAAGGGGTGCAGGTCGTGCACCGTGTAGGCCTGCACGCCGGTCGTCGCGCGCCAGCCGGCGCCGAGCGCGGCCATGCGGCGCTCCATCTCGCCGAGGACCCAGCGCGCCTTGGCGCGCAGCCCCGCCGGCGAGACGTCGCCGGGTGCGACGACGTGGTCGCGGTAGGTGGCGTGGCCCTCCTCCGCCTCGCCGCTGCCGGCGACGACGAAGGAGGGCGCCGCCTGCGCATCGGGCACGGTGTAGCAGAAGGCGTGGAAGGCGGGCTCCGCGGGCGGCGCGACCTCGGGGCAGACGTTGCTGCGCGCGACCGGATTGCGGCCGTCCGCGCCCAGCACGCCCCATGCCGCGAGGACGGCGGCGTAGCCGCGGTTGAAGGCGGCGAAGCCCTCCTCGGTGAAGGGCGCGGGCGAGCGCAGCTCGCAGGCGCAGAAGGCGGCGCGCGGGCGGCCGGCGGCGTCGAGCAGGGCGGCGATGCGGCGCCAGCCCTCGGCGAGCGGCACCGGCTCGGCGAAGCGCACGCGCTCGATGCGGAAGCCGGGCAGGGCGGCGACGCCGGCGGAATACTGGAACACGGCGGGGATGAAGCGGTAGCCGGCGGCGGGGCGCTCGAGGGTGGTGTAGGGCATGGTTCGAGGTGGCGCCTCCCGCGCGTGCCGGCTGGTCCGGGACCGACGCGGCAGTCAAGCCGAGCGGGGCGGCCAGGGCAACGGGCGGGACGGACCCGGGACTTGATCCTCGCGCTCCGCCATGGCACCGCGCACGCCCCGCATGAGGCGGCGCCCCCCCGCGGCCGCGGGCCGGCCGCGTCGCGAGGAAACGGACCATGACGGACGAGGAGGACGACGAGGACGGCCCGCCCGGCATCCCGCCCGGCACGCCCTTCTACATGACCCCCGAGGGCCACGCGCGGCTCAGCGAGGAGCTGCGCCGGCTGTGGAACGAGGAGCGGCCGCAGGTGGTCGAGGTCGTCGCCTGGGCCGCCTCCCTCGGCGACCGCTCCGAGAACGCGGACTACCAGTACGGCAAGCGCCGCCTGCGCGAGATCGACCGCCGCGTGCGCTTCCTGCGCAAGCGGCTGGAGCGCGCGCAGGTCGTGGACCCCGCGGCGCAGACGCGGCGCGACCAGGTCTTCTTCGGCGCCACCGTCACCTACGCCCGCGGGGACGACAGCGAGGTCACCGTCACCATCGTCGGCATTGACGAGGCGGACACCGCGCGCGGCCGCATCTCCTGGGTCTCGCCGGTCGCGCGCGCGCTGCTCGGCCGGCGCGTCGGCGACCTGGCGCGCGTGCGCACGCCGCAGGGCACCGAGGAGGTCGAGGTGGTGGCGATCCGCTACGGCGAGGGCTGAGCGCGGCGGGCGCTCAGCCCGGGAAGACCTCGAACAGCCCCGCCGCGCCCATCCCGCCGCCGACGCACATCGTCACCACCGCGCGCCTCGCGCCGCGCCGCCGCCCCTCGATCAGCGCGTGCCCGACCAGCCGCGCCGCCGACATGCCGTAGGGATGGCCGATCGCGATCGCGCCGCCGTTGACGTTCAGCCTCTCGTCCGGGATGCCGAGCGTGTCGCGGCAGTACACGACCTGCACCGCGAAGGCCTCGTTCAGCTCCCAGAGGTCTATGTCGTCCATCGTCAGCCCGTTGCGCCGCAGGAGCTCCGGCACCGCGCGCACGGGCCCGATGCCCATCTCGTCCGGCTCGACCCCGGCGACGGCGAGGCTGACGAAGGCGCCGAGCGGCCTGAGGCCGCGCCGCTCCGCCTCCCGCTCGCTCATCACCACGCAGGCGGAGGCGCCGTCCGAGAGCTGCGAGGCGTTGCCCGCCGTGACGGTGCCGCCCTCGCGGACGGGCTTGAGCGCGGCCAGCCCCTCGAGCGTCGTGCCCGGCCGGTTGCCCTCGTCGCGCGTCAGCGTGACCGGCTTCTCCGTGACCGCGCCCGTCTCCTTGTCGGCGACGAGCATGGTCGTGGGCAGCGGGGCGATCTCGTCGTCGAAGCGCCCGGCCTGCTGCGCCGCGGCGGTGCGGAGCTGGCTCCTCAGCGCGTACTCGTCCTGCGCCTCGCGGGGGATGCCGTAGCGCCTCGCCACCACCTCGGCGGTGTCGAGCATCGCCATGTACACGTCCGGCCGGTGCGCCTCGATCCACGGATCGCGGGCGCGGTGGCGGTTGCGGTGCTCGGTCTGCACCAGGCTGATGCTCTCGACGCCGCCGGCGACGGCGACCTTCACCCCCTCGTGCATCACGTGCCAGGCCGCGACCGCGATCGCCTGCATGCCGGAGGCGCATTGCCGGTCCACGCTGGTGCCCGGCACCGAGGCGGGCAGGCCGGCGCGCATCAGGGCGACGCGGCCGATGTTGTAGCCCTGGCTGCCCTCCTGCATGGCGCAGCCGAGGATGACGTCCGCCACCTCCTCCGGCGCCACGCCCGCCCGCTCGATGGCGGCGCGGATGGCGTGGCCGGCGAGGGTGGGAGCGGGGGTGTTGTTGAAGGCCCCGCGATAGGCCCGGCCGATCGGCGTGCGGGCGGTGGAGACGATCACGGCGCGGTCCATCGGGGGCGGCCTCCTCTCACGCGGTCGGCCCGATCCTGCGCGCGCGGCCGGCGCGCCGCAACCGGCCGCCCGGCCGCGCGTGAGCGGCGCCGCACGGCAAGGCCGGCGCCCCTCCCCTGCGGGCTGTCGGACCGGCCGCCGGCCGTGTAGCCTGTCCGCCGAGGCGCCGCCTCGCCGCGGCCGCCCATGCGGAGGAGAAACGATCTTGCAGCAGCAGGACGACGCCGGCAGCTACGTGCAGCGCGCCGCCGAGGGCGACATCCACATCCTGCGCCTCGCCAACCCGCCGGTGAACACGCTCCGCGCCGCCCTGCGCGCGGACCTCGTCGCCGGCCTGAACGCGGCGCGCGAGGCCGGCGCGAAGGCGGTCGTGATCGTCGGCACCGGGCGCATGTTCAGCGCCGGGGCCGAGATGACGGAGTTCGGCAAGCCGCGCGTGCCGCCCGGCCTGCACGACATCGCCGAGGAGATCGCGCGCTTCCCCGGGCCGGTCGTCGCCGGCATCCACGGCGGCGCCTACGGCGGCGGGCTGGAGCTCGCCCTCGCCTGCCATGCGCGGGTCGCGGCGAAGGGCACGAAGCTCGCCCTGCCGGAGGTGAAGCGCGGCATCCTGCCGGGCGGCGGCGGCACCCAGCGGATGCCGCGTCTGATCGGCCCGATCCCCGCCCTCCGCATGATCGTCTCCGGCGAGCCGGTGACGGCGGAGGAGGCGCTGAAGCTCGGCTTCGTGGACGAGGTCGCGGAGGGCGACATCGAGGCGGCGGCGGTCGCCTTCGCCCGCCGCGCGCTCGCCGAGGGGCGGCGCTTCGTGCTGGCCAGGGACCGCGCCGACAAGACCGCGGGCGCCGACCTCGCCGCCTTCGACGCGGAGGCGGAGGCGCTGCTCAGGCGCAGCCGCGGCATGCTGGCGCCGGTCAACTGCGCCAAGAGCGTCCGCGCCGCGCTGACCGAGCCCTTCGACCAGGGCCTCCAGACCGAGCGTGCGCTGTTCAACGAGCTGGTGAACAGCGAGCAGTCGCTGGCGCTGCGCCACATCTTCTTCGCCGAACGCGAGGCGCAGAAGGTCCCCGGCGTCCCGCCCGGCACGCCGACGGTGAAGGTGAGGAAGGCGGCGGTGATCGGCGCCGGCACCATGGGCGGCGGCATCGCCATGTGCTTCGCCGCCGCCGGCATCCCGGTGACCATCGTCGAGGCGGACGCGGAGGCGCTGCGGAAGGGCATCGAGCGCTGCGCGGCCAACTGGCGCCGCAGCCGCAACGCCCCGCCGGAGGAGGAGATCCGGCGCCGCCTCTCGCTGATGAACGGCACCACCGACATGGCGGCGATCGGGGACGCCGACCTGGTGATCGAGGCGGTGTTCGAGGACATCGCGGTGAAGGAGAAGGTGTTCGCCGAGCTCGACCGCCACGCGCGGCCGGGCGCGATCCTCGCCTCCAACACCTCCACCCTCGACATAGACCGCATCGCGCGCGCGACGCAGCGGCCGCGCGACGTGCTGGGCATGCACTTCTTCAGCCCGGCCAACATCATGCGCCTGCTCGAGATCGTGCGCGGCAGGGAGAGCTCGCCCGAGGCGATCGCCACCGCGATGGAGGTCGGCAAGGCGATCGGCAAGGTGACCGTCGTCGTCGGCAATTGCGACGGCTTCGTCGGCAACCGCATGACCGGCAAGCGCGGCCCGCAGGTCGAGAAGCTGCTGGCCGAGGGCTGCCTGCCGCAGGACATAGACCGGGTGATGGAGTCCTACGGCATGGCGATGGGCCCGCTCGCGACCGGCGACCTCGCGGGCCTCGACGTCGGCGCGGCGGTGCGGCGGGCGCGCGGCACGGTGGCGCCGATCGCCGACGCGATCGTCGCCGCCGGCCGCTACGGGCAGAAGACCGGCAAGGGCTGGTACCGCTACGACGAGAACCGCAGGCGCCACCCCGACCCGGAGGTGGAGCGGATCATCCTCGAGACCTCGCAGCGCCTCGGCATCACGCGGCGCAGGATCTCCGACGAGGAGATCCTCGACCGCCTGCTGCTGCCGATGGTGAACGAGGGCGCGCGCATCCTGGAGGAGGGCATCGCGACCCGCGCCTCCGACATCGACGTGGTCTTCGTCAACGGCTTCGGCTGGCCCGCCTGGCGCGGCGGGCCGATGTTCTGGGCCGACCGGGTCGGCCTCAAGGAGGTGCGCGACCGCCTCGCGCGCTACGCCGCGGCGACGAACGACCCGAACCTCAAGCCGGCGGCGCTGATCGAGCGGCTCGCGGCCGAGGGCGGCAGCTTCGCCGGCCTCGACGGCGGCAAGTCGCCGATCGCGGGCGCCGGGGCGGCGGGCTGAAGGAACCGAAGGGAGAGACGACGGTCATGGAACTCCGCTTCACCGAGGAGGAGCGCGCCTTCCGCCAGGAGGTGCGCGACTTCATCGACCGCAACCTGCCCGCTGCCACGCGCGAGCGCATGGAGTCCGGCCGCACGCCGACCAAGGAGATGGTCGTGCAGTGGCAGCGCACGCTCAACGCCAGGGGCTGGGCCGTGCCGCACTGGCCGGTCGAGTGGGGCGGCACCGGCTGGTCGCCGATCAGGCGCTTCATCCTGCAGGAGGAGATCCAGCAGACCCCGGCGCCGCAGCCGCTCGCCTTCAACACCAGCATGTGCGGCCCGGTGATCATCGCGTTCGGCACGGAGGCGCAGAAGAAGCGCTTCCTGCCGCGCATGGCGAACCTCGACGACTGGTGGTGCCAGGGCTTCTCCGAGCCGGGCGCCGGGTCGGACCTGGCCAGCCTCAAGTGCGCGGCGAAGCGCGTCGGCGACCACTACGTGGTCAACGGCCAGAAGACCTGGACGACGCTCGCCCAGCACGCGGACTGGATCTTCCTGCTGGTCCGCACCGACCCGCAGGCGGCGAAGCCGCAGGAGGGCATCTCCTTCCTGCTCGTGGACATGAAGACGCCCGGCATCACCGTGCGCCCGATCATCACCATCGACGGCGCGCACGAGGTGAACGAGGTCTTCTTCGACGACGTGAAGGTTCCGGTCGAGAACCTCGTCGGCACCGAGAACCGCGGCTGGGACTGCGCGAAGTTCCTGCTCTCCAACGAGCGCACGGGCCAGGCGCGCGTCGGCGCCTCCAAGGAGCGGATCCGGCGGCTGAAGCTGATCGCGAGCCAGGCGCCGGGCGGCGGACGGCCGATCATCGAGGACCCGCGCTTCCGCGAGCGGCTCACCGAGGTCGAGGTGCAGCTCAAGGCGCTGGAGATCACGACGCTGCGCGTGCTCGCCACGGAGCAGAAGAACCTCGGGCAGCGCAAGCCCAACCCGGCCTCCTCGATCCTCAAGATCCGCGGCACGGAGCTGCAGCAGGCGATCAGCGAGCTCTTCGTCCTCGCCGCCGGCCCCTACGGCCTCGCCGGCGCGCACCCCGACGCGGACCGCCGCAACGAGCCCGAATTCGTGCCCGACTGGGCCGCGCTCGCGCAGCCGACCTACTTCAACTGGCGCAAGCAGAGCATCTACGGCGGATCGAACGAGATCCAGAAGAACATCATGGCCAAGGCCTTCCTGGGGCTCTGACGCAGATGGATTTCGACCTCACCGAGGAGCAGCGGCTCCTGCAGGACAGCGTGGGCAGGCTGCTCGCCGACCGCTACAAGTTCGAGCAGCGCAAGGCGTACATGAAGACGCCGGAGGGCTGGTCGCGCGAGATGTGGACGGCCTATGCCGAACTGGGCCTGCTTGCGCTTCCCTTCGCCGAGGCCGAGGGCGGCCACGGCGGCGGCGCCGAGGAGACGATGATCGTCGCCGAGCAGATGGGCCGGGCGCTGACGCTCGAACCCTGGCTGCCGACGGTGGTGCTCGGCGGCGGCTTCCTCCGCCACGGCGCCTCGGCCGAGCAGCGCCGCGCGCTGGTGCCGCGGATCGCGGCGGGCGAGATGCTGCTCGCCTTCGCGCACACCGAGGCGCAGTCGCGCTACGACCTGCACGACGTGGCGACGGCGGCGAAGCGCGACGGCGCGGGCTGGGTGCTGGACGGGCGCAAGACGGTCGTGCTGCACGGCGATTCCGCGCACCGCCTGGTGGTCACGGCGCGCACCGGCGGCGGTCAGCGCGACCGGAAGGGCATCGGCGTGTTCCTGGTGGACGCCGCGGCACCCGGCGTCTCCCGCCGCGGCTTCACGGCGGTGGACGGGCACCGGGCGGCGGAGGTGACGCTGGAGGGCGTGCGCGTCGGGCCGGAGGCGGTGCTCGGCGACCCGGAGGACGGGCTGCCGCTCGTGGACCGGGTGGTGGACGAGGCGATCGCCGCGCTTGCCGCCGAGGCGGTCGGCGCGATGGAGGCGGTGCACGCCCTCACCGTCGAATACCTCAAGACGCGCAGGCAGTTCGGCCGCCCGATCGGCTCCTTCCAGGCGCTGCAGCACCGCGCGGCGGAGATGATGGTCGCGCTGGAGGAGGCGCGCAGCATGGCGATGCTCGGCGCGATGATGGCCGAGGAGGAGGACGCCGTGGAGCGCCGCCGCCAGATGCGCGCGGTGAAGCTGCAGGTCGGCCGCTCGGCGAAGTACGTCGGGCAGCAGGCCATCCAGCTCCACGGCGGCATCGCGATGACCATGGAGTACGCGGCCGGCCACTACTTCAAGCGGCTGACGGCGATCGACATGACGTTCGGCGACGCGGAGCACCACCTCGACGCGCTCGCCGGCGCCGGCGGCCTGATCAGCGCCGCCGCGGCCTGAGGCAGGGGGGCGGGCGCGTCGGCGCCCGCCCCGCGGATCAGCGCAGCGCGGCGTTGATGCGCGCGAGCGCCGCCGAGCCTGGGCAGAGCTCCGCGTCGCCGAGGCGGTTCAGCGGCACCGCGACCGTGCCCATGTTCGCGTGCAGGTCGGTCGGGTCCGGGTCCACGTAGAGCAGGCCGGTGACGATCTCGCCCGCGGCCTTGCGCTCCTGCAGGTAGTTCATCGCGGCCACGCGGTCGGTCGGGTCGTAGTCCGGGGCGAGCTTGCGCAGGCGGAGCACCGAGCCGTCGTGCTGCGTCACCTCGGTGACCGAGCCGGGCGCGTACTCCGCCGTGATCGGCTGGCGGCCGAGGATGACGTCGAGCCTGTTCACCGCCTCGTTGTGCTCGCGCACGAAGTCGTAGCTCTTGGTCGAGCCCTCGTGGTTGTTGAAGGCGACGCAGGGGCTGATGCAGTCGATGAACGCCGCGCCCTCGTGCAGCAGCGCCGCCTTGATCAGCGGCACGAGCTGCGCCTTGTCGCCGGAGAAGCTGCGCGCGACGAAGGTGGCGCCGAGCTGCATCGCGAGCCCGACCAGGTCGATCGCCTCGTCGGTGTTGACCGCGCCCCTCTTCGCCTTCGAGCCCTTGTCGGAGGTCGCCGAGAACTGCCCTTTCGTCAGCCCGTACACGCCGTTGTTCTCGACGATGTAGGTCATGTTCACGCCGCGGCGCATGATGTGCGCGAACTGGCCGAGCCCGATCGAGGCCGAGTCGCCGTCGCCCGAGATGCCGAGGTAGATCAGGTCGCGATTGGCGAGGTTCGCCCCCGTCAGCACCGAGGGCATGCGCCCATGCACGGAGTTGAAGCCGTGGCTCGCGCCGAGGAAGTAGTCCGGCGTCTTGGAGGAGCAGCCGATGCCGGAGAGCTTCGCCACCCGGTGCGGCTCGATCGAGAGCTCCCAGCAGGCCTGGATGATGGCCGCGCTGATCGAATCGTGCCCGCAGCCGGCGCAGAGGGTGCTGATCGCCCCCTCGTAGTCGCGCCGCGTGTAGCCGAGCGCGTTCTTCGGCAGCGTCGGGTGGTGCAGCTTGGGCTTGGGCAGGTAGCTCATGGCATCGCCTTGCGCAGCGGCACGACGTTCAGCGCCGAGGCCTTGTCGGCGATCGCCGCGCGGATGAAGCGCGCGGTGATCGGCGTGCCGTCGTAGTGGAGGATGGGAACCAGGCGCGCGGGATCGACGCAGCCCTCGATGGTCAGCAGCGTGCGGAGCTGCGCGTCGCGGTTCTGCTCGACGACGAAGACGCGGTCGTGGCGGGCGATGAAGTCCATCACGTCGTCGTGGAACGGGAAGGCGCGCACCCTGAGCGCGTCGAGATGGATGCCGTCCGCCTCCAGCGCCCCGAGCGCCTCGCGCATCGCCGCGCTGGACGAGCCGTAGTAGATCACGCCGTCGCGCGTCGGCTGCGCCGCGCGCCGCTCGACCGGGCGGGGCACGTAGGCTTTCGCCGTCTCGAACTTGCGCAGCAGGCGCTGCATGTTGTCCACGTAGGCCGAGCCCTGCTCGGTGTACCTGGCGAAGCGGTCGCGGGAGGTGCCGCGGGTGAAGAACGCGCCCTTGCTCGGGTGCGTGCCCGGGTAGGTGCGGTAGGGGATGCCGTCGCCGTCCACGTCGAGGTAGCGGCCGAAGGTCTTGCCGGCCTCGAGCTCCTCGGCGGTCATCACCTTGCCGCGGTCCATGCGGCGCGCGTCGTCCCAGCGGAAGGGCTCGCACAGCCAGTCGTTCATGCCGATGTCGAGGTCGAGCATGACGAAGACCGGCGTCTGGAAGCGGTCCGCCAGGTCGAAGGCGTCCGCGCCCATGGTGAAGCACTCGTGCGGGTCCTCGGGGAAGAGGAGGATGTGCTTCGTGTCGCCGTGGCTCGCGTAGGCGGCGGCGAGGATATCGGCCTGCTGCGTGCGCGTCGGCATGCCCGTCGAGGGGCCGGCCCGCTGCACGTCGAAGATCACCGCCGGGATCTCGGCGAAGTAGGCGAGACCCACGAACTCCTGCATCAGCGAGATGCCGGGGCCCGAGGTCGCGGTGAAGGCGCGCGCCCCGTTCCACGCCGCGCCGACCACGATGCCGATCGAGGCCAGCTCGTCCTCCGCCTGGACGATGGCGAAGCGCTTCTTCCCCGTCTCCGGGTCCATGCGCAGGCGGCGGCAATACCGCTCGAAGGCCTCGGCGAGCGAGGTCGAGGGGGTGATGGGATACCACGCGCAGACCGTGGCGCCGCCATAGACGGCGCCGAGCGCCGCGGCCGAATTGCCGTCCACGAAGATGCGCTCGCCCACCGCGTCGAGGGCGCTCAGCCTGAGCCCGATCGGGCACTCCAGGTTCCTGAGCGCCCAGTCGCGGCCCATGTGGAAGGCGTCGCGGTTCGACTGCGCCAGCCGCTCCTTGCCCTTGTACTGCTCGCCGAGCAGCGTCTCGACCACCGCGGGGTCGATCTGCAGCAGCGCGGAGAGCGCGCCGACGTACATGATGTTCTTCATCAGCTGCCGCTGCCGCGCGTCCGTGTAGGCCGCGTTGCACATCTCGGTCAGCGGCACGCCGATGACGTTGACGTCCTCCCGGAACTTCGACTTCGGCAGCGGCTTGGTCGAATCGTAGAGCAGGTAGCCGCCGGGCTCGATCTCGGCGACGTCGCGGTCCCAGGTCTGCGGGTTCATCGCCACCATCAGGTCCACGCCGCCGCGTCGCCCGAGATGGCCCTCCCCGCTCACCCGCACCTCGAACCAGGTCGGCAGGCCCTGGATGTTCGAGGGGAAGATGTTGCGCGAGGCGATCGGGATGCCCATGCGCAGGATGGACTTCGCGAACAGCGTGTTCGCGCTGGCCGAGCCGGATCCGTTGACGTTGGCGAACTTGACGACGAAGTCGTTCGTCGCGGTCAGAGCGCGCATGCGGGCTGCCTCGCCTTGGGCTTCGCGGTCTCGAGGAAGAACTTCTGCATGTCCCACGCCCCCGTCGGGCAGCGCTCGGCGCACATGCCGCAGTGCAGGCAGACGTCCTCGTCCTTCACCATGACCCTGCCCGTCTTGAGCCCGTCGGCGACGTAGAGCGCCTGTTCCGGATTGATCGCCGGCGCCTTGAGCCGCTGGCGCAGCTCCTCCTCCTCGCCGTTCTCGGTGAAGTTGATGCAGTCCACCGGGCAGATGTCCACGCAGGCGTCGCACTCGATGCAGAGCGAGGCGGTGAACACCGTCTGCACGTCGCAATTGAGGCAGCGCTGCGCCTCCTTGTAGGCGAGCTCGCGGTCGTAGCCGAGCTCCACCTCCGCCGTGATGTCGCGCAGCGACTGCGACAGGTCGCGGTGCGGCACCTTGTAGCGCAGGTCCAGCGAGACGTCGTTGTCGTACGACCACTCGTGGATGCCCATCTTGGTGCTGCCCATCCGCACCTCGGGCGGCGGGCGGTTGCGCACGTCCTCGCCGCGGCAGAACAGGTCGATCGAGACCGCGGCCTCGTGCCCGTGCGCCACCGCCCAGATGATGTTCTTCGGGCCGAAGGCGGCGTCGCCGCCGAAGAAGACGTTCGGGATGGTGGACTGCAGCGTCGCCGGGTCGAGCTTCGGCAGGCCCCAGCGGTCGAACTCCAGCCCGATGTCCCGCTCGATCCAGGGGAAGGCGTTCTCCTGGCCGATCGCGACCAGGATGTCGTCGCACTCCATCGCCACGTCCGGCTCGCCGGTCGGCACCAGGCTGCGGCGGCCCTTCGCGTCGTACTCGGCCCGGACCTTCTCGAAGACGATGCCCGTGAGGCGGCCGTCGTCGTGCAGCACCTCCTTCGGCACCAGCCAGTTGAGGATCGGGATGCCCTCGCGCATCGCGTCCTCCTTCTCCCAGGGGGAGGCCTTCATCTCCTCGAAGCCGGAGCGGACGACGACCTTCACGTCCTCGCCCCCGAGGCGGCGCGCGGAGCGGCAGCAGTCCATCGCCGTGTTGCCGCCGCCGAGGACGATCACGCGCCGGCCGATCGTATGGACGTGGCCGAAGGACACCGAGGCGAGCCAGTCTATGCCGATGTGGATGTTGGCCGCGGCCTCCTTGCGCCCCGGCACCTCCAGCTCGCGCCCGCGCGGGGCGCCGGTGCCGACGAAGACGGCGTCGTAGCCCTCCGCCAGCACCGCCTTCAGGCTCCCGACGCGGCGGTTCATGTGCAGCACCACGCCGCCGCGCCCGGTGATGTAGCCGCACTCCTCGTCGATGATCTCCTCCGGCAGGCGGAAGCGCGGGATCTGGGTGCGGATGAAGCCGCCGGGCTTCGCCTGGTCGTCGAAGACGTGGATCTCGTAGCCGAGCGGCGCGAGGTCGCGCGCCACCGTCAGCGAGGCCGGCCCGGCGCCGATGCAGGCGATGCGCTTGCCGTTCTTCTCCTTCGGGATCGGCGGCAGGCGCGCCGCGATGTCCTCCTTGTTGTCGGCGGCGACGCGCTTGAGGCGGCAGATCGCCACCGGCTCGTGCTCGACGCGGCCGCGCCGGCAGGCGGGCTCGCAGGGCCGGTCGCAGGTGCGGCCGAGGATCCCCGGGAACACGTTGGAGTGCCAGTTGATCATGTAGGCGTCGGTGTAGCGACCGGCCGCGATCAGCCGGATGTACTCCGGCACCGGCGTGTGCGCCGGACACGCCCACTGGCAGTCCACGACCTTGTGGAAGTAGTCCGGGTTCCGGACGTCGGTCGGCTTCAAGCGACTCCCTCCGCGATCGGCATCGTCAGGACGGGCGCGGCCCCCGTGGTCGTCCTCATCGCCCGCGTGCGCGGCACGCGATGTAGGGCGTGCCGGCCCGGCGCGGAAGGGCGGGGCCGGCCGCCGCGCGCCGCGGCGCCGCCATGCCCCCGGGGCCGTCGCCGCCTGGGTCGGGACCGGATTCCATGGACATTCCCTGCCTGTCCGCGACCCGGGACTGTGCCCCAAGGGCTGCCCCTCCGCAACCGGCCCACCCCGGCGCTTCTTCGCACGTGCAGCATGTGACGGAGCGCACCCCGGCCGCAGGCGACGCGCCCCGTTGCCGCGCCGGCGCGCCGCGTTACGCTGGTCGAGAGGACCGGCACAGGGGCACCCGCGGCATGCTGAGGTTCAGCAACTTCCTCTTCCCGGAGAGCCGCGACCCCGCGCAGGACTCGCGCGTCATCGACGAGAGCCTCGCCGAGGCGCGGCTCTGCGATGCGCTCGGCGTCGAGGTGCTCTGGCTCGCCGAGCATCACTTCGACGGCAATTGCGCCTATGTGGACCCGGTGACCTTCGCCGCCGCGGTCGCGGCGAGCACGACGCGCATCCGGGTCGGCTTCGCGGTGGCGCAGGTCTCGCTGCACCATCCCGTGCGGCTCGCGGAGCAGATGGCGCTGCTCGACAACATCGCGCACGGGCGCCTGATCGTCGGCCTCGGCCGCGGCACGGCCTACAACGTGTACGAGTACCAGGGCTACGGCATCGCCTGGCAGGAGGCCCAGGCGCGCTACGAGGAGGCGGAGCAGGTGATGCTCCGCGCCTGGACCAGCCCCGAGGGCTTCGAGCACCGGGGCCGGTTCTGGACGCTCAAGGTGCCGCGCCTGCGGCCGACGCCCTACACGCGCCCGCACCCCTACGTGCTGCGCGCCGCCTCCTCCGAGGAGGGCGCGATCGCGCTCGGCCGCCGCGGCCTGCCCTTCATGATGAACGTCCAGTCGCTCGAGGTGACGCGCCGGCGCATGGCGCTCTACCGCGCGGCGATGCGCGAGGCGGGCCACGACGAGGCCCACATCGCCCGCTGCGTCGCCGAGAGCTGGGTCTGGCGCAACGTCGTCGTCGCCGAGACCGATGCCGAGGCGGCGCGCATCGGCATCCCGGCCTTCGAGGCGATGCAGGAGCACCGCAGGCGCATGCGCGAGACGGTCGAGGCCGAGCAGGGCATCGTCATGCGGCGCGAGGCCGCGCCGCCCGCCCGCGTCCAGGTCGAGCACGCGCTGATCCACGGCTCGCCGGACACGGTCGCCGAGCGGATGGCGGAGCTCGACGCGATCGGCGTCGGCGGCGTGATCTGCTCCTTCCGCCTCGGCCCCATGCCGGCGGAGGTGGCGGCGGAATCGATCCGGCTGTTCATGACCAGGGTCGCCCCGCGGTTCCGGAGCCGCCGCGCCCCGCCCGCCGCCGCGGCAGAGTAGCGAGGCACCGGTGACAGCGCCGCGCCGCGCCGATACCGTGCCCGGCAGGAGCGGCGGAGGGCTGGCATGAGCGGCGCGGACACCGACGAGGGCTTCGACCCGATCACGCTGGAGATCTACTGGAGCCGCCTGATCTCCATCGCCGACGAGGCCGCCGCGGCGCTGCTGCGCACCGCCTTCTCCACCATCGTGCGCGAGTCCAACGACTTCGCCACGGTACTGATGGACCGCAACGGCGACTCCGTCTCCGAGAACACCGGCGGCATCGCCTCCTTCTCCTGCATCCTGCCGAGGACGACGAAGGCCTTCCTCGCGGCCTTCCCGCCCGAGACCTGGCGGCCCGGCGACTGCGTCATCACCAACGACCCCTGGCTCGCCACCGGCCACCTGCCGGACTTCACCACCGTCTCGCCGATCTTCCACCGCGGCCGCCTGGTCGGCTTCGCCGGCTCGATCGCGCATTCGCCCGACGTCGGCGGCGCGCTCTGGTCCGCCGACTGCCGCGAGGTGTTCGAGGAGGGCATCCGCGTCCCGCCGATGCGCCTGCTGCGCGAGGGCAGGCGGAACGAGGAGCTGGTCGGCCTGCTGCGTGCCAACGTGCGGGTGCCGGACCAGGTGATGGGCGACCTCGAGGCGCAGGTCACCGCCAACCAGGTCTGCGCCGCGCGCGTCGCCGAGTTCCTGGAGGACGCCGGCCTCGACGACCTCCAGGCCCTCTCCCGCGCGCTCGGCGCCCGCGCCGACCGCGCCATGCGCCGCGCCATCGCCGCGCTCCCCGACGGCACCTGGCGCGCCACCATCGAGGCCGACGGCTTCGACGAGCACGTGACGCGCATCGCCTGCGCCGTCACCGTCGCGGGCGAGCGGATGCTGATTGACTTCGCCGGCACCTCGCCGCAGGTGGACCGCGGCATCAACTGCGTGATGAACTACACCCACGCCTATGCGGTCTATCCGGTCAAGTGCGCGCTCGATCCCTTCACCCCGCGCAACGAGGGCAGCTACCGGGCGATCGAGGTCACCGCGCCCGAGGGCAGCATCCTCAATCCCCGCTTCCCCGCGCCGTGCAGCGCGCGCCAGCTCACCGGCCACCTGCTCGCCGGGGCGATCTACAAGGCGCTGAGCACGGTGATCCCGGACAGGGTGATCGCCGAATGCGGCGGCGCGCCGACCATGCGCTGCCTGTTCAGCGGGCTCGACCGCAACGGCGACCGCTTCTCGCAGATCCTCTTCGCGAGCGGCGGCATGGGCGCGAGCCCGCACCGCGACGGCCTGCCCACCACCGCCTTCCCCACCAACGCCGGCGCCGGCTCGATCGAGGCCTTCGAGAGCGTCGCGCCGCTCGTCGTGTGGAAGAAGGAGCTGCGCCCGGATTCCGGCGGCCCCGGCCGCTTCCGCGGCGGCCTCGGCCAGGAGGCGGAGATCGAGGTCCGCGCGCCGGGCCCGCTGCGCCTCTCGCTGCTCTCCGACCGGCGCGACCATCCCGCCTCCGGCATCCTCGGCGGCGCCCCCGGCGCCCCGGCGGAGATCACGATCAGCGACGGCACGCGCCCGCACCCGAAGTCGCGCACCACCATCCGGCCCGGCGCGCGGCTGACGATGCGCTACGCCGGCGGCGGCGGCTACGGCGACCCGCGCGAGCGCGACCCCGCCGCGCTGCGCGAGGACGTGCGCAACGGCTACGTCTCGCCCGCCGCCGCCCGCAGCGCCTACGGAGCCTCGGAATGAGCGCGCCCACCGCCCGGATCGGCGTGGACGTCGGCGGCACCTTCACCGACCTCGTCCTGCACGACGCCCGCCGGAACGTCGTCCGCACCGGCAAGCTGCTCACCACGCCCGACGACCCGTCGGAGGCGATCGTCGCCGGCATCCGCCGCATCCTCGACGAGGCGGGCCTCGCGCCGGGCGAGGTGCACAGCATCGTCCACGGCACCACCCTCGTCACCAACACGGTGATCGAGCGCACCGGCGCCATCGTCGGCCTGATCGCGACCGAGGGCTTCCGCGACGTGATCGAGATCGGCCGCGAGATCCGCTACGACCTCTACGACCTCTTCCTCGAGCCCGCGCCGACCCTCGTCCCCCGCCACCGCCGCCGCACCGTGCCGGAGCGCCTGGACGCCGAGGGCAACGTGCTGCGCCCGCTCGACGAGGGCGCCGTGCGCGAGGCCGCGCGCGACCTGGTCGAGCGCGAGGGCGCCGAGGCGCTCGCCATCGCCTTCCTGCACAGCTACCGCGACCCGCGCCACGAGCGCCGCGCCGCGGAGATCGTGCGCTCCCTCTACCCCGACCTGCCGCTCACCCTCTCCTCCGCCGTCGCGCCGGAGATCCGCGAGTTCGAGCGGACCTCGACCGCCGTCGCCAACGCCTACGTCCAGCCGCGCATGCGCCGCTACCTCGACCGGCTGGAGGCGCAGCTCACCGCGCTCGGCTTCGAGGGGCGGCTCTACGTCATGCTCTCCGGCGGCGGCATCGCCGCGGTGCGGGAGGCGAAGGAGTTCCCGATCCGCCTGATCGAATCCGGGCCCGCCGCCGGCGCCATGGCCGCGGCGTTCCTGGCGAGGCTCGCCGGCCTCGACCGCGTCGTCTCCTACGACATGGGCGGCACGACGGCGAAGATGTGCCTCGTCGAGGACTTCGCGCCGCACCACAAGTTCGACTTCGAGGCCGGGCGCGTGCGCCGCTTCGTCAAGGGCAGCGGCCTGCCGCTCAAGGTCTCGGTCGTGGACATGATCGAGATCGGCGCCGGCGGCGGCTCCATCGCCCGGGTCGAGGAGGGCTCCGGCCTGATGAAGGTCGGGCCGCGCAGCGCCGGCGCCAAGCCCGGCCCGATCTGCTACGGCCGCGGCGGCACCGAGCCCACCGTCACCGACGCCGACCTGCTGCTCGGCCGGCTCGATCCCGCCTATTTCCTCGGCGGCGAGATGCGCCTCGACCCCGACCGCGTGCGCCGCGCCTTCGCCGAGGGCGTGGGCGCGCGGCTCCGCATCCCGGCCACCGAGGCCGCGCTCGGCGTGCAGCGCCTCGTGGACGAGACCATGGCCGCCGCGACGCGCATGCACCTCGCGGAGAAGGGCCGCGACCCGCGCCGCTACACCCTCGTCGCCTTCGGCGGCGCCGGGCCGGTGCACGCCTACGCGCTGGCGAAGCTGCTGAAGATCCGCCGCGTCGTCGTCCCGCTCGGCGCCGGCGTCGCCTCCGCCCTCGGCTTCCTCGTCGCGCCGCCCGCCTCCGACATGGTGCGCAGCTACGTCGCGCGGCTGGAGCGGACCGACTGGGCGCACGTCAACGCCCTCTTCGCCGAGATGGCGGAGGAGGGCCGCCGCCTGCTCACCGAGGCCGGCGCCGATCCCGCCCGCATCGCGCTGAGGCCGAGCGCCGAGATGCGCCATGTCGGCCAGGGCTTCGAGATCCCGGTCCCCCTTCCCTCCCTCGCCCTCGGCCCCGCCGACCTGCCGGCGATCCGCGCCGCCTTCTTCGCCAGCTACCGCGAGCGCTTCGGCCGCACCGTCGAGGAGGTGCCGATCGAGGCCCTCTCCTGGCGCCTCGCCTGCAGCGCGCCCGGCCAGGACATCCGCCTCGACGCCGCGCTCGGCGCCGCCGCCCCCGCGCGCGCCGACGCCGCCGCCGCGCGCCGCGGCACGCGCGAGGTGGTGTTCGAGGGCGCCGGACCGCTCGCCTGCGCCGTCTACGACCGCTACGCCCTCGCCCCCGGCGCCCGCTTCGCGGGTCCGGCTCTGGTCGAGGAGCGCGAATCCACCTGCGTCGTCGGCCCGGACGCGCAGGTGACGGTGGACTCCGTCCTCAACCTGGTGATGGACCTGCCCTGACCCCCCGGAGGTGCGCCATGCCGATCCGCCGCCGCCTGCTGCTCGCCACCGCCGCGCTGCCTCCCGCCGCCGCGCGCCGCGCCGCGGCCCAGGGCGCGGCGCAGCCGGGATCGGACTGGCCGAACCGGCCGGTGACCGTCGTGGTGCCCTGGCCGCCCGGCGGCTCGACGGACGTGATGGTGCGCATCCTCGTCCAGCGGCTCTCCGCCGACCTCGGCCAGCCGGTCGTCGTGGACAACCGGCCCGGCGCCACCGGCACGGTCGGCCACGCCTGGGTCGCGCGGCAGCGGCCCGACGGCTACACGCTGCTCGCCGGCACCAACAGCACCTACGCCATCGCGCCCCACCTCTACGCGAGCCTGCCCTACGACAACGACCGCGCCTTCACGCCGATCACGCAGCTCGCGACCAACCCGCAGATGCTCTGCGTGCATCCCTCGCTGCCGGTCAACACCTTCGCCGAGTTCCTCGCCTACGCCCGCGCCCGCCCCGGCGAGCTGACCTTCGGCACCTCCGGCCTCGGCGGCACCAGCCACCTCGCGACCGAGCTGCTGATGTCCATGGCGGGGATCGAGATGCTGCACGTGCCCTATCGCGGCGGCGGCCCGGCGGCGCAGGCGATCCTCGCCGGCGAGACCAAGGTCACCTTCGTGGACGCCATCACCGCCCTCCCGTTCCTGCGCGCGGGCCAGCTCCGCGCGCTCGGCGTCTCCACCGCGCTGCGCACGCCGCTCGCGCCGGAGGTGCCGACCCTCGCCGAGGCCGGGCTGCCCGGCTACCAGTCCTCCACCGATTTCGGCCTGTTCGCGCCCGCCGGCCTGCCCGCCCCCCTGCTCCGCCGCATCCACGCCGCGGTCGTCGCGGCGCTGCGCTCGCAGGAGGTGACGGAGAAGCTGCTGCAGCAGGGCATGACGCCGGTCGGCAGCGCGCCGGAGGAGTTCGCCGCCTACCTCCGCCGGGAGGGCGAGAAGTGGGGCGAGATCATCCGCGCCCGCAACATCCGCGCGCCCTGACCGCGCCGGGGAGGGACCCGTGATCACGCGACGCCTCGCGCTCGGCGCCGCCGCGGCGGCGACGCTCGGCAGGCCCGCCGCCGCGGCCGATCCCTGGCCGACGCGCCCGGTCCGCATCGTCGTGCCCTTCGCGCCGGGCGGGTTCACCGACATCGCGGCGCGCCTCCTCGCCGCGCAGCTCTCGCCGCGCCTCGGCCAGTCGGTCGTGATCGAGAACCGCGCCGGCGCTGCCGGCATCATCGGCACCGAGGCCGTGGCGCGCAGCGAGCCGGACGGCTACACGCTGGTGATGGGCGGCGTCAGCACGCACGCGATGAACGTCACCCTCTACCGCCGCCTGCCCTACGACCCGCAGCGCGACTTCGCCGCGGTCTCGGGGGTGGCGAACGGGCCGAACATCCTCGTCGTGCATCCCTCGCTCCCGGTGCGCGACCTCGCCGGCCTGATCGCGCTGGCGCGCGAGCGGCCCGGGCGTCTCACCTACGGCTCGGCCGGCGCCGGCACCTCCACCCACCTGGCGGGCGAGCTGTTCCGCGGCATGGCGGGCGTGGACGTGCTGCACGTGCCGTTCCGCAGCACCTCGCTCGCCACCACCGCGCTGCTCGGCGGGCAGCTCGACATGATGTTCGACACCCTGGCCTCGGCGCTGCCGCATGTGCGCGACGGCAAGCTGCGCGCGCTCGCCGTCACCTCGCCGCGGCGCATCGCCGCCCTGCCCGACCTGCCGACCATGGCGGAGACCCTGCCCGGCTTCGAGGTCGGCGTCTGGACCGGGCTCTTCGCCCCCGTCGCGACGCCGCGCCCGATCGTGGAGCGCATCGCCGCCGCCACGCGGGACGCCCTCGCCGCGCCGGGGCTGGTCGCCCGCTTCGCCGAGCTTGGCGTCGCGCCGCACCCCGCCGGTCCCGACGAATACGCCGCCTTCATGCGCGCCGAGATCGAGCGCTGGGGCGCGGTGATCCGCCGCGCCGGCATCACCGCCGACTGAGCGGGCGGCCGGCACCGCGCACGGCGGATCCCACACCGCAACGGGAGAGACACCGTGGACGAACTGGTCACGTGCCTGCACGCGATCTGCGACGCGCAGCCCTTCCGCACGAGCTGGTACCTCAGGGACCTCACCACCGGCCGGGAGGCCGACCGCGACGGCGACGTGCCGGTGCCCTCGGCCAGCGTGCGCAAGACCTCGATCATGATGGCCGCGCTCAGGGCCGTGCACGAGGGCCGGCTCCGCCTCGACGAGCCCTGCACGATCGAGGCGCGGCTGCAGAAGGACGTGATGTCCGGCACCTACCGCTACATGACGCCGGGCTGCGTCATCCCGCTGCGCGACGCGATCGTCAACATGATCATCACCAGCGACAACGTCTGCACGCAGATCGTGCTGGAGCGGCTGGACGCGGACGGGCTGAACGCCTGGTGCCGCGCCCTCGGCATGGCGCACACGCACCACGGCCCGAGGATCCCGCCCCTCACCCTCGCCTACGACCACCCGATCGAGCAGAACGCCTACACCGCCCCGCGCGACCAGGGCCTGCTGCTCGACCTCGTCCTGCGCGGCGCGCAGGGCGACGCGGCGGCGGCAGACCGGCTCGGCTGCAGCGCGGACCTCTGCCGGCTCGGGCTCGACATCCTCACCTGGCAGCAGCACCGCACCATGATCCCGGCGCTGCTGCCCTACGCGACGAAGGTCGCGAACAAGACCGGCCGCGGCCGGCGCGGGCGGATGGACGCGGGCATCGTCTTCCGCGACGAGCGGCCGCTCTACATCCTCGCCGCCTTCACCGACTTCGTGCCGGAGACGATGCCGGACGGCCTGCCCGGCTATGCCGCGGCGTTCGCGACGATCGCCCGGCTGTCGCGCGCCTGCTGGGAGGCGATCGGGACCTGAGGGCGGCGGCCGGGCCGGGCGGCGCTACCGCCCGCCGCTCAGCCCGTCCCAGAACTCCTTCACCCTGGCGAAGAAGCCCTCGCTCTCGGGGCTGGAGCGGCCGGTCTTCGCCGCCTCGGCCTCGAACTCCTCGAGCAGCTCGCGCTGGCGCCTGGTCAGGTTCTGCGGCGTCTCGACCGCCACCTCGACATACATGTCGCCGCGCGCCGCGCTGCGCAGCACGGAGAAGCCCTTGCCGCGCAGGCGGAACTTCTCGCCGCTCTGGGTGCCGGGCGGGATCGTCAGCCGCGCCCGGCCGCCGTCGATGGTCGGCACCTCGATCGGCCCGCCGAGCGCCGCCTGGGTCATGCGCAGCGGCACGCGGATGAAGATGTTGGCGCCCTCGCGATGGAAGATCGGGTGCGGGCGCACCGCGACGTCCACGTAGAGGTCGCCGGGCGGCGCGCCCCGCACCCCGGCCTCGCCCTCGCCGGCGAGGCGGATGCGCGTGCCGTCCTCGACCCCGGCCGGGATGGTGACGGAGAGCGCCCGGTCGCGCTGCACCCGCCCGGCGCCGGCGCAGACCTTGCAGGGATTCTTGATGACGCGGCCCTGGCCGCCGCAGGTCGGGCAGGTGCGCTCGATCAGGAAGAAGCCCTGCTGGGCGCGGATCTTGCCCGCGCCGTGGCAGGCCGCGCAGGTCTGCACCGCGGCGCTGCCGCCCTCCGCCCCGGTGCCGCTGCACGCCTCGCAGGCGACCAGGGTCGGCACGCGGATGGTCTTCTTGGTGCCGCTGAACGCCTCCTCGAGCGAGATCTCGACCTGCTGGCGCAGGTCGGCGCCCCGCCCGGCGGCGCGCCCCCCCGGCCCGCGGCCGGTGAAGCGGCCGAACATCTCCTCGAAGATGTCCTCGAAGGCACCGCCGAAGGGGCCGCCCGCGCCATGGCCGCCGGCGGCATAGCCGCCGCCCATGGCGGGCTCGAAGGCGGCGTGGCCGTAGCGGTCGTAGGCGGCGCGCTTCTCCGCATCCTTGAGGACGTCGTAGGCCTCGTTGACCTCCTTGAACCGTGCCTCGGCCTGCTTGTCGCCCTGGTTGCGGTCCGGGTGGTACTTCATCGCGAGCTTGCGGTAGGCCCTCTTCAGGTCCTCCTCGCCCGCGTCGCGTCCGACGCCCAGAACCTCGTAGTAATCCCTCTTGGCCATGCGCCGGTCTGTTCCCTGAGCCGCGCCGCGCCGTGGCGACGGCGCCCGGCCCCTCGCGGGACCGGGCGCCCGTCACATGCCGCGGAACACGGCGGTCCCCCTAGGTTACGCCGACTTCTTCTTGTTCGGGTCCACTTCCTCGAACTCGGCGTCCACGACCTTGTCGCCCGCGGCACCGCCGCCCGCCCCGGCACCGCCGCCCGCCGCCTCGCCGCCCGGCGGCGGCGGGGCGGCCTGCTGCGCCTTGTAGAGCGCCTCGCCCATCTTCATCGCCGCCTGGCTCAGCCGCTCGGAGGCGCGGCGGATGGCATCGGCGTCCTGGCCCTCCATGGCCGAGCGCGCGGCGGAGAGGGCGGACTCGACCTCGGCCTTCTCGGCGGCCGGGACCTTGTCCTGGTTCTCCTTCAGCGTCTTCTCGGTGGAGTGCACCAGCGCGTCGAGCTGGTTGCGCGCCTCCACGGCCTCGCGCCGCTTCCGGTCGGCCTCGGCGTTCGCCTCGGCCTCCTTCACCATGCGCTCGATGTCGGCCTCGGTCAGGCCCGACTTGGCCTGGATGCGGATCTGCTGCTCCTTGCCGGTGGCCTTGTCCTTGGCCGAGACGCTGACGATGCCGTTCGCGTCGATGTCGAAGGTCACCTCGATCTGCGGCACGCCGCGCGGCGCGGGCGGGATGCCGACCAGGTCGAACTGGCCGAGCAGCTTGTTGTCCGCCGCCATCTCGCGCTCGCCCTGGTACACCTTGATGGTGACCGCGGTCTGGTTGTCGTCGGCGGTGGAGAAAATCTGGCTCTTCTTGGTCGGGATCGTGGTGTTGCGCTCGATCAGCCGGGTGAACACGCCGCCCAGCGTCTCGATGCCGAGCGAGAGCGGCGTCACGTCCAGCAGCAGGACGTCCTTCACCTCGCCCTTCAGCACCGCGCCCTGAATGGCAGCGCCGATCGCCACCACCTCGTCCGGATTGACGTTGCGCGCCGGCTCCTTGCCGAAGAACTGCTTCACCGTCTCGATGACCTTGGGCATGCGGGTCATGCCGCCGACCAGGATCACCTCGCCCACCTCGTTGGCCGCCATGCCGGCGTCCTTCAGCGCCTGCCGGCAGGGCTCGAGCGTGCGCTGGATGAGGTCGTCCACGAGCGACTCGAGCTTGGCCCGCGTCAGCCGCATCACCAGGTGCTTCGGCCCGCTGGCGTCGGCGGTGATGAAGGGCAGGTTGATCTCGGTCTCCTTGGCCGAGGAGAGCTCGATCTTCGCGCGCTCCGCCGCCTCCTTCAGGCGCTGCAGCGCGAGGCGGTCGTTGCGCAGGTCGATGCCCTGCTCCTTCCTGAACTCGTCCGCGAGGTAGTCGATGACGCGCTGGTCGAAGTCCTCGCCGCCGAGGAAGGTGTCGCCGTTGGTGGACTTCACCTCGAAGACGCCGTCGCCGATCTCGAGGATCGAGATGTCGAAGGTGCCGCCGCCGAGGTCGTAGACCGCGATCGTGCCGGACTGCTTCTTGTCGAGCCCGTAGGCGAGCGCGGCCGCGGTCGGCTCGTTGATGATGCGCAGCACCTCGAGGCCCGCGATCTGGCCGGCCTCCTTCGTCGCCTGACGCTGGGCGTCGTTGAAGTAGGCGGGGACGGTGATGACGGCCTGCGTCACCTTCTCGCCGAGATAGGCCTCGGCCGTCTCCTTCATCTTGGTCAGCACGTAGGCGCTGATCTGCTGCGGCGCGTAGCGCTTGCCCTCGACCTCGACCCAGGCGTCGCCGTTGTCGGCGCGCACGATCTTGTAGGGGACGAGGCCGATGTCCTTCTGGACCATCGGGTCGTCGAAGCGGCGGCCGATCAGGCGCTTGACGGCGTAGAGCGTGTTCTGCGGGTTGGTCACCGCCTGGCGCTTCGCGGCCTGGCCCACCAGAATCTCGCCTGTCTTGGTGAAGGCGACCATGCTGGGCGTGGTCCGCATGCCTTCGGCGTTCTCGATCACCCGGACCTCCTTGCCCTCCATGATGGCGACGCAGGAGTTGGTGGTGCCGAGGTCGATGCCGATGACTTTGCTCATCCGTGATCTCCTTTAGCGGCTGGCGGGGGCGGCCCTGGTGGAGGCACCGCGCCCGCCCCCTTCGTTGCGGATGGGGTCGGTTGTGGCGGAGGGGGGACCCGATCCCGGCCGGGCGGGGCCCTGCACGCCGGGGATGTATTGAGGCGCGGAGGCGGAAACAAGGGTCTGGCCGGAGACGGAAGGAGAAGGAGCGAGGTGGCGCCTCCGGCCCTCGCCTTCGGCTTCCTGCATGGCCCGTGCGAAGCGAACGGCGGGAGCATGAGCGACCGGTTTCTCGCTTTCTGGCGCGCCCTGAGGGATTCGAACCCCCGACCCGCGACTTAGAAGGTCGCCGCTCTATCCGGCTGAGCTAAGGGCGCCGCTTTGCGGCGCAGACTAGCGGGATCGGCGCCACTCGCCCAGCGGCGGTTGGCCCGCCGCAAGCCGCAGCGGCGCCCGCTTCGCGGCGCCGCGCCCGCGCCGGCTCAATGCGTCCAGTTCTCGGTCCGCCCCCAGCGGAAGTTGTCGGCGTAGGCCTTCGGCCGGATCGCCGCCCGCTCCGACGGCGGCGGCGCCTCGACCTCGATCGCGATGCCGTTGGCCCTCGCGTAGGCCAGCGCGTGGTCCTTCGTGTCGAAATGCAGCCGAAGCTGCGTCGCCACCGTGTCGCCGGAGCCGCACCAGCCGGTCAGCGGGTCGATGCGCTTCGGCTCGGCCGGGGCGAACTCCAATACCCAGCCCCGCGCGCGTGCGCGTCCGGACTGCATCGCTGATTTCGGCGGTTGGTAGAGGCGGGCGCGACCGGAAGGCGGGTGGCGAATGGCGCTGTCCATGCGACTCGGGTCCCTGCTGGTGCCAATCGGGGCGGCGGGAATCCAACCGTGGCCTCTTCTACCAAAAACAGACCCTTCCGGAGGGAGGAAGCGGAACATCGGGATCGGAGTGGCCCGGATCGGGCGGTCTGTCCGCGGGGTTCACGGACCCGCTCATGGTGTTCCTGCCGGCCGAAGGCGCTCATATCACCTGCGGCCTTCGCCGGATGGATACTTTCGGGGCAACGGCGCGAGCATGCGGGGATGCTGCCCTTGCGTCCGGCTGGTCTGGTTGAGGTTGGAAGGGTGGGTGCGGGGGCAGGATTTGAACCTGCGGCCTTCAGGTT
>NZ_BMKS01000006.1 GCF_014644455.1 Caldovatus sediminis | reverse complement strand
CCGCCCGCAGCCAAGACCACACCCCCAGGCTTCCATCCAGAAGACCGATGCAACTGTCAGAGAACAACCAGGACCCACAAGGAGCCACGATCCCTTGCCGGAACCGCGGCATCCGCGCCTTCCTGGAGGCCGCCTCTGCGACGGACCCATCAATATGGCGGGCGACCCCACCACCGTCAAGGTCCATCGCTTCGCGACGGAGCGGCTATCTATTCCCCGCCGCGCGGCCGGTCAACCCCCCGGCCGGCGATTCTCGCGCCAGCCGAGGAACCATTCCGCGAAGCGCGGAACGCCGGCCTCGATCGGCGTGCGCGGCGCGAAGCCGGTCAGCGCGGCGATCGCGTCGATGTCGGCACAGGTCTCCGGAACGTCGGTCGGCGGCCGCGGCGCCTCCACCACCACCGCCTCGCGGCCCAGCGCCTGCTCGAGCAGCGAGAGGAAGCGCCGCACCTCCTCGCTGCGATGGTTGCCGATGTTGAGCAGCCGCGGCCTCCGGCTCTCCGGCGGCCGGTCGAGGCAGCCGAGCACGCCGGCGACGATGTCCTCGATGTAGGTGAAGTCGCGCCGCAGCCGCCCGCCCTCGTAGAGGGTGATCGGCCGCCCCTCGAGGATCGCCTCGGCGAACAGCCACGGCGCCATGTCGGGCCGCCCCCAGGGGCCATAGACCGTGAAGAAGCGCAGCCCCGTCTGCGGCAGGGCGAAGAGGAGGGCGTAGCTCTCGCTGATCAGCTCCGCCGCCCGCTTGGTCGCGGCATAGAGCGAGACCGGGTGGTCCACCCGGTCGCTCTCGCGGAACGGCAGCGATTCGTTGCCGCCATAGACCGAGGACGAGCTGGCATAGACCACGTGCTCCAGGCGCCCGAGCCGCCGCGCCGCCTCCAGCACCACGAGGTGCCCCATGACGTTGGCGTCCACATAGGCGAAGGGGTCCACGAGCGAGTGCCGCACCCCCGGCTGGGCGGCGAGGTGGACGATGCGCGTGACCTCCGCCGCCCGCTCCTCGGCCAGCGCCAGCATCGCCGCGCGGTCGGCGACGTCGAGCGGCAGGAACTCGAAGCCCGCGCGCCCCTCGAGCCGCGCGAGCCGGGCCCGCTTCAGCCGGAGGTCGTAGTAGGGCGTCAGGGAATCGAGGCCGAGCACGCGCTCGCCGCGCGCGAGCAGCGCCTCGGCGACATGCATGCCGATGAAGCCGGCCGCGCCGGTCAGCAGCACCGTCACGGGCCGGCGCGCCCCGCCGTCCCGCCGACCAGGCGGTCCTCCAGGAGCTCCAGCACCGCGTGGCCGAGGGCGATGTGCAGCTCCTGCACCCGCGCCGTCTCCGCGCTCGGCACCACCAGCGCATGGTCGCAGAGCGCGCGCGCAGGACCGCCGTCGCCGCCCAGCAGGCCGACCGTGACGATGCCCATCGCCCGCGCCGTCTCGAGCGCGCGCAACACGTTGGGCGAGCGGCCGCTCGTGGTGATGCCGAACAGCACGTCGCCGGCACGGCCGAGGCCCGCAAGCGGGCGCGCGAACACCTGCTCGAAGCCGTAGTCGTTGCCGCCCGCGGTCAGCGCCGCGGGGTCGAGGGTCAGCGCGATCGCCGGCCAGGAGGGGCGCTCGACGCGCGCGCGCAGCCGCACCAGCCACTCCGTCGCCAGGTGCTGCGCGTCCGCCGCGCTGCCGCCGTTGCCGCAGAACAGGAGCTTGCCCCCGGCGCGCAGGCTGCGCTCGCACGCCGCCACCACGGCGAGCACGGCGGGCGCGGCCTCGGCCGCCATGCGGCGCCGCAGCACGGCGCCGTCCTCCATCATCGCGGCGAAGCGCGCGGCCTCGTCCACGATCAGCTGTCCGCGCGGATGTCGTTCTCGCGGATCACCCGGCCCCACTTCTCGATCTCGCCCGCGACGAAGCGGCGGCACTCGGCCGGGTCGGACGCGATGACGTCGGCGCCCTGCTCCTCGATCCTGGCCTTCACGGCGGGCTCGCGCAGCACCTGCGTCAGCGCCGCGTGCATCCGCTCGAGGATCGGCTGCGGCGTGCCGGCGCGGCCGAAGAAGGCCCACCAGGTCGGCGCCTCGAAGTCGCCCACCCCCTGCTGGGCGAAGCTCTTCACGCCGGGGACGTGGCGCGTCTCCTCGCGCGTCGTCACGCCGAGCGGGCGGAGCGTGCCGGCGCGGATGTGCTGGCTGATGATGACGACGTTCGACATGAACAGCGGCACGTGCCCCGCCGTCGCGTCCTGCAGCGCGGGCCCGCCGCCGCGGTAGGGCACGTGCACGAGCCGGATGCCGGCCTGCTGCGCGAGCAGCGTGGTCGAGACATGGGCGAGGCCGCCGACGCCCGAGGTGGCGTAGTTGATCGTGTCCGGCGCGCGCTTCGCCGCCTCCACCACGTCCTGGAAGCTGCGGTAGGGCGTGTCCTTGTGCGCCACCAGGCAGAGCGGCCCGGTCGCCACCAGGCTGACCGGCGCCAGGTCCTCCAGCGTCCGGTAGGGCAGGCGCATCACGGTCTGGTTGGTCGCCTCGTTGTCGTAGGCGAGCAGCCAGGAGTGGCCGTCGGGCTGCGAGCGCGCCGCCTCGATCGCGCCGATCGAGCCGGAGGCGCCGCCGCGGTTCTCGATCACCACCTGCCTGCCGAGCAGTTCGGTCAGCCGCGGCTGGAAGATGCGGGCGATGGTGTCGGTCGAGCCGCCCGGCGGGAAGGGGACGATGATGCGGACCGGCCGCTCGGGCCAGTTCGCGGCGGCCCCCTGGGCGCGCAGCACCGCGGGTGCCGCGAGCCCCGCCGCGGTCAGGGCGACGAGTTGACGACGCTGCATGGGCGCGAGGCTCCTGTCTCCTCCCGGTGGAACAACGGCCGGGCCCGGGCTGATGCCATGCCGCCAGGCCCGGCTCAAGCGGCAGCCGCCTTCGGCGCCGCGCCCTCCAGCGCGGCCTCGCGGCGGAAGCTCTCCTCGATGTGCCGCGCCAGCGCCTCGGCGACCGGCGTGCGGTCGGGGCCGGACAGCAGCTCGATCGTGAATTCCGGCAGCGGCGGCAGCCCTTCCTCGGCGCCGAGGTGCCGCAGCCCGGGCGGCAGCGGCCCCGCCATGCCGACGGTCACCGCCAGCCCCGCCAGGGTCGGGGCGAGCGTGCCGGTCTGGGAGGTGCTGACATAGGCGGTCCGCCACGCGATCCCCGCCGCATCGAGCGCCGCCGTCGCCGCGCGCCGCCAGACGCAGCGCGGCTGCGCGAGCGCGAGCGGCAGCGGCGAGCGCCGGTGCGTCGCGTGCCGCGCCGAGCCGATCCACACCAGCCGGCCCCGCCACAGGGTCCGCCCCTGCAGCCCGGGCGGCTCGTTGCCGCCGGAGAGCAGGGTCAGGTCCACCTCGCCCCGCGTCAGCCGCTCCGCCAGTTCGTTGGAGGGGGCGCAGACCACCTCCACCTCCACCGCCGGGTGGCTGTCGGCGAAGGCGGCGAGGATGCCGGGCAGCCAGCGCAGCGCGTAGTCGTCCGGGGTGCCGAGGCGGACGCTGCCGGCGACCTCCGGGCTGCGGAAGCTCGCCAGGATCTCGTCATGCATGGCGAGCAGCCGGCGCGCGCGGTCGAGCAGCCAGGCGCCGTGCGGCGTCGGCTCCACCCCGCGCGCGCCGCGGTGCAGCAGCGGCCTGCCGAGCGTCTCCTCCAGCCGGCGGATCTGCATCGAGACCGCCGACTGGGTGCGCCCCACCAGCTGCGCGGCGCGGGTGAAGCTCCCGCCCTCGGCGATGAGGACGAAGCTGCGCAGGACGTCGGGATCGAGACCGGGCGGGATGGCGAGCATGGCCGGACCCTCCTTCGGTAATCATCAAAGCATCTGATGCCGAAGGTCAATAGATTTCGTTTTCCTTATGGGAACGCCCGTCCCATCCTCGCTCCGAACGCGCCTCGAGGGAGAGCCGACGCCATGTCCGACGCCACCTCCTGCTGCCACGCCGGCTCCGCTCCCGCCCTCACCGCCGCCGCGCGGGGCCGCCGCCGGCCGGGGCGCGCCTGGCTGGATTTCCTCGCCCGCATGGTCGCCGCCATCGAGACGCGGCGCCAGCTCGCCGCGATGGACGACCGCATGCTCTCCGACATCGGCATCAGCCGCGCCGAGGCGCTGCGCGAGGCCGAGCGTCGGCCCTGGGACCTCGTGCCGCCGCCGCGCCCGCCGTGGCGCGACCGCTGATCCGGCGCCGGGCGGACCTCCGGCCCCGCGCGCCGCGCCTACCGCGCGGCCGCGGCCAGGCTGCCCATCCGCCCGGCGGTCATGCCGCCGTCCATCACCAGCTCCGCCCCGGTCATGTGGCGCGCGGCGTCGGAGCAGAGGAAGACCACGCCCCCGGCGATGTCCTCCGGCCGCCCCGCCTCGCCGAGCGGCACGCCGGCGGCGGCGAGGCGCTGCGGGTCGAGCGGCGCGTTGCGTCCGCCGGCGCCGGCCGGCAGCTTCTCCCAGATCGGCGTGGCGATGATGCCGGGATGGACCGTGTTCACCCGGATCCCGTCGCGCGCCTCGGCGCATTCCAGCGCGACCGACTTGGCGAAGTAGCGCACCGCCGCCTTGGTCGCGGCGTAGCAGGAGAGCCCGGCCGAGCCGCGCAGCCCGGCGACCGAGGACATGATCACGATCGCCCCGCCCCGCCCGCCGCGGCGCATCGCCGGGATGCAGTGCTTCACGCCGAGGAACACCCCCTCCACGTTGACCGCCATCTGCCGGCGCCAGTCGGCGAGGCTGATCTCCACCGCCGGGGCGATGATGCCGATGCCGGCGTTGGCGACGAGGATGTCGAGCCGGCGGCGCCGCGCCTCGATGGCGGCGACGATCTCCGCCCAGCGCGCCTCGTCGGTCACGTCCTGGGGGAGGAACTCCGCGGCCCGGCCGGCACCGCGCAGCCGCGCCGCCAGGGCCTCGCCGCGCGCCGCGTCGAGGTCGGTGAGGACCACATGGGCGCCCTCGCGCGCCAGGGCCTCGGCGCAGGCGGCGCCGATGCCGGAGGCGGCGCCGGTGACGAGGGCGACGCGGTCGGCGAGCTGGGGCATGGCTCCTCCTCCGGGGTGGGCCGGGCGGACCGGTACCGCGAGGGGCGGCGTCACTCCTCGTCCAGCACGGCCCGGCCGGGCGGGGTGTGGGCGGCGAGGCCGCGGCGGATCATCGCGTGCCAGCCCTCCTCGGCGCTGTCCACGATCTCGAACAGGTCGAGGTCGGCAGGGTCCACCATGCCCTGCTCGACCAGGACGTCCCAGGCGACGACGCGACGCCAGTACTCGGCGCCGAACAGCACAATCGGCAGTGGCGGCGCCTTGCGCGTCTGGGTCAGGGTCAGCAGCTCGAACAGCTCGTCGAAGGTGCCGAAGCCGCCGGGGAAGATCGCCAGCGCGTTGGCGCGCATCGCCAGGTGCATCTTGCGCATGGCGAAGTAGTGGAAGCGGAAGGTGAGGTCGGGCGTGGAGTAGGGGTTGGGCTGCTGCTCGGCCGGCAGGGTGATGTTGAAGCCGATCGAGGGGGCCCCGGCGTCCGCGGCGCCGCGGTTCGCCGCCTCCATGATCCCCGGGCCGCCGCCGGTGGCGATGACGTTGTCGCGCAGCCTGCCGTTGGGCGAGAGGGCGCCGCCGCGGCGCGAGGCGATGTGGCCGAACTCCCGCGCCATGGCGTAGTAGCGCGAGAGGGCGGCGCGGCGGCGCGCGATCTCGCGCGCCTTGCCCTCGGGCGCGGCGGCGATGGCGGCCTCGGCGTCCTCCGGGGACGGGATGCGGGCGGAGCCGAAGACGACGATGGTGGAACGCACGCCCCATTCGCGCAGCGCCAGCTCCGCCTTGGCGTATTCGAGGGCGAAGCGGAGCGCGCGCATCTCGTCCCGCAGCAGGAACTCGGTGTCCTCCACCGCGAGGCGGTAGGCGGGGGAAAGGCGCTGGGCGCTGTTGTCGGCGGGGTCGAGCGGCACGGGCGGCTGCGGATGTCCCATGGAAGACGGCGGCGCGCAGCATGGGGAGGCGGACCCGCGGCTGTCAAACCGGCGCACGAGGCCCAGGCGACCGGCGCCACCGGACGCGGCCCCCTTGCCGGCAGCGCGCCGCTCCGGCTTGATGCGGGGCGTGGCGGCGCGACCACCGCCGCCAGCATGCCTCGGCCGCCGATCGCGCCTCGCGGGGGGCCGGCCGCGAACCGGTCCTCTCACCGCCCACCCCGACCACCGCAACCGGACGTACCCGCCGCCCCATGCGCGTCACCGTCATCCAGATGAACCAGGGCAGCGACAAGGCCGCCAACATCGCCCAGGCGCGCCGCCTGGCCGAGGCCGCCATCGCCGCCGACCGCCCGGACCTGATCAGCCTGCCCGAGACCTGGACCAACCTCGGCGGCGACCGCGCGGCCCGCCAGGCCGCTGCCGAGGTCCTGCCGCCGCAAGGCTCCGGCGAGGCCGGCGGGCCGGCCTACGAATTCCTGCGCGGCCTCGCCCGCGCCCATCGCCTCTTCGTCCATGGCGGCTCGATCATCGAGGCGGGGGGCGAAGGGGGCCGGCTGCGCAACACCTCCCTGCTGTTCGATCCGGAGGGACGGGAGGTCGCGCGCTACCGCAAGATCCACCTGTTCGACATCACCGCCCCGGACGGCACCGGCTACCGCGAGAGCGCCGCCTACGAGGGCGGACGCGAGATCGTCACGACCGAGGGGCCGGGCGGGGTGCGGCTCGGCCTCACGATCTGCTACGACATGCGCTTCCCGGAGCTCTACTTGGCGCTGCGCCGGGCGGGGGCGGAGCTGATCCTCGTGCCCTCCAACTTCACCCTCGCCACCGGCAAGGACCACTGGGAGGTGCTGCTGCGGGCGCGGGCCATCGAGACGCAGTGCTGGATCGCCGCCGCGGCGAGCTGGGGCGAGTACCTGGAGCGCGGGCAGAAGCGGCAGGTCTATGGCCACTCCCTGGTCTGCGATCCCTGGGGGCATGTGGTGGCGAAGGCCTCCGACGGGGTGGGCTGGGCCACGGCGCGGGTGGACCGGGCGCTGACCGAGCGGGTGCGGCGCGACATGCCGGTGCTCGAGCACCGCAGGCTGGCGTGAGCGCGACCGCCGCCGCGCCGGACGCCGGCGCGCGCCCCTCGGCGGCGGATGCGCCGACGGTGGGAGCGCAGGCCTTCGCCGGGCGCATCGCCTTCCTCGCCGCCGCGACCGAGGTGGCGGGCAAGGCGCGCGAACGCCTGGTCGCCCGCTACGGCGACGTGCCGCCGGAGCAGGCGGCGGTGATCGTCGCGCTCGGCGGCGACGGCTTCATGCTGGAGACGCAGCACCGCTTCCTCGGCCGCAACATCCCGGTCTACGGGATGAACTGCGGCAGCGTCGGCTTCCTGATGAACGACTACCGCGAGGAGGGGCTGCCCGAGCGCCTCGCCGTGGCGCAGGCGGCGGTGCTGCACCCCCTGCGGATGATCGCGACGACGGCGGATGGGCGGGCGGAGGAGGCGCTCGCCATCAACGAGGTCTCGCTGCTGCGCGAGACGCGGCAGGCGGCGAAGATCCGCATCCTGGTGGACGGCAAGGAGCGCCTGCCGGAGCTGATCTGCGACGGCATCATCGTCGCCACGCCGGCCGGCAGCACGGCCTACAACCTCTCGGCGCACGGGCCGATCATCCCGCTCGGCGCCGAGCTGCTGGCGATGACGCCGATCAGCGCCTTCCGGCCGCGGCGCTGGCGCGGGGCGCTGCTGCCGAACAAGGCGGTGGTGGTGTTCGAGATCCTGGAGCCGGACAAGCGCCCGGTCGCGGCGGTCGCCGACTACACCGAGGTGCGCGACGTGCAGCGGGTGGAGGTGCGCGAGGACCGCAGCATCTCGCTGACCCTGCTGTTCGACCCGGACCACCACCTGTCCGAGCGGATCATCGCCGAGCAGTTCACGGTCTGACGCCCGCCGCGCCCCGCGAGCCGCGGCGCCGCCGGGGCCGTTCCCGCCCGGCGGCGCTGGCCGCAGCGGCCCCGCTCGTCGCCGGTCGAGCCATCCATGCTTCCGGCCGGCGCCCGCCGACCGCGATCGGCGCTAGCGCGTCGCGCGGTTCAGTCCGCCGCCGAGGCCGATGTAGGGGCCGGACTGGCCGCCGCCATCCGCCGCCCGCCCGCAGGCGACGATGCCGGCGGCGAGCAGGGCGAGCGCCGCGAGCAGCGGGGCGAGGCGCAGGACGCGGCCCGTCACGCGGTCCCCGCCGCCGCGTCGTTCAGGTGGCAGGCGCTGCGGTGGCCCGGCGCGATCTCGCGCAGGCGCGGGCGCTCCGCCTTGCAGCGCTCCATCGCGTGCGGGCAGCGCGGGTGGAAGTGGCAGCCGCTCGGCGGGTTGAGCGGCGAGGGGATCTCGCCCTGCACCACCGAAAAGGCGCGCTTGCGTGCCTCGATGCGCGGCACGGAGGCGAGGAGCGACTGGGTGTAGGGATGGTTCGGGCGGCGGAACACCTCCTCCGCCGGCGCCTCCTCGAGCACGCGGCCGAGGTACATGATGACCACGCGGTCCGAGAGGTGCTCGACCACGCCGAGGTCGTGGCTGATGAACAGGTAGGTGAGGTCGAGCTCGCGCCGCAGCGCCATGAACAGGTTGAGGATCTGCGCCTGGATCGAGACGTCGAGCGCCGCCACCGCCTCGTCGCAGACCAGGAAGTCGGGCTTGACCGCGAGCGCGCGGGCGATGCCGATGCGCTGGCGCTGGCCGCCGGAGAACTGGTGCGGGTAGCGCCGCTTGAAGGCGGGGTCGAGGCCGGCGCGGCGGAGCTGCTCGTCCACGTAGGCGTCGAACTCCGAGCGCGCGACGATGCCGTGCACCAGCGGCGCCTCGCCCACGATGTCCGCCACCCTCATGCGCGGGTTGAGCGAGGCGTAGGGGTCCTGGAAGATCATCTGCGTGCGCAGCTTGATCTCCCGCGCCTCCGCCGGCGGCAGGGTGGCGACGTCGCGCCCGTCGCGCAGGATGGTGCCCGCGGTGGGCGGCAGGATGCCCGCGACCATGCGGCCGAGGGTGGACTTGCCGCAGCCGGACTCGCCGACCAGGCCCACCACCTCCCCCCGGCGGATGGCGAGGTCCACGCCGTCCACCGCGTGCACCACCTCCTCGCGCACCGGGGCGCCGAGGCGGCGGGCGAGCTTCCCGGCGAAATCGAGCTTCTTCTCGAAGCGGCGGGAGACGCCGCGCAGCTCCACCATCGGCGGCGCGGCGTCGGGGGCGGCCTGCGGCTGCGGCCTGTCGAGCGTCGCGCTGCTCATGCGGTGGCCTCTTCCGCGGCCTCGAGGTGCGGTCGGAAGCAGCGCACGTCGCGCCCGGGCACGACCTCGCGCATCGGCGGCTCCTCGCGGCAGTCCTCGGCGGCGCGCGGGCAGCGGGCGCGGAACGGGCAGCCGGGCGGGAGGTTGAGCAGCGAGGGCGTCATGCCGGGGATCTGGCGCAGCGGCTCGCCCCGGCGGTTGCGACTCGGCACCGAGCCGATCAGGCCGACCGTGTAGGGATGCAGCGGCCGGTCGAGGACCTCGGCCACCGTGCCGTGCTCGACGATGCGCCCGGCGTACATCACCGCGATCTCGTCGGCGAGGCCGGCGACGACGGAGAGGTCGTGGGTGATCCAGATCAGCGCGGTGCCGGTGGTCGCCGAGAGCTTCTGCACCTCGGCGAGGATCTGGCCCTGGATCGTCACGTCGAGGGCGGTGGTCGGCTCGTCGGCGATGATGAGCTCGGGGCGGTGCAGCAGCGCGATGGCGATCGCCACCCTCTGGCGCATGCCGCCGGAGAACTGGTGCGGATAGGACTGCAGCCGCTCCTCCGGGCTCGGGATGCCGACCATGCCGAGGGCGTCGCGCGCGCGCTGCCGCGCCTCCTCCCGCGAGACCCTGGCGTGGGCGAGCACGGTCTCGATCATCTGCGTGTCGATGCGCAGGACCGGATTGAGCGTCATCATCGGGTCCTGGAAGATCATCGCGATGCGGTTGCCCCGCAGGTCGCGCATCTCCTCCTCGGAGAGCTTGGTCAGATCGCGGCCCTGGAAGAGGATCTCGCCCGAGACGACGCGGCCGGGCGGGTCCACCAGGCCCATCACCGAGAAGCCGGTCACGGACTTGCCCGAGCCCGACTCGCCGACCAGGCCGAGCACCTTGCCGCGCGGGACGGAGAAGGAGACGTCGTCCACCGCCTTCACCACGCCGGCGCGGGTGAAGAAGTGGGTGCGGAGGTTGCGGACCTCCAGCGTCGGGGGCGCGGTGCCGTTCACTTCCTGAGCCGCGGATTGAGCACGTCGCGCAGCTGGTCGCCGACGAGGTTGATGGAGACGATGGTGATCAGGAGCGCGATCCCCGGATAGAAGCTGATCCAGTACTTCCCGCTCAGCATGTACTCGTAGCCGTTGGCGATCAGCAGGCCGAGCGAGGGCTCGGTGATCGGCACGCCGAGGCCGAGGAAGGAGAGCGTCGCCTCCAGCGCGATCGCGCGCGCCACCTGCATGGTGGCGACCACGATCAGCGGCGGCATGCAATTCGGCAGCAGGTGCCTGAACAGGATCCGCCGCGTCGGCAGCGCGAGGCAGTGCGCGGCCTCGATGTACTCGCGCCGCCGCTCGACGAGGGCGGTGCCGCGTACGGTGCGGGCGTAGTAGGCCCATTCCACCAGCACCAGGGCGATGACGACGTTGAGGATGCCCTTGCCGAGGAAGGCGAGGATCATCAGCGCCGCGAGGATCGCCGGGAAGGAGAGCTGGAGGTCCACGAGGCGCATGATCAGGCTGTCGGTCCGCCCGCCCGCATAGGCCGCGAGCAGCCCGAGCGAGGCGCCGATGAAGCAGGCGATCAGCGCCGACCCCGCGCCGACGCTGAGCGAGATGCGCAGCCCGTACATGATGCCGGAGAGCATGTCCCGGCCCTGGTCGTCGGTGCCGAGCCAGAAGGTGAAGCCGGCGCCGCCCACCGTGCCGGGCTCCATCCGTCCGTCCATGATGTCGAGCTGGCCGAGGTCGTAGGGGTTCTGCGGCGCCAGCCAGGGCGCGAAGATCGCGGTCAGCGCGATCACCACGAACACGCCGAGGCCGAGCAGCGCGAGCTTGGATTCCGCGAACTCGGCGACGAAGCGCCGGAACGGCGTCTCCACGCGCTCCTGCGCGACCGACGGGACGGCGGCGGCGCGGTCGAGAGCGAGATCGCTCATGTCCCCTTGGCCTCCAGCCGCACCCGCGGATCGAGCACCGAATAGGTGAGATCCACGACCAGGTTGATGATGATGAACATCATCACGATGATCATCAGGTAGGCGACGATCACCGGCCGGTCGAGCACGTTGATCGAGTCGATGATCAGCTTGCCCATGCCCGGCCAGGCGAAGACGCTCTCCGTCACCACCGAGAAGGCGATGGTCGAGCCGAGCTCCAGCCCGACGACGGTGACGACCGGGATCAGGATGTTCTTGAACACGTGCACGAAGATCACCCGGTTGGGCGAGAGGCCCTTGGCGCGGGCGAACTTCACGAAGTCCATCAGGATGGTCTCGCGCACCCCGGCGCGGGTCAGGCGGATCACCAGGCTGATCTTGAACAGCGAGAGGTTGATCGCCGGCAGCAGCAGATGGCGCAGCCCGTCCCAGGTCAGGAAGCTCCACTGCATGCCGAGGAACTCGCGCGTCGGCCCGCGCCCGGTGGACGGGAGCCAGCCGAGCTGCACGGCGAAGACCATGATCAGCATCAGCCCGACCCAGAAGGTCGGCAGCGAGAAGCCGAGGATCGAGCCCGCCATGATCGTGCGGCTGACCGGCGAGTCCGGCCTCAGCCCGGCGTAGAGCCCGAGCGGCAGGCCGATGACCAGCGCCATGATCGTCGCGCCGAAGGCGAGCTCGAGCGTCGCCGGCATGCGCTGGAGGATCAGCCGGAGCGCCGGCTCGTTGAACACGAAGCTGCGGCCGAGGTCGCCCTGCAGCGCCTTGCTCAGGAAGACGAAGTACTGCTCCCACAGCGGCAGGTCGAGGCCGAGGGCGGCGATCGCGCGCTCGCGCTCGATCTGGTCGGCGTCGGGGCTGATCAGGATCTCGACCGGATCGCCGATCGCGTAGACGCCGACGAAGACGATCAGCGACATCGCGAACACCACGGCGACCGCCTGCAGCAGCCGCCGGAGCATGTAGACGCTCATGCGCGCGCCGCCCTGCGCCGGCTCAGCGGGCGGCGGGGACGCTGGCCGGCCGCACGTCCTGCGCCCGCGTCAGCTCGTCGTTGCGCGGGGTGTGCGCCAGGTTGCGCCGCATCGCCCAGATGTTGGTCTGGATGTGCAGCGGGATGATCGCCACGTCCTCGAAGGCCTTGCGCTTGGCTTCCTGGAGCAGGCGCTCCCGCTTCTCGTCGTCAAGCTCGACCAGCGCCTGCTCGATCAGTGCGTCCACCTCCGGGTTCGAGTAGCGGCCCCGGTTGGAGGCGCCGAAGCCGCGCTCCCGGTTCGCGGTGTGGATGATGTTGCGCAGCGGGTGCGAGCCCTCGGGGTTGGAGCCCCACCCGATCAGGTGGGCCGAGAATTCCTGCCGCCCGGCGCGGCCGATGAAGGTCGTCCAGGTCTGCGCCTCGACCGCCGTGCGCACGCCGATGCGGGTCCACATCTGGCCGATCGCCTGGGCGATGCGCGAGTCGTTGATGTAGCGGTCGTTGGGCGAGTGCAGGGTGAGGCGGAAGCCGTCCGGGTAGCCGGCCTCGGCGAGCAGGCGCCGCGCCTCCTGCGGATCGTAGCGCGGCGGGCCGAGCTCGGGCACGTGGCTGAACACGCCGGGCGGCAGGAACTGTCCGGCGGGCGTCGCCGCACCCTCCATCACCCGCTCCACGATCGCCTGGCGGTCGATCGCGATCGAGAGCGCGCGGCGCACGCGCACGTCCCGCAGCGGGTTGCGGCCGAGCGGCCGGCCGTCGTTGCCGGTGACGAAGGGGGAGTCCTCGTTCGGCGCGCGCAGGTGGTCGAGGCCGAGGAAGATCAGCCGAAGCCCGGTGATCTCCGACAGCGTCACGCGCTGGTCGCCGCGCAGCCGGGCCAGGTCCGAGGTCGGCACCTGGTCGATGAACTCGACGTCGCCGGCGAGCAGCGCCGCGGTGCGCGCCGCGTCGTTGGTGATCATCCGGTAGTTGACGCGCTGGAAGGCCGGCCTGTCGCCCCAGTAGCCGTCGTTCCGCTCGAACTCGATGCGGTCGCCGCTGCGGTGCTGGACCACCCGCCAGGGCCCGGTGCCGATCGCCGCGCGACCGGCGTTGAAGTCCTCGGTCGCCGCGTTCTCGTGCGTCTCGCGGTCGAGGATGCGGACGTTGGTCAGGTCCTGAGGCAGCAGCGGCGCGGGCGAGGCCGTGCGCAGCCGGATCGTCAGCGGGTCCACGATCTCCACCCCCTGGATCGGCCGCACGTAGGCGGCGAAGGAGGAGGGGCTGTTGGGCACGTTGGGCACGCGCTGGATCGTGAAGGCGACGTCCTCGGCGGTGAAGGGGTTGCCGTTGTGGAAGCGGACGCCCGGGCGGAGCCTGAACTCCCAGACCGTCGGCCCGACCGGCCGCCACTCGACGGCAAGGCCGGGGACCATGCGCGACAGGTTGTCGGTGTTGATGAGGCGGTCGAAGATCATGTCCGCGACCGCGTTGTTGGGCGAGAGCTGGTGGTAGTGCGGGTCGAGCGAGGTGACCGGCGCGCCGACCGCCATCGTCAGGGTCTGCGCCCGGGCCTCGGGCGCGGCGGCGCCCACCGCCGCCAGTCCCAGCACGGCGGCGCCGACCGCGATGGACGCATTCCTCCGCAGGATTCCGGACATTCTTTGGCCCTCGGTCACTCCCAGACGTCGTTCTTGTAGCAGCCCCGCCCGGCGCCGGCTAGGCTGACGGCGGCGGCGCCGGTCCGCCGCGCCGCCGCGGTCTCCCGCCCCGGAGTTGCACGATGCGCCCACCGACCCGCCCGCACGCCCCCCCGTCCGTCCCGCGCCGCCGCGCCGCCGGGGTCGCGGCGGCCGTCGTCGCGGCGGGCATCGCCGGGGGCGCGCCGGCCGCGGCGCAGCAGGGGGCGGCGCTGAGCATCGGGATCGGCGGTTCGGTCACCTCACTCGATCCCCACTTCTACAACGCCAGCCCGAACAACTCCCTCTCGATGCACATCTTCGACCGGCTGGTGGAGCGCGACCCCCAGGCGCGCCCCTATCCGGGCCTCGCCGCGGAGTGGCGGGTGATCGAGCCGACGGTCTGGGAGTTCCGCCTGCGGCCGGGCGTGAAATGGCACGACGGGCGCGACTTCACCGCCGACGACGTCGCCTTCACCATCGCCCGCGCCCCCAACGTGCCCAACAGCCCGGGCGGCTTCGGCGGCTACCTCCGCGCCATCGCCCGCGTCGAGGTGGTGGACCCCCTCACCATCCGCTTCCACACCCACCGGCCGCACGCGCTGCTGCCGACCGAGCTCGCCAACATCGCGATCGTCTCGCGCCATGCCGGCGAGGGGGCGACGACGGAGGACTACAACGCCGGCCGCGCCGCGATCGGCACCGGCCGCTACCGCCTCGTCTCCTACCGCCCGGGCGACCGCACCGAGATGGCGCGCAACGACGCCTGGTGGGGCGGGCCGGAGCCCTGGGCGCGCGTCTCCTACCGCTTCATCGGCAACGACGGCGCCCGCACCGCGGCGCTGCTCGCCGGCGACGTGGACGTCATCGACCAGGTGCCCTCGACCGACCTGCCGCGGCTGCGGCGCGACCCGCGCGTCTCGGTGTTCGACATCCAGGGGCTGCGGGTGATCTTCCTCGGCGCCGACCTCTCGCGCGACGGCGCGGTGCCCTTCCTGACCGACAACGATGGCCGCCCGATCCCGCGCAACCCCTTCCAGGACATCCGCGTGCGCCGCGCGCTCTCGATCGCGATCGACCGCCGGGCGCTCGCCGAGCGGGTGATGGAGGGCACCGCGCATCCCTCCGGCCAGTGGCTGCCGGCCGGCGCCTTCGGCCACAATCCCGACGTCCGTCCGCCGCCCTACGACCCGGAGGCGGCGCGACGCCTGCTCGCCGAGGCCGGCTTCCCGGACGGCTTCCGCCTCACCCTGCACAGCCCGAACGACCGCTACCCGAACGACGCCAAGACCGCGCAGGCGGTGGCGCAGATGTGGACCCGCATCGGCGTGCGCACCCAGGTCGAGGCGCTGCCCTGGGCGAGCTTCGCCGCGCGCTCGGCGCGGCAGGAATTCGCCATGCACCTGATCGGCTGGGGCAGCGTGACCGGCGAGGCCAGCTCCTTCCTGGTCAACATCCTCGGCACCTGGGACCCGCGGGCGCGCACCGGCTCGGCCAACCGCAGCCGCTATTCCAACCCGGCGCTCGACGCCCTCACCGCGCGCGCCGTGGCGACCTTCGACGACGAGCGGCGCGAGGCGATGCTGCGCGGGGCGGTGCGGATGGCGGTGGAGGACGAGGCCTTCATCCCGCTCTACCAGCTCGTCAACATCTGGGCGACGCGGCGCTGCCTGCGCGCCGAGCCGCGGGTGGACGAGCGCACCCTGGCGGCGAGCATCCGCCCGGCCAACTGAGGCGCCGACGCGAGAGAGGAGACGCATGCACGACCCCACCATCGCGACCGCGGAACTGCGCCCCGTCTCCGGCCCCTTCGTCTGGTACGGGCCGGAGATGGCGCGGCGGCCGGAGGAGTGGATCCGCCCCCTGACCGCGGCCGAGATCGCCGAGCTGGAGGAGGCGGTCGCGCGCCTCGACGCCGCGGGCGTGGACATCGCGGCGATCGGGCCGGACGACCTCGCCGTGCCGGGCCTCGCGCCGCTGGTCGCGCAGGTGAAGCAGGCGGTGCTGCGCGGGCGCGGCTTCATCCTGGTCCGCGGCGTGCCCGTCGGGCGCTGGACGAGGCGGCAGTGCGCCATCGCCTATCTCGGCCTCGGCGCGAAGATCGGCGAGCCGGTGTCGCAGAACGCCAAGGGCCACGTCCTCGGCCATGTGAAGGACATCGGCGTGGACTACGCGGCGCCGACCGGCCGCGGCTACCAGACCGCGGCGCGGCTGCCCTACCACTGCGACTCCTCCGACGTGGTCGGGCTGCTGTGCCTGCAGCCCGCGAGGTCCGGCGGCCTCTCCTCGATCGTCAGCTCCGGCGCGCTCTACAACGAGATGCTGCGGCGCCGCCCGGACCTGCTGGCGGAGCTGGTCAGGCCGGTGTACCGCGACCGCCGCGGCGAGGTGCCGGAGGGCGCCGAGCCCTGGTACGCCGTGCCGGTGTTCAATCCGATGCCGGACGGCGGGCTGATCGCGACCTACGTGCGCAGCGCCATGCGCAAGGCGCAGCGCTTCCCGGAGGTGCCGCGCATCACGCCGGAGCTGGACGCCGCCTGCGACCTGCTCGACAGCCTGGCCGAGGACCCCGCGATCCATCTCGACATGGAGTTCCGCCAGGGCGACATCCAGTTCCTGTCGAACCACTGGGTCATGCACTCGCGCACCGCCTTCGAGGACTGGCCGGAGCCCGGGCGGCGGCGCCACCTGTTCCGCCTCTGGCTCGCCTGCGAGGACGGGCCGGCGCTGCCGGAGGTCTACACCCGCCAGTGGCAGGGCGCGACCGCGAAGGGCCGCCCGGCGGGGATCCGCGTGCCCGGCGTGGCGCTGAACGCGCCGCTGGACGCGGCGTAGGGCGGGCTACGCGGCCCGGGCGCGCGCCTCGCGGCCGCGCGCCTCGCGCCCGCGCGCGACGAAGCGCTCCAGCCAGTGGATCGTGTAGTCGCCGGCCTGGAACTCGGCGTCCTCCACGATGCGCTGGTGCAGCGGCAGCGTGGTCCGCACGCCGTCCACGACCATCTCGGCCAGCGCCCGGCGCAGCCGCGCGATCGCCTCCGCCCGCGTGCCGGCGTGGACGACGAGCTTGGCGACCAGGTTGTCGTAGTAGGGCGGCACCGCGTAGCCGGCGTAGAGCGCGCTGTCCACGCGCACGCCGGGCCCGCCCGGGGCGTGGTACATGCTCACGCGCCCCGGCGAGGGCGCGAAGCTCTCCGGATCCTCCGCGGTGATGCGGCACTCGATGGCGTGGCCCTGGAAGCGGATGTCGGACTGGCCGTAGCCGAGCCGGTCGCCGGCGGCGATGCGGATCTGCTCGCGCACCAGGTCCACGCCGCAGACCATCTCCGTCACCGGATGCTCGACCTGCAGGCGGGTGTTCATCTCGATGAAGGCGAAGTGGCCGTCCTGCCAGAGGAATTCGAGCGTGCCGGCGTTGCGGTAGCCGAGCTCGGCGAGCGCCCTCGTGACCTGCGCCCCGAGCGCGTCGCGCGCCGCCGCGGTCAGGACCGGCGAGCCGGCCTCCTCGACCAGCTTCTGGTGGCGGCGCTGCAGCGAGCAGTCGCGCTCGCCGAAGTGCACGACGTTGCCGTGGGCGTCGGCCAGCACCTGCATCTCGATGTGGCGCGGGCGGTCGAGGAACTTCTCGATGTACACGGCATCGTCGCCGAAGGCCGCCTTGGCCTCGGCGCGGGCGACGCGGAACGCCTCCTCGAGCTCCGCGTCGCTGCGCGCGACCTTCATCCCGCGACCGCCGCCGCCGGCGGCGGCCTTGATCAGCACGGGATAGCCGACCTCCGCCGCGACCGCGCGCGCCTCGTCCAGCGTCGCGACCGCGCCCTCGCTGCCCGGCACCAGCGGCACGCCGAGCCGGCGCATCGCCGCCTTGGCGGCGATCTTGTCGCCCATCATGCGGATGTGCTCGGGCGCGGGGCCGATGAAGGCGAAGCCGTGCGCCTCCACCATCTCCGCGAAGCGGGCGTTCTCGGCGAGGAAGCCGTAGCCCGGGTGGATCGCGTCCGCGCCCGTGATGGTGGCGGCCGAGAGGATCGCCGCGACGTTGAGGTAGGAGTCGCGCGGCGCCGGCGGGCCGATGCACACGCTCTCGTCGGCGAGGCGCACATGCATCGCCGTCGCGTCGGCCGTGGAGTGCACCGCGACCGTGCGGATGCCCATCTCCTGGCAGGCGCGGTGGATGCGCAACGCGATCTCGCCGCGGTTGGCGATCAGGACCTTGCCGAACATCGTCGCCGCCGCCGTGCCGGACCGCTACTCGATGACCATCAGCGGCTCGCCGTATTCGACCGGCGCGCCGTTCTCGACCAGGATGCGGGTGACGGTGCCGGCCTTCGGCGCCTTGATCTGGTTGAAGGTCTTCATCGCCTCGATCAGCAGCAGCGTCTGGCCCTGCTCGACCCGGGCGCCGACCTGCACGAAGGGCGCGGCGCCGGGCTCGGGCGCGAGGTAGGCGATGCCGACCATCGGGCTGGTGACCGCGCCCGGCGGCGGCGCCGCCTCGGCCGGCTCCGCCGCCGCGGTCGCCGGCGCGGCCGGGGCGGCGGCCGGCGGCGCGGGAGGGACCGACACGGTCGCGGTCGCGGCCGGCGCCACCGTCACCTGGCGCACCACCCGGATGCGGCTGTCCTTCTCCACCAGCTCGATCTCCGAAAGGTCGGTGTCGCGCAGGATCCGCGCCAGTTCGCGGATCTGGGCGGGATCGAACCGGATGCCCTCGGTCATGCGTCCTCGTCCTGCGTGCTGTCGTCCTCGGCGGCGGCCAGAGCCTCCAGCATCCCGGCCATGGCCCTGAGCGCGAGCGCGTAGCCGCCGATGCCGAGCCCGGCGATGACCCCCGTCGCGGCCCGGGAGACGTAGGAGTGGTGGCGGAATTCCTCCCGCCGGTGGATGTTGGTGATGTGCACCTCGATCACCGGCAGGCCGACCGCGAGCAGGGCGTCCATCAGCGCGACCGAGGTGTGGGAGTAGCCGGCCGGGTTGATGACGATGCCCTCGGCCCGGCCGCGGCACTCCTGCACCCAGGTGATCAGCTCGCCCTCGCTGTTGGTCTGGCGGAAGTCGATGGCGAGGCCCAGCTCCTCCGCCGCCTCGGCGCAGAGCGCCTCGACGTCGTCGAGCGTGGCGGTGCCGTACTTCTCCGGCTCCCGCGTGCCGAGGAGGTTGAGGTTGGGGCCGTTCAGGACGGCGATGAGGGGCGGAGCCACTGCCGTCTCCCGATTCGCTTCACGAAGCCGTGGGCGGCTAGCATGGCGCGGTCCGCCGCCGCAAGCGCGACGCCGATTCGCCGGCGCACCGATCGCCCCGGCCGACCGGCCCCGCAGCCCCGGCACGCATGGCCGGGTCGAGCGCCGGCGGCTTGCCGGCCGGGCCCGGCTTCGCCACATTCTCGGCCATGGCGGCAACGATCGCGATCGAGGTGAACGGCGAGAGGCGCGAGGTCCCGGCCCCGGCGACGGTGGCGGACCTCCTCGCGCGCATCGGGCTCGACCCCCGCAAGGTGGCGGTCGAGCGCAACCTCGAGATCGTGCCGCGCTCCACCTACGCCACGACGGCGCTCGCCGCGGGCGACCGGCTGGAGATCGTCCACTTCATCGGCGGAGGCTGAAGGGCGAGCCATGGACGGCATGCACACGGACGCCGACGACACCTGGGAGGTCGCCGGCCGCCGCTTCCGCTCGCGCCTGATCGTCGGCACGGGCCGCTACAAGGACCTGGAGGAGACCGGCCGCGCCATCGAGGCGAGCGGGGCGGAGATCGTCACCGTCGCGGTGCGGCGGGTCAACCTCTCCGACCCGAAGGCGCCGATGCTGCAGGACTACGTGGACCCGAAGCGCTACACCTACCTGCCCAACACCGCGGGCTGCCACACCGCGCAGGAGGCGGTGCGCACCCTGCGCCTGGCGCGCGAGGCGGGCGGGTGGAACCTGGTGAAGCTCGAGGTCCTCGGGCCGCCGCCCTTCCTCTACCCCGACATGCCCGCCACCTTCGAGGCCGCCGAGGCGCTGCTCAAGGACGGCTTCGAGGTGATGGTCTACTGCAACGACGACCCGATCGCCGCCAGGCGGCTGGAGGAGATGGGCTGCGTCGCCATCATGCCGCTCGGCGCGCCGATCGGCAGCGGCCTCGGCATCCAGAACCCGGTGATGATCCGCGCCATCGTCGAGCAGTCCAGGGTGCCGGTGCTGGTGGACGCCGGCGTCGGCACGGCGAGCGACGCCACGGTGGCGATGGAGCTCGGCTGCGACGCGGTGCTGATGAACAGCGCCATCGCGCACGCCCGGGATCCGGTGCGCATGGCGCGGGCGATGAAGGCGGCGGTCGAGGCGGGGCGGCTGGCCTACCTCGCCGGGCGGATGCCGAAGAAGTATGTCGCCGATCCGTCGAGCCCGCTGACCGAGGGGCTGATCCGGTAGGACAGGTCCGGCGGCGGCCGGATCTCGCCCGGGTGCCGCCGTGCCGACCGGCGGCACGGCGCCGACCCGCCCCGCGCCGGATCGCTCCCTTGCGCGGCGGGCCGGCGCATGACGGCGTGGCGCGAGCCGGCCCCCTTCCCGAGGCGCCGATGGTCCGGCGACGCGCCGACCGGAGAGGCGCCCGAAGCGGCCGCGGCAGCGCGGCGACCGGATCGCGGCCGATGCCGCGCCGCCGGTCAGAGCAGCACCAGCCCCGCCCGGATGCCGCGCGCCACCGCATCGGCGCGGCTCGACGCGCCGAGCTTCGCCAGCACGGACGCGACGTGCGCCTTCGCGGTGTGGAACGAGAGGCCGAGCCGGCGCGCGATCACCTTGTTCGCCGCGCCGGCGGCGAGCAGCGCCAGCACCTCGCGCTCGCGCGGGGTCAGCGCGGGGACGGGCTCCGCGGCACCGGCCGCGGCGGGCTCGGGGCGCGGCGGCACCGGCCGCGGCGACGCCGGGCGCACGACCAGCCCGTGCGCGACGGCGACGATCGCCGCGACGAGCTGCGCCTCGCCCGCATCCGGCGGCAGGACGCCCCCTACCCCGGCGTGCAGCGCGCGCGCCCGCGCCGCGGCGTCCTTGGCGAGCACCAGCATCGGCGGTCCGGCCGCGCCGCCGCCTTCGCGCGGCAGGACGCGATCGGTGACCAGCGCGGCGGCGGCGGCACCCTCCGGCGCCGGCGCGAGGCCCGGCGCCGCGTCCACGATCCCCGCCAGGCGCGCGCGCAGCGCCGGATCGGCGATGCGCAGCGCGACCGCGACAGGGCGGACGGCGCCGTCGCATCGGTCGGCCGTCCGCACCGGGCCCGGTCCGCGCTCCGCATCGCCGGGCCGCATCGCACGGTGTCGCATCGCCGCCACGGCAAGGTTCATGCCGAGGGCCGCTCCCCGATCGTCATCGCGACCCGCGTCGGATCGCCGCCGCGCAGCAGACCGAGCGCGACGCGCCGCCCGACGCTGTCGGGGTCGAGCCGCTCCAGCACTTCCCGCACCCCGCCGCCGGCGAGCGGCACGCCGTCCCAGGCCACGATCACGTCGCCGAGCCGCACGCCCGCCCGCTCCGCCGGCCCGCCGGGGTCGAGGCCGACGACGATCAGTCCGTGCGCCGCGTCGAGGCCCCGCCCCATCCGCAACGGCTGCATCGCAAGGCCGAGATAACCGCGCGAGAGGCGCCCGCGGGCCTCGAACGCCGCAACGGCGCGCGCGATGGTCGCGGAGGGGATGACCAGCGTGCCGCGGCGCCGCGCGCCGAGGACCGCCATTCCCAGCACGCGCCCGGCGCCGTCCAGCACCGCACCGCCCTCCGCCGCGCGATCCAGCGCCAGATCGAGGCGGATGCGCCGGTCGATCCGGCCCCCCCGCGGGCTGTGCCACGGCCCGCCGACCATGGCGGCGGTCCCCAGCGTCGCGATCGGCCCCTCCTCGGCGCGCCCGACGGCGAGGAGGAGCTGGCCGACGCGCACGCCGTCCTGCCCGGCACCGGGACCGGGCGCGTCGAAGCCCTCGCCCGCGCCCTGGACGCGCAGCAGGGCGATGTCCGTCCCGACGTCGCGCCCGGCCAGGACCGCCGGCAGGCGGCGGCCGTCGGCGAGGGTCACGGCAAGGTCGTCCTCGCGCTCCAGCGTCCCGGCTGCGGTCACGACCAGTCCCGGGAACCAGAGGATGCCGGAGGAGGACGGGCGCCGGTCGCTGCCATGCACCGCGACGAGGCGCGGCCCCGCGGCCTCGACCGGCGCGGCGACGCGGTCGGAGAGGGCGGCGAAGGGATCCGTCATGTCGGCTCGGCGCTCATCCTTGTGTCATCTCTGGAGGAGATGGTGTGCCAGCCTCCCTGCGACACGGGGGCGCCCCGGCAGGAAGGGGCGCGGATCGTCGCCGCGGCGCCGGACGCCGGTGGCGCGCCCGCGCCTGGCGGCCGGGCCCGTTCCCGTGGCGCGGCATCGATTCGCCGGCACGGGAAGGCGGCGGGCACCGCCCTGCAGGCCGCGCGCGTCTCCTCCGCCGGCAAAGGGCTTCCGCCGCCACAGCGTTCCATCCGCGAGGCTTTCCGCCGAGCGGCCCGATCGCCGGGCGAGTTTCCGGAACGACACCCCATCCATGCGAAAATAAGCCGGCGCATGGACCACTTTTCGCTTTGCACAGGGGGGCGAGCCTCCTATATGGCGCGCCAGACGCAGTACGCACGTGCCTCTGGCCCCAGGCCACGGACCCGCAGTGAGACCGGGGTCCGCCCCGGCGCAAGGTTTACGCAACGACGTCAAGCGTTCTGGCAACCCCCGCGGTTCGCGCCGCGGGACTTCCTTGGTCGCTGGTTCGTTCGACCGTTTCGTCAACTGACGGGCCGCCGCCGCGATGGGCGGCCCGGCTGCCTTAGGGGAGGGTGGTGCGATGACCCCCAAGATCGCACGCTTCCTGCGCGAGTCCGCGCCCGCCACGCCCTGCCTGGTGCTGGACGTGGACCGGGTGGAGGAGAATTACCGCCGGCTGCAGGCGGCGCTGCCGCTCGCCCGCATCTACTACGCCGTGAAGGCCAACCCCGCCGCGCCGATCCTGGAGCGGCTGGTCCGGCTCGGCTCGTTCTTCGACGCGGCGAGCTTCGAGGAGGTCGAGGCCTGCCTCGCCGCCGGCGCGCGCGGCGCGGCCGTCTCCTACGGCAACACCGTGAAGAAGGAGCGCGACATCCGCGCCGCCTTCGAGCGCGGCGTGCGCCTCTTCGCCTTCGATTCGGAGGAGGAGCTGGCGAAGCTCGCCCGCGCCGCCCCGGGCGCGCAGGTCTATTGCCGCATCCTGGTCGGCAACGAGGGCGCCGAGTGGCCGCTCAGCCGCAAGTTCGGCTGCGAGGTCGGGATGGCGCGCGAGCTGATGCTCGCCGCGGGGGAGATGGGCCTCGATCCCGTCGGCCTCAGCTTCCACGTCGGCTCGCAGCAGACGACGACCGCGGCCTACGAGGCGGCGATCGCCAGGGTGGCCATGCTGTTCACCGACCTGCGCGAGGCGGGGGTGAAGGTGCGCCTGGTCAACCTCGGCGGCGGCTTCCCGGTGCGCTACCGCGAGGCGGTGCCGGAGATCGAGGACTTCGGCACCGCCATCATGGGCGCGCTGGCCGAGCACTTCGGCAACGCCCTGCCGGAGATCATCGTCGAGCCGGGCCGCTTCATCGTCGGCGACGCCGGCGTGGTGCAGTCCGAGGTCGTGCTGGTCAGCCGCAAGGCCAAGGACGACCCGGTGCGCTGGGTCTATCTCGACATCGGCCGCTTCGGCGGCCTGGCCGAGACCGAGGGCGAGGCGATCAAGTACGCCATCCGCACCCCGCACGACGGCACGGCGGAGGGCCCGGTGACGGTGGCGGGCCCGAGCTGCGACAGCGTGGACACGCTGTACGAGAAGTCGAATGTCCGCCTGCCGCTCAGGCTGGCGGCGGGGGACAAGGTGGAGCTGCTGGCCACCGGGGCGTATGTGACGACCTACGCGAGCCAGGGCTTCAACGGGTTCCGGCCGCTGGCGGAGCACTACGTCTGAAGCCAGGGGGGACCGCTCGCGCGAGCGGTCCCCCTTCCCGTCCCGGCCCTACGCCGCCTCGCGCGGCGCGGGCAGGACGTGCGGCCGCCCGAGCCAGGCGTCCACCGCCCGCAGGGCGCGCTCGCAATAGGCGCGCTTGCGCTCGCGGCCCCGCGGCGCGCCGGGCAGCGGCGGGAACAGGCCGAAGTTCACGTTCATCGGCTGGAAGGTCTCGGCCCGCGCGCCGCCCGTGATGTGCGCGAGCAGCGCGCCGAGCGCGGTCTCCGGCGGCGGCGGGGCGGGCGCCTCGCCCCTCGCCTCGGCGGCGGCGAAGCGGCCGGCGAGCAGTCCGATCGCCGCCGACTCGACATAGCCCTCCACCCCCGTGACCTGGCCGGCGAAGCGGATGTGCGGCGCGGCCTTCAGGCGCAGCAGCGGGTCGAGCAGGCGCGGGCTGTTGAGGAAGGTGTTGCGGTGCAGCCCGCCGAGCCGCGCGAACTCCGCCCGCCCGAGCCCCGGGATCATGCGGAACACCCGCACCTGCTCGGCGTGCTTCAGCTTGGTCTGGAAGCCGACCATGTTCCACAGCGTGCCGAGCGCGTTGTCCTGCCGGAGCTGCACCACCGCGTAGGGCCGCCGCCCGGTGCGCGGGTCGCGGAGGCCGACGGGCTTCATCGGCCCCCAGCGCAGCGTGTCCGGGCCGCGCTCGGCCATCACCTCGATCGGCAGGCAGCCCTCGAAATAGGGCGTGCCGGTCTCCCACTCGCGGAACGCGGTCTTCTCGGCGGCGAGGAGGGCGGCGAGGAAGGCCTCGTACTGCGCGCGGTCGAGCGGGCAGTTGATGTAGTCGGCGCCCTCGCCCTTGCCGTAGCGCGACTGCATCCAGGCGATGTCCATGTCGATGCTGTCGCGGTGCACGATCGGCGCGATCGCGTCGAAGAAGGCGAGCGAGTCCTCGCCCGTGAGGCGGCGGATGTCCTCGGCCAGCGCCGGGGCGGTGAGCGGCCCGGTGGCGACGATGGCGCGGCCCCGGTCGGGCGGCGGCAGGCACGGCACCTCCTCGCGCCGCACGGTGACGAGGGGGTGCGCCTCGAGCCGGCGCGTGACCTCGGCCGAGAAGCCCTCGCGGTCCACCGCGAGCGCGCCGCCCGCCGGCAGGCGGTGCGCGTCGCCGGCGGCGAGGATCAGCGACCCGGCGCGGCGCATCTCCTCGTGCAGCAGGCCGACGGCGCTCAGCAGCGGGTCGTCGGCGCGGAAGGAGTTGGAGCAGACGAGCTCGGCGAAGTCCGGCGTGCGGTGGGCCTCGGTGGCGCGCAGGGGGCGCATCTCGTGCAGCACCACCGGCACGCCGGCGGAGGCGATCTGCCAGGCCGCCTCGCTGCCGGCGAGGCCGGCGCCGATGACGTGGACGGGAATCGCTGCCATGCCCGAGTTCTGCCCCCTCTGCGTCGCCCGTGACGCGCCGGTGACGGCCGCGCCGCATAGCAATGGGATCGGCCCGCGCCCGGACAAGGTGGCCCCCCGGTGCGCGCCCGCCGTTCCGGCGCGACCGCCGGTCCCGCACGCCCTCCGCCGGACGGCGCGCCCTCAGGCGCGCGGCGCCGCCGTGCCGCCGGGGGACGCGCTGGCGCCGATCCCGGTGCCGTAGGTCGAGGGCACGACTTCCCGGACCGAGCTCGCCCGCTTGGCGAGCCAGTAGGCCTGGGGCGGCGGCACGGTGTCGAACGCGCCCTCGACGCCGAGCTTGCGCGCGGCGTCCATCGGCCAGTTCGGGTTGTAGAGCAGCTCGCGCGCGAGCGCGACCAGGTCGGCGCGGCCTTCCCCGAGGATCGCCTCCGCCTGGTCGGCGTGCACGATCAGCCCGACCGCCATCGTCATGATGCCGGCCTCGCGCCGGATCGCCTCGGCGTAGGGCACCTGGTAGCCGTAGCCGACCGGGCCGGCGCTGACCACCGGCGCGCCGCGCATGCCGCCCGAGGAACAATCGATCACGTCCACGCCCTTCGGCCCGACCAGGCGCGCGAGGCGGATGCTCTGCGCCAGGTCCCAGCCCGCGTCGTCCTCGCAGGAGAGGCGGAGGAACAGCGGCTTGCCCTGCGGCCAGACGGCGCGCACCGCCTCCACCACCTCGATCGCGAAGCGCATGCGGTTCAGCTCGGAGCCGCCGTACTCGTCGGTGCGGCGGTTGCTGAAGGGGGAGAGGAATTCGTGGATCAGGTAGCCGTGCGCGCCGTGGATCTCGAGCATGTCGAACCCGGCCCGGTCGGCGCGCCGCGCCGCCTCCGCCCAGGCCTCGACGACGCGGGGGATCTCGGCGCGCGTCAGCGCGCGCGGCAGCGGCTCGTCCTCCGGCCACTGGATCGCGGAGGGGGCGACCAGCTCCCACGCCTCCCAGTCCTCGATCTCCGGCGAGGGGGTGAGCGGCCGGCCGCCCTCCCAGGGCCGGAAGCGCCGCGCCTTGCGCCCCGAATGGCCGAGCTGGATGCCCGGCACGGCGCCGTGCGCGCGGATGAACGCCGCGCAGCGCGCGAGGCCGGGGATGAAGGCGTCGTCCCACAGCCCGGTGTCGCCGACCGTGCCGCAGCCGCGGCGCTCCACCTTGGTGGACTCCATCATGACGAGGCCGGCGCCGCCGGCGGCGAAGCGGCCGGCGTTCATCAGGTGCCAGTCCGTGGTGAAGCCCTTCACCGCCGAGTACTGGTGCATCGGCGCGACCACCACGCGGTTCTTGAGCGTGAGGTCGCGCAGGCGGATCGGCGTGAACAGCAGGGGCGTGGGCATGGGCGGTTCCGGTCGTCAGGGATGGATCAGAGGTATTCCTCGGCGAGCGCGCTGTCGCGGATCTCGGCGACCGTGCCCTCGCGCCGCACCTCGCCGCCGCGCATGACGTAGCCGCGCGTGGCGAGCTTCAGCGCCGGGCGCGCCATCTGCTCGGCCATCAGGATGGTGGTGCCGCGACGCTGCATCTCGCGGATCGCCTCGCTGATCTGGCGCACCCAGATCGGCGCGAGGCCGAGGAAGGGCTCGTCGAGCAGCAGCAGGCGCGGCTGCGAGCACATGGCGCGCGCGATGGCGACGAGCTGCTGCTGCCCGCCGGAGAGCTGGCCGGCGGGCTGGGAGGCGCGCTCGCCGAGGAAGGGGAAGACCGAGACGAGCCAGTCCAGCGCCCGGCGCTGGTGCCGCCGCCCCATGCCGAAGGCGCCGGAGAGCACGTTCTCCCGCACCGTCATCGAGGGGAACACCCGCCGCCCCTCCGGCGAATAGCCGATGCCGAGGCGCGCGCGCCGCTCGCAGGGAACGGCGGCGATGTCCCGGCCGTCGAGCCGGATGGCGCCGCGCGCGGGCCGCACCAGGCCGATCACGGCGTTGATCGTGCTCGACTTGCCGGCGCCGTTGGCGCCGACCAGCAGCACCGTCTCGCCCTGGCGGACGTCGATCGAGAGGCCGCGCAGCGCGGTGATGCCGCCGTAGCGCACATCGAGGTCGCGGATCTCCAGCATCACGCCGCCTCGTCCCCGGCCGCGTCGGCGCCGACATAGGCGGCGATCACGTCCTGGCGCGCCAGCACCTCCGCCGGCGGTCCCTCGGCCAGCACCACGCCGGCGTCGAGGACGATGATGCGCGGGCAGAGGCGGCGCACCAGGTCCATGTCGTGCTCGACGATCAGCACCGAGCAGCCGCAGGCGCGGACGTGGCGGACGAACTCGTCCACCCGCGTCCGCTCGCTGCGCTCGAGCCCGGCGGCCGGCTCGTCGAGCAGCAGCACCTTGGGATTGGCGGCGTAGGCGAGGGTGAGGCCGAGCATCTTCTGCAGCCCGTAGGGCAGCTTGTCGCTCTGCTCCCCGAGCCGGGGGGCGAGGCCGAAGGCGTCGAGCAGCGGCGCGACGCGCGCCCAGCCCTGCGGCCCCGCGCCGCCGCTGAAGCGCAGCGCGCGCGAGACGTTCTCGCGCACCGAGGCGGCCTTGAAGGTGTTGGTCTGCTGGAAGCTGCGCACCACGCCGAGCCGGCTCACCGCATGCGTCGGCCTGCCGGTGATGTCCTGCCCGCCGAGCAGGATGCGCCCGCCGGAGGGCGGCGTGCGGCCGGTGATGACGTTGATCAGCGTCGTCTTGCCGGCGCCGTTCGGCCCGATCACGCCGAGCAGGTCGCCGGGGGCGAGGGCGAAGCTGATGCCCTCCAGCACCCGCAGCCCGCCGAAGCGCTTGGCGAGGTTCTCGACGCGCAGCTCCTCGACGCCCGCGACGGCGCCGGCGGCGGGCTCCATCGGCTCAGGCCCCCCCGCGCGCCGCCTCGGGCGCGGCTGCGGCCGGACCGGCGGCCGCGCGCGGCGCGCGCAGCCGCCGCGCGAGGGCCGCGACGGCGCCGGCGATGCCGCCGCGCGCGACCAGCGTGACGAGGATGAGCAGCAGGCCGAACAGCCCCTGCGCATACTGCCCCTGGTTGCCGAGGAAGTCCGAGACGGTGACCAGCAGCGAGGCGCCGGCGATCGGCCCGAGGATGGAGCCGCGCCCGCCGATGATCGCGTAGACGATCGTGTCCACCGCCTGCTGCGCGCCGAACGAGGTCGGGTGCACCGTCAGCAGCATGTTGCCGAGCGAGAACCCCGCCATGCCCGCGATCCCCGCCGCGACCACGAAGCCCATCGCCTTGTAGCGCCAGACCACGAGGCCGAGGCTCTCGGCCAGCACCTCGTTCTCCTCGATCGCGGCGAAGTGCTGGCGGAAATGCGCGGTCAGCGCCGCCGTGATCACCGCCGCGAGCAGCGCCATCGCCGCGGCGAGCGCGAGCACGGACCGCGCGTCGCTCAGCTCCGTCCCGAGCAGGGTCGGCGCCGGGAAGCCGGCGAGCCCGTCCGCGCCGCCGGTCAGGCGCGGCGTCATGAACAGGACGAGCTGCAGGATCTCCGTCAGCACGAAGGTGACCAGCACGAAATAGACGCCGCGCAGCCGGAGGACCAGCGCGCCGAGCGGCAGAGCGACCAGTGCCGGCACGAGGAAGCTCGCCGGCACGATCAGCAGCACCTCCGTCACGCCGTGCATCGTCAGCAGCACGGCGGCGTAGCCGCCGAGCGCCATGAAGGCCGGCGTGGCGAAGCTCAGCAGGTCCATGCGCAGCATGATGAACACGCTGAGCGCGGCCATCGCGCCGATCAGCACGCGGTTGACGATGGACTGGACCAGCAGGTCGTCGGTCGCCCAGGGCACCGCGAGCACGGCGAGGAACATCGCCACCGCCGCCCATTCCTGCGCGCCCCAGCGCGAGGGGCTGCGCGCCTCCATCGGCGGCTCAGGCGCCACGGATCTCGCGCCCGAACAGGCCGGTCGGCCGCGCCAGCAGGATCACCAGCACGGTGACGAACAGGATCAGCGCCCCGGTCGAGCCGCCGAGATAGACGCTCGCATAGGCCTCGACGAAGCCGACGATGACCGCCGCCACCACCGCGCCGGCGATGCTGCCGAGCCCGCCGAGGATCACCGTGAGGAAGGAGGTGACGAGCACCGGATCGCCCGCGCTCGGCGACAGGGCGAGGATCGGCGTCACCAGCGCCCCGGTCAGGCCGGCGAGCCCGGTGGCGAGGCCGAAGGCGAGCGGGAACAGCAGCCCCGGCCGCATCCCCTGCGTCGTCGCCACCTTGCGGTCGTCGGCCAGCGCCCGCAGCGCGCGGCCGAAGTCGGTGCGGTAGATCAGCAGCCAGAGCGCGCCGATGGCCGCGGCGCAGACCGCGAGCACCACCAGGTTCTCGAGCGGCAGGTAGAGCGTGCCGGCGCGCAGCGTGCCCTGCACCGGGAAGCTGAACTCCGGCGACTGCGGCCCGAACACCGCGAGCAGTCCGGTCGAGATCACCAGGTAGAGGCCGAGCGTCAGCATCATCGTCGCCAGGTGGTCGTCCACCAGGCGCTCGATCAGGAACCGCTCGTAGAGCGCGCCGAGCGCCGCGGTGGCGACCACCGCGGCCAGCACCGCCAGCGGGAAGGGCAGGCCCGCCTGGCTCACCGCCGCGTAGGCGACGTAGCCGCCGAGGGCGTAGAAGCCGCCATGGGCGAAGTTGATCACGCCGAGGATGCCGAAGATCAGCGTGAAGCCGAGGGCGAGCAGCGCGTACTGCGCGCCCAGGCTGATGCCGATGATCCCCGCGGTCAGGAACTCGTGCACGCGCCGCGCCCGGCCGCTACTGCGGCGAGACGTCGATGCGGCGCACCCCGACCATCCGCCCGTCCAGGATCATGCCCATGCCGAAGGGGAGCGAGAGCTCCTGGTTGATGCCGAAGAAGCTCTGGCCGGTCCAGGCGCCGCGGCCGAGGTTCGGGTCCTCCACCGGCAGCTCGCGCAGCGCGGCGGCGACGCGGTTCGTGTCGGTCGCGGTGCCGGCGCGCTCGATGGCGCGCAGCGTCATGCGGGCGCCGACGACCCAGAGCCAGAGGTTGGTGTTCTCGGGCGGCTCCCTGTTGAGCAGGCGGCGGTACTCGTCGGAGATGGCGCGCACGCGCGGGTCCTCGGTCGGCGCGACCTCGTACCAGTAGAAGTTGCGCACCACGTCGATGCCGCCGGCGACCCGGATGATCTCCTCCGTGCCGGGCCCGCCGAGGCGCCCGATCGGGCCGGTGAAGCCGGCCTGGCGGAGCTGTCGCACGATCAAGCCGGCGTCGCCCGGCGGCGAGGACGCGGTGTCCACCACGTCGGGCCGCGAGGCGAGCAGGCGCGTGACGATCGGCGCGAAGTTGGTCGTGCCGCGCTGGTAGTACTCCTCGGTCGCGGTGATGCCATGCTGGCGGTAGACCTCCGCGTCCACGCTGGCGATGTCGGTGCCGCCCTGGTCGTTGGGCGCGACGATGGCGACCGAGCGCATCCCGAACTGCTCCTTCGCGAGGCGCACGATCGGCGGCGCCCACTCGCTCGGCCCGGGGCCGAGGTGGAACACCAGCGGCCACTGCGGGCCGATCGCGTTCTTGGCGTAGCTGTTGGCGAACATCAGCAGCCGGTGCCGCGTCGCCACCGGCTTCGCGCCCGTCACCTCGGGCGAGCCGACGGGGCCGATGAGGAAGCGCACGCCCTGGCTGGCGAGGTTGTTGACGCCCGCCGCCGCGCCCTCGGCGGTGTAGCGCGTGTCGTAGCTGAGCACGCTCACGCTGCAGCGCTGGCTGCCGACCTGCAGGCCGCCGCGCGCGTTCGCCTCCGCCGCCGCGAGCTCCGCCGCGCCGAGCATGGCGAGGCCCCACTGCGCGGCCGGGCCGGACATCGGGCCGAGCGCGCCGATCCTCACTTCGCAGGTGGTCTGCGCGCCCGCGCCGGCGGTGAAGGTCAGGCCCGCCGCGACGACGGCGGCAACGAGGGAACGCTTTGCGATGCGGCCCATGGACGCCCTCCTTGTGCGAGCGGCGACGTTCGCTCGGCGCCGGCATTGGAGAACCGGGCGCGGGGGGTGTCAACGCTCGGCCGGCGCGCGGCGGAAGCGCCGCGCCGGGCGGCGGTGCCGCCGTCACGCTCCGCCACCGTCTTCGGCGCGTCGCGATCCGCCGGCCGAGGACGGTCGCCGCGAAGCGGCCCCTCGGGTCAGAGGCGACCCAGGGCGACGAACGCGCCGTCCGGCCGGTCGGGATCGGCCGGAACGAAGATCGTGCCGAGCGGCGGCGGCTCGACATCCTCCGGGGAGGCGAGCTCGCGCGCTCCGACGAGGCGGCGCTCGGACCACGGCGTGGCCGCCGCCACCGCCGCCTGCCGTGCCGCGCCCGGCACCGGCACCCGGAAGGCCTCGCCCGCGAAGCGCCGCGCCAGCGCCTCGCTCGGCGCGCAGACGCAGCACGGCCCCTGGTGGGCGCTGGCGATCCAGGCGCGGTCGCGAAGCAGGGACGCGACCGGCACCAGGTGGTAGATCGGCACGTCCCCGACCGGCCGGCCACGCTCGTCAGGCGAGGCGGAGATTCGTCGCGGAAGTCTTGCCGCGGCGCGGGTCGGTCTCGATGTCGAAGGTGACCCTCTGGCCCTCGGCGAGGTTGCCGATGCCCGCGCGCTCGACGGCCGAGATGTGCACGAACACATCCGCTCCGCCGCCCTCGGGCTGGATGAAGCCGAAACCCTTCTGGCTGTTGAACCACTTCACGGTGCCGGAGGTCATGCGCCCCTCCCCGTCCAGGCGTTGCCGCGCGCGGGAGCGCGCGCGGCGTCAAACTCGCCGAGGGAGTGGCCGCGCCGCCCGCAGGCACCGTGGCGCCCCGAGGCAAACCCGACGCGGCATGCCTAGCCCCCGGTCCGCGCCCTGGCAACCCACGCTGTCGTGGCCGGCGCCGCGCGGAGGCACTTGCCGCGACGCACGCAACGGCGGCGGACGCAATGGCCGCTCGCGCCGTTGCGGCGCGGGCCTCGCGGCCCCACATCCGCCCTGCGCCCCCTCCGGCGCGCGGCAGGTTGCCTCCCGCTGCCCGGAGCACCGGGTCCGACCGCGCGGCGTTCTGCCGCGGGCCGGTGGGCCGCCATACGCCATCCTGCATGCCGGTCGGAGCGGCGATGAACCATCGGGAGGACCGCCCATGCCGCTCCACAAGTACACGGTCGGCCAGAGCGTCGAATTCGTGCCGGGGAAGCAGGACGGAAACGTGCCGCGCGGCACCTACACCATCCTGCGCCTGCTCCCCAACGACGCGGCCGACCGCGAGTACCGCGTGAGGAACCTTCGCGACGGCCACGAGCGCGTGGTGCGCGAGAGTCAGCTCCGCGGCACCCCCCCGCTGCCGCGCCCGTGACGCGCCGCGCCGCGGCAGTCGCGGCGCGGAGGGCCCGCGGACGATCCGCCGGACACGCCGGGAAGGCCCCGAGGACCGGTGGCGCGAATGCCGGGCTGCGGAGAGCGGCGGGGCACCGCCCCCATCCCGTCGCGCCGCCATTGTGGCGGTGGCCCGCCGCGCGTATCGAACGGCCTCGCCGCCGCCGGTTCCGGCCCCCGCGATGGCGCGCCCGCGCGCGCCGGCCCGGATGCGGACCAGGGGACAGCCACGCCATGACCGACGCCGCCACGCTGCACGCGCGGACCCTCACGCTCGACACGCACGTGGACATCCGCTGGCCGGACCCGCCGGACCCGGCCGCGGAGACGGACCGCCAGGTGGACTTCCCGAAGATGGCGCGCGGGGGGCTCCGCGCCGTCGTGTTCGTCGCCTACACGCCGCAGGGCCGGCGCGACGCGGAGGGGCACGCCGCCGCGGCCGCCCGCGCCGAGGCGATGCTGCGCCACATCCGCGCCCGCGCCGACGGGGAGACGCGCCGCTTCTGCACCGCCGCGGCGGAGGTCGAGGCGGCCGCCGCGGCCGGCGCCCAGGCGGTCCTGTCGGCGGTCGAGAACGGCAACGCGATGGGACGCGACCTGTCGCGCCTCGCCCGTTGGCGCTCGCTCGGCGCGATCTACGTCACGCTGACGCACGACGGGCACAACGACCTCGCCGACTCGGCGCGCCCCAAGCCGGAGCTGGGCGATGCGCCGGAGGCGCACGGCGGCCTCTCCCGCCTCGGACGGCAGGCGGTCGCGGAGATGAATCGCGTCGGCCTCCTGGTCGACGTCTCGCACGCCTCGAGGGCCGCGATGCTGCAGGCGGCGGAACTCTCGCGGACGCCGGTGGTCGCGACCCATGCCTGCTGCGCGGCGCTCCAGCCCCACCCGCGCAATCTCGACGACGAGCAGCTCGACGCGCTCCGCGACGTCGGCGGGCTGGTGCAGATCACCGCCGTGCCGGCCTTCCTGCGGCCGCCCGGCGAGGACGGGAAGGCGGTCGCCTCCGTTTCGGACGTCGCCGACCATGTGGACCACGCCGTGCGGCGGATCGGCATCGACCATGTCGGCCTCTCGTCCGACTTCGACGGCGGCGGCGGGGTCGAGGGCTGGGCGGACGCGTCGGAGAGCGCGAACCTCACCGCCGAACTGCTGCGCCGCGGCTACGGCGCGCGCGAGATCGCGCTCCTCTGGTCCGGGAACTTCCTGCGCCTGATGCGGCTCGCGCAGCGGGCAGCGGAGAGGGCCTGACCCTCTCCGCCCGCCGGCCCATGGCGCGGATCGCGGACGCCGGGAAACGCGCGGGCGCCGCTGCCGCGGGCACGGCCGCGCATGCGGGCCGCCGCCCGTGCGGCGAAGCCGGGCCAACCGGCGGTTCGCGCCCCCGCCCGGGGGGCGGCCGATCGGGCGGCACCGGCCGCCGCTCTCAGGTCAGGAAGACGCCACCGTTGACGTGGACGGTCTGGCCGGTGACGTAGCCGCCCTCCGGGCCGACCAGCAGCCGGACCACCTCGGCCACCTCCTCGACCGTCCCCTTGCGCCGCAGCGGCACGGCGGCGTCGCCGAGCGTGCTCGGCCGCGCGCCGGCGGAGGCGCCGCGCACCGTGTCGATGGTGCCCGGCGCGACGCTGTTGCAGCGGATGTTGTGCGGCGCCAGCTCCACCGCGAGCGCCCGCATGAGCCCCTCCAGCCCCGCCTTGGAGGCGGAGACGTGCGCGCGATTCGGCGTCCCGATGTGGGTCGAGACGCCCGACAGGCCGACGATGGCGCCGCCGCCGCGCCGGATCATGTGCGGCACGACGGCCTGCGCCAGCACGAACGCGCCGTCGAGCGCGACCGACAGGATCTCCCGCCACTCCGCGAGCGTCATGGCGAGGAACGGCGTCTGGCGCCGCAGCCCGGCGTTGGACACCGCGATGTCGATGCCGCCCAGCGTGGCGGCCGCGGATTCGACCATCCGCGCGACCGCGTCCGGGTCGGAGACGTCGGCGAGCAGGGCGACGGCCCTGCCGCCCATCGCGGCGATCTCGCCCGCAACCGCCTCGATCGCGGCCCGGTCGGAGCGCCCGTTGACCACGACCGCGGCACCGTCGCGCGCCAGGCGGAGCGCGATGGCGCGGCCGATGTTCTTCCCGGCGCCCGTCACGAGCGCCACCTTCCCCTCCAGAGCCCCCGCCATGTCCCCCTCCCGCGGTTGTGCGCCGGCGATGCGTCCCCTAGACCACCGGACGGCAGGGCGTTCAAGGAGGGGGGCGATGGCGGACCTCGACGGCAGGGTGGCGCTGGTGACCGGCGCGAGCCGCGGGCTGGGCGAAGGCGTCGCGCGCGCGCTCGCCGCCCGCGGCGCGGCCGTGATGCTCGTCGCGCGCGACGGCGCGGCGGCCGAGGCGGTGGCCCGCAGCATCGCGGCGGCCGGCGGCCGGGCCGAGGCCATGGCCTGCGACGTCTCGGACTACGCCGCCGTCGGCCGGGTGGTGGACCGGACGCGGGCCGCGCTGGGCGGCCTCGACATCCTGGTCAACAACGCCGGGGTGATCGAGCCGATCGCCGAGATCGCGACCTCCGACCCGGCGGAATGGGCGCGCAGCATCTCGATCAACCTGGTCGGCGCCTACAACGGCGTGCGGGCCGTGCTGCCGGGCATGCTCTCCGGCGGCGGCGGCACCATCGTCAACGTCTCCTCCGGCGCCGCGTACCGGCCGCTCGAGGGATGGAGCGCCTACTGCGCGGGCAAGGCCGGGCTCGCGATGCTCACGCGCGCCATCGCGCTCGAGGCGTCGGGCCGGGGGATCCGGGCCTTCGGCTTCTCGCCCGGCACCATCGACACCGAGATGCAGGCGAAGATCCGCGCCTCTGGCATCAACCCGATCAGCCGCATCCCGCGGAGCGAGTTGTCGCCGGTCGAGCACGCGGTGCGCGGCCTCGTCTACCTGTGCACGCCGGAGGCCGACGATCTGGCGGGCCAGGACGTCGCGATGCGCGACGACGCGTTCCGGCGGCGCATCGGCCTCGGCTGACACCGGATCCCCGGGGCGCGAGCCGCGGCCGGCGCAGCGGCGGCAGGCCGGCGCGCCGCCTCATTTGAAATCAACGGAACCGCAACCCCTCAATCCGATCCTCCTCCCGCCGAACGGCACGAACGGGGAGGAGACAGGGATGGCAACGCTCCAGGAGGGGCAGGCGCCCGCGAAGCGGCAGCGATGGGCCGTGTCGCTGCGCGCCACGCTGCTGCTGATCGTCGGAGGGCTGGCGGCCCTGGTGATCGCCGCGGCCGGGGTCAAGCTCGCGGAGGCGCTGCACGACCGGGCATCCGCGCAGGCGGCGGAGGAGGCGAACGCGACCGCCGACCAGCTGATGGCCGCCGCCGCCCACTGGGCGCTCGAGCGCGGGCGGGCCGGCGTCGCCCTGGCGACGGCCGAGCCCGCGACGGCGGCGACGCTCGGCGCGATCGTCGAGAGCCGGCGGGCCGGCGATGCCGCCTTCGCCGCCGCGCGCGACTCGCTGCGGGCCTCCGGAAGCCCCGTCCTTGCCGCGCGCCTGGCCGAGGCAGAGGCGGCGCACCGCGCGCTGGTCGCGCTGCGCGCACGGGTGGACGAGGCCCTCAGCCGTCCGGCGGCGCAGCGGGAGGAGCGGCTGGGGGCCGAGGCGCCGGCCGCGATCACGGCCGCGATCGAGGCGACACAGCACCTCCGCCTCGCCGCGCAGGTCGAGGCCGAGACCGCCGCGGCGCGGCTGGCGGAACTGCAGAGCCTGAAGCACTTCGCCTGGGTCATGGCGGAGTTCGCCGGCCGCGAGCGGGCGACCTTCGCCGCCCTCATCGCCCGGGGCGAGCGGCTGGCTCCCGCCCAGGCGGCGCAGCTCAGCGCCTTCCGCGGCCGCATCGAGCTGAGCCGCGACCTAATCGCGTCCTACGCGGCCCGGCCCGGCGCCCCGGCGGCGATGCGCGACGCCTACAGGGCCGCCGAGGAGTCCTACTTCCGCCGCTTCCAGGCGCTGCGGGAATCGGTCCATGCCGCCGGCCTCTCCGGCGATCGCTACCCGGTCTCCGCCGCCGAGTGGATGGCGCGTGCGACCGAGGCGGTCGACACCCTGCTGCGCCTCGGCGAGGCGACCGGCGAGGCCGCCGGCGAGCTGGCCCGGCGTCATGCCGGCGCGGCCGGGCAGCGCCTCCTGTTCGCATCCGCGCTCGGGCTGGTCGGCCTGATGCTCGCCGGCGGGGCGGTGGCGGTCGTGGTGCTGCGCGTCTCGCGCCCGCTCGACCGGCTGACGCAGACGATGACGGCGGTGGCCCAGGGCGACCTGGAGGCCGAGGTGCCGGCGCTCCGCCGCGCCGACGAGGTCGGCGCCATGGCCCGCGCCCTCGCCGTGTTCCGGGACGGGCTGGCCGAGGCGGCGCGGCTGCGGACCGAGCAGGAGGCGGCGCGCCGGCGCGCGGAGGAGGAGCGCCGCGCGGCGCAGGTCACGCTGGCCGCGGAGGTCGAGCGCGCGCTCGGCGAGGTGGCAGCCGGCCTCGCCTCCTCGGCGACGGAGCTGCGCGCCTCCGCCGACGCGCTCGCCGGCACCGCCGACCGGACGGTGGAGCAGGCGACCGCGGCGGCGGCCGGCGCCGCGCAGGCCGGCGGCAACGTGCAGTCGGTCGCCGCCGCGGCCGAGCAGATGGCAGCCTCGGTCGCCGAGATCACCCGACGGGTGACGGAGGCGGCCGAGGTGGCCAGGAAGGCGGCGGAGGAGGCACGGGCGACCGACGACACGGTGCGTTCGCTCGCCGAGGGCTCGCAGCGCATCGGCGAGGTGGTGCGCCTGATCGCCGACATCGCCGGCCAGACCAACCTGCTCGCGCTCAACGCCACCATCGAGGCCGCGCGCGCCGGCGACGTCGGCAAGGGCTTCGCGGTGGTGGCGAGCGAGGTGAAGCAGCTCGCGGCGCAGACGGCCAAGGCCACCGAGGAGATCGGCGGGCAGATCGCGCGGATGCAGTCGGCCACCACCGCGGCGGTCGAGGCCATCCAGGGCATCGGCGCCACGGTCGCGCGCAGCAGCGAGATCACCACGGCGATCGCCGGCGCCGTGGAGGAGCAGGGCGCGGTGACGCAGGAGATCGCGCGCAACGTGGCCGAGGCGGCGAAGGGCGCGGAGGCCGTCTCGGCGAGCGTCGGCCGCGTGCGCGAAGGCGCCGGCGAAACCGCGACGGCCGCCGGCGCGCTCCGCGAGGTCGGGGGCGAGGTGGCGCGCCAGGGCGAGGTCCTGCGCGGCGAACTCGCCAGGGTGATCGCCGGCCTGCGCGCGGGGTGACCCGCCCGCTGCCCCGCCGGGCCCGGGACCGGCGCCGGGCGCCCAGGCGCGCCGGCAGCCGGCCGGGTTCCGGCCTCGGACGCCGCCGCGGTCCTGCCCGGGCAGGCCTGCGCCTCTCCCCCACCGGGCACAAGGCGCGCATCCGCGCGCCCCCTGCCCGGGACAGGGGTGCGCCGGCAGCGATCGCGGCGACCGCTGCGCGCCGAGCCTCGCCGGCAACCTCGAGAAGGACGACACCCGCCGCGGCGACTGGCGGGTCGCGCCGGAAACCCGCCGGCCGACCGCGAGCCCGGACGTCCGGTCCACGATCGCAGTGCTGGGACGCCTCGACCGCGTCGGCATTGCACCGCGTCGGCATTGCGCAGCGGGTCGGCGAAGGCCGACGGATCGTCGCCCCCCGCCAGAGAGTTCCTGGCCCGAGAAGGCCGGCAGGACACGGCCGGGATCGCTTGAGGCGGCGCCGGATGATGCCTAACCTCGGCGCGGAGATGGGTCGCATCGCGGCGGGGCGCCTGGGCTTCAATCCCGGCAGGGAACGCCCGCGCATTCCCGGCGGGTTTGGCTCCCCTCCTTCCCGTCGGCGCGCCGCGTGTCGACCGGAGCGGCCATCATGATCGGCGGCGCATCCGCCGCGCCGGCGGCGTGTGACCTTGTCCTGGTCGGAGGGGGGCACGCGCATGTCGAGGTGCTGCGCCGGTTCGGCCTGCGCCCGCAGGCCGGAACCCGGCTGACACTGATCGCCGCGGACTCGCTCGCCACCTATTCGGGGATGCTGCCCGGCCTGCTCGCCGGCCACTATCGGCCGGAGGACGCGCAGATCGACCTGCGGCGCCTCTCCGCCTTCGCCGGGGCCCGCTTCTACCGCGCTTCCGCCAGCGGCCTCGACCTCGGGCGGCGCCTGGTGCTGTGCGACGGGCGGCCGCCCGTGCCCTTCGACCTGCTCTCGCTCGACATCGGCTCGGTCCCCGACACCGCGTCCTTGGCGGGCGCCGACCGCTTCGCGCTGCCGGCGCGGCCGGCGGCGCGCTTCCTCGAGGCCTGGCGCGGGCTGCGCGAGACGGTGGCGGCGCGCGGCCGGGAGGGACTCCGGTCGGACCTGGTCGTCGTGGGCGGCGGCGCCGCCGGCATCGAGCTCGCGCTCTCGCTCCGGCACCGGCTCGCCGCGGAATGCGGCCGGCAGGACGCGCTGCGCCTCACCGTGCTGGCGGGCGCGGGGGAGCTGCTGCCGGGGCACGGCCCCGCGGCGCGCCGCCGCGCGCTGGCGGCGCTCCATGCCGCGGGGATCAGGCTGCTGCGGCAGCGCGCGATCCGGCTCACCGAGGGCTGGGTGCATACCGAGACGGGCGAGGCGCTGCCCGCCCTCGCAGCCATCCTGGCGACCCACGCCGCCGCGCCGCCGTGGCTGCGGGAGACGGGCCTGGCGCTGGACGGCAGCGGCTTCGTCCGCACCGACTCCACCCTCCGGTCGGTCTCGCACCCCGAGGTCTTCGCCGCGGGCGACGTCGCGGCGGTGGCCGACCGCGCGCTGCCGAAATCGGGCGTCTTCGCGGTGCGCCAGGGGCCGGTGCTGGCCCGCAACCTCCGCCGCAGCCTGGAGGGACGGCCGCTGCTGCGCTACCGCCCGCAGCGCCGCGCCCTCGCCCTGCTGTCCACGGGACCGCGGCACGCCATCGCCTCCTATGGCCGCCTCGCCTGCAGCGGCGCCTGGGTGTGGCGCCTGAAGGACCGGATCGACCGGCGCTGGATCGCGATGTACCGCCAGGCCGGGAGGGCCACGCACGGCGGGGCCGATGACGGCGGGGCGGCCCGGCCGCCGCCGGCGGGCGGGATGCGCTGCGGCGGCGGCGCGAAGGCGCCGGGCCCCGTGCTGCGCCGCGTGCTCGGGCGGATCCGGGCGGTGGCGGACCGGCCGGACGTGGTCTGCGGCCTGACGGACGCCGGCGATGCCGCCGTGCTCGACCTGCCGCCCGGCCGGCTGCTCGTCCAGACGGCCAGCCAGTTCCGCGCCTTCCTCGACGACCCCTACCTCTTCGGGCGGATCGCGGCGAACCACTGCCTCGGCGACATCCACGCCATGGGGGCGGCGCCGCATTCGGCGCTCGCCCTCGTCGGCATGCCGCGCGGGCCGGAGGAGAAGGTCGCCGACGACCTCCTGCAACTCATGGCCGGCGCGATCGAGACGCTGCGGGAGGCGGGAGCGATCCTGGTCGGCGGCCACACCGTCGAGGCCGCGGAGATGACATTCGGCCTCGCGGTCAACGGGCTCGTCCGCCGCGACGCGGCGCTGCGCAAGGGCGGCGCGCGGCCCGGGAACGCGCTCGTCCTGACCAAGCCGCTCGGCACCGGGGTGATCCTCGCCGCGGCGATGCGCCGGCGCGCGCCGGCGCCGTGGATCGAGTCGGCCATCGCGGCGATGCTCGTCTCGAACCGGGACGCAGCGGAATGCCTGGCGCGGCACGGCGCCACCGCCTGCACCGACGTGACCGGCCTCGGCGTCCTCGGCCACCTGCTCGAGGTGCTGGGCGCGTCGGGCGTCCGCGCCGAGATGGATCTCGATGCCCTGCCGTCGCTGGACGGCGCGCTGGAGTTGCTGCGGGAGGGCCTCGCCAGCACGCTCCACCCGGCGAACCGGGCAGCCTTCGGCGCGGCCGTCGAGGATCCGCAGCCGGAGCGCCACCCGGCCTACGCGCTGCTGTTCGACCCGCAGACCGCCGGCGGGCTCCTCGCCGCCGTCCCCGACGATGCCGTGGCGGCATGCCTGGCGGCGCTCCGCGCGCGGCCGGGCGGCGGCGAGGCGGCGGTCGTGGGGCGCGTCCTGGCCGGCCGCGATCCGGCGCGACCGGTGCGGCTGCTCGCCGGGCGCTGAGGTCGCGTCACGGGACCGCGGCGACGGACGGGGCGCGCGGGCATGACGACCGGCCCAAGGCGCCGCCCTCCGGTCCGCGGGGAGGCGGCGGCATCCCGCCGGGCCGCGCGCAAGGCCCGGCGTCCGGCCTCACCGCGTCGCGGTCCGGCGCCTCGCCTCCGCCGCAGGCGACGGCGCCTCGGCATGGGGCGCCGGCGCCTGCGGCATGGCCGCCTGGGACGCTTCCAGCACCGCATCGTTGGCGGCGCGCAGCGAGCGCATCAGGCGGTCCATCGCCTCGAACCCGAGCCGCGCGAACGCCAGCGGACCCTCCGCCTGGCCGGTGGACAACCGGCGCCACTCCTCCTCCGGCGTCCAGCCCCGAAGCCCCTGCCGCCATGCCTCGAGGATCGCCTCCTGCTGGCGTCGCATCACGTCCCAGCCAGCGTCGAAGGCGGCGTCCTGGTGGCGTCGCATCACGTCCCAGCCGGCGTCGAACATCGCGCGCTGCAGTTCCAGCATCATCCGCGCGCCATCGAGCGCCGAGCAGGCGGTCGCCCAGGCCAGATCCGCGCCCGGGAAGGGCGCGGCCACGGCGCCGGTCACCTCCCGCTCCACCGTGGCCTCGGCGCTCCCCGCGCCGCCCGCCTGCTCGCGGGCGCGACCGTGCGCGCCCGCGGATGCGCCAGAGGTCCGTTCCATGGTCCCACTCCGTTCCTCGCTGCGCGGCGCCGAGGCCGCGGTGTCGCCCGCCCCGGCGGCGCCACGCGCCGTCGCGTCCGGCCCGCCGGATGGTGAACGGCAACCCAACACCAAGCGCGCGCGGCGCGGATTGATCCACCTCAACCGCGCCGCCGGCCAACCGCGACCGGACGCCCGCGCTGCCCCGGCACGCGCGGTTGTGATCGCGCGCCGCCGCATTGCCCGGCGCAGGCCGCGGCGCCGCGCGTTTGGTCGGGCGTCGCGGGCCACCGGAGGCCGCCGCACCGTCGGTCGCCCGCGGGCATCGCACGCCGGGAGCGCGAGCGGCGCGAGACCGCAGCCTGTTGCCGGGCGCCGCCCTCGCATCCGCGGCGGGCCACGGCGCGGCGGCCTCGTGCTGTCCCGTCTTGACCCCGATCAAGACTGTTTCGACCCGCGCCCCCATGATCAAATGCGCTTGCGGCCCCGTCGGCGAGGAGCCCGGAAGGGCGGGGGGCGGCTGCGCAGGGAGACGACGATGGCGCTGAAGGACATCCTGGTTCACCTCGACGCGACGGAGCAGTCGAACACGCGGCTGCGGGTCGCGGCGGCGCTCGCGCGGAGCCACGACGCGCACCTCACGGGCCTGCATGTCCTCGACGTGGCGCTGCCGGCCTTCGTCGGCGATCCCAGCGGCGGCGGCGCGGTGGTGGCCGAGCTGATCGAGCGGACGCGCCGCGAGGCGCTGGCCGACGCCGCGCGGATCGAGGCCGGGTTCCGCGAGCGCCTGCGGCTCGAGGGCCTCGCCGGGGAGTGGCGGCAGCCGGAGGGGATCGCGCCCGAGCTCGTCTCGCTGCACGCGCGCTACGCCGACCTCGCGATCGTCGGCCAGCAGGATCCGGAGGGCGGCGGCTCCCCCGCGGCCGGCGCGATCCTCGAGGCGACGCTGTTCGCCTCCGGCCGGCCGGTCCTCATCGTGCCCTATGCGGGACGCTTCGAGAGCGTCGGCCGCAAGGTCCTGATCGGCTGGAACGCGAGCCGCGAGGCGTCCCGGGCCGTGCACGACGCGCTGCCTCTCATCGCGCGGGCGGACTCCGTGACCGTGCTGACGATCAATCCGCGCATCGGGCCGGACGGCCACGGCGAGGCGCCGGGCGCCGACATCGCCCTGCACCTCGCGCGCCATGGCCTGAAGGTGGAGGTCGAGCGCCTGAACGCTCCGGACGTCGCCGATGGCGAGCTGCTGCTGAACCGCGCCGCGGAGCTCTCGGCCGACCTCCTGGTCGTCGGCGGCTACGGCCATTCCCGGCTGCGGGAGCTCATGCTCGGCGGGGTCACGCGCACCCTGCTCCGCCAGATGACGCTGCCGGTGCTGATGTCGCACTGACGACCGGACCGGCCTGCGGCCGCGCCGGCGCTTGATCGAGATCATGGCCGCGCCGGCTCCGGTGCCGGCACGATCCCCGCGGACAGGCACGAGGGGCGCGACATGGCGGCGACCGGAACGGCGCGCGGGGGCAGGGCGGTCGTGGGCGCCTATCCCAGGATCGTGAAGGATCCCGCCGCGCTCCCGGTGGCGCCGAACCTCGCGGATTACGAGGCGGCGCGGCGCGCCTTCGACTGGCGCGAGGCGCGCGCGCTGCTCGACGGCCTGCCGGGCGGCCAGGGCCTCAACATCGCGCACGAGGCGGTGGACCGCCACGCCGCCGGGCCGCGCGCCGGCCGGCCGGCGCTGCGCTGGATCGGCCGCGGCGGCGCCGCGCGCGTCTTCACCTGGCGCGACCTGCGGGCGGAGACGAACCGCTTCGCCAACGCGCTGCGCGGCCTCGGCCTGGGGCCGGGCGCGCGGGTGTTCACCCTCGCCGGCCGCATCCCGGAGCTCTACGTCGCGGTGCTCGGCGCGCTGAAGGCGAAGTGCGTGGCCTCGCCGCTGTTCTCCGCCTTCGGCCCCGAGCCGATCGCGACCCGCCTCGAACTCGGCGAGGCGGAGGTGCTGGTCACGACGGAGGCGCTCTACCGCCGCAAGGTCGAGGGCCTGCGCGCGCGGCTGCCGCGCCTCGCCCACGTGGTGCTGGTGGGCGAGGGCGGGGGCGGGACCGCGGTGCCGGGCACCCTGGACTGGGGACGACTGATGGCGGAGGCGAGCCCCGACTTCGCCATCCCCCCGACCGATCCCGAGGACATGGCGCTGCTGCACTTCACCTCCGGCACCACCGGGCGGCCGAAGGGCGTCGTGCACGTGCACGAGGCGGTGGTGATGCACCACGTCACCGGCCGCAACGCGCTCGACCTCCATCCCGAGGACGTCTTCTGGTGCACCGCCGACCCCGGCTGGGTGACCGGGACGAGCTACGGCATCGTCGCGCCGCTCACCAACGGCGTGACCAACGTCGTCGTCGAGGCGGAGTTCGACGCCCAGGCCTGGTACGAGGTGCTGGAGCGCGAGCGCATCACCGTCTGGTACACCGCCCCGACCGCGATCCGCATGATGATGAAGCTCGGCGCCGAGGCGCTGCGCGGGCGCGACCTCTCGGCCCTGCGCGTCCTCGCCAGCGTCGGCGAGCCGCTGAACCCGGAGGCGGTGCTCTGGGGCGTCGAGGCCTTCGGCAAGCCCTTCCACGACAACTGGTGGCAGACCGAGACCGGCGGGATCATGATCGCCAACCTCGTCGCCATGGACGTGAAGCCCGGCTCGATGGGCCGCCCCCTGCCGGGGATCGAGGCGGCGATCGTCGAGCGCGGGGCGGACGGCGCCGTGTCGGTGGTCGAGGCGCCGATGGTCTCCGGCGAGCTGGCGCTGAAGGCGGGCTGGCCCTCGATGATGCGCGGCTACCTGCACGAGGAGGCGCGCTACCGCAAGTGCTTCGCCGGCGAGTGGTACCTGACCGGCGACCTCGCCATGCGCGACGAGGAGGGATACTTCTGGTTCGTCGGCCGCGCCGACGACGTCATCAAGTCCATGGGCCACCTGATCGGCCCCTTCGAGGTCGAGAGCGCGCTGATGGAGCACCCCGCCGTCGCCGAGGCCGGGGTGATCGGCAAGCCCGATCCGGTGGCGGGCGAGATCGTCAAGGCCTTCGTCGCGCTGAAGCCGGGGCACGAGCCCTCCGAGGCGCTGCGGCGCGAGCTGCTCGGCCACGCCCGCAGGCGCCTCGGCGCCGTGGTGGCGCCGAAGGAGATCGACTTCCGCGCCGGCCTGCCGCGCACCCGCAGCGGCAAGATCATGCGCCGCCTGCTCAGGGCGCGCGAGCTGGGCCTGCCGGAGGGCGACCTCTCGACGCTGGAGAGCGACGAGCGATGACCGGCGCCCCGAAGGTCCACCTCGACCGCGCGCACGGGCTGCGCCTGCTGCGCGAGATGCTGCGCATCCGCCGCTTCGAGGAGAAGTGCGCCGAGCTCTACCAGGCGCAGAAGATCCGCGGCTTCCTGCACCTCTGCGACGGCGAGGAGGCGATCTCGGTCGGGGTGATGCAGGCGCTCGGGCCCGACGACTGGGTGGTCGCCACCTACCGCGAGCACGGCCAGGCGCTCGCCCGCGGCGTCCCGATGCGGGCGCTGATGGCCGAGATGTACGGCCGGCTGGAGGGGTGCTGCCGGGGCCGCGGCGGCTCCATGCACATCTTCGACCGGGCGACGCGATTCCTCGGCGGCAACGCCATCGTCGGCGGCGGGCTGCCGCTCGCGCTCGGCGTCGCGCTCGCCGACCGGATGCAGGGGCGCAGGACCGTCACCGCCTGCTTCTTCGGCGAGGGCGCGGCGGACGAGGGCGAGTTCCACGAGAGCCTGAACCTCGCCCAGCTCTGGCGCCTCCCCGTGCTGTTCGTGTGCGAGAACAACCGCTACTCGATGGGCACGCCGCTCGCCGTCGCCGAGGCCGAGCCCGAGATCTGGCGCAAGGCCGCCGCCTACCGCATGAGCGGCGAGGCGGTGGACGGCATGGACGTGGTGGCGGTGGAGGTCGCGGCGCGCCGCGCCGCCGAGCGCATCCGCGAGACCGGCGCGCCGCACCTGATGGAGTGCCTCACCTACCGCTTCCGCGCCCACTCCATGTTCGACGCCCAGCTCTACCGCACCAAGGAGGAGGTCACGGCGTGGCGGGCGCGCGACCCGATCCCCCGCCTCAGCGCCTGGCTCGTCCAGGTCGGCCACCTGCACGAGGCCGACCTCGCCCGCATCGAGGCGGAGATCGGCGCCGAGATCGAGGACGCCGTCGCCTACGCCGAGGCCGGAACGCCGGAGCCGGTCGAGGAGCTGGAGCGCTTCGTCACCATGGAGGCGGTGCCGTCATGAGCGCCACCGCCTCCCCCTCCCGCATCACCTACCGCGAGGCGTGCCGCCAGGCGATCCGCGAGGCGATCCTCGCCGACCCGCGCGTGTTCCTGATGGGCGAGGATGTCGGCCGCTACGGCGGCTGCTACGCGGTGACCAAGGGGCTGCTCGAGGAGCTCGGCGAGGAGCGCATCCGCGACACGCCGCTCTCCGAGAGCGCCTTCGTCGGCGCCGGCATCGGCGCGGCGATCGCCGGCATGCGCCCGATCGTCGAGGTGATGACCTGCAACTTCAGCCTGCTCGCGCTCGACCAGATCCTCAACAACGCCGCCACCATCCCGCACATGTCGGGCGGCCAGTTCGCGGTGCCGCTGGTGCTGCGCATGGCGACCGGCGCCGGGCGCCAGCTCGCCGCGCAGCACTCGCACAGCCTGGAGGGATGGTTCGCGCACATCCCGGGCCTGCGCATCCTGGCCCCCGCCACCGTCACCGACGCGCGCTTCATGCTCGCGCCGGCGCTCGCCGACCCGAACCCGGTGCTGATCTTCGAGCACATCATGCTCTACAACATGGAGGGCGAGCTGGAGCCGGGCGTCGCGGCGGTGGACATCGCCAGGGCGCGCATCCGCCGGCCCGGGCGCGACGTCAGCCTCATCACCTACGGCGGCAGCCTGTTCAAGACGCTCGCCGCGGCCGAGACGCTGGCGGCGGAGGGGATCGAGGCCGAGGTGCTGGACCTGCGCGTGCTGCGCCCGCTCGACACCGCGGCCATCATGGACTCCGTCGCGCGCACGCGCCGCGTCGTGATCGTGGACGAGGGATGGCGCTCCGGCTCGCTCTCCGCCGAGGTGGCGATGCGCATCGTCGAGGAGGCGTTCTTCGAGCTGGACGCGCCGATCCGCCGGGTGTGCTCGCGCGAGGTGCCGATGCCCTACGCCGCCCACCTGGAACAGGCGGCGCTGCCGCAGCCCGAGGCGATCGCCGCCGCCGCGCGGGGGCTGGTGCGCCCCGGATGAGCGAGTTCCGCATGCCCTCGCTCGGCGCCGACATGGAGGCCGGCACGCTGGTCGAGTGGCTGGTGCGGCCGGGCGCGCGCGTGAAGCGCGGCGACGTCGTCGCCGTCGTGGAGACGGCCAAGGGCGCGATCGAGATCGAGGTCTTCGAGGACGGCGTGGTGCGCGAGCTGGTCGTCCCGCCCGGCACCCGCGTGCCCGTCGGCACGGTGCTCGCGCGGCTCGACGTCGCAGCGGGGGAGGCCGCGCCGGCGCCGCCACCGGCTGCGCCCGCGCCCGCCGTCGCCGCGCCCGCGGAGGCGCCGGCCGTCGCCGCCGCCGCGCCGCCCGCGCCCGTGCCCGCCGCGCCGCCCGCGCCCGCGGCGGCGATCCCGGCCGGCGCCCGGGTGCGCGCGACCCCGGCGGCCCGGCGCCGGGCGGCGGCGCTCGGCATCGCGCTCGAGGGCCTGCGCGGCACGGGCGTCGAGGGCGCGATCCGCCTCGCCGACCTGCCCGCGGCCGCCGCGCCGCCCCCGCGTCCCGCGCGCGGCGCCTTCGACGCCAAGGCGATGCGCGGCGCCATCGCCGCCGCGATGAGCCGCTCGAAGCGGGAGATCCCGCACTACTACCTCGGCCAGACGGTGGACCTGACGCCGGCCCTGCAGCGGCTCGAACGGCTCAACGCCGGGCGCGCCCCGGCCGAGCGCCTGCTGCCCGCGGCGATCATGCTGCGCGCCACCGCGCTCGCCGTGGCGGAGAACCCGGCGCTCAACGGCTTCTGGGAGGAGGGCGGCTTCCGCCCCGGGGAGGGCGTGCACATCGGCTGGGCGGTGGCGCTGCGCGGCGGCGGGCTGGTCGCGCCCGCGATCCGCCACGCCGACCGCCTGCCGCTCGAGGCGCTGATGGCGGCGCTGCGCGACCTGGTCGGGCGCGCGCGCGGCGGCGGCCTCCGCGGCTCCGAGCTGACCGACGCCACCATCACGGTCACCAGCCTCGGCGACCGCGGCGCGGAGAGCGTGCTGCCCATCATCCACCCGCCGCAGGTGGCGATGATCGGCTTCGGGCGCGTCGTGGAGCGGCCATGGGTCGTGGAGGGCGCCGTGGTGCCGCGCCGCGTGGTGTCGCTGACCCTCGCGGGCGACCACCGGGCGACGGACGGCCATGTCGGCGGCCTGCTGCTCGCGCGCATCGAGGCCCTGCTGCGGAACCCGGAGGCGCTGTGACCAGGGACGAGATCACCAGGATGGTCGCCGAGATCCTCGCCGGGATCGCGCCCGAGGCGGAGCTCTCGGCCGTGGCGGGCGACGCCGATCTGCGCGAGGCGCTCGATCTCGACTCCATGGACTTCCTCAACTTCGTCGCCGCGCTGCACGAGCGCACCGGCCGCCCGATCCCGGAGGCCGACTACCCGAAGCTGTCCACCCTCGACGGCGTCGTCGCCTATCTCGGCGGCACGGACGCCTGATCCGCGCGCGCGACGGCGAGCGGCGAACGGGGCGCGCGCCCTCCGCCACGGTGGCGCTGATGGCCAGGCACGCGACGACGACGCCCAGGCGCTGGTCCCGCGAGGTCGCGACGGCCTCCACCTTCCCGCCCGAGGGGCTGTTCACCCTCGACGCGCGGACCATCGCCGAGACCATGGCGCGGCCCGAGGTGTCGCCCGGGGGCCTGGGTCCGGCGATCCGGATGGTGACCTTCTTCATCAACCGCGCCGGCCGCGCCCTGGCCGAGGACCGCCGCGCGGAGCTGGAGGCGGCGAAACGCCTGCTGCGGGAGCGCAAGGCGGCCGCGCCGGTCGTGCCGCCGGCGCAGCGTGCGCCCGGGCGCTACCGGCACCGCGCGCTCGGCCCGGTGACGGTGGAGAAGCGCGGCAGGACCTGGTGGATGGTCCACCGCCCCGGGCATCCGCCGATCGCCCTCGGACCCGACGGCTGGCGCTATCTCGAGCCGGACCGCGGCGGGCGCTAGCGGCCCTCCGGTCGGCGCACCGGGGCGCGCGCGGCCGCGGCCGCGCGCTACATCGCCATCTCGGATTCGGCCGCGGCGCGGGGCTTCGTCTCCTCGGGGATCTCGGTCATCGTCGCCTCGGTCAGCAGCAGGACGCTCGCCACCGAGACCGCGTTCTCCAGCGCGACGCGGACGACCTTCGTCGGGTCGATGATGCCGGCCTCGACGAGATCCACGTACTCCTTGCGCGCGGCGTCGAAGCCGAGGTTGCCTTGCCCCTCCAGCATCCGCGCCACCACCACGCCGGCGTCCACCGAGGAATTCTCGGCGATCTGGCGCGCCGGGGCCTCGAGCGCGCGCCGCAGGATCTGCACGCCCGTGCGCTCGTCGCCCCCGCAGCGCGCCTCCTCCGCGGCGACGGCGGCGGCGCAGCGCAGCAGGGCGAGGCCGCCGCCCGGCACGATGCCCTCCGCGACCGCCGCCTTGGTGGCGCTGATCGCGTCGTCCAGCGCCTCCTTCTTCGCCTTCATCTCCGCCTCGGAGGGCGCGCCGACGCGGATCACCGCCACTCCGCCCGCCAGCTTGGCCAGCCGCTCCTGCAGCTTCTCCTTGTCGTAGTCGCTCGTCGCCTTCTCGATCTCGCGCCGGATCTCGCGGATGCGGGCGTCGATCTCGGCGCGGTCGCCGCCGCCGCCGACGATCGTCGTGTTTTCCTTGTCCACGACCACGCGCTTGGCCCGGCCGAGCTGCGCCAGCTGCGCGTGCTCGAGCGTCAGGCCGAGCTCCTCGGAGACCACCGTCGCGCCGGTGAGGACGGCGATGTCCTGCAGCATCGCCTTGCGTCGGTCGCCGAAGCCGGGCGCCCGGACCGCGCAGCTCCTGAGCGCGCCCCGGATCTGGTTGAGGATCAGCGTGGCCAGCGCCTCCCCCTCCACCTCCTCGGCCACCACCAGCAGCGGGCGGCCGGACTTCACCACCTCGTCGAGCAGCGGGAGGAGGTCCTTGACGCTGCTGATCTTGCGGTCGGAGAGCAGCACCAGCGCGTCCTCCAGCACCGCCTCCATGCGGTCCGGATTGGTGACGAAGTAGGGCGAGAGGTAGCCGCGGTCGAACTGCATGCCCTCGACCACCTCGAGGGTGGTCTCGGTGGTCTTCGACTCCTCGACCGTGATGACGCCCTCGTCGCCGACCCGCTCCATCGCGTCGGCGACGAGCTCGCCGATCTTCGCGTCGTTGTGGGCCGAGATCGTCGCCACCTGCGCCTTCTCCAGGCGGGTCCGCACCGGGCGGGAAATCCCGCGCAGCGCCTCGACGGCGGCGCGCAGCCCGCGGTCGAGCCCGCGCTTCAGCTCCACCGCGCTGGCGCCGGCGACGACGTTGCGCACCCCCTCGGCCAGGATCGCGTGGGCGAGGACGGTCGAGGTGCTGGTGCCGTCGCCGACCACCTCGCCCGTCTTCTCCGCCGCCTGGCGCAGCATCTGGGCGCCGAGGTTCTCCTCCGGGTCCTTGAGGTCGAATTCCTTGGCGATGGTCACGCCGTCGTTGCAGACGATCGGCGCGCCCCATTTCTTCTGGATCAGCACCGATTTCGACCGCGGGCCGAGGGTGACGCGCACCGCGTCGGCGAGCTGCGTCGCGCCGCGCAGGACCTTCTCGCGCGCGGCCGAGCGGAACAGGACCTGCTTGTGCGCCATGCGGGCTGCCTTCTTCCGATTGTCGTGCCGGGCCGTCGCGCCGACCGGGCGCCGTGGCGCCGGCGGGACTCCGCCGCGGCGGGCAGCGGGGGCCGCCGCGCGGTCGCGCCCGCCCCGCCGGCCGGCGGCCCCGTCCTTGGCCGGGGCCGCCGGCGTCGCCCGTCAGGCGCCCTGCTTGATCGGGATCCTCTTCTGCCGCGTCGCGGCCTCCGGCGTCTTCGGCAGGGTGATGGTCAGCACGCCCTTGTCGAACTTCGCCTCGATCTTGTCGCGGTCCACGCCCTGGGGCAGCGGGAAGGAGCGCTGGAAGGAGCCGAAGCGCCGCTCGGAGAGGTAGTAGTTCTCCGCCTTCTCCTCCTTCTCCATCTTCTTCTCGCCGCGGATGGTCAGCATGTCGTCCGAGACCGTCAGCTCGACGTCGCCCGTGTCCATGCCCGGCAGTTCGGCGGTGATGCGGAACTCCTTCTCGTCCTCCACCATGTCCATCGCCGGCGGCGCCATTCCGAAGGCGGGTTCCAGGCGCCACCAGGGCTGCATCCCCGCCCCCAGGCGGCGCAGCGCCCGGCCCGGACCGAGGCCGAAGCTGCGCACCACGTTGTCGAACAGGCGGTCCATCTCGTCGCGGAGCGTGGCGAGCGGCTGCCACAGGCTCTCCGGCCCCGCGGCGGGCGCCAACGCCCTCTGTTCGGTCTTCTCGGGTGCCTTGGTCGCGGTCTCGCTCATGGCGGTCTCCCTGCTTAGGTCGCGTCGCCCGTCCTGCGCCCCGACGCTTCCCGCATGCCGGCGGAGGACGGTCACGCCGCGGCCCCCACGACAACGCCGCACCCGGCGGATCGCATTGATGCACGTCAACCCGGCCCGATCACGGACGCGCGCCTGTCGCGGGACGAGGATCCGCGCGGTTGCGTCCCGCGCGGCCGCCGGACCGCCGCTGCCGGGGCGCCTGCGCGGCTCACGCGAGCGCGGTGTCGAGCAGCGTCATCACGACGAGGCCGACCATCAGGCCCGCCGTTGCCGTGTCCTCGTGGCCCTTGCCGTGCGTCTCGGGAATTATCTCGTTGCTGACGACGAAGAGCATCGCGCCGGCCGCGAAGCCCATGCCCCAGGGCAGCAGGGGCTGCGAGATCGCGACCGCGGCCACGCCGATCAGGCCGCCGATCGGCTCGACCAGTCCCGTGGCCAGCGCCACCAGCAGGGCGGCGCGCCGGGCATGGCCGAGCGCGACGAGCGAGACGGCCACGGCGAGGCCCTCGGGCATGTTCTGCAGCCCGATCGCGATGGCGAGCGCCGTGCCGTTCGCGAGGTCGCCGCCGCCGAAGCCAACGCCGACGGCGAGCCCCTCCGGGAAATTGTGCAGCGTGATGGCGGCGACGAACAGCCAGATGCGCCGGACGGCCGGGCTGCGGGGCCCCGCCGGGCCGAGCACGAAGTGCTCGTGCGGCACGAACCGGTTGGCCGCCCAGAGCACGCCCGCGCCGAGCAGCGTGGCGGCGCTGACGCTCGCCGCCGCCAGCGTGGCGCTGCCAGTGTCCGCGCGCGCGGCCTCGATCCCCGGCACGACGAGCGAGAGGAACGAGGCCGCCAGCATCACGCCGGCGGCGAAGCCGAGCAGCGCGTCCTGCAGCCGCTGCGAGATGCGCCGCACGAGCAGCACCGGCAGGGCGCCGAGTCCGGTGGCGAGGCCGGCGGCCAGGCTCGCGCCCGCGCCGATCAGGATCAGCCGGCCGTCCACGGCGATCCTCCTCCCGCCAGGGGCGGGCGGCGCGACCTGGCGCCGGCCCGCCTCTCGCGCTCAGGCCGTCGTCCCGCCGCGGGCGGGCGCGGCGCCGGCGGCGCCCTCCACCGCGGCCCGCTCGCCCTCCTTCCAGAAGGCGCGGATCTCGCCCGGCAGCACGTCCGCCACCTTGCGGACCTGGCCGGCATCCACGTGATGCGCGAGCGTGCGCAGGACCGCGAGCGTGGCGTCGCGCACGTCCATCGGCCGCGTGCCGCGCAGGCCCTCCGCCACCCGCTGCAGGAACTCGTCGAGCGAGCGCAGCTTCTCCGGCTGCCGGCCGACGTGCCACTGGTCGTAGTAGAGCCCGCGCACCAGCAGCGGCAGCTGCGCGCCGAGATGCACGGCGAGCTCGAGCGGCAGCCGGTCGCGCAGCGCGTGCAGCACCGCGCCGAGCGCGTGCCACGCGGCGTGCCGGTCCGGCCCGATCGTCTTCATGATCTCGTCGAGCCAGATGTTGGTGATGTGCAGCGTCCGGTCGAACACCTCGAGCCCGGTGGTTGCCATCGTCCTGCCTCCTTCCACTCCGATGCGGGCGGCGCACCGCCCGTCGTCACGGCCGCACCTCGAGCCGGTTGATCACTCCGTCCACGCCGAACACGGCCCAGGCATCGTCCTCGGCGATGTGCCGCTGCTCCTCGCTCGGGACGAAGCCGTCGAGCGTGACGACCGCCCGGTGCGTCGTGACGGTGATGCTCTCGGCGGCGAGCAGCGGGTCCTTCTCCAGCACCTGCCGCACGGCGTCGGTGATGGTGTCGTCGCTGTCCGCGTCGGGCGGATTGACGCCGAGCCCGTTGACCACGTCGCGGCTGCCCGGCACCCACCACGCGAGCACGCCGGCCATGCGCTTCTGGCCGAGTCCGGCGACCTCGCCGTCGAGCGTCACCACGCCGTCCTCCACCGAGATCACGATCTCGCCATGCGGGTCGGGCGGCTCGCGCACGGTCTCCAGCCGGCCCTTCACCCGTTCGCGCAGCGTGCAGTCGGCGAGCACGATCTCGCCCAGCAGGGCGTCGCGCACCGCGTCGCGGATCGCGCCGTCGCCCATCCTGGTGGCGGGCCTCACGCGCAGCCGGTCCACGATGCCGGCGACGCCGGGCACGCGCGCCGCGGCCTCGAGCGCGAGCTTCTTGCCGGCGAGGCTGTCCACCTCGCCCTCCATCACCAGGGCGCCCTCGGACCAGGCGAGGCGGATCGGCCCCGCCGTCGGCCGGACGCGCGGCTCGCTGTGGAGGGCCTTGCGCACCTGCTCGAGGATCGCGTGCTGCTCGTCGGCCGTGGTGGTCATGCGGCGTCTCCCTCCTGCCTGCCCGCCGCGGCCGGCGCGCTCTCGGCCTCGCGGCCGCGGACGACGCGGCGGCCGCGCAGCGGGCCGCCCGTCTCGGTCACCACCGTGCGGCTCCCTTCCGGCCGGCCGTCGCGGTGGAAGTAGATGACGACCCAGTCGCGCTCGCGGCCGAGCCGATGGGCGAGCGGGGTGTTGGAGAAGAGCGCGGTGAAGTGCCAGGGGCCGCGCGTCGTGTGCAGCACCGGCAGCCACGCCTCGCCCTTGGGGTTGAAGCGCTTCGGCGCGATCCGGCGCAGCCCGCCGCGGGCGGCGCGCTCGCGGTACTCGCGGTCCACATCGAGCAGCGTCGCGACCGGCGGCTCGTCCTCCGTTCCGGCGGCAGCGGCCGCGGGCCGTCCCGGCCGCAGGCGCGCGAGCATCGCGGCCAGGGCGGCGCGCACCATCGCCGCGCGGCGCGGCCCGAAGCCCGGGACGCGCTCGAGGCGGCCGTCGTGCGCGGCGAGCTCCAGCTCCTCCAGCGTCTCGACCTGCAGCGCCTCGTGCACCGTGCGGGCGAGCTTCGGGCCGATGCCCGGGACGGTGCGCAGCACCTGCTCCGGCGCCGCGGCGCCCCTGAGCTGATCGAGATAGCGCCACCGGCCGGTGGTCAGCATCTCGGCGATCGCGCCCGCGATCGAGCGCCCGACGCCCGGGATCGCTTCCAGCGCCGCGCGTCCCCCGGGCCCGGCGAGGATCGCGCCGAGGTCGCGCGGCAGCGCCGCCACCTCGTCCGCGGCCCGGCGGTAGGCGGCGGCGCGGAACGGGTTGTCGCCCTGCGCGAGCAGGAGCTCCGCCGCCTGGCGGAGCCGTTCGGCGATCCGCGCATTGGTCATGGCGGCGGCCCGGGGGGCGGGGACGTCCGGGGTTGTTTCCGGCTCGGAGGATGCCATGCCCGCGCTCCTGCTGCCCATCCCGCCGCGCCGCCCCGTCCGCTGCCGCCGTGTCCGCAGGCTCTGGCCTCGGATGCGCGGCGTCATTGACCTGGATCAGCCCCGCCGGGCGGCAGGCCGGGGGCGCGACCCTGCCACCGCAGCCGTCCTGCCCGCGCCCCCATTGCCAGGCCGGCGGCGCGGTTCGCCGGCCGTCTCGCGCCGCGCCGCCGGCGCGGATGCGCCACCGGCCGGGCCGGCGCCGAACCCGGGACGGCCCATCAGGCCCTGCCGCTCCAGTCCGCCTCGAGCAGCCCCTCCCGGTCCGCCGCGATGCGGACGCCGAAGGGGCGGCTCTCCCGGTCGAGCCGGTCGCGCAGCCAGCGGCGTTCCTCCTCGGTGGGGCGATTCAGCCGCATCCGCGCGATCCGGAACGGGGCCAGCCTGAGCGCGAGCAGTTCCCCGCTCGCCGCGTCGAGCCGCGGCAGGTAGAGCGCCGTGAGGTCGCCGCGGAACTCCTCCCGCCCCTCGATCCCCTCGTAGTCGTTGAGGAAGTCGCCGGCGCCGTAGAGGACGAGGCGGTTGCGGTGCACCTCGATACCCTGCGGGTGATGCGACGAGTGGCCGTGCACCAGGTCGAACCCGGCGCGGTCGATCAGGGCATGCGCGAAGGCGCGGAAGGCGCGCGGGATCTCGTAGCCCCAGTTCGGCCCCCAGTGGATCGAGGCGAGGGCGATGTCGCCCGGCCGTTTCGCCGCCCGCACCCGCTCCGCCAGTCGGCCGGCGGTCGCCGCCGAGAGGTCGTCGAGCAGGTGCACCCCCGGCCGCCCCGGCGCCGCCGCCCAATGCCGCGGGATGCCGCTGCTTTCCGAGCCGAATCCGAAGACCAGCAGCCGGCCGCCGCCCGGCGCGGGGAGGGGGAGTGCCGCCGGCGCCGCGGCCTCGGCCAGGTCGCGCCCGGCGCCCGCGGTCCGGATGCCGGCCCGGGCGAGCGTCTCGAGCGTCTCCAGCAGGCCGGCCTCGCCCCAGTCGAGCACGTGGTTGTTCGCCAGCACGCAGCACTCGATGCCGGCGGCCTGCAGGCAGCCGACGTTGCGCGGGTGCATGCGGTAGTTGATGCCCTTCGGCTCGTAGTCGGGGCTGGTCGTGACGCTGGTCTCCAGATTGACGACGCGCAGGTCGGCGCGGCGCAGCGCCTCCGACGCGTCGCCCCACACGTAGTCGAAGCCGACCGGCCGCGGGATGGGGCCGTTCGCCCGCTCGGCGAGCGCGACATAGGCGAGGGCCGAGCGGACGTAGTCCTCGTGCAGCGCGGGGTCGCCGGGGTGCGGGAGGATCTGGTCGATGCCGCGGCCGAGCATCACGTCCCCGCACAGCGCCAGGGTTACCATCTCCTCCGTCCTCCTGCGGTTGCGCGCCGCGGCGCGATCTCCGCCCGCCCGTCGCACGGCACGGCCGCGGCGGCGGACAGGGCCAGGACCGCCGCCCGCCGCCGGAGCGGGAACCCGCCATCGGGGCGCCCCCGCCCGGCGGCCGGGGACCGCGGCCGGAAGCGCCTTTGCGGAATCCGGAGATCGCGGCCATGCTGCCTCGGCTCCACGGGGCGCGAGGCCCCCTTCCGGCATGATCGTTCCGGCACCATGCGCGCGCCTGATCTCGATCAATCACGAACGGCCCGGCCCCTGTAGGAGTTGCGGCCATCGGCCGCGAGGGGCGCGGTCCCGCTGCGGAGCCATGCCCGCCCGACCGGCGGGCCTTGAGCGAAGCGGACGCATGTGATGGCCCGAGGGGGGAGCCGCATGGATGAACTCGTGACCGGCCGGCAGGACTCCGAACCGGAGGATGGCGCGCCGCCGGAGGCGCTGCCCCGGGAGCGCCTGTATCGCCCCGCCGACCTGTCCGCGCTCGCCTTCACGACGACCGCGGACCTGGAGCCCCTGCAGGCGCTCGCGGGCCAGACGCGCGCGCGGGAGGCGGTCCGGCTCGGCACCGCGATCGCCGCGGACGGGTTCAACATCTTCGCCGTGGGACCGGGCGCCGCGCGCATCAGCGAATCGATCCGCGGGCTGCTGCGGGACGCCGCCGCACGGCGCCCCGCGCCCTCCGACTGGGTCTATGTCAACAACTTCGCCGTGCCGCATCGTCCGGCGGCCCTCGCCCTGCCCGCCGGCCGGGCGCCGGCGCTGCGATCCGCCATCTCGGGCCTGATCGAGGAGCTGCGCGCCGCGCTCCCCGCGCTGTTCGAGAGCGAGGACTACCAGCGCCGGCGCAGCGCCATCGAGGCCTCGTTCCACGGCCAGGCCGAGCGGAGCTTCGCCGCGCTCGGCGAGAAGGCCACCGCGAAGGGCGTCGCGATCCTGCGCACGCCGATGGGCTTCGCCGTCGCGCCCGCGAAGGACGGCAAAGTGGTGCCGCCGGAGGAGTTCGCCACGTGGCCGCCCGAGCGCCAGCGCGAGGTGCGCGACGCCATCGCGGAGATCGAGAAGGAGCTGGAGGAGACGCTGCGCGCCATCCCGCGCATCGAGAAGGAGCGCCGCGACGCCGTGCGCGCCCTCGACCGCGAGACCGCGAAGTTCGTGATCGACCACGCGATGGCGGAGGTCACGGCGTCGTTCTCCGACCTGCCGCGGGTGCTGGCGCACCTCGAGGCGGTGCGCGCCGACCTCGTCGAGCACGCGCCGCTCTTCCTCGACGCCCAGGCCCTGCCGCCGGACGGCGGCCTGCCCGCCGGCCTGCGCACGCTGAGCCCGTTCGACCGCTACGACGTCAACATCCTCGTGACCAGGCCCGCGGAGGCCGGCGCGCCGGTGATCGAGGAACTGCACCCGACCCTCGGCAACCTCGTCGGCCGGGTCGAGCACCTGCCCGTGCAGGGCGCGCTGGTCACCAACTTCCGCCTGATCAAGCCCGGCGCGCTGCACCGCGCCAACGGCGGCACCATCCTGATCGACGCCCGCGCCCTGCTGACCGAGCCGTTCAGCTGGGCCGCGCTCAAGCGGGCCCTGCTGCAGCGGCGCATCACGATCGAGGACGCCGCGCAGCACATCGGCCTCTCCAGCACCGTCTCGCTGGAACCGGACCCGATCCCGCTGGACGTCAAGGTGGTGCTGGTCGGCGAACGCCTGCTCCACTACCTGCTCGCCGCCGTGGACCCCGACCTCGAGCGGCACTTCAAGGTGATCGCCGACTTCGACGACGAGGCGGCGCGCTCGCCGGAGACCGAGGCGATGCTCGCCCGCATGGTGGCGACGATCGCCCGGGACGACGGGCTGAGGCCGCTCGACCGCGGCGCCGCCGCGCGCGCCGTCGAGCACGCCGCGCGCCTCGCCGAGGACGCCGAGCGGCTGACGCTGCTCGCCGAGCGGCTGCGCGACCTCGTGGTCGAGGCCGACCACTGGGCCGGCGCCGCCGGCCGCGCGGCGATCGCCCGCGAGGACGTCGAGCGCGCCATCGCCGAACAGCGGCGCCGCGTCGCGCGCCTGCACGAGCTGTCGCGCGACGCCATCCTGCGCGACATCGCGCTGATCGCCACCGCGGGCAGCCGGGTCGGGCAGGTCAACGGGCTCAGCGTCGCCGGCATCGGCGGCCACGCCTTCGGCCGCCCGACGCGCATCACCGCCCGCGTCCGCCCGGGCTCCGGCCGGATCGTGGACATCGAGCGCGAGGTCGAGCTCGGCGGACCGCTGCACGCCAAGGGCGTGCTGATCCTCACCGGCTTCCTGTCGGGCCGCTACGCGCTCGACGCGCCGATGTCGCTCTACGCGAGCCTGGTGTTCGAGCAGTCCTACGGCGGCGTCGAGGGCGATAGCGCCTCCTGCGCCGAGCTGCTCGCGCTGCTCTCCGCCCTCTCCGGCCTGCCGCTGCGCCAGGACCTCGCGGTCACCGGCTCGGTGAACCAGCACGGCGACGTGCAGGCGATCGGCGGCGTGAACGAGAAGATCGAGGGCTTCTTCGATGTCTGCCGCGCGCGCGGGCTGACCGGGACGCAGGGCGTGGTCATTCCGCACTCCAACGTGCAGCACCTGATGCTGCACGCCGAGGTCGTCGAGGCCTGCGCGGCGGGCCGCTTCGCCATATATCCGGTGCGGCGGATCGACCAGGCGGTCGCGCTGCTGACCGGACGCGACGCCGGGACCCGGGGACCCGACGGCACCTACCCGGAGGGCAGCGTCAACCGGCTGGTGGAGGAGCGCCTGCGGCGCTTCGCCGAGGCGCGGCGGGCCATGCACGAGGGCGCGGCCGCCGAGGCCCGGCGAGAGGAGGGCGGACCATGAGCGGCGAACCGGACGAATTCCGGCGCATCCTGCTCGACCTCGGCCACGCGGCCGAGGGCGAGGGCGGCGTCCGCGCGGCGGTGGAGTTCGCGGGCCTGCTGCGGCTCGACCTGCTCGGCGTGTTCGTCGCGGACGAGGCGGTGCTCGGCCTCGCCGGGCTGCCCCTCGCGCGGGAGCTGCGGCTGCCGGGCTGCGAGTGGAGCCGGCTCGACGCGGCGCGGATCGCCGAGGAGTTCGAGGCGGCGGCCCGGCGCGCGCGCAGGCTGCTCGAGGAGCAATGCGCGAGGCTCGGCGTCCCCGCCGCCTTCGAGTTCCTGCGCGGCGACCCCGCGGCCGCCCTCGCCGCGCTCGCGCGGCCGCACGACATCGTCGCCGTCGGTGGGGCGGGCTCGCCGGCGGAGCGCGCCCGCGGGTCGCTGCCGCGCGCCGTGCAGGCGGCGCTGCGCTCCGCGGCGTCGGTGATGCTGCTGCCGCAGCGGATCGCACGCCGCGCGGGGCCGGTGGCGACCCTGGCGGCGACGCCGGCGGACCCCGGCCTGCGAGTCGCCGCGGGGATCGCGGCCGCGGCGCGCGAGCGCCTGCTCCTCCTGCTGCCGCCCGGCCTCGCGGCCGGCGAGCAGCGCGCGGCCGTGGCCGCCGCGGCCCGCGCGGCGCGCCTGCCCGAGGATCAGGTCGTCACCCGCGGCCTGCGCGACCTGACGACGGAGGCCATCCTCGACGCGCTCGAGGGCGCGCGGGAGCGGCTGCTGGTGCTGAGCCGCGCCAGCGCGCGCGCGGCGCAGGAGACGCCGCCGCTGACGTCGGTCCGCGGCGTTCCGGCGCTGCTCGTCGGGCCGCCGGAGCCCGCGGCGGAGGAGAAGCGGGAAGGCGCCGGCTGAACGCGGCGCGGCGCCGCGCGGGCCCCCTCGCGCCTCCGCCGCCGGCCTTCAGTCCGGCCACAGCCCGCGCAGCTCGGCGGGCGTGACGGCCCGCGCGTCCTCGAGCTCGGCCGGCGGGAGGCGCTCGGCGAGGATGGCAAGGAAGCCGCGCGCCACCTGCTCCGCGTCGATCGCGGGGTCGCGGCGCACGCCCTCGCGGATCCGCTCCAGGAAGGCGTCGCGCGTGCGGATGCGGAAGGCGCGGCCGGTGGGGCGCCAGCCGTCGTAGTAGACGCCGCGCAGCAGCGCCGGCAGCTGCGTGCCGATGGCTGCCGCCTCGTCCACCGGCAGGCAGTCGCGCAGCGCGTGCGACGCCGCGCGCAGCGCCTGGTAGGCCCTGTCCCGGTCCTGCCAGCCGAGGCGCCGCACGAACGCCTCGATCCAGTCCGTCGTCGCGCGGATCTCCTCGTCGAGCTCCCGGTTGCCGGTCGTCATCCGCCCTCGCTCCTCCTGACAGCCTGCTCGGTCCTCGGCGGCGCGCGGCCGCGCACCGTCGTCTCAATGCGCCTCCGCCTGCACCAGCGCCTCGACGGGCCGGCGCGGCGGCCGCGGCGGCCGCTCCGCGGCATGGCCGAGGGCGAGGATCGCCACCGGCCGGACCCCGGCGGCGAGGCGCAGCAGCCGCGCCACCCGCGCCTCGTCGAAGGCGCCCACCCAGCACGAGCCGAGGCCGAGCGCCGTCGCCGCGAGCTGCGCGTAGCTCGCGGCGATGGTCGCGTCCTGCAGCGCGAAGAGCGCGGCGCCGCGCTCGCCGTAACGCGCGCGGCTGCGCGGCGCGTCGGCGCAGAAGACGAGCACGGTCGGCGCGGCGGCGACGAAATCCTGGCCGTGGGCCGCCTCGGCGAGCGCGTTCCTGGTCTCCCGGGTCTCGACCAGGATCACCCGGTAGGCCTGCAGGTTGCCGGCCGAGGGCGCCTCGACCATCGCCTCCAGCACCGACCGCAGGGCGGCGGGCTCGATCGGCCGCGCCAGGAAGGCCCGCGCCGACCGGCGCGCGGCGACGACCTCGAAGAACGACGGCATCCTTCCCTCCTGCCCGCGCGCGGGCCCACCGGGCGATGGCTGTCCCGGGCGGAGCATGCCCCGGCGCCGGAACCCGGCCTTGATCTGCGTCATCGCCTGCTCCCCGGCCGGGATCCGCGGCCCGGCGTCGGGGCGAGGCCGGACTCCCATGCCGGGGCGATCCTGGCCATGGTGCGGGGCGCCGCCCCGATGCCCGGGGCCCGCCGGAGGTTCAGCCCGCCTTGAGCATCATCGCCGCCTTGTGGTTCGGAAACGGCCGAGGGACCTGGATCGGCAGCGACACCACCGTCTGCTCCGACAGCATCCGCCAGGCGTTCGGCCCGAAATGGGCGGTGCGGCCGCCCTGGGCGGTCGGCGTCGCCGGCCATCTGCGCGCCGCGAACGTGCTGTTCCGGGGGGCGGACGGGCTGCTCCGCGACCTCGCGGGGCCCGACGAGTTCGCGCTGCGGGTCCGCGCGCAGCTTCAGGCGGACGGATTCCACGGGGCGGCGGAGGAGCGCGGCCCCCTGGACTTCGCGCAGACCGTCATGCTGGCCCATCCGGACGGCGTCTGGTCGATCGGCGCGGACTTCTCGGTCCTGCCGGTGCCCGCCGGCATGCTCTGGGCCGAAGGGTCGGGGCGGGAGGTCGCGCTCGGCGCCGGCTACGCGCTGCTGCGGACCGGACTCGGCACCGACGGGGGCGAGGTGCTCCGGCGCGCGCTCGAGACGGCGATCGCGCTCGACATCACCTGCGGCGGCGAGGCGTGGACCTGCGAGCTGTCGGCGCCGGCGCGGCCGCCCCCCGCTTGACAGCGCGGCAGCCGCCGTCGGTAAGGTGGAACGTCACGCGAAAGGATGATGCGACGATGCGCTCGGCAGCGGCCGTGCCCGCGGGCACGGCCGGGCGTGCCGCGGCCAGGGGCGGAGCGGCGGGGGCACGCCGGCCGATGCCTTGCCCGCGGCGCACGGGAACGGCGGGCGGTCCGGCCCGCGGCACCCGCCGCCGCACGCCGCCCGCGCTCGCGCCGGCGGCAACGCGCCCGGCCGATCGCGCGCCGAGGATCGCGGGCCGGCGCCGCGTCGCGTCCGGTTCGCCCCCTTCGTTCCCCGCCGCCGCGTCCGCAGGGTCTGCCCACCGACACCGCTGCCGCGTCCGCGCCGCCCGATGCGGCACCCGGCGCCGTCCGACGCGACGCGGCGCGGTCCGAGGCCCGACGAGGGCGGCGCGCGCCACGCAGCCCGCCCGCGACGCGACAGCGCGAACCGGAGGAGAATGAGACGCGATGGCGAAGAAGGGCTTCCTGCTGGTGCTGATGCAGCCGCCGCCCGCCTTCGAGGAGGAGTTCAACGCCTGGTACGACACGGAGCACGTCCCCGAGCGACTCGCCGTCCCCGGCTTCGAGACGGGGCTCCGCTTCGTCGGCGTCTCCGGCGCGGCGCCACGCTACCTCGCGATCTACGACCTCGTCTCGCCGGAGGTGCTGCGCTCCGAGGCCTATCTGCGCGTCGCCTTCGAGCGCTCGAGCCCGTGGACGAAGCGCGTCACGAGCCGCGTGCGGGTATGGCGCTACGCCGGCGAGCAGCTCCACCCCGGAGACCGCGTGACGGGCCGCTGCGCGCGCCTGACGCTGCTGCGCTTCCGCGGCGCGGGCGCCGGCGCCGCGCCGGGCGTCGCGGCTGGCATGCGCGCCGCCTTCGAGGGACGGCCCGAGACGCGGCAGGTGCGGGTGCTGGTCGGCGAGGGTGGCAACGAGGCGGACGTCCTCGGCCTCGTCGAGGCGCGCGCCCCCTCCGCCGAGGGCTTCGACCTTGCGGCCTTCGGTCCCGCCGCCGACACGCTCGACCTGGTGGGCACCTACGCCCCGTGGTGACGCGCGTGGCGGAGGCGACCGACGATCCCGCCCCGCCCGTCGCGGCGCACGGGTTCGTCAATCCCGCATGCCGCCCGGCGGCCCGACGGCACGGCCAGCCCGCGCTTGCGGCGGGGCAGGCGCCCGCTGTATCGGGGAATCTCGGACAGCTCGCCCGGGGGAGGGCCGCCGCGTGGAGGGGCCACCGGTTCCGCAGGTCGCATCCGCCGACGTGCCGCTCGAGCGCGACGTCTTCCTGCGCCGCCTGCTCCGCGAACTCGCCGGCACGCTCGAGGAGGTGGTCGGCGTCGAGGAGGCCTCCGGCTACATCAGCGTCGTCGGCGCCGCCATGGGCGAGCACATCGACGCCGCCTATCGCCGCGCGCTCGCCGTCGAGCGGCTCTCGCGCGAGCAGGTCGCCGCGGTCCTCGTGGACCTGAAGCGCCGCATCCAGGGCGACTTCTTCGTGATCGAGGAGACCGAGGACCGCATCGTCCTCGGCAACCGGGCCTGCCCCTTCGGCGAGTTCGTGCGCGGCCGGCCCTCGCTGTGCATGATGACCTCCAACGTCTTCGGCCACATCGCGGCGCAGAACCTGGGCTACGCCGCGGTCTGGCTGGAGCGCACGATCGCCCGGGGCGACCCGGAATGCCGGATCGTGATCCACCTGAGGCCAACCGCCGATGTCGCGCCGGACACACGCGAATACTTCCGCCGCGATGGCCGGAACGCGTGAGGCCGGCATCGCCGCCGTGCTGCGCGCGCTTCCCGAACCCGCACTGGTGGTCGAGCCCGACGGGCGGATCGTCCTCTCCAACCCGGCGGCGGCCGCGCGCCTCGGAGCGGGGGCCGCGCCGGGCGGCCTGCTGACCGCCCTCTGCCCGGACGAGGACCCGGAGACGGGCGCCCGGCTGCGCACCTATCTCGACCGCTGCGCCGGCTCGCACGCCGCGTTGCCGGGCGCCGTCGCGCTGCGCGGCGCGGATGGCGCGACCGTCCGGTTCCGCTGCTCCGGCGCCCTGCTCGAGCCGGCCGCGCCGGACGGTTCGCGCAGGGCGCGCCTCCTGCTCCGCCTCCTGCCGGGGCGGGGGGACCGGCGCTTCTCGCTGCTCGCGCGGCAGCTGCGCGAGCTGAAGGCGGAGATCCGCGAGCGCCGCCGCATCCAGGCCGTGCTCGAGGACGCGCTGCGCGAACGCGAGGTGCTGGTGCGCGAGCTGCACCACCGGGTCAAGAACAGCCTGCACATGCTCGTCGGCATGCTGGGCGCGGCCCGGCGCGACACCGCCTCCGCCGACGCCAAGGCGGTCCTCGCCGAGGTCGAGCACCGGCTGTCGGCCGTCGGACGAGTGCACCAGATGCTGTATGGCGAGGGCAGCCTGGTCGGGGTCCGCGGCGACGAGCTGGTGAAGGCGCTGTGCCCGGCGGTCCTGCGCGCGCTCGGCGCCGACCCGCAGCGGCTCTCGGTCGAGGCGGCGCCGATCGAGGTGCCGAACGACGTCGCCGTCCCGCTCGCGCTCATCCTGAACGAATTGCTGACCAACGCGCTGAAGCACGGGCACGGCCCGGGCGGGCCACCGGGGGGTGTGAGGGTGCGGCTGGCCGCGCTCGGCGGCGCGGGTTTCGAGCTCGCCGTCGAGGACGACGGTCCAGGCTTCGACCCGGCCATGGCGGTCGGGCGGCGCGCCTCGGGGCTCGGCCTGGTGCGCGGCCTCGCGCGCCAGCTTGGCGGCAGCTTCCGCGTGGAGCGCGGACGCGCCGGCGAAGGGGACGCCGCGGACGCGGGCGAGGAGGGGGGCACCGGGGCGCGCTGCGTCGTCCGGTTCGAGGGCCGGCGATGACCGGAGGGGAAGCCTGTGAGGGGGGAACCATGGCGGAACATCACATCGGGGAGGCCGCATGATGACGTACCTGCGGGACTCCCTCTGCGTGGACGAGGAGCGGGAACGCATCGTTCCCGCGCCCCGACGGCCACGGCCGGACCCGGTCGTACCGTTGCGGGAGGACCCCGACCGGTCCGCCGGGCCCGGGATGCCGCCGCGCGGGCGCGTGCTGATCGTCGAGGACGAGTACTTCGTGGCGATGGCCAGCGAGGACGCGCTATCGGATGCGGGCTTCGACGTGGTCGGCATCGCCGCGACCGCGGACGATGCGGTGGCCAAGGCCGACGCGACGCGGCCGGACCTGGTCCTCATGGATGTCCGGCTCGCGCCACCGGGCAGCGCGCGGGACGGGATCGACGCCGCGGCCGAGATTCTCGCGCGGTTCGGCATCCGGAGCCTGTTCGCGACCGCGCATGCCGACCCCGGCACGCGGGCGCGTGGGGAGGGCGCGGCGCAACCGCTGGGCTGGCTTTCCAAGCCGTTCTCGCCGGAGGACCTTGTGGCCGCCGTCGGCGCGGCGGTGGCGGAGGCGCGCCGACGGCGCTCCTCCCCCGGCTCTGGCTAGCGTGCCGCTAGGATTGGGCCGGCGCCGCGCCGCCGCCCGGGGCGGCGTCGCGCGCCGCCGGCGGATCGCCCCCGGCGCGGCGGCGCATCGCCGCGACGGATGAGGCCGTCGCGAGGGCTTCGCCCGCGCCTCCCGTCGCCCCGGCCCCGACCGGACGAGGCGGTGGCGGGGGCGCGGCGGGGCCGGCGATCACGTCGAAATCATAGTCCGATCGGTGCATGTCGGTCCTCCTTCTGAGAGGGCCGCCGGACCTCGCGGGCGATGCTTCGTCGGGTCAGGGAAGGGAGGACGCGAAGACCGCCTGCGGGGCTGGCGGCTTCGGGTCCTGCGTTGGGAGCGCGCGTGTCCTAGGCCGCCGGTGCGTACCAGCGGTACCAAAATCGCGCGCTGCGGTCGTCGCGCCCTTGCGGCTGCACCCTGACCATGTGGATAAGATAGGCGGACGCCGCCTCGCGGCGCAAGCGGCGCCGCGCGCAATGCTGCCTTGCGGGTCGGACCGGCCGCCAGCGCCGCCGGCGGGCGGCCGCCGGACCGGCGCGGCCTGCGGGCGGCGTTCAGGTCTGCTATCAGTACGCCATGCCTGGACCGATCACCTTCTGGTTCGACTTCGGCTCGCCCTATGCCTGGCTCGCCTCGGCGCAGGTCGAGGCGGTGGCGGCGCGGTGCGGGCGGCCGCTGGCCTGGCGGGCGATCCTGCTCGGGGTGGTGTTCCGCACGACGGGCATGGCGCCGCTTCCGCAGCAGCCGCTGCGCGGCGACTACGCGCGGCGCGACGTGGCGCGGCTGGCGCGGCGGCTCGGCCTGCCCTTCGCGACGGCCGCAGTGCCGGACGGGACCTCGCTCGCGCTGGCGCGGGTGTTCCACGCGCTCGATCGCGAGAGTCCACCGCTCGCCGCCCGCTTCGCGCGGCAGGCCCTCGAGGCTGCCTTCGGCGACGGCGAGGACCTCTCCACGCTCGAGGCGGCGCGGGGCTTCGCGGCGCGGCTCGGGCCGGACGCCGCCGCCGCGGCGGAGCGCGCCACCGCGCCTGAGGCACGCGCCGCGCTCCGTGCGGCCACCGAGGAGGCCATCCGCCTCGGCGTCTTCGGGGCCCCCTTCTTCCTCGTGGATGGCGAGCCGTTCTGGGGACAGGACCGGCTGCCGCTGCTCGAGGCGTGGCTGCGCGAGGGGCCCTGGTGAGGCGGCGGCCGCGCGGCAGCCGCTCAGTTCGGCGTGGCGCCCGCGGCGCGGACCACCGGGGCCCACTTCTCCGTCTGTTCGCGGATGTGGCGCGTGAGCTCCTCCGGCGTGCTCGGCTTCGCCTCCAGCCCGTGGCGGGCGAGGCTCGCGACGATCGCCGGGTCGCGCAGGGCCTCCCCCATGGCCGCGTTCACCCGCTCCACGATCGGGCGGAGCAGCCCGCGCGGGCCGAGTAGCGCGTACCAGTTGGCGAGGTCGTAGTCCGGCAGGCCCGCGGCCTCGGCGATGGTCGGCAGGTCCGGCACCAGGGGCGAGCGCCGCGCCGTCGGCACGGCGAGCGCGCGCAGCTTCCCGGCCTCGATGTGCGGCAGCGTCGTCGCCGCGGTGGCGACGGCGAAGTCCACCTTGCCGGAGAGGATGTCGGTGATGAGCTGCCCGCCGCCGCGATAGGGCACGTGGATGGTGCGGATGCCGGCGAGCCGGTCGAGCAGCGCCCCGCCGAGATGCCCGGCGCTGCCGACGCCGGAGGATCCGTAGGCGAGGGTGTCGGGCTGCGCCCTCGCCGCGGCGATCAGCTCCGGCAGGCTGCGCCACGGGCGGTCGGGCGGCACGACGAGGATGTTGAGCACGTCCACCGCCATCGTGATCGGCGTGAGGTCCGCCTGCACGTCGAAGGGCAGGCGCTGCATCACCGGGTTGATGACCAGCGCGGAGATGGTGCCCATGAGCAGCGTGTAGCCGTCCGGCGCGGCGTGCGTGACCACCTCGGTCGCGAGGCTGCCGCCGGCGCCGGGTCGGTTCTCGACGACGATCGGCTGGCCGAGGATCTCCTGCAGGCGCGGCGCCAGGGTGCGCGTGGTGATGTCGGTGCCGCCGCCGGCGACGAAGCCGACGACGATGCGGATCGGGCGGCTGGGCCAGGGGGCGGACGCGCTCCCCTGCGCCGCGGCGCGGTGCGGGCCGGCAAGGGCCGCGGCTGCGGGCAGCGCGGCGGCTGCGGCGGCGAACGAGCGGCGGCGCGGGGTCATCGTGCTCCTCCAGGATACGGGCGCGGGTGCGCGTCTCGTTCGAGGAATACCGCGCGGCCGCGCGGCGGACGAGGGCGTGCGGAGGCGGGGCGGCGGCCGGGGCGCCCGTTCCCGGCACGGGTCCCGCCCCGACACCCTGCCGCACAATCGGCGGGGCATGGCGCCCGGCGACAGCACCGATCCCGCGGCACAACCCCGCGGCAACGTGTCCGGGGCCATCCCCGGCAGGCGTTGCCACGGATCCTGGAGCGGCTGGCGACTCGCGGCTACTCCGCGCGCCCCTGGAGCCCGGCCAGGAGCAGGGTCCGGACGTGGTCGGCGTTCTCCCACAGGGCTGCCGCGGCGAGGTCGAGCCCCGTCTCCGGCCACAATCGCGCGGCCGCCGCGGCCGCGGCGACCAGTGCCGGCAGGCCGAGCGCCGCGAAAGGCGCCAGGTTCGGCAGGCCGAGGCCGAGCGGCACCAGCGCCGCCAGGCCGGCGACCAGCGCGCTGCCGCTCAGGTCGAAGCTCGCCAGGGCGATCACCACCGCCCCGAGACCGGCCTTCCCGCACCGAACCGCTTGCCGCATCGCCACCCTACTCCATGCTCCACGCGCCACGCACCGCATTCGATCCTGGGCTCCGGGCCGGTCCCGAGCCGGCGCGTGGTGCACCAGCCTTCCGGCTGCCATCCCGGGTGTCGAGCCTCCGAAAGGCTCGCAAAGGATTAATAACGCGGGGTTGACGCAACCCATGCGCGCAGATTGCCTTGGACGCATGCGAAATGCAATCTATGGATCCGCCGTCCGAGTGACGCGCCCCGGTACCGGGGCGCGCAGGCGTGCGGATTCGTGTCATTGCGACCCGCCATGGGCGCGCCCGGCGGGGGCTAGGCATCCCCCGGCCGGAGGGACGCCACCGACGCACCCGCGATCTGCCCGGAGGAGGGACCAGGCGCCTCATGCTCACGCGCACCGGAACCGGCGCGGCCGACCTCGCCGCCCTCGCGGATTCGCTCGGCATCGACGAGGAGATCGACTGGCCGCCGGCGCACCTCGCGCCGAGCGCCTGGCTCGAGCACGTCCCCTTCGCCTTCTGGCTGGTCAAGGCGCTGCGGCCGTCGTGCATCGTCGAGCTCGGCACCCACTGGGGCGTCTCCTACGGCGCCTTCTGCCAGGCCGTCGAGCGCCTCGGCCTCGACACCCGCGCCTATGCGGTGGACAGCTGGCGGGGCGACGCCCATGCCGGCCACTACGGCGAGGAGGTGTTCGCCGCCGTCTCGACGCTCAACGCGGCGCGCTGGAGCGGCTTCTCCACCCTGATCCGCGCCGAGTTCGACGCCGCCCGCGCGCAGTTCGCCGCCGGCGAGATCGAGCTGCTGCACATAGACGGGCTGCACACCTACGAGGCGGTCGCGAACGACTTCCACACCTGGCGCGACGCCGTCTCGCCGCGCCGCGGCGTCGTGCTGTTCCACGACACCAACGTGCGCGAGCGCGACTTCGGCGTCTGGCGCCTCTGGCGCGAGCTGGCGGAGGCGCATCCGCATTTCGAGTTCCACCACGGCCACGGCCTCGGCGTGCTCGGCCTGGGCGATGATCCGCCGGCACCGCTCGCCGCGCTGTTCGAGGCGCAGACGCAGCCCGAGCGCGCAGCGCGCCTCCGCGCGCTGTTCGCCGCGCGCGGCGCGGCGGTGCGCCAGCGCCAGGCCCTGGCCGAAGCGGAGGCGCGGCGGCGCGACGGCGACGCCGCGATCGGCTCGGCCAGGGCCGAGGCCGAGGCAGCGCGGGCGGAGGCCGCCGCGCAGCGGCTGCGCGCTGCGCGGCTGGAGGCGGCGCTCGAGCTGCGGGGGGCCGGCGGCGGCGCATCGCGCGCAGCGGCGCCCGGCTCCGACGCCGTCGTCGCCACGCTGGCCGAGGAGGACTGGCGCGAGGCGGCGCTGCAGGCGCTTCGCGCCGAGCGCGACGCGCTGCGCGAGCAGCTCGACCAGTTGCGCCGGCAGCTCGACACCGTCCTCGCCTCGGCGAGCTGGCGCATGACGGCGCCGATGCGGGCGGTGGTGCGGCGCGTGCCGACCCTCAGCCGGTGGGCGCACCGCTCCGCGCGGCTCGGCTACTGGACGTTGACCGGGCAGCTCCCGGCGCGGCTGCGCGAGTGGCGGGCGCGCACGCGGGAATGGCGGGAGGCACGCGCCCGCGGCACCGCGCCCCCCTCGCTGCCCGCGACCGCGGCGCTGCGCGTCGCGCCGCCGGCGCCGGCGATCGGGCAAGGCGGGCCCGCCGACCGGCTCGCCACGCTCGAGCACCGGCTCGCCCATGTCGAGGCGCTGATCGAGGCCGAGCGCGGCCGGGTGGACTACGCGCTGGGCGCCGTCGAGGGCGTGCCGGCGCGGCTGGCCGACTACCAGGCGGCGCGCGAGACGCCCGAATACCTCGCGGCCTTCGAGGCGGAGGAGCCGCTGGTCTCGGTCTGCATCGCCACCGTCAACCGCGCCGAGCTGCTGATCGAGCGCGCGATCCGCTCCGTCCAGGCGCAGACCTACCGCAACCTGCAGATCGTCGTCGTCGGCGACCACACCACCGACGACACGGAGGAGCGGCTCGCGGAGCTCGGCGATCCGCGCATCCGCTTCGTCAACCTGCCCGAACGCGGCCCCTATCCGCGGCCCGGGATCGCGCGCTGGCAGGTCGCCGGCAGCAACGCGATGAACCACGCCCTGTCGCTCTGCGAGGGCCAGTTCGTGACGCATCTCGACGACGACGACGCGATGGCGGCGGACCGCATCGCGACGCTGCTCGCCGAGGCGCGGGAGCACCGCGCCGACTTCCTCTGGCACCCCTTCTGGTCCGAGGGGCCGGACGGCCGCTGGCGGCGGATCGGCGACGGGCGGTTCCAGCTCGGCCAGATCACGACTGGTTCAATCTTCTACCATCGGTACTTCGCAGCCTTCCGCTGGGACGTGTATGCCTACCGCATGGACGAGCCCGGCGACTGGAACCGGCTGCGCAAGATCAAGTTGCTGCGGCCGCGGTTGCGCTTCGTGGACCGTCCGCTGCTCTACCACTACGCGGAACGGAACCAGGGGCCGTTCGTCGCCCAGGAGGGCGAGCGGTTCCTCGAATGAGCGGACAGCGAGCGCCGTGATCACCATCCACATGACGACGCACCGGCGGTTCGCCTCCGGCCTGCTGCGGCGGGCGGTGGCCTCGGTGCTGGCGCAGGACCACACCGACTTCGAGTTCGTCATCTGCGACGACGCCAGCACGGACGGCACCGCGGACTATCTCGCCGGCGTCGCGGCGCGCGATCCGCGGGTGAGGGTGATCCGCAACCCGCGCAACGTGAACAGCGTCGCGATCTCCCTCGGGCGCTGCATGCAGGCGGCCGATCCGGCGCGCCGCTGGGTGAGCTGGATGTTCGACGACTGCATCCTGCGGCCCGGCGCGCTGTCGCGCCTCGCCCGCGCCGTCTCCGGGGCGGGAGCGCCCGGCATGGTGTTCGGCGTGACCGAGGTGCTGCAGCCGGGCGGCGCGCCGCCGCTGCGCGTGGGCGACGCCTCGCCGGCGGCGATCCGGCGCGGCGTCGCGAACTCCTCCATCCTGGTGCCGAACGGCGGCATCCTCGTAGACCGCGTGGTGTTCGACCGGGTCGGCTGGTACGATCCCTCGATCGTGCTGCGCCGTTCCTGCGACTGGGACCTGTTCCGCCGCATCATCGAGGCGGGGGTGCCCTTCGCCACCCTGCCCGAGGTGCTGATGGACGAGCACGGCGCGCTGCAGTCCGATTCGCTGCGCAACGCCTTCACCACCAGCTTGGACCTGATGCGGCGCTACTGCGCCGCGCGCGACGCCGCCGGGGTGCGACTCGACCTCGCCAACTGCCTGGCGATGCCGGTAGACTGGATCCCGCCCGGCTTCTGGACCTCGGACGAGATGGCGCTGATGCAGTACATGTTCGTCGAGTACTTCCTCTCGGTCGGCGACGTCGCGCGCGCCTTCCGCTGGGCGCGCCGGCTGGCGGAGAGGCTGCCGCGCCCCTCGCTGATGCGCGAGAACCTGCTGCGGCGCGCCGTGCCGCGCGGCCCGGCGGCGGCAGAGGGGGGCGGCTTCGATCCCATGGCGGCCGGCGCCTATGCCGCGCTGGTGTTCGGCGCCTACGGCCAGCACCTGGCGGAGCGCCAGGCGGCGCAGGGGCTGGCCGCGTGACGGACGACGCGACCGGCCGCGGCGCGGCGGAACGGCCGCCCGCGATCCCCTTCCTCCGCCCGGCGCCGCCGCGGCTGTCGGACCTCGTCGAGCATCTGCGCGCGATCGAGGACTCGGGCGTCTTCACCAATTTCGGCCCGGTCAACACCCGCCTCGAGGCGGCGATGACGGAGCGGATCTTCGGCGGGGCGGGCGGCTGCCTCACCGTGGGCAACGCCACGCTCGGGCTGATGCTCGCGATCCGCCGCGCCGCAGGCGAGGGGCCGCCCGGGCGCTATGCGCTGATGCCCTCCTTCACCTTCGCCGCCACCGCGCAGGCCGCGATCTGGGCCGGGCTGACGCCGCTCTTCTGCGACATCGAGCCGGACACCTGGCTGCCCTCCGCCGCGTCGGAGGAGGCGCTGCTCGCCGAGCACGGCGAGCGCATCGCCGTGGTCGTGCCCTACGCCACCTTCGGCAACTGCCTCGACCTCGGCCGCTACGCCCGCATGGCGCGGCGGCACGGCGTCGGGATCGTGGTGGACGCGGCGGCCTCGCTCGGCGCGCTGGACGCGGAGGGGCGCGGCTTCGGCGCCGGCTTCCCGCACCCGGTCGTGTTCTCGATGCACGCGACCAAGACCTTCGCCACCGCGGAGGCCGGGCTGATCCATTGCGGCGACCCGGCGACGCTCGCGGCGCTGCGGGCGATGGCGAATTTCGGCTTCGGCGCGCCGCGCACGGCGACCATGCCGGGGCTCAACGCCAAGCTCAGCGAGGTCGGCGCCCTGCTCGCCCTCGCCCGGCTCGAGGGGTTCGAGCACGTGGTGGCGCACCGCGAGAAGCTCGCGGATCGCTACCGGCGGAACCTGCCCGACTGGGAGTTCCAGCGCCTCGTCGGGCGGCGGCACGCGCACCAGTTCGTGCCGGTGCTGCTGCCGCACGGCGGGGGACGGAGCCGCGCCGAGGTGCTGGCGGCGCTGGCGCGCGAGGGCATCGGCGCGGCGCACTACTTCAGCCCGCACCTCGCCGAGCAGCCCTATTTCCGCGGGCGCTGCCCGGCGGGCGGGCTCGCGGTGACCGCGCGCGTGGCCGGGCGCATCCTCTCCCTGCCCCTCGCGGACGCGATGACGACGGAGGAGGTGGACCGGGTCTGCGCGGCGCTGCGCGCCGCCGCGGCGCTCCGCCCGGCCGCTTGAGGAGCGACTTCCTCGACGCGGCGGAGCTCGCGGCAATCGGCTTCGCCGCGCTCGGAGAGGGCGTGCGGATCAGCCGCCACGCGCTGTTCTTCGCCCCGGAACGCATCCGCATCGGCGCGCGCACGCGCATCGACGCGTTCTGCGTGCTCTCCGCCGGGCCGGGCGGCATCGCGATCGGGCGCAACGTGCATATCTCGGCCCACGCGACGATCCTCGGCGGCGGCGCGGTGACGATCGGCGACTTCTGCACGCTCTCGGTGCGCTGCGCCGTCTTCGCCTCGAACGACGACTACTCGGGCGCGACCATGACCAACCCGACGCTGCCCGCGCGCTACCGCGGCGCGGTGGACGCGCCGGTGGCGATCGGCGCGCACGCCATCCTCGGCGCCGGCTGCGTCGTGCTGCCGGGGGTGACGATCGGCGAGAGCGCCGCCGTCGGCGCGCTCGGCCTGGTGCGGGAGGATCTGCCGCCCTTCGCGGTCGCGGTCGGCGCGCCGGCCCGGGTCGTCGGCCGGCGCCGCGCGGAGCACCGCGCCCTCGCCGCCCGCTACCTCGCGGAAACCGGCGGCGAGGGCTGAGCGACCGCGTTTCGTGCCGGGCGTTCGGCGGACGACGGATGCGGCGCCGCGTACCGGGCGAGGCTCGGGACGGACGCGCCCGGCGAAGAGGGCGATCGCCTCGGCATCGAACCGATCGGTCTTGGCGAGCGTCCCGCGGCGGGCAGCCGCGGACCGGCGCGGGTAGACCACGGCGAGTGGCGGGTCGGCAGTGGCCTTCGGAACCTGGCGCGACCTCGCGGACGGCGCGGCCCGTGGCACGCCGGCGGCCGACCGGCCCCACGCCCCGGTCGGAGCCGACGCCGGCGAGCCGCGCGCTCTGCTCACGGGCGGGGGCGACGCGCCCGCCCGGCGGCGTTGGCGAGGACGGGCAGGCGCAGCGTGCAGCGCAGGCCTTCGGGCTCGAAGCGGAGCTCCGCCTCCATCCCCGCCTGCCGGGCGAGCCCGCGCTGCAGCAGGCGCAGGCCGAAGCCGTGCCGGATCGGCGGGCCCGAGACGGCCGGCCCGCCCCGCTCGACCCATTCGATCAGCGTCGCGCCGTCCGCCGGGTCGGTGCGGCAGGCGACGGAGACGCGCCCCTCCGGCGTCGAGAGCGCGCCGTGCTTCGCGGCGTTGGTGGCGAGCTCGTGCAGCGCCAGGGCGAGCGCCAGGGCCTGCACGGGGGGCAGGACGGCGGACGAGGCGCAGCCGCCGAGGTCGGCGCGCTCCTCCCCGCCCAGTTCGGTGCGGACCATCTCCTCGGCGGTGGCGCCGCGCCAGTCCGCCTGCGTCAGCAGGTCGTGGGCGCGGGCGAGCGCGATCAGCCGCGTCTGGAAGGCGGCGACGAAGGAGGGCAGGTCCGGGGCGCTGCGCGCGGTCTGCAGCGCGAGCGCCTGCACGACCGCGAGCGTGTTCTTGACGCGGTGGTTCAGCTCCGCGAGCAGCAGCGCCCGCCGCTCCTCGGCCTGCGCCCGCTCGGTCGCCGCCCAGGCGCGCTCGGCGACGCCGCGGACGAAGTCCACCTCCTCCTCCGTCCAGCGCCGCGGCGCCGCGTCGTGGACGTAGAGCAGGGCGACGACGCGCCCCTCGCGCGTGACCGGCACGTGCACGCAGGCGCGCACCCCGACGGCGGCGAAGCCGGCGGCGGAGGAGGCCGTCCGGGGATCGCGCGCCGTGTCGCCGATGGCGACGACCTCGCCGCGCCGGAGTTCCTCGACGAAGCCGGCCCAGTAGTCCGTCAGCCGGTGCTCTCCCGCGAAGCTCGCGGCCGTCCCGCGGGTCCAGTCGCGCTCGATGCGGATGAGCCGCTCCTCCGGGTCCACCGTCCCGTAGCCCGCCCGCGCGGCTTCGAGCCCGCGACCGATCACCTCGGCCGCCGCCTGCGCGATCGCCGCGGGGTCGCCCAGCTCGCGCAGCCGGTCGCCGAGCTCGACCAGCGCAGCCAGGCGCGCCTCCGCGACGCGGCGGTCGTGGATGTCCTCGGTCGTGCCGTACCAGCCGACGATCCGGCCCGAGGCGTCGCGCCGCGGATAGGCGCGCGAGCGCATCCAGCGGTAGGAACCGTCGGCCAGCCGGAAGCGGTACTCGACATCGAGGGGCTCGCCGGTGGCGAGCGCGCGCGCCTTGGCCTCGAACAGGCGCGGCAGCTCGTCCGGGTGGACGATCCGGGCCCAGCCCTCGCCCAGCATCTCCTCGCCGGCGATCCCGCTGAGCTGGCGCGCGCGGCCGCCGACGGCGGTGATGTTGCCCTCCCGGTCCGCGGTCCAGAGGATCTGCGGGCTGAGCTCGACGATGTGGCGCAGGTGCTCCTCGCTCTCGCGCAGCGCCTCCTCCGCCCGCCGCCGCCCGGTGAGGTCGCGCATGATCTGGAGCAGGCCGAGGGGCGGCGCGTCCGGCGCGGCCGCGGGGTCGCGCAGCGGCATCACGAGCCCGCTGCCCCAGAAGCGCGAGCCGTCGGCGCGGAGGTGCCAGCGCTCGTCCTCGGCGCGGCCGGTCTCCAGCGCCTGCGCCCGCTCGCGTTCCGGCACGCCGGCGGCGCGGTCCTCGGGGGTGAAGATCAGCGCGGCGGAGCGCCCGAGGATCGCGCCCTCCTCCCAGCCGAGCAGGCGCCGCGCGCCCTCGTTCCAGGAGGTGACGCGCAGGTCGAGGTCGGTCGTGAAGATGGCGAAGTCCGTGGCGCTGTCGAGGATGAGGCGCAGCCGTGCCTCGCGCTCGCGCAGGGCGGCGCGGCTCTCCTCCAGTTCGCGCGCGATCCGGCGCAGCGTCGCCATCTCCGCCGCCGCCTCGGCGAGATCCGCCTGATAGGCCGGCGCGGCGGCGCCGCGCCCCGCGCGCGGCGCGTCGTCCGGCGCGCGCCCGCCCTTGCGACGCGCGGCGGCCCGGTCGGCGGAGCGCACGGCATCACGGCGCGCGAGCGCGCGGCGCAGCTCCTCGACCTCGGCCTCGAGCTCCGCCACACGGCGGTCGCTGGCGTCCGGGTTCGGGGGGCCGTCCTGGGTCACGGGTCCCTGCCATGGCCGAAGCGCGGCGATGCCCTGGGGCGCCGATCCACCCGCGGGCGATCCCAGCTCCGGACTGCGCCGCCATCGGGGCGCCGGCAGGCTGCGCCGCGCCGGATGCGGCGGGTCCTCGCGCCAGGGCGTAGCGGGCGGGCCTGGCGACCGCAACTCGCAACATGCGGAACGACAGCCCGCTTCGCCTAACGTCGCCGCGCCGGCCGTGCTTGACCGCCGCGCGCGCCGCCCCCATCTCGGCCGCCGCGGAGGGGTCGTCGGCGGATGGACGTCTCGCGCTTCCTGATCGGGCTCGGGCTCGCGATCCTGCTCCTCGGCCTGCTGTGGCCGGCGCTGGCCAAGCTCGGCCTCGGCCGGCTGCCCGGCGACATCCTCATCCGCCGGGACGGCTTCACCTTCTACTTCCCGCTGGCGACCGGGCTGCTGGTGAGCGTGGTGCTGAGCCTGGTGCTCGGCCTGATCTTCTGGCTGACGCGGCGGTAGGGCGGGCCCCTCCTCCGCTCACTCCGCGCGGATGTTCGCGGCGCGGATGACCGGCTCGAGCAGGCTGCGCTCGCGCTCGATCAGCGCGGCGAATTGCGCGGGCGTGCCGCCGCCGAGGATCGCGCCCTGCTCGACGAGCCGCCCGCCGATCTCCGGCTCGCGCAGCGCGGCGGTCACCGCCGCCGCGATGCGTTCGACGATCGCGGGCGGGGTGCCGCTCGGGGCGACCAGGCCGAAGGCGGTGCCGAACACGAAGTCCAGCCCCTGCTCCGCCATGGTGGGGACCTCGGGCAGCTGCGGCAGGCGCCGCTCGGTCGCGACCGCCAGCGGGCGCACCGCGGCGCCGCGGATCTGGCCGAGGATGTTCGGCACGTTGTCGATCAGCATGTCGATCTGCCCGGCGACGAGGTCGGTCACCGCCGGCGCGGCGCCGCGGTAGGGCACGTGCTGGATGTCGGTGCCGGTGACGCGCTTGAACAGCTCGAGCGCGAGGTGGAGGCTGCTGCCCGGCCCCGCCGAGCCGGCGGTGAGCTGGCCGGGCCTCGCCTTCGCCTCGCCGATCACGTCCTGCACGGTGCGCCAGGGACGCGCGTTGGCGACGCACATCACCTTCGGCGTGGCGGCGAGCAGCACGATGGGCGCGAAGGCCGTCCGCGTGTCGTAGGGCATGCTGCGGTAGATGTACTGGTTCACCGCGATCGGCCCGAGCGAGCTCGCGAGCAGGGTGTGGCCGTCCGGCGCGGCCTTCGCGACGACGTCCGCGCCGATGTTGCCGCCGGCGCCGGCACGGTTCTCCACCACCACCGGCTGTCCGAGCGCCGCGCTGAGGTGCTGCGAGACGGCGCGGGCGAGGGTGTCCACCAGCCCGCCCGGCGGGAAGGGGACGACGACGCGGACCGGGCGCGTCGGCCAGGCGTCGCCCTGCGCGCCGAGGCGGCGGGGCACGGCGAGGGCGAGGCCGCCGACGGCGCCGAGGACGGCACGGCGGGGCGCTGGGGTCGTCTTGGGCATCTCGGATGGTTCCTCCCGGATCGGCCTGGCGTACGGCGCCTGCGGCGCCGCGCTCCAGGATGCGCCGGACGCCGGGCCGCGCGCCACGGTCCGCGGTCGCCGGCCGGCGCCGGGTCACGCCCTCTCGTAGAGGGTCGGGATCGCCGGATCCACGACGACGTCCACGAGCGCCGGCCCCTCGGCGCGGAAGGCCTCCGCCAGCGCCGCGTCCAGCTCCTCGGCGCGCGTCACCCGCACGCCGGGGCAGCCCATGCCGCGCGCCAGGCTCACGAAGTCGAGCCCGGGCAGGTCGATGCCCGGCGCGTCGCGCACCTGCAGCACCCGGCTGAAGGAGCGCAGGGCGCCGTAGCCGGCGTTGTTGATCACCACGACCGTCAGCGGCAACCGATGCTGCACGGCGGTCCACAGCGCCTGCGGCGAGTACATCATCGAACCGTCGCCGATCAGGCACAGGACGCGCCGGCCGGGCCGCGCCAGCGCGACGCCGACCGCGGCGGGGAGCGCGTAGCCGAGGCCGCCGCTCGCCATGGTGAGGAAGCTGCCCCAGCGCCGCATCGGCATCTGCGCCTGGATCGCCGGGCGGTGCGACGGCGCCTCCTCGACCAGGGTCGCGTCCTCCGGCAGCGCCGCGTGCAGCCGGTGCAGGAGGTAGGCGGCCGGGATGGGGTGGGCGGGCGACGGCGGCGCAGGGCGCGGGCGGGGCGGCGGGGGGGTGCGGCCGGCGGCTTCGGGCAGGGCCGCGGCCAGCGCCGGCAGGGCGAGGCGCAGGCTGCCGAGGATGCTCGTGCCCGCGGGGGCGGAGGCGGCGGCCTCCTCGTCCGTCGTCAGATGCAGGATCGGGATGCCGCTGCGGAAGATCGCGGCGTCGCCGCCGACATGGAAGGTGAAGACCGGCGCGCCCACCACCAGCACCAGGTCGTGCGGCAGGAGCGCGTCCGAGACCGCCTGCGGCGCGGCGGCGAGGAAGCCGGCGAACAGGGGATGGTCCTCCGGGAAGGAGAGCCGCGCGGAGAAGGGGCCGGCGAGGACCGGCGCGGCGATGCGCTCGGCCAGCGCCACCATCGCCTCGCCCGCCCCCTCCTCGTCCACCTCCGGGCCGACGACGAGCACGGGGCGCTTCGCCGCCGCGACGGCGCGCGCGGCGTCGGCGATCAGCGCCGGATCGGGCGCGACGTCCTGCGAGACGGCGCGCGCCGGCACGGGCCGGCAGGGCGCGGCCCAGTCGTCCGCGGGGATGGAGACGAAGGTGGGGCCGCGGGGGCGGCGCATCGCGACGTGATAGGCGTGGGCGATGGCGGCCGGCACGTCCTCGGCGCGCGCGGGCTCGATGCTGTACTTGACGTAGGGCCTGGGGAAGCTCGCCGCCTCGCTGGCGCCGAGGAAGGGCAGGTTCGGCAGCAGCGCGCGCGCCAGCTGGCCGGCGGTGATGACCAGCGGCGCGCGGTTGCGGTAGGCGGTGAAGACGTTGCCGAGCGCGTGGCCGACGCCGGCGGCCGAGTGCAGGTTGACGAAGGCCGCGTTGCCGGTGGCGCGCGCATGGCCGTCCGCCATCCCGACGACGGCCGCCTCCTGCAGGCCGAAGACGTAGCGGAAGTCCGCCGGCCAGCGGTCGAGGAACGGCAGTTCCGTCGAGCCGGGATTGCCGAACACGGTGGTCATGCCGAGGGAGCGGAGCAGCTCGATCACCGCTCCGCGGACCGTGGTCGTGGTCGCGCCCGCATTCTTCCGCGTCATCTGTGCCCTTCGCCTCGTGTGCCGGTCGCGGTGCCGCGACCCCGCGTTCCCGCGGGGCAGGATAGCCGCGAAGGCCCGGCTGCGCCCGCGCTTCCCGTCCGGGCCTCGCGCTCCGTTCCGGTCAGGCAGGGGGGCGCGGCGGCCGTTCGCCGATCAGCCCCTGCGGGCGGTACAGCAGGATCAGCTGCAGGGCGAGGCCGATCAGGAACAGGCGCACATAGGCCGCGCGCGTCGCGAGCTCGCCCGGGAGCTGGGCCGCGAGCCAGTCGGTCGCCGCCCACACGGCCCACACCGCCACCGCGCCGAGCACCGCGCCGAAGTTGTTGCCGGAGCCGCCCGCGATCAGCATCACCCAGACGAGGAAGGTGGTGGTGACCGGATCGAGCGCGTCCGGCCCCATGAACTTGAAGAAGTGCGCCAGCATCGCCCCGGCGAGCCCCATGCAGGCGGCCCCCAGGACGAAGGCCTGCAGGCGGAAGGCGGCCGGGTTCTTGCCCGCGGCCTTCGCGGCCTCCTCATCGTCGCGGATCGCGCGCAGCGTCCGTCCGAAGGGGCTGTGGGCCGTCGCCTGCGCGAGCGCGAACAGCGCCGCCACCATGGCGGCGACCAGCGCGAGGTAGGCGAGCTGCCCCCAGGGCTGGCCGAACGCCTCGAAAGGCCGCGGAATGCCGGGCACGCCGAGCGGACCGCCGGTCAGCCAGTCCTCGTTGCGGACGGCGAGGCGGAGGATCTCGGCGACGCCGAGCGTGGCGATCGCCAGGTAGTCGGCCCGCAGCCGCAGGCTGATCGCGCCGATCGGCAGCGCCAGCAGCGCCCCCGCGGCGGCGGCGAGCGGCCAGGCGGCCCACCACGGCCAGCCGAATCCGCCGAGGTGCTGCGCGCTCTCGCCCGCCGTCAGGATCGCCGAGGTGTAGGCGCCGACGGCGACGAAGCCGAGGCCGCCGAAGTTCATCAGGCCCGTCAGCCCCCACTGCAGGTTCAGCCCGACCGCCAGCGCCGCGTAGATGCCGGCGAGGGTGAGCATGGTCGCGACATACAGCGCCGCGGCTTCCATCAGCCGATCCCCCCGAACAGCCCCCGCGGGCGGAAGATCAGCGCCAGCACCAGCACGGCGAAGGCGACGCCGGTCTTGTAGGCGGGCTCGAGCAGCGGGGCGCCGGCGATGAACGGATAGGTCGCCAGCTCCTCCGCCAGCCCGAGCACCAGGCCGCCCAGCGCCGCGCCCCAGGGCCGGCCGATGCCGCCGAGGATGGCCGCGGCGAAGGCGGCAAGCAGCACGTGGAAGCCGAGTAGCGGCGTGAGCTCGGTGTCGATCGCGAGGAACACGCCGGCGATCGCCGCGAGCGCCGCGGCCACCGCCCAGGTGAGGCGGATGACCCCCCGCACCGGCACGCCGGTGACGCGGGCGAGATCCGGCTCGTCGGCCATCGCCCGCATGGCCCGTCCCGCCCGGGTGCGGGCGAGCAGCAGGTGCAGCGCCAGCGCCGCCAGCGCCGCGCCGGCCAGGATGAGGAGATGCCGCTGCTGGATGCGGACGGCGCCGAGCATGAGCGGCGGCGTCACGCCCCGCGCGTAGGTCCACGGCGTCGGGCCGAACACGAAGTACACGACCGCGCGCATCATCAGCGCCGCGCCGAAGCTGGAGATCAGCAGCACCGCCGGCGCCGCCCGCCGCAGCCGCGCGTAGAACGCGGCGTCCACCGCCCAGGCGACCGGGACGGTGGCCGCCACCGCCACGGGCAACGCCGCCCAGGGGCTGATCCCGAGCCCGGTCACGGCGACCAGCGCCGCATAGGCGCCCCACGTCATCAGGTCGCCATGGGCGAAGTTGGCGAAGCGCATGACGCCGTAGACCAGCGACAGGCCGGCCGCGGCGATCGCGTAGATCGCCCCGAGCACCAGGCCGGGGATCAGGTAGAAATTGACGAACTCCAGCACCGGCGCTCAGCCCCCCAGGAACAGGCGTCCGATCTCCGGATTGGCCAGCAGCGCCGCCCCCGTGTCCTCGGCCCGGTTGCGCCCCATCGCGAGCACGACGCCGCGGTCGGCCACGGCGAGGGCGGGCCGGGCATTCTGCTCGACCATCAGCACCGCCGCGCCGGAGGCGGCGATCTCCCTGATCTTCCCGAAGATCATGGCGCAGAACCGCGGCGACAGGCCCGCCGTCGGCTCGTCCAGCATGACGAGCCGCGGCTCCAGCATCAGGGCCCGGCCGATCGCCAGCATCTGCCGCTGCCCGCCGGAGAGGCTGCCGGCCGGCACGCGGCGCCTGGGCAGGAGATCGGGGAGGAGCGCATAGACCCGCTCGAGCCCCGCGGCGGTCGCGGAAGGGCGGACGAAGGCGCCCATCGCGAGGTTCTCCTCCACGGTCAGGCTGGGAAAGACGTTGCGTTCCTGCGGGACGTAGGCGAGGCCCCGGCCGACCAGCTCCTCCGCGGGACGGTTCGTGATGTCCGATCCGTCGAAGACGACGCGGCCCGCGCGCAGGGGAACCAGGCCGGCGACGGCCTTCAGCAGGGTGCTCTTCCCCGCCCCGTTGGGGCCGATGACCACGACCACCTGCCCGGCCGCGACGGTCAGGTCCGCGCCGTGGAGGATGTCGGCCTCCCCGTAGCCGCCGACGGCGCCGCGGACCTCGAGCAGGCTCATGGCGCGGCATCGGGGAGGAGCGCCATGCCGAGATAGGCCTCGGCCACGGCCGGGTCGGCCCGGACCTCGGCCATGCGGCCACTCGCGATGACGCGCCCTTCCGCCATGCAGTGCACGGGCTCGCAGAGTTCGGCGACGAGATCGAGGTCATGCTCGATCACGAGGAAGGTGATGCCGTCCTCGCGGTTCAGCCGGGCGATCGTCTCGGCGATGGCGCGGAGCAGCGTGCGGTTCACGCCGGCGGCGGGCTCGTCGAGCAGGATGAGGTCGGCCCCGCTCATCAGCGCCCGGCCGATCTCCAGCAGCTTCTTCTGCCCGCCGGAGAGGGCGGAGGCCGGCCGGTCGGCGTGCGCCGCGAGGTCCAGCCGCTCCAGCACCTGCATGGCGCGCCGGCGTAGCGCGCGCTCCTGCTCGCGGATCCGGCCGCGCGCGAACCACGGCAGCGGCAGGCGCTCGCCTTCCTGGCCGGGGGCGGCGACCGCGAGGTTCTCGGCGACCGTCAGTCGCGCGAACGGGCGCGGGATCTGGAAGGTGCGCACCAGGCCGGCGGCGTGCAGCCGCCAGGGCGGTGCGCCGGTCACGTCCCTGCCGCGCAGCAGCACGCGACCGCCGCCGGGCGGGAGGAACCCGGCGACGGTCGCGAACAGGGTGGACTTGCCGGCACCGTTCGGCCCGATCAGCCCCGTGATCGAGCCCTCCGGCACCGCCAGCGAGACGCCGTCGAGGGCGACGAAGCCGCCGAAGCGCTTCGTCAGCCCCTGCACCTCGAGCGCGGGCGGCGGGGCGGCCCCCGTCTGGGTGCTCACTCCGACACGTTGGCGATGGTGACGATGCGGCCGTCCTGGATCTCCCAGACCTCGATGCGCCCCTGCGCGTCGCCATGCTGGTTGAACTCGATCGGGCCGGACGCGCCCTCGTAATTGATCGCCGCGCCGCGCGCGAGGAGGTCGCGGGCGCGGGCGAACTCGCCCGGGCCCACAACCTCGCCGGGCGCGTTGGCGACCTCGCGGATCGCGGCGCGGATGGCGGCGCGCTCGGCCGAGCCGGCCCGCTGGATGGCGAGGGCGATCACGTAGGCGGCGTCGTAGGCCTGGGCCACGAAGGCCCCGCCCGGATCGAGGTTGGGATTGGCGCGGCGGAACGCGGCCTCGTACTTCGCGCGCTGCTCGGGCGTCGCGGCGCTGCCCGGGGCGGTGCCGATGCTGCCCGCGAGGGGGCGAGCGCCGACCGCCTCGACCACCGACTGGTCGCGCATGCCGTCGGTCAGGACGAAGCGGGTGAAGAAGGCGTTCTCGATCGCGTTCCGCAGGATGGTGTTGCCCCCCGAGGCCGGGTAGGCGATCAGCACCAGCGCCTGCGGGCCGCCGCGGCCGGCGAGGGTCTGCAGCTCGGCCCGGTAGGAGGGGCGGTTCTCCTCGAAGTTCTGCGAGGCGGTCACGGTGCCGCCGCGCGCCTGGAAGCTCGTCGAGAAGGCGTTCGCAAGCCCGCGCCCGTAGTCGTTGTTGATCGCCATGACGGCGGCCCGCTCGATCCCCCGCTCGCGCACCACCCGGGCCAGCACCTGGCCCTGCAGGTCGTCGGGGACGGCGGTGCGGAACACCGTGTCGTTGTCCTGGATCTGGCTGACCGCCGGCGCCGTGGCGGAGGGGGAGATGATGGGGACGCCGGCCGGCACCGTGACCGCATTGGCGACGGCGATGGTGATGCCGGAGGCCATCGGCCCGATGATGGCCGAGACGTTGTCGGCCTGGACGAGACGGGTCGCGACGGAGACCGCCACCTGCGGATTGGTCTGGTCGTCCGCCTCGACCAGCTGCAGGCGCCGGCCGCCCAGCAGCCCGCCGGCGGCGTTGACCTCCTCGAGCGCCAGCCCGATGCCGGCGCGGATGGGCGGGGTGAAGGCCGCGAGGCCTCCGGAGGCGGAGAGGATCGCGCCGATCCGCACCGGCTCGGATTGCGCCCGGCCGACGGCCGGCCAAGCGAGACCGCCGGCACCGAGAACGAGCGCGGCACGCCGTCCCAAAGCGAGCTGGATCATGATGCAACTCCCGGTCCGTTTCTCCCCTTCCGGTCCGGCACGCGCACGGGCGCGCCGTCGGACGGCCCCCGCTACATGGGCCCCTTCCGCGGTCGCACCAAGGACCGGCGGGCGTCGAGCCAGCGGCTCATCGGGTAGCACCGCGAAGGGCGCGCAGCCACTCTCTTCCGCCCGTCGAGAACGCCGGCCACCGGACCTCGCGTCCGGGGCCGGCGCGCCGGCTTGACCGCGATCAAGGCAGCCGCCGGCCGGTCCCGCCAGAAATGCCCGGCAAGGCAGGCGTGCGATCGGACCATCGAGGCAGGGCATGGACGGCAGCCGCGACAACGGGAACCCGGGCGAAGGCGGCGCCGGCCGGCCCGTCCCGGGCGTGACCGACATCGGCGGCCTCCTCGCCGCCCTTCGGCACCAGGTCGTCCTGTCCGACGAGGCGGACACCTGGGACGAGGTCGTGGCGTCCGGCGAGGTCCAGCTCGCGCTGCTCGCCGCGCTGGCGGAGGCGCGGCCGCGCACGCTGGCCGAGGCGGCGAGCAAGACCGAGTTCATCGTCGAGGCCGTGATCGAGGCCGCCGACGGCAGCATCGTGGAAGCCGAGGCGGCCGTCCTGCGCTCGCTGGCGCGCGACCTGCGGGCGCTGGATCGGGGCGGCGCGTGATCCCGGCCGGCGCGGCCGCGGGCCATTGCGCGCGTGCGATCATGGCGGCCCGTCGAACGTTCTCCCGAACCGCTCGAACCGCTCCCCCATCCGGGATCCCGTAGGGCCCGGCGCGGGCGGTCGAGGGCGGACCGGTCACCATCCGGGGGATCCGTCATGCGCCGCGGAATGCGGCGGAGGCCGGCGAGCCTGCCTGCCCCCCGCGCAACCCCGCCGCGCCAGGCCCGGCGCCCCCTGCGGTCGGCCGCTGCGTGCCCGGACGCCGCCGCATCGCCCGGCCGCGCGCCGCGTTGCTCGTTGCGGTGCGGCCTGGACCGCCACCCGGCAGCCGGCGAGGATGACCCGGAGGACGATCGGATGAGGGGGATCGCGGCGGCGGCAGTACTCGCGACCCTGGCGGCGCTTGCCGGGCCGGCCGCCGGCCAGGCGACGGTCGCCATCTCGTGCGGTGCGGTCGGGATGGAGTTCGCGCTGTGCCGGGAGGGCGCGGAGGCCTGGGCCCGGCAGACCGGCAACCGGGTCCGCATGGTCTCCACGCCCGGCAGCGCCACCGAGCGCCTGGCGCTCTACCAGCAGCTCCTCGCCGCGCGATCCGGCGACATCGACGTGTTGCAGATCGACGTGGTCTGGCCGGGCATCCTCGCCAACCACCTGGCCGACCTCTCCGGCCATGTCGGCCGGGAGACGCTCGACCAGCACTTCGCGGCGATCGTGCGGAACAACACGGTGGCTGGCCGGCTGGTCGCCATGCCCTGGTTCGCCAATGCCGGCCTGCTCTACTACCGCCGCGACCTGCTGGCCAAGTACGGGCGCCGCGTCCCCGAGACCTGGAAGGAGATGGCCGAGACGGCCCGCATCGTGATGGCCGGCGAGCGCGCCGCCGGCAATGACCGGATGTGGGGCTACGTCTTCCAGGGCCGCCCCTACGAGGGGCTGACCGTCAACGTCCTGGAGTGGCTGCACAGCCACGGCGCCGGCACGATCGTCGCGCCGGACGGCGCCATCACCGTCAACAACCCCCGTGCCGCCGCGGCGCTGGCCCGGGCTGCCTCCTGGGTCGGCACGATCGCGCCGCGCGGCGTGCTGAACTACGCCGAGGAGGAGGCCCGCGGCGTTTTCCAGTCGGGCAATGCCGTCTTCATGCGCAATTGGCCCTACGCCTGGGGCCTGGTCAACGCCGCGGACAGTCCGGTCGGCGGCGCCGTCGGCGTCGCCATGCTGCCCAGGGGCGGGCCGGAAGGCAGTCACGCCGCGGCGCTCGGCGGCGAGCAGCTCGCGGTGTCGCGGTACTCGCGCAGCCGCGAGGCGGCGATCGACCTGGTACGCCACCTGACCGGCCGGGCCGAGCAGAAGCGGCGCGCGATCGCCGGCGGCTTCAACCCGACGATCGAGGCGCTCTACCAGGACCCCGAGGTGCTGGCGGCGAACCCGTTCCTCCGCGAGCTCCACGGCGCCGTCGTCAACGCCGTGGCGCGACCGTCCGGCGTCGCCGGCGCGCGCTACAACCAAGTCTCGGCGGAGGTCTGGAACGCCGTCCACGCCGTCCTCTCCGGCCGGAGCGAGGCCGGGGCGGCGCTGCAGCGCCTGGAGCGCACGCTGGAACGGGTCAGCCGCGGCGGCCGGTGGCGGGGCCGGCCGTGACCGCCGCGACCGGACGCGGCCGCCGCGCCGCCCCGCCCGGCACCGCCGCCCGGCGCGGCTCCGACCTGGCGCGCCATCGCCGGCGCGCGGCCCGTCTGTTCCTGCTGCCGATGGCGGCGGTGCTGGCGCTGGTGGCGGGCTGGCCGCTGGTGCGCACGGTCTACTTCGCCTTCACCGACGCCACGCTGTACGACATCGAGTACCACGAGTTCGTCGGATTCCTGAACTTCTACTATCTCGCCACCGATCCGGACTGGTGGCGGTCGGTGTGGAACACGGTGTTCTTCGCCGTGGTCTCGGTCGGGCTGGAGACCGTCCTGGGCACGGTCGTCGCGCTGACCCTGAACGCGCAATTGCGGGGCCGCGGGCTGCTGCGCGCCGCCATGCTGATCCCCTGGGCGATCCCGACCGTGGTCTCCGCGCAGATGTGGGGCTGGATGCTGCACGACCAGTTCGGCGTCATCAACGAGCTGCTCGTGACGCTCGGCCTGATCGGCGAGCCCCGCGCCTGGGCCGCCGATCCGGGCCTCGCGATGTGGGCGGTGATCGCGGTGGATGTCTGGAAGACCACGCCGTTCATGGCGCTGCTGATCCTGGCCGCGCTGCAGCTGCTGCCGGACGAGCTGTACGAGGCCGCGGCGGTGGACGGCCTCGGCCCGGTCGGCAGCTTCTTCCGGATCACGCTGCCGCTGATCTGGCCGGCGATGATGGTGGCGATCATCTTCCGCACGCTGGACGCGCTGCGCGTGTTCGACCTGATGTACGTGCTGACCGGCAACAGCCGCGCGACGGCCTCGATGTCGGTCTATGCGCGCCAGCAGCTCGTCGATTTCCAGGACCTCGGCTACGGGTCGGCCGCCTCGACCCTCCTGTTCCTGATCATCGCCGCCGTGACGGTGGTCTGCATCACCGCCGGCAGGCTCAGGTTCGGCACCAGCGACGACTAGGAGCGGGCCATGCGCCGCCGCAGACTCCGCAGGACCATCGCCCGCGCGCTGCTCCACCTGCTGGTCGCGGCGATCGTCCTGTACGCGGTCTTCCCCTTCTACTGGGCCGTCGTCTCCTCGCTGAAGGCGGGCGGCGCCCTGTTCACCGTCGAGTTCATCCCGCGCGACCCGCATTGGGACAACTACGCCGCCCTGTTCCGCGAGCAGCCGTTCGGCCGGAACATCCTGAACTCGGTCCTGGTCGCCGGCTCGGTCGTGGCGCTGTCGCTGTTCCTCGCGGTGACCGCGGCCTACGCGCTGGGCCGGGTCCGTTTCCGCGGACGGAGCACGGTGCTGATGGCGGTCCTCGCGGTCTCGATGTTCCCGCAGGTGGCGGTGCTGTCGGGGATGTTCGAGCTGGTGCGCTGGCTCGGCCTCTACAACACCCTGTTCGCGCTCACGCTCAGCTACATGATCTTCACCCTGCCCTTCGCGGTCTGGGTGCTGACCGCCTTCATGCGCGAGATGCCGAAGGAGCTGGAGGAGGCCGCGGTGCTGGACGGGGCGACCCCCTGGATCATCGTCACGCGCGTGTTCCTGCCGCTGATGGGACCGGCGCTGGCGACCACCGGCCTGCTCGCCTTCATCGCCGCCTGGAACGAGTTCCTGTTCGCCCTGACCTTCACGCTGACCGACGAGAGGCGGACCGTTCCGGTCGCCATCGCGCTGATCACCGGGGCGAGCCGGTTCGAGCTGCCCTGGGGCCGCATCATGGCCGCGTCGGTGATCGTGACCGTGCCGCTGATCCTTCTGGTGCTGGTCTTCCAGCGCCGGATCGTCTCCGGGTTGACCGCCGGCGCCGTCAAGGGCTGACGGCGCGGGGCGTCCGGGCAGCAGGCGCGCCGCATCCCCCGGTCCCTGGCCCGGGCGCGGCGGGACTCGGCATGGCGCGCGCCCCCCGCCGATCAACCGGCGCGCCCGTGCGAGGAGCCACCGTTGCAGCGGCCCGTTCGTGCCGCAGATCGGCCGGGCGCGACTGGCACCCGCTCCGCCGCGTCCGGGCGCCGAGCCGCCCTCGGCGCCCTGCCGTCCCGCGCAACCGGCGGTCGTCAGATCCGCAGGTCGAGCAGCGACCCCCGCGGCAGCGGGTGGGCCGGCGGGTGCGGCGGCACCTCGTGCAGCACCCTCTGCGGCGCGGCGGAGGCCGGCGCGGGCACGGCAGGCGCCGCGCCGCGCCACGGCTGCAGGCCCGCGTTGCGCGTGACCTCGGCGGTGAAGGCGGCAAGCGAGTTCAGGCTGATCATGCGCAGGATCATCAGCCCGAGAGATGAAGGCCGGGTTGATGCGCCGCCGGCGCGACGCTGCCCCGCACCCGGCCGCCGACGGGACCGGATGGGGGAAGAGGCGACGCGGCGGCGCGGCCAGGCGATGCGCATGGCGCCGAGCATCGCCCGGCTCCGCGTTAACCTTCCAGCAACCTATGGCTGTGCCCGCGGGAAAGGGCCCGGCCCCGCCGCTCAGCGCGCCGGCGGCGACGCCTCCAGCGCCGCCACGCCCGGCAGGGTCTTTCCCTCCAGCCACTCGAGGAACGCTCCGCCCGCAGTCGAGACGTAGCTCAGCCGGTCCAGCACTTCCGCATGGCGCAGCGCCGAGACCGTGTCGCCGCCGCCGGCGATGGACTTCAGCGCGCCGGACTGCGTCAGCGCCGCCACCGTCTGCGCCACCGCGACCGTCGCGGCGTCGAAGGGAGGCGTCTCGAAGGCGCCGAGCGGGCCGTTCCAGACCAGCGTCGAGGCCCGGCGCAGCCGCGCCTCGATCGCCGCCACCGTCTCGGGGCCGAGGTCGAGCGCCATCATGTCCGCCGGGATCGCGTCCGCCGGCACGGTGCGGGTCGGCGCATCCGGCCGCAGCTCGGCCGCGACCACCAGGTCGAGCGGCAGCACCACCTCGCAATTGGCGGCGCGCGCCTCCTCCAGGATGCGGCGGGCGGTGCCGTGCATCTCCGCCTCCTGGAGCGAGCGGCCCACCGGCCTGCCCTGCGCGGCGAGGAAGGTGTTGGCCATCGCGCCGCCGATCACCAGCACCTCCACCCTGCGCGAGAGGTTGCCGAGCAGGTCGAGCTTGGTCGAGACCTTGGCGCCGCCGACGATCGCCACCACCGGCCGCGCCGGGTTGCCGAGCGCGGCGTCCAGCGCCTCCAGCTCCGCCTGCATCAGCCGCCCCGCATAGGCGGGCAGCAGCCGCGCCACGCCCTCGGTGCTGGCGTGCGCGCGGTGGGCGGCGGAGAAGGCGTCGTTCACGTAGACATCGGCGAGCCGGGCAAGCGCCTTCGCCATCTCCGGGTCGTTCTTCTCCTCCCCGGGATGGAAGCGCGTGTTCTCGAGCAGCAGCACCTCGCCGTCCCTGAGCGCCGCGACCGCCGTCTCGGCCGCCGGCCCGACGCAGTCGTCGGCCCAGGCGACGGGGCGGTGCAGCGCGGCGGCGAGCGCCTCGACCAGCGGCCGGAGCGACATCTCCGGCACGCGCCGGCCCTTGGGCCGGTCGAAATGGCTGATCACCACCACCCGCGCCCCCTTGTCGGCGAGCTCGCGGATCGTCGGCGTCAGGCGCTCGATCCGGGTGCGGTCGGTGATGGCGCCGTCCTTGACCGGCACGTTGAGGTCGGCGCGCAGCAGGACCCGCTTCCCCCGCGGGTCGCCGAGCTGGTCCAGCGTGCGGAAGCGGGCCATGCGCGTCGTTCCTCCCCGTCAGCCGAGCCGCCCGAGCAGCGCGGCGGTGTCGGACATGCGGTTGGAGAAGCCCCACTCGTTGTCGTACCAGCCCATGACGCGGACCATGCCGCCGCCGTCCACGCTCTGGGTCTGCGTCGCGTCGAAGGTGCAGCTCGCGGGGTTGTGGTTGAAGTCCACCGAGACGAGCGGGGCGGTGTTGTAGGCCAGGATCCCCTTCAGCGCGCCCTCCGCGGCCTCCTTCATCGCCGCGTTCACCTGCTCCTTCGTCACCCCCTCGGTCCGCAGGTTCACGTCGAGCGAGACGAGCGAGACGTTCGGCGTCGGGATGCGGATCGCGGTGCCGTCGAGCTTGCCCTTCAGCTCCGGCAGCACGAGGCCGACCGCGCGCGCCGCGCCGGTCGTCGTCGGGATCGCCGAGACGGCGGCGGCGCGCGCCCGGTGCAGGTCCTTGTGCAGCGTGTCCACGGTGTTCTGGTCGCCGGTGTAGGCGTGCACCGTCACCATGTAGCCGCGCAGGATGCCGAACCGCTCGTGCAGCACCTTGGCCATCGGCGCGAGGCAGTTGGTGGTGCAGGAGGCGTTGGAGACGACCGTCATCTCCTTCGTCAGCACCTGGTGGTTGACGCCGTAGACGACGGTCGCGTCCACCCCGTCGGCGGGGGCGGAGATCAGCACCTTGCGCGCGCCTGCGGCGAGCAGGGCGGAGGCCTTCTCCTTCGAGGTGAAGAGGCCGGTGCACTCCATCGCCACGTCCACGCCCTTGAGCGGCAGCTTCGCCGGGTCGCGCTCCGCCGTGACGTGGATCGGGCCCCAGGTGCGGCCACCGGCGCGGATCGTGATGGTGTCGCCCTCGACCGTCACCTCGCCGGGGAAGCGGCCGTGGACGCTGTCGTAGCGGAACAGGTGCGCGTTCGCCTCGACCGAGCCGAGGTCGTTGATGGCGACGAACTCGAGGTCGTCGCGCCCGCTCTCGACGGCGGCGCGCAGCACCAGGCGCCCGATGCGCCCGAACCCGTTGATCGCGACCTTCACGGCCATGCCTGGTTCTCCTTCCCGGTCAGACGTTCAGGCGGCGCTTCACCGCCGCGACCACCGCCTCGGCGGTGATGCCGAAGTGGCGGAACAGGTCCTCGGCCGGCGCCGAGGCGCCGAAGCCGGTCATGCCGATGAACACGCCCCCGGGCCCGATCCACCGCTCCCAGCCGAGGCCGACCGCCGCCTCCACGCCCACCCGCAACGCGTCACCGAGCACCTGGTCGCGGTAGCCCGCATCCTGGGCGGCGAAGATCTCCCAGCAGGGCAGCGACACGACGGCGGTGGGGATGCCCGCGGCCTCCAGCGACTCGCGCGCCGCGAGCGCGAGGTGGACCTCGCTGCCGGTGGCGATCAGGGTGGCGCGGCGCGCGCCGCTCGCCTCCGCCAGCACGTAGCCGCCGCGGGCGCAGCGGTTCTCGCCCGCCTCGCCGCGCACCGCCGGGACGTTCTGCCGCGTCAGCGCCAGCACCGAGGGGCCGTCGGCGCGGCGCAGCGCCAGTTCCCAGCACTCCGCGGTCTCGATCGCGTCGGCGGGGCGGAAGACGAACAGGTTCGGCATGGCGCGCAGCGAGGCCAGGTGCTCGACCGGCTGATGCGTCGGCCCGTCCTCGCCGAGGCCGATGGAATCGTGGGTGAGGACGTGGATCACCCGCTGGCGCATCAGCGCCGCAAGCCGGATCGCGGGGCGCATGTAGTCGGAGAAGACGAGGAAGGTGCCGCCGTAGGGGATCAAACCCCCGTGCAGCGCCATCCCGTTCATCGCCGCCGCCATGCCGTGCTCGCGCACGCCCCAGTGGACGTAGCGCCCGGCGTAGCTGCCCGGCGCGACCGGGGCCATGCCCTTCGCCAGCGTCCCGACCGAGCCCGTCAGGTCCGCCGAGCCGCCGACGAGCTCCGGCACCGCCGGCACCAGCGCCTCCAGCGTCCGCTGCGAGGCGACGCGCGTCGCGAGCTTCGGCTTCTCCTCCGCCTGGCGCGCGCGCAGCGCCGCGAGCGGCTCGTGCCAGCCCTCCGGCAGGCGCCCGGCGAGGGCGCGCTCGAATTCGTCCCTCTGCGGGTGCCTGGCGAGCCGCTTCAGCCAGGACCGCCGCGCCCCCGCGCCGCGCCGGCCGGCGGCCTCCCAGCGCGCCCTGAGGTCCTCGGGCACGACGAAGGGCGGGTGCTGCCAGCCGAGCGCCCGCTTCGCCGCCGCCGCCTCCTCCGCCCCGAGCGGGGAGCCGTGGGTCGCGGCGGTGCCCGCCTTGGTCGGCGCGCCGAAGCCGATGATGGTGCGGCAGGCGATCAGGGTCGGCTTGCGGTTGCGCACCGCCCAGGAGAGCGCCGCCGCCACCTCGGCGTGGTCGTGCCCGTCCACCCGCCGCACCGCCCAGCCGGAGGCGGCGAAGCGCCGGAGCTGGTCGTCCGAGACCGCGAGCTCGGTGCTGCCGTCGATCGAGATCGCGTTGTCGTCGAACAGCACCGTGAGCTTGTTCAGCTTCAGGTGGCCGGCGAGCGAGATCGCCTCGTGGCTGATCCCCTCCATCAGGTCGCCGTCGGAGGCGATCACCCAGGTGCGGTGGTCCACCAGCGAGCGCCCGAAGCGCGCGGCGAGCATCCGCTCGGCGAGCGCCATGCCGACCGCGGTGGCGAGGCCCTGGCCGAGCGGGCCGGTGGTGGTCTCGATCGCCGGATGCTCGCCGTATTCCGGGTGCCCGGCGCAGGGGGAGTGGAGCTGGCGGAAGCGCCGCAGCTCCTCGATCCCCATCCCGGCATGGCCGGTGAGGTGGAGCAGGGCGTAGAGCAGCATCGAGCCGTGGCCGGCGCTGAGCACGAAGCGGTCGCGGTCGGGCCAGCGCGGATCGGCGGCGTCGTACTTGAGGAAGCGCGTGAACAGCACCGTCGCCGCGTCGGCCATGCCCATCGGCATGCCGGGATGGCCGGACCTCGCCCCCTCCACCGCGTCGATCGCGAGGGCGCGGACCGCATCGGCCATGCGCCGCTCCTCCGTGGCGGGGCGGGCGAGGATCGCCGCCTGGGCGGCGAGCGCCGGAGGGGGCGCGTCGAGGACGGCGGCGGCGGAGCTGGCCAAGTTTCGTGGTCCTAGGAGGAGAAGCCCGCGACCGTATTAGAGAGGCGGCCCCGCATGGGCAACCTGCGGCCGGGCGGCCGGCGGGCGCCGTCGTCCGGCGCGGCCGCTCCGGCAGGCGGTCCGGACGCCGCGGCGGCAACGCGCGGCGGCGCGACGCGGTGGCGATGCGCGGTCCGGATCGCTAGGTTCGTGCCATGGTTCGCCACGAGTCCGCCGACGCCCCGCCTGCGGCCGTCGAGCCCGCCGCCCTGCGCGACGGGCTGCCGCCCATGCCAGGCGGGCCGCCGCACGAGGAAACCCACTTCGCCGCCGGCCAGACCGTGCGCGATCTGGCCATCGGCGCCGCCGACGGCGTGATCGTGCCCTTCGCCCTGGCCGCCGGGCTCGCCGGCGTGGCGGCGTCCAACCGGCTGATCGCCACCGCGGGCCTCGCCGCGACCGCGGCGGGCTGCGTCGCGATCGGCCTCGGCCGCTACCTCGCCGCGCGCACCGAGGCCGACCACTACGCCACCGAACGCCGGCGCGAGGAGAAGGAGACCCACCTCTACCCCGACCGCGAGAAGTGGGAGGTCGCGGCGATCCTCCACCGTTACGGCGTCAAGGGCGAGGTGCTGCACCAGGCCGTGGACGCGATCGCCGCCGAGCGGCGGAAGTGGGTCGACTTCATGATGCGGTTCGAGCTCGACCTGACCGAGCCCGAGCCGGGCCGCGCCGCGCGGGCCGCAACGGCGGCCGGGGCGGCCTGCGCGGCGGGCGGGCTGGTCCCGCTCCTGCCCTACATGGTGCTGGCGGAGACGCGCCCGGCGCTGCTCGCCTCCTGCGCGGTCGCCGGCGCGGCGCTGCTCGGCTTCGGCTGGCTGAAGGCGAAGGCGACCGGGATGCCGGCGCTGCGCGGGGCGGTGCAGACGCTGCTGATCGGCGGCCTGGCGGCGGCGGCGGCGTTCGTGGTGGCGCAGGCGGCGGGGGGATAGGGCGGATCGCGGACCGCTCGATACGGCCGAGGCCTGCCCGACGAACCGCGGGCGAGCGCGGCCGGGCGGAAGCGGCCCCGGGCGCGGCCGGTCAGTCCAGTCCCAGCAGCCCGCGCGCGAAGTCCCGCGCCTCGAAGGGCCGCAGGTCTCCGGCCCTCTCCCCCACCCCCACGAAGTGCACGGGCAGGCCGACTTCCTGCGCCAGCGCCACCACCACGCCACCCTTCGCGCTGCCGTCGAGCTTGGTGACGGCGAGGCCGGTCACGTCCACCATCTCCTTGAACACCTTGCACTGCTGGAGGGCATTCTGCCCGGTGGTGGCGTCGAGGGTCAGCAGCACCGAGTGCGGCGCCTCGGGATCGAGGCGCTTCAGCACGCGCACGATCTTGCGCAGCTCCTCCATCAGCGCCGCCTTGTTGTGCAGCCGCCCGGCGGTGTCCACGAGCAGCACCTCGGTCCCCGCCTCCTTCGCCGCCTTCAGCGCGTCGAAGGCGAGGCCGGCGGCGTCCGCTCCCGGCCTGGCCGGCGCATAGACCGGGCAGCCCACGCGCTCGCCCCAGATCTGCAGCTGCTCGACCGCCGCGGCGCGGAAGGTGTCGCCGGCGACGAAGGCGACCGAGAGCCCCTGCTCGCGGTACTGCTGGCCGAGCTTGGCGATGGTCGTGGTCTTGCCGGTGCCGTTGACGCCGACCACCAGCACCACGTGCGGCCGGCGGCGGGGCTCGATCGGCATCGGCCGCGCCACGGGGGCGAGGATCGCGGCGATCTCCTCGGCGAGCGCCGCCTTCACCTCCTCCTCCGTCACCTCCTTGCCGAAACGCGTGCGGCGGAAGCCCTCCACGATGCGCCGCGCGGCGGCGACGCCCAGGTCGGCGGCGATCAGCGTCTCCTCGAGCTCCTCCAGCGCCTCGTCGTCGAGCCGGCGCTTGCGGAAGAGGGTGGTGATGCCCTCGGTGAGCCGCGCGGTGGACCGGGCGAGACCGGCCTTGAGCCGGCTCAGCCAGCCGCCGCGGGAGGGCCCGGCGGGCGCGGGCTCCGCCGGGGCCTCGGCCGGCCCCGGCGAGGGGGCGCCCCCCTCGGGCTCGGTGCGGGCGAGCGCCTCGCGCGGCGCCGCGTCGTCCTCGGGCGGCGACACCGCCTCGGCCAGCGGCGGCGCCTCGGGCGGGGCCGGCTCGGGCGGCCGTCCGGGAGGCGCAGTGACCGGCGCGGGCGGCGGCTGCTCCTCCGCCTCCGGCGGAGGCTGGCCCGCGCGGCCGCGCAACCGCTCGATCCAACCCTTCAGCGCCATTCCGCCACCTCGTCGCTGCGCCGCGCCATGACGTCAGGCCGCGGCCTCCGCCAGCAGGCCCTCGTCCGTCGCCGCCACCACGCGCAGGCGCCGCAGCTCCCCCGGCGCGCCCGCGGACGCGCCGGGCGCCGCCACGCGGATCGGCGCGAACTGCTCGGTGCGGCCGCGGTCCTCGCGCTCGAGCAGCACGCTCTCCTCGCGCCCCACCCGCCCCGCGTAGAAGCGCCGCGCGGCGCGGGCGCCGGCCTCGCGCAGCCGCGCCGCGCGCTCGCGCCGCAGCGCCCTCGGCAGTTGCGGCATCCGCGCCGCCGGCGTGCCGGGGCGCTCGGAATAGGGGAAGACGTGCAGGAAGGTGAGGCCCGCCTCCTCCACCAGGTCGAGCGTCTGCGCGAAATGGTCCTCGGTCTCGGTCGGGAAGCCGGCGATCAGGTCGGCGCCGAAGGCGATCTCCGGCCGCAGGCTCCGGGCGCGGCGGACGAAGGCGAGCGCGTCGCCGCGCAGGTGCCGCCGCCGCATGCGCTTGAGGATCAGGTCGGCGCCGTGCTGCAGCGAGAGGTGCAGGTGCGGCATCAGCCGCGGCTCCTCCGCGATCAGGCGCCAGAGGTCCGGGTCCACCTCCACCGGGTCGAGGGAGGAGAGGCGGAGCCGCGGCAGCTCCGGCACCAGGCGCAGCAGGCGGCGGCAGAGCTGGCCGAGCGTCGGCCGGCCCGGCAGGTCGGGGCCGTAGCTCGTGATGTCCACCCCGGTCAGCACCACCTCGCGGCAGCCGCCCCGCACCAGCGCCCGCACCTGCTCCACCACCGCCCCCGCCGGGACGCTGCGCGAGGGGCCGCGGCCGAAGGGGATGACGCAGAAGGTGCAGCGGTGGTCGCAGCCCTGCTGCACCTGCACGAAGGCGCGGGCGCGGCCGGCGAACTCGGTGACGAGGTGCGCCGCCGTCTCGCGCGCCGCCATGATGTCGGCGACGGGCGCGGGCGGCGCGTCGAGGCGCGCCCAGGTCTCCGGCCGCAGCTTCTCGGCGTTGCCGATCACGCGCGCCACGCCGGGCAGCGCGGCCCAGTCCGCGGGGCGGATCTGGGCGGCGCAGCCGGTGACGAGGATGCGCGCCCCCGGGTTCTCGCGATGTGCCTTGCGGATCGCCTGCCGCGCCTGGCGCTCGGCCTCGGCGGTGACGGCGCAGGTGTTGACGACGATCGTCCCCGCGCCGTGCCCGGCGGCGGTCGCCAGCGCGCGCATCGCCTCGGATTCGTAGGTGTTCAGCCGGCAGCCGAAGGTCAGCAGCCGCACGCCGGAGGCGGCCTCGCCGCAGGACTGCGCGGAGGCGGTGCTCATGCCGGATAGGCCGCGAGGTCGAGCTGGCCGACGAAGGCGGTGGCGACCGGGCCGGTCATCAGCACGTGCCCGTCCGAGGCCCGCCACTCGATGCCGAGCTCGCCCCCCGGCAGCGCGACCGTGGCGCGCCGTCCGGCGAGGCCGCGCCGGTGGGCGTTGACCAGCGCCGCGCAGGCGCCGGAGCCGCAGGCGAGCGTCATGCCCGCGCCGCGTTCCCACACCACGAGCCGCAGGCGGTCCGGCGCCAGCACCTGGGCGAAGCCGATGTTGGCGCGCTCGGGGAAGAGCGGGTGCCGTTCCAGAAGCGGGCCGAGCGCGGCGACCGGGATCGCGTCGAGATCGGGGACGAAGAAGGTGGCGTGCGGATTGCCCATCGAGCAGGCGGCGGGAGACTCCACCGGCCCTTCGGCAAGGGGCAGGTGGAGCGTGTCCGTCGCCTCGGCCAGCGGCACCGCGCGCCAGTCGAGGCGCGGCGCGCCCATGTCCACGGTGACGCTGCCGTCGGGATGGACCTCCGCGGACAGGTCGCCGGCGATGGTCCGCACGGTCACCTGCCGGCGCCCGGTCTCGGCGGCGATCAGGGCGGCGACGCAGCGGGTGGCGTTGCCGCAGGCCCCGGCCTCGGAGCCGTCCGGGTTGCGGATGCGCATGAACACGTCGGCGCCGTCCCCGGCGGGCTCGAGCGAAATGATCTGGTCGCAGCCGACGCCGCGCCGCCGGTCGGCCAGCGCCGCGGCGCGCGCCGGGGTCAGGCGGAGCGGGGCGGACCGCTCGTCCAGCACGACGAAGTCGTTGCCGAGCCCGTGCATCTTGCGGAAGGGGAGCATGGCCGGGCGTCATATGCGCCGGTTCCGTGCGCGATCCAAGGGTTGGGGGCGGGGACGCGGCGCCCCGTCGCGGGTTTCCGGGGCGGCGCCGGCCGCCTGCCGCCCGCCCCGCGGCACCCCGCCGTCCCCTGCCGGGCCACGGGGCTTGCGCGCCGGCGTCCCGGCCGCGCAGTGGAACACCCGCGGGCCTGGCGCTTTCGGAAGACGGGAACCCGACCCGTGAACGCGCCGCGCCCGAACCCGCCATCCCGCACCGGCCCGCCCCGGGCGATCGCGCCGCGGCGCGCGCGGACGCCGCCTCCCCCGGGCGGACCCGACGCCATCGCCGGCGCCTTCGCGCGACGGCCGGGGATCGCGGTGCGCCGACCGGGAACCGCCGGCCGTGAAACGGGCCCCGGCGCGTCCGATCTCCGCGTCACCGGGCGGTGCGCCGCCCGGCAGGAGGAGCCCCACGCGATGCCCGACCCCGCAGCGCCGCCGATCCCGCGTGCGACCTACCGCCTGCAGTTCCGCGCCGGGTTCGGCTTCGACGACGCGGCGGCGCTCGCGCCCTGCCTCGCGCGGCTCGGCGTCAGCCACGTCTACGCCTCGCCCTTCCTCAAGGCCCGCTCGGGCAGCGCGCACGGCTACGACATCGTGGACCACAACCGGCTCAGCCCCGAGCTCGGCGGCGAGGCCGCGTTCCGGCGCATGGCGGAGGCGTTCCGGGCGAACCGGCTCGGGCTGGTGCTCGATTTCGTGCCCAACCACATGGGCGTCGGCGGCGCCGAGAACCCGTGGTGGCTCGACGTGCTCGAATGGGGCCCGGACTCCGACCATGCGGGCTGGTTCGACATCGACTGGGATCCGGAGCGGCGCCACCTGGCCGGAAAGCTGCTCGTGCCCCTGCTCGGCGACCACTATGGAGCGGTGCTGGAGGCGGGCCAGCTCGCGCTGCGCTTCGACCCCGAGGCCGGCAGCTTCGCCGTCTGGGCCTACGGCACGCACAAGCTGCCGGTCTGCCCGCTGCACTACGCGCGCGTGCTGGGCGACGCGCACCCGGCGCTCGAGCGCATCGGCGACGCCTTCGCTGGCCTGCCCGCCTGGCGGCCCTACGTTGCGCGCAGGGCGCGCGAGCTCCAGGCGGAGCTCGCCGCGCTCGCCCGCGATCACGCCGGGGTGCGCGAGGCGGTGGAGGCGGCCGTCGCGCGCCTCAACGGCGAGCCGGGCCGGCTCGACACCTGGCGCGGCCTCGACGCGCTGATCCGGGACCAGCACTGGCGCGTCGCGCATTTCCGCGTGGCCGCGGACGACATCAACTACCGCCGCTTCTTCAACGTCAACGAGCTGGCCGGCCTGCGGATGGAGCTGCCGGAGCTGTTCGAGCGCACGCACCGGCTGGTGTTCGACCTGCTGCGCGACGGCACCCTCGACGGGCTGCGCATCGACCACGTGGACGGGCTGCTCGACCCGAAGGGCTACCTGATGCGGCTGCGGGCCCGCGCGCCGCGGCCCTTCTACCTGGTCGTCGAGAAGATCCTCGCCCACGACGAGCCGCTGCGCGAGGACTGGCCCGTCGAGGGCACCACCGGATACGAGTTCGCGAACCTGGTGCTCGGCCTGCTCGTGGACCCCGCCGGCGAGGAGGGCTTCACCCGATGCCACGCGGAGTTCACCGGCACCGCCCGCCCCTTCGACGCGGTCGTCCGCGAGAGCAAGCTCCACGTCATGCGGAGCGAGATGGCGGGCGAGCTGGACGCCCTGGCCCGCGACGCCGCGCGCGTCGCCCGGCAGAACCCCCGCACGGCGGACTTCACGCACGCCGTCCTGCGCCGGGCGCTGCGCGAGGTCGTCGCGCGCTTCGCGGTCTATCGCACCTACGTGGACGGCGCCGCGGCGCCGGCCGAGGCCGACCGCCGCGGCATCGGCCGGGCGGTGGCGCAGGCGCGGCAGGCCGGAACCGGCGTGGACCCGGGGGCCTTCGACTTCCTGCACCGCCTGCTGACCACGGACCTGGTCGCGCAGCCGCGCAGCGGCTACAGCCGCCACGCCGTGGTGCGCTGCGCCATGCGGGTGCAGCAGTACAGCGGGCCGGTGATGGCCAAGGGCCTCGAGGACACCGCCTTCTACCGCTACACCCGCTTCGTCGCGCTGAACGAGGTGGGCGGCCATCCCGACCGGTTCGGCGTTCCGCTCGCGGAGTTCCACGCGGCGAACGCGGAGCGGGCGCGGCGCTGGCCGCACGCGATGCTGGGCACCTCCACCCACGACACCAAGCGCGGCGAGGACGCGCGCGCGCGCCTCGCGGTCCTGTCGGAGATGCCCGGGGAATGGGCCCGGCAGGTCGGGGCCTGGAGCCGCACCCTGCGCGCCCGCCGGGGCGACGCGGACCGGGCCGCGCCGCCGGACCGCAACGACGAGTACCTGCTCTACCAGCTCCTGCTCGGCGCCTGGCCGGCGGAGCTGACCGGCCTCCCGGCGTTGCCGGAGCCGGGCGCCGTCCGCGCCTTCGCCGGGCGCGTCGAGGGCGCGATGGTGAAGTCCGTGCGCGAGGCGAAGGTCCGATCCGACTGGGCGTCGCCCGACGCGGCCTATGAGGACGCCGTGCGGGCCTTCGTCCGCGACGCGCTCGACACCTCGCGGCCGGACGCGTTCCTCGACGCCTTCCTCCCGTTCCAGGCGCGTGTGGCGCGGCTCGGCGTGCGCAACAGCCTGGCGCAGACCGCGCTGAAGCTGACCGTCCCCGGCGTGCCCGACATCTATCAGGGCGCCGAGCTCTGGGACCTCAGCCTGGTGGATCCCGACAACCGCCGTCCGGTGGACCACGCCCTCCGCGCGCGGCTGCTCGACGAGGTGTCGTCGGCGCTGGCGCGGGACCGCCGCGCGGCGCTGGCGCGAATGCTGGACGCGTGGCAGGACGGCCGCATCAAGCTCGCCGTCATCGCCACCCTCCTGGCCTTCCGCCGCGGGCGTCCGGCGCTCTTCGCGCAGGGCGGCTATCAGGCGCTCGGCGCCGAGGGCCGCAAGGCGGACCACCTCTGCTCGTTCCTCCGCCGCCACGGGGAGGACGCGCTGCTGGTTGCGGCGGCGCGCTTCCCGGCCCGGCTCGCGGCCGATCCCGACTGGGCCGGCACCAGGATCGTCTGGCCGCGGGACGCGGCCCCCGCGGCGACGCGCTGGCGGGACCTCCTGACCGGGCGGACGATCGAGGCCGGCGACGGCGGGCTGCAGGCGGCGGCGATCCTGGACGACCTGTCCGTCGCGGCGCTCGTGCCCGATCGCCCCGCGAGGTGACGGCCGCCGGGCGCGCCGCTCACCGGGCCGCACGCCGGCGCGCGCGGGCGAAGGTCTCGACGCGCCGGGCGGCGTCCGGCTCGTGCAGCACCGTGCCCGCCTCGCGGGGCAGGCGGCGGCGCCAGTTGGGGTGCTGGTCCACCGTGCCGGGGAGGTTCGGCTGCTCGGCCAGCGCCAGCGCGTCCTCGATCGGCAGCAGGCCGAGCACGCAGGCGGTGCCCCCGACATGCGCCATCGCCGCATCCGCGACGGCGGCGCCCGCCTCGGGCGGCGGCGGCTCGCCCGCCGCCGCGCCGCTCGCGCGCATGGCGGCCCAGAGCGCCCGGCGGTCCTTCTCGCGCGCGGCGCGCTCCGCCGCGGCGCGCCCGCCGTCATCGCCGAAGAGGCCGAGGCGCTCGCGCCATTCGATGTCGCGCCCCGCCCACCAGCCGGCGACGGTCGGCAGGTCGTGTGTCGTCGTCATCGCCGCGGCGGCGCGCTGCCAGCGTTCCGGCGGCGCGAAGCGCCCGCGCGCGTCGCGCTCGAACCAGAGCACCCGCATCCCGAGCGCGCCGTGCCGCTCGATCTGCCTGCGGAAGCCCGGCGGCACGGTGCCGAGGTCCTCGCCGATGACGACCACCCGGTGCCGATGGGATTCGAGCGCGAGCAGGCGCAACAGGTCGTCGAGCGGATAGCGGAGGTAGGCGCCCTCGCTCGGCCGCGCGCCGCGCGGCACGACCCAGAGGCGCGCGAGGCCCATCGCGTGGTCCACGCGGATGCCGCCGCCGTGGCGCATGGTGGCGCGCAGCAGCTCGGTGAAGGCGACGAAGCCGCCCTCCGCCAGCTCGCGCGGGGAGAAGGCGGTCAGGCCCCAGTCCTGGCCCATCGGCGAGAACATGTCGGGCGGCGCGCCGACGGAGACGTCCGGCAGGATCTCCCGCTGGCGGGACCAGGCATGGCTGCCGCCGGGATCGGTGCCCACCGCCAGGTCGGCGATCAGGCCGATCGGCATGCCGGCGTCGCGGCAGGCGGCCTGCGCGGCCCGGAGCGACTCGTCGGCCAGCCACTGGCAGAAGGCGTGGAAGGCGACCTCCCGGGCGTTGCCGCGGGCGAATTCCAGCACGGCGGGGGAGCGCGGGTCGCGGTACGCCTCCGGCCAGTCGCGCCAGTTCCACCTCGCCGGGTCGCGGCCGAAGAAGTGGCCGTGCAGCGCCTCGAAGCGCGCATGGTCCTCGAGCGCGTCCCCCATCGCCTCGCGGAAGGACACGAAGCCCGGGTGGTCGCCGTGGCGGTCGAACAGCCGCCGCAGGCGCGCGAGCCTCGTCCGCGCGGCGCCCGGCCAGTCCACCAGGTCGAGCGCCTCCCGCCCCTCGTCCGGCCAGGGGTCGAGGGGGCCGAGGGCGGCTTCCGGGTCGGCATGCAGGACGTTGAGGAACAGCCGGCTGGACGGTGCGTAGGGGCCGAACCGGCGCGGGTCGGCGGCGAACTGCGCATGCACCGGGCTGATCGCGACGCAGGCGGCGCCGCGCCGCGCCGCGTCGCGCGCGAAGGGCCCGATGGCGCCGAGGTCGCCGATGCCGAGGTCGCCGCGCCGGCGCAGGGAATAGAGCTGCACCGCGATGCCCCAGGGCGCCCCGTCCCGGTGCCGCTCGGCGCCGGCCTCCGCGAGCCCGAAGCAGCGCGGCGGCGCGACGGCGACCGTGGTGCCGGCGTCCGGCAGCTCCAGCCGGTGATAGCCCGGCCGGCGCGGCGGCGGCAGGCGGGCCTGGCCGGCGCGGCCGCGCCCGAGCCTGCCCTCCTGCACCTCGCCGTCCTCGAGACGCAGGCGGAAGCGGGTACCGGGGGCGTGGCCGGGGATGGCGACGCCCTGCGGCCCCTGCCGCGCGGTGATCAGCGGCGGCAGGCGAGCGCCGCGCGCGGCCAGCGCCGCGCGCGACGCCGCGGCCTCGTCCGCGGATCGCGCGGGCAGTCCGAGCGCGGCGAGCACGGCGCGCAGGGTGTCGGCCGCGACCTCGCGCTCCTCGCCGCGCGCGTCGCGCCAGCGCGCGGCGATGCCGGCCGCCTCCGCGAGGTCGCGCAGACGGTCATCGCAGGTCATCGGGCGGCGGGCGGCGCGAGCAGGGCGACGGTGCAGCGCGGCGGCAGGCGACCCGCGCCGAGCGACGCGGCGGCCCCGGCAAGGCTCTCGAACAGCAGCCGGCCGCCGCCGGCGAGGGGGGCGACGCTCGCCTGATCCGGGCCGAGATTCGCCGCGATCGTCAGGACCGCCCCGTCGCCGAGGCGCCACCGCGCCAGCACCGCGGCATCCCCGGCCGCGCCGGCGCCGATGGCGCGCGCGCCGGGGAGGCGCGGCACGATCTCCCGCCGCCGCAGCGCGAGCAGCCGGCGGTGCAGGTCGAGCACGGCGGCGTGCGGGGGGCGCGCAGCCTCGGCCGGGTCGGGGATCGAGGCGCGGAAGGTCGCCTCGGCGTTCGGGTCGGGGATGCGTTCGCGCGCCTCCGGATCGGCGAAGGCGGCGAAATGGGCGAACTCGCGGCGCCGCCCCTCGCGCACGGCGTCGGCGAGCTCGCCATGGTGGTCGGTGAAGTAGAGGAAGGGCGCGGTCGCGCCCCACTCCTCGCCCATGAACAACAGCGGCACCTGCGGGCAGAGCAGCAGCAGCGCCGTCGCCGCCGCCAGCGCCTCCGGATGCGCCAGCGCGGACAGGCGCTCGCCGCAGGCGCGGTTGCCGACCTGGTCGTGGTTCTGCAGGAACAGCACGAAGGCGGTCGGCGGCAGGTGGGCGGAGGGCTCGCCCCGCGGCGCCCCGCGGCGCGGAGCGACCTGGCCCTGGAACAGGAAGCCCTGCTCCAGCACGCGGGCGAGCTTGGCCGCGCCGTCCCCGGCGAAGTCGGCATAGTAGCCCTCGCTCTCGCCGGTCAGCAGCGGGTGCAGGGTGTTGTGGCCGTCGTCGTTCCACTGCGCGTCGAAGTGGCCGACCGGCCGCAGGTGGCGCGCGCCGTTGCGCTCGTTCTCCAGCACCAGGTGGACGTGGCGGTCGGTGATCTCGCGCCGGATGCGGGCGCCGAGCGCGTCGAGCCACGCCTCCTCGGCGATCGCGTGCACCGCGTCGAGGCGCAGGCCGTCGAAGCGGTACTCGTTCAGCCAGTAGAGCGCGTTCTCCTCGAAGAAGGCGCGCACCTCGGGCCGCCGGAAGTCGATCGCGGCGCCCCACGGCGTGCGCGCGCGCCCGTCGAAGAAGGCCCGGGCGTAGGCGTGCAGGTAGGCCCCGTCCGGCCCGAAGTGGTTGTACACCACGTCGAGGAACGCCATCAGGCCGAGGCCGTGCGCCGCGTCCACCAGCGCCTTCAGGTCCTCGGGCGAGCCGTAGGCCGTGTCCGGCGCATAGGGCAGCACGCCGTCGTAGCCCCAGTTCCGGCGTCCCGGGAAGTCGCCGACCGGCATCAGCTCGACGGCCGTGACGCCGAGGTCGCGCAGCCGCGGGAGCTGCGCCGCGACGCCGCGGAAGCCGCCGAAGACGCCGGCGTGCAGCTCGTACAGCACCGTCTCGTGCCAGGGCCGCCCGCGCCAGTCGGCGTGGCGCCAGGCATAGGCGCGCGGGTCCACCACCACCGAGGCGTCGTGCACGTCGCCCGCCTGCAGACGCGACGCCGGATCGGGCACGGCGAGCTCCGGCGCGACGCGGTACCTGTAGCGCGCCCCGGCCCCGACCGGCGCCTCGGCCTCGAACCAGCCGCCGGGAAGCGGCCGCATGGGCCGCGGCGCGCGCCCCTCGACCTCGAGCGCCACCGCGCCGGCCCGCGCGTCGGGCGCCCACAGGCGGAAGCGCGTGCGGTCCGGGGCGAGGAGCGTGGCGCCCCAGGTGGTGGGCTGGACGAAGCCGCTCGCGCTCACGGCAGGGGCAGCCTGACGGCGAGCAGCACGACGGAATGCGGCGCGACCGGCACCGCGGCGCCGTGCACGGGCCGCTCCTCCGCCAGCGGCCTCGCGCTGTCGAGGACCAGGCGCCAGCTCAGCGCCGGCGGCGGCAGCGCGAAGGCGTGGCCGGTGCGGTCCGCGTTCAGCAGCAGCAGCGTCACCTCGACCGTCCCGTCCGCCTCCGCCACGGCGCGGCGCAGCGCCAGGGTGTTCACCGCGGGCAGGTTCCAGGCCTCGGGGGTCATGGGCCTGCCGTGCTGGTCGTACCAGGCGATGTCGGGCAGCCCCGGGCGCAGCTCGGTCACGCCGTGCTGGAAGACGGGCGGGCGCAGCGTGCGCAGCCGGGCGCGCAGCGCCGCGAGGCGGGCGACGAAGGCGGTCAGCTCCCGCGCCTCCTCCGTCGCCGCGCGCCCCCAGTCCACCCAGCTGGTCTCGTTGTCCTGGCAGTAGGCGTTGTTGTTGCCGCCCTGGGTGCGGTCCATCTCGTCGCCGCCGAGCAGCATCGGCGTGCCCGCCGAGGCGAAGAGGGTGGCGAGCATCGCGCGCTTGACGCGGCCGCGCGTCGCCCGCACCGCGGGGTCGTCGGTCTCGCCCTCGACGCCCCAGTTGGCGCTGAAGTTCTCGGCGTGGCCGTCGCGGTTCCCCTCGCCGTTGGCCTCGTTGTGCCGCTCGGCGTAGGTGACCAGGTCGTGCAGCGTGAAGCCGTCGTGCGCGGCGACGAAGTTGACGCTCGCCCAGGGGCGGCGGCGGCGGCGGTCGAACAGCTCGGCGGAGCCGGTCAGCCGCGCGGCGAGGTCGGCGCGCATGCCGGGATCGCCGCGCCAGAAGCGGCGCACGCCGTCGCGGAAGCGGTCGTTCCATTCGGCGAAGCCGGGCGGGTGGTTGCCGACCTGGTAGCCGCCCGGGCCGAGGTCCCAGGGCTCGCTGATGAGCTTCACGCGCGACAGCACCGGATCCTGGCGCACCGCGTCGAAGAAGCCCGATCCGGGGTCGAAGCCCGTCCCCTCGCGCCCGAGGATGGTCCCGAGGTCGAAGCGGAAGCCGTCCACGTGGTAGGCCTCGACCCAGTAGCGCAGGCTGTCCATGATCATCTGCAGCACCCGGGGGTGCGGGACGTTGACGGTGTTGCCGGTGCCCGTGTCGTTGATGTAGCGGCGCTCGTCGCCCGGCACGAGGCGGTAGTAGGAGGCGTTGTCGAGGCCGCGCCAGCAGAGCGTCGGGCCCATCTCGCTGCCTTCGCAGGTGTGGTTGTAGACGACGTCGAGGATCACCTCGATGCCGGCGGCGTGCAGCCTGCGGACCGCGACCTTCAGCTCGTTGCGCATCCAGGGCTCGATGAGGTAGCGGGGCTCCGGCGCGAAGAACGCCAAGGTCGAGTACCCCCAGTAGTTCCGCAGGCCCTTCTCCACGAGGAAGCGGTCCTGCAGGAAGGCGTGGATCGGCAACAGCTCGATCGCGGTGGCGCCGACGCGCTGCAGGTGCTCGATGATGCGCGGATCGGCCAGCGCGGCGAAGGTGCCCCGCTCCCGCGGGCCGAGGTCCTCGCGCCGGATCGTCAGGCCGCGCACATGCGCCTCGTAGATCACCGTGCGCTCCCAGGGCACGGCGGGCGGGCGGTCGTCGCCCCAGTTGAAGCTGTCGTCGGCGACCACCGACTTCGGCATAGCCGGTGCGCTGTCCCGCCGGTCGAAGGAGAGGTCGGCGCGGTGCGCGCCGACGCGATAGCCGAACAGGGCATCCGACCAGCGCAGCTCGCCATGGAGCTGGCGCGCGTAGGGATCGAGCAGGAGCTTGTGCGGGTTGAACCGGTGCCCGCGCCGCGGCTCGTAGGGGCCGTAGGCGCGATATCCGTAGATCAGGCCCGGGCGCGCCTCGGGCAGGTAGCCGTGCCAGACCTCGTCGGTGCATTCGGGCAGCGGCAGGCGCGCCACCTCGCGCCGGCCGGCGGGATCGAACAGGCAGAGCTCGATCCGCTCGGCATTGGCGGAGAAGACGGCGAAGTTGACGCCGAGACCGTCCCAGGTGGCGCCCATCGGGTCCGGCCGTCCCGGCGCCAGGCGGTCGGGCAGGGGCGGCATCCCGGCTAGCCCTCCGGCAGGAGGACCACGGCCGCGAGCGGCGGCAGGGTCAGCGGCAGCGAGTGCGCGAAGCCGTGCATGGGGACCGCCTCGGCACCCACGTGCCCGGCGTTGCCCACGTTCGTGCCGCCGTAGGCCGCGGCGTCGGTGTTCAGCGCCTCCCTCCAGCCTCCGCCGCGCGGGACGCCGACGCGGTAGCCGTGGCGCGGCACCGGCGTGAAGTTGCACACGACGAGCGCGGGCCGGTCCCCCTCCGCGCCGAGGCGCAGCCAGGCGAAAACGCTCTGCGCGCGATCGTCGCCGATCACCCAGCGGAAGCCCTCGGGCGAGTCGTCGCGGCGGTGCAGCGCCGGTTCGGCGCGCAGCAGCGCGTTCAGGTCGCGCACCAGCGTCTGCACGCCGCGGTGGCGCGGGTCGTCCAGCAGGTTCCAGGGGAGCTGGGCGTCGTGGTTCCACTCCGTGGGCTGGGCGATCTCGCCGCCCATGAACAGCAGCTTCTTGCCCGGGTGGGTCCACATGAAGGCGAGGTAGGCGCGCAGGTTGGCGAACCGGCGCCACGGGTCGCCCGGCATCTTGCCGAGCAGGCTGCCCTTGCCGTGCACGACCTCGTCGTGGCTGAGGGGCAGGACGAAACGCTCCGACCAGGCGTAGACCAGGCCGAAGGTGACGTGGTCGTGGTGCCAGGGGCGGTGCACGGGGTCGAAGGACATGTAGCGGAGCGTGTCGTGCATCCAGCCCATGTTCCATTTGTAGTGGAAGCCGAGCCCGCCCCCGGCGGCGGGGCGGCTCACGCCGGGCCAGGCGGTGGATTCCTCGGCGACCATGATGGCGCCCGGGCAGCGCTCGGCGACGACGCCGTTCAGCTCGCGCAGGAAGTCTACGGCCTCGAGGTTCTCGCGCCCGCCGTAGCGGTTCGGCACCCATTCGCCCGGCGCCCGCGAGTAGTCGCGGTAGAGCATCGAGGCCACCGCGTCCACGCGCAGCCCGTCGGCATGGTAGTCCTCGAGCCAGTGCAGCGCGCTCGCGATCAGGAAGCCGCGCACCTCGTGCCGGCCGAAATTGTAGATCAGCGTATTCCAGTCGCGGTGGAAGCCCTCGCGCGGGTCGGCGTGCTCGTAGAGCGGCGTGCCGTCGAAGCGGCCGAGGCCGTGCGGGTCGGTCGGGAAGTGCGCCGGCACCCAGTCGAGGATCACGCCGATGCCCGCCGCGTGGCAGCGGTCCACGAAGCGGGCGAAGCCCTCCGGCGGGCCGTGGCGCGCGGTCGGCGCGAACAGGCCGAGCGGCTGGTAGCCCCAGGAGCCGCCGAACGGGTGCTCGGTCACGGGGAGCAGCTCGACATGCGTGAAGCCCATTCCGGCGACGTAGGGGATCAGCCGGTCCGCGAGCCTGTCCCAGTCCGGCGCCGCGCCGTCCTCCTGCCGCCACCAGGAGGCGCTGTGCACCTCGTAGATGCTGATCGGCGCGTCCGCGGCGTTGCGCGCGCCGCGCCCGGCCATCCACTCCGCGTCGGTCCAGGCGAAGGGCGCCGGGTCGGCGACGCGGCTCGCGGTGCCGGGCGGCGCCTCGGTGGCGCGCGCGACGGGATCGGTCTTCAGCGGCAGCAGGCGCCCCTGCGCGTCCAGCAGCTCGTACTGGTAGAGCGCTCCCGGCGCGAGGCGCGGGATGAACAGCTCCCACACGCCGGCTTCCTGGCGCCGGCGCATCGGGTGGCGCCGCCCGTCCCAGGCGTTGAACGGGCCGACGACGGAGACGCGCAGCGCGTTCGGCGCCCAGACCGCGAAGCGCACGCCGGGCACGCCGTCCACGCGCATCGCCCGCGCGCCGAACACGCGGCCGAGCTCGCGATGCCGGCCCTCCGCGAAGAGATGCATGTCGAGCGCGCCGAGCAGCAGGCCGAAGGCATAGGGGTCTTCCGTCTCCTGCACGCCGCCCGGCCAGCGGATGCGCAGGCGGTAGGGACCTGCGCCGGCCGGCCCGGCGAAGAGGCCGGCCGGATGCACCCGCGGCAGCGGCACCGGCGCGGCGTGTCCGCCGCGCACGACCTCCACCCCGAGAGCGCCTGGCTGGAAGCTGCGCACCTCGCCCCCGTGCGGGCCGAGGACCGCGAAGGGGTCGCCGTGCCGGCCGGCGACGATCGCCTCGATCGCGTCCGGGTCCATCGTCACCCCAGGATCCGGTAGGCGAGCGCGGCCAGGCCGCGCGCAGGGACGGGGAGCCAGGACGGACGGTTCGCCGCCTCGTAGCGGACCTCGTACGCCGCCTTCTCGACCAGGAACAGGTCGAGCAGCCGGTCCGCCCCTTCCGCCGGCACCCAGGGGTGCGGCGCCTCCTGCGCGACGGCCCGGTAGGCGGAGAGGAAGGCGTCGGACGCCTCGGCGCGCCAGCGCTCGAGCAGGGCGGCGCGGCGCTCGGTCGGCGCGGCGGTGGCGGTCCCGCTCGCCTCGGTCGCGGTCGCGACCGCGGCCGCGTAGTCGAGGCTGCGGAGCAGGCCGGCGAGGTCGCGCAGCGGGCTGGTCTTGGCGCGGCGCTCCTCCAGCCGACGCGCGGGCTCGCCCTCGAAGTCCACGATCACGGCGTCGCCCTGGGCGACGAGGACCTGGCCAAGGTGGAAGTCGCCGTGAACGCGCGTCTTCAGCGCGCCCGGCGCCGCCTGCGCGAGCCTGCGCACCGCCCGCTCCAGCGCGCCGCGGCGCCGCACCAGCGCGCCGACGAGTTCCGCGGTCTGCGGATCGGGCCAGTCGCGCGGCTGCGCCAGCAGCTCGAGCGCCGGGCCGAGCTGGGCGATCACGCCCGCCGCCCACCGCTCGCCGTCTCCCTCCCCCGCCGTCTCGGGCGCGAAGGCCGGGTCCGGGCTCGGCATGGCGAGGGTGGCGTGGAGCTCGCCGAGCCGGCGGCCGAGCGAGGCGGCGAAGGTGAGGTAGCCGGCGAAGGAGTCCTCGGGCAGCGTGTCGGTCAGCGCCGCCTCGTCCACCGACCGCGCCAGCCAGTCGAGCGTCCAGCCCCAGCCGTCGCCCTGGTTGCGCACGAAGCCCTGCAGCAGCATCAGCGTGTGCGGGGTGCCGTCCGGCGCGACGCGCACCACCTCGCCGAGCTGCGACGCGATGTTGGCGAAGCCGGCCTCGGTCAGGTGCCGCGTCATCTCCGCCTCCGGGTGGATGCCGGCGACGATGCGGCGCAACACCTTGAGCACCGCGACGTCGCCGAGGATGACGGAGGAGTTGGACTGCTCGGCCGAGAGGCGGCGGATCTCTGCGCCCTCCGGCACCGCCAGCTCGGCCAGGCGCGAGGTGGCGCGGAAATGCACCTCGCCCTCGTCCGTCGGCACCCGCGCGCGTGCGCGGAGCAGCGCCACCACGGCGGTCGGCAGCAGGTCGGAGGCGAAGGCGTCGGTCAGGTAGGCGACGCGCCGCCCCTGGCGCAGGCGCGAGAGGGCGAGCTGCGTCACGAGCAGGCTCGACGTGTCCTCCTCGACATCGGCGAGCGGCAGGCAGTAGCGCTCGACCCGGTCGGGGAGCGTGGCTTCCGCCTCGGCCAGCGCCAGGCGCCTGCCGGTGCCGGGCAGCGTCGCGGTCGCCGCCAGCCGCACGACGCGCAGCTTCTCGTCCTTCGCGGCGAACCAGCGCCGCTTGGGGAGGTAGGCGGGCAGCACCTCGCGCTCCAGTTCGCGGCGCACGCCCTCCGGCAGCAGCTCTTTCGTCCCGGCGGGCAGGACCAGCGTGCGCAGTTCCGGCAGCGGCTCCGGCTGCCGCGTGTGCCAGGGGGGCAACGCCTGCTCGGTGGCCAGCAGGAACCAGTAGAAGCTGTAGGGCGGCAGCGTCAGCACGTAGGGGAGCTGGCCGATCGGCGGGAGGGCGGTGCCGCCGAGCATCTCCACCGGCACCCGCCCGGCGAATCCGGCGAGGTCGAGCTCGACCGCCTGCACCGCGCGGGAGAGGTTGAAGACGCAGAGGACCGTATCCTCGTCCTCGCAGTCCCCCTTCGCGCACTCGCGCACATAGGCCAGCACCTTGCGGTTGCCGGGGTAGAGCAGTCGCATCGCGCCGCGGCCGAAGGCGCGGCTGCGCTTGCGCAGCGCCAGCATGCGCCGCATCCAGTTGAGCAGGCTGTGCGGGTCGCGCGCCTGCGCCTCGACGTTCACCGCCTGGTAGCCGTACAGCGGGTCCTGGATCGCCGGCAGCACGAGCTGCGCCGGGTCGGCGCGCGAGAAGCCGCCGTTGCGGTCCGGCGACCACTGCATCGGCGTGCGCACCCCGTCGCGGTCGCCGAGGAAGATGTTGTCGCCCATGCCGATCTCGTCGCCGTAGTAGATCACCGGCGTCCCCGGCAGCGACAGCAGCAGCCCGTTCATCAGCTCGATCCGCCGCCGGTCGCGCTCGAGCAGCGGCGCGAGGCGGCGCCGGATGCCGAGGTTGAGGCGGGCGCGCCTGTCGGCGGCGTAGGTCGCCCACAGGTAGTCGCGCTCGCGGTCGGTGACCATCTCGAGCGTCAGCTCGTCGTGGTTGCGCAGGAAGATCGCCCACTGGCAGCCCGCGGGGATCTCCGGCGTCTGGCGCAGGATGTCGGTGATCGGGAACCGGTCCTCCTGGGCGATCGCCATGTACATCCGCGGCATCAGCGGGAAGTGGAACGCCATGTGGCATTCGTCGCCGTTGCCGAAGTACTGCTGCGTGTCCTCCGGCCACTGGTTGGCCTCGGCGAGCAGCATGCGGTCGCGGTAGCGGGTGTCGACCTCGGCGCGGATGCGCTTCAGGACCGCGTGCGTCTCGGGGAGGTTCTCGTTGCTCGTGCCCTCGCGCTCCACCAGGTAGGGCACCGCGTCCAGCCGCAGCCCGTCGATGCCCATGTCGAGCCAGAAGCGCATGACCGCCAGCACCTCCCGCAGCACGCGCGGGTTGTCGTAGTTGAGGTCCGGCTGGTGGCTGTAGAAGCGGTGCCAGTAGTAGGCCCCGGCCACCGGGTCCCAGGTCCAGTTCGACTTCTCGGTGTCCAGGAAGATGATGCGCGTCTCGGGATACTTGTGGTCGTCGTCGGACCAGACGTAGTAGCTGCGCGCCGGCGAATCCGGCGGCGCCGCCCGCGCCCGCTGGAACCAGGGATGCTGGTCCGAGGTGTGGTTGATCACCAGCTCGGTGACCACCTTGAGGCCCCGCGCGTGCGCCTCGCGCACGAAGCGGCGCGCGTCGGCGAGGGTGCCGTAGTCGGGATGCACGCCGCGGTAGTCCGAGATGTCGTAGCCGTCGTCGCGGCGCGGGCTCGGGTAGAAGGGCAGCAGCCAGACCGTGTCCGCGCCGAGGTCGGCGATGTAGTCGAGCTTCTGGATCAGGCCCGCGAAGTCGCCGACGCCGTCGCCGTTCGAATCGAAGAAGCTCTTGACGTGGAGCTGGTAGATCACCGCGTCGCGGTACCATTGCGGGTCGAGCTCCCGGCGCCGTCCGCCGCCCTGCCGCGCCATCAGCCCCCCTCCGCGGGGCGCACCCGCCAGATCCCGAAGGGCAGCTCGTGCGGGTCGAGCCGCAGGCGCTGCACCTTGCCGCGCCAGGTGAAGCGATGGCCCCGCATCAGGTCCTCGGCCGCCAGCGCGGCGTGGTCCGGCAGGCCCCATTCCCACAGCGGCAACTCGACCGCCGCCTCCTGCACGGCATGCGGGTCGAGGCTGACCGCGACGAGCACGACGTTCGAGCGGTCCGGCGTCGCCTTGCGGTACCACAGCACGCTGTCGTTGAAGGCGTTGTGGAAGGCGAGGCCGAGATGCGTCTGCAGCGCCGGGTTCGCCCTGCGGATCGCGTTCAGCCGCGCGATCTCGGTCGCGATGTTGCCGGGGCGGTCCCAATCCCAGGCGCGGATCTCGTACTTCTCGCTGTCGAGGTACTCCTCCTTGCCGGGGATCGCGCGCCCCTCGCACAGCTCGAACCCGTTGTACATGCCCCAGAGCCCCGACAGTGTGGTCGCGAGCGCGGCGCGGATCAGGAAGCCCGGCCGGCCCGAGGTCTGCAGGAAGTAGGGATTGATGTCGGGCGTGTTGACGAAGAAGTTCGGGCGGAAGAAGTCCTTCGGCGCCGTCTCCGTCAGCTCCGTCAGATAGTCCTCGATCTCCCGCTTGTGGTTGCGCCAGGTGAAGTAGGTGTAGGACTGCGAGAAGCCGATCTTGGCCAGGCGGTACATCATCTTCGGCCGGGTGAAGGCCTCCGAGAGGAAGATGCAGTCCGGGTGCTCGGCGCGGATGTCGGCGATCAGCCACTCCCAGAAGGGCAGCGGCTTGGTGTGCGGGTTGTCCACCCGGAACGTCCTCACGCCCTGCTCCACCCAGAAGCGCACCACATCGCGCAGCGCCACCCACAGCGAGGGGACGGCGCCGTCCCCGTAGAACTCGACATTGACGATGTCCTCGTACTTCTTGGGCGGGTTCTCGGCGTAGCGCAGGCTGCCGTCCGGGCGCCACGCGAACCACTCCCTGTGCCGGCGCAGCCAGGGATGGTCGGGGGCGGCCTGGATCGCGAAGTCGAGCGCGAGCTCCATCCCGTGCGCGTGCGCGGCGTCGCGCAGGCGGCGGAAGTCCTGCAGCGTGCCGAGCTCGGGGTGGATCGCGTCGTGCCCGCCCTCCTCGGAGCCGATGGCGTAGGGGCTGCCCGGATCGCCCGGCTCGGCGACGAGGCTGTTGTTGCGGCCCTTGCGGTTCACGCGGCCGATCGGGTGGATGGGCGGGAAGTAGAGCACGTCGAAGCCCATCGCCCGGATCCGCGGCAGCTGGCGGATCACGTCGTCGAAGGTGCCGTGGCGCTTCGGGTCGCCGGACTGGCTGCGCGGGAACAGCTCGTACCAGGAGGCGAAGCGCGCCTGGGTGCGGTCGGCCTCGACCGGATACTCGGCGCTGCGGCTGCGGAAGGGGCGCTCGTCGGCCGCGCGCATCAGCGCGGCGGTGTCCTCGGAGAGCAGCAGCGTCAGGCGCTCCGGCTCCGGTGCCGCCCGCAGGCGGGCGGCGAGCTGCGCCAGCTCGCCGCCCGCCCGCTCGGCGGCGCGCGCGATGAGGAGGCGGCCCTCCTCCAGCTCCAGCGCGATGTTCAGGCCGGCGGCGTGCTTCTTCTCCAGCTCGTCGCGGAAGGAGGCGAAGACGTCGCGCCACGCCTCGACGCAGAACAGGTGGCGGCCCACCCGCTCCAGCGGGAAGCGCGCGCCCCAGCGGTCGTTGCCGAGCGGGCGCATCCGCACCTCGCGCCACTCCGCCTCGTCGCCGGGGCGCCAGAGCAGCGCGGCGGCAAGCCTGTCGTGGCCGTCGCAGACCAGGTCGGCCTCGACCTCGACCACCTCGCCCACCGTGCGCTTCACCGCGAAGCGGCCGTCGTCCACGGCCGGGCTCACCGCCTCGATCGCGAGGCGCGGCAGGGCGCGCGCCGCGGCGGCAGCCGCCGGGACGGCCGCCGCGGGCCGGATCGGCGCGCTCCGCGGGGCGAGGAGGATCTTCGCCTCGCCGGGCGCAAGCACGATCTCGGCGTCGGGGCCGAGCGCCGCCTCCCCGCGCGGCCAGTCGGCGCGGAACGGGCCGAAGGCGCCGCCCGCGCCGGGCAGCAGGGTGGCGAGGACCGCGGTCGCGCCGGCGTGCAGGTCCGGGTTCGCGAGCAGCAGCGTGGCGGCCCCGGCCAGCCTCGCATCCGGCCCGGCGGCGCGCAGCAGCGCCACGACCGGCGCCTCCGCCCCGCTCAGCATCCGCAGCTCGCCGGACCGTCCCGCCAGCGCGGGCGCGGCCGCGAGCCGGGCATTGCAGGCGCGTAGTTCCTCGCCGAGGTCGAAGGCGGCGTTCCGGCGCAGCCAGTCCCAGTCGCCGGGACGGTCGCGCGCGGGATCGAGCGGGCGCCGCGCGCCGTACTCCATGCCCATCGGCACGATCCAGCCGGCGCCGGACCCCAGCGCCGCCGCCGCGCGAAGTTGCCGACGCGCCGCGCGCTCCGCCGCGCCGGCCTCCTCGTGGCAGGCGGCGACGCGGGGGCCGAAGGGCGCCTCCGGCACCGACAGCGCGGGCGCCACCATCGCCAGCCGCGCCGCCTCCTCGGCCAGCCAGGCGGCGCGGAAGTCCCACCAGGCGAGCGAATCGCAGGTCGCCGCGAAGCCCGCATCCGCGAGCGCGGCGGCCTCGGGCGCCGGGACGCTCGGCGTCCAGGCGATGAAGCGCGCGCCGGGCAGCGCGGCGGTCAGCCTGCGCCAGAGCGCGGCCGGCACGCGGTGCGGCGCGTCGCAGCGGAAGCCGGCCACGCCCGCCGCGGCCCAGCGGCGCAGGCGGTCCTCCCACCACGCGCCGTAGGCCGCCTCGACCGCCGGATCCTCGAGGCGCGGACGCAGCACGCCCTGCTCGAGCGAGACGCGGCGCGGATCGGGCAGCCCCCCGCCGGCCGGCGAGTCGAACCAGCCGGGGCGCTCCGCCGCGAGGCGTCCGTCGGCCGCCACGCGGTCGAGCACCAGATCGAGGAACAGGTCGAGGCCGCGCGCACGCGCCGCGGAGGCGAGCGACGCGAGCAGCGCGTCCGCGTCCCCCGCGCCGGCATCGCCGGACACGAGCACCGGATGGGGGCGATCGTGGTCCGCAGCGTGGAACAGGTTGCCGCTTCGCCCCGGAGCGAAGGGCGGCGCCACGAGAACGGCGGAGAAGCCGAGCGCGGCTACGCGCTCCAGCGCCGCATCCCAGGCCGGCAGCGGACCCACCAGCAGCGGATGCAGCGCATAGAGGCGGAATGGTGCATCGCCGGGCGCTCTCGCCCTCGCCGTCGCCGTCCCCGATGCCGTGTCGGCCGCGCCCGCCGCATTCGATCGTCGCACGCTGCAATAGTTCCCGCCTACTTACGGTCAATATGCCGAGCAACGCCATGCACCGTCCATGGTGGACGACCGCCGCGTTCACCAAAACGAGAGCGCGGCAGGCGAACCCCGTGCCCCGCCAGGAAGGCCGCGAGCGGGCGAGACCGCGCGCCTCGACCGCTCCGCGCGGCATCGTCCGGCACCGCGACCATGCGCGCGGCGCGATCCCGAGATCCGATGCGCTTGCGGAACCGACCCCGCCGCATGAGGCTGTCCGCGCGTCCGCCACGGCGCAGGGACATGCCGCAGCCGCGCCATGGGGCACGGCTCGCCCACGACCGACGCCCGCGACGCCACGCAGGCGCCGAGGGAGGCGCCCGGCACGGCGGCCCGGCCCGCCGCCCCGGGCGCGGCCGAGACCGCGGAGCGAGGGATGCGGACGTGACCTGGCGGATCGCCGCCGATGTCGGCGGCACCTCCACCGACCTCCAGATCCTCGGTGCACGCTCCGGCGTCGTGCGCGCATGGAGGCCCCCGACGACGCCCGACGATCCCTCGGCCGGTCTCATGTCCGGCCTGCGCGAGGCGGCGGAGCGCTTTGGCTTCGCGCGCGCGGAGGGCGGCCTGCTGCCGCACGGCGCCGCCATCGCCACCAACGTCGTGCGGGAGCACCGGCTCGCCCGCGACGTGCTGCTGGACACGGCGGGCTTCAAGGAGGTGCCGGAGATCAACCGCCACGTCCGCCGCGACAGCCACGGGCTCGCACCCGATCCCGTCCCGACGCTGATCCCGCGCGACCGGCGCCTCGGCGCGGCGGAACTGGTGCGCGCCGACGGACGGCGGGGCGTCCGCTCGACGGGCCGCCATCCCGGCGCGGCGCGACCCCGCGGCCGCAGCTCGCGACCGCGCACCGGGCGACGTGACCGATTGGACGAGGAACCGGCGATGGCGCAACCTGGGCCGTGCGGGAATCGCTTTCGGAAAGGCGGGAGGGACGCGACATGGACTTCAGCGGCAAGGTGGCGGTGGTGACGGGCGGCGCCAACGGGATCGGGCGCGCCGTCGCGCTCGGCTTCGCCCGGCGCGGGGCGAAGGTCGTCGTCGTGGACCGCGACGCCGAGGCCGGCGCCGCGGTCGCGGCCGAGATCGGCAAAGGGTCGGCGATCTTCCGCGCCGCGGACGTGACCCGCTCGGCCGACGTGCAGGCCTATGTGCAGGCGGCGCTCGACGCCTTCGGCGCGATCGACTGCTTCCACAACAACGCCGGCATCGAGGGGCGCGTGGCGCCGACGGCGGAGTACGACGAGGCCACCTTCGACGCGGTGATGGGCGTCAACGTCAAGGGCGTGTTCCTCGGCCTGCGCCACGTGCTGCCGGCGATGATCCGCCAGGGGCGGGGCGCGGTGGTGAACACGGCCTCGATCGCCGGGCTGGTCGGGACGGCGGGGATGCCGGCCTACGTCGCGTCCAAGCACGCCGTGATCGGGCTGACGAAGGTGGCGGCGGGCGAGGTCGGACCCCTCGGCATCCGCGTGAACGCGGTCTGCCCGGGACCGATCGCAACGCGCATGGTGCAGGACATCGCTCGGCAGGTCTCGCCGAACAACCCGGAGAGCGTGGAGGAGCGCTACACGGCCTCGATCCCGCTGCGCCGCTACGGAACGCCGGAGGAGGTGGCGAACGTCGTGCTGTTCCTGTGCTCCGATCTCGCGAGCGACATCACCGGGGCGCAGTACGTCGTGGACGGGGGGCGGACGGCGGCGCCGGCGGTCGGCGTGTCGCAGGGCCTCGGGCGTTAGAGCCGATCGCGGACGGCTGGAAACGGCCGGGAGCGTGGATCGGCTCGGCCAACGACGCGCGGGAGCCGTTGCCGCGAGCACAGCCGAGCGAAAACGGCTTCAGGGCAGATCGCAGGCGGCCGGAAACGGCCGGAAGCGCGCCCCTGCCCGACGAGCGACGCGCGAGGCCCGGTGCGGCGGGTGGGGGTGCCGAGCAGGGCCGCCAGCTCGGCGAAGACCGGCCCGATCGGGTTCGGGTCCGGGCGGTCGGGCGGCAGCAAGAGCAGGCGCGCCCCGACGGCCGCGCGCACGCCCCCGATCTCCCGGTTGCCGGGGTCGTCGGGCACCACGGTGTCGCCGGGGCGCGGGCGGGGCGCCAGGAACTGCCCGGCATGGACGCGGCAGCCCAGGCCGCTGATCGCGCCGTCGCGCACGCACGACGGGGGCGACGATGCCATCGGCCCTGGGGCCTGCCGGCGGGGCCGAGGTCTCCCGGTGCCCGTGCGGCACGGCGGCGGCGCGCTCGCCGCGCGGCCCGCGCCCCGTGCGGCGGGCCATGTTCGCCCGCTGATCGCCCTCGGCGCTCAACCGTTGTCGAAGACCGGGCGTTCGGGATCGAGGCGGAGACGCCGCTCGCGCCAGGCGACGCGGGCGGCGGCTGCCCCGCCGCGGCGCAAGACGATCATCCCCTCGACGGCGCCCAGCCGTAGACCCGCTGCGCGGTGCCGCCCATCAGCGTCGCGCGGTCGCCGTCCGACAGCCGATCGCTGACGCGGAAGGCCTCCACCCCCTCCCTGTACGACAGCAGGGCGACCGCGCGGGTCCAGTCGGTTCCCCACATGCAGCGGTCGAGGCCGAAGGCGTCGAAGATACGGCCGAGCGGGTCCCAGATGTCCCGGTAGGGGAAGGGCTCGTGCGACAGCGTGCAGGCCCCGGTGACCTTCACCACGACGTTGTCGTGCCTCGCGAGGGCGAGCAGCTTCGGCAGGTCGGCCCATGGCTGCGCCGGCGGCGGCGGCTCAAAGGGCTGCGGCAGGCCGAGGTGGTCGATCACCAGCCGCGTGTCGGGGTTCCGCGTCGCGAGCGCCGCGACCTGCGCCAGCCGCCCATAGGCGAGCAGGTTCACCGGCAGGGAATGCCGCGCAGCGGCGGCCAGCACGCGGTTGATGCCCGGGTCGGCCGGGTCGGCCGGGACGTCGCCGCGCATCATGATCCGGATGCCGACCGCCCCAGGCGTGGACGCCCAGTCGGCGATGGTGTCGCCCACCGCGGGGTCGCTCGGGTCCACCGGCTTGACCAGCGCGAAGCGGCCAGGATGCTTCGCGCGCACCTCGATCGCGTAGCTCGCGTCGTAGCGGTACATGGTGAAGGGCGAGACGAGGATCGCGCCATCCACGCCGACCGCATCCATCGCGGCCACCATGTCGTCGCCCGTGACCTCCGGCGGGCCGTGCAGCACGGCCGCCCAGGGGCGCCCCGGATGGTCGCGCTCGTAGGCATGCACCTGGGCATCGATCGTCGGCATGACGTTCCCCTTCCCGCCCGCCATCCGATGCCCTTCGGGACGAGGACCTCCCGCCCGGTGCCCGGGCGCGCCGGACGAGCGGCGGTCGGGGACGCTACGCTCCGGCGCGGCACCGTTCAAGGACCGGGCCGGCGCCGTCGCGCGCGCATCGCGCATGCCGTCGCCCGGCCTGGCGAGCCGGCGATCCCGGCGCCACGGTCGCGGGCCGCGTCCGCGTCCCGGAAGTGGTCCATCGGGCGGGGGGAACGGCGTGCGGCGCGTCAGGCCGATGCGCGGATGCGTCCGCCGGGCCGCGTCTTCCGGCGTCGCGGCGTGCTGACGCGCCGCATGCGGCAACGGGGCTTCGCCGCGCTCCCGGCGGCCCGATCGCCGCGGTCCGGACGGCCGCGTCCCCGACAGTCCGCCTCCGCGCAGGCCGGAGCCGCGCCTCCTGGGGCCGAAACCTGCGCGATGCGGCAGCGGAGACGGCGGAGGCGGCGCGGTGCGGGACGGGCTCCGGCGCGGCGAAGCGGCGGATCCGCGTCGGGAGGCGCGGTCGCCCGCCGCCTCGGCCAGCCGCCCGCCCGAGGGGTGGCGCCAGGTCGCGCCGCAGCCGCGCGGATCTCGCAAGGGACGGACCGCGTGCCGCGCGGGTCAGCGCCCTTCGCCGCCCGCGACCTCGGCGGGACGACGCGGCGCGGCCGCGGTGCGGGACGAACGGCCCGCCCCCGCGGGGACGAGGAGCGCGCGCCGCTCCTCGAGGCCCATCGCGTCCCAGCGCAACCGCGCGTCCTCGCGCGTCGTCGCGAGCGGGGGGCGGGCGCGCCGCATCCGCTGCGCCACGCGCGCCTGCTGCGGCGGCGTCAGCTCGTCGAAATGGCGCGCCAGCCAGGGGTTGCGGCGCACCACCTCCGCGGTCGGCGGCGGCGCGTGGCGCGCGCAGGCGGCGAGCGGCACGGCGGCGAGCAGCGCGAGGGCGCGGAGCGCCGCGCGGCGGCCGCGCGGCATCGTCCGCCTCAGCGCCCCACCGCGTAGCCCTGCATGCCGCGCGGATTGGCCCCGGCGAGGATCTGCCCGTCCGGCTCGCGCCGCGCGCCGGTGAGGCGGCCCTCGGACCACTCCCCGCCCATCTCGGCGCGGTGGCCGCGCGCCTGGAGCTCGGCCAGCACCTCCGGCGCGTAGCGGCCCTCGATCACGACCTTGCCGGGCCTGGCGCCGCGCGGCCAGAAGCTGCTGATCCAGTGCTCGCAGTGGAAGCTCGGCATGTCGATCGCCTGCTGGATGCCGAGGCCGTGGTGCAGCATCCGCAGCAGCATCGTGGCCTGCCACTGGTCCTGCTGCTCGCCGCCCGGCGTGCCGTAGCTCATCCACGGCCTGCCGTCGCGCAGCACCAGCGAGGGCGAGAGGGTGGTGCGCGGGCGCTTGCCCGGCTGCAGGCCGTTGGGGAGCGACTCGTCGAGCCAGAACATCTGGCAGCGCGTGCCGAGGCAGAAGCCGAGCTCCGGGATCGCCGGCGAGGACTGCAGCCAGCCCGCCGAGGGCGTGGCGCTGACCATGTTCCCCCAGCGGTCGATCACGTCCACGTGGCAGGTGTCGCCGCCCGAGGCGCCGAGGCGGGCGACGGTCGGCTCCCCGCTGCCGGCGGCGGCGGCCATCTCCTCGGCGCGGCGCACCGCGGCGGCGTAGTCGGGGGCGCGCGGGGCGCGGCCGTCCGGGCTGCCGGGGCGGAATTCGAGGCTCGCGCGCTCGCCGATCAGCGTGCGCCGCTCGGCGTTGTAGGCGGGGGAGAGCAGCGTCGCCATCGGCACGTCGGTGAAGGCCGGGTCGCCGTACCAGGCCTCGCGGTCGGCGAAGGCGAGCTTCTGCGCCTCGACCACGGTGTGGATGAACTCGGCGCCGAGCGGGTCCATGGCGCCGAGGTCGAAGCCGTCGAGCAGCGCCAGCGTCTGCAGCAGCGCCGGCCCCTGGCTCCAGGGGCCGCACTTGAGGACGGTGTGGCCGCGGTAGTCGAAGGCGAGCGGCGGCTCGATCGTGGCCCGCCAGCCGGCGAGGTCGTCGGCGGTGATCAGGCCGCGGTGGCGGCGGCCGGAGGTGTCGAGCGCCTCGAAGCCGCGGGCGAAGCGGTCAATGGCTTCGGCGACGAAGCCGCGGTAGAAGGCGTCGCGCGCCGCCTCGATCTGGCGCTCGCGGTCGGCGCCGGCAGCCTCGGCCTCGCGCACGATGCGCTCATAGGTGTCGGCGAGGACGGGGTTGGCGTAGAGGCCGCCCGGCTCGGGCCCGCCGTTCCGCAGCCACAGCGCCGCGGAGGTCGGCCAGGCGCTCTCGAACAGCGGGCGCACCGTCTCGATCGTGGCGCGCACGCGCGGCACCATGTGGGCGCCGTTCCGCGCGTAGCCGATCGCGTATTCCAGCACGTCGCGCACGCGCCAGGTGCCGTGCTCGCGCAGCATCAGCATCCAGGCGTCGAAGGCGCCGGGGACGGGCGCGCAGAGGAACCCGGTGCCGGGGACGAGGTCGAGGCCGAGCTCGCCCTTGAGCTTCGCCACCGTCATCGCGCGCGGCGCCGGCCCCTGGCCGCAGATCACCTGCTGCGCGCCGAGCCGCGCGCTGTGCAGGAGGATCGGGCAGTCGCCGCCGGGGCCGTTCAGGTGCGGCTCGACGATCTGCAGGGTGAAGCCCGCGGCGGCGGCGGCGTCGAAGGCGTTGCCGCCACGCTCGAGCACGGCCATGCCGACCTGGCTCGCGATCCAGTGCGTGGAGGCGACGGCGCCGAAGGTGCCGGCGATCTCGGGACGGGTGGTGAACATCGGGGCGCGGTCCTCCGGGGCGGAGCCTGGGGAAGCGCGGACTGGCTATGCGCACCGGCGCGAGGCCGTCAATCGGGTCGGGCCCCGCGGCACATCGGTGCCGGCACGTCGTCGGACGGACGGCGAGGGCACGGGGCCGCGGCACCGCGTGCCGCAGGCCGCAGCGCCGTGCGCGCCGGCGGCGCTCCGGGCGCGGACTTGGCGCCGAGGCGAGGAGGATGCGCCGCCCGCGCGGTCCCGCGGCGCCTGCGCTCGGCGCGCGGATGCATCGCTGCGGCGCGGCTGACCTCCTGGCGGTGCGGGATCGCCGTCGCGCCGGGCAGCGTGTGGTGGATGGGGCACCGGGCGCGCTCGTCGCGGGACGCGGGACCCGGCCTGGCGCGGCGGTCCCCGCGCCGCGCCACACGCCGCGGCACGCGGCATGGCCCGTGCGGCGGCGGCCCGCTCGCGCACAGGCCCTGGCGGCGATCGCCCGATGCGGCGCCATGCTCCGGTCGCGCGCCGTCGCCACCGCGCCGGGCCGCGAGGGTGGAGCGGCCACCACGGGCCCGGATGAGATCCGGCCGAAATCCCGCGTCGGGCGGCGCCCGGGCCATCGCGCGCGGCAGCCGCGATATCGTCTCAAAACGTGAGATCGAATGCCGCAGCGGCGAGAGTGCCGCGGCGCCGCCGCGCATGCGTTGAACAGCGGGCCGGGACCTTTGCGTCAATCGCCCCTTTTTGATTCGTCGTCGTTCTCACTTCGCTCCCATTGTCTCCCGAAACGTACGGAGGCCGGCATGAGGCTGAGGCGCCTGCGCAGCACCCTGCGGGACCGCAAGGGCGCGACGGCGGCAGTGTTCGCCGCCAGCGCCGTCACCGTGTTCGGGCTGGTGGCCCTCAGCGTCGAGGGCGGACACTGGTATTTCGCGAAGCGGAACCAGACCAGCGCCGTGGACATGGGGGCACTCGCCGGCGCGAACGCGCGCTACTGGAGCGGCCTGAGCAACCCCAGCGCCACCGCCGAGAACGAGGGGCGGACGGTGGCGCGACAGACCGTGGAGGCCAACGGCTTCGTCCACGGCGCCACGTCCTACGGCGGGGCGACCGAGGTCGAGATCAACATCCCGCCCAAGTCCGGTCCCAACGCGGGCAACAGCTACGCCGTCGAGGCGATCGTGCGGCAACGCCTGCCGACCTTCATCGCCGGGCTGTTCACGGGGCACTCCGAGGTGCTCGTGCGGTCGCGCGCGGTCGCGGCGAGCATGATCATCGGCCCGGCCTGCGTCCTCTCCCTGCATGGCACGCTGACCTTCACCGGCAGTTCGACCGCGGCGACGCCGGGATGCGTCATGGGCTCGAACGCGAACATCCGCGTGCAGGGCATGGGCACGACCGTCAACACGGCGGGGCTCTACGCGCATGGCACCTGCGACGGCTGCACCCAGTCCAACGTCACCGCCAGCTATGTCGGGAGCGGCCAGCCGCCTCTGCCCGACCCCCTCAGCAGAAGCGTGCAGGGCGCCCCCTATCCCACCTCGTGCCCCGGCGGCTCGACCGGCCAGTCGGCGAAATCCATCAACGACGCGATCCAGAACCACTTCAAGAACTCGACCCAACCGTTCCGGTTCGGCAGCACCACCGGCCAGACCTACATCTGCGGAAGCGGCGGGGGACCGAACAGCACGCTCCAGCTCACCGCGTCGCAGGTGGTGGACCTGAGGCCCGGAACCTACTACTTCGTCGGCACCGACCTGACGATCAATTCGTCCAACGCGGCGCTCATCTGCTCGCAGTGCGTGCCCGGCGGCGCCGGCGTGACGCTCGTCTTCACCAGCGACGGGAACAGGAATCCCGGCGTTCTCACCCTGAATGGCGGGACCATGCAGCTGAACGCCCCCGGCAGCGGCGCCTACGAGGACCTCCTCATCTACCGGGGTCCCGACGTGAATCCGTGCAGCGGCAGCAACGCGAACTGCCCGCCGCGCACACTGATCAACGGCAGCAACAGCACCAACCTGATCGGCAACATCTACGCGCCGACCGGCCAGATCACCATGAGCGGCAACAGCAACAACGCCCTGATGTGCACGATCCTGGTGGCCCACACCATCACCTTCACCGGCAACACCGACATGGCCCGCGACTGCGAGCGGATCGGCATCGAGCCCCAGAAGGTGCGCGTCGTCCGGCTCCTCGAGGCGAGCTAGCGCGCTTGCCTCCGGCCACGGCCGGCGCAGGCCGCCAGGGACCGCAGCCGGCTGCGGCGTCCGGGACGCCTCGATCCGCCGCACCAGCGCCTGGCCAAGACCGGGATCGGGCCAGCGGTCGGCAGGGCCGGCGACGCACCGGCCGGGCGCGTCACCCCTGGAATGGGCGGAGCGGCGCAACAGCCGCCGCCCGAGCCGATCCGCAGCATGCCGCCCGCTGTCGAGGCGCGACCTGACGACCGGGAGGCGCCGCCCTGGCGGTGCAATCCACCCCGAACGGCCGCCGGCAAGCCCGGCGCGGTTCGGGTCGCCCTTGCCACGAGGGGGCCGGCACTCCGGGCCGCAGCGCGCTATCCGAACACCTCGCCCCACGCCGCCATCAGCGCGGCGTCGGCCTCCTCCATGGTCGCCGTGACTCCCAGCTTCCACAGGCTGGTCACGCCGTGCCCGACGATGCCGCAGGGCACGATGCCGGCGAAATGGGAGAGGTCCGGGTCCACGTTCAACGCCACCCCGTGCCAGGAGACCCAGCGGGTGATACGCACGCCGATCGCGGCGATCTTCGCCTCGCCGCCGGCGGAGGCGCGGTCGGCAACCCAGATGCCGACCCGGCCCGCGCGCCGCTCGCCCCGGATGTTGAAGCGGTCGAGCGCACGGATCAGCCATTCCTCCAGCGCGTGGACGTAGGCCCGCAGGTCGCGCGCCGGCACGCCGCCATGCGGCCGTGCGAGATCGAGCATGACGTAGGCGGTGCGCTGCCCGGGTCCGTGGTAGGTCCACTGGCCTCCGCGGCCGGCGCGGAACACCGGGAACCGGGTCGCGTCCCGCAGGTCCTCCGCCCGCGCGGAGGTGCCGGCGGTGTAGGTGGGCGGGTGCTCGAGCAGCCAGATCCGCTCGCCCGCCTCTCCGGCGCGGATGGCGGCCACCCGCGCCTCCATCGCCGCCAGGGCCTCCGGATAGGGCACGGGGGCGGCGGCGACGACCCATTCCGGGCCCGGCGGAGCCGGCCGCACCGGACGCGTTGATGCCCGCGGCGTCATCCGCTATATGCCCCGGCCTGTCGCGAGCGGTCGTGGCGGAATGGTAGACGCGCCAGCTTGAGGTGCTGGTGGGGGAAACCCCGTGGAAGTTCGACTCTTCTCGACCGCACCAACCTTCCTTCCTTCCCGGGCACCCCCGTCCGCCCATCCGCGCCGGGCGCCTGCCGGGGGACAGATTCCCCGTCCGGCCGTGGCGACGCAAATCCCCGCCGTGCGGGAGGCGGACCCTTTCCCCGAGACCGCCTCTTCCGCGCCGGGTGCGGCGGTCTGGGTCGCCCCCTCCTGCCCAAGGCTTCGTCAGGCCAGGATCGCCACGCCCGACCGCGCGGCGCGGGGCCTCGCCCCGCGTCCCGCCGCCGGCACGGTGGGCGCGCAGGCGGCGGGCGGAGCGCCGCCGCGTTCAGACCGGACGGCGCCGCAGCGCGCCGAGCGCCTCCCGCATCCGCCGCGTCACCCAGGCGTTCACGGGCGGGACGCTCATCAGGAACATCAGGGCGACCAGCGCCGCCAGCGCCGCGCTGATCGGCCGCGTGAAGAACGGCGTGACGTCGCCGCCCGAGAGCACCAGGCCACGCAGCAGGTTCTTGTCCAGCAGGTCGCCGAGCACGATGCCGAGCACCAGCGGCGCCATCGGGAAGCGCAGCTCGCGCAGCACGAACCCGACCAGGCCGGCGCCGAGCATCACCCAGACGTCGAACAGCCGTGAGGTGATGGCGAAGGCCCCGACGCAGCACAGCACGAACACCACCGGCATCAGCCGCTCGCGCGGGATCAGCAGCACCCAGAGCAGCGGGCGCACCAGCACGAGGCCGTAGACCAGCTTCACCATGTCGGCGAGGATCAGCATCGCGACGATCTGGTAGATGAACTCCGGCGTGGTGATCGCGAGCATCGGCCCCGGGTTGAGCCCGTGGATCATCATCGCCGCCATCAGCACCGCCGCCGGCGCGCTGCCCGGCACGGCGAGGGTGAGGACGGGGATGATCGCGCCGGGGACGCAGGCGCTCTCGCCGGTCTCGGCGGCCATCAGGCCCTCGACGCTGCCCTTGCCGAACTGCTCCGCCTCCCTGCTCGCGCGCCTGGCGGCGGCGTAGCTGGTCCAGGCGGCGATGTCCTCGCCGAGGCCCGGCATCGCGCCGACGAAGGTGCCGAGCGCGCCGGAGCGCAGGATGGTGCGCCAGTACCGCAGCACGTCGCGGATGCGCGGGACGACCGAGTCGATCTTCGAGGACACCGCCCTCACCGCCGGTCCGCGCATGGCGGAGAGCACCTCGGCCACGCCGAACACGCCGACCAGCACCGGCAGCAGGCCGAGCCCGCCGGCGAGGTCGGTGCTGCCGAAGGCGAAGCGCGGATAGGCGTGGTTCGCCTCCTGCCCGATGGTCGCGACGAACAGGCCGAGGAAGCCCGCGATGTAGCCCTTCAGCGGGTCGCCGCCGGAGAGCGAGCCGGCGATGACGATGCCGAACATCGCCACCCAGAACATCTCGTAGGACTGGAACTCCAGCGCGTACTCGCCGATCACCGGCGCGAACAGCGCGAGGCAGAGCGCGCCGAATAGCGTGCCGAGCCAGGATCCCGCGGTGGAGATGCCCATCGCCCGCCCCGCGAGCCCTTGCCGCGCCAGCGGGTAGCCGTCGAGCGTCGAGGCCGCCGAAGCCGGGGTGCCGGGGATGTTGAGCAGGATCGCGCTGCGCGACCCGCCATAGATCGCGCCGACATAGACGCAGACCAGGACCAGCAGCGCGACGGAGGAGTCCATCGAGAAGGTGAGCGTGGTGAGCAGCGCCACGCCCATCGTCGCGGTCAGCCCGGGCAGAGCGCCGACCAGGATGCCGACCAGCGTCGCCCAGAGCGCATGGACGGCCGCGCCTCCCTGCAGCACATGGGCGAAGCCCGCGCCGAGCATGCCGAGCGCGTCAAGCATCGTCGGCGATCACGGCAGGCGCACGAGGAACAGCTCCTCGAAGACGAACTGCACCACCCACCCGGTGCCGAGCGCAATGGCGGCGGCCTCGAGCAGCCGGCGTGGCCGTCCGGCCGCGCCGTGCCGCCACTCGAACCCCGCGGTGAAGGCGAAGACGAACAGCGCCGTGGCGAGCCAGAAGGGCAGCCGGCCGATCAGGAACCCCGCGTAGAGCGTTCCGAGCGCGGCGGCGAAGCCCAGCCGCAGCGCGTCCTCGCGCCGCGGCGCCCCGGCGCCCGCCGCCCCGCCCCCGTCGCGCAGCGCGCCGCGCCGCACCGCGCGCAGGCCGAGCACGAGCGCGAGCAGCGCGATCACCGTGCCGTGGAACCCCGGCACGATGCCCGGCGCCGTCAGGCCGGTGCCCGACTGCTCCACGAAGGTCGGCATCCTCAGCGCCAGGGCGACGACGGAGAGCCCGAAGGCGAGCAGCACCGCCGCCGCGACCAGGTCGGCGCGCGGGGAGACCGGCGCCCGCTCGCCGGCGAGGGGGGAGTGGACCTCCGGCGGTGCCGCGCCGCGCTCGCTCAAAGCCGCTGGATTCCGACCGTGTCCGGCGAGATCCGCGCCTTGCCGCCGTCGTAGTAGAGCCAGGCGGTCTGGCGCACCATCTTCCACGCCTCGTCGTAGGCCTGCTGGCCGTGCAGCGGCGTGAACAGCGCCGCGCGCTGCGCCGCGTAGTCCTTGAGGCGCTGGCTGTTGGCGATGCGCTCCTCCCAGACCCGGCTCATGGTCTGCACCACCGGCTCCGGCACCCCCTTCGGCACCCAGATGCCGAAGTAGTTGAGCGGCGCCGGGATGTCCGGGATCCAGCGGCGGATCGAGGGGATCTCGCCGTAGCCCGCGAGCGTCACCGGCTGCTCGGCCTGCACGGCGAGGGGGATCAGGCGCCGCGCCTTGATCATCTCCGCCGCCTCGACCAGCAGCACGGCGCCGACCGGCACCTCGCCGGAGACGGCGGCGACGGTGGCCGGCGCGCCGCCGTCGTAGGTGGCGTGGCGGTACTGGATGCCGGTCGCGGCGCGGATCGCCTCCATGAAGTTGTGCCCGGCCGAGGAGACGCCGGCGGTGGAGACGCCGATGGACTGGCCGCGCGCCTTCAGCGCCTCCAGCAGCTGGCCGAAGTCGCGGAAGCCGCTGTTCGGGTTGGCGACGACGATGTTGACGTTGGCGACGGCGAGGAACAGGTGCCAGTCCTTGAGCTCGGTATCGAGCAGGCCGAGCACCTTGTAGCAGCCGACGTCCACCGCCGCGCCGGCGGCCCAGGTCAGGCCGTCCCTCGGCGCCTCCAGCGCGTTGCGGGTGCCGATCGAGCCGGAGGCGCCGGGCTGGTTCACCACCACGAAGCGCTGGCCGATGGCGTTCTCCAGCTCGGCGGCGACGATGCGCGCCATCTGGTCCGTGCTGCCGCCGGCGGCCCAGGGGACGATGATCGTCACCGGCCGTTCCGGCCGCCAGGGGAGGTTCGGCAGCGGCTGCGCGCCGGCGCGCACCGGCGCCGTGCCGGCGAGCGCGGCGGCGGCGGTCGCCGCGAGGAATTCCCTGCGTTGCATCTTCGCCTCCCTCGAAGGCCCGTTGTCGCGGTCGGCGGGCGGGCGACCCGCTGGCGGCGCGGATGGTGCGGCGCCCCGCGCGCGGGCGTCAAGGCGCAGGAGTCAGCCGAATTCCGGCCCGGCGACGGCGACCAGCGGCGCGGGATCGCCGGGCGGCGCGGCCGCGTCGAGCACCATGCGGGTGAAGGGCCGCTGCGCGACCGCGCCGTGCGCGGCGCACCAGGCGGCGACGCCGGCGGCGGCGTCGCGCAGGTCCGCCACCGCGCGCGCCGCGCCGGGCGCCGCGGGGGGCGGCAGCGCCGCCAGCGCCGCGGCCATCAGCGCGCGCGCCGTGGCCTCGTCGGGCGCGATGAGCGGGCCGAGCTGCGGCGAACGCAGCCCGTCGCGCGCCAGGACGAAGCCGCGCGGCGCGTCGGCGGCGTCCACCGCGACCCACGCCGCACGCGGCATCCGCGCCGCGAAATCGCGCAGCAGGGCCTCGCGCGGCGCGCCGAAGGCCGCGGCGTCGAGGGCGCAGAGCGCCGGCCAGTCGGCCTCCCGCAGCGGGCGGAGCGGGACGCCGGGTTCCGCGGGCAGCGCCTCCGGCAGGGCCCAGCGGCGGAAGCCCCAGGCGTCGCGGAAGCCGAGGCGGCGATAGACCTCGCGCCCCGCCGGGGTGGCGTCGAGCCCGACGCAGGGCACGCCGCGCAGCGACTCCACCGCCCAGCGCATCAGGGCGGTGGCGAGCCCCTGGCGCCGCCGGTCCGGGCGGACCAGCACCATCGCGATCCAGGCGACCTCGGCGCCGTAGGAGATGATCGCGGCGGTGGCGGCGAGGGCCGCGGGATCGCCGTCGTCGAGCGCGCGCGCCGCGCCGTGGCGCAGGAACAGCGCCCAGTCGGCGGCGGTCTGGTTCCAGCCGATCAGGGCGGAGAGCGCGGCGGCGCGGGGCAGGTCGGCGCGCTCGAGCGGGCGGAATCCGTGCATGGCGCCGCGACGCTCGGCGGCGCGCGGCGGCGCGTCAAGCGGCCGCGGGGGGCGCGCCTTGACGGCGCCCGCCGAGGGCGCCTCCACTCGCCGCGATGGCGGACGGTCTGCTCCTCCTCGGCTGCGGCGCCTTCGGGCGGGTGCATCTGCGCGCGCTCGCGACGCTCGGGCGCGGCGGGGAGGTCGTCGTCCACGATCCCGATCCGGCGATGCGCGCCGCCGCCGCGGCGGAGTTCCCCGGCCTGCGCTTCGCCGCCAGCGTCGAGGAGGGCCTGGCGCGCTGCGCCGCGGCGATCGTCGCGACGCCGGTGCCGACCCACGCCGCGCTCGCCGAGGCGGTGCTGCGCGCGGGCCGCGACCTGTTCCTGGAGAAGCCGGCGGTGGAGACCGCGGCCGAGGCGGAACGCCTCGCGGCGCTGGCGCGCGAGCGCGGGCGCGTGGCGCAGGTCGGGCTGTATTTCCGCTTCCACCCGAAGGCGCGGGCGCTGCGCCGGTTCGTCCTGCGCGGCCTGTTCGGCCCGCTGCACTGCCTCGCGGCGCGGTTCTCCGGGCTGAAGCGAGCGCGCGGCGATTCGGGGGCGCTGCTGAACGACGCGGTGCATTTCGCCGACCTGCTGCCCTGGCTCGCCGGCCTGCGGGTGACGGGGGTGTTCGCGCAGCTCGCCGACCCGCTCGGGCGCGGGCGCGAGGACCTGGCGCTGATCCAGCTCCGCTTCGCCGGCGGCGCGATCGGGTTCATCGAGGCCGGCTGCGTGCTGCCCGGGCGCTGGCCGGACGCGGTCGTGCCCGGCGCCGAGACGCGCAAGGAGGTGATCCTGGCCGGCCGCGACGCCCTCGCCGAGATCGACTTCGCCGCGGAGACCTTCGTGCTCCGCCGCGGTCGCCACCGCCCCGCGGGGAACGGCGCCTGGCTGCCGGAGCACGGCCCGCGCGAGGCGGTGGGCGTCCCGGCGGCCGATCCGGTGCGGGTCGTCGCGGCCGAATTGTCGCGCTTCCTTGCCTGCGTGGCGCTGCGCCGGACGCCGGAGGCCGACCTGCACGCCGGCGCCGTGCTGCCCGCGCGCCTGCTGGACGCGGCGCGGCGTTCCGCGCAAGAGGGCCGGATGGTGTCGCTGGAGGAGGCGGGGTGATGCGCATCGCGCTCTGCAACGAGGTGGTGGCGGATCTGCCCTTCGCGCGGCAATGCGCGCTCGCCGCCGCCCTCGGCTACGACGGCATCGAGATCGCGCCCTTCACCCTCGACCGCGAGGCGCCGCACCGCCTCTCCGCCGGGCGGCGCGCCGAGGTGCGGCGGGCGGCGGCGGAGGCAGGCATCCCGATCACCTCGCTGCACTGGCTGCTGGTGGCGCCGGCGGGGCTCTCGATCACCAGCGGCGATCCGGCGGTGCGCGCGCGCACGCTGGAGGTGATCGAGCGGCTGATCGGGCTCGCCGCCGACCTCGGCGCGCGGCTGCTGGTGCACGGTTCGCCGGCGCAGCGGCGCGCGGAGGGGCCGGGCGATGCGGCGCGGGCCGAGGAGGCGATGGCCCGCGCCGGCGAGTGGGCCGCGCGCGCGGGCCTGACCTATTGCCTCGAACCGCTGGCGCGGCGCGAGACGAACTGGGTGACGACCGTCGCCGAGGCGGCGGAGGTGGTGCGGCGCCTCGGCGTGCCGGGCCTGCGCACCATGCTCGACCTCTGCGCCGCCGGCAACGGCGAGGCGGAGCCGGCCGCCGCGCTGCTCGAACGCTGGGTGCCGACCGGCCTGATCGCGCATGTGCACCTGAACGACCGCAACCGCCGCGCCCCGGGCCAGGGCGCCGACCGCTTCGGCCCGGTCCTCGCCGCGCTGCGCCGCGCCGGCTACGCCGGCGACTGCGCGGTGGAGCCGTTCGAGTACCTGCCGGACGGGCCGACCTGCGCCGCGCGCGCCATCGGCTACCTGCGCGGGTTGCAGGAGGAGAGCCGCCCATGACCGCCGCAGCGCCACGCTTCCGCGTCCTCGCGATCGAGCGGCGCGAATGGCCGTTCCGCCTGCGCCTGCCCTTCCGCTTCGGCGTCGTCACCGTCACGCACGGCCGCCAGGCGGTGGTGCGCGCGCGCATCCGCACCGAGGACGGGCGCGAGGGCTGGGGCGTGGCGGCGGAGACGCTCGCCGCCAAGTGGTTCGACAAGGACCCGCGGTGGACCGACGCGCAGAACGAGCACCAGCTCCGCCGCGCGCTGGAGATCGCGGGCGAGGCCTCGCTCGCCGCCGGCGCCAACACCGCCTTCGGGCACTTCGCCGACGCCTACGCCGACCAGGTCGCCGCCTGCGCGCGCGAGGGGCTGAACCCGCTGGTGGCGAGCTACGGCCGCGCGCTGGTGGACCGCGCCGCGCTCGATGCGCTGCTCAAGCTGCACGGCGCGGGCTTCTGGGCCGGGATGCGCGCCAACCTCGGCGGCATGGCGCCGCACCCCGTCATCCCCGACCTCGCCGGCTTCGACTTCGCCGCGCTGCTCGCGGGCCTCGCGCCGCTGCGGCGGGTGCATGCGCGGCACACGGTCGGCCTCGTGGACCCGATCACCGCCGCCGACCAGGCGGAGCGCGTCGGCGACGGCCTGCCGGAGACGCTGGAGGAGGTGGTCGCCGCCTACCGCCACCGCTACTTCAAGCTGAAGGTCGGCGGCGACGCGGCGGCCGACGTGGAGCGGCTTGCGCGCATCGCCGCGGTGCTCGACCGCCTGCCCGGCGGCTACCACGCGACGCTCGACGGCAACGAGCAGTACGCCGACGCGGAGGGCGCGCTCGCGCTGTGGCGCGCCATGGAGGCGGAGCGGCGGCTCGACCGGCTGCGCGATTCGATCCTGTTCATCGAGCAGCCGGTGAAGCGCGCACAGGCGCTGGAGAGGAGCATGGCGGCGCTCGCCGCGGCGCGGCCGGTGATCATCGACGAGAGCGACGGCGATCTGGACGCCTTCGTCCGCGCCAGGGCGCTGGGCTATGCCGGCGTGTCGAGCAAGGCGTGCAAGGGGGTGTGGCGGTCGCTGGTCAACCTCGCGCGCTGCCGGGCGTGGAACGCGGCCGAGGGCGGCGGCCGCTACTTCCTGTCGGCGGAGGACCTGACGACGCTCGCCGGGGTGTGCGTGCAGCAGGACCTGGCGCTGGTGGCGCTGCTCGGCCTGGCGCATGTGGAGCGCAACGGGCACCACTTCGTGGACGGCTTCGCCGGCCGGCCGAAGGCGGAGGCGGTGCGGTTCCTGGAAGCGCACCCGGACCTCTACGCCGACACGCCGCGCGGGCCGCGGCTCGCCATCCGCGAGGGGATGCTGGCGCTCGATTCGCTCGACACGCCGGGGCTGGGGGCGACCGTCGAGCCGGATTTCGGCGCGATGGCGGAGATGCCGAAGGCCGAGTGGCCGCCCCCTGCCGGCGGCGTCTGACCGGCGCCGCGCGACTCAGCAGGCGGTGGCGTGCCGCCGCTTCATGATGGCGAGCACCTCGTCCGGGTCCTCCGCCCACCAGCGGCGGGAGAGCAGCTCGACCTCCGCCGGCCCGTCGTAGCCGGCGGCCTCGACCATCCGGCGCAGCGCCGGGATGTCTATGACGCCGTCGCCCGGCATGCCGCGGTCGAAGACGAGGTCGGTCGTCGGCACCAGCCAGTCGCACAGGTGGAACCCCATGACGCGCCGGCCGGCGCGGGCGATCTGGCGCGCCACCTCGGGGTCCCACCAGACGTGGTAGCAGTCCACCGCCACGCCCGCGCCCTCGCCGAGCTCGTCGCAGAGGTCGAGCGCCTGGGCCAGGGTGGTGACCACGGAGCGGTCGGCGCAGGTCATCGGGTGCAGCGGCTCGATCGCCAGGCCGACGCCGGCCGCGCGCGCCTCGGGCAGGATGGCGTGCAGCCCCTCGCGCACCATCGCCCGCGCGCCGGGCAGGTCCTTCGATCCGGGCGGCAGGCCGCCGCCGAGGACGACGAGGCAGCGCGCGCCGATCGCGTGCGCCTCGGCGATGGCGCGGCGGTTGTCCTCGATCGCGGCGGCGCGGCCGGCGGCGTCGGCGGCGGGGAACATGCCGCCGCGGCAGAGGCCGGTCACCGTCAGGCCCGCGTCGCGGATCCGCCGCGCCGCCCGCGCCACGCCCATCTCCGCGAGCTTGTCGCGCCAGGGCGCGATGCCGGGGATGCCGTGGCGCGCGCAGCCCTCGATGCACTCGGCGAGCGACCAGCGCTCGCGCACCGTCACGGTGTTGAGCGCGAGCGGCAGCATGCGCTCAGGCGATCCCGTGCAGCGCGAGGAGATGGCGCATGCGCGCCACCGCCATCTCCGGGTCGCGCAGCAGGCCGGCGGCGTCGGCGAGGCGGAACAGCTCGGCGAAATGCAGGATCGAGCGCGCCGACTGCTGCCCGCCGACCATCACGAAGTGGTCCTGGTGCCCGTTCAGCCAGGCGAGGAACACCACGCCGGTCTTGTAGAACCGGGTCGGCGCGCGGAAGATGTGGCGCGAGAGCGGCACGGTCGGCGCCAGGATCGCGTGGAAGGCCGCGAGGTCGTTGCGCGACAGCGCCGCCAGCGCCCCGCCCACCGCCGGCGCGATCGGGTCGAAGATGCCGAGCAGCGCGTCGGAATGGCCGTGCTCGTCGCCGGCGATCAGCTCGGCGTAGTGGAAGTCGTCGCCGGTGTACATGCGCACGCCCCTGGGCAGGCGGCGGCGCATGGCGATCTCCTTGTCCTTGTCGAGGAGGGAGATCTTCACCCCGTCCACCTTGGCCGCGTTGGCGTGGATGACGGCGAGCGCCGTCTCCATCGCCTGCCAGTGGTCGCGGCTGCCCCAGTAGCCCTCGAGCGCCGGGTCGAACATCTCGCCGAGCCAGTGGATGATCGCCGGCTCGCGAAGCTGCGAGAGGATGCGGCCGTAGACGCGCTCGTAGTCGGCGGGGCCGCGCGCGGCCTTCGCCAGGGCGCGGGAGGCCATCAGGATGATCCGCCCGCCCATCGCCTCGACCGCCCCGCACTGCTCCTCGTAGGCGCGGATCACGTCGTCCACGGTCACGTCCGGGCCGGGAGCGAGGTGGTCGGTGCCGGCGCCGCTCGCGATCACCGCGCCGGGCACGTCCTTCGCGGCGTCGAGCGAGCGGCGGATCAGCTCCTTCGCGCCCTCCCAGTCGAGGCCCATGCCGCGCTGCGCCGTGTCCATCGCCTCGGCGACGCCGAGGCCGAGCGACCAGAGGTGGCGCCGGTAGGCGACCGTGCGGTCCCAATCAATGCGCGCGTCGAGCCACGGGTCCTGCTCGGCCAGCGGATCGGCCACCACATGCGCGGCGGCGAGCGCCACGCGGGGGAAGGGCGGCGTCGCCCGCGGGAACGCGCGCGGCGCGCTCGTGGCGAAGGGCTCGATGCGGCCGGAGGCGGTCGGCAGCCCGATCGTCGGCATCGTCAGGCCTCCAGCTTCGGCAGGTCGATCCAGCGCCGCTCGCGCCAGCTCTGCAGCCCGGCCTCGGCGAGCTGCACGCCCCTGGCGCCGGCCATCAGGTCCCACGGGAACTCCGCCACCTCGCCCGCGACATGGCGCAGGAACAGCTCCCACTGGGCGCGGAAGCCGTTGGGGTAGGGCTGGGTGTCCGGCACCTCCTGCCAGCCGGCGAAGAAGTCGATGGTCTGCGGCACGTCCGGGTTCCAGACCGGCTTCGGCGTGTTCACCCGGCTCTGCGTCCAGCACTTCTGCAGGCCGGCCACCGCGCTGCCGTGCGTGCCGTCCACCTGGAACACGGCGAGGTCGTCGCGCCGCACCCGCGTCACCCAGGAGGAGTTGATCTGCGCGACGATGCCGCCCGCGAGCTCGAAGGTGGCGTAGGCGGCGTCGTCGGCGTCGGCCCTGTAGCGCCGCCCCTGTTCGTCCACCCGCTCCGGGATGTGCGTCGCGCCGAGGCAGGAGACGGCGCGCACCTCGCCGAACAGGTTGTCGAGCACGTAGCGCCAGTGGCAGAGCATGTCGAGGATGATGCCGCCGCCCTCGGCCTTCCTGTAGTTCCAGGAGGGCCGCTGCGCCGGCTGCAGGTCGCCCTCGAACACCCAGTAGCCGAACTCGCCCTTCACCGCGCAGATGCGGCCGAGGAAGCCGGAGTCGATCACCAGCTTCAGCTTGCGCAGGCCGGGCAGGAACAGCTTGTCCTGCACCACGCCGTTCCTCACCCCCGCCTCGCGCGCGCGCCGCGCGACGTCGAGCGCGTCCGCCAGGTTGTCGGCGCTCGGCTTCTCGCAATAGACGTGCTTGCCGGCGGCGATCGCCTTGCGCAGCAGGCCGGCGCGCATCTGCGTCGTCGCCGCGTCGAAGAACACCGCGTCGCGCGGGTCGGCGAGCGCGGCGTCGAGGTCGGTCGAGACGCGCGCGATGCCGTGCGCCCTGGCCAGCGCCTCCAGCCTCTCGCGGTTGCGCCCGACCAGGATCGGGTCGGGCATCAGCCGGTCGCCGTCGGCGAGCGGCACGCCGCCCTCGGCGCGGATCGCGGCGATGGAGCGGACGAGGTGCTGGTTCGTCCCCATCCGCCCGGTCACGCCATGCATGATGATGCCGATGCGGCGCTCCGCCATGCGTCGGGTTCTCCTCAGGAAAGCCAGCGGTGCAGGTTGTCGCGGACGAAGGCGTCGTCGGTGAGCTGCGGGTAGCGGCGCGCCACCGCCTCGATCAGCGCCGCCTGGCCGGGCGAGAGGCCCTCCTCCGGGTCGAGGCACCAGGTGCCCTCGAGCAGCCCCTGGCGGCGCAGCACCTCGTGGCAGCCGGCGATCACGCCGCGGAAGCCGTTGGCGACGTCGAACACGGCGGCGTTCATCTCCGTCACCTGCGCATCGAGCGCGAGCAGGCCGGCGGGCAGCGTCGGCCCCCGCCCCTCGGCGCGGCAGCGCGCGTGCAGCTCCACCGCGGCCCTGGTCCAGACCGACCAGTGGCCGAGCAGGCCGCCGACGATCCTGAGCACCGCCTCGCGCCCGTCGTGGCGCAGCGCGAAGGGGGTGAGGAGGTCGGCGACGATGTGGTCGTCGTTGCCGGTGTAGAGGGCGATGCGCTCCTCCGCCCCCGCCTCCAGCACGCCGCGCAGCACGTCGAGCGTGGCGTAGCGGTTGAAGGGGGCGATCTTGATCGCGACGACGTTCTCGATCGCGGCGAAGCGCCGCCAGAAGCCCGCCGGCAGCGGCACCCCGCCGACCGCGGGCTGGAGGTAGAAGCCGAACAGCGGCATCTCGCGCGCCACCGCCTGGCAGTGGGCGATCATCTCGTCCTCGGAGGCGCCGCGGAAGGCGGCGAGCGAGAGCAGCACCGCGTGGTAGCCGAGGCCGCGCGCGATCCGCGCCTCGCGCACCGCCTGCGCGGTGCGGCCGATCGCGCCGGCGACCAGGATCGCGGTGCCGCCGCGCTCGGCCGCGGCCTCGGCGGCGATGCGCAGCACCGGCTCGTGGAGCCCGGCCTCGCGGATGGCGAACTGCGTGGTGTGCACGCCGACGGCGAGCCCGCCCGCGCCGGCGTCCAGGTAGTAGCGCGACAGCGCCCGCTGCCGCCGCGCGTCCAGCTTCCGCTCCGCGGTCAGCGCCAGCGGATGCGCCGGGATCACGCAGCCCCCGCGCAGCCGCTCCAGCATCCCCGCGGGCCAGTCGCTCCAGCGCAGCACCTCTCCCTCCCCGGCCGAACCGCGCGTTTCGTCCCGCCGCCGCCGCCCCCTGTCAACGCCGTCTCAGAACCGCCCGTCCCGCACCTCGAACCTGGTCGGCTTGCCGAGCGTCCGCCCGCCGCGCGCCACCCAGTCCGCCACCCAGTCCACCATGCGGAGCAGCGGCACCCGCGGATAGCCGAAGCAGCGGAAGGCCCGCGCGGCGTTGGAGAGCAGCGCGTCCGGCGCCTCCGTCCCCTCGAACGCCGGGGCGCGGCCGAGCCGCTCGCCGAGGCGCTCGGCCAGCCAGCGGATCGCGACCGTCTCCGGCCCGGTGACGTTGAGGATCGGGCAGGCGGGCGAGGCATGGCGCAGCGCGCGCAGGGCCCAGGCGTTGGCGTCGCCCTGCCAGATCACGTTGGCGTGGCCCATGGCGAGCGGCACGGGGATGCCGTCGCGCACCTTCACCGCCACGTCGTGCAGCACGCCGTAGCGCAGGTCTATCGCGTAGTTCAGGCGGATGCCGGCGCAGGCGGTGCCGCGCGCCGCCGCCGCGTGCTGGAACACCCGCTCGCGCCCGAGGCAGGAGGCGGCGTAGTCGCCGACCGGCGCCGGCGCCACCCCCTCGTCCGCCCCGCCGGAGGCGACGGGGACCAGCGGCAGCACGTTGCCGGTGGAGAAGAAGACGATGCGCGCGGCGGCGAAGCGCTCCGCCACCATCGCCGGCAGCAGCACGTTCATCGCCCAGGTCAGCGGCTCGTTGCCGGTCGAGCCGAACTTGCGCGCCGCCATGAAGACCACGTTCGGCGCCTCCGGCAGCGCGGCGAGGGCGGCGCGGTCCATGAGGTCGGCGGCGCGGCACTCCACGCCCCAGGACTCCATCCGCTCGCGCAGCCCGGGCTCGGAGAAGCGCGCCACCGCGATCACCCGCCGCGCCGGGTCGGCGCGCTTCGCCAGGCGGCAGAGCGTCGGCCCCATCTTGCCGGCGGCGCCGAGCACCAGGAGGTCGCCCGGCACGGCGGCGAGGTCGGCGCGCAGCGCCGCGTCGGGGCGGCTCAGCACCTCCTCGAGCGCCTCCTCGTCGGCGATCCGCTCGGGCCAGGCGGGGGTGGCGGCGGCGGTGTCCTCGTCCATGGCTCCCTCCCTCGGCGGCGGACGGAGCGGGAGGATTGCCGCGCCGCGCGCCGGGAGCAACCGCCGCCGGTCCGCGATCAGGGCCGCGGACCATCCCCGACGGACGACCGGACGCGCGCCCGCGTCAACGCCAGGGAGGGTCCCGCCCCGGGGCAGCATCGCTCGCCCGGTCCCGCCGGGGGCGCGCCGGGGCGGCGATCCCGCCGGGCAGTCCCGGCGGCTCGGCGGCCCCGTGGACGTCTTCCCGACGCCGCGGGCGCCGCGAGCAGCGGCCCGCGAGACAGGCCGCGCCCGTCCCGCCGGGGATCCCGCCGGCGGGGGTCAGCCGACGACCTTGTAGCCCTCCTCCTCGATGGCCATGGAGACGCGGCTGCGGGACAGGTCCGTCTGCGCCTTCACCGTCTTGTTCTCCAGGTCCACCTCCACCTTCGCGTCAGCGTCCTGCGCCTGGATCGCCGCCGTCACCGCCTTGACGCAGTGGCCGCAGCTCATGCCTTCCACCTTCAGGGCGATGGTCGGCTTCTCCTCGCTCATGCTCTCTCGACCCTTTCCAGTCCTTCCAGCTCGTCGAGGATCGGGCAGTCGGGCCGCTCGTCCCCGTGGCAATGCTCGGCGAGGTGCCGGAGGCTCGCCGCCATGGCGCGCAGCGAGGCTGCCTTGGCCTCCAGCGCCGCGACATGATCCAGCGCAAGCCGCTTGACCTCGGCGCTGCTGCGGTTGCGGTCGCGCCAGAGCGCGAGCAGCCTGCGCACCGTCTCCAGCGGGAATCCGAGGTCGCGGGCGTGGCGGATGAAGCGCAGCACCGCGACGTCGGCCTCCGCATAGGCGCGGTAGCCGTTCGCCGCCCGCTGCGGCCTGATCAGCCCGATCGCCTCGTAGTGGCGGATCATCTTGGCGGAGACGCCGGAGGCGGCGGCCGCCTCGCCGATGGTCATCATGGATGCGGCCTCCCGCACGCCGGCGGCGAGGCGGTCCGAGCGCCGCGGGGAGACCGGAGGCCCGCCGCCACCCCCCGCGCCGGACACGGCGGCATGCGGAGGGCGGCCGGCCGGAGCGGAGGCGCGACCTGGGGCGCCGAGGGAAGACGGAGCGGGCGGCATGGCGGATCACCTCCGTGCCCCAGATGGGGGTTCCCATGGCGGGAAGGTCAAGGCGTCCGCGCCCCCTGCCAGGCCGGTCCCGCCCGCGCCGGCTGTTGCCCCGCACGACGATGCGCCGCCGCCCCGACCGGGGCGCCCGTGCCGCCGGCGCATTGACTTCGCCGATCCGCTCCCCGAGATGCTGTGCCCCATGTTCCGCCCGTGGCGCCGCACGCCCCTCCTGCCGCCATGCCTCCTGGCGATCGCCCTGGCTGCGGCAGCGGGACCGGCGGCAGCACAACCCGGACCGCCCCCCGCCCAGGGCGAGATCCACCCGCGCGAGCCGTTCCGCGTCGTGAACCGCACCGGTCAGACGGCGACGGCGCTGCACGCCGTGCGCAGCGGCCGCGGCGACTGGGGCCGCAACCTGCTGAGCGGGCCTCTCGCCCCGGACGGCGCCTTCCGGCTGCTGCCCGATGAGCGGGCCGGCTGCCGCTTCGACATCCGCCTGGTCCTCGCCGACGGGCGGGAGGCGCGCCTGACCAACCAGAACGTATGCGACAACCGCGTCGTGCCGGTGGGACCGGCGCAGGTCGCCGCGGCGGGCGGAGGATTCGCCCCGGTGCCCGAGGCGCGGGTCAACCCCGGCGCACGCGTCGCCTCCGGCACCGGCTTCGTGGTGGCGCGGGACCGCGTGCTGACCAACCAGCACGTGATCGCCGGCTGCAACCGCGTGCTGGTGCGCGCCGCCGACGGCCGGCTACTCGCCGCGGTTCCGCCGGCGCGGGTGGACCAGCAGCGCGACCTCGCCGTGCTGGAGGTGCCGGGCGATCCCGGCCCGCCGCTCGCCTTCCGCGCCGGACCGCCGGTGCGTCGCGGCGAGGGCGTCGTCACCTACGGCTTTCCCCTCTCCGGCCTGCTCTCCTCCGGTCCGACTCTCACCACGGGCGAGGTGAGCGCGCTGGCGGGGCTGCGCGACAACCCCTGGCAGTTCCAGATCAGCGCGCCGGTGCAGCCCGGCAATTCGGGCGGGCCGCTGCTCGACCACCGAGGCCTCGTGGTCGGGGTGGTGGTGAGCAAGCTGAACGCGCAGCGGGTGGCGCGGTACACCGGCGACATTCCGCAGAACGTGAACTTCGCCGTGAAGGGCAGCGAGGCGCTGGCCTTCCTGCGCCGGGCGGGCATCGCGCCGCCGCTCGCCGAGAGCCGCGGGCCGGAGCGCGGCGCCGTCGAGGTCGGAGAGGTCGCGCACCCGAGCACGGTGTTCATCCGCTGCGAGCGGTGACCGCGACCTCGCGCCCCCGTCGGACGCGCGCCGCGGCTACAGGCCGAGCCGGGCCGCCGCCTGCTGCAGCACGGGCAGCACATAGAAGAGAAGAAGCATCGCCCCATTGAAGGCGAGGCGCATCGCGTAGCTCCGGTAGGCCTCGTCCAGCCCCAGCGTGCAGGACACCCCCGTGCCGAGGATCGCCGCGACGAGGCCGGGAGCCACCATGCGCCTGACCGTCTCGGGATCGCCGAGCACCGCGAGCAGGTAGGCCCCTGCGGTACGGGCAACGAGCTGCAGCGCGGTCGGGTCGCCTTCCATGCCGCTCCGGATCTCCGCGGCCACATTGCGCGCGCCCTGGTTAAGAGGGGGTGACCAGAGCCGGTGCTCCCCTGGCGGAGACCGCGTGACGGCTGCGGCAGCGCCCGCGCCGCGCCTCCGGGCGGGCGACGCGCGCAGGGCGCCCCCGGTTCCGGCGCCCCCGTGCCATACGCCATCGCCGACGCGGACAGGGACCCGCCCGGTCGCCGGCCCCCGGGCCACGGCGGCGGACGTCGCGAGGCGCCCCGGAAGCCGGACTGATGCCACGGCGTCAGCCTTCTCGGCCCGCACCGTGCCGGCATGCTCGCCGGGCCGAGCGCAGGCGGTCTGTTCGTCGCGTGCCCGGCCCGGCGGCGACGGGGCCGCGCGCGGAGGCCGGTGCCACGGGTGCCCGCCGATCCGCCAGGCGAGGCGCGCGAGTCGTGTCAACCCTGCCTTGCAGCAGGGGAGCCCGTTCTCTAGCGATCGGGGACTTTCTTGACATTCCCTCACCCGTTCGCGATGATTTCGGCCGCATTGCATCGCAGGCCGGGAGATGCGGGGGCTCGAGGCGGCGGGCTTCGCAAGGGGCGAGGCGCAAGACGCCGACAGCCCCGCGCAGCGCCCGACAGCGACGATCTGCAACCGCCGTCTCGCCGGGCAGACAGTCCCTTGGGTCCACCCCCAGCCAGCCATTGCCAGCCGGTGCATGTCCTGCTCGACGTCTCCAGGCTCCTGAGCTGCGGCCGCAGGCAGACCCCGTCCGGCATCGACCGGGTCGAGGCGGCCTACGCGCGCTACTGGCTCGCCGCGGCGCCGCCGGAGCGCGTCGGTTTCGTCGGGCTCAGCGGGTGGGGCGATTTCGCCGCGGTGCCCCGGCAGACCGTGCAGGCGATGCTCGGCGCGCTCGACGAGGCCTGGGCGGGGGTCGGGCCGGGACTCGGCCGGGCGCGGAAGCGGGCCGCGCGGATCGGCGCGGCGGCGCAGTCGGCGCTGCTCGCCGGGCTCGGCCGCGGCGCGCTGCGTCGCCTGCTGCGCAGCGCGGGGGGGCGGCGGAGCGTCCTGCTCTCGGTGTCGCACCGCTCGCTCGAACGGCGCGAGCCGATCCTCCGGCTGCGCCAGCAGGGTGCCGCCTTCGTGCCGCTGGTGCACGACCTGATCCCGGCGACCCATCCCGAATACGCCCGACCCGGGGATGCCGGGCGGCACCTGCAGCGCCTGGCCACGGTCGCGGCGCTGGCCGACGGGGTGATCGTGAACTCCGAGGCGACCGAGGCGGTGCTCCGCCCGCACCTGATCCGCCGGGGCGGCCCACCGCCGGTCGCCGTCGCCCCGCTCGGCCTCGAGTTGCCGCCCGCGGCGCTGGGCGCCGCGCTCGCCACGTCGCCGCAGGGGCCGGAGGCGCGGCGGGAGGCGCCCTATTTCGTCACCATCGGCACCATCGAGCCGCGCAAGAACCACCTCCTCCTGCTGCACGTCTGGCGGGACTTCGCTGCCCGGCTCGGACCGGACGCGCCGCGCCTGCTGCTGATCGGCCGCCGCGGCTGGGAGAACGAGAACGTCCTCGACCTGCTCGACCGCTGCACCGCGCTGCGCGGCCTGGTGGAGGAGGTCGGGCAGGTCACCGACCTCGCCGCCATGCGGCTGCTGCGCGGCGCCCGCGCCCTGCTGTTCCCGAGCTTCGCCGAGGGCTACGGCCTGCCGCTCGCGGAGGCGCTGGCGCTCGGCACCCCGGCGCTGGTCAGCGACATCCCGGCGCTGCGCGAGGTCGGCGGCGCCGCGCCGGACTACCTCGACCCGCTGGACGGGCCGGGCTGGGCCCGGGCGATCCTCGACTACGCCGATCCGCGCTCGGCCGCCCGCGCCGCCCAGCAGGACAGGTTGCGGCAATGGCGCGCGCCGAGCTGGGCTGACCATTTCGCGATCGTGCAGGATCTGCTGGCGCGCATCGTCGCCGCGCCCGACGGCGCCTTGGCGGCGGCCGGGCGCGGCGGCGAGCCGGCCCGCTCCGGCGGCGGCCGCCTGCGTCCGGCGGCGCCGGCGACGCCCCCGGCCGCCGCCGTGGTTGCCGCCGCGGACGGCGGTGTGCGATGAGTCCGACCCACCCTCCGATGGCCGCTTCGCCGAATCGGAAGCCGGAGCGAACGCCGCCGCGCGCCGCGCCCGGCCCGCGCGCCGGCGCCTTCCTCGCCGCCGCGCCTCCCTCCACCGAATGACCGCCCCGCGACGCCCCGCCGCCGAGGCGATCGCCATCGTCGGCGCCGCCTGCCGCCTGCCCGGCGCGCCCGACCTCGACGCCTTCTGGCGCCTGCTCGCCGAGGGGCGGGACGCGGTCGGCACCGTGCCCCCCGGCCGCTTCGACCAGGCGCGCTTCCTCCACCCCCGCCGCGGCGAGCCGGGGCGCAGCTACACCTTCGCCGCCGGCGTGCTGGACCCGGTCGGCGGCGAGGACGCGGCCCGGATGTTCGACGCCGCCGCCTTCGGCCTCTCGCCGCGCGAGGCGGCGGAGATGGACCCGCAGCAGCGCGTCCTGCTCGAGGTCGCGGCCGAGGCGCTGGAGGACGCCGGCTGGCCGGCCGCGCGCGTCGCCGGGCGGCGGATCGGCGTCTTCGTCGGCGGCTCCTCGACCGACTACGCCGAGCTGCGCCTCGCCGACATCGCCGCGGCCGACCGCTACCAGATGACCGGCAACGCGCTGTCCATCCTCGCGAACCGGCTGAGCAACGTGTTCGACCTGCGCGGCCCGGCGCAGACGATCGACACCGCCTGCTCCTCCTCCCTGGTGGCGCTGCACCTCGCGGCGCGCGCCCTGCGCGACGACCCGCGCCTGGACGCCGCGCTGGTCGGCGGCGTCAGCATGCTGCTGAGCCCCTATGGCTTCATGGGGTTCTCGATGGCCGGCATGCTCTCCCCGAGCGGGCGCTGCCGCGCCTTCGACGCGCGCGCCGACGGCTACGTGCGGGCCGAGGGCGCCGGCGTGGTGGTGCTGAAGCGCCTCCGCGACGCGCTCGCCGACGGCGATGCGATCCGCGCCGTGCTGCTCGGCACGGGCGTGAACGCGGCGGGGCGCACCGTCGGGCTGTCGCTGCCGAACAGGGAGGCGCAGGCGGCGCTGCTCGCGGAGGTGCTGGCCGAGAGCGGCGTCGCGCCGGACCGCTTCGCCTATTTCGAGGCGCACGGCACCGGCACCCAGGCCGGCGACCCGGTCGAGGCCGGCGCGCTCGGCGCGGCGATCGGGCGGCACCGCAGGGCGCCGCTGCCGGTCGGCTCGGTCAAGACCAACATCGGCCACCTCGAGGCGGCCTCCGGCATGGCCGGGCTGCTCAAGGCGATGCTGGTGCTGGAGCGCGGCGCGATCCCGCCCTCGCTGCATTTCGAGACGCCCAATCCGGACATCGATTTCGCCGGCCTCGGCCTCCGCGTCGCCACCGCGCCGGAGCGGCTGCCGCGCCGCGCCGACGCGGTGGTGGGCGTGAACAGCTTCGGCTTCGGCGGCACGAACGCGACGGCCCTCCTCGGCCCGGCGCCGCGGCCGCGGCGCGCGCGCGCCAGGGGCGCCGCCGCTCCCGCGCGCGGCGAAGTGCCGGCGCCCGCGCCGGAGCCGCCGCTGCTGCTCTCGGCCCGCTCCGCCGGGGCGCTGCGGGCGCTCGCGGAGCGTTGGGAGGCGGCGCTCGCCGGGGCCGACGCCGCGCGGGTCGCCGCCCTGAAGCGCGGCGCGGCGCGCCATCGCGACCTCTTCGCGCACCGGCTGGCGCTGCGCGGCACGGAGGCGAGGGAGCTCGCCGCCGCCCTCGCCGCCTGGCGCGACGGCGGGCGGCCGCCCGCCGGCGTCGAGCACGGCGTCGCGGTGCGCGGCGGCCTGGCCTTCGTGTTCAGCGGCAACGGCGCGCAATGGGCCGGCATGGCGCAGGAGGCGCTCGCCGCCTCCGCCGAGTTCCGCGCCGGCGTGGCGGAGGCCGACGCCGCCCTTTCCCCGGTGCTCGGCGTCTCGCCGCTGGCGATGCTCGAGGCGGGCGTGACGGCCGAGGCGCTCGCCGGCACCGACATCGCCCAGCCGCTGCTCTTCGCCGTGCAGGTCGGCATCGTCGCGGCGCTGCGCGCGCACGGCATCGCGCCGGCGCTCTGCCTCGGCCATTCGGTGGGCGAGGTGGCGGCGGCCTGGTGCGCCGGCGTCCTCGACCTCGCCGACGCGGCGCGGCTGATCGCCACCCGCTCCCGCCACCAGCACGCGACGCGCGGGAAGGGGCGCATGGCCGCGCTCGGCGGCGCCACGCCGGAGGAGGCGGCGCCGGTCCTGGAGGCGTGCGGCCCGGGCCTGGAGATCGCGGCGATCAACGGACCGGCCGCGCTCACCCTCGCCGGGCCGGAGCCCGCCCTGGAGCGCGTCGGCCGCGAGGCGGAGCGGCGGCGCTGGAGCTTCGTGCCGCTCGATCTCGACTACGCCTTCCATTCGGCGGCGATGGACCCGGTGCGGCCGAGGCTGCTCGCCGACCTCGCCGCGCTCGCGCCGCGGCGGGCGGCGATCCCCTTCGTCTCCACCGTCACCGGCGCGGCGCTCCCGGGCGAGCAGTGCGGCGCCGCCTACTGGTGGCGCAACCTGCGCGCCCCCGTGCGCTTCATGGACGCCGTCCGCGCCGCCGCCGGCGAGGGCGCGGGCCTGTTCCTGGAGATCGGCCCCAACCCCGTGCTGCAGAGCTACCTGCGCGAATCGCTGCGCGACGCCGCGGCGGGCGAGTGCGCGGTGCTCGCCACCCTCTCGCGCCGCGACCCGCCCGCGGCCGATCCCTTCCCCGCCATCGCCGACCGCGCCTTCGCCCGCGGCGCCGATCCGCGCGGCGCGCCGGGCTTCGCCGGCCCGGCCGAGCGGCGCGCCCTGCCCAAGACGCCCTTCGAGCGCAGGCCGGTCTGGTTCCCCGCCACCGTGGAATCGCGCCGCCTGACCGAGGCCACGCGCGAGCACCCGCTGCTCGGCTGGCCCGAGCCGGGCGCCGAGCCGGCGGCCGTCTGGACCCGCACCCTCGACACCGAGGCGGAGCCCTGGCTCGCCGACCACCGGCTGCTCGGCGAGCCGGTGCTGCCGGCGGCGGCGATGGTCGAGATGGCGCTCGCCGCGATCGCGGCGCGGGCGCCGGAGGCGGCGGCGCTCGAGGTGGCGGAGTTCCAGATCCTGCGCGCCCTGCCGCTGGAGGCGGCGCGGGCGCGCGAGATCCGCTGCGCCCTCGACGGCGAGGGCGGCTTCACCCTCGCGAGCCGGCGCCGGCTGTCGGAGGAAGGCTGGACGCTGCATGCGCGCGGCCGCCTCGCCGCCGCGCCGCGCCTGCCGGCGATGGCGACCCGTGCCGGGCCGGACGTGACGCCCGCGGCGCGGACCGTCGCCGGGGCGGAGGTGGTGGCGCTCGCCGCGCGCTGCGGGCTCGACTATGGCCCGGCCTTCCAGGCCGTCGAACGGGTGGAGGTGGAGGGCGAACGCGCACGCGCCGTGCTGCGCCTGCCGGACACGGCGCCGGGCGACGACGCCGGCTGGACGCTGCACCCGGTGCGCCTCGACGGCGCGCTGCAGGGGCTCGTCGGGCTGCTCGCCGGGCTCGCCCGGCCGGACGGGCAGGCCCTGGTGCCGGTGCGCTTCGGCCGCGTGGTCGCCGCCCGCGGCGCGGCCCCGATCGCCGGCGCGGAGATCGCGCTCGGACGGCGCGGCACCCGCTTCCTCTCGGCGGACCTCGTGCTGCGCGACGCCGAGGGCGGGGCGGTCGCGTGCGTCGAGGACCTGTGGCTGCAGCGCGTGCGCCTGGCGCCGCGCGCGGCCGATGCCGCGGAGGGGCTGTTCCGCGTCGCGCTGCTGCCCGCCGCCGCGGCGGAGATGCCGCAGGCGCCGGGCCTGGAGGTCGCGCTGGCGGCCGCGCGCGCGGCCGATGCGGCGCGCGACCTCGGCGAGACGGCGCTGCTGCTGGAGGGCCTCGTCGCCTCGGCCGCCCATGCGGCGCTGGCCGCGACGCCGCCCGGCGCCCCCCTCGGCGCCACGCCCTACCAGCGCGCCCTGCTCCGCGTGCTGGCCGCCGAGGGGCTGGCCGCGCCGGCAGGGGGCGACGCGGCGGCCGGGGCATGGCGCTTCGACCTCGGCCCCCCGCTGCCGCCGGCGGTGGAGATCTGGCGCTCGGTGCTGGCCGAGCAGCCGCTCCTGGCGCAGGACCTCGCCTGGATCGCCCGCGCGGCGGAGCGTCTTCCGGCGGCGCTGTTCGGCACGGGCGACGGCGCGCCCGGCGCGGCGGACCAGCCGCCGCCGGAGAGCGCCGGTTTCGAGCGGCTCGCGGAGGTGCTGGCCGCCGCGGTCGCGGCCCTCGCCGCCGCCTGGCCGGCGGAGCGGCCGCTGCGCGTGCTGGAGCTCGGCGCCGGCGGCGCGCTGACGCGCAGGGCGCTGGAGGCGCTCGGGCGCAGCGGGCGGCGCGTGCTCTACACCGCGGTCGGCGGCGCCACGCCCGCGGAGGCGGCCCGCGCCGCGACGCCGCACCCGGCCGCCGCCGGGCGGGTGGAATTCGCCTGGGAGGGCTGGGACCCGCTGGCCGCCGGCGGCGGCCCCCGCGGCGGCCCGGCGGACCTGGTTCTCGGCCTCGGCGCCGCGCTGCGCACCGGCGGCGCGGCGCGGGACGCGGAACCGCTGGCCGCCGCCCTGCTCCGCCACGCCGCGGCGCCCGGCGCGGCGCTGCTGCTGGCCGAGCCGCTGGCCGGGCGGGTCTGGGATTTCGTCGGCGGCCAGGAGCCCGCCTGGTGGGAGGGCAGCGGCCCCGGCGGCTCCGCCTTGCGCGACGCCGCGGGCTGGCGAGCCGCGTTGCAGGCGGCGGGCTGGCAGGAGGCGGCGGCGACGCCGCTCGCCGCCGCGCCCTGGCCGGCGGCGCTGCTCAGCGCGCGGGCGCCCGCTGCGGCCGCGTCCGCCGCCCGCCCCGCTCTGCACGCGGCGGCGGAGCCCGAGCCCCTCGCCGCGACCGTGCCGGCCGTGCGCGCCCCGCCTCCCGCCGCCGCGCCGGCCGCCGCGCCGCGCGCGGTGGTGCTGGTCGCCGATGCGGCCTCGGCGCGGCTGGCCGAGGCGCTGGCGGCCGCGCTGGCCGATGCCGGCGCGCCGCCGGTGCAGCGGCACGACCTGACCGGCGCGGTGCTGCCGCCGCGGGCGCTGGCGGGCGCCACGGTCGCGCTGCTGGCGGCGCCCGGGCGGCGCGAGCTGCCCGCCGCGCTCGCCGCCACGGTGCGCTGGGCCGAGGCGGCGCGGGGCAGCGCCGCCGCCTTCCGCCTCGTCACCCAGGGCGGCGCGCAGCCCGAGGACGCCGCGCATCGCCCGGCCGCCGCGGCGCTGTTCGCGCTCGGCCGGGTGCTGGCCAACGAGATGCCCGAGCTGGCGCCGCGACGCCTCGACCTCTGCCCCGGCCTGGCGCCGGAGGAGGCGGCGCGCCGCCTGCTGCCCGACCTGCTCGGCCCGACCGATGGCGAGGCGGAGGTCTCCCTCACCGCCGCGGCGCGCCTCGTGCCGCGGCTGCTGCCCGGCGCCGCGGAGGGCGAGGCCGCGCCCGCCGGCCCGGCGATCCTCGCGGTGCGCGAGCCCGGGCAGCTCGCCAGCCTCGCCTGGGAGCCGCAGGCCGATCCGCGCCCCCCCGGCCCGGGCGAGGTGCTGCTGCGCGTCGAGGCGGCCGGGCTCAATTTCCGCGACCTGATGTGGGCGCAGGGCCTGCTGCCGGAGGAGGTGCTGCTCGACGGCTTCGCCGGCCCGACGCTCGGCATGGAGTGCGCCGGCGTGGTCGAGGCGGCGGGGCCGGGCGTGCGGCTGCGGCCCGGCGAGGCGGTGTTCGGCTTCGCCCCCGCCGCCCTCGCCTCGCGCGTCCTGACGCGCGCCGAGGCGCTGGCGCGCCGGCCGGAGGGCCTCTCGCCGGCGGCGGCGGCGACGGTGCCGGTCGCCTTCCTCACCGCGGTCTATGCGCTGGAGCACTGCGCCCGGCTGCGCGCCGGCGAGCGCGTGCTGGTCCACGGCGGGGCGGGCGGCGTCGGCCTCGCGGCGCTGCAGGTGGCGCTGGCCGCCGGGGCGCGCGTCGCCGCCACCGCGGGGACCGAGGCCAAGCGCGCCTTCCTGCGCGCCGCCGGGGCGGAGATCGCGCTCGACTCGCGCGATCCCGGCTTCGCCGACGCGCTGCGCGCGCACTGGCCCGACGGCGTGGACGTGGTGCTGAACTCGCTCGCCGGCGAGGCGATGGAGCGCTCGCTCGGCCTGCTCCGCCCCTTCGGCCGCTTCGTCGAGCTGGGCAAGCGCGACTACGTGGAGAACCGCCGCGCCGCGCTGCGCCCGCTGCGCCGCAACGCGACCTACTTCGCGGTGGACGTGGACGCGCTGCCGCGCGCGAGGCCCGAGCTCGCCGCCAGCCTGCTCGGCGACATCCGCGCGCGCCTCGCCGAGGGCGCGCTGCTGCCGCTGCCCCATGTGGTGCGCGGGGCGGAGGAGGCGGAGGCGGCGTTCCGCACCCTCCAGGCCTCGGCGCACATCGGCAAGATCGTGATCGTGCCGCCGCGGGCCGAGGCGGCGGCGGCGCGGCGCGCGGCGGCGCCGGCGACGGCGTGGCAGCCGGCGGCGGAGGGCGTCTGGCTCGTCGTCGGCGGCATCCAGGGCTTCGGGCTGGAGGCGGCGAAGTGGCTCGCGGCGCGCGGCGTCGCGCGGCTCGCGCTGATCGGCCGGCGCGGGCCGGCGACGCCCGGCGCCGAGGCGGCGCTGCGCACCCTCGCCGCCCTCGGCGCGCGCGCCTCGCTCCATGCCTGCGACGCGACGGACGGCGCGGCGCTGGCGCGCACGCTGGACGCGATCCGCGCCGGTGCCGGCGCGCCGATCCGCGGCGTGGTGCACGCCGCCGCCGCCTTCGACGACGGCGCGGCGATCGCCATGGACGCGGCGCGCTTCGCCTCGGTGCTCGCGGCGAAGCTGGCGGTGGCGGAGAACCTCGACCGGCTGACCGCGGGCGACCCGCTGGAGGCCTTCGTGCTGTTCTCCTCCGCCACCACGGCCTTCGGCAATCCGGGCCAGGCGAACTACGTCGCGGCCAACGCGGCGCTGGAGGCGCTGGCGCGCCGCCGCCGCGCGCAGGGCCGCCCGGCGGTGGCCGTCGCCTGGGGGCCGATCGCCGATGCCGGCGTGCTCGCCGCGGATCCGGCCACCGCGGAGACGCTGCGCCGCCGCCTCGGCGTCGCGCCGATGCCGGCGGCGGAGGCGCTGGAGGCCGGGCTCGGCGCGGCGCTGCGCCCGGACGCGCCGGCGGTGGTCGGGCTGGCGCGCATCGCCTGGGCGCAGGCGCGCATGGCGCTGCCGGTGCTGGCCGAGCCCGCCTTCGCCGCGGCGCTGCGCGCCGCGGGCAGCGGCGAGGCGGGCGGCGAGGCGGCGGTGGACCTGCGCGAGCGGCTGCGCGCCCTGCCGGCGGAGGAGGCGCGCGCGCTGCTGCGCTCCCTCGTCGCCGAGGAGGCGGCGCGCATCCTGCGCCTGCCGCCCGAGGCGGTGCCGCTCGACGCGCCGGTCGCGGGCTTCGGCCTCGACAGCCTCGGCGGCCTCGAACTGCGCATGGCGCTGGAGCGCCGCATCGGCGCGCAGGTCCCGCTCGCCGCGGTGACCGAGGACCTGACCCTCGCCGTGCTTGCCGGGCGCATCGCGGAGGTGGTGCTGGAGGACCGCGACGAGGCGGCCCTGGCGACGCTGATGGAGGCCCACGAGCCCGGCGCCGCCCGCGCCCCGGCGGAGGCCGCGGAATGAAGGGCGGCGGCTTCGGCCTCTCCCAGACCGCGCGGCTCGCCCTGCTGCAGCGCCTGGCGCGGCGGCGCGACGGCGCGGAGGGAGCGGCGGCGCCGGCGGAGGAGGTCTCCGACCCGCGCGGCTTCGCGGGGCTGCCCGGGCAGCGCGACTTCGCCCTGATCCGCGCGGCCGGCGAGGCGCTCGGCCTGGAGAACCCCTTCTTCCGCCCGCACGAGGGCGTCGCGGGCGCGCGCACGCGCATCGGCGGGCGCGACTACCTCAACTTCTCCTCCTACAACTACCTCGGCCTGAACGGCGATCCGCGCGTCGCGGCGGCGGCGAAGGCGGCGATAGACCGCTACGGCATCTCCGCCTCCGCCTCGCGCATGGTCTCCGGCGAGCGGCCGGTGCATGCCGCGCTGGAGGCGGCGCTGGCGGAGAACTACGGCGCCGAGGCGTGCCTCGCCTTCGTCTCCGGGCACGCGACGAACGTGACGGTGATCGGGCACCTGCTCGGCCCGCGCGACCTGATCGTGCACGACGCCGCGATCCACAATTCCTGCGCCGAGGGCGCGCGGCTCTCCGGCGCGCGGCGCGTCGCCTTCCCGCACAACGACTGGCGCGCCGCGGAGCGCGAGATGGCGGCGGCGCGGCGCGGCGCGAAGCGCGCCCTGCTGCTGATCGAGGGCCACTACAGCATGGACGGCGACGTGCCGGACCTCGCGCGCTTCGCCGCCATCGCGCGCCGGCACGAGGCCTGGCTGATGGTGGACGAGGCGCATTCGCTCGGCGTGCTCGGCGCCACCGGGCGCGGGGTGTTCGAGCAGTGCGGCGTGGACCCGTCCGAGGTGGACATCTGGATGGGGACGCTCTCCAAGACGCTCTCCGCCTGCGGCGGCTACATCGCGGGGCGGCGGGCGCTGGTGGACTACCTGAAGCACTCGGCGCCGGGCTTCGTCTATTCGGTCGGCCTCGCCCCGCCGCTCGCCGCGGCGGCGCTGGAATCGCTCGCGATCCTGCGCGCCGAGCCGGAGCGGGTGCGGCGGCTGCAGGCGAACGCGACGCTGTTCCGCGACCTCGCGCGCGCGCGCGGGCTCGATGTCGGGCATTCGGCGGGGATGGCGATCGTGCCGGTGATCGTCGGCTCCTCGGTCGGGGCGGCGCGGCTCTCGGCGGCGCTGTTCGCGCGCGGCATCAACGTCCAGCCGATCCTCTTCCCCGCGGTGCCGGAGGCGAGCGCGCGGCTGCGCTTCTTCCTCAGCGCCGAGCACGGCGAGGCCGAGATCCGCGAGGCGGTGGAGGCGACCGCCGCCGCCCTCGCCGAATCCGGCCCCCTCGAGCTGCCGGGGTGAGCGGCGGGCCCGATCGCGAGGCAGCGCCGGGGGCGCGCGCGGCGGAGCGGAGCATGGGAGGCGGCGCCACGCCCCGGCTGCGCATCGCGCTGCTGACGCTGGAGAGCACGGCGAGCGCCGCCGCCGTCGCCGCCTTCGCCCGCGTGCAGCGCGAGCGGCTGGTGCTGGTCGGGCGATCGGATCCCTACCGGCGCGCCGCGGGCGGGATGGCCGGGCAGCTCTGGCGGCACCTGCGGCGCTCCGGGCCGCGCCTGCTGCCCTGGCTCGCGCTCGAATTCGCGCTGCCGCGGCTGTTCTCGGCATGGCGGCTGGACGACGCCGGCTCGCTCGCCGCGGTCTGCCGGGAGGCGGGGGTGCCGATGGTGGCGGTGCGGGACGTGAACGGGCCGCCCTTCCACGCGGCGCTGCGCGAGGCGCGGGCCGACCTGATCGTCACCTTCCACTTCGACCAGATCCTGACGGCCGAGACCATCGCGCTGGCGCCGCGGGGCGGGATCAACGTGCATCCCTCGCTGCTGCCGCGCCACCGCGGGCCGATGCCGGCCTTCTGGGCGCTGCAGGAGGCGCCGCCGGCGCTCGGCGTCACGGTGCACCGGCTGGTGCCGCGCATCGACGCCGGGCCGGTGCTGGTCCAGCGCCCGATGCCGCTGCCGGCGGGCCTCAGCGTCGCCACCGCGGCGCGGGCGCTGCACGCGATGGGGGCGGGGCTGGCGAGCGAGGCGGTGGCGATGATCGAGGCGGGCGCGGCGAAGGAGAGGTCCTTCGCCCCCCTCCCGTACTGCCCGTTCCCCTCCGCCGCCGCGCTGCGGACGGCGCGGCGGCGCGGCGTGCTCCTGGTGGATGCGGAGGACTGGCGCGCGGCGCGGGCCGCCCGATTCTAGAGCAGATCGCGGAAGGCTGGAAACAGCCGGGAGCGCGACTCTGCTCGGCCAACGACGAGCCGGTTGGCGCGCCCGGCCGTCTGCGATCCGCTCGAGCGCGCAACGCCCGCCTCGCCCGTGCCTCCGGCCGTCCGGGCCGGCGCCGCTCGAACGGGCGGCGCCTTCCCGCCCGCCGCCGCCCGTGCGGGATCCGGCCGGCGTCGGGCGACGCCGCGCCCACGCGCGGCCTTCATGCGGTCCGCCTCGCCAACGCCTCGATCTCCGCCATGCGGCGATCCACCCGCTCCGGCCGCTGGCTCCCGAGGTTCACCACCAGGCGGTCCACGCCCAGTTCCGCGTACTCCTGCATCGCGTCGACCGGCATGGACATCGGCGGGGTGACGATGATCTCGAACCCCTCCCCGCGCTTGCGCCCGGCCATCGCCAGCGCCGCGTCGAGGCGCGCGATCACCTCCCGCACCGCCGCCGGGTCGCGGTTGAAGCCGTACCATCCGGCACCGAAACGCGCCGCGCGGCGCAGCGCCGGGGCCGCGTAACCGCCGACGACGATCGGCACGTGCGGCTTCTGGATCGGCTTGGGGTCCAGCCGGCAGGTCTCGAACCGTACCCATCGGCCCGCGAAGTCCACCACCGGCTCGGTCCACAGCCGCCGCATGACCTCGAGGAACTCGTCGCAGCGGGCGCCGCGGTCCTCCCAGCCGTAGCCGCAGGCCTCGACCTCCTCCTTGTTCCAGCCGACGCCCACGCCGAAGTCGATGCGGCCGCCGGTCAGCCAGTCCAGCGTGCAGATCTCCTTCGCGGTGTAGAGGGGGTTGCGCTGCGGGACGAGAGCGACGCCGGTGCCGAGGCGCAGCCGGGTCGTCGCGGCCGCCAGGAATCCGAAGGAGGCGGTCACGTCCAGCATGCCGCCTCCTTCCGGCACCGGGATCCGCCCGTCCTTCGTGCCGGAATAGCCGTAGGTGTTCCGGTCGAACAGCACGACGTGCTCGCCCATCCAGAGGGAGTCGAGGCCGATGCCCTCCGCGCGCCGGCCGAAGTCGCGGATCATCTGCGGCGTCGCCAGCGGCGACATGAAGCTGGCGAAGACTCCGATCTTCATCCTGGCCTTCCTCCCCGAACCGGGCGGTCTCGCCGCGCCCGGATGCCCCGTCGCGCCGCGCGCGCCGCTCAACCCGGCACGACGAAGCGCCGCGCCTGGGCGTCGTAGTCCGCATAGCCAAGGGTCGCGCGGAGCTCGGCCGGCGGCAGCGCGCCCGCCGCCTCCGCCTCGCCTGCGGCCAGCGCCGCCAGCCCGGCCTTCATCCCCGCGATCGCCGGCGACAGCAGGCCGGTCGGATAGGTGCCGATCTTCAGGCCGAGCGCCGCCGCCCGCTCCCGCGACGGCGTCTCGCGCGGCGCCCCCGGCGAGAGCACGGCGAAGGAGGGCCGCCCGGCCGCGGCGGCGACGGCGCGGCGAATCTCCTCCTCGTCGGCCGGCGAGTCGAGGAACAGGATGTCGGCGCCCTCCGCCACGTACATCTCGATCCGGGCCAGGGCCTCGTCGATGCCCTGGGTCGGCCGGCAGTCCGTCCGCGCCAGGATCAGCACGCCCGACTCCTTCGCCGCCTCGACGGCCGCGCGGATCTTCATCCGCGCCTCCTCGCGCGGCAGGCAGGGCTTGCCGGCCGCCGTCAGCGCGCGCGGCGTGACCTTGTCCTCGATCAGCACCGCGGCGGCGCCGGCGCGGCCGTAGGCGCGCACGGTGCGCTGCACGTTCATGGCGTTGCCGTAGCCGTGGTCGCCGTCGGCCAGCACCAGCAGGTCCGGCGCCGCGCCCCGCACCATGTTGAAGGAGTCGAACATCTCCGCGAAGGACACCAGGTCGAGGTCCGGACCCCCGAGGCGGCTCGCCGCCACGCAGGAACCGGAGAGGAAGGCCGTCCGGAAGCCGGCACCGGCCGCGAGCTTCGCGCTGAGGCCGTCCCACACGGCGGGCATCACGACGAAGCCGGGCTCGGCGAGCAGGGCGCGCATGCGTTCGGGCGGTGTCATGGGATATCCTTCGGATCGGGATCGCGCCGGCGACGGTAGGGCCGTTCCTCCTGCCGCCCAAGCGGGGCCGGGCGGGTGCCGGGCCTGGGCGCGGCCTGCCCCGCCGCACGCGTCCGCTGCGGCGGACGGCGGCTCGCAGTCCCGCCCCCTCGCGCCGCGTCCGGCCCAAGCGTGACGCACGGCCGCGTCTGCTGCGGCCTGGCCGTCGTCTGCTACGCCACCTTCCCGCGGGCGATCTGCGGGCTGCCGTCGGCCGCGGCCGCGCCGCCGCTCGCGGCGTTCGCGTTCGGCGACAGCCTGGGCACGATCCCCGGCGGGCAGCTCGCGGGGCGGCCCCGGAACCCGCCCGCCGAGGCGGCATCGGCCACGCGACGCGGCCGGAGGCCGCCCCGTCGCCGCCCCCCGGCGAGCCGCCCGGTCGGGCAGGAGGAGGACCGGCTCAGCCGGCGGGCGGCATGGTGCCGGCCAGCGGCGGCAGCCTCACCACGCGCGCGTACCAGGCCTCCAGCTTCGGATGGCCCGGGCGCCACGGCTCGTGAGGGTAGCGGAAGTCGAGGTAGCCCAGCGCGCAGCCGATGGTGATCTCGCCGATCGTGGCCAGGTCGCCCAGGCCGTCGGCCTCCGCCTCCAGGACATCGAGCGCGCGGCGGACCTTGCCCTGCTGCAGCGCGATGTACTCGCGGCGGCCCTCGTCCTGCGGCAGCGCGACCTCGCGCCGGCGGGGCTGGGTGGCGTCCAGGATGCCGTCGCCGAGCGCCTGCTGGCGGAGCGCGGTCCAGCGCGCGGGACCGGAGGCGGGGAACAGCTTCGGCGCGTCCCCCAGGCTGTCCAGGTACTCGCAGATGACCGGGCTGTCGTAGAGCGCGACGCCGTCGTCGGTGAGCAGGGTCGGCACCTTCGAGAGGGGATTCACCGTCGCCAGCGCGGGATCGGTCGTGGCGACGGTCCACTTCTCGATCCGGCCGTCGAGGCCGCGGGCGATGGCGCAGGCCATGACCTTGCGGACGTAGGGGCTGGCCGGCGAGTAGGCGAGCTTCATGGCGCGTTCCCGTTCCCTTGGTGCGGCGGCGGCGACTTTCCCCCGCCGCGCGCATCCCGGCAAGCCGGAGGGCGATGGCGGCGCGGGGGGATCGGGCGCGCTCCCCCTCGATCGCCGCGGCGCCAGCGCCGCCCGCCGCGCGCCTGCCGGCGGGGAGACGGGCAGGCGGAGCGCGCCCGTTCCCGGCGCCGGCGAAGGCGCGGCCGTTCAGGCGGCGAGCTCCAGGATCTCCCGCACCTGCGCCGGGCCGTCGATGCGCCGCGGATTGCGCGGCACCCAGGGCGTGCCCATGGCCTGCTCGGCGATCCGGTCGAAGTGCTCGCGGCCGATGTTCACCGCGGACAGGCTGCGCGGCATGTCGAGGCCGCCGATGAAGGCGTCGAGCAGATCGCCGGCGTCAGCCCCCGGCGATCCCATCGCGGCCGCGACCATCGCCTGCCGCTCCGCGTTGGCGACCTTGTTCCACCGCATCACCGCCGGCAGCATGATGCAGGAGGTGTGGCCGTGCGGGACGTCGAAGGCGGCGCCGAGCACGTAGCCGATCCCGTGGCTCGCCCCCATCGGCACGCCGGTCGCCAGCGGCCCCATCGAGAGCCACGCCCCGAGCTGGCAGTCCATGCGGGCCTGCAGGTCCGAGGGATCCGCCTTCACGCGCGGCAGCCCGCCCACCAGCAGCGCGAGGCCTCGCAGCGCCTGCGCGTCCGCGTAGGGATGCGCCTCCGGCGAGCAGATGCCCTCGACGCAGTGGTCCACGGCACGGATGCCGGTGGACAGGAACAGCCATTCCGGGGTGTGGACGGTGATCGCGGGGTCGAGGACGACCGCGCCCGGGATGATCCGCGGATGGCGGAACAGCTCCTTCACCCGCGTCCGCTCGTCGGTCACGCCGGCGATCGCGCTGAACTCGCCGGCGGAGAGCGTGGTGGGCACGGCGATCTGCCGTACGGTCGGCGCGTTGCACGGCGGCGGGCCGATCGTGCCGTCGGGCCGCTTCACCGGGCGCAGGGCATCCAGCGCCTCCGCCGAGGCGACGTCGTTGGCCAGGCAGAGCTGCACCGCCTTGGCGGCGTCGGTGACCGAACCGCCGCCGACCGTCACGATCAGGTCGGCCCCGGCGGCGCGGGCCATGGCGGTGGCCTCGATGACCGCCCTGCGGGGCGTGTGCGGCGGCACGCGGTCGAACACCGCGGCGCACCTGTTGCCGAGGGCGGCGCGGATCGCCTCGATCTCCCGCGTCTGCCGGTTCAGCGTGCCGCTGACCATCAGGAACACGCGCTCGGCCCCGGCGCGCGCGACGAGATCCGCGACCGCCTGCGCCGCAGGCGTGCCGAAGATGACCTCGTCCATCTGGCTGAAGACCACGCGGCCGCGTGTCGTCATGGCGTTCCCTCCCGTGTCCGTTCCTCGCAGCGTGCATAGATCAGCGGGGAAGCGATGCCGGCGGCAAGAGCCGGGTCCGCTCCGCGCGGGCGCGGCCCCCCGGCGCGGCCACGGCCCTCGCGCCCCCGCGGGAAACGCCATAGGCGGGCCGCCCCTCCGCTCCTCCTCCGGCTCCGGTCAGGGACGCTCGATCCGGTCGATCACGCCGCGCGCGCGCAGCGCCTCGATCTCGGCCTCGGCGTAGCCGACGCCGCGCAGCACCTCCGCGGTGTGCTGCCCGAGCAGCGGGGGCGGCGCCAGCGGCGGCTGCGGCGCCGGCGCGTCCGGGAACTTCACCGGCCGGCCGAGCAGGCGCAGCGTCCCCGCGGCCGGGTGCTCCACCTCCACCACCATCGCCCGCGCCGCCGCGTGGGGGTGGGCGAGCGCCGCGCGGACGCCGAGGATCGGCGCGTGCGGCACGTCGGCCGCCGTCAGCGCCTCCTGCCACTCCGCGACGCTGCGCGCCGGCGTCACCGCGGCGATGCGCGGCTCGATCTCCCCCCGGTGCGCGCGCCGCCCGGCCATGGTCGCGAGGCGCGGGTCGGCGCCGAGGTCGTCGAGGCCGAGCGCGGCGCAGAGCTTCGGCCAGAACCCGTCGGCGAGGCAGGCGATGATGATGGCGCCGTCCTTCGCCGGGAAGCTGCCGTAGGGCACCACCGAGGGATGCGCGTTGCCCATCGGCTCGGGGTCCGCCCCGGTCGCGAAGGCGAGCTGCGCGAGGTAGCCGAGCAGCGCCATCGTGCCGTCGTAGAGGCTGACGTCGATCAGCCGTCCGCGCCCGGTGGCGTGGCGCTCGTGCAGCGCGGCGAGGATCGCCTGGGCGCCGAAGATGCCGCCCGACATGTCGCCGACCGGCAGGCCGAGCTTGACCGGCGGCCGGCCGCGCTCGCCGTTGACGCTCAGCACGCCGGTCAGCGCCTGGGTGACGATGTCGAAGGAGGGCGCCTCGCGCAGCGGGCCGCTCAGCCCGAAGCCGGTGATGGCGCAGTAGATCAGCCGCGGGTTCAGCGCCGACAGCGCCTCCCAGCCGAGGCCGAGCCGGTCCATCACGCCGGGGCGGAAGTTCTCCACCAGCACGTCGGCGGTCGCGGCCAGGCGGCGCAGCGCCTCCGCGCCCTCCGGCGCGCGCAGGTCGATCACCAGGCTCTTCTTGTTGCGGTTGAGGCCGAGGAAGTAGTGGCTCTCCCCGCCGACGAAGGGGGCGAAGCCGCGGGTGTCGTCCCCCTTCCCGGGCGGCTCCACCTTGAGGATCTCGGCGCCGAGGTCGCCGAGGAACTGCGTCGCCAGCGGCCCCGCCAGCACGCGGGTGAGGTCGAGCACGCGCAGCCCGGCGAGCGGGCCGGGCCACGCCGCCTCCCCGCTCATCGCGCTACTGGGCCCGGAGCCCGAGGCTCGCGATCACCGGCTGCCACTTCGCGCGGTCCCTGCGCATCAGCGCGGCGAGGTCCTCGGGCGTGCCGCCGAGCGGCTCGGCGCCGCCGTTCACCACGAAGGCGCGCAGCTCCGGATCGGCCAGCGCCGCGTTGGAGGCCTCGTTCAGCGCCCGCACGATCCCGGCCGGCGTGCCCTTCGGGGCGTAGAAGGCGTTCCAGGCGGTGGCCTCCACGTCCACGCCCTGCTCGCCGAAGGTCGGCACCTGCGGCACGGATTCCGAGCGCCTGCCGAGCGAGACGCCGAGCGGCCGCACCTGATTGCCGCGGATCGCGCCGAGGGAGGCGGCGATCGTGTCCATCACCGCCAGCACGTCCCCGCGCAGCGCGCCGGTCAGCGCCTGGCCGCTGCCGTTGTAGGGCACCTGCTGGAGCTGGACGCCGGCGGCCTGGCGCAGCATCTCCGTCACCACCCGCGCCGTGGTGCTCGGCACGCCGACCGAGACCTCGCCCGGCCGGGCGCGCGCGGCGGAGAGCAGATCGGCGAGCGACCCCACCGGCGAGTCCTGCCTGGTGTAGAGCACCATGCCGAGGCTGAGGATGGCGGCGATCGGCGCGAAGTCGTTCACCGGATCGAAGCCGAGCGAGGGGAACATGAACTCGTTCGCCGCGTGGGTGGCGTTGGTGCCCCAGAGCAGGGTGTGGCCGTCGGGCTCCGCCCGCGCGACCAGCGCGGAGCCGATGTTGCCGCCGGCGCCGGCGCGGTTCTCCACCACGAAGGGCTGGTTGAAGCGGCGCTGGTAGAACTCGGCGAAGCGGCGGCCGAAGATGTCGGTGCCCTGGCCCGCGGGATAGGGCACGACGATGCGCACCGGGCGCGTCGGCCAGGACTGCGCCGGGGCGGGCCTGGCCAGCGCCGCCGCCGCGCCGGCGAGCGGCAGCGCGAGGATGCTTCTGCGCTTCATGGGACGGTCCTCCTTTATCCTTGTCGTCGCTGCTAGCCGGCGCGCGAGGGCAGCGCGACGAGGCCGGTGCCGACGGCGGAAAGCTCGCCGTCCTGGTTGCGCGCCTCCTGCGCGATCTCGACCAGGTGGCGGCCGTTCTCGACGCGCTTGCCCGTCACCCTGCCGTCTATGAACAGCAGGTCGCCCTCCGGGTTGTGGCGGCGCAGCCTGCAGGTCGCGCGCACCAGGAAGCCGGTGTCGCCCATCCAGTCGGTGAGCTGGTGGGTCAGCCAGGAGCAGCGCTCCGGCCCGTAGTCGTAGGCCCCGGGGGCGCCGACGAGATGCGCCATCTCCGGCTCCCAGTGCACGCGCTCCGGGCAGTCGGGGATGCCGAAGCGGTTCGGGATGCCGAGGCCGGGATGGGCCTGGATCTGCTTCCAGGCGAGGCGGTTGGCGCGGATGTAGAGCCCGCCCCAGCCCTGCGCGAAGGCGATGAAGCCGGTCACCGTCATCGGCCCCTTCGGCATGGTGGGCAGCGCATCCCCGACCTGCACGTCCTCGAAGTAGCGCGGCGTCGCGCCGCGCGGGCGCTCCTCCGCGTAGAGGCGCCAGACGCGGGCCAGCTCCTCCTCGGTGTAGCGGCGCGGCGGCTTGCGCCTCAGCTCGCGGTACTTGGTGCCCTCCTCCCGCGCGGCGTCGCGGTCGGTGCGGAAGCACCAGCTGTCGGCCTCGGCGACGAGGTCGCCGCCGTCGCCGAAGAAGCGCACGTGGTAGACCTGCTGGATGGAGCGGCCGGCGAAGCTCGTCCGGTGCTCGACCAGCTCCTTCAGCCAGGCCTCGGTGGTGATCGTCTCGTTGCGCCGGACCCAGCGGTGCCAGGTCCAGTCGGCGCCGGCCCACATGGCGTGCACGCCCGGCAGGCCGCCGACGTAGCCGGAGACGATGCGGCTGGTGGCGAACAGGAAGCTCGGCAGCGCGACGATGCCGCCCAAGGCGCTCCGCGCCGCGTAGTCGGGGTCGCACCAGAGCGGGTTGTCGTCGCCGATGCCGTGGGCGTAGTGGCGGATGTTGTCGCGCGTCGCCTCGTGGCACCAGGGCTCGATCGAGTTCTCGATGCGCCTGCCGATGCGCGCGCGCAGCGCGTCGAGCGCCTCGTCGGTGATGCGCGGGAACAGGCGGGTGCCGGGTGCGGCGGCGCTGGCGGCGGCGGACATCGGCGGTCGGTCCTCGTGGCTCGGTTCAGGCGGTCGCGGCCGCTGCGGCGGCGGCCTCGGCCTCGCGCAGCGCCTTGCGGTTGATCTTGCCCGCCGGGGTCTTCGGCAGCTCCGCCACGAAGGCGACCTGGCGGGGATACTCGTGCCGGCTGAGGCGCTCGCGGGTGAAGTCCTGCAGCGCGCGGGCGAATTCCTCGTCGCCGGCGCGGCCGCGGCTGACGACGAAGGCCTTGACCACCTGCCCGCGCACCGGATCGGGCACGCCGATCGCGGCGGCCTCCTTCACGTCGGGGTGCTTCAGCAGCACGTCCTCGATCTCGACCGGGCTCATCGTCCAGCCGGCGGAGATGATCACGTCGTCCGCGCGCCCCGCGTGCCAGAAGTGGCCGTCCTCGTCCACACGCCCGAGATCCTTGGTGGGCACCCAGGCGCCGCGACGCAGCACCTTGATCTCGCCGACCTCGCCGGGCGCGCAGGGCATGCCGTCGGGGCGCTGCACCTCCACCCGGAGGCCCGGCACCGGCTTGCCGAGCGAGCCCGGCTTCACGGCGAAGTCGGTCGCCCCCGGGTAGTTCACCAGGATCACCCCGACCTCGGTCGTGCCGTACATGCTGCAGGCGGGGACGCCGAAGGTCGCCTCGACGAAGCGCGCGGTCTCGCCGTCCATCGGCTCGCCGGTGAAGGAGAGCTTGCGGATCGCGAAGCGGAACTCGCCGGCGCGGCCGCAGGTGCGCATCATCCGGTAGTGCGTCGCGGCGGCGGAGAGGTTGGTGACGCCGTAGTCCTGCAGCGCCCGCATCAGCCGCACCGGATCGAACTTCCCGGCGCAGGTCCCGGTCGTCACACCGAGCGCGAGCGGCGCCAGGGTGCCGTGCGCGAGCCCGTGCCCCCAGGCCGGCGAGGAGGGGCAGAAGAACACGTCGCCGGGCCGGACGCCGGTGCCGTAGAGCGCCGCGGCCATCAGCACGACGATGGCGCGGTGGGTGTGCCTCACCGCCTCCGGCAGCTCGCGCGTCGTGCCCGAGGTGTACTGGAACAGCGCCATGTCCTCGGGGCGCGTGTCGGCGCGCCAGGTCGCGGGGAAGCGCTCCAGCGCGGCCATCAGCGCCGCGTCGGCGACGACCGTCTCGAGGCCCGGCATGCCGCCCGCCAGCTCCGCCGCCTTCTCCGCGCCGGCGAGCAGCAGCCTCGGCGCGCAGTCGGCGACGCGCAGGCGCACGCCCTCGGGGCCGAACAGGGTGAACAGCGGCACCGCGACGGCGCCGCGCTTCATCGCGCCGAACAGCGCGGCGTAGAAGGGGAGCGACGGCTCCAGCATCACCGCCACGCGGTCGCCGCGCGCGACGCCGCGCGCCGCGAGCCAGTGGGCGAAGCGCGAGGAGGCCTCGGCGACGGCGCGGAAGGTGAGGGCCTCGTCGCGGCCGTCGGCGTGGGCGATGCGAATTGCGATGCGGTCGCCGTCGCCCGCCGCGTGGCGGTCGACGCACTCATGGGCGATGTTCAGCGAGGCGCGGTCGCCGTCGAAGAACTCCCACAGCCGCTCCGGGGAGAAATTCGCCTGCGCGAAGGCGTAGTCGCTGCTGTCGGTGAGCTTCGCCATCGGACCTCGACGCGGTGCGGCTGCCCTCGGGCGATCCTAAGGATGGCCGAGATGTTGTCAAATGCATCGTTTTGTTGTATATAGACAACATGAGCGCGAGAGACCGCAGCGACCCCGCACCGCATGCCGCACGCCGGACGGAGGCGCCGCCGGCGCGCGCCGCGGCGGCGGCCGCGCGGCCTTCCACGGCCGCCGCGATCCGCGCCGTGCCGGCCGTAACGCGCGCGGTCGCGATCCTCCGGCTGCTGTCGCGCAGCGGCACGCCGCTCGGCGTTCACGCCGTCGCGCGCGCCCTCGGGCTGGTGCCCAGCACCTGCCTGCACATCCTGCGGGCGCTCGCCGCGGAGGAACTCGTCTCCTTCGACCCGGAGACGAAGCGCTACCGGCTCGCCAGCGGGGTCGTCTCGCTCGCCCGCGGGATGCTGCGGCACGACGGCTTCGCGAACCTCGCCCAGCCGATCCTCGACGCGATCGCCTCCCGGCACGGGGTCACCGCAATCGGCGTCGAGGCGAGCGGTCTCGAGCACATCGTGGTGGTCGCCCTGGCGCGGCCGGGCCAGGCGCTCCGCCTGCAGGTGGACGTGGGCAGCCGCTACCCGGCGCTGATCAGCGCCACCGGCCGCTGCATCGCCGCCTTCGGCGGCCATCCCTGGCCGGAGATCGAGCGGCGCTTCCGTGCGCTGCGCTGGGACGATCCGCCGAGCCCGGCGCAATGGCGCGCCGACGTCGAGGCCGCGCGGGCCGCGGGCTACGCCGTGGACGAGGGCCGCTACATCGCGGGCGTGACGGTGATCGCAGCACCGGTCGCGCTGCGCGGCCCGGTCTCGCACGCGCTGGTCGTCGTCGGCGTGAGCGAGCAGCTGCGCCGGATCGGCTACGCCAGGCTCGGCGAAGAGCTCAAGGCGCTGGCGGGCGACCTTTCGCGCCGGCTGCGCGGCGCATGACGCGGGCCGGCGCCGCGGCGCGGGGCGGCCGCTCCCGGGTGGGCCCCGGCCAGGCCGCCGATGGCGCGGCGACGGTGTCGCCGCGCACGCGATGCCTGCATGATGCGCGCCTCGGCCCGCGCACGGGCCGCCCGTGCGCCGACGCTTTCGCACCGCTCGAGAGGACCCGATGGATCGCCGCATTGACCAGACGAAGGCGCGCGCCGCCTTCGAGCGCGCCGCCGCCGGCACGCGCGAGACCTTCGGCGACTTCTTCCTCGCCCGGCTCCTCGGCCTGGAGGTCACCTACCCCGGCGAGGCCTGCGAGGTCGCCTTCGACGCCGCGGACTTCCTGTTCAACCCCCAGGGCACGCTGCACGGCGGCGTCCTCGCCACGGCGCTCGACATCGCCATGGGGCACCTGCTCAACCGCCAGGCCGGCGGGCCGGGCACGACGCTGGAGATGAAGGTCCAGTACCTGGCGCCGGTCCGCGGCGGCCGCGTGGTCTGCCGCGGCGAGGCATTGCGCCGCGGCGGCACCTGGTTCCTGCGGGCGGAGGCGCGCGACGCCGAGGGCACGCTGGTCGCCTTCGCGACCTCCACCTGGAAGCTCCTGAGGGCGCCGGCGGCTTCGGGCAGCGCCGCCGTCCGGTAGGAGGGGCTCGGCTCCGTCGCCGCGACACGGGCCGCGATCGGCTTCCGGGCGATCGCCGGGAACCGGGCGGGATCCGGCCCGGCCGGCCCGCCGTGCCCCGGCGATCCGGCGCCCCGGCGGGGGCGCGGCGCCGCCCGCGGCCGACGCCGCCGCCCGCCGCGCTTGCAAGGCGCGCCGGCGGCGCGGAAGATCGCGTGCCCGCCATCGGAGGAAAGGGACGCGGCGCATGAAACGGGCGGAGTTCCTCAGGGCGCTCGGCGCCACGACCCTTGCCGCCGCGGTAGGCGCGCGCCCCCTGGTGGCGCGGGCGCAGGCCGATGCCGCCGGCGGCACGCTGCGGGCCGGGATCAAGCTCAGCCCGACCTCCATGGACCCGCACTTCCGGCTGGCCGGCGAGCAGAACCTGCTGCGCGCGCTGCACGCCCGGCTCGTCGGCATGTCGCCCGAGGGCAAGGCCGAGCCCGGCGTCGCCGAGAGCTGGCGGCCGATCGGCGACGGGCGCGTCTGGGAATTCCGGCTGCGCCCCGGCGCGCGGTTCAGCGACGGCAGCCCGCTCACCGCCGAGGACGTGGCCTTCAGCCTGCGGCGCGTGCCGCGGATCGAGGGCTCGGCCGGCGCCTACCACATCTTCGTCCGCGCCATCACCCGCGTCGAGGTGAAGGACGCCGGGACGCTCCACCTGCACACCGCCGAGCCCTATCCGTTCATGGCCGAGGACATGGCCGAGATCGCGGTCATCTCCAGGGCGCTGGGCGAGGAGCTGAGGACCGCCGACTTCAACGCGGGCCGCGTCCGGATCTTCTCCGGCCCCTATACGCTGAGCGACTACCGCTTCGGCGAGTTCGTCGCCATGCGGCGCAACCCGCACTGGTTCGGGCCGGCGCCCGCCTTCGAGGAGGCGCAGTTCCGGGTGATCCCCTCCGACGCCAGCCGGGTGGCCGCGCTGCTCGCCGGCGACGTGCAGGCGATCGACGAGGTGACGGTGCAGGACATCGCGCGGCTGCGGCGCGACGAGGCGCTGACCGTCACGCAGACTGCCGGCATGCGCGTGATGTACGTGGCGATGGACATGGACCGCGACGTCACGCCGCACATCCGCGACGCCAACGGCCAGCCGATGACGCGCAATCCGCTCAAGGACGTGCGGGTGCGGCAGGCGCTCTCCTACGCCATCAACCGCGCCGCGATCGTCGACCGGGTGATGGAGGGCGCCGCGACGGTGGCCTCCAACCTGCTGCCGCCCGGCACGCCCGGCACCTCGGCCGCGCTCGGCGTCGCGCCCTACGACCCGGAGCGGGCCCGCCGCCTGCTGGCCGAGGCCGGCTACCCGAACGGCTTCCGGGCGACGCTGCACGCCACCAACGACCGCTACCCGAACGACGAGAAGGTGGCGCAGGCGATCGCGCAGTTCTGGACGCGGGTCGGCGTCCGGACGGAGGTCGTGACCCTGCCCAACGCCGCCTACTTCCCGCAGGCGGCGCGCCAGGCCTTCAGCCTGATGGCGGCGCAGTACGGCGCCGACAACGTCAGCTACGCCTATCGGGCGCTGGTGCACACCTACGACCGCGACCGCGGGCTCGGCACCGCCAACCGCACGCGCCACTCCAGCCCGCGCGCCGACGCGCTGGTCGCCGAGGCGCTGACCACGATGGACGACGCCAGGCGGAACGCGCTGCTGGCCCGCGCCGCCGAGATCGCGATCGGCGAGGACGCGATCATCCACATGATCTACCATCCCGCCTACGTCTATGCGGCGCGCCGGCCGCTCTCGGTGACCCCCTACTACAACGGCGCCTTCCTGCCCCACGCGGTCCGGCGCGGATAGGAACGGCGGCCGGGCCCGGGCGACCCGGCCGTGGTGATGGCGCGCCCGCGCGAGGCGAGGGGCGCCGGTCGGCGTCGCTCTGCCCCGCCGCGCCTGAACGATGCGCCAGCCGCGGGTCGCCCCGAGCGCGTCGCCCCGGGCCGCATGGCGGCGCGACACGCCGGCGCTCCTGGTCCGCCGAGGCGTTCCGCCGCCCCTTCGCACGGCACGGCGTCGGCGCCACGGGGCCGCCAGGTCGTGCCCGCGCGACGGTCGCCAGGGTTGCGAGCCGTGACGGGCGTCGGACCGAAGCGGCGGCTGCCGCCCTCCGGACAGCGGTTCGGAGGCCCCGACCGGGGAACGGGAACCTCCGCGCGGCACCGGCCGCGCCCGGGTCGCGCGATCGTGCGCTACTGCCCTTCCGACCGCCCCCCGGTCACCTGCGTCCTCGCAGCAGGCGGCCCGGCGGGGTGGCGGAGCGCATGGGGTGAGAGCCGGCGGCCGGCTCTCGCGCCGTTGTGTCCGACCGGTTGGTGATCCTTCGGGCGCCAGACCGTTTAATAATAACTAATCGAATATTGCCCTTAATATTCAATCTATCAATGTAACCGCCCTTCCTGCCACGACAGGACCAAGGGGGCGGCCAGGAAGAGGACAGGCATGGCCATCCTCATCGGGACCACCGCGGCGGACAGCCTCACCGGCACCATGGGACCGGACCTGATCAAGGGCCTCGCAGGCGACGATGTCCTGATCGGCCGCGGCGGACCGGACACGGTCTGGGGCGGCGAGGGCGGCAACCTCCTCGTCGGCGGCGCCGGCGACGACGTGCTCTACGGCGGCTTCCCGACCTCGCCCTTCATGCCCTTCGGCAATCTCGGCGACACCCTCCGCGCCGGCGCCGGCGACGACCGCGCCGATGGCGGCGCCGGCAACGACCTGATCTTCGGCGGGGTCGGGAACGACACGCTGCTCGGTGCGATCGGCGGCGACACCGTGCACGGCGGCGCCGGCGACGACTACCTCATCGGCGGGGTGAACGACATCCGGTTCTCCGGCGTGAGCGACGACGACCTGCTGACCAGCGGCGCCGGGAACGACATTATCCTCGGCAACCGGGGCGACGACACGATCCGCGGCGGTCCGGGGGACGACTCGATCGAGGGCGGCCTCGGCGACGACCTGCTCGACGGCGGCGCGGGCTCGGACCTGCTCGCCGGCGGCGAAGGCGCCGACACCTTCCTCTTCCGGACCTGGCAGCGCGGCGAGAACGTCATCGCCGATTTCGAGGTGGGGGTGGATCGCGTCGTCCTGCTCGGCCCGACCGCCGGCGAGGCGTGGGTGATGGCCGACGAGCTCGACGGCGTGGCCGGAACGCGGCTGGGCTGGAGCGGGGGCCCAGGGCAGGTGTTCCTCGCCGGCGTCGCGGACGCGACGCTGGAGCAGCTGCTCGGCTGACGGCGCCCGGGCGCCGGGCGGCGGGGGCGCGCGTCGCGGCCGCCGCGGCCCGCTTCCGCCGTGCGGAAGCCCGCCGGCGACGGCCGCCGTCGCGCGACTCAGTACATGTGCTGCCCGCCGTTGATGGATAGCGTTGATCCGGTGATGAAGTCGGCCTCGTCGGCGGTCAGGAACACCACGCCGCGGGCGATGTCCTCCGCCCGCCCGAGCCGGCCGACGGGGATGCGCGCGATGATCTTCTGCAGCACGTCCTCCGGCACGGCGCGCACCATCTCCGTGTCCACGTACCCCGGCGCGATGGTGTTCACCGTGACGTTGGACCGCGCCCCCTCCTGCGCGAGCGACTTGGTGAAGCCGAGGATGCCCGATTTCGCCGCGGCGTAGTTGACCTGGCCGAACTGGCCCGCCTGGCCGTTGATCGAGCTGACGTTGACGATGCGCCCGAACCTGCGCGCCGTCATGCCCTCCCACACCAGCTTGCACATGTTGAAGCAGGAGCCGAGATCGGTGTCGATCACCTCGTCCCACATCTCGCGCGTCATGCGCTTCATCGTGGCGTCGCGGGTGATGCCGGCGTTGTTCACCAGGATCTCGATCGGGCCGACCTCGACCTCGATCCGCCGCACCGCCGCCTCGCACTCGGCGAAGTCGGCGACGTCGAACTTGTAGCAGGGGATGCCGGTGCGCGCGGTGAAGGCCTGCGCGGCGGCGTCGTTCCCGGCATAGCTGGCGACCACCTTCCGCCCGGCGGCCTTCAGCGCCTCGCTGATCGCCGCGCCGATGCCGCGCTGACCGCCGGTGACGAGTGCGACGCGTGCCATGATCGGTCTCCCTCCCTGTCCCTGTCGGGGCACCAGCAAACCCCCGGTCGGGGTCGCGCGACAAGCCGGTTCCTCCGCAAGCGCGGGCCGTGCTGCCGCGCACATTCGGTGGAGCCCTTGCGGTGGATCAAAGCCCGCGCCCCGCCCCGCGCGTTATCCGACCGCTGTCCAGTTCGGGCCGCCGCGGCGGTCCGGAGGGTATCCTGGACGTTTCCTCCCCCAACTCGCGGCGCGCCAGCCATGGCGCGCCGCCCTCTTCTCCCGTCCCCGACCGCTCCCCGGCCATTCGCCGTTGGCCCCCCGGCCGCGCGCGCGCTATGCAGACGGCAACGCAATCCGGGAGACGCGCCGTCATGCCGCCCATCACGCGCCGCCACGCGATCCTCTCCGCCAGCGCCGTCGGCGCCGCGCTCGCCGCGCCGGCCATCGCGCAGGGCACCGACTGGCCCAACCGCCCGGTGCGCGCCATCGTACCCTGGCCGCCGGGCGGTTCGACCGACATCCTGGTGCGCATCTACTGCGAGCGCCTGCAGTCCATGCTCGGCCAGACCTTCGTGGTCGAGAACCGCCCCGGCGCCGGCGGCAACATCGGCATCGAGGCCACCGCCAAGGCGGCGCCGGACGGCTACACCCTCGGCATCGCCGCCGTCGCGCACCTCGTCATCAACCGCTACCTCTACTCCCGCCTGCCCTACGACCCGGAGCGCGACTTCGCCCCCGTCGCCCTCGCCTGGGAACTGCCCAACGTCGCCGTCGTGCCGAGCGCGCACAACCCCTCGCGCACCCTCGCCGAGTTCATCGCCTGGGCGAAGGCGAAGCGCGGCGGGATCACCTACGCCTCGCCGGGCATCGGCACCACGCCACACCTCTCCGGCGCCCTGCTCGCCGCCCGCGCCGGCTACGAGGCGATCCACGTGCCCTTCCGCGGCGCGGCGCAGGCGATCCCGGTGATGCTGAAGGGCGAAGTGGACTTCGCCCTCGACAACCTCGCGAGCTACATGGCGGTCATCCGCGACGGGCAGATGCGCGCGCTCGCCGTCACCTCGGCCGTGCGCTTCCCGATGCTGCCCGACGTGCCGACCATGGTCGAGGCCGGGGTCCCGGATTTCGTCGTCACCTCCTGGCAGGGCTTCGTCTTCCCGGCGGGCACGCCGCGCCCGATCGTGGACAAGCTGAACGCGGCGCTGAAGACGCTCGCCGAGGATCCGGCGATGCAGCGCCGCTTCCTCGACACCGGGGCACAGATCGCCTGGTCCACGCCGGAGGCGGTGACGGAGCGCGCCGAGCGCGAGCGCCCGATGTGGCAGGAGGCGGTCCGCATCTCCGGCGCGCGCGCCGACTGAGGCAGGCCGACGGCACCGCGCGGGACGGACCGGCCGCCCGCGCGGCCGGAACGGCGCTTCGGCCGCGGCGGAAGCCTCCGCCGCGCGCGCCCCGCAGACTGCGACGCGCATGCCCCCGCCGATCCCCGACCTCGCCGACGCGGCCCTCGTCTGGGCGGTCTTCCTGCTCGCAGGCGCGATCAAGGGCATCACCGGGTTCGGCCTGCCCACCATCGCCCTCGGCGTCCTCGCCCTGACGCGCAGCCTGCCGGACGCGATGGCCCTGGTCCTGCTCCCGGCCTTCGCGACCAATGTCTGGCAGGCCCTCGCCGGCGGGGCGCTGTGGCCGACGCTCCGGCGCCTCTGGTCCTTCGCGCTCGCCGCCGCGGTCGGCACCTGGTTCGGCGTCGGCGTGCTCGCCCGGTCCGACGCGGCGCTGCTCTCCGGACTGCTCGGCCTGCTGCTCGTCGGCGCGTCCTGCCTTGCCCTGCTCGGCCCCCAGTGGCGCCCGCCCGCGCCGCGCCGGGAGCGCTGGCTGCACCCCGTGATGGGCGGCGCCTCCGGTCTCCTCGCCGGGCTCACCGGAAGCTTCCTGATGCCGGCGGCGCCCTGGCTCGCGGCGCTGCGCCTGCCGCCCGCCCAGTTCGTGCAGGGCTTCGGCCTCGGCGTGGTGGCCGTGACGCTGCCGCTCGGGGCAGGGCTGGCGCGCCACGGGATGCTCGCGCTCGAGAGCGGGCTCACCGCGCTCGCCGGGCTGGCGCCGGCCTTTCTCGGCATGGCGGCGGGCCAGCGGCTGCGCACCCGCCTGCCCGAGCTCTGGTTCCGTCGCGCGGTGCAGGGGGCGCTGCTCGCGCTCGGCCTCTACCTCGCCGCCCGCGCTTTCGCGCCGTGACGCCCCCGCCGGGCGCGCGCAGACGCGGCGCGGCGGCGGCCCAGCGCACCTCCTCGCCCGGCGCGGCCGCCGCCGCCCGTCATCCCGCCGTCACGCGCCGCGCCTCTCGACCTCCTCGGGCGTCATGCGGACGAGCGCGTCGTAGTCCTTCATCAGCGTCTCGGTGATCCGGCCCGGCGTGAAGGTCAGGTCGCCGATCTGGCGCACCGGCGTCACCTCGGCGGCGGTGCCGGCGAGGAAGACCTCGCTCGCCTTCCCCATCTCCTCCGGCGCGATGGTGCGCTCGACCACCGCGATCTGCCGTGCGCGCGCGAGCCCCATCACCGTCCGCCGCGTGATGCCGTCGAGGAAGCAGACCGGGGTCGGCGTGTGCAGCGCGCCGTCGATCGCGAAGAAGATGTTGGCGCCGGTGGATTCCGCCACGTCGCCCTTCCAGTCGAGCATCAGCGCGTCGTCGCAGCCCTGGTCCATGGCGGCGTGCTTCGACAGCGTGCCGATCATGTAGAGGCCGGCGGCCTTGCTCGCCGTCGGCGCGGTGCGCGGGTCGGGGCGCCGCCATTCCGCGATCGCCAGCCGCACCCCCTTCATCCGCTGCTCGACCCCGAAATAGGCGCCCCACTCCCACGCCGCGACCGCCATGTGGATCTTGGTGGCCTTGGCGGCGACCCCCATCTCCTCCGGGCCGCGCCAGGCGATCGGGCGGACATAGGCGTCGGTCAGGCCGTTCCTCGCCAGGGTCTCCTTGCAGGCGGCGTCGATCTGCTCGGCCGTCCACGGGATCTCGAAGCCGAGCAGCCGGCCGGAGTTGATCAGCCGCTCGGTGTGGGCGCGGAGCTTGAAGATGTGGCCCGAATAGGCCCGTTCGCCCTCGAACACGGCGCTGGCATAATGCAGCCCATGGCTCAGCACGTGCAGCTTGGCGTCGCGCCAGGGAACCATCCGGCCGTCCCACCAGATCCAGCCGTCGCGATCGTCGTAGGGAACCAGGGCCATGGTGGCGGTCCTCCAAAGATGCGTCCTGAACGGCGCAATTTCGTTGCTCGCAGCCGGGTCATGTTAGGATCGGCCCTCGAGATGTGTCAATAATGCTGACCAAAACCGGGAGCGCGGCACCCATGCCGGCCAAGAGGGGCGACAGCGTGGCAGCGGGGCCCGCCGGCACCGAGGGCGGCGGAACGCCGGGCGGGGCGGCGGCGGGCGGCACCGCCGCGCGCCCCGCGGCGCCGCTCGCCGCCGGGCGCCAGCTCCTGTTCCTGCGCGAGGAGGAGCTCCGCCTCGCCCAGGACCTGCTCTATTTCGGCTACCGTGAGTTCACTGCCGGCGCCGACGCCCTCCTCGCCGAACTCGACATGGGCCGCGCGCACCACCGCGTGCTGCATTTCGTCGGCCGGCGCCCCGGGATCACCGTGGGCGAACTGCTGGCGATCCTCGGCATCACCAAGCAGTCGCTCGGGCGGGTGCTGACGCCGCTGGTCGAGCAGGGCTACGTGACCCAGTCGCCCGGCCAGAGCGACCGGCGCCAGCGCCTGCTGACCCTGACGGAGAAGGGCGCGGCGCTCGAGCGCCGCCTGTTCGAGCGGCAGCGCGAGACCATCATGCGCGCCTACCGCGAGGCCGGCCCCGCCGCCGTCGAGGGCTTCCGCCGCGTGATGCGCGGCCTGATGGGCGCGGAGGCGCGCGCCCAGCTCGACCGGCTCGAGGCACCGAACGCCGCCGGGCCGACGCGCCGATGAACCTTCCCGCCGCCGTTCCTACCACCGCCGACCCTGGCGAGGCTCCCCACCTCCTGGTGGTGGACGACGACGCGCGGCTGCGGGCGCTGCTGCAGCGCTTCCTCGCCGAACAGGGCTTCCGCGTCACCGCCGCGGCCGACGCCGCCGCGGCGCGCGCCGCGCTCGCCTCCTTCGCCTTCGACCTGATCGTGCTGGACGTGATGATGCCGGGCGAGTCCGGCCTCGCCCTGACCGAGTCGCTGCGCCGCGCGGGCCACGACGTCCCGATCCTGATGCTCACCGCGCGCGGCGAGCCGGACGACCGCATCGCCGGCTTCGAGCACGGCGTGGACGACTACCTGCCCAAGCCCTTCGACCCGCGGGAGCTGGCGCTGCGCATCCGCACTATCCTGCGGCGCGCCGCGCCGCCGGCCGCCGCCACGCCGGCGGCGCCGATCCAGCTCGGCCTCCTCTGGTTCGACCCCGAGCGGGCGGAGCTGCGCGGCCCGGACGGCCCGGTGCGCCTCACCGGCGGCGAGGCGGCGCTGCTCGCCGCCCTGGCGCGCCGCGCCGGCGAGGTGCTGGCGCGCGAGGAGATCGCCGCCGCCCTCGGCACCCCCGAGGCCGGCGAGCGCGCGATCGACGTGCAGGTGACCCGCCTGCGCCGCAAGATCGAGCCGGACCCGCGCGAGCCCCGCTTCCTCCAGACCATCCGCCACCGCGGCTACGTGCTGCGGCCGGGGCCGTGATGCGCGCGGCCGCCGACCGCGGCACGGCCGGCGACCGCGGCGCGACGGCGGGGATCGCCGCCCCGGGCCTCGCCCTCCGCGCCCGCCCGCTGGCGCGGCTGCTGCGCGTGCTGGTGCCGCGTGGCCTGCTCGGGCGGAGCCTGCTGATCATCCTGCTGCCGCTGGTGATCCTCCAGGCGGTGGCGCTGCAGGTCTTCTACGGCAGCCACCTCGACGTGATCTCCCGCCGCCTCGCCGCCGGCGTCGCGGGCGACGTCGGGATCGTCGTGGAGCTGCTGTCGCGCGAGGGGCTCCGCGAGGAACGCGCGTGGATCTTCCGCCAGGCGGCGTGGCGCCTCGACCTCACCCTGGCCTTCGAGGACGGGGCGACGCTCGGCCCGCCGGCGCAGCGCGGCGCCTCGCTGCCGCTGCTGCCGCTCGAGGGCGATCTCGACGCCGCGTTGCGCGAGCGCGTGCGCCGCCCCTTCGACACCGACTGGCAGAGCGACCCGCGCAGCGTGATCATCCGGGTGCAGCTCCCGGACGGCGTGCTGCACGTGGAGGCGCCGCGCAAGCGGCTGTTCGCCAGCACGCTCTACCTGTTCGTGATCTGGCTGGTCGGCTCGTCGCTGATCCTGTTCGTCGTCGCCGCACTGTTCATGAAGAACCAGGTGCGCGCCATCCGGCGCCTCGCGATGGCGGCGGAGGCGTTCGGCCTCGGCCGCGACATCGGCCCGATCAAGCCCGAGGGCGCGACCGAGGTGCGCCAGGCCGCCAGCGCCTTCAACGCCATGCAGGCGCGCATCCGCCGCTTCGTCACGCAGCGCACCGAGCTCCTGGCCGGCATCAGCCACGACCTGCGCACGCCGCTCACCCGCATGCGCCTCGCCCTCGCCATGCTGCCGGGCCGCGGCGCGGCAGGAGGCGGCGAGGGGCAGGACGACGTCGCGGCGCTCACCCAGGACGTCGAGGAGATGGAGCGGATGGTCGCCGCCTACCTCGCCTTCGCCCGCGGCGAGGGGACCGAGCAGGTGGTCGAGGCCGACCTGGTGCGCATCGTCGAGGACGTGGCGGCGCGGGCGCGGCGCGACGGCGCCGAGGTCGCGGTGCACGTGCCGCCGGAGCCGCTGGTCATGCCGCTGCGCCAGGACGCGCTGCGCCGCTGCATCGGCAACCTGCTCGACAATGCGCGCAAGCACGCGCGCTGCATCGCGGTCGCGGTTGCGCGCGTGCCGCGGGCCGAGGACGAGGACGGCGACGCCAGGGTGGGCGAGGCCTGGGCGCAGGTCACGGTGGACGACGACGGCCCCGGCATCCCGGCCGAGGCGCGGGAGCAGGCGTTCCGGCCGTTCGCCAGCTTCTCGGCCGGCGGCACCGGGCTCGGCCTCGCCATCGCGCGCGACATCGCACGCGCCCATGGCGGGGACATCGTGCTGGAGCAGAGCCCGCTCGGCGGCCTGCGCGCGCGGGTGCGGCTGCCGGTGTGAGGAGGGGCCGCCGTCAGGCGGCCGCCCGCACTGCCGGCGCGCCGAGGTTGCGCACGCGCACCAGGCTGAACAGCCCGGCGGGCGGGCAGGGCTCGATCGCCTCGACCGGCACCTGCGCCGGATCGAGCAGGTCGGTGAGCTTGAAGTCCGGATGCCAGCCCAGCACGCGGGCGAGCGGCGCCATGCTGCGCTCCATCCACCAGCGCAGGCCGGACTCGACGGCGAAGTGGTTGACGAAGAGCAGGGTGCCTTCCGGCCGCACCACGCGCGCCATCTCGGCGAACAGGCGCTTGGCGTCGGGCACCACGCTCGCGGTGAACATCGCCACCGCCACGTCGAAGGCGCCGTCGCGGAAGGCCATGCGCTCGGCGTCCATCTCGAGCAGGCCGCACACATGGACGAGCCGCTCCCTGGCGACGCGCTCGCGTGCCCGCTCGAGCATCTCGCGCGAGAGGTCGATGCCGACCACCTCGATGTCGCGGCGGTAGTGCGGCAGGGCGAGGCCGGTGCCGACGCCAACCTCGAGCACCCGCAGCCGCCCGCCGGGCATGGCGAGCCGGTTCACGGCCTCCACGGCCCGCCGCCGGCCGGCCGCCGAGACGCCGCCGAAGACGGAATCGTAGATGCCGGCCCAGCGCCGGTAGGCTTCCCGCACCGCCTTGGCATCGAGCGCGGCGCGCGGGTGCCCTCCGTCGGACCGGCGATGCCGCTGCGACTGACTGGCCGCCATGCATTCCCCCGAATGCGCACGCGCTAGACCAACCGGGCTTCCCACGCAAGCGCGGCCCTTCTCCGCTGCGCGGGAGGAACGTTCCGGCCCTCCGCCGGCAGGCCAGCGGAGGACGGACCGGCGCGGCCCCGGCGGGCCTAGGCTGCGTCCTCGCGCCGGTCGCGCGCCCTCACATACGCCACCGCGGCGTGCTCGGCGCAATAGGGCTTGCCCGGCATCGCCTCGCCGCCGCAGAAGCGGAACTCCGGCGTGCCCGGCTCGCCGATCGGCCAGCAGCAACTGCGCGTCGTCCCGCCAAGGCGCGGAAAGCTGCGCACCACGGCCGCCGGCGGCACCGCCGTCGCCACGGCGGTGGCCCGCGCGACCGGAACCGCGGCGCGCCCACGGCCGATCGGGCCCGCTGCGGGCGAGGTCCCGCCGCTCCCCCGCTCCGCGAGGCCCCCTCCCGCCGCCGCCATTCCCGACGCGCCGCCGGGCGCCTGCCGCGGCGCAACCGCCGGCGCGCAGGACGCCGCCGTCCGCGCCGCCGGACCCGGCGCCGCCGCCACCCGCGGCGCGGACGGATCGCGGCGGATCGGACTCGGCCGCGCCGGCAGGTTCAGCCGATGCGCCTTGCCGACGACCGCGTTCTTCGACACCCCCATCCGGCGACCGATCTCGGCCGTGGATAGCCCTTCGGCCCACAGCACCCGCAGCCTGTCAATCGCCTCGACCGACCATTCCATGGCTGGCCTCCCTGACCCCCCGACCACTAGATACGGTAGGGGAACGCACAGGGACTCCACAAGTTCTGGATACCGCGTGACACGCGAAAAGTTGTGGAAAACCCATGATCCGCAATCGGTCGCGCCGCGGCGGCCCGGGCGCCCGCCCCGGGGCGGCCGGGCAGCGGGGGCGGCGGCGCGTCAGAACAGCAGCCCCTTGCGCAGCATGCCGTGCACGCCCTTCTCGCCGTTCACCGTCTGCGTCACCCGGAAGTCCACCGCGAGCGAGCAGAACTGGTAGGCGTCCGCGGCCGAGAGGTTGGTGCGCGCGACGATGAAGGCGATCATCTCGCGCAGCGCCTGCTTCATGGCAAGGTCGAGATCCTCGTTCATCCCCATGCTGACGTAGTGCGTCGGCGTCTCCGCGCGCGGGAAGCGCAGCGCCGGCTCCCGCGGCCCGCCGCCCTTCTCGAGGGTGAGCCGGAAATGGCCGGTCAGGCACATCTCCAGCGCGTTGATGCAGACCTCGCCGTCGCCCTGCACGCCGTGCCCGTCGCCGGCGGAGAACAGCGCCCCCTCGGTCCAGACCGGCAGCCACAGGGTCGTGCCCTCGACGAGCTCCTTGTTGTCGAGGTTGCCGCCGTGCGCGCGCGGCTCCTTGGTGTTGATCTGGCCCCAGTCGCGCGGCGGCGCGACGCCCATCACGCCGAAGAAGGGCGCGAGGTGCAGCTCCGTCCCGCCCTCGCGCGGGCCGAAGGGGAGCCGGCAGACCCGCCGCTCGCGGTCCACCGGGATGTGCAGCACGCGGCGGAAGGGGAAGTCCTCGGGCAGCGTGCCGACGAGCGGGCGGAAGCCGCAGTAGCCCCAGTCGGCGCCGAGCTCGATCTTCTCGATGTCCACGCGCAGCGCGTCGCCCGGCTCGGCGCCCTCGACCGCGACGGGCCCGGTGATGATGTGCGCGCCGAGCCGCGGGCAGGCGGCGTGGATGCGCGGCAGCGCGGGATGCACCGCGAGCATCGCCTCGCGCGGCGGCAGCACCTCCGGCCCGCCGGAGACGCATTCGAGGACGACGAGGTCGCCGGAGGCGACGGTGGCCACCGGCGGGAAGGACGCGTCGAAGGCACCCCAGCGGACGGTCTCGGGCGTGGCCGGGATGGTGTGGGTCTCGGGCATGGGCGAACTCCTGCGGTCAGAGTGCCTCGAAAGGCGGCGCCAGGGGAAGCGAAAGGACGGTGGGCCGGCGCGCCGCGGGTCAGGGCGGGCGCTCAGCGCGCCTCCAGCCGCTCGTTCAGCACCGCCTGATCGGCGGGGCAGATCCGCGCCAGGCGGTCGTACTCCTCCGGCGTGTCGATCGCACGGTGGCCGCGCTCGCGCTCCGCCCGCATGGCGGCGAGCGTCGGCTCGATGGCGCGGCGCAGCCGCTCCTGCAGCGCGGTGACCGCGCCCTCGACGTCCGGGGCGCGCGCCTCCGCGCGCCTCGCCCATTCCTTGGCGACCGCATGCAGCCGCCGCGCCGCGGAGCGCAGCGCGCGCCGGTTCACCGCGACGTGGCGACGCTCATGCGCCAGCACCGCGCGCCACAGGCAGCCGCCCTCCGGGATCTCGCGCGCGAGGCGGATGACGTGCTCGGCATGCACGAGGTGCAGCGTCAGCGTGCCGATCACCGCGCAGACCGGCCCGCCCTCCGGCGCCCGGGCGTAGTGCGCGGTGACCTCGCTCCGCCAGTCCACGCGCGAGGTGGTGAGCGCGAGGTGGTGCAGCCGCGGCGTGCGCGGCTCGCGGCTCTCCCCGTGCAGCTCGTCCACGCCGGCCCCGATGAGCAGCGTAGGCTCCGGATCCTCGAGCACGACGCGCACGCGCGGCGCGCGCGGCGGACAGGCAGGCGCCGGCCGCGGCACGCCGCCGGCCGGGCGCGGCGCAACCTCGGCAGGCGCCGCCGCGCCCGGCTGCGCGCGGGCCGGCGGAACCTCCGCCGCCGGCACCATCGCCGCGGCGACCGCCCCGAGCGCGGCGAGCGCCCGCGCGACACTCCCGCGCATGCCGCTCAGAGCCAGCCCTTGCGCCGGAAGTAGTAGATCGGCACCACCGCCGAGATGACCATCAGCAGCAGCGCCAGCGGATAGCCGATCTCCCACCGCAGCTCCGGCATCACCTGGAAGTTCATCCCGTAGATGCTGGCGATCAGCGTCGGCGGCATGAGCGCGACCGCGGCCACCGTGAAGGTCTTGATGATCTCGTTCTGCTCGACATTGATGATGCCGAGCACCGCGTCGAGCAGGAAGTTCGCCTTGCTGTTCAGGAAGTTCGCGTGCTCGACGAGCGAGCGCACATCGCGCACCAGCGTCTTGATCAGCCCCTGGTTCTCGCGGCGCACCGCCGTCGCCTTCTCCGCGCCCACGAAGGTAAGGATGCGCGAGAGGCCGAGCAGCGTCTCCGAGGCGCGCGTCGTCACCTCGCCCACCTGGCCGAGGGTGATCAGCACCTCCTTGAGGTCGGCGTCCTTGCGCGACGCCTTCACCTGCGCCCGCGCGGTGCCGAAGGCGAGCCTGCTCGCGCGGTCCATGTCGGCGGCGATGCGCTCGAGGATGTCGGCGAGGCGGTCCACCACCTGCTCGAACAGGTGCAGCATCACCGCGTCGGCCGAGGCGAGCAGCCCCGGATGGCGCTGCGCCCGCGCCATGAAGACGGAGAACGCCTTCGGCGTGGCGTGGCGCACCGTGACCAGCGTCTCGGCGGTGAGCACGAAGGTGATGGCGGTCGAGCCGTACTCGCCCGTCTCCATGCCGTGGAGGAAGGGCGCGGTGAGGAACAGCGCCTCGCCCTCCCTGTAGAGGCGCGAGGAGCTCTCGATCTCCTGCATCTCCTCCCGCGTCGGGATCTCGAGCCGCAGCGCCCCCTGCACCGCGCGCTCCTCCTCCGGCGTGGGACCGACGAGGTCCACCCAGACGGGGCGGCAGCCCGAGGCGAGGGCGGCGATGCCTTCCGGCCCCTCGCGCAGCACCGGCCGTCCGTCCTGCACGGTCCAGGTCGTCATCATGCGGCGGACAGGCTCCCTCGACGGGACGGGCGGGCGCTGGGGTCCGGCGGCTTCTAGCCCGGCCCCGTGACGACCGCCACCCCGTCCGCGGCCGCGGCGAAGCGGGCGAGGATCAGCCCCGTCCGCCCCCGCGCGCGGGTGCCGGGGCGGCGGCGCCCGGCGGCCGCCCGGCGTCGAAGCCGAGGAAGCCGATCTCGGGGATCGGCGCCCCGCCGTCGTTGGCGAAGAGGCGCGGCTGGGCGGGCGGCGCGGCCCCGGGCACGACGGCCGGCGGGGCGGCGGCACGGCGCGGCGCCACCGCCGGCCGCGCCGGGTTGGCGCCACGCATGGCGGCCGCCCCCTCCGCCGTCCCGGCGATGGCGTTCGCCGGCGGACGGGCCGTGCCCCGCGCGGCGGTGCCGCGCGCCGAGAGCAGGAAGAACGCGATCTCGTCGCGCCGCTGGTCTACCGCCGCGTCGAGCGGCGTCAGGCCGAGCACGTTGCGGGCGTTGAGGTCGGCGCCACGCGCCACCGCGTCGCGCGCCGCTGCCAGGTCGCCGCGCGCGATCGCGTCGAACAGCGCCGCGTTCGGCGAGAGGGACTGCGCCCGCGCCGGGTCCGCCGGAATCGGCTGCGGCGCCTGCCGCGCGGAGAGCCCAGGCAGGGCCGGAGGCGGGGCGCGCCGCTCCGGCTCCGGCTGGTTGGGGAGCAGCGGCTCGCCGGGGGCGCGCTGCTGGGCCAGGGCAGGCGTTGCGCCGCCGATGGCGAGGCCGGCCGCGGCCAGCCCGGCGGCGAGGAGGAGCGGAAGGCGGAAGGGTGCGCGCTGCATGGCGCGAGCCTAACGCCGGGATCGTCGCCAGGCCAGCGCCGGCATGCCGTGGGGGGAGCGCGCCCCCTCTTCAGCGTCCCTCGCGCCGCCAGGCCAGCACCAGCGTGCCGAGCACCAGCGGCAGCGCCAGCCAGGGCGGCAGCAGCGGCAGCGCCGCGATGCCGGTGACCGTGTGGTCGTTGTTGCGCCGCAGGCCGATCCAGCCGCTGCCGCTCGCGTCCCGCCCCGCGGCGACGCGGCGAAGCTCCGGCAGCACGGGCTCCGCCCCGTCGCCGAGCCAGCGCGTCGCCCCCCCCGTCGCCTCGGCGAGCGGGCGCAGCCGCGCGTCGTCGGCGCGCAGGTCGGCGATCTCCAGCGGGTTGGCGGCGGCGGCGGCGGCGAAGGCGGTGCGCCGGCCGTCCGTCACCTGCCACACCCCGGGCTGTTCGGCCGGCAGGTCGAGCACCGCGCGCCCGCCGGGCGCCGCCTCGCCCCGGTGCCGAGAGACGGCGCCGTCCGGGGCGGTGACGGTGAACTCGGGCGGCGGACCGGGCTCGACGCTGCGGCGCTGCACCTGGAGGCGGCCGCCCTCGACCCGGGCGGTCAGGTCCTCCTCCTCCAGCTCCGGCTCCTTCATCAGCCAGTGGGCGATGCGGCGCAGCAGCTCCTGGTGCGGCCCGCCGCCGTCGTGGCCGCGCGACCAGAGCCAGATGTGGTCGGAGAGCATCAGCGCCACCCGCCCCTCGCCGACCCGGTCGAGGATCAGCAGCGGCCCGCCCTCCGGCGTCTCCATCACCGCCGTGCCCGACCGCTGGTCGGCGCGCAGGTGGCGGTACCAGCGGCCCCAGCCCGGCTCGGGCGGCGGCGCGCCGCCCGCGGCGCTCCCCTGCGGCGGCGCCGGGAGGCCGGGCAGCCCCTCGGTGACCGGATGCCGCAGGCCGGGCTCGCTGATCCGCGGACGGAAGGGCGCCTCGATCACCGCCTCGGCACCGCCCACGGCGCGCGCCGGCAGCACCTGGCCGAGCGGCGTCGCGGCCAGGCTGACGGTGCCGGCGAACTCCGGCCCGACGGAGACCAGCAGCGCGCCGCCGCCGCGCACGTAGTCGGCGATGTTGCGCAGGTAGACCGGCGGCAGGATGCCGCGGTTGGCGAAGCGGTCGAAGACGATCAGGTCGAACTCGCGCAGCTTCACCTGGAACAGCTCGCGCACCGGGAAGGCGATCAGCGCCAGCTCGTTGAGCGGCGTCAGGTCGTCCTTCTCCGGCGGGCGCAGGATGGTGAAGTGGACGAGGTCCACGTTCGGGTCGGCCTTGAGGATGCGGCGCCAGGTGCGCTCCCCCGCATGCGGCTCGCCCGAGATCAGCAGCACGCGCAGCCGGTCGCGCACGCCGTTGATGGTCACGACCCGGCGGTTGTTGATCTCGGAGACCTCGCCCGGACGCGGCTCGGCGGCGATCTCGACGACGGTCGGCCCGCCGCGCTCGATGGGCACGGTGATGCGGTGCTCGCGGCCGATCGGCACGCTCTGCCGGCGCGGCGCCTGGCCGTCGCGGCGGATGGCGAGGCCGACCGCGCCGGAGGCATTGGCCACGCCGAGATCCTCGACGACCATGCGCAGCTCGACGCTGCGCCCGACGATGCCGAAGCCCGGCGCCTCGATGACGCGCACGCGCCGGTCGGTCTCGCCGGGGCGGCCGGGGAGCAGAACGTGGAAGGGCGCGTCGAGCGCGGGCCGCGCCGGCACGTCGTGCACCTGCCCGTCGGTCAGCGCGATCACCCCGGCGAGGCGCGCGCGGGGGATGTCGGCCAGCGCGCGCTCGATCGCCGTGAACAGCCGGGTGCCCTGGTTTCCGCCCTCGGGCACGGTGACGGTGCGGAACTCCAGTTCGGGAAGGCGCGCGGCGCGCGCCTCGAGCGCGGCGCGCGCCGCCTCGATCTGCGCGGCGCGGGCGCCGAGGCGGGCGGAATCGCTATGGTCCACCACCAGCAGCGCGATGTCGGGCCGGGTCTCGCGCGTCTCCTCGACGAGGCGGGGATTGGCGAGGGCGAGCAGCAGCAGCGCGAAGGCCGCCACGCGCCAGACCGCGCCGCGCGCGCGGCACCACAGCGCGGGGGCGAGGGCGAGCAGCGCCAGCACGCCGAGCGCGACGAGCAGCCAAAGCGGCAGGACGGGGGCGAAGTCCAGCCCGGCGATAGCCTGGCGCATGTCAGCGGGCCTCCGCCCAGGCGAGCCGCACCCCGAACCCGAGGAAGGCGGCGCCAGCCAATGCGTTCACGCCCCGCGCGGCGCGCCGGTAGGCGACGGCGTCGCGCGGCCGCGCCAGCAAGGCGGCAAGCAGCGCGTACCAGGCGAGGCAGGTTCCGGCGAAGGCTAGGGCCAGCGTCGCGCCCTCCACGAGGCCGGGATGCGGCGACAGCGCCACCGCGAACAGGCTGCCGAACAGCGCCGCGGCCTTGGGATTGGCGAGGTTGGTGATCAGGCCGCGACGGAAGGCTTTGGCTGGGGCGGGCGCGCCTCCCGCCGCAACCGTGGCCGCCGCCGCGTCCCCTCCGTTCCATGCGGCGCGCAGCATCCGCGCGCCGAGGAGGACGAGGTAGGCGGCCCCGATCAGCGTGACGATCCGGTAGAGCCACCCCGCCTGGGCGAAGAGCAGCGCGAGGCCGCACAGCGCCGCCGCCGCCCAGATCGCGATGCCGGTCGCCACCCCGGCGGCGCAGGCGAGGCCCGGCCGCCGCCCGCCCGACAGGGCCGCGTGCGAGACCGCGAGGGTGTCCGGCCCCGGCGTCGCCAGCGCGACCAGCCAGACCGGAAGCAGCAGAGCGAGCTGCGCCTCCATCGGCCTCAGTTCCCCAGCCGCTCGAGGATCGCCGGCACGTGCACCTGGTCGCCCTTGTAGTTGCCGGTCAGCGCGTACATCACGAGGTTCACCCCGAAGCGGTAGGCGAGGGTGCGCTGCCGCGCCCCGCCGGGGATCGCCGCGTAGGGGTTGTTGCCGCGCTGGTCGACCGCCCAGGCGCCGACCCAGTCGTGGCCGCCGATGATCACCGGCGAGACGCTGTCGTTGGCGCGGTCCACGTCGCGCGCCACCCACACCGTGCCGCCGGCGAAGCGCCCCGGCAGCTCCGAGAGCAGGTAGAAGGCGCGCTTCAGCACATGATCCTCCGGCACCGGCGCGAGCGGCGGGACGGTGAGGTCGCGCGTGACGCGCCGCAGCGCCGCCCGCGCCCCGGGCGCGAAGCCTTCGCCCGAGCCCTCGGTCCGCGTGTCGAACAGGATGATGCCGCCATGGCGCATGAAGGCGTTCAGCGCCTCGACGGCGCGCGCGTCGGGCTGCGGCGCCTCGGGGGTGACCGCCCAGTAGAGCAGCGGATAGAAGGAGAGATCGTCGCGCCCAGGCACCACCGCGACCGGCTCGGCGAGCGCCGCGGCGGTGCGGCGATTCACGTAGTCTGACAGGCCGAGGAGGCCGGTGCGCACGATCTCGTCCACCGCCGAGTCCCCGGTCGCGACATAGGCGAGCCGCGTGGCGAGGGCCGCGGCGCCTTCCGGCGCCGGGCCCCGCTGGGCCTGCGCCGCGGGCGGCAGCACGGCGGCCGCGGCGAGCGTCGCGAGCAGCAGCACGGCCGCGGTGGTCGCGCCCGCCCGGGCGGCGCGGCGCGAGGCGGCGGCGGGCAGCAGCCCGCGCAGCACCAGCGAGATCAGCATGTCGAGCGCCAGGATCAGGAAGGCGGCGGCGAGCAGCCAGGGGCCGAGGTCGCGCTCGGCCGGGATGCCGCCGATCGGGAGGATCGCCGCGCCGGCGGGCGGCGGCGCGGCGCGCAGCGGGGGCAGGCCGGCGGTGAGGTTGAGCGCGCGGCGGTACGCCGCCTCGCCGCCTTCGCCCTGCCCCGCGCTGCCGTACCAGCCGGGCGGATGGCGCGGCGAGGCGGCGGTCCCGTCGATGCGGTTGGCGGCCACCGCCGCCGCGGCCGGCGGGACGGGACCGAGCCGCCCGAAGCCGTCCAGCGTCTCCAGCGGCGCCAGGGGCTGCTCGCCCTCCGCCCCCCTCACGCCCGCGGAGAGCGCGACGAGGCGCTGCAGCATGTCCACGAACAGGCCGGAGAGCGGCAGGTTCGACCAGTCGGCGTTGGCCGTCACGTGGAACAGGACGACGCGTCCGGCGCCGCGCGGCTCGGCGGTGACCAGCGGCGTGCCGTCGGCGAGCCGCGCCCAGCTCCGCTCCGCGAGCCGCGGCGAGGGCTCGGCGAGCACCTGCCGCTCCACCGTCACCTCGGCCGGCACCGGCAGGCCGGCGAAGGGCGAATGGTCGGGGAACGGCGCGAGGCGCTGCGGCTGCTCCCACGACAGCGCGCCGCCGAGCTGGCGCTCGCCCGCGCGCAGCGCCACCGGCAGCAGGGGGTCCTGGCGCTCCGCGAGGCGCGGGCCGGCGAAGCGGACCAGCGTGCCGCCCTCCTCGACCCAGCGCTGCAGCATCTCGCGCTCGCGCCCTTCCGGCACGGTGCGGTCGGCGAGGACCAGCACCGCGACCTGGCGGGCGAGGATCTGCTCCAGCGCCCCGCGGCGGATCTCGGTGAAGGGGCCGAGCGCGCGGTCGAGGTAGAACAGCTCGCCGATCAGGTGGGCGTCCGCCGAGCCCTCGCCGCCGGCGAGGAGACCGACCGGGCGCCGGCGGAAGCGCTCGTCGAGGAGCACGACGCCGGCCGCGCCCGCCGGCTCGTCCAGCTCGAGCCGCACCACCTGGTTGCGGATCTCGAGCGGCAGCTCCAGCGTCGCCTCGCCCGCCGCGGCGCCGGCGGGGATCGGCACCGCGGCGCGCGCAAGGACCCGGCCGTCGCCGGTGCGCGCCAGCACCCCCGCCTCGGAGGCCACCGCGAGCGGGATCTGGCGCACGGTCACGCCGAGCCGGTCGGCCTCGGCGGTCGGCGGGTCGAGGCGACGCACCGCCCGTCCCTCGGCCAGCGCCAGGGTGAGCGGCCCGGCCGCGGCGAGCGCGGCGGCGAGGGGCGCGAAGCCTTCCGGCGCGCCCTCCGCCGCATGCTCGACGCCGTCGGCGACGAACAGGCTCTCGAAGCCGCCGGGATGGGCGGCGCGGAACCGCCGCAGCGCCTCGAGCGCGGCGACGCGGTCGGGCGGCCAGGGCTTGGGGCGCAGCGCGGCGAGGCGGGCGCGAAGCTCCTCCGCGGGCATCAGGCCGCTGACCGAGGGCGGCTCGCCGGTCTCGGAGGCGGCGGTCACGAGCAGCGCGCCGCGCCGATCGTCGCGCCCGGCGCGCTCCACCGCGGCGGCGGCCGCCGCCATGCGGGCCGGCCAGTCCGGCGCCGCCGCCCAGCCGTCATCCACGACGACCAGCAGCGGCATTCCGCCGCCGGCCACCCCCGCGCCGGCGCCGGGCCCCAGCACCGGCCGGGCCAGCCCCAGCACCACGAGGGCCGCGGCCAGCATGCGCAGCGCGAGCAGCCACCAGGGCGTGCGGGCGGGCGTCTGCTCCACGACCGGCAGGTCGCGCAGCAGGCGGATCGGCGGGAACACCTGGCGCCGCGGCGCCGGCGGCGTGACCCGCAGCAGCCACCACAGCAGCGGCAGGGCCGGCAGGGCGAGCAGCAGCCACGGGGCCGCGAAGGCGACGGGGCCTAGGGAGAGCATCGGAGGGGGCGGCGCATCAAATCAAGCATACCGCAGGGCCTCGCGCATTTCGCATACCGTTTCGTGCCCTCGGGCCGGGGGCGCGGTCCGCACCGGACGTTCCCGGCGCCGGCCGGGGAGCAGAGCAGCACGCCCCGGCCCGCCGGAGCCGGGATCCCGGACATGTGGGATGCGGCGTCGCGGAATTCAGGCGTCACGCGGCGGCACGGGCCTCCGCGCCGCCCCCGCGGCCGCGGAGCGGAGGCCCAGGCACTGCCCAAACGGCGCCGGGGCCGCCAGGGTTCGTCATTGGGGCGCGAGCGCGAGCCACAGGGCGAGCAGCGCCGCCTCCGGCGGCTGGTCGGTGTGGTGAACGGCGAAGCTCCAGCCCACCCCGGCGGCGATGGCGGCGAGCCCGGCCCGGTGGTGCGCCAGCCGCTCGGCGTAGAGCGCTCGCACCCCTTCCACCCGCGGCACCAGCACCGGTTCCTCCGGCGCGGCCGGGCCCTCGAACCGGATGCGTCCGGCATAGGGCAGCGTCTCCTCGGCCGGATCGAGGACCTGGACGAGATGTCCGCGCACCGGGCGCGCGGCGAGGGAGGCGACGGTGCGGCCCACCTCCTCGAGCGGGACGAGGAAGTCGCCGAACAGCACCGCGCGCGCATGGCGCGGGATCGCCGCGTCCTCCGCCGGCGCCTCGTGCCGCGCCAGCGCCTCGGCGAGCGGAACCAGCGCGCCACGCCCGGCGAAGCTGCGCCGGCCCGGGCTCGGCAGCAGCCGCACGCGCTCGCCGCCGCGCAGCAGCAGCGCGGCGAGCGCGAGCAGCAGAAGATCCGCGCGCTCCCGTTTCGTGACGGCGGCGAGGTGGGAGCGCCAGCGCATCGACTCCCCCGGCTCGCGCCAGAGCGCGACGGTCTGCGCCGCTTCCCACTCCGTCTCGCGGACGAAGAGGCGGTCGGACTTGGCGCTCTGCCGCCAGTCCACGCGGCTCGAGGGGTCGCCCTGGACGAAGGGGCGGAACTGCCAGAAGGCGTCGCCGGTGCCGGCGCGCCGGCGGCCGTGCACGCCCTGCATCACCGTCGCCGCGACCCGCTCGGCGGCGACGACGAGCGGCGGCAGGGCGGCGCCCAGCGCCTCGGCGCGGGTCGCGGCGCGGGAGGCGGCGGCGCTCACCGGCCCTCCCCGCCGGATCGGACCACGCCGCGCGCCGCGGCGGCGCAGGTCGCGATCACCCGATCTGGCCCTTCAGCGTCTCGATCACGTCGGCGATGCGCACGCCGTCCGCGCGCGCGGTGAAGGTCAGCGCCATGCGGTGGCGCAGCACCGGCTCGGCGAGCGCCGCCACGTCGTCCACGCTCGGCGCGAGGCGGCCGTCGAGCACGGCGCGGGCGCGCGTCGCCAGCATCAGCGCCTGCGCCGCGCGCGGGCCCGGGCCCCAGGCGAGGTGCCGGCGCACCGCCTCGAGCCCCGAAACCTCCGGCCGCGCCCCGCGCACGAGGCGCAGGATCGCGTCCAGCACCTGCTCGCCGACCGGGATGCGCCGGATCAGCGCCTGCGCCGCGATCAGCTCCGGCCCGGTCATCGCCTGCACGGGCTGCGCCTCCCGCGCGCCGGTGGTGGCGAGCAGCATCGCCCGCTCCGCCGCCTCGTCCGGATAGGGCACCTCGACCTCGAGCAGGAAGCGGTCGAGCTGCGCCTCGGGCAGGGGGTAGGTGCCCTCCTGCTCGATCGGGTTCTGCGTCGCCAGCACGTGGAAGGGCGCGGGCAGGGCGTGGATCTCGCCGCCCACCGCGACGCGCCGCTCCTGCATCGCCTGCAGCAGCGCCGACTGGGTGCGCGGCGAGGCGCGGTTGATCTCGTCGGCCATCAGGAGCTGGCAGAACACCGGGCCGCGCAGGAAGCGGAAGGAGCGGCGGCCGTGCGCGTCCTCCTCCAGCACCTCGGAGCCGAGGATGTCGGCCGGCATCAGGTCGGGCGTGAACTGCACGCGCCGCGCGTCGAGGCCGAGCACGACCCCGAGCGTCTCCACCAGCTTGGTCTTGCCGAGGCCCGGCACGCCCACGAGGAGCACGTGGCCCCCCGAGAGCAGGGTGACCAGGCTCTGCTCGATCACGGCCTGCTGGCCGAAGATGACGCGGCCGATGGCCTCGCGCGCCCGGGCGAGGCGGGCGCCGAGCGCCTCCACCTCGGCGACCAGGCGCGCCGGATCGGCCCCCGCCATCCCTTCTCGCTCCGCCACTTCAACCATGCCGGGCACGCTCCCTATATTGCCCTCGGCGTCGCCGGGGGCGACGCCCCCAAGGGACGGGGTGGCGACGGGTTCCCGGCGGGGCCGGCAAACCATCGTGCAAGGGCGCGGGAAGCCTATGACTCTCGGGCACGCGGAGAAAGCGATGAATGACGGCGCAACGATCATGACCGCGGGGCAGCAGGCGGCGAGCCCACCCCTCGTCGCCGTCGGACCGCCCGGCCCGGCGCGCCGGGGACCGGCCCGGCAACGGCACGATCACGGCACCTTCGCCATCCGCATCGCCCGCGACGGCACCTGGCACTACCGCGGCAGTCCCATCCAGCGGAAGGAACTGGTCTGCCTCTTCGCCTCCGTGCTGAAGCGCGAGGCCGACGGCTCCTACGTCCTCGAAACCCCCGCGGAGCGCGGCCGCATCGAGGTCGAGGATGCCCCCTTCGTCGCCGTCGAGATGTGGTGGCGCGAGTGCGACGGGCGCTCCTGCCTCACCTTCCGCACCAACCTCGACGAGATGATCACCGCCGACGCGGACCATCCGATCCGCGTCGCGATCGATCCGCAGAGCCGCGAGCCGCGCCCCTACGTCACCGTTCGTCCGGGCCTCGAGGCGCGGATCAGCCGCCCCGTCTATTACGAGATGGTCGCGCTCGCCCGGCCGGAGCGCATGGCCGACGGGCGCGAGGTGCTCGGCGTCTGGAGCGAGGGCGTGTTCTTCCCGATCGACGAGGTTCCTCCGGGCGAGGCCGGGGCCACCGAGGCCGTGCCGGTGGGCGCCACCGCCGTCGCCGCGCAGTAGCGCGGCGCCGGAGGGGGGAGGGCCGACGGTCAGGCACCATGCGGCGATGAGGCCCTCGGAGATCATCGCGCGCCTGCGCGACGCGGAGGCGCTGGCGCAGGCGGCCCCGACGCAGAGCGACCTCCTCGATCCCGCCCTGGTGGCGGAGGGCCGGCTGCGCGAGGCCGCCGTCCTGATCCCGATCGTGACCTACCCCGAGCGGCCCGCGGTCCTGCTGACCCTGCGCGCGGCGCATCTGAACGCCCATTCCGGCCAGGTCGCCTTCCCCGGCGGGCGGATCGAGCCCGGCGAGACGCCCGAGGCCGCGGCCCTGCGCGAGGCGGCTGAGGAGGTCGGCCTCGACCCCCGCATCCCGGAGATCGTCGGCCGGCTGCCCGAACACCTCACCGGCACCGGGTTCCGGGTGACGCCGGTGGTGGGGCTGGTGCCGCCTCCGCTCGCGATCGCGCCGGATCCGGCGGAGGTGGAGCTCGCCTTCGAATACCCGCTGGACGTCGTCCTGGACCCGGAGGCGCCGCGGCGCGAGCGCGCCGAATTCCGCGGCCGGGCGCGCGAGTTCTGGGTGTGGCCGCACCCACGCCACACCATCTGGGGAGCGACCGCGGCGATGCTCGTCAACCTCGCCCGGGTTCTGCGGGCATGACATCCTTGCCCCGCGGGCGCCGGTCGCCAGGGCGGGGCGCGGGTGGTGGAAGGCGATCGTGGCATACCTGATCCAGTTCTTGCTGTTCCTCACGCCCTTCGTGGCCTTCTGGGTGTGGCGACGCTACTACCCGACGGCCGAGCCCTCGACGGTCGTGCTGGTGGCGGCGGGTCTCGCCGTGATCGCCGGCATCGGCGGGGCGATTTGGTACGGGCTGTCGCGCAGCGTGGATCGGGAGATGATCTACGTCGCCCCGCGCTGGGTCGGCGAGGGCGAGGAGATCGAGCCGGGCCGCGCCGAGCCGGGACGTCCCGTCGCCGCCCCGGCCCGGCGGCCCGAGCAGCGGCCGATGACCCGCAGGACCGACCCCGCCGTCCCGACCGCGCCGGAGCCGCGGTAGTGAGCGCCGGCGTGGCGGCGCGTCCGCCGCCGGAGGGCGACCCGCCGCAGGCGCGGATCGTGCCGCCGCCGGAATTCCTCTCCTGGCCGGGGCCGCGGGCGGTGCTCGCGGCCCTGCCCGGCGCGCGGGCGGTGGGCGGCTGCGTGCGCGACGCCCTGGCCGGGCTGCCGGTGCGCGACGTGGACGTCGCCGCGCCGCTGCCTCCCGAGGCGATCGCCGAGCGGCTGCGCGCCGCGGGGCTCAAGGTGTTCGAGACCGGCCTCGCGCACGGCACGGTGACGGCGGTGCTCGCCCGCCAGCCGGTGGAGGTGACGAGCCTGCGCCGCGACGTCGCCACCGACGGGCGCCACGCCACGGTCGAATGGACCACGGACTGGCGCGCCGACGCGGCGCGGCGGGACTTCACCATCAACGCCATGTCGCTCTCGGCGGAGGGCGATCTCTGGGACTATTTCGGCGGGCGGGAGGACCTCGCGCGCGGCGTCGTGCGCTTCGTCGGCGACCCGGCGACGCGGCTCGCCGAGGACTACCTGCGCGCGCTGCGCTTCTTCCGCTTCCACGCCCGCTACGGGCGCGGCGCGCCGGACCCGGCGGCGGTGGCGGCGATCCGCGCGGCGGTGCCGGGCCTCGCGCGGCTGTCGGCCGAGCGGGTGTGGATGGAGATCAAGCGGCTGCTGGAGGCGCCGGACCCCTGCGACGCGCTGGCGCTGATGGCCGCGACGGGCGTGCTGGCGGCGGTGCTGCCGGAGGCGGTGGAAGGCGGCCGGGCCGCGCGCCTGCCCGCGCTCCGGCGGCTGGTCGCGGCCGGCCTGCCGCCCGATCCGGTGCTGCGGCTCGCGGTGCTCGTGGGCGAGGGACCGCCGCGGCGGATCGGCGTGCTCGCCGCCCGGCTGCGGATGTCGGGCGAGGAGCGCGACCGGCTGGCGCGGCTGCTGGCGGAGGGCGAGGCGCCGCCGGAGCCCGGCCTCGACGACGACGAGGCGCGGCGCCTGCTGGCGCTGCGCGGCGCGGACGCGGTGGACGCGCTGTGGCTGGCCGAGGCGCGGGACGGGCGCGACCGCGCCGCCGACCGCGCGCGGGCCGCGGCGACGCCGGTGCCGGTGTTCCCGCTGACCGGGGCCGATGTGCTCGCCCTCGGCGTGCCGGAGGGGCCGCGCATCGGCGCGCTGATCCGGGCGGTGCGGGATCGCTGGCTGGCGGGCGGATGCACCGCCGACCGCGCCACCTGCCTCGCCTGGCTGCGCGAACTGGCCGGGGCGGCGGCGGTCTGATATCGCGCCTCCGCATGGCCCCCGCCCCTTTCGCCCACTCCCCGTCCCGCGCCCTCCTGCTCCGCCTCTGGCGCGGCCATGTCGCGCGCCACGGCCGGCGCATCCTGCTCGCCCTGGTCTGCACCGCGGCGCTCGCCGGCCTCACCGCGCTCTACCCGATCGTCATCCAGCAGGCCTTCGACCGCTTCCGCGCCGACGACCCGACGGTGGTCTGGCTGCTGCCGCCGCTGATCGTCGCCCTCACCTCGCTGAAGGCGCTGGCGCAGTACGGCCAGGCGGTGACGGTGCAGTCCATCGTGCTGCGCGTGATCGAGGGGCTGCAGAACGACCTGTTCCGCGCCCTGACGCGCGCCGACCTCGCCGCCGTGGCGCGCGAGGCCCCGGCGCGCCACGCCGCGCGCTTCACCACCGACGCCGGCCTGATCCGCGAGGCGCTGACCAAGGCGATCAACGGCATCGCCGACGCGCTGACCGTGGTCGGCCTGGTCGGCTCGATGCTGTGGCTCGACTGGCAGCTCGCCCTGCTCGCCGCGCTGCTCTATCCGGTGGCGGCGGTGCCGATCCTGAGGCTCGGCAAGCGCATCCGCCGCGCCTCCTCCGGCATGCAGGACCGCGTGGGCGAGACGGCCTCGCTGCTGACCGAGAGCTTCGCCGCCGCGCCGGTCGTGCGCGCCTACCGGCTGGAGGGGCAGGAGGAGGACCGCGCCGCGCGCGCCTTCGCGCGGCTGCGCGAGTCGCTCTACGCGATCGCCCGCACCCGCGCGCGCGTGGACCCGGTGCTGGAGGCCCTGGGCGGCCTCGCGGTCGCCGCGGTGCTCGGCTTCGTCGGCTGGCGCGTGGCCTCGGGCGCCGGCACGATCGGCCAGTTCACCGGCTTCGTCGCGGCGCTGCTGATCGCGGCGCGGCCGGTGCGGGCGCTGGGATCGCTCAACGCCGCGCTGCAGGAGGGGCTGGCCGGCCTCGCCCGCGTCTTCGCCGTGGCGGACGAGCGCCCGCGCGTCGTCGAGGCGCCGGGCGCCGCGCCGCTGCCCGCCGGGCGCGGGCGGATCGCGTTCGAGCGCGTCGGCTTCGCCTATGAGGGCGTGCCGGAGGCCACGCTCACCGGCCTCTCCTTCGTCGCCGAGCCGGGCCAGACGGTGGCCCTTGTCGGCCCCTCCGGCGCCGGCAAGTCCACCGCCCTCGCGCTGGTGCCGCGCCTCTACGACGTGACCGAGGGGGCGGTACGGATCGACGGCGCCGACGTGCGGTCGGTGACGCTCGCCTCGCTGCGCGACGCCATCGCCTATGTCGGCCAGGACGCGGTGATCTTCGACGACACGGTGCGCGCCAACATCGCCTGCGGCCGCCCCGGCGCGACGGAGGCCGAGATCGAGGCCGCGGCGCGCGCCGCCGCCGCGCACGAGTTCATCGTGGCGCTGCCCGAGGGCTACGCGACGCCGCTCGGCCCGGGCGGCGGGCGGCTCTCCGGCGGGCAGCGGCAGCGCATCGCGCTCGCCCGCGCGCTGCTGCGGAACCCGCGCATCCTGCTGCTCGACGAGGCGACGAGCGCGCTCGACGCCGAGAGCGAGGCGCTGGTGCAGCAGGCGCTTGCGCGGCTGCGCGCGGGGCGGACGACGCTGGTGATCGCGCACCGGCTCTCGACGGTGCGCGACGCGGACCGCATCGTGGTGATGGAGAACGGCCGCGCGGTCGAGCAGGGCCGGCACGCGGAGCTGCTGGCCGCGGGCGGGCCCTACGCGCGGCTGGTGCGCACCCAGGCCTTCGCGGGGGCGGAGGCGGAGCGGGTGGCGTAGGCGGGCGCCGCACTTTTCGCGGCGGCGCGCGCATCCTTCACGCGCTCGGCTGACGGATGCGGATGGCCGCCACCCCCGTCGTCGCACATCAGGCGCGGAAGCGGCGCCGGGAAGGAAGGCTCGCCAAGGTCAATGGAGTATATCCGCTCTGACGCGAGTCGCTCCGGCCCCATGCCCGACGCACCCCCGGTCCTGACCATCGGCCATTCGAACCACCCCTGGGAGCGGTTCGTCGCCCTGCTCGCCGGGGCGGGCGTGACCGCGCTGGCCGATGTCCGCTCCGCTCCCCATTCCCGGCACACGCCGCAATTCGGCAGGGAGCGGCTCGCCGCCGGCCTCAGGGCCGCCGGCATCGCCTATGTCTTCCTCGGGCGCGAGCTCGGCGGCCGGCCGGCCGACCGCTCGCTGCTCACGGAGGGGGTCGCCGATTACGAGAGGATGGCCCGCCAGCCCTGCTTCGCGCGCGGGCTCGAGCGGGTGATCGCCGGCGCCGCCCGCCACCGCATCGCGCTGATGTGCGCGGAGCAGGACCCGCTCGACTGCCACCGCTGCCTGCTCGTCGCCCGCCGGCTGGCGGAACGCGGCGTGGCGGTCGGCCACATCCTCGCCGATGGCCGGATCGAGACCCAGGCGGAGGCCGAGGACCGGCTGCTCGCCGCGACGCGCCGCGCCGGCGAGGACCTGTTCGCGTCGCGGGCCGAGCGCCTCGCCCTCGCCTACCGGGAGCAGGCGCGGCGCGCCGCCTTCCGCGAGGAGCAATCCGCCGCGCCGGGGCAGCCGGCCGCGGCGGAGTGACATGACGACCGCCGTTCCCGTCGCCACGATCGGCTTCACCCGCACGAGCGCCGAGCATTTCTTCGGGCGCCTGATCGGCGCCGGCGTCCGCAAGGTGCTGGATGTGCGCCTGCACGCGACCTCGCAGCTCGCGGGCTTCGCCAAGGCGGACGACCTCGCCTGGTTCCTCCGCCGGATCGGCGGCATCGCCTACGAGCGCGCGCCGCTGCTCGCCCCGACCGACGCCATGCTGGCCGCCTTCAAGAAGGCCAAGGGCGACTGGAAGACCTACGAATCGCGCTTCCTGGCGCTGATGGCGGAGCGCGGGATCGAGCACCGCTTCCGCCCCGAGCAGTTCGACGGCGCCTGCCTGCTCTGCTCGGAGGCGACGCCGCATCACTGCCACCGCCGGCTGGTGTGCGAGTACCTCAACGAGCGGTGGGGCGGGGCGCTCTCGGTGCGGCACCTGTAGGCGCGGCGCCCCGCGTTCCCGCGGGGGAATCCGGCCTCACGCCGGGTCCACGGGCGCCGGCGGCACCCCCGCCGCCTCGATCGCCGCACCGGCCTCGAGCAGCAGGTCCTCCCGGTAGCGGCCGGCCAGCAGCTGCACCCCGACCGGCGCGCGGCCGGCCAGGCCGGTCGCCACGGCGAGCCCCGGCAGCCCCATCAGCGGCAGGCCGACCTGGGTGAGCTGCGCCTCCCAGCAGCGCCGGAACCCCTCCGGCGAGGAGACGTCGAGCCCGTCCGGGAAGGGCAGCTCGGCGGAGACCGGCGTGATCGCGACCGGCCAGCGCTCGAAGAACAGCATCCACTGCCGCACGAAGCCGGCGCGCTTCTGCAGCGCGTCGAGCAGCGCGTTGACGTCCGGCAGCGGGCACATCGCCTCCATCTGCGCCATGACGAAGCTGGCGGCGGGCTCGCCCTCGCGGCGGATCGCCTCGTTCATGCCGCGGCGCGATTCGGCGAGCCAGAGCATGAGCTGCAGCGCCGCCGGCTCGCGCAGCGGCGGGGTCTCCGCCTCCTCGACGGTCCAGCCGGCGGCCTCCAGCCGGCGCGCGGCGTCGCGCAGCGCGGCCTCGACCTCGGGCACGATGGCGAGGCCGTCCGGGCGCAGGCAGAGCGCCGCGCGCTTCGGCGCCGGCGGCCCCTCCAGCGGCACGCCGACCCACCAGGGATCGCGGATGTCGCGCGCGGCCATGGCGGCGAAGGCGAGCCGGATGTCGGCGATGGTGCGCGCGAGCGGCCCGGAGACGGCCATGAGCTGCCCGCCGATGTGCCGCTCCGCGCCCGAGGGGTTCCACGCCGGCACGCGGCCGAGGGTGGGGCGCAGCCCGTGCACGCCGCAGGCATAGGCGGGATAGCGGATCGAGCCGCCGATGTCGGTGCCGTGCCCGATCGCGCCGATCCCCGTCGCCACCGCCGCCCCCGCCCCGCCCGAGGAGCCGCCCGGCGTGAGCGCGGGATCGCGCGGATTGCGCGTGCGCCCGTGCAGCGCGTTGTCGGTGAACCAGCGCAGGCTGAAGGCCGGCGTGTTGGTGCGGCCGAGGATCACCGCGCCCGCGCGGCGCAGGTTCGCCACCACCGGGTTGTCCTCGCGCGCGATCAGGTCCTTCTGGATGCGCAGCCCGTTGGTGGTGGCGAAGCCCTTCTGGTCGGCATTGACCTTGATGGTGACGGGCACGCCGGCGAGCGGGCCGGGGTCCTCGCCGCGCGCGAGCATCGCGTCCACGCGCGCCGCCTCGGCCAGCGTCTCCTCCGGCCGCAGGTCCACGACGGCGTTGATCGCGGGGTTCACCGCCTCCAGCCGGGCGAGCGCGTCGCGCGCCGCCTCGGCGGCGGAGACCTCGCGGCGGCGGACGCGGGCGGCGAGGTCTGCGGCGGAAAGGCGCCAGAGGTCGGTCATCGGCGACACCCTTCGGGATGGAGCTGCGCGGCAGGGCGCCGACAGAGTGCCGCCCCGGCGGCCGCGGTCAACCGCGCCAGGCGACCAGCACCGCGCCGGCGGCGATCAGGGCGACGCCGAGCCAGTTCCATGCCGACAGCCGCTCGCCGAGGAGCAGCACGCCGAACAGGGCGACCAGCACGACGCTGAGCTTGTCGAGCGGCGCCACGCGGGCGGCGTCGCCGAGCCGCAGCGCGCGGAAGTAGCAGAGCCAGGAGGCGCCGGTCGCCGCCCCCGACAGCACCAGGAAGAGATAGGTCCGCCCCGACACCGAGGACGGCGCCTGCCAGCCGCCGGAGACGGCCATGATCCCCGCCGTGACGAAGAGGATCACCACCGTGCGCACGAAGGTGGCGAAGTCCGAATGCACGCCGGCGACGCCGAGCTTGGCGAGGATCGCCGTCAGCGCGGCGAAGGCCGCCGAGGCCAGCGCCCAGAACTGCCAGGCCCGCAGCGCGCCGCCCATGCCCCCGCCTTCGCCCCGCCCGCGCCCGACGCGCTCAGCCCGGCAGCCCGAGCACGTTCTTCGCCACGATGTTGCGCTGGATCTCGTTCGACCCGCCGTAGATCGTCGCCGGCCGCGCCTGGATGTAGAGGCCGGTCGGGTTGAGGTCGCGGTTGCCCTCGATCGGCCCGAGCAGCCCCGCGTTCTCGCCGGCGATCTCGAGCATCGCGTCGGTGATGCGCTGGAACAGCTCGGTCTGGTAGATCTTCAGCATCGAGACGTCGGGCCCGAGCGTCTCCCCGCGCCGGAGCTTCGCGACATAGACGCCGTAGAACGCCTTCAGGTCCTCGAGGTCGAGGCGGAGCCGCGCGTAGCGGTCCTGGAACTCCGGCTCCTCCCAGGCGCCCGTGTGCTCGGCGAGCGCGCGCAGCCCCTTCAGCGCGTAGGCGGACTGGCGGGGGGAGCCGAGGTAGATCCGCTCGAAGCCGAGCAGGGCCTTGGCCATGTCCCAGCCCTTGTTGATCCGCCCGACCAGGTTCTTCTTCGGCACGCGGACGTTGTCGAAGAACACCTCGCAGAACTCGTCGTGCAGCTCGAGGTTGATGATCGGCTTGACGGTGATGCCGGGCGTGTCCATCGGCACCAGCAGGAAGCTGATCCCCTCCTGCTTCTTCGCCTGCTTGTCGGTGCGCACCAGCAGGAAGATCCAGTTGGCGTCCATCGCCAGGGTGGTCCAGATCTTCTGGCCGTTGACGACGTAGTGGTCGCCGTCCTCGACCGCCTCGGTGCGCAGGCTGGCGAGGTCGGAGCCGGCGTTGGGCTCGGAGTAGCCCTGGCACCAGATGTGCTCGCCGGAGAGGATCTTCGGCAGGAAGAACCTCTTCTGCTCCTCCGTGCCGTAGTTGATGATCAGCGGGCCGAGCAGGACGATGCCGTGGTCGTTGGTGCGCGTGCAGCCCCAGCGCTCCAGCTCCTCGGTGAAGATGATCTGCTTCGAGGGCGAGAGGCCCATGCCGCCGTGTTCCTTCGGCCAGCCGGGGCAGAGCCAGCCCTTCTCGGCCAGCTTGAAGTACCAGACCTTGTTGTCCTTCCAGTGCAGGCGCTTGGGCGGGTGGCGCAGCTCGGGCGGGTAGTTGGCCTCGATCCAGCGGCGCACGTGCAGGCGGAAGGCCTCGTCGTCGAGGGCGTTCAGGTCCTCGGGCTCGGCCGGCGCGGCGGGGGCTGCGGTCATCGGCTCAGGCTCCCTTGAAGACGGGCTTGCGCCTGGCGAAGAAGGCGGCGCGGCCCTCCTTGTGGTCCTCGGTGGTGAAGAGCAGGCCCTGGTAGGTCTTCTCCTGCTCCAGCGACTCGTCGAGGCCCTCGGCGAGGATCTGCTTGGTCAGCCGGATCGGCGCCGGCGCCTCCTCGGCGAGGAAGCGCGCCTTCTCCAGCGCGGTCGCCAGCGCGTGGCCCCTCGGCGCGACGAAGTCCACGAGGCCGATGCGCTCCGCCTCCGGCGCGGTGAGCTGCTCGTGGTAGAGCAGGAGGCGCCGCGCCCGGCCCATGCCGACGCGCGCCGGCAGGAAGTGGGCGAGGCCCATGTCCGCCATCAGGCCGATCTTGTGGAAGCCCGCGACGAAGCGCGCGTCCTCCGCCGCGACGATGGTGTCGCAGGCGCAGGCGAGCGCCATGCCGGCGCCGGCGCACCAGCCCTCCACCGCGGCGACGATCGGCAGCCCGCCCTTGGCCATCAGCCGCACCAGGCGGTGCGTGCGGCGCATGCGCTCGCGCCCCTCCATCGCGGTCGCGACCTCCATGCGGGAGATGTCGCCGCCGGAGCAGAAGGTCCCCTCGCTCCCGGTCACGACCACGGCGCGGACGCCGCTCTCCGGCGCGTGCGCGCGCTCCAGCGCGTCCTCGAGCGCGGCGCGCAGCGGCATCGCCAGCGCGTTGCGCCGCGCCGGGTAGTCGAGCGTCAGGACCAGCACCGCGCCGTCGCGCTCCTCGACGACGCGCATGCGCTCCGCCGTCTCGCTCATTCCTCGGCCCCCTCCGGCGCGTCCTTCATGAAGCGGCGGCGGTGCAGCGCGGCGGAGCCGAACTGGTTCGCCAGCACCATCGCCTTGCGCAGATAGAGCCCGGCGTCGTACTCGTCCGTGTAGCCGATGCCGCCGTGCAGCTGGATCACCTGGCGCGTGACCAGCAGCGAGGCCTCCGCCGCCCGCGCCTTGGCGCGCGAGACCGCGGCGCGGCGCACCGCGCCCTCCGCCCCGGCGTCGAGCGCCGCCGCCGCGCTCTCCACGCTCGCCCGCGTCAGGCCGAGCTGGATCCTGAGGTCCGCCGCGCGGTGCTGCAGCGCCTGGAAGCTGCCGATCACCCGCCCGAACTGCTGGCGCGTCCTGAGGTAGTTCAGCGCGAGGTCGAAGCTCCGCTCCATCACGCCGAGCAGATAGGCGGCGGTGGCGAGCGCCGCCTCGTCGAGCGCCCGCGCGAGCACCGCGCCGACGTCGTCCGCCACGCGCCGCGCTTCGCCGAGGGCGGGTCGCAGCGTGCCGTAGTTCCCGCCGTCCTGCGTGCGCTCGATCGCGAGGTCCGCGCCCGCGGCGTCCAGCACATAGAGCGCGATCCGCCCGCCCTCGCGCACCGGCAGCAGGAAGCCGCCGGCGCCCGCCGCCTGCGGGATGAAGCGCCGCGGCGCGTCCGGGCTGCCCGGCACCTCCAGCGTGTCCGGCCGCTCCTGCCAGGCCGTCGGCATGTAGGTCTCGCCGGCGAGGAGGCGCGGCAGCGCCGCCCGGTCCTCGGCCGCCGCGAGCAGCGTCGCCGACAGCACGGAGGGGATGAGCGGCTCCGGCGCGAGGCCGGCGCCCAGCTCCTCGGCCAGCGCGCACATCTCGCCCATGCCGAGCCCGGCGCCGCCGGCCGCCTCCGGCGCGCGCAGCCCGATCCAGCCGAGCGCGCCCATCTCGCGCAGCACGGCGGGGTCGAAGCCCGGGTCCTTGAAGCGCAGCGCGCGGACGCGCCTCGTGTCGCCGCCGCGCGGCGCCACCGCGGCGGCGCTGTCGCGGATCATGCGGATGGATTCGGCGCGCTCCGCCTCCGTGCCCGCCAGCGCCTCGCTCATGCGTTCCCCCGTTCAGCCCGGCAGGTGCAGCTTCGCCCCGCTCCGCTCCTGCAGCGCCTCGAAGGTGACGCCCGGCGCCATGTCCACCACCACGAAGCCGCGCCCCTTCACCACGTCGAACACGCCGAGGTTGGTGTAGACGCGGCTCACCGCGCCGAGCGCCGTCAGCGGATAGCTGCACCGCTCGACCAGCTTCGGCCGCCCGTCCTTCGTGGTGTGCTCCATCACCACCCACAGCCGCTTCGCGCCCGCGGCGAGGTCCATCGCCCCGCCGACGGCGGGCGCGGTGTCGTTCTCGCTCGTCGCCCAGTTGGCGATGTCGCCGTTCTCCGCCACCTCGAAGGCGCCGAGCACGCAGAGGTCGAGATGGCCGCCGCGGATCATCGCGAAGGAGTCGGCGTGGTGGAAGAACGACCCGCCCGGCCGCAGCGTCACCGGCTGCTTGCCGGCGTTGACCAGCCACGGGTCCACCTTGTCGGGCGGCGGCGCCGGGCCCATGCCGAGGATGCCGTTCTCGGAATGCAGGATCACCTCGCGGTCGGCCGGCACGTGGTCGGCGACCATGGTCGGGATGCCGATGCCGAGGTTGACGAACCAGCCCTCGGGGATGTCCTGCGCCACGCGGGCGGCCATCTGGGCGCGCGAGAAGGGCTTCATGGCGGCGTGTCTCCTCCGCTCGAACGCTAGGCCCAGTCGGGGCCCCTGTCCACGTGGATCACCCGGTCCACGAAGATGCCGGGCGTCACCACGTGGTCCGGGTTGATCTCGCCGAGCGCGCGGATGTGCATCGCCTGCGCGATGGTCAGCTCGGCGGCCATCGCCATCACCGGGTTGAAGTTGCGCCCGCTCTCCCGGTAGGTGAGGTTGCCCCAGCGGTCGGCCTCCCACGCCTCGATCAGGGCGACGTCGCCCTTCAGCGCGCGCTCCAGCACGTAGGGCCGCCCGTCTATCTCGCGCACCTCCTTGCCCTGGGCGAGCAGCGTGCCGACGCCGGTCGGGGTGTAGAAGGCGGGCACGCCCGCGCCGGCGGCGCGCATGCGCTCGGCGAGCGTGCCCTGCGGCACGATCTCCAGCTCGATCCTCCCCTCGCGGTACAGCTCCTCGAACACGACCGAGCCGGCGGAGCGCGGGAAGGAGCAGATGATCTTGCGCACCCGGCCGAGCTCCATCAGCCGCGCGAGGCCGGTGCGCCCGGTGCCCGCGTTGTTGGCGACGCAGACCAGGTCCTTCGCGCCCTGCTCGATCAGCCCCTCGATCAGCGCGTCCGGCTGGCCGACGGCGCCGAAGCCGCCGATCAGCACGGTGGATCCGTCCCTGATGCCCGCCATGGCCTCGGCCATGGTGCGGACGATCTTGTTGATCATCGCTTCCCCCGCGTTCCGCGGCGCCGCGTGGTGGCGCGCGGAAGCGGCTCTAGCCTCGGGCGCCGCCGGGGTCCAGGGGGTCGCGCGGCAGGCCCGCGCCGGCGGCGAGCTCGCCCGCCTGGCGCACCACGGCGAGCAGGCGGAGGCCGAGCGCCTCGGAGCCCTCGGGCAGGAAGGCGTCGGCGGTGCGCAGCGCCCGCTCGGCCTCGTCCTCGTCCATTACGCCCCTGGCGCGCAGCGCGCCGAGCCGGGCGGCGATCACCGCGATCAGCGCGTTGATCTGCTGCCGGTGCGGGTGGTCGGAGAGCGACGCCTGCGGCGGCAAGCCGCGCGTCATCCATGCATGGCCTTCGTCGTCGCGCATCCCTGGCACTCCCGTTCCGTGCCGGTGCGCCGGCCGCGATGCCGCGACGGGCGGCCTCGGTGGCCATGACGCGCGGGGGCCCGGGCGATGCCCTCGCCCCGGCGCCGCCGAAACCGGCGGTTGGCAATCCGCCGCCGATATGCTGTTCATCCGGCGACCCCGAACGCGCAGCGACCGCGACATCCGCCCCCGCAAGGTCCCCCCGTGAGAGTCCTCGCCCTCGGCATGGTGCGGAACGAGGCCGATGTCATCGAGGCCTGGGTCCGCCACACCTGCCGCTTCGCCGACGCGCTGGTGGTCGTCGAGAACGGCTCGGCGGACGCCACGCCGGCGATCCTCGCCGCGCTGCAGCGCGAGGGCCTGCCGCTGATCGTGATGGAGTGCCCGACCTACGGCTTCCCGCAGTCCGAGGCGACGACCGCGGCCTTCCGCCGCATGGTGCCCCTGTTCCGCCCCGACGCGGTCCTGCCGCTCGACGCGGACGAGTTCGTGATCGCCCCCTCGCGCGCCGCGCTCGCGCAGGCGCTGGCGGCGATCCCGCAGGGAGCGGTCGGGCGCGTGCGCTGGCGCACCTACGTCCCCTCGCCGGACCAGGCGGGCCGACGCTGCCTCGATCCGCCGCGCGAGATCACGCACCGTCTGCGCGCGGAGCCGAACGCGGTGTTCAAGGTGGTGATCCCGACCGCGGGCCTCGATCCGCAGCGGGTGCGGATCGGCAAGGGGAACCACGCGATCCAGGTGGCGGGGAGCGAGGCGCCGCGCGTGGTGCTGGAGGACCTCCCGCTCGGCCACTTCCCCGTCCGCAGCTACGACCAGATCTGCGCGAAGGCGATCAACAGCTGGGGCGCGCACCTCGCCGCCACGGGCTCGCCCGCGGCCGTGCACGGCAGCTGGCACCTGCGCGACCTGTTCGCCCGCTTCGTCTCCGACCGGCCGCCGCGGCCGGAGGACGTGACCGGGATCGCGATCAACTACGCGCGCAACGGCGGCAGGCCGCTGGCCTGGCCCGAGGCCGTCGTCGAGGACCCGATCGCGGTCGAGCACGCGATCCGCTACGCCGGCATGTCGGCCGGCCCGTCGGGCCTGGGGCTGATCGCGCGCACCCTGGAGGCCGTGGCGCTGCGCGCCTCCGGCCGTGCGGCCGAGACGCCGCCGGAGATGCCGGAGGCGGCGGGGCTGACGCTGGACCTGCCGCCGCTGCGGCACCTGGCGGCGCGGCACCGGCCGCGCTCGGCGCTGCAGCTCGGCTGCGGCGCCGGCGGCTACCTGCGCGCCCTCATGGCCCGGGAGGGGGTGGAGGAGGTGTTCGGCGTGGACGACGCCGCGCCCGACCGGTTCCTGGTGGCGCCGGACCGCTTCGCGCGGCGCCCGCTCGGCGAGGCCTTCGATCTCGGCCGGCGCCATGACCTCGTCTTCTGCATCGAGACGCAGCGGCCGATCGGCGCGGCGGAGACGGAGGCCGAGGCGCTGGTCGGCAATCTCGTCCGCCACGCGCACGGGAGCGGGCGGGTGGTGTTCTCGGCCGCGATGGCCGCGCCGGACGGCACGCCGACGATCCGCTGGCGGCCACTCGCGGAGTGGCTGGGCCGCTTCGCCGCGCGCGGCTGGCGCCCCTGCCTGTTCGAGACCCTCGCGCTGCGCGGCCTGGCGAGCCTGCCCTGGCTGCGCGCGGGGCTCCTCGTGCTCGCCGCGGAGGAGGCGCCGGCGGAGACGGAGGCCGCGGCCGCGCACCTCGTCGCCCTGGACGCGCCGGCGCCGCCGCGGTGGCCGGCCGCGCCGCGGCCGCGCGTCATCGCGCATCCGCTGCGGGACCCTCTCCGGCCTGCCTGAGGCGCCGCGCCAGGGAGCCGCGCGCCCGCTCAGCCCTCGGCGAGCTCGATCACCGCGTCCGCGGCGTAGCAGCCCTGGCCCTCGGGCAGCACCAGCAGCGGGTTCACGTCCACGCTGCGCAGCCGTGGCCCGGCCGCCGCCGCGAAGGCGGAGAGCCGCGACAGCGCCCGCGCCAGCGCCGCCACGTCCGCCTTCGGCCGCCCGCGCGCGCCGTCGAGCAGCGGGAAGCCGCGCAGCGAGCGCACCATCCGCTCCGCCTGCGCCGGGTCGAGCGGGCAGCGGTGCAGCGCGAAGTCCTTCAGCACCTCGATGAACACGCCGCCGAGGCCCACCATCGCCACCGGCCCGAACACCGGATCGCGCGTGATGCCGAGCGCCATCTCCACCGCGCCGGCGATCTGCTTCGCCACCAGCACGCCCTCGATGCGCGCGCCCGGCGCCCGCTCGCGCGCCCGCTCGAGCAGCGTCGCGACGCCGGCGCGCACGCCCGCGGCGTCGCGCACGTCGAGCAGCACGCCGCCGATCTCGCTCTTGTGCAGGATGTCGGGGGAGAGGATCTTCAGCACCACCGGGTAGCCGATCTCCTCCGCCGCCGCGACCGCGGCCGCCGCGTCGCCGCAGGCGCGCTCCGGCACCGCCGGCACGCCGGCCTCGGCGAGCAGGCGCTTGGCCACCGCCTCGCTCGGCGTCGTCCCGGGCAGGCGCACCTCGGGCAGCGGCACCGCGGCGGCGGTCTGCCCGGCCCGCGCGAAGGACTCGCCGAAGCGGCCCATGGCGTGCAGCGCCACCACCGCGCGCGAGGGGTCCTCGAAGACCAGGAACCCGTCCTCCTCGTAGCGCCGGCGCCCCTCCTCCGGCAGGATGGCGGAGAGCACCCAGAGCCGGTCCGGATGCCGGGCGATCGCGCCCTTGAGCTGCTCGCGCAGCGCCTCGCCCACCGTGCGCGAGCCGGCGGTCTGGGTGAAGAAGGCGATGATGCTGGAATAGCCCCCGTCCGCGGCGACGCTCTCGGCGAAGCGGCCGACGAGGGGCCAGTCGTTCGCCACCTGCGCCGTGCAGTCCACCGGGTTGCGCGGCCCGCAGAACGGCACCAGCGCGCGCAGCTCCGCCTGCGCCGCCTCCGGCATCGGCGGCATGGCGAGGCCGAGCGCCTCCGCCGCGTCGGAGATCAGCACGCCGGCGCCGCCCGAGATGGTCAGCACGCCGAGCGTGTTGCGCGCCGGGTAGATGCGCTTCGTCGCGGCGTAGGCGATGTCGAGCATCTCCTCCGTCGTGCGCGCGCGCACCACGCCGAACTCGTCGAGCACGGCCTGCGTCACCGCGTCGTCGCCGGCGATGGAGGCGGTGTGCGACCTCGCCGCGTGGGCGCCGAGCGCGCTGCGCCCGACCTTCATCATCACCACCGGCTTGCGGTTGCGCCGCGCCAGGTCGAGCGCGGCGACGAAGCGCTCGCTCTCGCGGATGCCCTCGGCGTAGGCGGCGATGACGTCCACCTCCTCCGACTGCGCCATCCAGCCGATCACCTCGCCGACCGAGAGGTCGGCCTCGTTGCCGGTCATGATGCAGATCGGCGTGCCGAGGCCGCGCGCGCGCGCGATGGTGAAGATGTGCGTGCCGTAGGCGCCGGACTGGCTGGCGATGCCGATCCGCCCCGGCAGCGGCCAGCCCTGCTCGAAGGAGGTCGAGAAGGTCGGGTAGAAATTGATCGCCGCGTTGAACAGGCCGAGGCTGTTCGGCCCGAGGATGCGCATCCCGTGCCGCCGCGCGGTCGCGACCAGCGCCGCCTGCGCCGCCGCGCCCGCCTCGTCCACCTCGGCGAAGCCGGAGGTGAAGACGATCGCCGCGCGGCAGCCGCGCGCGCCGAGCGCCTCCACTGCCTCGTTCGCGAGCGCGCCCGGCACGGCGACGATGGCGACGTCCGGCGCCTCCGGCAGCGCCGCGACGGAGGCGAAGGCCGGCAGCCCCTGCACCGTCGGGCGGTTCGGGTTCACCGGCCAGACCGCGCCGGCGAAGCCCTGCTGCTTCAGGTAGGCGATCGGTCGCCCGCCGATCCGCTTCGGATCGTCGGAGGCGCCGACGATGGCGACGGAGCGCGGGCGCACCAGCGCGTCGAGCGCGGCGAAGTCGGCAGGGCCGGCAGGGGCCGGCGCTGCGGCGGGTTGCGTGCGGGTGCCGCGATCGGCCGGCATGCGACATCTCTCTCAAGGTTGCAGGGTCGCGGCAGGCTGCGGCAGGCGTCGCGGCCGGGCAAGGGGGCGGCGCGCGTCAGAAGGTGTCGCCGCGGGGCATCTCCGACGGGCGCGCCGCGGCGGCCTCGCCCCCTTCGCCCTCCATTCCGCCTGCGCGCGACTCGCCGCTCGCCGGGGCCGTCGGCGCGTCCGGCGCCGGGTCGGGGGCCGGGCCTTCGGGGACGGGGGGCGTCGCCATGGGGGACTCGGGCTCGGCGGGAGCCCGGGGCCGCCTGTCGGGCCTGGCAGCCGGCTGCGGCGATCGCCGGCGTTCGCGCCGTCGCGGCATGTCGGTCGCACCTCGCGCCACATCCTGCCCGCGAGCGCGCCGCACCCGCGGACACGTCCTCAGCCGCAGAACGCGCCAGGCCGCAAATGGTGGCGCGGGACGGGGGCGCGAGCCGTGCCCCTCGCCCTCGCCGCGCCGATCAGATCGCGTCGGGCGAGAGCACCATGCAGCCGCCGCGGCTGCGCATCCGTTCGCAGGCGGCGTTGGCAGCCTCGCGCGACAGGCCGGTGACGCGGGCGCGGTAGAGCGTGCTGCGCCCCTGCGAGACCGGCTGGACGACGGTGCGCGCACCGAGCGCGCGGATCGCGTCGCGCGCCTGGTTGGCGGCGTTGCGAGCCTGCTCAGCGGAGCTGAAGGCGCCGACCTGCACCCCCCAGCCCGGGCCAGGGGTGCCGCGCTGCGGGCGGTCGTTGCGCGCTGCGGCCGGCAGGACGGACGCCTGGGCCTGCGACATCAGGCTGAAGCCGCCGCGGCCGGTGCGCTGCGGCTCGGCCGGCGCCGCCGCGGCCGGCGCGCGCGTGGCGGAGGCGTCGCGCATCGCGGCTCCGGGCGCCGCACCCCGCCGCTGCGGCAGCTCCACCCGCGCGGCCGCGAGCAGGGAGCGGGTCGCCGGCGGTCCCGCGCCGACCGGCAGCGGGGGCGGCGCCGGCAGGCCGGAGATCGCCGTGCCGCCGGCGCCGATGCCCTCCGGCCGCGCGCGCGCCAGGGCCGCGGCGCCTTCCGGCGTGCTGCCGTCCGGGATGGGTTCCATGGCGACGACGATGCCGGCGCGCGGGTCCACGCTCGCCACGCGCTGCGGCGGCGCGCTGGCGGCAGGTGTCGCCGCGGCGAGCGCCGTGCCCGAGGCGGGCTCGGCCGTTGCCGGCGGCGCGCCGGCGCGCGCGAGCATGGAGGCCGCCTCGATGCGCTGGCGCTGCTCGCGCAGCGCCATCATGGTGCCGGCGTCCATCCGCCGCGGGCCGGGGCGGATGTCCAGCGGAATCTCCGCCGCCGCGTACACCTCGGGCGGGGCGCGGCGGGCCGGGGTGGCGTCGATGATGCGCGGCCCGACCCGCGCGACGTAGTTCCGCGTCTCGCTCGGCAGGCCGCGGCCGCCCCAGAGGTAGTCCTCGAGCCGCCGCGGGCCGGCGTTGTAGGCGGCGAGGAAGGCGGGCGAACCGAACAGGTCGTACATCTCGCGGATGTACGCCGCGCCGGCCATGATGTTGTCGTAGGGATGGTAGGGATCGTCGCCGAGGCCGTAACGCGCCCGCAGCTCGCGGTAGGTCCCGGGCATCACCTGCATCAGCCCCATCGCGCCGGCCCGGCTGGTCGCGGTGGCGCGGCCGGCGCTCTCCTGGCGCATGACCTCGCGGATCCAGGTCTCGGGCACGTCGAAGCGCCGCGACGCCTCGCGGATCCAGGGGCCCCAGGGATCGTGCGGCGGCCCGGGCGGGTCGTAGCTGTCGGGGCGGTTGTACAGGCTGCCGGCGCTGGCCGTCGCCGGCCGCTCCTGCTTGCCGCATCCGGCGAGCGCCACGGCGGCCAGCAGCGAAACGGCCAGGAGCGGCCGAACGGAACCCTGTGGAAGTCGGAGCATCCGCGCGATCTCCGTCGGGCTGGGACCGCCGAATCCCCGAGGCCTGCCCCCCTGCGGCCGCAACGCCGTCCCCACGGCGCCCCGCCAGGCCTACCCCGACGTTCAGGCGGATCTCTGAGCGTCTTTGCTCCTTCCACCGCTATCGGAAGCTTCGATGTAAAGCAAGACCGAAGCGATTCCGCAAGGGACAAGTGTCTTTCGCGTCGCACTGTGGCGCGCACGCCACTATCCTGGTGTGCCGCCGTCGCGTCCGCTCGCGCAGGCCGACGCGCGCGATGCCGGCGCCGTCCGCTTCGCGGGGACCGCCTTGCCGCCGGACGCGCGGACCTCAGCGCCCCGTCAGGATGCGCTGGACGAGCTGCTTCACCGTCGGGATGAATCCGTTCGAATAGAACGGGTCGGAGGCGAAGCGGAAGGCGTTGTGTCCTGCGAACATCAGGTTCCGCTCGACCGAGCCGTTGTGCGCGATGTCCTGCAGCGTCTTCTGGATGCAGAAGCTGCGCGGGTCCGCCTTCTTGCCGGTCGAGTAGTCGGGCTCGTGCTGCGACCAGTTGGAGAAGCGGCAGCTCGAAAGGCAGCCCATGCACTCCACCTGGTCCTGCAGGATCTCCTGCTGCTTCTCGGGGGTGACGAAGACCAGCGTGTTGTCCGGCGTGCGCATCGCCTCGGTGTGGCCTTCGGCCTCCCACTGGCGGGCGCGGCCGTAGTCCCGCGGCGTCAGCCAGACCGGGCGCTTGCGCGGCCCGACGCCGTACTCCACCGTGTGCTCGCCGACCGGCTCGGCGGTGTAGGCGACCTGGCGCTCGTTGCGCGCCTCGAGCTCGCGGATGAACTCGTTGCGCACGGCGGAGCTGTAGAAGCCGGTGGGCGAGAAGCGCTGCAGCAGCACGTCGCCCTCCTTCAGCGTCAGCAGCCGCTGCTTCCAGGCGTCGGAGATCGGGCTCTCCTTCGTCAGCAGCGGCCGGGTGCCGAACTGGAAGGCGATCGGGCCGAGCTCCTTGTTGTCGATCCAGTCCTCCCACTCCTCCAGCCACCAGACGCCGCCGGCCATGATGATCGGCGTGTCGTCGAGGCCGAACTCGCGCATCTGCTGGCGCAGCCTGAGCACGCGCGGATAGGGCGGCTCCGGCTGCTGCGGGTCCTCGGAGTTGGAGAGGCCGTTGTGCCCGCCGGCGAGCCACGGGTCCTCGTACACCACGCCGCCCAGCCACTCCCGCGCCTTGTGGTAGCTCCGCTTCCACAGGGCGTTGAAGGCGCGGGCGGAGGAGACGATCGGGTAGTAGAAGACGCCGAAGTCGCGCGCGATCTCGGCCAGGCGGTAGGGCATCCCGGCGCCGCAGGTGATGCCGTGGATCAGGCCCTTCGCCCCCTCCAGCACGCCGCGGATCACCCGCTCCGCCCCGCCCATCTCCCAGAGGATGTTGGCGTGGATGCGGCCCTGGCCGTTGCGGCGCTCGTGCGCCACGCGCGCCTGGGCGATGCCGCCGGCGACGCCGTAGGCGACCAGCTCCTCATGCCGCTCGCGCCGCGTCCGGCCGTGGTAGACCTGCGGCGCGCGCTCGCCGTTCTCGTCGAAGAAGTCGGCGTTGACCGCGGAGAAGGTGCCGACGCCGCCTTCGCAGGCCCAAGCGCCGGCGGAGGCGCCGTTGGAGACGGAAATGCCCTTGCCGCCCTCGATGAGCGGCAGCACCTCGACGCCCCCCATTCGGATCGGGTTGATCGCCTTCACGCTGCGCTACCCTGCATGGAACCGTGGATGATATGGCGCAGTCCACGCCCGCGCGGGAGTCCCGGCCGGGGGACGCGCCCGCCGCGGGCGGGCCGGGCCCGCCCTGCCGGGGCCGGCCGCGGCGGCCCGTCCGCCCGTCGCCGCCCGCGCCGCCGCTACTCGGCCGCCTGGCGCGGGCCGCCGCCCGCGCCCTCGCGCCGCTCGCCGCGGCGGCCGCCGCCCTCGCCCTCCGGGCGGGGCCGCCGGGCGCCGACCTTCTCGGTGATGTCCTCGCCGGTGGCCTGGTCCACCACCCGCATCGAGAGCTTCACCTTGCCGCGCTCGTCGAAGCCGATGACCTTGACCTTCACGAGGTCGCCCTCCTTGACGACGTCGGTGGTCTTGTTCACCCGCTCCTGGGCGAGCTCGGAGATGTGCACGAGGCCGTCGCGCGAGCCGAGGAAGTTGACGAAGGCGCCGAACTCGGCGGTCTTCACCACCTTGCCGGTGTAGATCTTGCCGAGCTCGGGCTCGGCCACGATCCCCTGGATCCAGTCGATCGCCCGCTGCGCCGCCTCCGGGCTGGTGGCGGCGATCTTGATCGTGCCGTCGTCCTCGATGTCGATCTTGGTGCCGGTCTGCTCGGTGATCTCGCGGATCACCTTGCCGCCGGAGCCGATCACGTCGCGGATCTTGTCCTTGTTGATCGTGATCACCGTGATGCGCGGCGCCGTGGCGGCGACCTCGGTGCGCGCCCCGGTGATCGCCTTCGCCATCTCGCCGAGGATGTGCATCCGCCCCTCGCGCGCCTGCTCGAGGGCGATCTTCATGATCTCGAAGGTGATCGAGGTGATCTTGATGTCCATCTGCAGCGAGGTGACGCCGACCTCGGTGCCGGCCACCTTGAAGTCCATGTCGCCGAGATGGTCCTCGTCGCCGAGGATGTCGGAGAGCACGGCGAAGCCCCGCTCCTCCTTGATCAGCCCCATCGCGATCCCGGCGCAGGGCCGCTTCAGCGGCACGCCCGCGTCCATCATCGCGAGCGAGCTGCCGCACACCGTCGCCATCGAGGAGGAGCCGTTCGACTCGGTGATCTCGGAGACGACGCGGATGGTGTAGGGGAACTTCTCCTTCTCCGGCAGCAGCGGGTGCAGCGCCCGCCAGGCGAGCTTGCCGTGGCCGACCTCGCGCCGGCCGGGGGAGCCGAGCCGCCCGGTCTCGTTCACCGAGTAGGGCGGGAAGTTGTAGTGCAGCAGGAAGTCCTCGCGGTACTCGCCGGCGAGCGCGTCAATGATCTGCTCGTCCTGCCCGGTGCCGAGGGTGGCGACGCAGAAGGCCTGCGTCTCGCCGCGGGTGAACAGGGCGGAGCCGTGCGCGCGCGGCAGCACGCCGACCTCGGCGACGATCGGGCGGATGTCCCGGGTGCCGCGCCCGTCGATGCGGATGCCGGTGTCGAGGATGGCGTTGCGCACCACCTCGGCCTCGAGCTCCTTGAACAGGCCCTTGGCCTTCTCGGGGTCCACGCCCTCGGTGGCGAGCCGCTCCAGCACCGCCTTCCTCGCCGCCGCCACCTTCTCGTGGCGCAGCAGCTTCTGCGTCTCGCGGTAGGCCTCGGCGACCGGGGCGCGCCCCAGCTCGAACACGCGCGCCTTCAGCGCCTTCTCCTCCTCGGCCGGCTCGGGCAGCGGCCAGGGCTCCTTCGCGGCGCGCTCGGCCAGCGCGATGATGCCGTCGATCACCGGCTGGAAGCCCCGGTGGCCGAACTCGACGGCGCCGAGCATGACCTCCTCGGACAGCTCCTGCGCCTCGGACTCGACCATCAGCACGCCCTCGGAGGTGCCGGCGACCACCAGCTCGAGCCGGCTCTGCGCGCGCTGCTCCGCCGTCGGGTTCAGCACGTAGCGGCCGTCGATCCAGCCGACCCGCGCCGCGCCGACCGGGCCGAAGAACGGGATGCCGGACAGCGTCAGCGCCGCCGAGCAGCCGACCATCGCCACGATGTCGGGGTCGTTCTCCAGGTCGTGCGACAGCACGGTCGCGATGACCTGCACCTCGTTGCGGAAATTGTCCGGGAAGAGCGGCCGGATCGGCCGGTCGATCAGGCGGGAGACGAGGACCTCGTGCTCCGAGGGCCGGCCCTCGCGCTTGAAGAAGCCGCCCGGGATCTTGCCGGCGGCGAAGGCCTTCTCCTGGTAGTGCACGGTGAGCGGGAAGAAGTCCTGGCCCGCCTTCACGCTGCGGTTGCCGACCGCGGTGCAGAGCACGATGGTGTCGCCGAGACGCGCCATCACCGCGCCGTCGGCCTGGCGGGCGATCTTGCCCGTCTCCAGGGTGAGGGTCTTGTCCCCCCAGGGGATGTCCTTGCGGAAGTAGGCGTCGAACACGTGCGTCGTCCTCATGCGGCCCCCGAACGCGCCTTTGCGCGGGGGGCCCGTTCCGGCGCCGGGCCCGAGGCGCGGCGCCGAGGGTGGCAGGCCCGGCGGGCCCGGCCGCCGCGCGAGATCGCGTGGTGGCGGGCGCCGAACCCGGGTGCGACGCGGTGGGATGCCAGTCAGACCGCCGCCATTTCCTCGTCGCGGGTGGATGGTCGGCGTCTCGGGCGGCATGGTGGCCGCGGGGAGGTGGATCCGCGGCGGGGCGACGGGCAAGGGTCGCCCCTGACCATGTGGCCGGAAACGCCGCCGCGATCCGCTCGGGACGATGGTGTCGCCCCGACCCGTCTCGGTGATGCGCGGCTCTCTGCACCGGTCAGCCCGCCGCGTGCGCGGCGGTCAGCCTGGCCCCCGCAGGCCGGGGGCGGGCCGAGGGCTATATGGCCCGACGCGCTCCGGAATGCCATGAAAATCTCGTCCCGGTCCGGCGGCGCCCGCGCGGCTCCGCCCTCGCGCCGGAGGGCGGGCAACGATCGGGCCGGCGGCACGTTGGCCGGGGCGCGGCGCCCGGCAGCCGGGCCCGCCGCGCAGCCCTGCCCGGCGGAGGGGACACGCAGCATGGCCCGGATGACGATCGCCGCCTTCTACGACAGCGAGGCCGCCGCCAGGCAGGCGGCCGACGCGCTCGCCCGGCAGCTCGGCCTCGAACGCGCCCGGGTGCAGGTCCATGCGGCGCCGGGCGGCGCCAGGGACGAGGGGGAGGACGGACTCCTCGAATGGCTCGCGCGGATCTGGCGGCCGGAGGCCGAGCGCCTCTCGCCCGAGGAGCGGGCGCTGATCGGCGAGGGCCTGCGCCGGGGCGGCGCGGTCCTCTCGACCGAGATCCAGGAGGGTGACCGCCAGCGCGCCACGGAGGTGCTCGAGGCCTGCGGCGCGGTGGACCTCGAGACGCGGGCGATCGAATGGCGCGGCGCGGGCGAAGAAGGCGCCGCGCCGGGGAGCGCCCCTGGCGGCGCCCGCGTGCGCAGCTACTGCTGGGATGCGCCGACCATGGGCGCCCCGACCGGCCCGACCGGGCCGCCGCGCGTGCAGCGCGGACCGGAGCGTCGCCGGATCCGGCGGAGCCGCGGATGAGGGGATTGCGGCGCCGGCGTTCCCGCCGCCGCCCCTCGCGCCGGCGCGCAGGCGGGTCGGACCATCCGGAGGATCGGCGGCGCGGCCGGGAGGAAGCCGGGCGTCGCCGCCGCCTCAGCGGCGCAGGCCGAGCCGGCCGATCAGGCTCTCGTAGCGCGCCTGGTCCTTGCGCCTGAGGTAGTCGAGCAGCGCGCGGCGATGGCCGACCATCATCAGCAGGCCGCGCCGGCTGTGGAAATCCTTGGGATGGGTCTTGAGGTGCTCGGTCAGGTTGCTGATCCGCTCCGAGAGGATCGCCACCTGCACCTCGGGCGAGCCGGTGTCGCCCGGCTTCGTCGCATACTCGTTGATGAGCGCCGTGCGGCGCTCCGCGGTGATCGACATCGGTCTGCTCTCCGTCGTCCGGCCGGGCCGTCAGGCGGCGCCCGGCGCTGCCATGTCCTCGCCCCCGGTCAGCCACCGCTCCGGCTTGAGCAGGCCGTCCTCGAGCCGGCAGAGACCGATCAGGCGCCCCCCCGCCATCGCTCGCACCAGGCCCCCGGAGGGGTCGGCCTCGCGCGGAACCCGGCCCATCAGCTCGACCAGGGAGATCGCCTGGCCGTGCGAGAGGCGGGCGGCCTCCGCCGCGGTGAGGGCCAGCGCCGGGATGTCGGCCAGCGCGGTCTCCACGGGCAGCAGGAGGTCCGGGGAAGGGGGCGGGGTATCGCCGGAACCGGCGATCCTGTCCAGGGGGATCGCGTGCTCCTCGCGGAAGGGCCCGACGCGCAGGCGCCGCAGCGCCGCGATGTGGCCGACCGTGCCGAGGGCGCGGGCGAGGTCGCGGGCGAGCGAGCGCATGTACACCCCCTTCCCGCTCTCGACGAGGAAGACGGCGGTGTCGGGATCGGGCCGCCCGATCAGCTCGAAGCGGTCCACCCGCGCGGGGCGCGGGGCGAGCGCCACCGCCTGGCCCTCGCGCGCGAGGTCGTAGGCGCGCTCGCCTCCGACCTTCACGGCGGAGAAGACCGGCGGGACCTGCAGGATGTCGCCGACGAAGGCGGGCAGCGCGGCGCGGATCGCCTCGTCGCTCGGGCGGACGGGCGAGGTCTCGATCACCCGGCCGTCGGCGTCGTCGGTGTCGCGCGCCTCGCCGAAGCGGAGCGTGAAGCGATAGACCTTGGTGCCGTCCACGACGTAGGGGACGGTCTTGGTCGCGGCGCCGAAGGCGACCGGCAGCACGCCGGTCGCGAGCGGGTCGAGCGTGCCGCCATGCCCGGCCTTCTGCGCCTGGAAGGCGCGCCGGACGATGTTCACCACATCGGTCGAGCCGATGCCGGCGGGCTTGTCCACGATCAGCCAGCCGTCGAGCGGCCGGCCGCGCCGCCGGCGCTGGGCCCGGCGGTGGCGCTGCGCAGTCTCGTTCATCTCTCGGTCCGGTGTTCGGCCTGGTCCACGGGGCGCGGGCGCCCCTCGGCGTCCAGCGCGACGAAGGTGAAGACCGCCTCGGTGACGCGGCGGTTCTCGTCGAGGTGGCGCCGCCAGGCCTCGACGCGGATGCGGAGCGAGCTGCGGCCGACGCCGAGCACCTCGGTGTAGATGCTGACCTCGTCGCCGACGCGCACCGGGGCGAGGAAGCTCATCGCCTCGACGCCGACCGTGGCGACGCGGCCGCGGGCGCGGCGCTGCGCGGCGCTGCCGCCGGCGAGGTCCATCTGCGCCATCAGCCAGCCGCCGAAGATGTCGCCCGAGGGGTTGGTGTCGGCCGGCATGGCGATGACGCGGATCATCGGCTGGCGGTCGGCCGGCGGGCCGTCCCGCGGCGGCGCGGGGGCGGTCATGCGCCTTCCTCGCCCTCCCCCTCGCCGCGGGGCGCGAGGTCGCGCGCCACCTCCGGCCGGCGCATCAGCGCCTCGATCCGCATCGCGCGCTCGAGCGCGGTGTCGTGCTGGAAGTGCAGCTCGGGCGCGAATTTCAGCCGCACCGCGCGCGCCACCCGCGTGCGCAGCAGGGGCGCGGCGCGCCTCAGCCCGGCGAGCTGCGCCGCCGTCAGCTCCCTGCCGAGGCCGGAGACGAAGGCGGTCATGTGCCGGAGGTCGGGCGAGGCCCGCACCTCCGTCACCGTCACCTGCAGCCCCTGCAGGTCGGGGTCGCGGAATTCCTCGCGCGCGAAGGCGGCGGAGAGCGCGTGGCGCACCTCCTCCGCCACGCGGAGCTGGCGCTGGGAGGGGCCTTCGCGGCGCTCGCCGCCGTCCCGCTGCGGCGCGGCGTGCTTCCTGGCCATCGTCGTCGTCCTGCGAAGCGAAGGGCGCAGCGCCGCGTCGGCGCCGCGCCCCGGACCCGGAACCCGGAGGGTGGCGCCGGCGATCAGGCCGCCGCCACCGTCTCCGTCTCGTAGCACTCGATCACGTCGCCGACCTTGATGTCGTCGTAGTTGGCGAAGCTCATGCCGCACTCGTAGCCGTTCTGCACCTCGCGGACGTCGTCCTTGAAGCGCCGCAGCGTCGAGAGCTCGCCCTGGTGGATCACCACGCCGTCGCGCAGCAGGCGCACGCCGGCGCCGCGCCGGACCACGCCCTCCGTCACGCGGCAGCCGGCCACCTTGCCGACCTTCTTGACGTCGAAGACCTGCAGGACCTGCGCGTAGCCGAGGAACTTCTCGCGCTGCACCGGCGCGAGCCGCCCCTTGACCAGCTTCTCGATGTCGTCCGCCACCTCGTAGATGATCGAGTAGTAGCGGATCTCCACGCCCTCGCGCTGCGCCAGCTCCCGCGCCTGCGCGGTGGCGCGCACATTGAAGGCGACGATCACCGCGTTCGAGGCCTTGGCGAGCTGGACGTCGGACTCGGTGATCTGGCCCACCGCGCCGTGCAGCACGCGGACCTTCACCTCCTCGTTGCCGAGCTTGCCGAGGGTCGCGACGATCGCCTCGACCGAGCCCTGCACGTCGGCCTTGACGACGACCGCGACCTCCTTCTGCTCCCCGGCCTGGATGCGGGCGAGCATCTCGTTGAGCGTGCCGCGGCCCGCGCCGGCGGCGAGCGCCGCCTTCTCGCGCGCCCGGCGCTGGCGGTATTCGCTGATCTCGCGCGCCCGCGCCTCGTCCGGCACCACGATGCAGTGCTCGCCCGCGGCCGGCACGCCGGAGAGGCCGAGGATCTCGACCGGCAGCGAGGGCGGCGCTTCCTTGATCTGGCGTCCGCGGTCGTCGAGCATCGCCCGCACCCGGCCCCACTCGGTGCCGGCCACGACGATGTCGCCCTGGCGCAGCGTGCCGCGCTGCACCAGCACCGTCGCGACCGGGCCGCGGCCGCGGTCGAGCTTGCTCTCGATCACCGTGCCCTCGGCCGGGCGGTTCGGGTTCGCCCTGAGGTCCAGGATCTCGGCCTGCAGCAGGATCGCCTCGAGCAGCTTGTCGAGGTTGATCCTCTGCGTCGCGGAGACCTCGACCTCCTGCGTCTCGCCGCCCAGGGATTCGACGACGACCTCGTGCTGCAGCAGCTCCTGCCGCACCCGGTCGGGCCGCACGCCCGGCTTGTCGATCTTGTTGATGGCGACGATCAGCGGGACGTTCGCCGCGCGGGCATGGCGGATCGCCTCCACCGTCTGCGGCATCACGCCGTCGTCCGCCGCGACCACCAGCACGACCATGTCCGTCACGCTCGCGCCGCGCGCGCGCATGGCGGTGAAGGCCTCGTGGCCCGGCGTGTCGATGAAGGTCACCTTGCCGCCGGAGGGCAGCTCGATCTGGTAGGCGCCGATGTGCTGGGTGATGCCGCCCGCCTCGTGCGCCGCCACGTCGGTCTGGCGCAGCGCGTCGAGCAGCGAGGTCTTGCCGTGGTCCACATGGCCCATGATCGTCACCACCGGCGGCCGCGGCTGCAGCTCCGCCTCGGTGTCCGGCGCGCCCTCGAGCCCCAGCTCGACGTCGCTCTCGGCGACGCGCTTCGGCCTGTGGCCCATCTCGGTCACGACCAGCTCCGCCGTGTCGGCGTCGATGGTCTGCGTCAGCGTCGCCATCACGCCCATGCGGAAGAGCGTCTTCACCACCTCGCCGCCGCGCGCGGCCATGCGGTTGGCGAGCTCCTGCACCGTGATGGTCTCGGGGATCACTACCTCGCGCACCACCCGCTCCTGGCCGGAGCGCAGGCGCGCCAGCTCCTGCTGGCGCCGCTCGCGCTCGCGCTGGCGGCGGAGCGAGGCGATCGAGCGGATGCGCTCGTCCTCGCCCTCCACCGCGGCGGCGACGTCGATGCGGCCGGTGCTCCGGCGCTCCGGCAGCAGCGCGCCCTTGCGGGCGGGGGTCGGGGCGGGCCGGCGCGTCGCGGCGCCGGGCGCGCCGCCGGGGCGGCGGATGCCGCCGGCCGGGCGGCGCGGGCCCTCCTCCTCCTCCTCGCCGGGAACCCGGGCGCGCAGGGTCAGGCGCGGCGCGACCTCGCCGGGGGGGGCTCCCGCCGGCGCGCCGGCCGCCGCGGCCGGGCGCCGCGGCACGATGCCGGCGGGACGCGCGGCGGCGCCGGGGGCGGGTCGGGCGGCGGTATCGGCGGCGGGGGCGCGCGCGACGGCGGCCTCCGGCGCAGCGGCGGGCGCGCCCTTCGCCTCGCCCTCGGCGCGGCGGCGCTCCTCCTCGGCCTTGCGTGCCGCCTCCTCCTCGGCGCGGCGGCGCTCCTCCTCGGCCTTGCGCGCTGCCTCCTCCTCGGCGCGGCAGCGCTCCTCCTCGGCCTTGCGCGCTGCCTCCTCGGCCGCGCTGCGCACCATCAGCGCCTGGCGCTCGCGCGCCTCGCGCTCGCGCTGCGCCTCGAGGCGGCGCTGCTCCTCCAGCACGCGCTGGCGGGTGGCGAGTTCCGCCTGGGTGAGCGGGCGCCCGCCGGGCGCGGCGGCGCCGGGGCGCCCGGCACCGCCAGGGCGCGCGGCCGCGCCGCCGCCCGGCCGCGGCGCGGCCGCGCCGGGCGCGGCGGCGCCGGGGCGCCCGGCGCTCGGGGTCACGGCGCGCTTCTTCAGCACCTCGACCTGCACCACCTTGCTGCGGCCGTGGCTGAAGCTCTGCCGCACGCTGCCCGCGTCTACCGTCTTGCCCAGTTCCAGGCGGCCGCCGCCGGGCCGAAGGCTCAGCCGGCTCCTGCCCGAATCCTGTTCGTTATGGTCGCTCATCCGTCCGCCGATCCGAACCCGTTCCCGTTTCGTAGTTTCTCGCTTCGTCTGTCCTGCCGGCGAGGCGCTCCGCCTCGCCCTCATTCTCCGCGTCGAGGGATGCGCCCCGCTGCCGCATCCCCTCCGCCGCAATCCCGGCCAGCCTGCCGGCCTCCGCCTTGACCGCCTGCGCCAGCCGCCCCGGCGCCAATGCGACATGCACCGCGCGGTCGCGCCCGAAGGCGGCGCCGAGCTCGGCCGCGTCCAGCGGCGTCACCACCGCGATCTCGCGCCCCCCGACGAGCCGCCGGCGCTCCGCCGGGCTGCCGTCCGCCGCCTGGACCACCAGCGCGGCGCGCCCCTCCTTCAGCCACTCCTGCGCCTTCTGGAACCCGCACACCGCCTGCCCGGCGCGCCGCGCGAAGCCGAGGAGATCGCGGATCCGGCGCCTGAGGCCGGCCTCGATCCGTGCGCGAAGGTCCGGGGGCACCTGCACGGGCCCGCGCGCGGCCCTGGCAAAGGCCCCGCGGAGGCTGGCGCGTTCTAGCACATCGCGCCGCGCGCTCAACCACATTCCCCGCCCCGGCAGCCGGCCCTCGAGGTCGGGGACCACGGTCCGGTCCGGCGCCAGGACGAAGCGGATCATCGCCTCCTTCGGCAGCCGCTCGCGCGTGACGAGGCAGCGCCGCAGCGGGCCGCGCTCCTCCTCGTCCGCATCCTCCCCGGGCGGCGGGCCGGGCGGGGCGGGGATCCCGGCCGGGGCGGTGTCAGCTTCCCTGCGCGTGGCCCGCCTCCCCGCCGGCCGCCTGGCCCGCGGCGGCACCCTGCGCCGCGGCCGCGGCCTGCGCGTCCTCCTCGAACCAGTGCTGGCGCGCGGCCATGATGATGGCGTTGGCGGTCTCCTCGTCCATCGCCTCGGCGCCGACGATCTCGATCAGCTCGTCCGAGGCGAGGTCGGCGAGGTCGTCGAGGGTCTTCACCCCCTTCTCGCCGAGCGCGACCAGCATCGCGGGCGTCAGCCCCTCGATCGCGGCCACCTCGTCCGTGACGCCGAGCTCCCGCCGCCGGTCGTCGAACTCGGCGTCGCGCTTCTCGAGGTAGGCCATGGCGCGGCGCTTCAGCTCGGCGGCGACGTTCTCGTCGAAGCCCTCGATGCCGGCGAGCTCCTCGTCCTCGACCGCGACGATCTCCTCGATCGAGCCGAAGCCCTCGGTCACGAGCAGGCCGGCGATCACGTCGTCCACGTCGAGCGCCTCGACGAAGAGGGCGCTGCGGCGGCGGAACTCCTCCTGCCGGCGCTCGCTCTCCTCGGCCTCGGTGAGGATGTCGATGTCCCAGCGGGTGAGCTGCGAGGCGAGGCGCACGTTCTGCCCGCGCCGGCCGATGGCGAGGCTGAGCTGGTCGTCGGGCACCACCACCTCGCAGCGGCGGTTCTCGTCGTCCAGCACCACCTTGGTCACCTCGGCCGGGGCGAGGGCGTTGACGATGAAGGTGGCGGGGTCCGGCGACCAGGGGATGATGTCGATCTTCTCGCCCTGCAGCTCGGCCACCACCGCCTGCACGCGGCTGCCGCGCATGCCGACGCAGGCGCCGACCGGGTCGATGGAGCTGTCGCGGCTCACCACCGCCATCTTGGCGCGGCTGCCGGGATCGCGCGCCACCGCCTTGATCTCGATGATGCCGTCGTAGATCTCCGGCACCTCCTGCGCGAACAGCTTGGCGAGGAAGCCGGGATGCGTGCGGGAGAGGAAGATCTGCGGCCCGCGCGGCTCCTCGCGCACGTCGTAGATGTAGGCGCGCACCCGGTCGCCGTTGCGGAAGGACTCGCGCGGGATGCACTCGTCGCGGCGGAGCAGCGCCTCGGCGCGGCCGAGGTCCACCATCAGGTTGCCGTACTCGGTGCGCTTGACGATGCCGTTGACGATCTCGCCGACGCGGTCCTTGTACTCCTCGTACTGCTTCTTGCGCTCGACCTCGCGCACCCGCTGCACGATCACCTGCTTGGCGGTCTGCGCGGCGATGCGGCCGAAGTCGATCGGCGGCAGCGGGTCCACGATGAACTCGCCCGGCTTGATGCCCGGCTTGATCTTCTGCGCGATGCGCAGCGGGATCTGGGTCGCCTCGTTCTCGACCGGCTCCTGCTCGACCACCTCGGTCCAGCGGGAGAGCTTCACCTCGCCGGTCTTGCGGTCGATGGTGGCGCGGATGTCCTTCTCGTGCCCGTACTTGGCGCGGCCGGCCTTCTGGATGGCCTGCTCCATCGCCTCGAGCACCTCCTCGCGCTCGATCATCTTCTCGCGCGCGACGGCCTCCGCCACCTGCAGCAGCTCGGGGCGCGCGATCGCGACATCCACGGCCATGGTCCTCAATTCCTCTTCGCATCCGCCGCCGTCGCGGCGATCAGTTCGTCCGTCAGCACCAGCTTCGCCTTGCGGATGTTGCTCCGCGGCAGCCTGGCCTCCGTCCCGTCCTCGAGCCGCAGCCGCGCGGTCTCCGCGTCGGCGCCGAGGACGATGCCCTTGAAGCGGCGGCGCCCCTCGACCGGCACGGCGAGCTCGACCGTCGCGACGTGGCCGGCGAACCGCTCCCAGTCCTTCGCCCGGGTCAGCGGCCGGTCAATCCCGGCCGAGGAGACCTCGAGGGTCCACTCGCCGCTGAACGGGTCGGCCACGTCCAGCACGGCGCCGAGAACGTGGCTGATCGCCTCGCAGTCCTCGACCCGGAAGGGCCGGCCGTCGGCCCGGTCGGCCATGATCTGCACGGTCGGCCGGTCCTTGCCGCTGATCTGCACGCGGACGAGCTCGTAGCCCATGTGTTCGAGGGTCGGCGCGACGATCTCGGCGATGCGCGCCTCGAGTCCCTCATGGCGTGGGAGTTCGGCTGCCAAGCAACAAAAAAGGCGGCCCCTTTCAAGGCCACCCCCCGTGCGATCGGATGGTGTTGTCGCGCGAGATATAGGCACGGAACCGGTCCGCCGCAAGCGGTTCCGGAAGGCGGGCACGGCCGCTCCGCCCCGCGGCCGCCCACCTCAGCGCCGGCGGAACACCCAGTAGCGCGGCCGGCGGCCCTCGCCCAGCGCCTTCGCCTCGTAGCGCGTGGGCGGCCAGCCCGCCGGGCGCGCGTCGGCGACAAGGACCCTCTCGAACCGGTCGGTGCCGGCGAGGACCTCTTCGACCCAGGCCTGGTAGGTGGGGTCGTCGGTCGCGATGCGCCAGTCGGCGCCGGGACGCAGGACGCGCGCCACCGCCGGCAGCAGGGCGGGGTGGACGAAGCGCCGCTTCGCGTGGCGCGCCTTCGGCCAGGGGTCCGGAAAGAGCAGGAACAGCCGGTCGAGCGCCCCTTCGGGCAGCAGCGCCAGCAGCCGCCGCGCGTCCTCCGGCCAGAGCCGCAGGTTAGGCGGCAGCGGCGCGGTCGCCTCCCCGCCCTCCGGGACGAGGCGCGAGAGCAGGGAGCACAGTCCGTTCTCGAACACCTCGCTCGCGATCAGGCCGACGCGCGGGTGCGCCGCGACCTGCGCCAGGGCGTGCTCGCCGGCGCCGAAGCCGACCTCGAGCCAGACCGCCCCGACCGGGACGGCGAAGGCGGCGCGCGGATCGGCGGCGGCCTCGGGCGGGAGGCGCAGCCGCGGCAGCGTCAGGTCGAGCAGGCGGTGCTGGCGCGGGCGCAGCGGATGGCCGCGACGGCGGCCGTAGAGCCGGTCGGGGATGCCATCGGCGATCTGGCGCGGGTGGACGGGCGGCATCGGCATTGGTCATCGGCGGCGGAGACGAGGGCGGCGCGGGCCGCCCCGATCGCGCGGGGCGCGCCGGGTGCGGGCCGGCCCGGCAACCGCCGCTCAGCGCCCGAAGGCGCGCCTCAGTTCCGGCACCAGGTCGGTGCGCTCCCAGGTGAAGGTACCCCTCTCCTCGTCCGGCGTGCGGCCGAAATGGCCGTAGGCCGAGGTCACCGCGTAGATCGGCCGGTTGAGGTGCAGGTGCTCGCGGATGCCGCGCGGCGAGAGGTTCACGAGGTCCTGCACCACCTTCGAGAGCCTGTCCTCGTCCACGTCCTTGCCGGTACCGTGCAGGTCGAAGTAGACCGAGAGCGGCTTCGAGATGCCGATCGCGTAGCTCACCTGGATCGTGCAGCGGTCGGCGAGGCCCGCGGCGACGACGTTCTTGGCGAGGTAGCGGCAGGCGTAGGCGGCGGAGCGGTCCACCTTGGTCGGGTCCTTGCCGGAGAAGGCCCCGCCGCCGTGCGGCGCCGCGCCACCGTAGGTGTCGACGATGATCTTGCGCCCGGTGAGGCCGCAGTCGCCGTCCGGGCCGCCGATCACGAACTTGCCGGTGGGGTTCACGTAGAACTCCGCCTCCGGGCACATCCAGCCCTTGGGGAGCGAGGACTCCACGATCGGCCACAGCATGCGCTTGATCTCCGCCTGCTCCAGCCCCTCGACGTGCTGGGTCGAGACGACGACGGAGGTGGCGCCGACCGGCCTGCCGTCCACGTAGCGCAGCGTGACCTGGCTCTTGGCGTCGGGCAGCAGGCCGGCGACCAGGGGGTCCCTGTTCTTCCTGAGCTCGCTGATGCGGCGCAGGATCAGGTGGGCGTAGTAGATCGGCGCCGGCATCAGCTCCGGCGTCTCGCGGCAGGCGTAGCCGAACATCATGCCCTGGTCGCCGGCGCCCTCGTCCTTGTTGCCGGCGGCGTCCACCCCCAGCGCGATGTCGGCGGACTGCGCGTGCAGGTGGACCTCGACCTTGGCGTGCTTCCAGGAGAAGCCGGCCTGGTCGTAGCCGATGTCGTGCACCGCCATGCGGGCGAGGTGCGCGAGGAGTTCGGGCGTCACCGTCTCCGGCCCGCGGGTCTCGCCGGCGAGGACGATGAGGTTGGTGGTGACCAGCGTCTCGCAGGCCACGCGCGAATAGGGGTCGGCCTCGAGGAAGGCGTCGAGCACGGTGTCGGAGATGCGGTCGGCCACCTTGTCGGGGTGGCCCTCGGAGACGGACTCCGAGGTGAAGAGAAACTCGCCCTTGTCGCGCATGGCGTCGGTGGTTCCTGTGGTCGCGGGAGAGCGGGCAGCGCCGCGCTGCGCCCCGGCCGGACGGGGCGCAGGCCGTATCGCAGGGGGTCAGGGCGGGGTCAAGGCGGCGCGCGGTGGCCCGGCGCCGGCCCGCCGCCGGCGCCTGCCGGACCCCGGCCGCTATCCCCCCTTCACCCCCTGCGTGTTCACGTAGAGCGCGTAGAGCGACTGCGCCGCCGCCATGAACAGGCGGTTCCGGTGCCGCCCGCCGAAACAGAGGTTGGCGCAGCGCTCCGGCAGGTGGATGTGGCCGATCGGGACCCCGGCCGGGTTGATCACCCGCACGCCGTCGAACTCCGCCGACATCCCCCAGCCGCACCAGAGGTTGCCGTCGAGGTCCACCCGGAAGCCGTCCGGCGTCTCGCCCGGCCGGCAGGCATAGAAGACGCGGCGGTTGCGCAGGCTCTTGCCGTCCGGCCCGACGTCGTAGGCGAGGAGGTTGCGCGGCTCGCTCCGGCTCTCGACGATGTAGAGGACCTTCTCGTCCGGCGAGAAGGCGAGGCCGTTCGGGTGGTTGATGTCGTCGGCGACCAGCGTGATCTCGCCGGTGCGGCCGTCTATGCGGTAGACGTTGGTGTGGGGCAGCTCGGGCTCCGCCTTCTCGCCCTCGTAGTAGGCGTAGAGGCCGAAGGGCGGGTCGGTGAACCAGACCGAGCCGTCGCTCTTCACCACCACGTCGTTCGGGCTGTTCAGCCGCTTGCCCTGGAAGCGGTCGGCGAGGACGGTGATCGCGCCGTCGTACTCGAAGCGCACGACGCGGCGGCCGAGGTGCTCGCAGGCGACGATGCGGCCCTCGCGGTCGCGGGTGTGGCCGTTGGCGTTGTTGGAGGGCTTGCGCCAGACGCTGACCGCGCCGGTCTCCTCCTCCCACTTCAGGACGCGGTTGTTGGGGATGTCGGACCACAGCAGGCAGCGCGCGTCGCCGAGCCAGACCGGCCCCTCGCCCCAGCGCGAGCCGTGCCACAGCCGCTCCACCGCGCTGAGCGGGAGGTGGTACTTCCTGAACGCCGGATCGAGCGCGACGATGGCGGGGTCGGGATAGCGCTCGCTCGGCTGCCAGCGCGGCGCGGCGGTCGGGTCGGGCATCGGCGTCTCCCCTGCGATGCGGTCCTCGGTCGGGGTGCGATCCTGCCGGCCCGACGCGCGCCGCGCCAGCCCCGCGCGCTCAGGCGCCCGCGGGCACCAGGGCGCGCAGCAGCAGCGCGAGGAGGCCGACCGCCGCGACGCCCGCCGCCCAGAGCAGGACGAACCAGAGCAGCCGCCGCGCCGTGGTGCCGCGCATCAGTGGTATCCGACACCCTCCCGCACCTTGCCGCGGAACAGCCAGTAGGCATAGGCATTGTAGGCGAGGATCATCGGGATCAGCACCACCGCGCCGACCAGCAGGAAGACCTGCGTCGCGCGCGGCGCCGCCGCGTCCCAGATGGTGATCTCCGGCGGCACGATCAGCGGCCACATGGAGATGCCGAGCCCGACATAGCTCAGCAGGAACAGGCCGAGCGCGGCGAGGAAGGGCGCCCCGTCGCGCCAGATCACCTGCCGCGGCGGCGCGGGCGGCCGCGCCGCCGCGTCGCGCTCGATGGAGGCGAGGCTGCGGAACAGCCACCAGACGAGGAGGGCGACCAGCAGCGGCACCGGCGCGGCGAGCAGGATCGCCGGGAAGTCGAACCAGCGCGCGCGGAAGGCGGGCTGCAGGAAGGGCATGACGAGGCTGACCAGCACGATGAACCCGACCGTCGCCAGCGCGAGCGGCCAGGCGAGGCGGAGCGCGTGCGCCTGCACCGCGCCCTCGGTCTTGAGCACCAGCCAGCACGCGCCGAGCAGCCCGTAGCCCGCGACCAGCGCCACCCCGACCAGCACGGAGAACGGCGTCAGCCAATCCCACCAGCCGCCCGCGTAGGCCCCCTCCTCCACCGCGATCCCCTGGACGAGCGCGCCGAGCGTGATCCCCTGGCAGAAGGCGGCCGCCGTGCTGCCCCACCAGAAGCCGCGGTCCCACCACAGCCGCGCCTCGTCGCTGTCCGCCTTGAAGCGCATCTCGAACGCGACGCCGCGGAACACGAGCGCGAGCAGCATCACGATCACCGGCATGTAGAGCGCCGGCAGGATCGTCGCGTAGGCGAGCGGAAAGACCGGCATCAGCCCGACGCCGCCGAGCACCAGCCAGGTCTCGTTGCCGTCCCACACCGGGGCGACCGAGTTCACCGCGACGTCGCGCTCCGAGCGGCCGCGGATCGCGGCGAACAGGATGCCGACGCCGAGGTCGAAGCCGTCGAGCACGACGTAGAGGAACACGGCGGTGGCGAGCAGCAGCGCCCACACCACCGTGAGATCGAGCCAATCGGGCATGGCGCGCTTCCCCTCCCTGCCGGATCACCCGCCGCCGGACCGCGGCAGGGCGCGGCCCGGCTCCACCGCCGGCGCCGGCGTGATGCCGGCGGTGCGGATCGGCTCCCCGGCCGGCACCGCGGGCTCCTCCGGCAGCGGCGGGCGGGACATGAGCCGCAGGATCAGCCAGGTGCCGGCGCCGAAGACCAGGAAATACACCACCACGAACAGCGCGAGCGAGGCCGCGACCGCCGGCGCCGCGATCGGCGAGACGCTGTCGGCGGTGCGGAGCACGCCATAGACCGTGTAGGGCTGGCGTCCGGCCTCGGTGACGATCCAGCCCGCCGTCGCCGCCACCAGTCCCGACGGCCCCATCGCCACCGCCCAGCGCAGGAACCAGGGCGTCGTGTAGAGCCGCCGGCGCCAACGCAGCCAGGCGGAGGCGAGGCCGAGCGCGATCATCACCAGCCCGAGCCCCACCATGACGCGGAAGGACCAGAAGACCAGCGGCACGTTGGTCGGCCGCTCCTCGGGCGGGAACGCCTTCAGGCCGCGGATCTCGGCCTCGAAGCTGTGGCCGAGGATGAGGCTGCCGAGGCCGGGGATGGAGACCTCGAGCCGGTTCATCTCCCGCTCCTGGTCCGGCAGGGCGAAGAGGACGAGCGGCGCCTTGGTCCGGGTCTCCCAGTGCCCCTCCATCGCCGCGACCTTCTGCGGCTGGTGCTCGAGCGTGTTGAGCCCGTGCAGGTCGCCGATCACGAGCTGCGCCGGGGCGACGAAGAGCGCCATCCACATCGCCATCGAGAACATCACCCGCGCGCGGGCGTTGGCGGCGTCCTTCAGCAGGTGGTACGCGCCGACCGCGCCGACGATCAGCGCCGTGGTCAGGTAGGCGGCGGTGACGGTGTGCAGGAAGCGGTAGGGGAACGAGGGGTTGAAGATGACCGCCCACCAGTCCTCCGGCAGGAACCGGCCGTCCGGCCCGATCGTGTAGCCGACCGGCGTGTTCATCCAGGAGTTGGCGGAGAGGATCCAGAAGGCCGAGAGCAGCGTCCCGAACGCGACCAGCAGGGTCGCGGTGAAGTGCAGCCCCCGCCCGACGCGGTTCAGCCCGAACAGCATCACGCCGAGGAAGCCCGCCTCGAGGAAGAAGGCGGTCAGCACCTCGTAGCCGAGCAGCGGGCCGAGCAGCGGCCCCGTGCGGTCGGCGAAGACCGACCAGTTGGTGCCGAACTGGTAGGACAGCACGATGCCGGAGACCACCCCCATCGCGAAGGCGATGGCGAACACCTTCACCCAGTAGCGCCAGAGGTCGAGATAGAGGGCGCGGCCGGTCCACAGCCACATCCCCTCGAGCACCGCGAGGTAGCTCGCCAGGCCGATGGTGAAGGCGGGGAACAGGAAGTGCCAGACGACGGTGAAGGCGAACTGGAAGCGCGCCAGGTCGAGCGCGCTCGGCAGGGCCTCCAGGAGCGTGTCCGTTGGCATGGCGGATCCCTGGGCGATCGGCGACTGCTCCCGATGTGGGGCGGCGCGCGCCGAGGGGGAGGGCAGCCGGCGGCGCCGGATGGCGGCGCGGGTTCTCCCGTGGCGGGCGACCGGCCGGGCGTCCTCGCCTCCGCGCCGGCCGCGGCTCCGGCGCAGGAGGGCGCGCCGTGGCGCTCCCCTCGCCCTGCATCCCGCCGAACGCGCCGCGCCGGCGGATCATGCGGCCCCTGGACCCGGACGCGCCGCCGCGGAGCGCCGGATCGCGGCGGTCAATTCTTCGCTGGCGGGGCTTCGCCGCCGCGCCGTGGCGGCGTCACGCCGGCGGCGACAGCCCCTGTTCGCGCCGGATCGCCTCCAGCAAACCCGCCGTCGAGCCGTCGTGCGCCCCTTCGCGCACCCCGCCCTCCAGCTCCTCCCCGATCGGCCCGGCGAGCTGCTTCCCGAGCTCCACGCCCCACTGGTCGAAGGCGTTCACCCCCCACAGCGCGCCGAGCACGAAGACCTTGTGCTCGTAGAGCGCCACGAGCTGCCCGAGCGTCTCCGGCGCCAGCCGCGGCAGCAGGATCGTCGTGCTCGGGCGGTCGCCCGGGAAGACGCGGTGCGGCAGCAGCCGCGCGATCTCCGCCTCCGGCAGCCCCGCAGCGGCCATCTCCGCGCGCGCCTCCTCGGCGCTCCGGCCGCGCAGCAGCGCCTCCGCCTGGGCGAGGCCGTTGGCGAGCAGGGCGCGGTGGCTCTCCGCGTGCGGATGGTCCGGGCGGGCGACCAGGATGAAGTCCACCGGCACCGGCGTCGTGCCCTGGTGGACGAGCTGCATGAAGCTGTGCTGGGCGTTGGTGCCCGGCTCGCCGAACACCACCGGCCCGGTCGCGCGCGCGACCGGCGTGCCGGCGAGCGTCACCCGCTTGCCGAGGCTCTCCATCTCCAGCTGCTGCAGGTGCGCGGGCAGGCGCGCCAGGCGCTCGTCGTAGGGCAGCACCGCGCGCGCGCCGTAGCCGAGCGCGTTGACGTGCCACGCCTCGACCAGCGCCATCAGCACCGGCACGTTGCGCTCGAGCGGGGCGGAGAGGAAGTGCTCGTCCATCGCCCGCGCGCCGGCGAGCAGCCGCGCGAACGCCTCCCACCCCAGCGCGAGGGCGAGCGACAGGCCGATCGCCGACCACAGCGAGAACCGCCCGCCCACCCAGTCGCGGAAGCCGAACACCCGCGCCGGGGCGATGCCGAACGCCCCGGTCGCCTCCAGGTTGGTGGACATGGCGGCGAGGTGGAGGCGGACCCTCTCCTCGCCCAGCGCCGCGGCGAGCCACGCGCGCACCAGGCGCGCGTTCAGCATCGTCTCCTGCGTGGTGAAGGTCTTGGACGCGACCAGCACCAGCGTCCGCGCCGGGTCGAGCCGCGGCCGCAGCGCCTCCCACGCATGCGCGTCCACGTTGGCGAGGTAGTGCGCGCGCAGCGGCGACACCCCCTCGCGCCACAGCGCCCGCGCCGCCATCGCCGGCCCGAGGTCGGAGCCGCCGATGCCGATGTTCAGCACGTCGGTGAAGCGCTCCCCCGTCGCGCCGCGGATCTCGCCCGCGTGCACCGCCTCGGTGAAGGCGCGCATCAGGTCGAGCGTGTCGTGCACCGCCGCCGAGGCGTCCTCCTCGCCGGCGCGGAATCCCGCCGAGCGCGGCGCGCGCAGCGCGATGTGCAGCACCGCGCGGCGCTCGGTGGCGTTGATCGGCTCGCCGCGCGCCATGGCGTCGCGCCGCGCCTCCACCCCGCAGGCGCGGGCGAGGTCGAGCAGCGCCGCCAGCGCCGCGTCCGACACCGAGGTCTTGGAGAGGTCCACCAGCAGGTCGCCGGCGCGGTGCGCGAAGCGCGCGAAGCGGCCCGGATCGGCGGCGAACAGCGGGCGGATCGCGCGCGATTCCGGCCGCGCGCCGAGCGCCTCGACCGCGGCCCAGGCCCGGGCGGCGTCATCGCCCATGCGTGTCCTCCTCCGTCCGCCGGGCGGGGCGCGCCGGCCGGGCCGGCGCACGGTCGCCGCTGGCGCGCCGCGCGTCAGAGCCCGACCGGCCGTCCCGCCACCACCACCGACAGCGCCTCGGGCTTGAGCAGGCGTGCCGCCACCGTCGCCGCGCGGTCGCGCGTCAGCGCCCGCAGGCGCGCCGTGCGCCCGTCCAGCCAGTCGATCGGCCGCCGGTTGCGCCGCATCGCCAGCAGCGTGCCGGCGATCCGCCGGGTGTCGGTGAACTGCAGCGGCAGGGAGCCCGTGAGGTAGGCGACCGCTTCGTCGACCTCCTCCGCCGTCGGGCCCTCGGCGGCCATGCGCGCCCATTCCTCCTGCGTGACCGCCAGCGTCTCCGCCACCCGGCCGTTCTCGGTCGCCACCGAGCCGATCACCTGGGCGCGCCGGAACATCACATCGAGGCCGGCGCCGATGCCGTAGGTCAGCCCGCGCTGCACGCGCACCGCCTGCATCAGCCGCGAGGTGAACCCGCCGCCGGCGAGGACGCGCAGCACCACCTGCGCCGCCTCCCAGTCCGGATCGTCCACCCCGAGGCCGGGCTGGCCGAAGATCGCGGTGGACTGGGGCGAATCGATCTCGACCACCTTGCGTCCGAAGGCGCGGAAGGGCGGCAGCGGCGGCGGCGGCGGCGGGGCGGCCGGGGGCAGCCCGTCGAACAGCGCGGGCAGCAGCCCCGCCAGATCCTCCGGCGTGATGTCGCCGGCGGCGGCGACCAGCAGCCCGCCGCGGCGGAGCTGGCGCGCGATCGCTTCGCGGATCGCCTCGACCGGCATGGCGGCGAGGGACTCCGGCGTGCCGCCGACCGGGCGGCCGACCGGATGGTCGGGGTAGGCCGCGCTCCAGAAGGCGCGGCCCGCCTGGCCGCGCGGCGTCTCCAGCGCCTGCCGCACGCCCGCGACGGCGCGGGCACGCACCCGCTCCACGGCGTCGGCGTCGAGCCGCGGCGCGGTCATGGCCAGCCGCGCCAGGCGCACCGCCTCGGGCAGCGCGGTGGAGAGGGCGCGGAAGGCGCCCTCGAAGCCGTCGCGCTGCGCCTCGAAGCCGAGGCCGATGGCGGAGTCGCGCAGCGCGTCCGCGAACTCCGCCGCGCGCAGGTCGCCCGCCCCCTCGGTCAGCAGGGCCGCGGCCATCGCCGACGCGCCGCTCCGCTCCGCCGGGTCGAGCGACGCGCCGCCCTCCCAGGCCCAGGCGAGGGAGACGACGGGCACGGAATGGTCCTCGACGAGCCAGGCGGTCAGGCCGCCGGGCGCCTCGACGGCACGGATCGGCAGGCGATGGGCGGTATTGGCGGCGTCGCTCATCCGCGGACGCTCCCGGCCGGGGCGTCGGCGGGCAGCAGCCAGCCGACGGTGTTGGGCGCCGCCGCCAGCACCGCCCGCGCCGCCTCGGCGACCTGGGCCGGGGTCACGGCGCGCAGCCGCGCCGGCCAGAATTCCACCGCCTCGATCGGCAGGCCGATCGCCAGCGCCCCGCCGATCATGTGCGGCGCAGCGCCGAGGCTGTCGAGGGCGAACAGCGCCCCCGCCGTCAACTGCCGGATCGAGCGGGCAACCTCGGCCTCGCTCGGCCCTTCGTCGAGCAGCCGCTTCACCACGTCGTCGGCGGCGCTCTCCAGCCGCTCCGGCGCCACCTCCCGCCGCGGCGTGGCGTAGAGCGAGAAGGCGCCGACGCCGAGCGCGTCGCCGTCGTAGCCCGCGGCGGCGGCGACCGCGAGGCCGGCCTCGACCAGCGCCTTGTGCAATCGGCTGCCCTGGCCGCCGCCGAGCAGGTGCGCCAGCACCTCGAGCGCATAGGCGTGCCCGGTCTCGCCCGCGGTCAGGGTCGGCGCCATCCACGCCCTGGCGTAGGCCGCCTCGCGCACCCCAGGGTCGCGGCGGATCAGCCGCGGCTCGCGCGCCGTGGCGGGAGCGGGGCCGCGCACCCGGCGCGGCGCCTCGCGCGCGGGGACGGCGCCGTAGTGCCGCTCGACGAGACGGCGGAGCTCGGCCTCGCGCACGTCGCCGGCGACCACCAGGATCGCGTTCTCCGGCGCGTACCAGCGGGCGTAGAAGCCGCGCAGGTCGTCGAGCGTGATGGCGCGGATCTCCTCCTCCCAGCCGATGATCGGCCGGCCGCGCCAGTGCTGCGGGCCCCACAGCGCGGCGTCGAAGGCTTCGCGGAAGCGGGCGCGGGGGTTGCTGTCGGTGCGCGTGCGGCGTTCCTCCAGCACCACCTGGCGCTCGGCCTCGAACTCCTCGGCGCCGAGGAGCGCGCCGGCGACGCGGTCGGCCTCCATCTCCATCACGAGGGGCAGGCGCGAGGCCTCGACGTGCTGGTAGTAGGCGGTGACGTCGCGCGAGGTGAAGGCGTTGTCGTTGCCGCCCTCGCGGGCGACGATCTGCGAGAAGGCGCCGTTGGGGACGTTCCGGCTGCCCTTGAACATCATGTGCTCGAGGAAATGCGCCACGCCGGAGCGGCCGGCCGGGTCCTCGCCGCTGCCGACCGCGTAGAACAGGTACTGGGCGACGACCGGCGCCCGCCGGCTCTCGACGAAGGCGACGGTCAGGCCGTTCTGGGGCAGGCGCCAGACCTGCGCGCCGAACAGCGGGCGCTCGGGCGGCGGGACGGGCGGGCCGGTCTCCGCCCCGGCAGCCGGCGCGGCGACGGTGGGGGGAGCGGCGAGCGCGGCCGTGGCAACGGCCGCCGCCGCCGTGGCGAGGGCGGTGCGACGGGTCACGGGAGGCATGGCGGCGCCACAGGTGGGGCGTCGCGCGCGATCCGCAAACCCTCGGCCGCGCGAGGGGGCCTCAAAATCAGAACAGGCCCTCGAGCAGGCCGCGCCGGCGCGGCTGGATGATCGGCGTCTCGCCCTCGGTCGGCGCGCGGCCGAGCGCCGCGTTCTCGCGCAGGCGCTGCGCCTCGCGCTGCGGGTCCACCGGGGTGCCCGGCGCGGGCGGCGCGCGCCAGAACATCAGGCGGTCCACGAAGGAGCGCTCCGGCTGCTCCAGCCGCAGCGACTCCTCGTCCACCCGACGGCGGATGTCGGGCGGCGCCCCAGGGCCGGCCTGGGAGACGAGGGCGAGCTCGCCGGTGGTCGGCCGCGCGGGGGCGGCCGGACCGCCGAGCGCGGCGCCGCCGAGGAGCGCGGCCTCGGCCTGCTCGCGCACGGAGGCCTCCTGCGGCCGCCCCGCCCCGGGCCGAGGCGGCGGCAGCACCGTCATGTCCGGCGGCATGGAGAGCGGTGCGCGGGTGGTGACGGCGAACTCGTCCGGCGCGTCGCGGGTGAAGCCGAGGGTGCGGGCGGTGTCCGGTCCGCAGCCGGCGAGCCCGGAGGCGAGGCCGGCGGCGAGGACGAGGGCCGCCGCGGCGGGGCGGGCGCCGCCGGCGGCGCGGAAGAGGGATCGCTGCCTCATGCGCCTTCCTTAGCCGTCGCCTTGGGCCGGAACAAGGCATCGGCGACGAGGGCGGCGACGCCGAGCACGATGGCGGCGTCGGCCAGGTTGAACACGTACCAGTGCCAGGACCCGGCATAGACGTCCACGAAGTCCACCACGGCGCCGAAACGCAGCCGGTCGATCAGGTTGCCGACCGCCCCGCCGACCACGGCGCCGAGCGCGACGGCGGCGAGCCGGGTCTCGGCGCGGGCCATCCAGCGCAGCAGGAAGCCGGCGATGAGGGCGGCGAGCAGGACGAGGGCGAGCTGGTGCCAGACCGTGTCGCCCGCGAGCAGGCCGAAGGTGACGCCGCGGTTCCAGACCATGGTGAGGTCCATCCCCGCCGGGCCGAGGGCGAGGAGCGGGACGTTGCGCAGCTCCGGCAGGCGGAGGACCTCCAGGATCCACCACTTGCTCGCCTGGTCGGCGGCGAGCACGGCGGCGGCGACGGGGAGGCCGAGGCGGAGGCTCACGGGGCGGGGGCAGCCGGGAGGCGGCCGCTCCCGCCCCGGCGCGCGGCGGGCGCCGCCATCACTCGGCCGCGCGGGAGAAGGCCGGGTGCGCCGCCACGGCGTCCTCGCAGCGCCGGCAGAGGGTCGGGTGCGCGGCGCTGCGGCCGACCTCGGGCAGGACGCGCCAGCAGCGTTCGCACTTCGCCCCGGGAGCGGGGCGGAATTCCACGACCGGGGGCGCCGCCTCCCCGGGCGCGCCGTCCTGCGGCGCGACCTCCATCGCCGAGACGATGCAGACCTCCGCCCACTCCTCGGGCGTCAGCAGCCCGAGGTCCTGGCGCGCCAGCCGGAGCCTCGGCGCGGCCTGCAGGCCGGCGCCGATCGCGCCCTCCCGCCGATGGGTCTCGAGCGCGGCGGTCACGGCGCCGCGGATCGCGCGGATCCGCTCCCACTTCGCCGCCAGCGCCGCGTCCCGCCACCCCTCCGGCACCAGCGGGAAGTCGAGCAGGTGGACGCTGCCCTCCTCGTCCGGGAAGCGGGCCAGCCAGGCCTCCTCCGCGGTGAAGACCAGCACCGGCGCGAGCCAGGCGCAGAGGCAGCGGTGCAGCGCGTCGAGCACCGTGCGCGCGCTGCGCCGGCGGTGGCTGTCGGGCCGGTCGCAGTAGAGCGAGTCCTTGCGGATGTCGAAGTAGAAGGCGGAGAGGTCGGTGGCGCAGAAGGCGTGCAGCTCGGGATAGACGCCGGTCCAGTCGTGCGTCTCGACGGCGCGGCGGATGCGCGCGTCGAGCTCGGCGAGGCGGTGCAGCACCCAGCGCTCCAGCTCCGGCAGCGCCGCGTAGGGCACCGTCTCCTCGTCGGTGAAGCCGGCGAGGTTGCCGAGCAGCCAGCGCAGCGTGTTGCGCAGGCGGCGGTAGAGCTCCGCCTGCTGCTTCAGGATCTCCGGCCCGATGCGCAGGTCCTCGGCGGTGTCGGAGTTCATCACCCAGAGGCGCAGGATGTCGGCGCCGTACTGGCGCATCACGTCCTGCGGCGCGGTGACGTTGCCGAGGCTCTTCGACATCTTGCGGCCCTGCTCGTCGAGCACGAAGCCGTGCGTCAGCACCGCCCTGAACGGGGCGACGCCGCGCGTGCCGACCGATTCGAGCAGCGAGGAGTGGAACCAGCCGCGGTGCTGGTCCGAGCCCTCCAGGTAGAGGTCGGCCGGGAAGGGCAGGCCGCGCTCGGGCGTCAGGACGAAGGCGTGGGTCGAGCCGGACTCGAACCACACGTCCACGATGTCGGTCACCTGCTCGTAGTCCGCGGGGTCGCGCCCCGCGCCGAGGAAGCGGCCGGCGGCGCCGGGCCTGTACCAGGCGTCGGCGCCCTCCTCGGCGAAGGCGGCGCAGACGCGCTCGATCACCGCCGGGTCGCGCAGCGGCTCGCCGCTCCGCCTCTCGACGAAGACCGGGATCGGCACGCCCCAGGCGCGCTGGCGCGAGACGCACCAGTCCGGCCGCGCGGCGATCATGGAGGCGAGGCGGTTGCGCCCGGCCTCGGGGATGAAGCGGGTGCGGGCGATCGCCTCCAGCGCCCTGGCGCGGATGCGGTTGGCGTCGTCCATGGCGATGAACCACTGCGGCGTGGCGCGGAAGATCACCGGCTTCTTGGAGCGCCAGGAATGCGGGTAGGCGTGGGTCAGCCGGCCCCTGGCGACGAGGGTGCCGGCCTCGCGCATGGCCGCGTAGATCGCCTCGTGCGCCTTGAAGACGTGCAGGCCGGTGAAGCCCGGCGCCTGGACGGTGAAGGTGCCGTCGTCGTTGACCGTCTCCGGGATCGGCAGGCCGTGCTGGCGGCCGAGGTTGAAGTCGTCCTCGCCGTGGCCGGGGGCGATGTGGACGAAGCCGGTGCCGGCCTCGGTGGTGACGAAGTCGCCGGGCAGCAGGGGGACGTCGAAGTCGTAGCCCCGGCCGCGCAGCGGGTGCGCGGCGACGGCGCCGGCGAGCTCCGCGCCCTTCAGCACGCGGCGGACGGTGTGGGCGCCGAGGCCGGCCTCCTTCTCGAACTCCGGCAGCAGCTTCAGCGCCACCAGCAGCCGCTCGCCGACGCGGAGCAGCGAGCCGTCCGCGACGCCCTCCACATGCACCAGCGCGTAGTCGATCTCCGGCCCGTAGGCGACGGCGCGGTTGCCGGGGATGGTCCAGGGCGTGGTGGTCCAGATCACGACGCTCGCGCCGACCAGGTCCTCCGCGCCCGCGCGCAGGATCGGGAAGCGCGCGTGCAGCGTCGGCGAGACGTGGTCGTGGTACTCGATCTCGGCCTCGGCGAGCGCGGTCTTCTCCACCGGGCTCCACATCACCGGCCTGAGCCCGCGGTAGAGCGAGCCGTTGAGCAGGAACTTGCCGAGCTCGCGCGCGATCGCCGCCTCGGAGGCGAAGTCCATCGTCGAGTAGGGCCGCCACCAGTCGCCGAAGCAGCCGAGGCGGATGAACTCCTCGCGCTGCACCTTGAGCCAGTGCTCGGCATAGGCGCGGCACTCGGCGCGGAAGTCGAGCACCGGCACCGCGTCCTTGTCGCGGCCCTTCGCCCGGTACTCCTCCTCGACCTTCCACTCGATCGGCAGGCCGTGGCAGTCCCAGCCCGGCACGTAGTCGGCGTCGAACCCCGCCATCTGCGCGGCGCGGTTGATCACGTCCTTGAGGATCTTGTTGAGCGCGTGGCCGATGTGGAGGTGGCCGTTGGCGTAGGGCGGGCCGTCGTGCAGCACGAATTTCGGCCGTCCCGCGGACTTCGCGCGCAGCCGCGCCCAGAGGTCGAGCCGCGCCCAGCGCTCGAGCCATTGCGGCTCGCGCTTCGGCAGGTCGCCCCGCATCGGGAAGGGGGTGGTCGGCAGGAAGACCGTGGCGCGGTAGTCGCGGGGCGCGGCGGTCGCTGCGTCGGAGGCGTCGGTCATCGGCGGAGGTCTCGGGCCGCCTCGGGGGCGGCGTCAGGGGTGGCGCGCGTCGGTCGGGTCCCGGCCCTCTCAGCGGAGGACCGGGCCGGGAATTCGGAACTGCGCCCGCCGGATCATCCCCGCCATATGCGGAGCCCGCCGGGCGCGGGTCAAGCGTCCCGGGGGCGCCCGGCCCGACCGGCCGCGCCGGTCCGCGTCCGCTCAGCCGCCGGGCGACCCGGTGCCGAGGAGCCGCCGCGCCGCCTCGGCATCGGCCGCGATCGCGGCCTTCAGCTCCTCCAGATCGGCGAATTTCGCGTCCGGCCGCAGGAAATGCTCCAGCCGCACCCCGATCTCCCGGCCGTACAGGTCGCCGTCGAAATCGAAGATGTGCGTCTCCAGCCGGGTCCGCGGGTCGCCGCCGAGCGTCGGCCGCCGCCCGACGTTCGCCACCCCGTCGCGCAGCGTCCCGTCCGGCAGCGCCACGCGCACCGCGTAGACCCCGCGCGCGGGCTCCAGCTGCCGCCCGAACCACATGTTCGCCGTCGGCCAGCCGAGCGCCCGGCCGAGCTTGTCGCCGTGCTCGACCCGGCCGCGCACCTCCCAGGGCCGCCCGAGCATCTCCGTCGCGCGTTCCGGATAGCCGTCCTGCAGCGCGCGGCGGATGCGGGTGGAGGAGATCGGCCCGCCCGCGTCCGAGAGGTGCGGCACGGCGGTCAGCCCGATCCCGCGCCGCTCCGCCTCGCGCGCGAGGAAGGCGACGTCGCCGCCGCGCCGGTGGCCGAAGGCGAAGTCCACGCCGCAGGCGAGGTGCCGCGCGCCGATCCCCCGGTGCAGCACCTCCTCGACGAAGGCCTCCGCCGGCATCGCCGCGAAGGCGGCGGTGAAGGGGATCACATAGACGATCCGCGCTCCGATCGCGCCGAGCAGCGCCACCTTCACCTCCGGCAGGGTCAGGCGGAAGGGCGGGTCGTCGGGGCGGAAATGCTCGCGCGGATGCGGCTCGAAGGTGAGCGCGGCGAGGGGGAGGTCCGGCCGCGCCGCATGCGCCGCGCGCAGCACCGCCGCGTGGCCGCGGTGCACGCCGTCGAAATTGCCGAGCGCCACCGTCGCCCCGCGCAGCGCCTCCGGCAGGCCCTTCCAGGTGGCGACGACCTCGGGGCCTGCCGCCGGAGCGGTCACGTCTCCTCCTCGCCGAGCCAGCGCGGCCGCGGCGGGGGCCGGAACGCCGCCAGCGCGTCCAGCGCCGCATCCGGCGTCGCCGCGCGCAGGGCCAGGCTTCGGTTCACGGGCGTCAGGAACCCCTCCTCGACCATCTGGTCGAGCAGCGCGAGCAGGCGCCCCCAATAGCCTGCGACGTCGAGGAGGACCAAGCCCTTGCCGTGGATGCCGAGCTGCGTCCAAGTGAGCGTCTCGATCGCCTCCTCCAGCGTGCCGTAGCCGCCCGGAAGCACGACGAAGCCGTCCGCCAGATCCGCCATCAGCGCCTTGCGCTCGTGCATCGTGTCCACGACGCGCAGGTCGGGGATCGAGCGCAGCCCGACCTCGCGGCGCAGCAGGCCGCCGGGGATGACGCCGGTCACCTCCGCGCCCGCGGCCAGCGCCGCCTCGGCGACCACGCCCATCAGCCCGACCGCCCCGCCGCCATAGACGAGGCCGAGCCCGCGCGCCGCGATGGCGCGGCCGAGCGCGGCCGCCGCCTCGCGGTAGACCGGCCTGCGCCCTTCCGCGGAGCCGCAGAACACGCAGACGCGGCGCATCGCACGCGTGCCGCTCAGCCGCCGTTCCGCGACGGCACCATCACCGTCGCGTCGCCCTCGATCACCGGCCTGCCCTCGACGGTGCAGACGGTCCGGAGGATGGCGCGCTTCCGGTCCGGATCGAGGCCGGTGACCTCGACCGTCGCCGTCACCGTCGCGCCGATCCGCACCGGCGCGCGGAACCTGAGGTTCTGCGCGAGGTAGATCGTTCCGGGTCCGGGCAGCCGCGTGCCCAGCACGGTGGAGATCAGCGAGGCGCTGAGCATCCCATGGGCGATCCGCTCCTTGAACAGGCTCCGCGACGCCGCCTCGGCATCGATGTGGACGGGGTTGGTGTCGCCCGAGACCCCGGCGAAGAGCAGGATGTCGGCCTCGGTGATGGTCTTGGCGAAGCTCGCGCTCTGACCGAGCTCCAGGTCCTCGAAATAAAGGCCGGCTCCGGCCATTCCGGGGGCGCTCCTATGCTGCACTGCGGCAAGCGCCGCTTAGCTCCGCCCGGGCGAATGGACAAGCCGCGCCCCCCCTGCCAGAAGCCGATCGTCACGGGACAGGAACCGCCCCATGCCGCGGACCGCGATCGGCCGCTCCGAACGCCTGCTCGAGGAGCTGCGCCGCTGGGTCGAGCACGAGACGCCGACCACCGACCCACGGGCAGTGAACCGGCTGCTCGACGTCGCGGAAGGCGAGCTGTGCGCCGCTGGCGCCACCATCGAGCGAATTCCGGGCCGTGACGGCTACGGCGACACGCTGATCGCCCGCACGCCCGGCGGGCGAGGGCGCCCGGTGGTCGTCGCCGGCCATCTCGACACGGTCTGGGACCACGGCACCCTGGCGCGCTCCATGCCCTTCCGGGTGGAGGGCGAGCGCGCCTACGGCCCGGGCATCTTCGACATGAAGGCGGGCAGCTTCCTCGCCTTCCACGCGGTGCGCGAGATCCTGCGGCAGAAGACCCCGACGCGCGCGCCGGTGGTGCTGCTGCTCACCCCCGACGAGGAGGTGGGCAGCCCGACCAGCCGCGCCATCATCGAGCGCGAGGCGCGCGGCGCCTGCGCCGTGCTGATCCCCGAGCCGGCGGTGGGCCCCGAGGGCGCCTGCGTCACCGCGCGCAAGGGGGTGGGCCGGTTCGAGATGCGGGTGCGCGGCCGCAGCGCGCATTCGGGCGGGAACTGGCAAGACGGGCGCAGCGCGGTGGTGGCCCTGGCGCGCCGGATCCTGGAGATCCACGCGCTGGTGGACCTCGATCGCGGCGTCACCACCAACGTCGCCCCGATCCGCGGCGGCACCCGCCCCAACGTGATCGCGCCCGAGGCGGCCTGCGAGATCGACCTCCGCGTCGCCACCGCCGAGGACGGCGAGCGGCTGGAGCGCCTGATCCTCGGCATGGCCGGCAGCCCGGAGGAGGGCATCGAGATCGCCGTCAGCGGCGGCATGAACCGCCCGCCCTTCGCCGAGACGCCGGCGATCCTCGCGCTCTGGGAGACGGCGCGGGCGCTGGCCGCGGCGGAGGGCTACGACCTGCCGAAGACCTTCCGCGGCGGCGGCTCGGACGGGAACTTCACCGCCGCGCTCGGCGTGCCGACGCTGGACGGGCTCGGCTGCCCCGGCGCCGGCGCGCACGCGCCGGACGAGCACATCCGCTGGCCCGACCTGGCGCCGCGCGGCGCCACCCTCTGCGCGCTGCTGGAGACGCTGGGCGACTGACCGGCGCTTGCCGCGCCGCGCGGGCCGGGCTGCAATGCGCCGGGTCCGAGGGAGGAAGCCGGCATGTCCGACGAGGCGCTGATCCGCCTGACCGCCACCGAGGCGGTGGCGAGGCTCCGGCGCGGCGAGGTCTCGCCGCTCGAGCTGATCGAGGCGGCGGCGGCGCGCATCGCCGCGGTCGAGCCGGCGGTGAACGCGCTGCCCACCCTCTGCCTCGACCGCGCGCGCGACCACGCGAAGCGGCTGATGCGCGGCGAGGGGCGCGAGGCCGAGGGCGAGCCGGGCTGGCTCGCCGGCCTGCCGGTGACGATCAAGGACCTGGTGGACGTCGCCGGCGTGCGCACCACCTACGGCTCGCCGATCTTCCGCGACCACGTGCCGGAGCGGTCGCACCCGCTGGTCGAGCGCATCGAGCGCAAGGGCGGCATCGTCATCGCCAAGTCCAACACGCCGGAGTTCGGCGCCGGCGGCTCGACCTTCAACGAGGTGTTCGGGCGCACGCGCAACCCGTGGAACACCGCGCTCACCTGCGGCGGCTCGACCGGCGGCGGCGCGGTGGCGCTGGCGACCGGGGAGTGCTGGCTCTCCCACGGCTCCGACCACGGCGGCTCGCTGCGCCGGCCGGCGACCTATTGCGGCGTGGTCGGCCTCCGCCCCTCGCCGGGGCGGGTGACGCGCGGGACGAGCAACACCCTCTTCTCCCCGCTCTCGGTGCAGGGGCCGATGGCGCGCAACGTGCCGGACGTGGCGCTGTTCCTCGACACCATGGCGGGCTGGGACCTGCTCGACCCGCTGACCTACGAGGCGCCCGCCGTGCCCTACGCGCGCGCCGTCGCCGAGGCCGAGCGCGCCCTGCCGCTGCGCATCGCCTTCACGCCCGACTTCAACGGCGGCCTCGCCGTGGACCGCGAGACGCGGGAGATCTGCGCCCGCGAGGTGCGGCGCTTCGAGGAGCTCGGCTGCACCGTGGAGCTCGCCGCGCCCGATCTCGGGCCGCTGGAGGAGGTCTTCCTGGTGCTGCGCTCGCAGCAGTTCGTCGTGGACCGCGAGCTGCAGATCGCGGCCCATCGCGACCTGATCAAGCCCGACATCATCTGGAACACCGAGCGCGGCCTCGCCGCCACCCCCTCCCGCCTCGCCTGGGCGGAGCGCGAGCGCGCCGCCTGGTACCGCCGCGTCGCCGCGCTGTTCGCGCGCCACGACGTCTTCGTCACGCCGGGCGCCGCGACGCCCGCCTTCGACGTCATGCTGCGCCACCCGGAGACGGTGGACGGCAAGAGGCTCGGGAACTACATGGCGGCGTCGCTGATCAACGCCGCGATCACGCTGGCCGGGTGCCCGGCGGTGGCGGTGCCCTGCGGCTTCGACCGCTACGGCCGCCCGGTCGGCCTGCAGGTGGTCGCGCCGCCGCGGCAGGAGGCGCGGGCCCTGCAGGCCGCCGCGCTGTTCGAGCGGCTGACCGGGCTCGACCGGCTGCTGCCGATCGCCCCGCGCCCGGGCACGGTGCCGCCGCCCTCCTGACCGGCCGGCGACGCCAGGGAAGGCGACACGCCGGCCCGACCTCCTGCTATGCTCTCCGGCGCCGCGCGGACAAAGGCGCGGCGGGAGAAGGCGCCCATGGACGAGGACCGCTTCAACATGGCCGTGCGCAAGTTCCTCAAGCAGGTCGGCGTCACCTCGCAGCGCGAGATCGAGCGCGTGGTGCGCGAGGGCCAGGTGCAGGGCAGGACGCTCAGGCTGCGGATGACGCTCACCTCCGACGACGCGCCGCTGCGGCACGTCGTCGAGGAGACGATCGCGCTCGACTGAGCCGGGCGAGGGGAGGAGACACGCCGCCATGACCGCACGCCGCCGCGCGCTGCTCGCCGCCGGCCCCGCATCGCTGCTCGCCGCCGCCGGGCCCGCGGCGGCGCAGGCGGGGGGCGAGCGCTGGCCCGGCCGCCCGGTCCGCATCGTCGCGCCCTACGCGCCGGGCGGGCAGTCCGACACGGTGATCCGCCTGCTCCAGCCCCGGATGGCGGAGTTCCTCGGCCAGCCGATCGTGATCGAGAACCGCACCGGCGCCGGCGGCACGATCGGCGCCGGGATCGTCGCGCAGGCGCCGCCGGACGGCCACACGCTGCTGTTCGAGAGCATCGCCTTCCTGATCGCGCCGCTGATCGTCCGCGGCCTCGCCTTCGACCACGAGACCGCCTTCGTCCCGGTCGGCCAGGCGGTGGCGGCGCCCTACGTGCTGGCGGTGAGGCGCGACTTCCCGGGGCGCGACCTCGCGGGCTTCGTCGCCGCGGCGAAGGCGGCGCCGGGCAGCGTCACCTACGGCACGCCGGGCGTCGGCTCGCCGGGCCATCTCGCCGGCGCGCTGCTGGAGAGCCGCGCCGGCATCCGGCTGGAGCACGTGCCCTATCGCGGCGGCGCGGAGGCGGCGCGCGACCTAGCCGCGGGCAACATCGCGGCGGTGCTGATCACCGCGAACTCGATCAAGCCGGTCATAGACGACGGCCGCGCGCTCGGCATCGCGCTGACCAGCGCCGAGCGCCGCGGCAGCCTCGCGCACCTGCCGACGATCGCCGAGAGCGGCTATCCCGGCTACGACATGACGAGCTGGAACGGCCTGTTCGCGCCGGCCGGCACGCCGGAGCCGGTGATCGGGCGCCTCTCCGCCGCGCTGCGCCATGCGACCGGCGACCCGGCGGTGCGCGAGCGCCTGGCGCTCACCGGCAACGACGCGGTGACCGACACGCCGGCGGAATTCGCCGCCCGCATCCGCCGCGAGCGCGAGGTGGTGAAGCGCATCGTGCGCGAGAGCGGGATCCGCGTGGAGTAGGGCGCCGCGACGCGCGCCGTCGCGGCAGGGCGCGGCCGCCGCCGGTCCCCGGCGCGCGCCCCGGCCGCGCGGCGCCGGGCCGGTCGCCGCACTGTCGGGCGCTCCCGCCGCGCCCGCCCTCCGATCCCCTGCCTTGCCGGCGCCCCGGATGCCGCGGTGGCCGCGGCGCATCGGCCCCCGCTCGGTTGCACGCGGCGCGCGGACGCGGCACGCTGCCGCGGGTCGCGCATTCGGCATGGCAGGTCGGTGTTCGCGACACCGGCCGGCCACTCGGGTGCGCGCGGCGTCCGGGGGCCGTGGCCGCGCCGAGGCGCCGGACATCGGCGGCGGCGAAGGGCCCGCGCGAAGCGGGCGGAACGAGGAAAGGGCTGGGACAATGAGGTTCAGGGCATTCCTGCATGCGGCGGCGATCGGCGGGCTCCTCGCCGGCCCGGGCGCCGCGCTGCAACCGGCGGCGGCGCAATCCTCGCAGCAGCAGCCGCTGCGCCTGGTGATGAACACCGAGCTGCAGGTCCTCGATCCGGTTTTCACCCCCTCGGTCGTCACCCGCGCCTTCGGCTTCATGGTCTGGGACACGCTGGTCGCGCCCGACAGCCAGGGCGTGATGCGCCCGCAGATGCTCGAGTCCTGGGAGGTCAGCGACGACCGCCTGACCTGGACCTTCCGGCTGCGTCCCGGCCTCGAATGGCACGACGGCACGCCGGTCACGGCGGAGGACTGCGTGCATTCGATCCGCCGCTGGGGCGCGCGCGACGGGCTCGGCCGGCAGCTCATGGCCGCGGCGAAGGAGCTGCGCGTGGTGGACCAGCGGACCTTCGTCCTCGAGCTGGCCCGCCCCTTCGGCCAGGTCCTCGAGGCGCTCGGCAAGGCGGCGACGCTGGTCCCGTTCATGATGCCGGCGCGGATCGCGCAGACGCCGCCGAACCAGCAGATCCAGGAGGTGATCGGCTCCGGCCCCTACCTGTTCCGGCGCGAGGAGTGGCGCCCGGGCGACCGCGTCGTCTTCCGCCGCAACCCCAACTACCGCCCGCGCCAGGAGCCGGCGGACGGCCTCGCCGGCGGCAAGCGCGTGCACTTCGAGCGCGCCGAGTTCGTCTCCATTCCCGACCACTCGACCAAGGTCGCGGCGCTGCAGAGCGGGGAGATCGACTACCTCGAGCGCGCCCCGCTCGACTTCATCGACATGCTGCGCCGCGACCGCCGCGTCGTCGTGACGCGCGGCCTCGGCGGGGGCGAGATCTACGGCGTCATCACCATCAACCACACCCAGCCGCCGTTCAACGACGTGCGGATGCGCCGCGCCCTGCAGCAGGCGATCGACCAGTCCGAGGTGGTCGCCGCGCTCGGCCTGCCGGAGGACATGGTCCACCGCCAGTGCCTGACGCTGTTCATGTGCGGCGGCCCCTTTGCGACCGACGCCGGGACCGAATCGCTGCGCAACCCCAGCCCGGACCGCGCCCGCGCGCTGATGCGCGAGGCCGGCTACGACAACCAGCCGGTGGTGGTGCTGCACGCGCGCGATTCGGCGCTGATAGACCCGATCGCGCAGGTGGCGATCGAGCAGCTTCGCCGCGTCGGCTTCAACCTCGACGTCCGCTCCACCGACTGGAGCACGGTGGCGCAGCTCCGCACCCGGCGCGAGCCGGTGGCGCAGGGCGGATGGAGCCTGACGCCGATCGTCTGGACCGGCTTCGACATGCAGAACCCGATGGCCAACCCGGCGCTGGTCTACAACTGCGCCAACGTCTATCCGGGCTGGTGGTGCGACGAGGGCCAGGTGCCGCTGCTGCAGCGGTTCGCCGCCGAGAGCGACCCGGCGAAGCAGCGCGAGATCGCGGCCCAGCTCCAGGCGCGCGCCATCGAGAACGTCTCGATCGTCACGCTCGGGCAGTTCGCGAGCCCCGCGGTCTACCGCGCCAACCTGCGCGGCGTCCTCGAGGTCGGCTTCCCGGTGCTGTGGAACATCGAGCGGGTCGGACGGTAGGGCGGGCGGCGCCGCCGGCCGGGGAGGGCGCTCAGCCCTCCACCTGCCAGCGCTGGCCGCCGATCATGGCGAGGAACTCCCGCCGCGTGCTCGGGTCGTCGCGGAAGGCGCCGAGCATGCGGCTGGTGACCATGCTCACGCCGTGCTTGTGGACGCCGCGCGTGGTCATGCACTGGTGCGCCGCCTCGATCACCACCGCGACGCCCTTGGGCTGGAGCACGTCCTGGATGGTGTTGGCGATCTGCGCGGTCAGCTTCTCCTGGATCTGCAGCCGCTTGGCGTAGGCCTCGACCACGCGGGCGAGCTTGGAGATGCCGACCACCCGCCCCGCCGGCAGGTAGGCGACGTGCGCGCGGCCGATGATCGGGACCATGTGGTGCTCGCAGTGGCTCTCCAGCCGGATGTCGCGCAGCACCACCATCTCGTCGTAGCCCTCCGTCTCCTCGAAGGAGCGGGCGAGGAGGGCGACGGGATCCTCGTCGTAGCCCGAGAAGAACTCCTCGAAGGCGCGCACCACGCGGGCGGGGGTGTCGCGCAGCCCCTCGCGGTCCGGGTCGTCGCCGGCCCAGCGGATCAGGGTGCGCACGGCGGCCTCGGCCGCCTCGCGGCTCGGGCGGTCCGCGGCGGGCTCGGCGCGGAACGGCGCGGCCGGGAAGGTCTGGATGTTCACGGTCTCGGATGTCCCCAAAGGCGTGGGCCCCCGTTGCGGCGGCCCGCCGTGGCACCGTTCGCCCCCGGCTCGGTCCCGGTCGGTCGAACTGAGATAAGGTGTCGCCACGGCTCGGCAACCATCGCGCCCGGCCTGGCCGCTGTGCTCCCGGCTCAATGGACCTGTCCCGAGGGAAGGTGGGGACTGTCGAGGCTGAAGGCCGGGATGACGACGTCGAAGGCCTCGCCGGTGCCGGTCACGACCATGTGATAGTGCCCGCGCATGAAGCCCGAGGGCGTCGGGAGCGGCGTGCCGGAGGTGTACTCGAAGCTCTCGCCCGGCTCGAGAACCGGCTGCTCGCCCACCACGCCGGCGCCGTGCACGACCTGGGTGCGGCCGAGCCCGTCGGTGATGTGCCAGGTCCGGCGCAGGAGCTGCACCGTCTCCGTACCGAGGTTCTCGATCGTTACGCGGTAGGCCCAGACATGGTGGCCCCGCTCGGGCTGCGACTGGTCGGCCAGGTAGAAGGCGCGCACGGTCACGCGGATGCCGCGCGTCGTCTCCGCAAAGGCGTCCTGACGGCCGGCGCCCGGGCGCGCGCCGCGCGGGCCCGGCGGTGGGTCGGGCGGTGGTTTCGCCATGGCGTTCCTTCCGAGGGGGGATAGTCGGCGGCCGGACCGGGCCTGTCCACACCCCTCGACGGCCGGCCCCCGACGGCCGGCCCGGGCGCGCACCGGCATACGCTCAGAGCGCGTCGAGCGCCGCCGCGAGGTCCTCGATGAGGTCCGCCACGTCCTCGAGCCCGACCGAGAGCCGCACCGTGCCGTCGGTGATGCCGAGGCGCGCCCGCTCCTCCGCCCCGATGCGCATGTGCGTCGTCGTCGCCGGATGCGTCACCAGGCTCTTCGCGTCGCCGAGGTTGTTCGAGATGTCGATCAGCCGCAGCGCGTCGAGCACGCGGAACGCGGCCTCCTTGCCGCCCTTCAGCTCGAAGGTGACGACCGTGCCGCCGGCGCGCATCTGCGCCATGGCGAGCTTCTGCTGCGGGTGGTCGGCGCGGAAGGGATAGAGCACGCGCGCGACCTCGCGCCGCCCGGCGAGGAAGTCCGCCACCGCCGCGGCCGAGCGGCACATGGCGGAGAGCCGGGCCGGCAGCGTCTCCAGTCCCTTCAGGATCACCCAGGCGTTGAAGGGCGAGATCGAGGGGCCGGTGTTGCGGAGGAAGGGCTGCAGCGTGTCCTCGACCCACTTCCGCGGCCCGAGGACCGCGCCGCCGAGCACGCGCCCCTGCCCGTCGAAGTGCTTGGTCGCGGAATAGACGACGATGTCGGCGCCGAACTCCATCGGGCGCTGCAGGAGCGGCGTCGCGAACACGTTGTCCGCCACCACCAGCGCGCCCGCCCGGTGCGCCAGCGCGCAGACCGCGCGCAGGTCCACGATCTCGAGCATCGGGTTGGAGGGCGTCTCGAGCAGCACGAGGCTCGCCGGGCGGCTCAGCGCGCGCTCCCATTGCGCGAGGTCGGCGCCGTCCACGAACTCGCCCGCGATGCCGTAGCGCGGCAGCAGGGTGGAGACGATCCAGTGGCAGGAGCCGAACAGCGCCCGGCTCGCCACCACCCGGTCGCCGGCCTTGAGGTGGGAGAGCAGCGCGGCGTGCACCGCCGCCATGCCCGTCGCGGTGGCGCGGCAGGCCTCCGCGCCCTCGAGCAGCGCCAGCCGCTCCTCGAGCATCGTCACCGTCGGGTTGCCGAAGCGCGAGTACTGGTAGTGCCGCTCGGTCCCGGCGAAGGTCGCCTCGGCCTGCGCGGCGCTGGCGTAGACGAAGCCGGAGGTGAGGTAGAGCGCCTCCGCCGTCTCGTCGAAGCCGCTGCGCATCTGTCCGCCGCGGACGAGGAGCGTGGCGGGGCGGAGCGTGCGGTCGCTGCGGGGCTTGGCCATGGGCGGGGGACCTTCGGAACGGAATTCCGGCCCCTCGCGGTCGGGGACGCGCCAGGGCGCGCCCCGCGGCCGTTTAGCGCGCTTGTTTAGGCTCGCCGCAAGCTGGCCGGACAAATCGCGAGCGCCGCCCCGCCCGGCGCGGGCGGAACGATGGGCGCCCTCTAGCCCGAGGCGCGGTGGCCGGCAAGGGAGCGCGCCCGGCTTCGCCAGGCATGGGGCCGGCCGGACCGGGGCGCGGCGGGAGGCGGGCCGCCGCGCCGCCGGCTCGGGAACGGCCGGCGTGGCGACCGCCGCCGCGCCCGGCGCTTGCCGCTCCGGGCGCCCCGCGCTAACTCTTCCCGCTCGGAATGCGGGCGTAGTTCAGAGGTAGAACGTCAGCTTCCCAAGCTGAATGTCGTGGGTTCGATTCCCATCGCCCGCTCCACCCTCGGATCCTCCGCGAATCCCGGATTTCTGGCGCCTGGCGCGGGCATCCCGTCTGATCGGGCAGTCCCGCGCGGTCCCGGGGCCGACAGGAGGGCGTGCTGCCGAGGGCGCGGCGAAGGCGCGCCCGGCCCGCCCCCTTGAGCGGCCCGGATCGTCTGCCGGTTGACCGCTCGCGGCGACGGGCGAGGCTTCGACCGCCCCGCCGCTCGCCCGCGACCAGCGGCGACAGGAAGCCGGCGCGGGCGGCCGACGTTCCCTCGGTGCCCGCGCCGCCCGACCCCCGGCGGCGCGCGGAACGACGAGGTGATCGCATGCCCGAGCCCATCCCCGCGCCACGCCGCCGCGCCGGCCGCGCCCTCGCGCGCGGCTCCGCCGCTCTCGCGCTCGCCGCCGCCCTGGCGCTGCAACCCGCGGGCGGGGCGGCCCAGACCGCGGCCGGCGGAAGCGCCTTCGCCGCGCCCCTCGCTGCGCCTGCCGGCCCGGCCGACTTCGCCGACCTCGTCGAGCGCGTCGCTCCCTCGGTCGTCGGCGTCGCCGTCGTCGGCCGCGCCGCGGCGAGTCGCGCGCCGGAACTGCCGCCCGAGCTGCGCGGCACCCCCCTCGAGGAGTTCCTGCGCCGGTTCTTCGGCGAGGGCCGGCCGGGCCGCGAGGTTCCGCTCCCGGGGCGCCGCGCCATCGGCCTCGGTTCCGGCTTCATCAGCGATCCGGAGGGCCATATCGTCACCACCCACCATGTCATCGGCAACGCCGAGCGGGTGACCGTGGAGCTCGCCGACGGGCGCGAGTTCCCGGCGCGCGTCGTCGGCGCCGACCCGCAGACCGACATCGCCCTGCTCAAGGTGGACGCGGGCGAGCCGCTGCCCCACGTCCGCTTCGGCGACAGCGACGCGCTGCGGGTCGGCCAATGGGTGCTCGCCATGGGCAATCCCTTCGGCCTCGGCGGCACGGCGACGGCCGGCATCGTCTCGGCGCACGGGCGCCAGATCGGCGCCGGCCTGCACGACGACTTCATCCAAACGGACGCGCCGATCAATCCGGGCAATTCCGGGGGACCGCTGTTCAATACGCGGGGCGAGGTGGTGGGCGTGAACATCGCGATCCTGTCGCCGACCGGCGGCAACATCGGCATCGGCTTCGCCGTGCCCGCCAACCTCGCGCAACGGATCGCCGGCGACCTGCGCGACCGCGGCAGGGTGGAGCGCGGCTGGCTCGGCGTGTCCCTCCAGCCGCTCGACGCCGAGCTGGCCCGGGCGCTCGGTCTGCAGGAGCCGGGAGGCGTGCTGATCGCGGCGGTCGAGCCGGGATCGCCGGCCGCGCGCGCCGATCTCCGCCCCGGCGACGTGGTGGTCGCGGCCGCAGGGCGCCCGGTCGAGCGGCCGCGCGACCTGGCCGGCGCGGTCGCCGCCGCGAGGCCGGGCACGACGCTGGCGCTGACCATCGCGCGCGACGGCACCCGCAGCGAGCGGCAGGTGACGCTCGGCGAGCCTCCGGATGCGCGCGCCGCCGCTCGCCGCGAGCGCGAAAGGCGCGAGGCTGCCGGTGCCGGCGCCCTCGGCCTCGCCCTGGCCCCGCGCCCGGGCGGCCCGGCCAGTCAGGGCGGCGCCGAGATCGCGCGCGTCCGGCCCGGCAGCGTCGCCGAGGAGCGGGGCCTCCGCCAGGGCGACGTGATCCTGCGCGCCGGCGACCGCCCCGTGGCGGGCCCGCGCGACGTCGCCGAGGCGGTGAACGCGGCGCGCGAGGCGGGCCGCCCGGCGATCGCCCTGCAGATCCAGCGGGGCGAGGCGCACGCCTTCGTCGCCCTGCCGCTGGAGCAGCGCCAGGGCGAACGCGCTGCCGATACGGAGACGGGCAGCGGCAATTGAGGCCCGCCTCCGGGTCAGGCGACGCCCGCCGCGGCGCCCCGGCGCCCGGCGGGCTCGGCCCGGATCCGCGGGAACGCGCACGGCCGCGCGCGGCCGTGCCGGACGCGGAGCGCGAGGGCGAGGACCCGGGTCGAGGCGACGAGCCCGGCCGCGCCGGCGGGCGTCGCCCCCGGAAGGCCGTGGACCCGCCGGGGACCGCGTGACACTCTGCCGCCGGGTGGCGGCGACACCGCCGGGCCGCGGGCGCGGCGGAGGGGCCGGCCGACCGGATTCGGGGATTGGGGCAGCATGCGGGAATGCAGGGACGGCGCCGGCATGGCGCCGGCGACGGTTCGTCGGCCGCGGCGCGCGGCCTTCCGGGGCGGGGCGGCGCGATGAGGCTCGCGGGCAAGATCGGCATCGTCACCGCGGCGGCGTCCGGCATGGGCCGCGCCGGCGCGCTCCGCTTCGCGCGCGAGGGCGCGGCGGTCGCGGTCGTGGACCTCGACGCGGCGGCGGCGGAGGCGACGGCGGGCGCGATCGCCGCCGCGGGCGGCCAGGCGCTCGCCCTCGCGGGCGACCTGCGCGAGGACGGCTTCGCGCGCGAGATCGTCCGCAGGACGGTGGACCGGTTCGGCGGCCTCGACTTCGTCTGGAACCATGTCGGACATCCGGGGCCGAGCACGGTCGAGGGCGTGGACATGGACGACTTCGCCCTCGCGATCGACCTCAACCTGCGCACGGTGCTGGTCACCACCGCGGAGGCCATCCCGCATCTGCGCGCGCGCGGCGGCGGCAGCCTGCTCTACACCGCCTCGACCTCGGGACTGGTCGGCTCGCCGAACAGCCCGATCTACTCGATGGCGAAGTTCGGCGTGGTCGGCTTCGTCCGGTCGCTCGCCAAGCGCCTCGCGCCGGAGGGGATCCGGGCGAACGCGATCTGCCCCGGGCCGATCGACACGCCGATGCTGCGGGTCTTCGTCAAGCGCCCGGACCAGCAGACGCCGGCCGGACAGACCGTCGAGGACCTCGTCCGGCGACGCGCCAGCCAGATCCCGTTCGGCCGCCCCGGCCGGCCGGAGGAGGTGGCGAACGCCGCGCTGTTCCTGCTCTCGGACGAGGCCTCCTACGTGACCGGCGTCGCCCTGCCGGTGGACGGCGGCGCGACCGCGTAACGGACGCCCGAGGCGTGGCGCCATCCCTCGGCGGGGCCGTGCCGCCGACGACCGGTCCGTCGGGATCGTGCGGGCCGTCGCGCGGCCCCGTCCCGGCGACTCCTGACGCACCGCCCGCCCGTCCGCAGCGTCCCCGCCGATCGGGCCCGGGGCGGCCGTCTGCGCCGGATCGGCGGCGCCGCGGGTGCCCCGACCCGCGGCGCCTGGTGTCCGCGCCTTCCTCGCGCAGCGTGGCGGCCGGCGGGCGCCGGTGCCGCCTTCCCGGAGTCTCAGCCTCTCCGGCTCCCCCTCCCCCGTCCCGTCACGAGCGGATGCGCGCGCCGGCGGGGTCGTAGGGCGGCTTCAGCGTGACCCGCGCGGCGAAGCGCTCGCCGGCGATCTCGATCTCGTACCGGCCGGCGGTGACGAAGGCGGCGTCCGCGCCGTGCTCGCAGCCGACGTAGCCGAGGCCGACCGAGCGCCCGACGGTGTGCCCGAACATGCCCGAGGTGATGTGGCCGACCATCACGCCGTCCCGCCAGATCGGCTCGTTGTGGTAGAGCAGCGGTGCGGGGTCCTCGAGGATGAAGGCGGCGAGGCGGCGCGTCGGGCTGCAGCCGCGGCGCGCGAGCAGCGCTCGCTGCCCGATGAAGCCGCCGGGCTTGTCCCAGGCGACGGCGAAGCCGAGGCCGGCCTGGATGGGATCGTCCTCGTCCGTGATGTCGTGGCCCCAGTGGCGATAGGCCTTCTCGATGCGCAGCGAGTTCAGCGCGTGGTAGCCGGCGAGGCGCATGCCGTGCGGCGCGCCCGCCTCCATCAGCGCCTCGAAGACGCCGGGGGCGTATTCGGCGGGCATGTGCAGCTCCCAGCCGAGCTCGCCGACGTAGGTGATGCGCGTGGCCCAGACGCGGGCGTAGGCGAGGTCGATCTCGCGCGCGGTGGCGAAGGGGAAGCCCTCGTTGGAGAGGTCCTCCGACGTCAGCGCGGATAGGATCTGCCGCGATCTCGGCCCCATCAGCGACAGCGTGGCGTAGGCGGAGCTGGCGTCCCACGCGGCGACGCGCGCCTCGGGCGGCAGGTGCCTCCTCAGCCAGGCGAAGTCGCGCGTCTGCGACGCGGCGGCGGTGACGATGCGGAAGCGCGTCTCGCTCTCGCGCGTCACGGTGAGGTCGGCCTCGATGCCGCCGCGCTCGTTCAGCCACTGGGTGTAGACGACGCGGCCGGGCGGGACGGCGACGTCGTTGGCGCAGATGCGGTTCAGCGCGGCCTCGGCGTCCGCGCCCTCGACGACGAACTGCGCGAACGAGGTCTGGTCGAAGAGGCCGGCCGCCTCGCGCACGGCGCGGTGCTCCTCGGCGGAGGCGGCGAACCAGTTCTGGCGGCCGTAGGAGTACTCGTATTCTGGCCTCATGCCCGGCGGCGCGAACCAGTTGGCGCGCTCCCAGCCAGCGACCTCGCCGAAGCAGGCGCCGGCGGCGGCGAGCCTGTCGTGGATGGGCGAGCGGCGCACGCCGCGCGCGGTCTCGGGCTGCCGGAACGGCCAGTGCATGGCGTAGAGCAGGCCGAGCGCCTCCACCGTGCGGTCGCGCAGGTAGCGCGCGTTGCGCTGGAAGGGCATGGCGCGGCGGATGTCCACGTCCCACAGGTCCATCGGCGGATGGCCGTCGAGGATCCAGTCGGCCAGCACGCGCCCGGCGCCGCCGGCGGACTGGATGCCGATGGAGTTGAAACCCGCCGCCACATAGAGGCCGGGCAGCTCCGGCGCCTCGCCGAGCAGATAGCGGTCGTCGGGCGTGAAGCTCTCCGGGCCGTTGAAGAACAGCCGGATGCCGGTGCGCTCCAGGACGGGCAGGCGGCGCGAGGCGGCCTCCAGCAGCGGCGCGACATGCTCCATGTCGTCGGGCAGGTGGCCGAAGCTGAAGTCGGGCGGCACGCCGCCCATGCCCCAGGGCTTGGCCCGGGTCTCGAACCAGCCGACCAGCAGCCTGCCCGGCTCGGGCTTGACGTAGGTGCAGAGGTCCGGGTCGCGCAGCACCGGCAGGTCCGGCGGCAGCTCCGGGATCGTCTCGGTGACGACGTAGAAGTGCTCCGCCGCGTGCAGCGGGACGGTGACGCCGGCCGCGGCGGCGAGGCCGTGCGCCCACATGCCCGCGCAGTTCGCCACGGCCTCGGCGCGCACCGGCCCCCGGTCGGTCATCACGCCGGCGACGCGGCCGTTCCCGGTCAGGATCGCCGTGACGGAGACGCCCTCCTCGATCCGCGCGCCGCCCATGCGCGCGCCCCTGGCCAGCGCCTGCGTCACGTCGATCGGGTTCACGTAGCCGTCGCGCGGCAGGTGGACGGCGCCGACGATGTCGCGGGCTTCCATGAGCGGCCACATCGCCGCGGCCTCGGACGGACCGAGCACCCGCACCTCGAGCCCGAAGCGGCGCGCCATGGAGGCGCCACGGCGCAGCTCCTCGAAGCGTGCCGCCGTCGTCGCGACGGCGAGCGACCCGCTTTCGCGGAAGCCGGTCGGCTGGCCCGTCTCGGCTTCCAGTCCGCGGTAGAGGCCGGTGGTGTACTGCGCGAGGCGCGTGAGGTTCTGCGTCGCGCGCAGCTGACCGACCAGGCCCGCGGCATGCCAGGTGGTGCCGGCCGTGAGCCGGTGCCGCTCGAGCAGCAGCACGTCGGCGCCGGCGCCGCGCTTCGCCAGATGGTAGGCGAGCGAGCAGCCGACGACGCCGCCGCCGATGATGACGATGCGCGCCCGATCGGGGAGTGACGGCATGCGATGCGATCCCTCGGGGATGACAGGGAAGGACTTCCGCCATCGGGGGCCTGGAGCCGGCCCCGGGCGCCGCCGGGCGGATCCGGCGCGTTCGCCGCGCCGTCCGGGCTGGGAGCCGCCCGGACCCGCGCGACCTTCTCGGCGGATCGGCGGCCTTGGCGTGGCGGTCGTTCGGCGGCGCCGCGGCCCGTCCCGCAGCCGGGCCCCGGCCCGGGCGCGGGGCATGCCGGGCGCGAACGGGCGCGGCGCGCGCGGAGCCCGGCCCCGCGCGCGGCCTCGGCCGAGCGTGCTGGGCGCTGGGGCCGGTCGGCGAGACCGTGGCCCGCGCGCCAGGACCGCGGCGCCGGATGCACTGCGGCATGGGCGGTCTCCGGAATTCGGCATCGGGCCGGCTGCGGCCGGCCTCGTTCCGCCCCGCCCCGTTCTCGCGCGCCCGCCGCGACGGGCCGGCGACGGCCGATGCGCGCCCCGCTCGCCGCATCAGCCGGCCGGCGGAACCTCGGCCGCTCCCTGCAGGCCGAGAAGGGCGCGCGGGTGGCGTCGGCGGGCGGGTCCGGGCCGGGCGACCGCGACGGCCGGGGCCATGGCGTCGGGCATGGTGCGCGTCTCCTCCCTCGTCGTCCGGGGGTCGCCCGCCGGTGCGCGGCGATGCTAGTGCGGGGCGTCGTCGCGGCGAAAGGCCCCGCCCGCGGGGTTGACCGGTGCGTCGCGCCCGCAGCATCGTTCCCGCCGGCCTGCACAACGAACGACGGGATCGCGCGCATGCTGCCTTCGCCCCTCGCTCTCGCCGCGAGACATGGCTGACCGATGGCGGCCTGGCGCATCGGCGTGGACATCGGCGGCACCTTCACGGATGTCGCGCTGGTCGAGGAAGGCAGCGGCCGCATGGCGGTGGCCAAGGTCCTCACCACCCCCCAGGACTTCGCCGAGGGCGTGCTCGAGGGGCTGAGGCGCGGCCTCTCCGAGCAGGGAATCGCGCCGGACGCCGTGACCCTGCTCTCGCACGCCACCACGGTGGTGACCAACGCCCTGCTCGAGCACAAGGGGGCCAGGGCCGCCTTCGTCTCCACCCGCGGCTTCCGCGACATCCTGGAGCTGCGGCGCAGCGCCCGCGCCGACCTCTACGACCTGTTCCAGGACGGGCCGAGCGTGCTGATCCCGCGCCGCCGCCGCTTCGAGATCACCGGCCGCATCGACGCGCAGGGCGAGGAGGTGACGCCGCTGGCCGAGGAGGAGGTGCCGGCCCTGGTGGAGGCCATCCGCGCGAGCGGGGCGGAGACGGTCGGCGTCTCGCTGCTGTTCTCCTTCCTCAACGACAGCCACGAGAGGCGCCTCGGCGCGATGCTGCGCGAGGCCCTGCCGGGCGTGCGGGTGTTCCTCTCCTCCGAGGTGCTGCCCGAGATCCGCGAGTACGAGCGCGCCAGCACCACCGCCGTCTGCGCCTATGTCGGCCCGCTGCTGGCCGGCTACCTCGCGCGGCTGCAGGAGGCGACGGCGGACCTCGGCCTGCCGAGGCTGCACGTGATGGGCAGCAGCGGCGGCATGCTGGACGTGCCGGAATGCCTGCGCATGCCCGCCGCGGTGGTGGAGAGCGGCCCCGCCGCCGGCGTGGTGGCGGCGGCGCTGATCGGCCGCCAGCTCGGCATGACGAACATCCTCTCCTTCGACATGGGCGGCACCACCGCCAAGGCCAGCGTGATCGCGGGCGGCGAGGTGACCGTCACCGCCGAGTACGAGGTGGGCGGCGGCAGCAACGCCAAGCGCTGGATCGCCGGCACCGGCCACCCCATCCGCGTGCCGGTCGTGGACCTGGCGGAGGTGAGCTCGGGCGGGGGCAGCATCGCCTGGGTGGACCCGGGCGGGGCGCTCAAGGTCGGCCCGCACAGCGCCGGCGCCACGCCCGGTCCCGCCGCCTACGGCCGTGGCGGCACGCGGCCCACGGTGACGGACGCGGACATCGTGCTCGGCTACCTGGACGCCTTGCTGGACGGCCGGCTGAAGATCGACCGCGCGGCGGCCGAGCACGCCATCGCCGAGCACGTGGCCAACCCGCTGGGGCTGACCGTGCAGCAGGCCGCGGCGCGCATCGTCGAGGTGGTGAACGCCAGCATGTGCGACGCGCTGCGCATCGTCTCGATCGAGCGCGGCCACGACCCGCGGGAGTTCAGCCTGATGGCGTTCGGCGGCGCCGGCCCCGTCCACGCCGCCTTCCTGGCCGAGGAGCTGGGCGTGCCGGAGGTGGTGGTGCCGCCCGCGCCGGGCGCCTTCTCGGCGCTGGGGCTGGTGGCGACCGACCTGCGGCGGGACTTCTCGCGCACGCTCTACATGTCGCTCGAGGGCGCCGACCCGGCGCGCATCGCCGCGGCGGTGCGGGCGATGGAGGCGGACGGCCTGGCCATGCTGGAGGCCGCCGGCGTGCCGCCCGGGCGCCGCGCCCTGCAGCGCCTGGCCGATTGCCGCTACCGTCGCCAGGCCTACGAGCTGACCGTGCCCATGCAGGACGGGCCGGTGACGGAGGAGACGCTGCGCGCGCTCTCCGCCGCCTTCCACGCGAAGCACCGCCAGACCTACGGCCACGCGAACGAGCGCGAGCCGGTGCAGCTCGTGAACCTGCGCCTCACCGCGCTCGGGCGGCAGCCGGCGCTGACGCTCGCCCAGCCCACCGGTGGCGGGGCGCGCGGGGCGCGCGAGCGCACCGCCATCTTCGGCGGCGTGCCGCAACGGACGCGCGTGCTGTGGCGCGAGGGCCTGGCCGCCGGTGCCGCCGTGCCCGGCCCTGCCGTGATCGAGGCGCTGGATTCCACCACCGTCGTCCCGCCCGGCTGGACCGCCCGCGTCGCCGAGCACGGCCTGCTGCGCATCACCCGGGGGAGCTGAGACCGATGGCCGAGAACCCCGTCCTGCGCGGCATCGACCCCGCCCGCTTCGAGGTGGTGAAGAACGCCCTGCTCTCCGCCGCCGAGGAGATGAAGATCGTCCTGGCGAAGACCGCCTATTCCCCCCTGCTGAAGGTCGCCGGCGACTATTCCTGCGGCATCTTCAACGCGCGCGGGGAGATGGTGGCCCAGGGCCCCGACCTGCCCATCCATCTCGGCTCCATGCCCGACGCGGTGCGCAGCGTGGCGCAGGCCTTTCCGGACGTGGCCGAGGGCGACGTCTTCATCCACAACGATCCCTACCGCGGCGGCTCGCACCTGCCCGACGTGAACGTGGTGATGCCGGCCTTCCACGGCGGGCGCCTGCTCGGCTTCGGCTGCGTCCGCGCGCACTGGCCGGACGTGGGCAGCGCCACGCCCGGCAGCTACGGCGCGACCACCGAGATCTACGGCGAGGGGCTGCGCCTGCCGCCCGTGCGCCTCTACCGCAACGGCGAGCCGGATCCGGGCATCGAGGCCATCATCCTCGCCAATGTCCGCACGCCCTCCGAGCGGCTGGGCGACCTGCGGGCCCAGGTCGCCGCCAACCGTCGCGCGGTGGAGCGCATGGTGGGCCTGGCCGTGAAGTACGGCACGGACGAGCTGCTGCGCATCATGGACGCCATCCTCGACTACTCCGAGGCGATGATGCGCCAGGCCCTGCGCGCCCTGCCCGACGGCGAGGCGGCGTTCGAGGACGTCCTCGACGGCGACGGCGTGGTCGAGGCGGGCGAGGCCGAGGACCGCACCTTCAGGGTCCGTGTCGCCCTCCGCAAGCGCGGCGACGCGATCGCGGCGGACTTCGCGGGGTCCGACCCCGCCGTGGCCGGGCCGATGAACGCCCCGCTCAGCGTCACCGCCTCGGGCGTCTACGCGGCGCTGAAGATGATCGTGGACCCGACCAACCTGATCCCGCCGAATTCGGGCTGCTGGCGCCCGGTCTCGGTCACCGCCCCGCCGGGCAGCGTGGTGAACGCGCAGGAACCCTCGCCGGTGGTCTACGCCAACCACGAGATGTCGCACCGCGTCTCCGACATGGTCTTCGCGGCGATGTTCCGGATCGCGCCGGACCGGGTGATGGCGGGCTCCCAGGGCACCAGCGGCGTCACCACCTTCGGCGGCGTGGACTACCGCACCGGCGAGCCCTTCGTGAGCTACGAGAGCACCAAGGGCGGCTTCGGCGCGCGGCCGGTGAAGGACGGCATCAACGCCATCGCCTCCGTCATCTCCAACATGCTCAACACCCCGATCGAGGTGCTGGAGATGAGCGCGCCGCTGCGCGTCGAGGAGTATTCCCTGGTGCCCGACAGCGGCGGCGCCGGCACCTGGCGCGGCGGCCTGGGCGCCCGGCGGTCCTGGCGCATCCTGGGCGGCGACCTGCGCGGCGCCATGTGCTTCGAGCGGCTGGTGACACCCCCCTTCGGCCTGGCCGGCGGCAAGCCTGGCGCACCCGGGCGCGTCTGGATGGAACTGCCCGACGGTACCCGCTGCCGCGTCCCCGGCAAGGGCGCCTACACCGCCCCCGAGGGGGCGCTGGTGACGGTGGAGGCGCCGGGCGCCGGCGGCTACGGCCCGCCCTCCGGCCGCGACCGCGCCGCGCTGCGCGAGGACCTTCTGGACGGCTACGTGACCCCCGAGGCCGCGGCGCGCGACTACGGCGTCACGGACCCCTGACGCGCGGCCCCGCCGGTGCCGGGGAAGCCCGCCTGATCAACGCAGCGCCGCCCTTGCGGGGGCCGCCGGACGCAGGGGTCGCCCATGCATGCGTCCGCCCCGCGGGCCGATCGCGGACGGCCGGGAACGGTCGTCGGGCGCGTGATGCACGTGCGGTCCCCCGCGCCGCAAGCCGCCGACCGCGCCGGACCTGGCCACGCCAGGGGGACGCCGGCCGGGGCCGATCCACCGCCACCGCCGTCGCCCGAACAGGGAACCGCCGCGAGCACGGCCGGCATCCGGATGCCATATGCCCGGTCGCGGCGCTTCGGCGGTGGGGCGTGCGCGCGCCCCCTCAGCCCGCCGCCGGCGCGTCGCCCCGCGCCGCGATCTCGCGCAGCAGCTTGCGCCGCACCGCCTGGCCGAAGCTGTCGAAGTCCTCCGCGGCGATGACGAAGGCGCCGGGGCCGCCGATCACCCGATCGCGGAAGTAGGCCTCGAGCGCCGGGCCGACGCCGAGGGGGGGACGATCGTTCAGGATCGGCAGCCCGTTGATCGTGATGCCCTCCGCGACGGCGCGGTCGCGCGCCTCCTCGACCGGGGGGCCGCTGTTGTTCACCCCGTCGCCGGAGACGTCGATCACCCGGCGCGTCGCCTCCCACGGCACCGCGGCGAGCACCGCCTGCGAGAAGGCGATGCCGCCCGAGATCGAGGTCCGCCGCTCCGCGACGCGCGGCGCGCGCTCCAGCGCCTCCGCCCAGGCGTTCGCGTCGGCCTGCGTCGCGACGCGGGTCCAGGGGATGACGAGCCGCTGGTACTCGATGCCGGCCCACTCGACGTAGGCGAGGGCGACGGCGCCGATCATGCCGCCGCGGATGGCGGCGACGATGCGCGGGTCGCTCACCGCCCGCCGGTAGCCCTCGCGCTGCAGCCGCGCCTCGTCCTCGTCGATCGAGCGGGAGACGTCCACGGCCAGCACGATCGCGACGTCCACCGCCTCCTCCGCGGCGGCGCGGCGGGGGGCGCCGAGGGCGGCGGCGCCGCCGGCGGCGAGAAGGATCCTGCGGCGCATCGCTCCGTCTCCTCCCGGCGGGGTCGGCGCTACAGGGTGGCGCCGCCGTCTATCGCGACCTCGGCGCCGGTGATGTAGGCGCTGTCGTCGGAGAGCAGGAACAGCACCAGCTTCGCCACCTCCTCCGCCGTGCCCATGCGCTTCATCGGCACCAGCTCCACCCGGGCGCGGTTCTGCTCCGGCGTGCGCACCTTCAGCATCTCGGTGTCGATCGGCCCCGGGTGGACCGAGTTCACGCGGATGCCGCGCGGCGCGAGGTCGAGGGCGGCGGCCTTGGTCATGCCGCGCAGCGCCCATTTCGTCGCGCTGTAGGCGATGGCGCCGGGCGAGCCGCGCAGCCCGGCGACGGAGGAGATGTTCACGATCGCGCCGCCGCCCGCGCGCTCCATCGCCGGCACCACCGCCTTCATGCCGAGGAAGCAGCCGAGCTGGTTGACCCGCATGTGCCGCTCGAACAGCGCGGCGTCGGTCTCCATCAGCGTCCTCGGGACGTAGATGCCGGCGTTGTTCACGAGGCCGTGCAGCGCGCCGAAGGCCTCGACGGCGGCGGCGACGGCGCGCGCCCAGTCGGCCTCCTCGGTCACGTCCTGGCGGAGGAACAGGGCGGAGGGGCCGAGCTCGGCGGCCAGCGCCCGGCCCTCCGCCTCCAGCAGGTCGCCGAGCACGACCCGGCCGCCCTCGGCGACCAGCATGCGCGCCTCGGCCGCGCCCTGGCCGCGCGCGCCGCCGGAGATCAGCACCACCTTGCCGTCGAAGCGTCCCATCCGATCCTCCCTCCGCGCGGTCGCGGCGATCCGGGGGCGCCAGCCTGCCATCGCCGGGGCGCGTCCGACAGGGGGACGGCCGGGGGGCGCCGGGCCGGCGGCGGTTGGCAGCGCCGCGCCGCTGCGCCACCCTTCGTCCCGGCGCCGAAGCCGCCTGGAGGAAACCGTCCCCGATGGCCGAACCGTCCCGCCGCGAGCCCACCTTCGCCTTCCAGGCGTCGCCCGCCTCCGACCGGCCGGAGCCCGACCGCGCGCTCTACGACGACGTGGTGGAGTTCTGCGCCTTCGGCGCGGGGCTCGGCTTCGAAGCGGCCTGGATGCTGGAGCACCACTTCAGCGACTACTTCCCGACGCCGAGCCCGCTGCTGCTGCTCTCCCACGTCGCGCGCGCGTGCCCCGACCTCGGCCTCGGCACGGCGGTGCTGGTGCTGCCCTGGCACCACCCGCTGCGCGTGGCCGAGGAGCTGGCCATGCTCAACATCCTGACGCGCGGCACGCTGCACATCGGCGTCGGGCGCGGCACGGCGAAGCTGGAATACGACGCCTTCGGCGTGGACATGCGCGAGGCGCGCGGCCGCTTCGCGGAAGCGGTGCGGATCATCCGCGCCGCGCTCTCGGGCGAGCCCTTCACCTTCGAAGGGCGGTACTACCGCGTGCCCGACCCGATCACGCTGCGCCCGACGCCGCTGGCGGAGAAGCCGGTCCGGTTCTACGGCGCGATCGGCAGCCCGGGCAGCGCGGCGATCATGGCCGATCTCGGCCTGCCGCCGCTCTGCCTCTCCACCTTCCCCGACCACCTGCTGGCGAGGATCCTCCACACCTGGCGCGCGCGGGCGGAGGAGACGGGGCGGGCGACGGCGGGCGTGCACCTGCCGGTCTCGATCAAGCTGCTGGTGGCGGACACGGACGCGGAGGCGCAGGCGCTCGGCCGGCGCTACTTCCCGGCCTATTTCGAGCTGCAATGCCGGCACTACGAGGTGGACCGCAACCCCTGGGAGGGGATCGAGGACTACAAGGACTTCAGCCGCATGTTCGCCAACCTGCGCAAGCTGACCGACCCGGAGGCGCTCGGCCCCTACCTGGCGATGAACCTGGTCGGCAGCCCGGGGACGATCCGCGCGCGGGTGGCGGCGCTGGCCGCGCTGGGCTTCGACTACTTCCTGGTCGGCTCGACCACGCCGGGCTTCCCGAAGTCGCTGCAGCGCGAGAGCCTGGCGCGCTTCGCCACGGAGGTGGCGCCGGCCTTCTCCTCCGCCTTCCGCGCCCGGCACGGCGCGCTGCCGGGCGCCGCGCCGCTCGTCGCGGCGGGGTGAGGGAGAGGCCGGGGGACGGACGGGACCGCGGGCGCACAGAGGGGACGGGGATGCGGGCAGACGCGGATGCGGAGTACGACTTCATCATCGTCGGCGCCGGCTCGGCCGGCTGCGTGCTGGCGCACCGGCTGACCGAGAGCGGCCGCCACCGCGTGCTGCTGATCGAGGCCGGCGGGCCGGACCGCGATCCCTGGATCCACATCCCGGCGGGCTTCTACCGCAACATCTACAACCCGAAGGTCGCCTGGCACTTCGAGACCGAGCCGCAGCCGCACATGAACGGCCGCCGCCTCCCCTGGCCGCGCGGCAAGGTGCTCGGCGGCTCCTCCTCGATCAACGGGCTGATCTACATCCGCGGCCAGAAGGAGGACTTCGACCTCTGGCGCCAGATGGGCAATCCCGGCTGGTCCTACGCCGACGTGCTGCCCTACTTCCGCAAGGCGGAGGACAACGAGCGCGGCGCCGACGAATACCACGGCGCCGGCGGCCCGCTCGGCGTCAGCGACCTGCGCGCGCGCCACGAGCTGCACGACGCCTTCATCGAGGGCGCGGTGGAGGCGGGATACCCGCGCAACCCCGACTTCAACGGCGCGGTGCAGGAGGGCGTGGGGCCGCTGCAGCTCACGGTCCGCGGCCGGCGGCGGTGCAGCGCCGCCGTCGCCTATCTGCGCCCGGCGATGCGGCGGCCCAACCTGCGCGTCGAGACCCTCGCCCCGGCGCGGCGCATCCTCGCCGAGGGCCGCCGCGCGGTCGGCGTGGAGTACGTGCAGGGCGGCGCGGTGCGGCGCGCGCGGGCGCGGCGGGAGGTGCTGCTCGCCGGCGGCTCGATCGCCTCGCCGCAGCTGCTGCAGGTCTCGGGCATCGGGCCGGGGGCGCTGCTGCAGTCGCTCGGCATCGCGGTGGTGCACGACCTGCCGGGCGTGGGGGAGAACCTGCAGGACCACCTCGGCGCGCGCGTCATCTACCGCTGCCGCAACGCCAACACGCTGAACGACGTCTACCACAGCCGGCTGCGCCAGGGGCGCGCCGGGTTCGAGTGGGCGCTGCTCAGGCGCGGGGCGCTGATGATGGGGGCGGCGCCGATCGGGCTCTTCGTGCGCACGCGGCCGGAGCTGGCGAGCCCGGACGTGCAGTACCAGTTCCTCGCCGGCAGCGCGCCCTACAGCGGCGCGCCGATGCACGACTTCCCCGGCTGCACCCTGGTCGCCATCCCCTGCCGGCCGGAGAGCCGCGGCTGGCTGCGGATCCGATCGCCCGACCCCGCGGTGCCGCCGGCGATCCAGCCGAACTACCTCGCGACCCGCGCCGACCGGGAGACGATCGTCGCCGGGCTGCGCGTCGCGCGGCGCGTGTTCGAGACGCGCGCGATGCGGCGCCTCGTCACCGAGGAGTTCATGCCGGGCCCGGCGGCGCAGAGCGACGAGGACCTGCTCGAGCACGCGCGCAACACCGGCGGCACCACCTTCCACCCGACCAGCACCTGCATGATGGGGAGCCATCCCCTGGCGGTGGTGGACGCGGCGCTGAGGGTGCACGGCATGGCGGGGCTGCGCGTGGTGGACGCCTCGATCATGCCGACCGTGCTGAGCGGCAACACCAATGCCGGGGTGATCATGATCGCCGAGAAGGCGTCGGAGATGATCCTCGCCGATGCCGCCTGACCTGCCCCGGCCGGCAGGCGGAGGCGGGAAATGGGGAGCGAGGCCCTTCCCGCCTCGGCGGGGAGGGCCCGCGCCGCGCGTCAGGCGCGGTCCTTGTCCCGCAGCGCGTCGCGGACGGCGTCCCTGGCGCCGCCGACCGCGTTCTGGACCTTGCCCGCGGCCTTCTCGGCGCGACCCTCGGCCTCCGTCTTGGCGTCACCGGTGATCTCGCCGACGGCCTTTTTCACCGAGCCCTTCGCCTGCTTCGTCGAGCCCTTGATGCGGTCCTTGTCCACCATCGGGCGTCTCCCTCTGCGATGCGTTGCCGGGGGAAGAACGCCCGCGGCCGGGCGCGGGTTCAGACCCCCGCGACCGCGGCCTCCACCGCGTCGCCGAACCGCTCGACGATCGTGTCGATCTGCCCGGCGGTGACGGTGTAGGGCGGCGCGAGGATGACGTGGTCGCCGCGCCGGCCGTCGATCGTGCCGCCCATCGGGTAGCAGGCGAGGCCGCGCGCATAGGCCTCCATCTTGACGCGCTCGTTCAGCTTCAGCGCCGGGTCGAAGACCTCCTTGCCGGCGCGGTCCCGCACCAGCTCCACCGCCCAGAACAGGCCGCGGCCGCGGATGTCGCCGACATGGCGGTGGTTGCCGAGGCGCTCGGTCAGCCGCTCCTCCAGCCGCTTGCCCATGCGCCTGACGTTCTCGAGCAGGTTCTCCTCGCGGATCACCTCCTGCACCGCGACGGCGGCGGCGCAGGCCACCGGGTGCGCCTGGTAGGTATGGCCGTGCATGAAGGCGCCGCTGCCCGCGGCGAGCCCCTCGATCACGCGGCCGGAGACGAGGATGCCGCCGATCGGCTGGTAGCCGCCGCCGAGCCCCTTCGCCACCACCTGGATGTCGGGCGCGATCCCCTCCTGCTCCCAGGCGTGCAGGGTGCCGCAGCGGCCGACGCCGCTCATCACCTCGTCGAGGATCAGCAGCGCGCCGTGGCGGTCGCAGATCTCGCGCACCGCCTTGAAGTAGCCGGGCAGGGCGGCGACGCAGCCGAGCGTCGCGCCGACCACCGTCTCGGCGATGAAGGCGATGACGGTGTCGGGGCCGAGGCGCTGGAACTCCGCCTCCAGCTCGGCGGCGAGGCGGGCGACGTACTGCTCGTCCGACTCGTCGTCGCGCCGGTCGCGGTAGGCGTAGCAGGGCGAGACGTGGCTGAAGGCGTCGGAGAGGATCGGCAGGTAGGGCTTGCGGCGCATCGCGTTGCCGCCGGCGGCGAGCGCCCCGAGGGTGTTGCCGTGGTAGCTCTGGCGCCGGGCGATGAACCTCGTGCGCTGCGGCTGGCCGATCTCGAGGAAGTACTGCCGCGCCATCTTCAGCGCCGCCTCGTTCCCCTCCGAGCCGGAGGAGCAGAAATAGGCGTGGGTCAGGCCGCCGGGGGCGTGGCCGACCATGATGTCGGCGAGCCGTTCCGCGCTCTCGCAGGAGAAGAGGGCGGTGTGGGCGTAGCAGAGCTTCTCCATCTGCGCCTTCATCGCCGCGAGCACCTTCGGGTGGGCGTGGCCGAGGCAGGCGACGGCGGCGCCGCCGGAGCCGTCTATGACCTCGCGGCCCTCGGCGTCGTAGAGGTAGATCCCCCGGCCGGAGACGGCGATGGGCGGATCGCTGCGCAGGCTGCGGTGGACGAGGTGGCTCATGACGGGCGGCGTCCCTGGGATGGCGTCGCCGCCAGGGTTCCACGGACGGGGGCGCGAGACAACCGCGCCCCGCCGCCTGCCTCAGCCCCGCAGCAGCCAGGCGAAGGCCCGTTCCAGCCTCGCCGGCGCGTCGTCCCGGAACCAGGCGCCGTGGGCGAGGATCACCCGCCGCGGCGCCCAGGCGAGCAGGCACTCCGCCGCCGCGCGGTTCGCCGCGCGGTGCGCGGCGCCGCCGAGCACCCGGCGCAGATGGGCCGGCGTCTCGCCCCGCGTCGCGCCGACGGCGCGGGCGAAGAGGCGCGTCGGCGGATCGAGCCGCGCCGGCTCCAGCGCCTGCGCCGTGTCGGCGAGGACCAGGGTGCCGCTCGCCCGGTGGAAGAAGGCGATCTCCGTGAAGCCGCCGCGGCCGCGGAAGGCGGCCTGCTCGATCTGCCCGGCCCAGTCCCCGGGCGGCGCGTCGCCGAGCTCGGCGTGGATCGGCACCGGCTGGCGCGCGCGGCGGAGCTTGCGCGCCACGCCGGGCGCCGCCCAGACCAGGGCGGAGGGGCAGGCGTTGTGCCAGCCGAACAGGTGCGTCCAGTGCGCGCCGTTCGGCGCGACCAGGTGGCGGATGCGCCCCAGGTCCTCGAGCGCGTCCACCAGCACGGAGCGCCAGCGCGTCGGCGCGTGCAGCCAGAGGCGGCCGTCCGCCAGGCGCAGCACGGTCATGCGGACCGGCAGGTGCAGCACGCCGAAGACCGTCTGCGGCCCGCTGTCCACGATCCAGACGTCCTCCGCCACCGGCTTCGGCACGTCGAGCGGGGGATAGACCACATCGGCGCTCATGGCGGGGTCAGCATGCCCGCGACGGCGCCGGTCATGCAGCAGGCGATCGTGGCCGAGACCAGCGCCGGCAGGCCGAGCGCGACGATCTCGGCCCGCCGCTCCGGGCACATCGCCGTCATGCCCCCGACCATGATCCCGACCGAGCCGAAATTGGTGAAGCCGCACAGCGCGTAGGTGAGGACGAGGCGCGAGCGCGGCGCGAGGCCGGCGCCGCCGGACTGGGCGAGCTCGAGGTAGGAGACGAACTCGTTGACCACGACCTTGACCCCGAGCGAGCGGGCGACGGCGCCCGCCTCCTCCGCCGGCACGCCCATCGCGACGGCGAGCGGCCAGAACAGCCAGCCGGCGAGGCGCTGCAGGGTGAGGCCGGCGAGCGGCTCGACCACCTGGTTGACCAGCGCGACCAGCGCGACGAAGACGATCAGCGCCGCCATGATGCCGAGCAGCAGGGAAAGGCCGTCGCCGGTGCCGCGCACCACCGCCTCCATGGTGGAATCGTAGAGGCGCGGGGCGCGGACCTCCTCCTCGACCGGCGTCGCCGGGCCGCCGGGGGCGGGCGGGATCATCAGCAGGGCGACGAGCACGGCGGCGGGGGCGGAGACCAGGCTGGCGGTGAGGAGCTGGCCGGCGGCGTCGGGCACCACCGGGGCGATCAGGGCGGCGTACACCACCAGCGTGTTGCCGCTGATGGTGGCGAGGCCCGCGGTCATCACCGCGAACAGCTCGGCGCGCGAGAGGCGGGCGAGCCAGGGGCGGATCAGCAGCGGCGCCTCGACCATGCCGACGAAGACGTTGGCCGCGACGGAGAAGCCGCAGGCGCCGCCGAGGCCGAAGGCGCGGCGCAGCCCGCGCGCCAGGAAGGCCACCACCACCGGCAGCACGCGCCAGTGGTAGAGCACGGCCGAGAGGGCGCCGACGACGAGGACCAGCGGCAGGGCCTGGAAGAACAGGATGAAGCTCGCGCCCGGCCGGATCTCGGCGAAGGGCAGCGGCGCGCCGCCGAGATAGCCGAAGACGAGGCTGGTGCCGGCGATGGTGGCGCGGTGCAGCGCCTCGACCGCGCCGCCCGCGAGGGCGAAGGCGGCACGGAAGGGCGGCAGGTGCAGCATCAGCGCGGCGAGCAGGACCTGCAGGCCGAGCCCGGCGGCGACGACGCGCCAGGACACGCCGCGCCGGAAGCCGCCGAGCGCCCAGGCGAGGGCGGCGAGGGCGAGGAGACCCGCGGCGGACTGGAGCTGGAGCGCGCTCATCCGGCCGCCCGCGCCGGCGGCGGCGCGTCCTCCGGCAGCTCGACGAGCTGGATCGCCTGGCCGCGGCGGGCGATCTTGCGGCTGGTGGTCTCGATCTCCGCCACGTCCTGCTGCATCTGCGCGAAATGGCCGCGCAGGGCGGCGACGCGACGGTCGAGCCGGCCGAGCTCCTCCATCAGCCGGTCCACCTCGACGCGGATGCGGTGCGCCTCCGCCTTCAGGCGCAGGTCGCGCATCAGCCCGCGCATCGTCGTCAGCACCGCCCACATGGTGTTGGGCGAGACGATCCAGACGCCGCGCCGCGCCGCCTCGGCGACCAGCGCCGGGTGCTCGGCGTGCAGCGCGGCGCAGATCGCCTCGGACGGGACGAACATCAGCGCGCCCTCGGCGGTCTCGCCGGGCAGGACGTATTTCGCGGCGATCGCCTCCACGTGCCGGCGCACATCGGCGGCGAAGCGGCGCGCCGCGGCGGGGCGCTCGGCCTCGGCGGCGGCGCGTAGCGCGTTCCAGGCCTCGAGCGGGAACTTGCTGTCCACCACGATGGGGCCCGGCGGGTGGGGCAGGCGGATCAGGCAGTCGCAGCGCGTGCCGTTGGAGAGCACGTGCTGCCAGGCGAAGCCGCCGGGCGGCAGGCGGTCCTCGACCAGCTCGCGGAGCTGCACCTCGCCGAAGGCGCCGCGCGCCTGCTTGTCGCCGAGGATCCGTTCCAGGGTCCCCACCTGGGCGCCGAGCGCCTCGATGTTGGCGCGGGCGCTGTCGATCACGGCGAGGCGCTCGTGGATGCGCGCCGCCTGGGCCTGGGTGCGCGCCGCCGCCTCGTCCAGCCGGTCGGCGATCAGGCGTTCCTGCGCGCGCAGCCGGTCCGCGGTGGCGGCGGCGAGGCGTTCCTGCGTCGCGGCGAGCGCCTCCAGCCGGCCGGCGAGCATCGCCAGCGCCTCGCCCACGCCGCCGCGCCGGCGGCGGGCGAGCAGGAACGCGGCGACCAGCAGCCCGGCGGCGAGCGCCGCGGCGGCCGGCACCAGCAGGGGCAGCAGCCAGTCGGGCATCGGGTCCCCCCTCGGCGGGGGTGGCCCGATTCGCCCCCGCGCTCAGTGCCGGAAATGTCGCATCCCGGTGAACACCATGGCGAGCCCCGCCTTGTCCGCCGCCTCGATCACCTCGGCGTCGCGGATCGAGCCGCCGGGCTGGATCACCGCCGTCGCGCCCGCCGCGGCCGCGGCCAGCAGCCCGTCGGCGAAGGGGAAGAAGGCGTCGGAGGCGACCACGGAGCCCCGCGTCAGCGGCTCGGCGAGGCCGGCGGCCTTCGCCGCCTCCTCGGCCTTCCACGCGGCGATGCGCGCGGAATCCACGCGGCTCATCTGTCCGGCACCGATGCCGACCGTGGCCCCGCCCCTGGCGTAGACGATGGCGTTCGACTTGACGTGCTTGCAGACGCGGAAGGCGAAGAGCAGGTCCGCCATCTCGGCCGCGGTCGGCGCGCGCTTCGTCACCACCTTGAGGTCGGCCTCCGTCACGCGCCCCGCGTCGCGCGACTGGGCGAGGAAGCCGCCGGCGACGCTGCGGACGGCGATGCCCGGCGCGGCCGGGTCGGGCAGGCCGCCGGTCAGCAGCAGGCGCAGGTTCTTCCTGCCCGCGAACACCGCCCGGGCGGCCTCGTCGGCGTCGGGGGCGACGACGACCTCGGTGAAGATCGCCGCGATCCGCTCGGCGGCCGCGGCGTCGAGGGGCCGGTTCGCGGCGACGATGCCGCCGAAGGCGGAGACGGGATCGCAGCGCAGCGCCAGGTCCCAGGCGGCGGCGAGGTCGTCCGCGACCGCGACGCCGCAGGGATTGGCGTGCTTGACGATGACGATCGCCGGCCGGTCGAACTCGGCGACGCACTCGAAGGCGGCGTCGGTGTCGTTGAGGTTGTTGTAGGAGAGCTCCTTGCCCTGCACCTGCACCGCCGTCGCGATGCCGGGGCGGTCCGTGCCGTCCGTGTAGAAGGCGGCGCGCTGGTGCGGGTTCTCGCCGTAGCGCAGCGTCTGGCGCAGCGCGCCGGCGAGGACGAGGCGCGGCGGGAACGCCTCGCCCTCCTGCCGCGCGAACCAGGCGGCGATCGCCGCGTCGTAGGCCGCGGTGCGCGCATAGGCCGCGGCGGCGAGCCGGCGTCGCAGCGCGAGGGTGGTGCCGCCCCGGGCCTCGATCTCGGCGCGCACGGCGTCGAACTGCGCGGGCTCGGTGAGGACGGCGACGTGGGCGTGGTTCTTCGCGGCGCTGCGGATCATCGCCGGGCCGCCGATGTCGATGTTCTCGATGCAGTCCTCGAAGCCGGCGCCCCGCGCGACCGTCGCCTCGAAGGGGTAGAGGTTGACCGCGACGAGGTCGATCGGCGCGATCCCGTGCGCCCGCATCTGCGCGCGGTGCTCGGGCAGGTCGCGCCGGCCGAGCAGGCCGCCATGCACCTGCGGCACCAGGGTCTTGACCCGCCCGTCGAGGATCTCCGGGAAGCCGGTGTGCTCGGAGACGTCCTTCACCGGCACGCCCGCCTCGCGCAGCGCGCGGGCGGTGCCGCCGGTGGAGAGGATCTCCGCCCCCTGCGCGGCGAGGAAGCGGCCGAACTCCACGAGCCCGGTCTTGTCGGAGACGGAGAGCAGCGCGCGGCGGACGGGAACGAGATCGGTCATGGCGGGCACCCGGGCGAGGCGTGGGCGCGTGCTCTAGCCCCGCCCCGGCACCGCTTCAACCGGGCATGGCCGGCGCCCCCTCAGCGCGGCGGCGCGCCGGCGAGGTCGAGGCCGAGCAGCAGCGCGAGCAGGACGAGGCCGATCGCCGCGGTGCGGGCGAGCATCGAGAGCGTATCGGCGACGATCGGGGAATCGGGCAGGAGGGAGATCCGGCCTCGCAGCGGGGCGGATCGGGTGGTTCTGGTGGTCGGTCTCGTCGTCATGGCCGTAAACGGTCGGGTCAGGATCGCTTGCGGGCACGACGGCCGGCCGCGACCGGAAGGTGCGGTCCCGGCCGGCCACGGAACCCCAGGTAGGAAGCCGGCCGGGGCCGGTTCAAGAGGAGGAGAGCGCAGCCTCCCGGAGCGGGGCCGCCCCGCCCGCGCGGTGGGGGCTACAGCCCGAGCAGGTCGAGGGTGCGCGCGACCACCGCGGCCTCGGTGAAGCGCTCCAGCGCGCGCGCCCGGCCGGCCGCGCCCATCCGCGCGCGCAATGCGGGGTCGGCGGCGAGGCGCGCGATCGCCTCGGCCAGCGGCGCGACCGCGGCGGGCGGGACGAGGAGGCCGGTCTCGCCCTGCACCACCTGCTCGCGCGGGCCGCGGATGTCGGTAGCGACGACGGGGAGCCCGGTGAGCATCGCCTCGATGACCGACATGGGCAGGCCCTCGAAATGGCTCGGCAGGGCGAAGACATCCGCCGCGGCGAGCAGGCGCGCGACGTCGTGCCGGTAGCCGAGGCGCTTGAGGCGCGGCCCGAGCGCGGCGGCGGCGCGGGCGAAGTGCGGCTCCAGGTCCTCGCCGTGGTCGGAGGGCAGGCGCTCGCCGACCACCCAGAGCACGGCGTTGGGCGGCGCGCTCTCCATCGCCCGCAGGAGCTCCGGATGGCCCTTGTGGCGGACCAGGCGCGAGACGGCGATGACGACGCAGTCCCCCTCGCGCGCGCCGAGTTCCGCGCGCAGCGCCGCGCGCGCCGCCGGGTCGGGGCGGAAGACGGCGGGATCGCGGCCGTTGCGCACCGCGACGGCGCGCGGGTGGATGCCGAGGCGGCGCGCGTCCGCCGCCTCCTCCTCCGAGACGGTGAGGAAGACGTCGGTGATCCGGCCGCCGAGGCGCTCGAGGCGCAGCGAGAGCGCGCGGCGCCACCAGGGGCCCGGCTGGTTGAACAGGAAGCCGTGGCCGGTGTAGGCGATGCGCGGCACGCCGGCGGCCCGCGCCGCGGCACGGGCGAGCAGGCCGGAGATCGGCATGTGGGCGTGCACGAGGTCGAAGCGCTCGGCGCGGAAGGCGGCGAGGAGCGCGGCGAAGGCGCGGGCCTGGGCGAGCGGGCTCAGGCTGCGCGCCATCGGCACCGGCAGGATGCGGAAGCCCTCCCGCCTCGGCAGGTCGAGCAGCGGACCCTCGGCGCAGATCCCCACCACCTCGTGCCCGCGCGCGCGCGCGCCGCGCATCAGCGGCAGCAGGAAGTGCCGCAGCGAGAAGTCCACGTTGGTGACCTGGGCGATCTTCACGCGGGACGGGCCGCGCCTACCCCTCGCCCGGCGCGCCGCCGCCGGGCGCCGGCAGGCTGACGCGCGAGATCGCCCACTGCACCGCGCCCACCCCCGCCTCGGCGTGCACCACCAGCTGGGTGGTGCGCCGCGGCTCGCCGGCGAGGTAGAGGCTCTCCTCCAGCGCCACGCGGCCGCCCTTCGCGCGGAAGCGCCAGCCGGCGCCGCTGGGCAGGCGCAGCAGCACCGCGCTCGGGTCCTGCTGCGGGCCCGCCACCACCGCCGGGTGCAGGTGGAAGCGCAGCGCGAAGGCCGGCGGATCGGCCGCCTCCACCACATCCTCGCCGCGCAGGTCGTCGCCGGATTCGCTGAGGTAGAGGCGCCGGCGGTGGATCGCGGCGAAGGGGCGGCGCCAGCCGTCGTGGCTCGCCTCCAGCCACTGCGCGCCGTTCGCCTCGTGCCGCTCGACCTCGACCCGCTCCGGGCGGCGGCCGAGGCCCTCCTCGCGCAGCTCGGCGCTGTTGGTGTCGGCGAGCACCAGGGTCGAGTGCGCGGCGGTGGCGCGCAGCGCGTCGCGCCAGGCCGGATCGGCGCTCGGCGCGGCGCCGCAATTCACCACCAGCCGGTCGCGCCCGACCGACATCTCGAAGGAGAGCGTGCCGGCATGGGCGAATCGGTCCGCGCCGCGCGGCAGCGCGTCCGGCGCGAGCGCCGCGGCGGCGCGCCCCGGCGGCGGCGTGCCGCACTCCACGATCACCAGCGTCCGCCCGGCCTGGAGACGGTGGAAGCCGGTCTCCGGCAGCGCCGCGGGCGCGCGGCCGCGCGCCTGGGCCTGCGACAGCACCACGTCGAGCAGCGAGGAGCCCTCCTCGCGCGTGCCGTTGAACAGCGCGAGGCCGCCGTCGCCATGGCGGAACAGCCGCAGCGCCGGCGCCGCGCGATCGAGCGCCGCGCCAAGATGCGGCGGCGCCTCCGCGCCCGCGCCGTGCAGCAGGTTGCGGATCTCGACCAGGTCCTGCAGGGCGAGCAGCTGCTGGCCCGGCGAGCGCTCCACATGGCCGCCGTCGGCGAGGAACTGGCGCTCCAGCTCGGCCGGGAGGAAGCGCACGCAGCGGGCGAGCCAGGGCTCCTCCTCGAGCGCGACGGCGGCCGCCATCGCGCCCTTCAGCGCGACCAGCGCGCCGCGGTGCTCCGCCTCGGCCGGCAGCGCCGCGACGATGTCGCGGGCGTCCTGGGCCAGGCGCTGCATGAGCTGCCGGCGGAAGCCGTCCTCCGCGGTCGCCGCGAGGAACTCCCAGTGCCCGAGCCAGGCGGAGATCCGCGCGCCGGCGACCTCGGGCGCCCCGGCAATCCGCTCCTGTGCGCCGCGGGCGAGCCAATCGGCGGTGAGCGCCCGGGCGCGCAGGCGGGCGGGATCGGTGCCGAGGGCGCGCAGGTCGCGCAGCCAGGCGAAGGCGTGGGCCGCGGCGCGCCAGTACGGCGGCCCGCCGCGCGCGTCCCAGCCGCCACCGCCGGCGCCCCCGTCCTCCGCCGGGGCGAGGCGGCGGGCGGTGCCGGCCACCTCGAACTCGCCGCGCAACAGGCGGGCGCCGCGCGCGGCGTCGCCGGGCCAGAGGTCGCGGAAGGCGCGCGCCGGCGCCTCCGGCACGCGAATCGGGCGGAGCTGGGCGAGGCGGCGGCGGGCGGAGCGGAACAGGCCTTCCATCAGGGCGCCTCTCCCGCGCGGCGCGGCGGCGCTGCGCCTCCCCGGAGCGCGGCGATCGCCGCGGCGTAGTCGGACGCGCCGAACACCGCGGTGCCGGCGACCAGCACGTCGGCGCCGGCGGCGATGCAGCGCGGCGCGGTCTCCGCCGTGACGCCGCCATCCACCTCGAGCGCGATCGCGCGCCCGGTCGCCTCGATCATGCGCCGCAGCGCGGCGATCTTCGGGAGCTGGCTCTCGAGGAAGGACTGGCCGCCGAAGCCGGGGTTCACCGTCATCACCAGGACCAGGTCGGCGAGGTCGAGCACGTGCTCCACCGCCTGCACCGGCGTCGCGGGATTGAGGACGACGCCCGCCCGCTTGCCCAGGCCCCGGATGGTCTGGAGGGTGCGGTGGAGATGCGGCCCGGCCTCGGGATGCACCGAGATCAGGTCGGCCCCGGCCTCGGCGAAGGCGGCGAGGTAGGGGTCGGCCGGGGCGATCATCAGGTGCACGTCGAAGGGAATGGCGACGTGGCGGCGCAGCGCCTTCACCACCACCGGGCCGAAGCTGATGTTGGGGACGAAATGGCCGTCCATGATGTCGAGGTGCAGCCAGTCCGCCCCGGCGGCGGCGGCGGCGCGCGCCTCCTCGCCGAGGCGGGCGAAGTCGGCGGCGAGGAGCGAGGGGGCGATGCGGACGGCGGGGCGGGCCACGTCACGGTTCTGCCGCAACGGCCGGGGCCGGACAACCGTGGTGGTGGTGCAAATTCCCGGCTCCGGTCCTGCCGCCGGGGACGGCGGGCCGATGCCTGCCGCCCCGGCGCGTCAGCGCGCGTGCCGGGGATGGCCGGGCGCGGCGGGGGATGCCTCGGCCGGCAGGCGCTCCGCCGCGGCGGCGCCGGCGGCGGGCCTGTTGACACGGGTGCGGTCACGGCGGCGGGTCCCCTGCGGCATGCCGGCGGCCCGATCGTGGACGGCCTCGCGCGCGGAGGCGGCGCGGCCGCCACGCCCGGTGCCTAGATCGGCAGCGCGGTGGTCGCCTTCACCCGCTCCATGGCGAAGCGGGAGGTGACCTTGCGCAGCGAGGGCACCTCCGCCGTCAGGCGGCGGTAGAAGGCGTCGAAGGCCGCCATGTCCGGGACCACGACGCGCAGCAGGTAGTCCACGTCGCCGCCGAGGCGCCAGCACTCGACGACCTCGGGCATGCGTTCGACCGCCTCGGCGAAGCGGGCGATCCAGGCGGCGGAGTGGTCGCCCGTCTCGAGCGCGACGAAGACCGAGATCGGCAGGCCGACCCGCGCCGGGTCCACCAGCGCGACCCGGCCGGTGATGATGCCCGCCTGCTCCATGCGGCGGATGCGCTTCCAGCAGGGCGTCGGGGTGAGCCCGACCTCGGCCGCGATCTCGGCGAGCGAGCGGGAGGCGTCCTGCTGGAGCAGGCGCAAGATCGCGCGATCGGTGCGGTCCAGTTCGGCCTGTGCGGCCACGGGCGAGGTTCCGTGTGAATCGGCGTCCTGCGTAGCATGCCGTTCTCTTCCTGGCGAGATTTCCGCTGTCGGGAAGATCGGAATTCTCCGGCCTTCGGGCGCCGCCCGGCCGGCGCGGCGGAGCGGGGCGTTGCCCGTGCCGGCGCCGACCCATAGCCTCCCCCGCGGATGGCTCCGCTCAGCGGGCATCTCTGCAACGCGAGACCGAGGAGCGCAGCCCTTGCCCAGCCATGCCGGCTCCGCAGCGCCACGAGGGGAAGCGCGCGACGGCGGCGGCATCGAGTCCGCCTATGCCTGGTGGCGCCTTGCGGCGGCGATGGCGCTCGGCGCCATCGGCGGCGTCGGCATGTGGTCCATGGTGGTGGTGCTGCCCGCGGTGCAGGCGGAGTTCGGCGTGGCACGCGCCGGCGCCTCGCTGCCCTACACCCTCGTCGCCCTCGGACTGGTCTTCGGGGGCATCCTGATGGGGCGCCTCGCCGACCGGTTCGGCGTCCTCGTCCCGGTGATCCTCGGCGCGCTCTCGCTCGGCCTCGGCTACGTGCTGGTCGCGCAGGCGGAGAGCCTGACCGCCTTCGCGGCCATCTACGGCCTGCTGATCGGCCTGCTCGGCACCTCGGCGGTGTTCGGGCCCCTGATCGCGGACGTCTCGCACTGGTTCACGCGGCGGCGCGGCATGGCGGTCGCGCTCTGCGCCAGCGGGAACTACGTCGCGGGGGCGTTCTGGCCGCCGGTGCTGCAGCATTTCGTGGACACCGCGGGGTGGCGGCAGACGCATCTCGGCGTTGGGCTGTTCTGCCTGGCGACCATGCTGCCGCTGGCGCTGGCGCTGCGCCGGCCGGTGCCGGCGGCGCATCCGGCGCCCGCCGCGCCGTCCGGCGCCGAGGCGCGGCTGGATCCGACGCGCGAGGCGGCCGGCATCCGTCCGAACGTCCTGCAGGGGATGCTGATGCTCGCCGGCGTCTCCTGCTGCGTGGCGATGTCCATGCCGCAGGTGCACATCGTCGCCTACTGCGTGGACCTCGGCTACGGCGCGGCGCGCGGGGCGGAGATGCTGGCGCTGATGCTCGGCTTCGGCGTCGTCAGCCGGCTCGCCTCCGGCTGGATCATGGACCGGATCGGCGGGGCGGCGACGCTGCTGCTCGGCGCGACGCTGCAGGCGGCGGCGCTGGCGCTGTTCCTGCCGTTCGACGGGCTGGTCTCGCTCTACGTGATCTCCGCGCTGTTCGGGCTGTTCCAGGGCGGCATCATCCCGAGCTACGCGATGATTACCCGGACCCTGTTCCCGGCGCGCGAGGCGGGGACGCGGATCGGGCTGGTCATGTCTGCGACGCTGGCGGGGATGGCGCTCGGCGGGTGGCTGTCGGGGGCGATCTTCGACGCGACCGGGTCGTATGACGCGGCGATCGCTAACGGGCTGCTGTGGAACCTGGTGACGATCGCGATCGCCGCCTGGCTGGTGCTGCGGCAGTCGCGGCGCGGGCGGCCAGCCTTCGCGTGATGCGGGCCGGCGGGGGCGCGGACCGTCGCCGTCCCCGACCGGCCGGCAGGGGGCCGGCCCCCCCGCTACGGCGCGGCGAGCAGGGCGAGGGCGGCGGCGGGGTCGATCCGCCCGTCGTAGAGGGCGCGGCCGACGATCACGCCCTCGATGCCCTCATGCGCCACCGCCTTGAGCGCGGCGAGGTCGTCGAGCGAGGCGACGCCGCCCGAGGCGATCACCGGCGTCCGCACCGCGCGCGCCAGCGCCACCGTGGCCTCGAGGTTGAGGCCGCCCAGCATGCCGTCGCGCTCGATGTCGGTGTAGATGATCGCCGCGGCGCCGGCGTCCTCGAAGCGCAGCGCCAGCTCGCGGGCGGTGACGGTGGAGGTCTCCGCCCAGCCCTCGGTCGCGACGCGGCCGTCGCGGGCGTCGATGCCGAGCGCGACGCGGCCGGGGAAGGCGCGGCAGGCGGCGCGGGCGAAGGCGGGGTCCTTGACCGCGGCGGAGCCGAGGATCACCCGCCGCACGCCGCGCCCGAGCCAGGCCTCGACCGTCGCCATGTCGCGGATGCCGCCGCCGAGCTGCACGCGGAGCGCAGGCCCGACCGCGGCGAGGATCGCCTCCACCGCCGCGGCGTTGGCCGGCCGCCCGGCGAAGGCGCCGTCGAGGTCCACCACGTGCAGCCAGGCGAAGCCGGCGGCGAGGAAGGCGCGCGCCTGCGCGGCGGGATCGGCGGAATAGACCGTGGCCTCGGCCATCTCGCCGCGCCGCAGCCGCACCACCGCGCCGGCCTTGAGGTCGATCGCCGGATAGAGGGTGAGCGTCATTGCGGCGCCCAGGGCCGGGCGTGGTTGCTGCGCCGGCCGCGCGACGGCTCGATCAGCTTGTAGTAGTAGTGCCCGGCCACCGTCTGGCCGCGCACCCGCGCATAGGCCGGGTGCGTGCCCCAGCGGACATAGCCGAGCGACTCGAACAGCGCGATCGCCGTGGTCTGCGTCTCGCGCACGTCGAGGTTGAGCACGCGGTGGCCGAGCGCCGCCGCCCGCTCCTCCACCCGCCGCACCATCAGGCGCGCCAGGCCGTGGCCGCGCGCGTAGGGGGCGATGTAGGCGTGGGTGAGCTGGGCGGCGAAGGCCTGCGCCTCGTTGTTGCGCGGCGGGCGGACGAGCTGGGCGGAGCCGACCACGTGGCCGTCGAGGCGGGCGATGAACAGCTCGCGCTCCGGCACCAGCAGCACGCCGCGGAAGTGGCGCTCGAGCGCGGCGCGGCCCTGCGGCTCGATCCAGCCGAAGCCGCCGCCCTCGATGATCGCGGCGTCGGTCGCCTCGCACAGCTCGGCGAGCTCGGCGTCGGTGAGCTGCCGCTCGCAGCGCTCGACCTCGAGGATGTGCCCCCCGTGCGCGGGGGCCTGCGGATCGGCGGTGCCGCTGCTCATGGTTCCCATCGCAGGAAGTTGGCGAGGAAGCGCAGGCCGACGGCCTGGCTCTTCTCGACATGGAATTGCGTGCCGACGTAGTTGGCGCGCCCGACGATCGCCGCAACCGGGCCGCCGTAGTCGGTGGTCGCCAGCACGTCCTCCGGATCGAGCGCCCGGAAGGCGTAGGAGTGCACGAAATAGGCGTGGTCGCCCGGCGCGATCCCGTCGAGCAGCGGGTGGTCGAGCCCGGGCGCGAAGTCGAGCGCGTTCCAGCCCATCTGCGGCAGGGGCAGCGGCGCGCCGTCGGGCCCGCGCGGGTCCATGACCTCGACCGTGCCGGGGATCCAGCCGAGGCCGAAGGTGACGCCGTGCTCCAGCCCGCGCTCGGCGAGGAGCTGCATGCCGACGCAGATGCCGAGGAAGGGCACGCCCTGGCCGCGCACCCGCGCCTCCAGCGCCTCGACCATGCCGGGCAGGGCGTCGAGCCCGCGGCGGCAGGCGGCGAAGGCGCCCTGGCCGGGCAGGATGATGCGGTCGGCGGCGCGGAGGTCGGCCGGGTCGGTGGTGACGCCGACCCGCACCTCCCGCTCCGCCTCGCGCGCGACGCGCTCGAGCGCGCGGCGGACCGAGGCGAGGTTGCCCGAGCCGGGATCGATGACGGCGACCTTCATGGGCGGGGGACTCCCGGAGGCGGCACGGCGGCGGCCGGTCATGCGCGGGCGGCGGCCCGGGCGAGGTCGGGGCGCTCCGCCAGCAGGCGCGCCCAGGCGGCGTCCTCGTCGCGCGCGGCGACGATCGCGGCGAGGCGCCAGCCGCGCCGCTCCAGCGTCCAGCGGCGCAGGTCGCGCGCGTGGAAGCCGACGAGGAGCTGCAGCGCGAAGGCGGCGTAGGGCGCGACGCGTTCCGGCAGCAGCGCTGCGATCAGCGCCGCGACCGCGAGGTAGATCAGCAGGACCAGCCACATCCGGTGCCAGAGGAACCAGAGGGCGCCGAAGAGGAAGGCGGTCCAGGAGAACGCCTCGCGCAGCAGGACCGGCGCCCGGGGGCGGCGCGCGGGGGCGGCCTCCGGCGGGGCGTGGACGGTCCAGACGCGCATGGCCGGGTCAGCCCTCCAGCATGCCCTTCGTCGAGGGAATCGCGCCCGCGGCGCGCGGATCGGGCTCGCAGGCGGCGCGCAGCGCGCGCGCCGCGGCCTTGAAGCACGCCTCCGCGACGTGGTGGGCGTTGCCGCCCGCCTTCAGGGCGAGGTGGAGGGTGAGGCCCGCATTGAAGGCGAGGGCGCGGAAGAACTCCTCGAACAGCTCGGTGTCCATCTCCCCGACCTTGTCGCGGGCGAAGGGCACCGACCAGGCGAGGAAGGGGCGGCCGGAGAGGTCCACCGCGCATTCCGCCAGCGCCTCGTCCATCGGCACCACCGCGTGGCCGAAGCGCCGGACGCCGCGGCGCTCGCCGAGCGCGCGGCGCAGGCACTGGCCGAGGACGATGCCGACGTCCTCCGTGGTGTGGTGGAAATCGATGTGCAGGTCGCCGCGCGCCTGCACCGTGAGGTCGAACAGGGCGTGGCGGGCGAGCGCGGTCAGCATGTGGTCGAGGAAGCCGATGCCGGTCGCGACCTCGGCCGTGCCCGAGCCGTCGAGGTCGAGGGTGATCCGGATGTCGGTCTCGGCGGTGGCCCGGTGGAGCTCCGCGCGGCGGCGCGCGGCGGTCGGGGCGGGCGGGGAGGCGTCCATGGGGCGGGTTTACGCCCGCGGGGGGCGGGTGGGAAGCGCGCCGAGGAACCGACCGCCCGCGCAACGGCAACGCCGCGCCGGCCCGGCCGTCAGGGGCGGGATCGCGGCCGCCGGGCCGCCGCGACTCCGGGCCGGCAAGGAGATCCCCGACGATGCGACGCCCTCGGCTCGGCACGCCCGGCGGCGCGGGCGCAGGTCCGGCCCCCCGGTCCCGTCCCGATGCGCCCCGACGATGCCCACGAGCCCCGGGTGCGAACCGGGGGCGCGGCGCCCGGGCAGGCGCCGCCGCCCGGCCCGACGCGAACCGCCTCAGCGAGGGCCAGGCCCGCAGCCGCATCGAGGAGACCGGCTGCGCCCCTCTCACCGGCCTGCGGCCGGACGGGCGGGGCATCCGGCGCGGACGGGCGATGCGCAACGGCCAGCCGGTGGACGTCGCGCTCGACCGCCGCGGACAGGACCATGCCGCGCGGCCGAGCGGCACGGCCGGCGCCGCGCTCAGCCCGGACGGGCGCGCGCGATGAGGCGGCGCGCGCGCTCGACGATCGGCAGGTCGATCATCGCCCCCTCGAAGGCGACGGCGCCGAGGCCGCGCGCGACCGCGTCCTCGAAGGTGGCGACGAGGCGCTTCGCGCGCTCCAGCTCCTCGGGCTTGACGCCGTATTCCTCGTTGATGATCGGCACGTGCACCGGGTGGATGCAGGCGGCGCAGGCGAAGCCGAGGGCGCGGGAGCGCCGCAGCCCGGCGCGGTAGGCCTCCAGGTCCCTGAAGTCGGCGAAGGGGCCGAGCACGCCCATCGGCAGGATGCCGGCGGCACGGGCGGCGGCGACCGCGAGCATGGCGAAGACGTACATCGCATCCGGCGTCGGCTGGCTCTCGAGCTCGGTCGCCATGTCCTCGCCGCCGGCGCCGAGCGCGACCATGCGCGGGTCGGCCGCGGCGATGGCGTTGAGGTGCGGCAGCGCCGCCGGCGTCTCGACCAGCGCGAGGAAGCGCGTGTGGCCGATGGGCATGCCGAGCGCGGCCTCGCGCGCCGCGACCACCTCGGAGAGCAGGCGCACGTGCTCCGGCCCCATGACCTTGGGCAGCATCAGCGCGGCGACCTGCGGCATCACCGCCGCGGCGATGTCGGGCACGGCGAGCTCGAGCGGGCGGTTGATGCGCACCACCACGTCCGCGCCCGCCTGGCCGACAATGCGCGCGGCGCCGGCGAGGGCGGCGCGCGCCGCCTCCTTCTCCGCCGGCGGGATCGAGTCCTCGAGGTCGAGGATGATCGCGTCCGCGCCGCGGGTGTGGGCCTTGGCGACGAAGCGCTCGGCGGTGGCGGGGACGAAGAGCAGCGAGCGCCAGGTGGGGAGCGGGGCGCGTCGGGTCATCGGGGTCGGGGCTCCGGGGATGTCTCAGACGGTCTCGGTCCGGTGGCGGTCAACGGCGGCGCCGGTCTCCACCATGCGGGCGATCTCCGCGGCGCCGTAGCCCAGCTCCGCCAGCACCTCGCGCGTGTGCTGGCCGAGGCGCGGCGCGGGGAGCGTGTCCTCGCGCATGCCGCCGGAGAAGCGGTTGGCGACGCGGGTGCGGCGGATGCGGCCCTCGGTCGGGTGCTCCTCGGGGAAGAAGAAGCCGACGTCGGCGAGGTGCGGGTCGGTGAGCAGGTCGTCAATGGTGTTGTAGCGCGCGGCGGGCACGTCGAGCGCGGCGAAGATCTCCAGCCACTCGGCGGTGGTCTTCCGGGCGAGGCCCTCGGTGCGGACCTTGAAGTACTCCTCCGGATGCGCGGTGCGCGCCGCGGCGGTGGAGAAGCGCGGATCGGTCTTCAGCTCCGGCCGGCCGATGGCGTCGAAGAAGGCGAAGGCCTGCGCGTTGTTGTTCGGCGCGACGGTGATGTAGCCGTCCTTCGTCGGCAGCGGCCGGTAGTCCGGGCTCAGCAGCCGGCCGTCGCCGGAGGGGCCGCAGGGCGGGTCGAAGGTGGCGGCGCCGAGGTGCTCGGAGGCGACGAAGCCCGCCATGTTCTCGAACATCGGCACCTCGATCGCCTCGCCGACGCCGGTGCGCTCGCGGCGGTAGAGGGCGAAGCCGATGCACTGCGCGGCGATCAGGCCGGTGACGTGGTCGGTCATCACCATCGGCACGAAGCGCGGCTCGCCGATCGCGCGCTCGAAGGTGCCGGCGACGCCGGAGAGGCTCTGGATGATCGGGTCGTAGGCCGGGCGGTTGTAGTAGCGCCCGCCGCGGCCGAAGGCGACGATGTTGCAGACGATCAGCCGCGGGTTCTCCCGCGACAGGGAGGCGTGGTCGAGGCCGAGCCGCGCGAGCGCCGGCGGGCGGACGTTGCTGACGAAGACGTCGGCGCGCGCGAGCAGCCGCTTCATCGCGGCGAGCCCGTCCGGGTGCTTGAGGTTCAGGCAGACGCCGCGCTTGTTGCGGTTGAAGTTCATGAACTTGCCGGACATGCCCGGCGTGCGGCTGCCATGGGCGAGGTGGCGGAGGATGTCCCCCTCCGGCGCCTCCACCTTGATCACCTCCGCCCCCTGGTCGGCGAGGGTGCGCGAGGCGACCGGGCCGACGACGACGGTCGTCAGATCCACGACGCGCACACCCTCCAGCGGGCCTCCGGTCACTTCGCGAACTCCAGCTCCAGCTGGGCGCAGAGGGCGCCGGCCTTGTTGGCGCCCCAGACGCTCATCTTCCCCTCGCGCGCCGCGTGGCCGGCCATGACCAGGGTCTCGCCGGCGAAGAGCGGATGGACGAGCCGCGCCGTGTAGCCGGTGAGCTCCCCGGGCGCGCGCTTCAGCGCGGCGTCGAGGATCAGGTGCATCGTCAGGCCGCCGTTGTGCACGACGTTCGGGTAGCCCTCGACGTTGCGCGTGTAGTCGGCGTCGTAGTGGATGCGGTGCGCGTTCCAGGTGATCGCGGAGTAGCGGAAGATCAGCGGGTTGGTGAGCACGATCTCGTCCGACCAGGCGGCGTCGGTCGGCGCCGGGGTCGGCGTCGCCGCGGGGCCCTTCTGGCCGGGGGGGACGGCCTCGCGGTAGATCGCGTCGAACTCGTCCACGGCGATGGTCTGGCCGCGCGCCTCGACGGTCTGGCGCAGGGTGAGGATGGCGATCTGGCCGGTGCGCGCCTTCTTCGGCGTGATCGCGACGACCTCGGTGGTCTGCCGCGCGGGTTCGCCGGCGCGCAGGCGGCCCATGATGCGCACGCGCCGGCCCGCGCCCATGCGCCGCGGCAGCGGGATCGGCGGCAGGACGACGCCGGGCCGGGCGTGGCCGTCCGGGCCGATGTCGGACTGGCGGAAGATCGGGCCGAAGAAGATCGTGAACCAGTGCGGCGGCAGCGGCGTGCCGAGCTGGAAGGAGTCCGGGTCGAGGTCGAGCATGCCGGCGACGCGGCGCACGGTGGTCAGGCCGATCTCGTCCTCCTGGACGCGCCTGCGGCCGACCCATTCGCGCTGGACGGCGGCGATCGCCGTGTCGAAATCCTGCTCAGCCATGCTCTTCCGATCCCTGTCTCGCGATGGCGGGCGGGCCGCGCCGCCGCGGCGCGCACGCGGCCCGTGCGCGCCCATCGCAGGCCCTGGCGCGGGCCGCGTCAAGCCGTGTCCCCGCATGGCCGGGCTGCCGCGCCTTCCCCGCACGGGCGCGGCGGGCGGCGAGGCCGCGCCCGGGGGTTGACCCGGCGCGCCGCCGCCACCCAAGCTCCGCGCGCGATCCGATCGCGGGAGGAATCGAGCGATGGCGCGACTGCCCTATCTCGACAAGGCGGACCTGGCGCCGTCGGACCAGGACCTGCTGGCGCGCAACATCAACCTGTTCCGCTGCCTGGTGCACAGCCCCGGCGGGGCGCGGGCGCAGCACGTCCTCGGCCACTACATCCGGCACAAGAGCAGGCTCGACCCGCGGCTGCGCGAAATGGCGATCCTGCAAGTCGGCTGGGTGGCGCGCTCGCCCTACGAGTGGTCGCACCACATCAAGATCGGCTACGACTTCGGCGTCACCGACGCCGACATCCGGGCGATCATCGACGACACCGCCGGCCGGCCGACGGCGCTGGAGCCGGTGGCGAAGCTGGTGCTGCGCGCGGCGCGCGAGATCGCCGCCGGCCCCGGCGCCAGCGAGGCGACCTTCGAGGCGCTGCGCGCGCATTTCGACAACGAGCGGCTGGTGGACCTCGTCATCACCATCAGCTTCTACTGCGCCGTGGTACGGCTGCTCGCGACGCTCCGGATCGACGTCGAGCCCGAGTACATGCCCTATCTGGAGAAGTACCCGCTGCCGAGGGACTGACGCGCCCCGCCGCGACGGCGCCGCGGGGCGCGCGACGCGGCGGTCAGAGCGTGACCGGCGCGCCCTTCTCGGGCACCAGCACGCGCGCCCTGGCGCCCTGCATCTCGGCGACGAAGCCGGAGGCGTCGGGCAGCAGCAGGCCGAAGGTGGCGTAGTGGCAGGGGATCGCGGTGGTGACGCTCGGCAGGAAGCGCTTCACCGCCATCGCCGCGCTGCGCGGGCCCATGGTGAAGCGGTCGCCGACCGGCACCATCGCCACCGTCGGCTGGTACAGCTCCCCGATCAGCGCCATGTCGGAGAAGATCTCGGTGTCGCCCATGTGGTAGACGACCGGCTCGCCCTTCGCCTTCGGCGTCACGACGATGCCGTTCGGCAGGCCGAGGTGCTGCGACATGCCGTTCTGCTCGAGCACGCCCGAGGAGTGGAAGGCGATGGTGAGCGAGACGGCGAACTCGCCCTGGTCGGTGGTGCCGCCGGTGTTCATCGGGTCCATCTTCTCGAGGCCCTGCCGGCCGAGCCACATGCAGAGGTCGTAGTTCGCCACCACCTTGGCGCCGGTGCGCTTCGAGATGGCGACGGCATCGCCGACATGGTCCGAGTGGCCGTGGGTGAGGAGGACGTGCGTCGCGCCCGCCGCGGCGGCCTTGGGGTCGCCGGAGAAGGCCGGGTTGCCGGTGAGGAAGGGGTCGATCATCACGACCGACGAGCCGAACTCCAGCCGGAAGGCCGAATGGCCGAACCAGGTGATCTTCATCGCTGGTGCTCCTGGGGATGATGCGTCGCGGGCGGGAGAATCCCCCGCGCGGCGGCACGGTCAAGTGGGAAACGGCGAACGCGCCCGCGCGTTCGCGGCGGATTGCGCCGCCGGGGAGGCGGCCCTTAGGATCCCCGCATGGAGGACCCGGAGGCGCTCGACCAGCTGCGCCGCACCGTGCGCGGCTTCGTCACCCGCCACCTCGCGCCGCTGGAGGCGGAGGTGGACGCGGCCGATGCCGTGGACCCCGCGGTGATGGCGCGGCTCAGGCGCGAGGCGATGGCGCTCGGCCTCTACGGCTACAACCTGCCGGCGGAGCTCGGCGGGCCCGGCCTCTCCATGGTCGCGCAGACGGTGATCGCCGAGGAGAGCGGGCGCACCAGCATGCCGCTCGCGGAGGCGTTCGGCCGCCTGCCCGGCTCGCTCCGCTTCGCCGACGCGGCGCAGCGCGAATGGCTGGTCGGGCCGCTGATGCGCGCCGAGACGACGATCGCCTACGCGCTGACCGAGCCCGACGCCGGCTCCGACCTCGGCGGCCTGCGCACCCGCGCGCGCAGGGCCGCGGGCGGCTGGGTGGTGAGCGGCAGCAAGCAGTTCGTCTCGCACGCCGACAGCGCGGACCACATCCTCGTCCTCGCGGTGAGCGACCCGGAGGCGAGGCTGACCCGGCGCTTCACCACGCTGGTCGTGCCGCGCGGCGCGCCCGGGCTCGCGATCACGCGGCGGTTCCGCAAGCTCGGCTGGCGGGGCTACCACCTCTCGGCCTTCACGCTCGACGACTGCTTCGTGCCGGACACGCATGTGCTGGGCGAGCCGGGGCGCGGCTTCGAGACGATCATGGCGACGGTGAACGCCGACCGCGTGATGGTCGCCGGCCGCTGCCTCGGCATCGCGCGGGCGGCGCTCGACCTCGCGCTGCCCTGGGTGCGCGCGCGGCGGACCTTCGGCCGGCCGCTCGCGGAGCACCAGGCGATCCAGTTCGCGCTGGCCGACAGCGACGTGGAGCTGGAGGCGGCGCGGCTGCTGACGGAGAAGGCGGCGCGGCTCGGCGACGCCGGCGATCCGGGCTTCCGCGTCGCCGCCTCGCGCGCGAAGCTCTACGCGAGCGAGATGGCGGGGCGCGTCACCGACCGCGTGCTGCAGGTCTTCGGCGGCGCCGGCTTCACGTGCGACCTGCCGGTCGAGCGGCTGTGGCGCGACGCGCGCGGCTTCCGCATCGGCGAGGGCACGTCGGAGATGCAGCGCATCCAGATCGCGCGCGCGCTGCTGGGCTGAGGGGCGGGATGCTCGGCCACCTCGACGGCGCGACGCGGCTCTGCCTGATCCTCGGCGACCCGATCGCGCAGGTGAAGTCGCCGGCCGGGCTGACGCGGCGGATGGCGGCGCGCGGCCACAACGGCGTCGTCGTGCCGGGCCATGTCGCGGCCGGGGACTTCGACGCCTTCGTCGCCGCGGCGAAGCGGCTGCGCAACCTCGACGGCATCGTCGTCACCGTGCCGCACAAATTCGCCGCGGCGCGGCACTGCGACCGGCTGTCCGGGCGGGCGCGCCTGCTCGGCGCGGTCAACGTGCTGCGGCGCGAGGCGGACGGGCGCTGGGCCGGCGAGATGCTCGACGGCGCCGGCTTCGTCGCCGCGCTGCGCCAGGCGGGGGGCGAGCCCGCCGGGCGGCGGGCGCTGCTCGTCGGCGCCGGCGGCGCGGGCTCGGCGATCGGGGCGGAGCTGCTGGCGAGCGGCGTCGCCGCGCTCGCCGTCCACGACGCCGACCCGGCGCGCCGCGACGCGCTGATCGCGCGCCTGCGGGCGGCGTGGCCGGACGTGCCCGTCTCCGCGGGCGGGGACGACCCGGCGGGGTTCACCCTGCTCGCCAACGCCACGCCCCTCGGGATGCGCGCGGCGGACCCGCCGCCGCTGCGCCTCGACCGCATCGGGCCGGACGCGGCGGTCGGCGACGTCGTGACCGCGCCCGAGGCGACGCCGCTGATCGCCGCGGCGCGGGCGCGGGGCTGCCCCGCCGCCACCGGCGTCGCGATGTTCGAGGCCCAGGCGGCGCTGCTGACGGACTACCTGATCGGCGCCGCGCGCCTCTGAGCGCTTCCCGTCGGCGCCGCGGCGTGGTTCCTTGCGGAACGGTCCGATGCCCCCTCCCCGCGTCTCCCGGGAGCGCGCGCCGCCGCGCGCGGCCCCGGCGCCCGTCGCGCTGCTCCTTCTGCTGGCGCCGCTCGCGGCGGGCTGCGACCTGCTGCGGCCCGATCCGGTCACCACGGGCATCGCCCTGCCCGCACGGCTGCGCGCGGCGGAGGACCCGGCGGAGCCGGCGCGCTGGCCGGAGCCGGACTGGTGGCGCGGCTTCGGCGCGCCGGAGCTCGACGGCCTGGTGGCCGCGGCGATGGCGCAGAATTTCGACCTGGCCGCCGCCACCGCCCGGATTCGCGAGGCCGACGCGCTGGCCCGCGTGGTGGGCGGCGCGCTGCTGCCCGCCGTGGACGCCTCGGCCGCGGCGGTGCGGTCGCAATCGCCCGCGTCGGGCGCGGTGGCGCGGCGCCGGGTCGGCTCGGCGGTGGATCTCGGTCTCGCCGCCAGCTACGAGATCGACTTCTGGGGCCGCAACCGCGCCGCGCTGGAATCCGCCGAGCTGGCGGCCGTGGCGCGCCGCTTCGACCTCGGGACGGTGGCGCTGGCGACCCAGGCGGCGGTGGCGAACACCTACTTCGCGCTGCTCGCGGCGCAGGAGCAGGTGGCGATCCAGCGGGCGAACCTCGACGCCGCCACGCGGGTGCTCGGCATCCTCCGCGACCGGCTGGCGGCCGGCACGGCGACCGGGCTTGAGGTGGCGCAGCAGGAGCAGGTGGTCGCGCAGCAGCGCGCCCAGATCCCGGGCTTCCTCCTGCAGGTGGAGCAGGGCCGCAACGCCCTCGGCCTGCTGACCGGACGCGTGCCGCAGGCGATCGAGGTCCGGGGCGGGGTCTTCAGTCGCCTCCGGGTGCCGCCGGTGTCGCCCGGCCTACCGTCGGAGCTGCTGATCCGCCGGCCGGACGTGCTGGCCGCGGAGGCGGCGCTGGCGTCGCAGCAGGCCAGCGTCGTGGTGGCCCGCGCGGCGCTGTTCCCGAGCATCCGCCTGACCGCCTCGGGGGGCTTCCAGAGCCTGGCGCTGGAGGCGCTGCTGCGGCCCGAATCGCAGATCTTCAGCCTCGCCGCCGGGCTGACCGAGCCGATCTTCCGCGGCGGCGCGCTGCGCGCCCAGGTGGCGGCGGAACGGGCGCGGCAGGAGGAGCTGCTCGCGCTCTACCGCCGCGCCATCGTGGACGCGCTGGTGGACACCGAGAACGCCCTCGCCGCGCTGCGCCTGACCACCGAGCAGGAGCGCCTGCAGGCCGCGGCGGTGGCGACCGCGGAGCGGGCGAACGCGATCGCCGAGGAGCAGCTGCGCGCCGGAACGATAGACTTGGTTACTTTGCTCCTGACCCAGCAGAGCCTATTCACGGCGCGCAACCTGCTGGTCCAGGCCCGATTGGCGCGGCTGCAGGCGGCGGTCGGCCTGTTCCGCGCGCTGGGCGGGGGGTGGGGATCGGGACAGACAGTCCCCAGATGAACCCGGGCGGCCGCCTCGCGCCGCCCGGGCGCGGGCCGAGGTCCGCGTCGTCGAGAGGAGCCGCTGAAGCCTTCCATGCCGCGCCGCTTCGTCCTGATCGCGCTCGCCCTGCTCGGGCTGTCCGGCGCCGGCTACGGCGGCTGGCGATTGCTGCAGCAGCGCAACGCGGGCGCCGAGGCGGCGGCCGTCGTTCCCGGCGCCCCGGCGGCCGGCCGCGGCGCCGTGGCCGGCGGCGGCGCGCGCCGCGGCGCGCCGGGCGGCGGCGCCGGGCCCGCCGTGCCCGTCACGGTTGCGGCGGCGGCCCGCCAGGACGTCCCGATCATGCTCGACGCGCTCGGCACGGTGCAGGCCTCGGCCAGCGTCACGGTCCGGGCGCAGGTGGACGGCCAGCTCCTCGAGGTCCTGTTCCGCGAGGGGCAGGAGGTGCGCCAGGGCGAGGTCCTGGCGCGGATCGACCCCCGGATCTACCAGGCGGCGCTCGACCAGGCGCTGGCGAAGAAGGCCCAGGACGAGGCGCAGCTCGAGAATGCGCGGCTCGACCTCGAGCGCTACACGCGGCTCGCCCGCAACGACGGCGTCTCGCGCCAGCAGCAGGACACGCAGCGCGCGCTGGTGGCGCAGCTCGAGGCGCAGATCGTGGCCGCCCGGGCGGCGATCGACCACGCGCGGACCCAGCTCTCCTTCACCGAGATCCGCTCGCCGATCGACGGCCGCGTGGGGATCCGGCTGGTGGACCCGGGCAACCTGGTGCGGGCGGGCGACGCAACGGGCATCGTCAACGTCGCGCGGCTCCGTCCGATCAACGTCGTCTTCACGCTGCCGCAGCAGGAGATCGGGCGGGTGCTGGAGGCGATGGACCGCGGCCCGGTGCGCGTGGCGGCGCGGATGCAGGCCGGCGGGGGGACGGTCGCGGAAGGCGTGCTGCTGACGCTCGACAACCAGGTCGACCCGGCGACCGGGACGATCCGGCTGAAGGCCGAATTCCCCAACGAGGACGGGCGGCTATGGCCCGGCACCTTCGTCTCCGTCAGGCTGCGCCTGGACACGCTGGACGGCGTGACCACCGTGCCGCTGGTGGCGGTGCAGCGCGGACCGGACGGACCCTACGCCTTCGTCCTGAGGCCCGACGGGGCGTCGGTGGAACAGCGCCCCCTGGCGCTCGGCGTGCAGACGGAGCAGATCGCGGTGGTGCGGCGCGGCCTGCGGCCCGGCGAGCGCGTGGTGACCTCGGGCGCGCTGCGCCTGCACGACGGCGCGCGCGTCAGCGTCGCCGCCGAGGACCCGCCGCATCCGGGCGAGGAGGCGCCGCCGCCGCGCCGCGGCCGCCCGCGCCAGGCGGCGGACGCCGCGCCGCTGCCCGCCGCGCCCTCGCCGTGAACGTCTCCGCGCCCTTCATCCGCCGGCCGATCGCGACCAGCCTGCTCGCGATCGCGGTGCTGCTCGCGGGGCTGCTCGGCTATCTGCGCCTGCCGGTCTCGTCCCTGCCGGAGGTGGACTTCCCGACCATCGAGGTGACGACGCAGCTCCCCGGCGCCTCGCCGGAGACGGTCGCGGTGCTGGTCACCGCCTCGCTCGAGCGGCAGCTCGCGCAGATCCCCGGGCTGAACGACGTGATCTCGGTCAGCGGGCCCGGGATCAGCCGGATCACGCTGCAGTTCGCGCTGCACCGGAACATCGACGACGCGGCGCAGGACGTGCAGGCGGCGATCAGCGCAGCGCGCGGCACCCTGCCGGCCGGCCTGCCCTATCCGCCGACCTACTCCAAGGTGAACCCGGCCGACCCGCCGATCATCACGCTGGCGCTGACCTCGGAGACGCTGCCGGTCCACCGCCTGAGCGACGCGGCGGATACGCTGCTGGCGCAGCGCCTGGCTCAGGTGAGCGGGGTTGGGCGCGTGCTGGTCCAGGGCAGCATGCGCCCGGCGGTGCGGCTGCAGGTGGACCCGACGCGGCTCGCCGGCTACGGCCTGTCGCTCGAGGAGGTGCGGCAGGCGGTCGCCGCGGCGAACGTGGCGACGCCGAAGGGCAGCCTGGACGGGCCGCGGCAGGCCTCGACGATCATGGCCAACGACCAGATCCGCTCGGCCGCGGACTTCCGCGACCTGATCGTCGCCTGGCGCAACGACGCGCCGGTGCGGCTGCGCGACGTCGGGACCGCGGTCGAGGACCTGGAGAACACGGTGAACGGCGCCTGGTACGAGGGGCGGCCCGCGGTGCTGATCGACGTGCAGCGCCAGCCCGGCGCCAACATCGTCGACACGGTGGCGCGCGTGCGCGCGCAGCTCCGCGAGCTGGAGCGCGCGCTGCCGCCGGGCGCGAACCTGTCCGTCGTCGCCGACCGGACCGAGACGATACGCGCCAGCGTGCGGGAGGTGCAGATCACCCTCGCGCTCGCGGTCGGGCTGGTGGTGACGGTGATCTACCTGTTCCTGCGCAGCCTGCGGGCGACGCTGATCCCGGGCCTCGCCCTGCCGCTCTCGATCCTCGGCACCTTCGGGGTGATGGCGCTCGCCGGCTACTCCCTGAACAACCTCTCGCTGATGGCGCTGACCATCGCGACCGGCTTCGTCGTGGACGACGCGATCGTGATGATCGAGAACATCGTCCGGCTGATCGAGGAGGGGAAGAAGCCGCGGGAGGCCGCCTTCGACGGCGCGCGGCAGATCGGCTTCACCATCGTCTCGCTCACCGTCTCGCTGGTCGCGGTGTTCATCCCGCTGCTGTTCATGCCGGGCGTGGTGGGGCGGCTGTTCCAGGAGTTCGCGATGACGCTCTCGATCGCCGTCATCGTCTCCATGGCGGTCTCGCTGACCCTGACGCCGATGATGTGCGGCCGGATGCTGCGCCCGGCGGAGGAGGAGAGGCCGGGGCGGATCGCGCGCGCGACGGGGCGCGCCCTGGACGCGCTGCGCGACGCCTACGGCCGCAGCCTGGCGTGGACGCTCCGGCGGCAGGGGCTGACGCTGGCCTTCGCCGCGCTGACCCTCGGCATCACGGTGTGGCTCTACGTCGCGATGCCGAAGGGCTTCCTGCCGGTGCAGGACACCGGGCTGATCGTCGCGACCGCCGAGGGGCCGCAGGACGCCTCCTTCGCCCGCATGGCAGCGCTGCAGCGCGAGGTGGCGGACGCGATCCGCGCCGATCCGGCGGTCGCGGCGACCGCCTCGGTGGTGGGCGCGGGGACGGTGAACCTGGCGCCCAACACCGGCCGGATCACCGCCGTGCTGCGCCCGCGCGACGAGCGCGCGGAGGACGTCCGCGCGGTGATCCGGCGGCTCCAGCCGGTGCTCGACGCCATCCCGGGGGTGGTCGTGCACCTCCAGCCGGTGCAGGACATCACGATCGGCGCGCGGGCCGGCAGCGCGCCCTACCAGTACACGCTGATGGACCCCGACCCGGCGACGCTCGCCGACTTCGCGCCGCGGCTGCGGGCGCGGCTCGCTGCGCTGCCGGAGCTGCGCGACGTCGCCTCCGACCAGCGCGACGGCGGCCTGCGCATCGTCGTCGAGGTGGACCGCGACCGCGCCGGCCGCCTCGGCGTGACCATGCAGGCGGTGGACGACGTGCTCTACAGTGCCTTCGGCCAGCGCCAGATCTCGACCATCTACGGCCAGGCGAACCAGTACCGCGTGGTGCTGGAGGCGACGCCGACGCTGCGCGACGACCCGGCGCTGCTCGGCCAGCTCCGCGTCCCTGCCCAGGGCGGCGCGGCGCAGGTGCCGCTCGCCGAGATCGCGCGCATCGGCCGCGCGGCGGGGCCGCTGACGGTGACGCGGCAGGCGCAGTTCCCGGCAGTGACGCTCGGCTTCGACGTCGCGCCGGGCGTCTCACTCGGCCAGGCGGTGGCGGCGATCCGCGCGGCCGAGGCCGAGCTCGGCATGCCCGAAACGACGACCGGGAGCTTCGCCGGCGACGCCGCGGAGTTCCAGCGCGCGCTCGCCGGGCAGCCATGGCTGATCCTCGCGGCGGTGGTGGTGATCTACATCGTGCTCGGCATGCTCTACGAGAGCGTACTCCACCCCGTCACCATCCTCTCCACGCTCCCTTCGGCCGGCATCGGCGCGCTGCTCGCGCTCGGGCTGTTCGGGCTCGACCTGTCCGTGGTCGCGCTGATCGGCATCGTACTGCTGATGGGGATCGTGAAAAAAAACGCGATCATCATGATCGACTTCGCGCTCGAGGCGCAGCGCGATGGCGGCCTCACGCCGCGCGCGGCGATCGTCGAGGCGGCGATCAAGCGGTTTCGGCCGATCATGATGACGACCATGGCCGCGCTTCTCGGCGCGGTGCCGCTGGTGCTGGCGCACGGGGCGGGGTCGGAGCTGCGCATCCCGCTCGGCGTGTCGGTGATCGGCGGGCTGCTGCTCTCGCAGGTGATCACGCTCTACACGACGCCGGCGATCTACCTCGCGCTGGAGCGGTTGCGCGAGGCCCTGGCGGGCGGCGGCCGCGGCGCGGTCGCGCCGGCGGAATAGCGGCGCCGCGGTGTCCGTCTCCGAGCCCTTCATCCGCCGGCCTATCGCGACGGCGCTGCTCGCGATCGGCGTCGCGCTCGCCGGCATCGTCGCCTACTTCGCGCTGCCCGTCGCGCCGCTGCCGCGCGTGGACCTGCCGACCATCGTCGTCTCAGCGAACCAGCCCGGGGCGGACCCCGAGACGATGGCCTCCTCCGTCGCGGCACCGCTCGAGCGGCGGCTCGGCGCGATCGCCGGCGTGACGGAGATGACCTCCACCTCCTCGCTCGGCAGCACCTCGATCGTCGTGCAGTTCGACCTCGGCCGCAGCATCGAGGGCGCCGCGCGCGACGTGCAGGCGGCGATCAACGCCGCCGGCTCGGATCTGCCGGCCGACCTGCCGAACCCGCCACGCTTCCGCAAGGCCAATCCGGGCGACGCACCGGTGCTGATCATGGCGATGACCTCGGACACCGTCGCGCCGGGCGCCGTCTATGACGCGGCCGACACCATCCTCGCGCAGCACATCGCGCGGGTGCCCGGCGTCTCCCAGGTGGTGATCGGCGGGGCGGAGCAGCCGGCGGTCCGCGTCTCGGTCAACCCGGCGGCGGCGCACGCGGCGGGCGTCTCGCTCGCGGACATCCGCCAGGCGATCCGCTCCGCCAACGTGACCCAGCCGACCGGTCTGGTGGACGGGCGCGACCATGCCGCCGCCATCGCGGTGAACGACCGCCTGACCGCGCCTGAGGAATTCGGCGCCATCATCCTCCGCGCCGCGGGGGGCGCGGTGGTGCGGCTCTCGGACGTGGCGGATGTCGTGCTCGACGTGCGCGACCGGCGGCAGGGCGGCTCCTTCGACGGGCGGCCGGCGGTGCTCGTCATCGTCTTCAAGCAGGCCGACGCCAACGTCATCGAGGTGGTGGACGGCATCCGCGAGCTGCTGCCCCGGCTCGAGCGCTGGCTCCCAGCCGGCACCAGGCTCCGCGTCATCCGCGACCGCACCGAGACCATCCGCGCCAGCGTGCGCGAGGTGCAGCACGCGCTGCTGATCGCGATCGCGCTGGTGATCGGCGTGGTGGCGGTGTTCCTGCGCCGCGCCTCCTCGGTCGCCGCCGCCGGGGCGGCGGTGCCGCTCTCGCTGCTCGGTACCTTCGCGGCGATGTGGCTGATGGGCTACTCGCTCAACAACCTGACGCTGATGGCGCTGACCATTTCGGTCGGATTCGTCGTGGACGACGCGATCGTGATGATCGAGAACATGGCGCGGCTGCGCGAGCGCGGGATGCCGCCGCTGCGCGCGGCGATCGAAGGCGCGCGGCAGATCGGCTTCACCATCGTCTCGATCACCGTCTCGCTGATCGCGGTTTTCATACCGCTGCTGTTCATGGGCGGCATCATGGGGCGGATGCTGCGCGAGTTCTCCGCCGTGCTGGCGATCGCGGTGGCGATCTCGGCCGTCGTGTCGCTGAGCCTGACTCCGGCCATGGCCGCGCACCTCGCGCGCGCCGAGCCGCGGCCCCCGGGTCCGCTCGCGCGCGGCTTCGAGGCGGCGATGGGGGCGCTGACCCGCGGCTACATGCGGAGCCTCGCCTGGACCCTGCGCTTCCGGCGAACGATGGTGGCGCTGACCGTGGCGCTGGTCGGCGTGACGGTCTGGCTCTACATCGTCATGCCCAAGGGCTTCATCCCGGAACAGGACACCGGCCTGATCTTCGGCACCACCATCGCCGCGCCCGACACTTCCTTCCAGGCGATGCAGACGATGCAGGAGCGGGTGGTGCAGGTGCTGATGCGCGACCCGGCGGTCGCGGCGGTCGGCTCGCAGATCGGCACCGGCGGCGGCAACGCCTCGGCCAGCCGGGGGCGGCTGTTCGTCTCGCTCAAGCCGGTGGAGGAGCGCGGCGGGGCGACGGCGCGGCAGGTGGTGGACCGGCTGCGCCGGCCGCTGTCGCAGATCCCGGGCATCCAGACCTTCCTGCGCCCGGTGCAGGACGTCTGGATCGGCGGGCGCGCGAGCAGCGCCTCCTACCAGTACGTGCTGCTCTCGCCCGACCTCGGAGCGCTCGGCACCTGGTCGGAGGCGCTGCTGCGCAGGCTGCGCGAACTGCCGGAGGTGACCGACGTCAGCAGCGACCAGGAGCGCACCGGTCTCGTCACGCGCGCCGTGATAGACCGCGAGGCGGCGGCGCGGCTGGGCGTCAGCGTCGCGGCGATCAACGCGGCGCTGAACGACGCCTTCGCGCAGCGCCAGGTCTCGACGATCTACCGCAGCCGCAACCAGTACCGCGTGGTGATGGAGGTGGACCCGCGCCTCGCGCAGCACCCGGAGCAGCTCGCGGGCATCTGGGTGCCGAGCGCGACCGGCGCGCAGGTGCCGCTCGGCGCGCTGGTGCGGGTGGAGCGGACGACGGCGCCGCTCTCGGTGACGCATCAGGGCCAGTTCCCGGCGGCGACGCTGAGCTTCAACCTCGCCCCGGGGGTGGCGCTCGACCGCGCCATGGCGGCGGTGGAGCGGGCGGCGCTCGAGATCGGCATGCCGCCCGAGGTGCGCGGGGAATTCGCCGGCAACGCGCGGGCGGCGCAGGAGCAGAACCGCGAGCAGATTATCCTGATCCTGGCCGCGCTGGTCGCGATCTACATCGTGCTCGGCGTGCTCTACGAGCACCTGCTGCATCCGCTGACCATCCTCTCCACCCTGCCGACCGCCGGGATCGGCGCGCTGCTCGCGATGCTGGCGACGGACACCCCCTTCACGCTGATCTCGCTGATCGGCGTGATCCTGCTGATGGGCATCGTCAAGAAGAACGGCATCATGATGGTGGACTTCGCGCTGGAGCATGAGCGCGAGGAAGGCATCGGCGGGCGGGAGGCGATCCTCGCCGCCTGCCGCGAGCGCTTCCGCCCGATCCTGATGACGACGCTGGCGGCGATGCTGGGCGCGGTGCCGCTCGCCCTCGCCTCGGGGGCCGGGGCGGAGCTGCGCCAGCCGCTCGGCATCGCCATCATCGGCGGGCTCGCCCTGTCGCAGGTGCTGACGCTCTACACCACGCCGGCGGTCTATCTGGCCTTCGACGGCCTCGGCCGGCGGCGGGCGCACCGCGCGCTCGCTGCGCCGGCGGAATGAGCGGGGCGGCGCCGCGATGCCGGAGGCGCGTTCCCGGCGCCGCGGACGGCCCGGTCCTCCCTTTGCGCCGCCGGCCGGTTCGTGGCCTATTTGGGTGAAGGAGCCGAGGGAGCGGGGATGGACGGGAGTCGGTGGGCCGAGCGGCGGACCGCGGGAGGCGAGGAACGCATCGCCTACTCGCGCCCCGTCGGCGACGAGGTGAAGCATACCACCTGCTACATGTGCGCCTGCCGCTGCGGCATCCGCGTGCACCTCAAGGACGGCCGCATCCGCTACATCGAGGGCAACCCGGACCATCCGGTCAACCGCGGCGTGCTCTGCGGCAAGGGCTCCGCCGGGATCATGAACCACTACGCGCCGGCGCGGCTGCGCGCGCCGCTCAGGCGCGTGGGAGAGCGCGGCTCGGGCGAGTTCGCCGAGATCTCCTGGGACGAGGCGATGGAGATCGCGACCGCCTGGCTCCGGCGCGTGCGCGAGACCGACCCGCGCCGGCTCGCCTTCTTCACGGGGCGCGACCAGAGCCAGTCGCTCACCGGCTTCTGGGCGGCGCAGTTCGGCACGCCGAATTTCGCCGCCCACGGCGGGTTCTGCTCGGTGAACATGGCGGCGGGCGGGATGTACACCGTCGGCGGATCGTTCTGGGAGTTCGGCGAGCCGGACTGGGAGCGCACGAAGTACCTGATGATGTTCGGCGTGGCGGAGGACCACGACTCGAACCCGATCAAGCTCGGCCTCGCCGGGTTGAAGGCGCGCGGGGCGAAGTTCGTCTCGGTCAACCCGGTGCGCACCGGCTACTCGGCGGTGGCGGACGAGTGGATCGGCATCCGCCCCGGCACCGACGGCCTGTTCGTCATGGCGCTGATCCACGAGCTGCTGCGCACCGACCGCGTGGATGCCGAATTCCTCGTGCGCTACACCAACGCGCCCTGGCTGGTGGTGCGCAACCCCGGCGGCCCGGACGACGGCCTGTTCGCGCGCGACGCGGCGGGAAGGCCGCTCGCCTGGGACCGCGCGCGCGGCGCGCTGGACGCCGCGACGCCGGGGATGCAGCCGGCACTGGTCGGCGAGTTCACCCTGCCGGACGGGCGCCGCGCCCAGCCCGTGTTCCACCTGATGGCGGCGCGCTATCTCGGCCCCGACTACGCGCCGGAGGCGGTCGCCGAACGCTGCGGCGTGAGCGCGGAGCGCATCCGCCGCATCGCCGCCGAGCTCGCCGCGGTCGCGTTCGACCAGGCGATCGTGCTCGACCAGCCCTGGACCGACACGCTCGGCCGGCGGCACGCGACGATGCTCGGCCGCCCCGTCGCCTTCCATGCGATGCGCGGCATCTCGGCGCACTCGAACGGCTTCCACACCTGCCGCGCGCTGCACCTGCTGCAGATGCTGCTCGGCGCGGTGGATACGCCGGGTTCCTGGCGCTACAAGTCGCCCTTCCCGCGGCCGATCCCGCCCGGGCCGGGGCCGGCCGGCAGGAGCGTGGCGCCGAACACGCCGATCGCGGGCAACCTGCTCGCCTTCCCGCACGGGCCCGACGACCTGCTGGTGGACGGGGCCGGCAACCCGCTGCGCGTGGACAAGGCCTTCTCCTGGGAGGCGCCGCTCGGCCTGCACGGGCTGATGCACACGGTGATCGGCAACGCCGGCGCCGGCGATCCCTATCCGATCGACACGCTGTTCCTGTTCATGGCGAACATGGCCTGGAACAGCGCGATGAACCCGGGCGAGATCACGCGCCTCCTGACCGCGCGGCGGCCGGACGGCGAGTACGTCATCCCGCACGTCATCTACGCCGACGCGTACTTCTCCGAGACGGTCCCCTTCGCCGACCTGATCCTGCCCGACACCACCTATCTGGAGCGCTGGGACTGCATCTCGCTGCTCGACCGCCCGATCGGCAGCGCGCACGGCGCGGGCGACGCGATCCGCCAGCCGGTGGTGAAGCCCGACCGCGACGTGCGCCCCTTCCAGGACGTGCTGATCGAGCTCGGCGCGCGGCTCGGCCTGCCCGCCTTCGTGAAGGAGGACGGCAGCCCGCGCTTCCGGGACTACCCGGACTACATCGTCAACCACGAGCGCGCGCCGGGGATCGGCCCGCTCGCCGGCTGGCGCGGCCGGGACGGCAGCGCGAAGGGGGTCGGCGAGCCGAACCCGGACCAGCTCCGCCGCTACATCGAGAACGGCTGCTTCTGGCGCGACCACCTGCCGCCGGAGCAGCTCTACTACAAGCACGCCAACCGGGCCTATCTCGACGGCGCGAAGGCGATGGGGCTGATCGGCAAGGCGGAGCAGATCGTGCTGCAGATCTGGTCCGAGCCGCTGCAGAGGTTCCGCCTCGCCGCCGAGGGCCACGGCGCGAGGCAGCCGCCCGAACGCCTGCGCGAGCGCGTGCGCACCTACTGCGACCCGCTGCCGATCTGGTACCCGCCGCTCGAGCACGCGGGGCAGGACCTCGCCCAATTCCCGCTCTCCGCGGTGACGCAGCGGCCGATGGCGATGTACCATTCGTGGGGCTCGATGAACGCTTGGCTGCGGCAGATCCACGGCGCCAACCGCCTCTACATGCACCGCGCCGCCGCCGAGCGCATGGGCCTCGCCCAGGACGACTGGGTGTGGGTGACGAGCCGCGCCGGGCGGGTGCGCTGCCAGGTCACGCTGATGGAGGGCGTGAACCCGGACACGGTCTGGACCTGGAACGCCATCGGCAAGCGCGCCGGGGCGTGGCGGCTGGCCGAGGACGCGCCGGAATCCGCCCGCGGCTTCCTGCTGAACCACGCGATCAGCGAATGGCTGCCGGCGCAGGAGGGGCCGCGCCTCGCCAACGCCGATCCCGTCACCGGCCAGGCCGCGTGGTACGACCTGCGCGTGCGCGTCGAGAAATGCGCGCCCGGGGAGGCCGGCGAGACCGCGCCGCGCCCGCCGCCGCTGCGCGCGCCGGCGCATCTGCCGCCGCCGCCCGACCTGCTCCGCTACAACGCCGGACCCTGACGCACCGTGACCAGCCTGCCGGACCCCCCGCCGGGCGCGAAGAAGCTCGGCCTCGTCATCGACCTCGACACCTGCGTCGGCTGCCATGCCTGCGCGGTCAACTGCAAGGAGTGGAACACCAGCGGCCACCTCGCGCCGCTGCCCGACTTCAACCCCTACGCCGCCGGCGCCGAGGGCGTGTGGTTCAACCGCGTGCACGCCTACGAGGCGGGCGAGGGCGAGGCGGGGCGCACCGTGCACTTCCCGCGCTCCTGCCTGCACTGCGAGCAGCCGGCCTGCGTCACCGTCTGCCCGACCGGCGCCTCCTACAAGCGCGCCGAGGACGGCATCGTGCTGGTCAACCCGGAGACCTGCATCGGCTGCGGCCTCTGCGCCTGGGCCTGCCCCTACGGCGCGCGCGAGCTGGACGAGGACGCGGGCGTGATGAAGAAGTGCACGCTCTGCATCGACCGCATCTACAACGAGACCCTGCCCGAGGCGGAGCGCCAGCCCGCCTGCGTGCTGACCTGCCCCGCGCGCGCGCGCCATTTCGGCGACCTCGGCGACCCGGAGAGCGCGGTGTCGCGGCTGGTGCGCGAGCGCGGCGGCTACGACCTGATGCCGGAGATGGGCTACCGGCCGGTCAACAAGTACCTGCCGCCGCGCCGGCGCGCCGCCGCCGGCGCGCCGCCGCAGGAGGCGGCGCCGCGCGCGGAGGAGATCGCGAATCCGCTGCTGCGCTGGGTGGACAGGGTGCTGTCGCGATGAGGCCGGCGCCGTCCATCGTCGTCTTCACCACCCTCTCCGGCGCGGGTTACGGGCTGCTGTTCTGGCTCGGCCTGCTGCGCCCGCTCGGGCTCGTGCCGGGGGACGCGCCCTTCGCCGTGGCGGCGCTGCTGCTGGCGCTGGCGCTGGTCACGGCCGGGCTGCTCTCCTCCCTGGCGCATCTCGGCCGTCCCGAGCGCGCCTGGCGCGCGCTGTCGCAGTGGCGCTCCTCCTGGCTGTCGCGCGAGGGCGTGGCGGCGGTGGCGACCTACGTGCCGGCCGGGCTGCTGCTGCTTGCGCTGCTCCTCGAGCGGCGCGCGATGGCGACGCTGTTCGGCCTGCTCGCCGCCGCCGGCGCGGCCGCGACCGTCTATTGCACCGGCATGATCTACGCCTCGCTCAGGCCGGTCCGCGAGTGGCGGCACCCGCTGGTCGTGCCGGGCTATCTCACCTTCGCGGCGTTCAGCGGCGCGGCGCTGCTCGCCATGCTCGGCGCCTTCCGGGGCGGCGGCGCGGCGCCGGCGGCGCTCGCCATCCTCGCCGGCGCCGGCGGCTTCGTGCTCAAGCGCGCCTACTGGGCGGCGATCGACTCCGCGCCGCCCGCCAGCACGCCGGAGACGGCGACCGGCCTCGGCGTGCTCGGCGCGGTGCGCGCGCTCGACCCGCCGCACACCGAGACCAACTACCTGCTGCGCGAGATGGGCTTCCGCATCGCGCGCAGGCACGCGGCACGGCTGCGCCTGGTCGCGCTGGCCGCCGGCTTCGCGGCCCCGGTCGCGCTCCTGGCGCTGGCGCTGTTCGCGGGCGGCGCCGTCGCGGCCGCCCTGGCGACCCTCGCGGCGGCGCTTGGCCTCCTCGGCCTGCTCGTCGAGCGCTGGCTGATGTTCGCCGAGGCGACGCACACCGTCACGCTCTACTACCCGCCCGCGGCCGCGCGCTGAGGCCGGCCGCCGGTGCGGGCGGCGGGCGGCGGGCGGCGCGCTCGCCTTGCCGCCCGGCGGGACCGCGCGCTAGCCTCCCGCCCATCCGGGCGACACCCGCCCGCGCGGGAAGGAAGCGAGGACATGGCGACGATCCAGCCGACCGGCCAGATCCTGGGCGCGACCGTCACGGACATCGACCTTTCCAGGCCTCTCGGCGAGGAGGAATTCGCCGCCATCCTCGGCGCCCTCGGCCGCCACGGCGTGCTGCGCTTCCCGGGGCAGAGGATCGATTCCGCGGCGCTGCGCGACTTCTCCCGGCGCTTCGGCAGCATCCAGACCTCGATCACCGGCAGGCACCACGACCCGGAGGTGCCGGAGGTCGGCATCCTCTCCAACATCAAGGTGGACGGGGAGTACATCGGCATCCCCGACGCCGGCCAGGACTGGCACACGGACATGTCCTACCGCGACCTGATGGGCTTCGTGAACGTGCTCTACGCGGTGAAGGTGCCGCGCCGGGACGGCAGGCCGCTCGGCAACACGCTCTTCGCCAACATGCACGCGGCCTACGACGAGCTCGACCCGGCGCTGAAGGCGCGTCTCGCCGGCATGACCGCGACGCACGACTTCAACAAGTTCTGGGACAAGATGCGCGCGCGCGAGGGCAGCACGCGCCCGCCGCTGACCCCGGAGCAGCGCGCCAAGCGCCCGCCGGCCGTGCACCCGATCTTCATGACCCACCCGATCACCGGGCGGAAGGTGCTCTACTGCAACCCCGGCTACGCGGTGCGGATCAACGAGCTCGACGAGGCGGAGAGCGACCGGGTGCTCGAGCAGCTCTTCGCCCACCAGCTCCAGCCGCGCTTCCTCTACACCCATGTCTGGACGGAGGGCGACGTGCTGGTCTGGGACAACCTCGGCACGCTGCACAACGCGGTCCCCGACTACGGGCCGGAGGAGCACCGCATGATGAAGCGGTGCCAGGTGCTGGCCGACCGCGTGTTCCGGCCCGACTTCCTGCCGCCCTCGCTGCGCCGGGCGGCGTAGCGGAGGGGCGGGGCGATGCGCTGGATCCGCTACACGGCCGAGGGCCGGACCGGCTACGGCATCCTCGAGGGCGACCGCATCCGCGAGGTGCGCGGCGACCCGTTCGAGGGCCACGAGGCGACCGGCCGCGTCCACGCGCTGGACGCGGTGAGGATCGAGGTGCCGGTGATCCCGCGCACCTTCTACTGCGCCGGCCTCAACTACGTCGAGCACGTCAAGGAGCAGGCGGCGAAGCGCGGCGAGACGCCGAACATCCCGACCAAGCCCGACATCGGCTACCGCGCCGCCAACGCGCTGATCGCGCATGGCGAGGACGTCGTCATCCCGCGCGATGCGACGGAGAAGGTGCACTACGAGGGCGAGCTGGTGGTGGTCGTCGGGAAGAAGGCGAAGCACCTCGGCGAGGCGGAGGCGCTCTCCTGCGTGCTCGGCTACACCATCGGCAACGACGTGAGCGAGCGCACCTGGCAGCGCGGCGACCGCACGCTGTGGCGGGCGAAGAACACCGACACCTTCAAGCCGATGGGCCCCTGGATCGAGACCGAGCTCGACCTCGACGCGGCGGAGACCATCGTGCGCCTGAACGGCGCGGTGAGCACGCGCTTCCCCACGAACCACATGCTGTTCGGCGTCGCCACCTTCATCAGCGCCATGACGCGCTACCTCACCCTCTGGCCCGGCGACATCATCTGGATGGGCACCGACGGCACCTCGCCCGATCTCAGGCACGGCGACGTGGTGGAGGTGGAGATCACCGGCATCGGCACGCTGCGCAACCGCTTCGTGCGCGAGGGGATGTGACGCGGTGGACGAGATCCGCAAGGCGGCGCTGATCACCCTCTGCGCCCAGGCGATCGCGCGCTTCTGGGCCGCGCTCGACGCCCCGGACCACGAGACGGTCGCGAGGAGCATGGCCCCGGCAGGCGTCTGGCACCGGCAGGGCAAGGCGCTCCGGGGGCCGGAGGGCGTGCGCGCCGCGCTGGCGGAGCGGCCGGCCGGCCGGGTGACCGCGCACATGGTGCAGAACCTCGTCGTCGAGCTGGCGGACGAGAACACCGCGACCGCGCGCTACCTCTCGCTGGTCTATCGCCACGACGCCGACCGCGCGCCGGAGGGGCCGGTGCCGCTGGGCGACGCGCTCTCGATCGCCGCGGTCAGCGACCGGCTGCGCCGCGGCGCGGACGGCGCCTGGCCGGTCGTCGAGCGCCGCTCGCGCCCGGTCTTCTCGGCCGCGGCCGGCTGAGCCTCCGGCGCGCGCGGGGACCCGCGCCGCCGCCCCGGCCTGGCCCGGCCCCCGCTTCGCCGGGCGCGGTCCGCGTGCTATGCGCCCCCGCATGCAGCACGCCCCCGCGCGCATCGCCACCCCGAGCCTCGCCGCCGCGCGGCGGGTGGTGGTCAAGATCGGCTCGGCGCTCGTGGTGGACGAGCGCAGCGCCACGCCGCGCGATTCCTGGCTCGCCTCGGTCGCGGCCGACGTCGCGGCGATGCGCGCGCGCGGGGCGGAGGTGGCGATCGTCTCCTCCGGCGCCATCGCCCTCGCCCGCCGCGCGCTCGGCCTGACCCGCAAGCGCCTCAGGCTCGAGGAGAAGCAGGCGGCCGCCGCGGTGGGCCAGATCCGCCTCGCCGGCGCCTGGCAGGCGGCGCTCGCCGCGCACGGGCTGACCGCCGCCCAGCTCCTGCTGACCCTGGAGGATTCCGAGGACCGCCGGCGCTACCTCAACGCGCGCGCCACGCTCGGCACGCTGCTCGAGCTCGGCTGCGTCCCGGTGATCAACGAGAACGACACCGTCGCCACCGCCGAGATCCGCTTCGGCGACAACGACCGCCTCGCCGCCCGCGTGGCGGAGATGATCCAGGCCGACGCCCTGGTGCTGCTCTCGGACATCGACGGCCTCTACACCGCCGACCCGCGCAGGGACCCCGCCGCCCGGCACCTGCCCGTGGTGGAGCGGATCACCGACGAGATCATGGCGATGGGGGGCGAGCCGCCGCCGGGCTATTCCTCGGGCGGGATGCGCACCAAGCTGATCGCCGCCCGCATCGCCACCGGCGCCGGCTGCGCCATGGCGATCGCGCTCGGCAAGACGGATCATCCGCTGCGCGCGATCGAGCAGGGCGCGCGCTGCACCTGGTTCCTCCCCGCGCCCGAGGGCCGCAGCGCGCGCAAGCGCTGGATCGCGGGCTCGCTCGCCCCGCTCGGCGCGCTGGTGGTGGACGCCGGCGCCGCGCGCGCGCTGGCGCAGGGCCGCTCCCTGCTGCCGGCCGGGGTGCGCCGCGTGGAGGGCAGCTTCCAGCGCGGCGACCCGGTGAGCGTGCGGGACCCGGAGGGGCGGGAGCTGGCGCGCGGCCTCTCCGCCTACGATTCCGACGCCGCCCGCCAGATCGCCGGCCACCGCAGCGAGGAGCTCGAGGCGATCCTCGGCTGGCGCGGGCGCGACGAGATCATCCACCGCGACGACCTGGTGCTATTGTAGCGGAGGGCGGAGGTCGCGCCGCGACGGTCGGGGAAACGGGGCATGCAGTTCGGCTTCAGCCTTCCGGTGCGCGGCGCGCTGGCGAACTGCGAAGGCGTCGCGACGATGGCGCGGGAGGGCGAGCGGATGGGTTTCGCCTCCGCGACCGTCGCCGACCACATCGTCTTCCCGACCGTCGTCAGGTCGAAGTACCCCTACGACGCGAGCGGCATCCACCCCAGCGAGGGCGACGCGCTCGAACAGCTCAGCGTGATGAGCTTCGTCGCCGGCGCGACCGAGCGGCTGCGCCTGATCGCCAGCGTCATGGTCCTGCCGCACCGCAACCCGGTCCTCGCCGCGAAGATGATCGCGACGATGGACGTGCTCTCCCGCGGGCGCGTCACGCTCGGCGTCGGCGTCGGCTGGATGCGCGAGGAATTCGCGGCGCTGCACGCGCCCGACTTCGACCGGCGCGGCGCGGTGAGCGACGAGTACATCGCGATCTTCCGCAAGCTCTGGACCTCGGAAGGCCCGGTCGAGCACCGCGGCGCGCACTACGCCTTCGCCCCGCTGCGCTTCCGGCCGCGCCCCGTGCAGCGGCCGCATCCGCCGATCTGGGTCGGCGGGCACACCAGGCCGGCACTGCGCCGCACGGCGCGCCTCGGCGACGGCTGGCTGCCGGTCGGCGGGGTGGAGACGGCGCCCCTGGGGCCCGCCGAGTTCGCCGGCCTGGTCGCGGAACTGCAGCGCCTGGCCGAGGCCGAGGGGCGCGATCCCAGCTCCATCACCATAGCCTTCGCGCCGCGGCTGAACCACACCGCCGCCCCGCTGCCGGGCGGGAGGGAGCGCAAGCCCTTCTCCGGCTCCTCCGAGCAGATCGCCGAGGACGTGGAGACCTATCGCCGTCTCGGCGTCTCGCATCTCAGCTTTGATTTCCGCGCCGCGACGCTGCGGGAGACTCTCGATCGCATGGACCGCTTCGCGCGCGAGGTGATGGCGCCCGCGCGGGACTGATCCCGGGGGCGACGGATGATGCAACGCGACGGAGGCATTCCCTATTCGGGACACAGGCGGGACACAGGGAGGATCTGACGATGATGCAGGCATGCGGTGTCGGGCGGCGGAGTGTGGGTCTGGGGATTGCGGCGGCCGCACTGGCGGCCGGCAGCGGCGCGCGGCGCGTGCAGGCGCAGCCGGCCGCGGGCGGCGCCTTCCCCGAGCGGCCCGTCCGCCTCATCGTGCCCTATCCGCCCGGCGGGCCGACCGACCTCGTCATGCGCGCCTTCGCCGAGGCGGCGCAGAAGCCGCTCGGCCAGCCGATCGTCGTCGAGAACCGCAGCGGCGCCGCCGGCACCATGGGCGGGCAGCTCCTCGCCACCGGCGCCAGGCCGGACGGCTACACCATCGCGCAGATGCCGATCACGGTGCTGCGCCACCGTTTCCTCTCGGCCCGGCCGGTGTTCGATCCGCGCACCGACTTCACCTGGATCATCCAGCTCGCCGGCTACCAGTTCGGGGTGGTGGTGCGTGCCGACGCGCCGTGGCGGACCTTCCAGGAGTTCCTCGACCACGCCAAGGCCAATCCGGGCGCCATCGAGTACGGCTCGCCCGGCGTCGGCAGCTCCCTGCACATCACCATGACGCAGATCGCCGAAATGAAGGGGATCGACTGGCTGCACGTCCCCTTCCGCGGCACGGCCGCCTCGACGAATGCGCTGCTCGGCGGCCAGATTGCCGCGGTCGCGGGCTCGATCGACGCCGGCACGGTCGGGCCGGACGGGCCGATGCGTGCCCTGGTGAGCTGGGGCGCGCAGCGCCACCGGCGCCTCCCCGACCTGCCGACCCTGCGTGAGGTCGGGATCGATCTCGTCTCCGATTCGCCCTACGGCATCGCCGGACCGAAGGGCATGGACCCGGGCGTGGTGCGCGTGCTGCACGACGCCTTCAAGGCCGCGATTGACGATCCGGGCGTGCGCTCGCTGCTCGAGCGCTACGACATGCCGGTGCTCTACCTCAACAGCGCCGACTACGCCGCGGCAGTCCTGCGGCAGATCGAAACCGAGGAGCGGCTGCTCGCGCGCCTCGGCTTGCGGCCGGAGTGACGCTGCCGGGGCGGCTGCGCGGTGCCCCTACAGCACCGCCTCCGCCACCAGGCGCAGGGCCTCGACGGTCGCGCCGGTCAGCACCAGCGTGCCGACCTTGCCTTCCTTCGCGACCGCCTTCCAGGCCTGCAGCCGGTCGCGGATGCGCTCCGGCGGGCCGAGCAGCGCCACCTCGTCGCACAGCGCGTCGGGCACGGCGGCCGCGGCCTCCCTCCTCCTGCCGTCGAGGTAGAGGTCCTGGATCGCCGCCGCCGCCGCCTCGTAGCCCAGGCGCTTCACGTAGTCGTTGTAGAAGTTCTTCCCCCGCGCCCCCATGCCGCCGATGTAGAGCGCGAGCTCCGGCTTCACCGCATCGCGGCAGGCCTGCAGGTCGCTGCCGACGCGGATCTTGGTGTAGGGCGCGATGTCGAAGCGCGCGAGGTCGGCCTGCCTCCCGGCCTTCGCCATCCCCTCGAGGATCGGCCGGGCCACCGCGTCCGCCTTCTCCGGCGCCATGAAGATCGGCAGCGTGCCGTCCGCGATCTCGCCCGAGAGCCGCAGCCCGGCGGGGCTGATGGATGCGGTGTAGATCGGGATGCCGGGCTCGGCGTGGCAGATGCTCTTCAGCGGCTTGCCGAGGCCGGTGGCGCCGGGGCCGCGATAGGGGATCTGGTAGTGCTTCCCCTCGTATTCGAGCGGCGCCTCGCGCGCCAGGATCTTGCGGATGATCTCGATGTACTCGCGCGTGCGGCCGAGGCCGCTGCCGAAGGGCACGCCGTGCCAGCCCTCCACCACCTGCGGGCCGGAGGGGCCGACGCCGCAGAGGAAGCGGTTGCCCGACAACGCCTGCAGCGTCATCGCCGTCATCGCCGCGCAGGCCGGCGTGCGCGCCGGGATCTGCATGATGCCGGTGCCGGCCCTGATGCGCGAGGTGCGCGCGAGCACCCAGGCGATCGGCGTGACGGCATCCGTGCCGTAGGCCTCGCCGCACCAGACCGAATGGAAGCCGAGGCGTTCCGCCTCCTCCACCAGGTCCATCTCGAGGCGCGGCCGCGCCCCGCGGATCATGCCGATGGTGATGCCGAGCCGCATCGCGGCCTCCCTTCCCTTCCCGCGCCGTCAGAGGCGCGCCATGACCTCGTCGCGGAAGCGGCGCATGGCGTCCAGCGTCGCCTCCGCGTCCGCCCCGCCGAAGCCGAAGTCCACATCCCCGACGCCGAGGTCGCGCAGCGCGCGCAGGTCGGCGACGATCTCCGCCGGGCCGCCGGAGAAGAGGCGCCGCTCCCCGTCGCCCGCCCGCGCCGGCACGCCCGGGCCATGCGCCTGCACGCGATAGGCGACGGCGACGGCGTTCGGGTCGCGACCCGCCTCCGCCGTCAGGCGGCGCAGCCGGGCGATGCCGGCGCGCAGCCGGGCGAGGCTGTCGAGCGGATGGGCGGGGTTGGTGCCGATCGGGTACCAGCCGTCGCCGAGGCGCGCGGCGCGGCGCAGCGCCGGTCCGCTCTCGCCGCCGACCCAGATCGGGGGATGCGGCGTCTGCACCGGCTTCGGCGCGAAGAGGATGTTGCCGAAGCGGACGAACCGCCCTTCGAACCGGGGATGCGGCTGCGTCCAGAGCGCCCGGAAGGCGGCGAGGTATTCGTCCGTGACCGCGCCGCGGGCGGCGAAGTCCGGCGCGCCGATCGCCTCGAACTCCTCCCTGAGCCAGCCCGCGCCGATGCCGAGCGTCAGGCGGCCGCCGGAGAGCACGTCGAGGGTGGCGAGGATCTTCGCCGTGAGCACCGCGGGCCGGTGCGGCACCACCATGACCGAGGTGACGAGGCGCAGCCGCGAGGTCCGCGCGGCGACGAAGGCCATCTCGGTGAGCTGCTCGTGCCGCTCCGCCCGCGCTCCGGCCGGGAACTCGCCGCTGTCGCTGTAGGGATAGCGCGAGTGGATGTCGGCCGGGATCACCACATGGTCGCTGAAGGTCGCGTAGTCGAAGCCCAGCGCCTCGCCCTCGACGCAGATCCGCACGAGGGCCTCGGGCGCCGCGAGCGGCCCCGCCGTCGGCGCGTTGAAGCCGATCCGCATCGCATCCTCCCCGGATTGCATCGGGCCCGGCGATACCACACGATGCGGCCGATCCTGCCAAGGGCGATCGAGGATGGGCGCGGCGGACTACCCCCTGGAGTGGCTGGACTCGGCCCCGCTGGCCGAACTGATGGCGGAGGCCGCGCGGCTGCGCGACGCCGGCCACGGGCGGCTCGTCTCCTATTCCCGCAAGGTCTTCATCCCGCTGACCAGGCTCTGCCGCGACGTCTGCCACTACTGCACCTTCGCCGAACGGCCGCGCGCCGGGCGCCCGGCCTATCTCCCGCCCGAGGAGGTGCTGGCGATCGCGCGCGCCGGCGCCGCGGCGGGCTGCACCGAGGCGCTGTTCACCCTCGGCGACAAGCCGGAGCTGCGCTGGGAGGCGGCGCGCGAGGCGCTGGCCGCGCTCGGCCACGCGACGACGATCTCCTACCTGCGGGAGATGTGCGCGCTGGTGCTGCGCGAGACCGGCCTTCTGCCCCACGCCAACCCGGGCGTGATGACGCGCGAGGAGATCGCCGCGCTGCGCGGGGTGACGGCGAGCCAGGGCCTGATGCTGGAGAGCGCGAGTGAGCACCTCTGCATGAGGGGCGGCGTGCACCACGGCTCGCCCGACAAGCACCCGGCGGCGCGGCTGGAGACGATCCGCCTCGCCGGCGAGCTCGCCGTGCCCTTCACGACCGGCATCCTGATCGGCATCGGCGAGACGCGCGCGGAGCGGATCGCGGCGCTGCTCGCCATCCGCGACCTGCACGCGCGCCACGGCCACATCCAGGAGGTCATCGTCCAGAACTTCCGCGCCAAGCCGCGCACCCGGCTCGCCGGCGCGCCGGAGCCCGACCTCGACGACCTGCTCTGGACCATCGCCGCGGCGCGGCTGGTGCTGGGGCCGGAGATGAACATCCAGGCGCCGCCGAACCTCTCGCCCGGCGTCTATCCGCGGCTGGTCGCGGCGGGGCTGAACGACTGGGGCGGCGTCTCGCCGGTCACGCCCGACCACGTGAACCCGGAGGCGCCCTGGCCGCACCTCGAGGAGCTCGCGCGGCGCACGGCGGAGGCGGGCAAGGTGCTCGTGCAGCGCCTGCCCGTCTATCCGGCCTATGCAACCGCGCCGGACCGCTGGCTGGCGCCGGAGATCGCGACGCGCGTGCGGCGGATGAGCGACGCGGAGGGGCTGGCGCGCGCGGACGACTGGTCGCCGGGCGAGACCGCCCCGCCGCGCCCGCAGCCCGTCCGCCTGGCCGCCGCCGACGCCGCGCTGGCGCGCGCGGTGGAACGCGCGGCGTCCGGCGCGCGGCTCGACGCCCCGGACATCGCGCGCCTCTTCGCCGCGCGCGACGCCGACTACCGCCACGTCACGGCCGCGGCCGACGCGCTGCGCCGCGCCGTCAGCGGCGAGGTCGTGCGCTACGTCGTCAACCGCAACATCAACTACACCAACATCTGCGCCTACCGGTGCCGCTTCTGCGCCTTCTCCAAGGGCAGGACGCACGAGGCGCTGCGCGGCGCCCCCTACGACCTCGCGATGGAGGAGATCGTGCGCCGCGCCGTCGAGGCCTGGGCGCGCGGCGCGACCGAGGTCTGCCTGCAGGGCGGCATCCATCCCGACTACACGGGCGCGACCTACGAGGCGATCTGCCGCGCCATCAAGGCGGCGGTGCCGGGGATGCACATCCACGCCTTCTCGCCGCTCGAGGTCACGCAGGGCGCGGCGACGCTCGGCCTGCCGGTGCGCGACTTCCTCGCGCGGCTGCGCGACGCCGGCCTCGGCACGCTGCCCGGCACCGCGGCGGAGATCCTGGACGACGAGGTCCGCGCGGTGATCTGCCCGGACAAGGTGAGCACCGCGCAGTGGCTCGCGGTGGCGCGCGCCGCGCACGGCCTCGGCCTCCGCACCACCGCGACGATCATGTTCGGCCATGTCGAGGGGCCGCCCTCCTGGGCCCGGCACCTGCTCGCGCTGCGCGACCTGGCGCAGGAGACCGGCGGCTTCACGGAGTTCGTGCCGCTGCCCTTCGTGCACATGGAGGCGCCGATGTACCTGCGCGGCCAGGCGCGGCGCGGCCCAACCTTCCGCGAGGCGGTGCTGATGCACGCGGTCGGGCGCCTCGCCCTGCACCCGCACATCCGGAACGTCCAGACCTCCTGGGTGAAGATGGGCCCGGCCGGGGCGGCGACCTGCCTGGAGGCGGGCGCGAACGACCTCGGCGGCACGCTGATGAACGAGAGCATCTCGCGCGCCGCCGGCACGCAGCACGGCCAGGAATTCCCGCCCGCGGCGATGGAGGCGCTGATCCGCTCCATCGGCCGCGTGCCGCAGCAGCGCGACACGCTCTACCGCCCGGTGCCGGAGGAACGGCGCGCCGCCTCCTTCGCCGCCGCGCCGCTCGCCCCCGTGGTGCAGACGCCGCCGCGCCGGCGGGAGCCGGCGCTAGCCTGAGAGGCCCTCCGCCGCGAGGAAGGCGAACGCCCGCGTGCGCGCCGCCTGCGGCAGGCGCAGGAAGGCGGCGAGGTCCGCCGGGCTGTCTATGTCCGTCGCGATGCCGGGCACCTGCCGCACGATCGTCGGCTCGATGCCGGCGGCGCGCGCCGCGTCCAGGTGCGGGAAGAAGCTGTTGTCGCCGAAGCGCAGCGGCACCGCGTCCGGCGGCGAGCAGAGCACGGCGTTGGAGCCGAGGTCGTCGCGCGCCGGCGCGATGGTGAAGGCGGGCGCGGGACGGTGCGCGGCGAGCACCGCCTCGATCTCGGCGGCGGTGACGGCGGGGATGTCGCCCGGCACGGCGAGCATGCCGCCGCGGCCCTCGCGCGCGAGCAGCCGCAGCGCCGCGGTGACGGCGCCGGTATGGCCCTCGCGCGCGCCCTCGTCGGTGACGCGCGCCCCGGCGCGCGCCGCCATCTCCGCCGCCCGCGGGTCGCAGGTCACGACCAGGATGCCGGCCAGCCCGCGCGCCGCCGCCAGCGCCGCAAGCACCTCGCCCAGCATGATCTCCGCCAGCGCCCGGCGCTGCGCCGGCGAGAGCAGCGGCGCGAGGCGCTGCTTCGCGCCCTCGAACGCCTTCACGGGCAGCACGGCCCAGATGCCGGGGGCCGGGTTCACGTCGCGCGCCGCAGGGAATCCGCCGCCGCCAGCACGGCGCGGGCCAGCGCCTCGCGGTCCGCGAGCGTGACCATCCGCGTGCGCGCGAGCGTCACCGGCACGCCCGCCGCCGCCGCCTCGGCAGCGTCCGCCTCGTCCATCACGTAGCCGTCGAGGAGGTCGCGGTAGCGCCGCGCCACCGCCGCCGCGCTCGGCAGGATGCCGAACTCGCGCAGCATCTTCGCCGTCGGCCCCTTCACCGCCTCGCCGCCGATGATCGGCGAGACCGCGACCACCGGCGCGCCGCAGCCGCGGATCGCCTCGCGCAGCCCCGGCAGGGCGAGGATCGGCTCGACGCTGATGAGCGGATTGGACGGGCAGATCACCACCGCGCGCAGCCCGCCGCCGCGCAGCGCCGCCATCACCTCCGGCTGCGGCCGCGCCGCCGGCGCGCCGTCGAAGGCGATGGCGCGCACCGCCGGCCGGCACCGCCGCCGCACGAACCAGTCCTGGAAGTCGAGCCAGCCCTCCTCCGTGTGCAGGCGCGTCCGCACGCGGTCGTCGCTCATCGGCAGCAGCCGCGGCCCGACGCCGAGGCGCCGGCAGAACGCCGCCGTCACCTGCGACAGCGTCTCCCCGGCCCGGAGGCGGCGCGTGCGCTCGACATGCGTGGCGAGATCGCGGTCGCCGAGGCGGAACCAGGTCTCGCCCCCGAGCTCGCCGAGCGCCTCCATGAAGGACCAGGTCTCGCCGCGCCGCCCCCAGCCCGTCTCCGGATTGTCCAGGCCGGCCAGCGCATACATCAGCGTGTCGAGGTCGGGCGAGATGGCGAGGCCGAGATGCTCGAAATCGTCGCCCGTGTTGGCGACGACCAGCAGCTCCTCCGCCGGCAGCACGCGGGCGAGGCCGAGCGCCAGCTTCGCCCCGCCGACGCCGCCCGAGAGCGCCACGACCAGGCCGCCGCCGCTCACCGGAACAGGTCCTCCTCCGCCGGCCGCACCAGCTCCGTCGCCGCGGTCGGCGGCGCGTCCCAGACGAGGCCGCGCACCAGCACCACGGGGCGCGCCTCCGCGCCCTGGCCCATCAGCAGCGAGGCGGCGGCGGCGATCTCGTCGGCGAAGCCGGTGATGCTGACCTCCAGCCGCCGCCCGAACAGGTCCGGCCGCCCGCGCAGGTCGAGCAGCGCCGGCAGCCCCGCCGCGCCGATCGCCACGCCCACCGTGCCGCGCCGCCAGGCGCGCCCGAAGCTGTCGTTGATCACCACCGGCAGGCCGAGCCGCGCGCGCAGCGCCTCGGCGCTCGCGTCCGGGTCGCGCGGCAGCAGCAGCACGCGCTCCGCCCCGTCCTGCGGCGCGACGTTGGAGCGGTCCACCCCGGCGTTCGCCATCACGAAGCCCAGCCGGTGCTCGACGATCAGCAGCCCCGGCCGCGCGCGCACCACGCGCACGGACTCCGACAGGATCACCTCGACCAGGCGCGGGTCCTTCCGCACCTCCCCGGCCAGCGCGACCGCGCGCGGCGAGGGCGCGACGGCGGCGAGGTCCACCATCCGCCCCTCCGCCTTGGAGACCACCTTCTGCGCCACCACCAGCACGTCGCCCGGCCGCGGCGCGATGCCGGCGCGCGCGAAGCCGTCCGCGATCAGCGCGGCGAGGTCGTCCCCCGCCCGCACCATCGGGATGCCCGGCAGCGCGACCAGCTCCAGCGCGGCCGCCGCCATGCCTCAGCCGAAGCGGTGCCGCAGCAGCGGCAGCACGCGCTCGCCGTAGAGCCGGAGGAACCGCTCCTGGTCCGGACCCGGCGCGTGGAAGACCAGGTGGCGGAAGCCCAGCCCGACGTAGTAGCCGATCCGCTCCACATGCTCCTCCGGATCGGTCGAGACGATCCAGCGGCTCGCCGCGCGCTCGATCGGCAGCGCGTCGGCGAGCCTCTCCATCTCCACCGGGTCCTCGACCGAGAGCTTCTCCTCGCTCGAGAGGGCGAGCGCCGCCCAGTGGCGCGTGTCCTCGAGCGCGCGCTCGCGGTCGGTGTCGAAGGAGACCTTGACCTCGATCATGCGGTCGAAGGGCTCCTCGCGGCGCGCCTGGGCGAGGCCGGCGGCGACGTTCGGCAGCAGCGTCTCGGTGTAGAGCTCGGGCTTCTTGCCGCTGGTGCAGATGAAGCCGTCGCCGGCGCGGCCCGCGTACTTCGCCACCAGCGCGCCGGCGGCGGCGACGTAGATCGGCACCATCCGGCCCGGCCGGTCGTAGATCGTCGCCTTCTCGGTGCGGTAGTACTGCCCCTCGAAGGTCACGCGCTCCTCGCTCCACAGCCGGCGGATCAGGGTCACCGCCTCGCGCAGCCGGGCGAAGCGCTCCTTGAACTCGGGCCAGGGCGCGCCGGTCGCCGGCACCTCGTTCAGCGACTCGCCGGTGCCGATGCCGAGCACGACGCGGCCCGGGAACATCGCCCCCAGCGTGCCGAAGGCCTGCGCCACGATCGAGGGATGGTAGCGGAAGGTCGGCGTCAGCACGCTGGTCCCGATCACGATCCGCGAGGTCCGCGCCCCGAGCGCCCCGAGCCAGGCGAGCGAGAAGGGCGCGTGCCCGTCGGTGTGCCGCCAGGGCTGGAAGTGGTCGCTGACGAACACCGAATCGAACCCGACCGCCTCGGCCAGCACCGAGAATTCGAGCAGCCGGTCCGGGGCGAACTGCTCCGCGGAGGCCTTGTAACCGAGCTTCAGCACGTCCCCGCTCCGGGCCTGTGGTTCCCGGGCGGAAGTCTATAGGCTCGCCGGCCGGGAACAACCCGGCGCGGAGGAGGCGTCCCCATGAAGCTGGGCGTGGCACTGCCCCTGGGCGATGTCGGCGGCGAACCCGGCACGCTGCGCGAATTCGCGCAGGCCGCCGAGGCCGAGGGCTACGACGACCTGATGCTCCCCGACCACGTGCTCGGCGTGAACGCCGCCAGCCGGCCGGGCTGGGACCCGGCGCGCGCCACCTCGGCCAACCTGTTCCACGACCCCTTCGTGGCCTTCGGCTTCCTCGCCGCCTGCACCACCCGCATCGGCTTCTCGACGCAGGTGCTGGTCCTGCCGCAGCGCCAGACCGTCCTGGTCGCCAAGCAGGCGGCGTGCCTCGACGTCCTGTGCCACGGCCGTTTCCGCCTCGGCATCGGCGTCGGCTGGAACGAGGTGGAGTTCGCCGGGCTGAACGAGGACTTCCGCAACCGCGGCCGACGCTCGGAGGAGCAGGTGCAGGTGCTGCGGGCGCTCTGGGCGGAGCCGCACGTCACCTTCCGGGGCCGCTGGCACCGCATCGAGGACGCCGGCCTCAACCCGCTGCCGCCGCGCCGGCGCATCCCGATCTGGTTCGGCGGCCATGTGGACGCGACGCTCCGGCGCATCGCGAAATGGGGCGACGGGTGGATGATGCTCGCCCACCCGCCCGGCGAGGAGGCGCGCCGGGCCTTCGACACGCTGCGCCGCCACGTCGAGGCGGAGGGGCGCGATCCGGCGAGCGTCGGCATCGAGGTCTGGGTCTCGACCGGCAGCGGCGCGGAGGAGGACTGGCGCGAGGAATTCCGCTTCTGGAAGTCCGCGGGCGTGACGCATGTGACGCTGAACAACAGCTACGGCCGCTACCACCACCGGCGGATCGCCGGGCGCTCCCTGGTGGAGCACCTGGACGCGATGCGCCGCTACCGCGCCGCGGTCGCCGATCTGCTCTGAGCGCCAGGCACCCGTGGCTTCCCCGGCGCGGGCCCCGGCCCGCGCGCGGCGGCGGCAACCGCCGTGCGGGCCGAGCGGCGTCGCCGCCACGGGGATCGCGCGGCGATTTCGTGCCGACCCCGGCGCGGGCGGAGGGACCGCTGCCCTCCGCCTTCGCGCCGCCGGGCGCGTTCCCGGGCTGCGGGCGCCCGGTGACCGGTCAGGTGTCCGCCAGCGCCGCCAGCATCCGCTCGCGCGCGGCGAAGTCGCCCTCCGCGTGCACGGGCTGGATGCAGACATGCGTCGCGCCCGCGGCGAAGTGCGCGCGCAGGCCGCGCTTGATGCTCTCGGCGTCGCCGTGCAGCACCATCGCGTCGATGAAGCGGTCGCTGCCGCCCTCGGCCAGGTCTGCCTCGGTGAAGCCGAGGCGTAGCCAGTTGTTGCGGTAGTTCGTCAGCGCCAGGTAGCGCGCCAGCTCGCTGCGGCCGAGCGCGCGGGCCCGCGCGGCGTCGGTCTCCAGGCAGACCTTCTGCTCCACCGCGAGCCACTTCGAGGGGCCGAGGATCGCCGCCGCCTGCCGCGTGTGCTCCGGCGTGACGTTGTAGGGCACGGCGCCGCGCGTGCGCCCGGCGGCGAGGGCGAGCATCTTCGGCCCGAGGGCGGCGAGCACGATCGGCCAGTCCTGCGCCCCCTCCTGGTCCCTGACGATGCCGTCGAGATAGGCGCGCATGGCCGGGACCGGCCTCTCGTAGCGGTGGCCGCGCAGCCCCTCGACCATCGGGACGTGGCTGACGCCGAGGCCGAGGACGAAGCGGTCGCCATGCAGCCCGTTGAGCGTCAGCAGGCCGCGCCGCGCGGCGAAGGGATCGCGCGCGTAGATGTTGGCGATCGAGCTGCCGACCACCAGCCGCCGGCTGTTGGCGAGCAGGAAGCTCGCCAGCGCGAACGACTCGTAGCCGCGCGATTCCGGGTACCAGAGGGCCGCGTAGCCGTGCCCCTCGACGCTGCGCAGCAGGTCCTTGAGCTGCGGCGCGCTCAGCCGGTCGGTCGGATACCACACGCCCAGGCGTCCAAGCTGCACGATGCTGCCCTCCCGTTCCGTGATTCCCGTCGCGGGCGCAGCCTAGCCGATGGCGCCGGGCCCGGCGACGCCCTCCGTCCGCCTCCCGGGACGGCGTGCGTGCGCCGACACCGCTATCCGGCACGCCGGTGGACCGCGACGCCGTCGGCGCCGATCTCCCGCACGAGCTCGCCCGCCGCCACCAGCCGGTTCAGGTGCGCCAGGGTCTCCGCGATCCCCGCGCCCAGGGCGCGGTGGTCGAGCGGGCGGCTGAACAGCACCTTCGCCGCCTCCATCGCGTTCAGCGGGCTTGCGGCGCAGGCGTCGCGCAGCGCCTCCAGCCGCCCCGCGTGATGCGCCGCGATCGCCCCGACGCGCCGGTGCAGCCCGTGGAAGGGCTCGCCGTGCGAGGGCAGCACCAGCGTATCCGGCGGCAGGGACAGCAGCCGCTCGTTCGAGGCGAGGAAGTCCGCCAGCGGGTCGGCGTCCGGCTCGGTCGCCTGCACGCCGACATGCGGCGTGATGCGCGGCAGGATCTGGTCGGCCGAGATCAGCACGCCGAGCTCGGCGCAGTGCAGGCAGGCCATCTCCGGCGCGTGGCCCGAACCCGTCAGCACGGTCCAGGCGCGGCCGCCGATGCGGAGCGAATCGCCGGCGGCGATGCGCCGGTACTGGCGCGGCAGCGGCAGCACCGCGCGCACGTAGAGCGGCCCGCGGCCGGCGAGGAAGCGCAGGTAGTCCTCGGCGCAGCCCGCGCGGCGCGCCCAGGCGATCTGCTGCTCGATCATGTCCTCCCCGGCATCGAGGCGCAGCAGCCGGGCCTGCAGCCACTCGGCGCGGGTCATCAGCAGCGGCGCGCCGCCCCAGCGCTGCGCCATCCATCCGGCGAAGCCGACGTGGTCGGGATGGAAATGCGTCACCATGAGCCGCGTCACCGGCCGGCCGCCGAGCCCGGCGGCGAACACCCGCTCCCATAGCCCGGCCGCGTCGTCGGTCTGCGCGCCGCAATCGACCAGGAACCAGCCCGCGCCGTCCTCGATCAGCCACAAATTCACGTGGCGGGGTGGGAAGGGCAAGGGCATCCGCACCCAACGCAGCCCGGGCAGGATCTCCTTCACCTCGCCGGGCGCGGGGGGCGTTTCGGGCAGGAGGGATTCGACGCTTCGAGGGGTCACGCAACTCTCCGGACTGGCGCGCGGGCAGGCCGACGGCGCGGCCGCGCCGCCTGCGCCGCAACGGTCGCGATCGGTGCACGGGCGCGAGGTTGACCCGGGCCGCGCCCGCCGCATAGCGTTCCAGCCCGGGCCGGAAGAATCAATCCGGCCCTGCCGGTGCCACCGGGCGCGGTGCCAGGGCAGCCGGCATCCACGGGGAGCCGGGAATGCCCGACACGACGCCGCCGAGCACGAGCGAGCCGCATTTCCTCTCCATCGCCGAGGCGGCGCGCCTGATCGCCCGCCGCCAGCTCTCGCCGGTCGAGCTGACCCGCGCCCTGCTCGCGCGCATCGAGGCGCTGGACCCGCAGATCAACGCCTACCTCCTCGTCACCGCCGACCGCGCGCTCGACGCCGCGCGCAAGGCGGAGGAGGAGATCATGGCGGGGCGCCACCTCGGCGCGCTGCACGGCATCCCTGTCGCGCTGAAGGACATCTTCTGCACCGCCGGCATCCGCACCACCGGCCATTCGAGGATCTGCGCCGACTTCGTGCCGCGCGAGGACGCGACGGTGGTGCGCAAGCTGCACGAGTCGGGCGCCGTGCTGCTCGGCAAGCTGGCCACGCACGAATTCGCCCATGGCGGCCCCTCCTTCGACCTGCCCTGGCCGCCGGCGCGCAACCCCTGGAACCGCGACTATGCGACCGGCGGCTCCTCGTCCGGCTCCGGTGCGGCGGTCGCGGCGGGGCTCGCGCTCGGCGCCCTGGGTTCGGACACCGGCGGCTCGGTGCGCAACCCCTCGGCGATGTGCGGCCTGGTCGGCCTCAAGCCGACCTACGGGCTGCTCAGCCGGCACGGGGTGATGGCGAACTCCTACAGCTATGACCATGTCGGCCCGATGGCCTGGACCGTCGAGGACTGCGCGATCCTGCTGCAGGCCCTCGCCGGCTACGACCCGAAGGATCCGGCGAGCGCCGGCCGGCCGGTGCCCGACTACCGCAGCGGCCTCGCCAGCGGCATCCGCGGCCTGCGCATCGGCGTGCTCCGCCACCTGCACGAGGAGGACGTGCCGATCGCGCCGGAGGCGCAGGCGGCGCTCGAGGAGGCGCTGTCCGTGCTGCGCGGCCTCGGCGCCGAGCTCGCGGAGGCGCGCATCCGCCCGGCGCAGGCCTATTACGACGTGAAGATCGTCGGCGCCGAGAGCGAGCTGTTCGCCGTCCACGCCGAGGACCTGCGCCGCCGCCCCGGCGAGTTCGGCGAGGACTTCCTCGGCCGCGTCCTCGCCGCCGTGCTGCTCGACTCGTCCGACTACGTGCAGTCCCAGCGCGAGCGGCGCGCGATGATCGCGGAGATGACGCCGCTCTACGCGCGCTTCGACGCCTTCGTCTGCGCCGCGCCGGGCCCCGCCTCGCCGCTCGGCGCCTGGCGGACGGAGATGTTCTGGCGGAAGCCCTCGATCGCGACGCCCTTCAACGTCCTCGGCGGCCCGGCGCTCGTCCAGTGCATCGGCTTCACCGCGGGCGGCCTCCCCCTCGCCATGCAGATCGTCGGCCGGCCGTTCGAGGACGCGACCGTGCTGCGCATCGCCTACGCCTATGAGCGCGCGACGCCGTGGCGCCGGCGCCGGCCGCAGCTCGACCCGAAGGCGGAATTCTCCACCGCCCTGCCGCCCGTGCCCGATCCGCCGCCGGTGGAGCTCGGCCAGGCGGAGCGCGACGCGCTGATGGCCGCCGCACGGCGCGCCGGGCTGACGCTGAACGAGCGGCAGTTCGCCCACCTCGCCGCCGCCGCCCCGCACGTCGAGGCGATGCGATCGCGCCTGCGCCGCGCGCGCGACTTCGGCGAGGAGCCGGCGAGCGTCTTCCGCTTCCCCGCACCGGGCTGAACCTGCCGCGCACCGCGTCGCTTGACCGCCCGCCAGGCGGCCCGCACCCTGGCGCGAGCGGCGAGCAGCGGGGAGGAAGCGCGATGCCCTACGCCCTGTCCGACGGCGTCCGGCTCTACTACGAGGAGACCGGCACCGGCTATCCGATCGTCTTCGTGCACGAGTTCGGCGCCGACCACCGCGAGTGGGAGGCGCAGGTGCAGTGGTTCGGGCGCGAGTACCGCTGCATCGCCTTCGCCGCGCGCGGCTATCCGCCGTCCGACGTGCCGGAGGACGAGCGGCTCTACGGCCAGGACTTCGCGGCCGCCGACATCGGCGCGGTGATGCGCCATTGCGGGGTGGAGCGCGCGCACCTCGTCGGCTGCTCGATGGGCTCCTTCGCCTCCCTGCTCTTCGCCCTGCGCAATCCGGGCAGGGCGAGCGCGCTGGTGCTCGCGGGCGTCGGCTCCGGCTCGACGCGCTCCGCCGCGGCGCGGGAGGAGTTCCGGCGCACCTGCGCCGCGCGCGGCGACGCGCTGACCCGCGACGGCTGGGACGGCGCCCACGCCGAAGAGACCGGCCACGGCCCGACGCGCATCCAGCTCAAGAAGAAGAACCCGCGCGGCTGGGCGGAGTACATGGCGCGGCTGCGCACCCGTTCCGGCCTCGGGACCGGAATGACCATGAGGCGCTACCAGGGGATGCGCGATTCGATCTTCGACTGGGAGCAGGACCTCAGGGCGCTGCAGGTCCCGACGCTGCTCGCCGTGGGCGACGAGGACACGCCCTGCCTGGAGGCCAACCTGTTCCTCAAGCAGACCCTGCCGAACTGCGGCCTCTGGGTCGCGCCGCGCACCGGGCATGCGATCAACCTCGAGGAGCCGGCGGCCTTCAACGAGGCCGTCGCCTCCTTCCTCTCGACGGTCGAGCGCGGACGCTGGTCGCTCGGCTGACGCTCAGCCCGCCGCGCGCCGCGCTATGAAGTCGAGCGCGGCGCGCGCGCAGAGCTCCGCGTGCGTCGCCGCGACGTGGTAGGAATCGCCGGGCACCACCATCAGCTCGGAGCTCGCGATCGCGCGCTGCCATTCGCGCGTCGCCTCGACCGAGCCGAGGCCGCTGCCGTCCGTCGTCACCACCAGCGTCGGGCAGGCGATGCGCGCGAGGTCGTCGCGCACGTCGATGGACGGCACCGCGCCGATGAAGCCGAGCTGGGTCGAGAGCGGGGTCGCGCCCATCAGCCTCGCCCAGCCCTCCACCATCGCCGGCGGCGCGGCGCTGCCGAGGCGGCCGGGCATGGTCCAGCGCGCCCAGCTCTCCACGCCGTGCCGCTCGATGTGCGCCATCCGGGCGGCGTGGCGGTCGCCGAGCGATTCCCGGCCGGAGACCAGCGTGCCGAGCAGCACCAGGCTGCGCACGCGCGCCGGATGCCGCGCCGCGAGGCGGATGGCGAGCGGCCCCGCCACCTTCGCCGCGATCAGATGGAAGCGGTCGAGCCCGACCGCGTCGGCGAGCGCGACGTAGTCGGCGACGATCCCGTCCACCGACCAGGCGTGGTCGCGCGGCATCGGCGTCGAGCGGCCGAAGCCGCGCATGTCCGGCCGCACCACGCGGAAGCGCCGCCCGAGCAGCGGCATCCAGGCGTTCCACGCCTCGCCGCTCTCGGCGTTGCCGTGCAGCAGCAACGCGTTCGCCGGCGCCTCCCAGGGGTCGGCGAAGCACTCGTCGCGGTAGAACAGCTCGCAGTCGGGCGCGACGCGGTGGCGGGGCATGCGCGTCGCTCCTACCCGGGCCGGATGCCGGCCTCGCGCACCGCGCGGGCCCATTTGGCGATGTCGGCGGAGATGCGCGCGGCGAACTCCTCCGGGCTGTTCGGCGCCGGCTCGGCGCCCTGCTCGGCGAGCTGGCGCGCCACCTCCGGCTCGCGCAGCACCGCGTGGATCGCAGCGTTCAGGCGCCCGATGATCGGCCGTGGCGTGCCGGCGGGGGCGAGGATGCCGTTCCAGCCGAACACGTCGAAGTCCGGCACGCCGGATTCGGCCAGGGTCGGCACCTCCGGCATCGCCGGCGAACGCCGCGCGGTGCCCACCGCCAGGGCGCGCAGCCGCCCGTCGCCCACCATGGGCACCGCGGTGCTCGGCGTGTCGAAGAACATCGCCACCTCGCGGCGCAGCAGCGCCGTCTGCGCGTCGGGAACGGAGCGGAACGGGATGTGGACGAGCTCGATGCCGGCGCTGATCCGGAACAGCTCCGCGGTCAGGTGCCCGAGACTGCCGACGCCGACCGAGGCGAAGTTCAGCCGCTCGCGCCGCGCCAGCGCGACCAGCTCGGAGACGTTCCGCGCCGGCAGGTCCGGGGGCACGACCAGCACCGGCGTGACCATCGTCACCATCGTCACCGGCGCGAAGTCTCGCTCGGTGTCGTAGGGCAGGCTCCGCTTGAGCGAGGGGTTCACGGGATGGCTCGGGAACACCATGAGCAGCGTATAGCCGTCGGGCCGCGAGCGGGCGACGTGCTCGCTGCCGATGACGCCGCTCGCGCCCGGCCGGTTGTCCACGACGAACTGCTGCCCGAGGCGCTCGGACAGGCGCTGCGCCACGATGCGCGAGGATGTCGGTGATGCCCCCGGCGCCGGTCGGCACGACGATCCGCACCGGCCGGCTCGGCCAGTCCTGCGCCTGCGCCCGCGCGGCGGGCACCGCGGCGATCGTGCCGAGCGTGGCGCCGAGCGCCGAGCGCCTGCCGAGTGTCATGGCGACGTTCCCCTCCTCGTTCCCGGCGCCAGCCTAGCGCCGCGGCGGGGCCGCTTGAAGCGGCCACCGGCCCGGGCCTAGCATCGCAACGAACGGCGGAAGGGGGCGAACGGTGTCGGTCACCCTGCGGGTCTGCGGCGCGGCGCGCACCGTGACCGGCCTTTCCCTGCTGTTCGAGGCGGCCGGCGTGCGCTTCCTCGTGGACTGCGGCATGTTCCAGGGACCGAAGTCCCTGAAGGCGCTGAACTACGAGCCCTTCCCCTTCGAGCCGCGGGGGCTCGACTTCGTGCTGCTCACCCACGCGCACATCGACCACTCGGGCCTCCTGCCGAAGCTCGCCAAGGCCGGCTTCGGCGGCCCGATCCACGCGACGCGCGCCACCCGCGACCTCTGCTCCGTCCTGCTGCCGGATGCCGGCCACATCCAGGAGATGGAGGTCGAGGCGCTGAACCGCCGCAACCGCCGCCGCGGCGGCACGGGGCCGGTCACGCCGATCTACACCGCCGCCGACGCCGTGCGCGTGATCGAGCAGTTCCGCGCGGTGGAGCTCGACGACTGGATCGAGCCCGCGGAGGGCGTGCGCGCCCGCTACTGGAACGCCGGACACATGCTCGGCTCCGCCTCGATCGAGCTGGAATTCTCCGTCCCCGGCGGCGCGCCGCCGACGCGCGTCCTCGTCTCCGGCGACCTCGGTCCGGACTGCTCGGTGCTGCAGGCCGACCCGCAGGGGCCGGAGGGCGTGGACCACGTCATCTGCGAATCCACCTATGGCGACGAGGACCGCCATTGCGGCCCGGCCGAGGAGCGCCGCGCCCGGCTCGCCGGAATCGTGCGCGAGGCGGCCCGCCGCGGCGGCGCGCTGCTCGTGCCCGCCTTCGCGGTGGAGCGGGCGCAGGAGGTGATGTGGGACCTGGTCACGCTGATGGACGCGGGCCAGGTGCCGCAGGCGCCGATCTACCTCGACAGCCCGCTCGCGATCCGGGCGACCCGGATCTTCCTCCGCCACGCCGCCGCGCTGGAGGAGGGCGCGGCGCTGTCCCGCGCGCTCCGCTCGCCGCGGCTGCGCTTCACCGAATCCGGCGAGCAGAGCCGCGCCATTGCGCTCGAGGAGGGCTTCCACGTCGTCATCGCCGGCAGCGGCATGTGCGAGGCGGGACGCATCCGCCACCACCTGCGCAACTGGCTCCCCGATCCGCGCGCGACGGTGCTGTTCGTCGGCTTTCAGGCCGAGGGCACGCTCGGCCGCCTGCTGCGCGATGGCGCCACCGCCGTGCGCATCCAGGGCGACACGGTGAAGGTGGCCGCGCGAATGGCCGAGATCACCGACTACTCGGGCCACGCCGACGCGCCGGAGCTCGGCCGCTGGATCCAGGCGCGCGGACCGGTGCGCGGCGGCGTTTTCCTCGTGCACGGCGAGCCGCAGGCGATCGAGGGGCTGGCGAAGCGCGTCGCCGGCCGCGGCGTCGTGCCCGAACCGGCGATCCTGCGCCCGACGCTCGACGAGGCGTTCGAACTGCCGCCCGGCGCGCCGCCGGTCCGCCTCCCCGTCCAGGGCCGCCGTCGCGGCGATGCGGAGCGCCTCGGCCGCCCCGACTGGCACAACGAGCGCGCCGCGCTGCTGCTCTCGATCGAGCGCGCGCTGGACGACGCGCCGGACGACGCGGCGCGCGAGGCGCTGCTGCGCCGCCTGCGCCAGGCGATCGAGACGGCCTAGGCGGCCGCCGCCAGCGCCTTCGCCTCCTCCACCACCGCCCGCAGCGCCGCCGTCGGCGTCTGGGTCGGGATGGTGCAGCCCGGTGGGACGATGAGGTTCCGCACCCCGCCGTTCTGCGCGATCGCGTCGCGCCCCTCGGCCCGCGTCGCCGGGATGGAGCGCTCGGCGATCGCCATCGCGTGCACGCCGCCCATCGGGCAGCGCGGCGTCATCGCCCGCAGCGCGCGGGTCGAGGGATCGCCCGGCAGCCGGTCGCTGACCGGGATCGCCTCGCACGGGTGGTCGAGTACCCGCGTCACGTCCACGCCCATGCCGTGGACGTGCAGGACGCGCGCCATGCCCTCCATCCCTCCGGCATGCGCCGGGCGCAGGGCCGCAGGAAGGCACGGAAGGTCGCCTGGTCGACGCCGCGCGGGTTCGGCGGCACGATCGCGCCGTTGATCGAGAAGAACGCCGCGTCGCACCCGGTTGCGCGCATCACCCGCATGTACGCGCACGCCGTGCCGCACACGGCCGCGAGCATGGCCGCGAGGCCGGGGCGGTGGCGGCGCGGGCCGGCAGCGTGCGGCGGCGTACCGAATCGCCCCTCCCCGCAAAGGACGGACGGGCGGGCGCGCCGGCCCGCCCGCGCCGTCGTGTCAGCGGATCGGCGAGAAGGCGGTCGGCTTCAGGATCATGTTGGTCTGCTGCTTCAGCGCCCCGATCCCGGCGGTGGCCTTCACGAACTCCGCCCAGCCCGGGTCGGCGGCCATGGCGGCGCGGCGGCGATCGCGGTCGCCGAGGCCCTCATAGGCCCACATGAACACCGCCTGGTTGATCGGCCCGCACTCGGTCACGGCGAACAGGAGGAGCTGGCCGAGGTGCCTCGTCTGCACCGGCAGAGCGAGCGTCTCGTACGCCTCGATCCAGGCGTTCGCCTTGCCCGGGTGGAAGTCGTAGGTGCGGTGGTCCACGATCATCGTCGTGCCGCCGATCCGGCGCTCGAAGGGCTGGCCCGCCTTCCGGATCGGCGAGAAGGCGGTGGTCTTGAGCAGCTTCGCCTCCTGCTCGCGCAGCGCGCCGAGCGCGGCCGACTTCTGGCGGAACGCGGTCCAGGCCGGATCGGCCTCGCGCGCCGCCATGCCCCTCGCGCGGTCGTCGATGTCGTCGTAGGCGCGGAAGAAGACCGCCTTGTTGAGCGGGCCGAACTCGGTGGTGAAGAAGCCGAGCAGCGGCCCCATGTGGCGCGCCGAGACCGGCGCCGCCTCGGCCTCGTAGAGCTGCAGCCAGGCCGGCAGCTTGCCGGGATGGGCGGTGTAGATGCGTTGCTCGACGAACATGCGCCGGTCCCTCCTCGCTTTCGCCGATCGGGACCATCCCGCCCCGCGGGACGCCGTGCAAGGGCACGGTCCGGCCGGCGTCGCCCCTCACGCTCCGCGCCGCCGGGCCGCGGCGACGATCTCCAGCGCCTCCTCGAAGGCGAGCGGCCGCCCGCTCCGGGGGTCGCGATAGAGCGGATAGAGCAGGAAGGCGGCCGCGAAGATCTCGAGCGGGCTGCGCCGCACCCCGCGGCGCGCCGGCGCCGTGGCGCGCTCGTCCGCTGCGCCCCAGCCGGCCCAGAACGGCAGTCCGGTCACGGTGACGGGGATGCCGCGCAGCAGCGCCTCGAAGCCGGCGAGCGAGGTCGCGCAGTACACGCGCCGCGCCTCTGCCAGCGCCTCCGGCAGCGGCCCGCCGGAGGCGTCGATCACGGCGCAGCGCCGCACCAGGGCGAGGTCCCCGGGCGGCGGGCGCAGCCCGTGCACGACGTCCGGATGCAGCCGGTAGACGACGCGCGCCCCCGGGTTCTCGGCGGCCGCCAGATGGCAGAGCGCGGCCGGGCCCCATGTCTCGGCCATCCCCAGCGAGAGGGAAAGGTCGCCCGGCGCCTGCCCCAGCACCAGCACCGCCGCGCCGCCGCGCGGCCGACCCTCCCGCGGGCGCGGCAGGTACTTCGAGAGGCCGAGCGCCAGCCAGCGCCCCAGTGCCGCGGCCGCTCGCGCCATCAGCGCCGCGTCGGCGCCGAGCGGCGCCTCGCGCAGCAGCGCCTCCAGCTCCGAGGGTGCGTAGGCATCATAGTATACGCCCTCCCGGTCGAGCAGCAGGGACAGCGGCGGGCCGGCGGGGCGTCCCGGCGGGCCGGGCATGCGCAGGAAACCGTCCTCGAGCGACCAGTAGGGGCGGCGATGCCGCGCCGCGAAGCCCTGCGCGCGCGCCGCGCTCGGCTTGCGTCCCCAGCCGAGCAGCGCGGTGAGCCCCGCCGCCTCGTCCGCCCGCGGCCGCAGCCGCAGCATCGCCGCGGGGCCGCCGGGCAGGAAGGCGGCAAGGCCGGGCAGGGTCGCGATCCCGCGCGAGAAGGTGCCGTAGCGCGGCGTCCCCGCCGCCGAGGCCCCGCGCGCGGCCTCGGCCACGAAGGGAGGCGGCGCGCCGCCCGCCACGGCGGCCGCTCCCCCAGGGGGCGCCGCGCGCCTCATGCCGCGCGGCGGCCGCGCGCTCCGGGCGGTATCCGCATCGTCGCCGCGCTCAGCGGAGCAGCAGGGCAAGCGCGATCGCGGCCGGCGCGGCGAGGAGGGCGATCGCCGCACCCCGCACCAGCAGCACGGCGAGATGCGCAAGCGACAGCGCCGCTTCCCGGCGCACCGCGACGGACGTCGGCGCGGGCGCGCTCGCGCCGTCGGGCGGGCGGGCCAGGGCCGTGACCATGCCCGCCCGGGCGTTCATCCCCGCGGCGTCGGTCGGGTCTCGCGGCATCGGTTGCGCTGACACCGGTACTCCTCCGACCGGCGATGGAAACGCGACGCGGCGGTGGAACGCAAGCGTGATCGCCGGCCGCTGCAACCGTTTCGGGATCACGCTGCAACCGGGCCGCCCCGCAGCGGCCCCGCGCCTATTGGAACACCCGGGTTGCCACGGCGATCTGGAACACCAGCGCCAGCAGGTCGCTCGCGATCTGCTGCAGCTTCGGGTCGAGATAAGGCAGCGCGATCACCTCGTCCCCCGGCCGCGGCGCGACGTCGGGGTCGAGCAGGGTCTGCCCGTTCGGCCGCCGGATCATCAGGGTCGAACTGCTGCCGCGCGGGGTGAAGCCGCCGGCGGCGCGGATGTAGTCGGCGACGCGCCAGCCCTCGCGCCAGACCACCGCCTGCGGCGCCGTGACCTCGCCGCTGACCAGCACGGAGGAGGACTTCTCCGGGATCACGACGATGTCGCCGTCCTCCATCCGCACCGGCATGCAGCGCCCGTCCGCGTCGCTGACCACCAGCCGCCCCTCGGGCTGCACCCGCCGCGCGCGTGAGATGTAGGAGGCGACGAGTTGCGCCTCGCTCGCGCGGATGTTGGCCACGCCCGTGGTCGGGCTGACCGCCATGAAGAGCTGCCGCTCCAGCCGGTCGAGCGCCTCGTTGATCGCGCGCTGCTGCTGCGCGGCGAGCCGCGGCCGCAGCACGAAGACCGAGTCGGTGTCGGCGAGCACCGGATCCACCGCGACGTGGTCGAGCAGCTGGCAGAGCTGGATGTCGCGGTCCGCGACCAGCACCGAGGGGTAGATCCGGCTGCCCTCGATCGTCACCCGGATCGTCCGCTGCGCCGCGTCGGCGGCGAAGGTGACGGTGTCCTGGTCCTGGAGCTGGAGGTTCGCCAGCTCCTGCAGCGAGACGTAGCGCGAGAAGGGCACCGCGCCGCGCACCCCGCGCACCACGGCGTTGGTCGCCGAGGGCAGCGGGCGGGCATAGGCGATCAGCTCGCGCCCGCTCATGCCGCCGGTGCCGGAGGCCTCGAACAGGAAGTTGTTGCGCACCGCCCCGTCGGCGCCGACCAGCGCGCGCTGGCGGCCGACGACGATGGTGTCGCCCTCCTGCAGCAGCAGCGTCGGCAGCCGGCCCTCGAGCAGGAACTGGTAGAGGTCCACCGTGGCGACGGTGCGCCCGCCGCGCCGCAGCGTGATGTCGCGGTAGCTGCCCCGCCCCGGGTCCACGCCGCCGGCCCGCACCAGGAAGTCGAGCAGCGAGTCCGAGCCGACGCCGGCGTAACGCCCGGGCAGGCGCACGAAGCCGGTGACGAAGACGCCGATGCGCTGGGTGCTGAGCACCGTCGCGTAGACCTGGACCTGCTGCGTGTAGACCCGCTGGATCGCGTCCGAGACCACGGTCTGGAGGTCGCCGACCCGCACGCCGGCGATCCTCACCGGGCCGACGTTCGGGATGAAGATGTTCCCCTGCGGGTCCACCATGGCCACCAGCTCGGCGTCCACCGCCCCCCAGGCGCGCACGCTCACCCTGTCGCCAGGGGCGAGGACGTAGTTCGGGTTGGGCGCGTCGCTGCTGGTCGCGGGCTGGCCGGTGAAGAGGGTGGCGCCGAACACCGCGGTCGCCGGCCCGCTGGCGCGCCCGATGTCGCCGAGCGGCGGCACCAGCCGCGGTCCGCCCTCCGCCTCGGTCGGCTGGCCGAGCCGCTCGCGGCTGCGCGCCGCACCGGGGATGTCGGCGAGGCTGCGCTGGTCGAACAGCAGCGTCGAGGGCGCCGGCGAGGCGACCGGCGCCGTGCCCGGCGGCGCCTGCTCCGCCTGCATCTGCTGGAGCATCTGCTGGAGCTGCTGCTGCTGCTGCACGGTCAGCGGCGCGCTCGCCGTCGCCTGCGGCGCGCGCACCTGCCCGGTCGCCGGAGGGCCGCCAGCCAAGCCGATCAGGACCAGGGGCAGCAGCAGGAGGCGCGCGAAGCCTCCGCCGCGGCGGGCGGCGCCGCGGCGCGGCTCAGGCCGCATGCTCGCGCATCCCCGCGATCAGAAGCTTGGCGATGCCGTAGAGCACGGCGAGCCCGATGAACAGTCCGAGGGAATTCATCATGCGCCTTGGATAGAGGGGATATTCCGCGAGGTTCGGCTCGACCACGCGGGAGAGGAAGACCTGCTGGCGCTGCGCCTCGACCCGCGCCTGCTCGAGCGAGGCGACGGCGGAGGCGAGCTGCCGGTCGGCGAACTCGCGCTCGAGCATCAGCCGCTCGTACTCGGCGAGCTGGGTCGCGAGCGTCGCCTCGCCGGCGGTGTGGCGCTGCCGCTCCTCGGCGATCTGGCGCTCCAGCGCGGCGATGCGGTTGCGCACCTCGATCAGGCCGGGGTTGTCCGGCCGCATGAAGCGCGACCGCGCCGCGAGGTCCGCCCGCGCCACGGTAAGCTGGCCCTCGAGCTGGCCGATCGTCTCGGTCGCGATCGCCGCGCCGCGCGACGGATCGAGCGCCTGCTGGCGGGCGCGCAGCGCCGTCAGCGCCTCGCGCGCCGCCGCCACCCGCTGCTCGGCGACCGCCACCTCCTCGCGCGCGACGCGCAGCGCGTCCTCGCGCGCCCGCTCGCTCATGCGGTTGACCAGCGCCTCGGAGAGGACGAGGAGCTCCTCGGCGATCGCGTACGAGTCCTCGGGGCGGAAGCTCCGCGCCCGCAGGGTGATCAGGCCCGAGCTGGGATCGTATACGGCGCTGACCATCGAGGTGAAGTAGCGGGTCAGCCGCTCCGGATCGTCCCACCAGAGGCGGGAAAGCAGATCCGCCTCGGGCCGGGTGAACACCTCGACCAGGTCCACCCGCCCCTTCAGGCCCTCCACCGCGGCGTGCGAGGTGAGGAACTCGCGCACCGCATGCGCCTCCTCGTTCGCCGGGGCGAGGCCGGCGGCGCCGAGCAGGCTGCCGAGCCCGGGCACGCCGCCGCCGCCGCCCGGCGTCCCGGAGCGGCTGCGCACGAGGAACCGCGCCTCGGAGACGTACTGGTCGGTGGCGATGCCGACGAAGTAGGTGGCGCCGATCAGCGACGGCAACACCACCGCGAGCAGGAAGGCCCGCCGCGCCGCCCAGGAGCCGAGCCGGCGCATGAGCCCGCGGCGCGGCCCGCGGTCGCCCGCCCGCTCCTCCTCGGCCGCCGCCGCGCCGCCGCCCCAGCCGGCGTCGGCGGGCGTGGCCGAAACGTCAAAGGGCGTTGTAGGTGGCGAGGGCTTCGTCGATATCTTCATGGAAGGTGAGGACCCCTCCGTCGAGGACCGCGGCGCTCGTGCAGTAGGCGCGCACGGTCGTCGCGCTGTGCGTGACCAGGATCAGCGCGCTGCGGCGCGCCCGCTCCGCGAAGGCGGCGCGGAACCGCTCGTTGAACCGGGCGTCGCCCGGGGCGATCGCCTCGTCCACCAGGTAGCAGTCGAAGTCTATGGCGAGCGAGACGGCGAAGGCGAGGCGCGATCGCATCCCGCTCGAATAGGAGGCGAGCGGCATGCGCAGGTACTCGCCGAGCTCCGCGAAGCTCTCGACCAGGCCGAGCGTGCGGTCCACCGGCCTGCCGTAGATCCGGGCGATGAAGCGCACGTTGTCCGCCCCGGTCAGCGCCGACTGGAACGCGCCGCTGAAGCCGAGCGGCCAGGAGATGCTCATCGACCGCCGGACCACGCCCGAGCTCGGCAGCTCCACCCCGGCGAGGATGCGCAGCAGCGTGGACTTGCCCGCGCCGTTGCGCCCCAGGATGCCGACCGCCTCGCCGCGGCGGATGCGCGCCGTCACGCCGCGCAGCACCTCGCGCACGCCGCCGCCGCGCACCCGGTAGCTCTTGTGGACGTTGATCAGCTCGAGGCCCATCCGCGCCGGCTCCCGTCCCGCTCATTCCATCATCATGTGCGGGCGCACCGCGCGGATCGCGCAGAGACCGAGGAGCTGGAACGCCACCGAGCACACCGCGACGTAGGCGATGTCGTAGGTGGTGCGGATCCGCTCGCCAAACTGCCCGTCGCGCAGCAGCTCGAAGATGTGCACCGTCGGATTGTAGAGGGCCAGCTCCTGCAGGCCGTGAGGCAGCCAGTCCACCAGGAAGAAGGCGCCGGAGATCGGGAGCTGGAGGTAGATCAGCGGGTGCGTCAGCCGGTCCACCACCTCCCACCGCTCGGCCCCCGCGGCGACCAGCAGCGCTAGGCCGTGGCACATCCAGAGCATCAGCAGCACCGCCGCCAGCATCTTCATCGGGTCGGCTGGCACGAGGCCCTCGACCACCGCCACCGCGAAGGACATCAGGATGACCACGATTACGCAGGCCGCCCCTTCCAGCAGGTGGCGCGCGAACAGCATGTCGAGCGGGGTGACGATCCGGTGGTAGAGCAGCGGCCGGCTCCCGGCCAGGCCGCTCGCGGCGCGCCCGACCACGGCGCGGAACATGTAGTACAGCGAGTAGCCGATCGCGAAGAAGGCGAACACCGAGAGCGCGCTCTTCGGGCTCGCGCCCCGGTCCTTCAGCGCGTGGACCGTGGAGATCGCGAGGCCGAGCAGCAGCGGCTCCGCGAACAGCCAGAGATAGCCCAGGTTGCGCCGCCCGAAGCGGACGTGCAGCTCGCGCAGGATCAGCGCGCCGACCACCCGCTGCTGCACCCGCCAGGCCTCGGCGAGCCGGCTCAGCGGCACGACGTCGCCCGCCGCCCGCTCCGCCGGGGTCGGCATGCCGACGGCCCCGCGGCGCATCACGGGAAGGCCGTGGCGCCCGGCGCCGCCGCGACGCCCGAGCGCAGCAGCGGCCGCGCCTCGATCCAGACCCCGCCCTCGCCGCGGCAGACCAGGCGCCGCGGCGCACCGCCACCGGCCGCCGGCATGCCGGCGGCGAGCAGGGCCACCTCGCGGCATTCCCGTCCGCTCGCCGCGGCGTAGGCGCGCACCAGCCGGACCCGCACCGGCCGGCCGGTGGCGGGGTCGGCCACTGTCGCTTCGGCGCCCGGCTGCGCCTGTGCCGCGAAGGCGACCACCGGATCGGCCGGCGCCGCCGCGGCCGGCCGCGCCGCCGCCTCGCCGCCGTCGCCGAGGCCGAGCCAGCCGCCGCCCAGTTCCGCGCAGCCGCCGCCGGCGGCGAGCACCGCCGCCAGCGCGACGACCGGCATCGCCCGCCGCGCCCTCGGCATCCCCGCGCCGGCGTGCCGCAACGCCTGTCGCATCCGCTCCCCCTCGCAGTCCAAACCTGCCCCCCGGAGCCCTTCGCCGCCGACCGGCCGAAACCCGCCGCGCCAGCCGCAGGCCGACCCCTTCGTATTCCCGATAGCAGATCCGCGGCGAACCGAAAGCTTCCGGTTGCGGCTCCCGGCCATGGCCGATCGCGGTGACAATCGCCCCTCCGGATCGTAGTAGATAGCACCAAGACGCCGCCTGACGCAGCCGCGACGGTGCGCGGGCGCCACCCGCGCAGCGCCGGGGGCGAGGGAGTCGAGGGGCGGGCGCGGAAGCGCCAGGGGAAGCGCAGGGGGGCCGCTGGCCGGCGGGACGGCGTCCGCCGCGCGGCTGGCCGAGGGAAGCCGGGACACAGCGCGTGCCTTCGTCATCCCGCACCGGACCGCCGGCCGATCGGTTGCGGAGCGGCCCGCCCTCGGCGCCCGCCGGTCGTGCGGCCCTGGCGCCGATCCGCTATCGGGCGCCCGCCGCGCTGCTGCGCGCGCTGCCGCACCTGCCGGCCTTCTTTCCCGAGGCGACGGCGATCGAGCCGGCCCGCCGCTGGCACCGCCAGGCCCCGTCCGAGCCGCTGCCGCCGCTGCTGCTGCCGGCGGCATCGCCCTGGCGCGCCGGCCGGGCCGGACGAGGGGGCGGGACGGGCGCGGCGCCGGCTTGCGTCCTGCTCGATGCCGGTCCCTGGCAGGCGCCGCGCTTCGGGCGCCGGCACGCGCCGGTCGCCCTGCTCGCCGTCCCCGCGCCGGGTGCCGCGGCCGACCCCCTGGCCCTCGTCCTGGCGGAGGGCCTCGGCGCGCCGGCCGCTTCCCTCGCCGCCTGGGCAGCCCTCCGCGCCGACGCCGCGCAGGCGATGGCACTGCTCGCCGAGGCCCGCATCGGCGGCCCGACCGGGCTGCCCGATCCGGGCCCGGAGTCGGGCCTCGGCTGCGGCCGCCGTGAGGCGGTGCTGGTCCTGGATCCGTGCCGCGCCGACCGCGCGCCGGCCGCCGCGGCGATGCACCGCGTCGCGGCGGCCGAAGCCCTGGCGATCGGCCGGCCGCTGCGCGTCGTCCGCTCGCCCGGGGCGCCGCCGACCGCGCGGCCGACCCTGCCCGGCTGCCTCCCCGCCCCGCTCGCGCCCTGGACGCTGCTCGATGCCGCCGCGGTGCTGCACCTGCTCGACGATCCGCTCGGCCTGCTCGCCCTCGCCGCCGGCGTGCCCGTGGCCTGCCACGACCCCGCCGCCCCGTTCGCCGGCTGGGGCGCGACGCGGGACGCGCCGCAGGTGCCGCGCCGGCCCGGGCCGGCGCGCGACGCGACCGACCTCTTCGCCGCACTGGTCGCCGCCACGCGCTGCGCCGATCCCTTCCGCAGCCGTCCCTGGACCCTGGCCGAGGCGCTCCGCCAGCTCGCCGACTGGCGCGTCGTCGAGGCGGAGAACCGGCGCATCGTGGTCTGCTGCGGCATGGCCTTCTGGAAGCGCCGGCGCATCGCCGCCGCCTTCGCCTCGGAGGCCGGCACGCCGGCGTTCCGCAACGGGGTGCGCGCCGCCGTCGCGGCGGCGCGGCGTCGCGGCGACGCAGGCGCCACGCTCGCCGTGTGGGCCACCCGGGTCCCGCGCGGCCTGTCCGAACGCGCCGCGGCGGCCGGCCTCGGCGTCGCCTACGTCGAGGACGGCTTCATCCGCTCGGCAGGCCTCGGCGCCGGCTTCCTGCCCGGCGCCTCGCTGGTGCTCGACGCCGCGCCCGGCCTGCACCTCGACCCCGCCGCGCCGAGCCGGCTCGAGCGGCTGCTGGCCGGGACGAGGTTCGATCCCGCCCTGCTCACCCGCGCCGCGGCCCTGCGCGCGGCGCTGCTCGAGCGCGGCGTGACCAAATACAATCTCGGCGGCGCCGCGGCGGCGCCGTTCGCGCTCGGCGCCCCGCCCGGCGCGCGGCGGATCCTGGTCCCGGGCCAGGTCGAGGACGACCTCTCGGTACGGCTCGGCGCCGCGCCCGGCGGCGTGCGCAGCAACCTCGACCTGCTGCGCGCTGCGCGCGAGGCGGCCGGGCCCGACGCCTTCCTGGTGTTCAAGCCGCACCCCGACGTCGAGGCCGGCTTCCGGCGCGGCCGCGTGCCGCTGCGCGAGGCCCTGCGCTTCGCCGACCGCGTGGTCTGCGACGCGCCGATGACTGCGCTGCTCGCCGCCGTGGACGAGGTGCACACCCTGACCTCGCTTACCGGCTTCGAGGCGCTGTTGCGCGGCCTGCGGGTCGTCTGCTGGGGCACGCCCTTCTACGCCGGCTGGGGCCTTACCGAGGACCGCGCGCCCGTGCCTTCCCGGCGACACGGGTACGACTTAACAATCGATGAACTAGTCGCAGCCTGCCTGATCCTGTATCCGCGCTACGTGGACCCGGTGACGGAACTCCCCTGTCCGGTGGAAGTGGTGCTCGACCGCCTCGCCGATCCGACGCCGTGGCGGCCGGGTCTGATCGCGCGGCTGCGGCGCTGGCAGGGCCGCGCGCAGGCGGCGCTGCGCCGCTGGACCGAGGGCGCATGAGCAAGCTGCGGCCGGAGCGCCGGAGGCGCTGCTTCCTGTTCCTCCAGGGACTCGCCACCGCGTTCTTCGCCCGACTCGGCGAGGCGCTGGCCGGGCGCGGCCACGCCGTGCTGCGCGTCAACTTCAACGCCGGCGACCGGCTGTTCTGGCCGCGCCCCGGCGCGCTCGACTTCACGGGGCGCCCGCAGGACTGGCCGGCGGCGCTCGACCGCATCGTGCGCCAGCACGCGGTGACCGACCTCGTGATGTTCAGCGACTGCCGCCCGCTGCACGAGGCCGCCATCCCGATCGCCCGCGCCTTCGGCTGCGCGGTGCACGTCTTCGAGGAAGGCTATCTCCGCCCCGGCTGGATCACCCTCGAGCGCGACGGCGTCAACGGCCACTCCCGCCTGCCGCGCGACCCGTGCTGGATCCGCGAGCAGGCCCGCCACCTGCCGCCCGAGCCGCCGGAGATCGACCTCTCCGGCCGCTTCCTGCGCCGGGCGGCGGAGGATGTCGTGTATAATTTCGCCGCACTGCTCGGCCGGCGCGACTTTCCCCACTGGCGGACCCACCGGCCCTGGCACCCCCTGCACGAGTATCTCGGCTGGCTGCGCCGCGGCGCGCGGCGGCCGGTGGCGCGCGCCGCCTCGGCCTGGCGGATGCGCGGGCTGCTCGGGGAAGAGCTGCCCTATTGGCTCCTGCCGCTCCAGCTCGACGGCGACTACCAGATCCGCCGCCACTCGCCCTACCAGTCCGTGCGGCAGGCGATCGCCGAGGTGATCGGCTCCTTCGCCCGTGCCGCCCCGCCGGAGGCGCGGCTGGTCGTGAAGGGCCATCCCCTCGACAACGGCCTGGTGCGCTGGGGGGCCGTGGTGCGGCGGGCGGCGCGCGCCGCGGGCCTGCGCGAGGACCGCGTTCTCTACCTCGGCGAGGCGCCGTTCGGTCCGCTGCTCGAGCGGGCGCGCGGGGTCGTGACGGTCAACAGCACCGCCGGCATGCAGGCGCTCGCCGCGGGCAAGCCGGTCGCGACGCTGGGCCACGCGCTCTACGACATGCCGGGGCTGACCTGGCAGGGCCGCCTCGATGCCTACTGGACCGGCGCCGGGCCGCCGGATGCCGCGCTCGTGGACGCCTTCCGCCGCGTGGTGATCGCCCGCTGCCTGATCCGTGGCGGCTTCTTCAGCGAGGCTGGCATCCGCATCGGCGTGGAGAGTGCCGTGCAGCGGCTCGAGGCCCGCCCCGGCGAACTCGCGCTCGCCGACGGCCGCGCCGCGGCGGCCGTCGCCGCCGCGGCCTGACGCCGGGGCGCCGGTCACCGCCCGATGCCGAGGCCGCGCATGCGGCCCGCCGCCCAGGCGGCGAAGCCGGGCGAACCGGAACTCCGCCTCCGGGGCCCGAGGCGCGGTCGCCGGGTCGGCACCGGCCCGCGCCGGCATGGGCCCGTCGGCGCCCGCGGCGGCGCGCCCTCGGGCGCGGCCCCCGAGCGGCGATGCGGCGGGGCGCCCCGGTCGCCGGGGCGCCGCTCCGGCGCTATGCTGGCGCCCTCCCGATGAGACCGGCACCTCCGCCCGCGGCGCAGCCCCGAAGGTGCGCCGACCGCCGCACCGGCGCGGCCGTTGCCGCGCGGCGATGCCGGCGCAGCCGCGCCGCGGCGCGCCGCCGCCTGTTCGCATGACGGTTCGTGCCCTCGCCCATCTCGCGCTCGGCGCCTTGCCGCCGCTCGTCGGCTGGCTGCTGGTGCGCCGGGTCGCCGGCGTCGCCGGCCGGCACCCTCCGGCCCGGGCCGCCGCCGACGTGGCGCCGGCGGCGCTGCTCTGGGCGCTGCTGCTGGCGGCAACCGCCCGGCCGGTGCTTGCGGGACTGGTGGTCCTCGCCCTGGCCCTCGGTCTCGCCCTGGCCGACGGGGCGAAGCGGCGGACGCTGGGCGAGCCGGTGGTGTTCTCGGACATCGCGCTGCTGCCCGGGGTCGTCCGGCATCCCGGCCTCTACCTGCCCTTCGTCGGGGCGGCGCCGCTCGCGGCCGCCGCCGTGCTCCTCCTCCTCGCCCCGGCGTTCGCCTGGCTGGCCGAGCCGCCCGTGGCCGGGCTCGGCGAGACCGGTCGCCTCGCGCTGGCCGCCGCAGCCGCAGCCCTGGCCTGGCCGACCGTCATCCGCCCGCCGGCCGTCCGGATCACCGGGGATCCGGCAACCGATGCGGCGCTCCTCGGGCCGAGCGCGATGCTCGCGCGGCATCGCGCCCTCGCCCGCGCCGAGCGCCCGGCGCGCCGTGCCCGCCTCGCCGCGCGGCCGCCGCTGCGCCTGCACGCGGCCGCCGCGCCCCATCTTGTCCTGATCCAGGCCGAGAGCTTCTGCGACCCGCGCCGCCTCCCCGCCGCCGCGGCGCGCGGCGCCGATGCCTGCACGCTGCCGCGCTGGGAGGCGCTGCGCCGCGCCGCGCTGGCGCAGGGGCGCTTCGCCGCCCCGGCCTTCGGCGCCAACACCATGCGCGCCGAGTTCGGCGTGCTGACCGGGCTGCCCGAACCGGCGCTCGGGCTCGACCGCTTCCACCCCTATTTCCGCTTCGCGCGCGGCGGCACGGTGCCCTCGCTCGCCTGGGCGCTGCGCGCCGCCGGCTACGCCGCGCCCATCTGCCTGCACCCCTTCGACCGGCGCTTCTTCGGCCGCCACCGGGCCCTGCCGACACTCGGCTTCGAGCGCTTCCTCGACGAGCGGGCCTTCGCGGGCGCGCCGCGGGCCGGGCGCCACATCGCCGACGCCGCCGTCGCCGCGCGCGTCGTCGCCGAGATCGAGGCGGCGCGGACCGACGGCGCGCCGCGCTTCCTCTTCGCCATCACCATGCAGGCGCACGGCCCATGGCCGGGGCCGGACCCGCTCGGCACCTGGCTCGCCCATCTGCGCGACGCCGATGCGATGCTCGGCGCCATCGCCGACGCCGCGGCGGCGTCGGACCGTCCCCTGGTGCTCGCCGTCTACGGCGACCACCTGCCCGCCCTGCCGGACCGCCCGCGCGACGGGCTCGCCACCGACTACCTGGTCTGGCGCAGCGACCGCCCCGGCAAGGGCGAGAGGCGCGACCTCGACCCCGCCGGGCTGCACGAGGCGGTCCGCGCGGCGCTGGAGGCGTAGCCGCGCACCGCCCCGGAGGGCGCACCGCCCCGTGGTCCGCGGCGCCGGGACGGATGGGTGCGCGGGCGGGACAAGCGCGAAGGCCCGCCGGCTTCCCGATGCCCGGCGCGGCCTCGGCCGGCGGCCTCGTCCGCACCGTCCGCGCGCCGGAGGCCGCGGCGCGGCCGGCGCCCGCCTCAGGCGGCCAGCCGGTCCTCCTCGGCCTCCGAGAGCAGCGTCTGCACGCCGCGCACGCCGATCACCTGGCCGAGGTTCCCGGCGATCAGGTGCACGAGGCGTGCCTCCAGGGCGTGCAGCGCGATCTCGGCGCGCATGGTCTCGCCCTCGCGCGTCGCGCGCATCGCGTCGGGGGTGAGGTCGCGCTTGGCGAAGGGCTGCAGCAGCCGCGAGAGGAGGCCGGGGGAGGCTTCGGCGACGACGAGGAAGCGGGCCGCGACCAGCGCGGCGGGATCGAACTGGACCTTCATCGGTAGGGCTCCGGGCATCGGTCGGTCGACAGGGGCAGGCGGGCGGCGGGAACCGGCCGCCACGCGGCGCCCCGCGCCGGAGCGCCTAGGCGGCCGGGTTGGTAATTCGCGTGCCGATGAAGGTCCGGAGGCGACTCATGTGAACCTTATATCGCACCGGGACGGGGAGATCCAGCGGCGGCGCCGACGGCGCGCGCGGCAACGCCCGGCCGGCGCGGACGGCGGGCCTCCGTCGGTCCCGCCCATGCCCGCCGCCTCTCCGGCGGGAGATCCGACCGGGCGGCCCGCGACGGGCCCGGCCTCGGGGCCAGTGCCGGAGCGGTGCCGGAGGATGCAAGGGATGCCGCGCCAGGGGCGGCCGGCGCCCTGCGGACGGGTCCGCCTACGGGCCGACGCCGGCCGACCCGGCCGCCACCCCGCGGACCAGCCCCTCCCCCCGATGCCGGTAGCCGAGGCGGTAGAGCACGTTCAGCAGGTAATAGCTGGCCTTGAAGGCGAGCACCGGGAGCTCGCGGTTGACGTTGGCGTGCACGTTGCCGGCGAGCAGGCCGATCAGCCCCTCGCGCATGCGGAAGCGGTTGCGCGGCTCCATGAACATGTCGCGCATCACCGGCGTGTGGAAGCGGAAGATCAGCCAGGCGAAGGTGCGGATCGCCCGGTCCACCTTGCGCTCGAAGGCGCGCAGCAGCGGCTCCGCCCGCGCCGGGTCGTCGAGCCAGGCGTCCGCCGCCTCCGCCCCCATCTCCGCGCTCGCCATCGCCAGCAGCACGCCGGAGGAGAACACGGGGTCTATGAAGGCGTAGGCGTCGCCCGCCATCAGCCAGCCCTCGCCGCGCATCACCCGCGAGCGGTAGGAGTAGTTGCCCGTGGCGGTGACCGGCGAGAGCAGCTCCGCCCCCGACATGCGCGCCGCGACCGAGGGGATGCCGGCGAGCGTCGCGAGCAGATACTCCTCGAAGCTCCCCCTGCGGCGCTTGAAGAACTCCGGCGTGCTGACGAGGCCGACGCTCATCACCCCCTCGGGCAGCGGGATCATCCAGATCCAGCCCTCGTCGAAGAGGTGGATGGTGATGTTGCCGTCCTCCTCCGCCGCGCCGCCGAACGGCGCGACGCCGCGGAAATGGCCGTAGAGCGCGGCGGAGTGGTGGTGCGGGTAGCGTTGCTTCGCCTGCATCCGGCCGGCGAGGAAGGTGTCGCGGCCGGAGGCGTCGATCAGGAAGCGCGCCCGCCAGCGCCGCTCCCGCCCCGCCTCGTCGCGCGCGACGACGCGGTGGCCGGCGCCGCGCGGGCCGAGCGTCACGTCCATCACCCGCACGCCCTCCTCGGCCTGCGCGCCGGCCTCGCGCGCGCGGCGGAACAGCAGCGCGTCGAACTCGCTGCGGCGCACCTGGTAGGCGTAGGGGTAGTCGGGGTTGGGCCCGTTGGCGAAGGCGAACTCCACGTGCTTGCCGCCGTGCGAATCGGAGACGAAGCGCGCGCCGGGCTTGTACACGCCGATCGCCGCCACCCGGTCGCGCACGCCGAGGCGGTCGAACAGGCGGAGGTTGAGCGGCAGCAGCGACTCGCCGATGTGGAAGCGCGGATGGCGGTCCTTCTCGAGCAGCACGACCCTGCGCCCGCGCTCCGCCAGGATCGCGGCCGCGGTCGAGCCCGCCGGCCCGCCGCCGATGACGAGCACGTCGCAGGCCGCCTCCGCCTCGGGCGCGGCGCGCGGGGCCGGGGCAGCGTCGGGACGGCGGGTGTCGTCGAGCGGTGGTGCCATCACAAGCCTATCTGCGGGCGGCGATCCGGGCTAGCGTCGGGCTCCGGCCCCCTCCGCCGCGCGAGCGCCGCGCCCGACGCGCCGGGTGCCGTCGGCCCCCGATCCCCGATCCCTGCATCCGAGGCAATACCATAGTCGGCCCCACCGCCCACATGCCTTCCGCGACCGGCGGCGCCCGAGCGGCACCGGAGCGGGTGCGCGTGGCGGTCGTGATCCCCGCCTACCAGGAGGCGGCGACGATCGGCGACGTCGTCCGCCGCGCCCGCACCGCCCTGCCCGGGGCGCCGGTGCTCGTGGTGGACGACGGCTCGACCGACGGCACGGCGGCGCTGGCCGAGGCGGCGGGCGCGACCGAGGTGCTGCGCCTCGCCCCCAACCAGGGCAAGGGCGCGGCGCTGCGGCACGGCATGGCACGGGCGCTGGCGCTCGGCGCCGGACTGGTCGCGACCCTCGACGGCGACGGGCAGCACCGGCCCGAGGACCTGCCCCGCCTGGTCGCGGCGGCGCGGGCGCGGCCGGGCTGCCTGGTGATCGGCTCGCGCCGGGCGGCGGCGCGCGCGGGCGGGCAGCCGGCGGCGCGGCGCCGGGCCAACCGGGTGGCGGATTTCTGGATCTCCTGGGCGGCGGGGCAGGCGATCCCCGACAGCCAGTGCGGCTTCCGCGTCTATCCCGCGGCGGCGCTCGCCGGCCTCGAACGCTACGCACGGCGGGACGGCCGGCGCTTCGCCTTCGAGAGCGCGATCCTGATCGACGCGGCGCGCGCCGGATGCCGCGTCGTGGCGGAGGACATCCCGGCCCTCTACGGCCCGGCCTCGTCGCGACGCCCGAGCCATTTCAGACCCGTTGCGGACATCGCGCGGATCGTGATGATGGTGGCGGGCAGGCTGCTGGCGCGGGGGATGGACCCCGCCGGCCTCCTGCGCAGCCTCGCCGGGGCGCGGCGGGAAGGCCGCCGGCGCCGCGACCGCGGACGGACGGAGACGGAGACGCGATGACGGGACGCCGCCCGTTGCTTCGGACCATGGCGGGCCTCGGCGGCGGCGCGGTCGGGCTCGCCGCCTGCGCCCGCACCCTCGCCCAGCGGGCCAACCAGATCCGGCGCGCCGGCGCCGGCCGCGGCTGGCAGATGCAGGAGATCCGTCCCGGGCTGATCCGCGGCACGCTGGTCCTGCGCGACCACCTGGCGGTGGTGGACATCCCCTACGACGCGCAGCGCTTCTCGATCCGCTACGCCGACAGCCGCAACCTGCTCTACGACGGCGCGAGCATCCACCGGAACTACAACAGCTGGGTGCAGAACCTCGCCAACGACATCGTGGCGCAGCCGCCGGTCTGATCCGCCCGCGACGACGGCAGCCGCCGCAGCACCAGGGACAACGCGGGCGGGGGAACGCACGCCGATGACGAGCCACGCCACCGCCGACCGCCGCGGCCTGCTCCGCTCCGCGGCGCCACTCGCCGCCGCCCTGCTCGGCGGCGGCGCGCTCATGGCGTGCCGCCAGCAGCCGGTGCACACGGTCAGCGGCACCCCATTCCTCAGCGACGGCCGCGGCGGCCTGGCGGAGCGCCGGCGCATCATCCTGACCGCGGCCGCGACGCAGGGCTGGACGACCTCCGAGCCGCGCCGCGGCGGCCCGATCGTCGCCCGCCGGTCCGACGGCCGGCGCATGATCGCGCTGGAGATCCGCTACGACCTGCACGGCTTCTCATTCCGCCACATCGATTCCAGCGCCAACCTGCTCTACGGCGGCGCCGAGGCGCATCCGCTCTACAACGAGTGGGTGCGCGGGCTGGAGAGCGCGATCGTCCAGCAGTCGGCCTGATCGCGGCCCGCCGCCCCTGCGCGGAGCCGGGCGAGCGGTGGCCTCGCGCCCGGCCTCCGCGGGGCGGTAGCGCGGCCGGCAACGCCGCCACCGGCCTGAACCGGCGCGCGCCGGCTCCGGTCAGAGGATCGGGCTGCGCCGCAGCGTCCGCCGCGCTGCCGGGTCGAAGGGCGTGCGCGCGTGCTGCAGGCGACGGTTGTCCCACAGCACCAGGTCGCCCGGCCGCCAGCGGTGGGTGTAGGCGAGGTCCCCGTCGTAGAGGTGGCGGCGCACCTCGGCGATCAGGGCCCGGCCCTCCTCCGGCGGCAGGCCGAGCACTTCCACCGTGGTCAGCTTGTTGACCCAGATCGCGCCCGGCTCGTCGCCGCCGGGCCCGCGCCAGATCATGGGATGCACGGCGGAGAGGGGCTGCACCGCCGCGTCGTCCACGTTCCAGTCCTGCGCCAGCGCGCCGGCGAAGGTGTAGGCGTGGCGGCAGGCGAGGGTGGCGATGCGCGTGCGCAGCGCTTCCGGCATGCGAGCATGCGCGGCGACGGTGTTGACGAAGCGCGTGTCGCCGCCGGTCTCGGGGACCTCGATCGCGTAGAGGATCAGCGCGGAGAGCGGCTCCGGCTGGAACAGCTGGTCGCAGTGGAAATCGAGCTCGCCGAGGCCGAACACCCCGTCGGGGCGGACGTTGGAGACGTGCTGGGCGCCCGCCTCCGCGTTGCGGACGCGGTTCTTCTCGCGCAGCTCCACGCGGCCGAAGATCCCGGCGAAGCGGGTCTGCTGCTCGGTCGTCACCCCCTCCTGGCCGCGGATCAGCAGCAGCAGGTGGCGGCGGAAGGCCTCGCGCAGCGCCTCCCGCACCGCGGGCCCGATGGGGCGGGAGAGGTCGAGCCCGATCACCTCGGCGCCGAGCACCGGCGTGAGCGGGCGGAAGGTCGGCAGGACGGCGTCGGACATGCGTCGTCGGTCCCCTGACGGTGCGCGAGGCGCCCGGTATCGTCAGAACAGCGCGTAGCCCCCGTCGATGACGAAGCTGTCGCCGGTGTGGTAGGCGGAGGCGTCGCTCGCGAGATAGACCGCGATGCCGCCGAAATCGGCGCCGGTGCCCCAGCGCCGCATCGGGATGCGCGGCAGCACGGCGGCGCTGAACTTCGGATCGGCGATGGCGCCGGCGGTCATCTCCGTCTCGATCCAGCCGGGCAGGATGGCGTTGGCGCGGATGCCGTGCCGCGCCAGTTCCACGGCGAGGCCGCGGATCATCGAGATCAGCCCGCCCTTGGTCGCGGCGTAGTGCTCGTTGCGCGGCGCGCCCTCGATCGCGGCGAGCGAGGCGGTGCCGACCAGCGCGCCGCCGCCGCCGCGCGCCGTCATGTGCCGCGCCGCGGCGCGCAGGGTGTAGAAGGCGCCGTCGAGGTTGACCCGCAGCACGCGCCGCCACTCCTCCGCGGACATCTCGGCGAAGGGCGTGCGGCGGCCGCCATAGGTGCCGGCGTTGGCGAAGCAGGCGTCCACCCGGCCGAGGACGCGCAGCGTCTCGGCGAAGGCGGCCTCGACCGCCGCCTCCTCGCCGACGTCGCATTCGAGGGCGAGGACGCGGCGGCCGGCGCGCGCCAGCGCCTCGCGCGCCGCGACGTTCTTCGCGGCGCTGGTGCCCCAGATCGCGACGTCGGCCCCCGCCTCGGCCAGCGCCCGCGCCATGCCGAAGCCGATGCCGCCGTTGCCGCCGGTGACGAGCGCCACCTTGCCGGTCAGGTCGAAGGGGGAGCGGCGCATGGCGCGCCCTCAGCCCCCGCCGCCGCGCACGCGGCGGATCAGCGCCGGTCCCAGCTCGGACAGGCGGTTGATGCCGAGCAGCGCCATGTCGCGGTTCACCTCCTCGGCGAGCAGGCGGATCGCGTGCACCACGCCCTCCTCGCCGCCGAGCGCGGCGGCGCAGAGGAACGGCCGCCCGACGAAGACGAACTGCGCGCCGAGGGCGAGCGCCTTCAGCACGTCGGTGCCGCGGCGGACGCCGCTGTCGAGCATCACCGTCATGCCGCCCGCCTCGGCCGCCACCTCCGGCAGCGCGCGCAGCGAGGGGATGGCGCCGTCGAGCTGCCGCCCGCCGTGGTTGGAGACGATGACGCCGTCGCAGCCGCTCTCGCGCGCGATCCTCGCGTCGGCCGCGGCCAGCACGCCCTTCACCACGAGCCTGCCCTTCCAGCGGCGGCGGATCAGCTCGAGGTGCTGCCAGTTCAGCCGGTCGCGCTCGCCGAAGGCGCGCATCAGGGTGCGCGAGACGATCGGCGGGCCGCGCCCGGCGTCCATGTTCTCGAAATGCGGCATGCCGTGCCTCGCGATGGTCCGCAGCAGGGTGCCGAGGAGCCAGCGGGGATGCGTGATCCCCTCCCAGGCGAGGCGGAGATTGGGCTTGAGCGGGATCGCGTAGCCGTTGCGGATGTTGTTCTCGCGGTTGGCGGCGACCGGGACGTCCACGGTCAGGACGAAGGTGTCGAAGCCCGCGGCGGCGACGCGGTCCACCAGCGGCTCGATGCGCGCGGCCTCGCCGGGGAGGTAGGCCTGGTACCAGGTGTTGGGGCCGTTGCGCCGCACCTCCTCCAGCGGGATCAGGGAGGAGGCGCTCATGATCATCGGGATGTTCGCCGCCGCCGCGGCCTGCGCCAGCACCAGGTCGCCGCGGTAGGCGATCAGGGCGGAGGCGCCCATCGGCGCGATGCCGAAGGGCGCGGCGTACGCGCGCCCGAACAGCGTGGCCGCGGTGCTGCGGCCGGAGGTGTCCACCAGCACGCGCGGGACGAAGGCCCAGTCGCCGAAGGCGGCGCGGTTCTCGCGCAGCGTCCAGTCGGTCTCGACGCCGCCGGCGACGAAGCCGTGGAGCATGCGGGGCAGGTGGCGACGCGCCGCGTCCTCGAAGTCGTGCAGCGCGAGGAAGCGGCGCAGGTGGCGCGGGACGGCCGGCTTCGGGCGGGCGGCGGCGAAGGTCGGGCGCGGCGCGCCGGCCGCCGCCGGCGATCCGCTCCGCGCCTGGTCCAAGGTTCCGCTGCTCGCGCTCATCTCGGGCGTTTCCCCTGTCTCGCGCCGGGGCGCCGAGCGCCGCCGGGGCATCCTGCGCACCCTGCCCGCGCGCGCCGCCGCCGCCAAGGGGGGCCGGCGGGTCGCGCATGGCCCTTCCGGCGGGACGCGGGAGGCGGCGATGGCGGAGAGGCGAGGCGGCCGGGGAGGCGCTCGCGGCCGCCCCGGGCCGGCGCTGCTCCCCGGCGAGGGGCATGCCTTCCCGCGCGAGAAGCCCGAGGCGCCGAAGCCGGGGAAGGCGCTGGCGATGGCGCGGGCCTCCCCCCGCGCGCGGGCGCGCGGCTCAGCCGATCAGGCCGAGGCTGCGCGCCAGCATGTAGGCCGCGACGCCGATGATCAGCCCCGCCAGCACCCGCGCCAGGGCGCCGCGGCGCCGCGCCAGATGGCGCGCCGCGCGGGCGCCGAGCAGGCTGCCGACGACACCGCCGCCGATGAAGACCGCGGCCAGCGTCCAGTCCACCAGCCCCGCCCAGGCGTAGCTCGCGGCGGTCGTCAGGCCGAAGGCGGTGACCGCGACGAGCGAGGTGCCGACCGCCTGCAGCATCGGCATGCCGGTCGCCAGGATCAGCCCCGGCACGATCAGGAAGCCGCCGCCGATGCCGAAGAAGCCGGAGAGCGCCCCGACGCCGAGCCCGGTGCCGACGAGCGCCGGGGCGTTGGCGCGGTTCAGCCGGACCTTGCGCTCCTCCCCCGGCTCGCGCCGGCGCAGCATCAGCGCGGCGACGACGAGCATCATCACCGCGAAGGCGGCGAGCAGCGCCTGGCCGTCCACCCGCTTGCCGAGCTGCGCCCCGGCGAAGGCGCCCAGCACGCCGGCGCCGGCGAAGACGAGCGCGCAGGGCCAGCGCACATGGCCGGCGCGGGCGTGCCCGGCGAGGCTCGCCGCGGCGTTGGCCGCGACGGCGACGGCGCTGGTGCCGATGGCGAGGTGCGGCACCGGCACGCCGACCAGATAGACGAGCAGCGGCACGGCGAGGATGGACCCGCCGCCGCCGACGAGGCCGAGCGAGAATCCGACCAGCGAGCCGGAGGCGCCGCCGAGCAGGGTCTGGAGGAACGAGAGCGTCAGCATGGCACGTGCCTTCCTCGCCGCCGCGCCGGGCGTCGGCCGCGGCGGCGTCGGGGGTGGTGGCGACAACGCGGGGTCTCGCGGCCCCCCTGTCCCGGGCGGGCCGCGCGGGTCGCGCCGCGGCCGGCCCGCCCCTCAGGCGCGAGGGACGGCCGCGGCGATCGGGAGGGCGGGCCGGGCCCGCCGCGCGCGGGGGTCAGGCCGTGGCGGGACGGGGCCGGTTCCACGGCATCCGCCGCAGCAGCGACGCCATGCCGCAGGTCCCGGTGACGCCGGCGAAGACCAGCCCGGCGCCGACGAAGGCCGAGAGCCCGTAGAGCCAGGGCGAGACCAGGGCGCCGAGCAGGACGCCGAGCAGCACCATCGAGCCCGCCACGATCTGCACCTGGCGGATCACCTCGATCGGCTGGCGGCGGTCCTCGGCGACCGGCAGCCCGGCCTGCCGCCACGCCTCCAGCCCGCCCTCGACGATGTAGGCCTGGCAGCCCGGCCCGGCCTTGGCGGCGAGGCGCTCGGCATTGCCCTCGGTGCGGGCGCCGGAGCGGCAGTGGAACAGCACCGGCCTGCCCTGGTGCACGGCGAGCTCCGCCTCCTCGAGCTGCGAGAGCGGCAGGTTGCGCGCGCCCGGGATGCGCTGGCGGGCGTGCTCGTCGGGCTCGCGCACATCCACCAGGGTGGCGCCCTCCTCGCGCAGCAGGCGGGCGGCCTCGGCGGGAGAGATGGTCTTGAGCATGGGTCGGGGTCCTGTCCTCGGTTCGGTTCGCGGTCGCGGGGCTCAGCCGGCGGAATCGGGCGGGCAGCAGTAGAGGTCGCGCAGCACGGCGAGGAGGCGCGCCGCCTTGGGGTCGGCGAGCCGGTAGAACACCGTCTGCGCCTCCTTCCGCGTCGCCACCAGACCGTCCTCGCGCAGCCGGGCGAGGTGCTGCGACAGCGCCGGCTGGGAGAGGCCGAGCGCCTCCGCCAGCGCGCCGACGCTCATCTCGCCGTCGGCGACGAGGTGGCAGAGCACCAGCAGGCGGTTCTCGTTGGCGAGGAGGCGAAGCAACCGCGCCGCCTCCGCCGCCTTCTCCTCCAGCCCGTCCAGGCCCTGCCAGGCCAATGCCGCTGCCGCCGACATCCGTCCGTCCGCTCCATAAGCTTGCGCTAAATAAGCGTTGTCTTATATTGCCGTCAAGCCCCGCCCCGGGGCATCGGAGGACCCCATGGACAAGCCCGTCATCCGCGCCTTCTTCGACGAGCCCACCAACACGGTGAGCTACCTGGTCTGGGACCCGGCGACCAGGGAGGGCGCCGTCATTGACCCGGTGCTCGACTACGACCACCGCTCCGGCGAGGCCGACACCGCCTTCGCCGACCGCATCCTCGCCGCCGCCGCCGAGGAGGGCGTCGCCATCCGCTGGGTGCTGGAGACCCACGCCCATGCCGACCACCTGACCGCCGCCCCCTACATCAAGGCCCGCACCGGCGCCCCGATCGGCATCGGCGAGCACATCAAGGACGTGCAGCGGATCTTCCGCCCCGTCTTCGACGCGCGCGACCTCAAGCCCGAGGGCGGCGACTTCGACCGGCTGTTCCGCGACGGCGAGCGCTTCCCGCTCGGCCGGCTCGAGGTCGAGGTGCTGCACGTGCCGGGCCACACCCCGGCCGACGTCGCCTACAGGATCGGCGACGACGTCTTCGTCGGCGACACGCTGTTCATGCACGACTACGGCACGGCGCGGGCGGACTTCCCCGGCGGCGACGCGCGCACGCTCTACCGCTCGATCCGCCGGCTGCTCGCCCTGCCGCCGGAGACGCGGCTCTGGATGTGCCACGACTACAAGGCGCCGGGGCGCGACCACTACGCCTGGCAGAGCACGGTGGCCGAGCAGCGCGCGCACAACCCGCACGTCAGGGACGGCGTGACCGAGGAGGAGTTCGTGCGCTTCCGCACCGAGCGCGACCGCACGCTTGCGGCACCGCTGCTGCTGCTGCCCTCGATCCAGGTCAACATCCGCGCCGGGCGCTTCCCGGAGGCGGAGGAGAACGGCGTGCGCTACCTCCGCATCCCGGTGAGGGCCAAGGGCGGCGCGGCCGCCGCGATCCGGTGAGGGGAGGAGCCGATGGCCAACGGAACCGTCCAGATCGTCTGCCCGCGCTGCGACGGCCTGAACCGGGTGCCGGAGGCGCGGCTCGGCGAGGGGCCGCGCTGCGGCCACTGCCACGCGCCGCTGTTCGAGGGGCGCCCGCTGGCGCTCTCCGAGGAGCGCTTCCGCCGGCACCTGCGCCATAGCGGCATCCCGCTGCTGGTCGACTTCTGGGCGTCCTGGTGCGGCCCGTGCCGCGCCATGGCGCCGGAGTTCGAGGCGGCGGCGCGCGCGCTGGAGCCGCGCATGCGGCTGGTCAAGGTCTCCACCGAGGAGGCCCCCGCCCTCGCCGCCGAACTCGGCATCAGCAGCATCCCGACCCTCTCCCTCTTCGCCGGCGGGCAGGAGGTGGCGCGGCAGGCGGGCGCGATGCCGGCGAACCGCATCGTCGCCTGGGCCAGCCGGGTCGCGCCGCCCGCGGCCGGCGCCGCCGCGGACCGCCGCACCGGCGCGGCGTGAGGCGCGGACTGCCCGGGCCGCTGCTGGCGGCGCTCTACCCCGCCGCGGCGCTGGCGGTGCTCGCCGCCGCCGCGGCCTTCGGGCCGGAGCCGCTCGACGCCTGGGCCGAGCTCGGCAGCGCCGCCGGGCTCGCCGCCGGGGCGATGCTGCTGCTGCAGTTCCTCACCTCCGGGCGGTTCGAGGCGATCGCGGGGCGCGTCGGGCTCGACGTGACGATGGGGTTCCATCGCCTCGCCGGCATCGCGGTGGGGCTGGTGGCCCTGCTGCACCTCCTCGCCCTCGCCGCGGCGGGGGCGGAGGATCCGGGCGCGGCGCTGGCGCGGCTCGGGCGGATGGCGACCGCGCCGGGGCTGCTCAGCGGCACGCTCGCCCTGGCCGCGCTGCTGGCGCTGATCGGCCTCGCCCTCGGCCGCGAGCGGCTGGCCTTCCGCTACCATCTCTGGCGGGCGGGACACGGCGCGCTCGCCGCGCTCGCGGCGCTGCTGCTGGTGGACCATGCGCTGCGGCACGGCACCTATCTGCGCGCGCACCCCGTCGTCGGCGCGGTCGGGCTGGCGCTGGTGGCGGTCGCGGCGGCCTCCCTCCTCGAGGTCTGGGTGCTGCGCGCCTGGCGCGCCGCGCGCCAGGACTGGCGGGTGGAGGCGGTGCGGTCCCTCGCCCCCGGGCTGTGGGAGGTGACGCTCCGCCAGCACGCCGGCGCCCCCTTCCGCTTCGCGGCGGGGCAGTTCGTCTGGGTGGTGTTCGGCCGGCGCCATCCGGTCTCCGACAACCCCTTCTCGATCGCCTCGGCGCCCGAGGAATGGCCGCTGCTGCGCCTCGTGATCCAGGAGGCCGGCGACATGACGCGCCGCATCGGCGCGCTCGCCCCCGGCACGCCGGCGGCGCTCGACGGGCCGCACGGCGCGCTGACGGTGGCCGGGCGCAGGGCGGAGTCGCTGCTGCTGGTCGCCGGCGGGGTCGGCATCGCGCCGATCATCGGCATCCTGCGCCACCTCGCCGCGCGCGGCGAGGCACGCCCGGTGCGCGTCCTGGTCGCGACGCGCAGGCCCGAACAGCAGGTGTTCCGCGAGGAGATCGCGGCCATGCGCGGCAGGCTCGACCTCGTGGCGACGCATCTGGTGGACGCACCGGCGCCGCCCGGCTGGACCGGCGGGGTGGGCCCGGTGTCCGAGGCGGCGCTGGCCGAGCTGCTCCGCGGCCTCGACCCGCGCCGGACCCTGGCGCTGCTCTGCGGCCCGGTGCCGATGATGGAGGCGGCGGCGGGCGCGCTCGAGCGGCTCGGCGTGCCGGCCGGGCGGATCCGCTACGAGCGCTTCGACTACGGCGCCCCCGGCGACCGCGAGGGGCGCCGGCTGCGGCGCGCCTTCCTGCTCATGCTCGGCGCGGTCGCGCTCGGCGTCCTCGCCTTCGCGCTGCGCGGCGCGTGATCGCGGCCGGGGCGAGGCCTCAGCGCGCGGCCTCGGCCAGCCAGGCGACGATCGCGGCGCGCGTCGCGGCGTCGGGCGCGTGGTGGCGGGCGAGGAAGCGATCCAGCGCCGCGCGCCGCGCCGGGTCGTCCAGTCGCGCCGCCCGTCCGCCGATGGCGCGCGGGTCGGCGTGGCAGCGCGCGCAGGCGCGGGCGTAGGCGGCCTCGCCGGCCGCGGCGTCCCCGGCGGCGGCCCCGCCGGTCTGCGCCGCGACCGGCGGCGCCAGGAGCAGGAGGTGCAGGCCGAGGGCGGCGACGGCGCCCGTCGCGCGCGCCGTCACGCCCCGTCCCTGGGCAGGGTGTGTGGGATCCCCGTCGGATCGTCCGTCAGGCCATCGTTCCATCGCTCGGTGCTCCGCCGCCACGCCGGCCGACCTGTCCCAGGGCGCCGGGGACGGCCGGCAGGTGCCGCGCCCCCGGCTCGGCCGGCCAAGCACGCCCTGGCGCGCGCATCCGCTCGCCGCGCAACTCGGCTTGCCGTGGCTACTCGACCCGCAGTCCGGCCGCCGCTACCACCGCGCGCCATTGCGGGATCTCGGTCCGCAGGCGTTCCGCCAGCGGCTCCGGCCCGGTCAGCAGCAGCTCCGCGCCGGTCTCCGACAAGCGGCGGCGGAGCTCGCTGTCCGGGGCGCGGAGCGGCGCGAGCTCGCTCAGGACGCGCCGGATCGCCTCGGCCGGCGCGGATTTCGCGGCGAACAACCCGTACCAGAGCGTCGCGGCGAAGCCGGGCACCACCTCCGCCACCGTCGGCACGTCCGGCAGCAGCGGCGCCCGCGTCTCGGTCGTCACTGCGATGCAGCGCGCGGTGCCGGCGCGGATGTGTGGCAGCGGGACGGAGACGTCGCCGAGGAAGCAATCGGTGTCGCCGGCCAGCAGCGCGGTCATGTTGAGCTGCGCCCCGCGATAGGGGACGTGCGTCATCTCCACCCCGGCCCGCTGCAGCAGCATCGCGCCGACGAGGTGGGTCGAGGAACCGACCCCCGAAGTGCCGTAGGTGAGGCGGCCCGGAGCCTCTCGCGCGCGGGCGAGGAGCTCCGCGAAGCTCGCAGGGCCGTTGGCGCGCACGACGATGGTGAAGGGCGACTGCATCACCAGCGTCACCGGCAGGAGATCGGTGAAGGGGTCGAAGCCCAGATCGCGGCGCAGCGCCGGCAGGGTCGCAATGGCGGTGGAGGTGATGAGGAAGGTGTGGCCGTCGGTCGCCTGCGCGACGTATTGCGTGCCCACCAGGCCCCCCGCGCCCGCCCGGCTGTCGTAGACCACGGGCTGGCCGAGCCTGGACGTCAGGACCTCCGCGAAGAAGCGGCCCGGCACGTCCTGCGGGCCGCCGGGCGCGAAGGGGCTGACCAGCCGGACGGGGCGATCGGGCCAGGCCGCCGCCCGCCCGCGGGCGGAAGCGGCGAGCCCGCCCAGCAGCGACGCTGCGCCAAGGGCGCGGCGGGTGATGGTCATGCGGTTTCCTCCCAGGCTTGACATCGGACTTGTGGCGTCATGCTGGCGCCGCGCCGGCCCGGGCGGTCCGGGGCGGCGCGGGGACGGACGGGCGCTAATCGGCGGCGGCCACGGCGCCGCGCGGGGGCCGGAACGCCGGCATGACCCGCTCGGCGAAGAGCTGCAGGCTGCGGCGGATCTTCGCCGCACCGTAGTAGGGCGGATAGTGCAGCAGCAGGCTGGTCAGGCCGGTCTTCGCCTCCAGCGCCCGCAGCTTGGCGATCACCGTCTCCGCCGAGCCGTGCAGCAGCGTGGTGGCGAGCAGGTCGTCGTAGTTCAGCGACTGGCCCTTCTCCGACACCGTGCCGAGGTAGCCCGCCGTGCCGCTGCCGCCGAAATGCGCGATGTGGCGGATGATCGCCTCCTCGGTGTCGGCGCGCGCCTCGGCGTCGGTGTCGGCGACGTAGACGTAGCGGGCGACGTCCACCTGGCCGGCGGCGGGGTTGCGGCGCAGCTCCGCCGGCGCCTCGGCGAGGCCCTGGCGGTAGATCGCGATCTGGCGCGCCAGCGTCTCGGCGCCGGGCAGGGTGGAGAGCATCAGCCCGAAGCCGTTCCGGCCGGCATAGGCGATCGAGCGCTCCGTGCCGCCGGCCATGTAGAGCGGCGGGTGCGGCTCCTGCACCGGCACCGGGAGCATCTCGTAGGGCGCCTCGACCCGGCCGCGGTAGAATCGGCCCTGATGGTTCCAGCGCCGGCGCAGGAAGGCCTCGCGCATCAGCGGCACGGCCTCGGCCACCATCTCGCGCCGCGCCTCGAAGTCCTTGCCCAGCCCCTCGAACTCGTAGGGCCGGTAGCCGGAGCCGATGCCGAGCCGCATCCGCCCGTTCGAGAGGATGTCCACGAAGGCGGCGTTCTCCGCGGTGCGGATCGGATCGTTGAGCGGCAGCGTGATCACCGCGGCGCCGAGCCCGATGCGGCTGGTGCGGGCGGCGAGGTAGGCGAGGTAGGCGAAGCAGTCGGGCAGGATGCCGTACTGGGTGGAGAAGTGGTGCTCGGCGACCCAGGCGGTGTCGTAGCCGAACTGCTCCGCCTCTTCGATCTCGGCGGTGGTGCGGGCGTGGACGGCGCGGTGGGGGTAGGGCTCCTCGGCCGGGTTGGGGTGCGAGGTGAACAGCACGCCGAATTCCATGGACCGGTCCTCCGCGACGCATTGTTGCGGGCAGCCTAGAGCAGATCGCGGACGACTGGAAACGGCCGGGAGTTGTGCGCCGCGCCGCTGTACCGCCTCAATTTCCAGGATACCGGGTTGAAGCCCATGCGGCCAGCGCCGCGGGTTGAAGCTGCTCGTCCCTGACCGCGGCAGGTCGAAGCTGCGCAGCCGCAACAGGTTCTTCTTGCGGCTGCCCGCCGGCGCGCGGACGAAGGCAGGGGAACTTCCGAGCCCGGGACCAAGCGGTCTCCTTCCGGAAATCGTCGGCCATGTATTGGCTCCCGTGGTCGTGGCGGGCGGAGAGGCCCCGCGCGACGCCCCGGGCAAAGCCGCCGAAATGGCGGCGCACGCCATGGCGGAGGGAGTGTCCGCCAAGAGGGCGTCTCCGGCCGGCTCGGGCCGTTCCCACCGCCGCGCCGAACGCGGCCTTTTTCCTGGCCTTGCCGCGATTCGTCGTCTCCGGCCGTCGCACATTGTGTCAGGCCAGCGCGGCGTTTATGGTGGGATCGGCGGTGGGATCGGGCCGGGTGGGGGGCGCTGATCCCCTGCGGCGGAGAAGGGCGCGGCGGTCGGTCCCACCACGGCGGGCGGTCGGTCCCACCACGGCGGGCGGTCGGTCCCACCACGGCGGGCGGCAGGGGAAAAGCCCGACCCCGCCCGCCCCCAACCACGGCGGAGCGGAGGGCGCGATGCGGCGGACGGCGACGGCAACCGAGGTGCGGGCGGTGTTCGTGCGCGGCGCGCCGTGCCGCTTCTCGGTCGGGGGCGGGCTGCATCTCTGGGTGCGCGGCCCCGGGAAGGCGCAATGGGTGCTGCGCTACCGCGCCCCGGACGGGCGGCGGCGCGACATGGGGCTTGGGACCTTCCCCGGGGTGCCGCTCGCCGAGGCCCGGGCGCGCGCGCAGGCGGCGCGGCAGGCCGGGCGCGACCCGCTGGCCGCGCGCGAGGCCGAGCGGCGGGCGCGGGCCGAGGCCGAGGCGGCCGAACGGGCGCGCGCCGAGGCCGAGCGGCGGACCTTCCGCGCCGCCGCCGAGGCGCTGATCGCGGCGAAGCGCCCGGGCTGGCGCAACACCAAGCACGCCGCGCAGTGGTCGGCGACGCTCGCCGCCTACGCCTATCCCGTGCTCGGCGACCTGCCGGTGGCCGAGGTGGATACCGACGCGGTGCTGCGGGTGCTGCGCCCGGTGTGGCAGCGGGCGCCGGAGACGGCATCGCGGCTGCGCCAGCGCATCGAGGCGGTGCTTGACGCGGCGACGGCGAAGGGCTGGCGCGCGGGCGCGAACCCGGCGCGCTGGAAGGGGCATCTCGATGCGCTGTTGCCGCCGCCGCGCAAGGCGAAGCCGGTGCGCCACCACCCGGCGCTGCCCTGGCGGGACATGCCGGCCTTCATGGCGGCGCTGGGGGCGCGCGAGGGGGTGGCGGCGCTGGCGCTGCGCTTCGCGATCCTGACGGCCGCGCGCACCGGCGAGGTGCGCGGCATGACCTGGCGCGAGGTGGACCTTGCGGCGCGGGTGTGGACCGTGCCGGCGGCGCGGATGAAGGCCGGACGGGCGCATCGGGTGCCGTTGTCCACGGCGGCGCTCGCGGTGCTGGAAGCGGTGCGCCCGCTGGCGGCGGGGCCGGACGCCTTGGTGTTCCCCGGCGGGCGCGCGGGCCGGCCGTTGTCGGACATGGCGCTTTCGATGCTGGTCCGGGGCATGTGCCGCGACGGGCTGGCCGAGGGCGAGCCGCCGCGCTGGCGCGACGCCGAGGGGCGGGCGGCGGTGGCGCACGGCTTCCGCTCGACCTTCCGCGACTGGGCGGGCGAGACGCGGCCGGAGGGGCGCGAGGTGGTGGAACGCGCCTTGGCGCACGCGATCAAGGACAAGGCCGAGGCGGCCTATGCGCGCTCCGACCTGCTGGAGCGGCGGCGGGCGCTGATGGAGGCTTGGGGGGCGTTCTGCACGCGCGCGCCGGCGGAGGTGGTGGCGTTGCCGGCGGCGCGGCCGGGGGCGGCGTGAGGGCGCCGGCCTTGAAGCGATCCGGGCGGGCATTGCCGAAGTCCGCGCCGCGCTCCGGCGGGATGACCCGGCGCGGTAGGGCGCTGGTCGAGGGGCTGCGCGAGGCGGCGGCGCATCTGCGCGGCGAGCTGGCGCCGCCGCTGCGCGAGTATGAGGCGCGGGTGCCGGAGGCGGTGGACGTGGCGACGCTGCGCCATGCGCTCGGGCTTTCCCAGGCGGCCTTCGCGCGGCGCTTCGGGCTCGACGTGACGGCGGTGCAGGCGTGGGAGCAGGGGCGGCGGCGGCCGGACCGCACGGCGCGCGTGCTGCTTGCGGTGATCGCGCGCGAGCCCGAGGCGGTGCGCCGGGCGCTGGCCGCCGCGCCGTAGCGCCGGCGCGATGCTGGCCGCGCCAGCGCGGCCGTGTCGTTCGAGGTTGACAAGCGGCGCGGTTTCTGCCTGCGCGCGCGGTGTTGCGCAGCCGTGTCGCGACTCGGTGGCGCGTTCGATGCCTTTCGTGGGGGCTCCGCACCCCCGCGTAGCGGCTGGCCGCGCTTCAGCCTCGCCGAACTCCCGCGCGAACGCCAGGTTTTCTGCGGGATCGCGCGGCGTTGCCTTCATTGTATGTTGTGTTGAGTGCAGAGGGCGTGCAGAATTCGCCTGCTTGGGGCACGTCGTCGCACGGTGCGACGGCGCGGCCGAAAACCCCCGAAGGGGGCTTCTTCGAAAGAAGCCCCCCGGTGCTGCAACACCGAGGGGCCAGGCTGGCTAGGTAAATGGCGGTCGGACCGCCGAAGAGGTTTTAGAGCGCTTTTCGCACGAAGTCACGTTTCCCGACGAAGCGAGGGTGCGACCTCCCGGCGCTCCGGCCGCCCCTTCGAGCGAAGGGGATCCATGTCATCGTCCAACGATCCTATCGAGGCGCTGCTTCCGCCCGCCGAGGTGGCGCGGCGGCTCGGCGTTCATCCCGAGACCTTGCGGCGCCTGCGGCTCGCCGGCGACGGCCCGCCGGTCTGCCGGATCGGCGGCCGCTGGCGCTATCCCAGCGATGCCTTGCGACGCTGGATCGAGGCCGGCACGCGCGGCGGGACGGAGCGGGCGGAGGCGCCGCATGGCCGCGCCGCCTGATGGCGCCGGCCTGGCGCCGCTCGCCTACCGCGTCCGCGCCGCGGAGCGCGTCTCTGGGCTGAGCCGGGCGACGCTCTATCGCCTTGCCCGCGCCGGCAAGCTGCGCCTGGTCCGCGTCGGCCGGGCCACGCTGATCCCGGCCGAGGCGCTGCGCGCGCTGCTCGACGGGGGCGACGCCGCGCCCGAGCGGGAGGGCGCCTGATGCGCGCCCGCCTGCTCGCGCTCGGCCCGCTGGCCGCGTCGCTGATCCTGCTCGCGCTGCTCGCCGCGCTGCGGCTGGCCGCGCTCGCGATGTGAAACCGCCGGCCCCGATGGGCGGGGGCCGGCGGCGGCGCAACACATGGCGGCGACTAGGAAGAGCCGCACTTTAGTGCCGCGCGCAGCCCGCGTCCATCGGGTCCTTCTTCAAGGACCCGACGAATGGACCCCATAACCCCCACCACCCCCTCCCGCAGCGGCGGTGCGATGCTGCCCGCCGCGAAACTCTGGCGCCGCGTCAGCGGGCGCGGGATCGAATATCTCGCCGGCCGGCTCGGCGGCGTGCGGGTGCTGATCCTGCCGAAGCGCGACGGCGAGCCGGGCGATCACTCGCACGTGCTGCTCTTCGCCGAGGCGCCGCAGCGCGGGGAGGGCGGCCGCGATGCGTGACGCGAGCATGACTGCCGCCGCCGCG